>NZ_JAPSJL010000011.1 GCF_031178195.1 Zhihengliuella sp.
CGAAGCCGAACGCGTCGCCGCCTTCCAGGACTGGCTACACCACTACAATCACCACCGCGGCCACACCGCACTCGCAGGCGCCTCACCGGCAGACCGCGTACCCAACCTCCAAGGACAGAACACCTAGCACTCCGGAGGCCGTGCGAGCGCCCCCGGTCACAGGGGACCGTGAAATCGGCAACTCCCCGCCCAATTCCGCCGTCGGCGAACCTATGATCTGACCGTGACTTCCTCCTCCTCCGCCCAGCCAGAGGGCACCCGAGCGTCCCGCACGTCCTCGGTGCGCCCTTCCCGCGTCCGGATGCCCCGCACCCGGTTCGTCTCCGCCGAGGCGGCCCGGCGGGATGCCGGTCACGGCGTCGCCGTCGACGTCCTGCTGGCCCGCCACGGCGAGTGCGCGGTGGGCTTCTTCCGCAGCCGCGACTTCGACGTCACCATCGCGCTGCTCGCCGACGGGTCCACCGACTACGCGCCGAACACGTTCCTCGCCCCGGCACGGCGGCGCGCCCTGGCGGCGGCCGGCGACGAGATCCGCGTCCCGGGGCGGGATGCCGGGAGTGGGTACGACGGCGATGCGGACCGCGGCGGCGCACCGCGCCTCCTGGGCGGGACCGACGGGACGGACGGGGCGGACACGCTCCCCGTCGTCGCGCAGCCCACCGACGGCGGCGGGCCGGCGACGCCGATCGCGCGCCTGGTCCGCGGAGTGGACGACTTCCGGAACGACCGCGCGCCGGTGCGGCGCGAGGAGGCGAGGTTCCTGCTGAAGCTGACCGGCGTGTGGGTCGCGGCCAGCACGGTGTTGATGGGGGCCGTCTACTGGTGGGCGGTGACCGTCTCCGACGTGCCCCTCTCCGAGGTGACTGTCGGCTTCTGATCCTTCCGCCGCGTCAGCGGGCCCGGGTGCACCGAGGGAGCGCCGTCGATCCGGGCGTCAGTCCTGGAGCAGGCCGCGGGTCCGGAACGGGATGAGCTGGCGCAGGAACATGGTGGTGGACGTGCGCTCGATGCCGGGGCACAGTCGGATCTGCTCGGACACGCGGTAGAGATGGTCGCTGTCGCGGGCGACGATCCTGATCCGCAGGTCCGTGTCGCCGGCCGGGGCCAGGCACTCGAGGACCTCCGGTATCTCGGCGAGGGCCGCGACGGCGTCGTCCAGCTGGGACTGCTCCACCTGCGCGTCGACGGACGCCGAGACCGGGTGGCCCAGGGCTGCGGGGGAGACCCGGATGCTGTTCTCCAGCAGCACCCCGGCGGCGGCGAGCTTCTCCAGCCGGGATTGGACCGTGCCGCGCGCGAGGCCGAGCTGCTGGGAGAGCATGAGCGTGGGCACGCGAGGATCCTCGTCGAGCGCCAGCAGGATGCGCTTGTCCGTGGCGTCGAGTTGGTAGCGCTGCGTTGACATGGGATTCCTCGTCAGGATCGGGTGTGCTCTAACGGTAGGCGCTGCCGCGTGAGGGGCTCAAAGTATTGCGCCGCAGGGCCGTTCGTGGCGGTCGTGACGGTTGTCCGTCCACAGGTGGCCGCGTGGGATGGATGAGAGCGTTTGATGGCTGTAAATTCATGTGTATGCGATTCATGCGACTCGAAGACGTGGCCGAGGAGCTCAACGTCAACATGCCCGTGGTCCGCGGGCTGGTGCGCTCCGGCGAGCTGCCGGCCATCCAGATCGGCGGGCGCGGCCTGTGGCGCGTGGAGCGCTCGGAGTTCGAGGCGTACGTGGAGCGCCAGTACGCCGCCTCCCGTGAGGCCGCGGAGAAGCACAAGTCGGAGCAGCCGGCCGAGTAGGCCGCGCCACGTGGGCGCTGCGGCGGGGGCGACGCCAGAATTTGGGCCGAGGCCTGTTCCGGGGCTAATCTAGCTTTCGTCCGACTCGCAGCGGTCGGTACGGGGCTTTAGCTCAGTTGGTAGAGCGTTTCGTTCGCAATGAAAAGGTCAGGGGTTCGATTCCCCTAAGCTCCACATCCCGACTCCGTCGGTTTCCTGCAGGTCAGGAGGCCGGCGGAGTCTTCTGCTGTCCGGACCATCCCGCGCGTGATTTGCTAGCGGTATGACGCAGAACCAGTCGCCTCCGGACTCCGTGCCGACCCAGACGCAGCCGGACCTCGCGCGGGTGCCGCTGCCCGATGTCTCGCCCACCTCCGTCGCCGACCTGGTCGACGTCGACCGCGTCATGGATCCCGGGATCCGCCCGCTCTGGCCGGGTATGCCGCGGGTGATCGGCCCCGCCTACGCGGTGCGTTGCGCCCCGGGCGACAACCTGATGATGCATGCGGCGATCTACCGTGCCGAGCCGGGCTCGGTGATCGTCGTCGACTCCGGCGGATCGCCGCTCGCCGTCGCCGGCGGTAACGTCTGCGCGGTCGCTCAGCGCCGCGGCATCGCGGCCTTCGTCATCGACGGCAACATCCGCGACCTCCAGGAGGCCCGCGACGCGGGGTTCCCCGTCTTCGCTCGCGGCGTGTTCCCGAAACCGGGGACCAAGCACGACGTCGTCCCGTCCGGTGAGGCGGCCGTCGGGGGAGTCCGGGTGCGCACCGGCGACGTCGTCGTGGCCGACGAGGAGGGCATCGTGGTGGTCGAGGGGCACCGGGCCGTCGAGCTGCTCGACGCCGCCGCCGAGCGCGAGGCCGGTGAGGAGTCGCAGCGCCTTGACGACTGGGAGGCGGCCCACCGCCGGAAGATCGAGGCCGGCCTCGCCGCCGGGGGCGACAATTCGGGCCTGCCCGACTGACGTGCCGCTCCGGCCGGTGGTTCGCCGGGAGTTCGACTGCCCGTCAGGACAGAGTGCCGGCCCCGGCTCGGACTGCTCGGTGAGGGGTTCGGACTACTCGGCGAGCAGGAGCGCCTCGGTCGCCTCCCCGTGGGCGCAGCGATCCGGGATGCCGGTGGTGTCCTCGAGCGCGACGGGCTCGGCGGAGGACTCGAACGGATCGCCGACCCTCGCCGTGCCGAGCGCGGCCGTGGTCACCGACGGCTGACCGTCGCGGAGGACGAACTCCGCGTCGTCCGGGAACAGCAGCAGCTGCGGCTCCCCGTCGTCGACCAGGGCGAAGCAGCCGCCCGGGCCCGTGATCAGGCGTCCGGACACGTCCTCGGCGTTCTCGGCCGGCTCGGTGGCCGTCAGTCCGATGGGCCCGTCGCCGACGGCCTCGACGGCGATCTCCCGATCTCCGCTGTCGGCCGCGTCTGAGGTCTCGTCCGCGGACTCCGACTCGGCGGTGGCATTCTCTGTCCCGGGCGCCGGTGCCGAAACGCCCGCGTCGCTGCCTGCGCTCTGGCCGCTGTCACCGGACCCGCAGGCCGTCAGCCCCAGCAGCAGAGCGGTGGCGGCCAGGGCCAGGGGGCGTCGGTCGAACTTCTTCACGGGGACCTCCTCGTCGGGGAACTGCTGCGAACCGGCCGTTGCTGCGGCCGCTCCGCCCCATCGTCTCGATGGGTGCGTCGAACGCGTCGAAGGATCAGTACAACATTTCCGGGACCTCGGATCAGAATCGGTCCGGGCACCGCGGTCGCTGCAGCGCTAGTCTGGCCGCATGCCCGTTCCCGACTTCGTCCTCCGCCTCCGCGAGCACATCGGACACGATCCGCTCTGGCTCATCGGCGTCACCGCCGTCGTCGTCCGGCAGGACCGGGTGCTCCTGGTCCGGCGATCGGACACCGGTGCGTGGACGCCCGTCACCGGGATCGTCGACCCGGGCGAGCACCCCGCCGTCGCGGCCGTCCGCGAGGTGGAGGAGGAGGCCGCGGTGCGGTGCGACGTCGTCGGGCTCGCCGCCGTCGGCGTCTCCCCGGAGGTCGTCCATGTCAATGGCGACCGGGCGCAGTACCTCGACCACACGTTCCTCTGCCGCCACCTCGACGGGGAGCCGCGCCCGGCCGACGACGAGTCCACCGCGGCCGACTGGTTCCCCCTGGGTGATCTGCCCGAGATGCCGCAGCGCATGCGGGATCGAATCCGGACCGCCGTCGAGTACGACGGCGCGGCTCGACTCATCGACGACCGCCCCGTCTGACGCGCCTCGCGAGCGGTGTGTCGTCGCCTACACTCCCGCCTCTTATCTTGACTATTTCAAGAGACCGGGCAGACTGTTACCCGTGACTGAAACGGTGGATCTCGAGCGAGTGCTCCGCGACGCGTCCCTGCGGGTGACGCGGCCGCGCCGCGCAGTGCTCTCCGCCGTCGCCGGGAATCCACACGCCGACACGGACACGATCATCGAGGCCGTGCGGCAGGAGCACCCCGCCGTCTCCCATCAGGCGGTCTACGACTCGCTGCGGCTCCTGACCCGCCTCGGCGCCATCCGGCGCATCCAGCCGCACGGTCACAACGCCCGCTACGAGGCCCGCGTCGGCGACAACCACCACCACGTGGTGTGCCGGTCCTGCGGGAACATTGCCGACGTCGACTGCGCCGTCGGCGAGGCCCCCTGCCTCGCCCCGTCCCACCACCACGGCTTCGAGATCGACGAGGCCGAGGTCCTCTACTGGGGCGTCTGCCCCGACTGCAAGGACCGCCTGGCCGCCTGACCCGGTTGGGGAGCGGCTCGAGGACAGAAGACCTGGAGCACCCCCTGGGCAGTAACCTGAGGTATTAGACCTCGAACCAGTAGGCTGGGGATCATGGAGAGGACACTCGGGGCCGCGCGGGACGAGTCGGACGGCCGCACCGTCGCCCGGCAGAGCTACCGGCAGCAGGCCATCGACATCATCCGTGCGCAAATCGTCTCAGGACTGCTGGCGCCCGGCGAGCTCCACTCCATCGGCAGCATCGCGGAGCGGCTCGGAGTCTCCATCACCCCCGTCCGGGAGGCGGTGCATGACCTCGCGAAAGAGGGGCTCCTGGAGATGCGCCGCAACCGGGGATTCCTGGTGCGGACACTCTCGGAGGACGAACTGGATGAGATCGTCCACGTGCGCACTCTGCTCGAGGTCCCGGCCGTCCGGGAGATCGCCGAACGACGCCTCGTCGAGTCCTTCGAGGACCTGCGCCGGAGAGCACGCGAGACTCAGACCCATGCCGAGGCCGGACAGTGGGAGCAGTTCCTCCGGGCGGACCGCGACTTCCATCTCAGTCTCCTGGCGGCACTCGGCAACGGGAAGCTCGTCGAGATCGTGGGCAACCTCAGGGACCAGAGCCGGCTCTTCGGCCTGGACAAGGTCGCCGGCACCTCCCACTTCCTCGACTCGACCCGGGAGCACACCGAACTGCTGGACGTGATCGAGGCCGGGGAAGCGTCCCGGGCCGCAGAGATCATGACGGCGCATCTGCGGCACATCCGCGGTATCTGGGCCGGCCAGCCGGAACGGTAGTCCTCTCGGGCCCAGCACGGTCGTTGCAGGGCCCGCGGGGCGTCGGCCGCTGACCGCGGACGGCCTCGGGTGCAGACCCCTCGAGCTGCAGGGGCAAACCATCCCGTCAGGCCCAGACGCCGCTGGAGCCGCGGCGATGGCTGCCCACCAGGTGCGTGTCGACGATCCCGATGGCCTCCATCAGGGCGAACATCGTGGTGGGGCCGACGAAGCTGAATCCCCGCTTCTTCAGGGCCTTCGACAGCGCGACCGACTCCTCCGAGCGGGACGGCACCTCGAGCCACGTGCGTGGCTCCGGCGTCGTCTCCGGCTGGAAGGACCAGACGAAGGCCGCCAGCCCGCCGTCCGCTCGGAGCGCGATGGTTGCCCGCGCGTTCGTGATCGCCGCCTCGATCTTCCGACGGTTGCGCACGATGCGTTCGTCCTGCAGGAGCCGGTCGACGTCCTCCGCCCCGAACGCGGCCACCGCGTCGGGATCGAATCCCGCGAACGCCTCACGGAACGCCGGCCGCTTGCGCAGGATCGTCGCCCAGGAGAGCCCGGACTGGAACGCCTCCAGGGTCAGCCGCTCGTACACGCCCTGCTCGTCGCGGACCGGCAGGCCCCACTCCGTGTCGTAGTAGTCCCGCAGGAGCGGGTCGCGCGACGCCCAGGCCGGGCGGGCCAGGCCGTCCGCCCCCACGACGAGGCCCGTGTCCGCGACGGGATCGCTCTCGACCGACTGGTGCGGCAGGGTAGCGTCGGGCATGGTTCCTCCGGAGACGTCGGGAGCGGGATGGCTCCATCCTGCCACTGCGGCGGTCTGTGCCGACGAGGCTGCCGACGTGCTGTGGATAACACCAAACGTTTGCCCAGGCCGCTGCCCATCCCCTGTGGCGTGCGAGACAATGGGGAAGAAGCAGCGCCGGCAGCTGGTTGAACACACCGTTGCTCCACCCGTTGCACCGCTCCCCACCGCAGAAAGTACCGATGCAGACTCCTGCCACACCGCAGACAGCCACGTCGCTCCTGACCGGGCGCCGGCTGCTCGTCGCCGTCGTCGCCCTCGCCATGGGCGGATTCGGCATCGGCGCCACCGAGTTCACGATCATGGGCCTCCTCCAGGAAGGCGCGGTGGACCTCGGCGTCCGGAACGAGGACATGGGCCTGCTCATCACCGCCTACGCCCTGGGCGTGGTCGTCGGTGCCCCGACGCTGACCGCACTCGGGGCGCGGGTGCCGAAGAAGACGATGGTCCTGTGGCTGATGGGGTTCTTCACCATCGCGAACGTGTCGTCCTTCTTCGCGCCGACCTACGAGGTCATGGTGCTCACCCGGTTCCTGTCCGGCCTCCCGCACGGGGCCTACTTCGGCCTCGCCGCGATCCTGGCGGCGACGCTGGTGCCGCCCACCATGCGGGGGCGGGCCATCGCATGGATCTTCCTCGGCCTCGCGGCGGCCAACGTGGTCGGCGTCCCGGCACTCACCTGGATCGGGCAGTGGCTCGGGTGGCGGTCGATGTTCGTGGCGGTCGGCATCATCGGCGTGCTGACGTGGATCCTCATCAAGGTCAACGTGCCCTTCAGGCCCTCCCACGCCGAGGCCAGCATCCGTGCAGAGCTCTCGGCGCTCAAGAGCGGGGGCGTGTGGGTCGCCATGCTCACGGGCGTCGTCGGCTTCGGCGGGTTCTTCGCCGTCTACTCGTACATCAGCCCGATCCTGACTGACGTCACCGGACTGCCGATCACCGTCGTGCCCGTGGTCCTGGGTCTCTACGGGCTCGGCATGGTGGCCGGCAACCTCGTCGGCGGTCGCCTGGCCGACTGGTCGGTCTTCGGCAGCCTCTACATCTCCCTGGGTTCCATGGCCATCGTCATGACGACGTTCGGCCTGGTCTCGCCGATCCCGTGGCTCGCCATGGTCTTCGTGTTCATCATGGGCGGCGTCGGCTCGCTCCTCGCCCCCGGGCTGCAGTCGCTCCTCATGGACTCGGCGCCGCGCGCGCAGTCGCTCGCGTCGTCGCTGAACCATTCGTCGCTCAACGTGGCCAACGCCCTCGGAGCCGCCCTCGGCGCAGAGGTTATCCGCGCGGGGCTGGGCTACCAGGCGCCGGCCTACGCCGGAACCATCCTGGCGCTGATGGGTCTGGCCCTCGCGCTGTTCGCGGGGTGGCTGCACCGCCGCCGCACCTCCTCGCCCGCCGACGGGACGGCATCGGCGGGCGGGGCCGCCGTGGCGAGCGCCCCGGCGGCGCGGACGACGTCGGCGTAACCGCGCGACCGCGCCGCCGCGGGCCGGCGCAGGGGAGAGCGGTTGGCCTCCCGCGAGCGCCCGAGTCGCCGGGCCGGGGCTTACGAGGCCGACGCGGCGATGTTGAACATCCAGCTGACCCCGAAGCGGTCGGTGAGCTGACCGAACTTGTCACCCCAGGGCGCGGTCTCGAGCGGCAGGTTGACCGTGGCGCCGTCGGACAGCCCCTCCCACCACTGCTCCAGACGCCCGTTCTCCTCGGTGCTGTCGCCGCTGGAGCTGAGCGCCATGGTGCCGAATCCGTTGCCCTCCATGCCGGGCGGCAGGTCGGAGGCCATGATGTGCGTGCCGCGGTCCACGTAGAGCGAGCCGTGCATGATGAGGTCCTTCGTCTCGCCTTCCTCGCCCATGCCCTCGGCGTAGGTGCTGGTGTCCAGCTCGCCGCCGAGCACCGCGTGGTAGAAGTCCAGGGCCTCGCGTGCCGTCCCCGGGAACTGGAGGTAGGGGGTCAAGCCGATCGTCATGGGAGGAGCCTTTCGTCGGAACGTGCGGCGGCGCGCTCTCGCGAGTCGGCACCGGCCGAGGAGGGCGGGTCGGGAGGCGGTCCGGCCGATTGCCGCCGGGGCCGTCCCGCCCTGCGCTCAGTCTCTGCCAGGAGCCGCCGTTTGGGAAGAGCACGACGACGGCGCAGCAGGGTGGGCGTGAGCGCACCAGGGCTAACGGGGCGCCGCGCGAGTCCGGAGCCCGTGGAGCGGGCGCCGATTATGAGGCGCCCGCCCGGATGCTGTATAGTCTTTACTCGGTTCACCGCTCAGGCGATGGACGCATTCCCTCGGGGGTATGGCGCAGTTGGTAGCGCGTCTGCATGGCATGCAGAAGGTCAGGGGTTCGAATCCCCTTACCTCCACCGAATGAATGGAAGGCCCGGACTTCGGTCCGGGCCTTCTTGCGTGCGGGCCCTCTCCCGTTCCAGCGCAGTCCGTGCACCCGCAAGTCGTCCGGCCCGTCGGACGGGCTAGCCCGCAGGGCCTCGTCAGGTCCACCATGGCTGCATGAGTGATTCGAAGCGAAAGCTGTCCCCCTCCGAGATCGCCGATGCCGGGCTGGCCGACTGGCAGCAGGTCGAGGAGACCCTCACGGCGCGATTCCTGACGAAGAAGTTCGCGACCGGGCTGGAGCTGGTGAACCGCATCGGCGCCTCGGCCGAGGACGCCAATCACCACCCGGACCTCACGCTCACCTACCCCGAGGTCGGCGTGACGCTCTCCAGCCACGACGTCGGCGGCATCACCAGCCGCGACATCGACCTGGCGAGGATCATCAGCGGGCACGCGGAGGATCTCGGCGTGAGGAGCGGTTCGGCCGACGGATGACCACCACGCTGCTCCTCCTCGCTGACACCCACCTCCCCGCGCGCGCCAGGCGGCTCAGCGACGACGTTCTCCGGGCGGTGGACGCCGCCGACGTCGTCGTGCACGCGGGGGACTGGGTGGACGCGGCCACCCTGGATCTCCTCGAGTCCCGCTCCCGCCGGATCCATGGCGTGTACGGGAACAACGACGGCCCCGAGCTGCGGGCCCGGCTGCCGGAGGTCGCGCGCTTCACCGTCGAGGACCTCCGGTTCGCGATGGTCCATGAGACCGGGCCGGCCGGGAAGCGCGAGGAGCGCATGGACGCGGCGTTCCCCGGGGTCGACGTCCTCGTCTTCGGCCACTCGCACATCCCCTGGGACACGACCACGCCCGGCGGCCTGCGCCTGCTCAACCCGGGGTCGCCGACGGACCGGCGCCGACAGCCCGTCTGCACCATGATGCGGGCCACCGTGGACGGCGGACGGCTGGACGTCGAGCTCGTCCCGGTCGAGCGCTGGCAGCCGCCGGCTACGCGAAGACGGTGAGCCCGTAGACCACGAACAGCAGCAGGTGGCTCGCTCCGTGCAGCGCCGTCGCGCGTTGTCCGGAGAACGTCGCGACCGTGAGCAGCAGGCTCGTCCCGAGGAGGACCAGATTGGTGGGGCTCTCCGCCAGCGTGACCGTTTGCCCGGTCAGCAGGCCGATGACCAGCACGGCGGGGATCGTCAGGCCGACCGTGGAGACGAGCGCGCCGTGGCAGAGGTTGCTCACCCGCTGCATCTCCGCCGACTGCGCGGCCCGGAGGGTGGTGATGGTCTCCGGCAGGAAGACGATCAGGGCGATCAGGAGGCCGGACAACGCCACCGGGGCGCCGGCGCGGTACAGCACCTCGTCGAGGAGCGCGGCCATGTCGTGGGAGAGCAGCACGATCGGCACCACGGTCAGCACCAGCACCGCCGTCCGCGCGAGCAGCTCCGTCCGGTGCTCGGCGAGCACGGAGGCCATGGATGTCGGCGTGGCGGACGACACGGTGGCGACGGACCCGTGCGTACCCGGACCGCCCGCCGTCGTGCCCTCCGACGGCGGCACCGCCGTCGGGCCGTCGCCGGCCGGGCCCGGCTCCTGGAAGTCGGCGCGCTGCGCGCCCATCTGTCGATGGAGGAAGAACGCGTAGAGGACCACGGTGACCGCGGCGATCGGCACCGCCTGGCCCGGGGTGTACGCGCCGTCGCGCCCGATGAGGCCGGGCACGGCGAAGGCGACCGCCGTGAGGACCACGAGGACGGACAGGTAGGCGGAGACGCCCGTGGTGTTCGCGCGGAGGCCGCCGTGGCGCAGGCCGCCCACCAGCAGGGCGGCACCGACGACGAGGTTGAGGATGATCATCGACACCGCCATGACGGAGTCGCGGGCGATCGTCGCGTGCTCGCCCGGGCCGAGCATGATCGCGGAGATGAGGATGACCTCGATCAGCACGATCGACAGCGTCAGCACGAGCGTGCCGTACGGGTCTCCGAGGCGGTGGGCGAGGTGCTCGGCCTGCGCGACGACGCCGAAGGCGCAGACGACGATCACGAGGACGATGGCGACCAGGACGGACACCAAGGGGGGAGCGGCCAGGGGGCCCTCGAGCAGCGGATGGGCGAGGAGCGTGGCCGCGTAGGCGGCCCAGCCCAGCCCCAGGCTTGCGAGGGCGGGAGCGGTCAGGACGGTGTGGAGGGTCGATGCGATGCGCACAGGCGATACACGATTTCCTGCGGGGCCGTCCCCGCTCTGACGTCCGCCGGCGGGTCGTCCCGCTGGCGATTCCGTTCCTCAGTCTAGCCTCGGTGGGTCTCGGCGGACCGCCGGGGAGAGGGGCCGCAGCCTAGAAGAGCTGGCGCAGGTTGGTCTTGGCGAGCTCTAGGAGCTCATCGCCGCGCCCGGACATCACCGTGCGCACCGCGTACAGGGTGAACCCCTTGACCTGCTCGGCGGTGATCGAGGGCGGCATGGACAGCTCCTGCCGTTCGGTCCGCACGTCGAGCACCGCGGGACCGTCGACTGCGAGGAACTCGTCGACCGCCTTCGGCAGCTCCTTGGAGGACTCGACCCGCCGGCCCCAGAGCCCCAGCGCCTGCGCGACGTCGCCGAAGTTCGGGCTGGCCAGGTCGGTCCCGTACGTGACGAATCCGGCGGCCTTCATCTCCAGCTCCACGAAGTTCAGTGACGAGTTGTTGAAGACCACCACCTTCACGGGCAGCTTCTCCTGCACCAGCGTGGACAGCTCGCCCATGAGCATGCTCAGTCCGCCGTCGCCGGAGAGAGCGACCACCTGGCGGCCGGGTTCAGTCGCCTGCACGCCCATCGCCTGCGGCAGCGCGTTGGCCATCGAACCGTGGCTGAAGGATCCGATGAGCCGCCGCCGCCCGTTCATCGTCAGGTAGCGGGCCGCCCACACCACGGGGGAGCCGACGTCGGGCAGGAACACGGCGTCGTCGGCCGCCTTCTCGTCGAGGAGCCGGGCCAGGTACTGGGGGTGGATGTCGGCCTTGCCGCGGCTCGGCACGGCGAGGTCGTCCAGCCGCTCCCGTGTCTTGGCGTAGTGGCGCCGCGAGTCTTCCAGATGCTTGCGGCTCCGGGCCTCCGCCAGCCGCGGCAGCAGCGCCGCGAGGGTCGCCCGGCTGTCGCCGACCAGGCCGAGATCCAGTGGGTGCCGGCGTCCCAGCTGCTCCCCGCGCAGGTCGATCTGGAGGGTCGTCGCGTCCTCGGGGAAGAACTGCTGGTAGGGGAAGTCCGTCCCGACCATCAGCAGGGTGTCCGCGTTCTCCATCGCCCGGTAGCCGGATGAGAATCCGAGCAGCCCGGTCATACCGACGTCGTACGGGTTGTCGTACTCGACGTGCTCCTTGCCGCGCAGCGCGTGCACGATCGGGGCACCGAGCCGGTCCGCCACAGCGAGCAGCTCGGCGTGCGCGCCGGCGACACCGGCGCCGGCGAGGATCGTCGTCCTGCCGCGGCGGTTGAGGAGCTCCGCGGCCCGGTCCAGTTCGTCGTCGGAGGGCACGACGACGGGACCCGCCTGCGTGATCACCGTGGTCCGATCGGACTGGGCCTCGGCGAGGGCGACATCCCCCGGGATCACGAGGACCGCCACCCCGCGCCGCTCGATGGCCGTGCGCAGGGCGATCTCCATCATGCGCGGCATCTGCGACGGGTGCGCCACGTACTCCGCGTACACGCTGCACTCGCGGAAGATCTCCTGCGGATGCGTCTCCTGGAAGTAATTCGAGCCGATCTCCGGGGTGGGGATGTGCGCCGCGATCGCCAGCACCGGGACGCGGGAGCGGTGGGCGTCGTAGAGCCCGTTGATCAAGTGCAGGTTCCCGGGCCCGCACGAGCCCGCGCAGACCGTGAGCTCGCCCGTCATCTGCGCCTCGGCCGACGCCGCGAAGGCGGCGGACTCCTCGTGCCGGACATTGACCCAGCGGATGCTGCCGTCCTTGCGCAACGCGTCCGTCAGCCCGTTGAGCGAGTCACCGGGGAGCCCGTAGATGCGTTCGACGCCATTCGCGCGCAGCGTGCCGACCATGTTCTCTGCAACCGTGACCATGATGTCCCTTCCCTCGAGAGGTGTCTGCTCCGCACGATACTCCGGCCCCCTCCGCCCGGCCCGGGGTTGTGAGGGACCAGACAGGCCGGAACGGTCAGGGCGTCTCGGCCCCGACGAGCCGTACGCCGTCGAGCCGGAGGGACCCCGCTCCGTCGAGCTCGCGCCACGTCGCCGGCACGCCCGCGGCGCGGGTCCCGACCGCAGCGGGCAGGCGGTCCGCGGCGACGAGCCGGGCGAGATCCAGGCCCGTCCGGGCGGCGATGTCCGTGATCGGCACCTGGAAGGTGCGGAACGGCCCCAGCGGCGGTGCCTCGCCCACCGCGCCCGGCCGCGGCACCCCCGGGACGTCCGCGAGCTGCGGGGTCTGGTCGACGACGTAGCCGGTGGCCGCGAGCTCGCCCCGGTGGAGGAAGGCGGCGACCTTGAAGTACTGGAGCGGGATCCCCACGCCCCGGTACACCGGGTCGCGGTCGCCGAACACGGGACCGGTGAACACCACGATCCGCCGCCCGTGGTCGGCGGCGTTCCGCAGCAGGTAGGTCTCCAGCCCGAGCCACAGCTCGAGGCTCTGGTTGTAGGCGGCGGCCTGCGGGGCGGCGTTCGTGTAGAAGAAAGTGTCCTCGTTCGCGCGGGCGGCTTCGGCCCGGGAGTCACCCCAGACGGCGGAGGCCCGCCGCACCAGGTGCCCACGGTCCAGGTCGTTCCGGGCGTAGAGCTCCGGGCCGGCCTGCTGGTCTCCGGGCAGTCGCGGGTCGAGCCGCCAGTCGATGCCGGATCGGCCGAGGCCGAACATCTTGGCGCCGTCGATCCCGAGCGCCGTCACGGCCGCGAGGCGCCGGTCCGGCCGCATCGACACGGAGAAGTGCGTGTACGGCAGGACGGTGGTCTCGACGCCGTCGAGCGCCGGGATCGGCAGGCGCTCGCCGAGGAACTGCTCGTCGAACCCTGGACGATTCGCCAGTTCCTCGGCGGCGGAGCCGCCGTCCAGGGCGCCGTCAGCCGTGACGCCGTCGGCCGCGCCGTCTGTCGCCCGTTGGTTTCGGGCTGCGGGAGTCCTCATCATGTCCGGAACGTACCAGCGCGCGGTGACAGGTTGGTGAACGACGTCTGGGGGAACATCGTCGTCGACTGCCTCCCTCGGCATGGTGGCGCGGGCGCGGCAGAATGGGCGCATGCAGACGACGAACGCGGCCGGCGGGCGGGGCGCGTCACCGGTGGCGAACCTCTGGCGGACCCTCTACGCGACACGGTGGGCCGCCGTGTCGGTGCTGCTGTTCGCGTTGGCGGCCTGGGGGACCTGGGACTCCTTCCACGACGGCGACGGCGAGCGCCTGTGGGGAGCGATGTTCATGCTCGCCCCGGCGGCTCTGGCCGGCGGGGCGCTCGTCTCCTCGGCCTGGCGCCCGGGGCCGTCCGCGCAGGCACTCTCCGCGCGCTTCCTCCTCACCGGCGCTCTGGCCGCCGTCCCGCTCGTGCTCCTCAATGTCGTGTTCCTGATCGTCGCCTGGTCCGTGCCGGCGAACCGCGCCGCCGTCGCCGGGTACCCCGGCTACCACTCCTGGTGGGACGGCGGCCTCGGACTGCAGATCGTGCTGGTCGGCCT
The DNA here is from genome assembly GCF_031178195.1 of Zhihengliuella sp. GTDB lineage: Bacteria > Actinomycetota > Actinomycetes > Actinomycetales > Micrococcaceae > Zhihengliuella. The sequence goes on from NZ_JAPSJL010000011.1 coordinate 14,090, forward strand.
GGGCGGATGGATCGGCGGCATGCTGGGCGCGCTCTTCGTCTTCATCGTGATCGTCCTGCCGATCCTCTCGATTCGACGGCCCGGCCTGGTGGCCGCTGGCTCGCACCTGGAGCGGATCGCCGATGGCCGGACCCGCAGCAACGCCGTCGCCTTCGTCTGCATCGGCCTGGCCGTCTGCGTCGTGGGGCTGATCCTGATGGCCGTGACCGAGGGACTGGGTGGCCTCGAGGATCTCACCCGCCGCATCGGGCTCATGCTGGATTCGGGGTTCTACCTCGACTGGGGCGTCTGGATCCTCGGCTGGGCGATGTTCGCGGGTGGACTCCTGGTGATGGCCTACCCGGTGGCCCGCGTGGCGCTCCTTCGACTGCGGGCGGCTCTCCGCGGCCCCGATCCCGCCGCCCGGGAACCCGTCGTCGCCCGGGGAACCGCCGTCGACCGGGAACCCGACGTCGGCCGGGGACCCACCGCGGCCAGGCGCGCCGGAACCGGGCGCGATGCGTCGGACGACCCCCGCCGGCGCCGCAGATCGGGGCCGCTGTGGCCGCTGATCGCCGGCCCTGTAGCCGCGCTCGCCGGGTTCGTCATGATGTCGGCCACGGGCAGCCCCGGCGGTGTCGCGGACTTCGTCATCGTCGTCCGTCATCTCGGCAGCGCGGGCTTCGGCGCCGGCGCGTTCGTCTGGGCCGGGGGCTGGCTGCTCGTCGCGGCCGGGCTGATCGTGCTCGCCTACGGCGGCGTACGCGTGGTCGCGGGCCTGGCACGGCGGGAGCCGGAGTAGCGGCGGCGGGCTGGAGCGTGGCGGCGTCGACGACGAACCGGTAGCGCACGGGTGGGAGTGTGTCAGTGGGCGCCGGTCTCCACCAGGACGACGCCGGCGATCACGAGGACGATCCCGAGGATCATGCGCCGGGTCAGCGGCTCGTTCCAGATGGCTCGGGCCAGGAGCGCGACGAGCGCGATGCCGGTCGCCGCCCAGATCGCGTAGGCGACGCCGACCGCCATGCCGGCCTGTAGCGCCATCCCGAGCAGGGCGAAGGCCCCCGCGTAGCCGACGACGACGGGGACCAGCCAGCGCCGTCTCCGCAGGCCGTCCGACGCGCGCAGGCTCAGGGTCGCGAACAGTTCGCAGCCGATCGCGAGGGCGAGGTAGATCCAGCTCATGCGGTCCGCCTCCCCGCGCCGGGCGCGTCGGTGGGGTCGCCGGCGGATCCGTCGCCCGGGCCGGCACCATCCGCACCCGCGGTGCCCCGGGGATGGGAGCCGGACTCGATCAGCACGACACCGACGACGATCAGCACGAGGCCGGCCACCGCCGTCGGGCCCAGCGCCTCCCCGAAGAGGAGCGCACCGGCGACCGCCGTGAGCGCGACCCCGGACGCGCCCCAGACGCCATAGGCGACCCCGACCGGCATCCCGGCCCGCAGCGTCAGGCCGAGCAGGGCGAACGCGAAGACGTAGCCGGCCACGGCGAGGGCCGCCCAGCCGCGCTCGTCCACCGCGGCGCGGAGCGCGAGGGTCCCCGCGACCTCGCCGAGGATGGCGGCGCCGAGAGAGAGCCACTTGATCATGGTGCCGATTGTCCCCGACGACGACGGAGCCGCGCCATCCGGACGATGGCGCGGCTCGCAGCGGTCGGGAGTCCCGGCGGGGAAGTCCTCGGGCCGGTCAGTCCTCGGAGCGCAGCGGCGTCTGGGACGTCTCCCGGGAGAGGATCACGCCGATCAGGGACAGCACGGCCACCCCGATGAGGAAGAAGGCCGGCGAGTGGGCGTTGCCGGTCTGCGCGATGAGCCACGTGGCGGTGTAGGGGGCGATGCCGCCGAACAGGACGGCGCCGACGTTGAACGGCAGGGAGAACCCGAGGTAGCGCGAGCGGGTCGCGAACGTCTCGGCGAAGAAGGCGGGGAAGACGCCGTCGTTCAGCGAGAACATCCCGAGGAAGAGGAGCAGGACGCCGACCGCCACCAGGAGACCGCCGTTGGAGAGCAGCGTCATCAGCGGGTAGCTGAACACGATCAGGAGGGCCGAGGCGGCGAAGAGCGTCCGCCGGCGTCCGAACCGGTCCGAGAGCGCCGCGGCTGCGGGCAGCATCCCGATGTAGAGGACCAGCGCCACGGTCGAAGCGAGGTTCGAGTCGGCCTGGCTCATCCCCGCCTCCTCGATGAGATAGGTGGGCACGTAGCCGAGCAGCAGGTAGTAGCCGCCGGCATTGAGCGCCATGACCAGCAGCAGCCGGCCCATGCCGGGCAGTGCAGCCGCGAAGCGTCGCGCCGCCGGCTCGCGCCGCTCCGGGAGGGAGGAGGCGCGACGCTCCTGCTCTTTCTCGATCAGGCGCCGATAGTGCGGCGTCTCCTCGAGCCGGAACCGCAGGTACAGGCCGATCAGCCCCAGCGGGCCGGCGATCAGGAACGGGATCCGCCAGCCCCACGATTCCATCGAGTCGGTGGAGAGGCTGGAGTAGAGGACCGTCGCCATGAGCGAGGCGAGCAGGAACCCGGCGGCCGAGCTCATCGGCACCACGCTGGTGAGGATGCCGCGGCGATGGTCGGGCGCGTACTCGGCGATGAAGATGCCGGCGCCGGCGTACTCGCCGGCCGCCGAGAAGCTCTGGGTCATCCGCAGCAGGAGGAGTAGGGCCGGCGCGGCGATGCCGATGGCGGCGTAGCCGGGGATGAACGCGATCAGGAACGTGGAGCCGGACATGAGCAGGATGGTGGTGGCCAGCACGCGCTTGCGGCCGATCCGGTCGCCGAGGGTCCCCCAGAGCAGGGCGCCGAGGGGCCGGATGACAAACGACAGGGCGAAGATCGCGAATGTGCTCAGGAGCGCTACGGAGTGGTCCTGCTGGGCGAAGAACACGACGGCGAGGGTCGTCGCGAGATAGCTGTACGAGGCGTAGTCGAAGTACTCGAGCATGGTCCCGAGGCCGCTGGCGGTGATCACGCGCCGCAGAACGGCGCGTTCCTCTCGGGTGGGTGGCTTGGCCGCCGTCTTCGTCGACATGGTGGTCCTCCTGGTGCGAGCGGGCTGTGGCCGGATCCGATCCATCCGACTCCTGTGATGTAGATCATCCCCGCGGGTCGGGGTCTGGCCGATGGCCGCGGTGGACAAGACTCGCGGGCCCCGTTGGAATCCACGTACAACCACGGTCGACGGCGGTCAGCCCGCACCGCTCGTCGCGGGAGCGGGCTGCTCGGGCCGCGCGGCGGGATGCCCGTCGTCCCGGTAGCCGCGGGCCTTCAACGCGAGCCAGATCTCGGTCTGCGCGTCGACGCCGCCGAGGTCGCGGCCGAGCAGCTGGGTGGCTCGTTGGATGCGGTTGCGCACCGTGTGCCGGTGGACGTCGAGCCGTCGGGCGGTGGTGTCGATCGAGCGGGCCTCGGAGAGCCAGAGGTGCAGGGTGTTGAGCAGTGCGGCCCCGTGGTCCGCGCGGTCCAGCGGTCCGAGGACGGCATCCGCGAAGGCCGTCAGATAGTCGCTGTCCGCCACATGGAGCAGGAAGTCGTGGGCCGCCCCGTCGGTGAACAGCACCGGGCGCCCCGCCCGGCGGCTCGTCTCCATGGCGGCGTGCGCCTGGCGGAGCGTCTGCCCGGCGTGGGCGGGGATCGCCGGCGTGCCGAACCCCACCGGTCCCTCCAGCCCGAAGTCCTCCAGGGCCCGGGCGGGATCGTTCACGGCCAGTGCCTCCACCCGGCGGCCCTGGAGCCGGAGCAGGGGTGTGCCCAGCACGACGGCGAGGTCGTCGAGGAGCACCTCGGCGCGCGTCGCGGACTCCGCCTCCACCACGACGCCCCACAGTTCCTGGGTGTCGACGCCGAGGGCTTTGAGGACGGCCCGGGCCCGGGCGGCGTCGTCGTTCTCGACGAGCCGGGCGAACTGGGCCGCGCGCCGCCGGCGGGTGGGCTCGTCGAGGAACCAGCGCCGCTCGAACTCCAGCGCCAGCAGGGAGAGCAGGGTGGGGACCGCGAGCCGGGCCGCGGGGGCCGTCGAGGCGTGGCGGACGAGGAAGCCGCGGACCGTGGTCTCACCGGCGAAGGGTTCGACCGTGAGCGTCGCGTCGCCGCCGGCGCGGGCCCCGGCGCCCGCATCGGGCCGCGGACCCTCGCCCCGGCCGAGGTCGAAGACGGTGCTCTCGCCGAGGCGGGGAGGCTCCTGCCGCAAGTGCGCGGCCGCGGTCTCGACGAGCGGGGTCGGAAAGCCGGAGCTGCGGCCGACCAGGCGCCCGACGCGGTCGAAGACGGCCGACTCCTCGCCCGTCGAGGTCCGCCACTGCTCCAGCAGGCGGTCGATGTTCCCGCCGCGCGTCACGATCCCGAGGAGGCGGACCTGCAGGGAGGAGGCGGCCTCCAGGACCGACCGCTCGGCATCGATCCGCTGCTGGGTGATGGCGCGGGCGATGCGGGAGAACGACGTCGATGGTGGAGCCGAGAGCAGCGGCACGTCGTGCCGGCGCCCGAGCTGGATCAGGACGTCGGGCACGTGCTCGAAGGCGGCTCCCGGGCCGAGACCGACGACGACGCCCGCAGCGCCGCCCGCGGCGACGTGCCCCAGGAACTGGTCCCAGGCCCCCGTCTCCGTGCCCAGGGCAGCGCCGCGCGTCAGGATCAGCTCGCCCCCGTGCAGCCAGCGCGGCGGGGGCGGTGTCTCGGCTGCCAGCGGCGTCTCGACGGCGCGCTCGACGCCCAGTCCGCCGGTGTGGAGTTCGAGGTGGAGGCCGGGGAGCGCGGCGACCGTCCCCACTGTCACACCCGACGTTGTGTCCTGCATCACGTCAGCCTACTCCTCGGACTGTCCCTGCGGGCCAGAACGGGTGTGGCCGTTTGTACGCCGGGGCCTTGGTGCGCCCCGATCCCGCGTCCATAGCATGACGAGGGTCAGGGCCGGAGGCCAGCAGTACAGCGAAGGGATTCAGACGTGATCGTCCAGCAGAACGAGTACTACGACGGCAAGGTGCGCAGCATCGAGTTCGCCAACGAGCAGGGCAAGTTCACGGTCGGGGTGATGGAGCCTGGCGAGTGGACGTTCGAGGCGCCCACGCGGGAGTGGATGATCCTGACCCGCGGATCCTGGGACGTGCAGCTGCCCGGCACGGAGGAGTGGAAGACCTTCGGCGAGGGGGAGTCGTTCCAGATCGAGGGGAACGAGTCCTTCACGGTCCGCATCGAGGACACCGTCGCCTACCTCTGCCCGTACACGTAGACGCTCGGAACCCGGACTGGCGGGGCGGGTGCTTCAGACGCCCGGCCCGGCCAGGCGCCGCACGCCGGCGCCGACGATCCCGGCCGGCACTCCTCCGAGTGCCGGCCGGGATCGTCTGTCGTCGCTACCGGTCTACGCGCCGCCGGAGAGCTGCTCGATGAGCTGGTGGTTGAAGGCGTCCAGATCACCCGGGTTCCGGGAGGTGATCAACGGGTAGCCGGCCGAGGTGTCGAGCACCACCTCCTCGTCCACCCACGTGGCTCCGGCGTTCTTCAGGTCCGTGCCCAACGAGGAGTAGGACGTGAGCCGCCGGCCCGAGGCGAGGCCGGACTCGATCAGCAGCCACGGCCCGTGGCAGATCGCCGCGACCGGCTTGCCGGCCTGCGCGAATCCCTTGACCAGCTTCTGCGCGTCACTGTTCACGCGCAGCTGGTCCGCGTTCAGCGTGCCGCCGGGGACCACGACGGCGTCGTACTCGGCCGCCGCCACGTCGCCCAGGGTCGTGTCCGCCGGGACGTCGGGGCCGGGGTCCTTGTCGCTCTTCATGGTCTTGATCGGGCCCGCCTCCACGGCGGCGACCGTCACGTCGGCTCCGGCCTCGCTCAGGGCCTCGATCGGCTTGGTGAGCTCGTCGCTCTCGGTGCCGTAGTTGGTGCTGATGACCAGGACCTTGCGGCCGGCCAGGGACCCGTCGCCGGAGGGGTTGGCGTTGCTGTTCGATGCGGATGCCATGGTGGTGCTTCCTTTCGACGGAGGGAGCGCCCGGACGGATGCCGCGGGGATGTCCCGCTGGGGCGCCACACCTCCATGGCTATCACAGCCCTCCGGCCGCTTCGAGGGGACTGCGGCCCGGAGATCGCTGGGAAGTCCCTCGGCGCCGAGTGGACGTTAGGCGACGTCGGCGGCCCAGAGCGTCAGGAAGTGCGCGCCGGCGGCGTCGTGGACGACGTCGTCGTGGGTGAGGACCGGGTAGTCGGTCTCGGGGACGCCGTCGGCCGGGCGCACGTCCACGTGGGTCACCGGGTGGCCGTTGCGGTGCAGCCAGTCGGCCATCGCGTAGTCGGTGCGTGAGTCACCCATGGTGTACCAGGACCGGGGCTCCACGCCGCGGGCGGCCAGTAGTTCGAGGGCGCGCCGCGCACCGAGGTCCTTCCCGAGCCGCTCGGACTCGATGTCGGTGGAGATGATCGTCGGGTCGATCCGCACCCCGGTGAGCCCGTGCCGCTCGATGAGGCCCGGGATCGCGGCGTCGAACTGCTCCTGCGCGGCCCAGTACTCCTCGGCGCCCACGCCGACGTTCATCTCGGCGGAGACCATGGCGCGCTTGGTGGTGTCGAAGAACATGGTGTCCGCGAACCGTTCGCGGATCAGGTCGGCGACCTCCGCGCCGAACGACGGCGGCAGGGCCAGGTCCTCGTCGATGCTCACCTCGCCGAGCCCGTCGGGCGAGACCTCGGCCCAGACGGCGCCCTTCTCGCTGATGGTGAAGACGGGGGTCCCGGGGAGCAGCCCGAACTCCCGCAGCCGCGGGACGACCTGCTCGGCGATGAACGCGTCCGAGCGTCCCGTGTTGAAGACCACCGGGATGCCGCGATTGGCCATCGCGGCGAGGTCCCGGGCGATCGAGTCGATGGCGACCGTGCGCGTCACGGGGCTGGCGATGGGCCCGTCGACGTCGAGGAGCAGGCCGAAGGCGGGGGCGGCAACGTGCAGAGCGGAGGAAGTCACCGGTCCATTATGGGTGCCCGAGCAGGTCCCGGCCCAAGCGCGTTGAGCGGTGCGACTCCGAGGCCCGAAGGCGTCCGTCTGGGCGACGGGCGGCGAGCCCCGGAGGCGAATGCACGAGGGACCGGCGCGAACGCCGGTCCCTCTCCTGTGCTGGCTGCTGTGACCGCGGTGGTCAGCCGGTCTTGCGCATCTGCTGCAGCGGGCACTCGAACGGATCGCGGGCGCCGAGGCCCACGCGGTTCAGGTACTGGACCACGGCCTTGTAGGAGGTGACCAGCGAGACCTCGGTGTAGGGGATCCCGCGCTCGTTGCAGAAGCGCTGCACGATCCGCTGCGCCTCTGCGAGGTGCGGGCGCGGCATGCTCGGGAACAGGTGGTGCTCCACCTGGTAGTTGAGCCCGCCCATGAGGCTGGTGTTGAACCAGCCGCCGCGGACGTTGCGCGAGGTCAGGACCTGGCGCTGCAGGAAGTCCAGCATCCCGCGCTCCTCGAGCAGGGGCATGCCCTTGTGGTTCGGCGCGAAGGACGCGCCCATATAGAAGCCGAAGACCGCGAGCTGGACGCCCCAGGCCGCGAACGCGATGCCCGGCGGCAGGAAGATGAACAGCACGGCCGGCACGGCGACCAGCCGCACCATGAGGGTGATGATCTCCATCGGCCGGCGCTTGATGTCGCTGCGGCCGAAGACCGTCTGCAGCGCATCGCGGTGGAGGTTCAGGCCCTCGAGCAGGAGCAGCGGGAAGAACAGGTAGCCCTGGCGCTGGGCGATCCAGCGCAGCGGTCCCTTGCGCGTGGCGAACTGCTGCGGGGTGAAGGCGACGACCGGATCCTCGATGTCCGGATCGTGCCCGATGGTGTTCGGGTTCGCGTGGTGCTTGTTGTGCTTGTTGTTCCACCAAGCGAACGACAGGCCGACCACGAGGTTCGCGAGCACGAGCCCGACCCATTCGTTGGTCTTGTGACTCTTGAAGACCTGGCGGTGGGCCGCCTCATGGCCCACGAAGGCGATCTGGGTCAGCAGGATGCCGACGAAGCCGGCGATCAGGAGCTGGAACCACGAGTGGCCGATGAGCACCGACGCGACCCCGCAGGCCGTCAGGGCGGCGGTCAGGCCGGCCAGCAGCCAGAGGTAGAAGCCCCGTCGTTTGGCGAGCAGGCCCGCGGCACGGACCTCTTTGAGGAGCTGGGAGTAGTCGCTCGTCGCTCGGAAGCGTGCCGGCTGGCCGGCGGTGTCGGAGCGGGTGGAGGGTGCAACGGCTGTACTTGTCATGCGGTGTTACGTCCTGAACAGATGAAAATCGAAGGCGTATGCGACGCAGACGATCTTGATGTTGAAGTCCGCCGCGGTGGGTAGAGAGAAGCCGCAGCTGAAAGGTCAAGTACCCCCAGCGTACGCGAGCCCAGCCCGGAAAGATACGGAGCCGGGCTGGCAACTGCCTGATCACGCGGGGGACGCCGGCCTAGCTGAGGATCTCCTCCAGGGCGCCGGGGAGGGCCGGGTGCTCGAAGCGGAAGCCGGCCTCGGCCAGGACTCGGGACGTCGCATGCCGCCCGGTGAGCGCGAGCGCCGGATCGGACCGCAGTGCGGCCGCGCCGACCCGCAGCAGCGGTTCCGGGGTCGGGACCCCGAGACTCCGCAGTGGCCCCGGCGCCAGGCCGGTGCGCAGCAGAGCCATCAGCTCCTCGTTGCGCACGGGCTCGGGTGCCGCGGCGATGAGCGGGCCGGCCGGGAGCACGACGCCGTCGGTCAGGCCCAGCGCCGCGCGCACGACGGCGAGCCAGTCGTCCACGTGGATCCACGAGAACCACTGGCGCCCCGTGCCGATCCGCCCGAGCCCGGCCCGGCCGAGCAGGGCCAGGCGATCGAAGGCCGGGCAGCCGCGATCGAGCACGATCGACGTGCGCAGGGTATGGAGGGTGTCGGCTGCTGCACCGACCGCCGCCTCCTCCCACGGGGCCGCGACGCCGGTCATCTGCTCCAGGGCCCGTGGAGCGGAGGCGGCGCCCAGACCGGAGCCGTCCGTTCGGATGGGGAGCGGCGAGGACTCGGTCAGGCGCGTCTCGCCGGCGTCCCCGTAGATCGCCGTGGTGCTCCCCTGGATCCAGGTGTCCACCGGGTGTTGCCGGCTGGCCTCCACCAGCGCACGTGTGGGTTCGACCCGGGAGCGGCGCAGCTCCGCGATGTTCCTCTGGGTGGGCCGGACGTCCACCAGTCTCCCGGCCAGGTTGACGACGGCCACCCGCTGCCGCGGCGCCTCGAGCTCTCGGGCCCACGCGCCCACCGTGCGGCCGTCCCACGCCGTCTGCCGGAACGGCACGGAGGGGTCGGGCCGCCGGGTGAGCAGGACGACGTCGTGCCCCCGGGTGAGCAGGTCGGCCGCCAGCCGGCGGCCCAGGAATCCGGAGCCGCCCGCGATGACGGCCTTCAGCCCGTCGTCGGCGGGGGCGGCGCCGGCCAGGGTGTAGAGGCGCGCGGCGTTCTGCGCGAAGTCCGCGGCGATCGGTCCCGCCGCGGCACCGGCGGCCGCCACGGCGATCGGGCCGTCGGCGGAGACGCGCTGCTGGAGGACGGTGCCGCCGTCGTGCTCGCGCAGCGTCCAGCGGACCAGCATCCCACCGCCGGGCTGCGCCTGTCGCCAGGCGAGAGCCGCGCCCGGCTCGGACTCCGTGACCCGGACGGGCGGGGCCGTGCGCGCGTGGACGGCCCCGATGATCCCGCCGGCCAGCGGCGGCCGGGGGATGAAGCGGTACTCGTCGCCGGCGCGGGTCGGGCCCGTCCGGCCGTCGGTGGGCGTCATCGCCGCCACGGCCGGGTTCCACTCCGGCAGGCGGGAGAGATCCGCGAGGATCCGCCAGAGCCGGGCGGGCTCGAGGGCCAGGAAGTGCTGTCGGGTTCTCGTCCACGCCATGGGCTTCACTGTAGTGCCGCCGCGGCGCCGTGGCCCGGAGTGACCGGGAGCGACCGGGAGCGGCCGGAGACGCGAGAGGGGCGGTGGCCCGACGAGTCCGCCGGGCCACCGCCCCTCTGATCTTGCCGATCGACCGCTAGGCGCGGCGCTTGACGATGAAGCCCCAGATCACCAGGACGATCAGTGCGCCGATGATGGCCCAGATCCAAGTCGCCAGATCGAAGAAACCGTCGTTGGTGGAGAAGCCCATGGCGGAGCCGATCCAGCCTCCGAGCAGTGCGCCGATGACGCCGATGATCAGCGTCGCGATCCAGCCGCCCCCCTGGTTGCCCGGCAGGATCGCCTTGGCGATCGCGCCGGCGATAAGTCCGATGAGAATCCAGCTCAAGAAACCCATTGTTCCTCCTCTGAAGTAGACCTGACTTCGGTGGATGTCAGGATCACTGGTGCGAGCGTAACACCGGTCCCGCCGGATGTGCAGAGCAGCCCGGCAGATTCTCGGGGAAGCTGCAAGAGAGTGTTCAGGGAGCTTGCAGGAAGCGTGGGGGTGGGCCGTCCGCACTGGTCACGCGGCGGGTGGGAGGAAACACCTCAGGGGCGCCGGGGGGAGTGCTCCCACCGACGCCCCTGAGGCGTTGGAGATCCTGTCCGACGATGTGGCGAAGGTTTGCACTCCACCCGCCGTGCGCCGTCGTACCGGATATCCCGCCCGGGGTGGCTGCCCGGAGAGGCGGGCACCACGGGCAGGTCTGTTTAGTTCTTGATCTGCTCCATCTCGGAGGTCATCGTGTCGAACTCCTCGTGGATCGCCGTGTTCTTCTGCGGCGAGATCGAGGAGACGATCAGCGCCACGATCAGGCAGGCCGCGAAGCCCGGGACGATCTCGTACAGGCCGAGCCAGCCGAACTGGCCCCACACGAACGAGACCACGGCGCCGGTGATCATGCCGGCGAGGGCGCCGGTGCTGGTCATCTTCTTCCAGAACAGGGCCAGGATGATCACGGGGCCGAACGCCGAGCCGAAGCCGGCCCAGGCGAAGCCGACCAGGTCGAGGATCGAGTTGTCCGTGTCGAGCGCCAGCAGGCCCGCGACGACGGCGACGATCAGCACGCCGATGCGGCCGTAGATGACCTGCTGCTTCGGGGTCAGCTCCTTGCCGGTCATGAGGAAGAGGTCCTCGACGAGGGCGGAGGAGGAGACCACGAGCTGCGAGGAGATCGTGGACATGATGGCCGCGAGGACGGCCGCCAGCACGAAGCCGGCGACGAGCGGGTGGAAGACCACCTGCGACAGCTGGAGGAAGACCGTCTCCGGGTTGTCCAGCGGGGTCCCCTCGCGGGTGAAGTACGCCAGGCCGATGAAGGCCGTGGCGACGGCCCCGAGGGCGGTCAGGATCATCCAGCTGATGCCGATGCGGCGGCCGACCTTGGCGTCCTTGGCGGAGCGCATGGCCATGAAGCGGACGATGATGTGCGGCTGGCCGAAGTAGCCCAGGCCCCACGCGGCGGCGGAGACGACGCCGATGAAGGTGGCGCCGCCGAAGAGCGACATGTGGTTGATGCCGGCCTCGGCGTCGGCCGTGGCGATGCCCTCGGAGACACCCGACGGGCCGAGCATGACGAAGGCGATGATCGGCACGAGGATCAGCGACAGGAGCATCAGGATGCCCTGTGCCACGTCCGTCAGGGTCGCGCCGAGGAAGCCGCCGAAGAGGGTGTAGCTGAGGGTCACGAGGGCGACCAGCAGCATGCCCCAGAGGTAGGGGAGGTCGAACGAGGCCTCGAAGAACGTGCCGCCCGCGACCATGCCGGACGAGACGTAGAACGTGAAGAAGACGAGAACGATCGCGCCGGCGATGATGCGCAGCAGGCGCGACTTGTCGCGGAAGCGGTTCTCGAGGAAGGACGGGACCGTGATGGAGTTGTTGGAGATCTCCGTGTAGGAGCGCAGGCGCGGGGCCACGAACTTCCAGTTCAGCCACGCGCCGATGGTCAGGCCGATGGCGATCCACGCCTCGACGAGGCCGCTGGCGTAGATGGCGCCGGGGAGGCCCATGAGCAGCCAGCCGGACATGTCGGACGCGCCGGCCGAGAGGGCGGCGGTGCCGGGCCGGAGGCGGCGTCCGCCGAGCATGTAGTCGTCCATATTGGACGTCTGCCGGTAGGCGTACACGCCGATCGCGATCATCGCGGCGAAGTACACGACGATCGCGATGGTTTGGAACGTGGTATCAGTCATGTCGTCCTCAGTTGGCGGAATGAACAGCTTCTGAGTATGACACTCCGACCGGTGGCCCAGACCACATCGTTATGCAAGCGTTATACATTTGCGAGGATGTCCGTATCCCTTTCGAGTAGCGTCGCCTCCTCCTCGAGTGCGGCCCGGAAGGCCGCCACGGCGGGGTACGACGACGTCGAGCTGCGGATCGAGGTGAACACCTCCCGCCGCGGCAGGTCGGGCAGCTCGATGTGGCGCGCCGTGGTGCCGCGCCGGGCCCACACGAGATCGGCCAGGAAGGCCACGGCGTTGCCCGATTCGACCAGCTGGATCTGAGCCTGGACATCCGCCGTCTCGAACTGGATGTCCGGCTCGAAGCCGGCGATCCTGCACGCCTGCAGGGCCCAGTGCCGGATCGCCGCCCCCGGTGGCTCCATGACCCAGGGCAGATGGGCCGCGTCCTCCAGCCGGTCGATCCGGAAGTACTCCTCCGGCGAGTCGGGCGCCGCGGGGACCGCCAGCCGGATCGAGTCCCGCAGCAGGGGCTGCCGGTCCAGATCCGGGTAGAGCGGGGCGGAATGCCCGGGATACTGCTCCGCGATCACCAGGTCGAAGTCCCGCATCCACGTCTCCCGGAGCGCGGCCTCCGGCTCGTGCTGGACCATCTCCACCCGGACCTCCGGGTGGGACGCGCGCAGTCGGCGGAGCGTGTTCGGGAGCAGCGAGAGCGCGGCTGTCTGGAAGACCGCGACGCGCACCGTTCCGATGACCTCCGTCTGGCTCGCCGCGAGGGCCGCCTCGGTGCGCTCGAGCGAGGCGAGGAGCTCCTCCGTGTGGGCGACGAGCACGTGCGCCTGCGGGGTCAGCTGCAACTGGCGGCCGCTGCGCCGGAGCAGCTTCACGCCGGCCTCCTTCTCGAGCGTGCTCAGCTGCTGCGAGACCGACGACGGGGAGTAGTTCAGCTCGGCCGCGACCTCCGCGATCGTGCCGCGGATGCTCAGCTCGCGGAGCAGTCTCAGACGCCTGACTTCGAGCACGTGGACGACCTCCTGAATCCTTCGGTTTTGCTTAACAGTACCGTTCGTGATTGTTCATTTTTCACGGCGAAAGGTCTGACTCATAATCGAGACATGACATTGCACTCCACCCCCGATGCGGCCACGGATTCCGTGCGTCCGCAGGACCTCGCCGACGAGGCGATCGCGTTGGTCCGTCGCTGGCTGAGCGAAGCCGCGAATCACCCTGTCGACCCGGCCGCTGCACGGCTGGCCGGCGTCCTCAAGGACCCGAACGGGCTCGACTTCACGGTCGGGTTCGTCGACGGCGTCGTACGCCCCGAGGACCTGAAGGTCGCCGCCCGCAAGCTCAGCTCGCTCGCGCCCAAGGTCCCCGCGTTCCTGCCTTGGTACATGAAGACCGCCGTCGCGCTCGGCGGCCGCGTCGCCCCGCTCGCGCCCTCCGTCGTGATCCCGATCGCCCGCCGCGTGCTGCGCCAGATGGTGTCCCATCTGATCGTGGACGCGACCGAGCACCGCCTCGGCCCGGCGATCGAGAAGATCCAGCGCCCCGGCACGCACCTGAACATCAACCTCCTCGGCGAGGCGATCCTCGGCCAGCACGAGGCCGAGCGCCGTCTCGCCGGCACGGCCGAGCTGCTCGCCCGCGACGACGTCGACTACGTCTCCATCAAGGTCTCCTCCACCGTGGCGCCGCACAACCACTGGGCGTTCGACGAGGCCGTCGACCACATCATCGAGAAACTCGCGCCGCTCTACCGCCAGGCCGCGTCCTTCAGCCCCGCCAAGTTCATCAACCTGGACATGGAGGAGTACAAGGACCTCGAGCTGACCATGGCCGTGTTCAAGCGGCTCCTGGAGCGCGACGAGTTCAAGGGCCTCCAGGCCGGCATCGTCCTGCAGGCCTACCTGCCGGACGCACTCGGCGCCATGATCGAGCTGCAGGACTGGGCTGCGCAGCGGGTCGCCGACGGCGGCGCGCCGATCAAGGTCCGCCTCGTCAAGGGCGCCAACCTGCCCATGGAGAGCATGGATGCGGACCTGCGCGACTGGCCGCTCGCCACCTGGGGCAGCAAGCAGGACTCGGACACCTCCTACAAGGCGGTGCTGGACTACGCCCTCACCCCGGAGCGCATCCGGAACGTGCGCCTCGGCGTCGCGGGCCACAACCTCTTCGACATCGCGTTGGCGCACCTGCTGGCCGAGCGCCGCGGGATCTCCACCCACGGCGAGATCCCGGACCTCGAGTTCGAGATGCTCCTCGGCATGGCCACCGGTCAGGCCGAGGCCGTCAAGAAGGACGTCGGCTCCCTGCTCCTCTACACGCCGGTGGTCCACCCGCGCGAGTTCGACGTCGCCATCGCCTACCTGATCCGCCGCCTCGAGGAGGGGGCGAGCCACGAGAACTTCATGTCCGCCGTCTTCGAGCTGGACAAGAACGAGGAGCTCTTCGAGCGCGAGAAGCAGCGCTTCCTCGCCTCGGTCGAGGCGCTGGAGGGCCCGGGCTTCGCCGGCATCGTGCCGGCCCCGAACCGGGTCCAGAACCGCGCCGCCGAGATCCACCGGTACGACGACGCCGCGGCCGCGGCGTTCGAGGCCGGCTTCACGAACACCCCGGACACCGACCCGGACCTGCCGGCCAACCGCGACTGGGGCCGCGAGATCCTCGACCGCGTCCCGGGCTCGCGCATCGGCGAGGACCTGGTGGAGCAGCACAAGGTCCGCAGCGGCGAGGAGCTCGAGGGGCGCATCGGCTCGGTCCTGACCGCGGCCGAGGCCTGGGGTGCGATGAGCGGTGCCGAGCGCGCCCGCGTGCTCGACCGGATCGGCGTGAAGCTGGCGAACCACCGCGCCGAGATGCTCGAGGTCATGGCCGTCGAGTGCGGCAAGACGCTCGACCAGGGCGACCCGGAGGTCTCCGAGGCGATCGACTTCGCGCACTACTACGCCCAGCTCGCCCGCGAGATCGACCGGGTCGAGGGCGCCGAGTACGTGCCGAGCAAGCTCATCGCCGTCATCCCGCCGTGGAACTTCCCGACCGCGATCCCGTGCGGCGGCGTCGTCGCGGCGCTGGCCGCCGGCTCCGCCGTCGCCATCAAGCCCGCCCGTCAGGCGGCCCGCACCGGGTCCGTCATGGTGCAGGCCGTGTGGGAGGCGCTCGACGAGGCCGGCATCGGCCGCGACCTGGTCCAGCTCATCCACGTCGACGACCGCGACCTCGGCCGGCAGCTGGTCGGGCACCCCGCCGTCGACCGGCTGATCCTCACCGGCGGCTATGAGACCGCCGAGCTGTTCCGCTCCTTCCGGACCGACCTGCCGCTCCTCGCGGAGACCAGCGGCAAGAACGCCCTCATCGTCACCCCCAGCGCCGACCTCGACCTGGCCGCCAAGGACGTCGCCTACAGCGCGTTCGGCCACGCCGGGCAGAAGTGCTCGGCTGGGTCCCTGGTGATCCTGGTGGGCTCCGTCGCGACCAGCCGGCGTTTCCACGACCAGCTCGTGGACGCCGTCCAGTCGCTCACGGTCGACTACCCGACCAACCCGGAGGCCCAGATGGGCCCGATCATCGAGCCGGCCGCCGGCAAGCTGCTGCGCGGCCTGACCGAGCTCGGCGAGGGCGAGCGCTGGGTCCTGGAGCCGAAGCAGCTCGACGACAGCGGCAAGCTGTGGAGCCCGGGCCTGCGCTCCGGCGTGAAGCCGGGCAGCGAGTACCACCTGACGGAGTACTTCGGCCCGATCCTCGGCGTCATGACGGCCGACACCCTCGAGGAGGCAATCGAGTACGTCAACGCCACCGACTTCGGCCTGACCTCCGGCCTGCACTCGCTGGACCCGGACGAGATGGCGTACTGGGTGGACCGCGTCGACGCCGGCAACCTGTACATCAACCGCGGCATCACCGGCGCGATCGTGCAGCGGCAGCCGTTCGGCGGCTGGAAGAAGTCCGCCGTCGGCGCCGGCACCAAGGCCGGCGGCCCCAACTACCTGGTGGGCCTCGGCGACTGGAGGGACAAGCCGCTGGAGGGTATGTCCGCCCCCATCGCCGGTGCACCGGCCGCCCTCCTGGACGCCGCGCGCGACGTCCTGGACCGGACCGACGCCGACTGGCTGGCCAATGCGCTGTCCGACGACGCCGACCAGTGGGCGCGCGAGTTCGGCGTGGCCAAGGATCCCACCGGCCTCATCGCGGAGCGCAACGTGTTCCGCTACCGCCCGATGCCCGTCACCGTCCGCCTGGCCGGCGAGCCGACATCGCGCCAGACCGCGGAGCTCTTCCGCGTCGTCGGGGCCGGCCTCCGGGTCTGGCAGGCCCACGGCCACGCCGCCCCGGGCGCACGGGTCACCGTGAGCGTCGACGAGGTCGGCGAGGACGTGCTGCGCGTCCTCCGCGGAACCGGCGCGCTGGTGGTCGAGGAGAACGAGCAGGACTGGGAGCTGCGCGTCTCGCGGCTCGCCGCCATGACCGGCCCCGAGGCCGGTGCCCGCCTGCGACTCATCGGTGCTGACCCGGTCAAGACCTACGAGGCGGCCGACGGCGCCCCCATCGTCGCCGTCTACGACCACCCGGTGGTCTCGGCCGGCCGTGTGGAGCTGCTGCCGTTCCTCCGGGAGCAGGCCGTGTCCATCACCGCGCACCGGTTCGGCACGCCGGACCACCTCAGCGACGGCGTGATCTGAGACGGCCGGCGCCGAGGGGCTGATCCACTCGGCGTGAGTCGCCGAGATCGGCGACGCCGCCGCCGACCCGACCGGTTGACGGCAGCGGCACCCGAGGAGGGGCTCCTCCGGACCATGGTCCGGAGGAGCCCCTCCTCGTCTGTGCGTCTGTCTGTGCGCCTGTTGGTGCGCCAGTCTGTGCCCGCCGGCAGGACCCGCCGCTTGTGCCCGCCTCGGTGCGTCGGCGCTCAGCCGGCGGGTGCGGGATCCGCGGTGTCGGCGTTCGCGGCGCCGGACCCCACGGCCTCGGCCAGATGGCGCTGCCCGCCCGGGTGTCCGTGCTCCCGGCGGGACCAGGACAGGCCGAGATAGAGCAGGAAGGTGAGGGCGAACGTCGGCAGCGTGGCACCGACCGGCAGCGGCCACAGGTACGTGAAGGCCAGCGACGCCGCGGCGCCGAGCGCCCACACGACGAGTGCCACGGCGTTGAAGCCGCCGCGGTACCAGTAGCGGCCGCCGGAGGCGTTGAGGATGTCCTCCGCGTACGAACGGCGCCGGAGGATGTAGTAGTCCACGAGCATCACGGCGAAGACCGGGACGAACAGAGAGCCGATCACCACCAGGAAGCTCGTGAACTGGTCCAGCAGCGCCATCCAGGTGGACCCCACCACGGAGATCCCGCCGAGGACCAGCGCGGTCGGCAGGAACTTCAGGCGGCTGCCTGCCCGCGCATTCACCGCGGACGTGACCATGCCGTAGACGGCCATGGTGTTGGTGGCCATGACGGAGAGGAAGACGACGACGGCGAACGGTGCGCCGAAGGCCGTCACGAGGATCGAGGGGTCGAAGGCGGGGGCCTCGTCGCCCTGGAGCATCACGTAGCCGAGCGCGATCGCCCCGAGCGACATGGAGACGATCGTCGAGGCCGAGTAGCCGATGCCGGCGCCCAGGAAGTTCGCCCGGCTCGAGCGGGCCATCCGGTTGATGTCCGCCGAGAGCACGGTCCAGGAGATGGCGGTGGCCACCACGATGTCGAGCACGATCGCCGGGGCCATGCCCAGCTCGGGCGCCGGGGCGATGGAGGCGTAGTCCGCCGCGCTGAACGCGGTGAAGGCGGTGTAGAAGATCGTGCCGATGACGATGATCATGGCGACCGCCAGCCACGGCTCGACCTTGGAGATCCCCTCGTGGCCGAAGATGGCCAGCAGCACCACGATCACCTCGCAGATGACGGAGAACAGCACCGGGTTGGAGAACCCGGTGGTCTGCTCCACGAGCGCGTTGACGGTGACGCCCGCGAGCATCGCCTGCACCCAGCTCCAGCCCATGAGGATCAGCACGTTCGCCGCCACGGGGACGTAGGTGCCGCGGGTGCCGAACGACGCGCGGGTCAGTGCCATGGTCGGCAGGCCGGTCCGGGTGCCGATGTTGCCCACCAGGGTGAGCACGACGGCGCCGATCAGCGTCCCGACGACGATCATCGCCAGGGCGGTGCCCATGGCGACGCCGGGGACGAAGAGCGTCCCCGTCAGCAGCGTGGTGACCACCAGGTTGGCGGCCAGCCAGATCATGCCCAGCCGCGGCGCGGAGGCCGTGCCGCGCAGCGGTCCCGCGTTGTCGGTGTGGGCCTCCAGGTACGCGTTGAGGCGGCGGTAGAGATTCACAGCCGCCCCTCCCCGTCCCGGCCGGCAGCGGGACCGGCTGCGGGGGCGGCGGCCTGGGACTCGGCCCCGGGCCCGTCCGGCACCGCCGAGAGGTGCTCGTAGACGGCCAGGAGGCGTTCGCCGTCGTACGCGAACACGATCGTCTCGCGCTCGCGATACGACTCCTCGCCGTCGGCCGTGCTGACCGACGTGGCGACGTCGTGGGAGAACACGGCTCCGCCGGGGAACGGCTGGATGCGCTGGTGCGTGGACTCGCAGGCCGTCACCCGCCATCCGGAGCGCAGCCACGAGTGCCACAGCTCCTCGTAGGCGGCGCGGCCGTCCAGCCGCTCCGGCTCGGTGTGGAAGACGAAGCTGGCGTCCTCGGCGAAGCAGGAGAAGTAGCGCTCCGTGTCCGTGGCGGCGAAGGCGTCGACGAGCTCCGAGGCTGCGGCGCGGACTTGGTCGGTGGAAGGGGTCATGCCGGTTCCTATCGTCTCAATGTATTACTGCCGGCCAACATGCGTTGCGCTGGGGTAAACACCGAAACGTTAGGGCGATCACAGGGAGGCGTCAAGGGTTGTGACGTCGCGCGGCCCGTCCGGCGCGACGGCCGGACGGGGCATCACGGCCCTCTGCCCGCGGCGACGGTCTGTGGGCGCACCGGCGGAACGCTGATCCCACTCGCCCGATGATGAGGCGACCAGCTGAGCGGACGACGGCGGCCGCCCTCCCGGAGGGGAGAGCGGCCGCCGTCGCCCGGTCGCGGAGCGCGTTCGCGGTGTGCGTCACGCCGTCATACTGCTCGGCGGTCCTCCTCCACGCGCGTTCTCCTGCCGTCGTCCTGCTACTCGGCGTCGTGGTCCGTCTCGAGGATCTTCACGAGGGTGTCCAGCGCCTCGTCGGCGCCGTCGCCCTCGGCGCGCAGGACCACGGTGGTCCCGTACTCGGCGCCCAGACCCATGAGGGACAGGATGCTCGAGGCGTCGAGGGCCTCGTCGGCCGGCTCGCCCTCGAGGGCGATCGTGACCTCGACGGGCTGCTCGGCGGCGGCCTCGGCGAAGATGGATGCCGGGCGGGCGTGCAGTCCGACGCGGCTGGCGATGGTGGCGGTGCGTTCGGCCATGGTGGGCTCCTTCGGGTGTGCTGTTCTCGAGGGGTTGCTGTGGTTCATGATGCCAGCGATCCGGCTGCTCCGGCCGGACCGCAGACGTCGGGTGATGCGGCGGGGCGATCCGCGGGCGGGTGCCCGACGGAAGGGCCGGAGGCTCAGAGGCCGAAGCGCTCCAGGTCCGGGAGCTCGGCACGGACCAGCTGCTTGGCCTCCGTCGCCGACGCCGCGCCGAGCGCGAGCCCGGCGAGGCGCTGCGCCTCGGCCAGATCTACCGTGCGGAGGATCGCGGCCACGGCGGGCAGGGCCCTCCGGTTCATCGACAGGGTCGCGACGCCCAGGCCGACCAGGACGACGGCGAGGGCCGGATCGGCGGCCGCCTCCCCGCAGACGCCCACGGGCTTGGCGGCGCTGTCCGCCGCGACGGCAACCGCCGCAGCCTCGGTGCCCGCCGGGGCACCTGGGCCCGCCGCGGCACCTGTGCCCGCCGCGGCGCGTCCGCCGTCGGCGGTCGCCTGGATCAGGTGGAGGACCGCGGGCTGCCAAGGGTCGTTCAGCTCGGCGAGGGCACCGAGCTGACGGTCGGCCGCCATCGTGTACTGGGTGAGATCGTTGGTGCCGATGGACGCGAAGTCCACGCGCTGCAGGAGCTGCCCGGCGAGGACGGCCGCCGACGGCACCTCCACCATCACGCCCGGCCTCCGCAGACCGGCCTCGGCGCAGAGCTGGGCGAACCGCTCCGCCTCGGCCGGCGTGGAGATCATCGGGGCCATGGTCCACACGTCGGCCTCGGAAAGCTCCGCCGCCTCGGCGATCGCGGCCAGCTGGCGGGCCAGCACGCCGGGCGTCGCCCCGTCGGTCCGGTAGCCCCGGACGCCCAGGGCGGGATTGGGCTCGGAGTCGTCGGTCAGGAACGGCAGGGGCTTGTCGGCGCCGGCGTCGAGCGTGCGGACCACGACCTTGCGGCCGGGGAACGCGTCGAACACGGCCCGGTAGGCCTCGACCTGCTCCTCGTGCGTGGGCTCCTTGTCCCGGCCGAGGAAGCAGAACTCGGTGCGCAGCAGGCCCACGCCCTCGGCGCCCGCCTCCGCGGATGCCACCGCATCGGAGCCGCTGCCCACGTTCGCCAGCAGCGGCACCGCGTGCCCGTCCGCCAGCGTGCCCGCCCCGTCGAAGTCGGGGAGGGCGGCGCGGTTGGCGTAGCTCGCCGCGATCTCCTCCTCCGCCGGGCCGGGGTCGCGGGTCACGGTCCCGGTGATGCCGTCGACGAAGACGAGATCGCCATCGGCGAGGGCCGTGGTCCCGGTCGCCGCGACGATCGCCGGCAGCCCCAGCGAGCGGGCGATGATCGCCGTGTGCGACTGCGGGCCCCCGTCGGACGTGACGAGGGCCAGGACCTTGGCCGGGTCCAGGGTCGCGGTGTCCGCGGGCGCCAGATCGACGGCGCAGAGCACGAACGGCTCGTCCGAGTCCGGGATGCCGGGTGCGGGGACGCCGCGGAGCTCCGCGACGATCCGGGCGCGGACGTCCAGGACGTCGGTGGCGCGCTCGGCCATGTAGCCGCCCAGGGCCGTCAGCTGGGTCGCGACGGCGTCCGCCGCCTCCCAGATCGCCGACTCCGCACTGGTGCCCGAGGCCACCAGCGTCGTGGCCGACTTCAGCAGGGTCCGGTCCCCGGCCATGAGGGCCGTCGCCTTCAGCACCGCCGCGGCGTCGCCGGTGGCGGCCGCGGCGCGGGCCTTCAGCCCGGCGGCCACGGCCTGCGTCGCCGCCTTCAGACGCGCGGTCTCGGAGTCGACGTCGGCTCCCTCCGGCAGCGGGGCGCCGTCGGCGGGAGGCTGCACGGGGTCCGGCATCCGCTTCACGCGGCCGATGACCCGGCCGGCGCTGACGCCGACGCCGGCGAGCACCCGGCCGTCGCCGTCGTGCAGGGTGCCCTCTGCGGCGGCGCTCATGCCGACACCTCCGCCGGGGCGGCCTCGGCGGGTGCGGAGGCCGGGGCCTTGCGGACGAACTTCTTCAGCGCCAGGACGGCGGCGGCGGAGACCACCGTGCCGACCAGCGTGGCGACGATGAACATCGGCCAGGTGCCGTCCATCGCGAAGAAGACGAAGATGCCGCCGTGCGGGGCCTGGCTGACGACGTCGAAGCTCATGATCATCGCGCCCGTGGTCGCGGCGCCCAGCATCGAGGCCGGGATGACGCGCAGCGGGTCGGCGGCGGCGAACGGGATGGCGCCCTCGGAGATGAACGCGGCACCCAGGAGCCAGGCGGCCTTGCCGTTCTCCCGCTCGGGCTCGGTGAACTGACGCGGGGAGACGGTGGTCGCCAGCGCCATGGCCAGCGGCGGCACCATGCCCGCCGCCATCACGGTGGCCATGATCATCATCGGGGCCGGGTTGTCCGTCAGGGAGCCGGCGCTGAGGCCGGCGACGGCGAACGAGTACGCGACCTTGTTGACCGGCCCGCCCAGGTCGAAGGCCATCATCAGGCCCAGGATCAGGCCGAGCAGGGCCGCGGCGGTGCCGGTCATGCCGGAGAGCCAGTCGTTCAGGGCCACGGTGAGCGCGGCGATCGGGCCGCCGAGGAAGAGGAACATCAGGCCGGAGGCGATGATCGAGCCCAGCAGCGGCACGATGACCACGGGCATCAGGCCGCGCAGCCAGCGCGGGACCGTCCACGAGTTGATCCAGCGGGCCGCGAGCCCGGCGATCAGGCCGCCGACGATGCCGCCGAGGAAGCCGGCCCCCATGAAGCCCGCGACCGCGCCAGCGGTGAAGCCGGGCGCGATGCCGGGGCGGTCGGCGTAGGCGTAGGCGATGTAGCCGGCCAGTGCGGGGACCAGGAAGCCCATGGAGAGGGCACCGATCTTGAACGCCACCGCGCCGAGGTAGGCGCCGAGGCCGCCCTCGGGGAGGTCGAACAGGGTGTTGGTGCCGAGGATCTCGTCGGCAACGTCGGTGATGTCGTAGCCGCCGAGCAGGAAGCCCAGGGCGATGAGCAGGCCGCCGCCGGCGACGAACGGGATCATGTAGCTCACACCGGTGAGCAGCGCGCGCTTGAGGCCCGCGCCGAAGCTCTCCCGGCCCCCGGACTGTCCTGCGCCGTCGGACGCTGCGCCGGAGCCGCCCGCGGAACCGGGGACGCGCCGGGCGTCCGGGTCCGAGGCGGCGGCGACGGCGCGCCGCACCAGCTCGTCCGGCTGGTCGATGCCGCGCTTGACCGGCACCTGGATCACGGGCTTGCCGGCGAACCGGTCCCGGTCCCGCACATCGACGTCCACCGCGAAGATCACGGCGTCGGCCGCATCGATCACGGACTGGTCGAGCGGGGTGGCGCCGGAGGACCCCTGGGTCTCCACGGCGATCTCCACGCCCGCCTCCTCGGCGGCCTGGGCGATCGAGTCGGCCGCCATGTACGTGTGGGCGATGCCCGTCGGGCAGGCCGTCACGGCCACGAGCTTCGGCCGGTCGCCGCTCGCGGGCACGGAGGCCTCCGCCCCCTCGGCGGCGCCGCCGTCCGGCCCGGAGCCGGGGTGCTCCGCGCTGTGCCTGCCCCCAGCGGGCGCGCCCGGGGCAGCGGTGGCACCGGCAGCCGTCGTACCGGCAGCCGAGGCGCCGGCGGCGTCCTGCTCCGCGGTCGCCGTCGTACCCGGCGTGCCCTGGGCGGCGCCGGGAGCCGGCTCGGCCGGGGCGGGCGCGACGACGTCGCGGACCAGCCCGACGATCTCGGCGGGGGTCTGCGCGGAGCGGAGCGCGGCCGTGAAGTCCTTGCGCACCAGGGCACGCGCCAGCTTGGAGAGCAGCTTCAGGTGGGCTTTGTCCGCGCCGTCCGGTGCGGCGATGAAGAAGACGAGGTCGGCGGCGCTGTCCTTGGCGCCGAAGTCGACGGCGGGGGCGAGCCGGGCCATCGCGAGCGTCGGCAGCGACACGGCGGCCGAGCGGCAGTGCGGGATGGCGATGCCGCCCGGGACGCCCGTGGCGGTCTTGGCCTCGCGGGCCTTCGCGTCGGCCGCCAGCGCGTCGGCGGCGTCGGCACGGCCGGTCGCGGCGACGAGGGCGGCGAGCTGGTCGATGACCGCGGCGCTGTCGGCGCCGAAGTCCGCGTCCAGACGGACCAGGTCCTCCGTGATCAGCTCGGGGCTGCCGGAGTCCTGCGGAGCGTGGTTTTCAGTCATGGCGTGATCCTTGGCGGGTGATGTCGACGACCGTGACGGCGCCGGGGTCGGTGTGGGACGGGGAGGGGATGACGGAGCCGGGCAGCGAGGCCGCCGCGGCGCCGTAGGCGACGGCCCGGGCGAGACGTCCCGGGGCGTCGACGCCGGCGAGGTCCGCGAGGACGTAGCCGGCCAGCGAGGAGTCTCCGGCGCCGACGGTGCTGCGCGCCGCGACCGGGGGATGGGAGGCGCGCCAGGCACCGTCGCGGGTGACCAGCACGGCCCCGCCGGCGCCGAGCGTCGCGAGGACCGTCTCGACGCCGCGGTCGAGCAGCTGCCGCGCGGTGGCCGCGGTGAGCTCCGGCGAGGCCTCGA
Organism: Zhihengliuella sp.; assembly: GCF_031178195.1. Classification (GTDB taxonomy): domain Bacteria; phylum Actinomycetota; class Actinomycetes; order Actinomycetales; family Micrococcaceae; genus Zhihengliuella. The sequence continues at coordinate 38,104 of NZ_JAPSJL010000011.1, forward strand.
GCTCGGCCTCCGTGGTGCCGCCGACGAGCTCGGCGAGCTCCTCGGCGTTGGGTTTCAGGAGCGACGGCGCCGCGTCCGGCCCAGCGGCGAGCGTCGCCGCCAGGGGGGCACCGGAGGTGTCGACGGCGATGCGCGGGCAGCGCTCGCCGAGAGTCCGCCGCAGCTGGGCGGCGAGCCGGGCGTAGTAGTCGGGCGCGACGCCGGGCGGCAGCGACCCGGCGAGCACGAGCCAGGCGGCCCCGGCCGACGCCTCGGCGACGAGGGCGGCCAGGGCGTCCTGGTCCGCGCGGGAGAGCGTCGGGCCGGGCTCGTTGATCTTGGTCGTGGTCCCATCGGGCTCGGTCACCGTCACGTTGCTGCGCAGCGGCTGCCCGATCGGCAGCGCGCGATGGGCCAGCCCGTCCTCGGCGAGTCCGAGGACCAACGGGTCCGACGGGTCTCCGGGCAGGACCGCCACCGTCGGCTGGCCGGCGGTGGCTACGGCACGGGAGACGTTCACGCCCTTGCCGGCCGCCTGCGCGTGGGTCGCCGTGGCCCGCTGCACGCCGCCGCGGACGAGCGGTGCGGCGAGGTCGATCGTGCGGTCCAGGCTGGGGTTCGCGGTCAGTGTGACGATCATGCGAGCACCACCTCCACTTCGGCCGCCTCGAGTGCCTCGGCGAGGTCGCCGTCCGGGCGGGCATCGGTCACGAGCGTGTCCACCGCGTCGAGCGCCGCGAACCGCACCAGGGTCTCCTGGTCGAACTTGCTGGCGTCCGCCAGCACCACCACCCGGCGGGCGGAGTCGACGATGGCCGTCTTCACCGCGGCCTCCAGGTCGTCGGGCGTGCTGAGCCCGAAGGTCGCGTGGAGGCCGTTGGTGCCGACGAAGGCGATATCCGGGCGCAGCGACGCGTAGTGGGCGACCACGCGGGGGCCGATCGCCGCGCTCGTCAGTCCGCGCACCCGGCCGCCGACGAACTCGAGCTGCAGATTCTTTGCCGCCGCCAGACGCTGGGCCACCGGCAGGGCGTGCGTGATGGCGAGCAACTCCCCGGATCGCTCGGCGGCGCCGACGAGGAGCGTCGCGAGGAGCTCCGTCGTCGTTCCCGCGTCCAGGACGGCCGAGACCTGGCCGGAGGGCAGGAGGGCCGCCGCGGCGGACGCGATCCGCTCCTTGGCGTCGGAGTGCAGGCCCGTGCGGGCCAGATGGCTCTGCTCCGTGGTGCTGGCCGTGGTCCGGGCGACCGCGCCGCCGTGGACGCGGCGGAGCACGTCGGCGGTCTCGAGCTGGGCGAGGTCCCGGCGCACGGTCTCGCGCGTGATGCCGAACCGGTCGGCGAGCCCGGAGACGGTGACCTTCCCGTGCTCCTCGATCAGCCTCGCGATCAGGTGGTGGCGTTCCTCGGCGAACATGGCGCCCTTCTTCGTCGGTGCCGCCGCGGCCCGCCTCCCCGGAGGGATGTCCGCCGTCCGGGATGGGCCCGGATCGGGAGGAGCCTCGGAGTAACGGGCGTCACAGCGATCTGTGTTTGCATGACCTTATGCCTGTTTATGTGGTGTCGTCAAGAGGGCAAACATAAGCGGGCATTTGGGGCGGCGGGGTGCCCCTCGCCGCGCCGCCGCCGCCTCGCGGCTGTGCGAACGGCACGACGGCGGCCGGCGGGCCCCGCCGATCCCGGTCGTGAACTCCGTTACGGGTTGCTCAATTGCCGCCGCTCGATCTTGCATCGCTGGTCCCCGTGCGATTGTCTGGTGCAATGGCATCACCCATCGAGGACTACGCACTGCTCTCCGATCTGCGTACAGCCGCTCTCGTCTCCAAGCACGGGAGCGTCGACTGGTTGTGCTTCCCGCGCTTCGACTCCGGGGCCCAGTTCACCGCCCTGCTGGGTGACCCCTCCCATGGGCGCTGGCTCCTGGCCCCCGCCGGCGCCCCCGACAACCGCTACGGCGTCGAGGACGTCGACGGTCCGGACGTCCCCCAGGTCGTCGAGCGCAGCTACCTCAATTCCACGTTCGTCCTCCGGACGCTCTGGCAGACGCCGACCGGCCACGCGCTCGTCACCGATTTCATGCCGATCGGCGCGCGCCGTGCCGCGCTGATCCGCCGCGTCGAGGGCCTCGCGGGCAGCGTGCGGATGCACCAGGAGATCACCTTCCGCCTGGACTACGGCGGCGTGGTCCCCTGGGTGCGTCGCCACGGGGTGGCCGGACGGGGCGGGAAGTCCATCGTCGCGGTGGGCGGTCCCGACGGCCTGGTCCTGCACGGCGACCGTCTGCCCCGCGCCAGCGAACTCGCCCACGAGGGCGACTTCCTCATCTCCGCCGGCGAGGTCGTCGACTTCGAGCTGAGCTGGTTCCCGTCGCACCGGCAGGTCCCCGAGCGGATCGACGTCGGCGCGACGCTCGAGGAGACCTCCGCCTACTGGCGCAAGTGGGCCCGCGACTTCCCCGAGCAGCGCACCTACGGCGAGATGGTCAAGCGATCGCTCCTCGTTCTGCGCGCCCTGACGCACGAGGCGACGGGCGGCATCGTCGCCGCGCCGACGACGTCGTTGCCGGAGGCCTTCGGCGGCGAGCGCAACTGGGACTACCGCTTCTGCTGGCTCCGGGACGCGGCGCTGACCCTCGAGGCGATGATGACGCACTCCTACCAGCAGGAGGCCATGCAGTGGCGGAACTGGCTCCTGCGGGCGATCGCCGGCAATCCGGACGACCTGCAGATCATGTACGGGCTCTCCGGTGAGCGCCGGCTGCCCGAGCGCGAGCTCACGCACCTGGCCGGCTACGAGGACTCCCGGCCGGTGCGCGAGGGCAACGGTGCCGTCGACCAGTACCAGGGCGACGTCGTCGGAGAGGTCATGGTGGCCCTCGAGAAGCTCCGCAACATGGGCGGGTTGGAGGACCACTTCTCCTGGCCCCTGCAGAAGGCGCTGCTCGGCTACGTCGAGCGCAACTTCGAGCGCTCGGACCACGGCATCTGGGAGATGCGCGGCGAGAAGAAGCAGTTCACCCACTCCCGCGTCATGATGTGGGCGGCCTTCGACCGAGGCGTCCGCGCCGTGCGCGAGCACGGCCTCGACGGCGACGTCGACCGGTGGGAGGAGCTGCGCGACGTCCTCTACGACGAGATCATGGACCAGGGCTTCGACCCCGACTTGAACTCCTTCACCCAGACATACGGCGGCAAGGAAGTGGACGCCTCCCTGCTGGTGCTGCCGCAGGTGGGATTCGTCGCCTACGACGATCCCCGGATGCTCGGCACCGTCGCGCTCATGGAGCGCGACCTCGTGGACGAGGAAGGGCTGATCCTCCGGTACCGCACCGATTCCGGGCTCGACGGCCTCCCGCCGGGCGAGCACCCGTTCCTCGCCTGCTGCTTCTGGCTCGTGGAGCAGTACGCGCGGTCCGGCCGGATCGAGGACGCGCGCCGGCTGATGGACAAGCTCATCAGCTACGCCAACCCCCTGGGTCTGATGGCCGAGGAGTACGACACCGAGCACAAGCGCATGGCCGGCAACTTCCCGCAGGCCTTCTCGCACCTGGCCCTGATCCGCGCGGCCGACGCGATCAACGCGAACAGCCCCGTCGAGTAGCCCGGTTCCCCGCGCCGGACGAGTGGGCGCCGCACGAGCAGCAGCCTCGGACCTAACCGGGGTTCGAGGCTGTTGTCCCTGTCTCTGCCGCCTCCGACTCGGCGGGGTTCGGGTGTCAGATCCGGCGCAGCGGGTGGGTGAGCTCGTCCTGGTGCATCCGCCCGGCGAACCACGCGATCGCGCCGACGACCGGCGAGACGAAGGCCGCGACCGCGAAGATGACGGACAGCGGGACCACCTCGCCCAGCGGTCCGGCCACGGCCATGGACACCGGCATGAGCGCCAACGACACGAAGAAGTCCAGGCTGGAGATCCTCCCGAGCATGCGGGCGGGGACGCGTCGCTGCAGCAGCGTCCCCCAGATGACGTTGCCGACGGCGCTGGTCACGCCGACCACGAAGATCGCCCCGGCGAGGACCCAGAAGCTCGTCACGAAGCCGACGACCACCAGCGGGATGGTGCCGAAGGCCCAGACGCCGACCATGACGGTCAGGTAGCGCCGCGGCAGGGGCAGCGACGCGGTGAGCATCGACCCGACCGCCGATCCGAGCCCGAAGGACGCGAGGACGAAGCCGAACATCTGCGCGTCGCCGCCGAGCCGGTCGCTGACGACGAAGGGGAGCAGGACCTCGATCGGCCCCATGAAGCTCAGCACGGAGATCACGGCGAAGATCAGGGTCCACAGCAGCCACGGGGTCTCGACGGCGTACGCGAAGCCCTCGCGCAGGTCAGCGAGCACGCTCTGCCGGTGGACGGTCCCGATCGACGGGCCGTCCGCCGGGGGAGTGCCGGGCCCGCCGCCGTCGCGCGCCGCCCCGGCCGCCGTCGGAGGCGCCGAAGGACCGGGCGCGGCGTGGGCCGGGGCGGCGTGGGCGCCCGAGTCGCCGTCGACGCCCTCCCGGTACACGGTCGGGGACGTGGCGACGATCGGGATCGCCCCTGTCGAGGGCGCCGTGCTCACCGTCGCCGGGTGAGCGGTCCGGCCCTGTGGGTCCCCGGACTCCTCCGCCGACCAGGGGGCCTCCTCGGGGCCCACGGCCTGCTCGCCGTCGTAGCGCTGCCGGGCGCCGGCCTCGCCGGCAGTGTCGCGGCCATCGGCGCCGGCCGCCGGGGGAGGGCCGGTGCGGTGACCCTCGCCGTGGGTGTCGTACGCCGGATCGCGGGTGATGAAATTCAGCCCGACGACGGCGACAAGATGGCAGCAGGCGATGCCCAGAATGGCGTGGGCGGGGCTGAGCGATGCCACGAGGATGCCAGCCGCAGCCGGACCCGCCGCCGTCTGCAGGACCGGGCGCATGGTGCCCTCGACGCCGTTGGCGGCCAACAGGTCGTCGGCCGGGAGCATCCTCGGCAGCAGTGCCGAATAGGCGGGGAAGAAGAACGCGGCCCCGGCCCCGACCAGGAAGCCCACGACCCCCAGGTGCCAGAGCTGGAGCGCGCCCGTGAGGGCGAGCAGCGCCGTCGTTCCCATTACGGCGAGGCTGAGCACTTCGACGGCGATCACGATCCGACGGCAGGAGAGCCGGTCGGCGGCGATCCCGCCCAGGAGGACGAGCGCGACCAGCCCGAGGCTCGTGGCCGTCGCGACGACCGACAGCTCAGCCGGGCCGCCACCGAGCCCGCGCACCTGGTACACCATGGCGACGGCCCACATGCCGTGCGCGAAGACCGACGCGATCAGCGCGCCGACGAGCACCGTGTAGTCCCGGTGCGCGAATGGCCGCAGGGCTCGGGGGAGCGAGCGGTCTGTTCGGGTGCGAGGACGGGGCAACGGATCTCCAAGGGAAGCTTTCGGGCGGGCACACCACGGCCGCCGAGCCGGCGGACCCGGACCCTTCCGCGCTTCGTAACCGTGCGCGCTGACGGATGGGGCGAACCGCACGGGAGCACAGGGTGCGATCGAGTCGTCCGTGGTGCGACGAGCCTTCGTCGAGGTGTGTGGAGAGCCTATTCTGCCGCTAGCGATTGAAAGAAGTCAATCGGTGCGAGACGCGAGCGTGCAGAGGACTCGAACGCGCGCCCCGGCAGAGCGTGGAGCCCGACGACATCGGCTCTGCGGCCGAGGGCGGAGAACTCCCAGCCGGAGGCCTTCCACTCCTCGGCGGGGAGGACGTTGCGACCGTCGATGAAGCGCCGTTCCCGGACCAGCGGTTCGAGATCCTGCGGCTGCAGGCGTCGGAACTCGTCCCATTCGGTGAGCAGGATGGTCAGGTCGGCTCCCGACGCGGCCTCCTCGAGGGAATCGGGGTAGTCCAGACGCGGGAAGCGGGCGGCGGCGTTGCGGTTCGCCTGGGGGTCGTAGACCGCCACATCGGCGCCTGAATTGTAGAGACGCGCCGCGACGTCGAGAGCCGGGGAGTCGCGGACGTCGTCGGACTCCGGCTTGAACGCCGCCCCGAGAACAGTGATGCGGGCGCCGGTCAGCGTCCCGACCGACTGCTCGGCGAGATGGACCACCCGGTCCCGTCGGCGCAGGTTGATCTCGTCCATCTGCGTCAGGAACCGCATCGCGGCCCCTGCGCCCAGCTCCTCGGCTCGCGCCTGGAGCGCGCGGATGTCCTTCGGGAGGCAGCCGCCGCCGAAGCCGACGCCGGCGTTGAGGAACTTGCGGCCGATGCGGGCGTCGTGCCCGAGTGCGTCGGCCAGGGTGGTGATGTCGCCGCCGATGGTCTCGGTGATCTCGCTGAAGGCGTTGATGAAGGAGATCTTCGTGGCCAGGAAGGCGTTGGCGGCCACTTTCACCAGTTCGGCCGTCTCGAAGTCCGTCTCGATCAGCGGTGTCCCCCCGGCGAGGGGAGCGGCATAGACGCGACGCAGCAGCTCACGCGAGTCGGTGTCGCCGTCCTCGGCGCCGACGACCAGGCGGTCGGGTGCGAGGGTGTCCTCGACCGCGCGGCCCTCCCGGAGGAACTCCGGGTTCCAGGCGAGGCCGACGCGGAAGTCGGCGGGGAGCGCCCTGCCCTCGAGCTCGTCGTCGATCATGCGCCGAAGCCGGCGGGCGGTGCCGACGGGCACGGTCGATTTGCCGACGATGAGTGCGTCCCGGTCCAGATGCCGGGCCAGTTGCGCCACCGCGGCGTCGACGTAGGTGAGGTCGGCCGCGGATTCGCCCGGCCGCTGCGGTGTGCCGACACCGATGAAGTGAACGTCGCCGAAGTCGGAGGCCTCGCGGTACGAGGTGGTGAAGCGCAGCCGGCCCGACGAGACGTGCTTGATCAGGAGTTCGGGCAGGCCCGGCTCGTGGAACGGCAGCTCACCGCGGGAGAGGGCGTCGATCTTCAACGGGTCGACGTCGAGTCCGAGCACCTCGAAGCCGAGCTCGGCCATGCAGGCGGCGTGCGTGGCTCCGAGGTATCCGGTGCCGATGACGGTGATGCGCGGCCGTGGAGCCGTGTGTGCGATCCGACTGATGTCTCCGCTCATGGGTCCAGCCTGCGCGGTGGAGGTGACGGGCCGGTGATGCCCCGGTGTTGTGGATGTGAGCGATGGATGACGCTGATGGGCCGGCCCCCGGCTTCCGCCCGGGATGACAGGTTACTTGTGAGTAACATGGGTCACATGCACATGATCTTCCGTCTCCTCCTGCTCATGGTCACCTGGCGGCGCCGTTCGCCGGTCGGGGTCTTCGACGTCGCACGCCTGGACATGCGCGCAATGCCGACCGACATCGACACCGCCGGCCACATCAACAACGGCATGTACTTCTCGCTCTTCGACCTCGGGCGGTTCGACCTGATGCTCCGCGCCGGCGTCTGGAACGGGATGGTCAAGCGGCGCTGGGTGCCCGTGGTCCAGGCCGAGACCGTCCACTTCCGGAAGTCCGTCACCCTCGGCCAGAAGTTCACGATGGAGACGCGCATCGCAGGTCTCGACGAGCGCCACATCTTCCTCGAGCAGCGGATCGTCTCCGACGGCGAGATCTACGCCTCCGGCATGATCGCGGCCCGCTTCCGCAATCGAGGGGGAGCGGTGCCGATGCCCGAGGTCCTGGCCGTCTTCGGCACCGAGCCCCCGGCCGACCTCCGGGTCCCCGACTGGGTGGAGGCCTGGCTGGAGGCCACGCGACTCCCCAGCACTCGGCAGGCGGCGCCCAGCGACTGGTAGGTCCTCGCGGATCCGTCGCTCTGCAGGAAGCCGACTGCCGGGCCGGCGCGCCTGCGGCGCCGGAGCCTACAGGGCGGGCGCCGCAGACAGGGCCGCTGTCAGGTCCTCCTGGATCAGGTCCATGTTCAGCGCCGCGCCCGCGGTCACCCCGTCCGCGGCCGCGTGCGCCACGTTCGCTGCCAGGTTGCTGCTGTTGCCGGCCGCCCAGACGCCGTCGACCGCCGTGGCGCCCCGCAGGTCCGTCTCGATGAACTCGCCCATCGGGTTCTCGGCCAGTTCGCCGCCGAGCGCTGTGTAGAGCTCGGCGCGCGCCAGCATCCTCGACTGGACCGTGAGGGCGTCCAGATCGAGCTTCGCCCCATCCGCCAGCACGACGCCGTCGAGCCTCCCGTCGTGGCTCGAGACGGACGCGATCCGCGCCTCGACGACCTCGACGCCGGCCGCCGCCATTTCGGCTCGCTGGTCGGATGTCAGGTCCACGGCGTGCGCGATCAGCGACACCCGCCGGCTCAGCTGGGCGAACAGGAGCGCCTGATGGGTCGCCATCGGGTGGGTCCCCACCACGCCGATTCGCTGCCCGCGCACCTCCCAGCCGTGGCAGTACGGGCAGTGCAGGACCTGCGTGCCCCAGTGCTCGGCCAGCCCGGGGACGTCGGGCAGTTCGTCGTGCAGTCCCGTGGCCAGCAGGATCCGCCGGGCGCGCAGCTCGCGCCTCCCGTCGCCGTCCTCGACGACGAGGGCGAAGCGGGCCCGGGCGTCGTCGGTGCCGAGGAGGTCCCCGTCGAGATCCAACCGGCGGATGGCCGTGACCTCCGCCTGCCGGAAGTGGACGCCGTACTTCTCCGCATCGGAGCGCGCGGCGGCGAGGAGATCCGAGGGGGCGGCGCCGTCGTTCGCGAGGACGTTGTGCGCGGCCGGTGAGGCCGCGTTCCTCGGCCGTCCCGCGTCGAGCACGGCGACGCTGCGGAGCGAGCGACCGAGGGCGGTCGCCGCCGCGAGCCCTGCGAAGCCGCCGCCGATGATGGCGACGTCGGCGATCTCCGTGCTGTGGTGCATCGTGGCGGTAGGCGGGATGTGATGGTCCATGGCGATGGTGCCTCCCTTTCTTGAGAAGTGTTCTCAAGATGAGTGTTCCCGTCTCCGTGTCCGGTGGCAAATATGTTTGCTGCTATGGCAAACTGGCACCATGGACGACGAGGAGCATGGGCGCTGCGAGGAGCCATCACATGACCGGACCGCGCTGGACGGGGTCGCAGGACGGCTGCGGCTCATCCGACAGGCCCGGGGCCTGACCCTCAGCCAGGTCTCGGCGGGAACCGGGATCTCGGTGAGCACGCTCTCCCGCCTCGAATCCGGGCAGCGCAAGCCGACGCTCGAGCTCCTGCTGCCCCTGGCGCGCCACTACCGCAGCCCGCTCGACGACCTCGTCGGGGCGCCGCCCGTCGGGGACCCGCGCGTGCACATCCGGCCGATCCGCCGCCAGGGACGGACCGTGCTGCCCCTCAGCCACGGCGTGGTCGGCGGCGGGAACGACGACGGCCCCGGGTTGCGGGCCTACAAGCAGATCCTGCCGGCCGTGCGGGAGCCGGCCCGTCCCCACCCGCGCAGCCATCCTGGGCACGAGTGGATGTACATCATCTCCGGACGCCTGCGGCTGGTCCTCGGAGTCGGCGCCGACCAGCGCGAATTCGAGCTGGGGCCCGGCGAGGCAGCGGAGTTCGACACGCGCACCCCGCACTGGTTCGACGCCGCAGGCCCGGAGGCCGTGGAACTCGTGGCCCTGTTCGGCGCGGACGGGCAGCGCATCCACGTCTCCGAGCTCTGAGCGGCGGGTGCGCTGGGGTCCGCCGCACGGGGCGGCGGCGCCTAGCCGGGCGGCTGGATCGCGGCGGCGACGGCCTCCCGGTCGATCTCGCGTACATCGGCCGGGTTCCACCGGGGCGTGCGGTCCTTGTCGATCACCTGGGCGCGGATCCCCTCCGGCAGGTCCGGGTGGTCCATGAGGAACTCGGCGATCCGCAGCTCGCGGGTAAAGGCGGACGGCAGGAAGGCGTCGTCGCGGGCTGCGCGGACGGCCTGCAGCGCGGTCTCCAGCGACAGTGGCGAGTGCTTGCGGATCTCCGCGGCGGCCTCGCGTGCCGCCTGCACCGGCGTCTGGTCCAGCACCACGAGGATGTCGGCCACGGTCTCGCCGGAGTAGGCCACGTCGATCCAGGTCCGGCCCGGCGTGAGCGTGCGGGTGGCGGCGGGAGGTGCCACGCCGTGGAGCACCTCGAGGGCCGACGCGACCTCCGGGGAGCTCAGCCCCATCAGGTCGGGCAGCGAGGCGAGCAACTGGTCCAACCCGTCCTCCTGCATGCAGAAGTCGGCGAACCCGGCGTCGATCGCGTCCGCGGCGCCCATCGCCGCAGCCGTCAGCGCCAAATGCTCGCCCATCCGGCCCGGCGCCCGGCCGAGCAGATGGGTCCCGCCGACGTCCGGGCTGTAGCCGATCCGGACCTCGGGCATGCCGATCCGGGACCGCGGCGTCGCGATGCGGACCGCGGCGTGCGCGGCCAGCCCCACCCCGCCGCCCATGCACAGCCCGTCCATGAAGGCGACCACCGGCTTGGGGTAGAGCGCGATCTGCTGGTCGACCTCGAACTCGCGGCTGAGGAAGCGCAGGAAGTCCCCGTGCCGGTCCTGTGTGATCGACTCGTAGAACACCTTGATGTCCCCGCCGGCGCAGAACCCGCGCTCGCCGGCGCCGTGCAGCGCGACGATCTGCACGGCGTCGTCGTCCTGCCACGTGGTCAGGGTCCGCCCAATGGCGTCGACCATCTCCTCGGTCAGGGCGTTCAGTTTCTCGGGCCGGTTGAGCGTGATGATTCCGACGCCGTCGGCGACCTGGGCGAGCACGTGCTGCGCGGGGGCGGGCCGCTCCGTCATCGTCCCGACCGTCCCGCGAGGTCGAGCCGTTCGGCGCGGTTCTGGGTCTGCGACATGCTGTTCTCTCCGTGACATGGCCGTTTCCGCCGAGTCTTCCACATGTGGGCCGCTCTTTGGGGTGCATTAACTCGGGCGTCGGCGCAGCGTCATCGTGGCACGGCAGGGTGGCACAGTTGCCTCCCGCCACGGTCGCGAGCGGCAGCACGACCCAGCACCCCTGAGACGAAGACGAGGACCCCACGATGAAGCACCCCCTGAACCGGACACTCGCCGCGGCGGCGACCGGCGCCGTCGTCCTGCTGGCCGGTGCCGCCGGCGCGCACGCCGCCGCCGAAGGCCCCAACGCCGGTCTGCCGGAGAGCGAGCAGCCCGTGCTGATCGGCCACCGCGGGGCCGCCGGCACCGCGCCGGAGAACACGGTGTCGGCGTTCAAGGACGGCCGGGCCTCCGGGGCGGACTACTTCGAGATCGACGTGCAGCTCTCCGCGGACGGCGTGCCGTTCCTCTTCCACGACGACACGCCCGCGCGCACCACCGACGTCGCCGAGGTCTTCCCGGGGCGCGAGGACGACCCGATCACGTCCTTCACCTGGGACGAGCTGCAGCAGCTGGACGTCGGCTCCTACTTCTCGCAGAAATTCGCGGGCGAGAGGATCCCGCACCTCGACGACGCCGCCCGGATCGCGACCCCGCAGACCGGCGTCTACATCGAGATCAAGTCCCCGAAGAACTCGCCCGGCGTCGAGGCCGTGGTCGCCGGGGCGCTCCACGGGGACGCGAGCTGGCGGAAGCTCGTCGCCGCGGACAAGGTGGAGGTCCTCGGGTTCGACGCGGCATCGAATGCGCGCTTCGCGGAGCTGGCCCCCGAGGTCCCGCTGCAGCAGCTGGCCGGGACCGTGCCCGGCGAGGCGGAGCTGGAGCGGCTGGCCGGGTTCGTCGACTCGGTCGGCACCAACTACCGCACGCTGGACCAGGCCGCCGTGGACCGCGTGCAGGCCGCCGGTCTGGAGATCGGCGTCTACACGGTCAACGCGGAGGATGAGATGGAGAAGGCGCTCGCCCTGGGCGTCGAGCGGATCACCGGCGACTTCCCGATCCAGCTGGAGCGCTACCTCGACGGCCGCGACCCCTTCCCCGGCGGCCGGAGCGTGCGGATCCAGGGGGCCGTCAACGACGCGCCCGGCTCGGACACGCAGGACCAGCACGGGGAGCACGTGGTGCTCGTGAACGACGGCGCCGCTCCCGTCGACGTGTCCGGCTACTACCTCCGCGACGCCGCCAACAACGTCCTGAGCATCGGCGAGGGCTACGTGCTGGAGCCGGGCGAGACACTGCGCGTGTACTCCGCCTCCGGCACCGACGCAGACGACGCCTACTACAACGACGGCGGAGCGGTCCTGAACAACGGCGGCGACTCGCTCGGGCTCTGGTCGGCGGAGGGTCGCCTGCTGGACACGTTCGGCAACTGACCCCGCCTGACGCTGGCGGGCGGCCCGGCCCCGGGGCCTCCTCGGGGCCGGGCCGTCGGCGTATCCTGAGCGCATGGTGGAGCCGTCGAACCCCGTGAACCCGTCCAATGTCGCCGCCATCGAGAAGGCGTCCGGGTGCTCCTGGGCCGACTGGGTCGCCCTGCTGGACGAGGCCGGCGCGCGCGAGGAGCCGCACCCGCGCATCGCGGAGCTCGCCCACGAACGGCTCGACGTGGCGAACGGCAACAATGGCTGGTGGGCCCAGTCCATCGCCGTCGCCTACGAGCAGCACATCGGGCGCCGGCTGCCCGGCCAGCGAGCCGACGGCACCTTCGACGCCTCCGTCAGCCGCACCGTGGCGGGACGACGCGACGGCGTCGCCCAGCGCTGGGCGGACCTCGCCGCCGGGCGTCTCGCCGACGCCGGATCCATCGCCGGTGCCGGGCCGGAGGGTGAGCCCCGGACGTCCGCCACGGACAAGCGCTCCTACTGGCGCCTCGACCTCGACGACGGTACGCGCGTCGCCGTCTCCTTCGAGGAGAGGGGCGAGGACCGGGTGCTCGTGACCGCGACCCACACCCGCGTCCCGGCTCCCGACGGCGTCGCCGTCCGCAAGGCCATTTGGAAGGACCTGCTCGGCGCCCTCTGAGCCGCGTGCGGGCGGCGCCGTCGCAGCGTGGCCATGGGCGCCGGCCCGGGAGTGCGCCGGGTCAGACCTGGACGGTGCCGACGCCCTCCGCGGTCAGCCGCAGCGACTCCAGCCGCTCCGCCGGAGTAATGGCGGACTGGACGGTGATGAGCTCGTCGGCATCCGCGCTCTTCGCGAAGTCGCGGAGGTACGCGCCGACGGCCTCGGGGGTGCCCACGGCCGTGTACTTGAGCATGCCCAGGACCTGCTCGCCGGCGGGGGAGTCCAGCAGCATGTCGATCTCCTCGTCCGTGAACGGGGCCTCGGTGGAGCCGGGCGCCATGCGGTTGCGGCCGAGGAACTTGGCGACCCGGTCGCGCCGGACGGCCTCGAACTGGGCCTGGGCCTCCGCGTTGGTGCGCGCCGCGACGACGCCGACCCCGGCGATGACGTACGCCTCGGACAGCTGCTCCGACGGCTGGAACGTCTCCCGGTAGACCCGGATGGCCTGGTGCAGGGCGTCGGGCGCGAAATGGGAGGCGAACGAGTACGGCAGCCCGAGCTGCGCTGCGAGCTGTGCGCCGAACAGGCTCGACCCGAGGATGTAGAGCGCGACGTTGGTGCCGAAGCCCGGGTAGGCGTGCACGCCCTTGATACGGGACTCGCGGCAGAGGAAGCCCTGCAGCTCCAGCACGTCGTGCGGGAACGCGTCCGAGGAGCGAGGGTCGCGGCGCAATGCCTGGAAGGTGAGCTGGTCGGTGCCCGGCGCCCGGCCGAGGCCCAGGTCGATGCGGCCCGGGAACAGGGTCTCGAGGGTGCCGAACTGCTCCGCGATGACGAGCGGGGAGTGGTTGGGGAGCATGACGCCGCCGGAGCCGAGTCGGATGCGCTCCGTGTGGTGGGCGATGTGCGCGATCAGGAGCGAGGTGGCACTGGAGGCGATGGTCGCCATGTTGTGGTGCTCGGCGTACCAGACGCGCTCGAAGCCCAGTCGCTCGGCCTCCTGCGCGAGTTCGACGGATTCGGCGAATGTCTCGGCGATGCTGCCGTTCGTGCGGATGGGGGCCAGGTCCAGGACTGAGAGCTTCACGTCCGTTGCCAACCAGTTGCGTCGGCGAATCATTCCCACCGACACGGGAGCGACTTAAAACACAGCAGCCGACGTGCTCGGTCTCGGCCGCCGGATGAACCGGTGGCGTCGACGAGTACGTCGGCTGCTGGAAGAATGCGTGCCCGTCAGAAGCGGCTGACGATCGAGTCGTCAGGCTTCAGGGGCGCATCGCCGCGGGCTGCTTAGAGCGCGCGGATGTTCTCGGCCTGAAGGCCCTTCTGGCCCTGAGTCACATCGAACTCGACGCGCTGGCCCTCTTCGAGCGAGCGGAAGCCGTTGGACTGGATGGCGGAGTAGTGTGCGAACACGTCAGCCGAGCCGTCCTCCGGTGCGATGAAGCCGAAGCCCTTTTCCGGGTTGAACCACTTAACGGTACCTGTTGCCATGATGATGTCCTTTCGAGACGTTGCGCCGAAGCGCCTGGGATAAGGCCACAGTTTCGTGGCCAAATTGTAGATGCGGAAAATTCGCCGCGACTTACAACGGTCCAGCCCCGTCAGGAACATGGCACTGCAAATACTGCGTGAAGAACTACGACTACTACGCGTTAGAGCCTACGCGATAAACCCCGGCTTGGGTACCCCCTGCACGCTCAGAGCATAATCCGGGCCTCTGGCGGCACCCGAGAAGACGCTGGGTCGAGCGCAGAAAGCGCTGCTGACCAGGGCAGAAAGGGCAGTGCGAGTCTTCGGTCACGGCCCCGGCGCATCGGGCCGGACCGCTAGGGGCGGTCGTAGCGGTCGAGGACGATCTCCACGAGTTCCTCCGGCACGGGCCGTCCGGGGACGAGGAGCGGCTGGGCCACCACGTGGGCGCCGCAGGCGGCCGCTCGTGCCCCGAAGTGCCCCGGGGCCAGAAGGTAGGTGGAGACCACCACGCGTCCGTGGCCCGGCCGGCGTCGCGGGAACCATCCTCGCTCCAGGCGCGCGACGCCGGCGCCGACCGCGTGCTCGAGGGTCGGCTCGGCGGCGGAGACGAAGGCGGCCTCGACGCGCAGGCCGATCGTCTCGGACAGCATCGCGGCCGTGGTCCGGCACTCCTCGACGCCGCGGGTATCCGTGGACCCGGCGCAGGCCAGGACGACGTGGTCGTCGCGCCGGAGGCCGGCCTCGCGCAGCCGGCGTGCGAGGACCGACGCGAGGCGGGGATCCGGGCCGAGCGCACGAGCGACGGTGGCCCCCGGAACCGTCCGAGCGGCCTCCGCCAGATCGTGGCGGGTGTGGTGACCGCTGGAGAGCAGCAGCGGGACGACCCGCGGCTCCTCTCCGGCACCGGCGAGGACCTGCGGGACCCCGGGGGTCTGGACGTCCACGAAGGCCTCCTGGACGCGGACGCCGGGGCGGGACGCGGCCACGGCGTGGACCAGCGCGCGGACCGCCTGCTGCCCGGCCGGGCTGGACGTGCCGTGGGAGGCCGCCACGAGGGTGCCGCTGCGACCCGCGGGACCCAGCCCGTCCAGGCCTCGGTCGAGGACGGAGCGTCGGGGGCGGGGGAGGCGAGGCAGGACGGATCCCGGACGAGGAGCGTGCTCATGTCACGACACCTCCACGCGGACGCGGTCGCCCTCGAGACGGGCCGGGAAGATCGCGAGCCGGGGCGGGGCGCCCGCATGGCCCCCGTCGGCGGTGAGGCATTCGCCCGTGTCCAGCCGGTAGACCTCCTTGTGGAGGGGGCTGGCGATGGTCCGCACCTGCCGGCCGTCGATGGTCCGGCTGCCCGTGATGCCGCGGGACATGACGGGGGCACCGGTGGCCGGGCAGCGCTGGTCGGCAGCGTGGACGGTGCCGTCCGGGAACCGGAACAGGGCCACCTGGCGGCCGTTCAGCCAGGCCGCCTCGCCCCAGCCGGGGGCGAGGTCCTCGATGCGGCAGGCGTCGAGGACCTCGGCCCCGTCGACGGCGGTGGTGACGGCGGCGTCTGCGTTCTCGTCGAGCAGGATCGTCATGGTCCACTCCTCTTCACTCTGGCTGGCGTCCCCGGCGCGGTTGCCCCCGGGACGGTCGGATCAGCGACCTGCCGAGAACACTAGGTAGCCCTTGTTACGGCCGGGCCCCGGGAGCCGTCACCCTGCTGTAAACGCTGCCTCACGGTGCCGGACCGGTCCCCGTGAGCCGCCGACGACGGGAGGAGGGCCGCCGAGCATCGCTGCCGAGGGCCCGCTCCGTTCGCCGTTTCCCGGCCCCGTGTTGCCGGGCGTGACGCAGCGTTTCGGTCAGATTTCATGCTCCTCACTCCGTCGCATGGTCGAAACAGAGAAGATGTTTCTATGGCGTGACACCCCAGCAACCGCCGGGCAAATCCCGATCCCTACATTCGATACCGAGACCGCACGCAGAGCGGGCCCGCCGAGCAGCACGAGGCGACCGCGGGCCGGGTGCACCAACTACCGAGTGAGGCAGCCATGACCAACACCAGCAGCACGGAGAACCGCCGCATCGTCGTCGTCGGAGGCGGCCCGGCCGCGCACCGGTTCACCGACGCGATGGCGGCTCGGGGCCTCGACGGGTTCGAGGTCACGGTCCTCACCGAGGAGCCCCACACCCCCTACGACCGAGTGGCGCTGTCCAAGGCGCTGATCACGACGGACGTGGACCTGACCCTCGGCGACCCCGCACTGTGGGCGCACGAGGGGATCGAACTGGTCACGGGCGCCCGAGTCGTCGACCTGGATCTGGACTCCCGTGAGGTGATCGCCGCCGACGGCCGCCGGTTCGCCTACGACGAGCTCGTCCTCGCCACCGGCTCCAACGCGGCGACGCTGCCGATCCCCGGCAACGAGCACACGCACGTGTACCGGCATCTGGAGGACGTCTGGACGATCAACCGACGGATCGCCGAGCTCACCGCTCGGTACGGGCGGACG
Source organism: Zhihengliuella sp. (assembly GCF_031178195.1). Classification (GTDB taxonomy): domain Bacteria; phylum Actinomycetota; class Actinomycetes; order Actinomycetales; family Micrococcaceae; genus Zhihengliuella. Next base: position 54,785 of record NZ_JAPSJL010000011.1, read on the forward strand.
GTCACCGCTGTGACGATCGGCGGCGGCCTCCTCGGGCTCGAGGCCGCGGCCGGCGTCCAGGCGCTCGGCGCCCGGCCGGTGGTGATCGACGGCGGCCCGTGGCTCATGGGCACACAGCTGGACGAGGGCGCCGGGCAGGCCATGGGCCGCCTGATCGCCGACCGGGGCCTCGAGGTGCACAGCGGGGTCTTCCCCTCCAAGGTCCTCACCGAGGAGGTCGACGGCGAGGCGCGCGTGACTGGCGTCGAGATGGCCGACGGCCGCGTCATCGACGCGGACCTGGTGATCGTGTCCATCGGCGTCCGTCCGCGCGACGAGCTGATCCGCCAGGTCAACGGCCGGGCCCGCGAGGCTGCCGCCGCCGCGGCCGGCAAGCCGGTCGAGGAACTCGTCGGGACGGACCAGGAGCCGGCCGAGGACTACCGCCCCGTGTTCCGCATGGGCCCGCGCGGCGGCGTCGTCATCGACGAGACCTGCGCGACCGACGTCCCCCACGTCTGGGCGGCCGGTGAGGTCGCGAACTTCGGCGGGTTCTGCATCGGGCTGGTGGCCCCGGCCAACACCATGGCGGAGATCGTCGCGGACCGCATCCACGGCGGCGAGGCCACGTTCGCCGGCTTCGACACCGCCACCAAGCTGAAGCTCTCCGGCGTGGACGTCGCCAGTTTCGGCGATGCGTTCGCGAAGGCCGACGGCGCGCTCGAGGTCGTCTATGCGGACCCCGCCCGCGGCGTCTACCAGAAGGTCGTGGTGAGCGATGACGCCCGGACGCTGCTCGGCGGCATCTTCGTCGGCGACGCCGCCCCCTACACGTCTCTGCGCCCGCTGCTGGGCCGGGAGCTGCCCGCCGAGCCGGGCGCCTATCTCTCCGCCGCCGGCGGCGGAGCGGCGCCCGAGTCCGAGCTGCCCGACGATGCCACCCTCTGCTCCTGCAACAATGTCACCGCCGGCTCCCTCCGCGACGCGGTGGGAGGGTGCGGCACCTGCGAGGGGAGCGAGCCGGTCCGCGAGCTCGCGGGCCTCAAGTCCTGCACCAAGGCGGGGACCCAGTGCGGCTCCTGCGTGCCGATGCTCAAGAAGCTCCTGGAGCAGGAGCTGGTCAAGTCGGGCATCGAGGTCTCCCGGGCCATGTGCGAGCACATCGCCTTCTCCCGCGCCGAACTGTTCGAGGCCGTCCGCATCGCGGGGCTGACCAGCTACGAGACCGTCATGGAGCGCTTCGGCACCGGGGACGGCTGCGACCTCTGCAAGCCGGCCATCGCCAATATCCTCGCCTCCCAGCACAACGCCTACCCGCTCGACGGCGACCTCGGCGGCCTGCAGGACACCAACGACCGCGCCCTGGCGAACATGCAGAAGGACGGGACCTACTCGGTGGTGCCGCGCATCCCCGGCGGCGAGATCACGCCGGAGAAGCTCGGCGTCATCGCCTCCGTCGCCCAGAAGTACGGGCTCTACACCAAGCTCACCGGCGGCCTGCGGATCGACATGTTCGGCGCCCGCCTGGAGCAGCTGCCGGACATCTGGAGGGAGCTCGTCGACGCTGGGTTCGAGTCCGGGCAGGCGTACGGCAAGTCCCTGCGCACCGTGAAGGGCTGCGTCGGCTCCTCCTGGTGCCGCTACGGCGTGCAGGACTCGGTCTCCCTGGCGATCGAGCTGGAGCTGCGCTACCGCGGCCTGCGCTCGCCGCACAAGCTGAAGATGGGCGTCTCCGGGTGCGCCCGCGAGTGCGCCGAGGCCCGCGGCAAGGATGTCGGCGTCGTCGCCACCTCCGACGGCTGGAACCTCTACGTGGGCGGCAACGGCGGGGCCAACCCGGCCCACGCCCGATTGCTCGCCCAGGATCTCGACGACGCCACCCTCGTCCGCTACATCGACCGCTTCTTCATGTACTACATCCGCACCGCGGACCGCCTGCAGCGCACGGCCCACTGGATGGACGAGCTCGACGGCGGCATCGACCACGTGCGCGACGTCGTCGTCAACGACTCCCTGGGCCTCGGCGCGGAGCTCGAGGCGGCCATGGAGCGCCACGTCGCGACCTACGAGGACGAGTGGGCCGCCACGCTGAAGGACCCCGAGCGGCTGCGCCGGTTCCGGTCCTTCGTCAACGCGCCCGGGCAGGTGGACCAAAGCCTCGAGTACGTCGAGGAGCGCGGCCAGAAGCGTCCTGCGGGCCCCGTGCCGCTCGGGGCCAGCATCCCCGTCGGCTCCCCGGCGGGAGGCGCTCGATGATGCTCCCGGGCACGCCCGATCTGGCCGGGCGGACCGTGCTCGTCTGCGGCGAGGCCCGCGCGGCGCGCCGGGCCGTCGCACGCTACCGCGACGCCGGGGCGGAGGTCCTGACCGCCGTCGCACCGTCCGACCTCGCGCCGTCCGGCGTCGCACCATCCGACTCCACACCTGCCGAGGCCGCGCCCGGGCGCCCGACCCGGCCGGAGGTCCTCGACCGGGTCGCGCTGGTCGTCGTCGTCCGGACGGGAGCGGACGACGACGGCTGGGGCGCCCTCGCCGCCCGGTGCCGGGAGCGCGGGATCCTGCTCGTCGCCGAGCCCGCGGCCGCGTCCGGCGGGAACGTCACGCTCGTCGGCGGCGGCCCGGGGCGCGCGGACCTGCTGACCGTCGCCGCCCGCGCCGCGCTCGCCCAGGCGGACGTCGTCTTCTACGACCGGTTGGGTCCGGCCGGGCCGGACTCGGTGATCCCGGCCGCGGAGCTGGTCGCCGCGCTGGCCCCCGGGGCCGACCTGGTCGATGTCGGGAAGACCCCCGGACACCACAAGGTGCCGCAGGGCGAGATCGAGCGGCAGCTGGTGGAGGCGGCGCTCGCCGGCCGCACGGTGGTCCGGCTCAAGGGTGGGGACCCGTTCGTGTTCGGACGCGGGGCCGAGGAGGTCCGGGCGTGCGCGGAGGCCGGCGTGCCCGTGACCGTGCTCCCGGGCGTCACCTCCGCGATCTCCGTGCCCGGCGCCGTCGGTGTCCCCGTGACGCACCGCGGCGTGTCCAAGTTGTTCACGGTCGCGTCCGGGCACCAGCCGTTCTCGGAGGACGAGCTGGAGCACCTGGCCGGGCTCGGCGGCACGATCGTGCTCCTCATGGGGGTCGGCACGCTCCCGCAGACCACCGCCGGCCTGCTGCGCCACGGGCTGGCGCCGGAGACGCCCGCCGTCGTCATCGAGCGGGGGTTCTGCGACACGCAGCGCTCCACCGCGGCCCCGCTGGATAGGCTGGCGCTCGCGGCGGCGGAGGCGAAGTGCTCCTCGCCGGCGGTGATCGTGATCGGCGACGTCGTGGCCTCCGGCGACGACTGGACCCGGCTCGCCGAGGAGTTCGGCGCCGGAAGCGGGGAGGGAGTTCGAGCGTGATGGAGACACCGGCGCCCGTCGGCAGCACGGAGCGGGACGGCCGCGCGGACCACGACGGCCCGGGGAGTGGGGAGGGCTCGCTGGCCGGGTTCCGGATCGGCGTGACCAGCGATCGCCGGTCGGCGGATCTCATCGAGGCCCTCGAGCGCCGCGGCGCCGAGGTCCTGCATGCCCCGGTGCTGAAGATCGCGCCCGTCGCGGAGGACGCGGACCTGCAGGCGGAGACGGCGGCCCTGATCGCGGCGCGCCCCGACGTCGTCCTGGTCACCACCGCCTACGGCATGCGCCGGTGGATCGACTCGGCCGACGCCCACGGGCAGGGTGAGGAGCTGACGCGCACGCTGGAGCGGGCCACGATCCTCGTGCGCGGGCCGAAGGCCCGGGGGGCCGTGCGCGCCGCGGGTTTCGACGACGACGGCGTCAGTCCCGACGAGCGGACGACGACGATGGTGGACCTGGCGCTCGAGCGCGGGGTCGCGGGCCGGACCGTGGCGATCCAGCTGCACGGCCTCGCCGATGCCGACGAGGTCGCCCGGCTCGAGGCGGCAGGCGCCCGCGTGCTGACCGTCTCGCCCTACCGGTGGGTGGTGCCGGAGGGGAGCGAGGAGAAGGTCGCGCGGCTGATTGACGCCGTGTGCAACGGCGGGCTGGACCTGGTGACCTTCACGGCCGCGCCCGCCGTCGACGCCCTGTGGGACGCGGCGCGCCAGCGCGGCCGCTACTGGGACCTGGTCGAGGCGTTCCAGACGCACGTCGTCGCCGCGACCGTGGGGCCCGTGACGGCGCAGCCCCTGCAGGTCGTGGGCATCGACCCGCTGATCCCGGAGCGCTTCCGGATGGGGGCGATGATCCGGCAGATCGTCGAGTTCCTGGGCGGGCGCGGCACCCGGCACTACACGACTGCGCTCGGCGACGTCGCGCTGCGCGGGGCCGTGGTGGCGCTCGGCGGCGAGACCCGGGAGCTCGGGGCCTCGCAGCTGGCCCTGTTCCGAGCCATCGCCGACGCCCGCGGGGCCGTGCTCTCCCGGGCCGAGCTCATCGCGATCCTCCCGGAGGGCCAGGGCGACCACGCGCTGGACATGGCGGTCAGCCGCCTCCGCCGGGCCCTGCCCGACCCCGGGCTCGTGGCGACGGTGGTCAAGCGGGGGTACCGGCTCAACGTCTAGCCCGGCCCCGGCTTCGATCCAGGCCCTAGCGAGACCTCGCCGCGAGGACCTTCTCCAGCGTGTTGAGGTTGCGCGTGGTGTGGTGCTCCTTCAGGCGGGCGCCGGCCAGGATCCTGGCCAGCGGGTTCTCCAGCGTGGTGCCCTTCGGCGTCTGCCAGTAGACGACGTCGTCGCGTCCGGCCGCTCGTTCCAGTGCGTCCCGTTCCAGTGCGTCCGGTTCCAGCGCCCTCAGCCGCGCGAGTGCCGCGTGCACCACGTCCGGGCCGGAGGTGAAGGTGACGTAGGTGTGCGCCGGGTGCCCCTGGTACTCCGCTGAGCGGTCGAACGGGCAGGCCGCGACCAGCTCGCCGACCTCCGGCAGCGTCTTGACGAAGAGGCGTGCGGCGAACCCGAAGCGCTCCCCGATCGCGGTCTCGAGCAGCTCGCGGGCGGCGTCGGGTGCCAGCTCCGCGGCGAAGAGGATGTTCCCCGTGGCCAGGACCGTCCCCACGTCCCGCACGCCGGCGGACTCGACGCAGGCGGCCAGGTCCGCCATGGCGATCCGGCGGCCGCCGACGTTGATCCCGCGCAGGAACCCCGCATAGTCGTTCATGCCGACAGTCTGCCGCACGCGCGGCGGTGGCGGGAGGGCTCAGTCGTGGGCGGCGGGTGCGACGGCGACCGGCTGGCGGCGCAGTGCCCGGTGGATGACGACCGCAGCCACGACGGCGGTCGCCATCCCGATCGACGCCGTGACGGCGACCCCGGAGTCGAACGCGTGGGCGGCCGACGCCAGCAGCGCGGCGGCCTGGTCCGCGGGCAGGTGCGCGGCGACGTCGTGCGCTCCGCCGAGCGTCTGCGCGGCCGCGGCCGCATCGGCCCCGCCGATGCCCTCCGGCACGCGGAGGTTCCGCGTGTAGGCGGCGTTGAGGAGCCCGCCGAGGACGGCGGTGCCGAGGACCGTGCCGGACTCGTAGGCTGTCTCCGAGATGGCCGATGCCGCGCCCGCCTTCGCCGGCGGGACGGCCGACAGCGCCAGATCGTTGGAGAGGGTCTCCGAGAGTCCGACGCCGGCTCCGAGCACCGCGAACGCTCCCATGAGCGGCAGCACCGAGTCCGCCTGCGCGACGACCAGGACGAGCGCGTAGGCGACCGCGTTGAGGCCGAGGCCGGAGACCATGAGCGTGGAGACGGCGACGCGGCGGACGAGCCGCGCCGCGGACAGCCCGGAGACGATCGACAGGGCCAGGCCCGGGATCATGAGGACGCCGGCCTGCATCGGGGACAGGCCCGCGACCAGCTGCAGGTGCTGGGTGAGGAAGTAGATGAACCCGACCATCGAGAAGACGCTGAGCAGGTTCACCGCGAGCGCGCCGGAGAAGGTGGGGTTGCGGAAGAGCCGCACGTCCAGCATGGGGATCGGCCAGCGCAGCTGCCGGCGCACGAAGAGCCAGCCGCTGACCAGTCCGACGGCGACCGCGGCCGCAGCGACGACGGGGTCGGCCCCCTTGGCGGCCAGCTTGATGCCGAAGACCAGCGGCGCCAGCGCGAGGATGGCGAGCGCGATCGAGAGCGGGTCGACGGGGCCCGGCCGCGGGTCCTTGAACTCCGGGATCAGGAATGGACCGCCGACGAGGATCGGGAGCAGCATCGGGACCGCCAGGAGGAAGACCGAGCCCCAGGCGAAGTGCTCCAGCAGCCAGCCGCCGAGGATCGGGCCGAGGGCCGCGCCGCCGGCGAACCCGGCGGCCCAGATCGCGATGGCGCGGCGGCGCTCGTCCTGGTCGGTGAAGATGCTCCGGATCAGCGACAGCGTGGCGGGCATCAGCATGGAGCCGAAGAGACCCAGCAGGGCGCGGGCGGCGATGAGCCACTCGGCGCTGGGGGAGAAGGCGGCGAGCGCGGAGACGACGCCGAAGCCGGCGCTGCCGATGAGCAGGATCCTCCTGCGGCCGATCCGGTCGCCGAGGCTGCCCATGGGGACCAGCAGGCCGGCCAGCACCAGCGGGTAGACGTCGATCATCCACAGCAGCTGGTCCGAGGTCGGCGCCAGCGCCTTGGACAGGGCCGGGACGGCGAAGCTGAGCACGGTGTTGTCCACGGAGATCAGCAGCACCGGGAACATGAGCACGGCCAGCGCGAGCCAGCGACGGGTGCTGGACGGGGCGGTGGTGCGCGCGGCGGCGGTGGACGGTGTCATGGCTGTTCCCAGGGTGGAAGGGGCGGTGGTTCGTCAATAACTGTACCGGCCGGACGGTTAAGAAGGAAGCGTCTGTGCCGCGCCTCACCGCGCGCGGCTCGATAGAGTGGCTCCCATGGCCCGTCCCCCTGCCGCCCGCGAGAAGATCCTCGCCGCCTACTGCGAGATCGTCAGCAGCGAGGGCGAGCGCGCCGCGACCCTCGAGGCGACGGCCGCACGCGCCGGGGTCTCCAAGGGCGGGCTCCTGTACCACTTCAAGAGCAAGGACGCGCTGGCCGACGGTGTCCTCGAGCGCCTGGGCCAGGCCGCGGAGGCGGATCTGGCCCGCATGCGGGCGTCGCCGGAGGGGCCGTCGCGCTACTTCGTACGGACGTCGGTCGAGACCGGCACCGAGCTGGACACGTTCTTCGTCGTCGTCATGCGGCTCGCCGCGGGGCAGCACCCCGGGGCGGCCGAGGCGCTCGCCGCCGTGCACGGCTCCTGGTGGCAGCTGATCCGGGAGGAGGTCGGCGACGACGCCGTGGCGGACACGATCATGCTGATCGGCGACGGCATCTACCACCACGCCGCGATGCCCGGCTCCGGCTCGACCGGCTCGACGGCCGGGTACTTCCGCGGCCGCCTCGACGCCGTGCTGGAGCAGGTCGACGAGCTACGCGCACTCGCCCGGGCCCGCACCGCGTCGGGTGCCGGCTAGGACCCTCCCGCGCCGGTCTCCGTGCAGGCCGCGGCGGCCTCGTCGAGCAGATCCTGCGGGGCGGAGTCGCCGGCCTCGGCGACCCGGCGCAGCGGATCCAGGAGGTCGGCGGGGACCCCGGCGGCCTCGGCCGGCTCGACGAGCGAGGACAGGAGCGCGACGTCGGACGCGTCCAGCGTGCCGTCGGTCACCGGCGCGCAGATCCTCGCCACGACGTCCCGCCGGGCGGACTCGGTGACGGAGTCCACGGCCGAGGCGGCGGCGTCCTCGGTGGCCTGCTGGACCTGGGTACAGCCCGTGAGGCCGAGCAGCAGGACGGCGGCGGCCAGGACGGCGGATCGGGTTCCACGCATGTCCACAGTCTAGGGCTGCGGATCGCCGAGCATGGACCGGCTGCGGCAAGATGGACCGGTGACGATCTCCAACGCAGCACCCACAGGCCAGACCACCCCCACGGCACCCAGCCCGACGACGCCGGGCCCCGCGTCGCCAGCCTCCCCGGCGCCCGGTGCCGGGACCCGGGCGGTGGTCGCACGGATCGCCGAGGAGCTCGGCGTCCAGGCGTGGCAGGTGCAGGCCGCCGTCGACCTGCTGGACTCCGGCTCCACCGTCCCGTTCATCGCCCGCTACCGCAAGGAGGCGACCGGGACCCTCGACGACACCCAGCTGCGCACGCTCGAGGAGCGCCTGCGCTACCTGCGCGAGCTCGAGGACCGCCGGGCCGCCGTCGTCAAGGCCATCGACGAGCAGGGCAGGCTCACGGACGCGCTGCGCGCCGCGATCGCCGGCGCCACGACCAAGACCGAGCTCGAGGACCTCTACCTCCCCTATAAGACCAAGCGCCGGACCCGCGCACAGATCGCCCGCGAGGCCGGACTCGAACCGCTCGCCGACGCGCTGCTCTCCGACGTCGGGCTGGACCCCCAGGACGCGGCCGCCCACTACGTGAACGACGCCGTCCCGACCGCCGACGACGCCCTCACCGGGGCGCGGGCGATCGTGATCGAGCGGGCCGGGCAGGACGCGGAGCTGGTCGCCGAGCTGCGCGAGCGGCTCTGGAAGCGTGGCGTCCTGCGCTCCGCCGTCGCACCCGGGGCCGGGGAGGCAGCCGGGAAGTTCTCCGACTACCAGGACTTCGCCGAACCGCTGCACCGCCTGCCGGGGCACCGGATCCTGGCGCTGCTGCGCGGCGAGCGCGAGGGCGCGCTGGCGCTGACCCTCGGCGAGGCGGATCCGGCCGACGAGGAGGCGCTCGCCGAGGCCCGCGCGGGCTACGAGGCCGCCGTGGCCCGCGCCGTGGGTGCCGACGCTCCGGCCGGCTCGCCGGCCCACGGCTGGCGGAGCCGCACCGTCCGGCTGGCCTGGAAGAGCCGGATCCTCACCCGGCTGGAGACCGACCTCCGCACGCGGCTCTTCGAGGCGGCCGAGGAGCAGGCGGTGCGCGTGTTCGCCGACAACCTCCGCGACGTCCTGCTGGCGGCCCCGGCGGGCAACCGCACGGTCCTCGGCCTCGACCCCGGCCTGCGCACGGGCGTGAAGGTCGCCGTCGTCAACGGCACCGGCCGGGTGGTGGACACGGCGACGATCTACCCCCACGCCAACGGGAAGTCCAGCACCAAATGGGAGGACTCGCTCGCGGTCCTCGAATCGCTCGCGGTGCGGCACGGGACCACTCTGGTGGCCGTCGGCAACGGCACGGCCAGCCGCGAGACGGACCGGCTCGCCGGGGAGCTCCTCGCCCGCCTCGCCGGCAACCCGGCCTACGCGGAGGCGACGGCCGCGGCGGGCGTGCGCCCGGCGAAGGTCATCGTGTCCGAGGCCGGGGCGTCGGTCTACTCGGCGTCGGCCCTGGCCGCGGCCGAGCTGCCCGATCTGGACGTCTCCCTGCGCGGCGCGGCGTCGATCGCCCGCCGCCTGCAGGATCCGCTGGCGGAGCTCGTCAAGATCGAGCCGAAGTCGATCGGCGTCGGGCAGTACCAGCACGACCTCACCCCGGCGAAGCTGGACCGCACGCTGGACGCCGTCGTCGAGGACTGCGTCAACGCGGTCGGCGTGGACGTCAACACCGCGTCGCCGGCGCTGCTGGCGCGCGTGGCCGGCGTCGGGCCCACGCTCGGGCGGAACATCGTCGAGTACCGGGACACCAACGGGCCGTTCGCCACCCGCGCCGCGTTGAAGAAGGTGCCCCGCCTGGGCGCCAAGGCGTTCGAGCAGTGCGCCGGGTTCCTCCGGGTCACCGGCGGCGAGGAGCCGCTGGACGCGTCCGCCGTGCACCCGGAGGCCTACGGCCTCGCCGGCCGGATCCTCTCCGCCGCCGGACTGACCAGGAACGACGTCGGCGCGGCGGCCGGTGCCGTCGCGTCGCTGCGCCCGGAGCAGTTCGTGGACGAGCGCTTCGGCGTCCCGACCGTCCGCGACGTCATGGCCGAGCTGGCACGCCCCGGCCGGGATCCGCGCGGCGAGTTCGTCACCGCAGCGCTGAAGGACGGCGTCGAGACCGTCGGCGACCTGGTGCCGGGCATGGTCCTCGAGGGCACGGTCTCCAACGTCGCGGCGTTCGGTGCCTTCGTGGACCTCGGCGTCCACCAGGACGGCCTGGTCCACGTCTCCGCGATGAGCCGGGAGTACGTCTCCGACCCGCGCGAGGTCGTGAAGTCGGGGCAGGTCGTGCGGGTGAAGGTCCTCGACGTGGATCTGGCCCGCCAGCGCATCTCGCTGACCCTGCGGCTGGACGACCCGCTGCCGTCGGAGTCCGCCGCCGGCGCGCCCGGGAGCGGCGCGGAGCCCTCGGGCGGCCGGCAGGGCGGCGGCACGGGCGGTGACTGCCCTCGGGGCGGCGGGCCGGGCGGCGGCGGGAACGGAGGACGGCCGGGGCGCGAGCGCACCGGCGGTCAGCCGGGTGGTCGGCGCGGCGGCCAGAAGGCCGGTCGGAAGCCGCAGGCCGACGGCGGTCCCGGCGGCGATACAGCCATGGCCGAGGCGCTGCGCAGGGCCGGGCTGGCCTGAGCCGCGGTCTAGGCGCGGCGGGCTGTCAGCGGGGGCCGGGGGAGAGCAGGAGGTCGGCCATCGCGATGCCGGCGCCCTCGTAGAGGTTGTAGACGCCGTCCACACCGAGCCTCTGCAGGTGCTCGGCCTGGTCCGGGTGATGCGCCACGGCGGTGATGCGCCCCTCGAAGCCCGCCTCGCGGAGCTGGTCCAGGGCGAAGAGATTGGAGTCGTGGAACGGCATGGCGAGGACGACTGTCTGGACCAGGCCGCCCTGGCAGATCCGGTACCAGAACTCCAGGTCGGTGGCGTCGCCCTCCATGACGTTCAGCCCGGCCTCGCGGAGCCGGCGGACCACGGCGTGGTCGTTGTCGACCGCCAGCACCCGTAGGTCCGAGGAGGCGGTGATCCGCTCGTAGGTGGAGCGGCCGATCTTGCCCATGCCCAGGATCAGCACGTCGGCGTTGCTCGTGTCGATGGGGCGGTCGTCCGGGCGGATGCGGTCCGGGTCCTGCGCCGGGAGCCGAGCGGCCAGGTCGGGCGCCAGGTGGCTGCCGCGGCCGTTGAGCAGGGAGGAGACGACCATGCTCAGCGCCACGGCGATGCCGACCACCGGCAGCCAGTCCTCGGCGAGCATGGCCGCGCCGACGCCGACCGAGACGACGATGATCGAGAACTCGGAGAAGTTCCCGAGCACCAGGCCCGTGCGCACGGCCGAGCGGTTCCGCATGCCGAACGAACGCCCCAGCAGGATGAAGCCGAGCGCCCGGAGGGGGAGCAGGACCGCCGTCAGCAGGGCGGCCAGACCGAGATCGCTCCACGTGGGCTGATCGAGCATCCCGATGCTCAGGAAGAACCCCACCAGGAACAGCTCCTTGACGCTGTAGAGCGACTTGGACAGCTCGATCGCCCGGGCGTGCCCGGCGAACAGCAGCCCCATCACCAGGGCGCCCAGGTCGCCCTTGATGCCGACGGCGTCGAACAGGAAGTAGCCCGGCCCCAACGCCATGGCGACGCCGTAGAGGACCAGCAGCTCGCCGTGCCCGGCATGGTCCAGGAGGCGGCGGAGGACCCAGCCGGCAGGGATCAGGAGGACCAGGGCGAGAGCCCACGGGCTGGGCGGATCGTCCGAGGTCAGGGTGATGAAGACGACCGCGGCGATGTCCTGGAGGACCAGGATGGCGATGGCCGTCTGCCCGTAGAACGAGCCGTCGTCCGAGCGCTCCTCCAGCACCTTCATGCACAGCACCGTCGAGGAGAACGACAGCGCGAAGCCGACCAGCACCAGGGACCGGAGGTCCGCGTACTGCGAGAGTCCGACGGCGGCGAGGAGCCCCAGCAGCCCCGCGCCGACGAGGACGCTGAGGATGATGTGCAGGGTCGCCGTGCCGAAGGCCTCGGGGCGCGCCAGCGACCGGATGTCGAACTTGAGCCCGATCGTGAACAGCAGCAGCGTCACGCCGATGTCCGCGAGCGAGTCCAGGCCGGGGAAGCCGTCGATGCCCAGCCCGCCCAGCAGGAACCCCGCGGCGAGGAAGCCGACCAACGGCGGGACCCGGAGGCTGTGCGCCAGCCATCCGAGTCCGGCCGCGGTCAGGAGGGTGATCGCGATCTCTTCCACGGGCTCCCGTTCGTCGTCGTGCGGCGTGCTCCTACTCTAGAGGCCGGGGGCCGGGAACTGGGAGGAAGCGACCTATTGCTTCACCTCGGCCAGGAGCCCCTCCATCTCCTCGATCTCGGCGGTCTGGTCCGCGATGACCTGCTCGGCCAGGGCCAGGGCCTCGGCGTTCTCCCCGGACCGGAGCTCGTCCTCGGCCATCTCGACGGCGCCGCGGTGGTGCTCGATCATCCCGGTGAGGAACAGCTCGGCGGCCCGCGCGCCGTCGGCACCCTCGAGCTCCTGGAGTTCCTCCTCCGTGAGCATCCCCTCCATCCGGTGCCCGCCGTGATCGGCAGCGTCGGCCCCCCAGCGCTCGAGCCAGGACTCCATGGTCTCGATCTCGGGGGCCTGCGCGGCCCTGATGCGCTCGGCGAGGTCCCGGACCTCCGGCGGCAGGTCCTCCGCGGCGAGGACGGTCTCGCTCATCTCCACGGCCTGCTGGTGGTGCGGGATCATCATCGCGGCGAACATGACGTCGGCGTCGTTGTGGGCCGTGGTCTCCGCCGGGGCGGTGGTGCTGGAGGCCGACGGCGTCGATTCCGCGTGGTCCCCGTGCCCGGCGGACGGCGATGCCGGCTCCTCGGCCGGGGAGCCGCACGCGGCCAAGGTCAGGGAGCCGATCACGAGTGCGACGGCGGCCGCCGCCCGCATCGACCGCCGGTTGGAGTCGCGGCCGGTGCGGGCGGTCGACCGGTTCGAGGGCGGGGTCCCCGCTCCTGGCGCGGTCTGCGGAGCCTGGATGGACTGCTCGATGGTGCTGTGGGACATGGTGGTTTCTCCCTCTGGAGTCGGGGTGGATGGGCAGCGCTGTGCCACCGGTGCGCGACCCGGGAAGGGGCGCATCGGCGGTGGGGCCAGCGGCCTACGCCCGACTGATCGAGAGGAGGATGAGTGATGGAGGGCGCGCGGGACGCGGCGTCGGCACCCACGTGAGGCACGCGGCGCGCGGGCGCGGCGCGAGACGGGGGAGGAGGTGCGCACGCGGGCGCACCAGCCGGAGCAGGACGGCCAGCGCGAGCAGGCACCAGCTCGCGACCGCGACGGCCGCGTCGCCGTCGTCGGCCGTGTGCTGTCCCGACGAGGCACTGTGCCCGGCCTCCGCGGGGAGGACGGTCGAGAGGCCCCGGGCGGGAGCGGAGTCCGCGGCGAACGGCAGCACCATGCGGTGGTGCGCGGGCCCGGGCGCTGAGGAGTGCGCGGCGGAGTCGTGCAGGGCGGAGTCGTGCAGAGCCGAGTGGTGCAGGGCGGAGTGGTGCAGGGCGGAGTCGCTCGGCGCTGCGTGGTGCGGGGCCGGGTGCGCGCCGGCGTGGTGCGCGTCGGCTTGCGACATGGCCAGCGTGTGCATGCCCAGCAGGGCGGCGAAGAGGAGCGGGAGGAGCATGAGCAGACGACGGCGTCGTACGCGCATTTGTCCCTCCCGTCGACTCGGCCGGCGCATTCGGTGCGACAGCAGGATAGCTCCTCGTGCTGGGCCCGCGCCCAGGTCGCTCCGTCGCTCCGCTGAGGTGAGGCTGGCCGAACCGCCGGGGATCACGGCCCTGTTCGCTTATGACGGCCGCCCGGATCAGTTAGGCCGAACTCCGGTGACAGCTGTTTGGAACAGGTCTAGATTGAACCCATGGAACTCAACGGAAAGCTCGCAGAAGCGTTCAACGACCAGGTGACCCTCGAGCTCGAGGCGTCGATCGTCTACCGGCAGCTGGCCGTCGACATGGACGCGCTGGACCTGCCCGGCATCGCCGGCTGGTTCCGTGCCCAGGCCGGCGAGGAGATCGTCCACGCGGAGAAGTTCATCGCCCACATGGTGGACCGCAACGCGCACCCCGCCATCGGGGCCATGCACGCCCCGAACACGCGGGCGACCACCGTGGTGGCGGCCTTCGAGGCGTCGCTGGCGCACGAGGAGAAGGTCTCGGAGGCGATCCGCAACCTGTACCGCCTGGCCCAGCAGGAGGGGGACATCGACGCGTTCCCGCTGCTGAACTGGTTCGTCGAGGAGCAGCTCGAGGAGGAGGCCAGCGTCTCCGAGATCATCGGCCGCGTGAAGCTGATCGGCGAGGACGGCAACGGCCTGCTGCGCCTGGACGCCGAGCTCGGCTCCCGCCAGGCCGGCGAGGAGTAGGCGGAGCCTACAGGTCGAGGGACTGCCGCAGCCGGTCGAGCTCGCGGCGGTCCTTCTTCGTGGGCCGGCCGGCTCCGCGGTCGCGGACGGGCACCTGCGGAACCGCCACCCGGGGCCGTTCCGGCGTGTGGTCGATGTAGCAGGACTGCGCCACCTGGGCGCCGACCCGCTTCGCGATCGGCCGCGTGACCTCCAGGAAGCGGTCCACCCCGTTCTGGCGCACGCGGATCTGCGCACCGGGGGCGACCGTCTGCGCCGCCTTCACCGGCCGGCCGTCCAGCTTCACGTGCCCGGCGCGGCACGCCGTCGTGGCGGCCGACCGTGTCTTGTACACGCGCACCGCCCACAGCCACGCATCGATCCGCACCTGCTCGCTCATGGGAGACCAGTGTAAGCGGCACCCGTCGTCGGCACCCGTGGACGGCACGGCTGGTTCGGGGGCCGGTAATGTGACTGGCGTCACCGCAGAGACCCCTCGACGACGCCGGAGGCCGCCATGCGCACGAATTCCGTCCCGCCCACTCCCCGCTCCGATGCCGACGCCGGAGGCCGCGACCGGGGAGCGGTCCTCGCCTCGGTCATGCGGCCCGTCAACCACCTCGTCGAGCGGCTGATCCCCTCGGCGCTGGTCTTCGCCATCGCGCTGACGTTCGTCGTCGCGCTGCTCGCCCTGGCCCTGACGGACTCCGGCCCGGTGGCCGTCGTCGAGAGCTGGGGCGTCGGCCTGGCCGGACTGCTCTCCTTCATGACGCAGATGGCCCTGATCCTGCTGCTCGGCCACATCCTCGCGAACACACGGCCGGTGCGCGCCCTGCTGACGCGGGCCGCCCGGGTCCCGCGCACCGCCGTCCAGGCCTACGTCTTCGTGTTCCTCGCCGCCGCCGCGGCCTCGCTCATCACGTGGGGGCTCGGACTGGTGGTCGGCGGGCTGCTGGCCCGCGAGGTCGCCGCGCAGGGACGCGAGCGAGGCCTACGCCTGCACTTCCCGCTGCTCGTCGCGGCCGGTTTCGCCGGCTTCGTGGTCTGGCACATGGGCTACTCCGCCTCCGGTCCGCTGGCTGCCGCCACCCCGGACTCCTTCGTGACCGAGCAACTCGGCCGGCCGCTGCCGATCGGGGAGACCATCTTCGCCCCGTGGAATCTGGCGGCGATCGCGGCCACCGTGGTCCTGGTGGCCCTGGCGATCCTGCTGATCGCGCCGCGCGGAAGCGACCGCGTCGTCGAGCTGGGAGTCGACGCCCGTGACGGCGGCGTGGCGGTCGAGGACGATGTCGTCACCCCCGCCGACCGCGTCGACGCCAGCCGGATCCCCACCCTGCTCCTCGGGCTCCTGCTGGCTGCGTATCTGGCGATCCACTTCTCGGGCGGCGGTTCGCTGACGCTGGACATCGTCAACTGGACGTTCCTCGCGCTGATCCTGCTACTCGTGCGGAGCCCGTTCGAGCTCATCGCGCTCACCAAGAACGCCGCCTCGAACGTGGGCGAGATCCTCCTGCAGTTCCCGCTCTACGCCGGCATCCTCGGCATCATGTCGGGGACGGGCCTGATCCAGATCTTCTCCGACTTCTTCGTCTCCATCTCGAGCTCGGAGACCTTCGGGCTGTTCGCGTTCCTCTCGGCCGGGCTGGTGAACTTCTTCGTCCCGTCCGGCGGCGGCCAGTTCGCCATCCAGGCGCCGATCCTGCTGGAGGCCGCCGAGCGGATCGGCGTCGATCCGGCGATCGCGATCATGGCGGTGGCCTACGGCGACCAGTGGACCAACATGATCCAGCCGTTCTGGGCGCTGCCGCTGCTCGCGATCGCGGGCCTGAAGATGCGCGACATCCTCGGCTACACCACTGTGGTGCTCGTCGTCTCCGGCCTCGTCTTCGCGGCCACGCTGGTCCTCGTCTCCCTGTAGCGCGACGCGACGCGGCAGGACATATGGGATACCAAATGCTGCGGTTCGCTGCTACGTTGTCCAGAGCCCCACCTCTCGACGACAAGGAAGTCCGCCATGTGCGTCCACGACCACAACGCCCTGCCCGCTCCCGACTCCGCGCTCGCGCGCCGGAGCGTCCTCGCCGGTGCCGCCGCACTGGCGGGCCTGGGCGTCCTCGGCGTGCCCTCCGCATCCGCCGCCCCAGCATCCGTGGCCGGCACCGCCGCGGCGGCCGCCGCGCCGGCCGGGCGGCCGAGTGCTCCGGGATACCCCGGCTCGGCTCCGGAGACCCGCCCGCTCATCATCGAGGGCGGGACCCTTGTCGACCCGGTCACCGGCGACGCGACCGCCGACGCCGTCGTCGTGCTCGATGGAGGAAGGGTGGTCGCCGCCGGCGACCGCGACGCCACCCGCAAGGCCGTCGCCGACGTAGCCGGCCGGGCCGACGTCGTGGACGCCACCGGACGGTTCGTCCTCCCCGGCCTCGTGGACGCCCACGTCCACGCGAACGCGCTCGAGGACGCGCGCCTGATCCTCCACCACGGAGCCACCACGGTCCGCAGCGGCTCCTCGAGCTTCTACCAGGACATCGCGCTGGCCGCGCTGCCGGAGTGGGCGCCCGGCCTCTCGCCGCGCATGCACCCGGCGGGACTGTTCGTCTCGCCGGAGCTCGGCGACTCCGTGCTCGCCGACCCGGAGCTCGCCCCGCTGGCGGCGCTGACCGACGGCGTCCGCGAGGAGAAAGCGCTCGCCCACCTGACCGGCGTTAATCGCAAGCGCGGCGCCACCGTGATCAAGACGCGCGCCAACCCGCGCGCCGGTCTGCCGGAGCAAGACCCGCTGGAGCTGGTCTACGGGGAGGAACAGCTCGCGGCGATCGTCCGCGCGGCCAAGGGCGCCGGCGTGCTCTGCCACTCCTACAGCGCCGAGGGCATCGCCGGTGCCGTCCGCGCCGGCGTGCGGAGCATCGAGCACGGCGTCTTCGTGAACGACGCGACGCTCGCCGACATGGCCTCGCGGGGCACCTACTTCACCCCGACGCTGGCGGGCATCGCCTCCATGCGGGGATCCTCGGACCCCGTGCTGGCCGAGCGCGGGCGCCAGTACACCCCGGTCCTCCGGGAGGCCGTCCGGGCCGCCGCCGAGGCGGGGGTCGGCGTCGTCGCCGGCACCGACTCGTTCGGGACGGACGTGACGCCCATCGGCACCGAGGCGCGGGCGCTCGCCGACGCCGGCCTGCCCGCCCCGGAGGCGCTGCGCTCGGTGACGACGCGCCCCGCCGCGCTGCTCGGCGTCGAGCGAGAGGTCGGACGGCTCGTCAAGGGCGCCGTGGCCGACGTCGTGCTGCTGGACTCCGACCCGCTGGCGAGCGCGGCCGCGCTGGAGCAGGTCTCCGCCGTCATCGCGCAGGGACGGGTCGTCCGCAACGACGCCTGAGGCCGGACGCAGAACGAGGCCGGACCCGATCGGGGGTCCGGCCTCGTCGCGCTCAGCGGCGCCGGTCGGTCGCAGCGGCCGGCCGCGGAGATCAGGGCCGGCGGTCCGCGGTCTCCTCCGCGGTCACCGGGCGTGCGCGAGCAGCGCGCAGGCGTGGGCCGTGGTCTCCTCGATCAGCCGTGGCGCCTCGCGCAGCAGCTCGTCCAGCTCGGACGCTCCGGGGGCGATGGAGAAGGCCGCGGTCAGCCCGGCCTCGCGGGTCTGCGCGGCGGTGAGCCGCACCGTCCCCGCGACGACGACGACGGCCGCACCGGCGGGGGACTGGCGCCTCACGGCGTCGACGACCTTGCCGCCGAGCGACTGCGAGTCGAACGCGCCCTCGCCGGTCAGGACCAGGTCCGCCCCGGTCAGGGCGTCCGCCAGCCCGACGGCGTCGCCGACGAGCTCGGCGCCGGGCAGGGTCTCGGCGCCGAGCAGGCCCACGAGCGTGACGGGCAGACCGCCGGCCGCGCCGAACCCGGCGGTCGAACGGAGCCCCGCGGCCGACGGCAGGGCAGCTGGGGCCACCCGTGTGTCCGCGTGCCCGGCCTCCGCGGCCTCGGCGACCACGTCGGCCAGGTGGGCCAGGCCGGCGTCGAGCGCGGCGACGTCGTCCGCGGTGGCACCCTTCTGCGGGCCGAACACGGCCGCCGCGCCGCGCTCGCCGGTGAGCGGGTTGTCGA
This sequence comes from Zhihengliuella sp., assembly GCF_031178195.1. Lineage (GTDB taxonomy): Bacteria > Actinomycetota > Actinomycetes > Actinomycetales > Micrococcaceae > Zhihengliuella. Next base: position 73,036 of record NZ_JAPSJL010000011.1, read on the forward strand.
CGTCCACGGCGACGCGCCAGCGCACCTCGCGCGCCCGCGGGTGCAGGTGCTCCAGATCGACCCGGACGATGCCGGCGAGCCCGCCGCCGCCCGGCGCCACGGGCTCGCCGTCGGCCCCGAGGAAGCGGGCGCCGAGCGCCGCGAGGAGCCCGGTGCCGCCGTCCGTGCTCGCGGAGCCGCCGATGCACAGGAGGATCTCCTCGGCCCCGGACTCGAGGGCGGCGCGGGCGATCAGGCCCACCCCGTAGGTGTCGGCGCGCAGCGGCTGCAGCGGCACGTCGGACACGGCGGGCAGCCCGTTGCCCTCCGCGGCCTCGACGACGGCGGTCCGGCCGTCGGCCGAGAGGCCGAAGCGCGCGTTGCGCGGCCGGCCGAGCGCGTCCACGGTGCTCACGACCTCCGCGGCCCGGCCCCAGGCGGCCAGCAGCGCGTCGAGGGTCCCCTCGCCGCCGTCGGCGAAGGGCAGCATGACGACGTCCGCGTTGTCGAACACCTGCCGCGCCCCGCGCGCCATGGCCTCCGCCGCGCCGAGCGCGCTGACGCTGCCCTTGAACGAATCCGGGACGCAGACGATGCGCTTCATGGGGTTGGTCCTCCTAGGAGATGGTCGCGCGTTGGACGGTGTGCCGCTCCATGACCCCCGGGTCCGGCTCGAAGCCGAGCCCCGGCGCCTCCGGCAGGACCACGGTGCCCGCTCCCGCGCGGGCCCGGGCCGGCACGACTCCATTGTGGCCCAGACCACGCCCGGCAGCGGGATCGGCGGCCGGATGATGACTTCCCGCTCGGTCCCCGTCGTGCTCCCGGTGATCGCCCTGCTCCTGATGATGGCCCTGCTCCTGATGATGGCCGTGCTCCTGATGATGGCCGTGTAGGGGGTGCAGGCGCTCGGGCCAGTCCAGGAATGGGACCTCCAGCTCGGGCAGCGCGCTCCCGGCGTCCGCGCCGGGCCCGCCACGGTACCGCTGGACGGGGAGGGCGGCGATGAGCTGCGCCGTGGCGAGCAGCGCCGGGCCGTAGTAGAAGCAGTGCGGGACTACGGGCACGCCGAGGCGCGCCCCGGCGTCGTACACCTCCAGCATGGCCGAGACGCCGCCGATCTTGCCGACGCTGGGCTGGGCGATCGCGACGGCGCCCGCGGCCATGTCGCCGATGAGGCCCCGCGTGCCGGAGGCGTTCTCGCCGGCGGAGACGATCCCGTGGCGGGCGTTCAGGCGAGCCAGGGCGTCGCGGTCGTCGGGCGGGAAGACCGGCTCCTCCAGCCAGCACAGGTCCAGCTCGGCCAGCTCGGCGAGGGCGGCGTCGGCGCCGGCCTCGTCCCAGTGGCAGTTGACGTCCACCATGAGCGGGGCCTCGCCGGCCGCCTCGCGTGCGGCGGCGACGGCCGGGACGGTGCACTCGTGGAGTTTGAAGGCGCCGAATCCGGCGTCGCGCGCCCGCGCCACCTGCCGCGCGACCTCGGCCGGGTCCTCCCCGTAGTGGACCAGGGAGGCGTACGCACCGATCGAGTCGCGGGCCCCGGCGTCGATCAGGCGGCGTAGCGGCACACCGGCGCGCTGGGCGGCCAGATCCCACAGGGCGCTGTCGATCGCGGAGAGCGCGTAGTGGACCGGCCCGGTGCGGCCGAAGGCATGGAACGCGTATTCCGCCCGAGGTCGGAGCCCGGCGGCGTCCGCGGGCTCGCCGAGGAAGAACGGGCCCACGATCTCCTCCAGGGCCGCCCACGTGGCGGGGTTGGTGCGGTGCCCGAAGGCCTCGCCCCAGCCGGTCCGCCCGTCCTCCGTGGTGACGGCCACGATGAGCGACTGCATGGCCGTAAAGGTTCGCGACGATGCGTTAAACGAATCGACGGTCTCGGTGCCGGCGGATCCGGCGTCGTCGTCCCGCCGGCCGGCCGAGAAGGGCAGGGAGAGCAGGCGCAGCTCGATGCGCTCGATGGCCGGTGCGGCCGCGGGATCCGGCCGAATCGCCGGGCTCACTGGGCTGCCCCGGCGCACCAGACCGCCGACGCGGCGCGCGGCGCGGGCGTCGTCCGCGCGACCGCGCCGGGGACCTCGAATATGATTCGTTTCAATGAGCCGTCTCCCCGTGGTCGTCGGAATATCGGTCGTGTGGTTGACCTCACAGTGCGGCTAGCCTACCGTTGTGGAGACAGATCGGAAAGCGCATTCCGCCGGTGGGGCAGTACAGTCCGCCGGGGGTGCCGGAACAAGGAGCCAGCCATGCTGACCCACACCTCTCGCCGGCCTTCGGCCGACGGTGCTGCGGCGGAGGCGACACCATGAGCGTCGTCGCCGAGCTGCAGAGCCTCAAGACGCAGAAGGGCGGGAAGCGCCAGTACAAGGACAACAAGGCGGGGCACCTCTTCCTGCTGCCGTGGACCATCGGCCTCTTCGTCATCACGCTCGGCCCCATGGCCATGTCCCTCTTCCTGGCGTTCACGGACTACAACCTCCTGCAGGCGCCTGAGTGGTCGGGCATGGAGAACATCGAGCGGATGATCAGCGACGAGCGGCTCCACAACTCGTTGCGCGTCACCTTCATCTACGTGCTCGTCGGCGTCCCGCTGCAGCTGGCCGTGGCCCTCGCGATCGCCATGCTGCTGGACCGCGGCATGCGCGGGCTCCCGTTCTACCGCTCGGTCTTCTACCTGCCCTCGATGCTCGGCTCGTCGGTCGCCATCGCGGTCCTCTGGAAGCAGCTCTTCGGCACCACCGGCCTGGTCAACCAGGTCCTCGCCATGATCGGGATCGAGGGCATGGGCTGGATCTCCAACCCGGACACCGCCCTGAGCACCCTCATCCTGCTGCACATCTGGACGTTCGGCTCGCCGATGGTGATCTTCCTGGCCGGCCTGCGCCAGATCCCCTCGATGTACTACGAGGCCGCGTCGATCGACGGTGCCACCAAGGCGCGCCAGTTCGTGAGCATCACGCTGCCGCTGCTCAGCCCCATCATCTTCTTCAATCTGGTGCTGCAGATCATCGGCGCGTTCCAGAACTTCACCCAGGCGTTCATCGTCTCCAACGGTTCCGGAGGCCCGGCCGACTCCACGATGTTCTTCACGCTGTACCTGTACCAGCAGGGCTTCAAGAACTTCGACATGGGATACGCGTCCGCCATGGCGTGGCTGCTGGTCCTGATCGTCGGCGGATTCACCGCCGTCAACTTCCTCGTCTCCAAGTATTGGGTGTTCTACGATGACTGAGCAGATCTCCTCCCCCCGGAACTCGAAGGACGACGGCTCGCTGATGGCCGCGCCCGCGCAGAACGCCGATGTCACCCTCACGCCGGATCTGGCGGGCGAGGGCAAGGACCTCGACCTGCCGGAGCCGCACGTCTACCGGCCCTCCACCGGCTCGAAGGTCAAGGCGGTGCTCAAGCACCTCGTCATGATCGCCTCGGCGCTGCTGATGATCTACCCGCTGCTGTGGATGCTGGTCAGCTCCCTGCGGCCCAACGACGAGATCTTCCGCTCCCCGGGGCTGCTGCTGAAGTCGTTCGAGATCGAGAACTACGCCAGCGGCTGGGACGCCCTGTCCCACCCGTTCAGCCACTTCCTGATCAACTCCGCGATCGTGGTCCTCGGCTGCATCATCGGCAACCTGGTCTCCTGCTCGATGGCCGCTTACGCGTTCGCCCGGCTGGACTTCCGGTTCAAGAAGGTCATGTTCGCGCTGATGCTCATGACCATCATGCTGCCGATCCACGTCATCATCGTGCCGCAGTACATCATGTTCTCCCAGATCGGCTGGGTGAACACGTTCTGGCCCATCATCGTGCCGAAACTGCTCGCCACGGACGCGTTCTTCATCTTCCTCATGGTGCAGTTCATCCGCGGCATCCCGAAGGACATGGACGAGGCGGCCCGCATCGACGGCGCCGGCCACGCCCGCACCTTCCTCCAGGTGATCCTGCCGCTCATGGTCCCGGCCCTGGCCACCACGGCCATCTTCACCTTCATCTGGACCTGGAGCGACTTCTTCACCTCGCTCATCTACCTGACCAGCCCGGACAAGTACACCGTGCCGGTGGCGCTCAGCGCGTTCATCGACTCCACGGGCGAGTCCAACTGGGGCGCACTGTTCGCCATGTCGATCGTCACCCTGGTCCCGGTGTTCATCGCCTTCCTGGTCGGCCAGAAGTTCCTCATCAAGGGCATCGCCACCACCGGCATCAAGTAGGCCGGACCCGGGCCTGCGGCCCGTGGACAGCACGGTCCATGGGCAGTACGACGGCGGGGCGTCGTCGGCGACGGCGCCGCCCCGCCTCCCATATCCCCCGCCACGCGTGCGCCCCGCGAGAGCGCGCAGATCCTAGGAGCAACCGCCCCGTGAGCACCACCCGCACCCGTTACGCAGTGATCGGCACCGGCAACCGCTGCCAGATGTACATCGAGGCGATCCTCGGTCCGCACGCCGACGTCGCCGAGCTCGTGGCCCTCGCGGACACCAACCCGGGCCGCGTCGAGTACTACCAGGACGTCGTCGAGCAGACCTTTGGCGAGCGGGTCGCCGCGTTCGACCCCGCCGACCTGACGGCGTTCATCGCCGGGCAGCGGATCGACCGGGTCATCATCACCACCCCCGACTTCACCCACGCGGACCTCGTGTGCGAGGCGCTGGAGGCCGGCGCCGACGTCGTCGTCGAGAAGCCCCTGACCGTGAGCGCGGAGGCCTCGGCCCGCATCGCCGAGGCGGTGGAGCGCACCGGGCGGGAGGTGATCGTGACGTTCAACTACCGCTACTCGCCGCGCAACACGGCCCTGAGGGCCGCCATCCAGGACGGTCTGATCGGCCGGGTCACGTCCATCGACTTCGCCTGGGTCCTGGACACCGTCCACGGCGCCGACTACTTCCGCCGCTGGCACCGCATCAAGGAGAACTCCGGCGGCCTGCTGGTGCACAAGTCCAGCCACCACTTCGACCTGGTCAACTGGTGGCTGGGCGACACCCCGGAGCGCGTGTACGCCGCCGGCGGGCTGAAGTTCTATGGGGCCCCGAACGCAGCCGCGCGCGGCGTCGTCGTGCACGAGCGCGGGACCCGCGACGACAGCGCCGAGGATCCGTTCGCGCTGGACCTGCGCTCGGACGAGCGGCTGAAACGGCTCTATCTGGACAACGAGGAACACGACGGGTACCGGCGCGACCAGGACGTCTTCGCCGACGGCATCACCATCGAGGACAACCTCGCGCTCGTCGTCGACTACTCCGGCGGCGCCGTGCTCTCCTACAGCCTCAACGCCCACAGCCCGTGGGAGGGCTACCGCGTGGCCGTCAACGGGACCGAGGGCCGGCTGGAGCTCGACGTCGTCGAGCGAGCCGCGGTGCTCCCCGCGGAGGGCGGCGCCCCCGTGGACCCGTCGGTGTACGACGACGAGGTGGGCAGCCACGTGCGCAGCACCGGCGAGCGGCTGATCCTGCAGCGGCACTGGGAGGAGGCCCACGAGCTGGAGATCGTCAATGGCGAGGGCGCCCACGGCGGCGGCGACGGCCTCCTGCTGGCCGACCTCTTCCGGGGCCCGGGTGAGGACCCCTACCGGCGTCCGGCCGGCCTGGTGGACGGGATCCAGGCGATCGCCGTCGGCATCTGCGGCAACGCGTCCCTCGCGTCCGGGCAGGCGGTCCGCGTCGACGACGTCGACCTGGGGCTCGGACGCGCCCGCGGGGCCGCCGTCCGCGCCGGCGGGCGGGCCCCCGGTGCGGGCGCCGGTGCGGATGCGGCGGCCGGGGCGGGCGTCGCGGCGCCGGCCGTCTGGGGGTCGGCATGAGCGCATCAACCCAGCCGATCATCGTCACCGGCGGGTCCGGGCGCCTCGGCCGCAGCGTGGTCGAGGGCTTCGCCGCGGCCGGGCACCGGGTCGTCAGCGTCGACCGGCAGGGGCCGCCCGAGCGGGCCGACGGCGTCCGCTACGAGGACGTTGACCTCCTCGACGCCCGCGCCACGGAGGAGCTCTTCACGCGACTCGGCCCGGCCGCCGTCGTCTCCCTGGCGGCGATCGCCGTGCCCTTCAGCGCGCCCGAGGACGTCATCCTGAAGACCAACGCCGGCATCGCGCACAGTGTCACCGCTGCGGCGGTGGCCTCCGGCGCGCGGAAGGTCATCGTCGCCTCCAGCCCCTCGATCATGGGCTACGGCTCCCCGGCGGGCTGGGTTCCGCCGCGGCTCCCGCTGGACGAGGACGTGACGCCGCGCCCCTGGCACGCCTACGGCCTCTCGAAGTACGTCGCCGAGCAGGTCGCGGCGATGTTCGCCGCCCAGCACGGCCCCGGCGACGGGGAGAATGGCGTGAAGTTCGCGTCCTTCCGGCCCTGCTACGTGATCGCGCCCGAGGAGTGGGAGGGCGCCCCGACTCAGCAGGGGCACACGGTCGCCGAGCGCCTGGAGGATCCCCGGCTGTCCGCGCCGGCGCTCTTCAACTACGTGGACGCCCGCGACGTCACCGACTTCCTGCTGCTCCTGCTGGAGCGGATGCACCTCATCGAGAACGGCGACGTGTTCTTCGTCGGCGCCGCGGACGCCATGGCCCGGGCACCGCTGGCCGAGGTGATCCCGGAGGTCTACCCGGAGCTGGCGCACCTGGCCGGCGGGCTGACCGGCTCGTCGCCCGCGTTCAGCATCGAGAAGGCGCGCCGCGTGCTCGGCTGGGAGCCGAAGCGCAGCTGGCGCACGGAGCTGCGCTAGTGGGGGGCGTACGCAAGAGGGGGGATGGATGCGCCCGGATCCTGCATCGGATCCGGGCGCAACCACGTCCGAACTGTCGGCGACAATACCGCTCGCCCAATGGTCAATTCCGTAGGTTGCGCCGCCTGGTATAGATGAATCCGTAAGCGCTGAGGAGGCTCGTGGCGAGGGCGAAGAGCGCCACAAGCTCCTGTCCCCCGATGAAGGCGCCCACCGCGACGGTCAAGAAGACGACTGCGGCAATGGCGAATAGCCAAATCATAAAGGTTCCTCTGGTCCGATGACTAGACGTTGCGGCATCCGGAGACTGTCGTCAATCCACTCAATGAATAACTGATCCCGGCGATAACCAGTGTTCCACCGCCTGTGAACGCTGCTGCTATAAGTGAGGCAGTGGTGACGACGTGACCGAGCCATGAGGCCAAGCACATCGCTTGATTCCAGTTCATGGATCCCCCGTGTTCATTCTCCAGTCGTTTGGGAATTGAGAATCTACCGACGTCGGTGACTTGCGTCAAAAATAACTAGGCAAACCCTCACCGGCTGGGGGCCTCCTGTTTGCGTGCGGCTATATTGACACGGCGATGACACTTGTGCTGAGGCGCACGGTAAGGCCATTGAGAAAGGCCCGGCCTTAAATTGAAGATCGCATTTTGATCAGCGGTGCTGACTCGTCTCCAGCAGAGAGCGTCGTGGACGGTGGTTGCTTCGAAGGGAAAAGTCTCCCCGGGGGCGCGGACCCTGCTGTAGCGTCGGAGGGAGTCTTCGCCGCACGGAGGTGTCCGGAATGCTCCACCCGCTGCCAGTGACCGATCAGTGCCGACGCGCTGCCGACGATGACCTGCGCGTGCTCGTCGTGGGCGCCGGCATCGCCGGTCTCACGGTCGCGGGGCTGCTGCGCCGGCGGGGCCACCGGCCCGTCGTGGTCGAGCGGCGCCGCGAGGACGCCGACCCCGGCTACATGCTCGCCCTCATGCCCATCGTGGATGCGGCGCTCGAGGAACTCGGCGCGCGCGAGGCCTACCGCTCCGCGAGCACACCTCTGCGCCGGTACCGGGTCTTGTCCCACCGGGGCGCCCCGCTGCGGACCGACGACATGACCGACATCGTCGGCGAGTACGGCGACTACCGCGGCATCGGCCGCGGCCCGCTCGTCGACGTCCTCACGCAGGAGGGCTGCGACGTCGCCTTCGGGACCACGGTCACCGGCCTCGAGGAGCACGACGGCGGTCCGGTCGCCGTCGAGTTCTCGACGCCGGGAGACGCTCGAGGGCCCGCGGCCGCGGACCGGGGGAGCACGACGGGCGAGTTCGATGCGGTGATCGTGGCCGATGGCCTCCACTCCGGCACGCGCCTCCTCCTGCCGGGACCGCTCGCCACGGTGGACGGTGTGGACACCGGTTGGGGCGGATGGGTCGTCTGGGTGGGACTGGACCCGTCCGACGAGCCCGCCGAAGAACTTGCAGAACCACCCGACGGGGGCGCCGGGCCGGGGAGCGACGAGAGCGCATCCGGGGCCGGGGCCGACCTGGGCGTCGAGCTCTGGGGGTCCGGCTTCTTCCTCGGCTCCTACCCGGTCAAGGGCGCCCTGGGGGCATTCCTCGGCGGACCGGAGGAGCTCACCGCGGCCGGTCCCGAGGCCTATGTGGAGCGCGTGCGCTCCGAGCTCTCCACGATCACGCCCCGCACGGGGCGCCTGCTGCGGGCGCTGCAGGAGGCGGAGGACCCCTTCTTCTGGCCGCTGACCGACGTCCGGGCGCGGCGCTGGGCGTCCGGCCGGACGGTGCTGCTGGGGGACGCCGCCGCCGGCTTCCTGCCCACCGCGGGGATCGGCGCCGGCATGGCCATGGAGTCGGCGTGGATGCTGGCCGGCGCGCTCGACGGCGCCGCCGCGGCGGACGTGCCCCAGCGGTTGGCCGCCTACGAGACCGCCCAGCGGCCCCGGGTCGAGGCCGCTCAGGACACCTCGCGGCGGCTGGCCCGGATCATGTTCCGCGGCGGACGCCTGATGGCGGGCCTGCGCGACCTGGCGGCCCGCGCCACGAGCGTCGAGGTCGCCGTCAAACCCATTCTCCGGCTCCTGCAGCACCCCGCCGACCCGGGGGTCTTCCGCCGGCAGCCGGAGTGACCCGGCTGCCGCCCGGTGTCCGGGTTAGCGGCGCAGGACCGCCGGGCGCAGCCGGCCGCCCACCTCGACGGCCGGCCAGCGCGGATCCACCGACAGGACGTCGACGTACGGCTCGCCGTCGCGCAGCGTCAGCAGCACGGTGTCCTCGACCTTGGCGGTGACGCCGTCCGGACCGGAGGCGCTGGGGTTCCAGGCGAAGGCCTGGTCGGCGACGATCGCGTCCGGCAGGCCGGGGGAGAGGCGCGGATCCCGGCCGTCGTACCCGGCGACGCCGCCCTGGTGGTGCCGCGTCCACTCGTCCTCCGCGAAGCCGTGCCGCGGGTAGGAGCCCTGGATCAACGGCAGCATCCCGGTCAGCGGGTCACCGGGTCGCAGCGCGTCGAGGATCTCACGCTCGACCTCGAGGATCGCGGCGTCCGCCTCCTCCTCGCCCTCGACCGGCTCCCCGAACGCGACCCACCGGGTGGCGTTGGCGATGAGCCCGTCACGGCGGGCGCAGACCACGGCCATGGCCCGTCGGCCCAGCGGCGCCGCCGTCGGCAGCGGGTGCCGGTGGGCCGCCCGCTGCTCGCCGGAGACCAGCAGGACCACCGGGTCCGCGCCGATCCCGATCAGCCCGGCCGCCAACTCCGCGGCGACCTCGCGCTCGGTCGTCTCCGCGGTCGTCGCGGTCAGGACGTCCGTGAGGACGATCGCGGTCTCCTCGCAGAGGCCGCGGTACCGCTCGACCTCCCCGGGGAGCAGCGGCGAGCGCGCCGCGCGCAGCTCCGCCTCGACGTCGGCCTCGTCCAGCAGCGTCCAGCCGGCGGCAGCCGGGAACCACCCGGCGACGTCGTCGAGGGAGCCGTGCCACTCGACGTCGTGCACGGTGACGCCCTCGGTCCCGCCGAGCTCCTCGGCCCGCAGACGCTCGGACTCGTTCGCGAAGACGCCCAGCTCGGTGCCGCCGTGGTGGACGAGCGCGCGGGCGATGGGCGCACCGGCCAGGCTGACGTGCGTCCGGGCGCCGCCGAGGAACCAGCCCAGCGCCGCCGGGGAGGACAGCACGACGGCGTCGGCCCGGTGGCGCTCCAGGAGGTCGACGATCCTGGCCTGCTTGGCGGCGTGCTCCGCGGCGAGCCGGTCGAACTGCTCCGGCGTCAGGGCGGCGCCCGAGAGGGCGGCCGCCGGTGCCGGGCGGGTGGCGGAGGACGAGGACGGGGTCATGGGTGCTCCTGGTGCGATGAGGATACTGCGAACGTGGGTAGGGCTCAGCGGGCGGGGTGGACGGCCGATGCCGCGGGCCGCTGCGCGGCCGGCTGCTGCGACGCGAGTTGCTGTGCGGCCAGGGCCGCGACGGCCTCGCGGGACAGGCGGCCGTCGGCGACGATGACGCAAACGCCGCGCGCCACGGGCTGGCCGGGTTCGGCCAGGACCGGGGCATCCCACGCGAGGGATGCGCCCACACCCGGGTAGCCCGAGCAGCGGACGAACCACGGGTCCGCGTCCGTCGAGACGAAGATCAGCGTCGCCGCCCCCTGCCCCGTCTCGACGTCGGCGAGTGCGACGGCGTCGGAAGAGAAATCGGCGGAGAAGGCCAGCCAGTCGGTCACGCTGCCATGCACCGCGTCCTCGCCCTCGGCCTCCGCGGTGAAGATCTCCGCGCCGGAGACCTCCGGCAGCCGCCAGAAGAAGCCGCCGTACCCGCCGCGCTCGCGGCCGTTGGAGCCGGGGGAGCCGAGCGAGACGGGGCGCTCGCCGGCGGCGGTCAGCGCGTAGCGGAAGTCCAGCGCCCAGCCCGAGCCGCGGGCACCGTCCGGACCGGCTAGGTGCGGGGCGGCCTCGTCGTCGAGCGGCCGCGCGAGCACCTGGCGGTCCTCGCGGAGGAGGACGTCGCCGTCGTGCCCGTCGGCGCCGGCGCCGATCCACTCGAGCCGGGCCTTCAGCCGCTGGGCGCACGCGCCGTGCGCCTCGGCCTCCGTCACCACGGTCTCGGAGACCGTGCGGATCCGCCCGTGATCGGGACGCCAGATGTAGCGCCCGTCGGCGCGCGTGTAGGTGCGTCCGCCCCAGAAGTTGTTCCCGTCCACGTCCTGCAGCGCCACGGAGACGCCGAGGTGCCACGGGTGGTCCAGGGGCTGCTGGTCCGTGACGACGATGCCGGACAGGGTGCGGACCCGGTCCAGGAAGGGGCGCGGCGCGTTGGTCGGCGCGATGTCCGCGCCGGTGCGCAGGCGGGCGACCTCGACGCCGGAGCGGCCGCCCGGCGGGGTGATCCGCAGGGTGCCGCTGCTCGCCGGGGCGCCGGCCCACGGCGCCCCCAGCGACGCCCAGCCCGACTGCGCCCGCACCGCGCGGGCCACGTAGTCCTCGATGTGCGGGACCACCGGGTGGAGGTCGGCGCCCTCGCCCTCCAGGCAGACCTGCGCCGTGGGGATCGGGGTCGGATCCGGCGCGGTGCGGACGGCCTCCAGGACGCGCATGAAGGAGCCGGTCTCCTCGAGCGGGCAGAGCAACCGCCCGGCGGCACCGGTGCGCACGTCGATCAGGTTCTCGAGCAGGTCTGTCCGCCCGAACTCGATGGCCCGCCCCGACTCGATGGCCTGGCCGACTCCGGAGCCCCCGGCGAGGTCGGGGTTCGGGGTGACGACCAGCTCGTCGCGCGTGTAGTGGAGGACGGCCTCGCCCTCGGTGCCGTAGACGGTGATCCACGGGTCCTGTGCCGTCTCGGCGCAGACCGTGAGCGCGCACGTCACGGGGATCCCGGACGACGTCGTCACCCGCACCACGGACGTGTCGTCCGCCTCGATCCGGTGCGCGTGGTGGAGCTCCGTGGCCAGGTCGATGACGTCGTCCGCCGTCTTGGCGCCCGCGAGGTGCAGGGCGCTCATGACCGCGTGGGCCAGCGGGTTCGTGACGACGCCGTCCACCACCTGCACGCCGTCCAGCACCCGGTGCCCGGCCCACGGCGAACGCTCGTAGTAGCCGCGGGTGCGCACCCAGAGGCCGCTCGCGCCCACCGCGCGCAGGCGCCCGATGGGAGAGGCGCGGCCGTCGCCGGCGAACCAGCGGTCCAGCTCCTGCAGGGCCAGGGAGCCGATGGCCTGGAAGCCCACCTGCACGCGCCGGCCGGCCCGCTGCGCCGCGGCGAGCAGGTCCCCGTACTGCTCCATCGTGGCCGTCGGCGGCTTCTCCACGTAGACGTCCGCGCCGAGGGCGAGGGCGTCGAGCGCGATCCGGTGGTGGGTGCCGATCGGCGTCGAGACGATGACGATGTCCGGTCGGACCCCGGCATCGACCGCGTCGGCCAGCGACGGGAAGACGGGAGTGGCCGCGCCGCGCACGTCGGGGCCGGGATCGTGGACGTCCACGCCGGCGGCGAGGCGCATCTTGCCGAGGCCGACGAGGCGCTCGATGTTCAGCAGGTGCTGCCGGCCGAACCCGTTGAGGCCGATCAGCACGACGTCGGGCGCGTCCGTCGGCGCTCCGGCGGCCGGCGCTCCAGCGGTCTGCGGTGCGGCGGCCTGGGCCTCGGTGCCCTGGGTCTCTGTCATCGTGCTCTGCCTCCGTAGGTGCGGTTCGCTAGCGGGCGGGGACCGCTGCCGCGGCGCCGGCCTCGAGGTGCGGGAGCACCAGCTCGGTGTAGCGCTGCTTCATGGTCTCCAGTGTGAGGGCCGCGTCCTGGTGGTTGATCTCCTCGTTGAAGATCTCCACCTCCACCGGACCGGTGTAGCCGGCCTCGGCGACCCAGCGGGAGATCGTCGCGAAGTCAACGTAGCCGTCTCCCATCATGCCGCGCGACTTCAGCGCGTCGGCGGCGATCGGCAGGTTGAAGTCGCAGATCTGGTAGCTGGCGATCCTGCCCTCGCGCCCGGCGCGGGCGATCTGCTCCTGCAGTTGCGGGTCCCACCAGACGTGGAACGTGTCCACCACGACGCCGACCGTCTCGGCAGGGTGCGGCGCGGCCAGATCGAGCGCCTGCCCTAGCGTGGAGAGGACCGCCCGGTCCGCCGCGTACATGGGGTGCAGCGGCTCCAGCACCAGCCGGACGCCGTGCTCGGCTGCGAACGGCACCAGCTCGGCCAGCCCGGCGGCGACCCGCTCGCGGGCGGCCACCACGTCCTTGTCGGCGGGGTCGCCGACGCCGCCGAGGACACCCGCGGCGGCCGGCAGCCCGCCGACCACCATGATCAGCTCGCGGGCTCCGATCGCGGCGGTCTCGAGGATCGCCGCCCGGTTCGACTCCAGCGCGGCGGCCCGGCCGGCGTCGTCCGACGCCGTGAGGAACCCGCCGCGGCACAGCGTGGTGGCGCTCAGGCCGGCGCCGGCGATGATCGCCGCGGCGCGCTCGGCGCCGCCGGCCTGCTCCAGCAGGTGCCGCCAGGGGCCGATGTGCGCCAGCCCCGCGTCGGCGACGGCGGACGCCGCCTGCTCGAGGGTGAGGTTCGGCGTCGTGCCCGTGTTCAGCGAGAGTTCGAAGCTCATGCCGTGGCCTCCGCTCCGGTGCCCGCGCTGCCGCCCGGCTGGGCGATGCCGTACGTCTCCAGGAGACCGCGCAGGCGCTCCGCGGCGAGCTCGGGCTGCAGCAGCAGACCGGCCTGGTCGGCGAGGACGAAGGTGCGCGCCAGGTGGGCGATCGAGCGGCCGGAGTGCAGGCCGCCGACCATCTGGAAGCCGGCCTGGTGGCCGTTCAGCCAGGCCAGGAACGCGATGCCGGTCTTGTAGTAGAACGTCGGCGCCGAGAAGATGTGCTGGCCGAGCTCGCGGGTGGAGTCCAGGATCGCCCGGCCGCGGGCGTCGTCGCCCGCGTCGAAGGCCTGCAGGGCCGTGGAGGCCGCCGGGTAGATCGCGGCGAAGATGCCCAGCAGGGCGTCCGAGTACGCCTCGCCGTCGCCGTGGATGAGCTCCGGGTAGTTGAAGTCGTCGCCGGTGTAGAGCCGGACGCCGGCCGGGAGCGCGGCGCGCAGCTGCGTCTCGTGCTCGGCGTCCAGCAGGGAGACCTTCACGCCGTCGACCTTGTCCGCGTGGGTGCGGATGAGCTCGAGGAACGTCGCCGTCGCCTCGGCGACGTCGTCGCTGCCCCAGTAGCCGGCCAGCGCCGGGTCGAACATGGTGCCCAGCCAGTGAAGGACCACCGGCTCCTCGGCGCGTTCCAGCAGCGTGCCGTAGACGGCCAGGTAGTCGTCGGCGCTCGTGGCGACCCGGGCGAGGGCGCGGGAGCACATGATGATGACCTTGGCGCCGGAGCCCTCGACGACGTCGAGCATCTCCAGGTAGGCGTCGCGCACCGCGGCCAGGCCCTCCGGGCCGGGGGCCACGGAGGCCGGGTCGAGCTGGTCCGTGCCGGCGCCGCAGGCCACAAGGTCGCGGACCGTGCGTCCGGCCAGCGCCGGGTACTTCGCCGAGGCGACCACCGAGGCGGCCTCCGCGGCGGAGCGTCGGATGAGCTCGCAGGTCGCCGCGTAGTCCAGCCCCATCCCGCGCTGGGCGGTGTCCATGGCGTCGGCGACGCCGAGGCCGTAGGACCATAGCTCGTGCCGGTAGGCCAGCGTCGCGTCCCAGTCGAGGGTCGCGGGGGCGCCGGGCGTGTTGTCGGCGGTCATGACCGGGACCACGTGGGCCGCGGCGTAGACCTTCCGCGAGGCGATCGGCGCCTCCGGGCGGCCGAACGGGCCGAGCTCGGGCCGGGCCGCGCCCGTCAGGGCGTACTCGGCGACGGTCCCGTCCGCGGACGGGAGGGCGAGGGTCGTGCGGGTGGCGGCGGTCGACGTCGTGCTCACAGCGTGATCTCCGGGATGTCGATGGTGCGGCGCTCGGCGGCGGATTGCAGGCCGAGCTCGGCGAGCTGCACGCCGCGGGCGGCGGAGAGCAGGCCGAAGCGGTGCTCGCGCCCGGCGACGGCGTCGGCCAGGAACTCCTCCCACTGCAGCTTGAAGCCGTTGTCCAGGTCGCCGTTGGCCGGGACCTCGAGCCACTGGTCGCGGAAGGACTCCGTGACGGGCAGGTCCGGGTTCCAGACCGGCTTGGGGGTGTGGGCGCGCTGCTGGGCGACGCACTTGTTCAGGCCGGCGACGGCGGAGCCGTGGGTGCCGTCGATCTGGAACTCGACCAGTTCGTCGCGGTACACGCGGACGGCCCAGGAGGAGTTGATCTGCGCGACGACCGCGTCGCCGCCCGGGGTCTCCAGCTCGAAGATGCCGTACGCGGCGTCGTCCGCGGTGGCCTCGTAGGGCTCGCCCTGCTCGTCCCAGCGGGTGGGGATGTGGGTGGCCGTCGTGGAGTTCACGGACTTCACCGTGCCGATGATCCCCTCCATGACGTAGTTCCAGTGGCAGTACATGTCCGTGGTCATGGAGCCGCCGTCGGCGAGGCGGTAGTTCCAGGACGGGCGCTGGGCCTCCTGGATGTCGCCCTCGAAGACCCAGTAGCCGAACTCGCCGCGCATCGAGAGGATCCGGCCGAAGAAGCCCTCGTCCACGAGGCGGCGCAGCTTGACCAGGCCCGGCAGGTAGAGCTTGTCGTGCACCACGCCGGCCGTGATGCCCGCGTCCCTGGCCTGGCGGGCCAGGTCGACGGCCTCGGTCAGCGTCTCGGCGGTCGGCTTCTCGGTGAACACGTGCTTGCCGGCGGCGATCGCCTTGGACAGCGTCTGGTAGCGCAGCGAGGTCATGGAGGCGTCGAAGACGACGTCGATCGACGGGTCGTCGATCAGCGCGTCCAGGTCCGTGGTGTAGTGCTCGACGCCGTGCTTCTCCGCCAGCTCGGCGATTTTGGCCTCGTTGCGGCCCACGAGGACCGGCTCGACGGTCACGCGGGTGCCGTCGGCCAGCGTGATGCCGCCCTGGTCGCGGATCGGCAGGATCGATCGCAGCAGGTGCTGGCGGTAGCCCATCCGGCCGGTGATGCCGTTCATGGCGATGCGGAGGACGCGGGTCTCGGTCATGGGGAGCTCCTCTGGGAGGGACGGGAAAGAAGTCCTAGGTGGGAATGCGCTTTCCAAGGTAGTCTCGGGATCTCGCATGTGTCAACTGTCACAGCCCCGTGCGGGGATAGGCTCTGGGGTGGCAGTGGAGAGAAGGGAACGGTGTGGCGGTTCGACTGGCCGATGTGGCCCGGGAGGCCGGCGTCTCGCCGGCGACGGCATCGCGCGTGCTCAACGGCTCGAGCCGCAAGCCCGCGGAGGAGATCGCCGAGCGCGTGCGCGTCGCGGCCCAGCGGCTCGGGTACTTCCCAAACGCGCAGGCGCAGGCTCTCGCGCGCAACAGTGCCGGGCTCGTCGGGCTGATCGTCCACGACATCGCCGACCCCTACTTCTCCTCGATCGCCCGGGGCGTCCAGCAGGGGCTGGGGGAAAACGGTGTCCAGCTCATGCTGACCAGCACGGGGCGCGATCCGCAGCGCGAGCTCGCCGCCGTGCGCGCCTTCATGTCCCACCGCACCGACGCCATCCTCCTGGCCGGCTCCCGCAGCCAGCAGGAGGACCATGAGCTGCTGGAGGCGCTACGCCGCTACCAGGACAACGGCGGCCGCGTGGCCATGGTCGGCCAGCCGCTGCCCGCCGCCGGCGGCGTCCAGCTGGACAACGCGGGGGCCGCCGCGGACCTCGCCGACGAACTCCTGAAGCTGGGGCATCGTCGCTTCGCCGTTCTCGCCGGCGACCAGTCGCTCGCCACCGCCAGGGACCGCGTCGAGGGGTTCGTGGGCAAGCTGCGCGACGCCGGCGTGGAGCCGATCGTGATCCGCGAGGGCGCGTTCACGCGCGACGGCGGATATCACACGGCCGGCGACCTGGTGCGGGAGGGCGTCCTCGGCTCCGATGAGCAGACGTGCGTCTTCTGCGCCAACGACGTGATGGCCCTGGGCACCATGACGGCCGTGCGGGAGCGCGGCCTCCGCCTGCCCGACGACGTCGCCGTTGCCGGCTTCGACGACATCCCCACGCTCGGGGACATGTTCCCGTCCGTCACCACCGTCCGCATCCCGCTCGAGGAGATCGGTCGCATGGCGGGGGAGATGGTGATGGAGGAGGGCACTGCCCGGAGGCTGGTGGTCTCGGGGCATCCGGTCCTCCGCGACAGCACGCGGCGCCGCGGCGCCTGACCGCCGCGCCCGCTGTTCCGGGTCTCGATCCTCGTCGCAGCGTCGGCACGGATGATGCCGTGAGGGTATTGAACCATCCTCAATCCGAAAGGTCGGAGCACTAAAAGTCCTTGACCGTGACTGCCGTCACACCTAGATTCGAATCCGGAAAACGATTTCCCGGCCGGTTCGGATGCTGGTGGAGGCGCCTCGCCGAGAGGCCCGGGGGCGATCGCTCAACGAGGAGGTAGCAAGTGTCACGAGGCAATCATTCACAGCGGCGCGGTGCATCATTCGGCGGCCGGCGGCTGGCGAAGGCCGCCGCCATCGCGGCGGTGTCCGCCCTGGCCCTGACCGCCTGCGGCGGCGGGGGCGAGGCGGCCGAGGGCGGCGAGGGCGGCGAGGTCACCCTCCGCTTCACGTGGTGGGGCTCGGATTCCCGCGCCGAGACCACCAACAAGATCATCGAGGCGTACGAGGCCCAGAACCCCGACGTCAACATCGAGGGCGAGTACGGCGACTGGAGCGGCTACTGGGACAAGCTCGCCACCCAGGTCGCCTCCAACGAAGCGCCGGACATCATCCAGATGGACGACAAGTACCTGCGCGAGTACGCGGACCGCGGCGCGCTGCTGGACCTCGAAGGCGTCGACGTCTCGAAGTTCGACGAGGGCACCGTGGACAACGGGCGCACCGACGAAGGCCTGTTCGGCGTGACCACCGGCATCAACGCCATGGTCATGATGGCGAACCCGGCCATCTTCGAGGAGGCCGGACTCGAGCTGCCGGATGACGAGACGTGGACCTGGGACGACTACGCCGAGCTCACCCGGCAGATCACCGAGGGCGTGGAGGGCAAGTACGGGGCCACCGGCCCGAACGAGCCCGCGGGGCTGCAGATCTGGCTGCGCCAGGACGGCAAGGCGCTCACCACGGAGGAGGGCGAGCTCGGCTTCGAGGTGGCCGACCTGGAGTCCTACTTCCAGCACCACCTCGACCTCATGGAGAACGGCTCCTACCCGCAGGCCTCCGTCCTCGCGGAGGACCAGTCCCCGGGCCCGGACCAGTCGCTGACCGGCACCGGCACTGCGGCGCTGGGCATGTGGTGGACCAACCAGCTCAGCGCGCTGTCCGGTTCCGCGGGCACCGACCTCGTCCCCCTGCGCCTGCCGACCCACACCGGCGACTCCAAGGACGCGGGCCTCTGGTACAAGTCCTCGATGCTCATGTCGGGCTCGGCGCAGACGGAGCACCCGGAGGAGGTCAAGGAGTTCATCGACTTCTTCGTGAACTCGCAGGAGGCCGGCGAGCTCAACCTGACCGACCGTGGTCTGCCGTCCAACAGCGAGGTGCGCGAGCAGGTCGTCGGGAGCCTCGAGGGGCCCGACGCCACGTCCGCCGAGTTCATTGCCGACATCGAGGACGAGCTCGGAGCCCCCGAGGCCGTGCCGGCCATGGGCTTCAGTGAGCTGCAGGACATCATCTACCGGTACGAGCTCGAGGTGTTCTTCGAGCGCCAGAGCCCCGCGGAGGCGGCGGAGAAGGCCCATCAGGAGATGGCGACGGCGATCGGCTGATCCCACGCTCGCACGATCCCTCCGGCCGGGAGGGGGTGGATCATCCACCCCCTCCCGGCCGCTCGTGCCCCGCGGGGGCGGC
>NZ_JAPSJL010000014.1 GCF_031178195.1 Zhihengliuella sp.
AGCTCCTGGCACTGGTGGTGGGGCTGGCCGTGGTGAGACCACTCGTCGTGCTCACGCCGGTCCGGTTGCCGTTCACGTCGAACGCGTAGACGCGCTTCTGATCAGTCACGTGATCGGTGACGCTGGTGAGCCGGTCCACCTGGTCGTAGGTGTAGGTGCGCTCGTACGCGCCGGTGCCGTCGGGTTCGCCGAGTTCTGGGGCGAGCCCGTCCGGGCTGGCCTCAGCGGCGATCTTGCCATCGGCCCGGTAGGCCAGGCTCCAGGACACCCAGTCCCCGGTGGCGGTGGTGGTGCCGGTGGTGATGGCGCCGCGGTAGGTCAGGTCGGTGACCCGTCCGGCGGTGTCGTAGGAGCGGACCTGGCTGATCCCGCCGGGCATGGTCTGGGTGGTGAGGTTCCCGGCGGCGTCGTAGGCGGCGGTGTAGGTGCCGGTGGTGCCGGCAGCGCCGTGGTTGCTGATGACCATCTTGGTCGGCAGGGCACGGTACTCGCTGGTGCCGTGTCCTGTGGCCGCCCCGTACCAGTACTCGGTGCTGCCGTGCGGGGTGGTGACCTTCTGGACCTCCCCGATGCTGTTGTAGGCGGTAGTCGTGACGTCGTTGTCGGCGTTGGTGTACTTCACCGTCCGGCCCCACGCGTCCAGGACCCAGGAGACCTGGCTGGTGCCGGTCTTCTCCCCGGTCTTGCGGCCAGCGTCGTCGTAGAGGTACTCCACGGTCGGAACCGCGGTGACCGCAGTATTGGTCGAGGCGACCGCCCGGGTGTGGACCTGGCCGTCGGGCCGGTAGGTGATGGTGGTGGTACGGGTCTCCGGGGCGGTGGCCGTCCCGGAGGGGGTCTCGGTCAGGGTCGCCGGCTCCCCATAGATGTTGTAGCCGGCGAAGTGCTCGATGACCGAGCCGCTGCCCAGGGGGATGGTCTTGCAGATCCTTCCCTGGTCCTCGGGCCGGTTCCCGCACTCGGGGCGGGCCGTGTTCGCGCCCTGACTGTAGTAGACGGTCTCGGTGGCCCCTGCGTCGGCGCCGTTGCTCTTCGGCTGGGCGGTCTTCTTCACCCGGCCCTGGTCATCGAGCCAGGTGCGGGCGGTGATGGTGCCGGCGGTCCCGCCGACTGTCTGGGCGCTGCTGGTCGGGGTGCCATGGACCCACCCGGAGCGCAGGTTCGCCTTGTCAGTGGTGGCCCGACCGTCCTTGTCCGCCTCAAGGGCGTTGTACCCGAGGGTCTTCGTGCCCAGCGGCTTGGTCTGCGTGGTCGCGCCGGAGGCGTCGACGAAGACGATCTCGTCGGTGCGCTCGGTGAGCACCAGCATCCTGGGCAGACCCGCGGCATCCACCTCGGTGGCCGGTGTGTACGCGTTGGTGGTGCGGATGCGGGAGGAGCCTCCGTTCTCGTTGGTGGTCACCGGTGAGAAGGTCTCGGCGACGAAGGTCTTCATGTGCTCGACGACCTCGGCCGAGGAGCCCGAGGGGGCCTGGACGTACGTGGTCAGGGTCGCGTACTCGCTGTGCGGGGCGTAGATCCCGTCGGCGTTGAGGGCCCCTGGTGCCGCGGCGTCGCTGCGCAGCTCGCTCAGGTGCGCCGCCGTGTAGGAGCGCACGACCTGGTCGTCGTCGTTGTAGACGGTCGCGTCGAAGTGCCAACCACCGGCGGCGTAGGCGGCGCTGTTGCTGATCCGGTACCGGTCGTCCCAGTACTGGAGGTCGGCGTACTTGAAGTCACCCGCCGCGACGGAGGCCGCGTTGGAGGAGGCGACCTGCTTGCGCTGGTCGAAGACGGCGGCGCCGCGCACGGGGGTGTTGTGCTGCTCCCAGACCTTCACCGCACCCGGTGAGAGGTTCGGCAGGGCCGTCCCGGTCCCGGCCGGGTCTATCCCGTAGACGTACCGGTTGACCTGGACGTCGGCGGCGGTGCCGCCGGCCGGGTTGCCACGCAGGACCTTCTCGAGCCAGTCCGTGCGCCCGCCCTCGGCCCCGGCACCGTACCCGTACTTCGTCGAGGCGACGACGGCGACCCCGGCCGAGGTCTCTTCGCGCGTCTCGGCGATCAAAGGGACCCCGGCAGCGCTGAGCGCGCCGTACGTGTAGCGGGTGATGTCCCCGGTGCGGGAGTCCTTCACCGTCGCCAGGACGGTCTTGCCGTTGCTCGTGGCGTACCCGTACTCGGCCATGTCGATCGTGGCCATCGCCGCAGTCTGCGGGTCCCAGGCTGTGTAGGTGATCTTCGTGACCTGCCCGCCGGCGTTGTAGGACATGTTCAGGCTCCGGCACCCCCGCACCGGGGTGGCGCAGTTCAGCGCCGCCTCGGTACCGGCGGTGATCCGGGTGATCTTGCCGGTGGTCGTGTTCCGGGTGAACTGCGTCGTGCCCAGCCCGCCGGGGGAGGTGACCGTCTCCGGCACCCACTCGTAGACCCCGTTGGCCCCGGGCACAGCGACGCCCTTGCCGAACACCGTCACCGTGCCGTCGGTCTCGGTGACCCGGATGCGCGCCGCGGTGCCGGTCCCGGCGATCTCGACCTTGAAGCCGGAGGCCTCGGCGGACTCGTCCGCCGGCAGGTAGGCGCCGGCCTTGCCGGCCGTGTTCGTCCCGCCGTCCTGGCGGAACATCATCGCCGACTGGTCGTCGTCAATGAGCGCGATCGTGCCGTCGACGCCGGTGGAGTCGATGACGGTGAACCCGGCCAGGCCCTCCTCGGGTCCGTCCCAGTTCACCCGCCAGCCTGCGCCGAAGACGCCGGTGGAGGAAAGCGACCCGGCGTAGGAGCTGTAGGTGCGCGAGACGCTCAGCCCGGACTTGCCGGTGTCGGCCTCGACGTCCGTCACGGCCGTATTGAACTCACCGGTCGTCAGCGCGACCTGCCCGTCACCGGCCTCGGCCGTGGGGAAACCGTCGCCGAAGGCGTGTGGCAGCCGCGTCACCGCCGTGGCCGGATTGACCTGGTTCGTCGAGCACTGCACCCGCTGGGTCGTGTTGTGGCTCGGGTAAGTGAAGCAGACCTGGATCTCGATCAGGGCCGGGACCCGTGTCCGGCCTGCATCCTTGAGCGGGTTGCCGGTCGCCGGCTCCGCGAACACGTCCAATCCGGTCGACACGGACAGGAACGAGCTGCCCTTGGTGATCGACGCGGACTTGGCCTTTACCCAGCCGTCCGCCGACGCCGAGGAACCGTACAAAGTCGCCGTATCCGCCTCACGCGCCGTGGCGTCCCGCCAGAACACCTCGGCGCTGACGTTCGGATCCGCCGAATAGGGGGCCTTCGCCTCAATCTGGAAGACATCCGAGGACGTCTGCGCGCCCAGCGGGCTCACCAGGGACGCCAACCCGTTCATGAACGAGAAACGCTTCACCGCGGACCGGTTTCCCGCCCGATCCACCGCCGTCACATCGACGTGGGCCGCTCCGAAGGGGCTCCACGACCACTCGCACTTGCGACCACCGGAGCCGTCGTCGACCGCCGGGCACGTGGAGAGGACCCCATGGCTCGACCGCGCCTCGAACACATGCGTGTCCGCAGCCGCGGACCGGAAGGTGAACGTATTCGAGGCGGGCCGCTTCTCCAACCAGCCCCCGTCCGAATACTGCGACGAGGACACCGTCGGAGTCCCGGGAGCCACCGTGTCCACCGTGAAGTACACCCGCGAGCTCGACGCCTTGGACCGGAGCACGCCGTCGTGGCCCCACGCGTGGAAGGAGTACTTGCCGCCCTCGACCAGGTTCGAGGGCACCGTGTAGGAGGAGACGCTGCCGGAGGCGACCGTCGATCCGTTCACCCCTGTGAACTGCCACGTATTCCCCAGTGCTAGATCGAACTGGGCCTTCAAGCTCGTCTTGTCCGCGTCGGAGACGACCGCGCGCAGCTGCGGGCGCAGCGTGCGCACATACGTCACCCCGTCAGGACCCGTCGCTGCCTGCCCGGAGCCGAACGCTGGGCTCGTCGGAGTGTTCGGGTAGCTGTTGTACGTCACCAGCAAATACGGGCGCGCCGAGAGCGTCGTTCCCGCGTAGTCCGCCGACCAGTACCGCTTCCACGACGAGTTCGTCGTCTCCGAGCCGGCAATAAGCCGCACACCGTGGTTGGCCGTCGGGTTGTCCGCCCAGTACTGGGCCATCGAGGTCAGCGGGAAGTACACCAGACCGCCGGGGCACGCCGAAGAGTACCCGAGACTGTCCGTGATCGATCCCTGGCCTGTCGTCGTCGCACTCGGCTGGCTCGTCCACCGCGCCGTCGACGCGTCCCACGCACTCGTGACCCGCTGCGCCAATGTCGTCGACTGAGTGCACGAATACGAGTAGTGGTTGCCCAGACGCAGCTCGGCCTTCTCGATCTTCTTCCCGGTCAGGGTGCTCGTGCCGAACTTCAGCAGCGAGCGCGCCTTCGTCGTCCCCGAATCGAACGTGCCCACCCGCAGCTCCGGGTCACCGGCCTTGGAGGTCTCGATCCCGGACTGGACCCACGTGTCCGACGACGCCAGCGCCGACCACGTCGGATCGATCGTCACCGGGTACTGCCGCTCCTCCGCCTGCAGCCACTCTGCATCCGCCGTCAGCTGCAGCACCGGACCCGATTCCTCGTCCAGCAGCTCCGCGGCCACCGGCTCCTCGTGGGCCGGCAGGCCCGAGCCCTCATGAACCGCCGCGTCCCACATCAACGGCGCCTGACCCAGGAACACCAGGTCCTCGTCCGCGTTCACGACCCGGATCTCCCCGGTGGCCTCGTCCAGTTGGGCGCTCAGCCCTTCCGAGAGGCCCAGCGGGAACCGCAGGACGACATCGGCCTCCGGCGCACTCTCCAGCACCACCGAGTGAGAGAAACCGAACGCGTTCGCGTCCACGACGACGTCGGCTGCCAGCGGCGAAGCCGCCTCCTCCGACGGCGAGGGGCTCGAGGGCCCGGCCTCGGCACCGGTATCCGCAGCGTCCGCCGACTGCTCGGCGGCACCGGATTCCGTCGCGGACGCCTCGGCGGTAGCGGCCTCGGTAGTCGAGGGCTCCGCCTCCGGCCCCGGCCCCGCGCTCGCCTCCGCGGAAGGAGCCGTCGACTCCGACGGATCAGATGATGCCGAGGGCTCGGACCCCGCCGGCGCCCCGGCCAGGGGAACGGAGACGCCGTCGGAGTAGACGGCCTGGTTCTCCTCCACCACCGGGGCCGGCAGCTCGGCCTCCCAGCCCAGCGTCATGGTCGCCGCCGGCTCGCCCGCTTCGTCCTCCGCGGTCAGCGTCGCCAGCGACACCGACTCCTCGCTCGGGCCCTCGCCGGCGCTCTGCGCCCCGTCCGCGACCTCGAGCGAGGCCGCCGGCCCCACAGTAGTCAGCCCATCGTCCTCCAGCGTCCGGCCCCGGCCGATCTCGACGAACTCGCCTTCGGCGTTCTTCTCGAAGATCGGAGCCGTGTACGACTCCAACGCCCAGGAACCGTCCGGATTAGCGAACACCCGCTCCATGGCCGTCCGCTGGGACGTGTCCTCGACCCGCTCGCCCGTGCTCCTCGCCGTCACCTGCGCCGAGACCGCGTCCGAGCGCTCGAACGACTCCTCCGGAGCCGGAGCCGATTCCTCGGCCTCAACAGCGACCGGGTCCTCCGGTGTCGCCGACGCCGGGTGAAGCCCGAAGGCGCACAACGCGGCAACCAGGCCGCCCACCAGAAAACCCCGGGCAGGACGCCCCCAACGTGAGTGATTCATTTATTCCCCATAGGTGCAGAAAGCCGCGCCGACAGCGGGCCAAAAGCGAGTGATGAAAGAACATTAGACGCAGAAGCGCGAAACGTACAACATCCACATCTGCCATGCAAACGGTTCAGCCGGCCGCGAAGCATCTGCAATCGCAACGGAATATCGAGGATCCGGTGTCGCCGCCGCTGGGCTCGTCGCAGCAGGACGTTTCAATCCAGAAGGTGTAAGTCCTCAACAGTGTCGACATCCTCGTCCGAACCGAGGTCCGAGCAGTCGACGACGTCGGTCAGATCGGGTGGGCACGCAGGAAGTCGCGGGCTCCGGCGTCGCCACTGGCTGACACGGCCGCGGCGCGCTTGAGCGACGCGTCGATAACGAGTGGATGACCACGGCGGAGGTCACGGTCACTGCCACGGTAGCCGGCCGCGGTGACGCGTCCCGGTCGGCGCGCGCCGAGGAGGAGTTCGATCACGGCGGCGCCCACCCCGGGTTGGTCCACTAGCGCGACCAGCACGTGGGCGCTCCGCAGGCGTCGAGACCAGACCTACCTGGAAGGAGCCGCCCATGCCGTTCCGCCACCGCGGGTTCTCGACGAGATTGCAGCTGTGGCGCCCGGGGAGCCACCGGCCTCTTCTGTCCCGGCTCCGAGCACCACGGTCGCCTCCGCGCAGCCGCCGGACCGGAGCTTGCCGGCGAGCGCCTCCACGAGCGTGCGCCTGCGGAACGGAAGCAGCGCCTTGGGCCCACGACCGAGCGGGGTGCCGACACCGACGGCCAGGAGGAAGCCGGTGGTGGGTGCGGGCGGCGTCTGCATGGCATCGCCCTAGGCAGAAAAAAGCCCGCTCGTTCGCCGCGACGGCGCGGTCGTGCCGGCGAGACTCCGGGAGACCGCCGACCTCGGCAGGGAATGAGCAGTCCGCGATCAGGTTGTTCCCAGTCAGAGGCGCTATCGTCGTAGACACCTCATGAAGGTGCGAGTGATGAGGCGAAGGCCCCCAGCCATTGGTTGGGGGCCTTCGTTTGTGCTCGGTCAGCTGCGGGAGGGGCCGTTCAGGAGAGCAGGCGCCCCCACCGCGGATCCAACCGGTCGGCGCCGGCGAGCTTCAGGCAGTGCCACAGCGTCACCGCAACGGAGTCGAGGACGGGGACCCTGGTCTCCGCCTCCAGCTGTTCCACCGCCGGTGCCCCGTAGAGGTTGGTGCACAGGTAGACCAGCGCGTCCGGCCCCTCGGCGGCGAGCTCGCGGGAGACCGGCAGCAGGTCCTCGGGATCGACCCGGGCGAACGACTCGTTGTCGCTGAGTCCCCAGTGCCGCTCCCCCGCCACCTCGAGGCCCTCCCGCGCATACGCCTCCGCCACCGCGCTGTTCACGTCCCGCGTGTACGGGGTGACCAGGCCGATCCGGCGCAGCCCGAACTCGGCGAACGCCTCGAGGTAGGCGAGGGTCGACGTGGTCGCGGGGATCCCGGTCGCGGCCGTGATCTCGGCCGTGATGGCGCGGTCGTGGTCCGGGCCCAGCCACGAGCCGGACGTGCCGTTCCACGCGATGACGTCCACGTCCGCCGTCGCAAGCAGCTCCGCGGCCGCGCGCATCCCCGCGACGTCGAACTGCTGGTCGGAGCCGGAGTCCAGCGCGATGCGCGTGACCGGGATGCGGCTGCTGTGCACCGTCACGTCGGCCCGGTCCGCCAGCATCCGGTAGGTCTGCGGCTCCAGGCAGGTGTTCGACGACGGGACGATCATGCCGATCCGCCGCGGCCGGGCCGCGCTGATCGGGCCGGGCGCCTCCGTCGCCGCCGACGTCGTCGTCTCGGGGTTCGTGGTGCCGGTACTCGTGGTGCCCGTGCTCTCGGTCTCCAGGGTGCGGTTCATCGGATGCTCCTCGCTGCGTGCGGTTCGGTGGCGGGGGCGCCGAGCGGGCCCCAGGAGAGGGCCTCGCTCAGCGGCGCCTGTTCCAGGACGCGGCCGGTGGGCCCGGGGTCGTGGAAGCCGTCGCGGTCGAGCACCACGCGGCCGCCCGCGACGACGGCGGTGGGCCAGCCGCGGAGCCGGAGCCCCTCGAACGGCGAGAAGTCCGTGCCCATGTGCAGCGCCGCGCCGTCGACCGCGCGGACCGCGGCCGGATCGACGAGCACCAGGTCGGCGTCGTACCCCGGCGCCACGGCGCCTTTGCCGCGCAGGCCGTTGAGGCGTGCGGGCGCGGCCGCGAACACGGACACGAAGTCCTCCAGCCCCTCCAGGTCCTCCCCCACCATCTGCGTGTACGTCACCGGCAACCGGGTCTCGACGCCGGGCAGCCCGTGGGGCATCTGGCGGATGTCGTCGGTGTGCTCGCGCTTCTGGTCCAGGCTGTAGCAGGAGTGGTCGGACGCCACGGTGTCCACGGCGCCGCCGAGCAGCCGCTCGCGGAGCCCCGCGACCGTCTCCGGGTCCCGCATGGGCGGGCAGCACGCGTAGAACTCCGGCAGCGGGCCCGCGTAGACGCTGCTGTCCAGGGCCACGTAGTGCGGGCACGTCTCGGAGAACGCCGCCTGGCCGCCGAGCCTGGCCGCGGTCACGAGGTCCACCGCCCCCGGCGTGGACTGGTGCACGAAGTACACGCCGGCGCCCGTGTACTCGGCGAGCGCCAGGACCTCGCGGACGGAGGCCTCCTCGGCGAGCTCCGGGCGGGTCCGCGGCAGGTCTGAAATCCCGATCTCGCCGGCGTCGGCGTGGCGCTGGGTGCAGTCGACGATGATCTCGTCGTGCTCGGCGTGCACGTAGGCCAGGCCGTCCAGCCGCGCCATCTCCCGCAGTGTGCGCAGGACGGTGTCGCCGTCGGCCATGGTGGTGCCGCGGTTGGTGGTGTAGAGCTTCACCGAGCGGATGCCGCGCGCGGCCAGCTCCTCCAGCTGCTCGGGCACGGTCTCGTCCCACTCGACCACGGACCCGTGCAGTGCCACGTCGCAGCGGGCCGCGGCGGCCAGGTCCAGCTTGCCGAGCGCGGCCGCCAGCGGGGTCTCGCCCGCGTGGCGGGGGATGCCGAAGTCCAGGACGGTGGTGGTGCCGCCGTGGAGGGCGGCGGCCGTGGTGGTCGCGTAGTCGTCGAGCGTCGTGTAGGGCCCGGTGGTCTGGGCGATGTGGCAGTGCCCGTCGACGCCGCCGGGCATCACCACCAGGCCCGTCGCGTCGATGACGCGGGCGCCTGCGGGGACGGGCTGCCCGGCGTCGACGACGTCGGCGATGCGCCCGTCGGCGACCACCACGTGGGCGACGCGGCGACCGTCGGCGTTGGCGACGAGCCCGTGGGCGAGGACGAGGTCCGCGCTCATGCCGTCGCCCCGGCGGCAGCGGTTGCGGGGGCGGTGACGGGCGCGGCTGGGGCGGGGGCCGCCGTCGCGGTACCCGCGCCCGCGGCCTGACGCGTAGCCAGGTGGGCGTCGAGCCCGGCGCTCAGGCCGGCCCGCGGCTTCGGCGGCGGGCACGCGTAGGACCCGGCGCGGTGCGTGCCGCAGGCCAGACCGGCGACGGCCTCGGCGAGGCGGACCCCGGCGGAGATCCCGTCCACCACGGGGACCGGGATCCGGTGCGCGACCTCGCGCGCCAGCCCCGCCAGCGGCGCCCCGGCGAGGATGACGACGTCGGCCCCGTCCTCCCGCACCGCCCGGTTGGCGAGCTCCACCAGGGTCTCGGCGAAGTCCTGCTGGACGGTGCCGATGCCGTTCAGCTCCTCCTTGATGCTGTGGATCGAGGCCAGGCGGGCGCCGAAGCCGAACCGCTCCACGCAGTCCCGGTACCAGGCGGTGATCCGCGGGGAGATGGCGATGATGGAGAAGCGCGAGCCCTGCAGGGCCGCCGCGCACAACGCGGCCTCGGTGATCCCGAGGACGGGGACGTCGGCGAGCTCCTTCAGCGCGGGCATGCCGGGGTCGCCGAACGCGGCGACGACGACGGCGTCCGGGCGGGCGTCGGCATTCTGGAAGGCGTCGGCGACGACCTCGGCGACGGCGCCGGCGGCGATGAGCGACTCGAGGCGGGTCTCGATGTACTGGACGCCGTGCGGGGCGGTGCGGACGTCGAGCCGGGTGTCCGGGCCGGCGCTGCGGGCGGCCTCGGCCCGGATGAGGTCGGTGACCTCGTCGCTGGTGTTCGGGTTGACGATCAGAAGTCTCATGGGGTTCCTGTCCGGGTGAGAGCGGCGTGGAGGCCGGGGAACTGGGTGCGGTACTTGGCGACGTGGCAGGCCGATTCGAGACCGGCCCGGTCCGGGTCGCCGCTGGCGATGGCCAGCAGGAGGCGGCGGTGCTCGGCGATCAGCTCGGCGAGGTCGTCCGCGTGGCGGAAGAGCCAGTGCATGCGGCCCTGGAGCGGCTCGAGCGCGTGGCGCAGCAGCTCGTTGTCGCAGATGCGGGTGACGGCGTCGTGGAACTCGGAGTTGGCCCGGCGGGCCTCGTCGGCCGCGCCGCGCGCCAGGTGGGCCTCGGCGTCGGACAGGAGGCGCTCCAGCGCCGCCAGCTCGTCCTCCGTGGCCCGCTCGGCGGCGAGGCGGCAGGCCAGGACCTCCAGCGCCTCGCGCATGTCGAAGAGGTCGCGGACGTCCTTCTCCGTCAGGCCGGCGACCACGGAGCCGCGCGTCGCCTTCTCGGCGACCAGACCCTCCTGGCGGAGCATCCGCAGGGCCTCCCGCACCGGCAGGCGCGAGACGTTGAACTCGGCGGCGAGGTCCCGTTCCACCAGCCGGGCGCCCGGCTGGTAGTCGCCCTCGAAGATCCGCTGGCGCAGCGCATCGCGCACCTGCTCCCGGAGCGGCCGGC
The DNA here is from genome assembly GCF_031178195.1 of Zhihengliuella sp. Classification (GTDB taxonomy): domain Bacteria; phylum Actinomycetota; class Actinomycetes; order Actinomycetales; family Micrococcaceae; genus Zhihengliuella. Next base: position 10,465 of record NZ_JAPSJL010000014.1, read on the forward strand.
TGCGGGCCGCGGCGTCGCGGGTGCTGTGCATGGTTCCTCCTGAGGGGGTGGTGGTTCGGAGCGGGAGGGTGCGGGGGCGGCTGCCGCCCCCGCACCCTCCCGCCGGTGCCTGCGTCGGCGGGGCCCTCTCGGCGAGAGCCCCGTGCCGGGTGGGCGCCGGGCCTGGCTCGGATCAGACGGCGAGCCGCTTGCTGTAGTCCAGCGTGACGACGGCGGCGCCCATCAGCAGCGCCGAGCCCACGAAGTACAGCAGCGCCCAGGTGTAGCCGCCGGTGGCGCCGACGATCAGGCCGACGGCGATCGGAGTGACGAAACCGGCGATGTTGCCGCTGAAGTTCATCGCCCCGCCGAGCACGCCGGCGTTGGTGCGGCCGCCCAGGATGGACGGCACGGACCAGAACAGTCCGACCCAGCGGAGGAAGAACAGCACCACGGACAGCAGTGTCACGGCGGTGATCGGATCCGGGATCACGGTGGTGCCGATCAGGCCGAGGGTCACCATGAGGGCCGAGAAGCCGAGCATGGAACGCATGACCTTGTTGGCGCCGTGGCCCTTGGCCCGCAGCCGGTCGGCCAGCGCGCCGCCGAGGATCTCGCCGACGAAGCCGGCGCCGAAGATCACGAAGGTGGACCAGCCGATCGTCTTGAGGTCGAAGCCCTTGGCCTCGGAGAGGTAGAGCGGGCCCCAGGTCAGCAGGCCGTAGAAGACGCCGTTGAAGCCGAGCCAGCCCAGGCACATGGCCCAGAAGGAGCGGTGGCGCAGGTACGGCAGCAGGGCCCGGCGCGTCTCCCCGCCGCCGGCGGCCGCGTCCTCCTCGCGATGGGAGGCCTCGATGTACTCGGCCTCGGCGTCGTTCACGCCCGGGTGCTCCCGGGGGTTGTCGCGCACGTACTTCCAGACGGCCAGGCCGAGCAGGACCGTGGCGGCGCCGGCGATGATGAAGGCCCACCGCCAGCTGCCCGTCGCGGCGATCAGACCGGCGATGACCACGCCGCCGATGCCCGCACCGAGCGGGGCGCCGGCGTCGAGGATGGTGGCGCCGCGGCCGCGCTCCTTGGCGTGCATCCAGATGGCGTTGAGCTTGCCGCCGGCCGGCATCACGCCGGCCTCGGTGACGCCGATGCCCATGCGGGCGATGAACATGGAGAGGAACCCGCCGGCGAGGCCGGAGGCGGCCGTGGCGGCGCCCCAGCCGACGCAGGAGGCGGTCATCATCTTCCGGGGACCGAACCGGTCGATGAGCCAGCCCATGGGGATCTGCATGGCGGCGTAGGTCCAGAAGAACGCGGAGAGCAGCAGGCCGACGAGCTCCGGCGGCAGGTTGAATTCCTCCTGGATCATCGGGAGGGCCACCGAGATGGAGCCGCGGTCGATGTAGTTCACCGTCACGAGGACGAGCAGCAGTAGGAAGAGCTTCCAGCGGACGTTGGTGGGCGCGGACCGCTTCGTCGCGGTGCCGGCCTCCTCCGTGGTGATCGGCGAATCCTGTTGAGTGGACACGGGGTGTTCCTCGCTTCTCGAAGGGAGTGATTTTTGGGATCCCATTCAGCGTAGAAGTGTCCCAGCTCACGTTTCAACGGGTTTTTGGGCTCCTTTGGGAGCCCATGCGGACCACCCGGCGGCCCCGGCGCGGGAGCCGCCGCAACGCACGCAGGGAGGGCCCGGGGGGCCGCTGGCGCGGCCTCCGGACCCTCCCTGCGGGGGGCGCTGCTGACTACAGGCTGACCTGGCGGTTCACGTCCTTGTAGAGCAGGTAGCGGAACTTCGCGGGGCCGCCGGCGTAGCAGGCCTGCGGGCAGAAGGCGCGCAGGGACATGTAGTCGCCCTCCTGCACCTCGACCCAGTCGCCGTTCAGGCGGTATACGGCCTTGCCCTCGAGGACGTAGAGGCCGTGCTCCATAACGTGCGTCTCGGCGAACGGGATGGACGCGCCCGGCTCGAAGGTCACGACGTTGACGTGCATGTCGAACGCGAGGTCCTGCGGGTCGAGCATGCGGGTGGTCCGCCAGGCTCCGTTGGTGTCCGGCATGGGGTTCGGCTCGATGTCCTGCTCGTTGCCGACCACCGGGCGCGGGGTGTGGCCGGCCAGCGGCTCGTAGCGCTTGCGGATCCAGTGGAAGCTGGAGGTCTCGACGCCGTTGTTGGCGACGGACCACGCGGTGCCGGCCGGGATGAACGCGAAGCCGCCGGCGCGGAGCACGTTCGGGGTCCCCTCGATGGTCACCGTGAGCTCGCCGTCCATCACGAACAGGAAGCCCTCGACCTCGGCCTGCGGCTCGGGGTGCTCGGAGCCGCCACCCGGGGCGACCTCGACGATCGACTGGGCGAACGTCGTCGCACCCCCGGCCACGGGCCGGTTGAGGACCCAGGCGCGGGAGCCGGTCCACTCGGGGAAGACCGAGGTGACGATGTCGCGCAGCACGCCGCGCGGGATGACCGTGTAGGCCTCGGTGACGATGGCGCGGTCGGTCAGCAGGTCCGTCTGCGGGGGCAGGCCGCCCTGCGCGGAGCGGTACGAGGCGGCCGGGGCCGCCGTGGCGATGTCAGACATGGGAACCCTCCGGGGTGTTGAGTGGGATGTTGAGGGCGATGGAGCGCAGCTGCGCCTCGTCGACCCCGGCCTGGGACAGGACGTCCTCGGCGGTGACGGCGCCGCAGACGAGGCCGCGGTGGATGAACAGGGCCAGGGCCCGGGCGGTGGCCGGCTCGTCCATGACGGACGACTCGACGCGGTGCACGTAGTTGTAGAGGCGGGTGGCGGCGGCGCCGAATCCCTCGCGATAGAACGAGTAGGTCGCGAGGAAGCGCGTGGGCAGCTGGGCCGCGTGCAGGTCCCAGCCCTGGTAGATGCCCCGCTCCAGGTGGCGGCGCACCAGTCGGGCGTGGAGCCGCCAGGCGGCCAGCCGGTTCTCGGGGTCGCCGAGCGGCAGGATGTTGGTCGAGCCGTCGGAGAGGTGGACGCCGGTGCCGGCGACCGCGACCTGCATGACCGACTTGGCGTAGTCGGCCGCGGGGTGCTCCATCGACTGGTAGGCCGCCGCGATGCCGAGCGAGGCCGAGTAGTCGTAGGTGCCGTAGTGCAGGCTCGAGACGCGGCCGCGGCCGGCGTGGATGAGCCGCGCGGACGGGACCGTGCCGTCGTCGGACAGGATGAGCTGCGGGGTCTCCATCTGGACCTCGAAGCGCAGGCGGCCCGGTGTCAGGTCGTGCGCCCGCTCGAGTTCCTCGACGGCGAAGACCATGGCCTCGACCTGCTCCACCGAGGTGACCTTCGGCAGCGTCAGGACCAGGCCGTCCGGCAGCCCGCCGGCGGCGACGAGGCCGCCGACGAACAGGTCCAGCGTGCGCAGGCCGCGGGCCCGGGTGGGGGCCTCGAAGGACTTGAACCGGATGCCGATGAACGGCGGGGCGGTTCCCTCGACGACGGCGTCGCGGACCGCGAGCGCCGCGCGGGCGGCGTCCGCGTCCTCGGCGGCGTCGCCGCGGTCGCCGTACCCGTCCTCGAAGTCCAGGCGCAGGTCCTCGATCGGCTCCGAGCGGAGCTTGTGCTCGACGAGCTCCGCGAGGCGCTCGGTGTCCTCGAGGCCGAGCAGGCCCGCGAGCCGGGCGAGGCCCCCGGCCTCCCCCGCGGCTGCGAGGGCGCGGTGGCCCCAGTCGGCGGCGGTGCCGGTGACGAACTGGTCGGCCGGCAGGTAGACGGTGTGCACCGGCTGGCGGCGCCCGTCCTCGCCCGGGTAGAGATCGGCCAGGCGGCGGTCCGCGGCGGCGAGGCGGTTCTCGATCTCCGCGAGCGCGTCCGCGCCCAGGGCTGGGGAGACGCTCACGAGGCCACCAGCTCCTCGGTGAGGATCCGGTACGCCGGCAGCGTCAGGAAGTCCTCGAAGTCCTCCTCGCGCCCGGAGACCAGGCGGCCGATCAGCTCGGCGGCCGGGCGGTAGTAGCGCTCGAAGCGGGCGTCGTCGTCCACCTCGGTGCGCAGGTGCTCGATCTCCTCGGCGAGGATGCGAGCGGCCAGCTCGGCGGTGATGGTGTTGCCGGTGTCCTCGGCGACCACGCCGTTGCGGATCTGCTGCCACACCTGCGAGCGGGAGATCTCGGCGGTGGCCGCGTCCTCCATCAGGTTGTGGATCGCCACGGCGCCGTTGCCCGAGAGCCAGACGGCCGTGTAGGCCACGGCGACGTAGAGGTTGGCGCGCACGCCGGCCTCGGTCACGCGGCCCGGGGCGGACGCGATGTCCAGCAGGTCCGCGGCGGAGACGTCCACGTCCTCGCGGAGACGGTCCAGCTGGTTCGGCTTCTCGCCGAGCACGGCGTCGAAGCGCTCGCGGCAGACCGGCACCAGGTCCGGGTGCGCGACCCACGAGCCGTCGAACCCGTCCTTGGCCTCGCGGGACTTGTCCGCGCGGACCTTCTCGAACGCGGCCTCGGTGACGTCCGGCTCGCGGCGGTTCGGGATGAAGGCGGCCATGCCGCCCATCGCGAAGGCACCGCGCTTGTGACAGGTGCGCACCAGCAGCTCGGTGTAGGCCCGCATCATCGGGGCGGTCATCGCGACGTCGGCGCGGTCCGGCAGCGTGAAGGCACTGCCGGCCTCGCGGAAGTACTTGATGATGCTGAAGAGGTAGTCCCAGCGGCCGGCGTTGAGGCCGGAGGCGTACTCCCGCAGCTCGTAGAGAATCTCGTCCATCTGGAAGGCGGCCGGGATCGTCTCGATCAGCACGGTGGCGCGGATGGTGCCGTGCTCGATGCCGAGCTCGGCCTCCGCGAACGCGAACACCTCGTTCCACAGCCGCGCCTCGAGGTAGGACTCCATCTTCGGCAGGTAGTAGAACGGGCCCTGGCCGGTCTCGGCCAGATGCTTGGCGTTGTGGAAGAAGTGCAGGCCGAAGTCCACGAGCGCGCCGACGGCGGGGCCGCCGTCGATCTCGACGTGCGCCTCGGGCAGGTGCCAGCCGCGGGGGCGGACCACCACGACGGCGCGGTCGACCTCGCCGCGCAGCGCGTACTTCTTGCCCTCCGGCGACGTGAACTCCAGGGTGCCGCGGGCGGCGTCGTGCAGGTTCTTCAGGGCGTCCACCACGTTGTGCCACGACGGCGTGGAGGCGTCCTCGAGGTCGGCGAGCCAGACCTTGGCGCCGGAGTTCATGGCGTTGATCGCCATCTTGGCCGGCGTGGCCGGGCCCGTGATCTCGACGCGGCGGTCGCGCAGGGCCTCGGGGGCCTCGGCGACGGTCCAGTCGCCGGCGCGGACCTCGGCGGTCTCGGGCAGGAAGTCGAGCCTGCCGGCGGCCGAGGCCTTCGAGCGCGCCTCGACCCGGGCCTCGAGCAGCTCGTCGCGGGTGGCGGCGAAGCGCTGGTGGAGCTTCTCGACGAAGGCGAGGGCCGCGTCCGTGAGGACGGTCTCGGCGCCGGTGACGGTGGGGGCGGGCTGAGCGGAGATGGTCATGACGGATTCCTTCTCTGAAGCTAGTTGGACTGGGCTGCGCTGACGACTGCTGCGGCGACGTCGCCGGCCACGCGCGGGTCGAACACGCTCGGGATGATGAAGCCCGGGTTCAGCTCCTCGTCGGACACGCGCTCGGCGATGGCCTCGGCCGCAGCGACCAGCATCGGGTCGGTGATGTCGCTGACGTGCGCGTCGAGCAGGCCGCGGAAGAAGCCCGGGAAAGCCAGGACGTTGTTGATCTGGTTCGGGAAGTCCGAGCGGCCGGTCGCGACGACGGCGGCGTGGCGGCCGGCGGCGATCGGGTCGACCTCGGGGTCCGGGTTGGCCATCGCGAAGACGATCGCGTCGTCGGCCATGGCCGCGATGTGCTCCTCCTCGAGGACGTTCGGCGCGGAGACGCCGATGAAGACGTCGGCCCCGGTCATGGCCTCGTGGAGGGTGCCGTCGAAGTTGTCCTGGTTGGTGTTCTCCGCCAGCCAGATGCGGTGCGGGTCGGTGTGGTCCTGGCCCTGGTGGACCGCGCCCTGGCGGCCGCAGGCGACGATGTTGCGTGCGCCGGAGGCGATGAGGAGCTGGATGATGGCGTGGCCGGCGGCGCCGACGCCCGAGACGACGATGTGGACGTCCTCGATCTTCTTGCCCACGACCTTGAGGGCGTTCTTCAGGGCGGCGAGGGTGACGATCGCGGTGCCGTGCTGGTCGTCGTGGAAGACCGGGATGTCGAGCTCGTCGCGCAGGCGGCGCTCGATCTCGAAGCAGCGCGGGGCTGCGATGTCCTCGAGGTTCACGCCGCCGTAGACGGGGGCGATCGCCTTGACGACCCGGATGATCTCCTCGGTGTCCTGCGTGTCCAGGCAGACCGGCCAGGCGTCGACGCCGGCGAACTGCTTGAAGAGGGCGGCCTTGCCCTCCATCACGGGCAGCGCGGCCTCGGGACCGATGTTGCCCAGGCCCAGGACGGCCGAGCCGTCGGTGACGACGGCGATGGTGTTGCGCTTGACGGTGAGGCGGCGGGCGTCGTCCTTGTTCGCGGCGATCGCCTGGCAGACGCGGGCGACGCCCGGCGTGTAGGCGCGGGAGAGATCGTCGCGGTTGCGGAGGGCGACCTTCGGGTTGACCTCGAGCTTGCCGCCGAGGTGCATGAGGAAGGTGCGGTCGCTGACCTTGCGGACCTCGACGCCGTCGAGCTGATCCAGGGACTCACGGATCCGGTCGCCGTGCTCGGCGTCGGACGTGTTGCAGCTGACGTCGACGACCATGCCGATGTGGGTGGACTCGACCACGTCCAGAGCTGTCACCGAGCCGCCGGCAGCGCCGACGGCGGCGGCGAGTTCGCTGGTGACAGTGATGGACGCAGGCGTCTCGACACGAAGCGTCAGTGAATATCCGGGGCTCGGGTTGCCCATGTGGTCCTCCTCGTCGTGCGGTCCGCCCGCTGTGGGCGGGACCACGAAAAACTGTTTCCGTATAGTGGATACTAGAATCTGTGATGTGGAAATGCAAGACTTTTCGTGCGATGGAACACAGTTAATTTTCGGTGCACGGAATTTCTGCTCGCCGATGCGATAACCTGACCGCACGGACCGCCCACGAGGCCAGCTCCGGCCAGACCCCCACCCGAGGAATCACATGCCCGTCAAACCCGCTGCAGGAGTCCAGTCGGTCGAGCGCGCCTTCGAGCTGCTCGAGCTCATCGCCCGCGCCGGCGGTGAGTGCACGCTCAGCGAGCTGGCCGCCGAGACCCCGCTGCCGCTGCCGACCATCCACCGCCTGCTGCGCACGCTCGTGGGCATCGGCCACGTCCGGCAGATGCCGAACCGCCGCTATGCGCTGGGCCCGCGGCTCATCCGCCTCGGCGAGGTCGCCAACCGCCAGCTCGGCGCGCTCGCGGGGCCCGTGCTGCGCTCCCTCGTGGACGACCTCGGCGAGTCGGCCAATCTCGCAGTGCTCGACGGCGACATGGTCGTCTACACGGGCCAGGTCCCGTCCGCCCACAGCATGCGCATGAACACCGAGGTCGGCCGCCGCGCCAACCTCCACAACAGCGGCGTCGGAAAGGCCATCCTCTCGGTGCTGGACGACGAGCGCATCGCCCGCCTCGTGACGCAGGCCGGGATGCCGGCCGCGACGCCCAAGAGCATCACCACGCTGTCCGGACTCTTCGCCGAGGTGGAGCGGATCCGCGAGCAGGGCTACGCGGTGGACGAGGAGGAGCAGGAGATCGGGGTCCGCTGCTTCGCCATGGCCATCCCCGGGGCGCCGACCCCGATGGCGATCTCCATCTCCGGTCCGGTCTCACGCGTCGGCCAGGACTTCGCGGACCGCGCGGTTCCGTCGCTGCAGCGCGCCGCCGCGACGATCTCCTCCGCCCTCACCGGCAACGCCTGACCCGTCGCCGCGGTCCGGCTCCCCGCGGTTGCCACGCCGCGGCCAGCCTCGCCGCGCGCTTCCCCGGAGCCGGCCGGCCCGGGCCATCGACGTCGCACTTCTGCAGGCTCCGCGGCCCGATCGCCTGCAGGACTGCGACGTCGACGCGTCCGGGCTGCGGAACCGCGACGTCGATGCTCCTCCCCTGCCGAACTGCGACGTGGATGCCGCCGTCCGGAATCGCGGCGCGCCGGGTGCCGCCTGAGCACGGCCGACACTGCGAGATGCCACTCGAGCACGCCCGGCGCTGCGAGATGCCGCCGGAGCACGGCCCCGGACATCCTCGCGGTGCTGGACCGGCACCTCGCGGACGGTGGGGTGCTCGGCCGGCACCTCGCGCGCCATCGAGTGCTGGACCGGCACCTCGCGGACGGTGAGGTGCTCGGCCGGCACCTCGCAGGCACCCACGCGGCTGCTCCGGGCCAACCCCCGGGGACGAGGATCCCGCCCGCCGCTCCCGCGCCCGGCTCCCCGCTCGATCCCCACGGCTCCGCTTCGCGGGAGTGACCGCCGGCGGAGCCACCGGACACACAGAGGAGCGGTGCGGAAGCCCTCCCCCGAGGTTCCCGCACCGCTCCTCTCGCAACCTGACCCGTCACCGGGTCGGCCGCTTTCGCTGAAGCGCTTCGTCTCAGTCGTTGCGCTTCAACGCTGCGCTGCGGCGCGTACCGGCAGCGAAGCTCTCTGCGGCGTGGTCCAGCCGCTCGCCGTTCTCGGATCCGGAGACCCCGGAGCCCGGAGCCGGACGGCCCTCCGCCGCACCGTCCTCCTGGGCGCTCTGGGCGGCCGCTTCCTCCTCCGCGATACGGCGGAGCTCGTCCGGGTCCACGCCCTCGGGCAGTTCCGCCTCGACGCCGGCGTCGTCGCAGGCCTTGACGTGCTCGGCCAGGGCCACGGTGAACTGCTCGGCGGTCACCACCGGCACCTCCTCGCCGTCGGCGTCGATCAGCTTGCCGGCCTCGAAGTGGTCGCCGTCGCGCAGGCCCCGGATCTGATCGGTGGGGACCATGCGCGGCGGGGCCGCCTGGAAGACCGAGCCACCGGCGGTGTTGCCGGTCTTGATCTCGTTGAACAGGATGTTCAGGAACACGGCCATGATGGCCGCGGAGCTGATGCCGGAGTGGAAGATCGTGCTCGCCCAGGCCGGGAAGTCGTGGTAGAAGTCCGGCTTCACGATCGGCACCATGCCGAAGGCCACGGAGGCTGCCACGATGATCATGTTCGGGGTGGAGAACTTGACCTTGCCCAGCGTGCGGATGCCCGAGGCGGCGACCGTGCCGAACAGGACGATGCCGGCGCCGCCGAGGACCGGCGTCGGGACGGCGGCCACGACGCGGCCCAGCACGGGCAGCAGACCGAGGACCAGCAGGATGCCGCCGCCGGCGGTCACCACGAAGCGGCTCTTGACGCCCGTGATGGCCACGAGGCCGACGTTCTGGGCGAAGGCGCTCTGCGTGAAGGTGTTGAAGACCGGGGCCAGGATCGAGGAGACCATGTCGGCGCGGAGGCCGTCGGCGATGCGGCGCGAGTCCACCCGCGTCCGGGCGATCTCGCCGACCGCGAGGATGTCCGCGGTGGTCTCCGTGAGGATGACGAGAACCACGATGGTCATGGAGATGATGGCGCCGATCTCGAAGATCGGGGCGCCGAAGGCGAATGGCTGCGGCAGCGCGAAGAAGGCGCCGTTGCCCACGTTCGAGAAGTCAGCCATGCCCAGGGCCCAGGCGACGAGCGTGCCGATGACGATGGCGAGCAGGATCGACAGGCGCGAGATGGCGGCGTTGCCGACCTTGCTCAGGACCAGGACGACGACGAGCGTGAACGCGGCCAGACCGATGTTGGCGAGGCTGCCGTACTCGGGGTCGTCGGCGTTGCCGCCCATGGACCAGTTCGCGGCGACCGGCGTCAACGACAGGCCGATCATCGTGATGACGACGCCGGAGACCACGGGCGGGAAGAACCGCACGATCCGGGCGAAGAACGGGGCGATCAGGAACCCGATGACCGAGGCCGCCAGGACGGCGCCGAGGACGGACTGGATGCCGCCGTCGCCGTTCGCGATGGCGACCAGCGTGGCCACCGAGGCGAAGGACGTGCCCTGGACGAGCGGGAGCTGGCAGCCGAAGAACGGGACGCCGACGGTCTGCAGGATCGTGGCCAGGCCGCCGACGAAGAGGCAGCAGGACACGAGCAGTGCCAGCTCCATGTCGCCGAGTCCGGCGGCGCCGCCGATGATCAGCGGCGGGGCGATGATGCCGCCGTACATTGTGAGAACATGTTGCAGTCCGTAGGCGAAAGTGCGCCCGATGGGCAGGCGTTCGTCCTCCGGGCGGATGGTTGTGCTTGCAGCTGTCATAGCTGATCTCCTTGTCCAATGCCCGGAGAGGACGGCCGGGCCCGTGTTTGCGGCACGGGCCCGGCCCTTTCTTCCTCCCCGGGTCCGGGTCCTTCTAGATGTGGTGCTCAGCAGAATCCGGAGGAGTTCTCCCAGATCGGATGCGTGTCGGCGACGCCCTCGCGCTTGATCGCGGCCTCGATGAGCCCGTACGGGCGATCGGCGGCGAAGAAGACCTCGTTGGGGTTGTCCTGTCCGAACGGGTCCAGATCCACCAGGAAGTGGTGGTTGTTCGGCAGGCTCATGCGGATCTCGTCGATCTCCGGGTGCGCCTCGAGGACCGCGCGGCCCATCTCGAACATGCTCTGCTGCAGGGCCAGCGAGTGCGTGTCGGCGAAGGCCTTCAGCAGCAGGGCGCGGACCGAGCCGTAGATCGCGTCGAAGTCGATGTCGCCGGCGTTGACCGCGTCGGTGTTGTAGCGCCAGCGGGCCGTGAGGTCCGTGGCCAGGATGCGATCCGTGGTCTCCTTCAGCGTGGTGAAGCGGTCGCGCGGGAAGCCGTGGAACTCGCTGCCGGTGGACTTCAGGACGGTGACGCCCTCGATGCCGGCGACGATGTTCTTGGTGCCGTCGGTGATCTCCAGGAGGGCGGTGCGGACCTCGCTCTTGTTGCGCGAGAACGCGTGGTCGTGGTCCTCGATGCGGTCCCAGAAGTACTGCTCGGCCTTCCAGCGGCCGCCGGTCACCCAGTCGAACTCGCCCGTGAAGTGGTCGCCGAGGCGCTTCAGGAAGTTCTCGATGGTGCCGACGCCGTCGCGGGCGAAGCCGTAGACGGTGTTCTTCTGGGTGTCGGTGGCGACGACCTTGCTGTTGTCGCCCTCGGTGTGCGCGGTCTCGAAGTCTCCCTGCAGCTGCGAGCTGACGTTGAGGTCCTCGATCTCGTGGCGGTCGGTGTCGCGGGTGATCTTCACCAGGCGGACTTCGGCCTTGCCGTACTGGTTCTTGCCGAGCACGATCTTCGTGCCGGTCACGGTCTCCGGTGCAGTCATAGTCATCGTTAGCTCCCTCGGTAGCTCGAGTATGCGAATGGGCTGATCAAGAGTGGTACGTGGTAGTGCTGGGCGACGTCGGCGATGACGAAGCTCAGCACGACCTCGGGGAAGAAGGTTTCCGTTCCCGTCTCCCCGAAGTAGGACCCGGTATCGAAAGTGATCCGGTAGTTTCCTGCTTCTACGCGGGCCGGGCCGAGGTTGCGGATGCGACCATCGTCGTCCGTCCGCCCCGATCCGACTTCCTGCCAGCCGGATGCGCTCTTGTGCTCCAGCGTGGCCTTGACACCGGAGGCAGGCCTCCCGGTCCCGGTGTCGAGTACATGGGTGGTGATGTGGCTGCGTTCGCCATCGGAAGTGCTCATCGGAATGCTCCTCTGCGCTGAGTGCTGGGGCTCTCCCTGGGACGGGAGGGGGAGAGCGGGGACGGTGGACGCCGGGGCGTCAGGAATGTGCGGCCGGCGCCGCTGCGGGCGCGTCGACGGCGCCGCGGAGGCGGAGCAGCGCGATCTGGCGCAGCTGCTCGGCGGTCTCGCGCTCCTCCTGCTCGGCAGAGTTCTCCAGGCGGCGCTGCAGCTCGGCGAGGATCTCCTCGGGGCTGCGGCCTGCGGCGCGGATCAGGAAGACGTGGCCGAAGCGCTCCTCGTAGGCGCGGTTGCCCTCGTGGATGCGGCGCGTCGTCTCGGACGCGGGGTCGACGGCGGCCTGCTCGCCGCGGCTGAGCTTCGCCTCGGCGGTCTCGCCGTCGGCACGCTCGCCGATGCGCGGGTGATGGGAGAGCGCCTGCTCGACCTCCCCGGCGGTGAACGGGAGGGCGGCGGTGGCGGCGCGGGCCAGGAGCTCGTCGACCGAGGCGTAGGGGCGGCCCGCCTCGAGCTCGTCGACCCAGCGGTCGACGTCGATGCACGGGCGCAGCGCGGCGCGGGCGGTCTCGGGGTCGGTCGAGTTGAATACTTCGAGGTCCATCGGGAGTTCAGCTTTCGTCGTTGCGACAGCTCCGCCTCAGTGCTGAACACCCTTGACCATTGGCGTGAACCAACTTGACTCGATGTTTCTGTATGACGGAACTTTTATTTCACTGAGACCATGTAACGCCGATCACAGCACCTCTGTCAAGCCTTCGCCCGAAAATTCTTTGAAGCGTCGAGTACTGGACGCAACGTTCCCTCAGAACTTCGCCCGACCCCTTGTGCGGAAGGCTTTTGCCGACGATACTGGGATTCCATAGTTCAAGAAGATTCTTCCGCGTAGCGAAAGTTGTCGCCACGGAAGACCGGCCTCGCAGGCCGGTCACGCAGGAACGCGGACCACCAGGAGTCAGGCACCCAGAGGAGCAACCATGATGACGGACACGACCAGCAGCACCCCCGGTCCCCGGCCGGCCGACCTGTCGGCGCGCTACGGGTCGACCACGCCGCCTGCAGCGGCCGGTGCACCCCTCGACCTCCGTCATGGCCGGATCTCCGAGACCGACATCTCCTTCTACGCCGCCGGCGGACTCGACCCGGACTTCGCACTCGACCGCCCCCAGCGCGAATCGCTCTGGAGCCGCCTGAAGACCCGCCTGGCCGGCTAGCGGATCGCGCGGACGGCGCTCCCGCGCCCGTCGACGGGCGCGGTACAGCCGCCGTCCGGCGCCATCGGCCCGCATCACGCCCGCCGGACGACGGCGGAGCACAGCAGAGAGGAGCGGGGCCCCCCCGGGGGGGGGGGGGCGCGGGGGGGCCCCCCCGGGGCCCCCCCCCCCGACCGCACCCGCGAGCGGGCGACCGCCGTCAACCAGCTGCTGCTCGCCGCGGCGTGCCTCGTCGCGTGCGGCCTCGTCGTGGTGGTCGGCGAGCTCGCGTCGGGCGACGTGCTCTTCCTCGGCATGCTCGTGCTCTTCGCGCTCACGGTCATCGCGCTCGTCGTGCCCTGGAACCGCGTGCACCCGATCTGGGTGAGCGTCGTGCCCA
>NZ_JAPSJL010000004.1 GCF_031178195.1 Zhihengliuella sp.
GCTTCGACGAGTACGGCAACCCCGCCACCACCCTTCCCGCGACCGGGGCCGGGACCCGCTACGGCTGGCACGGCGCCGATCAACGCGCCACCAACCCCACCAGCGGCCTCATCCTCATGGGCGCCCGGCTCTACAACCCGGCGACGGGGTTGTTCACGACGCGGGGTCCTATTGCTGGGGGTAACACCACGACCTACGCTTACCCACAAGACCCGATCAACCAAGAAGATACAAGCGGGCTTTGGGGCAAGAAAGCTTGGCGATTTGCCAAAAAGGCGTGGAAAAACCCATGGGTTCAAGTCGGCGTAACGGTCGGGTTAGCCTTCATTCCAGGTGGCCTCGCCATACGAGTCGGTCTCGGAATACTGTCGAAGTCCGCTCGTATAAATTCTGCGTTGCGTGCGTCGTCAATGGTTCGCAGGAGTCCAATCCGAAGCATGTCACGTCACGGTTTGAATCAATCTATTAATAGGAAGATATCTCCGCAGAATTTGCGATCGGCGGTCGTTCATCCAATTGCAATGAAGCCGCAATTGAGAAAGACTGTCTACTTTGGCGCACGGGCCTCGGTCGTTCTAAATTCCGAAAGGCGACTGGTTACGGTTTGGAGAAACAGTCTATGGCGAAAGAAGAAGTAACTACGGGTGCAGCTTTGAACAGGAATAGTGTGAAGACCATTGCCAGGACGACTAGTCGAGAGCTGCGGGCTATTCGCCCTGCGCTCATTGATGCGGATGTTCCTGAAGACGAATGGGATGATCTTTCGTTTCGAATAGTCCGATGGGTTCTAGAGAAGCATTCATGCGAATCGGCACTCGTTAAGGCCGTTGAGTATCTCAATCTAACAGTGGGAGTCTCATTGGGACAGATGCAAATTGAGGGACTAGAAAGAATTGTGGATGCTGTCCATGAGAAGATAGGCGAATAGACGTATGTCAGTGAACTAATCTAACAAGTAAAGCCGAAAAACGAGAGGGTAGCAAGTATGGGATCACGCGAGTTGGACCATCTCGTCCAGCCGCGCAGGTTGCCGGTTGCAGCAGGGCGACTCGATCCAGGTGCACTTGGTCGATTATCGACTCGGCTGCGGGGTTTTACAATGCAAGACTAAAGGAGGTAAAGTACGTGTCCCGACACTACCAGAAGCATAGAAAATGCCCCCCGGGTCAAGCAAAGAGCTGTCGATGAACTGGAACATACACGAGGAGCTTCACCTCGTGCACAGAGATTTTACCGAGCAGATTTCTTGTATCGAAGAACATCTGGCGAGTCTCAAGTCCCATGAAATTTTGAGCTTGCACGAATATTTGACGGCGCGGGCAATCGATCGATTAACTTCTGTTCCGCTCGATCCGTTATTGGCGCACCAGTATGATCTCGAGAAACCGAGCATGGACGAATTTCCGGTGGCCATGGTATGGTTCGAGCAATTGCGGACCTCCATCATGGGATTTCACGCCTACAGTGTCCTCTGCGGACTTCCGCCGCTCACCTCGACCGATGCGCCGAGCCTTTCGGCTCCGCCCTATGCTGATGTTTTCGATGATTCGGAGATGGCGTGGATGGCAGGCAACATCGGCCGCTCCGTCCTCAGCGACCTCATCCCCACGGCTTACGAAACAGAATCTGGTGAGATGTGGCCGCGCCATATTCGAGGCCGCGGTGCCTCAGAGCTTGTCACCATCTGCTATGAGCTGACGGACTCTCAGCGGAAGAAAAAGTTCAAAACCGAAGCCCGTCGCTACTGGGGCGCGATGGAAAGTGCGGTTGAAAAGATAAACACTTCTGAGTCTTGGTGGGAATGGTTCAGGGGTACCAACGTTCGGGAAATACGAATCAAAGCAGCTCCGGCCGTTAGCACTGCCGAGGCCTCGCCTCGGCAGTCGACATCGAAACTGGTCGGGCGAAGGCACGAGGCCATTCTGAGTCCGTCATTCGGAAGCATGCCCGTGGAGGACGGCCAACTGATCGTGGACGTTCGCCTGGATCTAGTGAACATACTGGCGCAGGTGGAGAGCTCCTCGCCAATTCCTCAGGAGTGGAACTTCGACGGATGACCCCGTCGTCTTCGGAGTCTTCCTTTCGCAGCGCCCGCTGGCGCGTCGGCTGGCCTCCACACGGACTGGATTGATCTGGATGTTAAGGACGACTTCGGCTCGAGCCTCGGACAGGACCACCTCGATGACGCCGCTGTCGACGGCTTCGCTGACGCAGACCTCGACGACCCTGATTACGAGGCGTCGGCGACGAACGGGCCTAGTGGGGTCGCGGTCGCGTCGCCGCAGCCGCGAGCCGGCACTCGGGAACGCGTTGCTGGCGTGGAGGCGGTGTTGGAGGCGGAGTGAACCGCCCTGGGTTTAGTTCCGATCTCCTATGGAGAGGATTGCTGCCGCGAGCGGACTCGTGGGACATGATTTCAATGTCGGTGTCCACAAGAAGAAGATTCGTCATTGAGGAAGGAGGCGGTAGGCCGTGCCCGACATAACGTTCTCGGCCTACCTGGGCAGCCTCGCCCTCATGGCGGTCCTGTATGCCGCGCGAGCCTTCGCCCTACTGCGTTCAGGCGTTAATCCACTCTCGCTAGGGCACCTATGGCTGTTGTTATTAATTGCCTTGGCCCCGATCTCGTCAGTACTTGTATCCCTTCGAATGCATGAGCCCATGGACATGGCATTCGTGTTTGGGTTGTTTGTCAACATCTCCATAATTGGTTTCACGCGGGCGGATCCGCTTCAAGCCTTCTCTGGCAGGGAACCAACTCGGGATTCAATGTGGGGAAAGAGATACTATGACGATTCGAAGTCGCTTAACCGCTCGCTCTACACGTGGATTATTCTCACTCTGGTGGCATCGTCTTTGTGGTACATCTTCGTCGACGGAGCCTAGGAGCCAGATCCCGGTTCCAGGCGGGGATCGAGGTGCGCGATAAGGCGAGCGGGCTTCGAGACTAGATGAAAGTAGTTCTTCGGCGACTTTCTTAGTGCGATGTAATGGATCGTGGAGTTCGTTTGTCCGAAGTCCCGTCCGCCTCCCTGGAAGGTTCTCCAGGTCCGGACCCTGTGGTCCACACTGTGGATATCCCGGAGGCCGGGACGAACGCGGTGAATGGTGGTGGGCTGCGACGACGATTGAGCACTACGTCAACCAGACCACCACGGTCACCCGGTTCGAGGACGTCATCGGTGGGGATCTCGGGATCGTCATCGAGAAGGGCACGGTCAAGCTCTCTGTTAACAACCCCCACGGGGACACCGTCGCGACCGTGACCCTGCCGTCCAGCGGCAACGCCCAGGGCATCGACTCCTGGTCGAGTTTTGATGAATACGGGAACCCGGCGGGGGCGTTGGATGCTATGGGTACTGGGACCCGGTATGGGCGGCATGGTGCTGGTCAGCGGGCGTTGAATCCGACGAGTGGCCTGATTCTGATGGGTGCGCGGTGGTATTACCCGGCGACGGGGTTGTTCACGACGCGGGATCCTGTTGCTGGTGGCAACACGACGACTTACGCTTACCCACGAGACCCGATCAACAAAGAAGATGTGTCGGGCGCATGGTCAAAGTGGAAGAAATCGTGGCAAACCGCAAAAAATGGACCAAGCGGGGATGGGGCGGGCTCGGAGGTACGTACGGAGTCCTGAAAAAGATATCGACCATTAGCGGCTTCTTTGGTCCGGCAGGTGTCGGTATCTCACTAGCTACCGGAGCGGGTGTCGCATATCTCGACTATAAACGTGGAAACAAGAAGGCCTAGCGAAACTATGCGGTGTCCGCTGTTGCGGCGGTGACTTTTGTTGGCAAAGGCATGGCCATGGCCCGAGCCATCAGATCCGTCGGAGGTAAGGCCGCGGCGAGGAGTGAAAATAGGTACAAACGCTACAACAACTATGCCTCCGAATTCCTGGGGGCTGGCCAGAACTATGAATGTCGGGCGGGCAATTGGTACGGGAAAAGTCTCGACGATGCTAAGGGAAGAAGTGTGTAATGACGAGTGATGTTGGCATATTTATATCATTCCTCCTCACCATCTCCCTAGCGGTATTGACCGTCTACCTGTGCCTGAAATCGGCTCATAAAGTGGATGATCTCGGCGCTCAAATCCCAGTGCTGTTCATATTAATTGTCGGCCCCCCGGGCATCATAATTCTCGGTGGAGCAGATTGGGATTCCTTGGTCCTATCCGTGACTCACGTATCGGCAATCTCTTTAAGTCTGCTCGTCGCTGGCGCTGGTTACCCTTCGCGTATTGTCGGCCATTTGGCTCGGCATACCGAACGGGTTGTAGGGGAGAAGCATATCGAGCCAGAGTCGTACGAACTCAAGAAGAATGCGTTGCGCAGATCTCGACCCTTTGCTCTGGCGTTTCTTGGAATTCTTCCGTTAATGTGGATTGGTTTCTTGATTTTATTTGGTGAGCTTATGCTTGCTGGAAACTCACGTTGAGATATATAAGGGTCGCCTTCCCTTCGGGCCCTGTCTTTTCGTGGACGTCCGCGCGGCCGCACGACGGCGATTCCCGCGGCGGGGACGAACGCACCCAAGGGTGGTGCTGGCGGGGCTGGGATCACGATCGCGTACTACGCCAACGACACGGCGAAGACGATCAGCCGCAACGGGCACAACAGCACGATCACCATGGATGCGTCCCTGCGCCGTCACGTCATCTAGGACATGAACGGAGGCACCCGGTACCGGTACGGGGACACCTCGGACAACCCGGCCTGGACCACCAACTACGTCAACCAGACCACCACGGTCACCCGGTTCGAGGACGTCATCGGTGGGGATCTCGGGATCGTCATCGAGAAGGGCACGGTCAAGCTCTCTGTTAACAACCCGCACGGGGACACCGTCGCGACCGTGACGCTGCCGTCCAGCGGCAACGCTCGGGGCATCGACTCCTGGTCGAGCTTCGACGAGTACGGCAACCCCACCACTTCCCTGCCCGAAAGGTATTTTGGTTCAATGGCAAATCTGGTAAGAAGATAGATGTTTTCTACTGGGGGAACAAGGAGATGAGTCGAGTGAGGTTTAGCGCGGCACCCCTCTATGAAAAGTTGAAGCAGGATGGCGAACTTAACATCGGCCCAATTTCCGGTGATCGAAATGCGTCAAGCTTCGAGATGGAATGCGATGATGTGTTAGCACTCGTTGTTTCAGGCGATCTGTCCCACAACCCTCACGAGTCTCAAACGAGTATGATTGTAGGCTTTGAGTATGGTCATCATATAAAAGGTGTGTCGATTCCAGATAAATCTGCATACATATATGGCTGGTTTTCCGGCGTTGTGGGGCGGATGGTTCCAGAGGGGTTTGGAAAGCCAGAATCTGAGGAGTATTTGCAGTTCTTGTTGGATGACCTGCTGGAGAAAGGGTATTCTGATCGAATCACTGACTCGAGCGAATCATGCCTGACGCTAGGATTCTCATCTCGCGAGCTCATGGTTGAAGTTCAGGATAAATCCCTAGTGGTCATTGCAGTCAAGAGCGAAATTAAATTTGGTCTGCCGTTCCACCTGAATTCACAAAGCACATCTTGGGTTTTGGGGATGCTTGATGGATTGACCGGTTATGAAAGCGTGGATGAGTAGGCATGGGTGAAAAATTTATGGGACCTATATCCGCTTCCAATCGCAGTGAAAAACATGGGTAAGTATGCAAATCTAAAACCTCGCCTTGGCCCTTTGGTGCCGCTTCGGGGTGGCGGCGGAGGGATACCTCATGGAGCAAGGTAAAGCTTTGAAGGCCTTGCGCCGGCTGAGCCGGAATTTCGATGTCGCGTCGAGGGTTCTGTACCCGGAAAGGGACAGCATTGAAGATCTCTCCCAGATTTCTGAGCTTCATCCCGTGCGGGCTGTGGTGATGGACGAGCCGGTGAAGTATTTCCCGGTGGACTACTCGTGGGAGTCGCTGGAGCGGCTGACGGCGCAATGGGACGAGCGATGGGCCCCGGCGCTTCGGGCGCCGGGGTTGCGATGGATCGATTTGAGTCGGGCGGATCAGTCTGCCCTGGATGCGCTCGACCGCTCCCTGGACACGCCGGAAGGATTCGGACGCCTGTACCTTCACGGGTTCGTGCAACGGCCTGGGGCCGCGTGGTTCCGGGAGAAGTTCGTCTCCGACTTCGTGGGTATCGAGCAGAGCCGACAGGTGGATTTCACGCACGCCGGACCATTCTGTTCGATCGGTCTGCTCAGTCTGGGGGATGTGAAATCGGTCAGGGGTCTGGCGCACTTGTCACAGCAGGGAACCATCAGATTGCTCGACCTGACTGCAGTTAAGTTTGAGGACCCCGACGAGTTCTGGAACATCCGTGCCGAGCGGATTGCGCTCTCTCCGCGAAATCGGAAGGAGGCCGCCTGGTTCTACGAAGCTTGGGACCGGCGACCCCCGGACTGGATGGATCGCGTCCGTTTCGGCGAGTTCCTCGCCCAGGACCTGTACCCGGACTGGGCCGACTTGGAGATCAAGGACGGCTTCTACGCCAGCTTCGAACAAGAGGACCTCGTTGACATCGGTGTCGACGATCTCGATGACGCTGACGTTGAGGAGGTTGCGGGAGGCGGGCCTAATCGGTCGGGTGACTCGTCGCCGCGACCGCGAGCCGGCTCTCAGGGACGCGTTGTTGGCGTGGAGGCGGTGTCGGTGGTGGAGTTTTGGGAGGTGGTGGAGGGTTCCCGTCGGGTGGCTGGTGGGGATGTTGAGGCGCAGGTGGAGGCCCTGCAGGGGGCTCTGGGGAGGTTCGCTCCGGAGCGGATCGCCGGGTTCGAGCAGGTGTTCGTGTCGTTGCATCGACGGCTCTATGACTGGGGTCTCTGGGGTGTGGCGTATCTGCTGCTGGGCGGGTGCAGCGATGACGGGTTCGTGGACGTGCGGTCCTGGGTCATCGGTCAGGGGCGTGACTTCTACGAGCGGTGCCTGGCTGATCCGCGGGCTCTGGCCTCCGGTGGCCTGGAGGATCGGGAGGACATCGGGGATGCTGAGCTGCTGGCCTATGCCGCGGGGGAGGCGTACGAGGAGGTCACGGGCCGGGAGCTGGAGGAGGACTACCCGGACCTGGGCGGGGTCTTCGACGTCGACGAGCCTACCGGCGAGCCCTGGACGGACGAGGACGACCTCCAGGCCCGCTTCCCCGACATCGAACCACTGGACTGACGGTCGGTCCCGCGAACCGGCACCTGCACAACGAGGAAGGAATTCATCCGTTGGAGAGCATGGTTTACTCGTCCGGACTGAGTCGTCGGCATTGACGCAGGGATTGACGCGTGGCACGTGTAGCGAGACTCTATGGCCTGGAATTCCGGCCCGGTCGAATTCTTCGGGAGCGCGTTGTAGGGCCCGAGAAGAATCATCGTCTATTGACTTTCAATCTCAATCGAATGATGCTCGATATGTGAACAAGCCGCTGGTCCTGTCCCTTCGAGCCGTCCTCATTCTTTTGCTCGCGGCTGCGCTCACCGCGCAGATCCTGATCCCGTTCGCGGCGGAGAAGCTGGGCGGACCCTTCGAAGAAGTCAGCCATCTCGTGGCGCCGTACTCGGTGGCGGGCATCCTCTCGCTGCTCTGCTGGCAGGTCGCCCTGGTGGTGGTCTGGCGCCTGCTGTCCCTCGTCAGCCGTCGGCAGTTCTTGGCGACGAGGTCGATCAAGTCGGTCGGGGCCATCATCTATGCGGTGGCCGGAGCCGCACTGCTACCCGCCCTCACCATGCTGCATCTTCTGTTCGTCGCGGGCGTCGGGGGTCCCGGCGTCGTTCTGGGGGTCGCGTTCTGCTTGATCTGCGGGGCAGCGCTCGTCGTGGTCTTGATCGTCATGAGAGCACTCCTCGCCATGGCGGCGGAGAATCAGGGCGGACTCGACGAGGTGATCCAGTGCCCACAGCTCGACGTCGGCCACCCCACGATGGTTCACCGCGGCACTGATGAGAGGGAGAGATGAGCGGTCCGAACTACCTGGAGCGTCGGCTTGCCTCCATGTTCCCGACTCTTAATGTGCGCTCCTGGTACGAGGCAGCCGCTCTGGCCGGGGAAGGCGCCCAGTGTCTGGGAATCGAGGGGGAGGGCTTCAAGCTCGTCCTCTTTCAAGTCGCCGACGACGACTTCCGGCTGGAGGTCTATACATCTGCAGGCACCTGGGTCAGCGGCGAGAACAGCCAGATGTGGGCGCTGTGGAGAAGCGGACATCTTCACGATCGATTGGTCGATGCCATCGCGCGGCTGCTCGACGAAGCGGCATTCACGGGGTGGAGCCCGAACCACGACTATGTCGTGGACAGCAGGCCGATAGGGTTCGTGTTCGAGTACTCGCCCGAGTGAGGGCTGGTCTGGCGAGGCGTTAGCGGCCGGTTGCCGCGTGCCTCGGCCGCCTGAGCCTTCAGCGCCCGGTAGATCCGGTCCCGCGTGGTCGGCGGCGGGGCGAACCGCACGACCGTCTATGCTGAGCGGACGGGACCCTCCGCCGGCGGAAGACCATCCGGTCGACGCGACGGGAGGCCCGGACCCGCGCGCTCCCCCTGGATCAGCAGCGTGCCCCTGGATCAGCAGACAGGGCCCCACTGAGCTGGCTCGTCGGCCCTCGCCGACGACCGTCGACGTCGAGCACCGCAGTGCACTGCACCGCACTGTCCCAGGAGGCCCCGCATGAACGCCAGCACGAATGCCACTACGAACCCCGCCCCGTCCCGTCTCTGGATCAAGGACCCGCTCGCCGTCTTCACCGCCAACGGGCTCGACGCCGGGGGCGGCCTGGTGGTGGCGGACGGCCGGATCGCCGAGCTCGTCCCGGCCGGCGGCTCCCCGGCGCAGCCGTGCCAGGAGGCGTTCGACGCCGGCCGCCACGTCCTGCTGCCCGGCTTGGTCAACACGCACCACCACTTCTACCAGACCCTCACGCGGGCCTGGGGCCCGGTGGCCGATGCGCCCCTGTTCCCCTGGCTGAAGAACCTCTATCCCGTCTGGGCGCGGCTGACCCCCGAGGACCTGGAGCTCGCCGTGGAGGTGGCGCTCGCCGAACTGCTCCTCTCCGGCTGCACCACGGCCGCCGACCACCACTACCTCTTCCCGGCGGGACTGCAGGAGGCCGTCGACGTCGAGGTCGCGGTCGTGCGCCGGATGGGGATGCGGGCCACGCTGACCCGGGGCTCCATGTCCCTCGGCGAGGACGACGGCGGACTGCCGCCGCGCTCCACCGTCCAGCGGGCGGACGCGATCCTCGCCGACAGCGAGCGGGTGATCCGCGCCTACCACGAGCCCGGCGACGGGGCCCTCGTCCAGATCGCGCTGGCCCCCTGTTCCCCGTTCTCCGTCACCACCGAGATCATGGCGGAGAGTGCGGCGCTCGCCGAGCGCCACGATGTCCGGCTCCACACCCACCTCGCCGAGACGCTGGACGAGGAGGAGTTCTGCCGGCAGCGGTTCGGGTTGCGCACCGTGGACTATCTGGAGAGCGTCGGCTGGCTCGGCAACCGAACCTGGCTGGGTCACGGCATCCACTTCGACGACGCCGAGATCGCCCGGCTGGGTGCCGCCGGCACCGCGGTGGCGCACTGCCCGACGTCGAACATGCGGCTCGCATCCGGGACGGCGCGCGTCCTCGAGCTGGAGGACGCCGGCGTCCCGGTGGGGCTGGGTGTGGATGGGTCCGCCTCGAACGATGCCTCCAACATGATCCTGGAGGCGCGGCAGGCCCTCTATCTGCAGCGGCTGCGCTACGGCGCCCAAGTCCCCGTGGAGCGGGCGCTCGGGTGGGCCACTCGAGGCTCCGCGGCGGCGCTGGGCCGGTCCGACCTCGGTCAGTTGGCGCCCGGACTGCAGGCGGACCTGGCGCTGTTCACGCTCGACGAGCTGCGGTTCTCCGGCAGCCACGACCCGCTCGCGGCGCTCCTGCTCTGCGGCGCGGACCGCGCCGACCGGGTCATGGTGGGCGGCCGTTGGCGCGTCGTGGACGGGGCGATCCCGGGCCTGGACGTCCCGGCGCTCGCGGCGCGGCACTCCGCGGCGGCTCGCCGACTGGTGGCAGGTGCGTGACGACGCGGCGCGACGACGGGGCATGACGACGGGGCACGACGCCGTGGCTGGATCGGCGGGCGGGGGCTGCGTCCGGTCCCGCCGCGGCCTCCCTGAGGGGAGCGCCTGCTTCCGGTCCACGGAAATACTTTCCCGAAGACATTCCCAAAGAGCCGGAAGCGGGCTACTGTGATCCACATCTCGTGATCTCGGTCACGTAACCTGGGAGCAGCAGGCAGGGTCGTAATGAGCTGGCATCAACCGATGCCGGCTCATTTTTTTATGCCGCACCGTCACCCAGCCGCCGTCCCGGACCACCACGACGCATCCATCACCACGCAACCATCACCACGCAACCATCACCACGCACTCGTCACGACCCATCCATCACCTAGCACCGCGGCCACTCACCTGTCCGGCGACGACGCCGGCCAGAGACAGGACCAGCACCATGACCAGCAAGAAGACCAGCGCTTCGCAACGCCCCTCACGGCGCCCCTCCTCGGGGCCCGGACGGAACCGGCCGGCGTCCGGCCGGCCGGAGGACGAGCGGCTGCCCCTGGGCAGCACGTTCGCCTACGGCTTCCAGCACGTCCTGACCATGTACGGCGGGATCATCGCGCCGCCGCTGATCGTCGGCGCCGCGGCCGGCATGACCGCCCAGGACATCGGCCTGCTCATCGCGGCCTGCCTGTTCGTCGGCGGTTTCGCGACCATCCTGCAGACCGTCGGCATCCCGTTCTTCGGCTCCCAGCTGCCGCTGGTGCAGGGCGTCTCCTTCGCGGGCGTCTCCACCATGGTGGCGATCGTCCACGGCGGCGGGGGCATCCAGTCCGTCTTCGGGTCCGTGATCGTCGCCTCCCTGGTGGGCCTGGCCATCACGCCGCTGTTCTCGAAGATCATCAAGTTCTTCCCGCCCGTCGTCACCGGCACGGTCATCACCACCATCGGCCTGACGCTGATGCCGGTCGCGGCCAACTGGGCCATGGGCGGCAACTCGTCCGCGGAGGACTACGCCAGTGTCGCCAACATCGGACTCGCGGCGGCGACCACCGCCGTCGTGCTCCTGCTGAGCAAGATCGGCAACGCGGCCATCTCCCGCCTGTCCATCCTGCTGGCCATGGTGATCGGCACGCTCATCGCGGTCTTCACCGGCATGGCCGACTTCTCCAAGGTGGGCGAGGGCGCCATCGTCGCCTTCCCCACGCCGTTCGCCTTCGGCGCCCCGACGTTCGAGCTGGCCGCCATCATCTCCATGCTGATCGTCATCCTGGTGACGCTGACGGAGACCTCCGCCGACATCATCGCCGTCGGTGAGATCACCGGCTCCAAGGTCGACTCCAAGCGGATCGGCAACGGTCTGCGCGCCGACATGCTCTCCTCGGTCCTGTCGCCGGTGTTCAACTCCTTCACCCAGAGCGCCTTCGCCCAGAATGTGGGCCTCGTGGCCATCACCGGCATCAAGAGCCGGTTCGTGGTCAGCGCCGGTGGTCTGATCCTCGTGGTCCTCGGCCTGCTGCCCGTCCTCGGGCGCGTGGTCGCCGCGGTGCCGACGCCCGTGCTCGGCGGCGCCGGCGTCGTCCTCTTCGGCACGGTCGCGGCCTCCGGCATCCGGACCCTCGCCAAGGTCGAGTACCGGAACAACATGAACCTGGTCATCGTGGCCACGTCCATCGGGTTCGGCATGATCCCGATCGCCGCCCCGCACTTCTACGAGAACTTCCCCACCTGGTTCGCCACGATCTTCCACTCCGGCATCAGCTCGGCGGCCGTCATGGCGATCCTGCTGAACATCCTCTTCAACCACGTGAAGAAGGGGAACTCGGAGAACCAGTCCGTCTTCGTCGCCGGCACCGACCGGATCGTCACGGACCAGGACATCGCGTGCCTGTCCGAGGGCGACCACTTCGTGAACGGCCGGCTGATCGACTGCGATGGCCGGGAGGTCCCGGTCCGGTCCACCGCGGCCGAGCACTAGGGCCCGGTCCGCGCCGCAGGCCGGGAAAAGGAAGCGGGACCCCGGTGGCCCGGGGTCCCGCTTCTCGGATCGAAGGGAGAGGGACATGCGCAGCAGGTGCGGTGCCGACGCCCCGACCCTTGTCTGGGCTCTACGACCAGCCGGTGATCTGGGCGAACACCAGGATGACAATCGCGATGGCCACCCAGATCAGGAACAGGGGGAAGAAGAACTTCACCCATTTCTGCCAGGGGACCCCCGCGATCGCCAGCGTCGCCATGAAGTAGCCGGAGGTCGGGAAGAGGATGTTCCCGAAGCCGTCGCCCAGCTGGTAGGCCAGGACCGCGGTCTGCCGCGTCACATCCAGCAGGTCGGCCAGGGGCGCCATGATGGGCATGGTCACCAGGGCCTGGCCGCTGCCGGAGGGGATGACGAAGTTCAGGAGCATCTGCCCGATGAACATCCCGACGGCGGCGAGCGCGGCGGGGAGCCCGCCGACCGCCTGGCCGAGCGAGTGGACAATCGTGTCCAGGATCTGGCCCTCCTCGAGGACCACCGCGACGCCGCGGGCGATGCCAGCGATCAGCGCACCGACGAGCACGGCGCGGAAGCCGTCGTTGAAGGCCTCGGCGAGGACCGAGCCCCGCAGGCCGGAGACCACGCCGACGATGGCGCCGACGACGATGAAGAGGCCGGCCATCTCCATCATGAACCAGCCGAGCTTGAGCACGCCGAACACGAGGACGCCGAAGAAGGCGAGCGCCACGAAGGCTGCGATGCGCTGCCGGACGCTCATCCGCTGCGCCGGCCCGGCCTGCGAGTCGCGCGTGTAGTCCAGGCGCTTCTCCATCTCGGCCGGGCTGCCGTGCATGAGACTGGCCGTCTGGTCCCGGTTCACCTTCCGGGCGTAGCGGATGACGAACGCGATCGCGATGCCCACGGTGAGGACGAAGACGACCGCGCGCAGTCCGAACCCGGACCACAGGGGGACGCCCGCGAGCTTCTGACCCAGGCCGGTGTTGATCGGGTTGAGGATGCCCGAGGCGAAGCCCGCGGTCGTCGCGCAGAGGGCCACGGCCGCCGCGACGATCGAGTCGTACTTGAGGGCGATGATCAGCGGGAGGATCACCGGCACGTACACGAGCGCCAGCTCCTGGGTCCCGATGAGGGTCGCGACGACCGAGAAGACGCTCATCAGCACGGCGATCAGCACCGGACCGCGCTTGGAGAACCGCTTGGTCAGGGCCTCCACCGCGTGCTCCACCAGGCCGGTCGCCTTGAGGACGCCGAAGAGCCCGCCGATCATCAGGGTGAAGATCACGACCTCCGCCGCGGAGACCATCCCGCGGGGGATCGCCAGCATGAAGTCCACGAGCGTCGTCGGCTGGGAGCCGATGTAGCGGAAACTGTCGGGATCGATCGTGGTCCGGCCGTCGGGGCCCTCGACGCGGTCGTAGGTGCCGCCGGGGACGAGGTAGGTGGCCACGGCGGCGAGTGCGATGAAGGTGAAGAGGATGATGTAGATGTGCGGGACGCCGAGGCGACGCCGCTTGACCGCGACCTCCTCGCTCTCCGGCGTGGTGCCTTCGATGCTGGATTTCATGGTTCAGCCCTCCTGGGCAATGGGGGTGGGGGTTGCCGCTACCGATTCCGGGAGCGGCCAGCCGGTGACCTGCTTGGGTCGCGGCGGCGCGTAGGTGCGCACCTTGGAGGTCGAGAGGCCGAGGCGGACCAGGCCCTCCGCGATCGTCACCGCGGCGCGGACGCCGTCGACGATCGGCACGCCGGTGGCGGCGGAGACCGCCTCCTCGAGTTCGGCCATGCCGCCGCAGCCGAGGCAGATCACCTCGGCGTGGTCGCGCTCCACGGCCTCGCGCGACTGCGCCACGATCGCCTCGACGGCGCGCTCCGGCGAGGACTCGAGCTCGAGGACGCCGAGTCCGGACGCCCGGACGGACGCGCACCGGGCGTCGAGGCCGGCGAGCTTGAGCCGGTCCTCGATCAGCGGGACGGTCCGGTCCAGGGTGGTGACCACGGAGTACTTGTGGCCCAGGTACATCGCGGTGGAGGCCGCGGCCTCGGTGATGTCGACGACCGGCACGTCGAGCAGCTCCTGGAGCCCCTCGCGGCCGTGCTCGCCGTAGCCGGCCTGGATGACGGCGTCGTACGGCTCCGGGTAGGAGGTCACGACGTCCATCACGGCCAGCGCCGCGAGGTAGGACTCGAAGTTCCCCTCGCAGGAGTCCGCGCCGAAGCGCGGGGTGAGGCCGACGATCTCGGTCCCGGCGGAGGCGACCGCCCGGGCCGAGGCCGCGATGGCCTCGGTCATGGACTCGGTGGTGTTGACGTTGACGACGAGGATGCGCATAGGGGACTCCTAGTGGGTGCTGGCGACGGCGATCGGCTCGCCGGAGACGTCGGTCATGGGGGCGCGCCGGTCAGCCACCAGCAGGTAGACGACGGCGCCGAGCCCGGCTCCGATGAACCAGGAGAAGGCGGAGACGACGGCGAACGCCGGGACGAAGGCCAGGAGCATGGCGATCACGGCGGTCGGGACGAGCGCCGCGACGGCCCGGGGGTTGAAGCCGCGCTTGAAGAAGTACTCCGACTCCGGGCGGTCCCGGTAGAGGTCCGGGACGTTCACGCGGGCGCGGCGGATCAGCCAGTAGTCGGCCATGATGATGCCGAACAGCGGGCCGAGCAGGGCGCCGAGGCCGCCGAGGAAGTATGTGATGACCACGGGGGAGTTGTAGAGGTTCCAGGGCAGGATCAGCAGGCCGAGGACGCCGGAGACGAGGCCGGCGCGGCGGAAGTCCAGGACCTTCGGGAAGAGGTTGGACAGCGCGTAGATGGGGGCGACGAAGTTCGCCATGAGGTTCACGGCGATCGTCAGCACCAGCAGCGCGAGGCAGGCCAGCACCAGGAACAGGGTGTTCGGGACGGTCTGGACGATGTCCGCGGGGGACTCGATGACCGTGCCGTTGATCTTGAACTGGGCGCCGGCGAGGACCACGACGATCGCACCGAAGAGCAGCATGTTGATCGGGATGCCGTAGAAGTTGCCGCGGACGATCGAGCCCTTGGAGTGGGCGCCGCGCGTGAAGTCGCAGAAGTTCAGCACGAACGTGCCGTAGATCGAGACCCACAGCGCCGCGCCGCCGAGGATGGCCAGCCACATGTCGAGGCCGGTCTTCGAGTCGGGCGTGCTCCAGGCGATCGAGCCGCCGGCCTCGACGAACATCCACACGGCGAGGGCGGCCATGGTGACCAGGATGACCGGTCCGGCGAACGCCTCGTACTTGCGGATCATCTCCATGCCGTAGCTGACGATGACCAGCTGCAGGGCCCAGAGGAGGACGAAGGAGATCCAGCCCAGGGCCGAGAGGCCCAGGTAGTCGCTCTGGTCGAGGGCGGCCGCGCCGGGGATGACCGCGACGATCATGATGCGGAAGACGACCGAGGCGAGATAGGTCTGGATGCCGAACCAGGCGATGGCGACGGCGCCGCGGATCAGGGCGGGGATCTGGGCGCCGCGGATGCCGAAGGCGATGCGGCTCATGACGGGGAACGGCACGCCCGTCTTCTCGCCCATGAAGCCGGAGAGGTTCAGCAGGACGAACAGGAAGGCGCCGCCGAGGCCGAGGGCGAGCAGGATCTGCCAGCCCCCGAGGCCGAGGGCGAAGAGCCCGATGGCGAAGGCGTAGTTGCCGAGGCTGTGCACGTCGTTGGCCCACAGCGTGAAGATGCTGTAGGCCCGCCAGGTGCGGCCCTCCCGCTTGGTGGGGGCAAGGTCCTGGTTGTACAGGCCGGGACTCAGGTCGAAGGGATTGTTCTCACGGACCGTGCCGGTCGCACTGCCCGGGTCGACGCCCGGGGTGTTCGTCACGGCGACCGGGGTGCCGGCGGCGCTGCCGGCGGGCGGGGAGAGGGTTTCGTCGGTGGAGCTCATAGGACGGCCTTCTGTCGTGCCGCATGACGCGGCGGATGGGGGAGTGATTTCATAGTGCGGAAACAAGATTCCGCGAACTGTGAGGTTAAGTAACGCCCATCACATCGAGGCTGTCAACACTTTCTCGCATCGCGACAACGATTCGTCGCATGGCGAGAGGACCCCCTTGACAGGTGTTCGAGGCCACACCTACGCTTCTCGTAATGCAGAATAAGGTTTCCACGATCAGGAAACCCGGCGAAACGAAGGGAACCGCGATGTCCTACACCGTGAACTGCTCGATCCTCCTGACTGAGCTGCCGCTGCTGGAGCGCCCGGCTGCGGCCAAGGCGGCCGGCTTCGACCGGGTCGAATTCTGGTGGCCGTTCGCCGAGTCCGTCCCGGCCGACACCGAGATCGACCAGTTCGTCGGCGCGCTGAAGGACGCCGGCGTGCAGCTGACCGGCCTGAACTTCAACGCCGGCGACATGCCCGGCGGCGACCGCGGCCTCGTCTCCTGGATCGGCCGCGAGGACGAGTTCCGCGCCAACATCGACGTCGTCGCCGCGATCGGCGAGGCCACCGGCTGCCGCCACTTCAACGCCCTCTACGGCAACCGGCAGGACGGCCAGGACCCCGCCGCGCAGGACGCGCTCGGCGTCGAGAACCTGGTCCTGGCCGCCCGCGGCGTGGAGCGCATCGGCGGCACCGTGCTGCTGGAGCCGGTCTCCGGCACCGAGGCCTACCCGCTGAAGACCGCCCAGGACGCGCTGGACATCATCGCCAAGACCCAGGAGGCCGGCGTCGACAACGTCCGCCTGCTGGCCGACTTCTACCACCTGTCCGTCAACGGCGACGACGTCAGCGCCGTCGTCGAGCAGCACGCGCCGCAGTTCGGCCACATCCAGATCGCCGACAACCCCGGCCGCGGCGCCCCCGGCACGGGCACCCTCCCGCTCGGCGAGTGGGTCACCCGCAGCCGCGACCTCGGCTACGCCGGCCCGATCGGCCTCGAGTACAAGGCCGCCCAGGAAGACGCCTTCGGCTGGCTCATCCGCCAGACCGCCTGAGCCACCCACGAATTCTCCAAGGAGCTGAACATGAGCAAGAACATCGCTTTCATCGGACTGGGCATCATGGGTCTCCCCATGGCGAAGAACCTGGTCTCCGCCGGATTCAACGTGACCGGCTACAACCGCAGCCCGGGCAAGGCCGCCGAGCTCGAGGCCGCCGGCGGCAAGGCCGCCGCCAACATCGGTGAGGCCGTGGCCGACGCCGACGTCGTCATCACCATGGTCCCGGACTCGCCGGACGTCGAGGCCGTCGTCACCGGCGAGAACGGCGTCTTCGCCAACGCCAAGGACGGCGTCCTGTGGATCGACAACTCCACGATCCGCCCCGACGTCGCCGTCCGCCTGGCCGAGGAGGCCCGCGCCGCCGGCGCCCGCCCGCTCGACGCCCCGGTCTCCGGCGGCGAGGCCGGCGCCATCGACGGCGTCCTGTCCATCATGGTCGGCGGCGAGAAGGAAGACTTCGACGCCGCGGCCGACGTCTTCGCCGCGGTCGGCAAGACCATCGTCCACGTCGGCCCGGCCGGCTCCGGCCAGACGGTGAAGGCCGCCAACCAGCTCATCGTCGCCGCCAACATCCAGGCCCTCTCCGAGGCCGTCGTCTTCCTCGAGGCCTACGGCGTGGACACCTCCGCGGCCCTGTCCGTCCTCGGCGGCGGCCTGGCCGGCTCGAAGGTCCTGGACCAGAAGGGCCAGAAGATCCTGGACCGCAACTTCGACCCGGGCTTCCGCCTCGCCCTGCACCACAAGGACATGGGGATCGTCACCTCCGCGGCCCGCGAGGCCGGCGTCGTGCTCCCGCTCGGCGCCGTCGTCGCCCAGCTGGTCGCCTCCACCGTCGCCACCGGCGACGGCGGCCTCGACCACTCGGGCCTCTTCCGCGGCGTCCAGCGCGTCTCCGGCAGCCTCGACGCCGCCACCGAACCGACCCCCACCACTGCCTGAGCCGGACCCCCGGTCCGTCCCAGCACCAAGGAGCACCCCATGACCCGCATGCGCGCAGTAGACGCCATCACCCTGATCCTCGAGAAGGAGGGCGCCACCGAGGCCTTCGGCCTCCCCGGCGCCGCCATCAACCCGCTGTACTCGGCGATGAAGGCCCACGGCGGCATCCGCCACACCCTCCACCGCCACGTCGAGGGCGCCTCGCACGCCGCCGACGGCTACTCCCGGGCGACCGGCGGGATCGGCATCTGCATCGGCACGTCCGGCCCGGCCGGCACCGACATGATCACCGGCCTCTACGCCGCGATCGCCGACTCGATCCCGATGCTCTGCATCACCGGCCAGGCGCCGACCTCCGTGCTGCACAAGGAGGACTTCCAGGCCGTGGACATCGAGTCCATCGCCAAGCCGGTCACGAAGTTCGCCTCGACGATCCTGGAGCCGGGCCTGGTGCCGGGGACCTTCGCCAAGGCGTTCCAGGTCATGCGCTCCTCGCGCCCCGGCCCGGTCCTGCTGGACCTGCCGATCAACGTGCAGCTGGCCGAGATCGAGTTCGACATCGACGCCTACGAGCCGCTGCCCGCGCTGCGCCCCGAGGCCACGCGCGGCCAGGCCGAGAAGATCGTGGACCTGCTGGTCGCCTCCGAGCACCCGCTCCTCATCGCCGGCGGCGGCGTCATCAACGCCAACGCTTCCGACCTGCTGGTGGAGCTGGCCGAGGAGCTGAACATCCCGGTCTCGCCGACCCTCATGGGCTGGGGCGCCATCCCGGACGACCACCGCCTGCAGGCCGGCATGGTGGGCATCCAGACCCACACCCGCTACGGCAACGACACGTTCCTGGCCTCCGACTTCGTGCTCGGCCTGGGCAACCGCTGGGCCAACCGCCACACGGGCGACCTGGAGACCTACCGCGAGGGCCGGAAGTTCGTGCACGTCGACATCGAGCCGACCCAGATCGGCCGCGTCTTCGGCCCGGACCTGGGCATCGTCTCCGACGCCGGCGCCGCGCTGGAGCAGATCCTCGCCGTCGTCAGGGAGCGCCGCGCCGCCGGCACCCTGCCGGACTACTCGGCCTGGGCCGACGAGTGCACCGCCCGCAAGGGCACCGGGCACCGGAAGACCAACTTCGACAACGTGCCGATCAAGCCGCAGCGCGTCTACCAGGAGATGAACGCGGCCTTCGGCAAGGACACCACCTACGTGTCCACCATCGGCCTCTCGCAGATCGCCGGCGCGCAGATGCTGCACGTCTACGGCCCGCGCCAGTGGATCAACGCCGGCCAGGCCGGCCCGCTGGGCTGGACCGGCCCGGCCGCCCTCGGCGTCGTCCGCGGCAAGCCCGGCCAGACCGTGGTGGCCCTCTCCGGCGACTACGACTTCCAGTTCATGATCGAGGAGCTGGCGGTGGGCGCGCAGTTCAACCTGCCGTACATCCACGTGGTCGTGAACAACTCGTACCTGGGCCTGATCCGCCAGTCCCAGCGCCCGTTCGAGATGGACTACCACGTCTCGCTCGCCTTCGACAACATCAACTCCCCGGAGACCAACGGCTACGGCGTGGACCACGTCAAGGTCGCCGAGGGCCTGGGCTGCAAGGCCGTCCGCGTGGAGGACCCGTCCCAGCTCGCCGAGGGCTTCGCCGAGGCCGGCCGCCTGGCGCAGGAGCACCGCGTGCCGGTGGTCGTCGAGGTCATCCTCGAGCGCGTCACCAACATCTCGATGGGCGCGTCGCTGAACGCGGTCAACGAGTTCGAGGAGCTCGCGGCCTCCGCGGAGGACGCCCCGACGGCCCTCGTGCCGCTGGCCGCCTCCCTCAAGGACGTCGTGGCCGAGCCGGTCGGCGCCGGGGCCTGAGGCACACCGTGTACGTGCTCATCGCTCCGGACAAGTTCAAGGGGACCCTCGCGGCGGCGGACGTCGCCGCGGCGGTCGCCGCCGGCCTGGCCGAGGTGCTGCCCGGGGCGACGATCGCGACCATCCCGGTGGCCGACGGCGGCGAGGGAACCGTCGCCGCGGCCCTCGGGGCCGGCTACACGGAGATCCGGCGCACCGTCGCCGGGCCGGACGGCCGCCCGGTCGAGGCAGCCCTGGCCGTCCTCGGCGAGACGGCCGTCGTCGAGCTCGCCGCGGCCTCCGGCCTGGACCTGGTGCCGGAGGCCGAGCGGGACGCCCGCACGGCCAGCAGCCGCGGCACGGGCGAGCTCATCGGCGCCGCGCTCGACGCGGGAGCCCGCCGGATCGTCCTCGGCGTCGGCGGCAGCGCCTGCACCGACGGCGGGGCCGGACTGCTCGCCGCGCTCGGGGCGCGCTTCCTGGACGCGTCCGGGGCCGTGCTCGACGACGGCGGCGCGGCCCTGAACCAGCTCACCTGCGTGGACCTCTCGGGCCTGGACCCGCGGATCGAGAAGGTGGACTTCGTCCTCGCCAGCGACGTCGACAACCCCCTGCTCGGGGAGCGCGGCGCCGCGGCGGTCTTCGGACCGCAGAAGGGGGCGACGCCGGAGATCGTGGCCGAGCTCGAGTCCGGGCTCGCCCGGTTCGTCGAGATCTTCGAGCGCGTCGCCGGCCCGGAGCGGGCCTCTGCCGCCGTGCAGCCGGGCGCCGGCAGCGCCGGCGGCGTGGGCTTCGCGGCCCTGGCCGTGCTGCGGGCCTCCCGGCGCCGCGGCATCGACGTGGTCATGGAGCTCACCGGCTTCACGGCCGCGCTGGACGGGGCCGACGCCGTCGTCACCGGCGAGGGGCGGCTCGACACGCAGACACTCGAGGGGAAGGCGCCCGCCGGAGTCGCCGCGGCGGCGGCCGCGCGCGGCATCCCCGTCTACGCGGTCTGCGGCCGGCTCGACCTGGACGCGCAGACCCTGGCCGCGGCCGGGATCGGCACCGCGATCGCCCTCACCGACGTCGAGCCCGACGTCGCCACCTGCATCGCCCGTCCGGGGCCCCTGCTGCAGGAGGTCGGCGCACGCATCGGGCGCGCGATTGAGCAGCGCGTCCCGAGCACTGCATGATTTGAGCACCGGCCCGCCACGGCGGGTCCAGACACGAAGGAGACAGCCTTGAGCATCGACAGCAGCGCCGCGTCCGCGGCCACCGTGCCGGGGTCCGGCGATACCGCGTTCGACCTGGTCGTGCGCGCCGAGCGGATCCTCACCCCGGACGGCATCGTCGCCGGCGAGGTCGGCATCCGCGACGGCCGCGTCGCCGTCGTCGAGCCGCGCGGCAGCGGCCTGACCGGCACCGAGACCGTGGAACTGGGCGCCGAGGAGGTCATGATCCCCGGCCTCGTGGACACCCACGTGCACGTCAACGAGCCCGGCCGCACCGAGTGGGAGGGCTTCGACTCGGCCACCCGCGCCGCGGCCGCCGGCGGCGTGACCACGCTGATCGACATGCCGCTGAACTCCATCCCGCCGACGGTGGACGTCGCCGCGCTCGAGGAGAAGAAGGCCGTGGCCGCGCCGCAGTCCCACATCGACGTGGGCTTCTGGGGCGGGGCGATCCCGGGCAACAAGGCCGACCTGCGCCCGCTGCACGACGCCGGCGTCTTCGGCTTCAAGTGCTTCCTGCTGCACTCGGGCGTGGACGAGTTCCCGCACCTGACCGCGGACGAGATGGAAGAGGACATGGCCGAGCTGGCCACGTTCGACGGCCTGATGATCGTCCACGCCGAGGACTCGACGACGATCGACGGCGCCCCGCAGCCCGAGGGCAACGCGTACGAGCGCTTCCTGGCCTCCCGGCCCCGCGAGGCCGAGAACATCGCCATCGCCCAGGTGATCGAGCGCGCCCGCCGCACCGGCTCCCGCGCCCACATCCTGCACCTGTCCTCGTCCGACGCGCTGCCGATGCTGGCCGAGGCCAAGCGCGACGGCGTGCGCCTCACAGTGGAGACCTGCCCGCACTACCTGACCCTGCTCGCCGAGGAGATCCCCGCCGGCGGCACCGCCTACAAGTGCTGCCCGCCAATCCGCGAGGAGGCGAACCGGGAGCTGCTCTGGCAGGGCCTGGAGGACGGCACGATCGACTTCATCGTCTCCGACCACTCGCCGTCGACCGTGGACCTCAAGCACGTGGAGACCGGCGACTTCGGCACCGCGTGGGGCGGCGTCGCCTCCCTGCAGCTCGGGCTGTCCCTGATCTGGACCGAGGCGAAGAAGCGGGGCATCGCCCTGGAGCGCGTGGTGCAGTGGATGTCCTCCAACCCGGCACGGTTCGCCGGGCTGGAGCGCAAGGGCCGGATCGAGCCGGGCGTCGACGCCGACTTCGCCGTCTTCTCCCCGGAGGCGTCGCAGATCATCGACGTGACCCGCCTGCACCACCGGAACCAGATCTCGCCGTACGACGGCCGCGAGCTGGTCGGCGAGGTGTCCGGCACCTGGGTCCGCGGCCAGAAGGTCGACTTCCAGACCCCGCGCGGACGCCTGATCCGCCGCGGCGAGGCCTGAGCCTCACGAGAGCTCCGCGGCCGGGGGCTTCGTGTCGTCGCCGGCCGCGGTAGCGGGGACCCCAGGGTCCGCGCGCACCCGGTGCGCTCTGCTCAGCGCGCCGGCCAGGGTGGAGGGGATCGCCGGCCCCTCCACCCGGCAGAGCGACCAGCGGCCACCCCGGGACGGACGGGGTGGGCGCTGGTTTTTCGCTGTGCCGGCGTCGGCCTAGACGCCGAGCAGGTCGCGCAGGCGCGAGACGTGGCCCTGGGCGGCGACGTTGTACTCGGCGTGCTGCACGCGGCCGTCCGGGCCCACCACCACGGTGGTGCGCAGGACGCCCGTGGAGCGCTGGCCGTTGAACTCCTTCTCGCCATAGGCGCCGTAGGCCTGTGCGACCTCCGCGCCCTCGTCGGAGAGCAGCGGGAAGGTCAGGGCCTCGTCGGCGGCGAACGCCTCGAGATCGCCGATCGGGTCCGGCGAGATGCCCACGACGTCGTACCCGGCGCCCTGCAGCGCGGAGAGGCTGTCGCGGAAGTCGCACGCCTCGGTGGTGCATCCGGGGGTGGCGGCCTTCGGGTAGAAGTAGACGACGACGCTGCGGCCGGCGTAGTCGGCGAGGGCGGCCGTGCCCCCGCGGGCGGTGGGGAGTTCGAAGGCCGGGGCCTGGTCGCCGGGCGCGAGCCGGTTCTGCTGGTCTGTCATGGGAGACTCCTCGGTTCAATATTCCGTCATGCGGTAACGCTTTCTCATACTACGAACTGTGCTGGGGTAAGTACAGGGCTGCTCAGTCACCGCGTCGATCGTCGCCGGTCAGCCGCTGGCTCAGGTAGACGGGGATCATGGAGACCAGGATCAGGACGGCGGCGATCACGTTGACCACCGGGGCCTGGTTGGGCCGGGCCATGTTGTTGAAGATCCAGATCGGCAGCGTCTCCGTGCCCGGCGGGGCCGTGAACGTGGTGACCACGATCTCGTCGAAGCTCAGGGCGAAGGCCAGCAGTCCGCCGGCCACGAGCGCGGACCGGAACCCCGGGAAGGTCACCTGCCAGAACGTCTGCCAGCTGGTCGCCCCCATGTCCATCGCCGCCTCCTCGAGGTTCCGGTTCATGCGGGGCAGGCGGGCCTGCACGTTGTTGAAGACCATGACGATGCAGAAGGTCGCGTGGCCGACGATGATGCTGAACATGCCCAGGCCGATGCCGAGCGGGTCCAGGACCGTCTTGAAGGTGTTGGACAGGGCGACGCCGGTGACGATCCCGGGCAGGGCGATCGGCAGCACGACGAGGAGGTTGACCGTGCTCTTGCCGAAGAAGCTGTAGCGGGAGAGCGCGAAGGCGACGAGCGTGCCGAGCACGAGGGAGATGAGCGTGGCTGCGGCGGCCACGCGCACCGACGTCGCGATCGCCTCGCGCGCGCCCTCGTTGTTCCAGGCGGCCGTCCACCACCGGGTGGTGAAGTCGGTGATGGGGAAGCTGCCCGACGTGGTCGCGTTGAACGAGTTGAGGATGACGAGCAGCAGGGGGAGGTAGACCGCTGCCATGACGAGCCCGGCGACGGCGCGGAGGGCCGAGCGGGATCCGGCGGAGAACTGCATGGCGACTCCTAGAAGTGCTTCAGCGCGCCGGACCGGCGGGCGGCGAGCAGGTAGAGGACCACGACCGCCAGCGGGACCATGCTGAAGGCCGCCGCCAGGGGCGGGTTGAGGTTGATGTTGGACGCGATCACGGTGCCGATGACCTGGGTCTTGCCCCCGACGAACTGCGCCGCGATGTAGTCGCCGAGGCTGAGCGAGAACGTGAAGATGGAGCCGGCGATCAAGGCGGGCTTCAGCAGGGGCAGCGCCACGTGGCGGACCGTCGCCCAGCTGCGGCCGCCCAGGTCGGAGGACGCCTCGAACAGGTTCTCCGGGATCTGCCGCAGGGCCGAGTACACGGGGACCGCCATGAAGGGGAACCAGAGGTACGCGAGCGTCACGACGAGCGCCCCCGTCCCGTAGCCCGGGGCGTCCAGGCCGAACGGACGCAGCAGCCAGTCCAGCGGCCCACCGGTGGTGAAGGAGATCCGCCACGAGTAGACCTTGACCAGGTATCCGGCCCAGAGCGGGAGCGCGATGCCGATGGCCAGGAGCGTGCGGACGCGCCGCGAGGCGACCTTCGCCATGTAGAGGCCCAGGGGCAGGGCGACCGCCGCGCAGAGCAGCGTGACGGCGAGCGAGATGCCGATGGTCCGCAGTGCCGTCGCCTGGTAGGCGGGCTCGGTGGCGAGACGGACGAAGTTGTCCAGCGTGAAGGCCGGCTGGACCTTCGACGTGAAGGTGTCCACGCGCCAGAACGCCGTCGCGAACAGCAGGAGCAGCGAGCCGATGTAGAGGACGCCGAGCCAGGCGAGCGGCAGGACCAGGAGGGCGCCGAGCCGGACGCGGGGGCGCGAGTACAGCCAGCGGGACAGCGCTCCGCTGCGCCGGGCCGCCGGCCCGTCCGATGCGGCGGACCGGACGGAAGGCGGGGTGATGACGGCTTGTCGGTTCATGGGTGGCAACTCTCTCCGGGTGGGTGGGCGGGACGCGGGTCCCGCCCACCCACCCGGGTCGGGGTGGTGGCCGGTCAGCCCTTGACGCGGGTCCAGGCCTCGGTCCACTGCTGGTAGTTGGTGCACGTGACGTCGGTGCGGCCGTCGAGGCACTCTTCCACCGGCGTGGTCCACATCCAGACGTTCTTGTAGTACTCCTCGTCCGTCGCGTGGAACGTCTCGCAGTGCGCGATGTTCGCCTCGCTGCCCTCGCACGCGAGCGTGTTGGCCGGCGCCATGCCGAAGTTCTGGGCGATCGCCGCGTTCACCTCGGGCGAGGAGGCGTAGTCGATCCACTGGTAGGCGCAGTTCTGGTTCTTCGCCTCGGCGTGGATCATCCAGGTGTCGGACCAGCCGGTGGCGCCCTCCTTCGGGAGGACGGCCTCGACGGGGCCGCCGTCGTTCTGGGCGAGGTTGACGATGACCTGCCAGCCGGTGCCGAGGGCCGCCGTGCCGCTCGAGATGGAGGAGACGGCCTTCAGCGCGTCGTTCCAGTACTCGCCGGCGATCCCGTTCTGCTGCTCCAGCAGTTCGACGGCGGCGTCGAGCTGCGTCTCGTCGAGCGCGTACGGGTTGGTGATGCCGAGATCGGGCTGCGTCGCCATGAGGTACAGGGCGGCGTCGGCGATGAAGATGGGGGAGTCGTAGGCCATGATCTTTCCGGCGTACTCGCTGTCCGGCTCCCAGGTGGCGGCCCAGGAGTCGGGCGCCTCGGGCACCAGGTCCGTGTTGTACATCAGGACGTTGGCGCCGCGCCCGATCGGGACGCCGTAGCTCTTGCCGTTGAGGGTGTCGTAGATCTGGCCCTTGAGCCCCTCGACGAGGTTCCCGAAGTTGGGCACCAGGTCCGTGTTGATGGGCTGGACGTCACCGCCGGCGATGAGCCGCAGGGAGGCGTCCCCGGAGGCCGAGACGACGTCGTACTCGCCGGTGCGCATGAGCTGGACCATCTCGTCCGAGGTGGCGCCGACCTTCCGGTTGACCATGCAGCCGGTCTGCTCCTCGAACGCCGACACCCAGTCGGCGTCGGGGTTGGTGGTGCCGTCCTCGACGAAGCCGGCCCAGGCGACGATGTTGACCTCGCCCTCCCCGTCGCCGACCTCTGTAGCGGCGGGGATGTCCGGGACCGTGATCCCGCCCCCGCCGGCTGCGGCGTCCGTACCGCCGCTGCAGCCGGTGAGCGCCAGCGCGCTCGCGGCTAGGACGGCCAGCGGGAGCATCGTCCGGCGCAGCTTCTTCGCTCCGCGATCTTCACTCATGATGGTTCTCCTTCTCGGTGATGGATCTCGATGG
Source organism: Zhihengliuella sp. (assembly GCF_031178195.1). Taxonomy (GTDB): domain Bacteria; phylum Actinomycetota; class Actinomycetes; order Actinomycetales; family Micrococcaceae; genus Zhihengliuella. Next base: position 26,193 of record NZ_JAPSJL010000004.1, read on the forward strand.
GTGGTTCGGGGGTCCCCGCCGCCGTCGCGCCGGCCGGGGACCGCGTGCGCGCGTCAGACGGCGTAGGTGAAGCGGCGGTCCCACTCGAGCCGGACGCGGTCGCCGCGGGTCGCGGCCGGCGTGGGGCCGTCGTTGCCGGCCAGCGCGATCAGGACCTCGCCGTCGTCCGTCTCCACGGCGTACCGGGTGGCGGGGCCCGTGTAGACGACCTCGCGGACCGTCGCCGCGACGCCGTGGGTTCCCGGGGCCGGCTGCCGGTCCAGCGGCAGGAGGCGGATGTGCTCGGGGCGGACGCTGTGCAGGTCCGGGCGACCGGTCAGGCGTTCTGCGAGCGCGCCCTCGATCAGGTTCGTGGTGCCCAGGAACGAGGCCACGAAGCGGGTGGCCGGCCGTTCGTACAGGTCCTCGGGCGTCCCGATCTGCTCGACGACGCCCTCGTTGAACACGGCAACCCGGTCGGAGAGCGTCAGCGCCTCCTCCTGATCGTGCGTGACGAACACGAAGGTGATGCCGACCCGGCGCTGGATCTCCTTCAGCTCGATCTGCATCTGCTCGCGGAGCTGCTTGTCGAGCGCGCCCAGGGGTTCGTCGAGGAGCAGCACCTCGGGCTTGAGGACCAGCGCCCGGGCGAGGGCCACGCGCTGGCGCTGGCCGCCCGAGAGCTGGGACGGCAGCCGGTCCGCCACGTGGGGCAGGCGGATGGTCTCCAGCGCCTGCTCCACCTCCCGCCGGCGCTGTGCCTTGGGGAGGCGGCGCAGCTTCAGGCCGTACTCGACGTTCTGGAAGACGGACATGTGGGGGAAGAGGGCGTAGTCCTGGAACACGGTGTTCACGGAGCGGTCGAACGGCGGGGAGGACGTGACGTCCCGGCCGCCCAGGCGCACGGAGCCGCCGCTGGGCGTCTCGAAGCCGGCGATGAGCCGGAGGACCGTCGTCTTCCCCGAGCCGGACGGCCCGAGCAGGGAGAAGAACTCGCCCCGCCCGATGTCCAGGTCCAGGCTGCGGACTGCTGTGAAGTCCCCGAACTTCTTGACGATGCCCTGCAACGAGATGGCGGGGGAGCCGGGTCCCGTCTCCTGCGGCGTCGTCTCTGCACGCGTCTGGGTGGCCGTCATGGTGGTGTCCTCCGGTGGCTGCGATGCGACGCCGATGTGCTGTGCGTCACCCTGTCGGAGGTTAAACATATGAACTTAGATCTTAAATGTCTAGGGGCTGCGCGTTTCGGTCTGCTCGCCTCCACCGAGCCTCCGGAAGATCTGACAAGCTGTTCCCATGCCGACCCGATCGCCGTCGAACCCCCGACTCCGCGCCGCCGTCTTCTCGCCGCTGAGCGAGGACGGCAAGGCGCGCCAGGTGGAGGACCGGCTGCTGCAGGGCATCGTGGCCGGGATCCTGGCCGACGGGGACCGGCTCCCACGCGAGAGCGAGCTGGCGGCGTCGTTCGGGGTCTCCACCGTCACCGCCCGGGAGGCGCTCGTGGGCCTGCGCTCGCTCGGGCTCGTCCGGACCCAGCGCGGGCGCGAGGGCGGGAGTTTCGTGACCGTCACGGAGCAGGACCGCTCCCAGCTGGTCCGGGACCGCCTGGCCGGCATGACGCGCGTGGCACTGCGCGACCTCGCGATCCACTACGCGGCGATCGCCTCCAGCGCCGCCGAGCTGGCGACCCGCTACGCTGACGGCGACGACGTCCGGCTGCTGCGCGAGATCCTGGGCGAGCCGGGGGCCTCCTGGCTGCGCGCCTCGGGCAGCTTCCTGATGGAACTCGCCGCGCTCAGCCAGTCGGCCCGACTGACCCGAGAATTCGTGGAGCTGCACGCCGAGTTCGGGCTCCTGCTGCACTGCGTGGGCGACGACGCCGGGCTCGGGGCGGAGGCCCTGCGGCAGGGCGGCCTCGTGGCCGACGCCGTGGCGCAGGGCGACGCCGACGCGGCCCGGCACCGAACCGCGGGGTTGCTCGAGGAGCTGCTGCGCCGACTCATCCGTGAACAACGGGCGCTCCTGCGCTAACGTCGTCCACATCACACGCACCGCCCGAGAGGCCGCCCGCGCGGCAGCTCCGGGCCGCCCCAGGAGGCACGATGGCAGAAACCAGCGGCGCCGAGGCGCGCATCGCGGAGTACTTCACGGAGGTCGTCGATCTCGTCCGGCCCTGGGCCAGCAGCGTCGGCCGCCTCTTCGACGACGGGCGGCCCCCGTCCGCCCAGGCCGTCGACTCCGCCGTGGCGGCCCTGGTCACCCCGACCCTGCGCAGCACTCGTCGGCAGGTCGTCGGCGCCGGCTTCATCGCCGCGCCCGACAGTCTGTCCGGCACCACGTGGCACATGGCCTGGTGGCAGGGACCGGAACCGCAGCGCCTGGCCACCGTCTCCCCGGCCGAGGCCGGCGAGATCTACGCCAGACGCGAGTGGTTCACGGTGCCCATGGAGACGGGCGAGCCGCACATCACGGGTCCCTACGTGGACTTCCTGTGCACCGACGACTACACGGTCACCATCACCGTCCCGGTCCCCGCGGCGACGCCGGCCGGTGTGGTGGGGGCGGACCTCCTGGTGGCTGCGCTGGAGGAGCCGCTCGAACGCGAGCTCGCCGCCGTCGCGCCGACGGCCTCGCTCGTGAACCGCGCCGGCCGGGTGCTGGTCTCGGCTGATCCCGAGGTCGCGGCGGGGACCGTGCTCGTCGGCCCGTGGCGGCACGGCGGGCCGGAGGTTGGCAGGGGAGGCGGTGCAGCCGCCGACACCGTCCAGTCCGGTTGCCGCCTGCTGCCGCTGCCCGCGCTGCCGCTCGCCGTCATGGTGCCGTAGTCACGGCGCGGCGGCGGCGTATCCTCGGAGCATGAACTCTGCGGCCCTCTCGTCCCTCTCCTCAGGAACGGCCGCTGTCCTCGCCGTCATCCTCCTGTACTCGGCCTGGGGCAAGATCCGGACGCCCGAGGCGACGCTCGAGGCCTTCGACGCCTTCCGTCTGCCGCGCTGGACTCGCCGGCGGTGGCTGGCGCGGATGCTGCCGGTGGGCGAGGCCGGGCTGGGTCTGGCTCTGCTGCTGGCGCCCGGCTGGTGGTTCACGGGCGCAGTCGCGGTGTCGGTCGCGCTCTTCGGGGCGTTCTGGTGGCTCGTCGCCGCCGCCGTCGGGCGGAGGGAGGAGGCCTCCTGCAACTGCTTCGGGAAGGCGGCGTCCCGGATGACGGTCCATACCGTGCGCCGGAATCAGATGCTGACCGGAGCGGCGCTGCTGGCGCTGGTCTGCTCGCTCGGCGGGCCCGGCGCGCTGCCGTGGAGCCCGGGGTGGGCCGCCGCTCTGGCCGTGGTGGTGCTCGCCGCGCTCGTCTGGGCCGGTACCCGCGCTGCGACCCTCGATGCGGCGGCCTCCGCCCGGGACCGGGTGGACGTGGTGCGCCACGGCGGGGAGCTGGGGCTGCGCACGGCGGACGGATCCCTCTTCCCGCTGGCCCGTACGGCCCGGCAGGGTGCGGTGCTCCTCCTGTTCGTGCAGGCAGCGCACGAGGAGAGCCTGCGGGCGCTCGAGAGCGCCCTGCGCTGGCAGGCGGCGGACCCGGAGGCACGGCTGGTCCGCTTCGTCGTCAACGAGAGCGAGCTCTCCCGGAACGTCCCCCCGTCGCTGGAGGGGCAGGAGGTGCTGTTCGACAGCGCGCGGACGAGTACGCGCCTGATCGGCCTCGAGCGGTACCCGGCGATGGTGCTCGTGGGTGCCGATGCGCGCTTCGCGATCGAGCCCGTGGTCGGCGCGAAAGACATCGAGGCGCTCCTCGGCGACCTGGATCAGGTCTGGCCGAGGAGCGCCTCGAGTACGGCGTGAGCGGCTGACTAGACGCCGGTCATGAGGCCCGTGTGGTTCACGGTGCCGGCGCCGGCGATGACCGTGCCGGTCGAGAGCTGACCGGTGACGTCCCAGCAGAGCGTGACCGGGCAGGTCAGCTCGAGGAGGCTCGGCAGGCCGACGACGACCATGTTGAAGTCGACGCAGAGGCGTGCCGGGGCGGTCGGCCCGTACGGCGGGAGGGCGTCGTTGGCGTAGGGGATGCCGCTGAACGTCCCCGTGTAGTTGAACGCGCTGATCGCGCCGAAGGTTCCGGCGCCGGTGCCCAGTCCGAGGGCCGACGAGTAGGTGGTGCCGTCCGACATGGTGAGGCGGGCAGCCGTCATGATGGCGGTGTAGGCCGGCTGGAACAGGCTCAGGTCGGCGCAGGACTCGGTGCTGACGTTCAGCACCGTGGTGACGGCAACGGTGCCGGTGTTGCCCAGGACGACGGCCTGAGCGCTGAAGGCCGCGCCGGAGCCGGCGGTGAAGCACTCGGGGCAGGTGGGGTCCGGGGAAGCTGCTGCGAGCGGCGCCGAGACGGCGGCGGCGAGGACCGGGAGGCTCCAGGCAGCGCCCTTGGCCACGGTACGGCGATCGATGCCCTGCGGGCTGTGGTTGTGCTCGTGCACGGTGGTCTCCTTGCATGGGTGCGGGCCAGTTCCCGCCAACACCTATTTAGCGGGCTGAGAATTGTCTGGGAATACAGGTTTTGCTCAAGATGGCGCGAAACAGACGAGTTGTGTCGCAGAACATGCCACTCAGGCGCTGTGCATCCGTGTATGACGGGCGGATCGTCCCCTCCGTGGCCGCGAGGATCATCCTCTGGGTGGATTATCCTGCGGGACCGCTGCAGTAGGGTGCAACTGCCCGGGCCGCATCCGGCTGCCGGGGCACCCCAGGTCTAAGGACTCCCGACACATGCTCTTGCGTCTCATCGCGCAGTACTCCAAGCCGTACGCCGGGTGGATCGCCGCCGTACTGCTGCTGCAGCTGGCCACCACCATCGCCACGCTCTACCTCCCCAGCCTCAACGCCTCCATCATCGACGAGGGCGTGGTCAACGGGGACATCGACTTCATCTGGCGCACCGGCGGCGTGATGCTCGCCGTCGCGCTCGTCCAGGTCCTCACCGCCGTCGCCGCCGTCTACTTCGGTGCGAAGACGTCGATGGCCGTCGGCCGCGACATCCGCCGGTCCGTCTTCCACTCCGTGGCCGCCTTCTCGGCCCGCGAGGTCAACGAGTTCGGCGCGCCCACGCTCATCACCCGCGGGACCAACGACGTCCAGCAGGTCCAGATGCTCGTGCTGATGGGCCTGAACTTCATGGTGACGGCCCCGATCATGTGCATCGGCGGCGTCATCATGGCCCTGCAGGAGGACCCCGGGCTCTCCTGGCTCGTCTGGGTCTCGGTGCCGGTCCTCCTCGTCGTCGTCGGATTCCTCGTGGTGAAGCTGATGCCCCTCTTCCGCGTCATGCAGGAGCGGATCGACGGCATCAACGGCGTGCTGCGGGAGCAGATCACCGGCATCCGCGTGATCCGCGCGTTCGTGCGCGAGCCCTACGAGACGGAGCGCTTCCGCGAGGCGAATGAGAAGCTCACCGAGACCGGCGTGAAGGTCGGCCAGCTGTTCGTCCTGATGTTCCCGGTGATCGGGCTGATCCTGCACCTCGCCACCGCCGCCGTCCTGTGGTTCGGCGGCCAGCGCGTGGACGCCGGCGACATCCAGCCGGGCGCCCTCACGGCCTTCCTGCAGTACCTGCTGCAGATCCTCATGGCCGTCATGATGGGCACGTTCATGGCCATGATGATCCCGCGCGCCCTCGTCTGCGCCGAGCGCATCGGCGAGGTCCTCGACGTCGAGCCGTCGCTGCACGACCCGCAGACCGGGTCCGGGCTCCCTACGGCCGGCCGCGGCCGCGTCGAGTTCCGCGGCGTCTCCTTCGGCTACCCCGGTGCCGAGGAGCCGGTGCTGAAGGACATCTCCTTCACCGCCGAGCCGGGCCGCACCACGGCCATCATTGGCTCCACGGGCGCGGGCAAGACCACCCTGCTGAACCTGATCCCCCGCCTGTACGACGCCGGCCGCGGCCAGGTGCTGATCGACGGCGTCCCGGTGGACCGGCTGACGCGTCAGGCGCTGTCCGACGCCGTCGCGGCCGTCCCACAGAAGCCCTACCTCTTCTCCGGCACCGTCGCGTCGAACCTGCGCTACGGCGCCCCGGACGCCACGGACGAGGACCTCTGGACCGCGCTCGAGATCGCGCAGGCGACGGACTTCGTCCGGGACAAGGAGGGCGGGTTCGACGCCCCGATCTCCCAGGGCGGCACCAACGTCTCCGGCGGGCAGCGGCAGCGGCTCTGCATCGCCCGCGCGCTGGCGGCCCGGCCCTCCGTCTATCTGTTCGACGACTCGTTCTCCGCGCTCGATGTGTCCACCGACGCGCGGCTGCGGGCCGCCCTGAGGGAGAGCATCGCCGACGCGACCGTGATCCTGGTGGCCCAGCGCGTCGCGACCATCACCGAGGCCGACGAGATCCTCGTGCTCGACGACGGCCGGATCGTCGGCCGCGGCACCCACGAGCAGCTGCTCGAGACCAACGAGACGTATCGCGAGATCGTCGAATCCCAGATCACGGCGGAGGAGGTGGCCTAGATGGCCTGGAAGCGGAAGACCTCCGGCGAGGACTCGGGCGTCACGGTGGACGAGCCGAAGACGGCCCCCGAGGAGCTCACCGAGGAGGAGCTCAACGTCACCATCTCCGACGGCTTCGGCGACATGGCGCCCCCGCGCAAGCCCAAACACTTCTGGCCGTCCGCGAAGCGGCTCATCGGCCTGCTGGCGCCGCAGAAGGTCGGCCTGGCGCTCGTGTTCGGCTTCGTGACGATCGCCGTCGTCCTGAACGTGATCGCCCCCAAGGTCCTCGGCTACGCCATGGACGTCATCTTCTCCGGGTTCATCGGCGCGCGCATGCCCGCCGGGGCCACCCAGGAGCAGGTCGTCGCCGGACTGCGCGCCGAGGGGCAGGACGACGTCGCGCAGATGATCGCGAGCATGGAGCTCGTCCCCGGCACCGGGATCGACTTCCAGCGGCTCGGCCTGATCATCATGATCGTCCTGGCCATGTACTTCGTGTCCAACATCTTCATGTGGGCCCAGGGGTACATCCTGAACAACCTGGTCATGCGGGTGGTCTACAACCTGCGCCGCGACGTGGAGGACAAGCTCAACCGGCTGCCGCTGAACTACTTCGACACCCGCCAGCGCGGCGACGTGCTCTCCCGCGTCACCAACGACGTCGACAACATCCAGAACGCGCTGCAGCAGGCCTTCGCCCAACTCGTCCAGTCCGTGCTGACCGTCGTCGGCATCGTCGTGATGATGTTCGTGGTCTCCTGGCAGTTGGCCCTGATCGCCCTCATCGCCCTGCCGCTCTCCGCGGTCGCCGCCGGCGTCATCGGCGTCCGCTCCCAGAAGCTGTTCACCGAGCAGTGGCGGGCCACGGGGACCCTCAACGGCCAGATCGAGGAGGCGTTCTCCGGTCACGACCTGATGAAGGTCTTCGGTCGCGAGGACGACGCGCTGGCGCAGTTCGACGCGAAGAACGAGGCGCTCTTCAAGGCGTCCTTCGGCGCGCAGTTCGTCTCCGGCACGATCTTCCCGGTGATGAACTTCGTCTCCTACCTCGCCTACGTGGGCATCGCCGTCGTCGGCGGCCTGCGGGTGGCCTCCGGCCAGATGAGCCTGGGCGACGCCACCGCGTTCATCCAGTACTCCCGCGAGTTCACGCAGCCGCTCGGGCAGATCGCCGGCATGGCGAACATGCTGCAGTCCGGCGTCGCCTCGGCGGAGCGCACGTTCGAGCTGCTCGACGCCGACGAGCAGGACCCGGAGACCGCCGAGGAGCACCTGCCCCCGCGCACGGACGGCCACGTCGAGTTCCACCGCGTGTCCTTCTCCTACACGCCCGAGCGCCCCTTGATCGAGGACCTCTCGTTCGAGGCCGCGCCCGGGCACACTGTGGCGATCGTCGGACCCACCGGCGCCGGCAAGACCACGCTGGTCAACCTGGTCATGCGCTTCTACGAGCTCGACGCCGGCCGGATCACGCTCGACGGCGTGGACATCACCCGGCTGTCCCGCTCGGAGCTGCGCTCCAAGGCCGGCATGGTGCTGCAGGACGCGTGGCTGTTCAACGGCTCCATCATGGACAACATCCGCTACGGACGCCTCGACGCCACCGACGAGGAGGTGTACGTCGCGGCCCGCGCGACCTACGTGGACCGGTTCGTGCGCGCGCTGCCGGACGGCTACGAGACGGTGATCGACGACGGCGGGACCAACGTCTCCGCCGGTGAGCGCCAGCTGATCACCATCGCCCGCGCCTTCCTGGCGAATCCGTCGCTGCTGATCCTCGACGAGGCCACCTCCTCGGTGGACACGCGCACGGAGGTCCTGGTCCAGCACGCCATGAACGCCCTGCGGACCGACCGCACGTCGTTCGTCATCGCGCACCGGCTCTCCACGATCCGGGACGCGGACACGATCCTGGTGATGGAGGACGGGCGGATCGTGGAGCAGGGCGACCACGAGGAGCTCCTGGAGGCCCGCGGCGCCTACCACCGGCTCTACACCAGCCAATTCGCCGGGCCGGCCGAGGACCCCGACGCCGAACCGGACGGGAGCACGGTGCCACAGGTCGACGCTGGGACCGCCGCGCCCGGCCGGTAGCGGTCCCGGCCGGGCGCGGTGCGCCGATATCGTGGCACGTATGCATGACATCCAGCAGCCGTCGCCGTTCCCGGCGCCCCCGCGTCGCAGACAGCCCGTCTTCGACGCGGGGCGCTTCCGGCTCGCCGACGCCGTGGTCCTGGCCCTCTACGCGGGCCTGCTCATCCTGGGCGTGGCGGGTCTCCTGCTGTTCGTCCCCGCCTACCGGGAGCAGTTCCCCACGGACACGCTGGCGCTCTTCTCGGTCAACCTGCTGACCTATGCGGTCCTCTTCACGGCCGTCATGATCGTGGTGGCACCGAAGCTCCTCGAGAGCTTCCGGACCTTCCGCTACCACCCGTGGGCCAAGGCGTTCCTCATCCCGGGCCTGTGGCTGGCCTCCATCCTGACGACGGCGGGCATCCTCATCGCGGCGGGCGTGGACCCCACCAAGAGCGAGAACCAACTGGCCATCGAGGTCATGACCCGCGAGGTCCCCTTCGCGACCATGCTGGTCACCACCGCGATCATGGGCCCCATGGTGGAGGAGTACGTCTTCCGCCACCTGCTGATCGGCAAGCTCGGGCGGAGGATCCCGGTGTGGATCTGCGTGCCGATCTCGATCGTCGCGTTCGCCGGCCTGCACTTCGTCGGCTCCGGGACGTTCGACCCGGTCTCGGCGATCCCGTACCTGGTGCTCGGCACGGTCATCAGCCTGGCCTACGTGTTCAGCGGCCGATCCTTGGCGTACGCGTACGTCCTGCACGCGTTCAACAACGTCGTCTCGCTGGTGCTCTCCTACCTCATGCTGCCGCTGCTGGGCGGCTGAGCCCGGGGCCCGGATCAGACCAGCGGCATGGGCCCGATCTCGTCGACCAGATCGCCCGGGCCCGGGTTCTCCGAGCTGCTGGAACCGCCCAGGTGGTTCACCACGCCCCAGACCGCGTTCAGACCCGTGGTGACGGCGCCCTCGGCCCACCCGGCCGTGAAGGAGACGTCGTCGCCGGCCAAGAAGATGCCGCGCTGGTGCGCGGGCAGCCGGTCCTGCTTGAAGTGCGTGAACAGGCGCTGCTGGTAGCGGTAGTGCCCCGGCAGGTTCGCCTTGAAGGCGCCCATGAAGTTCGGCTCGGCCTCCCAGGAGACGGTGATCGGCTCGCCCACGATGTGCGAGGCGATGTCCACGTCCGGATAGATCTGCGCGAGCGAGTGCAGCATGAGGCGCACGCGCTCGTCCGCGTCGAGCGCCAGCCACTTCAGGGCGTCGTCGTTCCACGTGTAGGAGAGCAGGATGACGGCGGGCTGGTCCGGGCCGTTGTCCAGCAGGTACGTGGCGCGCGGAAGCCGGTCCGTGAGGGTCATGGACAGGACGTCGCGGCCGGTCTGCGGGTCGCGCTCCTTCCAGAACGGGCGGTCCACCATCACGAAGGTCTTGGAGGACTGCATGTAGTGGTTGCGCTCGATCGCGGTCCACAGGCCGGGCTCGAAGAGCGCCTCCTCGGTGTCGATCCGGGTGGACAGCAGCCAGGTCTGGCAGGTGACGACGGCGGTCGGGTACGCGGCCGTGTGGCCCCATTTGTCCGTGATCAGCAGGTCGCCCTCGGGGCGCTCGTCGGTGGCCGGACCGCGGGAGATGCGGGCGACGGCGCCGCGGGTGCTGCCGTGGTGCAGGCTCGCCAGGGAGGTGCCCGCGGGCCAGTGCACGAGGTCCTCGGGCGCGTGGTTCCAGAGCGCCTCCGGCAGGCGCTGGGCGCCGCCGACGATCCCGCGGTGCTCGTCGTCCGCGTTCGTGTAGACCACGCGCAGGATCTCGAGGATGGAGTTCGGGAAGTCGGTGTCCCAGCCGCCGCTGCCGAAGCCGACCTGCCCGAACGCCTCGCGGTGCTCGAAGCCGGCCTCCTTGAAGGCCCGGCTCGCGGCGACGAACCCGTAGAACGTCTGCTCGTCGAAGGAGGGGATCATGGCGTTCCAGATCTCCTTGATGCGGGGCACGTCGCGGAAGCGCAGCGCCTCCTGCATCTCCTCGAACATCGCGTGCTCCTTCAGCGCGGCGCTCCACGCGTCGGAGACCTCGCGGAAGAAGGCCGGCAGGTCCGCCTCCTCCTCGGCGTAGTGCTTCTCGCCGGCGAGCTCGATCACCGTGCTGCTGGTGGCGGGGGAGAGCGGGTTGGGGAAGTCCTCGGTCTCCAGGCCGAGCAGCTCCACGTAGTGGTAGAAGGACTTGCCGGAGACGGGGAAGCGCATCCCGCCGAGGTCCACGGTGACGCCGGGTGCGCCGTCGAACGACGCCGTCTTGAGGCGTCCGCCGATGTGCCCGGCCTCGTAGATCACGGGCTTCAGGCCCAGCTTCATCAGCTCGTAGGCGGCGACCAGGCCGGAGAGGCCGGCGCCGACGACGGCGACCTCGGTGCCGTACTGCTCCGGCGGCACGGCGCCGAGGCCGGCCGGGTGCTGCAGGTAGTGGTCGTAGCTGAACGGGAAGTCCGGGTTCAGCATGGTGACCGGGGGGAGGTCCGTGCTCAGCCCGCCGTGGGCGGTGGCCGTGGACGGTGACGTGGAGGCTGTGGTCATCTCAGCGGTGTTCCTTAGCGGTGGGGCGCGCCGCGGGGCGCGGGTGTTCGAAAGAGCGTGCGGGGCGGGCCGATCCGGCGGCCCCGGCGCGCCGCGCGCCGCGGGTTCGGGGCGCGGGGCCGGGCGCCGGGCGCCGGGCGCCGGGAACGGCCGTGGTGGTCGGCCGTCGTGGTCGGCCGCGGTGGTCAGGCGTCGGCGCCGTGCTGGTCCGCCTCGGTCCGGGCGGCGAGGCTGGCCTGGGAGTGCCGGCGGCCGTAGCCGAGGTAGACGAGCGCGCCGACGACCATCCAGGCGAGGAAGACCCACCAGGTGGTCAGGCCGAGGTTCACCATCAGGTAGACGCACATCGCGGCGCCGAGCAGCGGGACCACCGGGAAGAACGGAACCCGGAAGGTGCGCTCCATGTCCGGGCGACTGCGCCGCAGGTAGATCACGGACAGGTTCACCAGCATGAAGGCGAACAGGGTGCCGATGCTGGTGGCGTCCGCGAGCTGTCCCAGCGGGATCAGGCCGGCGATGACGGCGATGACCACGCCGCAGATCAGCGTGCCGGCGGCGGGAGTCCCGGTGCGGCGGTCGACGCGGCCCAGGATCCGGGGGACCAGGCCGTCGCGGGCCATGGTCATCAGGATGCGGGTCTGGCCGTAGAGCACGGTCAGGACCACGGAGGCGATGGCGACGACCGCGCCGATGGCGAAGATCAGCGAGATCCATTTGGCCCCGGTGATCTCCTGCAGGATGACCAGCAGCGCGGCCTCCGTGCCGTCGAACCAGTTCCACTCGCGGGCGCCGACGGCGGCGACGGCCACCAGGATGTACAGGGCGGTGACGATGACCATGGAGGCGATGATGGCCCGGGGCAGGTCCCGCTGCGGGTTCTTGGCCTCCTCGCCGGCCGTGGACGCGGCGTCGAAGCCGATGTAGGAGAAGAACAGGCGCGAGGCCGCGGCAGACATGCCGGCGACGCCCATCGGCATCAGGGTCTCGTAGTGCGCGGCCTGGAACGCGGTGAAGGCGATGCCGACGAAGAGCAGGAGGACGGCGATCTTGATGACCACCATGACCGTGTTGACCCACGCGGCCTCGTTGACGCCGCGGATCAGCAGGAGCATGGCGAGCAGGACCAGGACGATGGCCGGCAGGTTGATCAGGGAGCCGTCCGCCCCGCCCGGAGGCGCGGAGAGCTCCACGGGCAGGCCGAGCCCGAAGATCCGCAGCGTCTCGTTGACGTACTCGGCCGAGCCGACCGCGACGGCCGCCACCGAGACTCCGTACTCGAGGACCAGGCACCAGCCGCAGACCCAGGCCAGGCCCTCGCCCATGGTCGCGTAGGTGTAGGAGTAGCTGGAGCCGGAGACGGGGACCGCGCCGGCCATCTCGGCGTAGGAGACGGCGGAGAGCAGCGCGGCCAGGCCGGCGATCAGGAAGGAGATCCAGACGGCGGGGCCGGCCATCGGCACGGAGGAGCCGAGCACCACGAAGATGCCGGTGCCGAGCGTGGCGCCGACGCTGATCATGGTCAGCTGCCACACGCCCAGGGAGCGCTTGAGCCGTCCGCCGCCCGCGGAGCCGTCGGTGCCGGCAGCGGCGACCATCTGCTCGATGGGCTTGCGGCGCTTGAGCTGCTGGGCCAACGGCTCCCGCGGCAGCGTTGACGCGTGAGTGTCGATCATAGTGAGTCCTGTTCTGGCGGGGGTGCGGGTCCGCTGCGCGGATTCCTCGGCCGGTCGCCCACCAGCGTGCCATGTGAGCTGACTAACAAAATGGGCGGAATCGTCCTAGAGTTCTCCAGTATGAGTCATTCTGCACCACAACCGGACATCGGCGGCCTGGCCACCGTGCCCCTCGAGCGCTTCCTGGCGGCCCTGCCGCCGGGCAGCCGCCGGGTGTACGACGCCGGGGCCGACGGGGGTGCTCCCGCCGCCGTGCGCTGGGTCGAGCCGAGCGAGCTGGAGGACCCGACGCCGTACCTCCTCGAGGGCGAGGTGGTGATGACGGCCGGGCTCCCCTTCGAGGGCGCCGGCGGAGCGCCGGAGGCGGTGGACCGCTACGTGGCCCGGCTCGTGGGGGCCCAGGTCTCAGCCCTGGTGTTCGGCCTCCAGCCCTACTTCGAGCACGTCCCCGACGCGCTGGCCGCGGCGTGCCGCCGGCACCGGCTCACGCTGGTGGAGGTCCCCTCGGAGATCCCCTTCGCGGCCCTGGGCCTCGAGTTCTCACGGCTGCTGGAGGCGGAGAACGTGCGCGTGATGCGGCGGATGGCCGAGGGGAACCGGCACCTCATGCGCGCCGCCCTGGCACCCCGGCCGGAGGCGGAGCTGCTCAAGGCGCTCACGCTGACAGTGCCCGGCTGGGCGCTCGTCGTCGGGGCGAACCGCAGGGCCCGCGCCCGGGCCGTGTCCTCCCGGTCCCAGGCCGGGGTCCCCGGCCAGGAGGTCCTGGACGAGGTCCTCGATGCGCTCTTCGCCGGCCGCGGGCCGCGGGTGGAGACGCGCCAGCTGGAACCGGCCGGGGCGGGGTGGATCGCCGCGCATCCTCTGCGCAGCGCCCGCGACGGCACGCTCGGGGCGCTCGTGCTGGGGGCCGTGCAGCCGCTCGAGGCGGCGGAGCAGTCCGTGGTGGGCACCGCCGTCGGACTGCTGGAGGCGCTGCTGCGCCAGCGCACCGAGGGCGCCTTGGCGCCGAGCCAACTGGCCACCGGCCTGCTGCTCCGGACCGACGCGGAGACCCGCGGCGGCGAGGGGGTCGCCGCACTCGCGGCCCAGAGCGCGGCCGCACCGGTGGGCGCCCCGCTGCGCGTGGTCCAGGGGTTCCCGGTGGAGGGGCGTCCGACGCCGTCCCAGCCCGCGCCCGGTCGCGGTTCCCGGCCCTCGGCGCGGATCGACGTCGCCAGCGCGGTCCTGCGCTGGCGGCGGGTCTTCGACACGAAGCTGGTGGAGCTGACGGAGACCGGCTTCACGGCTGTCACCCGGCTGGCCGTGGACCGGTCCCTGGTCAACGAGGTGGAGGCCCTCGGGTGGCGCCTGGTGATCTCCGAGGCGGTGCCGGTCGCCGAGCTGCCGGAGACGCACCGGCGGCTCAGCGCGCTCCGGCACCAGGCCATGGAGGCCGGCCGGACGCTGCGGGCCTCCGGCGACCCCGTCTCCGTGCCCGGTCTGCTGGGGCGGCAGGCCGGCGAGCTGCTGTTCGCGGAGGCGTTCTCCCCGCTCGCGGAGCTGGAGGCCGACCGGGCCGCCGGACTCCTCGACGTCCTGGAGGCCTGGCTCGGCGCGCACGGCGGCTGGGACGCCACGGCCAAGGCGACCGGGCTGCACCGCAACAGCGTGCGCCGCCAGATCGCCCAGCTCGGGGAGCTGATCGGCCGGGACCTCGACGACGCGCAGACGCGGGCCGAGCTGCTGATCGCGCTGCGGTACCGGCCGTCGTCGTACCTGACGCGCACCAGCTGAGGCGAGCGCTCGATCGCCGCGGTGGGGCACCTCCGGGCAGCCCGCGGCGCCCCGGGGTCCGCGGTCAGGACTCCGGGCGCCGCAGGCGGTCGCGCAGTCCCGCCAGGAGGGCCGTCAGGCCGAGCTCGAAGGCGGCCGCGGCGCTCGACGCCGCCGCGTTCCCGGGTGCGAGGGCGCGACGGATCGCGGGCAGGTCCGCCGGGAGGGCGTCCGCGGTCAGCAGGTCCGGCGGGGCGACCAGGTCCAGGGCGGCGCCCAGGACGAACGCCTCGACCGTGCGCATGGCCGCGACCGCCTCGCCGGGGGGCCAGCCGCCGCGGACGAGGCCGTCCACCACCTGCTCGTACATGCGGTAGGTGGTCTCGTCGCGGATGGGCGTGGTGGCCAGCAGGCGGATGCACGCCGGATGCGCGCCGAACGCTGCGGCGTAGGACCGGGCCCACCGCTCGAGCGCCGCGTCCCACGGCACGGCGGCGAAGGCGGACGTGTCGATGGACGCGACGATCTCCGCGCGGATCAGCTCCACCAGCTGCGGGCGCCCGCTGACGTGGTTGTAGAGGGAGGACACGCGACGGTCGACGCGGGCCGCGAGGTTCCGCATGGACAGGGCGTCCTCGCCCTGCTCGTCGAGCAGTTCGAGCGCGGCCGCGACGAGGGCCGGGCGACTCAGGTGCATGCTGCTCCGATCTCAAGGGTGTGGGCTGGGTCACAGAAATCGCTTGTCAGCCCCTCCGCCTGGGCGTACCCTACCAATCACCCGGTACGAACACTGTTCGTACCGGGTTTCGGACGGAATGCATCCGACGGGATACGCCCGACGAGATGCGGCGGAGGTTCCGCGCGGACGGGGCGAGTACGGACGAGTGCGAGGGAGCGCGAGTGGCTGGGAGCATCTATTTCGACGGCGGCACGGTCTGGCTGGGCCCCGAGCACGGGGAGGCCGACGCGCTCCTGGTCCTCGACGGGCGGATCGCCGCCGTCGGCGCCGAGGCGCGCGAGCGGGCGCACGAGGCGGACCGGCGCGAGGACCTCGGGAACGGGTTCCTCCTGCCGGCCTTCGGGGACGGGCACGCGCATCCGCAGTTCGGGGGACTGGAGGACGTCGGCCCGGCCGTGGCGGGCTGCGGGTCCGTCGAGGAGGTCGTCGCCGAGGTCCGCCGGTACGCCGCCGAGCACCCCGACGCCGAATGGATCACGGGCGCCTCCTACGAGGGCAGCCTCGCGCCGGAGGGGCTCTTCGACGCCCGCTGGCTCGATGCGGCGGTCGCCGACCGGCCCGTGATGCTTCGCGCCAACGACTACCACACGGCCTGGTGCAACACGCGGGCCCTGGAGCTCGCCGGCATCACCGCCGCCACGCCCGAGCCCGAGCTCGGCGAGATCCCCCGCCGGCCGGACGGCAGCCCCCTGGGCACGCTGCGCGAGTGGGGCGCCGTCGAGCTCGTCACCGCCGTCGTGCCGCCCCGGGCCCTCGGGGAGCGCGCGGCCGCGATCGACCGGGCCGCGGACTACTACCTGGCCCGCGGCGTCACCTGGGTGCAGGACGCGTGGGTCGAGCCCGACGACGTCGAGGCGTACCTCGAACTCGCCCGCCGCGACGCGCTGCGGCTGCGCCTGAACCTGGCGCTGTACGCCGATCCGCGGCGGTTCGACGAGCAGCTCCCCGTCATGCTCCGCTCGCGGCGTGCCGTCGCCGACGCCGGGAACCCCCGGCTGACGGCGAACACCGTGAAGTTCTTCGCGGACGGAGTGGTGGAGAACCAGACCGGTGCGCTGCTCGAGCCGTACTGCTCCGGCCTCCACGACCACGGACTGCGGGTCTGGGACCCGGCGGCGCTGGACGACGCCGTCCGCCGGGTCGACGCGCACGGGTTCCAGATCCACATCCACGCGATCGGCGACGCCGCCGTCCGGCAGGCGCTCGACGCGATCGAGCACGCGGTCGCCGCCAACGGGCCGCGGGACCGCCGCCCCGTCATCGCCCACGCCCAGCTCGTCGACGCCGCCGACATGGCGCGCTTCGCCGAGCTCGGCGTGATCGCCTGCATGCAGCCGCTGTGGGCGCAGCTCGACGCGCTCATGACGGTGCTGACCGTGCCGCGGCTGGGCACGGAGCGCTCCGAACGCCAGTACGCCCTGCGGTCGCTGCTGCGGACCGGGGCGACGCTGTCCTTCGGGTCCGACTGGCCGGTCTCGTCCGGGGCGCCGCTCGAGGGGATCTCGGTGGCCGTCTCGCGGACCACGGAAGCCGGCGACCCGGCCGGCGGCTGGACGCCGCACGAGATCCTCGACGTCGGCGTCGCGCTCGACGCCTACACCCGGGCCGTGGCCTTCCAGGCGTTCGCGGATGCGTCCGACGCGCCGTGGGGGCGGATCGAGCCGGGCGCGAGCGCCGACCTCGTCTGGCTGTCCGCGGACCCGCGGGCCGTCAGCGCACCGGACATCGCCCGGCTCGAGGTCCGCGAGACCTATCTGGCCGGCCGGCCCGCCGAGGTCCGGACGGCCACCCACTGACGCCCCGGGGCGCCTCCTGCACCTCCTCGGAAAGGTCTCGACATGTCGCACGAATCAACAGCAGTCCGCCTCGGAGCCGTCGCCGGACGCGGGGAGCCCCGGCTGCTCCGGGTGCTGGGGACGCCGTCCCTGGTGTTGTTCGGCCTGGTCTACATGGTTCCGCTGACCGTCTTCACGACCTACGGGATCGTGACGGAGACGACGGGCGGGCGCGTGCCCGCCGCCTACCTCGTGACCCTGGCCGCGATGGTCTTCACGGCGAACTCCTATGCCCGGATGGTGCGGGCGTACCCGGTCGCCGGGTCCGCGTACACGTACACGCAGCAGAGCTTCGGTGCCGCACCCGGCTTTCTCGCCGGCTGGTCGCTGCTGCTCGACTACCTCTTCCTGCCGATGATCAACTACCTCGTCATCGGCCTCTACCTCAACGCCGCGCTCCCCGCCGTGCCGGCGTGGGTGTTCGTGCTGGCCGCGATCGCCCTGGTCACCGTCCTCAACGTGGTCGGCATCGTCTCGATCGCGCGGACCAACGCCCTGATCATCGCGGTCCAGGTCGTCTTCATCGCCGCGTTCGTCGTCCTCGGAGCGGCCGCCGTCTCCGGGGCCGGCGTCGTCGACCCGGTGGCCCCGCTGGCCGGGGACGGCTCCGTGGAGGGTCCGGGCGCGCTGTTCGCGGGCGCGGCGGTGCTCTGCCTGTCCTTCCTCGGCTTCGACTCCGTCTCCACGATGGCGGAGGAGGCCCGGGACGCGCGGCGGTCGGTGCCGCGGGCCATCCTCTTCACCACACTCGTCGCCGGTGCCACGTTCATCGGGCTGTCCTACCTCGCCCAGCTCGTGTTCCCGTCCAACGAGTTCACGGACGTCGACTCCGCGGCGCTCGACGTCATGGCGGCGGCCGGCGGTCAGTTCCTGGCCGTGTTCTTCACGGCCGCCTACGTCGCCGGGGCCCTGGGGTCCGCGCTCACGTCGCAGGCCGCCGTGGCGCGGATCCTCTATGCGATGGGGCGCGACGGAGTGCTGCCCCGCTCGGTCTTCGGCCGGCTCTCGGCCCGGTTCAACTCGCCGGTCCCGGCGATCCTCTGCGTCTCGGCGGTCTCGTGCGCCGCTGTCTTCATCAGCCTGGGGCTGCTGGCGGAGATGATCAGCTTCGGCGCCCTCATCGCCTTCTCGGCGGTCAACCTCTCGGTGATCAAGCACTACGTCGTGGACGAGGGGAGGCGGAGCGGACGTGACCTCGCGGCGTACCTCGTACTCCCGGGGGTCGGCTTCGCCCTGACGGTCTGGCTCTGGACCAGCTTGTCTCCGCGGACCCTCGTCGTGGGCCTCGTCTGGATGGCCCTGGGCGTGGTCTACCTGGCGTGGCTGACCCGGGGGTTCCGGCGGCGCACTCCCACGCTGGACCTCGCCGAGGAGGCCTGAACGGTCCGGTCCGAGCCCGGCAGTCGCAGTCCGGCCGTTCGCGAGGGGGCGGGGGCGACCGGGGCCGGCGCAGCGTCAGCGGTCCGCGGCCCACTCCCGGTAGACGACCGGGCGGCGCTCGCGCAGGTACGGGACGCGCGCGCGGGCGGCCGCAGCGTCCTCGGCGGAGACCTCCGCCGTGATGAGCGTGAGCTCGGACGGCCCGGCCTCGTGCCGGGCCGCGCTCGCCACGAGCGTCCCCGTGGGCCCCACGACGAGGCTGCCGCCGCCGAGCTGGATCGGGCCCTCGAGCGACGGTGCCGGCCCGGCGTGGTTGGCGTACGCGATCGCCACCTGGGACTCGAGCGCCCGCGCCGGCAGGAGGATGTCCTGCACCTCCGTGAACTCCGCCGTCAGCGCGGTCGGGACGGCGATCAGGTCCGCCCCCGCCTCGGCGGAGGCGCGCACGGACTCGGGGAACTCGACGTCGTAGCAGATCAGCAGGCCCACGTTCAGCCCGTCGATCCGCACCACCGGCGGCGCTGCCGTGCCGGCGGTGAACACCTCCTGCTCCTCGCCGCCGAACAGGTGGACCTTCGTGTAGGTGGCGAGGCGCTCGCCGGACGGCGCCACGATGCCGGCCGTGATGCCCCACGCGTCCGCGGCGCGCCGGGGCGCGCTGTAGACCAGATGCAGGCCGTGGGCGCGCGCGATGTCGGCCGCGCCGTCGTCGATCCGGCGGACGACGGTGTCCGTCAGGTGCGGCGCGATCGTCGCCGGCGAGTAGCCGGTGGTGAACAGCTCCGGGGTGATGAGCAGGGACGCGCCCTCGGCGGCTGCCTGCCCCGCGGCCCGGTCGATGCACGCCAGGTTCTCGGCGACGGCCGCCTCCAGCGGGACGCCGCCGCCCGGGACGGAGGCCGTGGCCTGCATGACGCTGATCCTCATGGTGCTCCTGTGCTCTGACGCGGTGGCGTGTCCTGCCGGGGTGCTTCTGCTCAGCATAGGCTCCGGCGACGCCGGGCGCTCCGGGATGTTTCATCCCCTCCGGGGGTGGCCCGGGTCCAACCGTCCCGGCCGCCGCCCCTCCCGGGGCCGCCCCTCTTGAGGCCTCACCCCCCGTGCCCTGCCGGCCTCCGCCAGCGAGCGCAGCTGCCCCCGCCGGCGGCGGCCTTACCCCGCGTGCCCCGACGGGCCCAGCCGGGGCCCGGGGCGGCATAGGCTGTGAGCGTGGCAGACGGCGGCAGGGTTCCCTCCGGCTCCGGGCCCGGCTGGGAGGGCCACCTCCCCGGGAGCCCGGCCTTCCGGCGCGTCATCGTCGCGCTGTTCGCCGCCGGCGTCGCCGCCTTCTGCCAGCTGTATGCCACGCAGAGCATGCTTCCTGCGCTGGCCCGGGAGTTCGCGGTCTCCGAGGCCCGCGCCGCCCTCAGCGTCTCCGCCGCCACGGCGGGGCTGGCCTGCGCCGTGCTCCCCTGGAGCGCCGTCGCGGACCGGCTGGGGCGGCGGACCACGCTGCTCGCCGCACTGACGGCCTCGGTGGTGATCGGCGCCGGGGTCTGCCTGG
This sequence comes from Zhihengliuella sp., assembly GCF_031178195.1. Taxonomy (GTDB): domain Bacteria; phylum Actinomycetota; class Actinomycetes; order Actinomycetales; family Micrococcaceae; genus Zhihengliuella. Next base: position 46,209 of record NZ_JAPSJL010000004.1, read on the forward strand.
CCCCCGACTACTCGTGGCTGCTCGTGGCTCGGTTCGCGCAGGGCGCCGCCATCGCCGGCGTCCCCGCGACCGCCATGGCGTACCTCTCCGAGGAGCTCAGCCGCGCAGCGGTGCCCGTGGCGGCCGGGCTCTTCGTCGCCGGGAACACCGTCGGCGGCCTGACCGGGCGCCTGATGGCCGGGCCCCTCGGCGAGCTGGTCTCGTGGCGGCTGGGCGTCGGGGCCGCCACCGTGCTCGCCGCCGGCGCGACCCTGGTGTGCCTGCGCGCCGCGCCGCGCCCGCGCGGCTTCGTCCCCGTCTCCCGGGCCTCGGGGGACCGGGGTCCCTCCTTCCTCGCGCGGCTGGGCGTCGCCGCGCGGGACCGCCGGCTGCTGGCGCTCTACGGCCAGGCGTTCCTGCTCATGGGCGGCTTCGTGGCGGTCTACAACTACCTCGGGTTCCGCCTGGAGCATGCACCGCTGAACGTGCCGCCGGAGCTCACGGCCTTCGTCTTCCTCGCCTACCTCGCGGGCACGTGGTCCTCCAGCCGGGCCGGCCGGACCGTCCGGCGGTTCGGGCGCCTCCGCACGCTGCTCGGCGGCACGGCCGTCATGGTCGCCGGGCTGGCCCTGACCCTGGTGCCCTGGCTCCCGGGAATCGTCGCCGGCATGGTCCTGCTGACGGCCGGGTTCTTCGTGGCCCACTCGGTGGCCACCGGCTGGATCTCCGCCTTCGCCCCGCAGGGCCGCGCCCAGGCGACCAGCCTCTACAACCTCGGGTACTACGGCGGCTCGAGCCTCTTCGGGTGGGCCGTGGGGCTGGCCTTCGCCCCGCTCGGCTGGCCCGGCGTCGTCGTCGGGGTCGGCGCCCTCGCCCTCGCGGCCGCGGCGTGGGCCGTCGTCGCCCTGAGCGGGCAGCCCGGCGGCGGCAGGCCGCACCTCCAGCGCTAGGCTGGTGCGGTGACTGCCTACCGACCCGCCACGCAGCCGCGCCGCGGCCTCGGCCGTGCCATCCTCGCCCTCGCGATCCCGGCCCTCGGCGCCCTGATCGCCGAGCCCCTCTTCCTCGCCGCGGACACCGCGATCGTCGGCCACCTCGGCGTCCCCGAGCTCGCCGGCGCCGGACTCGGCGTCACCGTGGTGGGCACCGGCGTCGGACTCCTGATCTTCCTCGCGTACTCCACCACGCCGGCGGTCGCCCGGCACGTGGGCGCGGGGCGCCTGCCGGACGCGTTCGCCGCGGGGCGCGACGGCGTCTGGCTCGCCCTGGCGCTCGGCGTGGTGCTCGCGGTGGCCGGGTGGCTCACCGCGCCCGGGCTCGTGGCCGCCATGGGCGGCGCGGGCGCCGTGGCGGGCTTCGCCGTCGACTACATCCGCTGGTCCATGCCGGGACTGCCGGCGATGCTCCTGGTCCTCGCCGCCACCGGCGTGCTGCGCGGACTGCAGGACACCCGCACGCCGCTGCTCGTCGCGACGGTCGGGTTCGGGGCGAACATCGGCCTGAACTGGCTGCTCGTCTACGGGGCCGGGCTGTCCGTGGCCGGCAGCGCCATCGGCACCTCCGTGGTCCAGTGGGCCATGGCCGCGGTCTACCTGGCGCTGCTGGTGCCGCGCGCCCGCGCCGAGGGCGTCCGGCTGCACCCGCACGCCGCGGGCATGATCGCGATGGCCCAGGTGGGCTCGTGGCTGATGCTGCGCACCGTCAGCCTGCGTGTCGCGATCCTCGCCACCGTCTGGGTGGCCACGGCGCAGGGCGCCGTCACGCTGGCCGGGCACCAGCTGGTCTTCACCCTCTTCACGTTCCTGGCGTTCGCGCTGGACGCGCTCGCGATCGCCGCGCAGGCGCTCATCGGCAAGGAGCTCGGCGCGGGCCGGACCGACGTCGCGCACGAGCTCACCCGCACCATGATGCGCTGGGGCGTCCTCTTCGGGCTCGTCACCGGCGCCGCGCTGGCCGTCGCCGCACCGTGGGTGCCGTGGCTCTTCACGCAGGACCACGACGTCGCCCGCGCCGCCACCGTGGGCCTGTGGGTCCTCGCCGCCTCGCAGCCGGTGTGCGGGTTGGTCTTCGTGCTCGACGGCGTCCTGATCGGCGCGGGCGACGCACGCTACCTGGCGCTCGCCGGATTGGTGGCGTTCGCTCTCTACGCGCCGTTGCTGGCGATCGCCGCGGTGGCCGACGTGGCGCAGCCGATCCTCGCGCTGTGGCTGGCCTTCGGCATCGGCTATCTCTGCGCCCGCGCGCTCACGCTCGTCTGGCGCGTGCGGAACGACGCGTGGATGCGGGTCGGCGCCGCGTAGACGCTTCGGCGGCAGCGCCTAGACTCGGAGGGTGCCTGCCAACGCCATCTCCGCCGACCTCGCCGCCGCGTACTGGAAGCCGACGCTCTACCGCGGCGTGCTCGCCGCGGCCTTCGGTCTGACCAGCGTGTTCTGGGCGGACCCGCCCGCCGGGACGCTGGCCTGGATCTTCGCCCTCTTCCTCGTCGTCACCGGCGTCGCCGTGCGGCGCATGGCCATGCTGGAGGAGACGCCGTCGGCGGCCAAGGGGTACTGGGCGCTCGTGGTCGTCGCATGGCTGATCGGCGCGATCGCGCTCGTGTTCCTCGGCACAGCCAGCGGGCTGATCTGGGCCGGCGGACTGGCGTGGATCGTCGGCGGCCTGCTGCAGCTTCTGGCCTGGTTCAAGCTGCGCACCACGTTCGGGCCCGCGCGCGACTGGCTGGTCCCCGCCGTCGTGGAGATCGGCATCGGCGCGGGCCTGTTCATCGTCCCGGGGCTCGACGCGCACGGCATCTTCGGCATCGCCGGCGGAGGCCAGATCGTCGTGGCCGTCTTCACGCTGATCGCGGGCTTCGGCCTGCTCTTCGACGCCCGCCGCCGCGGTGGAGTCGCAGCGGCCGACCGGTAGACTGGATCCGTTCAGCAACCCTTTCTCTGGAGGCATTTCCCGTGGCCAACAAGCCCAAAGCGCCGTGGCAGCAGGGCATCAAGGCACCCCTGGTCTTCTCCCTGGTCATGGCCCTGATCGCCGGCGTCGTCGCCACGTTCGCCGCCGCCGGGGGCACCGAGAACGGCCTCCGGATCGACATCGGGCTCATCGCCTTCGGCGTGGCCTTCATCGTCTCCCTCGTCGTCATCTCGCTGATGATCATGGCGGGCCGGGAGAACGACAGCGACTTCGGCACCGGCTCCGGCGTCAACCGTTCGTCGAAGCACCCGGACCGCAGGGCCTCGGACAGGCACACCGGCGAGTACGGCCAGAAGAAGGGCCACTAGTCGGGCCGTCCCGGCTCACGCCCGCAGGGCACCGCAGCGGAAGCGGGTCCGAGCGCCTGAGTGAATCCCCTGATCCGCCCTTGCTGAAGGCCGCCCCGCGGGCGGCCTTCCCTCGTCCGGGCACCTTGCGGGGGTTGCGATTTGATAACGGACCTGTATCGTCGGATAACGTTCCGGTAACGGAGGGGGGGTCGAGGTGCCTCTGCGGAGCACCTCGGCGCCGCTCGGCCGGAGCGCCCGACCGCTGTCTATCAAGGTAATCCCATGTCCCACTTCTTCCATGACGCCCGCACGCCGACCGAGGACGCCGTCGCCCTGCCCCGCCGCATGCGCTCGCTCGCGCTGGGCGCGGCCGGCATCCTGACCATTGCCGGCGCCACGCTGGCGGGACCTGCGCCGGCCTCGGCCCATGACACGGCTTCGACCGAGCAGTCCACCGAGCAGGCGAGCTACGCCGAGCCCGCTTCCGCCGAGTCTGTCGGCGGAGCCTGGGAGCACGCCGTCCAGTGGGCCGTCGACAAGGCCAACGATCCGAACGTCCACTACGGTTGGGGCGGCACGGGGCCGAACAGCTACGACTGCTCCGGATTCACGGAGGGTGCCCTCGCCGAGGCCGGCATCGAGGCGCCGCGCACCTCCGGCGACCAGTTCGCCGCGGCCAGCGAGCACGTCTCGCTGGACCAGCTGCAGGTCGGCGATCTCGTCTTCTGGTCCAACGACGGCACCGCCGAGGGCATCTACCACGTGGCCCTGTACATCGGCGACGGTCAGATCGCCCACGCCCGCAACGCGGAGATGGGCGTCGCCGTGACGGACGTGGACTACAGCCCGCACAACATGCTCGACGTCGCCGCGCGCTACTGACCCGACGGCGTCCCGTCCGGAGGGCGGCTCCACGGCAGCGTGCCGCGGGGCCGCCCTCCGTCCTCCCCGCACGGGAGCCGAAGCAGGGGACCGCTCCCGGAGCGGGCTTAGCCGGCGTGGATCGCCGTGCCCACCGCCGCGATGTCCCGCGGGGTCGTCCGGCAGCAGCCGCCGATCAGTCGGGCACCGAGCGCCCGCCACTCGGCGACCCCGTCCGCCGGCCCGGAGAGCTCCGCTCCCGCGGACGTCGTCGCCGGCGCAGGAGACCAGGTCTTCGTCGTGGGATCGTAGGCCTCGCCCGAGTTCGGATAGGCGATGAGCGGCAGATCCGACGCCGCGCCCAGCGTCGTCAGCGCCGGCGTCACCAGCTCCAGCGGCACGCAGTTCACCCCGATCGCCGCGACCCGCGGCTCCACGGCGCACCGCGCCGCCACCTCGTCCAGCGACGTCCCGTCGCTGAGGTGCCCGCCGTCCCGCAGCGTGAACGAGAACCAGGCCTCGACGTCGTACTCCGCCACCAGTTCCAGCAGGGCCTCGGCCTCCGCGGCCGAGGGCAGGGTCTCGCAGGCGAGGCAGTCCGCCCCCGCGGCGACGAGCGCCTCGACGCGCGGCCGGTGGAAGTCCTCGAACGCGGCGCGGCCCAGCCGGTAGTCGCCCCGGTACTCCGATCCGTCGGCCAGGTAGGCGCCGTAGGGGCCCACCGAGCCGGCGACCACCAGCTCCGCCGATCCCGCGTGCGCTTGCGCGTAGGCCGTGCGCGCCGCATCGGCCAGGTGCACGCTCGAGGCGACCAGCTCCAACGCCGTCGCCTGGTCGATGCCGCGCTGCGCGAATCCCTGCGGCGTCGCCTGGTAGCTGGCCGTGATGGCGATCCGGGCGCCGGCCTCGAAGTACTCGCGGTGGACCCGCTCGATCAGGTGCGGCTGCTCGAGGAGGACCTTGGCGGACCACAGCGGATCCGCGAGATCGCACCCGTGCCGTTCCAGCTCGGTCGCGAGGGCGCCGTCCACCACCAGGTCCTCGCCGGCGGCGAGGAGGCGGCTCAGGCGGGTGCTGCGGGGCATGCGGTCCTCCAGGGGGCGGGATCGGAGTCGAAGCGGATCGGCTCTGGGCGGGGTCAGCGAATCGGTCGCGAGCGGACGGTCCGCCGGAGCCTGAAGTGATAGTAGGCGTAGCACGCGCCGACGAACGGGAGGCCGAAGTAGAGGGCCGCCACCTGCTCGGGATCGAACGCGATGCCGATCAGCGAGACAAGGCAGAGCGCGAAGGCCAGGATCGGGACCACCGGGAAGAAAGGCGAGCGGTACGGCAGATCGGCGATGTCGCCGCCGGCGCGGACGAAGGCCCGCCGGTGGAAGAAGTGCGAGGCGGTGATGGACATCCAGACCCCGACGACGGCGAAGCCGGAGATCGAGACCAGGACCAGGAAGACCGTCTCCGGGGCGATGACGCTGCTGATCAGCGACGCCAGCCCGCCGAGCATGCTCACGGAGAGCGCGACCAGCGGGATGCCGCGGCGGGTGACCCGGCGCAGGACGGCGGGGGCCTGGCCCTCGTCGGCGAGCGAGTAGAGCATGCGGGCGCAGGAGAACAGGCCGCTGTTCCCGGCGGACAGGAGGGCCGTGATGATGACGAAGTTCATCAGGTCCGCCGCCCACGGGATGCCGATGGTCGAGAAGACCGTGACGAAGGGACTCTCATCCACGCCGACCTCCTGGTACGGCACGGTCGCCGCGATGACGGCGATGGCACCGACGAAGAAGATCAGGAGCCGGATCACGGTGCTGCGCATGGCCTTCGGGATGCTGGTCGCCGGATCCTTGGTCTCGCCCGCGGCGACGCCGATCAGCTCCGAGCCGGAGAACGCGTAGAAGACGGCCAGCGTGGTGATCAGGACGCCCGTGAAACCGTTCGGGAAGAGGCCGGCGGTGGTCTGGAAGTTCTCGAAGAGGAAGGGGTGGTCGCCGCCCTCGCTCAGCGGGCGGAAGCCGAGGAGCGCCGCGCCGCCGAGGACGATGAGTCCGATCACCGCGGCGACCTTGACCAGGGCGAACCAGAACTCGGCCTCGCCGAAGAACTTCGACGAGACCGCGTTGAGTCCGAAGAGCAGGGCCGCGAAGACCAGGCACCAGATCCAGACGTCGACGGCCGGGAACCAGCGCTGCATGAGCAGGCCAGCGGCGGTGAACTCCGAGCCGAGCGCGACGGCCCAGGTCAGCCAGTACAGCCAGGCGGTCGCGAAGCCCGTGCCCGGGCCGATCGAGCGGGTGGCGTAGACGTGGAACGCGCCTGAGACCGGGTAGGCGACGGCGAGCTCGCTGAGGCAGGACATCACCAGGTAGACCACGAACGCGCCGATGAGGTAGGCGATCACGGCACCGAGCGGGCCCGCCTGCGAGATCGTGTAGCCGGAACTGACGAAGAGCCCGGAGCCGATCACCCCGCCCATGGCGATCATGATCAGGTGCCGCGGACCGAGGGACCGCTGGAGGCCGGTCTCGGCAGGCTGCGCGGCGGCGCTCGCCGCTGCCGGGGCGGCAGAGATCGAGGGGTTCATGGGGACTCCCGGGAATCGTCGTGTCAGAGGTGGGCGTGCCGGTGCCGCTGCCGGAGAGGCGAGAGGGGCGCGGGCGACGGAAGGACTTTACCGGCGCGTCGGGAGCGGGTTCGCCCCGGAGTCGGTCGGTTACAACGGCCCGGGAGGCGCCTCGGAAGATGACCCGGCATGACGTTCCGAGTCGGCATTGTTACTGCCCAGGCATGGCACTTCACGCCAAGGGATGGGGTAGGCCGGAACTCCGTCGCGAGCTCTCCTAAGCCAGGGAACGGGCCGCATGGCCCGCGGCCGCCCCGGTCAGGCGGACCGTGCCTTGCGCTCGCGGTAGGCGCGGACGTGCTCGCGGTTCGCGCAGTTGCCCGTGTCGCAGAACCGCTTGGACCGGTTGCGGGACTCGTCCAGCAGCAGTGCCTCGCAGTCCTGCGCCGCGCAGACGCGCAGGCGCTCGAGCTCGCCGCTGCGGATCACGTCGAGCACGGCCAGGGCGATCTCCACGGCGATGCGCTCGGCCAGCGGTGCCTCCGGCGTGGTCGCGTGCAGGTGGTAGTCCCACCCGTCGTGCTTGACGAGCTGCGGGAGGGCACGCGCGTTGCGCAGGATGTTGTTCACCAGTTCGACGGCGTGGTCCTCCTCCGCCGTCCAGAGGGTGCGGAACACCGTCCGCAGGTGACGCACCTCGCGCAGCTCGCCCTCGGTCCGCGTCCGCGATCCGGTGAAGTCCTCCTCCTGCAGGAAGTGGTCCAGGTCGGCCATGGTCCGCAGGTCGTCCCCGGGCCCCGCCGCCGTGTTCACCAGGTGGACGGCCGTCTTCAGTGACAGCAGGGTGTCAGGGGCAAAGTGCATGACGGTTGTGAACCTCCGGGGATGAGCGCGTATCATCGTCTGTCAGGAGTCTAATTCATTTCACCCATGACCGCTCGGTGCCATCTCGGCGCAGCGGGAGGGGAGCGCGCGAGCCGGGGGCTCGGGGACGGGAGAGAGCTGTGGAGCAGCAGAGCGGGTCGGCGCCCGGAACGACGGAACGGGGCGCGGCGGGCGGTGCGGCCCTGGCGCCGCGCCGGCCTTCGGCGGCGGGTGTCTGGGTGGCCCTGCTGAGCGCGGCCGTGTTCGCGACGTCCGGGGCCTTCGCCAAGCCGCTGCTCGACGCCGGCTGGTCCAGCGGCGCGGCCGTCGGCGTCCGCATGCTCGGCGCGGCGGCGATCCTCCTGGTCCCGACCCTGTTCGTCCTGCGCGGCCAGTGGCACACGCTCGCCTCCAACTGGAAGCCGGTGGTGCTCTTCGGCGTCTTCGGCGTGGCCGTGTGCCAGTTCGCCTACTTCCAGGCGGTCCAGTACCTGGACGTCTCGGTCGCCCTGCTCCTCGAGTACATGGCGCCGGTCCTGATCGTCCTCGCCTCGTGGGCGGTCACGCGTCAGCGGCCCCAGTTGATGCGTGCCGGCGGAGTCCTCCTCGCCGTCGCCGGCCTCGTCCTGGTCCTCGACGTGACCGGCTCCCAGTCCGTCCACCCGGCCGGCGTCCTCTGGGGGCTCGCCGCGGCGATCGGCCTCGCCGTCTACTTCGTGGTGAGCGCCCAGCAGAACGACACCCTGCACCCGCTGGTCCTGACCACCGGGGGACTGTTCCTGGGCGCCTGCCTCATGTTCGGGCTCGGCGCCGTGGGTCTGATCCCGATGCGGGCCACCTTCGGGATGGTCGAGTTCAGCGGCTTCGAGACGCCCTGGTGGGTCGCCCTCGCCGGGCTCATCGTCATCGCCGCCGTGCTGGCCTACGTCTCCGGGATCATCGCGGCCCGCGCGCTCGGCGCCACGCTGGCCTCCTTCATCGCCCTGACCGAGGTGATGTTCGCCGTGCTCTGGGCCTGGCTGCTGCTCGCGGAGGTCCCGGCCCCCATCCAGATCCTCGGCGGCGTCTGCATCGTCGGCGGCGTGCTGCTGGTCCGTACCGACGAACTGCGGCGGATCCGGGCCGCCGGCGAGCCGATGGGCCCGGACCCGCTGCTCAGCGGGCCCGAGGCGACGGCGCCGATCCCGATCGTGCCGCCGCGCCCGGACTCCGCCGACTGACCCTGGCGCGCCGCCCGTTCTAGTGGGCGGATCCCGCCGCGGCCCCGGCCTCCGCGGTCGCGGCGTGATCCCGGGCAGCGTGGCCGTTGCCGTCCCGGCGCCCGAAGCGCAGCAGGCGGAGGCTGTTCAGGACCACCAGGACGGAGCTCGCGGCCATGGCGGCCCCGGCGATCATCGGGTTCAGCAGCCCGAACGCGGCCACCGGGATGCCCAGCGTGTTGTAGGCGAAGGCCCAGAACAGGTTGGTCTTGATGGTCCGCAGGGTCGCCCGCGAGAGCTCGATCGCCTGCACCACCTGACCCAGGTGGCTGCCCATCACGGTGATGTCCGCGGCCTCGATGGCCACATCGGTGCCGGAGCCCATCGCGATGCCGAGGTCGGCCGTCGCCAGCGCCGGCGCGTCGTTCACGCCGTCGCCCACCATCGCGACCGCCGCGCCGCCGGCCTGGAGTTCCTTCACCACGTCGACCTTGCCGGAGGGCAGGACGCCTGCGTAGACGTCGTCCGGGTCGATGCCCACCTCGGCGGCGACCTGCCGGGCCACACCCGGGTTGTCGCCGGTGAGGAGGACCGGGCGCAGCCCCAGGTCCTTCAGGCGGGCGATCGCCGCGGCGGAGCCCTCCTTGACGGTGTCGCGGAGCTCGAGCATCCCGGTCACCCGGGGCGCGCCGGCATCCGTCCCGGCGGTGCCGACGAGAATCGCCGTCGAGCCGGCGTCCTGCGCGGCGCGCAGGCGCCGCCGGACGTCCTCCGGGACGTCGACGCCGTTCTCGGCCAGCCAGGCGGCCTGCCCGACGACGACGGCCGTCGCCTCGACGCTCGCCCGGACGCCACCGCCGGCCGAGGAGGCGAAGTCGCGGACGTCCGGCAGGGAGCCGGCCGTCGCGCGGGCGTGCTCGACGATCGCGTGGGCGATGGGGTGCTCGGAGCCGGACTCGGCCGCCCCGGCGAGGCGCAGCACCTGCCGGCGGGCGTCGTCGTCGGACGCGGTGGTGCCCGCCGAGGGGTGGGCGAAGGCGTGGACCGCGGTGACCTCGAGCTGGCCGGCGGTGACCGTGCCCGTCTTGTCCAGGACCACCGTGCCGACGCGCCGGGTGTCCTCGAGGACCTCCGGGCCGCGGATCAGCAGGCCCAGCTGGGCGCCGCGGCCCGTGCCGGCGAGCAGGCCCACCGGGGTGGCCAGGCCCAGGGCGCACGGGCAGGCGATGACCAGGACGGTGACCGCGGCCGTGAACGCGGACTGCAGGTCGCCGGTCAGGACCAGCCACAGCACGAAGGTCAGCAGCGCGATGGCGAGGACGATCGGGACGAAGACGCCCGAGATCCGGTCCGCCAGTCGGGCGATGGGCGCCTTGCCCGTCTGCGCCTGGGAGACGAGGCGACCCATCTGCGCCAGCGTGGTCTCGCTGCCGACGCGCGTGGCCTTCACGAGCAGGCGTCCGGAGGTGTTGATGGTCGCCCCGGTGACGGCGTCGCCGGGCGCGACCTCGACCGGCACGGACTCGCCGGTGAGGAGGGAGGTGTCCACGGCGGAGGCGCCGTCGAGCACCTCGCCGTCGGTGGCGATCTTCTCGCCCGGGCGGACCACCAGGACGTCGCCGGGGACGAGGTCCTGCGCCGGGATGCGCTCCTCCCGGTCGCGCCCGTCCGGGCCGGGGCGCAGCACGGTCGCGTCCTTGGCGCCCAGGCTGAGCAGGGACTTCAGGGCGTCGCCGGCGCGCGCCTTGGCTCGGGCCTCGAGCCAGCGCCCGAGCAGCAGGAACGTCGCGACGACGCCGGCCGTCTCGAAGTACAGCTGGTGGTCCGCCATGGAGGCCATGTGGCCGCCGGCGTGCGCGGTGAGGTCCGGCGTGCTGATCAGCTGCCACGCGGAGAAGAGGTAGGCGGCGAGCACGCCGATCGAGACGAGCGTGTCCATGGTGGAGGCGCCGTGCCGGGCGTTGACGGCGGCGGCGCGGTGGAACGGCCAGCCGGACCACAGGGTCACCGGGGTGGCGAGCGCGAACGCGACCCAGCCCCAGTGCGGGAACTGGGCGCCCGGGACCATGGAGATGACGAACAGCGGGATGGTGAAGACGGCCGCGACGATCAGGCGGGTGCGCAGGACGTCGGCGGGGAGGTCCTCGTGCTGGTGGCCGTGGCCGTGCTCGTGCTTGACCTCCTCGGCCTGGTAGCCGGCCGATTCGACGGCGCGGATGAGCTCGTCGGTGCTCATGCCGGCGGGGGCGGTCACCCGCGCGGATTCGAGAGGCAGGTTGACGGTGGCCTCGACGCCGTCGAGCTTCCCGAGCTTCCGCTCCACGCGGCGTACGCAGGAGGCGCAGGTCATCCCGTCGATCGAGAGCTCGACGACGCGGGTCTCGGCGCCGTGCGCGGAGTGGTCGGCAGCGGGGCTGCCGTGGGCGGTGTGGTGGCTGGTCATGATGGCTCCCGAATGGGCAGAGGGGTATCCACGAGCGGAGGGGTGGAGCGGTGCGGACCGACGGCGAGCCGGCCCGCACCGTGCGAGCGGAGCCGGGGGCTCCGGCCCGATGGAGGGGGAGGCGGTGGCCGGACGGTGCCCGAACGGCGCCGGCCGGCCCCCGCGGTCAGCCGTTGTTGCTGACCAGGGTGTAGCCGGCCTCGGCGACGGCCTCCCCGACCTGGGCCTCAGTGAGCTCGCGGGCAGAGGTGATGCGGGCCGTGGACACGCCGCCGGCGTTGAGGTCGATGTCGACGGACTCGACGCCGGCGATCGACTCGATCTCCTCCGTCACGGAGGCGACGCAGTGGCCGCAGGTCATGCCGGCGATGTCGACGGTGAGGGTGGTGGTGCTCATAGGGTTCTCCTCGGGGGTGGTGGTGTCGGTGGTTCGGAGCGGGTCAGCGCAGGAGACGGCCGATGGCCGCGGAGGCCTCCTTGACCTTCGCGTCGACGATGCTGGGGTCGCCGGTGGCCTGCGAGCGCTCGGCGGCGCCCACCACGCAGTGGCCGATGTGGTCCTCGACGAGGTTCAGCGACACCTTGTGCAGGGCGGCGTTGACCGCGGCGACCTGGGTGAGGACGTCGATGCAGTACGTGTCCTCCTCGACCATGCGTGCGATCCCGCGCACCTGCCCCTCGATGCGGCGCAGCCGCTTGAGCAGCGCCTCCTTGTCGGCCGAGTAGCCGTGAGGTCCGGTGTCCGGGGCCGTGCCGTGGGGTGCGGTGGGGTGCGGGCTCGTCGTCTCCATGACCGCAAACATACCCCTCAGGGGTATCGCCGTCAAGTACCCCCTGGGGGTATTTTTCGTCGGTCTGCGCGAGCCGTCGAGCCGAGCGGCAGCCTGGCAGAGGGAATCCCGGGGGAAGATAGGCTGGCGGGGACCGAAGGCCGCCTGTTGGAGGAGCACTGCGTGATCGAGATCCTGAACCCCGCCGAGCTGGCGCGCGCCCGGGTCACCGGCCGCCTCGTCGCCGACATCCTGCAGTCCGTGCGGGACCGGGCGGCGGTGGGCACCAATCTCCTGGAGATCGACCGCTGGGTGAAGGACATGATCGTCGCCGCCGACGCGCGCTCCTGCTACGTGGACTACGAGCCGTCCTTCGGCCGGGGGCCGTTCGGCCACTACGTCTGCACCGCCGTGAACGACGCCGTGCTGCACGGCCTGCCGCACGACTACGCCCTCGCCGACGGCGACCTGCTGACGCTCGACCTCGCGGTGGTGCTGGACGGGGTCGCGGCGGACTCCGCCATCAGCTTCTTGGTGGGGGAGGCGCGACCGCCGGAGAGCGTGGCCCTGATCGAGGCGACCGAGCGCGCGCTGGAGGCGGGCATCGCGGCCGCGCGGCCCGGAGCCCGGATCGGCGACATCTCCCACGCGATCGGCACGGTCCTCGGCGACGCCGGCTACCCGGTCAACACCGAGTTCGGCGGCCACGGCATCGGCTCCACCATGCACCAGGACCCGCACGTGCCGAACACCGGCCGCCCCGGCCGGGGCTACACGCTCCGGCCCGGACTGATGCTCGCCCTCGAGCCCTGGGCCATGGTGGACACGGCCCGGCTCGTCACCGACCCCGACGGCTGGACGCTGCGCAGCGCCACCGGCTGCCGGACCGCGCACAGCGAGCACACGGTCGCCATCACGGACGACGGCGCCGAGATCCTCACGATCCCGACGCCGCCGACCATGGCCTAGGGCGGTTCGCTAACCGGCGACGGCCGCCCTCACGGCGGCGATCAGGCCGTCGATGTCCTCCTCGGTGGTGTCCCAGGAGCACATGAGGCGGACCTCCCCGGTGGCCTGGTCCCAGTCGTAGAACCGGTACGACTCGCGCACGCGGTCCGCGGCGCCGTCGGGCAGGACGGCGAAGACGCCGTTGGACTGGGTCGGCTGCGTCAGCGTGACGGCGTCGAGGCCCGCCAGGCCCTCGCGGAGCCGCTGCGCCATCCGGTTCGCGTGCCCGGCCGAGCGCAGCCACAGGTCGCCCTCGTACAGGGCGATCAGCTGGGCCGAGAGGAAGCGCATCTTCGAGGCGAGCTGCATGTCCATCTTGCGCAGGTACTGCAGGCCCGGGTCATCCTCCCCGAGCCAGACCACGGCCTCGCCGAACAGCATGCCGTTCTTGGTCCCGCCCATGCTCACGACGTCGACCCCGGCGTCCGTGGTGAACGCGCGCAGCGGCACGCCCAGGTGGGCCGCCGCATTGGACAGGCGCGCACCGTCCAGGTGCAGGCGCATGCCGCGGGCGTGCACGTGGTCCGCGATCGCGCGGATCTCCTCCGGCGTGTAGCAGGTGCCGAGCTCAGTGGTCTGCGTGATGGACACGGCCAGCGGCTGGGCGCGGTGCTCGTCGCCCCAGCCCCAGGCCTCGCGGTCGATCAGGTCCGGCGTGAGCTTGCCGTCCGGGGTCGGCACGGACAGCAGCTTCATGCCGCCCATGCGCTCCGGCGCGCCGTTCTCGTCCACGTTGATGTGGGCGGTGGTGGCGCAGACGACGGCGCCCCAGCGGGGCAGCAGCGCCTGCAGCGAGAGGACGTTGGCGCCGGTGCCGTTGAAGACCGGGAAGGCCTGCGCCCGCTCGCCGAAGTGGCCGCGGACCACGTCCTGCAGGCGGGCCGTCCAGCCGTCCTCGCCGTAGGCGGTCGCGTGGCCCGAGTTCGCCGCGGCGACGGCCGCGAGGACCTCCGGGTGGGCACCGGCGTAGTTGTCGGAGGCGAACCCGCGCGGCTGGGCGAGCACGGCGGGTTCCGTGGCGGTCGAGGTCATGCGAAGACTCCTGTCTCGGAAGGGTGGTCCGTCGACAACGATGTTCCCAGACGCAGGCGCCGTCCGTTGATCTCGGCGGCGTCGCGCTCGAACAGCTGCACCGCTGCCGCGCCGAGGACCTCGACGTCGGTGAAGCCGGGGAAGCGCCGCTCCGGCTGGGCCGCGCGCATGCCCGCGTCCACCAGCGCCTTGACCACCAGGACGACGGCGGCCGCGCGCCCGCCGTCGTACCCCTGGGCCATCGCGAGGGTCCAGGTCTCCGCGGCGGCCTTCACGGCGGCGTAGTTCGCCCCGCCCGCGGTGGGCGCGGCGGCGGACTCGGCGGAGACGATCGCCGCCCGGCCGGCCTCGGAGGCGGCGAGGTCGGCGTCGAACGCGCGCGTGGTGTTGCGCAGCGTGGTCAGCACGCGGCGGTGCAGGAAGTCCCAGTCCTCGTCCGACTGGTCCGCCAGCGTCTTGCCGCCCCGCCAGCCGCCCACCAGGTGGATCAGCCCGTCGACGGGCCCGAGGTCGGCGCGCACGGCGTCGGCCAGGCCGGCGACGGCGTCGCGGTCGGCGAGGTCGCACGCGTACCCGGTGATCTGCGGGTGCAGGGCCGCGACGGGCTCGACCCGCTCGGCGCTGCTGCCCACCGCCGCCACACGCATCCCGGCCTCGGCCAGGGCGGTGGCGACGGCGACGCCGGAGGCGCTGGTCGCGCCCGCGACCACCACGGTGCGGCTCACGCGGACTCCTTCGCTGCGTCGTCGTCCAGCTCCGGGGACGCACCGGTGATGCCGGACGTGGACTCGATGACCGGGCGGATTTTGCGCTCCAGCGCCTCGTAGAACATGGAGAGCGGGAACTCGTCGTCGAGCACCTGGTCGGTGAGGCCGCGCGGAGGGCCGTCCAGCGGGAGGGCGTCGGGGCCCTTCGCCCAGACCGACGCCGGGTTCGGGGCCAGGGTCTCGGAGATCATCTCGTAGGCGGCGAGCCAGTGGGCCGTCTTGGGGCGGTCGATCGAGCGCCAGTACAGGTCCTCGATCCGGGCGCCGAGCTCGACGACGACGCCGGCCGCCTCGTCCCAGTCGATGCTCAGCTTGCCGTCGGTCCAGTGCAGGACGTGGTGCTGGTGCATCCACGCGAACAGCAGCTGCCCGCCCAGGCCGTCGTAGTTGCGCACCCGGCTGCCGGTGACGGCGAAGCGGAAGATGCGGTCGAAGATCACCGCGTACTGCACCAGCTTGGCGTAGCGGCGCGTGGCGTCGTCGCGCTTCTCGTCGTGCTCGATCCGGACCGACTCGCGGAACGCGGTCAGGTCGCAGCGGAGCTCCTCGAGCGAGTACAGGAAGTACGGCATGCGCTGCTTGATCATGAACGGGTCGAACGGCAGGTCGCCGCGCATGTGGGTGCGGTCGTGGATCAGGTCCCACATGACGAACGTCTTCTCCGCCAGGTGCTGGTCCTCGGCGAGCTCGTCCGCGCCCGGCGGCAGCTCCAGGGACGTGATGTCCGCGGCGGCCTTGAGCACGCGGCGGAAGCGGGCGGCCTCGCGGTCGGCGAAGATGCCGCCCCAGGTGAACGCCGGGGTGCTGCGGACGGCGACGCTCTCGGGGAACAGGACGGCCGAATTGGTGTCGTAGCCGGGTGTGAAGTCGAGGAACCGGATCGGCACGAACAGCTTGTTCGAGTAGTCGCCGGCCTCCAGGTCGGCGATGAACTCCGGCCAGATGACCTGCACCAGGACCGCCTCGACGAAGCGGTTGGTGCTGCCGTTCTGCGTGTACATCGGGAAGAGGACCAGGTGCGGCAGGCCGTCCACGCGGGCCTGCTCCGGGTGGAACGCCACCAGCGAGTCGAGGAAGTCGGGGACGCCGAAGCCGTCCTGCTCCCAGCGGCGCAGGTCCTGCTGCACCAGCCGCAGGTACTCGTCGTCGTGCGGCAGGTGGGTGCGCAGCTCCTCGAGCGACTCGACGATCGTCTCGACGCAGGCCCGGGCGGTGGCGTGGTCCGCGGCCTCCGGGATGGAGCCGTCCTTGATCTGGACCTGCTGCAGGGCGGTGGCCGCCGTCTTGAGGTCCTTCCAGGCCGGCAGCGCCGGCAGTTCCTGGGCGGGGATGCGGGTGGTGTCCGTGGTCAACATCGTTGTTCCCTTCGGGTCGTATCGTCGCGGCTTCGCGGTGGACGCTGCGTCCGAGGTGCTAGTGCAACCTTTTACACCAGCGTAGCTACTTCAGTGCACTAAGGCTAGGGGGTCCCGGCCGGAAGTTGTGCCCGGGCTATGCTGAATGCCGTGCCTGCCACCCAGCTCTCCGTCCGTCCGATCACCGCCGACGAGCACCGCGCATTCCTCGCCGAACGGCCCGGGGCCAGCTTCCTGCAGCTGCCGGCGTGGGCGCGTGTGAAGCGCGAGTGGCGGCCCGAGTACCTCGGCTGGTTCGCGTCCGGGCAGCAGGTCGGCAGCGCCCAGGTGCTGCACCGCCCCCTGCCCGTCCTCAAGCGCACGCTCGCCTATCTCCCCGAGGGGCCCGTCCTCGACTGGGCCGCCCACACGACGGCGGAGGTCACGGAGCCGCTGCTGGCGCACCTCAGGCGCCACGGCGCATTCCTGGTCCGCATGGGCGTCCCCGGCGTCCGCAACGTGTGGCGCGCCGCCGACGTCCGCAAGGCCCTCTCCGGCAAGAAGGGCGAGGACGGCCCCGCCCACGCCCTCATGAGCGACCTGCCGCCGCTCCGGAGCGACCAGCAGGCGGAGTTCACCGCCTCCCGGCTGGCCGCCGCCGGCTGGACCAAGCCCGAGGTCAGCGAGGACTTCACCGCCGGCCAGCCCGAGTTCCAGGCCCGGATCCCGCTGCGCGACGCCGCCGGCGAGCCGCTCGACGTCGACGGGGTCCTCGCCAGCATGAACCAGAACGCCCGCCGCGAGACCCGCAAGGCGGCCTCGGGGCCCCTGGAGGTCCAGGTGGGCGGGGCGGACGACGTCGACCGCTTCCACGCGCTGTACCGGGAGACGGCCGAGCGGGACGGCTTCACCGGCCGTCCGGCACAGTACTTCACCACCATGTACAACGAGCTGAACGCCCACGCCCCGGGCACCTGCACCCTGTACTTCGCGGTGCACGAGGGGCGCGACCTCGCCTCCGCGATCCGCGTGCAGTCCGGCGAGGGGTCCTGGTACGTCTACGGGGCGTCCTCGTCGCAGGAGCGGAAACTGTTCGCGCCCAAGGCGCTCATCCACCGCATGATCGTCGACTCCCTGGCCGCGGGGTGCGCGTTCCTCGACCACGGCGGCGTCTCCGCCACCCTGGACAGGGAGCACCATCTGGCCGGGCTGACGCTCTTCAAGACCACGCTGGGGTGCGACGTCGTGCAGACCCTCGGCGAGTGGGACTACCCGCTGAACAAGCCGCTCGCCAAGGCCTTCGACCTCTACATGAAGGCGCGCGACCGACACTAGACGGCACAGGCACAGGCACAGGCGCGAGGCCGCAGACGCCGGCCGGGCAGGAGCATTCGATGGGCATCGACTTCGCAGACCCGGGGAACCGGCGCACCTATGCCGCGCGGAGGGCCAACACGGCCTGGGCTGACTTCGTCGGCGGCCTGGTGGAGCTGCCCGGCGCGCGCGTGGCGGACATCGGCTGCGGCGGGGGCATCTACTCCACGGCGCTGCTCGATGCCGGGGCCGCTGCGGTCGTCGGGGTCGATGGCTCGGCGGGCATGGTCTCCGGCGCCCGCGAGCGCGCGGCAGGCCGCGGCCTGCGGGCCGGGCGCGGCGGGACCCTCGACTTCGCCGTCGCGGATGCCGCGGACACCGGACTGGAGGCCGGCTCCTTCGACGTGGTGCTCCAGCGCGCGCTCATCCACCACGTGGAGGACCTGCGGGCGGTCTTCGTCGAGGCCCGGCGGATCCTCCGGCCGGACGGGATGCTGATCGTCCAGGATCGGACCATGGACGACGTCGCCCGGCCGGGGTCGCCCGAGCACCCGCGCGGCTACTTCTTCGAGCGCTACCCGCGACTGCTGGAGGTCGAGCGGGCGCGGCGCCCGGCCCCGGGCGAGGTGGAGGCCGCCCTCTCCGCGGCCGGATTCGACGACGTCCTGGCGCGCCCGTTCCAGGAGGTCCGCCGGGAGTACGCGTCCGTGGCGGAACTGGCTGCGGACCTCCGGTCCCGGACCGGGCGGTCGATCCTCCACGAGCTCGACGACGCCGAGCTGGACGACCTGGTCGATTTCATCGCTGCGGAGTACGGGGAGGCCGGCCGTCCCGGCGGGGCGGGCCGCCCGAGCCGGGCTCCGATCTCCGAGCAGGACCACTGGACCGTCTGGACGGCGTGCAACCTCGCGCCCGAGGCCGCCTCGGGGGCGGGCGACGCCGGGCCGGGCCACGCGTAGCGGGCGACGAGGAGCACACGATGGCTGGACGGAACTGGTTCGAGACCGGCGGCGAGGCGTACGCGGCCTACCGCCCCGAGTACCCGCAGGCGCTCGCCGACTGGCTGGCCGAGTCGACGGCGGACGCCGGGGGCGCCCGCGAGCTCGCCGTCGACGTCGGCTGCGGCAGCGGGCAGCTGACCGCGCTGCTGGCCGAGCGGTTCGAGCGGGTGATCGGCGTCGACCCGAGCTCCGGCCAGATCGCCAGCGCTCGCCGGCGGGAGGGGGTGGAGTACCGCGTGGGGCCGGCGGAAGCGCTGCCGGTGCCGGACGGGGCCGCCGGCCTCATCACGGCGGCCCAGGCGGCGCATTGGTTCGACCTGGACCGGTTCTACGCGGAAGCCCGGCGCATCGCCGCACCGGGCGCGCTGGTGGCGCTGATCGGGTACGGCCTCATGCGCTTCGACCACGACGGGGACGATCCCGCCGCGCCGGACGCGGTGGAACGACGCCTGGCCGAGCGGTTCGACCGCTTCTACGCCGAGGAGATGGGTCCGTATTGGCCGCCGGAGCGGAGAATCGTGGAGGCCGGTTACACCACCGTCGACTTCCCCTTCCAGGAGATCGACGGGCCACGACTGCGGATCGAGCTGCGCGTCGCCCTGGACGCCTTCCTCGGCTACCTCTCCACGTGGTCCGCGGTCGCCCGCGCCCGCGAGGCGGGTGAGGAGGATCTGCTGGCGGCGTTCCGCGGAGAGCTCGCCGAACTCTGGGGCGAGCGCGCCCGGACGCGGCCGATCTCGTGGCCGCTGCACCTGCGCGTCGGGAGCGTCGGCTCCGGATCCTGAGCCTCTTTGATTATCAGCTACGATAATCAACATGCAGGAGCGAACGAGTCCCACGGAACTGGTCATGCACCCCGTCCGCCTCCAGATCCTGCGGTCCTTCCTGGGTGGTCGCGAGCTCACGACGGGCGAGCTGCGTGCGCGGCTGCCGGACGTGCCGCCGGCGAGCCTCTACCGGCACGTGGCGGCCCTGCACGACGGCGGAGCGCTGGCCGTCGCCCGAGAGCGCCCCGTCCGCGGAGGGGTCGAACGGACCTATCGTCTGGGCCCCGAGGCCGCGCTCCTCTCGGAGGACGGCATGCGCGGCCTGCAGCCCGGCCAGCGGCGCGCGCTCTTCACGGCATTCCTCGCCGACGTGGCGGCGCGTGTGGACGACCGGATCGAGCACCTGGACGCCGACGAGGTCAGCTTCGGGCACGTCGCCTTCCGGGCCACGGACGAGGAGCTGCGCGAGCTCAGTCGGCGGATCCAGGCGCTGATCGCGGAGGTCGACGACCGGTCCGCTGGCACCGCGCGCCCCCGCAGGTCGCTGGCGACCGTCCTCTACACCGATCCGCTCGAGGAGAGCACCGATGAATCCGCTCAGTGATCACGAGATCCGTACCTCCTTCGTTAACTGCTCGCGCAAGGACGCGGCCAGGCTCTCGCTGCCGCCCGGGCTGCGGCAGTTGGACTGGTCTCGCCGGGAGTACCTTGGCTGGAGGGATCGCCAGGATCCCCGGCGCGGCTTCGCCGTCGTCCCCACGCCCGACGGGCCCGTGGGCTTCGTCCTGCAGACGGGAGCGGTGCCCGGAGGCAGCCCCCGGGCGGCGATGTGCGCGTGGTGCGAGGACGTCTACCTGGCGGACCCCGCCGTCCTGTACGTGGCACGACGAGCCGGTCAGGCGGGTCGCGATGGCTCCACCGTGGGCACGCTGATCTGCGAGAACTTCCAGTGCTCGGCCAACGTGCGGAAACGGCCGCCGCTGCCCTACAAGGGCTTCGACCTGGACGCCTTCGTCGCGGAGCGCGTCGAGGGACTCCGGCACCGGGTCGCCGGCTTCGCCGCCTCCGTGCTCCGATGACCGGGGCCTGGCCCGATGCGGAGGGCGCGGCCCGGCGGACGACGGCGGGCGGGGCCTGACAGTGGGAGGCGCCGCTGAGAGCATGACGAAGGCCCCCAGCCGATGGCTGGGGGCCTTCACTCATCACTCGCACCTTCATGAGGTGTCTACGACTCTAGGCGGTGATGCTGGGACCGAGCTGGGGCTCGGGTGCTCATTGGCTGTCCGTCTGGCCGGCCTGCATCGCGGCCATATCCATCCACGCCAGTTCCCACACGTGCCCGTCCGGATCGGCGAACGCCGCCCCGTACATCCCGGGGATCTCCTCGGTGGCCGGCCGGTACACCGACCCGCCGCCGTTCACGGCACGGGCGACGGTCTCGTCCACGTCCTCGCGGCTCTCGGCGGAGAGCGCGGTCAGGACCTGCTGGTGGCCCTCTCCGCTGCCCGGCTTGTCCCCGTTGCGCAGGAACGTGGCGAAGTAGTTCTCCTTGAGGACCATCAGGAAGATGTTCTCGTCGATGATCCACCCGCTGGCGTTCTCGTCAGAGAAGTCGGTGTTCTTGGTGAGGCCGAGCGTCTCGTAGAAGTGGTCCGAGCGGGCGAGGTCGGCGGTCGGCAGATTGACAAAGATCATGCGGCTCATGGGGGCTACTATGGCACCGGTCATGCGCTCCCGCTAGACCTTCCGGCGGACTCGTCCTCCGGTGGCAGGGCCTCGTGGTGCCGCCGTCCGTGCGTCCGGCGCGCCTCCTTCATCTCCGCCTCGTACAGGTGCCGCTTGCCGTCCGCCAGCTCCTGGCGCGCATCCCGCTCCACCGCCTTGAACGCCGCATAGTAGTTGTCGTCGTAGTCCTCGACGATCTGGAAGGTCCACCGCCCGCGGATGACGTTGCGCCCCAGCACCTCCGTCTCCACGCGCTCGGCCATCTCGTGGTGGCCGGCCTCCCGGAACAGCCGGACGGCGTCGTCCAGTGCCAGGTCGGCCGTCCCGGTGAGCCGGTGGAACCCGTACAGGAGGCCCCGGGCATGCTCCACGACCTCCAGCGCCTCGGAGAGCTTCCCGAGCGCCTCCACGGTCGCGTCGTCGACCCCGGCTCCGCGTCGGTGCTGCTCGTCCGGCCCGTGGTCCGTCCTGGGTGTGCTCTGCTCTGCCATGGGGAGATCATCGCAGGATTCCCGCGATTAGTGACCCCCTGCCGGACCACCCATCGTGTCCGGCCCGGCCGCCGCCCCGTCGGCGGGCCCGTGGTCCGCGCCCGGGGGTTCGGCGGCGTGCCGTGCCCGACGGCCGCCCGGCCGCGGCGGTCGTCGCCGCGTCACCGGCGGCGCGTGCTCGGGGCGCAGCCCCACCGCGATCGCCCAAGCGGGCAGCAGCGACAGCGCCGGGAAGGCGCGGAGGACCCGGGCCGCCGTCGTCGGCAGGGCGAAGTCCCGGCCGCGCCCGAGCGCCGCGTCGAACCCCCGGTGCATCGCCCGCTGGATACCCTGGGTGAAGACGGTCGGAGGAGTGCGACGGCGTTGCACGGCCGCCACATGGGCGTCGCCGAGGCGGCCCTGGAGCAGGGGGCGCGCGAGCAGGCGCGCCGCGGCCACGCCGTCCTGGATCGCGAGGTTGATCCCCACGCCGCCGATCGGCGACATCGCGTGGGCGGCGTCGCCGATGCAGAGCAGGCCCGGTCGGTGCCAGCGCTCGAGCCGGTTCAGCCGCACGTCGAGGACCTTCACGTCGTCGAGCTCCAACCCGTCCACGGCGCCGGCCAGCTCGGGCACGGTCGCCGCGAGGTCGGCCCGCACCCGTTCGACGCCCTGCGCGCGGAGCCGGGCGTCGGCGCCCTTCGGGATGAGCCGGGCGACCTGCGCGTAGCCGCGGCGGGGGATGACCACGTAGAAGTTGCCGTTGGAGTTGCGCGGCATGAGCCGGCTGCCGAGTGCGGCCGAGGTCGCCGCGTCGGTGGGGACCCGGAACCACCAGGCGTCGACCCCCACCGGGAACTCGCGCACCGGCAGCTCCGCAGCAGCGCGCGCCACGGAGGTGCGCCCGTCCGCGGCGAGGGTGAGCAGGGCACGCAGCTCGTGCCCTTGGCCCGTCGCCCGGTCCCGGTAGCGGACGCCCACCACCTGCCCGTCCTCCCAGGCCAGGCCGGTGACCTCGGTCTCCGTGCGCAGCTCGAAGTTCGGCTCGCGCTCGCCGGCGGCTGCCAGCAGGTTCAGGAAGTCCCACTGCGGCGCGATCGCGATGTAGGGGTGGGGGAGTGGCAGACGCCGGAGGTCCGCGAGGCGGACGGTGGTGCCGTCCCGCACGGGCAGGCGGGCCTCCTCGATCCGGCTGTGCGGCAGCGCGGCGAACTCGGGGAAGAGGCCCAACTCGTCGAGCAGCGTCAGCGTGGTCGGGTGGACGGTGTCACCCCGGAAGTCGCGGAGGAAGTCGGCATGCTTCTCCAGAACGGTGACCCGCACGCCCGAGCGCGCCAGGAGCAGACCGGCGACCAGCCCGGCGGGACCGCCGCCGATGACGAGGCAGTCGGGGGTCTGCGATGTCGGGGTGTCCTCCACGTCGTCACTATCGCATCGGTCGCAGGAGGCGTAAAGAAAGCACGTCACAGAACACTATTCAGCCGCACCTTCTTAACGGCCTCGCGTTCCTTATTGACGGCGTTCAACGACAAGGAGGCGCGCAGGTTAAATCTCTGTGCACGCACATCCCTTGACGAGCCCAAAGGTCCATGGTATTGGCGGACGTCCATTCGCTTTAGTTTTCATGTGAAGAGGGATGACTCCCTGTCGAGGTGATGCAGTGCCAGCATGCCACCCAGTCACGGCGTCCTGACGAAACCCCTTGTCAGAAGCCCAGGTCTGCCCCGATCGTCGTTTCGCGCGCGTCGCCCCTCGACTTCACGTGAAGCTTCAATTCTTCTGCGCGAATATTCAGCTTGTTTTGAGCGACCCCTTGAAATCTGTGAACGAGCTGTATTGAGTAGTGCGCGGGTGGCTTGTGCCACCGGCACGTTCAGCCACCCCGGCATTCCTAGAAAGAGGGGAACAAACTAGTGAGTGAGAACCAACCACGCTCGCACCGGAAAGGTGTGGGGCTCAAGAAAGGGTTAAGGAGGTCGCTCGCCATCGGCGTCGCTTCGACGCTTGCGATAGCGGGATACGGCCTTCCAGCCTCCGCAGACGTGAACACGGCTCCCGAGGAGCCGGCGGAGTCTGCGGCGAGCATCATCGATTCGAGTCTGTTCGAACAGGCCCTCGTGGGGGGCGGGCAGTCGCGCGCGACCTTCCCGTCCAACCCCGGCCCGGACAATCAGGCCCTCGATGCCGCGGCACTCGGCAGCGAGGTCGTCTCCCTCGGCAACATCGACATTCCGCTGACCGACTTCCTGGACTTCGGCGAAGCCGGCGTCCTGCAGTCCCAGTCTGAGGCGACCTCGCCGAAGGATGCCCGGGCCATCACCTCGGTGGCCGGCGCGGATGGCTCGCTCACGCTGGACAGCATCGACGGCGCGTCCATGGGCAACGCCCGGCTGGACGTGCTGCAGCTGGCCAACTCCCTCGGATTCGGCGACGTCGCAGCCCTCATGGACGAGGCCTACCTGGAGATCGGCGCGCTCGGCGCCGAGGTCGAGGCAGTGGACGGGGTCTTCCAGGATCCCGACGGCGTCGGCGGACAGGGCCAGTACAAGGTCGGCGACCTGATCCTCGCCCTCCGTTCCCAGCAGGTCGCGGACGCCGCGGCCCAGCTGGTCGACACGACGTCGCAGGTCGACGGCGCCATCGAGGATTCCGTCAACGGCATCGTCGAGTCGGCGAACCTCCTCGACCCGATCCTCGCCGCGCTGCCGGCCAACGTGTCGGTGACGCCGCGCATCGAGTCGAATGTCTCCGGTGCCATCCGCGACGCCCTGCTGGCCGAGCCGATCACCACGGAGACCAGCATCATCGATCTCGATCTGGCCACGGGGACCATGTACATCGACATGGCCAAGTTCATGGGCAATGACGAGGGCGCCGGCACCAACGCCGAGGGCCTGAACAGCCAGAACCCGAACACCGAGCTGATCGACTCGAACCTGTACCCGATGATCGCCGACTCGATCCACGACGTGATCGAAGAGGTCATCCACATCGCGTTCCGCACGTTCAACGCGTCGCTGGGCAGCGTCACGGTGCACCTGGACGCGCACGCCGAGTCGACCGATCCGATCACGGGCACCAGCACCGCGGACAAGACGTTCTCGGCGAGCCTGGATGGGACCTACACGTCGACGCCGTGTGCATCGACGGGTGCTGCCGGCACGCTCCTGTGCACCACGCTCGACGGGCTCGAGACGGTCATCGAGCCGCTGGCGACCACGCTGGCGACCACCGTGCGGGACACCCTGCTGGCCAACGACGGACAGATCCTCTACGACCTGTTCACGCTGATCAAGACGGACACCATCACCGCTCCGGCGCGTGCCGTCGTCCAGCCGTTCCTCGAGCAGATCGCAGCGAACGTCCTGTCCGTGCAGCTCAACCGGCAGACCACCGAGGTCTGCGCCCTGCCGGCGGGCGGTGAGACGACCGGAAGCCTCGAGGTCTCGGCCCTGAGCATCGGCGCCGCACCGGCGATCGGCGGAGCACGCCTGAACTTCGGCACCGCCGGTGCCCGCGTCGACGCCTGCGACCAGTTCGCAGCCATCGACCCGGCCATCACCGTCGACCCCACCGAGGTTCCGGCCGGCGACTCGACGACCGTCTCCGGTACGGGCTTCACCCCGAACAATGAGGCGAGCGTTCAGCTGACCGATGCCGACGGCAACCCGGTCGGCGAGGCAGTGACGGTTCCCACCGATGAGAACGGCGACTTCACCACCGATCTCCCGGTTCCCGCGGACGCCGCTCCGGGCGATTACATCGTCCAGGCGACCGATGTCGCCACGGAGACCCCGGCCGAGGCACCGCTGACGGTGACCCAGCCCGACGTCCAGGAGCTGAACATCGGCCTGGATCCACCGACGGTTCCCGCCGGTGAATCCACGACGGCGAACGGTTCGGGCTACACGCCGGACTCGACTGCCACGGTGCAGCTGACCAGCCCGGCTGGTGAGCCGGTTGGCGACCCGATCCAGGTCACGACCGACCCGGCGGGTGCTTTCACCACTGAGGTTCCGGTTCCCGCTGATGCGGCTCCGGGCGACTACACGGTCGTCGGCACCGACGACACCACCGGCAACGACGCTTCGGCGGCGCTGACGGTCACCGAGCCGGGCACGGTTGCTCCGGCGATCACGGTGGATCCGGCGACGGTTCCGGCCGGTACGCCGACCACGGCTGATGGTTCGGGCTACACGCCGGACTCGACTGCCACGGTGCAGCTGACCAGCCCGGCTGGTGAGCCGGTTGGCGACCCGATCCAGGTCACGACGGACCCGGCGGGTGCTTTCACCACTGAGGTTCCGGTTCCCGCTGATGCGGCTCCGGGCGATTACACGGTCGTCGGCACCGATGACACCACCGGCAACGACGCTTCGGCGGCGCTGACGGTCACCGAGCCGGGCACGGTGGCTCCGGCGATCACGGTGGATCCGGCGACGGTTCCGGCCGGTACGCCGACCACGGCTGATGGTTCGGGCTACACGCCGGACTCGACTGCCACGGTGCAGCTGACCAGCCCGGCTGGTGAGCCGGTTGGCGACCCGATCCAGGTCACGACGGACCCGGCGGGTGCTTTCACCACCGAGGTTCCGGTTCCCGCTGATGCGGCTTCGGGCGATTACACGGTCGTCGGCACCGATGACACCACCGGCAACGACGCTTCGGCGGCGCTGACGGTCACCGAGGCCGGCACCACGACGCCGACGGTTGCTGTTGATCCGGCTGCTGTCGAGCCGGGCGATTCCACCCAGGTGACCGGTTCGGACTTCGCTCCGAACGACGAGGTCGAGGTCCAGCTGGTCGACTCCGAGGGCAACCCCGTGGGCGATCCGGTGACGGTTCCGACCGATGAGAACGGCGGCTTCGTCGCCGAGCTCCCGGTTCCCGAGGGAACCGAGCCGGGCGATTACACGGTCGAGGCCGTGGACGGCCAGGGCAACGAGGGCAGCGCGCCGCTCGTGGTCCTCGAGCCGGGCACGGGCCCGGGCCAGCTCGGTGACTTCGTCTGGGACGATGCGAATGCTGATGGCGTGCAGGACGAGGGCGAGGCCGGCGTTGCCGGTGTGACCGTCAACCTGCTCGATGCCGAGGGCAACGCCGTGACGGATACCGAGGGCAACCCGGTGACCGCTGCGACGGACGAGAACGGTATCTACACGTTCTCGGGTCTGGAGCTGGGCGACTACGTCGTCGAGTTCGCCGATCTGGCGGCGGGCAAGGCCTTCTCGCCGCAGGACGCCTCCGGTGTGGACGCGACGGACTCGGATGCTGATCCGAACAACGGGCGCACCGGCGTGGTGACCCTGACGTCGGAGGCGCCGGTCATGCTCACGATCGACGCGGGTCTGATCGATGACGCTGCCGCCGGCGACCCGACGGTTGCTGTCGATCCGGCTGCTGTCGAGCCGGGCGACTCCACCCAGGTGACCGGTTCGGACTTCGCTCCGAACGACGAGGTCGAGGTCCAGCTGGTCGACTCCGAGGGCAACCCCGTGGGCGATCCGGTGACGGTCCCGACCGACGAGAACGGTGACTTCACCGCCGAGCTCCCGGTTCCCGCTGACGCGGCTCCGGGCGACTACACGGTCGAGGCCGTGGACGGCCAGGGCAACGAGGGCAGCGCGCCCCTCGAGGTCCTCGAGCCGGGCACGGTCGACCCGACGATCGCTGCCGACCCCGCGGCTGCTGCCCCGGGTGACACCACGGCGATCACCGGAGAGGGCTACACACCCAACGGTGACGTGACGGTCGAACTGGTCAACGCCGACGGCGACGTGATCGCCACGGTCCCGGCCACGGCCGATGAGAACGGTGCACTCGCCACGGACCTCACGGTCCCGGCAGACGCCACCGAAGGTGCTGACTACGTGATCCGCGGTACCGACGACGCCACCGAGAGCACGGCCGGGACCCCGTTCGAGGTCCTGCCGCTCGCCGCCGGTGAGCTGGCGATCTCCGCAGATCCGGTGGCAGCCGCTCCGGAGGACTCGACCGCCGTCACCGGCGCCGGGTACTCCCCGAACGGTGCCGTCACGGTCGAGCTGCTCGACGCCGACGGCAACGTGGTCGAGACCCTCGAGGTCACGGCCGACGAGAACGGCGGGTTCACCACGGACCTGACGGTCCCGGAGGGCACCGAGGCAGGGGCTGATTACCTGATCCGCGGTACCGACGCCGAGACCACGAACTCCGCGGAGACGCCGTTCGAGGTCCTCGAGCCCGGAGCGTCGATCATGACGCTCAACGCGAACCCGACGTCGGGCGAGCCGGGCGACACCACGAGCGTGACCGGCACGGGCTTCACCCCGGGCGAGACGGCCACGGTCGAACTGGTGGACCCCGAGGGCAATGTTGTGGCAACGGTTGAGGCACCTGTCGACGAGAACGGCGAGATCGCCGTCGACGTCGTCGTCCCCGGGGACGCGGTGGCCAGCCCGGACTACACGATCCAGGCGACCGACCCCGCAACGGAGCGTTCCATCGACGTTCCCTTCGAGGTCCTCGAGCCGGGCACGGGCACGGGCGAGATCACCCTGGTGATCGACACCTCCTGCCTCGCCCCGAACGAGCAGCCGACCGCCGAGGGTGCGAACTACACCGCTGACGGCGAGGTCGTCCTCGAGGTCAAGAACCCGGCCGGCGAGGTCGTCAAGACCGTCGAGACCACGGCGGACGCCGAGGGCAACATCGCCGCCGAGGTGGAGATGCCGGACGACGCCCTGGTCAACGCCGGTTACACCGTTCAGGCAACCGACGTCGCGACGGGCGCAACCGTCACCGTGGACGTCACCGCGATGGAGTGCGTGCTCGCCATCGCCGCCGATCCGGCTGCGGTTCCGGCCGGAGGCACCACCACGGTGACCGGTGAGGGCTTCACGCCCGAGGGCGCTGTGACGGTCGAGCTGGTGGATGCCGACGGCAACGTCGTCACCACCGTCGAGACCACCGCCGACGAGAACGGCGACATCCAGACGGACCTGACGGTTCCGGAGGATGCCGCGATGGGCGCGGACTACACGATCCGCGGCACCGACGTCGAGACCGAGGGCACGGCGGAGACGCCGTTCGAGGTCCTGGAGGCGTCGGCCACCGAGCTGACGATCGCCGCCGATCCCGCTGCTGCGCAGCCGGGTGACACGACGAGCGTCTCCGGTGAGGGCTACACGCCCGAGGGCGCTGTGACGGTCGAGCTGGTGGACGCCGACGGCAACGTCGTCGCCACCGTCGAGACCATGGCCGACGAGAACGGTGCGATCCTGACGGATCTCACGGTTCCGGCGGACGCGGTGGCCGGTGCGGATTACACGATCCGCGGCACGGACGTCGAGACCGAGGGCACGGCGGAGACGCCGTTCGAGGTTCTGGCGCTCCAGGCAGGCGAGCTCGCACTCACCGTCGACCCGATCGAGGGTCTCCCGGGCGAGGCCACCACGGCGACCGGCGCGGGCTTCACCCCGGGCGGCGACGTGACGGTCGAGCTGGTGGACGCAGACGGCAACGTCGTCGCGACCTTCGAGACGACGGCCGACGAGAACGGCGCCATCGAGGTCGAGGTCGAGGTCCCGGGCGATGCTGCTCCGGGCGAGTACACGGTGCTCGGCACCGATCTCGAGACCGAGCGCACGGCTGAGGCCGCGTACCGGGTCCTCGAGGAAGGCGTCTCCGGCACCTGCGGCGTCGAGCCGGAGATCACCGTGGATCCGTCCACGGCGACCGTCGGCGGCACCGTGACGGTCTCGGGCGTCGGCTTCGCTGCCGGCTCCGAGGTGGAGATCCAGATCGCCAACGCTGACGGGGTGTTCATCTTCACCTCCGCTGCCGGCGTCGCGGCCTCGGCCGCACCGGTCGCGACCGTGGGCGATGACTGCACCTTCACCATCGACGTCAAGCTCCCGGCATCGGCCGGCCCCGGTGACTACACCGTGACCGCGACCGACGACGAGGGCAACACCGACGAGGCCGACCTGGTCATCGAAGCCGACGGCGCCGGTAACGGCGGCAACGGTGGAAATGGCGGCAACGGTGGCAACGGCGGTGACGGTGGCAACGGCGGTTCCGGCAAGACCGGGAACGGCAACGGCAACGGTGGCGGTCTCGCCAACACCGGTGCCACGACGGCCGTCCTGTCGCTGCTGGCGCTGATGCTGCTGGCCGGTGGCGCGCTGCTGGTTCGCCACAGCCGCCGCAAGAACGGCATCGGCGAAGCGTAACCCTGTGAAGGATGACGCTCCGCTCTAGCCGAGCGGTTCGGAGCGAGGGCCGTCCTCCCCACCCGGGGAGGGCGGCCCTCGTGCGTCGTCAGTGGCGGCGCAATCTCGACAGCAGGACAAGCAGGACAAGCAGGACAAGCAGGACAGCGGGTTGCGCCATGTCCCTCGATAAGGTGGAAACGATGAGAGCACAGCAGCGGATTCTGGTCGGCACGGCGTCAGTCGCGCTTCTTTCGATGCTTGTGGCCTGCGGCGGCACCGCAGTGGACGGCGCAAACCAGAACGAGACTCCCGCGGCTACCCCGGAATGCGCCGCCGGCGAACCCCTGATCCACGAGTTCGAGAACGGCGCCGCCTGGACGATGTGCTGGAGCGTCGACGCCGACCGCGGCCTCGTCCTGTCCGACGTCGTCTACTCCTCGCCCGACCAGGGTGCCCAGAGGATCATCGACTCCATCGCCCTCGGGCAGCTCGAGGTCCCGTACGACAGCGGGGAGCGGCTCACGAGCGACATCACCGACGCCGGGTTCGGCGGCACCCGAATGAAGACGCTCACCGAGGAGGAGTGCGCCGGCGAGCGGCACGCCACGGCGATCCCGAACATCGGCGACGGAGAGTACGGGCCGTCGCCGGAGCGGGAGGTCCTCTGCTCCGCCAGTGCGGAGGCGGGCCTCGGGTACCGCTCGTTCGAGAACGGGACCTTGACCACCGCCCAGACGAGCGAGTGGAACGTCTACGCCATCTCCAAGGTGGGTTGGTACGAGTACATCAGCCAGTACACCTTCACCGCCTCTGGTGCCATCCGCCCGCAGCTCGGCGCCACCGGCGATCTCTCTCCGGTGGACTACGCCGACGAGGAGCACGGCTGGGCCGTGGGCGAAGGCGAGGCTGACTACGCGGCGAGCCACTCGCACAACGCGGTGTGGCGCGTCGACTGGGGGCTCGGCGACGGCCCGCAGGCCGTCGAGCAGTACGACGCCGTCGACACCGGCGAGGAGGGCGACGAGTCCCGGGTCGTGGAGGGGACGCTGGCCCGCATCGAGCACCCGGCCGTGGCCAGGAAGGCCGACCGCCGCTGGTGGCGGGTCCTGTCCCCGGAGACGCTCAACGCGGACGGACATCCGATCTCCTACGAGATCGGCCTGGAGAAGACGGACTCCTTCACCGCGCTGCGCGACGAGCACCACCACGGTCCCGACGCGGGCTACGACGTCGCGTTCACCAACGCGAAGGACTGCGAGCTCTACGCGACCTACAACCCCGCCGACTGCGGCCGCGGCGTTCTGGACTTCATCGAGAACGGCAAGGACGAGCCGCTCCAGGACGTGGTGTCCTGGGTCGCCGTCGGGTTCCACCACGTCCCCCGGGACGAGGACCAGTCGCCGATGGAGATGCACTGGCAGGGCTTCTCCCTCACCCCGCGGGACGTGTTCGCCCAGCGGCCCGGCGTCCCGGACGGGCGCGAGGGTCTCAACGGACAGCCGGAGACGTGGCAGGGCGAGGACGTGGATGACCTCGTCGAGCGCGACGCCGGCCAGTTCGGCGGGTAGCCGTACCTCCCGGACGGCGGTCTGGACGCCTACGACAAGCTGACGACGGCGGCGCAGGCGTGCGCGACGTCCCTCGAATGCGTCGCCACGACGACGGCAGCCCCCTCGGAGGCGATCCGCTCGAGTTCACGGAGCACCATGGCCGTGTTGCCTCGATCCAGCGCTCCCGTGGGCTCGTCGGCGAGCACCACAGCGGGGCGCTTGACGATGAGTCGTGCCAAAGCGACGCGCTGCTGCTCGCCGCCTGAGAGCGTGTAGACCGGCTCACGTCCCCGGCCTGCGAGGCCCACTCGGTCGAGGGCGCCATCGAAGTCGGCGGTCGCGAGAGCTGCGGACCCTCGGGCGGCCAGGGCCACCTCTAGATTCTCGCGCACCGAGGCGTTCTCGATCAGCGCGTAGTTCTGGAACATGTACCCCAGCGAATCGCGCCGGAATCGGCGCCTGCGTTCGGGGCCGAAGCGGCTGATGTCCCGACCTCCGACTTCGATCGAACCGCGGTCCAGCTTCTCCATCAGCCCGATGCAGTTCAGAAGGGTCGACTTGCCCGAACCGGAACGCCCCGTCAAGGCGGTCATCTGGCCGGCAGGGGCGTCCAGATCCAGACCGTTGAGAATCGCGCGGCGACCGAAGGATTTGGCGGCGCCGGTGACGACGATGTTGCTCATGCTGTCTCCTCGGAGTGGGTGCGGACCATCGACCGGGTCCTGAAGAATACGCAGGCGGTCAGCAGACCGACGTTGAGAATAGCGACGATCAGGACGGCCCAGGGCTGCCAGACGGCGACGGCCAAGTCCGCGCCCCGGAGCACGTCGGCCGCGGAGTGCTCTCGGATCGCCAGAGTGGACGCTCGGACCAACGCCCAGCATGTGACGATGCCGAGGAGTGCGAGCTCCGCGGCGAGCAACCAGCGGTGCGTGCGGATGAAGGTCCACCCGTGGAGATGCCGCACGAGGATCGTCTGGGCGTTGCCGCGGACGTGCATCTGGGCCAAGCCGATGGCCGTCGCGAGCAGAACACCCAGAGCAACGATGGCGGTCGCGGCCTCTACGCGCAGGGTCGCTACCTTCGCGGCGTACTCGTCTGCCGCTGACTGGGCCACGGGGATGTACGCGGAGATCCACTGTCCCATCAGCTCGGGCGGGGTGTTCCGCACTGCCTCCGCAGCGTCGGTCACCAGCACGCGACCTTGGCTGGCGTATGCCATGTAGTCGTCATCTCGGATGAGCCCGGACTCCGGACCCGCGACAACCACCGCCACGTCGCTGAGGCTGACGGGTCGCTGCCGGGCATCCGGTCGTGGCTCGTACAGGAAGTGCGACTGCCCGGGGCGGATCGTCTGAATCTCTAGCGAAAGGCGTGTATCGCCTCGACCGAGTGACTCCGGCAAGGCGTTCTCGATGTTCTCCACCGACGTGGACGAACCCGCGGGAACCAGGACCTTGGCGGCCTCGGATCCCGCTCCCGCGACCGGCACTCCATCCACATCCAGCACGGGGTTCAGTTCGAGGTACTTGTTATTGACGAGAAGCACATCGCCTTCAGCTTGAGCGCCCTCTCCGTCCAACGAGAGCGGGATGGCTGCGATCGTCCGCCCGGCCAGGTCCTCCTCCTTGAGCCAGGCACCGGACTCGTAAGCCAGCCGGTCCATTTCTTCCGGCGGCACGCTGGCTTCGAAAGTCATGGTGGCGGCATTGCCAGCCGCCGCCAGATCGGCGCGCGCCTGACCGGCCTCCAGAGCAGCACCGGCTGCTGCGAAGGCGCCGGTGACGAGCGAAACCGCCAGGAAGAGGCCGGGAAGCCTGATGAAATACGCGCCTGGAACCGCGACGCGAAAGCCGAGGCGACCCTTGATCCCTTCGAGCAGTCGTGTGTCCCAGACGATCACGACAGTGGCGACATGGACGACGATCGCCAGCAGCGCGGCTGCAACGAAGATCGCTCCACTGACTCGGATGAACATGCCGAATTGATTGAGTCCGTTGTACCACCAGAGGCAACCCCAGCTGATCGTGCCGACGCAGATGACGGCCAGCAAGGAGAATGGGGCCAAGCGCCGGAGATCGCGGCAAATTGCCGTTCGCTTTCGGAATCCGTGCAGTCGTTGGATCGCATATGACTTGACTGACGAGATGACGGAAACGCCGGCCAGGAGCGCGATCAGGAGAACGGCGACCAGTGTCGCGGAGCCCGCGGGCCCACCGACGAACCAGGCGATGGCCTGGCCGATCGATGCATCGCCATTGTCGCTCGTCGTCGTATAGCCGAGCGACTGGAAGGTCGACTCCACGGCCGCGATGCTCTCCCGGCCTCCGAGTACGTAGTAGGTACCCCGGGGGTCCAAGCCTTCGAGGTCAGCAGCGGGGTGGACTAGCGTCTCGATGCCGGAGGTGAACGACGGGTATCTGTCGGTCAACCAACGCGCCTCCGCGCGTGCCGCATCGTCGAGGACGACGTAGAAGTGCCTCGTCCGCGCATCATGCAGGTCGCGTCGGCGTTTGACGATGGTCGCCTCGGAGTCGTCCGAGAGATTCTGGATGAGCTGTGTCAGGCCGACGCCGCCGGTTGTCGCCGACTCGCCGCTGACTTCCACTCGGGCGGCTCCGGGAATCGTGGACTCGTCGGCCATGCTCGTGAACATGAAACCTGCGAAGGCCGCGTAGAGCCCAGCCACCACCATCGCCAGGCGGAATCCGGTATTGCGCATGACGACCCTTTCCGCTCACGACGCCGGGGCCGATTGCAGGCACCCCTCTCACTGCGCTGATCGGGCGCACCGCCCTACCGATAGTACGGCCGGGGAGGGGGAGCGCCTGCGTAGAATCGCCCCAACAGTTTGGGGCGACGCGAAGGGGAGCCGATGCCGGAGGTTCTCGGCAGCACGGTGGACGGGCAGACGCGGTGCGTCCACTACCGCTCGGTGCTCGACGTCGTCGCGATCAAGTTCCACTGCTGCCGCGCGTACTATCCGTGCCACCTCTGCCATGAGGAGCATGCCGACCACGCGGCCGTTCCGTGGCCGCCGGAGGAACGCGACGTTGCGGCCGTCCTCTGCGGCGTCTGCCGCGCGGAACTGACCATCGCCGACTATCTGGCGATCGAGTCCTGCCCGCGCTGCGGTGCCGATTTCAATCCCGGCTGCCGGCTGCACTCCTCGCTCTACTTCGCCGACTGACCCGAGGCTGGACTGGGCTAGACTGCCAGCACCGAAAGGTGATGTCCGTCATACGACGAGGGGGTGCGCCATGTCCGTGGCGACGCCGGCCCAGCCGGCCCTCCAGCGCTCTGCCCTCGCGGCACACGACGTCCTCGGCTCCGCTGCCGGGGGAGCGTTCGAGCTGCTCCGCCCCGTCGTGGGCGAATCCTGGCGCCGTTCCCTCGGCTTCCTGACCCCTGGCCGGATCGAGCCCTCCGTCGCACTCCAGTCCGCGGATCTCTCCGCGTACCGTCGTGACCACCCGCTCGCCGCCGTCCTGCCCGTTATCACTCGTCTGCTGGTGGAGCCCGCTCGGGACACCGGCCTGCTCATCGCCGTGGGAGACGCTGAGGGCCGGCTCCTCTGCGTCGAGGGCGACGACGACGCCGTCCGCCGCGCCGAGGGCATGGCCTTCGTCCCCGGCGCGGACTGGTCCGAGCGCTCCGTCGGCACCTCGGCGCCCGGCACCGCCCTGGCCACGGGCCAGGGTGTTCAGGTCAGCGGGGCCGAGCACTTCAGCGAGATCGCCCACCGGTTCAGCTGCACCGCGTCTCCGATCCACGCTCCGGACGGCCAACTCCTCGGTGTCGTCGACCTCACCGGCGGCTCGGAGGCGGTGGCGGCCCACTCGATGGGGATGGTGCGCGCTGCCGTCGCCGCGGCGGAGGCGGAGCTCCGCCTGCAAGGCCTCCAGCTGGCCGCTTCGACGGGGACCGTCGGCCGGCGCCCCACCCACGCTCGCCGACCGGCGTCCCCGGCGACCTCCCGTGACGCTCGACCGTCGGGCCGATCGGTGCTGCGCATTCTGGGGTCCGACGAGGCGGTGCTCGACTGCGCCGCCGGCACGGTCCGGTTCGGCGGCCGCCATGGCGAGATCCTCGCGCTGCTGGCCTGGCACGGGGAGGCGGGACTGACGGCGGACCGGCTCGCCGTCGAGCTCTTCGGGGATGACGCGCGGACCGTCACGCTCCGGGCCGAACTCGTCCGGCTGCGCCAGGCCCTCCGTGCGGCACTCCCCGCCGATGCGGCCGAGGGAGCCGCCGTCGGGCTCGTCTCGCGCCCGTACCGGTTCGAGCCCACCCCGGACTGCGACGCGCGCCGGGTCCTGGAGCTCATCGGCCGCGGGCACTACCGGCGTGCGCTCGAGACCTACGCCGGCCAGGTCCTCCCGCGGTCCGCCGCACCCGGCGTCGTCGCGATCCGTGCTGAGCTCTCGGGTGCGCTGCGCGAGGCCATGCTGTCCGACGCCGGACCGGAGGCGCTGATGCAGTACCTGGAGCTGCCCGAGGCCGCTGAGGACGTCGAGGCGCTGCGGACGGCGCTGCGCATCCTGCCCCCCAGGTCTCCGCGCCGCGCCGTCATCGTCTCCCGGTTGGAGCGGCTGGACACCGCCGACGGGGCCTGACCGAGCTCGGAGCGTCATCGTTGCAACGTTGTTGCAACCTGCCCGGGCGTAGCTTCGTCTCCATGGGGCCGTGATGCACGGCACACCAATCGACGAAGGAGTTGCCATGACCGTCTACGCCAACCCCGGCACCGAGGGATCGCTCGTCACCTTCAAGCCGCGGTACGACCACTACATCGGCGGCGAGTGGAAGGCCCCCATCAAGGGCGAGTACTTCGAGAACGTCACGCCCGTGACCGGGCAGGGTTTCTGCGAGGTCGGCCGCGGCACGGCCGAGGACATCGAGGCTGCCCTCGACGCCGCCCACGCGGCCGCACCGGCGTGGGGGAAGACGAGCGCGGCCGAGCGCGCCCTGATCCTCCACCGCATCGCGGACCGGATGGAGGAGAACCTCGAGATGCTCGCCGTCGCCGAGACCTGGGACAACGGCAAGGCCGTCCGCGAGACGCTCAACGCCGATCTGCCCCTGGCCGTGGACCACTTCCGCTACTACGCCGGGGCGATTCGAGCGCAGGAGGGACGCCTGTCCCAGATCGACGACGACACCACGGCCTACCACTTCCACGAGCCGCTCGGCGTGGTCGGACAGATCATCCCCTGGAACTTCCCGATCCTGATGGCTGTCTGGAAGCTGGCGCCGGCGCTCGCCGCCGGCAACGCCGTCGTTCTCAAGCCCGCGGAGCAGACACCGACGTCGATCCTCGCCCTGGCCGAGCTGATCGGCGATCTGCTGCCGGCCGGCGTGCTGAACATCGTCAATGGGTTCGGTCTCGAGGCGGGCAAGCCGCTGGCGGCCAACAAGCGCATCCGGAAGATCGCGTTCACCGGCGAGACCACCACGGGCCGGCTGATCATGCAGTATGCCTCGGAGAACCTCATCCCCGTCACGCTGGAGCTCGGCGGCAAGAGCCCGAACGTCTTCTTCGAGGACATCGCCGCCGCCGACGACGCGTTCTACGACAAGGCGCAGGAGGGGTTCACGCTGTTCGCCCTCAACCAGGGCGAGGTCTGCACGTGCCCGTCACGTGCCCTGGTTCAGGAGTCGATCTACGACAAGTTCCTCGGCGACGTGGTGCCGCGCACCCAGGCGATTGTCCAGGGCAACCCGCTGGACACGGACACGATGATGGGCGCGCAGGCCTCCAACGACCAGCTGGAGAAGATCCTCAGCTACATCGACATCGGCCGGCAGGAGGGCGCCAAGGTCCTCACCGGCGGCGGCCGCGCCGACCTCGGCGGCGAGCTGTCGGAGGGGTTCTACGTCCAGCCGACGATTTTCGAGGGACAGAACTCCATGCGGATCTTCCAGGAGGAGATCTTCGGCCCCGTGGTCTCGGTGGCCAGGTTCACGGACTACGACGATGCACTCGCCCTCGCGAACGACACCCTCTACGGGCTCGGTGCCGGCGTGTGGTCGCGCGACGGGTCCGTCGCCTACCGGGCCGGCCGCGACATCCAGGCCGGGCGCGTCTGGGTGAACAACTACCACGCCTACCCGGCGCACGCCGCGTTCGGCGGGTACAAGTCCTCGGGCATCGGCCGCGAGACGCACCTGATGATGCTGGAGCACTACCAGCAGACCAAGAATCTGCTGGTCAGCTACAACCACAACAAGCTCGGCTTCTTCTAGACATGGGAGCGCACGAGGGCGGATCCGGGGCCGGCGGCGCGCGCCTCGAAGCGCGCCCGCGGATCGAGGGGGAGGAGGCCTCCCGCGTGGCCCTGAGTCCAGTAGCCGTGGAACTGCTGCGGAGGCTCTGGGCCCGGCACGGACCTCTGATGTTCCATCAGTCCGGCGGGTGCTGCGACGGCTCGTCGCCGATGTGTTTCCCGGCGGGGGACTTCAGGACCGGCGACGCGGACGTGCTGCTCGGGACCTTCGAACTGCCGGACGACGACGGCCGGGTGCTGGGCGAGCTGGACTTCTGGATGTCCGTGGAGCAGTTCGCCTACTGGAAGCACACCCACCTGACGGTGGACGTGGTCGACGGCCGCGGAGCCGGTTTTTCGGTCGAGGCACCGGAGGGCAAGCGGTTCCTCATCCGCAGCGAACTATTGAGTTGACCAGGAACTAGGCCTCTGACGGCATGATCATCTGGAAGGACACGCCGCTCGGGTCGGCGACGGTCGCGAGCCGCCCGAACGGCGAGTCCTGCGGGCCGTCGAGCACCCGGCCGCCGAGCTCCAGGAGCCGGGCGACGGCGTCGTCCGTGTTGTCCACGCGGAAGTAGACGCGCCAATAGGACGGTGTGCCGGCGGGCAGGAACTCTGCCGCGTCGCAGATGCCGGCCGTCGCGGCCTCGCCCGGCCGGTTGGTGGAGTAGCGGACGCCGTCCATCGCGGCCGGCTCCCAGCCCAGGGCCTTCGCGTAGAACTTCAGATCGGCGTCGTAGTCCCCGGACATCGTCTCGAACCACACGGGGTGTCCGGAGGCGTCGACGGCATCGAACCCGTCGAACGTCTTCGGCTCCCACAGTCCGAAGGCGGCGCCGGACGGCGCGGTGGCGATGGCCATGGTGCCGAGCTCGCCGGTCGGCATGGCGTCGAAGAGGACCGTGCCGCCGGCCTCCTTGGCGCGCTCCAGTGTGCCGGTGAGGTCGTCGGTCGCCAGGTAGACCGTCCAGGCGGGCGGGGTCGGGTCGTCCGGCGCAGCGGCCATGGCGCCGCCGAGCACGCGCCCGTCCTCGGCCTTGATCATGTGGTAGTGGCCGTACTCCTCGCCCTGGTCCTCGAAGGTCCAGCCGAAGAGGGACGAGTAGAAGTCCTGGGAGGAGCCGACGTCCGGGAGGGAGACATCGACCCAGGTGGGATTGCCGTTGGCTGCCATGGTGCCTGTCCTTGCGTCGCGGGGAGGTCCTCGGGGGTCCGTCAGTCCCCATGATGCCCCTGAACGGTCCCGCCGACCAGAGGTCTGCGGACGGTGACCGGGGCCGGTGCCAGCCCGGGTCTCGGCCCGTCCCGGAGTGCGACCGGCCGACGAAACGAACCATGACACTCCGGCCGGGGCCGACTAGGCTTCGTGCCGAGCCTGTCCCGGCCCCGAGCCGGCGATCCCTGCACCAATCCCCGGAGGTCCCATGTCCCGTTTCCTCGTGGTCGGCGAAGCGCTGATCGACGTCGTCCGCTCCACCGACGGTCGCAGCGCCGAGCACCCCGGCGGCAGCCCGGCGAACGTGGCGCTCGGCCTCGGCCGCCTCGGGCAGCGGGTCGAGTTGGTCACCTGGATCGGCGAGGACGCGCGCGGCCAGGCGATCCGCGCCCACCTGGAGGAGTCCGGGGTGGGCGTGCACCCGGCGTCGTACTCCTCGGAGTCCACCTCGGTGGCGATCGCCACCCTGAACGACGGCGGCGCGGCCGACTACGAGTTCGACGTGCGGTACCAGCTGCCGCGGGTCGAGATCGGGAACGACGTCGGCTGGGTGCACACCGGGTCGATCGCCGCGGTGGACGGCCCCAGCTTCGAGGCGACGGCGGACCTGCTGGAGCGAGCCCAGGTCGCCGGCGCCGTCATCACGTACGACCCGAACCTGCGGCCCAGCCTCATGGGCGAGCCCGCGGACGTGCGGCCGCGCGTCGAGCGGCTGGTGGGGATCGCGGACGTGGTGAAGGTCAGCGACGAGGACCTCGAGTGGCTGCGCCCCGGGCAGGACCCGGCGGCGGTGGCGGCCGAGTGGGCCGACGGCGGGCGGATCGTGGTGGTCACGCGCGGCGGCGACGGCGTGCTGGCGGTGCACCGCGACGGGACCCGGCTGGAGGTCCCGGCGCCGCGGGTCGACGTGGTGGACACGGTCGGTGCCGGCGACTCCTTCATGGGCGGGCTGCTGGACGGCTTGGCCCGGCACGCCGGTGTGCGGGCCGGCGAGGGGGAGGCCGAGGCGCGGTCGGCGCTGGAGCGCCTGGGCGTCGACGACCTGCGGGCCATTCTGGAGCGCTGCGTCCGCATCGCTGCGATCACCGTGAGCCGGGCCGGCGCGAACCCGCCGGGGCTGGGCGAGCTCGAGGGTTGAGCGCCCTCGGGGCTGAGTGACGGGCGGGGCGAGGGCCCGAACCGGCAGTATTGTGTCGATTCCTCCTCAAGGGAGACGCTGGATCCGCCCAAGCGAACCGAATCGGCAGGATCTTGCCGGAAGGCGATCTCTAGAGCAGAATTGCCTCGGGGAGAACTGGAATCGGCAGGATCCTGCCGATCCGTCGGACGAGGGCGGGGAGTCTCGATGGACGATATGCAGCGCATCGGAGACCGGATCCGTCACGCCCGGAAGGGCTACGGTTTGACCCAGCGCGACCTGGCCGAGCTGATCGGCGCCTCGGAGCGCACCGTGCGCGAGATCGAACGGGGGACCGGCGGACAGGCGCTCCGGATCGTCGTCGCGGCGGCCAATGCCGTCGGGTTGAACGTGGTGGCGTCGTGACCCGGACGGCTGCCTCCCTCTCCGGCCTCCGGCAGGTCGAGGCCGCGGACGTCTACAAGGGAGACACCCCCGCAGCCCGTCTGGAACGTGCGGACAACGGTGCCGTTTCCTTCGAGTACCTCCCGAAGTACGCGGGACCGCCGATCGCCACGACTCTTCCGCTCGGGGAGGAGCCCGTCCGCACCCCGGGCGGAGGACTGCCGGCCTTCTTCGCCGGACTTCTGCCCGAGGGGCACCGGCTCACGGTCCTCCGGCGCGCGGCACGCACCAGCCTGGACGACGAATTGACCCTGCTGCTGGCCGTTGGCGCCGATACGCCGGGTGATGTGCGGGTGGTCCCGGCCGGCGAGGCCCCCGAAGCTCCTCCCTCCGCGGCGTCCGGGCCGATCGGGGAGCTCGACTTCGCCGATCTGGCCGACGCCGTCGACCTCCACGCCCTGCCCGGTGTGCAGCGCAAGGCGAGCGCGGTGATGCTCACGCGACCGCTCCGGCTGGGCGAGCGGGACGCGATCCTCAAGATGGATCCGCCCGAGTACCCCGGCCTGGTCCGCAACGAGGCAGCCCACCTGCTGGCGGCACGGTCCCTGAAGGTGCCGACCGCCCACGCGGAGGTCGTCCGGGATCGGCACGGAACGGACGGGCTCCTGGTCGAGCGCTTCGACCGGGCCACGGCGGACGGCCGCCCCGTGCGCCGGGCCATGGAGGACGCGGCGCAGCTGCTCGGTATCCTGCCGGCGGCGAAGTACCGGGTGACCGCGGAGGAGATCGCCTCGTCTGTGGCGGAGGTCTGCCGGGCGAGACCGGTGGCGGCCCGCAACGTCTTCCTGCAGTTCCTCTTCGCCTGGCTCACCGGCAATGGCGACCTCCACGCCAAGAACATCTCGGTGCTCGACGACGGCGAGGGCGTCTGGCGGGTGGCGCCCCTCTACGACGTCCTGTCGACCGCGCCCTACCCGGACCTCGACCTCGATCTGGCGGTGCCGGTCTCCGGCAGGACGAGTAGGCTGCGCTGGCGTCACTGGACCGAGTTCGCCGACGCGATCGGCCTTCCGGAGACCGCTGTGCCGGCTGCGGCACGCGCGGCCGCAACGGCCGCCGGCAGCATCGATCTGGCGGCACTCGGTTACACGGGGTCGCCGCTCAACCGGGCGGAGCGCGAGCTGCGGCACCGGCGTTCTGAGCTCCCGGACCACATCGCAGGCAGCTGACCTCGGCGTCCCCTCTCCGGGCCAGTTCCGACTTTTCGTGAGTAGGATCGGCCCATGGTGACCGAGTCCACTACGCAGCAGTCCGAAGCAACTCCGACCCTCCCCGGCCCGCTCGTCGACACCGACTGGCTCGCCGCCCACCTGGGCAGCGTCGTGGTGCTCGACGCCTCCATCGCCCCGCACCTGCCCGACGGCGAGGCCATCCCCGGCGCGCGCCCCTTCGACCTCGACGGCGCCTTCTCCGCGCCCGGCGACCTCCCGCACACCATGCCCGGGGCCGAGCAGTTCTCCGAGGCGCTGCGCTCGCTGGGCATCGACGACGGCGACGCGCTGGTGGTGTACGACGCCGCCGGCCTCTACTCCGCGCCGCGCGCCTGGTGGATGCTGCGCGCCGCAGGTCTCGCCGTGGCCGTGCTCGACGGCGGTCTGCCCGCCTGGAAGACCGCCGGGCACCCCGTCCAGGACACGGCGCCGACCTACGACGGCCCGTCCGGCAATGTGAGCGTCGAGCTCGACCCCGACGCCTTCGTCGATGCCGACACCGTGGCAATGCTCCTCGCCGACCCGGGCACCGCCGTTGTGGACGCCCGCAGCCGCGACCGGTTCGCCGGCGAGGCGCCCGAGCCGCGTCCCGGCCTGCGCGCCGGCCACATGCCCGGCTCGCGGAATCTCCCGTTCACCGAGCTCCAGCGCGACGGCCGGTTCCTGCCGGTCGAGGAGCTCCGCCGGGTGTTCGACGCCGAGATCGGCGACCGTCGCCTGGTCACCAGCTGCGGCTCCGGCGTGACCGCGAGCGTGGTGGCGCTGGCCGCGACCCTCACCGGGAATCGCGAGGTGGCGGTCTACGACGGCTCCTGGGCTGAGTGGGGCCGCCCAGATGCGCCTGAAGTCGAGAGGCCGGTCGAGACCGGTGCGGA
Organism: Zhihengliuella sp.; assembly: GCF_031178195.1. Taxonomy (GTDB): domain Bacteria; phylum Actinomycetota; class Actinomycetes; order Actinomycetales; family Micrococcaceae; genus Zhihengliuella. The sequence goes on from NZ_JAPSJL010000004.1 coordinate 88,458, forward strand.
GGGAACGGGCGCATGACGGAGCTGGTGGTCCTGCTGGACCAGGACGGGACGCCCACCGGGACATACCCCAAGGCGCTGGTGCACGGTCAGGACACCCCGCTGCACCAGGCGTTCTCCTGCCACGTGTTCGACGCCGACGGCCGCGTCCTGATGACCCGCCGGTCCCTGGACAAGGTTGCCTGGCCTGGCGTCTGGACCAACGCGTTCTGCGGGCACCCCGGGCCCGGGGAGCCGTTCGAGGACGCGCTGGCGCGCCGTGCGGAGTACGAGCTCGGCCTGGAGCTCGGGGCGATCGAGCCCGTGCTGCCCGACTTCCGCTACTGGGCCCGCGACGCCAGTGGGATCGTGGAGAACGAGGTCTGCCCGGTGTTCACCGCCGTCGCGGCCCGCGACCCGGAACCGCGCCCGGACGAGGTGGCCGAGTGGTCCTGGGTGGCCCCGGCCGAGGCCCGCCGCGCCGTGCTCGCCGCCCCCTTCGCTTTCAGCCCGTGGCTGGTCCTGCAGGTCCGGCAGGGCGTCTGGGGCGCCCCGGAGACGCAGGACGACGGCGGTGCCGGGGTGCCGTCGTGAGTGGGGCGCCGTCGTGAGCGGCACGCCGTCGTCGGCTGGGCCGTCGCCGTCAGCTGAGCCGCCGAGCGGGGCGGGTGGTCCCACCCGTTTGGATGCCGAGGCGCTGCTCGCCGGCCCGCGCGGGCGACGGTTCGTGATGGAGGCGGTCCTGCGCGCCGGAATTCCGGCCGAGCCCGAGGCGCCGGGCGGGCCAGAGGCCGCGCCGGCGACGTTCGGGTGGCAGCTCGGACCGCTCGAGCCGTTCGCCGGCCGCCCGGCGACCGCGAAGCCCGCCGCCCTGCGCGGCCTGTCTGAGGCGGACGTGATGGGCAGCCTCGTGGACTCGGTGTTCTCGGCGATGTACTGGCAGCCGCCGCACCCGGAGGACGTGCTCCTCGCCGAGCCGGGCAAGGCTGATGAGCTGCGTCCGGCCGCCGAGGCGCTGCTGGAGCATCCGTTCCTCGCTGCCCTGGACCGGCCGTTGCTCGCCGGGCCCGGGCGGTTGACCTACCCGGCCGCGCACATCGACTGGATCGATGAGCTCAATCCCGAACGTCGCGTCCCTCCGCACCTGTCCCGCACCGACGCGCAGGGCCGGGACAAGCTCGAGCGCTGGCGGCGCCACGTGGACGCGGACGTGCGCCGCGCCCGCAATGACCGGCCCCGGGACGTGTGTGCGAACTTCGGCGGCGACTGGTGGGCGACACCGGCGATGGTCGATCTGCTGGTGACGACTCCGCTGCCCGGTGCCGACGCGCTCGCGCCGGGCGCCGAGATCGGCATCCCCCTGCTGCTGCACGGCATCGAGGACTCCTTCGAACTGACGGCGGGCACGGTCACCGTTCTGGATCTGGCACCCGCGGCGGCCCCGCGGGTCTACGAGATCGACTCGCCGGACGCGTGGGCGCGCCTGGTCGCGGCGTTCCCGCTCGACGTCACGCCGGCCCGCCGCCACGAGTACTACCAGGTCACCGGGCTCGATGTCGCGTGGTTCATGCCCGACTGGCAGCAGGTGGCCGATCAGTACGACGCCGTGCATGTCACCGTGGGCGGGTACCTCGCCACGGCGACGCACCCGATCCCGCTCGCCGGCCACGGGCTGCCCGGTGCCCACACCATGCTGGCGGGCTGGGACCCGGACCAGACGTACTGGTTCGACGCACCGCTGCGGCTGATCGACCGGTTCGAGGTCGAGCTCTTCGAGCGCGGCCCGGATGGCGACCCCGCGCTCGAGGACGTCTGGCGGCGCGCGGCGACCTGACGTCGTCGTATCTCTACTTCCGCCAGAAGAGGTGGTGGACGATCCCGCTGGGGCTCGGCACGACCTCGAGGTGGAAGCGGTCGGTGAGCTCCTCCGGGCTGCGCCAGAGCCGTTCGCCGCGCTCGAGCTCGACCGGCGCCATCGCCACGTGCATGGTGTCGACGAGGTCAGCGTCGAGGAACTCCAGGACGGTCGCGACGCCGCCGCCGATGCGCACGTCTTGGCCATCCGCCGCCTGGAAGGCCTCCTCCAGCACCTCCTGTGGTGAGCCGTCCCGGAAGTGGAAGGTCGTGTCGGAGAGGGAGAAGGACGGCCGCGGGTAGTGCGTCAGGACGAAGACCGGCGTGCGGAAGGGCGGATCGTCGCCCCACCAGCCCTGCCAGTCCTCGTTCTCCCACGGGCCGCGCTGCGGGCCGAACTTGTTGCGGCCCATGATCTCGGCGCCGATGTTGTTGTGGAAGTCGCGCGTGAAGTAGTCGTCGAGGCCGTAGGTCCCGCCAGGGTCGGTCCGATTCGGCCAGTGCGCGGTGGCGCCGGCCCAGGAAGCGAGCTGCGCCGGGGCCGCGTGGCCGAAGGGGCGCTCGAGGCTCTGACCCTCGCCGGAGCCGAAGCCGTCGCGGGAGAGCATGAAGTTCTGGACGCGCACCAGTTGAGGCATCGCCGGTCCTTCCCATCCGAGTCGGTACGGCGGAATCTACCGCTCGATGGGCAGGGGGTAAATGGCGTCCAGAACCACGGAGCGCGCCGCGTTGGCCAGCTGTCGGGGCAAAGGATCGTGGACGACCCCTCTCGCCTCGCGGCCACATCGAGCGTGCCGGCCTATTTTTTGACCGGTTAGCTATCGCTCCCTGAAGTATGCGTAGAGGTCGCTTTCACGAATGGTGGCGGCGCGCGTAGCGGCTCCGAGGAGAACACCGGCGACCAATGCGGTGGCAGCCTTGATCCCCTTCAGGACTGGTAACGCGGTCGAGGGGTCAGGCACGCCGTCGAATGCGAGATAGATGACGACGGGGGCAGCGAGAATAGCTCCGAGGACCATAATGGTGGCCGCTTCGATGAGGTGCTGCTGGATTAGATCCGGGCGGCGGACTCCCGAGTGCAGCGCTGAGGCGAGCTCGAGTCGCCGCGTGTGGACCATGCCCGCGCCTACAGTCACCCCGACGACGAAGGCGAGAAGCAGCAGCCCGGCGCTGGCTGCATAACTGGTCTTGTGGGGCCCGGGCGCGGCGTCTCCGAGCCGACCGTTCAACTGGCTGATCTGACTCTGTCCTGCGTCCAGTCCGAGGAGTGCAGTCCGGGCGAGCGCCAGCACCGGGGAGTTCGGGTGCGCGGCTGCGGTCCTCACTCGTAGCCAGCAGGCATCGAACGTTCCGCTGGACGGAACGGTGCTGATGGCTGCATAGCCGAGGACGGGTACTGAGGAGCCGTCTGGGAAGTCGTAGACCTGGTCGACGGTGATCGTCCGGATGGTGCCGTCCGAGTTGACCACATCAAGATGATCCCCGCTGTCGAGTCCGAGGGTCAGGGCTGCGTCAGCAGAGAGGGCGAACCCGCTCGGTCGGCGCGCCGACTCGGAATCGAGCGCGCCCGGGGAGCCGAATATGTCGACGAAACCTGGACCGGCCTCGAACGCTGGAAGCGGGGTCGAGGGCAGGAATCGCGCACGGACTCCGTCGGCACGGTCGCGGAGAGCTGACGAAGCGACGACGTCGGGGTGAGTCGCCAGTGCCCGGCAAGCCGTTCCGCTGACCGCCCCCTCGGCTTCAAGGACGTACGTGGCCCCACCGTCGCGGACGAACGCGTCGGCGGCCCGGAGTTGTGCTGCCGATTGGTGGGCTGCATAGCCTGCCAGGACTGCGATGAGAGCTGCGGCGAGGAGTGACCATGCAGCGAGCCGGCTCGTGCCGCCCACCAGATTGCGAGTCGCTTCGCCGCAGATCGAGCTGAACTTCATTCCTGAGGGCTGTGGGCCCGTTTGCTCACGAGGTGCCATCGCGCTCCCCGAGGATGAGACGCTGTGTGGCCCGGTCGGCGACCCGTGGATCATGCGTCGCGATGAGGACCGTGCGGTCCTCGCCCGCGAGTTCCTGCAGGACATCGATGACCATGGTGGCATTGACGGGATCGAGCTGCGAGGTGGGTTCGTCGACGAGGATCAGCGTCGGCTCAGCCGCCAGTGCGCGGGCCAGCATGAGGCGTTGCGCCTGCCCGCCGGAGAGCGTGCGGAACGGGGTCGCTGAGGACTCTGAAAGATTGAACCTCTCGAGCAGCCGTTGCACCTCTGGTTCTGCCTCGGCACGGCTCATGCCGCGTGCGAGGAATGGCAGGGCGACGTGGTCGGCAGCGCTTCGATGCGCGCTCCCATAGGGGTTCTGGAAGATCCACTGCAGGCGGCCCCTGCTGCGCTCGATCGTTCCCTCGGTAGGCGCCCCTCCGGCGACAAGGGAGAGGAGAGTGCTCTTTCCACTACCGGAAGGACCGGTGACGGCGACCAGATCGCCGGCAACGAACGTGCTGTCGACCCCGCGGAACAGCCAGGGGCCCTCCCCGAAACGATGCCCGACACCCCGGAGCGAGATCTGGATCGTCGAATGATCCCCCGCGGTCATCCCTGGCATGGCGTTCTGGGATCCGGTTCGGTCCGCACAGCCGTCGGGGCTGGCTCCGAGAAGGTCACATAGGTGCGTCCGAGCTCGGAACTGAGGACATCGACAGCATGTGCAGCCCCGTCCGGGTCGATGACGCAGGTAGACCCGCCGTCGCCAAGAAGGGCCGAAGGTGGGAGCGGCGCGGCTCGAACAGGCTCCGCCAACCGCCAAGTCACGGTGAGGGGAACGCCAGCTTCCGAGTCTAGCGCCGCCTTGACCACGGGCGCGTCGCGCAGTTCAGCGATCTGCTCGGCATTGGGCTTCAAGCTCCCGTCCGGGCTTGCAGGGATCTCGAGATCGCCGAGGACGGCGACGCGTTCACCGGGGACGCCGTCCTCAGGGACCGCAGCGAGATTCAGATTCTCGAGCGTATCGGGCGACACAGCGAGCGGTTCGCCGGCCGTGACGCGCTGTCCGGTCTGAGCTGGGCACTCCGATATGGGGGTGTCCGGTTCGGAGAGCCAGATAGAGGTTTGCGGATCGAGGGTCCCTGTAGTCTGCGCGTTCGCGTTGGCCTGCACCTGAGAGAGCGCGCCCGCAGACTTCTCCGTGAAGAGCGGTCCCTCCGGTGGCTCGGTGCCCAGTCGGCGCAGCTCTGCGTGCAGCGCCTCGACGTCTGCGCCCGTTGTCCCGGGTGAGATGCTGCGGTAGGGCGGAACGCTCGTGGATAGAGCGAGCAGGGGAGATCCGTCGATAGCGACTGGCGCCCTCCCGGAGGTCCACGTCCCGCCTGGAGCACAGTCGATCCGCGTGATCGTCCCGTCGATCGGCGAACGTACGATCTGGCCGGGCAGCCTGGTGACTTCCACGCGTAGCTCGCGAGCGTCGTCGAACGGTTCCGCCACGACGTCGATGGTGGGATCGACGCTCTGCTTGAACCCGTTCGGCAAGGGCGCCGGGGCGAAGGCGAATCCCAGAAGGGCGCCGAGCACCAGGGACACGACGATGCAGAGGGCCCAGATCGATCTGGATCCCGGTGAGGGCAGTGCCTCGCGGAATCGATGTGAGGGCTGCGGGTCCGTCATCAGCCAGTGGCCGCGCTGTCGGTATTCAGGGGGTCCTCGCTACAGGCTCGTTGGGCGGGATCGTCGTAGTCCCACTCCCAATTGGACATGTCTTCAACAGTCATGGATTCCTCAACGACCCCGCTCGCTTGCAGGCATTCCAGATAGGCCTCGTCCCAGGGAACGTTCTCTGGATTGGCGAGGGGATCGAGGTAGAGCGCCTCAACATAGTCCAATGTCTCGGCGCTGCACGACTCCGCTATCGACTCGCCCTCCTGCTGGTTCGGGTGGCTGAAAGAGAATCCACCTTCTTGGTGAGTCTTCACTTCGAGGCCAGACGCGGCGGCGCATTCTCGGAATCGTTGCTGTGCCTCCGCGTACTCGGCCGGCGAGACCTCCCCGTTCGACAGGACTTCGCGCTGAAAATCAGAGGAGACGGAGTCCAGTGCCTGCTCGAACTCCTGAGCCCAAGGGCCCTCCAGCTCCGAAGCAGCGGGGGGCGTGCACCCGACGAGGACCGGAGTGCAAGCCATGAGGGCGAGGAGAGGCGCGCGAGTAACGATCACTGCGCATCGGTTTGTTTCTGCCATTAATGGTCAGTTCTCACGCGCTGGACGGAGCCCGCCTTGGTGCCGTCGGGAAAGGACGACATGCCCCGGGAGTCTCCTGTCCTTGTGCCCGCCCCCAAATATCTAGAGAGAAACGTCGCGAGGATCAGCGACAGGGGTGCGAGTATTCCTAGCTGAAGCGCAAGCACAGGCTCGTGGGATAACCAGAATGCCGCCGAGGGGGCACCGAAATTGAAGACGGCGGCAATCGCGAGAAGCGCTGATCTGAAGAGGAACGCCCACAGGATCAGAGATAGCCCGAAGAACGCGCTGTAGACAACGAAGCCGCCCGCCTCGAAGACTCCACACAGTGCGGCGATCAGCAGGCTCCCCAAGGCGCCGATTCGAGCCTTTTTAGAGCCGTTGATGTAGAGAAGCAGCAGTGCGGAGACGGCCACGGAAACGCCCATGAGTAGGGGCCACCAGCCGGTAAGTGAGAAGACGGTCGGGCGTATCGATTGAAACTCGATCAGCCAGATTGCGTAGGCGATGAGAGCACCGATCGCGTGAATGAAGCCTACACGCGAAATTGTGTTCTGTTGGCTCATGGCTGACCCCGAGAGGACTGTCGTTCCCATAATGACACCCTAGCTTATGTGGTTTAGATCGCTACCCCACACGGGTTATGAATTGTGGATACGACTAGCGGTTGCGATTGAGCTCCGGCGCCGGAGGAGTACCCCTCCCAGGAGAGCCCCGAGGAGGACTGTCGGGAGAGGGGTCCAAGCCCCGTATCCGAGCAGATTGCCCGTGTCGAGGAGAACATTGCCGGCGACCGGCGAAACTTCGGTCGAGAGGCCGACAGCCATGAGGAGGAGCAAGGCCGCTGCGCAGGCAGCCGCCGCGGAGATGGCATGTCCGGCCAAGTAGACGAGCGCTGCGACCAGACCCAATAGCAACATCGACGCCGCGACCCGCATCCAGACCAGAGAGGAGCCGGAGATCCAGAGGAACATCTGGTTCCCCAGCCAGAAAGCGATGACTCCCGACACCAGGCCCACGGGAATCGCTGTGATCGACTTCGGGGAAGAGAGCACACCGTTCGCTGTCATTGAACTCACTACAACTCCCTGCTCTTCGAAGTAGGCCGGTAGTGGCCCTGAGGCCTCTCGCTTGCTTTGGAGGCTACGCCCTTGACCTCCGGGTGACTAGGAGTGCCGCTTGCGGCGCCACGTGCGAGCGTCCAAAAGAGTGCTTGCAGGACTTGGCTGTCAGCAGTTCAGAACCTGTATGCACAGGCGGTCGCCCCCGACTGAAAACTTGAGCGGAAGATACTCAAGTCCGGGAATAGGAGCCGCGCAGGAGCCGTTCGAATAATCGACTGCGCAAGGACCGCGCAGGTCGCCCGAAACGAGAATCGTCGAAGATGACGGAGGTGGAAATCATGGCACTGCCCGTACTGCGATCCAACAGCACGCCGGAGCGCTGGGATCCGTTCCGTGAGATCGAGGACCTCTACACCCAGATGGGTCACTGGATGGACTCGACCTTCGGCCGTTCGGACCAGTCGACGGCCGGCTGGGCCCCGCTGGCGGATGTCAGCGAGACCGACGACGCCTACCTGGTCGAGGTCGAGCTCCCCGGAGTGAAGCGCGAGGATGTCTCGATCGAGCTGTCCGGCCCGGATCTGGTGGTCGCCGGCGAGTTGAAGGAGCAGGAGCGTGAGGGGACGCTCCGGCACCGCACGCGCCGCACCGGCCGCTTCAGCTACCGGGTCCGTCTGGCCGAGGCCGTGGACGCCGACGCAGTGAGTGCCACACTGAACGACGGCGTGCTGCGGATCCGCGTGCCGAAGAGCGAGGCGGTCAAGCCGCGCCGCATCGCGATCACGGAGGGATAGGGCACTTTCCCGGGGAGGCCCCGGCTCGCGATCGCGCGGGCCGGGGCCTCCCCTGCTGTCGTGCGACGCCTCCCGTCAAGGTCACCTGGTATTGATGATCACGTCAACTACTTCGGGAGCGAAGAAGCGTCGTGTTGGACCGCCGGAAAACGATTCACTCAGGATGCCCAGATCGACCAATTGCTGCACCAGAGTATTGGCCCTGCCGTAGGAAACTTCGAGAGCCGATTCGACCTGACGCACAGAGAACGACGTGTTCGCGACCGCGAAATCGACTAGCAGGTGCGCAGTGTCAGCCCGGAGTTTCGAAGCACGAACACGTTCTCGGAAGGAGTTCTGGAGCTCGACGAGCGCCAGCATCTGTCGGTGGGTGAGGTCTGCCGATTCCCGTATGCCTGTGGCGAAGAAAGCCACGTAGTCGTCCCAATTTCCCCCGCAACTGACATCGAGCAACCGGTCATAGTAGATCTTTCGACGGGACTCGAACCAGGGTGAAACGGTCAGAGTTGGTTCACTGAGAACGCCGTGTAGATACAACTGCAGAACTATCAGCAACCGGCCAAGTCGACCGTTCCCATCGTGGAAGGGGTGAAGGGTTTCGAACTGATAGTGAGCCATAGCCGCGGCTACTACGGGGTCGATGGCGTCAGAGTGATCCGCCGTGAGCCAATCGACGAAGTCCCGCACGTTGGCTTCTAGGTCCTGACCTGGTGGAGAGGGTATAAATCGGGCGGCCCGAACCGGGAGCTCATCGAAACTGGCTTCTGCTCGGCGCCCGACTGCAACTTGTGTCCTACGGATCCGACCCGTCTCCGGACCTTCATTTTTGGTACCGAGTACGAGTGTCCGTTGCATGTCGCAGAGGAAGCCCACGGTGAGTGGCCATCCGCTGTCGGTCCTCGAGAACGCCAGACTCGCCATGGAAACGTAGTTGAGGATTTCACGCATGTTGGAGCCATATGGCTGGTCGTCAGCCGCGGTGAGTACTTCCGCGAGTGGTGCGTAAGTTCCTTCGAGGGCGGACGTGCTCTGCGCTTCGCGCTGGAGGGTCGGGCGCCGGAGAAGCTGGGGGTTGGGCAGTTGTCGAGCAGTTGCGTCGAGAGCGGCAAGAGCAGCCCGCGCATTCGCGACGGCGAGGTAGGTCTTGCCGGAGAGGGCCGGGGGCCCGATTTCAGTGAGGGGAGCAGGCACGAACGCCATGTGCTCCCAGGGGCCGGCCTTGGGATCGGTTCCCTGGATCGGTACGACCGAACCAGTACTGGCGTTTACGAACATGTCCACGTCCATGATTTCAGTCTAGGGGCTGTTGACTGAAATCGCACTGAGTCGCATTGCATAAGACTGACATGACTTGTCGGGCCGTCTCCCTGAACTGCCCGGACACTGAAAGGGGGCCCTGCAGCCGTGGCGGTGAACAAGCCTCGTCCAAGCGTGGTGACACGCCTACCACGGCGTCGCACTGGATGTCGGGGAGAACACGTGGGATGTGCTAAGGATGCGTGGGACAATGAGAAGGATGACTTCTCAAACCCCCTCCACGGCCGGACCCAACCGCGCCCGTCCGCAGGTCCGCCCCACCCCCGAGGGGTGGAAGCAGCCAATGGGTCCCGACGGGCGCCCGCAGCTGCAGTTCGCCCAGAAGCCGCGCGTCTCCCAGCCGCCCGTGCACCTGGCCGACCTGACGCTGGCCGAGCGGCAGGAGAAGCTCAAGGGAATGGGCCTGCAGGGCTTCCGCGCCAAGCAGCTCTCCGTGCACTACTTCCAGCACTTCACCACGGACCCGGCGAAGATGACGGACCTCCCGGCGGCGCAGCGCGAGGAGCTGGCCGAGGCCATGTTCCCGACCCTTCTGACCGAGGTGAAGCGCCTGGTCACGGACAACGGCGACACCATCAAGTTCCTCTGGCGCCTGTTCGACGGCTCGCTGGTCGAGTCCGTGCTGATGCGCTACCCGGGGCGCGTGACCCTGTGCGTGTCCAGTCAGTGCGGCTGCGGCATGAACTGCCCGTTCTGCGCCACGGGCCAGAACGGCCTCACCCGCAACATGTCCGCCGCGGAGATCCTGGACCAGATTGTCCAGGCCAACCGCGTGATCGCCGAGGGCGGGCTCAAGGGCAGCGGCCGCGACGGGGTGCACGACGCCGAGCGCGTCACCAACATCGTCTTCATGGGCATGGGCGAGCCGCTGGCCAACTACAAGCGCGTCATGAGCGCCGTGCACCGCATGATCGACGAGGCGCCCGAGGGCCTGGGCATGAGCGCCCGTGGCATCACCGTCTCCACGGTCGGACTGGTGCCGGCGATCAACAAGCTCGCCGACGAGGACATCCCGATCACGTTCGCGCTGTCCCTGCACGCGCCGGACGACGAGCTGCGCGACGATCTCATCCCGGTCAACTCCCGCTGGAAGGCGGACGAGGCGATCGACGCCGCGTACAACTACTACCGGAAGACCGGGCGCCGCGTCTCGATCGAGTACGCGCTGATCAAGGACATGAACGACCACCCCTGGCGCGCCGCCCTGCTGGCGAAGAAGCTCAACGCGCGCGGCCGCGGCTGGGTGCACGTGAACCCGATCCCGCTGAACCCGACGCCCGGGTCCATCTGGACATCGTCGGAGCCGGAGGTCATGCAGGAGTTCCTGGACATCCTGAACGACGCCGGCGTGCCCACCACCCTGCGCGACACCCGCGGCAAGGAGATCGACGGCGCCTGCGGTCAGCTCGCCGCCGCGGAGTAGTAGGCGCCGCGTCGCAGCCGGCGCGCGGCAGCCGTTGTAGGAGTTGCCGGGTGCACCCAGCGCCTATTCGTCGATAGCGCGGTGCCGTCCTTGTCGACCGCGCCACGTCGCCCAGAGGCCCGCCCGGTTCCCGAGTTCCTCCGCCAGTCGGGCCAGCCGGGTCTGCTCGGCGCGGTGCTCGTCCTGCAGCTGTCGAAGTAGCTCGCGGAGGGCGGTGGTGTACTCGTTGCGGTCGAACGTATACGGGCCCAACCCTTCGATGATGTCGTCCGTGTCCAAGGTCCACCCTTGGATCCTTCCCACTTCGGGGCCCAGATCATGGGCAAAGTCGTGCCACACGACACAGTCAGCGTGGAAGTCGATGGCAACGTTGGACCCGCCGCAGTCTTCGTCGCCACAGGCAGGGCAGAAGTAGAGCCACACTCGATCGGAATGAATTCCCCTGGCAATTCCTTGAGTAGCTGACGGGTCTGCTCCTCGCCCCGGGTCAGGGCATGCTGAACGCTCAACAGGGTTACGTCAGCGCCAGTCGCATCATCAGGACCGTAGATTTGCCCGCGAAGTCTGACGCCGTCGATCACGAAGTCGTAGGAGCCGCTGTCGTCGAGTTGCAGCGCGAAGCGGTTCACTTGATTCGACGGCCGGTCATCCATGGCATTCTTTCAATGGTTTCGGTCACCTGCGTTTGGCCCACCACATGGTCCGCCTTCCCCGCCGCCGACGTGTTGTTGTGGCGGTAGACAGAATTCTACGGCCAGGCTTCGTTCACACGCGCGGCCGTAGTGAACTGACGTCATCGTGCTGAGGTTGCCTGAGGGTACTTGGACGCCCCTACTCTGACTGGCCCATGGGGGTCACTTTTGATGGTTAGGTCGTCGTCTATCACGACGCCTCAGTGGGGCAACAACGATGCGATCAGGACGTGGACCGCGGTACCGCCGAGCACGCTCAACGTCGCGTTGCGCCTCCAGAGGTGGAGTCCGGTGGTGGCGATCAGCCCCGCTGTCACCGCGACTGTGGTGCTGGTGAGAGCGATAGGGGTCTCGCGCACCGTGTACAGGACAAGGATCGCGATGACGCCCGGGGGCATGTAGTCGTTCAAATATGGAAGCAATGCGCTGCGGCGCATGGGGCCCAGGAAGGCGAACGGCAGTGCCCGCAGGGCCCAGGTGATGCCGGAACTGATCAGGATCGCGGCGAGAATGTAGGGGGTTTCAGGCATCTGGCTGGGCTTTCCGGATGAAGTAGTAGTGGGCCAGCAGGAGGGCAACGTACAGGAGCATCCCGCCGACGAGCATCGCATCGCCCAGGAGGGAGCCGGCGGCGACCGCACATCCGAGAGCGACAAGTGGGAAACCGACGGTCCGGCGGGCGCGGCACATGTCGATGCACAGGACGAGGAAGAATGCCGTGAGCGCGAAGTCCAGGCCCACAACGCTGCTGGGGATCAACGTCCCGCCCAGGGCTCCGGCCGTTACGCTCCCCGCCCAGGCCACCTGGAAGCTAGCCTGAACGGCCAGAATGCGGCGACGGGACCAGCTCTGCGCCTCGGGAGACGCGGTCAGCGCCCACGCCGAATCCGTCAGCGTGAACGTGCTGTAGAGCTTCGCGCCGACCCCATGGACTCTGTGCATGGGAAACGTCAGAGCGTAGAACACGTGCCGGAAGTTCACGAGGACCGCGGCGAGCGCGACGGTCGCCAGCGGCGCCACCGCCAGGACCAGGCCGAGCAGAATGAATTCCAGCGAGCCCGCGAAGATGACTGTCGAGAACACCGGCGCCCACCACCACGCCAGCGGGGACTGTGCGACGGCGACGCCGAACGCCACGCCCATCGGCATGAGCCCGAGGACGGCGGGGAGGCAGAGGCGGATCGCGGAAGTGACCTCCCCGCGCGGCGCGGGCGGCCGTCCAGCTAATTTGGGTGGCGAACATTCGGAGCGCATAGGACAATGATATGAAAATAAGCGCGGAATATGATTGCCAGATACTGCTGAGACAGGACCTTATGAACAACAAACGCGCACTGGATGAGCTTGATCGAGAAATTTTATTCCAATTGAGTCAAGACGGCCGGTTGACCAACCTGGAGCTCGCCCGACGGGTGGGGCTCACGCCTGCGCCCTGCTTGCGGCGGGTCCAGCGACTCGAAGCTGAGGGAGTGATCGCCGGTTACCGAGCGGTCATCGACCCGAAGGCCGTCGGTCGCGGCTTCAGCGTGGTCATGAACGTCGAGATCACCATGACGGACCGGCAGACGGTAGAGGACTTCGAGACGGCCGTCGCAGCGCTCGAGGAAGTCACGGAGGTACGACGCGTCTACGGAGTCCCGGACTACATCATCCGAGTCGATGTCGCCGACGGCAACGAGTACGAACGGTTCCAGACCGAGAAGATGACGAAACTCCCTGGAGTGCGCCACATCGACTCGCGGCTCACGATGAAGCTCATTAAAAGCGCCCATTAGCGGCCGACTCGGCCCTGCGCGGCCGTGCCGCGTCGCCGGAACCATGAAGACGCCGGGCGTGCTCCTCGTGATGAGGAGCACGCCCGGCGTTCGGCGTCTCGAGAGGTCCTAGAAGCGCAGGTTCCGGAGGTAGTCGATTCCGACCTCCGCGGTCTGCAGCGGGGTGACGTCCGGCTGGTCGTTCTCCACGATGAACTCCTTGGGCCGGTGGGCCGCGAAGATCCGGGCGAAGTCGATGGTGCCGGTACCCAGGTCCGCGAAGTCGCCCGCGGCGTCGCGGTCCTTCACGTGGTACTGCAGCACCTTCTGGGGTGCCTGGAGGATGGTGTCGATCGCGAACTGCACCGGGTCGGCCGCACCGACGCCGACGCCGCCCGTGACCGCCCAGAAGAGGTCGATCTCGAAGTGCACGAGCTTCGGGTCCAGGCGCTCCGTGAAGATGTCCCACGGCGTGACGCCGCCGCCGAGGTCCGTCGTGAACTCGTGCGCGTGGTTGTGGTAGCCGTACTTGAGGCCGGCTGCCTGTGCGACGGCGGCCTCGGCGTTCATCTGGTCCGCCCACTGCCGCCAGTCGTCCGCGTTGCCCGAGTTCAGCCACGGGACGTTGATGTGCGTCTGGCCGAGGGTGAGGGCGTTGGCGATCTTCGTCTCCAGCGCCGCGGAGTCCCGGCTGATGCCCTCATGGCTCGACGACGGGCGGATGCCCAGCGAGTCGAGGGTCGCCCGCAGGCTCTCGGCGGTGCGGCCGTACAGCCCGGCCAGCTCGACCTTCTGGTAGCCGTACTCCGCCAGGCTGGCGAGCGTGGCGTCCACTCCCTCGCCCCGCATGATCGAGCGGAGCGTATAGAGCTGGATGCTGATCAATCCCGGGGGCACGGGCCGACCCGCGCCACCGGGGGCGGCGAAGGCCGCAGCGCCTCCGACCGTCGCGAGGCCGGCACCGAGGCCGAGGGCAGCGGCACCGCGCAGGAAGCCGCGCCGGTCGACGCCCTTCTGCTCGAGCGACTTGTTGAGGGCGGCGGGGGCGTTGAATCCGAAGCACATGGTGGTTGCCTTCCTGGCAATTCTGGAGAACGCCCGGCTCGGGAGAGCTCCGGCGTCCGGATGATGTGACCACCGTTACACTATTTGCGGCTTTTGTTGTCTGTCAAGCAAAACTCGTCGGCGATCCTCGAAAGGCCGTCGGTTACTTCGTCGCCCCGGAGAGGCCGTTGACCATCTCGTCGATCCGCTGCGGGGACATGGCGTGATGGATGGCCAGCATGCTCGCACCCAGGACGCCCGCGTCGAGGCCGGAGCCGGACTGGACGATGCGCAGGTGCTGGGTCGCCAGCGGAATGGTGCGTGAGTAGACCATCTCCCGGATCCCGGCGATGAAGTGCTCCCCGGTGAGCGTCATCGAGCCGCCCACCACGATCACCGAGGGGTTGATCAGGCTGACGCAGGCGGAGAGGACCTCGCCGACGTCGCGCCCGGCCTGGCGGACGGCGTGCACGGCGTCGGTGTTCCCGGCGCCCACGAGCCGGACCACGTCCTCGCCGGTCTGGGCGTCGAGGCCGAGAGCGCGCAGCTTGGTGGCGACCGCCGGGCCCGACGCCACGGCCTCGAGGCAGTCCTGATTCCCGCAGTGGCAGGGGACCCCGTTGCCGCTGTGCACCCGGATGTGCCCGATGTCGCCGGCGACGCCGTCGGCTCCGCGCTGCAGCATGCCGCTGGAGACGATGCCCGCACCGATGCCCGTGGCGATCTTGACGAAGAGCAGGTTGTCGACGTCGGGCCAGGCCACGTTGCGCTCGCCGAGCGCCATGATGTTGACGTCGTTGTCCACGAGGACGGGGACGTGGAAGTGGTCCTGCAGGAATCCCGGCACGTCGAAGCCGTTCCAGCCGGGCATGATCGGCGGGTTGATGGGCCGGCCCGTCCGGTGCTCGACGGGTCCGGGGACCCCGACGCCGATGGCGAGCAGGTCGTCGGTCGCGCGGTCGGACTCCTCCATCAGTTCATTGCACAACTCCACGACGGCCTTCAGCACGACCTCGGGTCCCTGGCTGACCTCCAGCGTCCTGCCGGCCTCGCGGAGGCGGTGGCCGGCGAGGTCCGTCAGGGCGACGCGCAGGTGGGAGGCTCCGATGTCCACGCCGAGGACCGCCTTGCTGCCGGCCCGGAGTGCGATCCGGGAGGAGGGTCGGCCGCCCGTGGAGACGGCCTCGTCGACGAAGCCCACGAGGCCCAGTTCCATGAGGGCCTCGATCCGGAGGGTCACGGTGGACCGGGCCAGGCCCATCTGCTCGGCCAGTTCTGTCCGGGTCCGGGGCCGTCCGTCGCGGAGGAGCTGGAAGAGTTCGCTGGCACCTGCGCCGCCGAGGCCGCTGAAATTGCTTATGTCACTCACCGACTCATTACAGCACAGGAATCGACGAAACACCCGTGGCTTTGGTTGACGTTCAGGAGCACCGGTGTCGAGGGCGTCGGCAGGGGCCGATTGAATCACAAGGATGCTCCTCGCCGGCGGGCTCATCGTTTCAATTCGCTGTAATCATGCGACGCTCCGGGCGCGAATATATCGCCGCATGCCGGAGATTCGTTGTTGGCCGTCATTACTCGTGCTACGTTCTGTGATCAACGTCTCGTTCCCTCGTGGGTTCTCCGGTGGACCGTTCACGCCGGGTGCCGTCCGATGCGGCCCCAGCCCAGCAGGGACGTACTTCGAGGAGGAAGTCTTGATGCACCACGCCAACCCCAGCACCGGGTCCGCACGCCGGCCGGCAGGCCGCCGGCTGGCGACTCTCGCCTCGCTCGCCCTGGTGGCCGGTGCCGCTCTCGCGGGTCAGCCAGCAGCAGCCGCGCCCGCGGCACCCGCCGGCGACGCGGCCGCGCAGTGCCCTGGCCGCGGCATCCCGGCCAGCAAGATCTCGATCCAGATGTTCAGCTACTTCGGCTGGACCCGCGAGGTCGGCACGGAGGCCGTTCTCGCCGAGCTGGCCGAGATCGGGTATCGGAACGTGGAGCCATTCGGCGGCACCTACGAGGCCCGCACGGCCGAGGAGTTCAGTGCTCTCCTGGACCAGTACGAGCTGAAGGCGCCGACCTCGCACGGCAGCACCGACGAGGAGCGCTTCGACGAGACGATCGCCTTCGCCAAGACGATCGGGCAGAAGTACATGGGCTCGGGCGGGTCGGCCTCCCCGGGGATCGGGAGCCTCGAGGACACGCTCGCCACGGCCGAGGCGCTTGACCGCCTCGGCGAGCGGTCGAAGAAGTCCGGCACCGGCAAGATCTTCGTGCACAACCACCAGAGCGAGTTCACCACCCAGTACGTCGACCCCGGCACGGGCGAGACCAAGAGCGCGTGGGAACTGCTCGTCGAGAACACCGACCCGCGCTACGTCACGTTCCAGCTGGACGTCCTCTGGGCCGCGGACGCCGGCATCGACGTCGCGCAGCTGATCGAGGAACACGGTGACCGCATCGAGCTCCTCCACGTGAAGGACGGATTCCTCAACGGCGACGAGCGCGCGACTCCGACCGATGTCGGGGAGGGCGAGCTCGACTGGGCGCCGATCCTCGACGCGGCCCAGGGCAAGGTCAAGTACTACGTCGTCGAACGGGACTGGGCGCCCGCCACCGCAGAGTTCGCACAGGACAGCTTCGACTTCCTGACCTGCTACACGTACTGACCCGCATCACGCACCGACCCCTGTTCCTCTGCAGGGCTCCACCCACCGCGAAAGGAAGAACCACGTGGGCATCACAGCCGAAGAGAGGCCCGGAGGGGCCGCGCCCGGAAGCGCGCTGGCGCCGGGGCGGACCGGCCTCTGGCTCATCGGCGCGAGGGGCTCCGTGGCGACGACCGCCACGGCGGGCCTCGCGGCGATCGCCGGCGGGCTGGCCCCTGCCACCGGGTGCGTCACGGAGCAGGGACTGCTCGGCGCGCTGCCGCTGCCCGCCTTCGGCGACCTCGTCGTCGGCGGGCACGACATCAGCGAGGTCTCCGTCGCCAAACGCGCGGAGCTCCTGGTGGAGGCGGGCATGCTGCCGCTGCGCCTGGTGGAGTCGGTCCGCGAGGAGCTGGACGAGGCGGACGCGCGCGTCCGCCCGGGCTACTACCCCGCAGCCCCGGGGACGGCGGAGGAACCCGCGGCCGCGACGGGCTCCCAGGCGGATGCCGCGCGCCGGCTCGCCCGGGACATCACCGCGTTCCGCGAGGCGCACGGCCTCGACCGCGTGGTCGTCATCGACGTCGCCTCCACGGAGCCACCCATCGAGGACCTGCCCGAGTTCGCCGACCCGGCGCTGCTCCTCGAGGCACTCGAGGACCCGACGCGGCGGGTCCTCCCGCCGAGTTCGATCGGCGCCTACGCCGCCATCCTGGCCGGGGCGCCGTACGCCTGCTTCACCCCGTCGACCGCCCTCGGCATCCCCGCCCTGCGCCAGCTCGCCGAGGAGCGGGGCCTCCCGACCGCCGGGCAGGACGGCAAGACCGGCCAGACCTGGCTTCGCTCCGTCCTCGCCCCGGCCTTCGCCGCGCGCGGGCTGCGCGTCCTGTCCTGGGCCGGCGCGAACCTCCTCGGCGGGGGCGACGGGGCCACCCTCGCCGACCCGCAGGCCGTGGCCGGAAAGCTGCAGTCCAAGAACCGCGGCCTGCAGCAGCTGACCGGCGGCGCCGCGACGCCCCTGCACATTGACAACGTCCAGGACCTCGGCGAGACCAAGGTCGCCTGGGACCACATCAACGTGGAGGGCTTCCTCGGCTCCCGGCTCTCCCTCCAGACCACCTGGACCGCGTTCGACTCCATGCTCGCCGCGCCCATGCTCCTGGACCTCGCCCGGCTCCTGGCCCTCGCCGACGCGGCGGGGGAGCGCGGCCATATCGCGCCGCTCGGCTTCTTCTTCAAGGATCCGTGGGGCAGCGACGAGCACTCGTTCGCCGAGCAGACCCGCCTCCTCGCCGAGTGGGCGGAGGCCGCCAGCGCCCGGGTCGCTGCCGGCGCCGGCGGCGGAGCCCATCCGTGAGCGGCGCCTCCGCGGGCACGCTGCGCGCCTACTTCGAGCTCGTGCGCGCCCCCGCGGTCCTCACGGTCCTCGGGGACACCCTGGCCGGCGGCGCGGCCGCCGGGCACCCGGTCGGCGGCCGCCGGCTCGCGCTGCCGCTGGCGAGCGCCTGCCTGTACGCCGGGGGCATGGCCCTGAACGACTACGCCGATCGCGGCATCGACGCCGTCGAGCGACCCGAGCGGCCCATCCCCTCCGGCCGCATCAGCCCCGAGCGGGCCCTGGGCGCGGCGGCCGCTCTGACCGTGCTCGGCCTCGCGCTGAGCGTCGTCGGCGGCGGCCGCCGGTCGCTCGCGGTGGGTGCGCCGCTCGCCGCGGCGATCTGGTCCTACGACCTCGCGGCCAAGCGGCACCCCGTCCCCGCGGTCCTGACGATGGGCGCCTGCCGGGCCCTCGACGTCCTCATGGGCGCCGGCACCGCAGACCTCCGCCGCGCGTTGCCCGCGGCGGCGGCCCTGGGGGGCCACACCGTGGCCGTCACGGCCCTGTCCCGCGGCGAGGTCAACGGCACCAGCACGACGACGGCGGCCGGCGCCGCGGCCGCGACCGCCCTGGTCTCGGCGTCGGTCCTGGCCGGAGCGCCTCGCTCCTGGCGGGGCGGGCTCCCGGTCCTGGCGGCCGTGGGGGCCTACGCCGCTCGCTGCGCACCCGCGCAGGTGGAGGCGGCGCTGGACCCCGCCGCGCGGAACGCCCTCGAGGCGACGAAACGCGGTATCCGCGCGATGGTGCCGCTCCAGGCGGCCCTCGCGTTCCGCCACGGCAGCACCGCGGCCGGGCTGGCGATCGCCGCCGTCGACGTGTTGGGGAAGGTCCTCCGCGCGCGTTCCGCCCGCGGCACCGAGAGGGAGATGAGCGAGTCGTGAGCACCGAGACGATCAACGGGGGAACCACCGCCGCGGCCACCCGCACGGGTGCCGACGACGCCTGGGCGGGCGGGACCGGCCTCCCCTTCGCCCTCGGGTACGGGACCAACGGGTTCACCGACCACTCGCTCCCGGTGGCGCTGGAGCTGCTGGCCGAGCAGGGGTACGACGCCGTGGCGCTGACCCTCGGCCACCCGCACCTGGACCCCTTCGCCGACGACCTCGACGCCCGGCTGCGGGATCTGCGGTCACGGCTCGACGAGCTCGGCCTCCGCGTGGTGGTCGAGACCGGCACCCGGTTCCTGCTCGACCCCCGGCGCAAGCACCGCCCGACGCTCGTGGACGAGCACGCCGACGCGCGCGTCGACTTCCTTCGCCGCGCCGTGGACGTCGCCCGCGCCCTCGACGCCGAGTGCGTCTCCTTCTTCTCGGGCGTCCTCCCCGAGGGCGTCTCCGCCGGGGCCGGCTGGGAGCGGCTGACCCGCCGCCTGCCCGCCGTCGTCGAGCACGCGCGCGCCAGCGGCGTGGTCCTCTCCCTCGAGCCCGAGCCGGGCATGCTCGTGGAGACCGTCGCCGACGCCCTGCGCCTGCGCGCGGCCCTCGGCGACCCCGACTGCCTGCGCCTGACCGTGGACATCGGCCACTGCGTGGTGGTGGAGCCGGGCGGGGTCCGCGGGGCGCTGCTGCAGGCCGGGGATCTGCTGGCCAACGTCCAACTGGACGACATGCGCCCCCATGCCCACGAGCACCTGCCCTTCGGCGAGGGCGTCGTGGACCTCCCGCTGGCGCTCGCCACGCTCGCGGAGCTCGACTTCCGGGGTGTGGCCGCCGTCGAGCTGCCCCGGCACTCGTTCGACGCGCCGGGCCTGGCCGAGCGCAGCCTGGCCGCGCTCCGCACCGCCTGGGCCGACGGTGCCCCGCAGCGCCGTTGCGCCCAGTGGGTGGGCGAGAGCGCCGCGGCCATCTCCGCCGACCCGTCCGTGCTGGCGCGGGTCTTCGCGTCCGCGGGGCGGAAGGTCGGCCGCTCGCCCCTGGACCCCGACGTCGACCCCGCCGGGGTCCTCCACGGCACGGCGGACGACCGCGCCCGGGCCGAGCTGATCCTCCGCCTCGGCGACACCCTGGCGCCCGCGGACCTCTCCGCGGCGCTGCAGGAGCTCTACACCCGCGGCGACTCGGCCGAGCGGCGCGGCGTCCTCCGCGGCCTCGGCGCACTCGCCGGGGCAGGCCGGACGCTGGACGACGCCGTCGTCGACGCCGGGCTCGCCGTCACCGCGGACGCACTGCGCACCAACGAGACGAGCCTGGTCGCCGCGGCCGTCGGACCCTTCGCCGCCGCCCACCTGGACCAGCACGCCTGGCGGCACGCGGTCCTCAAGCTCGTCTTCATGGGCGTCGGGCTCGAGGCCGTCGCCGGCCTCCGCGACCGGGCGGACGCCGAGCTCGCGCGGATGGCGGAGGATTTCGCGGCCGAGCGCCGCGCGGCCGGCCGCCCCGTCCCCGCGGACCTGGACCTGATCCGGCGGGCCGACGCCCGCCCCGCCGCCCGTACGACGTCGTCCTAGGAAGGACCACCATGCGCATCTTCGACCCGCACATCCACATGACCAGCCGCACCACGGGCGACTACGAGGCCATGTACGCCGCCGGCGTCCGCGCCCTCGTGGAGCCCGCGTTCTGGCTGGGCCAGCCGCGCACCAGCGTCGGCTCGTTCATCGACTACTTCGACGCCCTGCTGGGCTGGGAGCGCTTCCGGGCCGCGCAGTTCGGCATCCGCCACCACGCGACCATCGCCCTGAACCCCAAGGAGGCCAATGACCCGCGCTGCGTCCCGGTGCTCGACGAGCTGCCGCGCTACCTGGTCAAGGAGGGCGTGGTCGCCGTCGGCGAGATCGGCTACGACTCCATGACCCCCGCCGAGGACACGGCGTTCAGCCGCCAGCTCGAGCTGGCGCGCGAGTACGAGCTGCCCGTCATGGTCCACACCCCGCACCGCGAGAAGCTCGCCGGCACCCACCGGACCCTCGACGTCGTCCGCGAGTCCGGCATCGCCCCGGAGACCGTCCTGGTGGACCACCTCAACGAGACCAACATCGGGATCGTCAAGGACGCCGGCGCCTGGATGGGCTTCTCCATCTACCCGGACACCAAGATGGACGAGGACCGCATGGTCGCCCTGCTGCAGCAGTACGGGACCGAGCGGATCCTCGTGAACTCCGCGGCCGACTGGGGCCGCTCCGACCCGCTGAAGACCCGGCGCACCGCCGACGCCATGCTGGCCGCCGGCTTCTCCGACGACGACGTCGACCAGGTGCTCTGGCGGAACCCGGTGGAGTTCTACGGGCAGAGCGGCCAGCTGATCCTCGACCCGATCCCCGGCTTCGACGCCGCCGGCCACCCGGACCCGGCCGCCGGCTTCGAGGGAAACTCCGTCCTGCGCGGGGCGCGCGTCTGATGCTCCTGTCCTACTGCACCAACGTCCACCCCGCCGAGGATCTCGACGGCGTGGTCCGCCAGCTCCGCGAGTACGCCGGGCCGATCCGCCGCGCCGCGGGGCGGGAGACGCTCGGCGTCGGGCTCTGGCTCCCCGCCGGCCTCGCCGCCCGGCTCGCCGGCAGCCCCGAGGACCGGGCCGTGCTCCGCGGCGTGCTGGAGGAGGAGGGACTGGTCCTGGCCACGGTCAACGCGTTCCCCTACGGCGGCTTCCACGACGACGTCGTCAAGCACGCCGTCTATCGGCCCACGTGGGCCGAGCGGTCCCGACTCGAGTACACGCTGGACTGCGCCGCGGCCACCGCCGCGCTGCTGCCCGCGGGCGCCGCCGGGTCCATCTCCACCGTTCCGCTGGCGTGGCGGGAGCCGTGGACCGAGGACGACGACGCCGCGGCCACCGCCGCGTTCGCCGAGCTGTCCGCGGGGCTGCGCGCCCTGCGCGAGCGCACCGGGCGGACCGTCCGCGTGGCGGTCGAGCCCGAGCCCGGGTGCGTGCTGGACACGGTGTCCGACGTTGTCGGCTGGCTCGGCGCCCGCGTGGACCGCGGGATCGACCCCGAATTCGTGGGGCTCTGCGTGGATGCCTGCCACCTGGCCGTCTCCTTCGCCGACCCCGCGGAGGCCGTCGCGGAGATCGACGCCGCCGGACTGCGGATCGTCAAGGTGCAGGCCTCGGCCGCGCTGCACGTGGCCGACCCGCGCGACCCGGACGCCCGGTCCGCGCTCGAGCGGTTCGTGGAGCCCCGCTACCTGCACCAGGTACGGGAGTCCGGCGCGTCCGGCGTCCTCGCCGCCGACGACCTGGACGCGGCGCTCGCCGACCTCCCCGGGGCGGGACCGTGGCGGGTGCACTTCCACATCCCGCTGCACCACGTGCCGGCGGACCCGCTGGAGACCACCGCCGACGTGCTGCGCCGCACCGTCGCGGCTGTGGACCGGCTGCCCTACGCCGACGACGTCCACCTCGACGTCGAGACCTACACCTGGGGCGTCCTGCCCGGTGCCGCCGTCGGACTCGTCGACGGCGTCGCGGCGGAGCTGGAGTGGGCGCAGTCCCATCTGCTCGCCCCCGCACCCGCCCGTACCGCTCTCTGACCCGCCCGCCGACCCGCTCGCCCGCCGACCCGCTCGACCGCCGACCCCGGAGGAGATCCGTGAAACCCGTACTGCTGCTCAACGTCGTCGGGCTGACCGCCCGCGCCCTGACCTCGATGCCGCGGCTGTCCCGGGTCGCCGCCCAGGGCTGGTCCGCCGAGATGGCGACCGTCCTGCCGGCGGTGACGTGCTCGGTGCAGTCCACGATGCTCACCGGGCTGTCCCCGGCGCAGCACGGGATCGTCGGCAACGGCTGGTACTTCCGGGACCTGGGCGAGGTCTTCCTCTGGCGGCAGCACAACCGGCTGGTCGGCGGCGAGAAGCTCTGGGAGGCCGCCCGGAGCCAGGACCCCTCCTACCGCTCCGCCAACCTCTGCTGGTGGTACGCGATGGGCATGACTACCGACCTGACCGTCACGCCGCGGCCGATCTACCACGCGGACGGCCGCAAGTCCCCGGACGCCTACATGCGCCCGCCCGAGCTGCACGACGAGCTGGTGGGGCACTTCGGCGAGTTCCCGCTCTTCCAGTACTGGGGCCCCACCGCGGCCATCCGTTCCAGCCGGTGGATCGCCGAGTCCACCCGGCACGTCCTGCGGACGCAGGCCCCCGACCTGCTCATGGCCTACGTGCCGCACCTGGACTACGACCTGCAGCGATTCGGTCCCCGCTCGCCGCAGGCGACGCAGGCCGCCGCGGAGCTCGACGCCGCGCTGACGCCGCTGCTCGACGAGGCGGAGGCCCGCGGCTACGCCGTCGTCGCCGTCGCGGAGTACGGCATCGAGGACGCCCGGAGGCCCGTGGACGTCAACCGGGTCCTGCGGAGCGAGGGGCTGCTGGAGGTCTACGTCCAGGACGGGCGGGAGCAGCTGGACCCGTGGACCTCGCGCGCGTTCGCGGTCGCGGACCACCAGGTGGCCCACGTGTACGTTGCGGACCCGGCGGACGTGGACCGGGTGGCCGCGCTCCTGCGATCGGTCGACGGCGTGGACGAGGTCCTGGACCGTGAGGCGCAGGCCCGGTACGGGCTGGACCACGAGCGCTCGGGTGAGCTGGTGGTGGTGGCCGAGCCCGGCGCCTGGTTCACCTACTACTTCTGGCTCGACGACGACGCCGCGCCCGAGTACGCCCGCGGCGTCGACATCCACCGCAAGCCGGGCTACGACCCGGCCGAGCTGTTCTTCGATCCCGCGGACCGGCTCGCCAAGGCCAAGGCCGGGCTGAACCTGGTCAAGAAGAAGGCCGGGCTCCGCTACGCCATGAGCACTGTGCCGCTCGACCCCTCGCACGTGCGGGGCACCCACGGCCGGCTGCCCGACTCCGCCGAGGGCACGCCGCTGATCCTCGCCTCCGACCACCGCATCCCCGCCTCGGTCGCGGGGCTCGTCGAGGCCGGGCGCCAGGTCCCGGCGGCGGCCGTGAAGGGGCTCGTCCTCGAGACCCAGGGGCTCCTGGACTACTCCGGCAGGACCGGCGCGCACCTCTGAGTGCGTGTCGGTCGAGCCGTTTACGCGATTGAAACAACATATGGAGTGGGCGTGTTCCTGCGATGCACGCGCCCTCAAAGTCGCGCCTTTGGGCGACGGGCGGCGGGTGGCCCTCTGGTCACAAACCGAGTTTGTTCTGTGAAACCACTAGTAATTTGTGAGCTGCCCCACTAGCGTGACGAGTGGCCCCGAACCCGGCGAGACCGGGTCCTCGACGACGAGAAGGAAGCGAACGATGACAGTCAAGAGACAAGGGAAAGCAGAGTCCCGCCGGCATCGCACCGATGCCGCGGGCTCCACCAGGCGACGCGCGGTCCGGACGGGCGCCGGCCTGGCGATGGCGGCCCTGGTCGCCAGCACCTTCGCCGTCGTGCCCGCCCAGGCCCAGCCCGGCGCCGGCACGGCCGAGACGGCCCCGCCGGACTCCGCCTTCCAGAAGGTGACCCTCAACGACGGCCCGGGCGAACCCGTCGACCTGGCCGTTCTGCCCAACAACGACGTGCTGCACACCACCCGCGACGGCGAGGTCTGGCTGAACGACGCGGAGACCGGCCTGAACACGCTGGCCGCGACGCTAGACGTCTACGAGCACGACGAGGAGGGCCTGCAGAGTATCGCCCTGGACCCAGAGTTCGGGGCGAAGGGCAACAACTGGGTCTACCTGTACTACTCCCCGCCGCTGGACACGCCGGTCGACGACCCGGCGACCACCGACGTCAACGAGGGCGACGCGCCGACCACGGGCACCGCCGAGGACTTCGCCCCGTTCGCGGGCCACCTCACCCTCTCGCGCTTCCAGTTCGACGGCACCACGATCGACCTCTCGACCGAGCAGGAGATCATCGACGTGCCGGTCGACCGCGGCCTGTGCTGCCACGTCGGCGGCGACATCGTGTTCGACGCCGACGGCAACCTCTACCTCTCCACCGGCGACGACACGAACCCGTTCGTCTCCGGCGGCTACACCCCGATCGACGAGCGCCCGGACAGCAACCCGGCGTTCGACGCCCAGCGCACGTCCGCCAACACCAACGACCTGCGCGGCAAGGTCCTGCGCATCACGCCCAAGGACGGCGGCGGCTACACCATCCCGGAGGGCAACCTCTTCGCACCGGGTACGGAGCAGACCCGCCCCGAGATCTTCGTCATGGGCCTGCGCAACCCCTTCCGGATCGAACTGAACCAGAGCAGCGGCGAGCTCTACATCGCCGACTACTCCCCGGACGCGCGGTCCGCGAACCCCGACCGCGGCCCGGCCGGCACGGGCAAGTGGGCCGTGACCACGGAGCCGGCGAACTACGGCTGGCCGTACTGCGCCACCGCCGAGCTGCCGTACAACGACTACGACTTCGCGACCGACACCGCCGGTGAGCCCTTCGACTGTGCGGCACCCGTGAACGAGTCGCCGAACAACACCGGCCTGACCGAGCTCCCCCCGGTGGACCAGCCCGAGGTCTGGTACTCCTACGGCCAGTCCTCCGAGTTCCCGGAGCTGGAGACCGGCGGCATCGGCCCCATGGCCGGACCGGCCTACGACTTCGACGCGAAGGCCACCCGGGGCAACGCCTCCGTCGCCTGGCCCGAGTACTACGCGGACAAGCCGCTCTTCTACGAGTGGACCCGCGACTACATCAAGGGCTTCAGCCTGGAGGACGGCGAGCTCGCCTCCATCGAGAGCGTCGTCGACTCCGTGGTGACGGACAACCCGATCGACATGGAGTTCGGCCCGAACGGCGCCCTGTACGTCCTCGAGTACGGCGACGGCTACTTCGGCGAGAACGAGGACGCCCAGCTCTCGCGCATCGACTACATCGGCACCGGGGGCAACCACAGCCCCGTGGCCGTCGCCTCCGGCACCCCCACGGTGGGGGCCGCGCCGCTGACCGTGGAGTTCTCCAGCGAGGGCACCGCGGACGCCGACGGCGACAAGCTGAAGTACGCCTGGGACTTCGACTCCGACGGCGTCGTGGACTCCAAGGAGGCGAACCCGACGTTCACCTACGAGGCGGTCGGCACCTACACCGCGAGCCTGAAGGTCACGGACCTCGGCGGCAAGGACCGCGGCCGTCACTCCTCGGCCGAGGTCGCGATCGAGGTCGGCAACCAGGCGCCGGTGGTCGAGTTCATCAGTCCGGTCGAGGGCCAGGACTTCCAGTTCGGCGACACCGTGAGCTACGAGGTCGTCGTGACGGACGACCAGCCGGTCGACTGCGCGCGGGTCGAGGTCACCTACATCCTCGGCCACCACACGCACGGCCACCCGCAGACCACGACGTCGGGCTGCACCGGCACGCTGACGACCACCGTCCCCGAGGGCCACGATCCGGCCGTCGACGATCTCTCGGCCGTCTTCAACGCGAGCTACACGGACCTCGGCGACGAGACCTCCGCGCCGCTGACCGGCACCGCCGAGGTGGTGCTGTACCAGGACTGATGCCCTGAGGGATCGGCCCGGGATCTTCCGGGCGGACGATCAGCATGCTGCGGGCCCCGCACCAGCTCAGGCTGGGGCGGGGCCCGCTGCGTAGCCGGCCGGATCGGCGAGGAGCGGCTCGAAGGCCAGTTCCGCGGCGCCGACCAGGATCGAGTCGGCGCCGAGCGGCGCCAGCTCGATCGCCACGTTCTCGCGGGGGCCCCGGCCGCCGCCGGCGCGCAGCGCGTCGTCGAGCACGCCGGGGACGGCCCGGGCGAGGATCCGCAGGAACCCGCCGAGGACGATCATCGACGGGTTGAGGTGGTTGACGACGCTGCGCAGGCCCACGCCGAGCAGCGCCGCCTGTCGCTCGACGACGTCGCGGAGCGGTCCGGTCCCGGCCCCGCCGGAGCGCAGCCGCTCGAGGACGACCTCCTCGAGGTCCTCCACCTCGCCCGAGGGCAGGCCGGCGGCCTCCAGCAGCGCGACGCGGGTGACCTCCGCCTCGAGGCAGCCGCGGGAGCCGCAGGAGCACTCCGCGCCGTCGGTGCGGACCAGAGTGTGGCCGAGCTGGCCCGCGAAGCCGGTGGCGCCGCGGAGCAGGCGTCCGCCGCTGACCAGACCGCCGCCGATGCCGCTGCCGCCGCCGAAGACGTACGCGAAGTCGGGGACGTCGCGGCCGGCCCCGAAGGCCGCCTGCGCGCGGGCGCCGACGACGGCGTCGTTCGCGGCGCTGACCGGCAGTCCCAGCGCCTCGGCCAGCCGGGCGGAGAGCGGCTCCCCGCGCCAGTCGAGCTGCGGTGCCTCGATGACCGAGCCGTCGGCGGGGTCCACCAGCCCCGGCACCGCGAGGCCGGCGCCGAGGACCCGGCGCCCGGGCGGCAGGGAGGTGCGCATGCCCGTGTAGACGGCGGAGACGATGTTCACGACCTCGGCAGCCGACGGCGGGTTGGACGTGTGGAAGCGGACGGGGCTGACGATCCGCCCGCCGAGGCCCACGAGCGCGACGCTCACCGCGTCGACGTCCGGGTTGATCGCCAGGACGAGCGCGTCGGGGCTCGGCTCGATCATGATGCTGGGCCGGCCGTGCTGCTGCGTCTGGTCGAGATCGCTCTCCACCACCAGGCCGAGCTGGACGAGCTCGCCGACGAGCGCCGCGATGGTCGAGCGGTTCAGGCCGGTGGCCCGGGTGAGCTGCGCCCGGGACAGTCCGGAGGTGGAGTGGACCAGGCCCAGGACGGCCGCGAGGTTGTGCTGGCGGGTGGAGTCCCGGTTGCTGCCCAGGCGGGGCCCGGTGGGGGAGGGGGGCGCGACCCGCTCCGACGCTCGCTCTTGCACCCGGATAGGTCCTTTCTGGCCGGTCTCCCCGTGCTGGTCGTTCCATCGTAGCCGCAAGGATCCGGGGCCCCCGGGCCGCGGCGGCCGTCAGCGGGGACGGACGCGGGAGACGACGGCGAGCAGCAGGTCGCGGAGCCGATCCCGCAGGGGCGCGGGGACGCAGTCGGACTCCAGGGCGGCGAGGGCGCGTTCGGCGTGCCCGGCGGCGAGGTCGACGGCGTAGTCCCGGGCACCGCACTCGGTCAGGAGGCGGCGGATGCGCGCGGCGTCGGCCGGGCCCAGGCCGGGGCTCCCCACCAGATGGGCGACGCCGGCCCACTCGGGGCGGGAGGCCGCGTAGGCCAGGAGCACGGTGCGTTTGCCCTCGCGGAGGTCGCTGCAGCCCGCCTTGCCGGTGCTGGCCGGGTCGCCGAAGACGCCGAGGACGTCGTCGACCAGCTGGTAGGCGATGCCGGCATCGCGCCCGAAGCGCTGCAGCGCGTCCGTGGTGCGGGCCGGTGCCCCCGCCAGGACGACGCCGGCGCGCAGGGGCGCCTCGAAGGAGTAGACGGAGGTCTTGCGGTGCGCCGTCTTGGCGAGGTCCTCCACGGACGGCGTCGCCGACGCGTGGCTGAGCTCGACGTCGTAGACCTCGCCGCCGACGGACGAGAACAGGGCGTCGTCCAGGATGTCGTGGAGGCGGTCCTCGACGTCCCGGGTCGCCTCGATCCGGCGCAGGAGGCGGTATGCCCCCGCCAGGGCGAGGTCACCGGCCAGGAGGCCGGCCGAGGCGCCGGCGTGGTCCGCGGCCGCGGGGTCGGCGCCGGCGCGCAGTGCGCGGCCCCGGTACCGGCCGGAGACGTTGGGGACGCCCCGGCGGACGAGGTCGCGATCGATGACGTCGTCGTGGACGAGCAGCGCCGTGTGGAGGAGCTCGTAGGAGGCGGCGAGCAGGGCCGCCGCCCGCTCGTCCCCGCCGCCGAGGTGGTGGTAGGCGAGCAGGACCAGCCGCGGCCGGGCACGGCCGCCGCCGTCGGCCGCCCGCTCGAGGGCCTCCCAGAGCCGCAGGTACGGCGGTCCGATGGAGGCCGCGCGCAGCTTCGCGTCGGCGAAGAACCGCGCCAGCTCCTCCTCCACCAGGCCCAGCCCGCGCTGTCCGTCCCCACCGGGGCACGGGCGGGGACCGACAGCGACGTCGTGGCCTCGGTCGGCGGTCACGTCCGCGGCGAAGTCCATCGGTCGGCCTACGCCCTGACGGGTTTCGCCTTGGCCTTGCGCTCCTTGCGGACCGCGAACCGCTGCTGCAGCAGGACCGCGAGGACGATGATGGCGCCCTTGATCAGCGCCTGGACCGAGGTGTCCATGTTGTTCTGCGTGAACACGTTGGTCAGGGTGCTGAAGATCAGCACGCCCAGGATGGTGCCGACGATGGTGCCGCGACCGCCGGCCAGCAGGGTGCCGCCGACCACGACGATGGCGATCGCGTCGAGCTCGTAGAGCAGGCCGTGCGTGGACGTGCCCGACGTGGTGCGGCCCATCATCATGAGGCCCGCGATGGCGGCCGTGACCCCGGCCAGGACGTAGAGAGCGACGAGGTGACGCTTGACCTTGATGCCGGCCAGCCGGGACGCCTCGAGGTTGCCACCGATGGCGACGGTGCGGCGGCCGAAGGTGGTGCGGTTCAGGAGGAACCAGCCGGCGGCGGCCACGAGCGCGAAGATCCACACGAGCACCGGGATGCCGAGGACGTCGGCGCGGAGCACGCCGGTGAAGTCCGTGTTGGTGACCAGGAGCGTCCGGCGGCCGGAGACGATCTCGGCGAGGCCGCGGGCCCCCACCAGCATGGCGAGCGTGGCGATGAAGGCCACCACGTTGCCGTAGGCGATGATCACACCGTTGATGAGGCCAGCGAGCGCGCCGACGGCCAGGGCGACGACCACCATGAGCAGCCAGCTCGACTGGCTCGCCGCCATCTGGACGCTCGCCAGGCTGGCGACCACGGTGGTCAGGCCCATGACGGAGCCGACGGAGAGGTCGATGCCGCCGGCGGTGATGACGAACGTGACGCCGATGCTGATCACGCCGATGATCGACGCGTGCCGGAGGATGACGAGCATGTTGTCGCCCGAGAGGAACCGGTCGCCGGTGGTGACGATGCCGATGGCGAAGATGGCCGCCAGGGCGATGACGAGCCCGACGCTGCGGGCGGCGGAGCCGTGGAAGAGCCTCTGCACGGCGCTGCCGCCGGAGGCGCTCGGCGCGGGGGTCTGGACCGAGGGCTTCTCGGCCACCGGGGTCTTCTGCTCGCTCACGCGGCACTTCCCTTCATGACGAGGTCGAGCACACCGTGCTCGTCGATATCGCTTGCTGTGGTCTGGGTGAGGACATTGCCGTCGTCGATGACGAGGACGTTGTCCGCGAGGCCGAGGACTTCCTCGATCTCGCTGGAGATGACGACGATGGCGGTGCCGGCCGCCGCGAGGCGGCGGATGAGCGTGTAGATCTCCGCGCGGGCGCCGACGTCCACGCCGCGGGTCGGCTCGTCGAGCAGGAGGACCGAGGTCCCGTGGACCAGCCAGCGGGCGAGGAGGATCTTCTGCTGGTTGCCGCCGGAGAGGGTGCGCGCGGGGCGGTCGGGGTCGGCCGGCCGCAGCTCCAGCGCGTCGATCTGCTCGCGTGCCGCCTGGCGCTCGGCCCGCTCGTCGAGCAGGCCGGCCTTGGCGAAGCGCTCGAACGTCGACAGGCTCACGTTCCTGTAGATCGGCTCGTCGAGGATGAGGCCCTGGCTCTTGCGCTCCTCCGGGGAGAGGCCGATGCCGGCGTCGACCGCCGCGGTGACCGAGCCGGGCGTCAGGGCCTTCCCGTTCACGGACACCCGCCCGGACGTGGCCTTCCGGGCACCGTAGATGGTCTCCATGATCTCGGAGCGCTGCGAGCCGACCAGCCCGGCGAATCCGAGGATCTCCCCGGCCCGGACCGTGAAGCTGAGCTTCTCGAAGTGGCCCTCGAGCTCGAGGCCGTCGACGTCGAGCACCACGGGGGCGTCGGCCGGGACGGGCGTCCGCTCGGGGAACACGTTGGCGACCTCGCGCCCGGTCATGAGCCGGATCAGCTCGGCCTTGGGCGTCTCGGTGACGTGCAGCCCGTTGGCCGTGCTCCGTCCGTCCTTGATGACGGAGATGCGGTCGCCGATCTGCCGGATCTCCTCGAGCCGGTGGGAGATGTAGACGACGGCGATGCCCTGCGCCGTGAGCTCCCGGACCACGCGGAAGAGGTTCTCGACCTCGCCGGCGTCCAGGATGGCGCTCGGCTCGTCCATGATGATCAGCTTCGTGTCGCGCGAGAGGGCGCGGGCCATGCTGACGATCTGCTTGTTGGCGGCCGAGAGGGAGCCCACCTCCCGCGACGGCGACAGGCTGCCGTGCCCGAGCCGCTCGAGGAGGGTGCGGGCCGTTGCGTTCGCCTGCTTCACGTGGAGCACGCCCCGGGTCGCGCGCTCGTGCCCCAGGAAGATGTTCTCCGCGACGGTCAGCCCGTCGACGACGTCGAGCTCCTGGTACATGGTGGCGATGCCGAGGTCCAGCGCCGCGGTGGGGCTGTGGAGCTCGACCTTCTCGCCCTCCCAGAAGATCTCGCCCTCGTCGGGCTGGTGCACCCCGGAGAGCGTCTTGATGAGCGTGGACTTGCCGGCGCCGTTCTGGCCCATCACGCAGTGGACCTCCCCGGCGCGCACGTCGAGGTCCACGCCCTTGAGGGCCTGGACGGCGGCGAAACGCTTGGAGATCCCCCGGACTTCGAGCAGTGGGCGTTGCTGTTCGTCTTCCAACATGTGGTGAACCTAACACATTATGTCGGCAATCGGTACAAGGGCGTCGATTTCCCCCGAAGTTCTGTTATTGTGACAGCAGTCACGCACTCGTCGGCCTCGTGGACACCGGGCTCGAATCTGGCGTAGACGCACCAATTCACTGAGGAGAGACACATGCTTGCAGTTCGAACGGGACGGAAAATGCTCGTCACCACCGGCGCCCTCCTGGCCGTCGGGGCGCTCGTCACCGGTTGCTCGTCGGCGGCCGGCGGCGACAGCGCGCAGCCGACCAACGCGACGGTCGACGGCAACGCCGCCGAGGGCGAGACCGTGGTCATCGGCTTCTCCGGCCCTGCGGCCGACCACGGCTGGCTCGGCGCCATCAACTCCGCGGCCATCGCCGAGGGCGAGAACTTCCCCGACGTGGATCTCCGGGTCGCCGAGGGCACCAACGACGCCAACCTTCAGATCAGCCAGGTCGAGCAGTTCATCAACGACGGCGTCGACGCCATCGTCCTTCTGCCGACAGACGGCGCCGCACTGACGGCCGTCGCCACCAAGGCGATGGAGGCCGGCATCCCGGTGGTCAACGTCGACCGCGAGTTCTCGAGCCCGGCCGCGGCGCGCACCACGATCCTCGGCGACAACTACGGCATGGGTCAGAGCGCCGGCAACTACATCTGCGAGCGGCTCGGGGACAACCCGGATGCCGTCGTCGCCGAGATCGCCGGCGTCGACTCCCTGCCGCTGACCACGGAGCGCAGCGAGGGCTTCGCCGACGCGCTCGAGACCTGCGGGCTCGACGTCGACAACCGCGTCGCCGCCGACTTCACGGTCGCCGGTGGCGAGGCGGCGGCCTCCCAGCTGCTCGCGGCGGCCCCCGAGATCGACGCGATCTGGAACCACGACGACGACCAGGGCCACGGCGTCCTGTCCGCGATCGACACGGCCGGACGCGACGAGTTCTTCATGGTCGGCGGCGCGGGCTCGGCCAACGCCATGGAGCTGATCAAGGGCGGGGAGAGCGTCCTCGAGGCCACGGTCGTCTACCCGTCGACGCAGGCCGCCGACGGAGTCCGCCTCGCCCGCCTCATCGCCCAGGACAAGGCGATGAGCGATCTGGTGGAGGTCGAGGTGCCCAAGCGCATCGTCCTGAACGCCCCGGTCGTCACCAGCGAGAACGTCGACCAGTACCTGCCGACCGCCTTCGCGTCCTAGCGATCACGGGAGCGCGGCGCCCCCCCGGCGGGGCGCCGCGCTCCCGTCGATCCGTCCCGCCGTCGCCCCACGAACAGCTCCGCCAACAACCAGCCCCCCACGGGTGCAGGAGGAAAAATGCCGAACGAAGTACCGCCGCTGAGAGTCGCCATGATCGGAAACGGATTCATGGGGGCGGCCCATTCGCAGGGATGGCGGGTCGCGCCGCGGTTCTTCGACTTACCGGCATGGCCGGAGATGACGCTGCTCGTGGGCCGCGATGCCGGCCGCGCCGAGGCGGCGGCCGCCAGATGGGGGTGGCAGGAGAGCGCTGACGACTGGCGCAGCGCGATCGAGCGCGACGACATCGACGTCATCGACATCGTGACGCCCGGCGGCTCCCATGCGGAGATCGCCATTGCAGCCCTCGAGGCCGGCAAGCACGTCCTCTGCGAGAAGCCGCTGGCCAACACGCTCGAGGAGGCCGCCGCCATGGCCGAGGCCGCGGAGCGGGCCGGCCGGGACGTGTACGCCATGGTCGGTTTCACCTACCGCCGCGTCCCCGCCGCCACATTCGCCCGCGACCTCGTGCGGTCCGGCGCGATCGGAGAGGTCCGCCAGGTCCGCGCCGCCTATCTCCAGGACTGGTTGGTCGACGCGGAGGCGCCCCTGACCTGGCGGCTCGAGAAGGAGCACGCGGGCTCGGGCGCGCTGGGGGACCTCGGCGCGCACGCCGTCGACCTCTCGCAGTTCATCACCGGCCAGCGCGTCACCGGCGTCAGCGGCATCCTCAACACGTTCGTCGACGAGCGCCCGGTCCTCGGTGCCGAGTCGGAGCGCGGCGCGGTCACCGTGGACGACGCGGCCCTCTTCACGGGCCGCTTCGACGGCGGGGCCGTCGGCTCCTTCGAGGCGACCCGCATGGCGACCGGCCGCAAGAACTCCCTGCGGATCGAGGTGTCCGGGTCCGCCGGCGCCCTCTCCTTCGACCTGGAGGACTACAACTCGCTCGGCTTCTACGACGCCACCGCGCCCGGCACGCGGCAGGGCTTCACCGACATCATGGTGACCGAGCCCGAGCACCCCTACATGTCCGCGTGGTGGCCGACCGGCCACGCGCTCGGCTACGAGCACGGGTTCGTGCACCAGGCCAAGGACTTCGTCGAGGCCGTCGCCGCGGGCCGCCAGCCCGAGCCCTCCTTCGCCGACGGCTACCAGGTCCAGCGCGTGCTCGACGCCGTCGAGCGCAGCGCCGGCCAGGGCAGCGCCTGGACCACCGCCGGCTAGCCCTCCACCGGACACCACCCCAGTCACCCGGACGACAGCTATCAGGATCCACCGACGCGAGGAGCAACCGCATGGCACGCAATTTCACCCTGTTCACCGGCCAGTGGGCCGACCTGCCGCTCGAGGAGGTCGCACGCCTCGCCGCCGGTTGGGGCTACGACGGCCTCGAGATCGCCGTCTCCGGCGAGCACCTGGATGCCTGGAGGTGGGACGACGACGACTACATCGCCGAGCGCCTCGGCATCCTCGAGCGCCACGGGCTCAAGGTCTGGACCATCTCCAACCACCTGAAGGGCCAGGCCGTCTGCGACGACCCGATCGACTTCCGCCACCAGGCGATCGTCGGCGAGCGGGTCTGGGGCGACGGCGACCCCGAGGGCGTCCGGCAGCGGGCCGCCGAGGAGCTCAAGAACACGGCCCGGCTCGCCAAGCGCCTGGGCGTGGACACCGTCGTCGGATTCACCGGATCCTCGATCTGGCAGTACGTGGCGATGTTCCCGCCCGTGCCCGGCGAGGTCATCGACGCCGGATACCGGGACTTCGCCGACCGCTGGAACCCGATCCTCGACGTCTTCGACGAGTGCGGCGTGCGGTTCGCGCACGAGGTCCACCCGTCGGAGATCGCCTACGACTACTGGTCGACCGTCAAGACGCTGGAGGCCGTGGGCCACCGCGAGGCGTTCGGCCTGAACTGGGACCCCAGCCACATGATGTGGCAGGGGATCGACCCGGTAGCCTTCATCTCCGACTTCGCCGACCGCATCTACCACGTGGACTGCAAGGACACGCGGATGCGGATGGGCGGCGGCCGCAACGGCGTGCTGGGCTCCCACCTGCCGTGGGGCGACCCGCGGCGCGGCTGGGACTTCGTCTCGGCGGGCCGCGGCGACGTGCCCTGGGAGGACGCCTTCCGTGCGCTCGCGGCAATCGGCTACGAGGGCCCGATCTCGATCGAGTGGGAGGACGCGGGCATGGACCGACTGCACGGGGCCCCGGAGGCGCTGGCAGCGCTGAAGAAGCTGGACTTCCCGGCCTCGACGTCGTCGTTCGACGCCGCGTTCAAGCAGGACTGAGCGAGGACCGTCCGTGCGACAGTAGGCTCGGGTCCATGGAGACTGCGCCGCGCACACATTCCGCATCGATGCTGATCCAGGCCTCGCCGGAGGAGCTCTACGCGATGCTCTCCGACGTCACCCGGACCGGTGAATGGTCGCCGATCTGCCGCGAATGCTGGTGGGACGAGGGCGGCGGGCCCCGCGAGGGCGCCTGGTTCACCGGCCGGAACGTCCTCCCGGAGCGGACCTGGGAGACGCGCTCGCAGGTGGTCGTGGCCGAGCCCGGGCGGGAGTTCGCCTGGACGGTCGGGCAGGGGTTCGTCCGCTGGGGGTACGTCTTCGAGCCGGGCGAGCAGCCCGGGACGACCCGCCTGACGGAGACCTGGGAGTTCACGACCGCCGGGCTCGAGCGCTTCGCGGAGCGCTACGGCGACGAGGCGCCGGCGCAGATCGAGCAGCGGACCCGGGACGCCCTCGCGGGGATCCCGGAGACGCTCGCGGCCATCAAGCGCATCGCCGAGGGGTGACCGGGGCGCCCCCAGCGGAGCCGGACCTGTCAAGGCGGCGGACCGGCCGGGTGGCCTTCGTCTCCGCAGGCCGCGCCGGTCCGCCTCGCGCGGGAGGTCAGCCCGTGTACGGGTTGTCGATGAGACGCGACGTGCCCGTGTCCTTGTTGTAGTTCCTCTCGGCATCGATCTCGTGGACGAGGACCTGCACCCAGCGGATCCTCTTCCCGAACTGGTGGTACTTCTTGTTCCAGACGAAGGCGGTGCCGCAGCCGTTGGTGTCCTTTGCCCCATACACGGCGAACTGCGTCCCGTCCATGAACCGGATCCGAACATCCGTGTAGGCACCGAAACCGTCGCCTTTGCCGTTCGGTGCGCAGAGGTCCCGGACGCCGATATTGGCGGTGAAGGCGTTCCTCCCGTGGAAGGTGATTGTTCCCTTGGCGTGGGCATTGCCGTCGTTGGGCACGTATTCCGAATAGCCCGTCGACACGTTGAATCCGTACGTCTGGCTGGCGTGGGCCGGCACGCTGGCGCCGACCAGGAGGCCAGCGCTCATGAGCCCGACCAGGCCGACCTTCAGAAGTTTCCTCATGATGACTCCTCGATGTGATGCAGCGGTGCGGTGCACTGCTTCTGATACACCGAAAATTAGTCCCCTGGACGAAGGAAGGCCATGGGGAGGACTCCCCGCCGGAATGCGCCTGCGCTCGCACACGCGGCCTGTCACGCCGTGGGCTGGCGCGAGCGTTGAGCGCAGACCGTCCGGGTCCGAGGGGTCTTGATCGCCTTCACGGTCGTCTGCCGGCCGGGCGGGTCCTGATCAGCCGTCAGTCTCCAGATGCTCGGCGGCAGCCTCCTGCTCCGTCTGCGTGGCCGCATGGTCGAAGAAGAACCAGCAGAGTGCGCCGAGCACGGGGACGCACAGCACGACGACGACCCAGCCGAGCGTGCCCGTCGCGTCGCGGCGGTGCCGCGTTTTCTCGATCCGCACCATCGCGACGACGACGGCGACCACCCAGGCGGCGATGGCCGCCGTCAGCAGCCACTCGAGGGCCGGGTTGCCGGCAGGGGCGGCCGCAGCGGCGGAGTCGGTGAGCATCCCCGTAGTCTACGGTCAGCGCCGGCGCGGGTGGCGCCCCAGGACGTGCCGCAGCGCGGGCTCCAGCTCCGGCGTCCGGAACCGATGACCCGCCTGCCGCAACCGCAGCGGCGCCACGTGCTGGCTCGCCAGCGCGAGCTCCTCCGCCCCCTCGCGTCCCAGTACTACGGCCGGTGCCACGCCCGGCACCGGCACCAGGGCCGGGCGCCGCAGCACCCGGGCCAGGACCCGCGTGTACTCGCGGTTGCGGACCGCATCCGGTGCCACGGCGTTCACCGGGCCCGCGAGCTCCTCGTCCCACAGGGCGCGGTGGTAGACGTCCACCAGATCGTCCAGTCCGATCCAGGAGAGCCAGTGCATGCCCCCGGCGATCGGCCCGCCGAGACCGGCCGCGAAGAGCGGCCTCAGCACCGCGAGCTGGCCGCCCGCCGGGCTCTGTACCACTCCGGTCCGGACCGTCACCACGCGCAGACCGTCCCCGCCGGCGCCGCGCGCGGCGCCGGAGTGGGCGGCCGCCTCCCAGTCGGCCACCACGTCGGCGAGGAAGTCGGACTCCTCGGGGCCGCCGCTGTCCTCGGTCAGCAGCTTCTCGCCGCGGTCCGCGCCGTAGACGCCGATCGCGGACGCGCTGACGAACGTCCGCACGCCCGTGGCGGCCGCGAGGTCGGACAGGCGCCGGGTGGGATCCACCCGGCTGTTGCGGATGGCCTCCTTGCGCTCGGGAGTGAAGCGCCCGAAGAGCGTCGCCCCGGCGAGGTGCACGACGGCGTCGCACCCCTCCAGCAGGTCAGGGGCCGGGTCGGCGGGGTTCCAGCGGCGCTCGTCCGGGCCGTTCGGCTCACCGCGGACGAGCCGGACCACGCGGTGCCCGCCCGTGGTGAGGAATGCCGTGAGGGCCGTCCCGACCAGGCCGGACGCGCCGGAGACGGCGACGGTCAGCGGGCCGGTCCAGGCCTCGGCGGCACGGCGGTGGGCGGCGAGGTCGTCGGCGAGCTGGCGGTGCCGGTAGGCGAGCATGGACTCGAGCAACGGGGAGGGGACCGGCGTCTCGATCCGGTCGATCACGCGGGTGCGGTCCGTGCCCAGGGGCTCGAAGTCGTGCGTGTGGCGCCAGGGGAGCCGGCCGGCGGGGAGCGAGCGGCCGTCCGTGGCGACCGACTCGTCCACGAACCGGCGCCCCGGCACGTACCCGACCGACTCGTGCCGGGAGACCCACTTCAGGCCGGCGGGCAGGTTCAGCTCGGCCGTGCCGTCGCTGAGCGAGCCCGTCTCGGCGCGGACGCTGACGGGGAGCCACGGGGGCGTGAGTCGCTGGAAGGCGCCGGGCCGGGAGTACCAGGCGAAGACCTCGTCGATGGGTGCGTTGACTACGGAGGACCGTTGGATTGCCATGCTTCAGGTTCTCCCGGCCGGGCATTCGACGCAACACACGGCGGCCGGGCCGAGCCTACGATGAAGTCATGACCACCCTCGTCTGGTTCCGGGACGATCTGCGGCTCGCGGACCATCCCGCCCTCCATGCGGCGCTCGAGCGCGGCGGGCCAGTCCTCGGCCTGTACGTCCTGGACGAGGAGTCGCCCGGCGTCCGGCCGCTCGGCGGCGCCGCCCGCTGGTGGTTGCACCGCTCCCTCGCCTCGTTGGCCGAGCGGCTGCGCGAGCGTGGCTCGGACCTGATCCTCCGCAGCGGCCCGGCCGCTGACGTGGTCCCGGCGGTGGCAGCCGAGGCCGGCGCGGCCGTCGTCGTCTGGAACCGCCGGTACGGCGGCCCCGAGCGCGCCGCCGACGCGGCGGTGAAGGAGGCCCTGCGCGCGCAGGGCATTGAAGCACGGTCGTTCGCCGGCAACCTGCTGTTCGAGCCGTGGACCATCACCACCGGGCAGGGCGGCCACTACAAGGTCTTCACCCCCTTCTGGCGGGCCTGCCTGGAGCAGCCCCCGCCCCGCGCACCGCTGCCGGAGCCGCGGGAGGTGCCCGGACCGGCGTCGTACCCGGCGTCGTACCCGGCGACCGACGCGCTCGACGCCTGGGGCCTCCTACCCGCCGCGCCGGACTGGGCCGACGGCCTCCGCGAGGCGTGGGAGCCGGGCGAGCCGGCCGCCCGGCGACGGCTGCGGGACTTCCTCGCGGACGACGCCGACGCGTACGACCGGACCCGCGACCACCCGGCCAGGGGCACCACGTCGCTCCTCTCGCCGCGCCTGCGCTGGGGCGAGCTCAGCCCGCACACCGTCTGGCGGGAGGCGATCGCGTCCGGACGCAACGTGGGCGGCTTCCTGTCCGAGGTCGGCTGGCGCGAGTTCGCCTGGCACACGCTCTTCCACTTCCCCGCGCTGGCGGAGGAGAACCTCAACGCGCGGTTCGATGCGTTCCCCTGGCCCCGGCTCGACCACGATCGCCTGGCGCTGTGGCAGCAGGGGCGCACCGGGGTCCCGCTCGTGGATGCCGGGATGCGCGAGCTCTGGGCGACGGGCACCATGCACAACCGGGTGCGGATGGTGGCGGCCTCCTACCTGGTGAAGAACCTACTGATCGACTGGCGTCACGGCGAGCAGTGGTTCTGGGACACCCTCGTGGACGCGGACGCGGCGAGCAACCCGTTCAACTGGCAGTGGGTCGCCGGCTCCGGGGCGGACGCGGCCCCGTACTTCCGGATCTTCAACCCGGAGACGCAGGCCAGGAAGTTCGATCCCGAGCGCCGCTACATCCGCCGCTGGGCGCCCGAGTACGTGGACGGCGGCGGGCCGGTCCCGGAGCCGCTGGTGGATCTGGGCGCCTCGCGCCGGGCGGCGCTGGACGCGTACGACGTCGTCAAGGCGACGGCCGCTGCATCGTCGCGGCAGGGCCCGACGGCCCGTGCCGCGGAAGGCTCTGCCGACTGAGCGGCAGGCCCTACGTCAACGGGTACTGCGTCGACCGGGCCCTGTGTCGACCGGGCCCTGTGTCGACCGGGTCCTGCGTCGACCGGGCGGTCCGTCAGAGCGTTGCCCGTCGGCCCGCCGCGGAGGCGTCGGGGAAGACCTTGCCCGGGTTGAGGATGCCGGCCGGGTCGAAGACCTGCTTGATCCGGCGCTGCAGATCGAACTGCGCCTCGCCGAGCTCGTCCCGCAGCCACGCCCGCTTCAGCAGGCCGATGCCGTGCTCGCCGCTGAGCGTGCCGCCGAGCTCCAGCGCCATGCCGAACACCTCGCCGGCCGCCGCCCAGATGGCTTCCGGCACCTCGCCCGCACCGCCGTCGTACACGAACGTCGGATGCAGGTTCCCGTCCCCGGCATGGCAGGTGGTGGGGATGGCGACCCCGTACTTCTCCTCGAGGGCGCGCACGGCGGCGAACGCCTCGGCCATCCGGCTGCGCGGCACGGCGATGTCCTCCACCAGCAGCGTGCCCAAGGCCTCCAGGGAGGGGAAGGCGGAGCGGCGCAGCGCCACGAGCCGCTCGGCCTCGACCGGATCGGTGGTGACGTCCACGGTCCCGCCGGATTCTCGGGCGAGAGCGGCGATCCGCTCGGTGGTGGGCACGGCGTCGGACCCGTCGCACTGGACCAGGAGGTACGCGCCGCGGCCGGCGAGGTCCTGGCCGGTGCGCGCGGCGACGGCCTCCAGGGTGCGCTGGTCCATCAGCTCCATGATGGCAGGGACCAGCCCGGCCCGAGTCACCGCCGATGCGGCGCCGGCGGCGTCCTCCAGGGAGGCGAAGAACGCACCGAGCGTGACCGTCCCGCCGCGGACCAGTGGCTGGAGCTTGAGCGTGCACTCCACGATGACGCCCAGCGTCCCCTCGGACCCGATCATGAGGGCGCAGAGGTCGTACCCGGTGACGCCCTTGACCGTGCGGTGGCCCACCGAGAGCAGCGTGCCGTCGGCGAGCACGACCTTCAGCGCGAGGACCGCTTCCCGGGTCACGCCGTACTTGGCGCACAGCAGACCGCCGGCGTTGGTGGCGATGTTCCCGCCGACGGTGGAGATGTCCTTGCTGGCGGGGTCCGGCGCCCACCAGAGTCCGTGCTCGGCGAGGATCTCGTTGAGCCGCCCGTTGAGGAGGCCGGGTTCGACGACGGCGAGCCGGTTGTCCTCGGAGATCTCCAGGATGCGGTTCATGCCGGCGAGGTCGAGGACGATCTCACCGTCGCCGGCGATGGCCCCGCCGGCCAGCCCGGTCCCCGCGCCGCGGGTGACGATCGGGACGCCCGCGGCCGACGCGATCCGGCACACGGCCTGGACGTCCTCGATGCTCGTCGCGCGGACCACGGCCAGCGGTGGTCCGGCGGCGCGGTGCCCGGAGCGGTCGGCGGTCAAGGGCGCGAGGAGGGCCGGGTCAGTCTCCACGCGCCCGGGGAGGGCGGCGCGGAGGTGGTCGACGACGTCGTCGTTCGGGGCGGGCGTGGGAGGCATGCTGCGGTCCTGGTCGGTTCGGCCGACAGTC
Source organism: Zhihengliuella sp. (assembly GCF_031178195.1). Taxonomy (GTDB): domain Bacteria; phylum Actinomycetota; class Actinomycetes; order Actinomycetales; family Micrococcaceae; genus Zhihengliuella. Next base: position 129,670 of record NZ_JAPSJL010000004.1, read on the forward strand.
CGGCGGCGGCGCCGGAGAGCGGTGCGGTTGGTGTGGTCCGTTGATCGGAGACTACCTGTCCCGGCGCCCCGGGTGCTGGAGGCCGTCGTGCCGCCCGCATCGACGACGGCGTAGCACTCGGCCATCGCCCCGGTGTGAAATTCTGAGGTGAGAGCAGCGACGGCCCGGACTGCCGCTGCGCCAGCACCAAGTCTGAGGAGTCACGCCATGCCGCAGCCCGCGTCCAGTCGATCCCAGGTTCCCGGGTTCAAGGTCATGGAGGTCCTCCAGCGGGTCGCCGAGCTGCGCGAGGCCGGCCGTGACGTGATCTCCCTCTGCGCGGGCGAGCCCTCCGGTGGGGCACCGACGCCGGTGTCCCGCCGGGCCGCCGAGATCCACGCGTCCGGAACCGCCCTGACCTATACGCCGGCCCTCGGCGTCGCGCAGCTGCGCAACGCCATCGCCGGGCACTACCGCCGCTGGTACGGCCTCGACGTCGAGCCCCGCAACGTCGCCGTCACCACCGGGTCCTCCGGGGCGTTCATGCTCCTCTTCCTCACCGCCTTCAACCCGGGCGACCGGGTGGCGCTCGCAAAGCCCGGTTATCCCGCCTACCGCAACATTCTGAAGGCGCTCGGAATCGAGGTCGTGGAGATCGCCTGCGGCCCCGCGACCCGCTACCAGCCCACCCCCGAACTGCTCGACGCCGCCGCCGAGACGCACGGGCCGCTCGCCGGCGTCGTCCTCGCCTCGCCCGCCAACCCGACCGGGACCATGGTGGACCGGGGCGAGCTGACGGCCCTCGCCGACTGGTGCCGGACCAACGACGCGCGCCTGGTCAGCGACGAGATCTACCACGGCATCACCTACCCGGAGGCCGGCGCCGCCGACCCGCGCGGGGTCTGCGCGTGGGAACTGGACCGGGCGATGATCGTCATCTCGAGCTTCTCCAAGTACTGGGGCATGACCGGGTGGCGACTCGGCTGGGCGCTGGTGCCGGACAGCCTGCTCGGAGCGGTCGACGCGCTCGCCGGGAACGTGGCCCTCTGCCCGCCGGCCCCCGCGCAGTTCGCCGCCGTGGAGGCCTTCAGCGAGGAGTCCTACGGCGAGGCGGACGCCTTCCTCGCCGAATTCGCCGAGACACGGGACGCACTGCTGGCAGAGCTGCCGCGGCTCGAGTGGGGCGATGTGGCGCCGGCCGACGGCGCTTTCTACCTCTACGCGGAGCTGGGGGAGCAGCTGCGCGGCTTCGCGGACTCCGCCGAGTACTGCTCGGCGCTGCTGGAGGCGGAGGGCGTGGCCCTCACGCCGGGATCGGACTTCGACGACGACGGCGGCCGGACCGCCGTGCGCCTCAGCTTCGCCGCCGGACGTGAGCAGGTGCTGGCTGCAGTGGACCGGATCGTCCGCTTCCAGACGGCACGTTGAAGGCCAGGATCAGACCGGCCATCGACCAGGACCTGCCCCGCCTCCAGGACATCGAGATCGCCGCCGGGCAGGCCTTCAGAGCGGTCGGCATGGAATCCATCGCCGACGACGCGCCGCCGTCGTGGGCGGACCTGAAGGGGTATCAGGGTGACGGTCGCGCCTGGGTCGCCCTGGACGACGCTGACAACCCGGTCGCGTACCTGCTGCTTGAGATCCTCGGCTCCGCTGCCCACATCGAGCAGGTCTCCGTCCATCCGGATCATGCCCGGCAGGGATTGGGTCGGCGCCTGATCGAGCACGCTGCCGCCTGTGCTCGCGCACGCGGCCTCGTCGCCCTGACGCTCACCACCTTTGAGCACGTGCCCTGGAACGCCCCTTACTACGCGCGGCTTGGCTTCCGAACCGTGCCCGCGGCCGAGTGGAGCGAGGAGCTTCGCGCGGTCGTCGCCGCCGAGCGCCAGCACGGGCTGGATGCGTGGCCGCGCGTTGTCATGCGGCGCCGGCTGCCCGCGAGCTAGGAAGCGGGCTCGTGCCGCCGCGCCCGCCGCGCGGGACGTATCCTCGATGAGGCGCGCGGTGCCGTCGTACTGATTGAACTCTTCACCCCCAGGAGCGCACCCATGACCGAGGCCGGAACCCCGAGCGAGTCCACCGTGGACGACTCGAACGGCCGCTTCGCAGCTCGGATCCTGGCCGTCTTCGCCGTCGCGGCGCTGCTGACCTGGGCGCTGCTCGCGATGATGTGGTCGGGCACCGTGAGACTGCCGATCTCCGGCACCGTCGCGCAGCTCGCGGTGAACCTGCTGGTCGCCGCCGCGGTGTTCCTGCTCGTCAAGTCACGCCGGGACCTCGCCGGGGTCGCCGTCCTGCAATTGATCCTCGCCTTCGTGATCTCCCTCGTGGAGATCAGCGCGGGCAGCGTCTTCACCTGGTACCTCGGGGTCGGCCTGGTGGTCTGGGCCCTGAAGCTGCGGGACGTCCTCGTCGCCGTTGCGGCGGCCGCGGCCTTCACGGCGGTCGGGTTCGTCTACGCTTTCCCGACGCTCTTCGGCCTGGTGCCGACGGTGGCTCTGGTGGCGTCGCTCGTGATCGCTGCGACGGCGGTGGGCCGTTGGTTGCTGGCGCGCCGCACGGCGCGGCTCGGCTGAGCGGCCGAGGGCCGAGAGCCTAGCGTGCGCGACCGCTGACCAGGTACCGGTTCCGCGTCTCGATCAGCCGCTGGAGGTAGCGGCCCAGGAACAGTCGTTCGACCATCCGGCCGAGCACGCCGAAGGGCGCCGAGAACTCGACGCGGTCCACCATGAGCGTCTCCTCTCCGTCGCGGACGAACTCGTGGACGTGCCGGAAGCGGCGGAACGGTCCCCGGACCTGCTCGTCCACGAAGTAGTCGGGAGCCTCCATGGCGGTGATGCGGCTGGTCATGCGGATCGGGACGCCGAAGTGCCAGGCCCGCCACGTCACCTCCTCGCCGCAGGAGATCATCCCCGAGGTGGTCCCGGCGACCGCCCGTTCACGCGAGGAGGCCATGGAGACGGTATGGGCGTCGATGCTGCGCGAGAGGTCGAAGAGCTCCCGCACCGGCATGCTGGTCCGGGTCCTGCACTCGAATCTCACCGTCATGACTTGAGTCTCGCAGGTCAACCGCCGTGGTGGAGTCGGAGCGTGGTTCCGCTCTGGCCGCGCGCCTGACATTCTTTCCCCATGACGTCGACTACGGCCGAGCCTCTCCGTTCCGCGATCACCTGGAAGTTGCTGCCAGCCGGTCTGGTCTCCGCGTCCGCGATCCTGCTGTTCGGATTCGAGAACGACGTCGCGGGTTACGGGCTCCTCGCCGCTGGGCTGATCCTGGCGGCCTTCTTCGATCGCGTCCTGATCCGCGATCTGTCCCTGATCGGTGCCGGCATGGTCATCGTCAGCACGGTTCCGCTCAACGCCGACCTGAGCCTGTCCCACATGGCGCTCATGGGTGGAGCACTCGCCCTCGCCGTGGTGGTGCCGTGGGTGGTCCACCGGTTCGTCTACCGGGAGGAGGTCATCAAGTTCCCGGTGAACACCGGACGGAAGTGGCCGCTCGTCGGGAAGCTGTACCTGCTCGGCGTCGTCGCTCTCGGCTACCTCATCCTCCCCGTCTACCTGATCAGTACGGGCGTCTACCAGAACTGGCCGGACGCCTCCGATCCCACCATCTTCTGGCGGCTCTTCCTCGGCGTGAACGCCGTGGGGATCTGGGACGAGCTGTTCTTCATCTGCACCACCTTCACCCTGCTCCGGCGGCACTTCCCCGACTGGCTCGCCAACCTCCTGCAGGCCGTGATCTTCTCGTCCTTTCTCTGGGAGATCGGCTACCAGGCGTGGGGACCGCTGCTGACCTTCCCGTTCGCGCTACTGCAGGGCTACACGTTCAAGCTCACCAAGTCGCTGACGTACGTGGTCTCGGTGCATCTGCTCTTCGACTTCGTCCTCTTCCTCACCCTGGTCCACGCGCACAACCGGGAATGGCTGCCCATCTTCCTGTACTGATGACGTTCCTCGGCGGCGGCCCAAGGCGGAGGAGACAACCCGGCGGTAGGTTGGGAACATGATGAAACGAACTCTCGGACGTACTGGCCGCGACGTCTCCGTGATCGGCCTCGGAACCTGGCAGCTCGGAGCGGACTGGGGTGCGGTCGACGAGGAGCAGGCCCTCGCCGTGCTCGACGCCGCGCACGGGGCCGGTGTGACCTTCTTCGACACCGCCGACGTCTACGGCGACGGCCGGAGCGAGCAGCTGATCGGCCGCTGGCTGCGGGCCAACCCGGATGCCGACGTCACGGTCGCCACCAAGATGGGCCGCCGCGTCGAGCAGGTCCACGGCAACTACACCCTGGACGCCTTCCGGGCCTGGAACGACCGCTCGCGGGAGACCCTCGGCGTCGAGACCCTGGACCTGGTCCAGCTGCACTGTCCGCCGACGTCCGTCTACTCCGACGACGCCGTCTTCGACGCGCTCGACACCCTCGTCGACGAGGGGCGGATCGCGCACTACGGCGTCTCCGTCGAGACGGTGCAGGAAGCGCTGACGGCGATCGCCCGTCCGAACGTCGCCACCGTCCAGATCATCGTCAACGCGTTCCGGCTCAAGCCGATCGAGGAGGTGCTGCCCGTCGCCGCGGAGGCGGGCGTGGGCATCATCGCCCGCGTTCCGCTGGCCAGCGGCCTCCTGACCGGGCGCTACACGCTGGACACCCAGTTCGCCGCGGACGATCACCGCAACTTCAACCGGGACGGCTCCGCCTTCGACGTCGGCGAGACGTTCTCCGGCGTCGACTACGCCACGGGCGTGCGTGCGGCCGGCGAGTTCACGGAGCTCGCCCGACGCGCCGCCCCGGAGGCCACCCCGGCGCAGGTGGCCCTCGCCTGGCTGGCCTCGCGACCGGAGATCTCCTCGATCATCCCCGGTGCCAGGAACCCCGAGCAAGCGCGCGGCAACGCGGCTGCCGGTTCCCTCGAGTTGCCTGCCGAGTTCGATGCCGACGTGCGGGACCTGTACGACCGCGAGCTGCGCGAGGCCATCCACCCGCGCTGGTAGGGCCGGACGCGATGGCTGCGGCCGCCGTCGTCCTCACCGCGGGGACGGCGGCGCTGGGATTCGCCGGGGACAAGCGGCGGGTCGGGGACGTGGGCGGGAGGGATGATGACCGGTGTGCGGTCATGGATGTGTCCGAGAGCGTCGGTCGCGGGGCGGGTGAGAATCGTGGTGGTCATCAACCACTCGCCCTCCTCGCCGTCCGGTACCTCGGGGTCGCGCCAGAACTCGTACAGTCCGGCGAAGGCGAGCGGTTCCTCATCCCGGCCGTGGAGGTAGGTCGGGATCTTGGATCCCTTCTCGCCGGACCACTCGTAGTAGCCATCGGCGGGCACGAGCGCTCGGCGCTTCACCGCGGCCGAGCGGAACGTGGGCTTCTCCAGCACCGTTTCGGAGCGGGCGTTTATCGCCCGAGCTCCGTCGCTGCGTGACTTGGCCCAGACTGGCACCAGGCCCCACCGGGCCGTTTCCAACCGCCGGCCCGATGCTTCGCCTTCCGGGCCGCGCCCCGTCACGATCCGCACCTTCTGGGTCGGAGCAACGTTCCAGCTCGGCCGCAGGTCATCGCCCAAGACGTGCTCTACACCGAGGGCTGCCACCAGGTCTCCGGTGCTCCTGGCCACCACGAATCTTCCACACATGCGCTCAGCATCGCACTCAGGACGGTTTCCGCCCAGAGTCGACTGGAAGTCCGGAGGCCTAGTGACGCGTGGCAGTTGCTACCAGGCCGGGGATCGGAAACCGCGGACTCAAGCGGTTCTAGGGTGGATAAAGTGTGACGCTTCATCGTTTTCAGACGAGGCTGGTCGGATAAAGTGTGACACTTTCGATCGGAGCGGTGCCCCGCAGCCCGAAGCGACGCGGCAGGGAACGTCCTGCTGGACGAGAGCTACTTCTACTGCACCGTCGAAGCCGTCGAGTCCTGGGCCATTGCGGAGCGGCCCGCCAAGTAGCCGGCAGAGCCCTACCCGATCAGCTCCGGGCCGTCGTCGCGGGCGTTCCCCAAAGTTCTAAACCCCGGTATCGTCTGAGCATGAGAGTAATACCGACCGTGCATGCAGAGCCGGAAGGCTATCAAGATTGTCCGACTTATCGAGTCAACTTCTGGCAGCGGCGTCCGGGACGGGTCGCCTTCAGCCTAGAGGCGTTTGTTGTGTCGGGAGCATCAGATGTCAATCAGGTGAAGGAATGGATACGCACCCACGCCGCAGGGCGCTCTTATGAGCTTTTTGTTGAGGTAGGCGGAGGCGCGCCTGGTGATTTTCAGACGCCTCGGACGGGGGCCTTGATTCGCCTTGAAGGGGAAGATCCTAATTTGGGTGAGATGACGGAAATTGGGAGATTCATTCCCGAGTAGCACAAGGGGGTGGGGCCGGCAGCTCTGCCGGTCCCACCCCTGAGAGAACTGAAGGCCTAGTTCTTTTGATCTTCTCGCACAAAAGTAACTGTCATCAGGGATGCTAGGTCTGATTCTGGCTGGGTAGCAAGCGACGGAGCGTCACAGTTTACCGGGACGATGGAACCGTACTTTTTGTAGGTCGGGGGTCCGTCGAGTGTGTACCCGGGAGGGGGAGCGATTTCACCCATGCCCCAACCTCGGAAATATCCGGGGCCTTCGGAGCAACTGACGCCCTTGTTGGTGCTGATGTAGTACATGCCGGTATTTGATCTTGTGGGGCCGCCCCACTGCGTGGGGTTGGGGCTCGTGCGAATTAGCGAGTAGTGAATTCGTAGACTACCGGCATTTGCGTTGCACTTGATGCTGGCAGTGCCGTTGATTGTGCCGTCTACATGACCTGAGTCGTGTGGGTGGTGGACTCCGAGATCGCATCGAATGATGGGCGCGAGCTGCGCGGATTCAGCTTGCGTGATTGTAGATTTCTCGGCTGGCAGGATCGTCAGTTCTCCTGTCTCAGTCCTAAACACCTTATTTCCATTGTCATCTAACTGAGTCGTTACTTGTTCCTGGGCTGGCTGCCGCGCGGGTTCTTCTGCGAGACTCGGGGCGCTGATGGATGCCGCAAGTGTAATTGCGGCAGCTGAAGCAAGAATCTTAGACGTAAACATGTATACCTTCCCCCAACGTGGATGTGATACTTTCATCACACGGTATCTCTCGGGCTATGTCAAGATGTTTGGCGAGATTTTGCCCAATCATTCCCCTGCACCCTAGGGGCAGGCGAGAAACGACCGATCTAGTTATGGGTCGATCGGGTCGAGTAGAGGGCTATCCGAGTGCGGGGGAGGTTCAGGCGGATCGACGCGAGGCGCTGGGCTCCTGCCCAGGCGCGGGTGAGGGTCGTTCCGGTGGCCAGGGTGTCCAGCTCCGGGATGTATACGGCTCAGCGGCCCTCGGCTCGCTGTCGAACTCTGACTTTCAAACGGCGGGCTTCTGGGACGGTCGGCGCGGGGACAGTCATGGGCGTGTACTTCGGCAGGGGCTTCCCCCGGTCGATCCACTCTGCGAGTCTCTGGGGATCGTAGCGCCGTGCACGCTCGCCCGGGACATGTGGCGTGCGAAGGTCGGAGGGAGTGCCGTTGAGCCGGGTCATTGCCTGCCGGAAGGTGCTTGCAGGCATTCCCGCGAGTTGAGCAGCTTCTTTGAGTGACAGGGCGTCACTCATGACCGGCCCTTCCACTTTCGCGGCTGCTGCCCCAGCCCTCTCCCATCTTTGGCTAATGACATTAGCAAGAGCCAGTTGCCGTGTGTACGGGTAGTGAGCGTTGTGAGGTTCCCTGAACATGTTCGGGCAGGGTTGCCCAGAAACGACGTTTTCGGGCGCCGCGAGCGGCGCCGGGAGCGGCTGCGTGATTCGGGGCGTCTCCCATGTCCAAAACTCGTGACCGAAACGCAGGATGGTCAAAACAGGGCACCACCGGTTTTCGAGTCAACTGGAGGAGGCGTCGGCGTGGCGAGCGGAAAGTTCCTCTCGGTGGGCGAACTCTGGAGCCATGCCCAGGCCGAGCCCGAGCCGGACTGGCACGGTCTCTACGGTCATGTGGGGCTGCGAGGCACCGCGGCCGCTACGGCGGTCGAGTGCGCGCGACTGCGCGCAGCGGGGGAGCCTCTGGGGGAGTTGTGGCGGTTCGGCATCTTGCAGACTCTGGACTTCTACCAGTGCGCCCGTGTCTCCGAGGGCTCCTGCAGGAGCCCTCCAACGACTTGGAGCAGCGCGTCCATACTCCCTTCTTGTCAGGTGGCGTGCTGACGCCGGTTTGCCGTGCGTCCGGCGACGGGTGACTCGTCCTCCACAGGCCGCACGAGCACGACGGCGGTCCCCAGCGCCCCGCTCCGTCCTTCAGCGGGATGCGCCGGAGGGCGAGGCTCGGAGAATGTTCGACGACGACTCCAGCACACCGACCGATCAATTGCCCGCCTACGCGCCGCGCCTCGACCCGCTGGATCTGAGCGAGCCGCGCTTCCAGCCCCACGATCGCGAGTGCCTGGTCTGCTATCTCCAGCGGATGGCGCACTATGGCTGTGCCCGTCACCAGTTCACGCGGCACTACCAGCGGGTCTCCGCCCCTCGGGCCACGTCGCTCCTGGAACGGTTGCGCAGCTGGGGCGGATGCTGCTGCGAGTGCGAGATCTTCTGGAACGTCTACGTCCCGAATCCGGCGTTCGTAGAGATGGGCGAGGACGAGCACATGGCCTGGTCGCCGTCCTGTTTGAGTGTCCGGCGGGGCAGCAGCCGGCCGTGCGAGTTGTGGATCCGGCGCGGGACAGGGCAGTGAAGGGCGTATCTCTGCCTGCGGGGAGAGCCCTTCTCGACGATGGGTCACGGCGATCCAGCTCCACAGCTGGCTATTAGCGCAACGCCTTTGAGTCGAGGGCTATCTGAGTGCGGGGGACGTTCAGGCGGATGGCGGCGTGGCGCTGGGCTGCTGCCCAGGCGCGGGTGCGAGTGGTTCCGGTGGCCAGGATGTCCAGCTCCGGGATGTACGCGGTCCAGCGGTCTACTGCCCGCTGTTGGACGGTGGCCTTCAAGCGGCGAGCGTCGGACGCAGCCGGGGCAGGAATGGTCATGGGGATGTACTTCGGTACTGGCTTGCCCTGGTCGATCCACGCGTTGAGTTTGCGGGAGTCGTAGCGGCGTGCTCGCTCGCCTGGGATGTGCGGCGCACGGAGGTCGGCGGGGGTGCCGTTGAGCCGCGTCATTCTCTGCCGGAAGGTGGCCGGGTGCATTCCGGCAAGCTGAGCAGCGTCTTCGAGTGACAGGGCCTCGCTCACGAGCCGTCCTTCCACGTTCGTGGCTGCTGCCCCAGCCGTCTCTGACCTTTTGGCTAATGACGTTAGCAGGGCATCTTCGACGGGTGAATCGCGAGTGGCCGTTATTGAGGTTTCCTTGCGGTGAGCTACACGGTGAAGGGTCCGTGCCGACGGCTTGCGGGGCTAGGTCAGTACGTGACCGCGATGGCGTACGTCAGGAATCCGACGAACGCCACGAACGGCAGGAGCAGCAGGGCATGGAGCCACTTGTGCTCCACCAGCACGGCCACGAACTCGCGCAGGAACGCGCTGGGCACGTAGTACCCCGCGGTCGGCGATCCGACGACCTCCGCCGGGATATCGAGCTTGCGCGCCAGCAATGCGGCCCGCAGCACGTGGTAGTTGTTGGTCACGGCGACCGCAGGCCCCGGTCGCCCGGTCTCGGACTGCACCTGGAGCGAGTATCGCAGGTTCTCCTCGGTAGTGCGGGCCCGCTCCTCGGCGACGACGTCCCCCGGCTCTGCTCCTGCCGCCACGAGATAATCGGCCATGGCCGCGCCCTCGGGACGCGGCTCGTCCGCGCCCTGTCCTCCCGACGGGATGAGGAGGGGCCGGGGCTCCGTGCCCCGGTAGAGCTCGAGCGCCCGGTCCAGCCGGCTCTTCAGGAGCGGAGGGGGCGTCCCGTCGATCAGCCGCGAGCCCAGGACGACGACGGCCGCCGGCTCGGCCTCCGCGCCCATGCGGCTGTACGCGATCGCGTACGCCAGGAAGACCACGAACACGACGCCGAGGTAGCCCGAGAGGACGAACAGCAGTGCCGCGAGCCCTGTCGCCCACGCCTGCTCCGCCATGAGCAGGACGACGGCGATCACCGGCAGGGCGAACACCGCGACGCCGAGCAGCAGTGAGAGCAGATTTCCGAGCCGGCGTCCCTCGCGGCGGAGCATCGTCAGCCCGTTGGCGACCAGGAAGCCGGCCAGAACCAGCGCGGCCAGCGGGATGAGGGCCAGCAGGATCAGCCAGACGATCCCGAAGGCCGGCACCAGATCGGTCAGCAGCTCGGCCACGCCGCTGATCGCCAGCCAGATACCGGCCACGAGCACCACGCCGTTGCGCAGCATCCGCCGGTCCCGGCTCCGCCAGCGGATGTACAGCACCGCGCACACCGCGGCGAGGATCAGCGAGAACATGCGGCCAGACTATCGGCGGAAGCGATCCGCCGGGCGCATTGCAGGACCCACGCCGGCCCGGGCACCGGGTGAGCGACCGGAGACGGCGACGGACGCCGTCGTACTCCTCGCCTCGGGGAGAACGACGGCGGCCGCAGGGACCGCGGGTGCGGTTACTTCAGGTGGTCCACCAGCTGCGACGCGATGCCGTTGTAGTTGGCCGGGGTGAGCTCCAGCAGGCGGGCCTCCGCCTCGGTGGAGAGACCGAGGGACTGGACGAACTCCTTCATGCGCTCGGCGTCCACGCGGTGGCCGCGGGTGAGGTCCTTGAGCCGCTCGTACGGGTTCTCCATGCCGGGCACGCCGGCGATCGCCTCGGCGCGCATGACCATCTGGATGGCCTCGCCGAGCACCTCCCAATTGTGGTCCAGGTCGTCGGCGAGGACATCCTCGGCGACGTCGAGCCGCTCGAGTCCCTTGGCGACGTTGGAGATCGCCAGCAGCGAGTGGCCGAACGCGGTGCCGATGTTGCGCTGCGACGACGAGTCGGTCAGGTCGCGCTGCCAACGGGAGGTCACCAGCGTGGCCGCGAGCGTGTCCAGGAGGCCGTTGGAGATCTCCAGGTTCGCCTCGGCGTTCTCGAACCGGATGGGGTTGACCTTGTGCGGCATGGTCGAGGAGCCGGTGGCGCCGGCGACCGGGATCTGCGCGAAGTAGCCGATCGAGATGTAGCTCCACACGTCGGTGCAGAGGTTGTGCAGGATCCGGTTGAAGCGGGCGATGTCCGCGTACAGCTCGGCCTGCCAGTCGTGCGACTCGATCTGCGTGGTCAGCGGGTTCCACGTCAGGCCGAGGCCCTCCACGAAGGTTTTGGAGACGTGCTGCCAGTCGGCCGACGGGACGGAGGCGTAGTGGGCCGCGTAGGTGCCGGTGGCGCCGTTGATCTTGCCCAGGAACTCGGTGGCGGCGATGCGGTCCAGCTGGCGGGTCAGGCGCCAGGCGAGGACCGCGAGCTCCTTGCCGAGCGTGGTCGGCGTGGCCGGCTGGCCGTGGGTGCGGGAGAGCATCGGGACGTCGCGCGTCTCCTCGGCCATCCGGCCGATCTGCTCGACGAGCGACCGGGCGGCGGGCAGCCAGACGTCCTCGACGGCGCCCTTGACGCCGACGGCGTAGGAGAGGTTGTTGATGTCCTCGCTGGTGCAGCCGAAGTGCACCATGGCGGTCAGGTGCGCCAGGCCCAGGGCCTCGAGACGGCGGCCGATGTAGTACTCCACGGCCTTGACGTCGTGGACGGTGACGGCCTCGATCTCGGCGAGCTCGGTGACCGAGTCGCCGTCGAAGTCGGTGACGATCTTCCGCAGCCCCGCACGCTGCTCCTCCGTCAGCGGGCCCGCGCCCGGCAGGACGGACTGGTCCGTCAGGTGGATCAGCCACTCGACCTCCACGTGGACGCGGTCGCGGTTGAGCGCCGCCTCGGAGAGATAGTCGACGAGGGGTGCGACGGCGGGACGGTAGCGTCCGTCGAGCGCACCGAGGGCGAGGGGTTCGGATGCGAGGGAGAAGCGCGCGGAATCAGCCATGACCCACATTCTTTCACGGCGCCGTATCGGGCGCCGGATCGGGTCACTAGGATGAGCCTCGACCGGCCGACCGCAGCGACCCAGCCCGGACAGGAGTGTCGAGAATGCCGTCCCTGAGAGAGCTCATCACCGAGGAGGCGATCGCCCTGGACGCGCCGGCGGCGGACTGGGAGGACGCCGTCCGCGCCGCGGGCCGACTGCTGGAGGAGCAGGGTGTCTGCACCGAGGTGTACACCCAGTCGATGGTGGACAACGTCGTCGAGAACGGCCCCTACATCGTCGTCGCGCCCGGCTTCGCGTTCGCCCACGCACGCCCGTCGGAGGCCGTCCTCCGGACCGGCATGTCTTGGGTCCGGCTGGCCGAGCCCGTCACGTTCGGCCACGAGAAGCACGACCCCGTCACGCTCGTCGTGGCCCTCGCCGCTCAGGACTCGAAGACGCACACGCGGGCGATGGCCGAGCTCGCGCGGATCCTCGGCAGCAGCGAGAAGCGCGCGGCCGTCGACGCCGCCGAGTCGCCCCGGCAGATCCTCGACGTCCTCGACGGAGCCGGGCCGACGCCGTCGTCCGCGGCGGGCGGGGCCCAGGCGGCCGCCGGTGGAGCGGCTGCGACGTCCGGCACGGGACCGGAGGCACCCGCCTCGAATGTGGAGGCCGCCGCCACGGGATCCGAGGCGCCGGGAGCCGGGTCCGGCGGGGAGGACCGCCACCTGATCCTCACGGTCTGCGGCAACGGACTGGGCACCTCGCTCTTCCTGAAGAACACGCTGGAGCAGGTCCTCGACCGGTGGGGCTGGTCGCGGCACGTCACCGTCGAGGCCACCGACACCATCTCGGCGCGGGGCCGCGCCCACGAGGCGGCCGCGATCCTCACTTCGGGTGAGATCGCCAAGATCCTCGGCGATGTCGGCCGGCCCGTCCGTATCGTCGAGAACTTCACCAGCACCGACGAGCTCGACGCGGCACTGCGCGAGCTCTACGACGTCTGAAAGCGAGAGCACCCATGGACTGGCTCGTCTCGATCCCGCAGTTCCTCGTCAACGAGGTTCTCTCCGTTCCCGCGTTCCTCATCGGCATCATCGTCGCCATCGGCCTGGGCGCCCTGCGGAAGTCCGCGGGCCAGATCGTCGGCGGCGCGGTCAAGGCGACGCTCGGCTTCCTGCTGATCGGCGCGGGTGCCGGCCTGGTGGTGGCGTCGCTGGAGCCGCTGGGCGTGATGATCCAGGGGGCGACCGGTGCGCAGGGCGTCATCCCCACGAACGAGGCGATCGTCGGGATCGCGCAGGAGCAGTACGGGGCGCAGGTGGCGTGGCTGATGATCCTGGGCTTCGTCGTCTCTCTGGTCCTGGCCCGGTTCACGCCGTTGAACTACGTCTTCCTCACCGGGCACCACATCCTCTTCATGGCGACCCTGCTGACCATCGTGCTGGCCACCGCCGGGTACTCCGGGCCGGTGACGGTCCTCGTCGGGGGCGCCCTGCTGGGCATCCTGATGGTCTCGCTCCCGGCCTTCGCCCAACCCTGGACGCGGCGCATCACCGGGGACGACAGCATCGCGATCGGGCACTTCGGCACCGCCGGCTACATCGCCGCGGGCGCCGTCGGCCGTGCCGTCGGCGGCCGGACGAGCCGCTCGACCGAGGACCTGAAGCTGCCGGAGGGGCTGCGGTTCCTCCGGGACTCCATGGTCGCGACCGCGCTGTCCATGGTGCTGATGTACGTGGCCGTCGCCGCGATCTACTACGCCCGCGCCAGGGAGACGGCCTACGAGGCCTTCGAGGGCGGCGCCGAGAACCTCGGCGACTTCCTCATGCAGGCGCTGACGCAGGGGCTGCAGTTCGGCATCGCCGTGGCGGTGATCCTCTTCGGCGTGCGCACGATCCTGGGTGAGATCGTCCCCGCCTTCCAGGGCATCGCGGCGAGGATCGTCCCCGGCGCCAAGCCGGCGCTCGACGCCCCGATCGTGTTCCCCTACGCCCAGAACGCCGTCCTGATCGGCTTCCTGTCCAGTTTCACGGGCGGATTGATCGGCCTGGCCCTGCTGTCCGTGTGGCTCAACCCGATGCTCGGGCTCGCTCTGATCCTGCCCGGCCTGGTCCCGCACTTCTTCACGGGCGGCGCGGCCGGCGTCTACGGGAACGCCACGGGCGGGCGTCGCGGGGCCGTGGCCGGCGGCTTCGTCAACGGGCTGCTGATCACCTTCCTGCCCGCCGTGCTGCTCTCGGTGCTCGGCGACTTCGGCTCCGCGAACACCACCTTCGGGGATACCGATTTCGGCTGGTTCGGCATCCTCATCGGCTACGGTGCCCGCATCGGCTCCGTCGGAGGCCTGATCGTGATCGCCCTGCTCGGGCTGGCCATCCTCGGGGCGGCCGTCCTGATGCAGCTGCGTGTCGTGGACCGCGGCTGGGACCCGTCCCCGCATCGAGCGCGGGCGGCCGAGGGCCAGGCGCCCGCCGAGGGCAGCGGCGATGCCCCGGCCACAGGCTACGCGAAGCTCGCGCCGCCGCGGGGCGCACCGGCCCCGCCACCGCGTCCGTAGCAGGGACTTCTCCTCCACAGGCACCACCGCCCACTTCGCCGTTCACAGCACCGTCGATCACCCCCGCTGAACCCTGGCCCGGGTCGCTAGCGTCGTCGTCACCAGCGGATCGAGCAGCGACCCGACGGCGACGGGGCAGCCCATGATCGGGCGGGTGGCGGGGAGGAGTGGGACATGTGGTTGGCAGCGGACGAGTGGGCTCGGATGATCGTGCAGTCCGAGGTGGCGATGGACCGCCTGGGGGAGGCCCAGCGCGCCCTGTCGCACGTGCTCGACGAGACGCAATGGAACTCGATCGCGGGGCGGGCCTTCCAGGAGACGGTGCGGAACCTGGCGGTCGAGGCCCAGAGCCTGTCCTGGTTGATCGCCGACCAGCGCAATGACGCGGTGCCACTGCAGGCGCGTTCCGAGGAGCGCGCCCGCGAGCACGCAGCCGAGCGCGCTGACGCACTCGAGGTCGAGCGCATCGCCCGTATCGGCACCCGGCACGGCGCCCTGTGACGGGGGACCGGTCATGACGGACCTGATCATCCGCGGCGGGAGCCGGGGCGACAACCCGGCCGCCGTCGTCTCCTACTCGAAGCACGAGCTCCAGCAGGCGCAGCAGTTGCTCGGCGTCGTCGTCGGCCACCTGGACGCGGCCGCGGACGCGCTCGGCGAGGCGTACGGCGCGGCGCAGTCCCTCCACGGATTCGACGCCGTCATCTCGGCTGGGCTGGCGGGCCGGCTGTCCGTGACGCTCACGCGGCTGCGCTACCTCCAGTCGGACGTCGGTTCGCTGATCCCGGCCCTTGCGCTCGCGGAGGGCCACTACGACCAGACCGAATGGGAGATCAACAACGACGTGGTGGTCCTCCGGGACCAGCTGGAGGGGTTCTTGCTCAGCTATGTGCTCGAGTCCGCCGGTCCGTATCCGTCGGGCCGGCTCGCCCAGGACTTCGCCAACCACTGGCCCGTCTACCTGACGGCGACGCTCACCCTGCCGCTCGGGCGGGGCGGGGCCGCGGCTGGCCGCGGCGAGGTCTTCGAGCGGATGAGCGGATTGACCCGGGGCGAGGAGCACGGCGGCGTCGCCTCATCATCGTTGACGGAGAGATTCGCCCGTGCCATCGGCTGGGGGTCGGAGGTCGGCCGGCTGACCGCCCGGATCGAGGTCGTCGAGATCCGCGAGACGGAGGGGGCGGCAGGCGGGCTCGACGGCGGCGCCGCGCACGGGACGATGCGCGGGAGCATGCAGGATTTACTCGCGAACCAGGGTGCCGCGGACCAGGAGCGCAGCGGGCCCGGCGCCATGGCGATCTCCAGCACGAAGACCGCCGCCCGCACCGTGCACACGGTGAGCCTGCCGGGAACGCAGACCGGGGACGGCAGCGCGCCGGAGGAGAATCCGTGGGGCGTCGGCGGTCTCGTCGACGGCCTCACCGGGGACAGCCGGCACGCGACCGCTGCCGTCCTGGACGCCCTGCAGGGCGTCGGCGCCGAGCCCGGGGACCGAGTGGTCCTGACCGGCTACAGCCAGGGCGGCATCCACGCGGCCAACATCGCCGCGAACGCACTGTTCCAGCAGCAGTACGACGTCGCGGGCGTCGTGACCCTCGGGGCGCCGGTGGGGGCGACGGACATTCCGGAGAGCGCTTTCGCTCTGCACTTCCAGCACGCGCACGACGCCGTGCCCGGCGCCACGGGCGAGCCCACCGGGACGTCCTACAACCACCTGGTCGTCAGCAGTGTTGAGTACGCCCCGGGCCAGTCGCCGGGCGTCGATGCGGACTCGACGCTCAGCGATGCCCACGCGCCGAAGAACTACGAGCACATGGCGATGCGGGGCGCACTCTCGGGGGATCCGGATCTTGAGCGCGTCTATGGCGGGCTGGCCGGCGTCTATGCGGGGGCGACGTCGACACGACGGTACAGCGTCAGCCTGCGCCGGGACCCCGGAGCGGTGGGCGCCCGGCCGGCGCAGGAAGGCCGTCCCGGTCCCGCATCCCGCGGGCCCGCTAGTCGCGACGGTCGGGGACGACCCAACTGAGCAGCGCCGAGACGATCGCGACGATGATCGAGCCGAGGATCGCATCCCAGAAGAAGGAGTCGATCGTCAGGGTCATCGGCGTGTACTGGGTGATCCAGGCGGTCAGCGCCAGCATGCCCGCGTTGATGATGATCGCGAACAGGCCGAGCGTCAGGCAGGTGATCGGCAGGGACAGGAAGCTCAGCACGGGCTTAACCACGGCATTCACGAGGCCGAAGACCAGGCCGATAAGCACGTAGGCCAGGACGACGTCGACGGTGTCGTTCCCGGTGGCCGGCCCGCCGGCCCCGGAGGTCACCGCGATCCCGGGGAGCAGCCAGGCCGCCGCGGCCAGGGCGAGCGCGTTGACAAGGACACGGACGAAGAAACCGAACATGGGATCAGTGTGGCACGAGGGGCCGCCATCCGTCCCTACGGGAGGGCTGCCGTCCCTTGGACGAATTCCGCCCCTACACGCCGACCGGCTCGCGGGCTGCGGCCCGGAGCACGGCCTCGATCCGGTCGCGGCAGCCGCCGCAGCCCGTCCCCGCCCGGCAGGCCCGGCCCACCTCCTCGACGGTCGTGCAGCCGGTCTCCCGCGCGGTCGCGACCTGACCGTGCGTGGCTCCGCTGCAGCGGCAGAGGACCTCATCCGGGCCGGGCTCCGCCGCGGGCGCTGCCACGGGGTCCTCGAGCCGGAACAGGGTCGTCCGATCGGCGGGCAGCTCCCGGCCCCGCTCGTAGAGCAGGACGAGCTCCGCCGCGGTCCGCGGCAGGCCCAGAGCGACGAAACCCGTCAACGCCCCGTCCTCCGTGACCATCTTGCAGTACGCCCCGCGCTGCGGGTCCGCCCAGATCGAGACCCGCCGGCCGCCCGCGTCCGTGTCCCACAGTCCGGGCGAGACGTCGCCGCCGGAGGTGAAGTCGAGTCCGCGCGCCTTGAGCAGGATGGCACCCGGCGGCTCGGCGGGCAGAGAGGCGGCGGGCAGGGGGTCCACGGACTCCGGCGATGCCGATGGCGGGACGGCGGGGAGTGTGTCGGCGGGTCCGGGTGCGGGAACCGGGGGTGTGCGGTGCCGTGTCAGGTAGGCCGCCAGCCACTCGGCCTGGGCCCATCCCGGTCCGATGAGTCCGGAGGGCCGCGCGCCGTCGACGGCGGCGCAGTCGCCGATCGCGAACACGCGGTCCTCGGTGTCCGCGCGCAGGCGCCCGTCGACGTGGATGCCGTTGCCGGTGGCCAGCCCGCAGCCCGCGGCCAGCTCGTCGCGCGCCCGGACCCCCACCGAGAGCACCAGCAGGTCGCCCGGGACCAGGGCGCCATCGGCGAGTTCCAGTGCGGCGAACCGGTCCGATTCGCGCTGCACAGCCACGGCCCGGGCCTCGGAGACGAGCTGCACTCCGGCGGCGCAGAGCCGATGGGCGAGGAGGCGGCCGGCGTCGTCGTCCACGTGCCGGGGGAGCGGGTGGCGGCCGTGGTGGACCAGGACGGCCTGTGCTCCGTGCTCCTGCACGAGGAGCGCCGCCTCGACGCCGAGGACCCCGCCACCGAGGATCACCGCGCGCCCGCCGTCGGCGACGACCCGGCGCAGCAGGTCGGCGTCGTCGAGGTCGCGCAGGGCCGCGACGCCCTCCGGCAGGCGCGGCTCGGCGTGCGGCGCGAAGTCCAGGCCACGCAGGGTCGGCAGGATAGGCCGGGCGCCCGTCGCGAAGACCAGACGGTCGTAGGGGACCGGGGCACCGTCGTCGAGCAGGACCCTCCGGCGGGACCGGTCCACTCGGCGCACCGTGGCGCCCAGGCGCACGTCCACCCCCGCGCGGCGCAGCTCGTCCGCGTCGGCGAGGGCGATCGCCCCGGCAGCGGTGCGCCCGACGGCGACCTCCGCGACGAGGACGCGGTTGTAGGCCGCGCGCGACTCGGCGCCGAGGACGGTGAGGGCGAGGGTCCCGGCCGCGACAGCCGGGAGCAGGTCCTCGACCAGGCGGGCGGCGACGGGACCGAACCCGACGACGACGACGCGTTCGGGTGTGCTCATCGGGAGGCTCCTCGGGGTGGGGCGGTGCCCGGCCGCACACGGCTGGGGTCTGGGGTTCGGGGCGGTGCCGGCCCGGGCTCCGGCGGTTCGTCCACCCGGGCCAGGCTCACGCGTGTGTTCTTGAACGCCGGCATGGAGCTCACGGGATCCGTCGCGTCGGTGACGAGCCGGTTCACTTTGCCCAGGCCGGCGAAGTGGAACGGCACGAAGACGCAGTCGGGGCGTATCGCGGTACTCAGCTCGGCCCGGACGACGGCGGTGCCCTGCCGGTTCTCGAGCCGCACCCAGTCGCCGTCGGCGATCCCGAGTCTCGCCGCCGCGGCGGGGTGCAGCTCGGCCCTGGCCTCCGGCTGTGCGGATGCCAGGGCAGCCGTGCGCCGCGTCTGGGCCCCGGACTGGTAGTGCTCCAGCAGGCGCCCGGTGAGCAGCGTGAGCTCGGAGCGCCGGGCCTCGGCCGGTCCGGTCGTTCGGCCCCGCAGGCCCGCGGCGTCGCCGGCCGGCAGCGCGCCGGGGCGCACGGGCACGAGCCGGGCCCGCCCATCGGGGTGGGCGAACCGGTCCAGGAACAGGCGCGGCGTGCCGAGGGAGCCGTCGTCGTTCCGCGGCGCCCCGGCCGGGCACGGCCAGTAGACGCCCGCGGACTCCGCGGCGGAGCGGGGCACGATGCCCTCGGCGGCGTCGAGAAGCGCGTGCGAGATGCCCGAGTAGTCGGCGAGACCGCCGGCGGAGGCCGAGGCCAGCTCGTCGAAGACCTCGGACGCGACGGTCGAGTAGGTGCCCGGGGCGTCGAGCCGCCGGGCCAGCTCGGCCAGGATCCAGAGCTCGTCGCGGGCTCCGGGCGGGCCGTCCACGGCACGGCGGCGGCGCAGCAGGCGTCCCTCCAGGTTCGTCAGGGTGCCCTCCTCCTCCGCCCACTGGAGCACCGGCAGGACCACGTCCGCCTCGGCCGCGGTCTCCGACATGAAGAAGTCCGCGACCACCAGCATGTCGAGGGCGCGCAGCCCCGCAAGGACGCGGCCGGCGTCCGGCGCGGAGACCACCACGTTGGAGCCGTGCACCAGGAGCATGCGGGGCCCCGGGCGTCCGTCCGGAAGCGTCCCGCCGAGCGCGTGGAGCAGCTGCGCCGCAGGGACACCGGGCCCCGGGATCGCCTCCGGTGCGACGCCCCAGACGCGGGCCACGTGCTCGCGGTGGACCGGGTCGTCGATCCGCCGGTAGCCGGGCAATTGGTCCGACTTCTGGCCGTGCTCGCGGCCGCCCTGCCCGTTGCCCTGGCCCGTCAGCGTGCCGAAGCCGCCGGCCGGCGTGCCGGGCAGGCCCAGCAGGAGCGCCAGATTAATGGCCGCCGTGGCGGTGTCCGTGCCGTTCGCGTGCTGCTCGACGCCGCGTCCCGTCAGGACGAAGACCTTCCCCGGCTCCCGCCGCGTCGCGACGGCCTCGCGAGCCCGGGCCGCGGCCTCGGCGAGCCGGTGCGCCGCCCGGCGGATCGACTCCGCCGGCACACCCGTGGCCTGCTCCGCCCGCCGCGGCCACCACGGGGCCAGCGTCCGGCGCAGCTGCTCCAGCCCGGTGGTCCGCGCGGCGAGGTACTCCGTGTCGGCGAGCTGCTCGAAGAGCACCACATGGGCCAGGCCCAGCAGCAGCTCCAGGTCGCTCCCGGGCGCCGGCTGCAGGTGCAGCCCCGCGCGGTCGGCCGTCAGCCGAGCGGTGGCGGAGGCCCGGGGGTCGACCACGATCAGGCCGCCCCCGCGGCGGGCGGACTCCAGGTGCTGCAGGAACGGCGGCATCGTGTCGGCGACGTTCGAGCCGAGCAGCAGGACCACGTCCGCGGCCTGCAGGTCCGTCAGCGGGAACGGGAGTCCGCGGTCCAGGCCGAGGCTCCGGTTCCCGGCCGCCGCCGCCGAGGACATGCAGAAGCGCCCGTTGTAGTCGACGAGCCGCGTGCCGACGGCCAGGCGCGCGAACTTGCCCAACTGGTACGCCTTCTCATTGGTCAACCCGCCCGCGCCGAAGACGGCGACGGCGTCGGGCCCGTGCCCGGCTCGCAGGCCGCGGATGCGGTCGGCCACGAGGTCCAGGGCCTCGTCCCAGCCGACCTCCGCGAACCGCCCGTCGGGGCCCCGGAGCAGCGGCGCGGTCAGGCGCTCGCCGGAGCCGAGCAGCTCGGCGGCCGAGAAGCCCTTGCGGCACAGCCGTCCCGCGCTGGTCGGGAAGTCCCGGCCCTCGATCGTCGCCACCGTCCGGGCCGCGGCAGGGCCCGCCGGGGTGGCGGGGGTGATGGTCATGGCGCACTGCAGGGCGCAGTACGGGCAGTGCGACGCCGTCGCGCCCCCTCCGCTGCCGCCCGGCCCACTGCTGGCCCGTCCGCTGTCGCCCCGCCCCTCGGCGCCGGTCCGTGCGTTCCCCGGCATGGTCAGACGCCCTGCCGTGCGAAGACGGTCCCGGGGCGCAGGTAGCAGAACCACGCGGTGCCCATCATGAGCAGGTACGCGGCTACGAACCCGAGGAATGCGGACGTGTAGGCGCCTGTGGCCGTGGCCGAGTGGCCCAGGGCCTGGGGGATCAGGAAACCGCCGTACGCGCCGATCGCCGAGACGAGTCCGAGCGCGGCCGAGGCCTGGCGCTCCGGCGAGACGGACGCGGCCGCCGCACGGGCGGTCGCCGCGGCGGCCGGGGCCCCGCCGTCGTGCGCGGAGGCCCGTTCCGCCGGGCCGGCCCGCTCCACGGACCGGAGGGAGAACACGGCGGGGATCATCTTGTAGGTGGAGCCGTTGGCGATGCCGCTGGCCGTGAACAGCAGCAGGAACAGGCCCAGGAAGAGCCAGAAGCTGCCCAGCGGCAGGGTCAGGACGACGGCGATGGTGATGGCGGCCATGGCGGCGAAGGCGGCAACCGTGATCCGGGCACCGCCGCCCCGGTCGGCCAGTTTGCCGCCGAGGGGGCGGGTCAGCGAGCCCACCAGTGGGCCGAGGAAGGCCAGCGACAGCGAGGCGCCGAGCACCGCGAAGGAGGAGAACTCCGGGAAGGTGTCCGCGATCAGCTGGGGGAAGACGGCGGAGAACCCGATGAAGGAGCCGAACGTGCCGATGTAGAGGAACGCGATGATCCACAGGTGCTTCTCCCGCAGCGCGGCGAGGGCACCGGAGACGTCGCCGCGGGCGTGGGAGAGGTTGTGCATGTGCTGCCGGGCGCCGAGACCGGCGAAGGCGATGAACGGGACCCAGATCCAGCCGGCCAGCGGCAGGTTCAGGGCTCCGGCGGCGAGGGCGGTCACGGCGATCGGCACCAGCAGCTGCGCGACGGCGGCGCCCAGGTTCCCGCCGGCGGCGTTCAGCCCCAGCGCCCACCCCTTCTCCCGCGCCGGGTAGAAGTAGGTGATGTTGGCCATCGAGGAGGCGAAGTTGCCGCCGCCGAAGCCCGCGCTCGCCGCCAGGGCCACGAGGACCCAGAACGGCGTGGTCGGGTCGGAGACCGCCAGGCCGAGCCCCACGGCGGGGATCAGCAGCAGCAGCGCGGAGACCACGGTCCAGTTCCGGCCGCCGAACCTCGCCACCATGAACGTGTAGGGGATGCGCAGCGTCGCCCCGACCAGCGATGGCATCGAGATGAGCAGGAAGATCTGCCCGGTGGTGAGGTCGAACCCGGCTTGCGGCAGGAACACGGCGACGATCGACCACAGCTGCCAGACCACGAAGCCGAGGAACTCGCAGAGGATGGACCACTTGAGGTTCGTCGCGGCCGTCCGCCGGCCCACGGTCTCCCAGAAGTGCCGGTCCTCGGCGTCCCAGTTCTCCACCCAGCGGCCCGGGCGCATCGCCAGCTCGGCCTCCGGCCGGGCCGGGCCCGTAGGTCGGACCGGGCCGGACTGGCCGGTGCGTTCCGTCGTGCTCATGACTACCTCCGCGTCAGATTGATGGGCACCAGCCTGCACGGGGGACGTTTCGTCTCCGGTTTCCCTCTGTTGCGTCCACTTCAAGGTGATCTCACCGTCGCCGGCACCCTGCGTGAGCCGGCCTCCGTTCCCTTGTCCCGTCAGGGATCCGGCACCGTCGGGCGCGCCGCCGCGGCGCCCGTGGTGGTCATCACAGGTGCCCCGGGGCGGGCGATACCCTGTCTGTATGACTGACGAGAACACCGCGGTCCACCTGGAAGTGGAGCCGCACACGCAGCAGGCTCACGCGGTCCAGCCCCGGCCCGTGCTGAGCCGCCTGCCGAAGTACGCCGCCGGCAGGCCGCCGGCGCCCATCGAGGGCCTGACGTCCTACAAGCTCTCCTCCAACGAGAACCCGCTGCCGCCCATCCCCGCCGTGCTCGACGCCGTGCGCGGCCGGGAGGACCTGTTCCGGTACCCGGACCCGCTGTCCACGCGGCTGCGGGTCGCCCTCGGGCAGTACCTGGACGTCCCGGCGGACGACGTCGTCACCGGGGCCGGCTCCCTCGGCGCGCTGACGCAGATCCTCAACACGTTCGCGGGCCAGAACGAGGACAGCGTGCAGGACGAGGTCGTCTACGCGTGGCGCTCCTTCGAGGCGTACCCGATCGTCGTCGGGACCGCCGGCGCCCGCGCCGTCGAGATCCCGCTCCTGCCGGACGGCCGGCACGACCTCGCGGCGATGGCCGCGGCCGTCAACGAGCGCACCACGATCGTCCTGCTGTGCACCCCGAACAACCCCACCGGGCCCGTCCTGACGACGGCGGAGGTGGAGGAGTTCGTGCAGTCGGTGCCGGACAACGTCATGATCGTGATCGACGAGGCCTACACCGAGTTCATCCGGGACGGCGACGCCGTGAACGGCCTGGAGATGTACCGGAAGTACCCGAACGTGGTCGTCCTGCGGACGTTCTCCAAGGCCCACGGCCTGGCGAACCTCCGCGTCGGCTACTCGGTCTCGCGCCCGGAGATCACCCAGCACCTGCGTGTCATCGCGACCCCGTTCGCCGTCTCCACGCTCGCCGAGGAGGCGGCGCTGGCCTCGCTCGAGAGCATCGACGAGGTCCTGGTCCGCGTCGACTCGCTGGTCGCCGAGCGCGAGCGCGTGGTCGCGGGGCTGCAGGAGATCGGCTGGGAGATCCCGACGACGCAGGCGAACTTCGTATGGCTGAACCTGGGCGAGCACGCCGTCGACTTCGCCGAGTA
The DNA here is from genome assembly GCF_031178195.1 of Zhihengliuella sp. Classification (GTDB taxonomy): domain Bacteria; phylum Actinomycetota; class Actinomycetes; order Actinomycetales; family Micrococcaceae; genus Zhihengliuella. The sequence goes on from NZ_JAPSJL010000004.1 coordinate 153,321, forward strand.
CGCCGGCCGGCACGCCCTGTCCGTCCGCGCCTTCGCGGGCGAGGGGGTCCGGGTCAGCGTCGGCGAGGTGGAGGCGAACACCCGCTTCCTGGACATTTGTAGGAACTATCCAAACGCACCGCGTCTGTCTGCGTAGGACAAATTCCCCGCGAAGCCGGGTCGGCCCAGTAGGCTGGACCCGGACTTCCGCCCCATATGCCTCCTGCGGAATGTATTCCGCGGGAGGCATATTTGGTGGGGCGTCCACGCAAGTTCCGACGTCGACCCATCCCCGAAGGGACCACGCATGGCGAATACCGGTTCCCCCAGCCCGGCCGAGACCGGCGGCACCGCCGTCGCCGAGGACTCGTCCGCGCCCCTGATCCAGCTGCTGGACCCGGACGGCCGGCTGCGCGACGACCCCGTGTTCTCCGCGTACGCGCAGGACGTGGACGCCGAGATGCTCCGCGGGTTCTACCGGGACATCGCGCTCACGCGCCGGTTCGACGCCGAGGCCACCGCCCTCCAGCGCCAGGGCGCGCTGGCGCTCTGGGTTCCCTGCCGCGGGCAGGAGGCCGCCCAGATTGGCTCCGGCCGCGCCACCCGGCCGACCGACTACATCTTCCCGACCTACCGCGAGCACGGCGTCGCCCTGACCCGCGGCGTCGACTTCGCCGAGATGCTGCGGATCTTCCGCGGCGTGTCCAACGGCGGCTGGGATCCGCGGGAGAACCGCTTCCACATGTACACGATGGTGCTGGCCGCCCAGGTCCCGCACGCCACCGGCTACGCGATGGGCGTCGCCCAGGACCAGTCCGACTGGACCGCCGAGCAGCGCGAGCGGGACGGCGAGGCCGTCGTGGCCTACTTCGGCGACGGCGCCTCCTCCGAGGGAGACATCCACGAGTCGATGGTCTTCGCGGCGAGCTTCGACGCCCCCGTGGTCTTCTTCTGCCAGAACAACCAGTGGGCCATCTCCGTCCCGTTCGAGGTCCAGTCGAAGGTGCCGCTCGCCGAGCGGGCCGCCGGCTACGGGTTCCCGGGGGTCCGGGTGGACGGCAACGACATCGTCGCGTGCCTGGCCGTGACCCGCTGGGCGCTCGAGCGCGCCCGCCGCGGCGAGGGCCCTGCCCTGATCGAGGCCGTCACCTACCGCATGAGCGCGCACACGACGGCGGACGACCCCACCAAGTACCGCACCTCGGACCAGGAGCAGTCCTGGGTCCACCGGGACCCGATGACCCGGCTGGAGAAGCACCTGCGGGACACCGGGCAGATCGACGACGCGTTCCTCGCCCAGGTGGAGCGCGACGCCGACGCCCTGGCGGCCGACCTGCGGTCCAAGGCCTTCAGCTTCCCGGACCCCAGCCTCGAGGACTCGTTCAACAACGTCTACGCCGAGTCCCACCCGCTGATCCGCGAGGAGTCGGAGTGGTTCCGTCAGTACGAGTCCGGCTTCGCCGACCACCAGACCGGAGGCAACCGATGACCACCATGACGATCGCCAAGGCCCTCAACTCGGGTCTGCGCAAGCGGCTCGAGGAGGACCCCAAGACGCTCCTCATGGGCGAGGACATCGGGCGCCTCGGCGGCGTCTACCGGATCACGGACGGCCTCCAGAAAGACTTCGGCGCGGACCGGGTCATCGACTCGCCGCTCGCGGAGTCGGGGATCATCGGCACCTCGATCGGGCTGGCGCTGCGCGGCTACCGTCCGGTGGCGGAGATCCAGTTCGACGGCTTCGTCTTCCCCGGCTTCAACCAGATCACCACGCAGCTGGCCAAGATGCGCGCCCGCTCCGAGGGCCGCCTGACGGTCCCCGTGGTCATCCGCATCCCGTACGGCGGCGGCATCGGCTCGATCGAGCACCACTCGGAGTCGCCGGAGGCGCTCTTCGCCCACACCGCGGGCCTGCGCATCATCACCCCGTCCAACGCGCAGGACGCCTACTGGATGATCCAGCAGGCCATCGAGTGCGACGACCCGGTGATCGTGTTCGAGCCCAAGCGCCGCTACTGGCTCAAGGGCGAGGTGGACACCGAGCGGCCCACCCTGGACCCGTTCAGCGCCCAGGTGGTGCGCCCGGGCACCCAGGCCACGATCGTCGCCTACGGCCCGCTCGTCCCCGTCGCCCTGGCCGCGGCGGAGGCCGCCGAGGAGGAGGGCTACAGCGTGGAGGTGGTGGACCTGCGCTCCATCAGCCCCATCGACTTCGACACCGTGGTCGCCTCGGTGGAGAAGACCGGCCGCCTGATCGTCACCCACGAGGCCCCGACCTTCGGCGGCATCGGCGGCGAGATCGCCTCCCGCGTCGCGGAGCGGGCGTTCCTCTCCCTCGAGGCGCCGGTGCTCCGCGTGGGCGGCTTCCACATGCCCTACCCTGTGGCCAAGGTGGAGGAGGACTACCTCCCCAACATCGACAAGCTGCTCGAGGCGCTGGACCGCCTCTTCTCGTACTGACGAAGCCGTCGGCGCGGCCCCCGGGCCGACCGCCGGCGTCGTCATCCGAATCGCTCGATCGCCCCGGCGATCACCAGCCCAAGGAGTCTCGATGAGCACGTTCAACCTTCCCGATGTCGGCGAGGGCCTGACGGAGGCGGAGATCGTCTCCTGGAAGGTCGCGCCCGGAGACATCGTGGCCGTCAACCAGGTCTTCGTGGAGATCGAGACCGCCAAGTCGCTCGTGGAGCTGCCCAGCCCGTTCGCCGGGACGGTCGCCGAGCTGCACGCCGCGGAGGGGGAGACCCTGGAGGTCGGGCAGCCGCTGCTGACCGTCGACGAGGCGGGCGCGCAGCCCGCCGAGGACCTCGAGGACCCCGCCCCGCCGGCGCAGCGGCCGATGCCCGAGGACCCGGCCGCCCAGTCGTGGCTCGGCGAGGTCACCGAGCGCTCGCTCGACGACGAGGGCGAGGAGTACGACGCCGCCACGGACTCCCCGTCCGCCGCGTCGGCGACGCGGGGCGGCGGCGCGCCGGCCGGGACCGCGTCGGCCAGGACCGAGTCCGCGGACGCCACGGCTGGGAACGAGGTCGAGCAGGTCGGCCCGCTCGTGGGCTCCGGCCCCAGGGCCGATCCGGTCAAGCGCCGCACCCGCCTGAACCGGCCCCGCCCGTCGGGGAACGTGCTCGGCAGCCGGATGGGCGAGCGCATGGACGCCGCCCGCGCGGCCGTGTCCCGCGTGGCCGCCCCGCGTACCCAGCGCGGCGCCGGATCGCAGCCGGCCGCCCCCGCGGCCTCCCAGTCGACGGGTTCCGCCGCGGCACAGGGGAGCACCGGCGTCGTGCCCGCGGGCCAGAACCGGACGGCCGGGCTGCTGGGCCGCGTCCTGGCGAAGCCCCCGGTGCGGAAGATCGCCAAGGAGCTCGGCATCGACCTCGCCAAGGTCCCCGCCTCCGGCGGCCACGGCGAGATCACCCGTGAGGACCTGATGTCCTACCAGGCGCAGCGCGAGGCCGAGCAGGCCGCGGCGCCCGCGTTCTGGAGCGCCAAGCAGGGAATGGACGACCGGATCGAGCGCCAGCCCGTCAAGGGGGTGCGAAAGGCGACGGCGAACGCGATGGTGAAGTCCGCCTTCAGCGCCCCCCACGTCTCGATCTTCGTGGACGTCGACGCGACGCGGACCATGGAGTTCGTCCAGCGGCTCAAGAAGAGCAAGGACTTCGAGGGCATCAAGGTGTCCCCGCTGGTCATCCTGGCCAAGGCCGTCATCTGGGCGGCGGCGCGGAACCCCAACGTCAACGCCTCCTGGGTGGAGACGGAGAAGGGCGCGGAGATCCAGGTCAAGCACTTCATGAACCTCGGCATCGCCGCGGCCACCCCGCGCGGCCTGCTGGTGCCGAACATCAAGGACGCGCAGGACCTGAGCCTCAAGGAGCTCGCGGTGGCGCTGAACGATCTCGCCGCGACCGCCCGCGCCGGCCGGACCGCGCCCGCGGACATGCAGGGCGGCACCATGACGGTCACCAACATCGGCGCGCTCGGCATCGACACCGGCACGCCGATCATCAACCCGGGCGAGGTGGCGATCGTCGCGTTCGGCACCATCCGGCAGAAGCCGTGGGTGGTCTCCGGCGAGGTCATCCCGCGCTGGATCACCACGCTCGGCGGGTCCTTCGACCACCGCGTGGTGGACGGGGACCTCTCCGCCCGGTTCATGGCGGACGTCGCCGCGATCATGGAGGAGCCCGCGCTCCTGCTGGATTGACACTCCGCACCGCGGCCGGATGATTCCGGTGCGATAACGCTTCGGTGACGGCTCTGGAGGAGCTCCGGCGCGCGTGCCAGACTGCGCTGAGAGGGCCCCGCGGCCGCAGCGACGCCGAGCGGAGGATGCCATGGCCGGCATCGAGGGAACGACGCACCGCGGGCAGAGCCGTGTCTGGCCGCGCCGTTCCCCGCGGCGCCGTGCTCCCGTGCTGGCGTTCCTGGCCGCCGCACTGGTGGCGGTCGCCTGCGCGGGGCCGGCCCAGCCCGGGGCGACCGAGTCTCAGACGCGCACGACGACGTCGTCCGCCGTCCTGACGAGCCGGGACCTGCCGGATGTCAGCGCCTGGCCGCGCGTCGACCACGGCGTCCTGAGCTTCCCGCACCCGCCCGGCTGGACCGTGGTGGAGCAGCCGGGTGTGCCCGTCGCCGAGCTGCGGGACGGGAACGACGACGCCGTCGCGTACGTCTCCACCCAGCCGTTCACCGCGGACACCGGCGACCTGGTGCGCTACGGGTACGTGCAGGAGGTGCTGCGGCTCGGCGTCGACACGGGGGCCGACGAGGAGCAGGTGCTCCTCGGGTTCGTGGCCGGGCCGAGCGCGGAGCCGGGCGTCGGGCGGGGGCTCGCACTGCGCCTGCTCTCACCGGAGGCGGCGGACCGGCTCGTCGAAACCGGCGAGCAGTCGCTGCGGTTCGACGCGGCCGGCGGCGAGCACGGCGTCTTCTTCAGCTCGGAGGGACTCGTCCGCCTCGGAGGCGAGACGGTGGAGCACCCGGACGACGCGCAGATCGCCGCATTCATCGAGACCGATCGGTTCAGGGAACTCGCCGCCGTGATGGCCGGCGTCCAACCGTGAGAGGAGTCGGAGCCAGAACCACCAGCACGCAGGACAGAGCAAGCAGTGCACAGGAGGTAACCATGCAGACCAGGACGTGGGAGACCAGCAGTAGGCAGACCAGCATCGCGCGGGACAGCGCCTGGCAGGACAAGAGCACACAGGTCAGGACCACCCCGGACCGTGCCGTTCGGCGGGGGTCGCGGCGGGCCCGCGCGGCCGCCGGGGCACTCGCGCTCCTGCTCGCCACCGCGGCATGCGGGGCGGAGGAGCCCGTCGACGGCGGGCCCACCGCATCCGACTCGCTCGCCGCCAGCCCGAGCGACACCCCGGCGAGCGAGGCGCCGGCGGAGTCGACGCCCGCCGAGGAGACCTCGGCTCCGCCGGTCGACACGTCGGACTGGGTCACCGCGGACAACGGGCTGTTCACGTTCCAGCATCCGCGGGACTGGACGTTCGAGCTGGACGAGGAGTCCGTCGGGTACGAGCTGGCCGATCCGCAGGGCGAGACGGTCGCCTATGTCTCGAAGGGGCAGTTCCAGGGCGATTCGGACACCGGCGGCGAGCTGTGGTCGGCGGAGGAACTCGCCCGGGAGCCGCTCTCGACCAACGCCTCGGAGGAGCAGGTCATCCTGACCAGCGTGAAGCAGCGCAGCGACGAGGGCGCGGACGACGCCGAGCGCGAGGTCATGGTGCAGATCCTGGAACCGGGGAACGTCGAGACGGTGCTCGGCGATACCGGCGGTCAGCCCTTCTGGTTCCGCACCGACGACGAGACCGCGGCCGTCTTCATGACGGACGACGACCTGCTGGAGCTCGAGGGTGTCAACGCCCAGACGGACGAACGGCGGATCGCTCAGTTCCTGGACTCGGAGGAGTACCGCACCATTCTCGAGATCATGCGTTCAGTCGAGGTGAAATAAGCGGCAGACGCTGAGGCGAGGAGGCCGCGGAGTGGGCCGGCCCGACGGATGGCGGTCGCCGCCGCCCGCTGACCTCCACCCGCCGGGTGCTCTGAGCCCCCCAACCGCCCAGAGCGCCCGGCCCTGCCGAACCGTCGGTGCGGGCTAGCCCAGCACCTCGGGCAAGTCCGCCGGTTCCTCACCGAGCACGTGCTCGGCCAGATAGCCGAGCACCACCTGGTACCAGACCTTCGCGTGCTGCGGGGTCAGGATCCAGTGGTTCTCGTCCGGGAAGTACAGGAAGCGGTGCGGCGTGGAGCCGTCCTCGGCCTGCGGCAGCCCGGACTTGGAGAGCAGCTCGTACCAGAGCCGCAGCCCCTCGCCGATGGGCACCCGGTAGTCCTTGTCCCCGTGGATGACCAGCATCGGCGTGCGGATCCGGTCCACGTAGCGGTGCGGGGAGTACTTCTCCTGCATCTCCTCGCTCATCTCGCGCGCCCAGTAGTAGGACGCGTCCGTCGTCGGACCGAACCCGTCCAGCGCCCACAGGCTCGCGTGGGTGACGATCGCCTTGAAGCGGTCGGTCTGGCCGGCCACCCAGTTGGACATGTAGCCGCCGAAGGAGCCGCCCATCGCGGCCGTCCGCGTCGCATCGATCTCCTCGCGGGCCTCGACTGCGTCCGTGATCGCCATCAGATCGGTGAACGGCGCGTCGCCCCAGGTGCCCCAGCCGCGGTCGATGAACGACTGCCCGTAGCCCGTGGACAGGGCGGGATCCGGCAGCAGCACGGCGTAGCCCTGCGCCACGGCCACCCAGGGGGTCCAGCGCCAGCTCCACTGGTTCCACGAGGAGACCGGCCCGCCGTGGATCCAGAGCAGCAGCGGCGCCGGGGACTCGGCGGAGGCGCCGTCCGGCAGGGCCAGCCAGCCGCGCACGCGGGTGCCGTCGTCCGCCGTCGTCTCCACCTCGGTCAATCGGCCCGGTAGCTTCGGGCGTTCCACGGGCGAGACCAGGCGGGTCACCGGCACGCACTCGCCGTCGCGGAGGGAGGCCAGGCCCATCAGGTCGAGCCGCACCGGTTCGGCCGGGTACTCGTAGCTGGCACGCAACGCGTAGGCGGCGGAGCCGTCCGGGGACACCACCACGTCGGAGAACGCGCCCTCGTCGGTCAGCCGGACCGCCCGGCCCGTGCCGGCGTCCAGGTGGAACACCGGGCTCCGGCCGTCCTCGTCCGCGGTGACCAGCAGGCCGCTGCCGTTCGGCAGCCAGACGGCGCCCGTGGCCCAGCGGTCCCATCCGGAGGCCAGGTCGCGCTGCTCGCCCGAGTCCAGGTCCAGCAGGCGCAGCTCGGGCCGCGCGGACCGTTCCGGCGTGGAGCGGATCCAGCGCACGAAGAGCAGCTGCCGGCTGTCGGGGCCGATGCGCACCGGCTCGTACTCGTACTCCGCGTCCGACGCGAGCAGCGTGGTCCGCTCACCGGTCGCGAGGTCCACGCGCACGACGTCGGTGCGCTGGCTCCCGAGGCCCTCCGGCACCATCCAGGCGGAGACGAGGAATGTGCCGTCCGGCGCCAGGTCCCACGGCGCCTCGACCAGGTGCCGTCCGGCGTCCGGGGTGAGGTCGCGGAGCTCGGCGCGCTCGTCGGCCTGCGCGTCGTCGGCATGCTCGGCCGCGTAGAGGCGCGGCGCGTCCGGGCCGAGGTCGTGGTCCCAGAAGCGGACCGGGTAGCCGTCGTGCAGGATCGCGTTGACCTTGCGGTCCTTGCGCTGCTTGCGGCCCTCCTTCTCGGCGTCCAGGTCGGTGGCGCGGGGCAGGGCGGACGCCTGCACGACGACGGTGCTCGCCGGGCCCTCGGCCGTCGAGGCCCTGCCCCCGGCCGTTCCCTGGACGGCATTGGTCAGGACCGCGCCGATGCCGCCCGGGTGCTCGGCCACCCTGTAGGCCTCGCCGCCCCAGGCGGGCAGGCGCCACAGTGCGGGCGCGTCGTCGTCCTCCCCCTGGGGGCGCGAGGCCACGAACAGCAGGTCGCCCTCCAGGGTGAAGCGGGCCTGCGACTCGCCGCGGTTGTCCTTCACGTGCTGCGCGCCGCGGGTCAGGCGGCGGGCCGGCCGCTGGCCGTCGGGGTCGATCTCCCAGAGGCCGGTCACGTACCGGGTGGACTCGGCGTCGAGCTCGCTGACGCCGGTGACGAGCCGCCGGCCGTCGGGGGAGAGGGCCAGTCCACCGAGCCGGCGGAGCCCGATGAATCGGTCGAGGTCGTCGAACGGCGTCGCCGGCGCCGAGGCGTCTCCCGGGTGGGAGGAGGCGTGTCCGGAGGCGCCGCCGTCGGACGATTTCTGAAACAAGTCTTGAGTGTGTGCCACGCGACACATCCTGTCACTCCCGGCGCGCACTTTCCAGAGGGGCGGCGATTTTGACCGGCGGGGGTGCCTGCACGACGGCGGCCCGCGACATCCCCGCTCGGGATCCGCGGGCCGCCGTTGCGGCCCTGCCGCTGCACCTGCCGCTGTACCTGCCGGCGGCAGTGCCGCGAGCGCTGAGCTCAGGCGGCGAGCACCGCGGACTCCAGTCGCGCGTAGCTGCTCTCCATGCCGTCCACCATGCCGGTGGCGACCGCCGCCTCCCGCGACTCGCGGTCCGGGTAGACGATCACCAGCGTGAGCAGGGTGCCGTCCTCCACGGGCGTCAGCGTCATCTCGTTCCGGGTGACGGCGTCCATCTGCACGGACTCCGGGAGCCCCTCGGCGCCCACCATCTGCTCCGTGCTGACCAGCCGGTACGGCGCGTGGGCCTCCAGCACCTCGCCGGCGAAGCCGAAGCGCTGGGCACCGTCGTCGGAAGCCCACTCGTAGCGGTAGGAGCCGCCGGGCTCCACGCTCGTCTCGCAGACGGGCATGGTCCAGCCGTCCGGGCCGAGCATCCAGCGCGAGACCAGGGCCGGATCCTCGTGCGCGCGCCAGACCTGCTCCACGTCGCCCCGGATCACACGGGTGACGCGCAGTCGGGTGTCGTCGAGCGTCTCCGCGGCCGTGACGCCGCCGGCGGCGAAGGCCCTCAGGTCGGCGACGACGTCGTCGATCTGGCCCATGGCCTGCCGCATGCCCTCCTCCATGCCCATGGCGCTGAGCTGCTCCAGCTCGGCGGCAGAGGCGAAGTAGGACGTGGCGATCATGCGCGACCCGGTCTCCGTGGGCTCGAAGGAGAACTCCATCCGGATCTGCGGCATGTCCCGGTTCGGCTCGCCGTCGTCGCCCAGGAATCCGTCCAGGACGGAGAACGACGACGGCGCCTCCACGCTCAGCCACTCCCAGTAGCCGCCGGGGGTGTCGCCCTCGGGGCCGGTCATGAAGTACGTGGTCAGGCCGCCGGGGTAGGCATCGTGGCGGGTGAAGGTGGCCGGATAGCTGGGCGGTCCCCAGAACTTCTCCAGCTGGCGTGGGTCCATGTACGCGTCCCAGAGGCGGCGCACCGGGACGGGGAATTCGGCCGTCACCGTGAGGGTGAGGGCGTCGGTGTCCTTGTCGACTGTGGTGATGGGCATGGTTCTGACCTTCCTGGGTGGGGCGGTGCGTTCGGCGGGGCGGGATCGGTGGGGCCGGTCCTGCGGGTCGGTCCGCGCCGCCGTCGTGCGGTGGGTGGGTGGCGGCCGGATGTGCCTAACGGTTATCCGGTGGTGGGCGAGTCCTCGGCGAAGAGGGCGTCCATGCGGCCGATCCGGCCGCGCCAGATCTCCTCGAACCCGCGGAGGAGATCCTGGATGCGTTCGATGCGTTCGGGGACGCCACGGACGATCCGTTCGCGTCCGCGGGACTCCTTCACGACGAGTCCTGCGGCTTCGAGTGCCGTGACGTGTTTCTGGACGGCGGCGAAACTCATGTCGTAGTCGCCGGCGAGCTCGGAGATCGTGGCCTCCGAGGTCAGCGTGCGGCGGACGATGTCCCGCCGGGTGGCGTCGGCCAGGGCCCGGAAGAGGCGGTCGACCTCGGCATCGGTGAGCTCGGCCGTGCTCGGCGCGCCGGTGCCCGGCTCGGCGGTGGTGCGTGCCTGGTGCCCGATGATCATGGCTTCTCCCGCTGCTCTCGTGTCGGCGGTCCGCTGGTTCGCGGCGCCTCGTCGGTTGATATGCAACCAACTGGTTGTATGTTAGGCACGTCACGAAATCCTGCGCAAGGGGTTCCCGGAAGAATTCTCAACCGAATCAGCGGTGGCGCCGAGCGGCCCAGGCCTCCTGCAGGAGTTCGGAGAGCTCGGCCTCGTCGACGTGGTCGAGACGGGCCAGAACGCTGGCGTGCCCGGCGTAGTGATCGGTGGTGAAGTACTTCTCCGGCGCGCTCTGCAGCAGAGCCTCGCGCTCGCCGAGATCGCGGACCCAGCAGACCAGCACGCCGGGCTCCTCATGCAAGCGGGCGAAGGGTCTGCCGCCCACGTAGAACGCCGGCATCCCGTACGAGGGTTTCTCCGTGACGCCGGGCAGGGCCACGGCCAGCCGCCGGACGTCGTCGTCGGTGCTCATGGTGGCCCCCGGTGCTCTGCGATGTGATCGTTCCCGGGCCGATCCGCCCGTGGCCCCGACGCTACTCGCGACGCCGACGACAGGGAACGGTGGGAGGGTCGCACATTCTCCTAGGGGCTCGCGTAGTCTGGCGTCCACATGTGGGAGAGGCAGGGATGAGCGTGACTGAAATGCCTCTCGGTCCCCGCACGCGCCTCTATGTCTCCAACGGCGCAGACATAGCTGGGCGATCCCTCGCCGACTACGTGGTCGACGTCGTCGCCGTGACGGCTCTCGGGGCATCGGCGCTACAGATGGGCGTCCTCAATCTCCTCCAGACGGTACCCATGATGTTTGTTGGCGGTGCCCATCGGGGTGCTGATCGATCGGCGCTCGACGATCAGGCCGCTCGTCGTGTCGCAGCTGCTGCGTGCCGTGCTCGTGGCTGGTTTGGTGGCCGTCGCTGCCGCAGACCAGCTCTCGCTGGTATGGATCGCCGGCTTCGTCCTGCTCTCGGGGCTATTGGCGACGTTCGCGGAGGCCGGCCAGGCCAAGGCCGTGGCTCGCACCGTGGCTCCCGGTGACGTGGGTGGCGCATACGGTGCACTGCAGGCGACTGATTCCGCCGCAGGCGTCGTCGTGCCTGCAGTGGCGGGAGTTCTCCTGACGGAGACGGGCGCGCCGACTGCGCTGTCCGTCTCGGCTGCCCTGGCGCTGTCGGGCGGGCTGGCTCTGCTCAGCCGGTCGTGGCCTGCCACGCGGACGGTCGAGGAGGGGCTGCGTCAGCGATCCCTCCGCGCGGGAGCGGTCGCCTTCCTCCGTGAGGCAGAGGACGGCTTCTCCTTGGTGTGGACGAGCCGGCGCCTGCGTCATCTGACGGTCGCGTCCTTCCTGCTCGGGTTGGGGTTGGCGGCCTACTCGGCGGTCGAATCGATCTACGTCCTGCGGGATCTCGACGTCGCCGTGGTGCATTTCGGCCTGATCGTCTCCGCCGGTGCCGTCGGCGGATTGATCGGGAGCGTTGCCTCCGGCCGATTCGTGCGGCGTTTCGGGCGAATCCGGCTGACCCAGCTGACGTTCGTTCTGACCGTTCTGAGTGCGCTGCTGCTCTTCGTCCCACTCTTCGCTCCGGAGATCGCGGTCGTTGTTCTGGCCGTGCAGTTCTTCCTGTGGGGAGCGTTTGTCGTGGCGAACAACGTCCAGGTCGCTGCGCTGGTGATGCAGACCGTGCCTGAGAACGCGATCGGACGGGTCATGGCGACACGTCGCACCGCGACTATGGGCTCGATCCTGCTCGGCAGCCTTGTCGGAGGCGCTCTGGGCGGTGCAGCAGGCACCGTCTGGGTGCTCGTGCTCTTCGTCGGCTTGCTCGTGGGAGCGGCGGCCTTCGCATTCCGTGCCGACTGAGAGAAACTTCGGCACAACGTGGACTCGATGCCCCTGAACAGGGCCGAAGTCATGGCCGCGCCCGCCCGCAAGTCTAGGAATGTCTAGCCCTGTCGATACTTCTCGCTAGACAAGCGCGGCGGAGGTCTGGGATTCCGGACTCGAACGGTCCCAGCCCCGTTGTTGCGGGGCGCCGCACGCGGTTCCATGGAAGGGCGCGACGGTGATGCGGCGCACAACGGAGTGCCCGCCCCGTCGTCGACCCCCCATTCCGAACCAGCCCCGCGAACCGGGCCACGAGCCCCCGAAAGCACCTCATGACCTCCTCGCTCTCCTCCCCGACCTCGCCGCCGGCCACGCGCCCGGGCGACGTCGCCCGCTTCGCGCTCTACAGCGCCATCGGACTCCTCGTCTTCTTCGTCCCCGTCACCCTCGGCGGAACCACCACGATCCTGCTCGACCATGCGGTGAGCTTGCTGCGCGAGCACGGCGCCGGCGTCGTGCCCTACTACGCCCTGCTGGTCATCCTCGCCGGGACGGTGGCACCGTTCGTCACGGGGGCGTGGCGCGCCTCCCGGCTGAAGACGGTGTTCGCGTTCCTGAACATCGTCGGCCTGACGGTCGGCATCGCCATGGTCGCCGGCATCGGGCCGGCCTGGCTCATGGACGAGCAGATGGGACCGTTCCTCTTCAACGCCCTGGTGATCCCCGTGGGCCTGATCGTGCCGATCGGCGCGATCTTCCTCGCCATGCTCGTGGGCTACGGCCTGATGGAGTTCCTGGGCGTCTTCCTCCAGCCCGTGATGCGCCCGCTGTGGCGCACGCCGGGGCGTTCGGCGATCGACGCCGTCGCGTCCTTCGTGGGCAGCTACTCCCTGGCGCTGCTGATCACCAACCGCGTCTACCGCCGCGGCCGCTACACCGGCCGCGAGGCGGCCATCATCGCCACCGGCTTCTCGACTGTCTCGGCCAGCTTCATGGTGATCGTCGCCAAGACCCTGGGCCTGATGGACCACTGGCTCCTGTACTTCCTGACCGCCCTGGTGGTCACCTTCGCCGTCACCGCCATCACGGTGCGCATCCCGCCGCTCAGCCGCATCCCGGACGTCCCGTACCCGGGCGTCGAGCACGTGCCGGAGCCCAAGCCCACCGGCAACCGGTTCGCTTACGCGTGGCGGGAGGCCCTGACGACCCTGCGCGAGGCGCCGTCGCTGCCGCGCAACATCGCCGTCAACGTGCTCGACGGCCTGAAGATGGCGATGGCCATCCTGCCCTCGATCCTCTCGGTCGGGCTGATCGGTCTGGTGCTCGCGCGTTACACGCCGATCTTCGACTGGATCGGCTACGTGTTCGCTCCCTTCGCGTGGGTGGTGGGGCTGGAGGATCCGCTGCTGGTAGGCAAGGCCTCGGCCACGGGCATCGCCGAGATGTTCCTGCCGGCCACGCTCGCCGCCGATCACGCCTCGCTCGAGCTGCGGATGGTGATCGGGATCGTCTGCGTCGCCGCGATCATCTTCTTCTCGGCCCTGGTGCCCTGCATCCTGGCCACGGACATCCCGCTGCCGCTGTGGACCATGGTGGTCATCTGGTTCGAGCGCGTCGCCCTGACCATCCTGATCGCGACGCCGGTGGTCCGCCTGCTGTTATAGCGGCCGTCCCCGGCTGCCACCCCTCGCGACGGCGTGATCCAATCGCCGTCGATTCGTGGCCGAATCGAGCCCCGCCGGGGCTACCGTGCCGGCGTCCCCGGTGGTTCGCTTGCACTATGGATGCCAGCTCGATGATCGCGGGAGGCCCGCGTCGGCGGACCAGCGGCCGGACGGTGACCGCAGGCCTGGCGGTGGCCGCCGTCGTTCTCCTCGGCGCGTGCCGTGCTGACCCGGATGACGGCGACGGCACCGTCTCGCCGTCCCCCACGCCGACGCAGACGTCGGCGGCGCCCACCACGGCGGGTTCGCCCTCGGGAACACCCGGCACGACGGCGACAGCCTCGCCGAGCGCGACGCCAAGCTCCGGCGCCCCGGCCGCTTCGTTGCCGGCCGAGGAGGCAGCGACGGTGGTCTACCCGGCTCCGGGGGCCAGCGAATACGGCGATCCGGAGGCGGCCGCGAGCGGATTCGCGTCCGACTACGCCGGCTTCGAGAACCCGACGCTCTCCGACTTCATGCAGGGGGACAGCCGGTCGGGCGAGTTCGAGGTCACGCCGGCGGATGGCCGGCTCGTGACCACGGTGCTCGTCCGGCAGCTCTCCGACGACGCCTGGTACGTCATCGGGTCGTCCACCCGGGACATCCAGGTGGACGAACCCGTGGCCGGTGCCAGGAGCGCCTCGCCGCTGGGCGTGAGCGGGAACGCCCTGGCGTTCGAGGGCAACGTGCTGGTGCAGGTCCGCGGCCCCGACGGCACGGTGCTGGGCCAGGCGCCCGTCACCGGCAGCGGGGGACCGGACCCCGGGCCCTTCGCCGGCGAGATCCCTTTCACCGACCCGGGCTCGGGGCACGGCGCGGCGCTGTTCCTGACGCACAGCGCGCGGGACGGCAGCTTGGAGCAGGTCGTCGCGGTGCCCGTGGCCTTCGATGGCTAGAGGGGGCCGATTCGGGCCTCGGGGGCGTGAAGGCTGTTGGTCAGCCGAACAGGCCTGGCCCGATGACGACGGCGAAGAGCCAGAGCGCGGCGGCCACGGGAAGCAGGAGAAGGATCTTGACCTCCGTCGGCCGCAGCGGCCGCATCAGCCGACGGTACGTCGCGTGCTCTCGCGTAAAGGGCAGCGCGTACTTGAATTGCAGGTAGTAGTCCAGGATCTGCGCGACTCGGTCCGGCCGTCCGGCTGACGACGCCTCGATGACCAGCGACCACAGGATTCCCCAGACGTAGACGCCGAGCCAAGGATCGCCCGCAGTCGGTTCGGCCAGTAGATAGCCGCCGATCCCTCCCAGCAGGACGAGGGGATGGAACACCAGCAGCAAGGCAGGCCTCCGCCGGTGACATCTGTACGAGTGCAGGGTCACGCCTGCGAGAGCCGCGACGGCCAACAGGAGCGCAACCGTAGTGGACGTCGCCATAGGATCATTCTCCCGGATTGGCGGCCGGAGAGCAGCCGGTGCGCGCTGCGGCGATCGCCGTGATCGTACGACGGCGGGGCCTCGGCACCTGCCGGGGCCCCGCCGTCGTTCTACTCCTCGGTGACCCGAGTCAGTTGGCGACCGTGAAGCGCCGGTTCTCGTTCTTGGGCTCCTCGAGCTCGTCGAGGACGGCGACCGCGAAGTCCTGCGTGGAGATGGAGTCGCCCACCGGATTGTTCACGCCGACCTTGTACTCGCCGGTCCGCTCGCCCGGGGCGATGACCGGGGCCGGGGCCAGCATCGTCCAGTTCACGCCCGAGGAGTCCTCGTAGTAGCTCAGGATCTCCGCAAAGCTGTCCGCCTCCGGCTTGTACTCCGGCGGGAAGCCCTCGGTCTCGCGCAGCTGTCCGCCGCCCTCGACCTCGAGCGCGCCTGCGCCGCCCACCACGAACACACGCGACGGGACCAGCGTCTCCGCGATCTCCTCGTGCGCGGCCCGGATGGGCCCGTGGTCGCTGCCGTCGCGTGGGGTCGGCACGGAGACAACGACGATGTCGTGGGCCTTGGCGAGCTCGCGGTACGCGGAGAGGTCCGTCAGCTCGGCCTGCGCCGACGCGGCTCCGGGGACCTCGGCGCCGGAGCGGGACACCGCCGTGACCTCGTGGCCGCGGCTGAGCGCCTCGGCGACGATCTGACTGCCGACCATGCCGGTGGCTCCGTACACTGCGATCTTCATCTGGGTCCTTGCTCTGCGTGTCCGCAGACGGGCAGAACCGCCTGCGGGATCGAATGATTGCGACTACGGTAACCATCGGGTGGCCCATTCGATTCCGAGGAGCTCAACATGACGCAAAGCGGTTCCGGCGAGCCGGCGCAGCCGGAGGGGCTCCCGGCCCTGGACGGTGACGCCGCCACCGCGGTGCTCCTGCGCGACGGCGAGGCCGGGCTGGAGGTCCTGCTGCTCGAGCGTCTCGGCAGCAGCCGTACGTTCGCCGGCGCCTGGGTCTTCCCCGGCGGCTTCGTGGACCCGGAGGACTACCTCGGAGCGGAGGACTCGGAGGGATCCTCCGACCCCGAGCTGACGGCGCTCGCCGACGGCGCACGGAACCGGACCGTCCCCGATCTGCCCGTCGTTGCCGTCCCCACGGCCCTGATCCAGGCCGCGCGCCGGGCCGCCGTCCGCGAGACCGCGGAGGAGACCGGGCTGTTGATCGACGAGGCGACCCTCGTCCCGACGTCGTGCTGGGTGCCGCCGCGGCAGCAGGCCCGGCGCATGCGGGCCTGGTACTTCCTCGCGCCGCTCCGGGGCGCAGCGAGCGACGCCGTCGTGCTGAGCCCGGACGAGCACGCCGACTCGGTGTGGATCACGCCGCAGGAGGCGCTCGACCGTCATGAGGCCGGCACGATGGTGCTGGTCCCGCCGCTCTGGCTGACGCTGCACCTGCTCCGGGAGTACGCGACGGTGGACGGCGCGGTCGCCGGGCTGGCCGCCGATCCGCCCGTGCAGTACCGCAGCCAGATGGTCCAGGAGGGCGGCCGGAAGTACGTGGTGTGGGAAGGCGACGCGGCGTGGATCGACGAGCATCCCGCCGAACCCGACGCCGAGGCGGACGCGGCGGCCGGCATGGATCTGGAACTCGTGGAGCCGAATCGCCGCTTCCGGCTCGACGTGACGGAGCCGCCCTGGACGCTCGACCAGCACTGATCTGAGATCGCCCCGGCGTCGGACCGCCCGCCCGCTGGCGCTAACGTCACCGTCCTGAACTAGGATGCACTCGGTGCTCTATTCGTTGGAGGTAGTCCCGCGAGGTGGGGCGCGAATAGCAGTGATTCAGGGGGTACTGGCATGTCCGGTCGGACCGTCGCGATCGTCGGAGGGCTCACGCTGCTGTTCATGCTCCTGGCCTCGGCTCTCTCGGTGTACAACACCCAGCAGGAAGCGATCACGCTGGAGGGCAACAAGCTCTACTCGACAGCGAGCATCCGCGTCACCGGAGACCCCCGAGAGATCGTCCGGAAGGCGCGCACGCTGGGCCCCGAGACGCGAATCTACGTCCAGCTGCCCGGCGAGGCAAGGGTGCGGAATCTGCTGGTCGACGACCCGACCGGGTTGAATCTGCCTCTTCATGAGGGGCGGCCCTTCCGGGCGGGCGAGGAGAAGGCGGCGATCGTCGGGGCGGCAATTCCTGTCGTCGACCGGGACGGACGGGAGTACTTCGAGTACGACGGCGAGATCTACGAAGTCATCGGGCGTCTCGGAGCGGGCCCCGACAGTCTGCTGGCAGCAGATGTACTCCTGAGTGACCCGGCGCGGGCATTCGACGGATCCGGTCCGATCGTCGTCGACCGCGTCGACGCCTACGCGCGGTATGTCGAGAACTTCGGGAGTCAGGGCGTCGCCCGGATGAACGAGGACACGAACCGGCGCACCAACATCGACTTCGTCTCGCCGCTGTTGCTCGGACTGGGGACCGCCATCGTGACCGCCGGGGCAGTGTTCACGGGGATGCTCGCTGCGTCCTTGCTCCAGCGTCGACACCATGTCCTCCACCTGCTCGGCCATCGGCGCCTTCCAGTTCAGGCGCGGTCCGTTGGGCAGCTCGGGTTGGTCGCGGTCATGGCGGGCCTCCCCGCGTTCGCTGCGGCCGTTCTCGCCGGAGACCCGATGGTCTCCGGCGCCAGCGTCCTCGGCGTCGAGGCGCTGGTGGCCTCCGCAGTTGTCGTCAGTTTCCTGACGGCCGCCCACCTCCGGAGGCCGGTGGCGCCGTGGAGCTAGTGTTCGACCTGCGCCGGAACTGGCTCATTCTGACCTGCAAGGCGCTGGCCTGGGCCCTGCTGGCGGTGACGGTCTTCAATATCGCCTCCTTCGCGCAGTCGACCGACACCGCGATCAACCGAAGCTTCTCGGCCGAAGCCGAAACCAACATGTACCAGCTCGTCGATCGACTGGCCGACCCTGAGGACTTCTACGAATTCAGGCAGTCCCGGACCAATCTGGAACAGCTGGGAGCCTTCTACGACGAGCTCAACGAGGCCGACGAGTTCGACCTCCTGTCCGTCTTCGACCAGCCGGTTCCTGTCCGAGATTTTCGGGGGAACGAGACTTTCGACGCCGGATACGGAACAGAAGGGAGCGTCGGCGGGCCCTATACGGACGAGGTCGGGCGCCGGGTGCAGGATGTCAAGGCGGTCCAGCTGAATCAGAAGGCCTTTGACTTCTACAGGCTCGCCGTCTCCGAAGGGACTCCGCCGGACTGGGGCGATGTGGACTACTCCGACGGCGCCGTGCCCGTCCTGCTGGGGAGCAGCTACGCCGGAGTGTACGAGGTGGGCGACGTCATCGACGGCAACTTCTACACGCTGCCGATGCGGATGCAGGTGACCGGAATCCTCGAGGAGGAAGCGTCCCTCTATTACCAGGGGGAGATGAACTTCTATCTCGACCACCATCTGCTGATCCCGTATCCCCCGTCTGCAGAGCAGTTCGCTGCGCAGGACCAGGTCTTCTACGGCATTCTCTATTTCGCCATGGTCAATGCCGACATCGCCGTGCCGCGAGGCCTCAGCACCGACCAGGTGCTGGGGGAACTGGCAGAGGCGTCGGACCACAGTGGCTTCGAGCATTACGCGGTGGCCAACCTCCCCGACTACCTACTCCAGTTCTCCCTGGTGAAATCCATCATCCAGGACAACCTGGCCCTCGTGCAGGGGATCGGAGTCCTCCTGTGCCTCGGCGTGCTGGTGGCCAGCGGCTTCGCGAACGCCCAGCTGCTCCGGCGTCGGCAGGCAAAGGCCCTCGCTTTCTGGCGGCTCGGCTACAGCCGCGGTGCAATCCGGAGGATGCTGCTGCTCACGGCCCTCGTCCAGTACGCAGCGGCTGCGGCGGGCACAGCGGTCGGACTCAGCCTTCTGCCACAGGCCAGTCCGGCCGGCCTCTGGTCCGCGGCCGGCGTGCTGGTTCTCCTGGTTTCTGTCGATGCCGCCCACGAGAGCCACCTCCTTCGACGACTCATCGACCACACCTCCGGAAGGATGGGCACCTGATGCTCCAGCTCGACTCTCTCTCCAAGACCGTCCGCGAACCGAACGGCCAGCAGCGGCGACTCTTCGATGCGCTCCACATGACGATGGCGGATGATGATCGCTCGATCGCCATCCTGGGGCGCAGCGGCTCCGGCAAGAGCACGCTGCTGCGAATCCTGGCCGGGCTGGACGGCGCCTATACGGGGTCCTATTTCCACGCTGGCGAGCTGGTGCCCCAGCGTGAGCAGGCATCGGCGGACTTCAGAATGAGACACATCGGCTACGTGACCCAGAGCTACGATCTGCTCGAGGATCGAAACGTGCTGCACAACGTCCGGCTCGGGGTCGGCCCGGGAGAGGACGCGGAGGAACGCGCCTCGGAGTGCCTGGCGGCCGTGCAGCTGGAAGGCTTCGAGCGAAAGCCGGTCCGGCATCTCTCGGGCGGCGAGGCCCAGCGCGTGGCCATCGCTAGAGCCCTCGCGAAACGTCCCGACGTCGTGCTCGCCGACGAACCGACCGGCGCACTCGACGAGCGCACCGAACGCAGCATTCTGGACCTCTTCGCCGAGCTGCAGCGCCAAGGGAGGCGGTTCATCATCGCGACTCACAGCGAGACGGTCGCCCGCGCCTGCGATCGTCGTCTGGTGCTGGCCGACGGGCGACTGGTGGAGCGCGGCTGACCCGCTCCGGCTAGTGGCTGTGCCCCGGCTCTGAGCCCAGGGTCGGGTGGGGCGGCACCGTCGATGCTCGCCACCCGGAACTGGACGTCGTGCACGTGGAAGTTGTGCGGGAAGGGATTGGTGCTGCGCACCTCCCACACCTCCGTGGAGCTGACCTGGACCACCTTGTCCACGCGCATTGTCCATCTTCCGTCCGTTGATGCGCCGGTCGGTGAGCGTGAAGAACCGCTGCTCGACGGCGTCGTCCTCGCGTGGAGCCATGCGGGCGCGGGTGGTACCAGAGGATGCGAGCGCGCGAGGTCCTCCAGTGCGTCGGCCTCGGCGAGTCGAACGACGAGGTCGGGCGGGCACTGCACAGCTCACTGGAGACCGCGCGGACCTATGTCGGCCCGCTCCTCGCCAAGCTCGGCGCGCGCGACAGGTCGCAGCTCGCGGTGATCGCCTACGAATCGGGGCTGGTGGAGCCTGGGTCCCGCTGATCGCGCAAGCCCTGGATGCGCTGACGCCGTGCGGTTCCCGCCGTGCCGATCCTGGCTAGGCTGATGAACCTGACAGCCACGTCCACGGACAAGGAGGAGCGGTCACGGTGCGCGCAGCTGCCACCGGGCCTCGAATGCCGATGGCGAAATCCCTGACGATCCGCGACCTCGTCGCGAGCCCTGTCCTCGGCACGCGCACGCACAGCGGCGCGGCCGGGCTGGACCGCCCGGTCCTCTGGGCGCACTCGTGCGAGCTGAAGGACCCGGCCCGGTGGCTCCAGCCGCACGAGCTCCTCATGACCGTCGGCATGTGCGTCCCTGCGGGAAGCGACGCCCAGCGCGCGTTCATCGCGGACCTCGACGACGCCGGCCTGGCCGGGATCGCGATCGGCGACCACGGGTTCGCCCCGCCGCTCACCCCGGCGCTCGCCGACGAGTCCAACGCGCGGGGCTTCCCGGTGCTCCTCACGGAGCAGCAGACCGGTCGCCGCTAGAACGCGGGTCGCCGGGCCGCCGCGGGTGGCCCGGCGACTCCGCGCGTTCCCGCGCGGTTCGGCCCGGACCGTGCGGACCGACGGATCAGCCGTCCGCCTGGCGCGCGTCCGCCGTGACCGCCGCGCGCTGGTCCAGCCAGGCCTGCACGTCCGCCGGGCGGATCCGGCGGTGGCTGCCGCGGTAGTGGACCGGGATGGCGCCGGAGTCCGTCAGCTTGCGCATATACGTGTTGGACACGCCCGCGAGCTGTGCGGCCTGGCCGGTGTTCAGCCACTCCTCCGTGGTGCTGACGGTGACGGACTCGCCGGCCGCCAACCGCTGCAGGACATCGACGACGGCGTCCGCCGCCACCGGGGGCAGACGCACCGCGGTGCCGTCCACGAAGACCGTGACGTCGGCCGACTCGGCCAGCGCGTCGGCCAGCCTCCCGGCCTCCGCGGGGTCGAGTGCGGAGTGCGAGGTGGCCTTGATCAGGGCCGTGGTTGGTTCAGCCATAGAACCATGATGGCGCGCGAATCGTCGGGGCGGTAGGGTTCAGCGGCAGAGACGCAGCTCACAAGGCTGGGTGTCACCCGTCACCATCGGAGGCGTGATAGTAGACGCGCGTACGCGCGAAGCTAGTCAGCTAGCCTGAGCGATGACTGCCCGCCGGCGCCATAGCGCCTCCGTGGGCGAGGAAACGAGCTGACTGAAACGTAAGGCAATACTGCATATGACGAATTCCGCCCGCCCGTCCGCCGACTCGAGCGGGGCTCCACCCGCCGGATCCGCGTCACCGCCCTCCAGAGCGGAGCAGCCCCGAGTCAACAAGCCCGTCCTGATCGGATCCTCCGTCGGCATCCTCGCCGTGGCGCTGTGGGCCATCCTCGACCGCGAGAGCGCGGACGCGGTCATCTTCGCCGTCGTCGGCTGGGTCGGCGGCACGTTCGGCTGGTACTACACCCTCCTCGTCGTCGCGGTCCTGGCGTTCGTGGTCTATGTGGCGGTGACCAAGGTGGGCAAGACGCGGCTGGGGCCCGACCACTCGCGGCCGGCCTTCAACCTGTTCACGTGGACGGCCATGCTGTTCGCCGCCGGCATCGGCGTCGATCTGATGTTCTTCTCCGTTGCGGAGCCCATCACCCAGTACATGCAGCCCCCGCGCGGCGAGGGCGAGACCATCGAGGCCGCCCGGCAGGCGATGGTCTGGACGCTGTTCCACTACGGCATCCTCGGCTGGGGGCTCTACGCGCTCATGGGGATGGCCCTGGCCTACTTCGCCTATCGGCACAATCTGCCGCTGAGCATCCGTTCGGCGCTCTACCCGATCATCGGGAAGCGGATCCACGGCGCGGCCGGCCACGCGGTGGACATCGCGGCGATGCTCGGCACGATCTTCGGCATCGCCACCTCGCTGGGCATCGGCGTCGCCCAGCTGAACTACGGCCTCTTCTTCATGTTCGGGCTGCCCGAGGGCACGGCGATGCAGATCGCCCTCATCGCGGTCGCCGTCGTCATGGCCACGGCGTCCGTCGTCTCCGGCGTGGACAAGGGCATCCGCCGTCTCGCCGAGCTCAACGTGCTCCTGGCCGTGGCGCTGATGCTGTTCGTCTTCTTCGCGGGCAAGACCCGGTTCCTCGCCGACGGGATCGTCGGCAACATCGGCGACATGATCGCCCGGTTCCCCGGCATGGCGCTGGACACCTTCGCCTACGACCGGCCGGACGACTGGCTCAACGCGTGGACGCTCTTCTTCTGGGCCTGGTGGATCGCCTGGGCGCCGTTCGTCGGCCTCTTCCTCGCGCGCATCTCGCGCGGGCGCACCATCCGCCAGTTCGTCACCGGCGTCCTGGTGGTCCCGTTCGCCTTCATCGCCCTGTGGATCTCCATCTTCGGCAACAGCGCCCTCGACCTGGTGATGAACGGCAACACCGCCTTCGGCGAGATGGCGATCAGCACTCCGGAGCGGGCGTTCTACGGGCTCCTCGAGCAGTACCCGATGGTCCCGCTCAGCGCCGCCATCGCCACGTTCACGGGACTGCTGTTCTATGTCACGAGCGCCGACTCGGGCGCGCTGGTCATGGCCAACTTCACGTCCAAGCTGCCGGACTCCGAGGCCGACGGGCCGAACTGGCTGCGCGTGTTCTGGGCCGTCGTGACCGGCGTCCTGACCCTGGCGATGCTCCTGGTCGGTGGTGTCCCCACCCTCCAGGCCGCGACCGTCATCATGGGGCTGCCCTTCTCCGTGGTGCTGGTCTTCATCATGATGGGCCTCTTCAAGGCGCTCCGCGTGGAGACCGCCCTGGCGGCGTCCTACCGCAACGGCCTCCCGGGCGCGCTGTCCTCCCGGGCCAACGCGGCCGGCGAGCAGCGGCGCGGCTGGAAGCAGCGCCTGGCGCGCTCCATGGCGTACCCCGGCCCCAAGCAGGCGCAGCGCTTCATGCTGGAGACCGCCTGCCCGGCCCTCGGCGAGGTGAAGGCCGAGCTGGAGAGCCAGGGCGTCGAGGCGTCCCTCAACATCGAGCCGCTCAACGGCTCCGGCATCGACACCGTGGACCTGTTCGTGGACTTCGGTCCCGAGCGCGCCTTCAAGTACCAGGTGTACCCCGTGCGCAAGAACCTCCCCTCCTACGCGCGGGCCAGCTCGGCGACCGACAAGTACTACCGCATGGAGGTGTTCTCCCTCGAGGGCAGCTACGGCTACGACCTCTACGGCTACAGCCAGGAGCAGCTCATCGCCGACGTGCTGGACCACTACGAGATGCACCTCGAGTTCCTGCACCAGACCCGCGAGGCGCTGCACACCACCTCGGTGGCCGAGCACCACAACGTCACCACCGGGTGGGACGATGACTACCAAACGACCGAGAAGAAGGAAGGCTGAATCTTGAGCACCACTGCAACCCTGTTCATCGGCGGGGAATGGGAGGCCGCCGCCTCCGGCGCCACCCGGACCATCGTCTGCCCCGCGGACGGCGCCGAGGTCGCGGTCGTCTCCGAGGCCGGGCGCGAGGACACCGAGCGTGCCATCGCGGCGGCTCGCAAGGCGTTCGACGACCGCGTCTGGGCCGATGTGCCCGCTCCCGAGCGCGGCGCCTTCCTGCTCCGAGTGGCCCAGCGCCTGCGCGAGCGCAAGGACGAGTTCGCCCGCGCCGAGTCGCAGGACACGGGCAAACGCCTGGTGGAGTCCGAGATCGACATGGACGACATCACGGCCTGCTTCGAGTACTTCGGCCGCCTCGCCGGCCAGGACGCCGGCCGGATCGTGGACGCCGGCGACAACGACGTCGTCAGCCGCGTGGTCTACGAGCCCGTCGGCGTCGCCGGGATGATCACGCCGTGGAACTACCCGCTGCTGCAGGCGGCCTGGAAGCTGGCCCCGGCCCTGGCCGCGGGCTGCAGCTTCATCCTCAAGCCGGCCGAGCTGACGCCGTCGACGGCCATCCTCATGATGGACGTGCTCGACGAGCTCGGCCTGCCGGCCGGCGTGGCGAACCTCGTCACGGGCCGCGGCGTCGAGGCGGGCGCCCCGCTGTCCGAGCACCCCGATGTGGACATGGTCTCCTTCACCGGCGGCCTCGCCACGGGCAAGATCATCGCCGCCTCCGCGGCGGCGACGGTGAAGAAGGCCGCCCTCGAGCTCGGCGGCAAGAACCCCAACGTCGTCTTCGCGGACGCGGACTTCGACGCCGCCGTCGACAACGCCCTGAACGCCGCCTTCGTGCACTCCGGCCAGGTCTGCTCCGCCGGAGCGCGGCTGGTGGTCCAGGAGGACATCGCCGAGGAGTTCGTGGACGCGCTGGTCCGCCGCGCCGAGCACATCCGGCTGGGCGGCCCGTACGACGAGAAGGCCGAGACCGGCCCGCTCATCTCCGAGGAGCACCGCGAGAAGGTCCACGCGTACGTCCAGGCCGGCATCGCCGAGGGCGCCCGCGTGCGCACCGGCGGCCGTTACGCCACCGACGAGGACGGCGAGGGCCTCGGCTCGGGCATCTACTACCTGCCCACCGTCATCGACCACGTGAAGCGCGGCATGTCCGTCGTCGTCGAGGAGGCCTTCGGCCCGGTGGTCACCGTGGAGACGTTCAAGGACGAGGAGGAGGCCGTGGCGATCGCCAACGACACCCACTACGGCCTCGCGGGCGCGGTCTGGACCCAGGACGCGGGGCGCGCCCAGCGCGTCGCCGGCCGCCTGCGCCACGGCACCATCTGGATCAACGACTTTCACCCGTACCTGCCGCAGGCCGAGTGGGGCGGCTTCGGCCAGTCCGGTTTCGGCCGCGAGCTCGGTCCCACCGGGCTGGCGGAGTACCAGGAGGCCAAGCACATCTACCAGAACACGGCGCCGGCGGTCACCGGCTGGTTCGCCGACCGCACCGGGAAGTAAGGGAGCAGGAGCAAGCATGAGCGATATCAAGCAGAACGAGTTCGACTACATCGTCATCGGCGGCGGCTCCGCCGGTGCGGCCGTCGCGGCCCGGCTGAGCGAGGACCCCTCCGTGGAGGTCGCCCTCGTCGAGGCCGGCCCCGACGACCGCGACCTGCCGGAGATCCTCCAGCTGGACCGGTGGATGGAGCTCCTCGAGTCCGGCTACGACTGGGACTACCCGATCGAGCCGCAGGAGAACGGGAACTCGTTCATGCGTCACGCCCGGGCGCGCGTGATGGGCGGCTGCTCCAGCCACAACTCGTGCATCGCCTTCTGGGCGCCGCGCGAGGACCTGGACGAGTGGGAGTCGAAGTACGGCGCTTCCGGCTGGAACGCGGAGAACCTCTACCCGCTGTACAAGCGCCTCGAGACCAACGAGGACGCCGGGCCCGACGCCCCGCACCACGGCGACTCCGGCCCCGTGCACCTGATGAACGTCCCGCCGAACGATCCGTCGGGCGTGGCGCTGCTGGACGCCGCCGAGCAGGCCGGCATCCCGCGGGCGAAGTTCAACAACGACGAGACCGTGGTCAACGGCGCCAACTTCTTCCAGATCAACCGGCGGGCCGACGGCACCCGCTCCTCCAGCTCCGTCTCCTACATCCATCCGATCCTGGACCGTCCGAACTTCCACCTCCTGACCGGCCTGCGCGGCAAGGAGCTGCTGTTCGACGGCGAGACCTGCGTCGGGGTCGCCGTCGTCGACAACGCGTTCGCCCGCACGCACGAGCTCAAGGCCCGTCGCGAGGTCGTGGTCTCGGCCGGCGCGATCGACTCGCCGAAGCTGCTCATGCTCTCCGGTATAGGCCCCGCCGAGCACCTGCGCGAGCACGGCATCGAGGTCCGCGTCGACTCGCCCGGCGTCGGCGAGAACCTGCAGGACCACCCCGAGGGCGTGATCCAGTGGGAGGCCAAGAAGCCCATGGTGGAGAAGTCCACCCAGTGGTGGGAGATCGGCGTCTTCACCCCTACCCAGGAGGGCCTCGACCGTCCGGACCTGATGATGCACTACGGGTCCGTGCCGTTCGACATGCACACCCTGCGTCAGGGCTACCCGACCACGGAGAACGGCTTCTGCCTGACCCCGAACGTCACTCACGCGAAGTCGCGCGGCACGGTTCGCCTGCGCTCGCGCGACTTCCGCGACAAGCCCATGGTGGACCCGCGCTACTTCACCGATCCCGAGGGCCACGACATGCGCGTCATGGTCGCCGGCATCCGCAAGGCGCGCGAGATCGTCTCCCAGCCGGCCATGGCCGAGTGGGCGGGGGAGGAGCTGTACCCGGGCCAGGACGCCCAGACGGATGAGCAGCTGCAGGACTACATCCGCCGCACCCACAACACCGTGTACCACCCCGCGGGCACGGTGCGCATGGGCGCCGAGGACGACGCGATGTCGCCGCTGGACCCCGAGCTGCGGGTCAAGGGCGTGAAGGGACTGCGCGTGGCCGACGCCTCGGTCATGCCGGAGCTCGTCACGGTCAACCCGAACATCACCACCATGATGATCGGCGAGCGCTGCGCGGACCTCATCCGCGGCTGACGCACCGACCGCACCGCGCCGGAGGGCGCCGGTCCACCCAGCACCGGGTGAGCCGGCGCCCTCCGTCGTCCCGGCACGTCTCGAAGCTCACAACCCTTCTAATTGAACTGACCGGTCAGTTTGAATAAGCTGGAGGTGTGCTTCTCGCCGACTCCCTCTCCATCGACGGCCACCACGGGCCGCTGCTCCGTCCGACCTCGCTCGCCGCTCCGGCGGCCGAGCTCACGGTCGTCTCCGCGCCCACCCAGGAGGCGCGGACCGCGCTGGCCCTCGGCCTGAGCGCGCGCATGAAATCCGACGGCGGATCCGTCGCCTGGGACTCCGACGCCGGACCTCACGCCGTCCGCCGCGTCTCAGCCCTCGTGGACTCCCCGGAGATCAACGAGCCCGAGCGGCACCTCCGGGTCAAGGACCTGGTCGCCGAGGACCTCGCCCTCCAGCCCGGGCCCTTCTGGGCCACCGTCTCGGCGTCGCGCTGGCTCGAGTCCCACCGGCTCGAACACCTGGCCAAGGACTGGGTGGACGCCATCCCGGCCGAGGACCGATTGCACCTGCTGGCCGCCCTCAGCCTCCAGGACTCGAACGTCAAGGTCCTCGTCTTCGACTCCCCGGACCGCCACGGCCTGCCCGACGCTGACTGGCTGCGGATCCTGGCCGACGTCGCCGGCGGGCGGCGGCACCCGGCCGTGATCGCCGTCGTGCAGCGCATCCCCGACGCGTGGGACGGCCGCACCGCCGTCGCCGAGACGGACAACCTGCCCCACGGCCTCACCGGCCCGGACGAGGCCGACGAGAGCCACGCCGACGAGGAGGACTCAGGCGAGCAGCACGACGGCGAGAACCGGGACGAGAACCGCAGCGGGTCCGAGGCCCGGCCCGCGACGACCGCGCACAGCACCGCGAACCGCGAGAGCGAGGCGACCGCATGACCACGTTCCAACTGGCGCGCTCCGAGCTCAAGCGCATGACCAACGGGCGGCTCGCGAAGATCGCGATCGTCGCCCTCACCCTGGTGCCGCTGCTCTACGGGGCGCTCTACCTCTACGCCAACTGGGACCCGTACGGCCATCTGGACAACGTGAAGGCCGCGCTCGTGAACCTCGACGACGGTGCGGACAAGGGCGACGAGCGCCTCCAGGTCGGCGACGAGGTCACCGACTCGCTCCTCGAGGACGGGACGTTCGGATGGGTGCTCGTCGATTCCCGGGAGGCCGCCGCCGAGGGGGTCGCCGCCGGCGACTACGCGTTCGCGCTGACCATCCCGGAGGACTTCTCCGCCTCCCTGGCGTCCCCGGAGGATTTCGACGCCGCCGAGCAGGCCATCCTGGAGCTGACCACCAACGACGCGAATAATGCGATGGTCGGGACCATCGCCGACAAGCTGGCGGGCGAGGTCCACAACTCCGTGGCCGCGGAGGTCGGCGAGGAGACGGCCAACCAGTTCCTCACCGGATTCGGCCGCATCCACGCCCAGCTCAGCCAGGCCGCCGACGGCGCCGGCGAGCTGCACGGCGGCACCACCCAGGTGGCCGACGGCGCCGACCAGCTCTCCACCGGGGCAGGGAAGCTGGACGACGGCGCGGGTGAGCTGGCCTCCGGCGCCCACACGCTGAAGAGCGGCACCGGGGACCTCGTGGCCGGCCAGGAGAAGCTCGTCGATGGCGCGGACCAGCTCTCCGCGGGGGCCGGGAAGCTCTCCACCGGTGCCGGCGAACTCACCACGGGCCTCGACACGCTGGAGGACAAGACCGCAGAGCTCCCGGCCAAGACCGAGCAGCTGGCCGACGGCGCGGAGCAGGTCGCGGACGGCAACGAGCAGCTCAACGCCAAGGTCCAGGCCGCCGTCGACGCCGTCGAACAGGTGGAGGAGGACAGCAAGGCGCGCGTCGATGCGGCCGCCCAGGACCTGGTGGACCGCGGGGTCATCACCGAGGAGCAGCGGGAGGAGTTCGCCGCTGCGCTCGAAGAACAGGCCGCGGACTCGCCGGCCGTGCAGCGGATCGAGCAGACGCGGGCGCAGTTGCAGGAGGCGGAGGCCAACATCGCGAAGCTCGCGGAGGGCTCCCGACAGGTCGCCGACGGCAGCCGCCAACTGGCCGACTCCATGCCCGCCCTCGCACAGGGCATCGCCTCGGCCGCAGACGGCGGCGCTCAGCTCCAGGACGGGGCCGACCAGCTCGCCACCGGAGCCTCCACCCTGGCCGACGGGCAGCGAACCGCGCTCGACGGCGCGCGGCAGCTGGACGACGGCGCGGCGCAGCTCGCCGCCGGGGCCGACACGCTCTCCGGCGGCACGGGCGACCTCGTCGACGGCGCCGGCACGCTCGCGGACGGTGCGCACCAGACGGACGACGGCGCGGCCGAGCTGGCGCAGAAACTCGGCGAGGGCGCGGGGGAGGTGCCCAATCCGGACGACACCGAGAAGAAGCGCGTCTCCACCGTCATCGGCGACCCCGTCTCCATCAACACCACCAGCCAGACGGAGGCGACCAACTACGGCCACCAGCTGGCCCCGTTCTTCCTGGCCCTGGCCGTCTGGATCGGCGCGTTCATGCTGGTCCAGCTGATGCGCCCCATCACCCGCAGGGCGCTCGCCTCCAACGCGGCGAACTGGAAGATCGCGATCGGGGGCTGGCTGCCGTTCCTGCTCATCTCGCTGCTGCAGGCCACGGTGCTCTACGCGGTGGTGGTCTTCGGGCTCGGGCTGCAGGCCGCTCACCCGTGGATGACGTGGGCGCTGCTGCTCGGCTCGTCGTTCGCCTTCACGGCCCTGATCCAGGGGATCGTGGCCTTCATGGGCACGCCCGGCAAGATGGTGGTCCTCATCCTCCTGGTGCTCCAGCTCGTCTCCGCGGGCGGCACGTTCCCCTGGGAGACCACGCCGGCACCACTCCACGCGGCCCACCAGGTGCTGCCCCTGGGGTTCATCGTGACCGGCATGCGGCACCTGCTCTACGGCGCGGACCTGAGCGTGATGGGGCCGGTCGTGACCGCGCTCGTCGCCTACACGGTGCTGGGCCTCGTGCTGAGCACGCTGGCCGTGCGCCGGCACAAGTTCTGGACGCTCAAGACCTTCCAGCCGGAGCTGTCGGCATGAGCCCGGCGCGGAAGGAGGAGTCCATGGCCCAGGGCGGCGCGCTCGGGGGCGGTGCTCGTAGGGAAGCGGAGCACGACGGCGGTTCGGCGCCCACCCGCGAGGTCGTCCGCCGGCCGGGGCGCACCAACGCCACGCGGCTGAAGATCTTCGAGGCGTCGCTGTCGCTCATCGGGGAACGGGGCCACCACGCGGTCACGGTCGACGAGATCGCGGCGGCGGCCGGCGTCTCCAAGGGCAGCGTCTACTACAACTTCGGATCCAAGTCGGACCTGATCGGGCAGCTGCTGCGCTTCGGCACGGACATCCTGCTTGACCGCCTGCAGTCGGCCGGGACGCCGTCGTCGGACCCCGGTTCCGCCGCGACGCTCTCTGAAGTGTCGCCGACTGAAGCCGAGCCGGCGGGTCCGCCGTCCGGGACCCCGGACGTGGCGCGTGACCGGCTGGCGCACATGGTGCGGGCCGCGTTGCGGTTCGTGGACGAGTACCCGGCGTTCGCGCAGCTGTGGATCAGCGAGATGTGGCACGCCCCCAGCGACTGGCGCGACGTCCTGGTGGAGCTGCGCGGCGAGGTCCTCGGCGTCGTGCGCTCCGCCGTCGGCGACGTCTTCCGCGAGCGCGGTCACGCGGACGGCGACCTGCCCGCCGGGACGGTGGACGTCACGGCCTCGGCGGTCTTCGGCGCGACGCTCATCCTCGCCCAGGACCGGCAGGTCTTCGCGGTCGAGCACGGTGTGGACGTCTGCGTCCGGACGGTGCTCGGCTGCCTCGACGCCGTCCCGCCGGCCGGCTGATGCGCGTGCCGCGACCTTCTCTAGAGTGAGTCCATGAGACGGGATGATCGGACCGTGCCCCAGGATGATCGACTGCTGTTCGAGCCCGTCGCTGCCGAGCACGTGGACGACCTCTTCGAACTGCACTCGGACCCGGCACTCTGGGAGCACTATCCGGAAGGACGCCACGACGACGTCCAGCAGACGGGCGCCCTGGTCGAAGCGGGGATGGCCGACTGGCAGCGGGACGGCCTCGGCTACTGGGTGGTCCGCTCGGCATCGACGCGCGAGGTCCTCGGCATCGGCGGTGTCGCCAAGAAGCTCCCCGGGTTCTGGAACCTCTACTACCGGTTCGGGTCCGCTCATCAGGGGCGCGGCTACGCGACCGAGACGGCTCGTCTCGCCGTAGCGGCAGCCGAAGAGGCCGACGCCGGAGCTCCCGTGGTCGCCTCCCTTCTCCACCACAACGAGGCCTCCCGGCGCGTGGTCGAGAAGCTCGGATTCCACCTGATCCAGACCGGCCCCGACCGTGCGGACCCCTCCGCCACGCGGTGCCGGTACGCGGACCGCAGGCTGGACGTTCCCACGCTCGATCGGCTCCTCGCGGGCGGCCGATAGGGCAGAGCCAGAGCCGGCGGCCACGGTTGTGGGGAGCCCAGTCCGGACCTAGAGTCCGGGGTATGCCGCTGCAACTCGTACAGGTCAACGTCAAGGCGCGGGACGACGACGCCCTGGGCCGCTTCTGGGCGGAGGCGCTCGGCTGGGGCATCTCCAGCGAGGCGCCCGGCGTCACCAACCTCGAGCCGCTGGGCTTCACCTGGCCCGACCCGTCGGCCCTGTGCATCGACCTCGTCAGCGTCCCGGACCCGCGGACGGTGGCGTACCGCGCGCACCTGGACCTCGCGACCCACTCCGACGAGCACCACCGCGACCTCGTCGCGCGCTTGAAGGCGCTGGGCGCCACGCCCGCCGACATCGGACAGGGCCACGTGCCGTGGACCGTGCTCGCCGACCCGGAGGGCAACGTCTTCTGCGTACTGGAGCCCCGGCCGATCTACCGGGACACCGGCCCCCTCGCAGCGGTGGTGGTCGGCTGCGCCGAGCCGCGCACCCTGGCCGGCTTCTGGGCGGAGGCCGCCGGGTGGAGGATCGTGGACGACGACGAGCGGCTCGTGAGGCTCCGCTCGAGCGAGGGCGTGGGGCCGTACCTGGAATTCGTGCACGATCCCGCGCCGGAGGCGCTGCGGCACCGGATCCACCTGGACCTCCTCCCGTACCCCGGCGACGACCAAGCCGCCGAGGCCGCTCGTCTGCGGGGGCTGGGCGCCACCGACGCCGACGTCGGGCAGGGCGACGTGTCCTGGAAATGCCTCGCGGACCCGGAGGGCAACGACTTCTGCATCCTCAGCCAGGGCTGACCCCGGGCCCGCGTTAATGTGAAGCCGTTCACGCTGGAACTCGGCTACCGTTCCCGCGTACGGTGGAAGGGCACGGTCTAAAGAAAGTACTGACCACTGCGACACTGACGTCGCCGATGACCTCGAGACGCAGCGCAGACTCGCCGGCGCGCCCGCGGCATTCGACCGCCCACAGCGCCGATCAGACCTTTCTCGCCAGCTCAGAGGAGCATCCCCGTGTCCATCTCCACTGCCCCCACGTCCGCGGCAACGTCGCCGATCACCCAGGCCGAGATCTTCGATTCCCACCTCGGCGGCAAGCTCAACATCGAGACCACCATGCCGCTCGACTCGAAGCGCGCGCTCTCCATCGCCTACACGCCCGGCGTCGCCCAGGTCTCCCGCGCCATCGCGGAGGACCCGTCCAAGCACGCGACCCACACGTGGGCGTCGCGGCTGGTCGCCGTCGTCTCCGACGGCACCGCCGTCCTCGGCCTCGGTGACATCGGCGCCGCCGCCTCCCTGCCCGTCATGGAGGGCAAGTCCGCGCTCTTCCGCGAGTTCGGCGGCCTGAACTCCATCCCGCTCGTCCTCGACACCACCGACGTGGACGAGATCGTCGAGACCCTCGTCCGCCTGCGGCCCAGCTTCGGGGCCGTCAACCTCGAGGACATCGCGGCGCCGCGCTGCTTCGAGCTCGAGCAGCGCCTCATCGAGGCGCTCGACTGCCCCGTGATGCACGACGACCAGCACGGCACCGCCGTCGTCGTCCTCGCCGCGCTCACCAACGCGGCCAAGGTGACCGGCAAGGCCTTCGGCGACCTGCGGGTCGTGGTCGCCGGCGCCGGAGCGGCCGGCATCGCGATTACCGAGATCCTGCTGGCGCGCGGCATCGGCGACGTGATCCTGACCGACTCGCGGGGCACCATCCACCGCGACCGCGACGACCTCAACCAGATCAAGGCGCACTACGCCGCCCGCACCAACGGTGAGAACGTCATCGGCGGGATGCGCGAGGCGCTCGAGGGCGCCGACGCGGTCATCGGCGTCTCCTCGGCGAAGATCGCGGAGGAGGATCTGGCCCGGATGAACGACGACGCGATCGTCTTCGCGCTGTCCAACCCGGACCCGGAAGTCATGCCGGACGTGGCGGCGCAGTACGCGGCCGTCGTCGCGACCGGACGCTCCGACTTCCCGAACCAGATCAACAATGTGCTGGCCTTCCCGGGGATCTTCCGCGGTGCGCTCGACTCCGGGGCCCGCCGCATCACGCCCGCCATGAAGATCGCGGCGGCCGAGGCGATCGCCGCGCTGGTGGAGGACAAGCTGAGCGCCGGGTTCATCGTCCCGTCGCCGCTGGACCCCCGCGTCGCGGAAGCGGTGGCCTGCGCCGTCGCGGAGGTCGCCGCCAACGACCCCGACGCGTAGGCCGCCGGGGACGGGCCCGGCACCGGCGGCCGATCCGGGGAGGGGCGCGACGACGTCGCGGCGTCGTCGTGCCCCTCTCTCGGTCCGGTGAACGGGCATGTCCGGGCCTCGTCCGGCGGACGCCAGTGCGACGAATGACGAATATGAGCGCAAATGGAGGATGCCGCGCCTCGCCCGATAGGCTGGGTGGCATGTCCCTCCGCAATCGTCGCGCGGCAGCGTTGCCGGCCAAACTGTCCCGTTCGTGGCTTCTCGTCAATGCCGCCAAGCCGGAGCTCTTCGCCCCCGCGCTGGCCTCGGAGGCCGACTCGGTCATCTTCGACATGGAGGCCGCGGTCCCCGACTCCGGCAAGGAGCAGGCGCGCAACAACGTGGTCGAGGCCCTCAACTCCGGCATGACCGCCTGGGTCCGCGTGAACGGGATCGACACGGACCACTGGGCCGAGGACCTCTCCCAGCTGTCCAAGACCAAGGGCCTGCGCGGCGTGATGCTGGCCATGGCCGAGCAGCCCGAGCAGGTGGCCCACACGGCCATGCGCCTGCAGGCCGGCACGCCGGTCCTCGCCCTCATCGAGACCGCGCTGGGCCTCGAGAACGCCACCGAGATCGCCTCCGCGCCGGGCACGTTCCGCCTGGCCTTCGGCACCAATGACTTCCGCAAGGACACCGGCATCTCCGACGAGCCGATGGCGCTCGCGTACGCGCGCAGCCGGCTGGTCATCGCCTCCCGCGTGGGCAAGCTGCCCGGCCCCATCGACGGGCCCTCCCTGGCCACGGCCGGCGAGGAGGAGGTGCACGCGGACTGCCGCGTCACCGCCTCGATGGGCATGACGGGCAAGCTCGCCCTCAATGTCGACCAGGTGGAGGACGTCAACAAGGGCCTCTCGCCGGCCGAGGACGAGCTGGCCTGGGCCAAGGAGCTCCTGGAGGCGCACGCCGCCGGCGGGGCGATCGGCGACGGCTCCTACCTGCCGCGCTTGGCCCGTGCGCAGAAGATCGCGGATCTGGCCGACTCCTACGGACTCTGGAACGCGTAGCGAGCGGGCACGGCAACGGTACGGCAGGCAACGGCGAGGGGACGTCACGAATGAGCAGCTCGGAGACCATCGGCAGCTATCTGGCGCGCCTCGCCGCCGGTAGGCCCACGCCCGGCGGCGGCGCGACCGGCGCGCTGCAGGCCGCCCAGGGCGCGGCACTGCTCGGCATGGCCGCGCGCTTCACCACGGGCGAGGGCTACGAGGACCGGGCCGAGCGGATGGAACGGATCGCCGCCCGCGCCGACGAGATCGTCCAGGCAGCGCTCCAGGTCTCCGACGACGACCAGGCGGCCTTCGGCGCCGTGGCCGACGCCTATGCGTTGCCGGCCGGGAGCGACGAGGAGCAGGCCGAGCGCTCCGAGGCCATCCAGCGCGCGCTGCGCGGCGCCGTCGTACCACCCCGGGAGCTGGCCCGGATCGCCGCCGAGGTGATCGGGCTCTGCTCCGACGTCGTCGACGCCGTGAACCCCAACGTGCTCAGCGACGTCGCGGCCGCCGCCGAAGCGGCCCGCGCCGCCGCGGCCACCGCGCTCGTGACCCTGGAGATCAACCTCCGCTCGGTCGAGGACGAGGACGTCCGCGAGGGTCTCCGGTCCGACATCCACGACGCCGAGACCGCCGTGGAGACGGCCGCCGGCGTCACGCGCCGCGTCCGCGACGCGCTGGGCGGATAGCGCCCGGATGCAGGACCTCCACTTCACCGCGGTCGACGTCGAGACCGCCAACAGCAGCTACGCCTCCATCTGCCAGGTCGCCGCCGTGCAGGTGCGCGCCGGGCGCGTGGTGGACCAGCGGACCTGGTACGTCCGGCCGCACGCGAGCGTCGCCGACTTCAGCCCCCGCAACGTCCAGATCCACGGCATCACCGCCGACATGGTCCACGGCGCGCCGGACTGGCACGCCTCGGTGGGCACCCTGACCGGGCTGGCCGGGGAGCATCCGCTCGTCGCCTTCAACACCGCCTTCGACAAGAGCGCCATCCGGCAGGCGTGCGAGGTCTCGGGCCTGCCGGCGCCGGTCAACGACTTCCACTGCGCGCTGGCGTTGTCGCGGCGCCTGCTCCAGCTGCAGCGGCACCGGCTGCCCGACGTCGCACAGCACCTGGGGCTCGGCGCGTTCCAGCACCACGACGCCGGTGAGGACGCACGCATCGCCGCAGAGATCGTGCTGGAGCTGGCCCGCCGCGAGGGCGCCTCGCACGTGGACCACCTCTGGCCGGCCCGCCCGGCCGCAGCGTCCGGCGGCTCGGCAGCCTCCAAGTACTTCAGCCGCGCCTACACGGCCTCCACGCAGGAGCTGCCCAAGCCCAGTACGACGGCGGATCCCGGGCATCCGTTCCACGGGAAACACGTGGTGCTCACCGGGGATCTGGAGTCGATGGGCCGCTGGGAGGCCATGGAGGCCATCGCCGCGCAGGGCGGGACCAACGGCAAGGGCGTCACCAAGAAGACCGGTGTCCTGGTCATCGGCGACGGCCGCCAGAGCGTGGCCGCGGCCGACCTCGCGACCGGCAGCAGCAAGGAGCGCAAGGCCTACGCCTACATGGCCGCCGGGCAGGAGATCCTGCTGATCACCGAGCCGGAGTTCCTCCGTCTCACGCGCAGGTTCTGAGCCGCGCCCTGACCCCGAGGGCCATTCGCCGGCGACGGGGACCGGAGACCGGGCGGAGGGGGCCGGGGACTCGGGCCGGTGGGGGACCCTGGCCCGAGCGCTCAGTCAGCGCTGGTACAGCCAGTCGGCGATCCGGCTGTTCAGCCGGGTGAAGGCGGTGCGGTCGGCGTCGTAGTGAGCGAGAGCGGCGGCGGCGCCCAACGGGTTGTTCGCCCCGGCGAGGACCTGCTGGCCCGCGAGGTCGACGAGGAGCCGGGCGGCGGCGGATCGTCGGGCGTCCTCGACGATCACCGTGTCGCCCTCGAAGTCGTCGCCGTTCCACCAGGCCTGCGCCCCGTCGACGTCGACCGCGACGACGGCCCGGGCCGGCGCCTGGTCGGCGATGGACTCGAATTCTGCCTCACGCTCCGTGGAGCCAACCATCACGATCTCCTTCGATTGCAGGTGGCGCGGTTGTCCTTCCCTCCAGTGGCTCCAGTGTGCTCCTGTCGCCGTACGACGGGCGCGGTGACACGCGATTCCTGTGGAAAACCTTGAGGGACCGCCGCACCCGCCCGTGGCGTGACGGCCGGGGCGCCGGCCGGCGTCGGTGTGGCCGCCGTTGTGGCCGTCGTCGAGCGCGACGATACTGGGCGCGGGAGGGAGCCATGGGACTCTACGGAGAGCACGTCCTGCCGCGCCTGATGGCGCGCGCGATGGACCTGGAGGAGATCGCGCCGCTGCGGCGCCGGCTCTGCTCGGGCCTGTCCGGCCGCGTGATCGAGCTCGGCTTCGGTTCCGGCGCCAACGTCCCCTACTATCCGGCCGGGGTCACCGACGTCTGCGCCGTCGAGCCCTCCGACACCGCGTGGCGACTCGCGGGCGCGAAGCTCGACGCCGCCGCGGTCCCCATCCGGCGCGGCGGCCTGGACGGGCAGCGGCTCGACGCCGAGGACGCGTCGTTCGACCACGCCGTGTCCAGCCTGACGCTCTGCACCATCCCGGACGCCGCGGCCGCACTCGCCGAACTCCGGCGGGTCCTCGAGCCCGGCGGCCGACTGCACTTCCTGGAGCACGGGCTCGCCCCGGACGATCGCGTGCGCCGGTGGCAGCGCCGGTTGGAACCGCTCCAGCGCACCCTGGCGGGCGGCTGCCATCTGACCCGCGAGGTCCGCCCCCTGCTCGAGTCGGCCGGCTTCCGCCTCCTGTCCGCGGACAGCTTCTACCAGCCGCGCTTCCCCAAGGCCTCCGGCTATCTCACACTCGGTGTCGCCGCGGCGTGAGCCAGCCGGCCCGGGGTCGGATCAGCCGGCCATGACCTCCGCGATGGGAGTCTCGCCGTCGCGGTAGTTGATGGTGCGTCCGATGCTGCCGGCGCTCTCCAGCGCCTCGACGATCGTCAGCGCCACGTTGGCGCGCGACGTGTCGGTGCCCTGCTCCGGGTCGGGATCCGGGTGGATCCGGCCGGTCGGCTCGTCGAGGGTGAGCTTGCCCGGGCCCAGGACCGTCCAGTCCAGGCGGGAGGCCCGCAGGTGGTCGTCGGCCGCGATCTTCGACGCCATGTAGGGGTAGAACGAGTCGTCCTCCGGCACCAGGTACTTCTCGTCGGCCGTCGCGAAGGACACCATCACGTAGCGCTTCGCCCCGGCCTGCTCGGCGGCGTCCATCGACCGGATGGCCGCGTCCCGGTCCACCGCGTAGGTGCGCTCCGGCGAACCGCCGCCGGCGCCGGCGGACCACACCACGGCGTCGTGCCCGCGGAGCGCCTCCGCAATCTCCGCGGTCTCGGCGTGCTCCACGTCCAGCACGACGGCGTCGGCGCCGGTCGCGCGGACGTCCTCCGTGTGCTCGGGGTTGCGGAAGAAGGAGGTCACCTGGTGCCCGCGCTCCACGAGCTCCGGCGCGGCGAGGAGGGCGACCTTGCCGTGGCCTCCGATGAGGGCGATCTTCACGATGTTCTCCTGTCGGTCGATCGGGCGCCGGCAGTCCCGGCGTCCCACTGGGGGCAACGGCGGAGCGGGCCGCGTTGTTCCTGACCCGGTCCGGGCCCTCGGCCGGACTCGCTCACGCGCCGTCCCGCGACCCCGCCTGCACGGCGGCGCCGCGGGCGTCCTCCTGGGCCACCGCCGTCGTCACCCAGGTGGCGACGCCCGCGGTGATCGACCCGAGCAGGGCGATGCCCACCAGCATGAGGCCCACCGCGATGAACCGGCCGGCCGCGGTCACCGGGTAGAAGTCGCCGTAGCCGACCGTCGCGCTGGTGACGATCGCCCACCAGACGGCGTCGCCGAAGTTCGTGATGTTGGCGCCGGCGGCGTCCTGCTCCACGTCGAGGATCGCGATGGCGCCCAGGAGCACGCAGGCGACCGCCGTCGTCGTGACGTACACGCTGACCCGTCCGACGAGGTGCCGGGTGAAGACGCGGTTGAGCAGGCGCGCGGCGGACAGCACGCGGAGGATCCGCAGCGGCCGGAGCATCGGCAGGGCGATCAGGACGGCGTCATACCAGTGCCGCAGCGCGTAGCGACCGCGCTGCTCCGCCAGGACCAGCCGGACGGCGAAGTCGAGGGCGAAGGCGCCCCAGATGGTCCAGGAGACCGTCTCGAGGAACCGCTCCAGCGTGCGCGGGATGGACTCGTCGAGGACGGGCCAGGCATAGGCCGCGAGGAACGCGAGCGCCAGCAGGATCAGGGGGATCTCCGCCCGGCGCTCCCACCGTTCGACCCGCGTGAGGTTCTCAGTCATCGTGCACCACGGTACTGCCCCAAGAAGGGGGTGGCGGCCAGGGCCGGGACGGACGCGGGAGGGCGCGCCCGCCCCGGCCCACTGCTCAGCTGCGGCGGCGCAGCGACAGGGCCGCCAGGGCGACGCCGAGGACACCGACGATCAGGCCGCCGGTCCCGAGGAGCCGCGCCTGGTCGTCCCGGTGCTCCAGGGCCCCCACCTTGCCGGCTCCGTCCGCGTGCTCGGCGTCCTCGTCCGACGCGCCGGCGCCGGTGTGGCCGGCGTGTTCGCCGCCGCCGGTGGCGGCCGTGAGCGTCAGCTGCGGCATCGGGTACTCCGGTTCCGCCCCGTCCTGGGGCGCCTGGTCCCAGACGTTCTGCCCGTCGGTGCAGGTCTGCGTGACCGGGAAGGACAGGACGTCGCCGGCCTGCCCGTCGAGCGGCAGGAGCGCTGCGACCGTCACGGTGTCCCGCAGCTCGTCCGGCAGTGGCTCCTCGGTGGTGTAGGTGACGGAGCGGACGCCGCCGGACTCCGCCGTCTCGACCGCCCAGCCGGCCTTGGCGGTCGGCTTGACGCTGCCGATCGCCTCCGGGAAGTCGATCCGGACGGACTCGGTGGGCGAGCCCTCGCAGCCGTGCCCGATCGCGAAGGTCAGCGTCGCGTACTCGCCGGCGGCCGTGGTCGAGGGCTCCACGCTCACGTGGGCGTTGGCGGCGGCGGGGAACGCCAGGGCGAGGGCGGCCCCGAGGACGACGGCGGCCGTCGTCGTGGTCTTGCGGGTGGAGCGGGGGTGGGTGTTGCGCATGGGGATGTCTCCTGTGAAGTGTGCTGCGGGCGCGCCGCAGGGGACCGGCGGCGGGACCGGCGGACGACGGCGGGGCGCGCGGGCAGTACTCGTGCGCCGGGGGCCGGCCGGCGGGTTCAGGCGGCGGGTCCAGACAAGGAATCAGGCGGGGTGCGGGAGGGGCGCGGGCGGGCCGCGGAGGACGCGCACCGGCGCCAGATACAGGGAGACGAGGTGCCGCACGGTCCGGCCGGCGGAGCCCCGGGGGTCGGGACCGGTGGCGGGGGACCCGTCCGCGAGGGCCAGCTGTGCCGCCCGGGCCGCGGTCAGCGGCGCGAGAGCGCGAGCGCACCAGCCGGCCAGCCGGGTGGCGGTGCGGTGCCGGTGCAGCCAGTGCCGGACGGCCGCGAGGCGCTGGGCCGTCGCGAGCAGGACGGCGTCGGCGAGGCGGCGCTGCGCCTCCGTGCCGGCCGTCAGTGCCGCCAGCGCGGCGAGCCCGGCGAGGAGGTGCATGACGAGCATCGGCCCGCCGCCGGCGGCGACGTCGCCCGTCCCGGCGGGCTCCACTGGACCTACGGCGAGCGCGCCGCGCACGGATTCCTGGAGCGCCGCCGCACTCGCGTGGTGCGCGTGGCCGGCACGGCCGGCGGCCCCGGCGAGGACCGAGTGGTCCAGCGAGGGCGCGACGATCGAGAAGGCGCCGTGCAGAAGGATCTGCGTGGCAGCGACAGAGGCGGCGAGCGAGGCCGCGGTGACGCGGCGCCCGCCGACGAGGAAGCAGAACGGGACGGCCATCAGGAAGACGAGGGTCAGCAGGACCGGGTGCGGGAAGTGCCCGCCGCCCAGATCGTGCGCGGCGGCCGTCGCCAGCGTGGTGACGGAGGCGGACAGCACGGCGCGCAGCATCCGCTCGCGTCGGTTCTGCATGCGCTCCTCGCTCTCCGGCCGTTCCTCGCCCAGAATTCTACGCCTAGTAGAAGAGTGCGCCGTCGCCGGCCGCCCCGTCGTCGTCCGCGGCGCCGCCGCCCTCGGCCACCGGTGCGATGAGCTCGGGGCCGTCGTTGCGGACGTTGCCGACGGCGGGACCCACCCGGTGCGGGAGCAGACTCGGGTCAGGGATGGCGTCGATCAGCTGCTGGATCCGGGACCGGTCCGTCAGGCCCGGGTCCAGCCAGCCGTCGCGGAGCCCGGGCGGCACGATCACCGGCGTCCGGTCGTGGATGTGCCCCAGGGCGTCGGTCGCCGGCCGGGTCAGCACCGTCGTCGTCATCAGCCAGGCGTCCGGCTCGCCCTCGGGGACCTCCGGGTCGCGCCAGAACTCGTACAGGCCCGCGAAGGCCAGGGGTTCCCCGTCCTGCCCGTGCAGGTACGTGGGGATCTTGGCGCCCTTCTCGCCCGACCACTCGTAGTAGCCGTCCGCGGGGACGAGTGCCCGGCGCTTCACCGCGGCCGAGCGGAAGGTCGGCTTCTCCAGCACGGTCTCCGAGCGCGCGTTGATGGCCCGCACGCCGACGCTGCGCGACTTCGCCCAGACGGGCACGAGCCCCCAGCGGGCAGTCTCCAGACCGCGGCCGGGGCCGGCGCCCTCGGGCCCGCGGCCCGTCACGATCCGCACCTTCTGCGTCGGGGCGATGTTCCAGCTCGGCGGCACGTCCTCGCCGGCGACCCGGTCGACGCCGAGCGCGGCGACGAGGTCGCCGGTGCTCCTGGCCATCACGTATCTGCCGCACATCTCGGACCCTCCCGGTCGCCTGCCCTGCTGCTGGTAGTGCTCAGTTGGCGGTGCTCAGTTGCTCTTCTCGGCCGCCGTCTGGTCCTCGTCCGTGCTGCCGTGCCCGTCCGGGCCGGCGCCGGTGAGTTCGGCGTGCAGCTCGGCCACCGACGGGAACGTCAGGTCCGGGCGGAACGGGTACGCGCCCACGTCCTTCCGGCTCGTGATGCCGGTATGGACCAGCAGCGTCAGCAGGCCCGCCTCCATGCCCGCGATGATGTCCGTGTCCATACGGTCGCCGATCATCGCCGTCGTCTCCGAGTGCGCGTCGATCCGGTTCAGGGCCGAGCGGAACATCATCGGGTTCGGCTTGCCCACCACGTACGGCTTCCGGTTGGTCGCCGCGGTGATGAGGGCGGCCACCGCGCCGGTCGCCGGCAGGACGCCCTCGGTGGAGGGGCCCGTGGCGTCCGGGTTCGTCGCGATGAAGCGCGCGCCGTTGTTGATCAGCCGGATGGCGCGGGTGATCGCCTCGAAGGAGTAGGTGCGGGTCTCGCCGAGCACCACGTACTCGGGGTCCCGGTCCGTCATGATCAGGCCGGCGTCGTGCAGCGCCGTCGTCAGTCCGGCCTCGCCGATGACGAAGGCGCGCCCGCCCGGGCGCTGCCGGCGTAGGAATTCGGCGGTCGCCAGGGCCGAGGTCCAGATGCTCTCCTCCGGGATCTCGAGGCCCGAGGCCAGCAGCCGCGCGCGCAGGTCGCGCGGGGTGTAGATGGAGTTGTTCGTCAGGACCAGGAAGCGCTGCCCCTGCTGGGTCCAGTGCTTGAGCAGGTCGGCGGCGCCGGGGATGGCCTGGTTCTCGTGCACCAGCACGCCGTCCATGTCCGTCAGCCAGCATTCGACGTCGGTGAGCTTGCGTTCCGTCCACGATGTTGCGGTCATGTCCGATCCTCTCGACGTTCCGCGGCCCGGCCGGGCCCGTCTACCGCCAGACTAGTCGCGCGGCTCGCCCGCGACGAAGCGCGTGCGCTGGACGCCCAGGCCCTCGATCCCCGTCTCCACCACGTCGCCGGGCCGCAGCCAGGGCCGCTGCCCGGTCTCCGGGTCCTTCCGGCCCAGTGCGACGCCGGCCGGGGTGCCCGTGAGGATCAGGTCGCCGGGGCGCAGGGTCACCAGGGTGGAGCAGTAGGCGACCAGGGCCTCGGGCGAGAAGATCAGGTCGTCGGTGGAGTCCTCCTGGGCCACCGCGCCGTTCACGCGGGTGGTGAGGCGCGCCCCGCGCACGAACTCGTCGGCGGTCACCAGGAAGGGTCCCACCGGGGTGGACGCCTCCCAGCACTTGCCCTGCAGCCACTCCGAGGTGCGGCCCTGCCAGCCGCGCATCGAGACGTCGTTCGCCACGGCGTATCCGGCGATGGCGGCGGCGGCCCCGCTCTCCGGGACCCGGCGGCCGCCGGCGCCGATGACGATCGCCAGCTCGCCTTCCCAGTCGATCCGGTGCTCCTCCGGCGGGATCTCCACGTCGTCGTTCGCCCCGCAGAGCGAGTCGGCGAACTTGGTGAAGAGCGTGGGATGTTCCGGCAGCTCGATGCCGGTCTCCTCCGCGTGGTTGCGGTAGTTCAGGCCCACGCAGAAGACCTTGGACGGGGCGACGACCAGCGGGGCGAAGTCCGCCTCGGCCAGCGGGTAGGCCTCCGCCGAGCCCGCGGCTGCCGCGGTCTGCTCCGCGAGGTCCGACGTCGTGCGGACGGTCGCCTCCCGCTCGGCCTCCGGCGCGGCGAGGAACGCGCCGACGTCGGGATAGGTCCGGCCGTCGGCGGAGCGCAGCTCGAGGGCCTGGGTATCGACCACCAGGGCGGCGAACGTGTCGGCGGGGTTGCCGGGGCGGCGCAGGGTTGCAAGCTTCATGGCCCCATCCCAGCACATCGAGCCGGTGGCCGGAATCACGCCGGGTTGCACTTGTGCAAGTTTGCACCCGTGCAATAAATTGTTAGTTGTGGAAAGCAATCAAATTGACGAGTGCTCCCGGCGGGAGCGCCACCGCCGCGACACGTGGAAGGCCATCCACGACGAGGCCTACGCCATCGCCGCGGAGGCCGGCCCCGCCGCCGTGACGATCGACGTGGTCGCCGAGCGGGCCGGAATCTCCCGCCGCACCTTCTTCAACTACTTCGCGACCAAGGAGGACGCCATCCTGGGCGTCCGCCCGCCCGCGATCGACCCCGGGGACCTCGAGGCGTTCCGGACCGGGGGAGAGGACCTGCTCACCCGAGCGGTCCGTCTCCTGGCCGGGACGCTGGCCCTCGCCTCCCTGGACGGCTCGTTCGTGCGCCGCCGCGAGCTGGTGCGCAAGCACCCAGAGCTGCGCGACCGGTCCGT
The DNA here is from genome assembly GCF_031178195.1 of Zhihengliuella sp. GTDB lineage: Bacteria > Actinomycetota > Actinomycetes > Actinomycetales > Micrococcaceae > Zhihengliuella. The sequence continues at coordinate 196,730 of NZ_JAPSJL010000004.1, forward strand.
CCGCCTCGTCGCGGACATCGAGCGCCAGGTCGCCGAGGCGGTCCGCGCCGACGGCGAGTACGACGGCGACGCCGGCCGGGCGCTGCTCGTCCTCGCTGGCGCCATCACTCGGTTCGCGATCTCCCGCTACCAGCACGAGGGGCCGGAGAACCTCGACGGCTACCTGACCGACGCCGTCGCGCTCTTCCGGAGCATCGCCGTCGCGGGCACCGCCGCACCGACCGACCAGACCCCCGAGGAGACCGCATGACCCGGACAGCGACCACCACCGAACGGCCCCGGCCCGAGCGCAGCCGCCAGCAGCACCTCGGCATGATCTTCGGGGCCCTGATCGTCTCGATGCTGCTGTCCTCGCTGAACCAGACGGTCCTCTCGACGGCGCTGCCCACGATGGTGGGCGAGCTCGACGGCGTCGAGCACATGGCGTGGGTCATCACCGCGTTCATCCTGGCCTCGACCGTCATGATGCCGGTCTACGGCAAGCTCGGCGACATGTTCGGGCGCAAGAACCTGCTGCTGGGGGCGATCGCGCTCTTCGTCGGCGGTTCCGTGGTCGGCGCGCTCGCCGGCGACATGGACCTCCTCATCGCGGCCCGCGCCATCCAGGGTGTCGGCGGCGGCGGGCTGATGATCCTGTCCCAGGCGATCATCGCCGACGTGGTCCCCGCCCGCGAGCGCGGCAAGTACATGGGCATCATGGGCGGCGTCTTCGCGCTCTCCTCCGTGGCCGGCCCGCTCCTGGGCGGCTGGCTCACCGAGGGCCCCGGCTGGCGCTGGGCCTTCTGGATGAACGTCCCGCTCGGGATCCTCGCGATCATCGCCGCCGCGCTCCTGATCCACCTGCCCAAGCCGGAGCCCGAGGGCCGCGGCCGGATCGACTACTTCGGCATGGCGCTCCTCGCGGCCGCGACCAGCGCGATCGTCCTCGTGGCCACCTGGGGCGGCGGGACGTACGCGTGGACCGATCCGGTGATCCTCGGCCTGATCGTCGGAGCGGTCGTCGCCGTCGTCCTGTTCGTGTGGGTGGAGACGCGCGTCGCCGAGCCCGTCATGCCCCTCTCGCTCTTCCGGAACCGCAACTTCAACCTCACCACCATCGCCGGCCTCGCCGTCGGGATCATGATGTTCGGCGCCCTCGGCTACATGCCGACCTACCTGCAGATGGTCACCGGGTTCGGCCCCACCGAGGCCGGCCTGCTGATGATCCCGATGATGGGCTGCATGCTCACCACGTCCATCCTCATGGGCCGCCGGGTCTCCACCACCGGGCGCTACAAGACCATCATGGTGATCGGCACGTTGATCATCGGGCTCGGCCTGGCCGGGCTGGCCACCATCCATGCCGACACACCGGTCTACGTGATCTGCATCTTCCTCGGCGTGATGGGCGTCGGGCTCGGCTCCACCATGCAGAACCTCACGCTGGTGGCGCAGAACTCCTTCCCGCTGCGGTTCGTCGGCACGGCCACGGCGTCGTCGAACTACTTCCGGCAGGTCGGCGCCACGCTCGGCTCCGCCGTGGTCGGCTCGCTGTTCGCCACGCGCCTGACCAACGAGCTCGCCACGACGCTGCCGGCCGATGCGCTCTCCGCCGGGGCCTCCGGCAACTCGCTGACGCCGGCGCTCGTGGCCTCGCTGCCGGAGCCGGTGCACACGATGATCATCGAGGCGTACAACCACGCGTTGATCCCGCTCTACCTGTGGATCGCGCCGCTGGCGATCGTGGCCTTCGTGCTGCTGATGTTCGTCCAGGAGAAGGAGCTGGCCACCAAGCTCGAGCGGTAGGACCCGAGCGGTAGGATCGAAGCGGACCGCCGAGGGAGGCCGCATGCGACACAGCCCGCGCCGGCAGCGCCCGCTGCCCGCACTCCTCCTCGTCGCGGTCCTCTCCTCCTTCCTCGTCGCGTGCCTCGGGCACGCCCTTACCGCCGACGGCGGCCCGCGGCACGCGCCGCAGGCCGCCGTCGGCGTGCACGGCCCGCTGTCCTCCGCAGCAGCAGTCGTCGCCGACGTCGACGCGCACCCCGGGTGCGGGCCGGACTGCGCCTCCGGGGCCTCGGCCGCGGCGCTCCTCTGCACGATGGCTGCGGTCGCCGTCGCCGCGGCCGCTGCGCTCGCCCGGCCGCGCCGGCTCTCGCCCGGTCTGGCGCTCCCCGCACCGCCGCGCGCCTGGAGCGCCGTGCCGCGGGTCCCGCGGCCGCCGTCGTTGACCGCGCTCGGGATCAGCAGGACGTAGTCCGGCACCGGGCCGCCCGGCTAGGGGCGGCGCAGACCCACGCCGAGACGACCGCAAGGACCACCATGAAGACCTCACCCACCCCTGCCCGCGCGCTGGCTCCCACCGCCGCGCTCATCGCCCTCCTGCTGACGGCCTGCACACCGGCCGCCGACCCCGCCGACACCCGTGACCCTGCCGGCACCACCGCGCCCGCCGGCTCCGCCGCAGCCTCCGCCCGCCCGGAGGAGGCCCCTGGGCAAGCCGGCCCCGGCGACCCGCAGAGCGAGGGCGGACAGCACGGCGCGGCCGATCTGGGGCACATCCACGGCCTCCACCCGGACGGCGAGGACCTGCTGACCGCCAGCCACCACGGGCTGTTCGTCGGCGGGCTCGACGGCGTCGGAGCCGACGGGCTCATGCCCGACGGCAGCGGTCCGGAGCCGCGCGGACCGCTCATCGACCTCATGGGCTTCACCGCCGGAGCGGACGTGCTCTACGCGTCCGGACACCCCGGGGCCGGGACCGCTCTGCCGAACCCCGTCGGGCTCCTCCGCTCGGACGACGGCGGCGCCACCTGGGAGCCGCTCTCCCGCACCGGGCAGTCCGACTTCCACGCCCTGACCGCCGCCTCCGGCGCGGTCATCGGCTTCGACGGCTCGCTCGTGCGCACCGAGGACGGCCAGAGCTGGACGGAGGTCGAGGGGCCGGACGCCTTCGCGCTCGCCGGGCACCCCGGCGGACCGGCCGTCCTCGCCACCACGCAGACCGGCGTCTGGCGCTCCGACGATGCCGGGCTGACCTGGTCCGAGCCCGCGGGTGGACCCGTCCTGCAGTACGTCGCGTTCGCCGCCCCGGACACGGCGGTCGGGATCGCGCCCGACGGCGTGGTGCACGTCAGCCGGGACGCCGGGCGCACCTGGGAGAAGGCCGGCGACGCGGGCGAGCAGCCGGGTGCCCTGGCCGCCGAGGTCCGCGACGGGGAGCTGCACGTGTGGGCGGCGGTCGGGAACGCCGTCGTGCACTCCGACGACGGCGGGGCGACCTTCACGTCCTGATGTCCCGGCCGCACGGGCCGAAGAGCGTAGGCGGCGACGTGCGTCCGGGTGAGAGTCGCCGGCGCAGGTCGCGATGCCAGGACGGCTCTCAGGGTCCGGACGCCTCGGCGGCCAGGACCGGTCCTCAGTCCTCGGGTGTCGGCAGCGTCTCGCGGGAGAGGTCGACGACGGCGGCGAGCGCGGCGTCCGTGCTGTCCCGGCGCCAGATCATCCGCACCTCCACCGGGTCCGGCTCCGGGGTGAGCGGCCGGAAGACCACGCCCGGCGCCGGCGTGTGCTCCCGGACGCTGGAGAGCGTCAGCGAGACGCCCATGCGCGCGCCGACCAGGACCATGATCGTCCACGAGTCCGGCGCGGTCTGGACCTTCCGCGGCACGAATCCGGCGTTGAGCGCGAGCGTGTGCATCCGGTTGGTCAGCGTGCCCCGCGCTCCGCCCGGCAGGACGATCCACGCCTCCTCGGCCAGGTCGGCGGGCCGGACGGCGTCGTGCTCGGCGAGCCGGTGCCCCTCCGGCAGCGCCACCAGGAGCCGCTCGGTGGCGACCAGCCGGGAGTCGACGGCGGGCGGCAGGTGGTCCCAGCGCCCGAGCACCAGGTCCAGGTCGCCGGAGAGGACCCGCTCGAGCCCGACGTGGGAGAACTGCGCGCTGTGCAGCTCCAGATCGATGCCGGGCCGCCGGGCCCGCACGTCGCGGGCGAGGTCGCCGACCAGATCGTTGACCGAGCCGCCCGCGAACCCCAGGGCGACGCGGCCCGTGGAGCCGTCCAGGCTCTCCCGGACGATCCCGGCCATGGACTCCGAGAGCCGCACCAGCTCCCGGGCCGGTTCGAGCAGCGCCGTCCCCTGCGGGGTGAGCGCGACGTGACGCGTGCTGCGCTCGAACAGGTCGGCCCCCAGCTGCGCCTCGAGCCGGCGGACGAGCCGGCTCAGTGGCGGCTGGGCCATGTGGAGGGAGAGGGCGGCCCGCCCGAAGTGCAGGTGCTCGGCGACCGCCAGGAACGCCCTGGCCTGCTGGACTTCCATGGTGCCGGCCGCCCCTACCGGGTGCCGGGCCGGAAGGCGTTGTGCCCGGTCAGGTACTGGCCCAGGATGAGCGTGTGGATCTCGTCCGTGCCCTCGTAGGTCCGGACCGACTCCAGGTTGTTCGCGTGGCGCAGGGGCGAGTAGTCCAGCGTGACCCCGTTGCCGCCGAGGATCGTGCGGGCCTCGCGGCACACCTCGATCGCGGTCCGGCAGTTGTTGAGCTTGCCCGAGGAGATGAGGGGCGTCGGGAGGGCGCCCGCGTCCTTGAGCCGGCCCAGGTGCACGGCCAGCAGCTGCGCCTTCTGCACCTCCAGGGCCAGGTCCACGAGCTTGCGCTGCGTCAGCTGGTAGGACGCGAGCGGTTGGCCGAACGGGCTGCGCTCCTGCGCGTAGTCGGCCGCCTGCGTCAGGGCGTCGCGGGCCGCGCCGACCGCACCCCAGACGATCCCGTAGCGGGCCTCGTCCAGGCACGCCAGCGGTCCGGCCAGCCCAGCGTTCTCCGGCAGCAGCGCGTCGAGGGGCAGGCGCACGTCCGTCAGTTCGACGTCGCACTGGACCGACGCCCGCATCGACAGCTTCGGCTCGATCGCCCGGGCGACGAAGCCGGGGGTGTCCGTCGGGACGATGAAGCCGCGCACGCGTTCGCGTCCGCCGTCGACCGCGGCCTTCGCCCAGACGATCGCGACGTCGGCGATCGTCGCCAGGCCGATCCACCGCTTGGACCCGTTGAGGACCCACTCGCCGCCGGACTCGACGGCCGTCGTCGTCATGGCGCCGGGGTCCGAGCCGGCGGCCGGTTCCGTCAGGGCGAAGCAGCCGATGGTCTCGCCGCGGGCCATGCCGGGCAGCCACCGCGACTTCTGCTCCTCGGAGCCGTGGTGGTGGATCGCGGTCATCGCCAGCGATCCCTGCACCGAGACGAAGGTGCGCAGGCCCGAGTCGCCGGCCTCCAGCTCCTGCATGGCCAGGCCGTAGTCGACGGCGGTGCGGCCCGCACAGCCGTAACCCTGGAGGTGCATCCCCAGCAGTCCCAGCTCCGCGAACTCGGGGACCAGCTCGACCGGGAAGTGCGCCGACTCGTACCAGGCGGCGATGCCCGGGCGGACCCGGCGGTCCACGAACTCCCGGACCGTGTCCCGGCGGGCCAGCTCCTCGTCGCTGAAGGCCGACGGGCATTCGAGCATCGCGGCCAGCGGCGAGCCGGTGAGGGCGGTCGCGGTCATGGGGGTCCCTTCTCGAGCGTTTCCAGTGGGCTGCATCCTGGGGATGCTCAGTCAGCATCTCCGATGGCGGGCCCCGGGGGAATCAGTACGGCGATAGATGTTGTGCAGGTATCAATCGCGGCTGGATTCGGTATTTCAGCTTAGCCGCCGAACCGGACAGGATGGGCTGCAGCCCCCGACGAAGGAGAACCACGATGCCCCAGGAGCAGCTCGGCCAAGAGGGGCGAGGGCCCGGAGCCGACGCCCCCGGACGGGAGGCCCTCGAACAGGAGTCCCCCGGGCAGGACGGAGCCGGACGCACCGGGCCGCTGGCCGGCGTCGTCGTGGCCGACCTGAGCCGGGTCCTCGCCGGGCCCTACGCCACCATGCTCCTGGCCGACATGGGCGCCACGGTCATCAAGGTGGAGAGCCCCCGCGGCGACGACACACGGGCCTGGTCCCCGCCCGAGCGCGACGGCGAGAGCACCTACTTCCTCGCGGCCAACCGGAACAAGCGCTCGATCGCCCTGGACTTCGCGGACCCGGAGGACCGGCGCGTCCTCGACGCGATCATCGCCCGGGCCGACATCCTCGTCGAGAACTTCCGGCCCGGCACCCTCGCCCGGCACGGGCTCGACTACGCGACGCTCGCGGACCGGCATCCGGGCCTGGTCTACACGTCGATCACCGGGTTCGGGACCGGCGCCGGGGCCGGGCTGCCCGGGTACGACCTGCTCGCCCAGGCCGCGTCCGGATTCATGTCCGTCACGGGTGAGGCGGAGGGCGAGCCGATGCGGGCCGGCGTCGCGCTCTTCGACGTCGTGACCGGCCTGCATGCCGCCGTCGGCACCCTCGCCGCGTACCTCGAGAGCCGGGAGTCGGGCCGTGGCCAGCACGTCGAGTTCGACCTGCTGACCTCCGCGCTGTCCGGACTGGTGAACCAGGCGTCGGCGTTCGTCGCCGGCGGGCACGTGCCGCACCGGATGGGCAACGACCATCCGAGTCTCTTCCCCTACGGCCCCTTCGCGGCCCGGGACGGACGGCTCGTGATCGCGGTCGGCAACGATGCCCAGTTCCGCCGGCTGTGCACGGTGCTGGGGCTCGACGCCGTGGCCGGGGACGAGCGCTTCGCGACGTCCCACGCGCGCAGCGTCCACCGGGAGGAGCTGCGTCCGCTGCTCGCCGAGCGGCTGGCGCGGCGCGGCGCGGAGGAGTGGTTCGGGGCGCTGCGGGCCGCGCAGGTCCCCTGCGCCCCGATCCTCTCGATCGCCGGCGGCGTCGAGCTCGCGGAGAGTCTCGGGCTCGGCCCGGTCGTGGAGACCGGCGGGGCTGTGCCGGACGACGACGGCCGACGGATCCCGACCATCCGGAACCCGGCCACGTTCTCCCGCACGCCGGTCAGCCATGCGGGCGCGCCGCCGCGGCTCGACGCCGACCGGGACGCCGTGCTCCGCTGGCTCGGCGGCGATCCGCTCAGGGCGTGAGGACCCGGACGGGCCGCCCGTCGGTCCAGGCCCGTACGTCCTCGAGGGCGTCCTGGTAGAAGATCCGGTACTGCTCCCGCGTGACGTAGCCGAGGTGTGGCGTCAGGAGGGCGCGCGGCGCCTCGAGGAGCTGATGCCCGGGCTGGAGCGGTTCGTCGTCGTACACGTCCAAGGCGGCGCCGCCGAGGGTGCCCTCCTCGAGCGCGGCGATGAGGGCGTCGGTGTCCACGATGCCGGCGCGGGAGGTGTTGACCAGGAGGCCGTCGGGGCCGAGCGCCTCGAGCTCGGCGCGGCCGACAAGGCCCCGGGTCCGGTCGGAGAGGCGCGTGGTGATGGCGACGATGTCCGACTCGGCGAACAGTCCCGCCTGGTCCACCAGGCGCGCCCCGGCGGCGTCCGCCCGCGCGGCCGTGAGGTTCTCGCTCCAGGCGAGGACGTCCATCTCGAAGACGCGGGCGTAGGCCGCCAGGCGCGTGCCGATCCTCCCGAGCCCGAGGATTCCCAGAGTCTTCCCGGCGAGCTCGGTGCCGACGCCGGTCTGCCAGCCGCCCTCGCGCAGCGCCTCCTGCTGGCCGGGGATGTCCCGGACGGCGGCCATCAGCAGCGCCCACGTCAGCTCCGGGGCGGCCGTGGGGGAGGAGCCGGTGCCGCAGACGGTGATCCCGAGGTCGTTCGCGGCGGCGACGTCGATCGAGGCGTTCCGCGCGCCGGTCGTGACGAGGAGCTCGAGGTCCGGGAGCTCCTCCAGGAGGCTCCGGTCGAAGGCCGTGCGCTCGCGCATCGCGACGACGGCGGCGAACCCCTGCAACTCGGCGACCAGCTCGCGGCCGGTCACGTGGCGGCGGAACGTCTGCACCTCCCAGCCGGCGAGCTCGCCCCAGTCGGCGCAGTCGCGCGCGACGTCCTGATAGTCGTCCAGCAGCGCCAGTCTCCGCATCATAGCCCGATGCTACCGCCGGCGAAGACGCAGGTCACCGGGGCAGGCGGCCGGGCCGCTACGCCATGGTCAGGCCGCCGCTGACCGAGAGCGTCTGGCCGGTCACGTAGCCGGCGTCCGGCGACGCGAAGAAATCGACGGCGGCCGCGAGATCCTCCGGCAGCGCCAGCCGCCGCATCGGGATGGCCCGGATCAGGGCCTCCCGGAGCTTCGGGCTGTCCGCGCTGATCTGCTCGAACAGGGGCGTGTCCGCCGGGCCCGGGCAGACGCAGTTCGCCGTGATGCCGTGCCGGGCGGCCTCCCGGGCGAGCGTCTTCGTGAAGGCGATGACACCGCCCTTCGCCGCCGAGTAGACGGCCTCGCCGCTGGAGCCGACCCGTCCGGCGTCGGACGCGATGTTCACGATCCGCCCGCCGAAGTCCGGATCCTCCCGCCGCTGCTCCGCCATCACCGGGACCACGGCCTGCGCGAAGTGCAGCGTGCCGTAGAGGCTGATGCCGATGATCCGGTCCCAGTCCGCCGGGTCGGAGTCGACGAACGGGCCCACCCGGTCCCAGCCGGCGTTGTTGACGAGCACATCGATCCGGCCGTACCGCTCGCGGACGCGCGCGACGACGTCGTCCACGTCCGCGCGCTGCGTGACGTCGGCGCGGACGCCCCATGCCCGGCCGCCGGCCGCGGTGATCTCCTCGCCCACGCGGGCCGCGGACTCCTCGTCGATGTCGGCGATGACGACGACGTTGCCCGCCGCCGCGAGCCGGTGCGCGATGCCGCGCCCGATGCCGGAACCGGCGCCCGTGACGATGGCGACCCGCTCGGTGCCGGACGAGTCGTTGCCGGAGGCGGCGGTGGCCGAGGGGGCGCGGCCGGAGGGGTGGGTGCTGGTGCTCTCGGTGGTCATGCTGTCTCCCTTCCCGGGACTGGTCTGCGCTGCTGGCCGTCGGGGTCCTGTGCTCACGGGGCGAACTCGCGCCCGACCTTCTGGCGGGCGATCACCATCTTCATGATCTGCGCGGTGCCGTCGCCGATCTGCAGCCCCAGGACGTCGCGCATCCGCTGCTCGAAGGGCAGCGTGGTGGTGTACCCGAGCTGGCCGTGGAGCAGCAGGCACTGGTTGATCACGTCGTAGGCCGTCTTGGGGGCCCACCATTTGCACATGGCCGCCTGGGCGGTGTGCGGCAGGCCCTGGTCCTTCAGCCACAGGGTCTGGTAGCAGAGGAGCCGCGCCGCGGTCAGCAGCGTCTCCGCCTCCGCGAGCGGGAAGGCGACCCCCTGGAAACTGCTCAGCGGGTGGTCGAACGCGGTGCGCTGGCGGGTGTAGTCCCAGGTCTCGTCCACCGAGGCGGCGGCCGGGCCGATGCACTGCAGGCCGATGAGCGCCCGGGAGTAGTCGAAGCCCTGCATGACCTGGACGAATCCCTCGCCCTCCACGCCGATCAGGTGCTCGGCGGGGACGCGCACGTCCGTCAGGTGGGCGAGGCCGCGGGAGACGGCCCGGGTCCCCATGTCCGGGGAGCGCTCGAGCTCGACGCCGGGCGCGTCCAGCTCCACCAGGAACGCGCTGATCCCGTGCCCGCGGCTGGCGTCGGGATCCGTCTTCGCGAACACCACGGTGGCCTCGGCCTGCAGTGCGAAGGACATCGACTTGGTCCCGTTCAGCACCCAGTCGGACCCGTCGCGACGGGCCGCCAGCTTGGGACTGCCGGCGTCGGACCCGGCCTGGGGCTCCGAGAGCCCGATGGCGACGATGCCCTCGCCCGAGGTGATGCGCGGGACCCAGCGTCCGGCGAGCTCCTCCGGGGCGTGGTGGGCGAGGATCTGCCCCACGAGTGAGCCGATGATCTGCAGGTAGGCGACGTTGAAGTCGCCCCGCGCGATCTCCTCGGTGATCATGCCGGAGGTCAGCCGCTCCTCGTCGCGGCCGCCCCAGCGCTCGGGGAGCTCGGGAGCGATGAGGCCCAGCCTGCCGATCTCCTGGCGCAGCTCGGGCTCGATCCGCGCGTCACGCTCGCGCTGGGCATAGTCGGGGGCGATGCGCTCGGCGATCCTGCGAGCCGCCGCGGCCAGTTGCTGCTGGGACTCGGTGGGTGTGAAGTCCATTGATCCTCTTCGCCGTTGAAGCGGGCCGGCCGTCACGGCTCCGCGGGGTGTGCGGGCCGTCGAGCCGACGCATCGGACGACGTTGTCCGATGTGAGGCACGTTACAGAGCGCGCGAGGGGGCGGCAACTCGGTCCTGACCACGGGGGAGAAGTGTCTGCAGTGAGGTCGGGTAGCGTCCCACCCATGGAGATCTGGGAACCGGAGGCGGAGGCCGTTGATGCCAAATTCGAAGCAGCCTGGGCGGTTTTCGCCCATTCCTGTGGTCGGCAGTGGGCGAACGAACCGACGTTCCAAGCATGGTTCGCGCATTACTTGATCGGCCAGTTCGGATTCGACCGGGTCGGCCGCGAGGCCATCTTCAATGAGGACCGTTTCAGGTTGCGCCCCCGTCCGCGCACGGAGGTGAAACCTGACATCGTGGTCATGCGGAAGCCGGGCATCATGTTGCCTCACTATGCGAATAAGCTGGCCAAATCGACAGACTTGTCGGGAATCGGACTCATGCGCCATCTCGCCGTCGTTTCAGAATTGAAGGTTGGCGTCTCGACTGCGAACGGTTTGGACCGTCGGGCGATTCGCACCGACATCGAGAAGTTGTCGCACTTACTGGACGAACACGAATACGTCAACGGGACGCAGGCGCCGTTGGCCTATGCGTGTGTCTTGGACAATCACCCGAAGAGGCGTACTTCGCGTGTGGAGATGGAGGAGCTTCTCGCCGATGCAGGGGTTCGTCCCGACGTCAGGCTGCTCTTCGCATCGCCGGAGCAGCGACCAAGCGGGCCGTCTGACGGCCGACTGCACTGGGGAGTCGGTCGAAGCCCCCAGGGGGCCACCGAGTCCGATCCCGAACGCGGATAGGATTCACGAGGGCCGTTCGGCCCGGCCAGACCGTTGGTCACCCCGTACTCCCAGGAGACACGCCGCCGCATGAAGACCACCAAGATCCCCAATGAGCCGCACAAGGCAGTTCTCTGGACGGCCGTCGGCGCCACGGTCGTCATCGCCGTCGGCGCCTTCATCCTCTCCTTCGCGGCCCTGACCGATCTGGCGCAGCGGTCCGGCATCGAGGCGCACCTCGCCTGGATCTGGCCGATCATCGTCGACGGCATGATCGTCGCCGCCACCGTCGCGATCGTGGCGCTCAACGGCCACGACCGCCGCGCCATGATCTACCCGTGGTCGCTGCTCTTCTTCGGCGCGATCGTCTCCACGGCCGCGAACTCCGTGCACGCGATCCTCACGGTCGAGAGCACGCAGTCCGGCATCCCGCCGGTGGTCTCCGCGCTGGTCGCGGCCATGCCGCCGGTGGTGCTGCTCGCCATCACGCACCTGACCGTGCACATGTACCAGAAGCGGGCCGAGGCCGCCGAGCAGCGGGCGCAGGAGCAAGCGCGCCTGGACGCCGAGCAGGCCGACCTCGACGCCGAGCGCGCAGCGCACCAGGCCGAGGTCGAGTCCGCCGCCGAGGCCAAGTACCGGGCGCTCTACGAGGCGCAGTACCAGCGCTTCACCGCCGAGCAGCGCGACGCCGGCTGGACCCCCGAGGAGGAGATGGACCCGGGGCTGGCCGCCGCCGAGGGGCTGGAGCCAGCAGCCGAGGCCGGGCCCGGGAATGCACCGCTTTACGACGACACGTGGGAGCGCATCGCGCCCGGGACCCCGGCCCCGCGCCCGCGCGACTGAATCCTCGCCTGCGCGGCTGGGCCCCCGCCTGCGCGGCTGAGTCCGCGCCTGGGCGACTGAGTCCGCGCCTGGGCGACTGACCCGCGGTGGCTGCGCCGTCGTCGTACCCGCGCGGCCTGCCCGTCCCACTCGTGTGCCATGCTGAGGTCACTGCGACCGCCGACCGAAGGGCACCGACCATGAGCGAGCCGACCTACCGCACCGCCGATGAGGATGTCCTGCGCGAGCTCGCCGGCGTCGCCGAGGCCGCCGCGTACTTCCACGCGCGCCTGAACGAGCTCCGCGACTCGCAATTCGCCGGCGACTCGCTCCTGCCCGGGTGGACGCGCGCGCACGTCGTCGCGCACGTCGGCTACAACGCCTACGCCCTGGCCCGCCTCATGACCTGGGCGGAGACCGGCGTCGAGACGCCCATGTACGCCTCCGCCGAGGCGCGCGATGCGGACATCGAGGCCGGCGCCGCGCTCGATCCGGGGTCCCTGCACTTCCTCTACGAGGATTCCCACCAGCAGCTCCTCGAGCACTGGCAGCGGATGGACGACGCCGCCTGGAGCGCCCGCGTCCGGACCCGGCAGGGCGCCGGGATCGCCGCCTCCACCACGGTGTGGATGCGCGCCCGCGAGCTCTGGCTGCACGCGATCGACCTCAATAGCGGCGCCGGTTTCGGCGATCTGCCCGAGCCGGTGCTCGCCCGGCTGTTGCGCAACGTCGAGGCCGCGTGGTCCGACCGCGAGGAGGCGCGGGGGCTGAGGCTGCGCCCGGCGGGCTCCCCGGCGACAGTTGCGGGGGCGGACGACGGCGATGCCGAGGCGGGCGCGGGCGTCACCGTGGTGACCGGCGAGCTGCCCGACCTCGCCGCTTGGGCGACAGGGCGGGCGCAGTCGCTGGACCGACTGCAGTTCGCCGGCGAGGGCTGGAACGGCGGCGCCCCGGCGCCTGCACCACGCTGGCTCTAGGGCACACCTCGGGCAACTCGGCGGGAGGCTTTGGTCGCGGCGCCGTCGTGCTCCAAGATGTGGGTCGCCCTCGGTAACTTGATCCTGCAACCATTTCCCGGTTGCATCGTGGTAGAGATCGTCGTTCGCCCAAAGAGCGGACGATGTCCGCTGCGGAGGGTTGCCCCGGTCTTGGGTTGGGGCTTCCCATCTCACAGTCGCCGTGCGGCGAGCTGGCTGAACGCGTGCCATGCCATCAGCCAGTCCGTCCGCCGGCGCCCGGCGGGGAGCGAGAGTCGCTTGGGGGCGTTCCCCGCCGGCCCCTTCCTCTGCCGTGCTCGGGGCATGTTCTGGGCCCGTCCTGCCCGGTGATGCACTTTCTACGGAGTTCACAGGATCTTTCGATTGAAACACCACCGGCTCCACGAGAGTCTGGGTCTACGCCCGGGGGCGGGAATCCCGGACTGACAGCTTCATTTCTACTGACCGCAGCGGCTGGACCGCCTGCCGACGAAGTAAGGGGAGCGCCATGACCCAACCGCATAACTCCACGGAGCCATCGACTCCGGAATTGATGACGCAACTCTCGGAGCAGACGTCGCGCCTCGTCCGGGACGAACTGAAACTGGCCCGCGCCGAACTGACCGCCAAGACCAAGCAGGGAGGGATGGGAGCCGGTTTCCTCGGTGCCGGCGGAATCCTCGCGTGGTTCGGGTTCGCGGCGCTCGTGACCACCGCCATCCTGGCCCTGGCTCTCGTCCTGCCGGCGTGGGCAGCGGCGCTGATCGTCACGGTGGTCCTGTTCGCGGCCGCCGGCATTGCCGCACTGCTGGGCAAGAAGAAGATCGAGAATCTCTCGCCCACCCCGGAGAAGACGAAGGCGAACGTCCAGCGCGACGTCGCAGAGGTAAAGGAGCACAGCCGCCATGAGCACGCCTGATCGAGCGACCTCCGGGATGACCGAGGCAACCACCGCAGACGCAACCACCGCACACGCAACCACCGCGCACGCGGCGCCACCGCACGCGGCCCCGCCCGTCGGGTCGGCCACGTCGTCGAACCCCGGGGCGGGGACCGCCCGCCCGGAGCCGGACAAGGACGCGACGCCCGAGGAGATCGAGGCCGACATCGAGCGGACCCGTCACGAGGTCGGGGAGACGGTGGAAGCCCTCTCCCGCAAGCTCGACGTGAAATCGCGCGCCCGGCACCAGGTGGACGAGACGAAGGAGCGAGTGGCCGAGCGGGTCGAGGAAGCGCAGCACCAGGTCCACGAGTACTCGGAACGGGCCAGGGAACGCCTCACCGACGAGCGGGGCAAGCCGAACCGGGACGGATGGATCGCGCTCGCGGCCGCAGCCGCCGTCGTCGTCCTCCTGATCCGGAGCGCCCGGCGCTGATCGTCGAGGCCCGCTGACGCGTGACCCGGAGCTCCACGAGAAAGGAATTTGAGATGGCCACCAACAAGCATTCCAGCAAGTCAGCGAAGATCCTCTACCGGCCGCTAGGTCTGATCAGCGGGCTGATCAGTGGCGCGGTGGCCACAGCTGCCTTCCGGCAGGTCTGGAAGCGGGTCTCCGGCAGCAGTGCGAACGAGACCCCGACGGCCCTTCAGTCGGAGTACGGGCTCCGCGAGATCCTCCTCGCGTCGGCAATCCAAGGCGCCATTTTCGCCTTCGTGAAGGCTGTCGTCGACCGCGGCGGCGCCCGGGCCTTCGAGAAGGTGACCGGAGAGTGGCCGGGCGACTGACCCTCGCCCCGAACCTGCTCGAGTGAACTCTGGAGAAAGGCACCTGCGATGTCCGACCGACCCCGAGACCACGCCACGACGGACCCTGCGGACGCTCCGCCGCCGGACGACGACCGGAAACCGGATTCTCCCCGGGAGATCACCAAGGCGTCCTGGGGCTTCATCCTCAAATCGACGCTGCGCGAGTTCTCGGCGGACGGATGCATGGACCTCGCCGCCAGCCTGACCTACCGGACCGTCCTGTCGATCTTCCCCGCCCTGATCGCGCTGGTCTCGATCCTGAGTCTGGTCGGGCAGAGCGGGAACACCGTCACGAGGTTCCTGGACGAGGCGGAGGGCGCGGTCCCGTCGAGTTCGTGGACCACGGTGCGCCCGGCCCTCGAGTCGATCCTGACGGCGCCCGCGCCCGGCCTCGGTCTCATCATCGGTCTGCTGGCCGCGCTGTGGACGGCCTCGAGCTACGTGAAGGCGTTCGGCCGGGCGATGAACTCCATCTATGACGTGCCCGAGGGTCGGGGCTTCATCAAAGTCAACGTGCAGCTCTATCTGCTGACCGCTCTCATCCTGGTGCTCGGGGCGGCGGCCCTGACGATCCTCGTGGTCTCCGGCCCGGTGGCCGAGGCGGTGGGCAACGCCATCGGGCTCGGCGCGGTGGCGATCACGGCCTGGAACATCGCTAAGTGGTTCGTGCTCGCGTTCATCATCGTGTTCGTCATCGCGCTCCTCTACTACGCGACGCCGAACGTGAAGCAGCCGAAGTTCCGGTGGATGAGCACCGGTGCGATCGTCGCCATCGTGGTCTCGCTGCTGGCGACCGCGGGCTTCTTCTTCTACGTCGCGAACTTCGGCAACTACAACGCCACGTACGGTGCGCTGGCCGGTGTGATCATCATGCTGCTGTGGATCTGGATCGTGAACGCGATCCTGCTCTTCGGCGCAGAGCTCGACAGCGAGATGGAGCGGGGCCGCGAGCTGCAGGCCGGCCTGCCCGCCGAGGAGGAGCTCCAGCTGCCTGCGCGCGATACCAAGGCGAGTGACAAGAAGGCCAAGAAGTACCGCGAGCACGTGGAACGAGCGCGGAACCTCCGCCGGAGCCACGGCCGGACGCAGAAGGCCCCTGCACCGGAGGATCCAGCTTGGGACAAGGGGTCCCGGGAGAGCCAAAGCCACGGGGGCACCGAGCCGGACGACCGCGACGGTCGGGGCCGCTCCGGGGCGCACCGGGCAGAGTAGTCCGGCCCTGATCAGCCTGCGTACCCGTTCGGGTTGCGCTCCTGCCAGCGCCAGTGGTCGCGGCACATCTCGTCGATGCTGCGCGTGACCGACCATTCGAGGTCGGCCTTGGCGCGCGAGGCGTCCGCCCAGAACGCCGGGAGATCGCCGGGTCGGCGGGGCGCGAACTCGTAGGGCAGCTCGCGGCCCGCGGCCTTCTCGAACGCGTGCAGCATCTCCAGGACCGAGGTGCCCGACCCGCCGCCGAGGTTCCACCGGTGCGTGCCGGCGTGCTCCGCCAGGTACTCGAGCGCTGCCACGTGGCCCCCGGCCAGGTCGACGACGTGGATGTAGTCCCGCAGGCAGGTGCCGTCCGGGGTGTCGTAGTCGTTCCCGAAGATCTGGAGCCGCTCCCGCCGGCCCACGGCCACCTGCGCGATGAAGGGCACCAGGTTGTTCGGGATGCCCTGCGGGTCCTCGCCGATGCGTCCGGACGGATGGGCGCCCACCGGGTTGAAGTAGCGCAGCAAGGCCACGCGCCACTCGGGGTCCGCGGCGGCGACGTCGGACAGGATGTCCTCCACCTGCTCCTTGGTCCGCCCGTAGGGGTTCGTGGCCCCGATCTCCATGTGCTCGATGTACGGGTACGGGTTGTGCTCGCCGTAGACGGTCGCCGAGGAGCTGAAGACGATGCTCCGCACCCCCTGGCGCTGCATCACCCGTAGCAGCGAGATGGTGCCGGCCGTGTTGTTGAAGTAGTAGTCCAGCGGGATCCGGGCGGACTCGCCCACGGCCTTGAGCCCCGCGAAGTGAATGACCGAATCGGGCCGGTGGCGGACGAAGACGTCCTCGAGTCCTGCCTCGTCCGTCAGGTCCACGACCTCCAGCCCGGCCGTCCGCCCGGCCAGCTCGCCGACCCGGCGCAGGGCCTCGGGCGAGGAGTTGTAGAGGTTGTCGACGACGACGACGTCGTGCCCCGCCTCCAGGAGGGCGAGCACGGTGTGCGAGCCGATGTAGCCGGTGCCGCCGGTGACGAGAATGCGCATGGGTACAGCCTTCCAGATGTCTCGAGGATTTCGCCGTGGTGCCCGGCGGGCCGGAGGGTGGTGCCCGGCGGCCGGGGGCGGGCCGACACCGGGTCGGTCCGTACGGAGGACGGGTCAGTTCGTGCGGACGGCGGTTCAGTCCGCCACGATCACGTCGGTCACCGATTCGCGCAGCTGCTCCAGCGCGGTCGCGGGCAGCTGGTCGTCGGTCACGTAGAGGTCGGCGGCGTCGAGCGGCGCGATGACGCCCAGGCCGGTCATGCCCCACTTCGCGTGGTCGGCCAGCACCGCGGTGCGCGCGGCGGAGGCGAGGAACGCATGGCACACCTGCGCCTCGAGCAGATTCGGCGTGCTGAAGCCGCGATCCGCCCGCACCCCGTGGACCCCCATGAAGAACAGGTCCACGTTCAGCTGGGCCAGGGCGCCGAGAGCCAGCGGGCCCACCAGCGCGTCCGACGGCGTGCGCACCCCGCCCGTGAGCAGCACGGTCTGCGTCGGGCCGTCGGCGGTATCGGCCGCGTAGAACACGTCGGCGACGCGCGGCGAGTTGGTCACCACGGTCAGGTTGTCGACGCCGGTCAGGTGCCGGGCGAGCGCGAACGTCGTCGTGCCGGAGTTCAGGCCGACCGTCATCCCGGGGGAGACGAGCCGGGCGGCGCAACGCGCGATCGCCTCCTTCTCGGCGGACTGAAGGCTGAGTTTCCGGGAGAACCCGGGCTCGTCGCTCGCGGCCGAGTGCTGCCGGGTGGCGCCGCCGTGGACCTTGACCAGTTCGCCCGCGGCCTCGAGCGTGCCGAGGTCCCGGCGAACGGTCATCTCGGAGATGCCCAGTTGCGCGGCGAGGTCTGTCACCCGGACCTGGCCGTGACGCTTGAGCTCGTCGAGGATGTGCTGGTGCCGCTGCTGGGGGAGGAGTTCGGCCAATGGTCTGTCCGTTCTGTGCCGGAAGTGTGACAGGCCTCGCATCATGGGAGGCCGTGGTGTAAGTTTACGGTAGAAAATGTGCGGATGTGAGTGATATTGGGCAGTGTTTCCGAGGGGAGACCGGATCCGCACGTCCTCGCAGCCGCCCACTGCCCGTCGGTGCACGTCGTCCGGAGCCCGCACAGCATTCCCGTAGCAGCAGGAGAGCCACGTGAACGAACGCCCCTACTTCCTCTCCACGTCGCCCGGTGAGGGTGTCCTGCCGGCGCGCTCCCATCTGGCGTCCGACCGGCCCGAGGCGACGCTCGACGGCCGCTGGGGCTTCCGCTATGCACCCAGCGTGCTCGCGGCGGCGCCGGACCCGCAGGGCGACTCCTGGCCCGAGCACACCGCCGACTTCCCGGATACGGTCGCCGTTCCCGGCCACTGGGTCCTCGACGAGGGGAACGGACCCCTGGTGCTCGGCCAGCGCAACCGGTGGGGCAGCCCCTGGTACACCAACGTGAACTACCCCTTCCCGCTGGACGCGCCGTTCGTGCCGGACGAGAACGGCACCGGCGACTACCTGCGCGAGTTCGCCCTGGACGAACTCGGCGCCGGGTTCGCGGCGGCGGTCCGCGCCGGCGGCCGGGCAATCCTCCGCTTCGAGGGCGTCGAGTCGATCTTCAAGGTCTGGTTCAACGGGTTCGACCTCGGCCACGCCGCCGGCAGCCGCCTGACCCACGAGTTCGACCTCACCGACCACCTCCGCGAGGAGCGGAATCGGCTCGTCGTCCGCGTGCACCAGTTCTCCGCCGCCAGCTACGTCGAGGACCAGGACCAGTGGTGGCTGCCGGGCATCTTCCGCTCCGTCACGCTCATCGCCCAGTCCGCCGGCGGTCTGTGGGACGTGCGCAGCGTCGCCGAGTACGACGCCGGCACCGGTCGCCTGACGCTCGAGGTCGACGCTGCGCGCGACGCGTTCCCCGTCGCCGTGCGGATCCCCGAGCTCGGCGTCGAGACCTCGGTCGGCCTCGGACCTGGGGGCCGCGCGGCGGCCGTGACGGCGGCTGCCGCTGAGGCGAGGATCACAGCGACGGCGACGATCGACGTCGGGCCCGTCGACGGATGGACCGCGGAGACGCCGCGGCTCTACACCGTGGAGGTAGCGACGGCCAGCGAGACCGTGACGCTGCGCGCCGGATTCCGCACCATCGCCATCGAGGACGGGGTGCTGGAGGTCAACGGCGCCCCCGTCCGCTTCAAGGGGGTGAACCGCCACGAGTTCCACCCCCGCACCGGCCGCACTGTGACCCGCGAGTACACCCGCAGCGAGCTGGCGGTGATGAAGCGGCACGGCATCAACGCGATCCGCACCAGCCACTACCCGCCGGACCACCACCTGTTGGAGCTCGCCGACGAGCTGGGCTTCTGGATCGTCGACGAGTGCGACGTCGAGACCCACGGCTACTGCCTGGTGCTGTGGGAGGGGAACCCGTCCGACGACCCTGCCTGGCGCGAGACGTATCTGGACCGGGTGGAGCGGATGTGGCGACGCGACGCCAACCACGCGAGCGTCGTCATGTTCTCCCTGGGCAACGAGGCGGGCACCGGGCGGAATCTGCAGGCGATGGCCGACTGGCTGCACGAGCACGACGCCACGCGCCCCGTCCACTACGAGGGCGACCACGACGCCCGCTACACCGACGTCTACTCGCGGATGTACGCGACGCCGACCGAGTCGCACGCCATCTGCCGCGGAGAGCCGATCCCCACCGCGAGCCGGGAGGGGAGCGACCGGATCGCCCAGCAGCCCTACCTCCTCTGCGAGTACGCGCATGCCATGGGCACCGGGCCCGGCGGGCTGAGCGACTACGAGGCCGTCTTCGACGCGCACGACCGGGCCGCCGGCGGGTTCGTCTGGGAATGGAAGGACCACGGATTCGAGGCGCGGACGCCGGACGGACGGTTGGTGCGGGCCTACGGCGGCGACTTCGCCGAGCCGATCCACGACGGGAACTTCGTGCTCGACGGGCTGGTCTTCGCCGACCTGACCCCGACGCCGGGGCTCATCGAGTACGCCAAGGTGATCGAGCCCGTGTGCTTCGGACTCGCCGGCTGCACGCTCACGGTGCGCAACCGGCAGGACTTCGCCGACACCTCGGCGTTCGAGGTCCGGGCCGTGTGGACGACGAGCGCCGGGAACGACGTCGTCGCCACCGTGCTGGATGTGCCCGCCGTCCCCGCGCGCACCGAGGTGACGTTCGAGCTGCCCCGCGAGCTGCAGTGCCACCTCCGCGGCGAGGACGAGGGCGATGGGGGAGTGCTCACAATCTCCGCACACCTGAAGGCCGACGCCTGGTGGGCCGAGGCGGGGCACGAGGTCGCGTGGGGCCAGTTCGAGGCCGGGGAGTCCGTCCGGCAGCTGCCCTGCGACGCGGGAGTGCCGAAGCCGGGCGCAGCCGACGCCGAGTTCGACGCGCATGGCCTGCTCCGGGGGCTCGACGGCGTCGGGATCTCGGGCCCGGAGGTCGCGGCGTTTCGCGCCCCGACCGACAATGACCTGCTCTGCAGCGAGCCGACGCGCGACATGCGCCCGGGCACCTACGGTGCCGTCGGCGTCGAGCAGCAGGCACCCGGGGACTTCGACTGGAACGCCTACGCCGGCACGGTCCCCTACGAGCCGGCGCCGATCGCCGACGAGTGGTACGCCCGGGGCCTGGACCGGCTCCAGCGGCGCACCGTGAGCGTCAGCCCTGCCTCCGATGTGGAGCCGGGCGCCCTCCGCGTCCTCCAGCGCTACGCCGCGGCCCAGGAGCGCGCCGGCATCTCCGCAGAGCTCGAGTGGAGCCGCGAGCCCGGGGGCTGGCTGCTCGACGCCGTCCTGACCGCCGACGACTTCGGGGTGCCGCTGCCGCTCCTCGGACTCGGATTCGCGCTCCCCGTCGACGCGCTGACGGACGCCTCCGAGGTCCGCTGGTGCGGTGCCGGACCCGGCGAGTCCTACGCCGACCAGGCGGCCTCGGCCCGGCTCGGCGCCCACCGGCTGACGGTCGGCGAGGTGCGCACCGACTACCCGAAGCCGCAGGCCAACGGTCGCAGGGGCCGGCTGCGTCAGCTCGAGCTCGTGCTCGTCGGAGGCCGACGGCTGCTCGTCGACGTCGTCCGCGGCCCCGAGGACACCGGGTTCACACTGTCGCCGTGGAGCCAGCAGGAGCTCGCCTCAGCGACGCACCACGCGCTGCTGCCCGAGCCCAGCGCCTGGTACCTGACCATCGACGGCGGCCACCAGGGGATCGGCACCCGCTCCTGCGGCGTCGGCGTCACCGAGGGGGCCACCTTCAGCGCGCGGCGCGTCGATCTCACCCTCCGGCTCCGCGTCTCGGGATGAGCCCCCGTCCCGAACCCCGACCCAGGACCCCGACCCAGGACCCGACCCAGGCACTCATAGGAGCGACCATGACCCAGCCGGACACCCGCGCGAACACCGCCCCGGAGCCCGTGGCCGCCACCATGGCCGACGGGCGCGAGCTGTACTACTTCTACGACAGCGGGACCGCGCCGTCGGCGACGCCCATCCCGGACCGGCGCGACCTCCCGGACCGCCCGCCGTCGTCCGAGCTGCGGTACGACCCGCTCCTGGGCGAGTGGATCGCCTTCGCCGCCCACCGCCAGACGCGGACGCACCTGCCGCCGGCGGACCAGTGCCCGCTGTGCCCCAGCACCGCGGCGAACCCGTCGGAGATCCCGGCGGACGACTACCACGTGACGGTGTTCGAGAACCGCTTCCCGTCCTTCGGGCCCGAGCAGCACGCGCAGGTCCTCGGCGCGGGGCTCGGCAGCGTCGACCCGGCGCACGGGCGGTGCGAGGTGGTGGTCTTCGGCGCCGACCACGCGGCCTCGCTCAGCGGGATGGGCGGTGAGCGGGTGCGCACCGTCGTCGAGGCCTGGACGCACCGCACGCGCGCGCTGCTGGCGCTCGACGGCGTCGAGCAGGTGTTCCCGTTCGAGAACCGCGGCGCGGAGATCGGGGTGACGCTGCACCACCCGCACGGGCAGATCTACGCGTACCCGTACGTGCCGGCGAGGGTGCAGGCGCAGCTGCGGCAGGTCCGCGAGCACCGCGAGCGAACCGGCGGCAACCTCTTCGCCGACGTGCTCGCCTTCGAGCTGGAGGAGGGGGCGCGCGTCGTCCACCGCGGCGAGCACTGGACGCTCTTCGTCCCGTTCGCCGCCCGGATGCCGGTGGAGGTCCACCTGATGCCCCACCGGCACGTCGGGGATCTGACGGAGCTGAACGACGCCGAGCGTGACGAGCTGGCCTCCGTCTACCATCGCCTGCTGCGCGGGATCGAAGCCCTCTACGAGACGCCGACCCCCTATATCTCCGCCTGGTACCAGGCGCCCCGGGGGAGGCGGGCCGGCGGGTACGACGACGGGCGGGGCGAGTACCGTCTGCACCTGCAGCTGACGAGCCCCCGCCGGGCCGAGCACAAGCTGAAGTATCTGGCCGGTTCGGAGGCGGCCATGGGCGCGTTCGTCGGCGATGTGATGCCCGAGGCCTCGGCGCAGGCCCTGCGCGAGGCCATCGTCCGCGCCGACGCCTGACGTCCTGGCCCTGGCCGGCTCCGCACCCGACCACCGCCCACCCGACCTCCGCCCACCCGACAGACCTCCGCCCACTCGACAGACCGAGGAAACCCGAGTCCATGACCACCCTCCCCGCCGGAGCCCGTGACGCTGCCGACCTCGCCGACCACTTCCACGCCGTCTTCGGCGGCGCCCCGGAGGGCGTGTGGGCCGCCCCGGGGCGCGCGAACCTGATCGGCGAGCACACCGACTACAACGAGGGCTTCGTGCTGCCCTTCGCCATCGAGCACACGGCCCGCGTCGCCGCGCGCCGCACCCACACTGGCGAACTGCGCATCGCGGGCCGGCAGGACGTCGCCGGAGCCGGCGTCGTCGCCGTCGATCTCCGGGACCTGCTCGGCGCTCCCCCCGCGCAGGACCCGGCGGGCGGACGCCTGCCCGGGTGGGCCCGCTACGTCGCCGGCGTCCTCTGGTCGCTGGGCCGCGAGCCCGGGGCGGCCGAGGTCGGCCCGGGGTACGACGTCGTCCTCGACTCCAGCGTGCCCATCGGCGCCGGACTGTCCTCCTCCGCGGCCATCGAATGCGCTGTCGCGGTGGCCGTGAACGACCTCGCCGGGCTCGGTCTGGCCCCCGCAGAGCTGGTGCTGATCGCCCAACGGGCGGAGAACGAGTTCGTCGGGGCTCCGACGGGGATCCTCGACCAGTCGGCGTCGTTGCTGTCCGAGGACGGACGGGCGCTGTTCCTGGACTGCCGGACGCGGGAAGCGCGGGGGGTGCCGCTGGCGCTCGCCGGGGCCGGATTGGAGATCCTCGCGATCGACACCCGGGTCAGCCATGCGCACGAGTCGGGCGGCTACGGCCAGCTCCGGCAGGCCTGCGAGGACGGTGCGCGGGAGCTGGGGGTCAGAGCCCTGCGCGACGTCGACCTGGAGGACCTCCCCGGAGCGCGGGAACGGCTCGCTCCGCAGATCTTCTCCCGCGTCAAGCACATCGTCACCGAGAACCAACGGGTGCTGGACGCCGTTCGACTGCTGGAGACGGTCGACTTCGGGAACCCCGATGGGCGGGCGCTCGCCGACCTCGGAGACCTCCTCACCGCCAGTCACGCGTCGATGCGGGACGACTTCGGCAACTCCTGCCCGGAGATGGACCTCGCCGTCGACACGGCGCTGGCGGCGGGGGCCTACGGCGCCCGGATGACGGGCGGCGGCTTCGGTGGGACCGCGATCGCGCTCGTGCGCGCCAACGACGCCGAGCATGTCGGGTCGGCCGTGCGGGATGCCTTCGATGCTGCGGGGCACGCGACCCCGGAGATCTTCGGCGTCCGGCCGTCGTCGGGCGCCCGCCGGCTGGCCTGACCCGCGCGGGCGGGTGCAGATCTGGCTGTCGCACTTCGAAACCGACCGCGAGCTCTACGGCCCCCCCGGGACGCAGAGCGCTGGCCCATGGCGGACCGGCTGCATCCCGACGCCGAGGCGCACCGGGTCATGGGCGAGCGATTCGCCGACTCGGCCCTGCAGCGGTACCTGCCCCGGCGGTGAACGCGCGTCAGCGTGCAGCCGTAGGATTCCGCTGTGAGTATCGAACAGGCGCTGCTGTCCTTTGCTGCGATCGCGGCACTCCTGACCATCGTTCCCGGAGTGGACACCGTGTTGGTCCTCCGGTCCGCCATCAGCCAAGGCCGTCGCTACGCATTCGCCACAGCAGTCGGGATCAACACGGGTGCCATGACCTGGGGCGTCGCTGCGGCGGTCGGCGCCTCCGCCCTCCTCGCGGCGTCCGAATTCGCCTACACGGCGCTGCGGATCGCCGGGGCGGCGTACGTGATCTGGCTCGGCGTGACGATGCTCTGGAGATCCTTCCGCCCCGCTGATCCGACGACGACGGCGGGTGCTTCCCAGGGTGCCCACGTCGCCGTGGCGACGGGGCGCCTGCACGGGGGCCTCGTGCTGGCGTGGGCCAAGGGTCTCGGGACGAATCTCCTGAACCCCAAGATCGGCGTCTTCTACATCGCGATGATCCCGCAGTTCATCCCGGAGGGCGTCTCGCCGTGGCTCATGGGCGTCGCGCTCGCAGGGGTGCACAACCTGCTCGGGCTGACCTGGTTCGCCCTGATCATCGCCGGGGTCCATACGGCCCGCGGCCGGCTGCAGCGGCCGCGTTACGTGCGGTTCGTCGATCGCGTCTGCGGGACTGCACTCGTAGGCTTCGGAGCGTCGCTGGCGCTAAAGTCCCGCTAGCGGGGGCCGCCGCGCGGTGGCCCGCAATGCGAGGTCGGGATGATCCGCGACCCTCGGATGGCCCGCCGAGCCGCCGGCGTCGGCGCGCGGCGACCTGTCTGGGAAACTGGGGGCGTGGCACTCTTCGAACGCGACGACCGCGAACTCATGCAGCAGATCGTGCTGCTCGTCGACAAGGACCGGCCCGCGCTGGAATCGGAGGGCGTCGCCGCGGCCGCGATCGCGAGTGTGAATGCCTTCCTCGCCCAACCGGACCGTCCTGAGTGGCGACAGTGGGCCGCCGTGCACTTCGGCAAGTCGGTCCGCCGAGCCGACGCGCGGACCTTCCCGAAGATCGTCGCCGAGTTCGCGGAACCCCTGGGCGCCGTCGAGGGCGAGGCGCGCCTCGAGGGGGGCTCCGATGGGGGGCTCGCCATCGCCTTCGTGCCTGCGCCGAAGGAGGAACTGCCGAAGAAGATCGCCAAGCTCCAGGTTTCCGGCACGGCCCTGCCCCGGACGCTGGGCGAACGCGCGGAACTGCTCGCAGCACGGGAGGACAGCACGACGCCGACGCCGGAGCCGACGGAGAGGTTGCCGTCCGCAGACCTTCCCGACGGCCCCGAGGCGGGACGCAACCCCTCACCCGCCGGGGAGGCCTCTCCAGACGGTGCACGCGCCGAGCGTGAGGCCGGCGGCGCGGCGTCACCCGACGCCGTCGTACTGGTACTGAACGACACGCTGGGGATGTCCACGGGCAAAGCCTGCGCGCAGGCCGCGCACGCCCTGTTCGCCTGGCTGCTCGACGCCATTCGCCGGGATCATCCGCGCGTCGACGCATGGTTGGAGGCCGGGCAGCCCGTGAGCGTCCGCTGGGCCGGCGCGGACGACTTCAAGGACCTCCAGCGGCAGGCCACGGGACCGCTCATCCGCGACGCCGGCCGCACGGAGATCGAAACCGGGTCGGTCACCGCGTTCGTCGTCTGACCGAGCTCGGCGTCTCACGGATTCGTGGTCTGGCCGGGTGGCGATCCGATCGGATTCGACGTCCGATCGCGGGTTTCCCGCCTGCTCGTGGCTCCTGTCGGCGCGGGCTAGGAGCGCTCCGGGCTCAGTCCGAGGTCCTCGAGCCATCGCAGCGTGACTTCCGTGTACAGCTGCGAGCCCATCGGCGAGGCTTCGAACACATGGTCCGCGAAGGGCACCCGCACGAGCGTCGTGTCGACCCCGGCCGCGGCGGCCTCGGCCGCGAAGTCGTCGACGGCATGCGGCCGGACGATGTGGTCATTCGTGCCCTGCAGGATCAGGGTCGGGGGCGCCTGCGGGCTCACGTGCGTGGACGAGTCGACGGCGCGGTAGACCTCGGGCCGCTCCGCCGGGGTGCCGCCCGTGTACCGCTCGGTGAAATCGCGCCCGGGTCGATCCCCGCCGGTGATCGCATCGGCATGCAGGGCGTACGGATCGACGGCGGGGAACAGCGGTGCGACCGCGTCGACGTCGGGCAGAGGTCCCTGCCTCGGGCAGCTCAGTGTGCCGGCATTCCCGCGATACGCAGCATTGATGGCCAGATTTCCGCCGGCGCTGTCGCCGAGTGAGACGAAAGTACCGGGCGAGCCGCCGTAGTCCGGCGCATGGGCGGCGGCCCAGGCCATGGCGCAGCCGAGTTGGGCCTCGGCGATCCCGGCCGTGGGACGTGCCGGGGCGGCCAGGGTGTACTCGGCGCTGATCACCAGCCAGCCGGAGTCCGCCAGTGTGGCCTTCATCCCGGCCGCGTCGTCCGTGGCAGAGCCGGAGATCCAGCCTCCGCCGTGGATGAAGAAGGCGATCGGCGCCGACCCGGCCTGAGGCGTCGTCGGCGTCCATACCGAGACCTCCAGCGGTTCACCCGCCAGGGCACCGAACCGTTCCGGGTCGTCGGGGACGGTGCCGTACTGCTCCATGGCGTCGGGAGCGCGGGGCGCCGTCGGGCCGGCGAGCGGGTTGATCAGGACGCCGTGGTCCAGTCCGGTGGCCACGACACGGACGGTCACGACGATGCATCCCAGGAGCGCGACCGCCCCGAGAGCCGCGAGGACGACGCGCCAGCGGCGGCGTCCGCGCCGGCTGGTCCAGCGAGTCAGGGCGAGGCCCACGGCCAGCACGAGGGCCACTGCCACCCCCACCCGGGCGAACCACCCGGAGAGGAGCGACCCGATCTGGCCCAGCAGCGGCAGCTCTGGGAAGAACGCCCCGAGCACCAGGAGGGCTACCGCCGCCAGAGCCAAGCAGGCGGCCAGGAGAGCGACCCCGACGAGCAGTCGCGTGAGGCCAGACGGATGCGGCGGACGCAACCGTCGACCGGAGGGGACCGGTCGTGAGGGTGTTCGCTGCGACTGTGCGGCCGTACCGGTCATGACGCTGGGACGGGCACCTTCTGCGCGTACCCGCGTTCCTTGTCCACCGGGTTCCTCAGTTCTCGACCCTCGACGAATCGGCGCAGATTGTCGAGGAACTGATCCGCGACAGCGTCCTGCCAGCCCGTGACGTCGCCGCACATGTGGGCCGAGACGTGCACGTTGTCCATCGTCCAGAACGGGTGCTCCTCCGGCAGAGGCTCGGTGGCGAAAACATCCAGCGAGGCCGCGGCAATTCGATGGGTCTGAAGGGCCTGCACGAGGGCTGGCTCGTCCACGAGGGCACCCCTGCCTACGTTGATCAGGTGGGCCGAGGGCTTCATCGCGGCAAGAACCTCGGCGTCAACGATGCTCCGGGTGTCCGGTGTCAGTGGTGCGATCAGCACCAGGTGATCAGCCCAGGCGGCGTGCTCTGCCAGCTCGGAGCTGGACACGACGGTGCCGAAATCCGGATCGTCGTCGCGCTCGGTGCGCCCGGCCCCGCGCACCTCGAGCCCGACGGCAGACAGGAGGCGGGCCGTGGCCCGTCCGATGCCGCCGGTGCCCACGATGAGAACCCGCTTGCCGGCGGTGCGCGTCAGCTCGCGGCGTCGCCATTCCGCGTTTCGCTGGAAACCCTTGCTGACGTGGAGCTGCTTGTCGTGGGCCAGCACGGAGCCGAGCACGAATTCGGCGATCGGCTCGTCGTAGACGCCGTGCGCGTTGGTGACGCTGACCGGTGCGTCCCTGAGTTCGTCGAAGAGCACCGAGTCGACGCCTGCGGCGGCAATGTGAACCCACTGCAGGTGGTGCTTGGCAGGCCAGGACCGTTGCAGCACACCGGCGAAGCGTGTCCACAGGAGCAACGCATCGGCGTCCGGCAGCGCGGTCGCGAGCCCGGCAGGGCCGGTGTACACCACGTCGGCCAAGTCCTCGATGGCGGCCGCGTTGTACGGCTTCGGTGCATCTTCGACCGTCTGGATGACGAGCCGCGGCTTTGCCGTCAGTCCAGCGTGCTGTGAGGTCCGGTTCTCTGTCTCCACGGGTCCAGCCTAGGCGCGTCGGCGAATGTTACGCGTCTGCCGATTCATGGCTATCGGTTCAGAAGGGGATGGGTGTCGGCTCCGGTGGGTCGAGGGGCAGGAGTGCTGTCTGGTCGGTTGTTTCGGGGTGGAAGTAGGGGTTGCGCATCAGGGGCCTCTGCGGGTCGACGGTCGCCGGTGGTCGCCAGAGCGGGATGCCGGTGGTGGTGTCGATGTCCCAGGTGCTGTTGTCGGCCAGGGTGTGGTGGAACAGGCAGCACAGGGCCCCGTTGGACACGTCGGTGGCCCCTCCTTGGTGCCAAGGAACGACGTGGTGGGCCTCGCACCAGGTCGCCGGGACCGTGCAGCCGGGGAACGTGCACCCCCGGTCGCGGATGGTGAGGGCGCGGCGCTGGGCGGCAGTGAAGGTCCGCTGGGCCCGCCCGAGGTCCAGGACCTGGCCCTGGTCGCCGAGCACGGCCGGCAGCACCGCCGCATCGCACGCGAGGCGGCGCAGCTGGGCGGGCGGCATCATCGGGGTGTAGACGCCCCGGCTGACGGGCAGCCGCCACGACGAACCACCCGACGGCTCATCCGGTAGGCCTCCCAGGGCGCCGTCGTCCCGGCCACCCGGCGGGTGTGCCGACCGGCCGGGCCCTCCGGGCCGATCGGAGTGCCCTGGAGGACTGGCCGTCTGGTCGTGCGGGCCGCTGGATGCATCGGTTCCGTTCGTCTGGTGCAGCAGGGTCTGGTGGTCGATGGTGACCATGACGACGGGGCGCTGACCGCCGGTGGAGGGCAGCCGGTCCGTCGCCAACGCGATGTTCAGGGCGGCGAGGATCCCGTCGAGCTCCTGCTGCGCCCGCGACCGCTCATCCGCGAGCGCCGCCCCCGGCTCGGGGAGGAACGCCACCGGAACCGCCGAAGCACCGGGACTCGGATCAGCGCCAACGGAGCCAGCGGCGCCGACGTCGCTGCTCGTACCCGTCCGGTCCGTCTTCTCCGTGGCGGCCGCGGAGTCGCCACGCCCGTTCTCGTTCTCGTGTCCGTCGACGCCGCCACTGGCGCTCGTTCCTGTCCCTCCGGCCGCGGATCCAATGAGGCCCGCATCGGCGGCCGCGCCGGAGAGCGGGCCGTCTGCTCCCGGCCGGTCCGTGTCGGCGGCGGGCCCGCCGGCGGCAGGTCCCTTCGCTCCGGTCGCCTCGTCGTTGATGTCGTTGATGTCGTTGTTGTTGCGGGTGGTGCGGGGGTTGGTGGCGGCGCCGGTGACGGTGCGGAGGATCTCGAACTGCGCGGTCGTGACGTTCAGATGGAACCGGTGCAATCCCTGCCGCCGGCCCTTGTAGAACAGTCCCTGCTGGGACTGCTTGACCGCCGCGGAGGGCTCGAGGCCGTCCTGGTCGATCGCGACCTCCCACTGCTGGGCCACGGCCTCGACAGTGCGCGGATCGAAACGCCGGGCCGCCTGCGCGAGGTTCTCCTCCATCGCCTCCCACATCCGCACCGCGTCCGGGCCGAGCTGGACGGCCCGCGGGGCCACCCGGTCCAGGCAGCGCACCGCGATCACCGCAGCCTCCGCGGAGACCTCCCCGGCGACAGCAGCCTCACCCAGATGCGGGTACCTCGGCACCAACACCTCACCGGTGAGCGCACGGCGGGGCAGCAACGACCCGGCCAGGTTCAGGCGCCGGTTCGTCTCGGTGGTCGTGACGCGTTCGGCGTGCCGGTACCAGTCCGCGGTGCTCTTGAACTCCGACAATCCCCGCCCCGTCCCGCCGGCCCCGGCCCCGGCGAGATCGGCCTCCTCGGCGACCCGCGCCCCCAGGACCCGCCCGAAATCCGTGCCCCGGCCCACGCCCTCGAGCAGGTGCACCAGCCGGGCCGCCGGCCCCGGATCCCACGGACCTTCGCAGACCGCCTCGGCCGTCTCCGCGAGAAGCTCCCGGACCACCACATCCAAGGCCTCCCACCGCTCCAGCAGGCCAGAGCGCCCGAGGGTGGAGCCTGCGGCCACGGTGGACGCCGCCGTGCCGGTCGACGCGGCAGGAACAGGCGCGGCGTCTGCTGCAGCGGCTGCTGCCGCTGACGCTCCGCCTGCCCCATCCGCTCCGGTGAAATCCATGTATTCATCCTCGCCCGCCATCAGGTTGGACGCCCGGACGGCCGGCACCACTGTGCACGGCAACGCCCGGCAACGGACCTGTGGAGGACGAGTCGAAGAGGCAACATTCTCGGAAGGCGGGCGAAGGGCGAGGGGACGCGAGAAGCTCTTGCCACCGGCCGAGCGCGGTGCCACGGTGGAGGAGTCGGTCACCGTCGACCGGCCCTGAGGACATGACCGGAGAAGACCATGGGCAGGTACGAGGACGAGCGGTACCAGAAGTACTACAACAGGCCCCCACACGGCGAGATCCCGCAGGATCCGAAGCGGCGCGCGGCCATGGAGGCCGGCGCGCCCGAGCCGGACGAGGTCGACGACGATCCGAATGTCGAGGCGCCCCACGACGACGCCTGATGCGGCCGCTTCACTGGTTCGTGAGAACCTCGTCGACCCACCGGGGGACCTCGGACGCGGCGGGGCCCCGACGCACCTCCGCGAAGCCGAAGCTCACCTCCGACGGCTCGAGGTTCAGCTCGACGGTCTGCGCGCCGGCGGCCGCCGCGACGTGAACGAAGCCGGCGGCGGGATAGACATTGCCCGACGTCCCGACCGCCGCGAAGACGCTGCAGTCCTCCAGCGCCTCGAGGATCCCTTCCAGGCCGATCGGCATCTCGCCGAACCACACGACGTGCGGGCGCAGGCGGCCCGAGACCCCGCACCCCGGGCAGATGGAGTCGACGCCGAGCTCCGGCCAGGCGTCCCGGACCGCGGCACACTCCGTGCAGGACATCTTCAGCAGCTCCCCGTGCAGGTGCAGGACGTTCCGGGATCCTGCTCGCTCGTGCAGGTCGTCGATGTTCTGCGTGACGATCAGGACGTCGCCGTCGTACTCCTGCTCGAGTCTGGCGAGCGCGAGGTGCGCGGCGTTCGGCTCCACGCCGTCGCTCGAGAGGTGCGCGCGCCGCGCGTTGTAGAACCGGTGGACCAGGGCCGGGTCAGCCTCGAACGCCTCCGGCGTCGCCACGTCCTCCGGGCGGTGGTCCTCCCACAACCCGTCGGCCGCGCGGAAGGTCCGGATCCCCGACTCCGCGGAGATCCCGGCGCCCGTCAGCACGACGATCCTCCGGCTCATCCGAACCACGGCTCCTTGGCCGCGTCGTAGGTCCCATCATGCTTGGCCATGTTCAGCCACTGGTCCACGTACTCCTGGAACGCCTCATCGCCCCGGGGGAGCAGGTACGCCTTCTGCGAGAAGTTGAACGGGTCGTCCGGGTGGACGGCGCAGAGCTCGGGCTTCTCGTTCGCCACCCACCGGGTCTCCGAGGCGTCGGTGGTCATGACGTCGGCCCGCCCGGCGATGATCTCGTCGAAGATGGTGTTGTTGTCCTCGTGGCGGATGATCTCGCCCTCGGGGTAGTGCTCCTCCGCGAACTCCTCGTTTGTCCCGCCGATCGGGGTGATGGACCGGACGCCGGGCTGGTTGATCTCCTCGACCGTGTCGTACTTCTCGACGTTCTCGCACAGGGTGATCGGCGTCTTGCCCTCGTCCAGGGTCGCCTCCGTATAGAACGCCTGCTCCGCCCGTTCCAGCGAGATGGAGATCCCGCCGACGCCGATGTCGCACGAGGAGAGGAAGTCCGGCATCAGGTCCTTCCAGGTGGTCTGGACGTACTCGACCTCGACGTCCATCCGTGAGGCGAGGTCCTCGACCATCGTGATGTCGATGCCCTCGTACTCACCGGTCTCCGGGTCGAGATAGGTGAAGGGGCGGTAGTCGCCGGTGGTG
This sequence comes from Zhihengliuella sp., assembly GCF_031178195.1. GTDB lineage: Bacteria > Actinomycetota > Actinomycetes > Actinomycetales > Micrococcaceae > Zhihengliuella. Next base: position 228,367 of record NZ_JAPSJL010000004.1, read on the forward strand.
CAGACCGTGAGCACGCCGGCCTCCTTCACGGAGGCCAGCCGGGAGTCCTTCGCGGCCGCCGGGGCAGCGTCCGGCGTCGGGCCGTCCCCGGCCGGCTCCGTGGCCGTCCCGCCGGAGCACGCCGTCAGGAGGAGCGAGGAGAGGACGACGGCGGCAACAGCGACGCCGCGGCGGCGGGTCGCGGTGCGAGACGAGCGCATGGGGAGGCCTTTCGGTGTCCGGTGTGTCCCAGAACACTATCGAGACGGCCGGTCTCCGTCACTCGCGCGGTCCGGTCCGGGGCCGCAGCGCCGTCGGCTCAGGGCGTGAAGCGGTAGCCCATCCCCAGTTCGGTGCGGAAGTACCGGGGATGGGAGCTGTCCACCTCGAGCTTGGACCGCAGCTGGGAGATGTAGACGCGGAGGTAGTTGGACTCCTCTCCGTACTGCGGACCCCAGACTGTGGTCAGCAGCTCGGTCCGCCCGATCAGTCGGTGCGGGTTCCGGGCCAGGGCCTCGAGCAGACGCCATTCGAGCCTGGTGAGCCGGACCGGCTCCCCGGCGACGCTGACAGCGCGGTCGGCGAGGTCGATGCGGACCCGGCCGTCGGAGGTCTCCACCACCGCTCGGCCGGGGTCGGGGTGGGCCCGGCGCAGGGCGGCGCGCAGCCGGGCCAGGAGCTCGTCCATGGCGAACGGCTTCGTCACGAAGTCGTCGGCTCCCCGGTCCAACGCGTCGACCTTGCTGTGCGACTCGCCGCGGGCCGAGACCACGATGATCGGCACCCGCGACCAGCCGCGGATCCCGTCGATGACGTCCCGGCCCTCCAGGTCCGGCAGTCCCAGGTCGAGCAGGACCAGGTCCGGGTGCTCCTCCGCAGCGAGCCGGAGGGCCTGCTGGCCCGTGGCGGCGTGGTGGGCGGCGTAGCCCCGGGCCTTGAGATTGACCAGCAGGGCCCGGGCGATCTGGGCGTCGTCCTCGACGACGAGCACGGTCGGACTCATGCGTGGCCTCCTGTGCCGGACGACGGCGCCGCGGCCGGGCCGGGGTCGACGGAAGGACCCTCGGCGGTCGGCAGGGAGAGCACCATGGTGAGGCCGCCGCCCGGGGTCTCCTCAGCGCGCACGCTGCCGCCCATGCCCTCGGCGAGACCGCGTGCGACGGCGAGGCCCAGGCCCACGCCGGTGGTCCCGTCGCGGTCGCCGAGGCGCTGGAACGGGCGGAAGATCTCCTCGCGCTCCCCGGGGGGCACGCCGGGCCCGCGGTCGACCACCCGGATCTCTCCGGCACCCGCCCGGACGACGACGACGTCGTCGCGGCTGTACTTCAGGGCGTTCTCCAGCAGGTTGGCGACCACCCGCACCAGGAGCCCGTGGTCGCCGAGGACCGCCGGGACCTCGGCCGGGACCTCGACGCGGATCCGCCGCCGCCCGGCCGGGTCCCCGCCCGTGCTGTGGATGGCGGCGCCCACGAGGTCCTCGACGTCGAGCGGGACCTGATGGACCACCAACTCGCCGGACTGGATGCGGCTCATGTCCAGCAGGTCCTCGATCCGCTCCGTGAGCTGGTCCGCGGACTCCTCGATGGTGGCGAGCAGGTCCCGGGTGTCCTCCTCGCTGAACTCCACGTCCTCCATCCGGAGGCTGGAGGCGGACGCCTTGATCCCGGCCAGCGGTGTGCGCAGGTCGTGCGAGACGGCGGCGAGCAGCGCGGTCCGCATGGCGTTGCCGGCGGCCAGCTCCTGCGCCTGGAGCCGTGCCTCTGCCAGGTCCTGCTGCTGCAGCACGCCGGCGATGCGCGCCGCGAACGCCTCCATCACGCTGTCGTCGGACGGTTCGCGGGCGGTCCCGTCGACCAGCAGGAGGTGACGATCATCGACCACCAGCGTTCGATCACAGGCGGACGGACCCCGCGTCGACCGGCCGGAGGCGGCGACGACCTCCCACGATCCGTCCGCGGAACCCCGTTGCCCCGCCACCAGGGCGACGCTGCGCAGATCGTACGTGCGCCGCAGCCGTCCCAGCAGCGCCGGGACGCTCAGCCCCTCGCTGATGACGCCGCCGGCGAGCTCGAAGAGGACGGCCGCCTGGCGCCGCGCCCGGACCGCCTCGGAGGTACGGCGCGCCTCGATGTCGACCACGCGGGCCACGCCCGCGGCGACCAGCAGGAACAAGCAGAGAGCCACCACGTTCAGGGGCTCGTGGATGAGCCACTGCCCCGTGGGCGGGGTGAAGAACCAGTTCAGCACCATCGTGCTCAGCAGCGCCGTCGCCACGGCCGGCCACCAGCCGCCCAGGATCGCGACGAAGACCACCACGGTGAGGTGGCAGAGGAAATTGAGCGTCGTGGCGTCGGTGCCCGTGCCGGAGCCGAGGAACCCCGCGGTCAGGGCGAGGGGACCGACGGCGGCCAGCGCCCAGCCGGCGAGCCGTCGTCGCCAGCTCAGCGGCGCGAAGCGCTGGCGGCGGCCCCGGACGACGGCGTCCGACGCCGGGGGAACTGCTGTGCTCACCGTCGCCTCCTGCGAGTGGTCCCTGCGGGCGGGGCCGTCCCGTCCGTCCTTGCTGCGTCCAGTATCCCGCCCGATCCGGTGCGGTGCCGCACCGTTCGAGGTGCCCGGCGGCGCGGGCTCTCGTCATCCGATGATCGGCCGCTCCTCCGGGAGCCGGTAGAGGAGCCGCCGCGTCCGCAGGGCGAGGGCCGCCGCGATCGTGATGGTCCCGACCCTGCCCATGAACATGAGCCCGATCAGGATCAGTTCGCCGGAGACCGGCAGGTCGCCCGTGATACCCATCGAGAGGCCGACGGTCGCGAAGGCGGACACGCACTCGAAGAGCACCGTTTCGAAATCGTGGTCGGTGACGGCGAGCAGCGCCACGGTGCCGAGCAGCACCGATCCGACGCCCATCAGGGCCACGGACAGGGCCTGGCGCTGGACGGAGGCGCTGATGGCGCGCGCCCCGACAAGGACCTGATCGTGGCCGCGGACCTCGTTCCAGATCGCGAACGCGAGGATGAGGAACGTGGTGATCTTGATGCCGCCGGCGGTCCCGGCGCTGCCGCCACCGATGAACATGAGCGTGTCCGTGAGCAGGAGGGTCTCGGAGGAGGCCTGGCCGTAGTCGATGCTGTTGAAGCCCGCCGTGCGCGGGAAGGCCGTCAGGCCGAGCGCTCCCAGCAGCTTGCCGCCCACGGACAGGTTCCCGAGGGTCTCGGGACGGTTCCACTCCAGAGCGCCGAAGACCACCCAGCCCGAGGCCAGCAGGACCGCCGTCCCCCAGAGCGTCAGACGGAGATGCATCGAGGGGAGTTTCCGGGTCCGGGGCCTACTGAGGAGCTCGATGACGACCGGGAAGCCGAGCCCCCCGATGATCAGTGCGGTACAGATCGGCACGATGATCCAGGGGTCGGCCACGTATCCCATGAGGCTGTCGCTGAAGACGGAGAATCCCGCGTTGTTGAAGGCCGACACGGCATGGAAGACACCGTGCCAGGCCGCCGTCGCGGGGTCGTGGTCGTAGGCGATCCAGAAGCGGCCGGTCAGGACTGCGGCCGCCACGGCCTCCACGCCCAACGAGATCTGCGCGACCCGCAGCAGGACGCGCCGCACCTCGCCGAGATTGAGGGTGTGCGTCTCGGAGGCTGCGGCCAGCTGAGTGCGGACCGTGAGGCGTTTCCGGACGACGAGCGCCAGCAGGGTGCTCAGGGTCATGATGCCGAATCCGCCGACCTGGATGAGGGCCAGGATGACGCCCTGCCCGAACGGCGTCCAGAAGGTCGACGTGTCCACGGTGATGAGACCCGTGACGCACACGGCGGAGAATGCGGTGAAGAGGGCCGGCATCAGCGCGGGTGCGTCCGCATCGGTGCGGGAGACGGGCAGCATGAGCACGGCGGCCCCGAGGAGGATGACCGCGAGGAAGCCCACCGGCACCAGCCGCACGGGATTCTCCAGGAGGATCCGCTTCAGCGGACCCGCGACCGCGGACCAGCGCTGCCGGATCGCCCGGCGGGCTGCGTCCCGGTGCTGCGGTTCGACGACCCCGGCCACGGTGGTGCCCCCTCTGCTCTCGTGCTGCTCGGGGGTCAACGTTCCCCGCGGGCCCCGCCGCCCAGTCCACGCCTGCGGGGAGCGGCCCCGAGCAGTTCTTAACGCCGGCCTGATACCGGTGGCGTTCTTCTTGACGCCGTCCTCACACGGCGCGCGTACGGGGCGAGGGGCCGCCGCCCGGGCAGGGGAGGCGTAGCGGACGGCCCGAACCCCCTGCCGGCCGGCCCCGGGAAGCCGCCGGAACGGGTAACGTGAGGGTGCGCGGACGGGCGCCCCGGCGCCCGCGGAACCACGCCCGCGGAACCACCAGGAGGAGCACACCATGAGCGATGCCATCAACCTCGGCCCCGCCGTCGAGATCGAGGAGGGCGAGGCCCGCGTGGTCGCGTCCGAGGAGATCGGGACCGACGACGACGTGACGATCTTCCATGCCGAGGACGGCAACTTCTACGCGCTCGACGACACGTGCACCCACGAGACCGCCTCGCTCGCCGACGGCTGGATCGAGGGCACCGAGATCGAGTGCCCGCTGCACTCGGCGCGCTTCTGCCTCAAGACCGGCGAGGTGACGTGCATGCCGGCCACCGTCGGCGTCCGCCCGCACAAGGTCGAGGTCGTCGACGGCGATCTGGTGCTGTACCCGAACCAAGCTCCCTGAGCCGACCGGCACTCGGACAGAGCCGGTCTGCGGGCCGGACCGAAACTCGACGCGAGTCGAACAGGACGGAAGCGGGAGCGATGGAGACGGACGGCAGGGCCAGCGACCCGATCGGCAGCGATCCGGTCGGCATCGAGTCGATCGTGGTGGTCGGCGGCGGCGTCGCCGGCGTCACCGTCCTGCGCGAGCTGCGCCGGCACGGCTACACGGGTTCCCTGGCCGTCGTGGACCCGGACGGCCTGCCCTACGACCGCCCGCCGCTGAGCAAGGGCTACCTCCTCGGCGAGCGAACCGCCGAGGACATCCTGCTCTCCCCGGCCGACTGGTACGGGCAGAACGAGGTGGAACTCCTCGCCGGGCGAGTCCGGGAGCTCCGCCCGGACGACGGCGTCGTCCTCCTCGAGGACGGGCGCGAGATCGCGGCGGACCGGATCGTCCTCGCGACCGGCGCCACGCCGCGGGCGCTGCCGATCCCCGGCGGCGACCTGCCGGACGTGCTGGTGCTGCGCACCCGGGACGACGCCGACCGGCTGCGGGCCGCGCTCGCCCCGGGGCGCCGACTCGTCGTGATCGGCGCCGGTCTCATCGGCGCGGAGGCCGCCTCGGCAGCCGTGGCGCTGGGCGTCGAGACCACGCTGGTCGACCCCGTGGACCCGCCGCTGGTCCCGGCCGTCGGCCCCGAGCTCGCACGGCGGCTGCACGACCTGCACGCCGAGCACGGGGTCCGCGTCGTCACGGCCGTCCCGCGCGCGATCGAGCGCGACGGCGAGGCGTTCCGGCTCCACCTCGACGCGGACGCGGCGAGCCCCGTACCGCCGGCGCGCCCCGCACCGCCGGCGCGCCCCGCACCGCCGGCGCGCCCGGGAGGAGCCGACGGCCCGAACGGCAACGACCTGTCCGTCACGGCCGACGTCGTCCTGGTGGGGATCGGCGTCCGCCCGGACACGGCACTCGCCGAGGCCGCCGGCCTGGAGGTGGACGACGGCGTCGTCGTCGACCCGTCCCAGTGCACCAGTCATCCACGCGTCTACGCGGTCGGCGACGCGGCACGGACCCGCGCGGCGGACGGCACGCTGCGGCGGCGGGCCGAGCACTGGGAGCACGCCATGCACAGCGCCGTCACGGCGGCCGCGGCGCTGCTCGGTCGGCCCCTGCCGGAGCACGGCGCCCCCTGGTTCTGGTCGGACCGGTACGGCGTTCACGTCGAGGGCGTCGGGAGTATGGTCGGCGGCGAGGCCACGGTGCTGCGGTTCGCCGACGCCGACGCTGCGGGACCCGCCGCGTCGGGCGCTGCCGGCGCCCCACCGGCCGCGGGCGGCCCGGGTGCCCCGCCGGGGAACCCGGTGGCGGCCTTCCGGCTCGCCGCGGACGGCACTATGCTCGGGGCCGCCGCGATCGACGGCGGGGCGACGATCCGGGCCGCGCGCCGGATCATCGACCGCGGAATCGTCGTCGACCCCGCCCAGCTGGCGGATCCGACGGTCGACGTGAAGCGGCTCGCCCGCGGCCGTTGACCCCGCCGCTGACCTCGCCGCGCAGGGCCGGACGGCCGGTCCGCCTCAGCGCGCGGTCTGCCCCCCGCGATCCAGGTCAGGCCGGGTCGGCCGCCAGCTCCGCCGCGTACTGCTCCATGGCGCCGGCGAGGCGCCGCACGCCCTCCCGCAGGCCCTCCGGCGGCACCGAGCAGAACGCGAGCCGCAGCTGGTTGGACCCCTGTCCGTCCACGGAGAAGGACGACCCCTGGATGAAGACCACGCTTCGCTCCAGGGCGGCCTCGAGCAGTTCGTGCGCCCGCCAGTGCTCCGGCAGGGTCACCCAGCTGAAGAAACCGCCGGCGGGTCGGCTGAAGGCGGTCCCCGCCGGCAGCGAGCGCTCCAGCTCGGCGCACAGCGCCTGGGCCCGCTCCGCGTAGCGCGCGGCCGCCGCGGCGACGGACGCGCGCCACGGGGTCTGCGTGACGAATATCGTCGCCAGCGCCTGGCTCAGGCCCGAGGCGCTGATCGTCGTCGACTCCGCGGCCAGCTGGAGCTCGCGGCGCAGCCACGGCGGCGCGCAGACCCAGCCGACGCGCAGGCCGGGGGAGAGGATCTTCGAGAACGAGCCCAGGTACAGCACGTTCTCCGGGTCGAGCCCGTGCAGCGAGGGCCGCGGGGCGTCGCTGAAGCCCAGCAGACCGTACGGGTTGTCCTCGACGATCGGCACGCCGAAGCGCCGACAGATCTCCACCACGGCACGACGGCGCCCGGTTGCGAGCGTGATGCCCGTCGGGTTGTGGAAGGTGGGGATGGTGTAGAGGAAGCGCGGCAGGTGGGACCGGGCGGCGAGCTCCCCGAGCACGCGCTCGAGGTCCTCCGGCACCAGGCCGTCGTCGTCCATCCGCACGTGGCGGACCCGCACGCCCGCCCCGCCGAAGACGCCCAGCGCTCCCACGTAGGTGGGCCCCTCCGCCAGGACCGTGTCGCCGGGGTCGCAGAGGAGCTTGACGATCAGGTCCAGGCCCATCTGGGAGCCGCTCGTCACTTGGACGGACTCCGGGGCGGCGTGGATCCCCTCGGCGGCCATGACCTCCGGGATCGCCTCCCGGAGCGCGGACTCGCCGGGGCCGGAGCCGTACTGCAGCACGCTGCCGGGGCGCGTGGCGATGGCCTCGGCCGCCGCGTCGGCCATCCAACCGAGGTCCATGAGCGAGAGGTCCGGGTTCCCGCCGGCGAGCGAGATCATGCCCGGCTGCAGCGACAGCTCCCAGACGTCGCGGACCGCGGAGGGCGTGAACCCGGCGGCGCGGCGGGCCAGGCGGGCGGTGGTCGGTCCGGTCGTCCGTGCGGACTCCATGTGCGAACCCCTCTTTCAGCAATGAATCTTCGGCAGTGAGTTCGTTCTGCGGAGGGGCCGCGAGGCCGCCCCTGGGACGAAGCCTAGTGAGGTGGGCCGGAATAGACGACAGCGGCCGCTCGCCCGGCTGGTGTGCTGATCACGACGACGACGACGCCGGTGCCGGTGAGGTGGGCGGCGCGTCGAGCGGCGCCGAGCGGCGTCGAGCGGCGTCGGGCATGCGGTGGCCGCCGTGGCCGCTCAGCGGCGCGGCTCGGCCTCGACGATCGCCAGTCAGCGGCGCGGCTCGGCCTCGACGATCGCCAGGGTGCACCGGGAGACGCAGACCAGCCGGCCGGCGTCGTCGGTGATCCGGATGTCCCAGACCTGGGAGCGGCGCCCGCGGCTCAGCGGGGTCGCCACGCCGTGCACCCAGGTGCCCGGGAGGCCGGGACGCACGTGGTTGGCGTTGATCTCCTGCCCGACGCAGTGGAATCTCGCCGGGTCCACCGTGAGGTACCCGCCCCACGAGGCGAGGGACTCCGCGAAGGCCACCGACGCTCCGCCGTGCAGGATCCCAGCCGGCTGCGTGGTCCGCTGGTCCACCGGCATGCGGCCGTGCACGGAGTCCTCGGTCAGCTCCGTGACCTCGATGCCGAGGTGCTCGTTTAGCGATCCCGTGTGCCGCGCGTTGAGCTCCTCCACCGTGGGTTCGCCGAACCAGATGCTCATGCCGTGTGTCCTCCGTCGTCGGTCGGGCGGGTCAGGCCGGTCGGGCCGGTCCCGCCCCCCGATCCTAGTCACCTCCCGGTCGCGGTCAGCCGGCAGCGCGCCGGTAGGCCGTCGGCGTCCGTCCGGTCTCCCTGCGGAACTGGCGATTGAAGTTGGAGAGGTTCGCGTAGCCCACCTGGTGTGCGATCTGGGCCACCGGCAGGGAGGTCCGGAGGAGGAGCTTGGTGGCATGGGCGATGCGCAGCCGGCGCACCATGGCCGCGAAGTTCTGCCCGCTCGCCCGGGTGAAGTAGCGGGAGAACGCCGACTCGGACATGCCGGCCAGACGCGCCGCCACGGACAGCCGGACGTCACCGGTCAGGTTCTCCGAGACGTAGTTCAGGGCCCGGCCGATGATCTCCTGCGCGTGCGGGTCGTTCAGCTGCGGTGTCCACCCATCCGTCAGCAGCCGGTACTCGTCCTCCGGCGCCTGCGCGAGCCGGCGGAACAGGTCCAGCATGCTCAGCAGGCGGTCCATGCCGGTGGCCGCACCGACCGCGTCGAGCAGACGCGCCCCGTCGGCGGCGGCCGCCCCGGTGAACTCGACCCCGAACCGCGCCCGGCCCCAGAGCTCGTTGAGCTCGCCGAGCTCGGGCAGGAGCAGCTCGCACTCCTGCAGCCACTCGTGCCGGAACTGCAGCACCACGTCCGAGTCCTCGAGGACCTCTCCGGGCGGAACCTGCGTCAGCCACTCGTGCGGAACGTTCGGGCCGACCAGGACCAGCTGGCCGTACTCGAAGTGTCCGACGCTCCCGCCGACGATGTACTGGCCCTGGCGCCGCGCCAGGTGCAGCTCGTACTCCGGGTGGTAGTTCCAGCGCGCGAACACGCCGGGGTAGTCGTGCTGGTGCCAACGGGCCGAATGGCGGGGATCGTGCGGGACGAGCTCGCGCATGGCCGGCCGGTGGTCCTCCGCGGCGGCGGCGTCGGTGGCGGCGGCGTCGGCGCGGTCGAGCAAGGAGCGGGCCATGCCTCGAGTCTAGATCGTTCTGGCCGGGGCGGTGCAAAAAAGTATCGATCCGCGGTCGAGGAGACGCTAGTCACACTCAGGGCGCTGCCGTACGTTCGAGGGACACAGGAAACGTCCGGGCCCGGCACTGCGTAACGGGCCGGGCAGTCGACCGAGAATCAAGGAGGCTGATCGGTATGAATTTGCAGGAGACTTTCGGGCTCGCAGGACGCGTCGCCGTCGTCACGGGCGCCACCCGCGGGCTCGGTGCCGCGTTCGTCCAGGCCCTCGCGGACGCGGGCGCCGACGTCGTCATCGCCGCCCGCAGCGTCGACGAGGGGGCCGCCGTCGCGCACCCCGCCGCCGACGGCCACGGGACGGCGGCCGCGGTGGCGGACCTGGAGTCCCGTGGCGTGCGGGCCCGCGCCTACCGGGTGGACGTCACCCGGCGCGACGACGTCGAACGGCTCCTCGCCGACGTCGTGCACGACTTCGGCCGCGTGGACATCCTCGTCAACAACGCGGGAACCTGCATCCACAAGCCGGCGCTGGAGGTGACCGACGAGGAGTGGGACTCCGTCCTCGAGGTCAACCTCGACGCCCTCTGGAAGTGCTCGCAGGTCTTCGGCCGGCACTTCGTGGAGCAGCGGGCCGGGAGCATCGTCAACATCGGCTCGATCTCCGCGCAGATCGTCAACCGCCCGCAGTGGCAGCCGGCCTACAACGCCTCCAAGGCGGCCGTCCACCAGCTGACCAAGAGCCTCGCCGCCGAGTGGGCCCCGTACAACGTCCGCGTGAACGCGCTCGCCCCCGGCTACGTGGGGACGGATATGGCGCCCGTGGACGACCCCCGGTTCAAGCCGCGCTGGATCGACGACGCGCCCATGCAGCGCGCGGCCACACCCGAGGAGATCGCGCCGTCGGTCGTCTACCTCGCCAGTGACGCTTCGTCCTTCACCACGGGCACCGTGCTGGTGGCCGACGGCGGCTACACCCTCTTCTGACCCGGATCCCCCTCCAAGACCCATCCACCGGTACGCGCCCCGAGCGGGCGAGAACTGAGGAGAAACCATGGACCACCAGCTCTCGACGCCGACGCGGAGGCAGCTCCTCCGCTTCGGCGGGGCCGGACTCGCGGCCGCTGCTCTGGGCGGTCTGACCGCCTGCGGACAGACGGGCACCGCGCCCGTGCCGCCGCCCAGCCCCGGCGGCGACCCCTGGCGTCGGTTCGCCGGCACCACCATCAACTTCATCTCCGAGAACACGGCGCCGACGGCGGCGATCGCCGCGAATCTGCAGCCGTTCAGGGACTTGACCGGCATCGACATCAACATCGTCACCCTGGACCTGCAGGCGCTCGTCCAGCGGGTGGCGCTGGACCTGGCCGGAGGCCAGTCCCAGTACGACGTCGTCTACGCGGACCCGTACCAGGTGCTCGCGCCGTACGCGGCCGGGTTCGCGGATCTGCGCGAGTTCGCCGCGGACGAGTCCTACCCGCCGCTGGAGGGCGGATTCGAGGACTTCATCCCCACCCAGCTGCAGGCGACCGGCATGTTCGGCGCGTCGGACGCGATCTACGCGCTGCCGTACGACTGCCCAACGATGATCTGGCAGTACCGCCTCGACATCTTCGAGAAGTACGGCGACCAAATGGAGGCGGACCTCGGGTTCGACCCGACGCCGTCGGGGGACCGCACCTGGGAGGAGTACTTCCGGATCGCGGAGTGGATCAACGAGAACGTCGACGAGATCCCGTACGGCACCGGCCACCAGGCCAAGCAGCACGATGCGCTGATGTGCGACTTCTCCAACGTCCTGTGGTCCTACGGTGGGGAGTACTTCGCCGACGGGGAGCGGATCGGGCTCCGCGGCACCGACGAGCCGGGCAAGTGCCTGCTCGACTCCGCCGAGGCGATCGAGGCCGCCGAGTTCTACCGGCGCCTGGTCTCGATCGCCCACCCGGGGTCGCTGGGCTGGGACTGGGACGGCGTCGGCAATGCGATGGCCGCCGGCGAGATCGCCATGGCGCCGAACTGGCACGAGTTCGCCGCCACTTACGAGGCGGCCCTGCCTGGCCTGGTCGGCTACGCGCCGCTGCCGCGCGGATCGGTCGGGACAGCGAACCACTTCGGCGGCACCGGGATCGGGATCAGCGCGATGTCCTCCGGCGCCCGGCGCGGGGCCGCGTGGCTGTTCGTCAACTGGGCGACCTCGCCGGCGACCCAGCTGAGCAACCTGAAGTCCTCCGCCGGCGGTGGAACCCCCACCCGGCAGTCGGTCTACGCCATGCCGGAGGTCCAGGCCGCCACGACGCGGCCCTCGGAGATGCCGAACATGCTCACTGAGGACGCCGTGAGCATCGCGTGGGAGGAGGGCAGGATCGGGCTCCGGCCCAAGATCCCCATGTGGAACGAGTGCGACACCGCGCTCTTCACGGAACTGTCCCGCATGCTCGCGGGCCAGAAGACAGCGCGGGATGCCATGGAGGACGCGACGTCCCGCATCGACGGAATCGTAGCCAGGGGGTGGGTCGCATGAGTGCCGATCAGACTGCAGGACAGCACGGGCCGCACGGCGGGCGCGCCGCTACGGAGAGCGCCGGCGGGGGCGCGGGCCAGGTCGGTCCGGGCAGCCCCGGGGTGGGCCCGACGCCGGTCGCCCCGCCCGCCGGCCAGCACGACCGGCGGGGCTCCGGGCGCATCACGTTCACCGGATGGATGATGGCCCCGGGCGTCGCGCTGCTCGGCCTGCTCTCCCTCATTCCGCTCGTCATGCTGATCATGATGAGCTTCAGCCGGGTCCGCCTGCTCGGCGGGCTGCAGCTCGAGTTCGTCGGACTCGAGAACTGGGCCCGCGCCTTCGGGGACGTGGAGCTGTGGAAGAGCTGGGGCCTGACCCTGGGCTACTTCGCCGCCACGCTGGGACTCGAGCTGATGCTGGGCATCGCGATCGCCGTCGTGCTCAACCGGCTGACCCGCGGGCGCGGTCTCCTGCTCCCGCTGATCCTGCTGCCGATGTTCGTGGCGCCCTCGATCGTCGGCCTGCTGGGCCGCTACCTGCTGGACCCGACCTTCGGGCTCTATGCCCAGGCGCTGCAGGGCCTCGGAGTCGAGCAGGACGTGCTCGGCAACCCGGTGTCCGCGTTCGTCGCCGTGACCCTGATGGACGTGTGGGAGTGGACGCCGCTGATCGCGCTGATCACCCTCGCCGGCCTGAGCGGGGTCAACCCCTCGGTGCTGGAGGCGGCGTCGATCGACGGGGCGGACGAGTGGAAGAAGTTCTGGAACATCGTCCTTCCCTCCATCAAGCCCATCCTGCTGGTCGCCATCCTCATCCGCTCCATGGACGCGGTGCGGTACTTCGACATCATCAGCGTCACCACCAACGGCGGACCGGCGGACGCCACCAAGATCGTCCCCGTCCGGCTCTACGAGGCGGCGTTCCGGTTCTTCGATCTCGGATACGCCGCCGTCATCGGCATCATGATGCTCGTGCTGACCATCATGATCGCCCGGCTCTTCGTCGGCCTGCTCAGCGAGAAGGAGACCCACTGATGTCCACGCACACCATCGCCACGCCCCGGAGGCGCTCGACGCACCGGCGCGGCTCGGGCGGCATCGTCGCCGTCGTCTTCCTCGTCCTGGCCCTCGCCTGGACCGTGGTCCCGCTCGTCTGGATGGTGCTCGGCTCCTTCAAGGGGCCCGGCGACGTCACCGCGTCGACGCCGCAGTGGTTCTTCGAGCCGACCTGGCGGAACTACGAGAACCTGTTCAGCGGCGCCAACAATCTGGCGACCTACCTGAACCACTCGGTCATCGCGGCCGTCGGCGCGGCCGTCATCGCGACGGTGCTCGGAACGCTCGGCGGCTACGGTCTGGCGCGCACGGCCTTCAAGGGCAAGAAGGGGCTGTCCTTCTGGTTCATCTCCACCCGCATGGCACCCATCGCCGCCGTCGTCCTGCCGCTGTTCCTCGTCTTCCGGTTCGCGGGCCTGATCGACACGCTGCCCGGGCTGATCCTCGCCTACCTGACGTTCAACCTGCCCTTCGCGATTTGGATCATGAGCGCCTTCTTCGAGGCGATCCCGCCGTCGCTGGAGGAGTCGGCGGAGGTCGCCGGGTGCACGCGCTGGCAGACCTTCTGGTACGTCGCGCTGCCGCTGACCAAGGCCGGAATCGTCACGACGGCGGTGCTCTGCCTGGTCTTCGCGTGGAACGACTACGCCTTCGCCACGGTGATCTCGGGGCCGAACTCGCAGACCCTCCCGATCGCCGCCACCCAGCTGGTCACCCAGACGGGCGTCGACTGGGGCCAGCTCACCGCGATCGGGACGATCGTGGTGCTGCCGATGATCCTCGTGGGCCTCGCCGTCCGACGCTGGCTCGTCACCGGGCTGACGCTCGGCGCCGTCACCGGCGAGTAGACGGTTGCCGGATCGGGCCCGGAGGGCCCGGTCCGCCCAGCAGAACGCTAGAAACCGTCGGCAGCGCCGACGCTGAAGTGGAGGAAACCCATGAACCACCAGAACCCCAGCGCGGTCCTGCACGCGCCGAAGGACCTGCGGATCGAGGATCGGCCCGTCCCGGAGGCCGGGCCCGGCGAGGTGCTGGTCCGCGTCGAGGCCGTCGGCATCTGCGGGTCCGACGTCCACTACTACGAGCACGGCCGCATCGGCGACTTCGTCGTCGAGTCGCCGATGATCATCGGGCACGAGGCCGCGGGCACCGTCGAGGCCGTCGGCGCCGGCGTCCCGGTGGAGCGCGTCGGGCAGCGCGTGGCGCTCGAGCCCGGCGTGCCCTGCCGGTCCTGCCACGAGTGCCTGTCGGGTCGCTACAACCTGTGCCCCGACGTCGTCTTCTTCGCCACACCGCCGGTCGACGGCGCCATCAGCCGGCTCGTGACGATCGACGCGGCCTTCGCGCACCCCGCCCCGGAGGCCGTGACGGCCGAGCAGGCGGCGATGGCCGAGCCCGTCTCCGTGGGCGTGTGGGCCTGCCGCAAGGCAGCCGTGTCCGTGGGGGACCGCGTGCTCATCACGGGCGCGGGACCCATCGGGCTGCTCGCCGCGCAGGTGGCCCGGGCGTTCGGCGCCAGCCGGGTGACGGTCACGGACCTGAGCGACAGCCGGCTGGAGAAGGCGGCCGGGCTCGGGATCGAGGCCCGGCGGGCCGACGCCGCGCCGGACGGCGAGTTCGACGTCCTGCTCGAATGCTCGGGCGCCGCGCCCGCGTTCCGCTCCGGCGTGGCCCAGCTCGCCCGGGCGGGACGGGCCGTGCTGATCGGCATGGGCGCGGACACGGTGCCCCTGGACGTGCACCTGATCCAGGGCCGGGAGATGACGGTCTCCGGCATCTTCCGCTACGCCAACTGCTACCCGGCGGCGCTCGAGCTGATCGGCAGCGGCCAGGTGGACGTCGACACCCTGATCACGCACCGCTTCACCCTCGAGGAGACGGAGGCCGCCCTGACGGTCAACCAGCGCGACCCCCACGCGCTGAAGGCCATGGTGCTGCCGAGCTCCTGAGCCCCCCGAGGACTCGGCGCAGTGACTCCGGCCCGGTGACCCCGGCTCAGTGACTCCGACTCGGTGACTCCGACTCGGTGACTCCGACTCGGTGACTCCGACCCGGTGACTCCGGCTCAGTGCCTCCGGTTGAGCGCCTCCTCGCTCAGTGCCGCGGGGCGGGGCGGCGCCGGGCCGCGACGAGCAGCGCGCCGCCGGCGACCAGGACCAGCCCGGCCAGCCCCAGCCAGGCCGCCGCGACGCCGGTCCGTGCCAGGAACCCGGCGTCCCGCTCCCGCTGCCGTTCGACGTCGGCCACGATGTTCGCGACCTCGGGTTCGAGCGTGGCGCTGCTCGAGGGGATCGTCGCCGGGACCGCCGCGGCGCTCTCGCTCGGTGTGGGACTCGGGGTCGGGGTCGCCGGAAGGGCGGCCGTCTCGGACGGAGTCCCGGGCTCGGTGGGCTCGGCGGTCTCGGTGGGCGCTGCGGTCCCGCCCGGGGCCGAGGGGGACGCGCTCTCCGAGGGTGCCGACGGCTCGGACGGCGCCGGGGTCTCCGACGGCGCGGCCGTGGCGGAGACCGCGCGTCCGACGTCGGCCGGATCCACGACGTCGTGCGCCGCGAAGTAGTTCACGGTGGCGTCGATGTCGACCTGGCCCGAGTCGGCCCGGTCGGTGCCCTGGGCGAAGGTGCGGAAGTTGTCGCCGCCGGCGGCCAGGAACGAGTTGGCCACGACGCGGAAGACGTCGCCGTCGGCGATCGGCTCGCCCTGGAAGGACATCTCCAGGATCCGCTCGCCCTGCGGCCGCGTCTCGTCGTACACGTACTCGAAGCCCTCGGAGACGCCGAGATGCAGCTTGGGCCGCGAGGACCCGGCCGGCTGCCACTGCTCCTCCAGCGCCGCCTTGATCTGGGCGCCCGTGAGATCCATGGTGACCAGGGTGTTGGCGAACGGCTGGACCATGGCCGCCTCCTCGAATGTCACCACGCCGCCGTCGTTCCCCACGTACAGGTCCTCGCGGACGCCGCCCGGGTTCATGAACGCGATCTGCGCCGGCTCGCCGCCGTAGGCCGCGTTCGACGTCGCCCACAGCTGGATGTCGGCCACGAGGTTCACGGCGCTGGACTCGTGGCCGCGGCTGTCGCCCGGCTCCGACGCCGGGTCCTCGGGATCCACGGCGCGCAGGATGTCGCCGGAGATCCGGCCGATCACCTCCGAGCCGATGACCTCGGCCTCGGCGTCCGCGGCCTCGACGATGTCCGCCACCTCCGGATCGGCCGCGTAGCCGCCGTCGGCGAGCGTGACGATCTCCGAGTCGTGGGCGACCACGTCGCCGGTGGCCGGGTCGACCTCGAGCGTCACGCGGGAGAGCGCCTTGCCGTAGTCGGCGCCCATCAGAACGGGCCGGGTGGCGCCGGTGTCGCCGACGGGGACCTCGCAGTCGTAGGCCAGGTGCGTGTGGCCGGAGAAGATCGCGTCGATCTCCGGGGAGGCGTCGCGCACGAGCCGCGCGTAGTCGGTGCCCTCCGCGGTCAGGGAGTCACAGTCTCCGGTCTCGGAGCCGTCGTGGGTCAGAAGCACGACGACGTCGGCCTCGCCGTTGGCGGCGTCGCCGTCGGAGAGCTGGCCGGCGACGCGGTCGGCCGCCTCGAGCTGGCTGCCGAAGTCGAGGTCCGCCACGAGCTCGGGGTTGACGAGCGACTCGACGGACTCGACGACCGTGCCGACGAAGCCGACCGTCACGCCGTCGACCTCCCGCACCGTGTACTCCGGCAGGGCCGGGGTGGTGGTGCCCGCGTGGTAGACGTTGGCGCCGAGCACGAAGGCGCTGCCGTCGGTGCCGGTCGCGGCGGCGTAGCGGTCCTGGACCCGGCCGCTCAGGTCGGCGAAGCCGCGGTCGAACTCGTGGTTGCCCACCGCGGAGGCGACCAGCCCGGCCGCCGAGAGGGCATCGATGGTCGGGTTGTCCTGCTGCGACATGGACGTGAAGGTGGAGGCGCCGATGTTGTCGCCCGCCGAGACGAGCAGCGTGTTGGGGTTCTCGGCGGTGAACGCCTGGACGGCGCCGGCCAGTTTGGCTGCGCCGACGCTGCCGCTGAACTCGTCCTCCTCGAGGCGTCCGTGGAAGTCGTTGATGCCGAGCAGGTCGACGGTGACCGTCTCGTCCGCGTCCACGGGCTGGGCGTGCGCCGGGCCGGCGACCAGGCCGGCGCCGGCGACGGACAGCGCGGCGACCATGCCGGCGGCGCGGGCCGGGCGTCGGCGCCGCGGGTCTGGACGTGTCATGGAGGCTCCCGGGGATGATGCGAGTGAAGGATGAGTCGAGCGCCAGCAAAGCCGTTGGAGATGGCGAGCAGGTTAACGGCCTCGGGTACGAGCGGTGGGGATCGAGTGACGAGGGTTGAGCAGCGGGGCGGCCGTCACACCCCTTTTTTCATCCTAGTGTGCGATTCCCCGGAAGTGGAGCGCCGGTTTCACACGTCGACGCTCACGGCGTCTCGCCGCCCCGGAGGCGGCCGATCACCTCGGGCGTTCCGAGCTCGGGCCGGTCCGCGGGCTGGCCGGCATAGTGCCGCAGCGTCGCCAGCAGGGCGTTCGGATCGCAGAGCAGGTACTGCACCTCGATGACCTCGTGGCCGGGCTCCTCGGCCAGGCGCGGCCAGTGGGTGACGACGATCCGGCTGGGGCCGCGGTCGCCGAGCGGGCGCCGCCCGCCGAGGACGGTCCGCGGCGGATCCTCGGTGCGGATGCTCCTGACGTCCTTCCAGAACAGCTCGCGGGTCCCGCGCTGGCCGACGATGATCACGCGGCTGCGCGTGAGGTAGACGCCCGGCGGCTGGTCGGTGGCCTGCCGCAGCATCCGCACGCCCTCGACCAGCAGGAGCACCCCCACGGCCAGCAGCATCAGCGCGGCGCCGCCGGGCACCAGGTCCCGCGGGTGGGCGAAGGTGCTGAGAGTCTCCGCGCCGAGGGCCAGGGCGCTGATCAGGGTCACGACGGCGACGCCCACGGTCAGTCCGCCCGTGGGCGCGGAGGCGCGCGAGGAGGCGAACCGGGTCGCCGCCCGCGGGCCGGTGGACGTCACGACGGCGGTGTTCGACGGCGCCACGTCCCGCCCGCCGCGGCGGAACTCGCGGACGATCGACCAGGCCGCGGCGAATCCGAGTGCGGCGAGCGGCGCGGCGAGCAGCCACTCCTGGGCCCAGGCGGCGCCGACGGCGAAACCGAGCAGCACCCCGACCAGGACGAAGGCCGGCAGCAGGTGGTGCGCCAGCTTCCAGCCGCGGTGCCGCGGCGCCCAGGAGTCGGTGGTCATGGCATCACCGTACCGCCACGTCAGCACGGGATGGCGCGATCATCGCCAGCGGCTGCGGGCGCGTCCTGCACCGGCGGCGGTCGACGGCGAGCTAGCGGCTGATGCGCGCCACGAACCTGAAGCGGTCCCCGCGGAAGAGCCCTCGCGTCCACTCCACGGCCCGGCCGTCGGCGTCCCACGCCGTGCGGTGCACCTGCAGGAGCGGGTGCCCCGTATCGACGCCGAGCACCTCGGCGTCCCCGGCGCCGGCCAGCGCGGTCTCGACGTGGTCCTCGGCGGCCGAAATGTCGACGTCGTACACCTCCCGCAGCGTCGCGTAGAGCGAGCCGCGGGCTGGGAGCTCCGTCTCCAGACCCGGCAGCCCGCCGGGCAGGTGCGCGGTCTCGATGGCCAGCGGCTCCCCGCTCTGCCGGCGCAGGCGCCGCAGCCGGGTGACGGTCGAGCCGGGCGGCACGTCCAGGCGGACGGCCAGCTCCTCGGTCGCCTCGATCCGCTCCAGCCCCAGGATCACGCTGTCGGTCTTGTAGCCGGTCATGTCCTCGCTGAACGAGGTCATCTGGCGGACATGGATCTTCCGGGGGTTCGCCACGAACGTCCCGCGGCCCTGCGTCCGGTCCAGCCGCCCCTCGACGACCAGCTCGGCGATGGCCTTGCGGACGGTGGTCCGGGACGTCCCGAACCGCTCGGCCAGCTCGCGCTCGGTGGGGATCATCGCCCCCGGCGTCAGCTCGCCGATGATCTCGAGGATCCGCAGCTTCTGTGCGTAGTACTTGGGCAGGCCCATGGGTCGCCGGACTCCCTTCTCGGTGTAACCCTTGACACACCAGATTGGTCTATGCCAATTTTAACACCAGCGCTATTGGTCTAGTTTTCCAGACCATTCGTGCAGGGCCGCCCGATGGCGGCGGTCCCGCACCATCATTCACCACCCCTACCTCTCACCCGGATCTAATCCGCACCCGGAAGGAATGCCAGCGTGGGCATCGTCAAAGACATCCGCCAGTCCTCGAGACTGAGCCTCATGGTCGCGGCCGCCGCCGCCACCCTCGGGATCATCTACGGCTACGACTCCTCGAACATCGCCGGAGCGCTGCTGTTCATCACGGACGAGTTCACGCTCTCCGTGGCCCAGCAGCAGACGGTGACCACCGCCGTCGTCATCGGCGAGATCTTCGGCGCGCTCTTCGCCGGCGCCCTCTCCAACCGGATCGGCCGCAAGTGGACCATGGTCCTCGTCGCCGTCACGTACGCGGCGTTCTCCCTGCTCTCCGGTCTCGCGTGGGCCGTGCCGGTCCTGATCGGCGCCCGGTTCCTGCTCGGCATCACCATCGGCGTCTCCGTGGTGGTGGTCCCCGTCTACGTGGCCGAGTCCGCGCCCGCCAAGGTCCGCGGCGCGTTCCTGGTGCTGTACCAGGTGGCCACGGTGGTCGGCATCATCCTGGGCTACCTCATCGCCTGGGCCCTCGCCGCCGGAGAGAACTGGCGCTGGATGCTCGCCGCGGCGTTCATCCCCGGGGTCGTCATCACGCTCCTGCTCGTCAAGCTCCCGGACACCGCCCGCTGGTATGCCATGCGCGGACGGTACGACGACGCCCGGCGCACCCTCGAGCGCGTCGAGCCCGACGCCGTCCTCGTCGAGAAGGAGCTCGCCGAGATGCGCCAGGCGAACGAGTCGACCACGAAGAACGATTGGCGCGCGCTGCTGCGCAAGCCCTACCTGCGAGCCTCCGTCTTCGTCGTCGGGCTCGGCTTCTTCGTCCAGATCACGGGCATCAACGCGATCGTCTACTACTCGCCGCGGATCTTCGAGGCCATGGGCTTCACCGGCAACGCCGCCCTGCTGGGCCTGCCGGCGCTCGTCCAGGTCGCCGGGCTGCTCGCCGTCTTCGTGTCTTTCAGCGTCATCGACCGCATGGGCCGCCGCCCGGTCCTGCTCACCGGCATCGGCATCATGGTCGCGGCCAATGCGCTGCTCGTCGCGACGTTCCTGGCCGGGGACGACTTCGGCGGGTTCCGCACCGTCCTCGGGTTCGTCGGCCTGATCCTCTTCACGGTCGGCTTCACCTTCGGCTTCGGCTCGCTCGTGTGGGTCTACGCCGGCGAGTCGATGCCGTCGCACCTGCGCTCGCTCGGCGCCAGCGCCATGCTGACCGCCAACCTCATGGCCAACGCCGCCGTCGCCGCGATCTTCCTGACGCTGCTGACGCAGCTCGGCGGGGCCGGGACGTTCGTGGTCTTCGGGGCCCTCGCCGCCGCGGCATTCGTCTTCGTCCACCGGCTCGCCCCCGAGACCAAGAACCGGCCGCTGGAGGATATCTCCGAGTTCTGGGAGAACGGCGGATCCTGGCCGCACGAGCTCGTCGCGGCCGGCGCCGCGGACGCCGCCGGAACCGCCGGTGCGCCGAGGGCAGCCGGCACCGACCGCACCGACCGCACCGGCGGCGCGGAGTGAGCCCCCGGGAGGCGGCGGGCGCCGTCGTCGGAGCGGGTGCCCTCGCCGGACCGGATGCAACGGCGGGACGGGGCGCCGTGGTCGGCCTGGACATCGGCGGCTCGAAAACGCACGCCGTCCTCACCCTCGGCGGCGAGACCGTCGCGGAGGTGCTGGCCGGCAGCGCCAACCCGTCCTCGGTGGGCGCCGAGGAGGCCGAACGTCAGCTCGCCGGCGTCCTCACCCGGCTCCTGGACGGGCAGCCGGCCCCCGCGCACGTCTGCGCGGGGGTGGCCGGCGCGGACTCCGAGCGGGCACGGGCGGACTTCGCCCGGCTCCTCGCGCGTCACGCCCCCGGCGCAGGGGTGAGCGTGGTGCACGACTCCGCCCTGCTCCTCGCCGCCGCGGGCTTGGACGAGGGCATCGCCCTGATCGCCGGCACCGGCTCGGTGGCCTGGGGCCGCCGCACCGGCGTCGTGCCAGAGGGCGACCGGGAGGCCCGGATCGGCGGGTGGGGCTACCTCCTCGGCGACGAGGGCAGCGGCTACTGGGTGGCCCGGGCGGCGGTCCGGCACGCGCTGGAGCGACTCGACCTCGGCGACGGGCCGGACCGGCTCGCCCAGGACCTCACGGCCGACTGCGGCCTGCAGGACGTCGAGGACCTGCTGGGCCACTTCTACGCGCGGCCCGAGCGCAACTACTGGGCCAGCCGGTCCCGCGTGGTGTTCGAGCTCGCCGCGGCCGGCGACCCGGCCGCGAATGTCATCGTCGCCGGAGCGGCAGACGCCCTGGCGTACCTGGTGGCCCGTGTGGCCGGCCGCCTCGAATGCGGCGGCGGGGCGGGTGCCGGGGGCGGCGGAGGGAAGGCCGGGGACGACGGCGGCGCGCGCCTGCCGGTGGTCCTCGCCGGTGGCATGGCGGTCAACCAGCCCCTGCTCCAGCGCCAGCTGCGCGCCCGGCTGGACGGCCACGGCCTGACCGACGTGCGCGTCCTCGACGTCGACCCCGTCCACGGCGCCGCCCGCCTCGCGGCGCAGGCGGCGGCCGCGGCGCCGTCGCCGACTGTCTAGCACCAGACCAGATCCCAGGAGAACTATCGTGCAGGTTGTCATCGCCCCCACCGGCGCCGAGGTCGGGCGCCTCGCCGCCGCCAAGGTCGCCTCCGTCGTCGAGCGCCGCCCGGACGCCGTGCTCGGTCTGGCCACCGGCTCCTCGCCGCTGGCCATCTACGAGGACCTCGCGGCCCGTGCCCGGTCCGGCCGGCTGCGCGTCGGCGCGGTGCGGGCCTTCGCGCTCGACGAGTACGTGGGACTACCGCCGGAGCACCCGGAGAGCTACCACTCGGTGATCCGCCGGGTCGCCACCGAGCCGATCGGCCTCGACCCGGCGCTCGTCCACGTCCCCGACGGCTCGGCCCCCGACCTCGACGCGGCCGCGGCGGACTACGAGCGCCGCATCCGCGCCGCCGGCGGGATCGACCTGCAGATCCTCGGGATCGGCGCCAACGGGCACATCGGCTTCAACGAGCCGACGTCGTCCTTCGCCTCCCGCACCCGGATCAAGACGCTGGCGCCGCGCACGCGCCGGGACAACGCGCGCTTCTTCGACAGCGCCGAGGACGTCCCCACGCACTGCCTGACGCAGGGCCTGGGCACCATCCTCGAGGCCCGCGAGCTGGTCCTCGTCGCCACGGGCGAGGCCAAGGCGGAGGCCGTGGCCGGGATGGTCGAGGGTCCGCTGAGCAGCTTCTGCCCGGCCTCGGCGCTGCAGTTGCACCCGGCCGCCACCGTGATCGTCGACGAGGCGGCCGCGTCTCGGCTCCAGCTCGCCGACTACTACCGGTACACCTACGAGAACCTGCCGGCGTGGCAGCGGTTCGACGACGGCGGCCGGAGCGGTGACGGGAGCACGGGCGCGGGGACCGGCGCGTGAGCACCGTCCTCGCCGCCGGCCGGGTCGTGACCTCGGCGGCCGTCCACACGCCGGGCTGGGTCGAGGTCGACGCCGGCCGCGTCGCCGGCGTGGGACCGGGCCGGCCGGAGCGCATCGACGTCGACTACGGGGCGGCGACGATCGTCCCGGGTTTCGTGGACATCCATGTCCACGGCGGGGGAGACGGCGACTTCAACGACGCCGACACCGCGTCGGTCCGGCGCGCCCGGGCGGCCCACCTGGCGCGGGGCACCACGGCCTCGGTGGCCAGCCTGGTCACCCTCTCCACGTCGCGGCTGCGGACCTCGGTGGAGCGGCTCGCCCCGCTGGTGGAGGAAGGGCTCGTCGAGGGCGTGCACCTCGAGGGGCCGTGCCTGAACCCGCTGCGGCGCGGAGCGCACGACCCCGTACACCTCCGGCACCCCGACCCGGCCGAGCTCCGGGCCGTCCTGGGGACCGGCGTCGTCTCCATGGTCACCCTCGCGCCGGAGCTGCCCGGCGCACTGGACGCGATCGCGGCGATCGCTGACGCGGGAGCCGTCGCCGCCGTCGGGCACACGGACGCCGACTACGCCACGGCACGGGCCGCCGTCGCCGCCGGCGCGCGCGTGGGCACGCACCTGTTCAACGCGATGCGCCCGCTGCACCACCGGGACCCCGGGCCGATCGCGGCGCTCATGGAGGACGAGCGCGTCACGGTCGAGCTGATCGCGGACGGGACCCACCTGCACCCGGCGGTCTACCGGCACGTGCTCGCCGCGGTCGGGGACGGGAGGGTCGCCCTCGTGACTGACGCGATGCGTGCCGCCGCGCTCGGCGACGGCCGGTACGCGCTCGGCACGCTGGACGTGGACGTGGTCGACGGCGTCGCGACCCTCGCCGGCACCGAGACGATCGCCGGCAGCACCGCCACCATGGACGCCCTGTTCCGCACCGCCCTCGGTCAGCACGCCCTCGCCTTCCCGCAGGCGTCCTCCAGTCCCGCCGCACAGTCCGGCTCCGCCGCGCAGTCCGGCTCCGCCGCGTCGTCCGGCCCCGCCGAACCGGCGGGCCAGGCTGAGCCGTCCGCTCGGCCCCAGCCGTCGGACGGAGCGTGGACCAGCGCCGTGCGTCAGACCGCGACGACGCCAGCCGCGGCGATGGGATGGGGGCACGTGGGCGACCTCGCGCCCGGTCGGCGGGCCGACGCCGTCGTCCTGGACGGCGAACTGCGGGTGGTCGACGTCCTGCGCCAGGGGGCCAGCGTGGGCGCCCGGGCGGTCCCCGGGGCGAGCGGCCGCGGACGTCCCGGACAGCCGAACGGATCGCACGCCGCCGGGGCCTCGGAGGGCCGATCGGGGTGAGCCGCGGCCGCCGGGAATCGGTGATCGTCCTCTTGTCGATCAGACGTCGACGAGACATCGACGGGCTGCCGACATGTCGCGTCTCATTCGTTCGAGGGCTTTCCTCGCCTGCCGTCCAGTGATAGAACTCACATAGTTGTGCGGAGTGGAATGCGCTCTGCAGCATGTGCAGCCGATCACGGAAGCAGGTCCCCATGGCAGCCGAAACCAGCGAACGGCCAAGGACAGAGTCCGGCCGTTCCCAGATCCTCAAGCCCGTCTTCATCCCGGCGTCGATCATCATCTTCGCCCTGCTGCTGTTCACGGTGCTCTTCAGCCGCTCGGCGGGGGACGAGATCGAGGAGGCCACAACCGCGCTCAACGCGGCCATCTCCGACGGTGTCGGCTGGTGGTACGTCCTCGTCGTGAACGTCTTCCTGGCCTTCGCGATCTACTTCGCGGCGTCGAAGATCGGCCGGATCCGGCTCGGGCGCGACGACGAGCAGCCGGAGTTCGGGATCGCCTCCTGGTTCATGATGCTCTTCAGTGCCGGTATGGGCATCGGCCTGGTGTTCTTCAGCGTCGCGGAGCCGTTGAGCCACTACATCGCCCCGCCCTACGGCGTCGAGGCAGAGACGACGGCGGCCACCCAGGGCTCGCTCGGCACCGTCATGCTGCACTGGGGCCTCCACCCGTGGGGCATCTATGCGATCGTCGGCCTCGGCCTGGCCTACATGACCTTCCGCCGGGGCCGGCCCCTGGCCGTCCGTTGGCTGCTCGAGCCCCTGCTCGGCCGTCAGCGCGTGGAGGGATGGATCGGCCATGCGGTCGACACGATCGCCGTCGTCGGCACCCTGTTCGGAGTCGCCACGTCCTTCGGCTTCGGCGTCAGTCAGATCGTCGGCGGACTCGAGTTCCTCGGCTGGGCCGAGAGTTCGACCTGGCTGATCATCGCGATCATCGGCGGCATCACCCTGATCGCCACCTGGTCGGTGGTCTCCGGTGTGCACAAGGGCCTGAAGTGGCTCTCCAACATCAACATGTCGATCGCCGCGATGCTGGCGCTGGTGGTGTTCGTCCTCGGTCCCACCATCTTCCTGCTGAAGGCGTTCCCGGAGAACATCGGCAACTACATCAGCATCCTCCCGCAGTCGATGTTCCATGCCGGCCCGTTCTCCGAGGACGGCTGGGAGAAGGCCTGGACCATCTTCTACTGGGGCTGGTGGGTCAGCTGGGCCCCGTTCGTCGGCATGTTCATCGCGCGCATCTCCCGCGGCCGCACCATCCGCGAGTTCATCGTGGGCGTCCTGCTCGCTCCGACCGTGGCCAGCCTCGTCTGGTTCACGATCTTCGGCGACACCGCGATCAAGTTCCAGCGCGAGGGCACCGTCGACATGCTCGTCGACGGCGCCGTGAGCAGCACCACGGCTCTCTTCCAGTTCCTCTCGGCCTTCCCGCTGGCCACGGTGCTCAGCGTCGTCGCGATGCTCGTCGTCGTGTTCTTCTTCGTCACCTCGTCGGACTCGGGCTCGCTCGTGATCGACATGCTCGCCAGCGGCGGCAGCACCAACACCCCGGTCAGCACTCGCCTGTACTGGGCGCTGCTCGAGGGGCTGGCGGCGGCGGTCCTCCTGATCGCCGGCGGCAGCGTCGCCCTGACCGCGCTGCAGACGCTCGCGATCTCCACGGCGGCACCGTTCTCGATCATCATGGTCCTGACGTGCGTCTCCCTGCTGCGCGCCTTCCGCCACGACGTCGCGAACATGCCGAACTACATGCAGGTCATCCCCTCGCATGAGAACGGGACGGCGCCTCCCGAGCATCCCGCCGGGGGTCCGGTGGACGCGAACGGCCACCCCTTCCGGGGCATCGGCGGCACGTCGGCCGCACTGTCCGGATTCGCGGTCGGACCCCGCACCGCGGCGGAGGAGGCGGTGGCGCAGGAGCCGCAGATCATCAGCTTCCGCCACGTGGACCCGGGGACGACGACGGTCGACCCCGAGACCGGTGCCATCCAGGTGCTCTCCGAGCCCCGGGACCCGCTGGCCGGCGAGGTGTTCGACACTCCCGAGTTCGAGTCGTCCCAGGAGTACCTCGACCAGGGCGGCGAGCCCCTGCACGACGATCACGATGCCGCGGACGAGACGGGCACGGGTGGATCCCGCGGCCGGCACGCGGACGTCGACGCCCCGGAGGCCGACCGCTAGACCGGACCGGCCGCACGGCGCCCGCGGTCCCCTGGAACCCCAGGGGACCGCGGGCGCCGTCGTTCGTTAACCTCATCGTCGCGCCGGCGACGACCGGGCGTCGCCGCGGCAGGGCAGGCTGGCCCGGTGGGCAGACTGTTCGTGGCGATCGGAGACTCCTTCACCGAGGGCGTGGGGGACTGGGACACCCGCCTGCCGAACGGCGTGCGCGGCTGGGCGGACCGCGTGGCCAAGCAGCTCTCCAAGGCGGACCCGGAGTGGCGCTACGCCAACCTGGCCATCCGCAGCCGCCGCCTCGGGCGGATCGTCGAGGAGCAGGTGGAGCCCGCCCTGGCCATGGGTCCGGAGGTCATCTCCTTCTACGCGGGCGGCAACGACCTCCTCGAGCTGCGCCAGGACATGGGGCGGCTCCTCGACGACTACACGGACGCCGTCGAACGTCTCTGCGCGTCCGGCGCGCTGGTCCTGCTCTTCACCGGCTTCGACGTCCCGCTGCACCCACTGCTCGAGCCCTTCAAGCGGCGCAACTGGGTCTTCAACGCGCGCGTCCGCGAGCTCGCCGCCCGGCACCCCAATGCTCTCCTCGTGGACTACTGGACGTGGGACGTCTACCGCGACCGGCGCATGTGGGACACCGACAAGCTGCACATGAACCGCGCGGGCCACCGCTACATGGCCATCCAGATCCTCAACCTCCTCGGGGTCCGGCACCAGCTCGAGTTCGAGCCGTTCGGCGCCCGCGAGCGCCTCGGGCCGGTCCAACTGGCCAGCCGCGAGTTCGAGTGGGTGCGGGAGTGGGTCCTGCCGATGTTCGGGCGCCGCCTGCGCGGCATCACCCTCGGGGACCGGCTGGAGCCCCGCTGGCCGGAGCCGATCCGCCCCGCCGACGGCCTGAAGAAGCTGTACCGGAGGCGACGGGCGCAGCAGCAGGCCACCTCGCCAACGCGCGCCTGATCAGGGACGGCATACGATATTGGCACTATGGACACGCACGCCGCCCCCTCCAGCGTCCCGGACGCGCTCGCCGAGCCCACGGTCCCGGTCGGCGCGCGCTGGATCGCGGGCATCGTGCTGGTCAACCTGGGCATCAACGCGGTCCTCTACGCGCCCCTGAACGTCCTCCTCGGCCTGCAGGCGACGGCGATCAACCCCGAGGAGAAGGAGGGGATGCTCTCGCTCGTCTCGGCGTTCGGCGCCGCCGTCGCACTGGTGGCCAACCCGCTGACCGGGGCGCTCTCGGACCGCACCACCAGCCGCTTCGGGCGGCGGTCGCCGTGGGTGCTCGGCGGTGCCGTCGTGGCGGCGCTGGCACTGCTGTTCCTCGCCTCGGCGTCCACCCTGACGGGGACCGCGGCGCTGCTCTCCCTGGTGGTCGGGTGGTGCTTCGTGCAGCTCGGTGTGAACTCGACGTACTCGACGATCGCCGCCACGGTGCCGGACCGGACGCCGGTGAACCAGCGTGCGTCCGTGGGCGGGCTCGGCGCAATGGGCCAGACGGTCGGCATCCTCTGCGGCGCGGTGATCGGCTTCGTCATCGACGGCAACATCGGCCTGGGGTACGGCCTCTGCGCCGCCGTCATGGTCCTGAGCGTCATCCCGTACCTGACCCACCGGGACGATCCGGTGCTCCCCCTCGAGGCCCGCGAGCGGTTCCGGCTCGGCGCATTCCTGCGCGGGTTCTGGATCGGCCCGCGGCAACACCCCGATTTCGGGTGGGCCTGGATCACGCGATTCCTGATGTTCCTGGGGAACCAGATGACGATCGTTTACCTGCTGTTCTTCCTCACGGATGTCATCCGCCACCCCAACCCGGCCGGCGGCGTGCTGGTCCTGACCGGCCTGTACTCGCTGATGGTCCTGCTCAGCGCGGTGGCGGCGGGCCGATTGAGCGACGCGGCCGGCGGGCGGCGGCGGATCTTCGTCGCCGGGTCCTCGGGCCTGATCGGGCTCGCGACTCTCATCCTGGCGTTCTTCCCGGTCTGGCCGGCCGCCATGCTGGGAGCGGCCGTCCTCGGCGTCGGGTTCGGCGCCTACCTCGCCGTTGACTTCGCGCTCCTGACCCAGGTGCTCCCCTCCGCGAGCGACCGCGGCAAGGACCTCGGCGTCGTCAACATCGCCGCCACGCTCCCGCAGGTCTTCGCGCCGGCCGCCGCCTGGCTCGCGGTGACGGCCCTCGGTGGATACACCACCATGTTCCTCATCGCCGCGACGCTCTGCGCGCTCGGCGCCGTGCTGGTCTACCGGATCAAGTCCGTGCCCTGAACTCCGGTGGCCCAGTCGCCACGGTCGGTTTGGACGTCGCTGGCCGTGCCGGCCCTGCCGCTCGGGGTCGGCAGCATCTCACCCACCGGGCGGTCAGCTCACGGTAAGGAAGCTCTGTCCTCGCCGTCAGCCAACGGGCGTAGTGTCGCGACCAGACAGTCGATGCGACGAGAGAACGGCGGCGCCCTCGGGGGCGCTGCATGGAAAGGGGCCTGACATGGCAGACAGGGACGAACGCTACACCGCGGGCGACGGCCGCCTCGGCCGGGACGGCGAGCCGCAGACCGCGCGGATCCCGGCCGACTCCGGCCGCGGCCCGGAGCACCGCCGGGACGACGTGCCCGCCGGGCACGACCCGTACAACGACGATCCGTACAACGACGACGTCCAGAACGACGCCACGGTCGGCGGCGAGCCGACCGACCGGACCGGCACGGACGAGAGCAGCGACGCGAGGAGCACCGTGGACAGCGACGAGCGCAACGAGGGCCACGGCGGCGGCCGCGGGCGAGTGGACGACGAGCGCCCCAACGGGGGTGGCCGCCCCGTCGCGGCGGAACCGCGGACGGCGGCCGCCCCGGTGGTCGTGGCCGACTCCGGGCGGACGTCGGCATCGACCGTGCAGGTCGGCAAGCCGCTCAAGCCGGCGGCCGGCCTGATGGGCGCCGGGCTGGCGCTCCTGCTCCTGGGTATGGTGCTGGCCCTGGTCCCGCCCGTGCTGGTCAACATGCTGATGCCGATGATGGGCGCCGCGGGCGGCGGGCCGGCCATGCAGATCGTCATGGCGGTCATGGTGGTCGGCTACGTCGGTGTGTTCATCGGGCTCATCCTCGTGGCCATGGCCGTCGTCCGCCTCGTCCGACTGGCCGATCTCAAGGCGCGCCAGATCAACGCTGAGGCCGACGTCGTCCGCTGACGCTCTCGCGGGCCGGCAG
This sequence comes from Zhihengliuella sp., assembly GCF_031178195.1. Taxonomy (GTDB): domain Bacteria; phylum Actinomycetota; class Actinomycetes; order Actinomycetales; family Micrococcaceae; genus Zhihengliuella. The sequence goes on from NZ_JAPSJL010000004.1 coordinate 257,494, forward strand.
CAGAGCCGGTGACAGGGCCGCGCCACGGCGGTGCACCACGGAAGAGGCCGTTGTCTCCGGGGAGAACCCCGGAGACAACGGCCTCTGCTGCGCGTCGGCCCCTCGGCCACCCGTGGACCGTGCTGGTCCGCGGGGTGGGGCGCCTCGCTAGGCGAGGACGTCCGCGGTGGAGACGAAGCCGACCCCGAACTCGTTGGCGACCGAAGCGAGCGTGACCTGGCCGGCGTGGACGTTGAGGCCGTTGGCCAGCCCGGCGTCCTCGCGCAGCGCCTGCTTCCAGCCCTTGTTCGCGATGCGCAGCGCGTAGGGCAGCGTCGCGTTGGTCAGCGCGGCAGTGGAGGTCTGCGGCACGGCGCCGGGCATGTTCGCGACGCAGTAGTAGACGGCGTCGTGCACCTTGAACGTCGGGTCGGCGTGCGTGGTCGGGCGGGAGCCCTCGAAGCAGCCGCCCTGGTCGATCGCGATGTCCACGAGCACCGAGCCCGGCCGCATCGAGGCGACCATGTCCTTCGTGACGAGCTTCGGGGCGGCGGCGCCGGGGATCAGCACGGAGCCGATCACGAGGTCTGCGGCGGCGACCTGCTCGGCGATGGTCAGCTTGTTGGACGCGAGCGTCTTGATGCGGCCGCCGAAGGCCTCGTCGATCTCCTTCAGGCGGGGGAGGCTGATGTCGATGATGGTGACGTCGGCGCCCATGCCGGAGGCGATGCGGGCCGCGTGGGTGCCGGCGACGCCGCCGCCGATCACCACCACCTTGGCCGGGCGGGTGCCCGGGACGCCGCCCATGAGGACGCCCGCGCCGCCGTTCGGCTGCTGCAGCTGCACGGCGCCGATCTGTGCGGCCAGCCGGCCGGCGACCTCGGACATCGGGGCCAGCAGCGGCAGGCCGCGCCCGGCCGTGACGGTCTCGTAGGCGATGGCGGTGGAGCCGGCACCGAGGAGGGCCTCGGTGCACTCGCGGGAGGCGGCGAGGTGGAGGTAGGTGAAGAGCACCTGGCCCTCGCGCATGCGGTGGTATTCGTCCGCGATCGGTTCCTTGACCTTGAGGATCATGTCCGCCTCGGCCCAGACGGCGTCCGCAGACGGGGCGATGCGCGCGCCGGCGGCCTCATAGTCGGCGTCCGTGCTGCCCGAGCCGAGGCCCGCGCCGGTCTCGACGACGACGTCGTGGCCGTGGTGCACGAACTCGGTGACGCCGGCCGGGGTGATGGCGACGCGGAACTCGTTGTTCTTGATTTCCTGGGGGACACCGATGAGCATGGTGCGGCTCCGAATCTCTGGGGGGCGGGCAGGATCTGGCCCGTGGAACAGACCACCAGATTAGAGAAAACTACGGCGCTTCGGCGGTCCTGCCGCAGAATTTTCGGTAGAATCGACGAAGCTGGCCATTCTCTACCAACAGGGCGGTGTGTGGTGCCGAGCACAGCGAATAATCTGCAGGACGGGCCTGTCAAGCTCGACGACCTCGACCGCCGGCTACTGCACATGCTCACGGAGAACTCCCGGCGCACCAACAACTCCATGGCCCAGGAGCTCGGGATCGCCCCCTCCACCTGCCTGGCCCGCCTGAATGCGCTGCGCGAGTCCGGTGTCGTGCGGCGGTTCACGATCGACATCGACCCCGAGGCGATCGGCCACGCGCTCGAGGCGCTGATCTTCGTCCGCATCCGGCCCGGTGCGCGGCACCTGATGCAGGAGTTCCAGGACCAGATCCGCGGCAAGCCCGGGGTGACGCAGCTCTTCTTCCTGGGCGGGACGGACGACTTCCTCATCCACGTGGCGGTCCGGGACTCGAACGATGTCCGGCAGTTCGTCCTGGACCACCTCTCCGCTAACCCGGCTGTCGCGTCGACGCAGACGTCGATCGTCTTCGAGCACGTCCCCGGCGCGACGCCCTGGGTGTAGTAGCGCGGGGCGGGATTACGTGCAGAAATCAGCACTAAAAGATCCGCGGGTTCGGGCGTACCGTGAGAGGACAGTGACCCACGCCACACGCGGGAGAGGCCCGCAGGGTCCGGAAACCGGGAGGGAACATCATGACCATCACGGTCCCGGTGGCCGACTGCACGGTCACCAACTGCTCGTTCAACGACCACTCCAACTGCCACGCGGCCGGCATCACCATCGGCGGGCACTCGGAGCACGCCGAGTGCGCCACGTTCGTGGACATCGGCGCTCACGGCGGCCTGCCCAAGATGGTCGCCTCCATCGGCGCCTGCCAGCGGGCGGAGTGCGTCCACAATGACGACCTCCTCTGCACCGCCGAGGCGGTCCACGTGGGGCCGGGCGCCGACAACGCCGACTGCCTCACCTACCAGCACGAGTAGCGCCGACGGGTCGCGTCCGTCGTCAGGCGTCCCCGGCGAGATCGCGGAGGGCGGCCAGCGGGATGCCCACCGTCACCGGCTCCCCGTCCACGGTCAGTCGCACGCGGACGACGCCGTCCGAGACCTCCGCAGTCACCCCGCCGCCGTGCGGGGCCGGCGACGGCCCGGGGACCTGGACCTCGGGCCAGCGGCCGAGCCGGGCGTACATGCGCCCGATGAAGTCGAGATCAAGGGCCCCGGTTCCGGCCACGGCCGGTGCGGGCATCCTGACGTTGCCCTGTGAGCCGGCCTCTGCGGAGCAGGGCGGGCCCGCACCGCGGATGGCTGGGTCGGACAGGAGATCGCGGAGCAGAGGAGCGCTCGACGGCACGCCGTCGAGGACCAGCTCCTCCATCGCGCGGGCCAGGCGCGTTGCGGCGGCCGCGCTCGACTCGCCGGTCGCCGTGATCGCAGCGAGCTCGGCGTAGTCGTCCATGCCGTAGGTGAGGATCGCTTGCCCGGTCCCGACGCAGGCGTCGACCCGGAGGTCGGGCCCCGTGGGCCAGCCCAGCCGCCCCACGGTCCCGTCGACCACCAGGAAGCCCAGGGCGGGATCCACCGCGCAGACGTGCGCCGTGGCCGCGGTGCGGGACGGTCGCGGGAGCAGGACCGGCCTGGAGGCCCTCGCCCTCGCGCCCTGCGCAGAGCTCTTCGCCCGGCTCGGGTCGGGCCCGCCCTTCTCCTGCCGCGCCAGCGCGAGCAGGCGCGACGGGCCGCCGCTCACGAGCCGGTACGACTCGGTCCAGAGGTCGATCCCGTAGCACTGCTCGGCGGCCGCGGCACTGGCGTCCGGATGCGGGACCAGGCGCAGCAGCGTCGCCTCGCGGGCGTCGTCGTCGTCCCCGTCCTCGTGCTCCGAGCCGACGTCGAGCGTCAGCGTCGCGACGCCGCGGAAGCCTTGCTCGGCCAGGGCCTGCACCTCGGCCTCGACGAGGCGCCGGACCGGCCGCTGCCCCGCCCCGGACAGGGGAGCGAAGGCGTGCGACCGCGTGAGGAGCGCGTGTCCGCGCCGGCCCAGGGTCGTCTCCAGCGGATCCAGGATCACCGAGCGCCCGCCGTTGCCGACCGCGGCGACGACGGTCATCCGCCGCCGGTCGCGGTGCACGGGCTCGGAAGCCTCGAGGTGGCCGACGACCAGCTCGTCGAGACCGTCCAGCACGTCGGGGTCGGCACCGAGCCAGAGCAGACCGGCGTCGAGGACCTGGTCGGCGAACACAGAGTCGCCGGCGGCGAACCCGCCGGCGCCATGGACAGCGTCCGCACCCGTCTGCTCCGCCGCCGCGATGAAGCCCTCGGCCTGCGGCAGCGACCAGTCCACGCTCGTCTCCACGGCCCGGTCGGCGAGCCGGACGTGAGCGTCGCGCGCCTCCGCGGCGTTGTGGACGGCGACACTCTCCCAGCCGAGGGCCCGAAAGGCGTGAATGGCACGCACGGCGCTCTGGCCGCGGTCCGCGATCACGAGTCTCACAGGTCCTCCGTCCGGTTCCCGAATCCCGCGGCCGGGACGTCATCGTCGAGGAAGTCCTCGTCCCGTGGGTCCCCTTGCTGCGGAGGCGGAACCGCCTCGAAGCGGACCCGGGTGCCTGCCGGGAGCTGGGCGGCGAGGTCCGTGTCGGCGGGCACGACGACGGCGATCACCGGGTAGCCGCCCGTCACCGGGTGGTCGGGGCCGAAGAGGATCGGGCGCCCGTCGGGCGGCACCTGCAGCGCGCCGCGTACCATCGCCTCGCTCGGGAGCTCGTCGTTCCGCCGCGCAGCGGTGCGCTGCAGGGACATGGTCTTCACCGGTAGTTCCAAGCGCATCCCGGTCCGGTTGGAGTCCGGGCCGATCACGAAGTTCGCCGAGGTGAGCAGCCCGAGTGCCTCCGCGGTGAACCAGTCGTCCCGGGGGCCGAGGACGCAGCGCAGGGTGACCGGGCGGGGCCTGCCCGTCTTCGACGCCGGGCGCAGCGCCTCGCCGATCCGGTCCCGGCCCGTGGTCTCGGGGACGTGCGGGGGGAGTTCCACGCCGGGATCGAGTCGCCGCACCGGCAGCACCCGGCCCGCGCGCAGCGGTTCCGGGCCCAGGCCGGAGAGCAGATCGGTGGAACGGCTCCCCAGGGTGGCCGGCAGCTCGAAACCGCCCCGGACGGCGAGGTAGGACAACTGGCCCGGGCCGTCGCCGATGGCGAGCGTCTCGCCGTCGTACAGGGCCGCGGGCCGTCCCGAGTCCACGGCGCGCTCGCCGTACGGCCCGGAGATCACCACCTCCGCTGTGCTGTCCACGGCGACGACGTGGTGGCCGCGGGCCCGGAGGGTCAGGCCGGCGCCGACCGCCTCGACGACCGCCCCGCAGTGCAGGCGATGGCCGGCACGCTCCGCCCGCTCCGCGCGCGAGGCGAGGGCCAGATGCGCGGCGGTCCCGGCACGGTCGTCGGCGTAGCCGGAGGTCGGCACCCCGAGGTGCTCGAAACCCCGCCGGCCGCCGTCCTGGAGCGTGGCGAGCATCCCGGTGGCCAGCACTTCGAGGCCGTGCCGGCCTTCGGCCTGCTCGTCGACGGAGGCGGCCGGTGCCTGTCGGCCGGTCGCGCCCTCCCTGGGGGCAGCAGCGCTGTGGTCCTCCGTCGACCCCCGCACCTCGACGAGCTCGCGGACGGCATGGAAGCGCACGGCCGTCCCCGGTGCGATGAGCGCTGGGGCCGGTGCGCCGGCGTCGTCCGTCCGCTCCGCGTCCCACAGCGGCGCGTCGGTCCGGCCGATCAGCTGCCAGCCGCCCGGCGACGACGACGGGTACACCGCCGAGTAGCCGCCGGCCAGGGCCACCGCGCCGGCCGGCACACGCGTGCGCGGCGTCGAGCGACGCGGGACCTCCAACCGATCGTGCCCGGACCGGTCGGCGGCATCCTCGGCGGCATCGTCCGGCCGCAGGTACGCGAATCCGGGCGCGAAGCCGCTGAACGCCGCCCGCCACAGCCGGCCCGTGTGGGCCCGAACCACGCCTTCGGGCGAGAGCCTGGCGAGCTCCGCGACGGCGGCGAGATCCTCGCCGTCGTACACGACGTCGAGCTCGACGGTTCCGTCGATGGTCCCGTCGACGAGCCCGTGGCCAGGCCGGTCGCCAAGCCCCGCACCCGCCACGACGTCAGCGGTCGGCGCCCCGGCGGCGAGCCAGCGCTCGACCCGTGCCGGGAGGCGACCGCGCTCGCCGGCCACATCGGCCCGGAGGTCGAAGCGGAGCAGCACGGTCTGCGCCGCCGGGATCGCAGCCTCGAGGCCGTCGGGCGGCTCCGCGAGCACGCCGCGGTGGACCGTCAGGACCTGCTCCGGCGAGTCGAGCTCGATCAGGAGGGCGTGCGTGCCGACCGTCAGGAGGCGCATCAGGCGAACCTCCGGATCGCGACGCCGGCCGCCGTCAGGCCCTCGCGGACGCGCCCGGCGATCTCCACGGCGCCGGCCGTGTCCCCGTGGACGCAGATGCTCTCCGCGGACAGTTCGATCTCCGTGCCGTCGACCGCCTCGATCCTCCCCGAGGTGGCCAGCCGGACCATCCGCGCGGCGATCGCCGCCGGGTCGTGCAGGACGGCGCCGGGCTCCCGCCGTGGGACCAGGCGCCCCTCCGGGGTGTACGCGCGGTCGGCGAACGCCTCCGTCACCGGGCGCAGCCCGCGCTCCTCGGCGAGCCGGAGGACGACGGCGCCCGGCAGCCCGAGCACCGGCAGGTCGCCCAACGCAGCGACGGCCTCGACCACCGCGCCGGCGTGCGCCTCGTGGGTGACGATGGCGTTGTAGAGCGCACCGTGCGGCTTGACGTAGGAGACGCGGGTGCCCGCGGCCCGGGCGAAGGCGTCCAGGGCGCCCAGCTGGTAGAGCACGTCGTCGGCCAGCTCGGCCGGCGTGCAGTCGAGGAAGCGGCGGCCGAAGCCGGCGAGGTCGCGGTAGGCCACGTGGGCGCCGACGGCGACGCCGCGCTCCGCCGCGGTGGCGACCGTGGCACGCATGACCGACGGATCGCCGCCGTGGAAGCCGCACGCGATGTTGGCGCTGGTGACCAGCGGCAGGATCGCCGCGTCGTCGCCCAGGGTCCAGGCGCCGAAGGACTCGCCGACATCGCAGTTGAGGTCGATGCCGCCCGGTTCGGGGCCGGTCGGGGTCATGGGGCTCCGCCTCCCTGTCGCCGTCGGATGGATCACATCCACCCTACTCGTCGGCCGTGCCCCGGGTCAGGGTGCGCGTGGGACACTGTGCCCATGGAAATGGCCGTCATCGGGACCATCGTCGTGGGTCTCCTCCTGCTCGTCGCCGTGCTCGGCACCGTCTATCCGATCCTGCCCGGCAGCTGGCTGGCGCTCATCGCCCTGCTGGGCTGGGCCTGGCTCCTCGGCTCGCCCGCCGCGTGGACCACGGGGATCATCGCGGCGGCCCTGGTGTCCATCGGCTGGTCCGCGTCCGCGGTGCTCACGGGCCGGAATCTGCAGCGCCAGCGGATCCCGCGCGGGTCGATCGTCGTCGCGCTGGCGGCCGCCGTCGTCGGGATGTTCGTCATCCCGGTGGTGGGGCTGTTCGTGGGCTTCGGCGCCGGCCTGCTCGGCTCCGAGTACGCGCGTCGGCGCGACTTCGGCGCCGCGCTGCGCTCCTCCGGGTCCGCGCTGAAGGCGACGGGGATTGGGATCCTCATCGAGTTCGGCTGCGCGGCCCTCGCCACCTCCGTCTGGGTGATCGGCGTCATCTGGCACTTCACATCCGCCTAGGTGTAGTGACCATGGACGTTAGGTACGGGTTCGGAGTGTCGGCGTGACATGAGGAAGACCTCCGGGTGAGGTGTGGAGCTGTCAAGAAACCGTTCCTCATACCCGGAGGTCTTCATGGTCC
>NZ_JAPSJL010000012.1 GCF_031178195.1 Zhihengliuella sp.
AGCAGGGCCGGCCCGTCCTGCGGCTGCATCTGTCCGACCGGGCAGCGGCGCTGGAGCAGTTCCGCGACGCGGTCGCAGCACTGTCCTCGTGACCGGCCGGAGCCGGTCCGGTCACGCGCTGGCGCCCGCCGGCCGCACTCCGCTTCCGCCCACGGATTGCCGGGACTCGCTCCCCCGGGTCCCCTACAGGAAAGCCCTACATGCCACATTCCAGCCCCAACCCCCTGCGGGACCGCCGCGACCGGCGGCTCAGCCGGATCGCGAGCCCGTCCGCGCTGGTGTTCTTCGGCGTCACCGGCGATCTCGCCCGCAAGAAGCTCCTGCCCGCCGTCTACGACCTGGCCAACCGCGGCCTGCTGCCGCCGTCGTTCGCCGTGGTGGGCTTCGGCCGCCGCGACTGGAGCGACGAGCAGTTCGTCGCCGAGGTCCGCGGCTGGGTCGAGGCCAACGCGCGCACGGAATTCGACGAGACCGTCTGGCAGCAGCTCGCCGGCGGCTTCCGCTTCGTCACCGGCGGCTTCGATGACGACGACGCGTTCATCCAGCTGCGCGAGACCCTCGAGGAACTGGAGCGCTCCCGCGGCACCCGTGGGAACCACGCGTTCTACCTCTCCATCCCGCCGAACTCCTTCGAGCAGGTCTGCGAGCAGCTCTCGCGCCACGGCCTGGCCACCGCAGAGCAGGAGAAGGCCTGGCGCCGGGTGGTCATCGAGAAGCCGTTCGGCCACGATCTGCAGTCGGCCCGGGAGCTCAACGCGATCGTCGAGAACGTGTTCCCCGCCGACTCCGTCTTCCGCATCGACCACTACCTGGGCAAGGAGACGGTCCAGAACCTCCTGGCCCTCCGGTTCGCGAACCAGCTCTTCGAGCCGATCTGGAATGCGAACTACGTGGACCATGTGCAGATCACCATGGCCGAGGACATCGGCATCGGCGGTCGCGCGAGCTACTACGACGGCGTCGGCGCGGCCCGCGACGTCATCCAGAACCACCTGCTCCAGCTCCTCGCGCTGACCGCGATGGAGGAACCGATCAGCTTCGACGCTGCGCACCTCCGCACGGAGAAGGAGAAGGTGCTGGCGGCCGTTCGGCTCCCGGAGGACCTCTCGACCGCCTCGGCCCGGGGGCAGTACACCAGCGGCCTGCAGGGCGGCGAGGAGGTCGTGGGATTCCTCGACGAGGAGGGGTTCAATCCGGCGTCGAAGACGGAGACCTACGCGGCGCTGCGCCTGGACATCAACACGCGCCGCTGGGCCGGGGTCCCGTTCTACCTCCGGGCCGGCAAGCGCCTCGGTCGCCGCGTCACGGAGATCGCGGTGGTCTTCAAGCGGGCGCCCAACCTGCTCTTCCGCGACAACACCGAGGCCGACTTCGGGCAGAACGCCGTCGTCATCCGCGTCCAGCCGGACGAGGGCGCGACGATCCGCTTCGGCTCGAAGGTCCCGGGCACGCAGATGGAGGTCCGCGACGTCACGATGGACTTCGGCTACGGGCACTCCTTCACGGAGTCCAGCCCGGAGGCCTACGAGCGGCTCATCCTCGACGTGCTCCTGGGCGAGCCGCCCCTGTTCCCGCGGCACGAGGAGGTCGAGCTCTCCTGGAAGATCCTCGATCCCTTCGAGGAGTACTGGGCGTCGCTCGAGGAGCAGCCCGAACCCTACGCCCCGGGCAGCTGGGGCCCCGCCGGCGCCGACGAATTGCTGGCACGCGATGGAAGGAGCTGGCGGCGCCCATGATCGTCGACCTGCCGGAGACCACGACCTCGCTCGTGGCGAAGAAGATCCAGAAGCTCCGCGAGACGGGCGGCGTGGTCGCCCTCTCCCGGGTGCTGACGCTCGTCGTCATCACCCAGCACGGGCACGAGGAGGAGGCGATCGCCGCGGCGAATCTCGCCTCCCGCGAGCACCCGTGCCGCATCATCGTCGTCGTGCAGGGCTCCGCCGACGAGACCACGCGGCTCGACGCGCAGATCCGCGTGGGCGGCGACGCCGGTGCCTCCGAGGTGATCGTGCTGACGACGCACGGCGCTCTGGCCGAGCCGGACGAATCCCTCATCTCGGGTCTCCTGCTGCCGGACGCGCCGATCGTCGCCTGGTGGCCCCACACCATGCCGGAGCACGCGGGCGAGACGCCGATCGGCCGGATCGCGCACCGGCGCATCACCGACTCGCAGTCGGCGCCGGACCCCCGCGAGGCACTGTTCCGCCTCGCCCGGACCTACCGCGCCGGAGACACGGACCTGGCCTGGACCCGGCTGACGCTCTGGCGGGCCCAGCTCGCGTCGGTCCTGGACCAGGTGGACCCGTCGACCGTCACGGACGTGACGGTCAAGGGGGCCAAGGACTCCCCCAGCACCGACCTGCTCGCTGCCTGGCTGACGCTGGCGCTGGATGTGCCGGTCACCATCGGCTCGACGACGTCGGGCACGGGGGTTCGCAGCGTCCGGCTCTCGCGGGTCGACGGCGACGTGGTCCTCACGCGTCCGCACGGCCACGTGGCCGAGCTGTACCAGCAGGACCAGCAGGTGCAGCGGATCTCCATGCCGCGCCGGTCACTGTCGGACTGCCTGGCCGAGGAGCTGCGCCGGCTTGATCCGGACGAGGTCTTCGGAGAGGTCGTCCGTCAGGGGCTGCCCCGCACGAACCTGCAGAGCATCACCGCCAGCGAGCGTTGACCGCCGCAGATGCATGAAGGCCGGCCCCCGTCTCGGGGGCCGGCCTTCGTGCATCCGGACGAGGAGTGGTCCCGGAGCGCGGGACCGTGCCGTCAGGACTCGGCGCTGAAGCGCATGATGAGGCCGAGCGCGATGACGATCGCGCCCCACACCAGACCCATGCCGATCGTGAGCCGGTTGAGGTTGCGCTCGGCGACGCCCGACGCGTTCAGGTTGCTCGTCATGCCACCTCCGAACATGTCGGACATCCCGCCGCCGCGACCCTTGTGCAGGAGCACGAGCAGGATGAGCAGGAGGCTGGTGAGCCCGAGCAGGACCTGCAGGATGATCTTGAAGACGTCCACATCGGCCTTTCGGTAGTGGTCGCGTCGCGCCTAGTCGGTCACGAGGTGATGTTCGAACCGGACAATGTTAGCAAATTCACCGGCATCCAGGCTCGCACCGCCGACGAGCACGCCATCGACGTCGCGTTCGCGGAGGATGGAGGCGGCGTTGCTGGCCTTGACCGAGCCGCCGTAGAGCAACCGCACGCGGGAGGCGGTGTCCGCATCGTAGAGGTTCTCGATCTCGGCGCGGAGGGCGGCGCACATCTCCTGCGCGTCGCCCGGCCCTGCGACCTCGCCGGTGCCGATCGCCCAGACGGGCTCGTAGGCGACGACCAGGTCCGCGACCTTGTCGGCCTCCAACCCGTCGATGTCGGCGCGCAGCTGGGCCAGCGTGTGCTCGACGTGCGTGCCTGCCTGCCGGACCTCGAGGCCCTCGCCGACGCAGAGCACCGGGACCAGGCCGTGGCGGTAGGCGGCGTCGACCTTGCTGCGCAGCAGCTCGTCCGACTCCTGGTGCACGGTCCGGCGCTCCGAGTGGCCGACGAGCACGTAGGTGCAGCCCAGCCGGTCGAGGAACTGGCCGGAGACGTCGCCGGTGTAGGCCCCGGAGTCGTGCGGGGACAGGTCCTGCCCGCCGTAGACGACCTCCAGGTCGTCGCCGGCGATCAGCGTCTGCACGCCGCGGATATCGGTGAACGGCGGGAAGATCGCGACCTCGACCCGTTCGTAGTCATGCTTGTTGTCGTCCAGCGTCCACGCGAGTTTCTGGAGGAGCGTGATGCCCTGGACGTGGTCCATGTTCATCTTCCAGTTGCCCGCGATGAGCGGACGGCGGACATACTTTCCATTGGTGCTGACGGTCATCACTGGCCTTCCAGGGCCGTGAGGCCCGGCAGTTCTTTGCCCTCGAGGTACTCGAGGCTGGCGCCGCCACCGGTGGAGATGTGGCCGAAGTCGTCCTCGTCGAAGCCGAGGCTGCGCACGGCGGAGGCCGAGTCGCCGCCGCCCACCACGCTGAAGGCCTCGGAGTCGGCGAGGGCCTGGGCCACCGTGCGGGTTCCGCCGGCGAAGGCCTCGATCTCGAACACGCCCATCGGGCCGTTCCAGAACACGGTGTTGGCGCTGCGGATGTAGCTGGCGAAGCGCTCCGCCGAGTCCGGCCCGATGTCCAGGCCGAGGCCCGTGGAGCCGAAGCGTCCCGACTCGAGCCCGTCCGCCGGGAGGACCTCGTGCTCGGCGTCCGCGCCGAACTTGCTGGCCACCACGATGTCGGTGGGCAGCACGATCTCGCAGCCGAGCTCCTCGGCCTTCTTGAGGTACCCGCGGACGGCGTCCACCTGGTCCTCCTCGAGGAGGCTGGCCCCGACCGGGTGCCCGAGGGCCTTCAGGAACGTGAACACCATGCCGCCGCCGACCAGCAGGTGGTCGGCCCGGCCCAGCAGGTTCTCGATCACGGCGAGCTTGTCGGAGACCTTGGAGCCGCCGAGCACGACGACGTAGGGCCGCTTCGGCGCCTCGGTCAGGGTCTTCAGGACCTCGACCTCGGTGCGGACCAGCTCGCCCTGGTAGGCCGGGAGCAGCCCGGCGATGTCGTACACCGACGCATGCTTGCGGTGGACGGCGCCGAACGCGTCGTTCACGTAGGCACCGTTCTCGCCGGTCAGCGACGTCAGCTCGGCCGCGAAGGCCTGGCGCTCGGACTCGTCCTTGCTGGTCTCGCGTGCGTCGAAGCGGACGTTCTCGAGCACCAGCACCTCGCCGTCGGAGAGGGCCTCGGCCTGGGCCCGGGCGTCCTCGCCGACGGTGTCGGCGGCGGTCCGCACCGGGAAGCCCGCCAGCTCACGGAGGCGGTCGGCCGCCGGAGCGATCGAGTACTTCGGCTCGACGGCTCCCTTCGGTCGGCCCAGGTGGGCCATGACGATGACCCGAGCGCCGGCGTCGACCAGCTGCGTCAGGACGGGCAGGGAGGCGCGGATGCGGCCGTCGTCGGTCACGGTGGAACCGTCGAGCGGCACGTTCAGGTCGCTCCGGACCAGAACGTGCCGCCCGCGGACACCATCAGCGATGAGCTCGTTGAGAGTGTGAGAAGTCATAGTGTCAGGCTATCCGATCGCCGCTCAGCGACCGAGCTTGTCACCCACGAATTCGGTCAGGTCGACGAGGCGGTTCGAGTAGCCCCACTCGTTGTCGTACCAGGCGAGGACCTTGACGGTGTTGCCGATGACCTTGGTCAGCGGGGCGTCGAAGATCGCGGAGTGCGGGTCCGTGACGATGTCGGAGGAGACGATCGGCTCCTCGCTGTACTTCAGGTACCCCTGCAGCGAGCCCGACTCGGCGGCCTTGGCGAACGCCGCGTTGACCTCCTCGACGGACGTCTCGCGGGAGACCGTGACGGTCAGGTCGGTCAGCGAGCCGGTCGGGGTGGGGACGCGGACGGCGAAGCCGTCCAGCTTGCCTTTCAGCTCCGGCAGGACCAGGCCGATGGCCTTGGCGGCACCGGTGGACGTCGGCACCATGTTCAACGCGGCGGCACGGGCCCGGCGCGGGTCCTTGTGGGGGCCGTCCTGCAGGTTCTGGTCGGCCGTGTAGGCGTGGACCGTCGTCATCAGGCCCTCGACGATGCCGAACTCGTCGTTCAGCACCTTGGCCACCGGGCCGAGGCAGTTGGTGGTGCAGGAGGCGTTGGAGATGATGTTGTGCGCCTCGGCGTCGTACTTGTCCTGGTTGACGCCCATGACGATCGTGATGTCGTCGTCCGTGGCAGGAGCCGAGATGATGACCTTCTTGGCACCACCGGCGAGGTGCTTCTTGGCGCCCTCGGCCTTGGTGAAGAAGCCGGTGGACTCCACGACGATGTCGACGCCGAGCTCGCCCCACGGCAGATCCGAGGGCTCGCGCTCGGAGAGGACCTTGATGGTCTTGCCCGCGATCTTCAGGCTGTCGCCTTCGACGACGACCTCCCCGGGAAAGCGACCGAGGACCGAGTCCAGCTTCAGCAGGTTGGCGAGCGTCTCGATGTCGCCGAGGTCGTTGACGGCCACGATGTCGAAGTTGGCCTCCGCTGCGAAAGCGGCACGCAGGAAGTTGCGTCCGATGCGTCCAAAGCCATTGATGCCTACACGAGTAGTCACGTGATATCTCCTTGCCGGAATGTGCGGCCACCACGGACCCGCTCGGAAGCGGTAGGAGTGGCCTGCTGACAGATTGGACACTCCGTTGTGCCGCCAGCTGGGCTGGCTGGGCGGTCGACGTGCGACCGGTTCCCTTGGGTCACACTGTACGCCATGTCGGCGTCCTTGTGACCTACGCAACAGGTGCGGAGGGGCTCCGCAGCTGCCGGCGCATCGCTCTTGATGCCGCCGCCTGGCGTGGGACGTGAGGTGCTGGCGGTCCAGCGGTGAGCGGGGCTGGAGAGGCTCCCGCTATCCCCGAGCCTAGCGCATGGGCCGCCCGGACCGCAGTTGTACTACATCTCCGCGACGCGGCCGCCGCCGCGGCACGGGCGTCGCCGGTGTCGCGTCCCGGACGCGCACCGGCCCTGCGATCCGTCGAATCGCAGGGCCGTCGGGGGCCTCGGCCGTCCGGCTTCAGTTGTCCATGAACTCCGCGGCGACGCCCTCCTCGGTGCTGGCGATGCCCAGCTCGGAGGCGCGCTTGTCCGCCATGGCCAGCAGGCGCCGGATGCGCCCCGCGATGGCGTCCTTGGTCATCGGCGGCTCGGCGAGCCGGCCGAGCTCGTCGAGGCTGGCCTGCTTGTGGGCGACGCGCAGCATGCCCGCGTAGCGCAGGTGCTCGGGGACGTCGTCGCCGAGGATCTCCAGCGCCCGCTCCACGCGGGCGCCGGCGGCCACGGCGGCCTGTGCCGACCGGCGCAGGTTCGCGTCATCGAAGTTGGCCAGCCGGTTGGCGGTGGCGCGGACTTCCTTGCGCATGCGCCGCTCCTCCCACGCCAGCAGCGTCTCGTGCGCGCCCATCCGCGTGAGCAGCGCGGCGATGCTGTCCCCGTCGCGGATCACCACGCGGTCGACGCCGCGGACCTCGCGGGCCTTGGCGACGATCCCGAGGCGCCGCGCGGAGCCGACGAGCGCCAGGGCCGCCTCGGGGCCCGGGCAGGTGATCTCGAGGGCGGAGGAGCGACCGGGCTCGGTCAGCGAGCCGTGAGCGAGGAACGCGCCGCGCCAGACGGCCTCGGCGTCCGCCGTCGAGCCGTTGACGATGACCGAGGGCAGACCGCGCACCGGGCGGCCCCGTCCGTCGAGCAGTCCGGTCTGGCGGGCCAGGGCCTCGCCCTCGCGGACCACGCGCACCACGTAGCGGCTGCCGCGGCGCAGTCCGCCGCCGGAGACCACGATGATCTCGGCCTGGTGCCCGTAGACCTCGGCGATGTACTGGCGGATGCGGCGGGCGGAGGCCGCGAGATCGAGTTCGGCCTCGATGACGATCCGCCCGGAGATGATGTGCAGCCCACCGGCGAAGCGCAGGGTCGCGGAGACCTCCGCCTTGCGCTCGGACGACTTCTTGATGTCGAGCCGGGCGAGCTCATCTTTGACCGACGCGGTCAATGCCATGGCTAGGAAACCTCACTCGCTGATTCTGGGCTGCTGAACGTCGTGAACACGTCATGGTACGCGTTGGCGAGCCGCAGGGGGGAATGGACCGGGCGGCCCGGCGCCGCCCCCACCTTATCGAAGAAGACGACGGCGCCGAGCTCGCCGGCGGCCTCCCGGAAGGCATCCCGGTCCCCGACGGCGGAGGGGTCGGCGACGACGGCGTCGAAGCGCAGGTCGGGCGCGTGGCGGTGCAGCACCCGGAGGTGGTCCGGTGCCGAGAGGCCCGTGGTCTCGCGGGTGTGTGTGGTGAGATTCATGGTCAGCAGGCGCCGGGCCGGCGTCTTCTCCAGCGCCTGCCGCGTCTCCGGCAGGAGCAGGTGCGGCAGGACCGACGTGTACCAGGAGCCCGGGCCGAGGATCACCCAGTCCGCTAATTCGATGGCGTCGAGGGCCTCCGGGCAGCCGGGTGCGTCGGCAGGCTCCAGCTCGACCGACTGGATCATGCCGATGCGGCTGGCCTCGGCGAGATTTGCCTGCCCGGAGACGGTCCGCGCGACCAGCCGGCCGTCGTCGGACTGTGCCAGGACGGTGCCGCGGATGTGCAGCGGTGTCCCGCTCATGGGGAGCACGGTCCCGCGGGCGCCGAGGAGCGCACCGGCCCACCGCAGCCCGTCGACGGTGTTGCCGAGCAGTTCCCAGAGCGTGACGATGAGCAGGTTGCCCATGGCGTGGTTCTCGAGCGAGCTCGGGACGTCGCCGGGGGTCTTGAAGCGGTGCTGCATCACGTCGCGCCAGGTCCGGCCCCAGTCGGAGTCGTCGCACAAGGCCGCCAGCGCCATGCGCAGGTCCCCCGGGGGCAGCACGTCGTACTCGGCGCGGAGCCGGCCGGACGAGCCGCCGTCGTCGGCGACCGTCACGATCGCCGTCAGGTCGGTGGTGAGGCGGCGCAGCGCCGCGAGCGAGGCCGAGAGCCCGTGCCCCCCGCCGAGCGCCGCGACGCGCACGCGCGGGGTGTCGGAGGTGGTGGCGCGCGGCGGGACCAGCGGGATCTGCCCGGTGAACATCGTCATCTGCTACTCCCGGCCCAGGTCCCGGTGGTTGATGCGCACGGTGATGCTCGGGACCTGGCTCAGGCGGTGCGCCAGCTCCTCGACGACGGCGACCGACCGGTGCTTGCCCCCCGTGCAGCCCAGCGCGATGGTCGCGTAGTGCTTGTTCTCGCGGCGGTAGCCCTCGAGGACCGGCTTGAGCGCCTCGACGTAGTTCGCGACGAACTGCTCGGTGCCCTCCGCCTGGAAGACGTAGTCCCGGACGGGCGCCTCCTGGCCGGTGTGCGGACGCAGCTCCGGCACCCAGTGCGGGTTGGGGATGAACCGCACGTCCGCGACGAAGTTGGCGTCCGCCGGCAGGCCGTACTTGAAGCCGAAGCTCATCAGGTTCAGCCGGACCACGATCGGCCCGTCCTCGCTGAAGAGCTCCGTGATCTCCGTCGAGAGCGTATGGATGTTCCGGTCCGTGGTGTCCAGGACGATCTCGGCCTTGGTGCGCAGCGGCTCCAGCAGCTCGCGCTCGGCGCGGATCCCGTCGAGCAGGCTGCCCTCCCCCTGGAGCGGGTGGGGGCGGCGGCCCTGCTCGAAGCGGCGCACGAGCGCGTCGTCGTCCGCGTCGACGAACAGGAGCCGGTAGGCCACGCCGGCGGCGGTGAGCTCGCCGAGGGCATCGCTCAGGCGCGGGAAGAAGGAGTGGCTGCGCACGTCCAGGACCACGCCGAGCTTGTGCAGGGTGCCCCGCTCGCCGATGTCGGTGAGCATCCGCAGCATCTGCGGTGGGAGATTCTCCACGACGTACCAGCCGTGGTCCTCGAGGGCGTGCGCGACGGTCGTGCGGCCGGCGCCGGACATGCCGGTGATCACCAGCAGCTCGGTCTCCTCGGGTTTCACGGCTTCCAGCTCGGTAGTCATACCGTCAGTCTAGGGCCAGCCCGGGCCACGCCCGCGGACACTCGGCAGGGCGCCGTCTGTGGATCCGCTCCCAGTCCCCTGCCCGTCGGCCGTCAGTCCGCCGGGCTCCGCTCGCCCGGCTCCGGGAGGGCATCCGAGGACGGCACCGTCTCGGCCGCAGGAGCCGAGTCCGCCGACACCCCGGCCTCGGACGGAGTGTCCGCCACGGGCGCGGGAACGGTGGCGAGCGTGCGGGTCAGGGAATCCGCCAGGGAGGGCCCGATCCCGGGCACGGCCAGGAAGTCCTCGCGCGAGGCGGCCCGCATGCGCTTCAGGGACCCGAAGTGCTTGAGGACCGCGGCCCGCTTGGCCGGGCCGAGGCCCGGGACCTCGTCGAGGACGCTCGCCACCATGGACTGGGAGCGCTTCCTGCGGTGGAACGTGATCGCGAACCGGTGGGCCTCGTCGCGCACCCGCTGGAGCAGGTAGAGCGCCTGCGACGCCCGCGGGAGGATGACGGGGAACTCGTCGTCGGGGAGCCAGACCTCCTCCAGCCGCTTGGCGAGTCCGACGACGTACACGTCGTCGATGCCCAGGTCCCTCAGCGCGCGGCTCGCCGCGGCGACCTGCGGCGGACCTCCGTCGACCACCACGAGGGACGGCGGGTAGGCGAACTTCTTGACCTCTGCGTCGGCGGCGTCGTCCCCGATCTCCCCCGAGACCAGGGGCGTCGCATTGGTCTGCTCCTCGAGGTAGCGGCGGAAGCGCCGGGTGATGACGTCGTACATGGCGGACGTGTCGTCGCGCGCAGCCTCGCCGGTAATCGAGAACTTGCGGTAGTCCGACTTCTTCGGCAGCCCGTCCTCGACCACCACCATGGACGCGACCACGTTGGTGCCGCCCACGTGCGAGATGTCGTAGCACTCGATGCGCATCAGCGGGGTCGGGACGCCGAGGGTCTCCTGCAGCTCCTGCAGCGCGGCCGAGCGGGTGGTGATGTCGCCGGCGCGCCGGGACTTGTGCAGCCGCAGGGCCTGTTCCGCGTTCTCCCGCACCGTCTCCATGAGGGCGGCCTTCTCGCCACGCCGCGGCACGCGCAGGTTCACGGCCGCCCCGCGGAGCGATTTCAGCCACTCCCCGAGCTGGGTCGCGTCGTCCGGTTCGATGGGGACGAGGATCTCCCGCGGCAGGCGGTCCCCGCCGGCGTCCGACCCGTAGACCTGCTGCAGCAGATGGGTGACGAACTCCCCCGGCGTCGAGTCCTCGACCTTCTCGACGACCCAACCGCGCTGGCCGCGGATCCGGCCGTTGCGGACGTGGAAGACCTGGACGGCGGCCTCCAGCTCGTCCTCGGCGAGGGCGAAGATGTCCGCCTCGGTGTCCTCGGCGAGGACGACGGCGTTGCGCTCGAAGACCCGTTTGAGGGCCTCGACGTCGTCGCGCAGCCGGGCGGCCTTCTCGTATTCCATCGCGGCGGCGGCCTCGCCCATCTGCCGCTCGAGGGAGCGGATGAACTTGGTGCCCTCGCCGCCCATGAACTGGCAGAGCTCGGCGGCGAGCTCGCGGTGGTCCTCGGGGCTGATGCGGCCGACGCACGGCGCGGCGCACTTGTCGATGTAGCCCAGCAGACACGGCCGGCCGGTCTGCTCGGCCCGGCGGAAGACGCCGGCGCTGCACGTGCGCACCGGGAAGACCCGCAGGAGCGTGTCCAGCGTCTCGCGGATCGCGCGGGCCGGGTAGAACGGGCCGAAGTACTTCACGTCCTTGCGCCGGTCCCCGCGCATGACCTGGGCGCGCGGGTACTTCTCGCCCATCGTGACGGCGAGGTAGGGGTAGGACTTGTCGTCGCGGAAGACGATGTTGAACCGCGGCGTGAACTCCTTGATCCACGTGTACTCGAGCTGGAGCGCCTCGAGCTCGCTGCCGACGACGGTCCACTCGACGCTGGACGCGGTGTGGACCATGGCGTGGGTCTTGGGGCCGAGCTGTCCCGGATTCACGAAATAGGAGCTCAGGCGCGAGCGCAGGTTCTTGGCCTTGCCCACGTACACCACCCGACCGCTGGGGTCCCGGAACCGATAGACGCCGGGCCGGGTCGGGATGTCCTGGGTGCGCGGACGGTAGCTCCGCGGATCAGCCATGCAGTCGTCCTCCCCCTGGGATGTCGGTGGCGGCACCGCTCCTAGGTGCCGGTGGGTGCCTGATTGTACCGATCACTGCGCTCCTGACCGCTGAGCTCTGCGATGGCGTCGACGATCCGGTCGGTCGCCTGGCGGCGCGCGGGCAGCGGATGCTTGGCGCCGAGGTGCTCGAACCGCAGCGGCTCCCCGATCCGCATCGTGAAGTGCTGGGGGCGGACGCGGTTGGAGCCTGCCGGCTGCAGCTTCTCGGTGCCGATCAGTCCGACGGGCACGACCGGGGCCCCGGTGGTGAGGGCGAGCCACCCGACGCCGGTGCGCCCCCGGTAGAGCAATCCGTCACGGGACCGGGTGCCCTCGGGGTAGATGCCGATGGCGTCGCCGGCCTCGAGGATCTCGACCAGCTTGTCGAGAGCTGCCACGGAGGCGGCCTGCTCGCCGCGCTCGACCGGGATGGAGCCGACCGACTCGAAGAAGGCCTTCATGGCGCGGCCCTTGGCGCCGGGCGTCGTGAAGTACTCGGCCTTGGCGAAGAAGGCCACGGGGCGCGGCATGAGCGCCTGGATGATCACGCTGTCCAGGAAGGACAGGTGGTTGGAGGCCGCGATGAACGGCCCCTCGGCAGGGACGTTCTCCAGCCCGGTGACGGTAGGCCGACAGAGGGTCTTCACGCCTCCGCGGACGGTCGCCCGCACACCCTTGAAGACGTCCATCAGCGCGCCTCCTCGGAGCCGGTCCCGGCCACGGCCGGGGCGTCGCCGCTCTCCGCAGCGGAGGCGAGACCAACGGCGTCCGGCAGCAGGCGACCGAGTGCGGTCCGCAGCGCCTCGGCGTCGGACGCGATGGCGTCTGCGCCGGCTGCTGCCAGCTCGCCCTCGGGCGCGTAGCCCCACTCCACCCCGATGCACGGCAGGGCGTGGGCGTGCGCGCCCTCGACGTCGAAGTACCGGTCGCCGACCATGACGGCCCGGCGGCCGCGTTCCTCCGGGTCGATCTCGGCGAGGCCGAGGGCGGTGAGAGCCTCCCCCACGATGGCTGCCTTGCCAGCGTGTGGCTTGGCCTCGTCGGGGTCGGCGCCGTGGATGGTCTCGAAGAGTCCGACGATGCCCTGGATGCGCATCAGGCGGCGGGCCATGTCCACGGGCTTGGAGGTGGCGACGGCACGGGCGACGCCGCGCCGGCCGAGGTCCTCGAGCAAGTCGACGATCCCCGGGTACACGCGGCTGGCGGCCATGCCGTGGGCGAGATAGCCCGCCCGGTAGTGCTCGATGATGCTCTGGACGTCCTCGGGGCGGACGCCGGGGACCGCGGCGACGCTCGTCGCCAGCGGGGGGCCGATCATCGCGTCCAGGACCTGCTGCGTCGGGACGGGCACGCCGTGGGCGGCCAGCGCCTCGGCGAGGCCGGTGGTGATGGCGCCCGCGGGGTCGACGAGCGTGCCGTCGAGATCGAACACGACGGCGCTCCGGGCGGCGGGGGCGGGATTCATCACCGGGTTATTCTGCCATGCCGGGGCGGGGACCGGCGTCGTCCATTCCTGACACGGCATACGCGGGACGTGGTCCGCTGCGCGCCGGCCCCGGTCCCCGACCCGCCCGTCAGGAGCCGGCGCGGCCGTCGAGGATCTCGGCGAGGAAGCGACCGGTGTGGCTGGCCTGGACCCGGGCGACCTGCTCGGGCGTCCCCTCGGCGATGACCTGCCCGCCGCCGGAGCCGCCCTCGGGGCCCAGGTCGATGACCCAGTCCGCGCTCTTGATCACGTCGAGGTTGTGCTCGATCGTGATGACCGTGTTCCCCTTGTCGACGAGGCTCTGCAGCACCTTCAGGAGTTTGCGGATGTCCTCGAAGTGCAGTCCGGTGGTCGGCTCGTCGAGGACGTAGACCGCGCGCCCGTTGCTGCGCTTCTGCAGTTCCGCCGCCAGCTTGACGCGCTGCGCCTCGCCGCCGGAAAGCGTGGTCGCGGGCTGGCCGAGCCGGACGTAGCCGAGGCCGACGTCGACGAGGGTGTTCAGATAGCGGGCGATCGGCGGGAAGGCCTCGAAGAACCCCGCGGCCTCCTCGATCGGCATGTCGAGGACCTCTGCGATGTTCCTCCCCTTGTAGTGCACCTCGAGGGTCTCGCGGTTGTACCGGGCACCTTGGCAGACCTCGCAGGGGACGTAGACGTCCGGCAGGAAGTTCATCTCGATCTTCAGCGTGCCGTCGCCGGAGCAGGCCTCGCAGCGGCCGCCCTTGACGTTGAAGGAGAAGCGGCCCGGCCCGTAGCCGCGCACCTTGGCCTCGTTGGTCTCGGCGAACAGCTTGCGGATCCGGTCGAACACACCCGTGTAGGTGGCCGGGTTGGATCGGGGGGTACGGCCGATCGGGCTCTGGTCGACGTGGATGACCTTGTCGAGCTGGTCGAGGCCGTTGACCCTCCGGTGGCGTCCGGCCACCTGCTTGGATCCGTTGAGCTTGTTGGCCAGGACCTTGTAGAGGATGTCGTTCACGAGGGTCGACTTGCCGGACCCGGACACCCCGGTCACGGCGGTGAGGACGCCGAGCGGGAAGTCGACCGTGAGGTCCCGGAGGTTGTTCTCGCGCGCGCCGACGACGGTGATCTGGCGCTTCCGGTCGACCGGGCGCCGCTGGTCCGGCACGGCGAGTGCCTTCCGCCCGGAGAGGTAGTCGCCGGTCAAGGACTCGGTGTTCTCCAGGAGTCCCGCCAGGGGCCCGGAGTGGACGACCTGGCCGCCGTGCTCGCCCGCACCCGGGCCGATGTCGACGATCCAGTCGGCCTCGGCGATGGTGTCCTCGTCGTGCTCGACGACGATGAGGGTGTTCCCGAGGTCGCGGAGCCGGGCGAGCGTCTCGATGAGCCGCCGGTTGTCACGCTGGTGGAGGCCGATCGAGGGCTCGTCGAGGACGTAGAGCACGCCGACGAGGCCGGAGCCGATCTGCGTTGCGAGACGGATGCGCTGGGCCTCGCCCCCGGAGAGCGTCGCGGCGGGACGCTCCAGGTTCAGATAGTCCAGACCGACGTCGAGCAGGAACTGCAGCCGTGCGGCGATCTCGCGCAGGACCTGCTCGGCGATCTGCCGGTCGCGCTCGCTGAGGGTGAGCGTCTCCAGGAAGGCGGCCGCCTCCCGCATCGGCATCCGGCAGACGTCGGCGATCGAGTGCCCGTTGACGCGGACGGACAGGGAGGCCGGGTTGAGGCGGGCGCCGTCGCACTCGGGGCACGGCGTCTGGCGCATGTACTGCTCGTAGCGGTCGCGGGCGTGGTCGGACTCGGTCTCCTGGTGCTTGCGGTGGATGTACTGCACCACGCCCTCGAAGCCCGTGCTGTACTTGCGCTCGCGGCCGAACCGGTTGCGGTACTGGACGACGACCTTGTGGTCCTTGCCATGGAGCAGGGCGTTCTTGATCTTGGCCGGCAGCCGGTGCCACGGCTCGTCGAGGGAGAACTCGAGCTCGGCCGACAGGCCCTCGATGAGACGCTGCCAGTACTCGCTCGTCGCCTGCCCGAGAGACCAAGGGGCGATCGCGCCCTCGCGGAGGGTCTTGGCGTCGTCGGGCACGACCAGCTGCTCGTCGACCTCCAGGCGGCTGCCGATGCCCGAGCAGGCCGCGCACGCCCCGAAGGGGTTGTTGAACGAGAACGAGCGCGGCTCGATCTCGTCGATGGCCAGCGGGTGCTCGTTCGGGCAGGCGAGGTTCTCGGAGAAGTTCCGGCGCCGCTCCTCGGCGTCCTCGGCCAGGTCGACGAAGTCCGCGACGACGCGCCCGTCCGCGAGGTTCAGGGCGGTCTCCACGGAGTCCGTGAGCCGCTGGCGGATCCCGTCCTTGATGACGAGGCGGTCCACCACGACCTCGATCGTGTGCTTGACCTGCTTGGCCAGCTTGGGCGGGTCGTTGAGCTGGACGGCCTCGCCGTCGACGATCGCGCGGGCGTAGCCCTTGGCGGAGAGCTCCTGGAAGAGGTCGACGAACTCGCCCTTGCGGCCGCGGACCACCGGGGCCAGGATCTGGAAGCGCGTGCGCTCCTCGAGCTCGAGCAGCTGATCGACGATCTGCTGCGGCGTCTGCTTGATCACCGGCTCGTTGCAGACGGGGCAGAACATGACACCGACGCGCGCCCAGAGCAACCGCATGTAGTCGTAGATCTCGGTGATGGTGCCGACCGTGGACCTCGGGTTGCGGCTCGTCGACTTCTGGTCAATCGAGACGGCGGGCGAGAGGCCCTCGATGAAGTCGACGTCCGGCTTGTCCACCTGGCCGAGGAACATGCGCGCGTAGGAGGAGAGGGACTCGACGTAGCGCCGCTGGCCCTCGGCGAAGATCGTGTCGAACGCGAGGGAGGACTTGCCTGACCCGGAGAGACCGGTGAAGACGATGAGCGAGTCGCGGGGCAGGTCCACGCTCACATTGCGCAGGTTGTGCTCCCGGGCTCCCTCGACGACGAGGCGGGACTGGTCGTTGACCTTGGTCAGAGTGTTTGCGTCGCTAGCCACAGGCACATCCTAATCGAAGGTTCCTTCGAACCCGGCCGGGTCCGCTGTGCGTTCGCCCTCGGCGTGGGCCGCCCCGGTCACCTGCGGCGGGCGAGGGCGGCCCGGAGGTACTCCACCGCCGTGCCGTCGTCGAACCCGGACTGCACGACGGCGTCCGCGTACCGGTCCGCCGCCGCGGCGAGCCGGGCCCGCTGGTCCCCCACGCCGGCCTGGACGACCGTCCCGGCGCGTCCGCGCGTGGCGACGACCCCGGCCGCCTCGAGCTCCTTGTAGGCCCGGGCGACGGTGTTCACCGCGACGCCGAGATCCGCGGCGAGCGTCCGCACGGGCGGCAGGCGCGTGCCGACGGGCAGGCGGCCGTCGTCGACGGCGGCCGCGATCCGCCGTCGGATCTCCTCGAACGGGTGCTCGGGGCCGGTCAGGTTCAAGAATCCCAGGTCAGTCACGACCCTAGCCAACTAGGCTGGGCGCATGAGCGCAAGCGTCCCGCCCATCCCCCGCCCGGCCGACGTGTTCGGCACCCCGGCCGCCGTCTCGACGCCCGGTGGGATCGCCTTGGCCGGCGTGGCCGCGACGGGCGCCTCGGCCCGGAGGCACGAGGCTCGCGTGGCGGTCTTCCTGGCCGCGACGCTGGCGGTGCTGTTCCTCACGGTGCGCTGGGTCGCCGACGTGGTGACGCCCGGGAGCCTCTTCGTCGTGTCGCTGCTGGCCCTGGTGCCGCTGTCCATCTGCTGGTTCGGACTGCGCTGGGTGGATCGCTGGGACCCGGAGCCATGGCCCCCGCTGGCGGCCGCGCTGACGTGGGGCGCCGGCGCCTCGATCGCGGGGACGCTGCTGATCGGCGACCCGTTCGCGCGGATCGTGATGCCGCTGACGAGCATGAGCGATCCGGACCTCTTCGGGGCGGTCGTCCAGGCGCCGATCGTGGAGGAGCTCTGCAAGGGGCTGGGCATCGTGCTGATCTTCCTGCTCGCTCGCTGGCAGTTCGACGGCCCGGTGGACGGTGTGGTGTACGGGGGGCTCGTCGGGGCCGGCTTCGCCTTCACGGAGAACCTGCTCTATCTTGCATCCGCGCTGGCCGAGGCCCCGGGGGTCCTCGTCGAGACCTTCCTGCTGCGCGGGGTGTTCAGCCCCTTCGCCCACGTCTCGTTCTCGATCTTCATGGGGGCCGCACTCGGGTTGGCGAACGTGCGCGGTCGTCGGCGGTGGCCGCTCTATCTCGCGGGTGGATACGCGTTGGCCGTGGCCGGGCACCTGCTCTGGAACGGCGGATTGGCGATCGGCTTCGACTCGTTCCTCTCGTTCTATCTCACCCTCCAGGTCCCCCTGTTCCTGATCCTCATCGGCCTGGTGCTGTGGCTGCGGCGTCTGGAGCGGAGTCGGATCGGCGAGCGCCTGAGTCAGTTCGCGGGGGCGGGCTGGCTCGACCCCGCCGAGGTGGCCGCCTTCGCGACGCCGGAGGGTCGCCGACAGGCGAAGCGGTGGGGGCGCGGTAGCGGACGGGCGGCCGAGGTGGACCGGTTGACGCGGACGGCCGTGCGGCTGGCGGAGGTACGGCAGCGCATCGAGTGCGGGAACCACGACGTCCGGCTGATCGAGCGGCAGGAGCAGCTGCTGCGGCGCTTGGTCGGGGACCGGGAGGCCGTGCTGGCGACACCCCGCCCGTAGCCGGCCGTGCCCGCTCCTCCCCGGGGTCAGCCGACTTGGTGCAGCCAGCGGACGGGCGCCCCCTCGGAGGCGTGGCGGAAGGGCTCGAGCTCCTCGTCCCAGGCCTCCCCGAGGGCGAGGGAGAGCTCGTGATAGACGGCCGCGGGATCGCCCAACCCCTGCTCATAGGCGAACCGGATGCGATCCTCGCCGACGACGATGTTGCCCGCGGCGTCCGTGGTGGCGTGGAAGATGCCCAGCTCGGGCGTGTGCGACCAGCGGCTGCCGTCGGTACCGGCGCTCGGCTCCTCGGTGACCTCGAAGCGCAGGTGGGCCCAGCCCCGCAGCGCGGACGCCAGCCGTGCACCGGTCCCCTGCGGGCCGGTCCACTCGACCTCGGCCCGGTACATTCCGGGCGCGGCAGGCTGAGGTATCCACGCGAGGTCCGTCCGCTGGTCGACGACGGAACCGATGGCCCACTCGATATGAGGGCACAGCGCAGTGGGGGCTGAGTGTACGTAGAGCACGCCCCGTGTCATGGGTGCAGACATGCCATCCTCCAGTTGCCGTTGGTACGTCTTCCCCTACGACCGACGGCTGGATGCTGGAGCGCTGAAGGATGTGTCCGGCACTGCTGAACATTCTGCCTCAACTTGAAGCTTGGCGCCACCACCGCCCCGCGCTCAGGCTCGCGGATGGGCGCGCTGGTAGTTGGCGCGCAGCCGGTCGACCGAGACGTGCGTGTAGAGCTGCGTGGTGGCCAGCGACGAATGGCCCAGCAGCTCCTGGACGGCGCGCAGATCGGCCCCGCCGTCGAGCAGGTGCGTGGCCGCGGTGTGCCGGAGGGCGTGCGGGCCGGTCGCGGACGTGTCGCCGAGCCCGCGTAGCCGGTCGGCGACGACCTGCCGCGCCTGCCGCGGATCGAGGCGTCCGCCCCGGCGGCCGAGGAGCAGGGCGCTTCCGTGCGCAGTCCGTCCGTGAGCGGCCGCGTCGGCAGCGAGGGCCGGCCGCCCGCCGGAGGTCCACCGGTGGACCGCATCCGCGGCCGGCGCTCCGAACGGCACCGTGCGCTCCTTGTCGCCCTTGCCGACGACGCGTAGCGTCCGCCGGCCGAGGTCGACGTCGTCGATGTCGAGCCCGGTGAGCTCGCTGACGCGGATCCCCGTGGCGTAGAGCAGCTCGAGCACGGCGGCGTCACGCAGCGCGAGCGCGTCGGTCACGGGGTCGCCGCCGGCCGGAGCGCCGGTGCGCTGCTCGGCTCGGCCGCCCGTGTCCTCCGCGCGTGCCTCCGCTTCCAGTGCCCCCGGGGCCGCCAGGAGCCGCTCGATCTGGCCCTGCCGGAGCACGGCCGGCAGCCGACGGCCCTTCCGCGGCGCGAGGAGCCGGGTCGACGGATCGGCCTCGATCAGGCCGTCGCGCTTCGCCCAGCCGAAGAACGTCCGTACTGCCGCAGCGCGCCGGGCCAGGGAGGCCGGCGCCGCGCCGGCGGCGTGCAGCTCGGCCATCCAACCGCGCAGGATGGCCAGGTCGACGTCGGCGAGGCACCTGGCGCCCTGCGCGGTCGCGTACGTCAGGAGCGAGGACGCATCGGAGCGGTAGGCGCGGACCGTGTGGTCGCTGCGCCCCTGCTCCAGCCGGGCGTACCGCTCGAAGCGGGCAAGCGGCTCGTCCCACCAGGCACCCCCCTGCTCTCCACGTTCCATACAGGCCACTCTGCCAAAGCCCGCCGCAGCGCTCGGGCCGCCACGCCGCCCGCTGCTTTCCGCGGGCCGCCGGCGTGCTCACCGTGGCGCCGCAGGGCCGGCCCGCCCTACCCGGAGCGACGCCACCCGCCCGCTTCCTCCACGGCGAGGCCGCGCGCCCTGAGACGCGAGAGACCCCCGAGGACGGCGCCGACGCCCAGTCCGGCGACCGAGCAGAGCTTGTCCGGCGTGGTGCGGCCCCGGGCCGGAAGCGCGTCGTAGAGCAGCAGGTCCTGGACGTCCAGCCCGTCGTGCGGTCGCCGCCCCGGATCGGAGGCGGTCGGGTCGGTACCGTCGGCCTCGGCCCCGCGGGTGCCTGCGGGGACACCCGAGCCGGTCAGCTCGAGCACGTCCTCGGGGCGGGTGACGGCGACGGCGCAGCCCTCGCTCAGCAGCCGGTGGCAGCCCGCCGAGTTGGCGGAGAAGATGGATCCCGGGACGGCGCCGACGTCGCGGCCGATCTCGGCGGCCCGCCGCGCCGTGGTGAGGGCGCCCGAGCGCCAGCGGGCCTCCACGACGACGGTCACGCGGCAGAGTGCCGCGATCAGCCGGTTGCGCAGGAGGAACCTCCATCTCGTGGGCGAGGCGCCGGGGGGCACCTCGGCCAGCACGACCCCCTGCGAGGCGACGGCGCGGAGGAGGTCCTCATTGCCGGCGGGGTAGAAGCGATCCACGCCGCCGGCCATGACAGCGATGGTGGCCGGCCCGACGCTCCCCTGCTGGGTCGCGAGGGCGGCGCGGTGCGCGGCCGCATCGATGCCGTACGCGCCGCCGGAGACGATCACCAGCCCGCGCCCGACGAGGGGCGCGACGAGCTCGTGCGCCGCCCGCACGCCGTACTCGGTGGCGTCACGGCTGCCGACGAAGGAGACGAGCCGGTCCGCGGCTGCCCCGAGGCCCGCCGCAGCGGATTCCTGACCGCGCCACCAGAGGCAGAGCGGCGCGCCCGGGCCCAGCGCCTCGAGCTGCCGTGGCCACTCGGCATCCTCCGGGGTGAGAAGTCCGCCGCCGAGCCGTTCGATGGTGGCGAGATCCCTTTCGGGCACCGCGTCGGCCAGCCGCGGGCGCCACCGTTCCAGGCCGGCGGCGACGTGGAGTTCGCGCCGGGTCGCGGCGGCCGCACCGAGCAGGTCGGCGACGTCCTGCTGCACGGAGGCCGGGACGGCTGGGTGCTCCCGCGCCACGAGACGCAGTGCTGCGACGGGTCCGAGCACCTGCACCAGCGCTGCTCCGGTGAGGTCGCCGGGTTCGATGAGCCGGGAGAGGGCTGCCCGGGCCCGTCGAGGGTCGTCGATCGTGCTCAGATGCTGGGTCATGCGGAGGCCTCTCGGTGTTGGCGGAGCTGGAGTGCGATGTCGAAGTCCGCCTTCGCGGGCCGCTCTGCTCCCCGGAGGTCGGCGATGGTCCAGCCGATCCGCAGGACGCGGTCGATCCCCCGGGCTGAGAGCCAGCCATGCTCTGCGGCCCGGTTGATCTGAGCCGTCTCCCTCGGCTGCGGCGCCAGCTCGGTCCGCAGCAGCCGCCCCGGGATCTCCCCGTTGTGGGAGAGGCCGTAGCGTTCGAGGCGCTGCGCCTGCCGGCAGCGTGCAGCCGCCACGCGTGCGGCGATGTCCGCACTGGACTCCGGCGTCGGCCCTGACGTGAGCTGAGTGGGCGGGACCCGGGGGACGTTGATCTGCAGGTCGATCCGGTCCAGGAGCGGTCCCGAGAGCCGGGACAGATAGCGGCGGCGGGCCAGCGCAGTGCACTCGCAGTCGTGGCCCGGCGAACCGGTCCGGCCGCACGGGCAGAGATTCGCGGCGAGGACCAGCTGGAACCGGGCGGGGTAGGTCGCCGCGCCTCCGGAGCGATGCAGGGTCAGCTCACCGGCCTCGAGGGGTTGCCGAAGGGCGTCGAGAACCTTCGCCGGGAACTCCGGGGCCTCGTCGAGGAACAGGACTCCGCGGTGGGCGCGGCTGGCCGCACCCGGATGCGGGACGCCGCTGCCGCCTCCAATGAGGGCGGCCATGGTCGTGTTGTGGTGGGGTGCCTCGAGCGGCGGCCGGCGCATCAGCGCGCTGATCGCTCCCCGACCGTGGAGGGAGTGGATGGCCGTCACCTCGAGCGCCTGCGCATCATCGAGGTCCGGCAGGATCCCCGGCAGGCGTTCGGCCAGCATGGTCTTGCCTGCGCCGGGCTCGCCGCTGAGCAGCACGTGGTGGCCGCCGGCGGCGGCGACCTCCAGCGCGTAGCGCGCCAGGCCCTGGCCCCGGACATCGGCGAAGTCGGGCCGGGAGCTGTCCCGCGCTGCGGCCCGCCGAGCTGCGTCCTTCCCGGTCGAGCCGTCGCTGCCCGTCGACGGATCGTGGCGCGCCGAGCCGCTCGCGACCGCACCGTGCCCTGCCCCGTGACGGACCAGCAGGCTCGTGTCGACCCCGAGGTGCGCGAGCAGCTCGCCGGCGTGCTCGAAGGCGCGCACGTCGACCCCGGGCACGAGCCGGGCCTCGTGGAGGTTCGCGCCCGGCACGACCACGCGCCGGATACCGTGCGCGGCCGCCGCCAGCACGGCCGGCAGGACGCCGGCGACGGGCCGGATCGTCCCGTCCAGCCCCAGCTCGCCGATGAACGCCGCGTCCGGCACGACGGGGATGGCACCGTCTGCGCTGAGAGCGGCGACCAGGATCGCGAGGTCGAGCCCGGAGCCGCGTTTGGGCAGCGCGGCGGGCAGGAGGTTCACGGTGATCCGGCGCGGGCTCAGCGGCAGGCCGGTGTTCCGGGCCGCCGACCGGATGCGGTCGCGGCTCTCGGCCAGAGCCGCGTCGGGCAGTCCGAGCAGGACGAAAGCCGGTAGGCCACCGCCGATGTCTGCCTCGACCTCGACGACATCGCCCTGCAGTCCCGTCAGCGTGATCCCGAGGGCCCGGCCGAGAGCGCTCATGCGCCCACGCCCCGGTAGTGGTCCAGCCGGTACCCGTCGGCGTCGAAGACGATGGCGACGACGTCCACCCGCAGGTCGGCCCCGCGGCGCCCGTGCCTGCGCTGCCATTCCCAGGCGAGGCGGTGGAGCCGGACGAGCTTGGCTCCCGCCACCGCCTCGGCACCGTGTCCATAGCGGTGCGAGGTGCGGGCCTTGACCTCCACGGCCACGTCCGTGCCGCCGTCGTGGGCGAGGATGTCGAGCTCTCCCCGCCGGCTGCGCCAGTTGCGGTCGACGACTTCGAGCCCGACCTGGCGCAGGTAGTCGGCGGCGAGAGCCTCTCCGCGGGCCCCGATGTCCTGATGGTGTGTCATGAGTACCTCCGACCCCAGCGTGGCCGGAAACGGAAGGACCCCGATCCGGTGGATCGGGGTCCTGGGGACTGCGGCGTGCGCGCGGAGCGCTGTGGAGGACGAGTGGAGCGTCAGGCCCCGTCCATCCCCGTCGCCTTGGGCACGGTCAGCTCGTCGTGGGCGAGCTCCTCGACGTTCACGTCCTTGAACGTGATCACGCGGACCTGCTTCACGAACCGGGCGGTGCGGTAGACGTCCCAGACCCACGCGTCCTGCAGCGTCACGTCGAAGTACACCTCGCCGTCGGCCGAGCGCGGCGAGACGTCGACCTGGTTGGCCAGGTAGAAGCGCCGCTCGGTCTCGACGACGTAGCTGAAGAGGTTCACCACGTCGCGGTACTCGCGGTAGAGCTGCAACTCCATGTCGGTCTCGTAGTTCTCGAGGTCTTCTGCGCTCATTTTCCCTCCTGGTTGAACGGCTATTGTCCCCCACCGCGTGGCCGCGGCGCGCATGCCCGGTGCGTCGGGCGGTCAGACCAGGCGCCAGCTGCGGCGGTGGCGTGGGCTCGGCCCGTGCTCGCGCAGGGCGGCGCGATGCGCTTCCGTGCCGTAGCCCTTGTTCTCGGCCCAGCAGAAGTGCGGCTCGTCCCGGTGGTACTGCACCATGAGCCGGTCGCGCTCGACCTTGGCCAGCACCGAGGCCGCCGCGACGCTGAGGCACGCGAGGTCGGCCTTGATCCGGGTGCTGACGCGCGGGAACGCTCGGCCGGGATCGGCACCCTCCGGAGCCACGGTCAGGGCGGCCTCGAAGAGGCTGGTCTGCGGTTTCGGGCTGAGCCAGTCGTAGTTGCCGTCCACGAGGACGACGTCGGGCCGGTGGACGGCGCTGGCGGCCTCGAGGGCCCGGCGCCCGGCGAGTCCGACGGCGGCCGAGAGGCCGACGTCGTCGATCTCGCCCGGGCTGGCGTGGCCGACGCCCCAGCCGAGCGACCACTCACGAATCGGCTCCACGAGCGCCTCGCGGGCGGCGGCCGTGAGCAGCTTGCTGTCGCGCGGGCCCTCGAGCAGCACGGCGACGGCGGGGTCCACCACGACGACGCCCACGGTGACCGGGCCGGCCAGGGCACCCCGGCCGACCTCGTCGCAACCGGCCACGAGCCTCTCGCCCGCGCCCAGCAGGCCGGTCTCGACGCGCAGGTCGGGCGCCGTGGCGGTCCTCGGCGGGCTGACGGTCCGCGGCACCCTAGCGGCCCCCGCCCTCGTGCCCGACGCCGGTGGCCGGACGGGACGGCTCGCCGACCCGCGCGAAGACGTCCTCGTCCGTGCTGAGCGGCTGGATCCGGTCCAGCGGCCACGCGATCGCGACGGCCGTGCCCTCGACGTCCTCGATGTCGATGAACCCGGCGCCGCGGTCGTGGTGGTAGCGCGAGTCGGCGGAGGCGTCGCGGTGGTCTCCCATCACCCAGATCTTCCCCTCGGGGACGGTCACGGCGAACGGCAGATCGGACGGAGCCGCACCCTCGCTGACGTAGGACTCGTCGATCGCGGTGCCGTTGACCTCGACCCGCCCCTCGGTCCCACAGCAGCTCACGGTGTCCCCGGGCAGTCCGATGACCCGCTTGACGAGGTGCTGGCTGGCCAGGTCCGGTGCCAGCCCGACGAAGACGAGCGCGTCCTGGAGCGGGTTCTGCTGGACCACCGGGGCCGGGCCGAGCCATCCGAGCTCGTCCTGGAAGACGACGACGTCGCCGCGGGCGAGCTC
The DNA here is from genome assembly GCF_031178195.1 of Zhihengliuella sp. GTDB lineage: Bacteria > Actinomycetota > Actinomycetes > Actinomycetales > Micrococcaceae > Zhihengliuella. Next base: position 24,521 of record NZ_JAPSJL010000012.1, read on the forward strand.
GAAGGGGCCGGGCACCATGAGGTTCACGAAGATGCGGTCGTTGATCTCCAGCGTCGGCTCCATGGAACCGGAGGGGATGTAGAAAGCGCGGAAGAAGAACGTCTTGATGATGAAGGAGATCACCAGGGCAGCGCCGACGATCAGGAGGACCTCGCGGAGCCAGGCCCAACGTCCGGGACGGTTCCGGCCGGGGTCCCGTCCGGGCGATGCCGCCGCGGCTGCGTTCTCGTTCACGACTGTCCTTCCGAATCCGTTCCGCCGGCGCTGGCGCCGGCTCTGGCAACTCTAGTCACTGCTGCGTGCCCTGCGCGTCGGATCCGAGCCGCCCGCCGCGCTCCGGCGGCCAGACGATCCGATCCACCCGGCCGACCACGCGCTCCACCGGGATCACGCCCCCGCCCGGGGCTCCGAGCAAAGCCCGGGAGTCGGTCGAGTCCGACCGGTGGTCGCCCATGACCCAGATCCGGCCGTCGGGCACCGTGACGTCGAACGCCGTCGTGCTCGGTGCGTCCCCCGGATGCAGGTAGGGCTCGCGGACTGGCTCGCCGTTGCGCACCAGGCGGCCGTCGGCGTCGCAGCAGACCACGTGATCGCCGGGCGCGCCGACGACGCGCTTGACGAAGTAGTCGTTGCCGCCGGCGAGTCGCAGCCCCTCGACGAGGTCGCGGACGACGTCGGGCGAGCGGTACGGCGCCAGCGTGCCGGTCCCGTCGAAGACGACGACGTCTCCGGCCTCGGGGGCGCCGCCGGCGTAGGCCAGCCGGTTGACCAGAAGCCCGTCGCCGGGACGCAGGGCAGGGGTCATCGACGCGGAGTCGATGTAGAAGAAGTCCACGACGGTCGCCCGCAGGAGCAGGGCGATGACCGCGGCGGCGGCGAGGACGGGGACGACGAAGCGCCAGTCCCGCGAACGGGACCGGCGCTTCGCGTGGCCCCGCGCGGGGGCCGTGGAGGAGTCGAGCAAGACCGGTTCGGGCCTACTTGCCGGCGCTGAAGTCGCGCTTCTCCTTGATGCGGGCAGCCTTGCCGTGGCGGTCGCGCATGTAGTACAGCTTCGCGCGGCGGACGTCGCCGCGGCTGACGAGCTCGATCTTCTCGATGACCGGCGTGTGCACCGGGAAGGTGCGCTCCACGCCGACGCCGAAGGAGACCTTGCGGACCGTGAAGGTCTCGCCCACGCCGCTGCCCTGGCGGCCCAGGACGAAGCCCTGGAAGACCTGGACACGGGTGTTCTTGCCTTCGACGATGTTGACGTGCACCTTGACGTTGTCGCCCGGGCGGAAGTCCGGGACGTCGCTGCGCAGGGATGCCGCGTTGACGGAATCGAGGATGTTCATATCGCTTCTCCTTCGATGGACGCCGCAGGTCATCCACCGTGGACGCGGTCCGCAGCCGCTGACGCGGGAATGCGGGGACCGGAGGTGTTCGCGCCGGACGCGGGTTGGGCGTCCGGGTCCTGACTGTTGGTCGGCTCCCCCTGCGGCAGGAGGCCGGCCCAGTAGGCACGGAGCACCATTATTCCACAACCGGGCGCGGGATGCGGCCAGCCGTGACGAGGGCGGAGCCCGCTACTCGGCGTGAGGCTGCACACCCTCCGCGCCGACGTGGAAGCCGAGTTCGTCCAGCAAGGCGCGGTCCGCCCGGTCCAGGGACTCCGGGTCGAGTTCGAGGACGAGGTCGGGACGCCGGTCGGCGGTCCGGCGGAGCTGCTGGTCGCGACGCCAGCGCGCGATGCGGGCGTGGTTGCCGGAGAGCAGGACCTCGGGCACCTCGCGGTCCTGCCACTGCGCCGGTTTCGTGTAGACGGGATACTCGAGGAGCCCGTCCGAGTGGGACTCCTCGACGAGTGACTCGGGGTTGCCGACGACGCCGGGCAGGAGTCGGCCGATGGCCTCCACCATCGCCAGGACGGCCACCTCTCCCCCGTTGAGGACGTAGTCGCCCAGGCTCACGGGGCGGACATCGAAGCGGTCCTCGGCCCACTCGATGACGCGCTCGTCGATGCCCTCGTAGCGTCCGCACGCGAACACCAGGTGGCGGCGCTCGGCGAGGTCGTAGGCCATCGCCTGGTTGAAGACGGCGCCGGCGGGCGAGGGGACGATCAGCACCGGACGCTCGGGCGGCTCGGCGTCGGACGCCGGCGTCTCCGCGCCCTCGTCGCCCTCCGCTGCCGCGGCGGCCGGATCGACGTCGACCGGCCGGGTCGCCAACGGGCCAGACTCATCGATCCGCTCGAGCACCTCGGACCACGGCTGCGCCTTCATGACCATGCCGGCACCGCCCCCGTAGGGGGTGTCGTCGACGGTGCGGTGCCGGTCGTAGGTGTGGTCGCGGAGGTCGTGCACGGCGAGGTCGATGAGCCCGTCCCGGCGGGCCTTGCCGATGAGGGACAGGTCCAGTGCGGCCAGGTACTCGGGGAAGATGCTGACGACGTCGATCCGCACCCTAGCGCTCCTGCCCGCCGCTCGCGCGGTTCACGTCCAGCAGCCCGGGCGGCGGCGTGGCGACGACCTCCCCGGCGTCGACGTCGACCTCGGGGACGATCTCCTCCACGAACGGCAGGAGCACCTCCTCGCCGTCGTCCAACTCGACCTCGAGGAGGTCCTGGACGGTGCCGGAGCGCAGACCGGTGACCCGTCCCACGCGCTGCCCGTCGACGACGAGGGCGAGGCCGACCAGTTCGTGAGCGAACCACTCGTCGCTCTCCTCGGAGTCGGACTCCTCGTCGGCCTCGATGAAGAGGCGTGCACCGCGGAGCTCCTCGGCGCGATTGCGGTCGGCGACCTCCTCGAACGTCAGCAGCAGGATCTCCTTGTTCCAGCGGGCCCGGGTGAGCGTGAGCGGTCCGTGCTGCTCGGGCTCGACGGCGAACACGCTGCCGGGGACGAACCGGTCCTCCGGCGCATCGGTCGTGATCTGCACCGTGACCTCGCCGCGGATACCGTGCGGCTTGCCGATGCGTGCCACCTGTAGGCGCATGACTACTCCTCGTGCTGGGTCTGCTGGTGCTGGGTCTGCTGGTGCTTGGGTGCTGGTCCGTGGGGCGAGACCCGCCGGTCCATCCTAGTCGGGAACGGGCGCCCCGGACGCGAGAGGACCCGCACCCCCTGACGATGTCAGTGGGTGCGGGTCCTCTCGGAAGGCGGTGCGGCTGACGGCCTAGCGGCGTCGGTCGGTGTCGACCACGTCGACGCGGACGGCTTCGCCGCCCGCGAGGCCGGCGACGACCGTGCGCAGGGCCTTGGCGGTGCGGCCCTGTCGACCGATCACCCGCCCGAGGTCGTCCGGGGCGACCCGGACCTCGAGCACATCGCCACGTCGGTTCTCGCGGACGGCGACCTCGACCTCATCGGGCGAGTCGACGATCCCGCGGACCAAGTGGTCGAGGGCCTCAGCCAGCATCACTACTCGGCCTCGGTGGTCTCAGCCTCGGCGGCCTCCTCGGCCGGAGCCTCGGACTTGTCGGCCTTCGGGGTGATGGCCTCGGGCAGGATGACCGAGTCCTTCTCCGGGGCGACGTAGGCCTCGGAAGCGACCTTGGTCTTCAGGGTCCCCTCCTGGCCCTCGATGCCCTTGAACTTCTGCCAGTCGCCGGTGATCTTGAGGATCGCGGCGACCTGCTCGGTCGGCTGGGCGCCGACGGACAGCCAGTACTGGGCCCGCTCGGACTGGACCTCGATGAACGAGGGCTCCTCCGTCGGGTGGTACTTGCCGATCTCCTCGATGGCACGGCCATCGCGCTTGTTGCGCGAGTCCATGACGACGATGCGGTAGTACGGGGCGCGCGTCTTGCCGAAGCGCTTCAGACGAATCTTAACGGCCACTGGTGTGGTCACTCCTGTTTCTAAAGGGGCGAACCGCACACCTCTGCACCGTGGGGCGGGCCAGCGTGTGGGTTCTCAAGGACGAGATACACGCGCAGTGAGAGGGACCGCGCGGATCAAGTACCCGACCATTATGCCAGAGAACCCCCGGCGGGCGCGAACGGCCGCGGCCGCGCGCCCGCGACTACTTCACGAACTTCTCGAAGCCCTTGGGCAGGTCGAGGCTGGACGGGTCGAAGTCCTGGGCACCGGCCTGGCCGAAGGCAGCGCCGGTCGGGCTGGCCGACTTGCGCTTCGCAGCCTCCTGCTCGGCCTGGGCCGCCTTGGCGGGGTTGCCGAACTTCTGCTTCTTCTTCGACTTGCCGCCGCTCTTCTTGCCGCGCCCGGGCCCGCCGCCGGGCATCCCGGGCATACCGCCACCGGCGGCCATCCGCTTCATCATCTTCTGCGCCTCACCGAAGCGCTCGATGAGCTGGTTGACCTCGGAGACCTGCACGCCGGAGCCTCGGGCGATCCGGGCGCGGCGGGACCCGTTGAGGATCTTGGGGGCGTTGCGCTCATGCGGCGTCATCGACCGGACGATCGCCTCGATGCGGTCGATCTGGCGCTCGTCGAACTGCTCGAGCTGCTGGCGCGAGATGGCCGATCCGGGCATCATCGCGAGCATCTTCTTCATCGAGCCCATCTTGCGGACCTGCTGCATCTGGGCGAGGAAGTCGTCCAGCGTGAAGTCCTCGCGGTCAGCGAACTTCTTGGCCATCCGCTGGGCCTCGTCCTGGTCCCAGCTCTTCTGCGCCTGCTCGATGAGGGTGAGCACGTCGCCCATGTCGAGGATCCGGCTCGCCATGCGGTCCGGGTGGAAGACCTCGAAGTCGCCGGGGCCCTCGCCGGTGGAGGCGAACATGATCGGCTTGCCCGTGACGTGCCGCACCGAGAGCGCCGCGCCGCCGCGGGCGTCGCCGTCGAGCTTGGAGAGCACCACGCCCGTGAAGTCGACGCCCTCGTTGAAGGCCTGCGCCGTCTCGACGGCCGACTGGCCGATCATCGAGTCGATGACGAACAGCACCTCGTCGGGTTCGACCGCGGCGCGGATGTCCGCGGCCTGCTGCATCATCTCGGCGTCGACGCCGAGGCGGCCCGCGGTGTCGACGATGACGACGTCGTGGAGCTTCGCCCGGGCCTCGGCGACGCCGTCGCGTGCCACGGCCACGGGGTCGCCGGTGACGGACTCGAACTCGCTGGAGACGCCCGGGTGCGGCGCGTACACGGGGACGCCGACGCGTTCGCCGTTGACCTGGAGCTGCTTCACGGCGTTGGGGCGCTGGAGGTCGCAGGCGACCAGCAGCGGGGTGTGCCCCTCCGACTTCAGGTGGCGGGCCAGCTTGCCCGCGAGTGTGGTCTTGCCGGCGCCCTGGAGACCCGCCAGCATGATGACGGTCGGCGGGTTCTTGGCCAGACGCAGCCGCCGGGTCTCGCCGCCGAGGATGTCCACGAGCTGGTCGTTGACGATCTTGACGACCTGCTGGCCCGGGTTGAGGGACTTGCTGACCTCCTCCCCGAGCGCGCGCTCCTTGACGTGCGCCACGAACTCGCGGACCACGGGCAGCGCCACATCGGCGTCGAGCAGGGCGCGGCGGATCTCGCGGACGGTGCCGTCGATCTGCGCTTCGGTGAGACGGCCCTTGCCACCGAGGTTCTTGAAGGTAGCTGTCAGGCGGTCGGAAAGTGAGTTGAACACGTGCCGGTGACTTCTTTCGATCGGGCAGCTGCGCGGGGGTGCTCCCCCGCCGGATTCGACTACCTAGACTATCAATTCCCCGCCGGTCGAATCCCCACTGCCCGGCCCGGCCCTCGCACCGCTCCCGACGGGGGTCGGCGATGCGGGAGCCGGGAAGGGCGCCGACGACGAGGGGCGGCGGTGCCTCCTCCGCACCGCCGCCCCTCGTCGTCGTCCCGCTGTTCCGCCGCGCGACCAGAGGGCCGCGTCGCCGCGTGATCAGAGGGCGGCGTCGCCGCGTTCGCCGGTGCGGACGCGAACGGCCTCCTCCACGGGGACCACCCAGACCTTGCCGTCCCCGGCGCGCCCGGTGTTGGCGGTGGCGACGAGGACGTCGACGATGTCGTCGGCCCACTCGTCGGAGACGAGGACCTCGACGCGGGCCTTCGGCAGCAGGTCCACCGTGTACTCCGCACCGCGGTAGACCTCGGTGTGCCCGCGCTGGCGGCCGTAGCCGCTGGCCTGACTGACGGTGAGTCCCTGGACGCCGTAGCTCTCGAGGGCCTCGCGGATGCCGTCCAGCTTGTCGGGACGGATGATGGCGGTCACGAGTTTCATGGTCTGACGCCTTTCTCGGTGGATTACTTGCTGAGTTCGAGGTGGCCGGACGTGGCCGGGTGCGGGACGAAGCTCCCGGCGCTGGTGCCCAGGCCGCCGTACTCGTAGCCGGTCTCGGCGTGCTCGGCGAGGTCGATGCCGGTCTGCTCGTCGGACTCGCTGATGCGGAACCCGATGGTGCGGTGGATCGCGAGGCCGATGGCCAGCGTGGCGGCGCCGGTGTAAGCCATCGAGACGACGGCGGCGACGGTCTGCGCGCCGAGCTGCTCGAAGCCTCCGCCGTAGAGCAGGCCCGTGTCGCGGGCGATGAACCCGAGGGCGAGCGTGCCGATCAGGCCGGAGACGAGGTGCACGCCGACGACGTCGAGCGAGTCGTCGTATCCGAAGCGGTACTTGAGGCCGACGGCCAGGGCGGAGGCGGCACCGGCGACGACTCCGAGGCCGACGGCGCCCAGCGGGGAGACGTCGGCGCAGGCTGGGGTGATCGCCACGAGGCCGGCCACCACGCCGGAGGCCGCGCCCAGGGAGGTGGGCTTGCCGTCGCGGATGCGCTCGGTGACGCACCAGGCGACCAGGGCGGCGCCCGGTGCCACCATCGTGTTGATCCAGATCAGTCCGGCCTCCGCCGGGTCGGAGGCCGCGCCGCCGTTGAAGCCGAACCAGCCGAACCAGAGCAGGGCGGCGCCGAGCATGACGAACGGGATGCTGTGGGGGCGCTGGCCGGGGTCCCGGCCGAAGCCCTTGCGCTGACCGAGGATGAGGGCCAGCACCAGACCGGCGACGCCGGCGTTGATGTGGACCACGGTGCCGCCGGCGTAGTCGATGGCCTCCCCGGCCCAGCTGCCGATGGCGCCCTCGGCGGAGAGCAGACCGCCGCCCCACACCCAGAACGCGACGGGCGCGTAGACGAGCGTCACCCAGACCGGGACGAAGAGGCACCAGGCGCCGAAGCGCGCCCGGTCGGCGATGGCCCCGGAGATCAACGCGACCGTGATGATCGCGAACGTGCCGGCGAATCCGGCGCCGATCAGGTCCTCGGTGCCGATCAGGCCGGCGAGGCCGAACTGCTCGAACGGGTTGCCGAAGAGCCCGCCGACGCTGCTGCCGCCTCCGGCCATCGAGTTGCCCCACAGCACCCACACCACGGCAGTGATGCCGAGCGCCACGAAGCTCATCATCATCATGTTCAGCACGCTCTTCGCGCGGGTCATGCCGCCGTAGAAGAAGGCGAGCGCGGGCGTCATGAGCAGCACCAGGGCCGCGCAGACCATCATCCAGACGTGAACCGGTTGCAGTTCCATGTCCGTCCTCCTGTGTTCGAAAGGGAATCCGGCGATCTCTCGCCTTCCCCTCCAGAGAACCGGAGCCGTGTTACCCCTCCCGCGCCGGGGCGTTTCGGCCCGGTAACGACGACGGCCGCCGCGTGAAGATCACGTGGCGGCCGTGTAACGGGCGCGTTTCGCGGGTACCGGGGCACCGTTTTCCGGCCGGCAGGCCGCCGGAGTCGGCGCCGTTCAGCCGCCGAATCCGCGCCGGTGCAGCAGGCGCAGCGTCCGGTCGGCCTTGCGCCGGATCCGGTAGGTCCGCCAGTGGCGGCCGCCGGGCAGCAGCGGCACGAGCGCAGCTGCGAACAGCCGCGCGAACTCGTCCTGTCCCGCGTGATTCAGGTGCAGGTCGTCGTAGAAGAGCTCGGGCCGGTCGGCGATCAGCGCGCTGGCATCGATGAATGCCGTCCCGGGGAACATCCGGACGTTCCGCCGCACCTCGGCGACCAGCGCGCGGCGCAGGGACATCACGCGGTCGTAGGTCGCGCGGTCGGCGAAGCGCTTCCGGAGGTACTCGGACTCCTCGTACGGCTCGTCCCGCAGCGGAGACGTCGCCAGCACCAGGTTGATGTGGAAGGCCCGCCGGATGGTGCGCACGACGTCGAGCAGCCGGTGCAGCGCCTCGAAATCGGGGACGGTCACCGGTGCCTCGTACTCGGCGTCGACGACGGGCACGAGCGGCGAGTGCCGCTCGGTCCGGGTCCAGTAGCCGCCCTCGCGGTCGAGCACGTCGGTGTCGGACTGCGGGACGAAGAGCACCACGGTGTCATTGGGTCGCAGGAGCGGGACGATCTTGTTCAGCAGCACGTTGACGAGCTGCAGGGTCGTCGCACCCGAGTAGCCGCCGTTGAAGCAGCGGTGCACGGGACCGCCGTCGCGCAGGCGCCGCTCCACCTGGGAGACGAAGCGGCGGTCCTCGTCAGCGTACATGGACTCCACCAGCGACCCGCCCAGGAAGTAGACCGCCGGTCCGCGCAGGCCGGTGTTACCGGTCTGCAGGAAGCCCTGGCGGTCGGTGCGGGCGCGGAACGGGCCGCGTGCCAGTGTCCCGTCCGTCCGCCGGCGGTACCGGTCGGCCGGCTCGTGCCAGACGTCGCGGTTGGGCGTCTGCTCCTTGAGCCGGATGAACCGCTTGCGCGGGGGCACGGTCGGCGCTCAGTCCAGCAGCGCGTCGACGAAGTCGCCGGGCTCGAACGGGGCCAGATCGTCCGGTCCCTCGCCGAGGCCGACGAGCTTGACGGGCACGCCGAGCTGACGCTGGATCGCCACGACGATCCCGCCCTTGGCGGTGCCGTCGAGCTTGGTCAGGACGATGCCCGAGATGTCGACGACCTCTGCGAACACCTTCGCCTGGTTCAGGCCGTTCTGGCCGGTGGTGGCATCGAGGACCAGCAGGACCTCGTCGACCGTGGCCTGCTTCTCGATGACGCGCTTGATCTTGCCGAGCTCGTCCATCAGGCCGACCTTGTTCTGCAGACGCCCGGCAGTGTCGACCATGACGACGTCGACCTCCTGCTCGATGCCGGCCTTGACCGCCTCGAACGCGACCGAGGCGGGGTCGGCGCCGTCCACGTCGCTGCGCACCGTCGGAACGCCCACGCGGGCGCCCCAGGTGGCCAGCTGCTCGGCGGCGGCCGCGCGGAACGTGTCCGCCGCCCCGAGGAGGACGTCCTTGTCCTCCGCGACGAGGACCCGCGCCATCTTGCCGATCGTCGTCGTCTTCCCGACGCCGTTGACGCCGACGACCATGACGACGGCGGGGCGGCCCTCGCGCCGGTCGGAGGCGATCGAGCGGTCCATCTCCGGGGCGAGGAGCTTCACGAGCTCCTCCCGGAGCATGGCGCGCACCGCGTCGGGCTCGCGCAGGCCCTCGACGGTCACCCGCTCGCGCAGCGTGTCGACGAGCTCCATGGTGGCGTCCGTGCCGAGGTCCGCGAGGAGCAACGTCTCCTCGATCTCGTCCCAGACGTCGTCGTCGATGCGATCCTGGCTCAGCAGGCGCAGCAGGCCCTTGCCGAGGGCGTTGTTGGACTTGACCAGCCGCGCGCGCAGTCGGGCCAGGCGGCCCAGGGCGGGCTCGGGCACCTCGAGCGGGACAGCCTCGGCCTCCGTCTCCTCGACGGGGAGCGCGGCCTCGACGGCAGGAGGGGCGGCGGGGACGGGCTCGCCGGTCCCCGGCGGCGCCTCGGCCGTCGGCGCTCCGGCCGAGCCGGTGGGCGGATCGTTCTCGTCGCGGGTGGTCGGGTACGTTCCGGGCTTCGTCTTGCGGCCGCGCAGCAGGAAGGCGACCCCGATTCCGAGGCCGAGGACCAGGACGACGGCGACGACGATGGTCAGGATCAATTCGATAGGCACCCGTCCAGCTTACCGACCGCGCCTAGAATGGGCGGGCCATGACCTCCCCCGCGCCGTCGCCCTCCCCCGTCAGACCCACCATCCCCGTCGAGATCCGCGTCCTCATCGGCGCGGCGTTCGTCATCGCCATCGGGTTCGGGATCATCGCCCCACTGCTGCCGCAGTACGCGTCGAGCTTCGGCGTGTCGGTGACGGCCGCCAGCGTCATCGTCTCCGTGTTCGCATTCACGCGCCTGCTGTTCGCCCCGCTCTCCGGGCGCTTCACGGACCGGCTGGGCGAACCGGTGGTCTACGTCGGCGGCGTGCTGATCGTCGCCGTCTCCACGATCCTCGTGGGGCTCGCCGGCAGCTACGAGCAGCTGCTCGTCTATCGTGCCCTGGGCGGCATCGGCTCCACGATGTTCACCGTCTCGGCGATGTCGCTCATCGCCCGGCTCGCCCCGCCGGAGATCCGCGGACGCATCTCCGGCCTGTACGCCACCGCGTTCCTGCTCGGCTCGATCGCGGGGCCGGTGGTCGGCGGCCTGCTGGCCGGATTCGGCTACCGGCTGCCGTTCTTCCTCTACGGCGGGGCGCTCGTGGTCGCCGCCGCGATCGTCCACTTCTCCCTGGCCCGCGTGCGCCGCCGAGCGGCACTCTCCAGCGCCGGCGCGGAGGACGAGGGCCCGGCGCCGGCCCCCGTCCCCGCACTGACCGTCCGGGAGGCGCTGGACTCGCCCGTCTACCGGGCGGCGCTCGTCTCCGGGTTCGCGAACGGCTGGACGAACTTCGGCGTCCGGGTCGCGATCCTCCCGCTCTTCGTGGCCCACGTGTTCACCCAGCACAGCGCCGAGCTCGCGGGCCTCTCGCTCGCGGTCTTCGCGGCGGGCAACGCGGCCGTGCTGACGTTCTCCGGCCGCGTCACCGACCGCTACGGACGGCGCGGCCCGGTGATCGTCGGGCTCGCCGTCGGATCCGTGGCCATGGGCGCGATGGGCTTCACCGAGAGCGTGGCCGCACTCCTGGCTCTGTCCGTGGTGGCCGGCATGGGCATCGGCTTCATGAACCCCGCGCAGCAGGCCGCCGTCGCCGACGTCGTCGGGCAGGGCCGCAGCGGCGGGAAGGTGCTCGCGGGATTCCAGATGGCCACGGATCTGGGGGCGATCATCGGGCCGGTGCTCGCCGGGTGGCTGGCCGACCTCTGGGGCTACCAGTGGTCCTTCGGCGTCGCCGGGGCGGTCGGGCTGGTCGGCGTCACCGCGTGGCTGCTGGTTCCGGCGCGCCCAGCGAGTCCGGAGCCTCCGCGGACGGCTCCCGCCGCGGACTCCCGGCCCGGTGCTCGCCGTCGTCCCGGCCTCGATCAGCGCGGGTCCCGTCGGTCCGCGCCAGGCGCTGACTGATCACCTGCGTGACGCCGTCCCCGCGCATGCTCACGCCGTAGAGCGCGTCGGCGACCTCCATCGTGCGCTTCTGGTGGGTGATGACGATCAGCTGGCTCGACTCGCGCAGCTCCTCGAAGATCGTGATCAACCGGCCGAGGTTCGTGTCGTCCAGCGCCGCCTCGACCTCGTCCATGACGTAGAACGGCGAGGGCCGGGCCTTGAAGATGGCCACCAGCAGGGCGACCGCCGTGAGGGACCGCTCGCCCCCGGAGAGCAACGAGAGCCGCTTGACCTTCTTCCCGGCCGGACGGGCCTCGACCTCGATCCCGGTGTTGAGCATGTCGTCCGGGTCGGTGAGCACCAGCCGGCCCTCGCCCCCGGGGAAGAGTCTCCCGAAGACCCGCTGGAACTGCGCCTCCGTATCCGCGTAGGCGGCGGCGAAGACCTCCTGCACGTGCTCGTCGACCTCACGGATGATGTCCAGCAGATCCTGCCGCGACTTGTTCAGGTCCTCGAGCTGGCCGGTGAGGAACCGGTGGCGCTCCTCGAGGGCCGCGAACTCCTCGAGGGCCAGCGGGTTGACCTTGCCGAGCGAGGCGAGATCGCGCTCGGCGCGTTTGAGCCGTTTCTGCTGCTCCGCCCGGTCGAAGGGCACGCCGGTCGGAACGGGGGTGCCGTCGTCGTCGACCTCCTGGCGGAGCTCCGCCCACTTGTCCTCGGCGTCCGCGACGGGGACGGGCACGTGCGGACCGTAGGTCTCGATCAGATGCTCCGGGGTGAGCCCGAGCTCCTCGACGGCGCGATCCTGCAGCTGCTCGATCCGCAGCCGCTGCTCGGCCCGGGCCATCTCGTCCCGGTGCGCCCGATCGGTCAGCTGCGCGGCCTCGGTGGCCAGCTGGTCCACGATCCTGCGGGCGTCGGCGAGCTCGGCCTCGAGGCGGCGCCGTGTGGACTCCGCCTCCTCGAGCCTGACCTGCGCGGTCTCGAGGGAGCGGCCCACGAGCCGCTCGCCGTAGGCGGCGGCCTGCGCCACGGCCCGGGCGGTGGCGGCCTGCCGGGCGCGCACCGCGGCGCGCCGGGCCGCCTCCTCGCGGGCGCGGCGCTCGGTCTCGGCCGCCCGGCGGAGCGATTGGATCCGACCATTGAGGTTGGACGCGCGCTCCTCGCCGCTGCGCAGGGCGAGGCGGGATTCGACCTCCCGCTGACGGGCGGCCGCGGCGGCCGCGTTCAGGCGGTCCCGCTCGGCGCTCGAGGGCTCGGCCTCGTCGGCCGGCTCCTCCTGGGCCGCGTCGAGCCGGACCGCCAGGTCCTCGAGCGCCTCGAGCTCGCGTTCGATGCTCTCCTGGGCCGCGGCCGCCTGGGCCTCGAGGCGCTCGTTCTCGGCGTGGGCCTGCCGCAGGGTCGCGGACAGTCCGGCGAGCTCGCGGCTAATCCGGGCGTTCTTCGAGTCGGCGCTCCGCTGGGCCTCGCGGGCCTCCTCGGCAGCGTCCTGCGCGGCGCGGAGCTCCTCGCGCAGCGCCTCCATCCCCTCGGTCAGCTCGGCATCAGCGGCGCGGGCGGACTCCAGGTCGGCGTCCACGGCCTCGAGCTCGGCGTGCTGCTCGAGGAGCGAGGGCGTCTTGGCGGTGCCGCCCTCCACGGTCGCGGCCGTGACGATGTCCCCGTCCATCGTCACCGCGCGGACCTCCGCGGAGGACGCGACGGCGTCGAACGCGGCGGCGAGGTCCGGGACGACGACGGTGTCCGCCAGCAGGCGTCCGACGGCGAGCGCCACGGCGGGCGCGGGGGTCACGAGGTCCACCGCGGCTCGTGCCCCGGGGGCCTGGGCGACGACGCGCGCGACGGCTGCGGCCGCGCGGTCGGTGTCCCGGGCCGAGCGGTGCTCCGGTCCGTCGGCGCAGAGAAGGTGGAGGCGCCCCGTCTGATCGCCCTTGACCCGCTCCACGAGTGACCGGGCGGTCGCCGGCTCGGCCACGAGCGCCTCGGCGTAGCCGCCGAGGGCCGCCGCGACGGCGGTCTCCGCACCGGCCTCGACGCCCATGTGCTGCGCGAGTCGTCCCTGCAGCCCGGCGGGCGCCGTCTCGAGCACGTCGGCGCTGGCGTCGCGGCGCACGAGTGCGGCCTGCAGTGCGTGGCGGCGGGCCGAGAGCCCGGCGATGGTGCCGTGGCTGTCGCGCAGCTCGAGCTGGAGCTCGTCGCGCCGGGCGGAGAGCTCGGCGACGCGCGCCGTCGCGGCGTCCAGGGTCTCGACGTGGGATTCGTCGCCGGTCTCCTGGTGGGCGGCCTGCTGCTCGAGGATCGTGAACTCCTCCTGGGCCCGTTCGCGGCGCTCGGCGGCCTCGCGGGCGGCGGCTCGGAGCCGGTCGCGCTCGCCCTCGGCGGCCTCGACGCGGCTGCGGGCGGCGGCCACCTGGCCGGCGAGCCGGGCCAGGCCCTCGCGCCGGTCGGCGGCGGCCCGCAGCAGCGTGGTCATGCGCTGCTCCTCGGCGGCCGCGGCCTCCTCGGCGGCCGCGCGTTCGGTGACGGCGTCCTCCAGGGCCTCGGCGTACTCCTCGTTCTGCTCCTGGAGTTCCTCGAGCTCCTCGGCCAGGAGGTCGGCCTGCTCGGCGAGGCGGTCGGGATCGCGCCCGCCGTCGTCCTCGGCGCCGTCGGACTGGCCCAGCAGGCGGGCGCGCTCCCCGGCGAGCCGGGCCAGGGAGCGGAAGCGCTCCTGGGCCGAGCCGAGCCGGTAGACGAGGTCGCGGGCGGCGTTCGTGGCCGGCGTGGCGTGCGCGGCCTGGGCCTCCAGTGCGGCCAGCTGGCGCCTCGCGGCGTCGAGCCGTGAGTCGACGTCCGCCTGACGAGCCTTGATCTCCGCCTCCTCGGCGAGGTCCTGGGACAGCGCCTCCCGAAGGGTGACCAGGTCGTCGGCGAGGAGGCGCGACTTCGCGTCGCGGAGGTCGAACTGGACGGACTGGGCGCGCCGGGCGACGGCGGCCTGCTTGCCGAGCGGGGTGAGCTGGCGGCGGATCTCGCCGGTGAGGTCCTGCAGGCGGGCGAGGTTGGCCTGCATCGCGTCGAGCTTGCGGAGGCTCTTCTCCTTGCGGCGGCGGTGCTTGAGGATGCCGGCGGCCTCCTCGATGAAGCCGCGTCGGTCCTCGGGGGTGGCGTGCAGGACGCGATCCAGCTGCCCCTGTCCGATGATGACGTGCATCTCCCGGCCCAGGCCGGAGTCGGAGAGGAGCTCCTGGATGTCCAGGAGCCGGCAGGGCTCGCCGTTGATGGCGTACTCGCTGCCGCCGGCCCGGAAGAGCGTCCGCGAGATCGTGACCTCGGAGTACTCGATCGGCAGGGCGCCGTCGGCGTTGTCGATGGTCAGGGAGACCTGGGCCCGGCCCAGTGGCGGACGGCCGGACGTCCCGGCGAAGATGACGTCCTCCATCTTCCCCCCGCGCAGGGTCTTGGCCCCCTGCTCCCCCATGACCCAGGCCAGGGCGTCCACCACGTTGGACTTCCCGGAGCCGTTGGGACCGACGACGGCGGTCACGCCCGGCTCGAAGTCGAAGGTGGTCGCGGACGCGAAGGATTTGAAACCGCGGATGGTGAGCGATTTCAGGTGCATGGCGCGGAGGCCCTTCGGAGTCGGCGGATGGGTTCGATGGCTGGGGTCGGCGGCAGGGTGCCCGGATGGGGACGCGGTACCCAATTTACCGCTCCCCCTGTCATTTGCCGGGAACTCTGGCGGTCGCGTCCGCCTACCTATAGCCTCTTGATCAATGTTTGGTTTCTGAAGTGTTCGGTTTCCGATCGCGGCGCCGCGGGCGTCCGCATCACGGGGGAATGATGGCATCTGCTGCAGGGGCGTCCGATCCGATGCGCAGGGGCAGGCACGGTGCACGGCACCTGTCCCGTCCGGCCGAGCCCGTTCGCGTCGCGGGTGGACCGGCCGGGACGCCGGATCCCCCACCCGAGCTCGTGGTCGCCCGGCACTCGATCTCGGCCCGAGGTGACCGTACCGCCCTCCCGCCCGAGCCCGCCATCGGCCCCCGGGGCGCCGGGGCCCTGCTCCCCCGCGCCGCCCGCCGTCGGCAGCTCCAGCGGCGGCGGCTCCAGCGGGCCGGCCTCCAGCATCGGAGCCTGCAGGGCCTGGCGATGGTCGCCGTTGCCGCGATGGCCGTCCTGGGCGCCGGCGGCAGCACGCTCACGGCCGCCACTGCGAAGGAACGGCACATCGGCTCGGTCCCGGTGGAGGACGTGGTGGCCACGACGACCGCCGCCGGACTGGACGGCTACGGACGGGTGGCGCCCGTCGTCGTACCCCTGACCCTGGGCGGCGACCCGGGCACCGTGGCGGCCTCGACCCGCGGCGGCCCCGAGGTCTCCGTGGATGGCAGCGCGGCCGACGGGGAGTCGGTGGTCCGCGCTCTGGACACCGTCCAGCTGGTGGGCGCGGCCGCCGGTCTGCCCGGTGGTCTCAGGCTGGCCCACCCGGTCGCGAACTTCCGGCTGACGAGCCCGTTCGGCTGGCGCAACAATCCCACCGGGCCCGGCCGGCACATCCACATCGGCCAGGACTACGCGGTGCCCTGCGGCGCGCCCGTTCGCGCCTCGGAGGCCGGCACCGTGGTCCAGTCGGCCTGGGCGGGGCATTCGGGGTACCGGGTGCGCATCGCCCATGGCAGCGGGGTGGACACGGCCTACAGCCACAACTCCGTGCTGATCGCCAAGGTCGGCGAGAAGATCGCACAGGGCCAGCTGATCGCCCTCGCCGGGACCACCGGCAACTCGACGGGCTGCCATGTGCACTTCGAGGTCTACCGCGACGGCAAGTGGACGAATCCGGCGGCCTACGTGCCGCGCGTGCCGGGCCAGCCGATCCCGCTGACCCCCGAGGAACTGGAGCGGATCCGGACCGCGGACAATCCGCCGCGCGGGGCCGACCCCTCCGCGCCCCCGCTCGTTCCGGCCGGGTCGGAGAAGCCGGGCCGGGACCGTACCCCGCCCTCCAGGGAACCGAGCCCGTCGTCGCCGGCGCCGACACCGACGGAACCGGGCAAGCCCTCCACCGCCCCGTCGCCCACCGCACCGGCGGATCCACCGCCGAGCCCGACACCGAGCACTCCTGCGTCGCCGAGCCCGAAGCCGACGACTCCTGCCCCGTCGAGCCCCGCGCCCACATCGCCCGCTCCGGGCAGCCCGGACCCCTCGGAGCCGGCGCCGTCGAAACCGGCGCCCTCGTCACCGGCGCCGAAGAGCCCGGCGACCACGAGCCCGGCGCCGTCCAGGTCTGCATCGACAAGCTCCGCCCCCGCCGCGTCGGCTCCTGCGACGAAGAGCAGCCCGGCGTCCTCGCCCGCGCCGGCGACGCAGAGCACGTCCACCGTCGTCGATGCCGTGGAGTCCGTGGCCGGGCTCGAACCGTAGACAGGTCCGGGCTCAGGACCTTCTCAGGTTGTGACGGACTCCTCCGCCCCCGCGCGAGTCCTCCGACTCGGTGCGCCACGCGAGGCTCTAAAGTAGGACGAGCACACAAGCGAAAGGCGTCAGCGAGCACATGACGGAACAGGTCACGCCGATCGGCGGCACCCAGCGAGTCCAGGTCTCACCCGAGGGACTCGTCAAGGTCGGCGCCCGGCCCGGATTCTTCGAGTACGCACGGCAGATCTGGCAGTTCCGGTCGTTCATCCACTTCGACTCGCGTTCGCGCATCGCCACGGGCAACAGCGACGACGCCCTGGGTCGGATCTGGCTGGTCCTAAACCCGATCCTGAACGGCGCCACGTACTTCTTCGTCTTCGGCGTCCTGCTGAACACCGCCAAGGGCATCGAGAACTTCATCGCCTATCTGATCATCGGCGTTTTCATGTTCCGGTTCACGACCGGGTCCATCACCCAGGGCGCCCGCGCCCTGAACAACAACCAGTCGATGATGCGCGCCTTCAACTTCCCGCGCGCCACGCTGCCGCTGGCCGTGAACGTCCGCGAGCTGATGTCCCAGGTCATCGTCATCACCACCATGCTGGTGCTCATCCTCGCCATCCCGCCGCTGGAGCGGATCACCTGGCTGTGGTTCCTCCTCGTCCCGGTGGTCCTCGTCCAGTTCCTCTTCAACCTGGGCCTCAGCCTGCTGCTCTGCCGGATCGTCACGCGGCTCCCGGACGTCGTCAACCTCATCTCGTTCGGAACGCGGATCTGGCTCTACCTCTCGTGCGTCTTCTTCTCGCTGGAGCGCTTCGAGAACCACCCGGGCATCTACCAGGCGATGCAGCTGAACCCCCTCTTCTGCGTCCTGGACATCACGCGCGACATCCTGCTCTACGGGAACGTCCCGAGCCTCGAGCGCTGGGCCGTGCTCGGTGCCTGGACTCTCGTGCTGCTGATCGTCGGCTCGATCGCCTTCTGGAAGGCCGAAGAGTCCTACAACCAGGAAAGGGCCTAGAGGCATGACCGAGCAGAATCTCGAGCAGGGCATCACCCAGGACGCTCCGCAGAACGACGAGCCGGGCCTGGACCGCGATGTCGCCGTCGTCGTCGACCGCGTGTCCATGACCTACAAGGTCCGGGCCAAGGACGACGAGGGCAAGCGCACGCTCCGCCGCCGAGCCCTGGACTTCATCGGCACCGCCACGGTGGACGTCCACGCCCTCAAGGAGCTCACGTTCGTAGCGCACCGGGGCGAGAGCGTCGGCGTCATCGGCACCAACGGCTCGGGCAAGTCCACGCTGATGAAGATCCTCACCGGGCAGATCAACCCGACGAGCGGCACCGTCCACGCCACGAGTACGCCCGTGATGCTCGGCGTCAACGCGGCCCTGCAGCCGCAGATCTCCGGCAACGACAACATCACGCTGGGCTGCCTGGCCATGGGCATGACCCGCCGGCAGCTGGAGGCCAAGCGCGAGAGCATCATCGCCCTGGCCGGCCTGCAGGACTCCATCCACCTGCCCCTGAAGTCCTACTCGTCGGGTATGTCCGCGCGCCTGCAGTTCGCGATCGCCACCTCGATCGATCCGGACATCCTCATCATCGACGAGGCGCTCAACACGGGCGACGCGCAGTTCCGGGAGAAGACCCGGCAGCACCTGGACTCCCTCCGCGGCCAGGCCGGCTGCGTCTTCCTGGTCAGCCACTCCTTGGGCACGATCCGCGAGATGTGCAGCCGCGTGCTCTGGATCGAGCGGGGCGAGCTGATCATGGACGGCGACCCGGCCGAGGTCACCGAGCAGTACAACTCCTACGCCGGCCAGATGGGCCGCGGCCGGATCAAGCGTCCCCGCCAGCAGCGCGAGGCCCTGAAGAAGCAGCTGGTCAAGACCGACGTCGTCTGGAGCCCGTAGTGCCGCGGCCCAACGCCGCGCGGCTGCCGGCCGGGGTGCGGAAGATCGCCCGCGCCGGCCGGGCCCGCGCCCAGCGAGTCAGGGACCGGGCCACCGACCGCGCCACACTGCTCGCGCTGCGCGCCGCGACGCCCCCCTGGCGGGAGGGTATCCCGGAGAGTGCCTGGCCCGCCCTCGGTCCCCGCGACCGGCGCGCCGTCGCCGACGTCGACGACCCCGTGTCCTACTTCCTCCCCCTGGCCGAGCCGTGGCGCCTGCGCGCCGTCCTGCGGCCCGATGCCAGGAACAGCGTCGTCCTCATCCTGGCCTCCGGCGGCAGCCCCCCGGCCCTGCCCGCCGCGGAGCGCGCCCGATTCCTCGTGGTCGTCTCGGTCGACGGCACGCCCGTCCCCACCCCGACGGAGCTGCCCCGCGGTTCGCGCATCCTGAGGGTCCGCCTCCCCAACGCCGGGCAGTACCTGGCCCTCCTGAACTCGTGCGCGGCCGTGTGGGCGCCGGAGGACGCCGACGAGGGGCTGCTGGCGCCCTGGATCCTGGCCTCCCGTCTCGCGGGTGTCCCGGTCCGCCGCTTCGCGCCGGGCACGCGTCTCTCGGCCCAGCCCCGGTACCGCGACGAGCCCGGCTACGGGGGCGGCCCCTGGGGCGCGGAGCGCCGCCGCACCCGCCTCGGCGCGCTCAGCGAGCTGTCCGCCGCGCGCGAGCCGGGCGGAGCCCTGCGGGAGGCGCGGACCACCACGGACGACGACGTCGTCGCCGCACCTGGGGCCTCCCCGGGGGCGGGACCGCGCGCGCAGGTGCGCGAGTCGCGCCGCATCCTCCTGGCCGGCCACGACCTCAAATTCACGCCTGAAATCGTCGCCGCGCTCGAGACCGCCGGCCACGAGGTCCTCGTGGACCAGTGGGAGGGGCACAACCGCCACCGCACCGACCGCTCCCGCGAGCTGGCCGCGGACGTCGACGTCGTCTGGTGCGAGTGGGCCCTGGGCAACTCGGTCTGGTTCACCCGGAACGTGCCGGCCTCCACCCGCGTGGTCACGCGCTTCCACCTCCAGGAGATCACCACCGACTTCCCGCGGCACATCGGGTTCGACGGCGACCGGCACATGGTCTTCGTCGGCGAGCACATCCGCCGCGAGGCGAACCGGCACTTCGGCTGGGCCCGCATGAAGACCAGCACCATCACCAACGCCGTGCGCGTCCCGGAGCAGGCCACGCTCGGCGACCCGCACCGGATCGGGATGGTCGGCGTGACCCCGGCACGCAAGGGCCTGGCGACGGCACTGGACCTGCTCGAGGAGCTGCGCGCCGTCGACCCCGCCTACGCACTGCACCTGAAGGGCTACCGCCCCACCGACTACGCCTGGTTCCGGGAGCGCTCCACCGAGCAGGAGTACTTCCAGGAGCAGTACCGCCGGATCGAGCAGTCGCGCCTGCTGCGCGGCGCCGTCCACTGGGACGGCTACAGCGCCGATCTGGACCCCTGGTACGCACGGATGGGCGTGGCGCTGTCCACCAGCGACTTCGAGTCCTTCCACTTCACACTCCCGGACGGGGCGGTCCGCGGCGCCGCGCCGCGCTCCCTCGCCTGGCCGGGCAGCGACCTGCTCTACCCGCCGCAGTGGCTCGCGGCGGACGCGACCGGGCTGGCCGAGTCGATCCTCCCGCTGCGCGATCCGCAGGTCCACGCCGCCGCCGTAGCGGAGGCGGACGCGTACTGCCGCGCCCGGTATGCGACGGAGGTCGTGGTGGAGGAATTCGTCGGAGCGCTGCTCGGCGGGCGCGGCTGAACCCGCCGCGCACGACGACGAACGCGCTCGCGCAGACCGCGACCCGGCCTCCGGCGGCCGCGACACACTGGATGAGGAGCAACGGATGACGAACGGGCAGCGCCCGCACCTGGCGATGCTGGTCGGCAACCTCGTGGTCGGGGACTCCCGGGTCCTCAAGGCCGCCGAGAGCGCCGTGAGGTCCGGCTACCGGGTCACCATCGTCGGGGAACGGAACCGAACCGTGACGCCCTTCGGGGCACACGAGGACATCCCGATCTACCGTCTCTCGATCCCCTTCGAGCGGACCATCCGCCGTCAGGCCGAGGAGGCCTTCGGTTCCGCGTCCAACGCGTGGCGATCGCGCCTGCTCGCCGGCATGCTCGAGGACGAGGACGTCGATGCCGACGCCGTCGAGCGGCGGCACCGCGGCCCGGCACAGGGCTCCCCGGCGGACCGGGTCCGGGCCCTCGTGGGCGCCCGGCCCCGGCGCGGGGCGGGTCCGGCGGGCGCGGCCAGCGACCGCGTCGACGTCGGGACGGACGGCGCCGAGGCGGGCGCCCGCCGGTGGCGCGCGACGTTCGAGCGGATCCGCACCGGCCCCACGGCTGACGGCCTGCGCGAGGGCGCCGCCGTCGTCGGCTCCCGGTACCGCCGGCTCTGGCCGCAGATCGAGGACTACGAGGAGGCGTTCCTCCGCGCGCTCGTCGCGCTGGAGCCCGACCTGATCCATGTGCACGACCGGCACCCGCTGCCCGCGGCGGACACCTACGCCGCCTGGCGTGCTGCCCAGGGCCGTCCCGTGCGCTGGGTCTACGACGCACACGAGTGGCTCCCCGGAGTGCACTTCGCCGGCGGCCCGGCGGTCCGCACGGCCTGGCTCGCCGCGGAGCGGGACCTGATCCGCCGCGCCGACGCGGTCATCTCCGTCTCCGACGAACTGGCGGACCGCATGCAGCAGCGCCACCGCCTGCCGGAGCGCCCCGCCGTCGTCGTCAACGCACCCTCCGCGGGACGGCACCCGATGGACCCCTCCGACCGCCGCACCCTGCGCCAGGAGTGCGGGCTCGACGCCGCCACGCCGCTGCTGGTGTACGTCGGCAAGCTCTCCGAATCGCGCGGCATCTTCGACGCCGTCGCCGCTCTGCCGCATCTGCCCGGGGTGCATCTGGCGTTCGTCGCCAACCGGGATCCCAGGCTCCGCGAGCGCTTGCGGGAGTCGGCGGCGGCGCTCGGCGTCGCCGACCGCGTGCACCTCCACGACTACGTGCCCGCGCGCAATGTCACCTGGTACGTCGCCTCGGCGACGGTGGGCCTGAGCCCGCTGCACCCGACGACGGCGCACGAGGCGGCGCTGCCGACCAAGATCCGCGAGTACATCCAGTCCGGCCTGCCCCTGGTGGTCTCCGACCTCGCCGCGCAGGCCGCCTTCGTCCGCGAGCACGGCCTCGGCACCGCGCACCGGCCGGGCGATCCGCAGGACCTGGCCCGGGCCGTCGCCGCGGTGCTCGACGACGTCGACCGGTTCCGCGAGCGGTTGACCGACGAGTTCATGCTGGCGCACACGTGGGAGGGCAGCGAACCCGTCCTCGAAGCGGTGTGGAACGGGCTCCATCCGGCGGCTCCGTCCGGCCCGACCGGCGGCACGGGCGGCACGGGAGCGGCCGGGTCCCACGGACAGGACTGGCTGGTCGTCGGACCCGTCACGCCCGCCCTCCGGGCGATCCTGGGCACGGCGGCCGAGCTGGCGGAGACCGACGGCGCGCGTCCGGAGGTCCGCTCCATCGACCGTCCGGCCGCGCCCGAGCGCCCTGACCTGTTCGGGCGACTCCCGGGCCTGCCGGAGGCCACGGCGGCCGTCTCCGAGATCGCACGGGGCACCAAGGCCGTCGTGCTCGGCGACGGACTGCCGGCGCTCAACGGGCATGCGGGCTCCCCGGAGGCCGAGCGCCTCATCCTGGAGGCGCTGGGATCCCGCTCGGTGGTGGTCCTCGACCCGGACGCGCTCTTCTCCAGGCGCCGGCTGCGCGAGGCGAAGCCGGACCATCCCCTGCTCGACCTGAGCGGTCCGGGGGCCACGCGCTACGACAAGCAGACCGCCCGCATCCGGGAGAGCCTCCGGCATGGCCAGTGGCCGGTGCTGACCTGGGGCGAACTCGCGGCCCGCCAGTTCCCCGAGGCCGCCTGGCTGCCCTACCCCGCCCCGCGGTCGTGGACGGACGGGCGAGCGCAGGAGCACCGGCCCGGCGCGGCGGGCACCGGCGGCCCGGCGCGGGTCCTCCTCGCCGGCGTCCGGCGATCGGCCGCCGAGAACAGGCAGCTGGCGGACGCAGCCGCCGCCTGGCGCGCCGACGGGCTCGAGGTCGTCGAGCTACCGCAGTTCGCTCCCGGGGCGCCGGTCCCGGAGGCCCTGCTGGACTCGATCGGCCGCCCCGCCGTCGTGGTGGACGCGCTGGCCTCGGGAGAGCCGAGCCCCGTGGCCGTCATGGCGTGGGCGCACGGTCTCCCGGTGGTCGGCGGCGCGCCGCACCCCCTGCGGGAGGACCTCGCCCGCACGGCCCCGCTGATCGTGACCGGGCTGGCGGACCTGCAGGAGTCCGTCGTCCGCGCGGCCGCTGAGCTCGCCGAGGAGACGACGGCGGCTGAACACCGGGCGGCGGCCCTCGCCTATGTGGAGCGCGTGCACCGGCAGGAATTCCTGGCCCGGTTCGGTCGAGCAGTCGGCACTGCCTGAGCGGTGACCGCGCGCACGTCGAGGCCCACGAAGGGCCGCGACGCTCAGGGGCGGGCGGCCGTCTGCCGCTCGGCGTGCGCTGCGTCGAGGAGGGCCGTCAGCCGGTCGAGGCGCGACGTCCAGCTCTCCGTCACACGGGCGCGGCGGATGGCCTCCGTGTAGTCGTGCCGGCTCATCGCCTCGAGGGCCTCCGCCACGGACTCCGCCGTCCGCTCGCAGACCGCCCCGATGCCGTTGGACTCGACGAAGTCCGCGATCGCCATATCCCGGTAGGTCAGCAGCGGGAAGCCCTTCTCCAGCATGCTGACGGTCTTGTAGGGGAAGGCGAAGCGCGCATACTCGCTGTCCAGCAGGACGGTGCCGATGGTCGCGCCGTCCCGCGGTGCGTAGACGTCCAGCTCGTCCGTCGTGATGGAGACCCTCGGGTCCTCCTCCAGGCCGTGCGCGGTGAGGAACCGGACGAGGTTCTCGACCTCGGCCGGACGCACCAGGAAGTCGAAACGGAACTGATCGGCCGGCAGAGAGGTGATCGCCCTGAGATAGCTGTCCATGGCGTAGAAGGACCCGATCCCGCCGGCGTACAGCAGCGTGGTGGTCCCGGCCGCGCCGGCGTGCGGAGTGACCGCGTTGGCCGGCGCCACGGCCGGGGGCATGGACGCCCAGCGGTACTCAGTCTCGTCGTGCCCGGCGAGGAGCCCCTTGAACCCCTCGGCCGAGGCTTCGCACGGCGCCAGCAGCAGGTCCGTCCCGTGTCCGGCGATCGACAGTTCGCGCAGTCCGCGTTCGACGAACTCCTGCTTGCGCTCGGGGTCGTCGAGGAAGTCGGCGTCCCTCTCCAGCCAGTGCAGGTCGCGCACGAACCAGGCGCTGCGCCCTCCCGCTTCGCGGAACGCCGCGAAGAGGCGCTCGAGCCCGTCCAGGGTGGTGTCGAAGGGAATCGGCGACGTCGAGTTCTCGGCGTACAGCAGGCCCGCCGGCCGTCCTTCGCGGAGCACCCGGTGGATGAGTTCGGTCCTGCGCTCGAACACGCGGGGCGTGGAGTACACGCGGACGGCCGGGCCGCGCTCGTCGAGGGCCTCCGCCATGTTCCGGACACGCTGCGGGCGCGCTCCGTTGGTGCGGTCCTCCAGCGGGGAGGTGGAGAAGAAGACGTCCAGCGGCCCGTCGGCGACGAGGGCGCGGAGCTCCTCGTAGAGCCGGGGCACGGGCCGCTCCATGGCCCGGCGGAGCGGGACCAGGGGGTCGACGTCGGCTGCGGAGACGATGGCCCTCCCGGGCCGCCCCGCGGCCGAACCGCCCGCCGACTCCAGGACCTCGTCCAGCAGCTCGCCGAGACGGGCGCCCCGGCCCGTGCGGGCGAAGCCCGCCCGGTCGGCCCAGAAGCCGAGGCCAATGGTGTCCTCGACGACGAACCGGTCGCGGGTCTGCGGCGCGCAGAGGGCATCGGCGATGCTGCTGTGGTCGCGGGAGACACCGATGAGCACCGCATGGGTGTACCCGGCCAGGCGCGTGCTGGCGATGTCGTCGAAGCGGCGATTCCGCTGCGCGTCGCGCAGCCGGTAGAGCGAGGCCGCCGAGACGGTCTCGGCGGTGCCGCCGTGGCGGTGCGCGACGGCGTCGAGCATGCGCCGGTAGGCGTCGAGCCGCGCCTCTGGCATGCCCTCCGGGTGGAGCACCGCGATCCGGGGCCCCTCCCCCGTCTCCGCGGCCGCGCGGGGGTCCAGGAGCGGCCGGAGGCTGCCGACCGGGCGGTCCACGTGGAGCAGGTGAGCGCTGTTGGATCCCTTGGCCAGGGCCTTGTCGAACTCGTACTCGTCCTCCAGGAGGATCCGTCCGGCGGCGCTCGTCAGGGCGGCGAAGTCCTCGGCGAGTACGGGCCGCGCCGAGGAGAAGTCCAGATCCCCGCGCCACAGCAGCGGGGTGAAGGCCCGCTCGCAGTGCCGGGCCATCGCCCCGCCGGCGGAGAGTCCGGAGGTGACGACGTCGTCGTACTCGCCGCCGTCGACGAGAAGCCGGTAGAAGCCGTTGAGCGCGTTCCCGGTGCTGCGGTAGCTCCAGGTCCGCACCCAGTCGGGGACCGCCTTGGCCGGATGGTAGGCACGCCGGCGCAGCCACTGCGCGCTGCGCGCGTCGAACACGTCGACGGTGTGGCCGGCGTCGTCAAGCACGTCCACCCACATCGCCTCGGCGGGGCTCATCCCGGACGTGAGCAGCAGGATCTTCACGACTGGCTCCCTTCGCTGGCAGGTGTCCCCGGCGCGTCGCCGCGCTCCCGACCGGTGACGCCGAGCAGGCGCAGCTCCTTGCCGATCGTCGCCTCCGGCCCGCTCTGCCGGGCGACGCGCTCGGCCGCCGCTGCGGACATGCGCAGGAAGCGCTCGGGGTCCTCGAACAGACGGATCAGACCGGCGATCATGGCATCGGCGTCCTCGCCCGGGGCGAGGACTGCGCACGAATCGTCGACGAACTCCGGGATGGCGCTGACGGTGTTGGTCACGGGGACCAGGCCGCTGGCCATGGCCTCGTCCCGCGAGACGCCCTGTGAATCCAGCCGGCTGGGCACCAGGAAGACGCCGTACTCGCGGTGGAGCAGGGCGATCTCGTCCTGGGACGCGTAACGGCGCTCGACGGTGACGTTGTCGTCGTCCTCGAAGGCCGACTCGAAAGCGCCGAAGTGCCGGCCGTCGCCGATGATGCGGGCCTCGATGCTGTCCCAGTAGTCGGTCTCGCGGAGCCTCGTCAGGACCTCGACGGCGATGTCGCTGCCGTAGTTGAGGTTGCTGGCCGAGCGGATCCAGAGCAGCTTGAAGCGCTGCGCCGCCGGCTTGGGCACGTAGCGGAAGAGTTTGGTCTCGATGACGTTGTGGACCACCTCGGAGCGGGAGGCCGGGTAGACGAGCTCCATGTCCTCCTGGGAGGCGCGGCGCCACCAGTCGGAGACGAACACGAACTTCACCGGCCCCCACGGGTGGGCCAGCACCTCGCGCCAGAGCCCCTGCCGGTCGACGGTGTCCGCGATGGCGGCGTCGACCTGGTCCGGCGTCCGGTAGTTGTAGAGGGTGCGGATCCAGCGGCGCGACTCGAAGCCGTGCATGAAGCAGTAGAACGTCTGGCCCGTGAGGTCGTGCTTGATCTGATCCCAGATGTAGCGGCCCATGAAGTGGGCGCTGACGCTGCGGTAGGACCGGCGGCGCAGCAGCTCCCGCGCCTCGGCGCCGTCGCCGGTGATGACCGCGACGCCGTCGTAGGTGTACGCCGACGGCTCGGTCTCCGGTCCGACCACGACGACGTGCACCTGGGCGCCCGCCTCGAGGTAGTACTTGATGCGGCGGTGGACGAACCCGTTGCCGTACTCGTTGCCGACGCTCGGGTAGACGTTCACGATGACGAGGTGCGTCCCCCCGTCCGCGTCGTCCTCGGTGCCGGCCAGTTCCACGTACTCGTCGACGAGCTCGCGGACCGCCGCGTCCTGCTCGGGGTCGGCGCCGGCCGGCCCCTCGGCCGCCTGCGCGAGCGTCTGCTCGGCGAACAGCCGACGGCGCAGGTGGGCGGCCTCCAGCTGGAGATAGGTGGAGACCTCGCCGGCGCTGTAGGTGCTGCCCCGATGGACGAGGGGAACGTGCGCGTCGGAGAACGCGGTGTCGCCCGGTCTCGTCCTCCGGCCCGCGGAGGCCCCGCGCAGGGCCCGGTCCAGGCGACGCTTCATCTCGGTGTCCGGCATCAGCTCGAACGCTTCGCGGCCGACGTTCTTGACCGGTCCGGGGAGCCGGCGCGCGGCTCGCCCCACGGCCCCGGCCAGCTGCCGGCCGTTGCGGCGGATCGGTCCTGGCAGCCGGGGGGTCATAGCTGGATGCTCTGGTGGGTCCGGGCGGATTCGAGCATGGCCTCGGCGACGCGGAGGGTGTCGAGGCCCTCGCGCATGGAGACGTGGCCGGTGCCGGTCCCGCGGATCGCGTCGCGGAAGGCCTCGTGCTCGGTCTTGAGCGGTTCTGCCTTGGCGAAGGCGTAGCGGGTGACGTTGCCCTCGGTGACGCCGCGGAACGCGGAGAGGGCGTCCCACTCGTGGGGAACGCTGCCGTTCTCGTGGAAGGTCAGGTCCGCGGTGACGGTGTCGGCGACGAAGGCGCCGCGTTCCCCGGTGACGATGGTCAGGCGCTCCTTCATCGGGGAGAGCCAGTTCACGATGTGGTTGGTGATCACCCCGGAGGCCAGGCGGCCGGTCGCGACGATCATGTCCTCGTGCGGTCGGCCGGAGGCGGTGTGGGTCTTGGCGTTCACGTCGGCGAACGGGGACTGGGCGATCCAGGCGGTGAGGTCGATGTCGTGGGTGCCGAGGTCCTTCACGACGCCGACATCGGCGATCCGGGACGGGAACGGGCCCTGCCGGCGGGTCGCGACCTGGTAGATGTCCCCGAGCTCGCCGGCGGCGATCCGGGCGCGCATCTGCTGCAGGGCCGGGTTGAACCGCTCGATGTGCCCGACGGCGCCGACCAGCCCGGCGGACTCGAACGCCTCGACGAGGCGGGCCCCGGCGGTCGCGTTCTCCGCGATGGGCTTCTCGACCATGACGTGCACTCCGGCGGCGGCGAGCTTCATGCCGACCTCCTCGTGCAGGCCGGTCGGGACCGCGCACATGACCGCGTCGACCCCGTGGTCGATGAGCTCCTCGACCGTCTCGTACAGGGGCAGCCCGGCGGCGGCACCGTGCTTGTCGCCGTACGGGTCCGCGACCGCGACGAGCTCGGTGCCCTCGATGCCGCGCATGACGCGGGCGTGGTGCCGGCCCATCATGCCCAGGCCGATCAGACCGGTCCGGATCACGGGCGTGCTGGCGCTCACGGGCGGGCCTCCTCGGTGACGGTGTTGACGGCGTCGACGATCCGCTCCAGATCCGACGGGGTCAGCGAGGGGTGCACGGGCAGCGAGAACACGGACGCGGCGGCGGTGCGCGTGTTCGGCAGGTCCGCCGCCGGGCCGGTGCCGGCGAAGGAGGGCAGCTCGTTGGTGGGGACCGGGTAGTACACCCCGGTGCCGACCCCGAACTCGTCCTTCAGCCGGGTCAGGATCGAGGCCCGGGCCGGGGCGAGCGCCTCCGGCAGGGCGACGGTGTACTGGTGGTACACGTGCTCGGCCCCGTCGAGGACGACCGGGGTCCGCACGTGCTGCAGGTGCGCGTCCAGGTAGGCGGCGTTCTCCTGCCGCTGCGCCGTCCATCCGCCGACCCGGGTCAGCTGGACCCGGCCGATCGCGGCGTGGATGTCGGTCATCCGGTTGTTGAACCCGATCAGCTCGTTCTGGTACTGGGTCTCCATGCCCTGGTTGCGCAGCAGGCGCATCCGCCGGCGCATCTCCTCGGAGTCCACGGAGACCATGCCGCCCTCGCCGCTGGTCATGTTCTTCGTCGGGTACAGGCTGAACATCCCGAACGTGCCGAACGTGCCGACGGACCGGCCGCCGAGCTTGGCCCCGTGGGCCTGCGCGGCGTCCTCGAACACCAGCAGCGAGTGCTTCTCGGCGATCCGGGCGAGCTCGTCCATGCGGGCCGGGTGACCGTACAGGTGCACCGGCATGATGGCCTTGGTGCGCTCCGTGACCAGTGACTCCACGTGCGCCGGGTCCAGGGTGTACGTGTCCAGGTCGATGTCCGCGAACACCGGCGTCGCGCCCGTCAGCGCCACCGAGTTACCGGTCGCGGCGAACGTGAACGCCGGGACGATGACCTCGTCCCCCGGCCCCACACCGGCGGCGAGGAGGCCCAGGTGCAGACCCGAGGTGCCCGAGTTCACGGCCACGCAGTCCCGGCCGTCGACGAGCTCGCGGGCGAACTCCTCCTCGAACGCGGCGACCTCCGGGCCCTGGGCGACCATGCCGCTGCGCAGCACCCGGTCCACCGCCGCCCGCTCCTCGTCCCCGATGACCGGCTTCGCCGGCGGGATGAAATCAGTCATGGAGTCTCCTCTTCCTTCACGAGTACGTCGCCGTCCTGGCGATAGGTCTCACCGGTCTCCGGGCACACCCAGCGGTCCCCGTCGCGCTGCTCGAGCTTGCGCCCCGTGGTCCCGACCCAGCCGATCCGGCGGGCCGGGACCCCGGCGACGAGCCCGTGGGCGGGCACATCACGGGTCACCACGGAGCCGGCCGCGACGAGCGCCCAGTCGCCGATCTCGACGGGTGCCACACAGACCGACCGGGCTCCGACGGACGCGCCCCGGCCGATGGTGACGCCGACGGCCTCCCAGTCGGCCGCGGACTTCTGGGTCCCGTCCGCGTTGATCGCCCGCGGGTAGGTGTCGTTGGTGAGCACGACGGCGGGACCGATGAAGACCCCGTCGCCGAGCCGCGCCGGCTCGTAGACCAGCGCGTAGTTCTGGACCTTGCAGTTGTCCCCCATCACCACGCCGGTGCCCACGTAGGCGCCGCGGCCGATGATGCAGTTCTCGCCCAGGACGGCGTTCTCGCGCACCTGCGCGAGGTGCCAGATCTTGGAGCCGTCGCCGATGCTCGCCGCCGTCGAGACGTCGGCCCCCTCGGCGGTGAGGAAGCCCGTGCCGTTCTGCTCGCCCACGGCGCTCAGGCGGTCTCGGCGGGCAGGCCGATGACCCGGCGGGCCACGCCGTCCCAGGTGACGGGGTCGGTCATGTTGCGGCCGTCCACGAGGGACCGGATGCCCGGCAGCTCCGCCGGGGCCAGGTCCTTGTAGTCGGCGTGGTCGGTCTGGATCACGGCCGCGTCGACCGGCTCGCCCAGATGGTACGGGGCGAAGCCGAGGGAGGAGAGCTCCTCGTCGGTGTAGAGCGGGTCGTGGACCAGCACCTCGGCCCCGTGCGCCTTCAGCGCGTCCACCGTGGCGAAGACCCCGGAGAACGCGGTCTCCTTCACCCCGCCGCGGTAGGCCGCCCCGAGCACCACGACGCGCTGGCCGCCCAGGTCCCCGTGCACCCCGGCGAGCATCCCGACCGCGAAGGCCGGCATGTCCGCGTTCGCCGCGCGCGCGGTGGCCACGATCGAGGCCTCCGGATCGTTCCACAGGTACAGGCGCGGGTAGACCGGGATGCAGTGCCCGCCCACAGCGATGCCGGGACGGTGGATGTGGCTGTAGGGCTGGGAGTTCGAGGCCTCGATCACCTTGTAGATGTCGATCCCGTTCTCCCCGGCGAACCGGGCGAACTGGTTCGCCAGGCCGATGTTCACATCCCGGTACGTGGTCTCGGCCAACTTCGCCAGCTCCGAGGCCTCCGCACTGCCCAGATCCCACACCCCGTTCGGGCGCGGCAGGTCATCGCGCTCGTCGAAGTCCAGCACCGACTCGTAGAACTCCACCGCACGCCGCGCGCCGGCCTCGTCCAGACCGCCGACCAGCTTGGGGTACTTCCGCAGGTCCGCGAAGACGCGGCCCGTCAGCACGCGCTCCGGGGAGAAGACGACATGGAAGTCCTCGCCCTCGACGAGCCCGGAGCCCTCCTCCAGCATCGGCTTCCACCGCGTCCGGGAGGTGCCCACCGGCAGCGTCGTCTCATAGGAGACCAGCGTGCCCGGCGTCAGATGCTTGGCCAGTTCGGTCGTCGCGGCGTCCATCCACCCGAAGTCGGGCTTCGCGTCCGCGTCGACGAACAGCGGCACCACCAGCACGACGGCGTCGGCCCCGGGGATCGCGTCCGCGTAGTCGGTCATCGCCCGCAGCGCACCGGAGCCGACGGTCTCCGAGAGCTTCTCCTGCAACTGGTCCTCGCCCGGGAACGGCTCGCGCCCCGCGTTCACCAGATCCACCACCCGCTGGTTCACATCGACCCCGACCACCTCGTGGCCCTTCGTCGCGAACTGAACCGCCAACGGAAGCCCGATCTTGCCGAGCGCGATCACTGCGATCTTCACCAGTACGTTCCATCCTTCGTGTCTCAATGGGAGGTCCGGGAGCGGTCCGCCAGGGACGATTCGCTCAGGACGCGAGCGCGCCGGGCGCGTCGATCCCGACCAGACTAGCACCGGAGATGGCGCTCAACCGGGCGCTCGGGCCGGGGTGGCGCAAGTCATCCGGACGTGGAGGAGCACGGACCGCCTCGGGCCCGGGAAGGGGGCACTGGCTCAGGTCGAGCGGCGGAGGCCCATGAGGGCGAGCTCCCGCTCGACCGTCCGGTCGGGCAGGCTGCGGCCGCGCACGTTCGCCACCGCCCGCCGGGACCGCCGGAGGTACTCGGCCGGATCGTCCAGGAGAGCGGCGATCCCGTCGGCCATCGCCTGCACGTCCTCGGCCGGGGCCAGCACGGACTCGGTGCCGTCCACGAACTCGGGGATCGCCGCGACGGCATTGGTCACGGGGACGCAGGCGCACGCCATGGCCTCGTCCCGGGAGACCCCCTGGGTGTCCAGCCGGGACGGGACCAGGGCGATCCCGTGGGTTCGGTAGAGCTCCGCGACCTCGCCCTGGGAGGCGAAGCGCTCCTCGATCCGGACGTTCGGGTCCCCGGCGAAGCGATCCGTGAACTCGCGCATGTGCGCCCCCTCCCCGATCGCCGTGATCCGGAGCCGGTCCCAGTGCGGGCTCGACCGCAGCGTCTCGAGGGTGCGGGCCGCCAGATCGGCGGCGTAGTTGGGCCGGCTCGCGGAGCGCACCCAGACCAGCCGGAACCGGTCATCGGCCGAGCGCGACTCGGCGCCGGTGCCGGGGTGGAAGACCGCGTCGTCGATCACGTTGGTGATGACCGTGGACCGGTCCGCGGGGAACACCACGTGCATGTCCTCCTGGCAGGCCCGGCGCCACCAGTCGGAGACGAAGACGTAGCCGGCCGGGCCGTCCGCCGCGTCGAGGACGTGGCGCCAGAAGCGCTGGCGCCGGACGGTGGCGGCCACGTGGGCCGGGAGCTTGGGGTCGTCGAGGCCGACGTTGCAGAGCGTCCGCACCCAGTGCCGGGCCTCGAAGCCGTGCACGTAGACGTACCAGTCCAGCTCTGCGCGGTGCTCCCCCACGGCCGCCCAGAGGTAGTCGTTGAGGAAGTGGGTGCTCGCACTGGTGTAGGTGCCGCGCAGTCCGGCCCCGGCCTCGACGGCGGAGAGCAGGCCGCGCAGCACGGGACCGCTGCCGGAGAGGACGCGCACGCCGTCGTACTCGTAGATCCGCGGCGCCGCGTTGGGGCCGGCCACGACGACGTCGACCGCGACCCCCGCCTGCTGGTAGAGCTTCACGCGCCGGTGGACGAAGCCATTGCCGTATTCCGCGCCGGGCCGCGGGTAGTTGTGCACGATGACGAGGTGGCGCGGCGCGGTCCCGTTCCCCGTCTCCGCGGCCTGGGCGGACGGCGCGGCGGCCTGCTGGCCCGTCAGGTACTCCTCCGCCAGGGCCCGCTGCTCGTCCGTCGGCTCCTCGACGGCCGGCCCCTGCCAGGGGTCGGTGCCGAGGCGGGCACGGAGGTGGGCGTTGTCGAGCGCCAGGGCCGTGACCGCCTCCGCCGTCGTGAGCGTGGTCGGCAGGTGCCGCCGCCAGTCGGGCTCGGCAGTCCCCCGGCCGGCCGCGGCGCCCCCTCCGGGCGCCGCCCCGTGGCGGTCCAGCGGCTCGTGCGGAGCAGGGTTCGCCCGGGGGCCCGCCGCGTCCCGGAGTGCCCGGATCCGGGTCAGCGCGCGGCGGGCGCCCGCGGGGAGCCGCACGGTCAGTCCCGCCCGAGGAGCAGGCCGAGCCAGAGCCGGTTGACCTCGCGCTCGTCGAAGCGTCCGGCGATGCTGCGGGCGTGCTCCACGAGCTCGGCGCGTCGCCGCGGGTCGGCGTCGGTCCGGAGGATGAAGTCCGCCGCGGCGGCGGTGTCGGGGACCACGAAGTCACCGCCGAAGATCCCGTGCACGCCGGGGCGCTCCCAGAGGACGGGCAGCCCGCCGCTGGCCATGCCCTCGGCCGGGGCCAGGTGGAAGCTCTCGGTGGTACTGGGCGAGAGGACCCAGCCGATCTTGGAGAGCCAGTTGCCCATGTCGGCACCGAAGGGCTCGAAGGCGACGGCGTCGGCGATGTCGCTGCGGCCGAGGCGTGCGAACCAGTCCAGGTACGCCTCGCGCTGCTCGGTCTTGCGCCACTCGTGCGGGTACTCCCACGGCAGCCGGCCGCGGATGTGCAGGGTGTAGCGATCGTCCTGCTCGCGCAGGAGGCGGAGCGTGTCGAGGGCACGGTCGAGGCGCTTGCGCAGCGGCACGATCCCTACGAGGCCGAGCCGGAACTCGGCCCCCTCGGTCTTGGGCCGGTCCAGGTCGGCGACGCTGACCGCGTTGGGGACGACGGCGACCTGTTCCGCCGGGACGTCCAGCCGTTCGCAGACCATGTCGCGGTACAGCGGAGAGACGGTCACGAACCGGTCGACGCGGGACGTGTTCAGGTCGTCCAGCCAGCCGCCGCGCAGCTCGAACATGTGCAGCCGCACGATCAGGCGCTGGCCGTCCCGCTTGTGGTCGGCATACCAGACGGAGTTGGGCCCGGCCCACTCGCACATGACGACGTCGGCCCAGTCCAGCAGGTGCTTCGACGCCGCCTCGTCGTGGCGGTGCAGCGTCTCCCAGCGGTCGAAGCGGACCTCGATGTCGGGGCGCGACGTCAGCAGGTCCACCAGTTCGCCGGCGAACTTCAGGTCGTGTCCGGCCACCAGGACCCGGCACGGCCGGCCGCCTCCGTCCGTGCGCAGCGGCGCGGCCGCCTCGTCCGGCAGGACGCGCTCGAGGTAGCCACGCAGAACGTGCGCGCGGGCGCTGACGCGGTAGGGGTCGGCGACGGTGCGGACGCGCTCGGCCAGCGCGGGCAGCTGCGGCAGGGCGGCGGCGATGGTCCGCGCGATGTCCGCGGGGGTGTCACGGGCCGCGTCGATGAACAGCGGGTAGTCGGCTCCGAGGAGCTCCTCGTGCAGCGAGGTGCGGTTGAGCAGGGGCGGCACACCGAGGGCGCAGCTCTCGAGGACCTTGGTAGAGAGCTCGACGCTCAGGTCGAGCGCGGGCGAGCGCCAGCCGAGGGAGATATCGGCGGCGCTGGTCAGGGCGGTGGCGCCGGCCCGGTCGTGCGCCCCGGCCCAGACGACGTCGGCGCGCGGGGTATCCATGACCTCCCGCATCCGCTGCGGCCAGAGCGGCTCCTCCTCGGAGCGCTGGACCTTGTCGCCGACCATGGTCAGCTCGGCCTCGTGCCCGAGGCCGCGGAGCTCATCGACGATGCCGGGCATGAGGTCGGTGCGCCAGTCGCGGGCGAACTTGCCGGTGTAGACGAGCTTGATGGCCCGCTTCCCGCCGGCGGCATCGGCCGCGGTCTCCGTCGGGGCGTCGGCCGGCGACTCGGGTCCGGCGGGCGCGCCGAGCGCGTCGGGGATCATCGGCGTGAGCTCGACGGTCCGGCCGGCGGCGGCCGGCACGGCGGCCTCGAGCACGGCCCGGGCCTGCGGGGTCTGGGCCAGCACGAGTCGGCTCGCCTCGGCGATCTCTCCCAGGGTGGCCCGGCGGCGTGCGTCCATCGACTCCGCCGGGTAGGAGAACTCGGTGACGTAGGACCAGAGTCGCCCGGCGAAGGCTTCGCGGGCGGCGAGCTCGGCGCACATGTGGATGCCGCGGACGAAGACGACGTCGTAGGGCTGCCGGGCGTCAAGCCGCTCCAGGGCGTCGGCGGCCTCGGCGCAGGTCATGGTCTGGTGGCCGCTTCGGACCGTGGCGGCGAGCACGGTGACGCCGGGCACCGTGCGCAGTACACCGGAGAGCAGCTCGCGCTTCTCGGCGGCCTTGAGCTGGACGTCGACGCTCGCGCCGGCGGCGGCCCACGCCTCGGCCATCGAGGTCAGCCACACGGCGGAGCCGTCGAGGACGTTGAGGTCGACATCCCCGTAGAGCAGGACGCGGACCGGTTCGTGGTGCAGGGGCTGGCTCATGTGGTGGGTCCCATCACGCTGCGGACGACGTCGATCACGCCTCGGGGCGCGTCGCCGGGGTCCTCGGTCGGGTGCTCGGCCGCGCGGGGGCCGGCGACGAGCTCGACGCGCCCGTCCTGGCGGAGCGCGGCCCCGCCGGGCGTGAAGCGCCCGGGGCCGCGGTCGACGATCCAGACGGTGGCGCCGTGCGCTCGGGCGCGGTCCACCGCGGCGTGGAGTTCGGAGAAGAGCCCGGTCCCGGCGGCGGTCAGCCCGCCGGCCCAGAGACCGCCGAATCCGTCCAGGTCGACGATCAACGCCTCGGCGCTCGCCTCCCCCGCGGTGGCCGCGGCGGTCCCGGGGGTGAGCGGGACGACGTCGTACCCGGCGGCCGCGAGGGCGGCGGCGAGGTCCGGCGCCAGGATGCCCGCGATGCGGCGGCGCTGCGTCGGCTGGACAGGGCCCGCGGTGCGCAGGGCGGCGACGAGTCGGTCGGCGCGGTGGGGGTCCGCCCCTGCGGCGGCCGCGGCACGACCGGAGCGTGCGACGGCGCCGGCCGGCTGGGCATCGAGCGCGAGACCCAGCGGGTCGGTGGGACCCGAGGGGCCGCGTCCGCGGCGGCCGCGCGGCGTGCCGGACCGGACCGGGAGCGCCGCCTTGAGGCGGCGCTGCACCGGCTCCGGCAGGGTCTGGGCGCTGCGGCGGAGCACCCGCTTGATCTGCTTCTTCTGCTCCGGGCTCAGGTTGCGCTGGACCAGCTTCACGGGCTGGCGGAGGTAGCGTCGCAGCTTCATGCGGGGAGGGTGCTCCTGTCGGCTAGGCCCGGTTGAGCAGGCCGCGGCTGTCCACCACGTGCTTGCCGTCGAAGGCGGTGGTCTCGAGGGCCTTGAACTGGCTGTGGTCCACGAGGATCAGCACCGTCCCGGCCCGCTCGAGGGCGTCCTCGATGCTCGCCAGCTCGATGTTGCGGCGGTTGGCCAGCTGCTTCGGCAGCGCCTCGATGTGCGGCTCCACGGCGAGGATGGTGCGCTCCGTGTACTGGTCCGCGAGGTCGGCGGCGATGTGGACGGCCGGCGACTCGCGCAGGTCGTCGATGTCCGCCTTGAACGCCAGGCCGAAGACCGCGATCGGGGCGGTGGAGTCCTCCTCCTTGGAGACCTGGGCGATGACCCACTCCGGCTTGGCGTCGTTGGTCTCCCGGGCCTGGCGGATGAGCTTCGCCTCCTCGGGGGCGGCGGCGACGATGAACCAGGGGTCCACGGCGATGCAGTGGCCGCCGACGCCCGGGCCGGGCTGGAGGATGTTCACACGCGGGTGGTGGTTGGCGAGCTTGATGAGCTCCCAGACGTTGATGCCGAGCTTGTCGGAGATGACGGACAGCTCGTTGGCGAAGGCGATGTTGACGTCGCGGAACGAGTTCTCGACGAGCTTGGCCATCTCGGCGGTCACGGCGTCGGTGAGGAGGATCTCGCCCTCGCAGAAGCGCTGGTAGAGATCGCGTGCGGCCCAGGCGGCCTCGGGCGTGATGCCGCCGACGATGCGGTCGTTGGTGACGAGCTCGATCATCACGCGGCCGGGCAGGACGCGCTCCGGGCAGTGGGCGACGAGCAGGTTGTCCAGGCTCAGGTCCGGGCGCAGGGCCAGGATGTGGTCGGCCAGGTGCTGGGTCGCCCCGGGGGGCGAGGTCGACTCGAGGATGATGAGCTCGTCGCCGCGCAGCTGCGGGGCGATGTTGGTGCCGGCGGCCTCGATGTAGGAGAGATCGGCAGACTTGTCGTCGTTGAACGGCGTCGGCACCGCGACGATGTAGGCGTCGGCCTGCGGCGTCTCGAGGGAGGCCTTCAGCGTGCCCTCGGCGACGGCCTTGGCGACGTGCTGTCCCAGGTCCGGCTCGACGAAGGGGACCTCGCCGCGGTTCACGGCGTCGACGGTGTTCGGGTTGACGTCCACGCCGACCACGGTGGTGCCTTTGGTCGCCAGGATGGCGGCGGTGGGCAGGCCGATGTAGCCGAGGCCGATCACGGCGACGGTCTTGATCTCTGTCATTGAAGTCTTCCTCTAGCGGTTCGGAGCGGCGCGGTCAGCAGCGTCTCACGCACAGGGCACGGTCCCTGGACGCCTACCGCCCGCGGACCAAAACTCCTCCAGTATAGGAGGCGGCAACGACGATCCGGCGGCAAAGCTGTGATCCGGCCGTGATATCCGTGTGAGCCTTCACTCACCGGGGACCGCGGACGCCTCCCCCCGCCGACCCGACGCCTCCCCCCGCCGACCCGGCGTCCCCGCCGGCCGGCCGCGCGAGCAGTCGCCGGTAGACGCGCTCGTACTTGGCGGCATTGGCTGTCCAGGTCCGCTCCTCGAGGGCCCACGCCCGCCCGGCGCGCCCGAGGCCGCTCGCCGCGCCGGGATCGGAGAGCAGCGCGTCCAGCTTCGCGGCCAGGTCGGCGACGTCGCCGGCCGCGAAGCGCAGGCCGTTGACGCCGTCGTGCACCAGCTCGGCGAGGGCCGGTAGGTCCGTGGCGACCACGGGGCGCCCGCTCGCGGAGGCCTCCACGGACTTCAGGGGTGTCACCTGCCGGGTGACCTCGAGGTCCTTGCGCGGCACGGCGAAGACGGAGAGCGCCTGGTGGTAGAGGTGCGCCTGCTCCCGTGGGACCCGGCCGGCGAAGACCACGCGGTCCGCGATCCCGAGGCCGGCGGCCTGGTGCTTGAGGGCTGGGAGGGCGGCGCCGTCGCCGGCGACGAGCAGCCGGACGCGCGGGTGCCGGTCGTGGATCCGGGCGAAGGCGCTGAGCAGGTCGTCGAGCCCCTCGTAGGCGACGATGCTGCTGACAGTCCCCACGTAGGTCCAGTCCGGGTCGAGTCCCAACGCGGCCTGCGCGGCGCCGGGCTCGAGCGGCTCGGCGAGGAATGCCTCCCCGACGGCGTTGGGGCAGATCTGGATCCGTGCCGGGTCGACGCCGGAGCCAACGAGCTCGGTCTGCATGGCCGCGCCGAGGGTCACGACGGCGTCGGCGCTGCGCGCCACGTCCGCTTCGCGCTCCTTGAAGTACCGGTACCGCTCCGACGTCCGGGCCTCGGCGGGCCGGCCCGAGGCCCAGGTGTCCGCCAGTTGGCCTCGGACCTCGTAGACCCAGGGGATCCCGAAGGCCTCGGCGACGGCACGGACCACCACCGCGTTGAGGAAGTCGGTGGTCGTGTGCAGCAGGGCGGGCCGGACCTCGGCGACGATCCCCGCGAGGGCGTCGGCGTACTGCTGCAGCCGACCCGAGAGGCCGCCGCGGATCGCCGGCGGCAGGATGCGCCGGTACGCCAGGCCGTCGACGACGTCCTGGTCCGCGGCGAACGGCTTGCCGACCTGGACCGGGTAGCCGATCCGCGTGGTCGCGGAGACGTCCCAGCCGTCGGCTGCGAGGGCCGTGAGGATCGAGTGCGACCGCTGCGCGTAGCCGGAGCCCGTGTGCGGCAGGGAGTTCGTCAGGACGTGCATAATGCGCCGGTCGGCCGGCCGGTACCCGCGCGGGGCGGTGACCGAGGGGCGGGAGCCCGCGTACACGTCCAGTTCGGAGGCGTAGCGCCGGTGGAGGGCGGCCGCCGGGCCGCCGCGTCCGGCGAGCAGCTCCACCGCCTCGGTCATGCGGCCCAGGTGCCAGGCGAGACGTGCCCGGGCAGCGGCCGCCGCGGCGGTGTCGGGGAGAACGTCGAGGAGCCTGCGGGCGGCCTCGACGTCGCCCACGGCGGTCGCCACCTCGGCCAGACGACGGGCGGTCCCGGCGGAGAGGTCGTGACGGCGGGCGACGGCGTCGGCGAGGTTGGCGTGCAGCCGGGCCGTGTCCCCGTTGACGGCCGCAGCGATATTGCCGACGGTCGAATCGGTGCCCCGCACCGTCGCGGCGACGCCTCGAGCGGCCGCGTGGACCGGCCGTTGGGGGAGCCGCCGAGCGGTCTGCAGGGCGAGGACCACCGGGTCGTCGGTCAGGTGGTCCCAGACGGTGTGCGCGGTGAGCCGCAGGTTGGTGGCCAACTGGCCGGCCTGCTGGAGGGGGCGCGGGGCCGGTGCGGTGCTCATGCTGCGGGGTTCCCTCTCGTCAGGGTCTCGATCAGGTCTGCGTAGCGGCGGCCGAGCCGTCGGAGGTCGCAGTTCTCCGCCACCCAAGCCCGGCCGGACGCCGGGACTGCCAGACGCTGCGGCCGGTCGGCCAGATCCTGCCACAGTGCGGCGATGGCGTCCGGGTCCGGGGCCACGACGTCGGCCGCACCCGTCCCCTCCAGCAGCCGGGCGGCCTCGCCGCGGACCACGGCGGTGATGTGCTTGCCGATGGCGAGCAGCTCGTACGTCTTCGAGGGGATGGTCCACTCGAAGCTGCGCCAGTCGTCCCGCAGGGAGACCACGCAGGTGTCGGCCCAGGTGTAGTGCGCGAGCGTCTCCTCGCCGTGGCTGGGTGGCTGGAAGTCGACGTCGGCGCCGGTCCGGCGGGCGTAGGCCTCGAGCTCGGCCTTGCGGGCTCCGTTGCCGACGAGCCGGAGGCGGACCCGGTCCCCGGCGAGTCGGGCGGCGTCGATGAGCTTCTCGAGGCCCTGGCTCTCGCCGTGGTTGCCGAGGTACAGGACGCGCAGCGGCTCCGCGACCGGCTCGCGGGAGGGCACGGGTGCGGGCAGCTGATCGGCGGGGAAGCCGTTGTAGACGGTCTCGACGCGCCGGGCCCCGCGACCGCGCAGGACATCGGCGAAGCCCTCGGTCACGGTCACCACCAGGTCGGCCCGGCGCTGGACGAAGGTGAGGACGCGCTCCATGAGGCCCGGGCGCGACGAGGTGACGATCTGGGCGTCCCGGGCGAGGTCCGGCCAGGCGTCGCGCATGTCGACCACCAGCGGGCTTCGGCGCAGCCGGGCCACGGCATAGCCGGCGGCGATGTTCGGCAGCGCGGGGACGGTGACGACGACGACGTCGGGCCGGGGCGCTGTCAGTGCGCGGGGCACCATGAGTACTGCGCTGGTGAGGTTGCTGGCGAGCTTGCTGAGCCGGCCCTCGGTGTGGTGGATGAGCGGGACGCGGCGGATCCACTCCCCGCGGCCGCCGCGCTCCACGCCGAGCACCGTGCCCCGCTGGGCCCGGCTGACGGAAGCCGGGGCCAGGCCGGGGTGGGCGACCGGGGTGACGACGTCGCACTCCCAGCCGCGGCGGCGGAACTCGCCGACGAAGGCTCCCCAGCGGCGCTGCGGCGCGGTCACCTCCGGCTGGTAGGAGTGCGTCAGCAGCAGTACGCGCACGCCTACTCCCCCGCCTGCGGCGTCTCCGGGGCCGCGGGGTCGGCCACGACCTCGTTGCTGATCGCGCCGCCGTAGGCGTTGGTGCCGATGCCGCTGGTGACGAACTCGTCCAGGGTGTCCGTCCGCAGGGCCGTGCGCAGTGCGGCGAGGGCCTCCTCGTCCTGGAGGATGATCTCGGCGCCGCCTGGGCCCTCCCCGGGGGGACCGGTGGGGATCGTGAAGAAGTGCACGTCCCTGGTCCGGACGTCCTTCAGCTCCACGGCGAGACCGGCGATCGTGGCCCCGTCGAGTGTCTGGTCCACGGTGATGTACTCGGAGAACTTGTCCACGATGCTGTGCACCTTGACCGGGTTGGACAGCGTCGCCGGGTTCAGGAAGTCCTTGAGGACCGCCTTGATGAAGAGCTGCTGGTTCTGAACGCGCTGGAAGTCTCCCTCCGCGAACGCCTTGCGTTCCCGGACGAAGCGCAGGGCCTCGTTCCCCTCGAGGTGCGTGGTCCCGGCCTCGAAGCAGGTCGGG
This sequence comes from Zhihengliuella sp., assembly GCF_031178195.1. Classification (GTDB taxonomy): domain Bacteria; phylum Actinomycetota; class Actinomycetes; order Actinomycetales; family Micrococcaceae; genus Zhihengliuella. Next base: position 65,182 of record NZ_JAPSJL010000012.1, read on the forward strand.
TGGGTGTGGCCCGTACAGAACGCGCGGGGGTTGTCGACGGTCACGCCGCCCAGGGCCTCCGTCAGCGCGCTGAAGCCGCCGAAGTCGATGGAGGCGACGTTGTCGATCTGCGTGCCCAGCAGGTCCTCGACGGTGTCGACGACGAGTGGGTAACCGCCGATGTTGTAGGCGGCGTTGATCTTGCGCTCCCCGTGCCCGGGGACGTCGACCCAGAGGTCGCGGACCAGCGACATGACGTAGATGCCGCTGCGGTCCTTCGGGATGTGGACCAGCATCATGGTGTCCGACCGCTTGCCGTCCTCGCCCTTCACAGAGGCGACATCCTGCCCGTCGCCGCGCGAGTCGGACCCGAGCAGAAGGATGTTGCGAGATCCATCCACGTCATTGACCTGGCGACCGGCGAGGCCAGCGTCGACCGTGTTGGCCTTGGCACTGAAAGTCGTCAGGAGGTTGCCGACGTAGCCGCCGGCTCCGACGAGGGCGATCAGGACGAGTGCGAGTGCAGCGAACAGGGCCGGGCGCTTGGAGCGGCGCCCGCTTCCCTCGGCCCGGTGTCGGGGTGTGTAGCGGGAAGGTGAGTCGGATCGTAGCAAGCTCGCGGCTCCTCGGGAATGGACGGCGGTCGGTGCCCGCCGACGCACGCGGGGCCGACTGCCGCTCGCAGCGCCCCGGCCTCCGGGCCCTGTGGCGCAGCGGATTTCGGCGAACTTCTAAACTCTAGCGTCCGCTGCTGTGAATTTCTTGAGGCGCGGCCGTCGCTGGCAGCGCGGGCACCGGTAGCTCGAGCGTCCCATGAAGGGTTCGCGGACGATCCGGCCGCCGCAGCGGAGGCAGTCGCGGCCCTCCCTCCCGTACGCCTGCAGGGATCGGGCGAAGTAGCCGCTCTCCCCGTTCACGTTGACGTAGAGCGAGTCGAAGCTGGTCCCGCCCTCCTCGAGTGAGCGGCGCATCACGTCGATGAGCGCCTCGAGGAGGATGCCGCTGTGCGTCCGGGTGAGTGTGGACGCAGGACGATCGTAGTGCAGGCTCGCGTACCAGAGGGCTTCGTCGGCGTAGATGTTCCCCACGCCGCTGATCACGGCCTGGTCGAGGATGACGCGCTTGACGCCGGTGGTGCGCGGGCGTCCGCTCGGCAGCCGGGTGAGCGCCCGGTGGAACGTGGACGGGTCCCACAGCGGGTCCAGCACGTCCCGGGCGATGTGACCCGCGGCCGCCGGGATCAGCGGCAGGTCGGTCCCCGCGCCGCCGGGCGCGCCGTCGAGGGTGGGGACCAGGGGGCTGACGAACATGCCGCCGAAGATGCGCTGGTCGACGAATCGGAGCTCTCCCGGCAGGTCGGAGGTTCCCTCGTGGCGGGCCGGTCCGCCGTCGAGCGTCAGCCTGATCTTCAGGTGGCGCGGATCGGGCATGGCGGGGTCCTGCAGGAGGACCTGGCCGCTCATGCCGAGATGCGTCACGACGGCGTCGCGCGGCTCCGCCGCGGCGTCCCGGACGAAAGGCAGCCAGAGGAATTTGCCGCGCCGGGCCGCGGCGGCGAAGCGGGCGCCGAGGAGCGCCGACTCGAACGCGGCGGGCCCGCCCTCCTGGCGGCGGACGGACCGGGCGTCGACGATGTCGACCGTCTCGACGCGGCGGCCGGAGACCCAGCGGTCTAGTCCGCGGCGGACCACCTCGGCCTCGGGCAGCTCAGGCACGGCGGGTGCCGCGGACGTGCTCCTTGGACTCGACCGCCGCGGCGCCGTTGCTGTCTGCGGCGTTGAGCAGCTTCCAGGAGGCGGCCGCGGCCTCCTGTTCGGCCTCCTTCTTCGAGGGGCCGCTGCCCGTGCCGTAGTCGGCGCCGCCGATGGTCAGCGTGGCCCGGAAGACGCGAGCGTGGTCCGGGCCGGAGCCCTCGACGACGTAGTGGACGGCGCCCAGCTTCCGGCTCGCGGCGACCTCCTGGATCGCGGTCTTCCAGTCGACGCCGGCTCCGAGGTTCTCGACCTCGTCCAGCAGGGGGACGATCAGACGCAGGACCATGTCCTTGGCCGCCTCGACGCCGCAGCTGAGCATGGTGGCGCCGATGAGGGCCTCGGTGGTGTCGGCGAGGATGGATGCCTTGTCGCTGCCGCCGGTCAGCTTCTCCCCCTGTCCGAGGTGCACGAACTCGCCGATCCCGAGGTCCCGGGCCACCCGGGCGAGAGCGCGGGTGCTCACGACGGCGGCCCGGCGCTTGGCCAGATCGCCCTCGGGCAGGTCGGGGTACCGGTGGTAGAGATGCTCCGTGATCGTGTAGCCGAGGATGGAGTCGCCGAGGAACTCGAGGCGCTCGTTGGTGGGGATGCCACCGTGCTCGTACGCATACGAGCGGTGCGTGAGGGCAAGACGAAGCGTCTCGGAGTCGATGTCGACTCCGAGACGCTTCAACAGGTCTTCTGATGCTGGCATCAGACGTCTTTAGGCGTCTGCTACCTTGCGGCCCTTGTACTCAAGGAACAGCTCGGTGCCGGCAGAATCGGTCACGACCTTGGCCTGGTGCGGCAGGCTGTAGGTGACGCGACCGTTCTCGACGGTCTTGACCAGGTTGGGCGCGGTGGCCTTCCACTGGGACCGGCGTGCACGGGTATTGGCGCGAGACATTTTCCGCTTCGGGACAGCCACGGCTAACTCTCTTCTCTCTCGACTGAATCTTTACGTGAATCCGCTGAATCAGCGGGGGTGCCGAGCAGGCCACTCAAGGCCGCCCAGCGAGGATCTAGGACTTCATGGTGGTGGTCCGGATCCTCTTCAAGGCGTACCCCGCACTCGGGGCAGAGGCCTTCACAGTCTTCCCGGCACACCGGCTGGAACGGCAGCGCGGTCACCACTGCGTCCCTGAGCACCGGTTCCACGTCGACGAAGTCGTCCTGGACCAGATGCTGCTCCGCTTCTTCATCCTCGGACCCCTCGATGGGGTCGTAGTAGAAGAGCTCCTGAAAATCGGCGACGAGACTGTACTCGATGGCTTCCAGGCACCGGCCGCATTCGCCGACGATGTCGACTTCAGCTTCGCCAGTGACCAGGATCCCCTCGTGCACCGCCTCGAAGCGCACGTCGAGGTCGATATCCGACCCCTCGGGTACGCCGATGAGCGCCACGCCCATTTCCGCGGGCGCGGGCACCGTCTCCTCCAAGGTCCTCATGTTTCCCGGGCTGCGCCCGAGATCCTTGACCGAGAAGGCCAGCGGCGAACTGCGATCGAGACCGGGTGACGCCGGGCGATCATGACGCTTGTCGCTAATGAGAACTCCTGTAGAACATAGACCGACATTACATCTTAGCCGCTGCGGGCCCGTAGCCCAAACCGTCGCCACGGGCGTGTCGGGCCAGCCCGCTCGGATGGCCTAGAAGCCGCTGGAGAGCTCCTTGAGCCACGGCTTCAGTGCCGGGCCGAGATCGTCGCGGGCGCACGCCAGCTCGACGACGGCCTTGAGGTAGCTCAACTTGTCGCCCGTGTCGTACCGGCTGCCCTTGAAGACGACGGCGTACACGCCGGCCCCCTCGCCGTCCATCCCCGCCAGGGACTCGAGCGCGTCCGTCAGCTGGATCTCCCCACCGCGGCCGGGTCCCGTCTGCTCGAGGACATCGAAGACGCGCGGGGAGAGCACGTAGCGGCCGATAATCGCCAGATTGGACGGGGCCTCGCTGGGATCCGGCTTCTCCACCAGGCCGTGCACCCGGACATAGTCCTCCCCGTCCACGGGTTCGACGTCGGCACAGCCGTAGGCGCTGATCGCCTCCGGGTCGACCTCCATGAGGGCGATCACGGAGCCGCCGGTCTCCTCCTGGACCCGGATCATCTCCTCGAGCAGGTGCTCGTCCTCGGCGATGAGGTCGTCGCCGAGCAGGACGGCGAACGGCTCGTTGCCGACATGGCGCTTCGCGCAGAGGACCGCATGCCCGAGCCCCTTGGCATCGATCTGGCGCACGTAGTGGATGTCGCCGAGATCGGTTGCCTCGTTGACGAGTTCGAGCTTGCGCGTGTCCCCCTTGTCGGCCAGCGCGGCCTCCAGGGAGGGCACTCGGTCGAAGTGGTCCTCGAGGGCTCGCTTGGAGCGGCCGGTGATCATCAGGACGTCGTCGAGTCCGGCGCGCACGGCCTCGGAGACGACGTACTGAATGGCCGGCCGGTCGACGACGGGCAGCATCTCCTTCGGCATGGCCTTGGTCGCCGGCAGGAAGCGGGTGCCGAGCCCGGCCGCCGGAATGACTGCCTTGGTTACTCGTTTGCGGTGCGTCAAAGACTTTCCCTTCGGTCGTTGGTGTGAGGCGTTCAGGACTCGAACCGCTGGATGACGGCTCGGGGCACGTAGTCGGAGACGTCGCCTCCGAGCGCCGCGACCTCCTTGAGCAGGCTCGAGGAGATGTGCGCGTAGTGGCTGTCGGCGATGAGGAAAACGGTCTCGACCCCCGTGAGGTGTCGATTCATCGTCGCCATCGGTGCCTCGTACTGGAAGTCGGTGGAGTTCCGGAGCCCTTTGATGATGGCGTCTGCCCCGACGTCGCGGCAGAAGTCCGCGAGCAGCCCATCCCCCATCGGACGCACGGTGATCCCGGCGATGGAGGAAAGCGTCTGACGGGCCATCTCGATGCGCTCCGACTCCTCGAAGCGGTATTGCTTCGAGTAATTGGTGGAAACCGCGACCACCACCTCGTCGAACAACCGCGTTGCTCGGGCAATGATCTCGATGTGACCTTTGTGAATCGGGTCGAAGGAACCCGGGCAAACGGCGCGCCTCATGGTTCGAACATACCGGAAAGTTATTCCGTGAACCCTCAATGAACCTGACGAAAGAGCTGAGAGCCACGGCTGTAGTAGATCTCCCCGCTTTCGAGCCGGACCAGATTCGTGCCGTGTCCCAGCACACGCCGGGTCAGCGTCCGCTTGTCGATCTCGAAGAGCCGGCCCCGAGCGCACCCGATCAATTTCTCGTGCGCATCATAGAGCGCTCGACCGGTCACGTACCGTTCTGAGTCGGACCGCTGCTCGTAGACTTCGGAGCGCAGGACTTCGAGGCCGTCCCGACGAAGCTGAAAGACAGCGCTTCCTGTGATCCCCCAGAGGGTTCCATCCGCCTCATCGACGGCAAGCGCAGAGACGTTGCGTTCGCCCGGCACTGGAGTCACCGACGCCAGGATCTCGCCACTTCTGACGTCCATGGCGACGACGCGCCCATGCCCGCTCGGGACGTTGGCCCCTAACCCTGCACCAGGTCCAGTGCCGACGATCACGCTGTGCCCCACGCCGGGTGCCAGGCACAGTGGCGTATGGTCGTCCAGCGTGTCTCTATAGGTGCGTTGCCACGTCAGCTCGGGGTCGACCACAGTGAGCGCTCCACCGATGCGTCCATAGTCCGGAGCTGTGCCGACGATGACGAACCCTGCGTGCGAGAGCAGAGCAACGGGGCGGTCCTGTTGCTCGCCGGGGGCGAGGTCAATCTCCTCGGCGTCGTCGTCCGGCACAGCGGTCCGGCCGTCCGGGTGCCTGTCCCCCACGAGGGACGCCAGACCCCCCTCAGTCAAGTGAGAGCGGTCAATCGGCCGCTGCTCAGCGGGCGGGGCCAGAGGATTAGTTCTGAGCAGCCGTCGCAGGCTAGCTCCTGGATAGGAGCCGGCGAAGAGGTCGTACCCGTGGGTGCAGAAGGCCTCGATTTGGCCTTGTGAGGGCAACGTCCCGAAGTCGGCGTCGCCTTCCACGAATGACGCGGGCAGTGGCTTCGGACGGTAGGTGGCAACGCTGTACGTCGTCCCGAAAGCACCAGCGACGAGCTCGCCGGAAGGGCCCAGTCCCAAAGAGCGAATGAGTCTCGAGCCGCCGCGCACTTCGGACCGAATACGAGTGGACTCGTCGGAAGCCCGGTCCCAGAGAAGAAGTGTGCCAGTGACAGTCGTCGTTACGAGATGATCGCTCCCGGCTGCCCCGGGCCGCATCCACCCTGCCCCACGAAGGGCTGAAACTTCCATACTCCGCCGGACAGGCTGCTGACGCGTCGTCGGATCGTACTCGTACAGCCGCTGGTCCGTGCCCGCATAGAAGAGCGCCGCTCTGGACGACCCTGGAGGCGCTACGGCCAACCCCGGAGCGGCCCCATCAATGGAATCGATCCATGTGGCAGCGCTCAACGCTCGGACGTAGATGCGGTTCTCGGGGTCGACACGAGCAAACAGATAGTCTCCCGACACGGCCAGGTCGTAGACGAAAGATCTGTCGGCCTCTCGACCGTCTTCAGGCCCGGGAAGATCGATGCGCTGAATCTGCCCGTCCGCAAGCCGGACACGAAATACTGCGGGGTCTCGGGTGCCTGTTCCAACATAGGCATAGTTACCGACCGAGGCCAAGGCGATCGTGTAATCGTTGCCGTCGCCGAAGGGTCCGTACTCACGCCACCGTCCCTTGCCGGGATCAGAGGAAGACGGAGAGTAGTGCAGCAGGCGCCCTTCACCATAGGTCGTCGCCAGAAATCCGCCGGCCCCGTCGGGCACCGCGCGCTCGAAGAAGAGATCTTCCGCAGGCGCTCCCTCAACGGTAAAAACCTCAAAGCTCCCGGTGTCTACAAGGAAGCTGCGACCATCCGTGGTGCCGACAAACGCAAGGCTTCTCGCCGAATCGATGGCGACTGCCCACGCCGAGGCGGAATCCTCTGTTCCCATTCCGTCCGTGGCGGGCAACTCGATCTCCTTGAGGACGGCTCCTGTCTCCGCTGCGATGATGCTGATTCGACCAGGGCTGCCACCGGCGACCATGACAGTGAGGTTGGATCCGTCAGGACTTCGGCCCCACGCGGCGACCGGAACTATGACTTCGCGGAGAGGTGCCCCGAGCCTGATCTCCTCATGGCCATCGACAGACGCGTCAGCGCCGGGGCCTCGGGGTGGCGCCTCCGTGACCGAGCCCTCGCCAACGGGATCCGTCGCCCCACAGGCGGTACCCGCACTGACAGCTCCAGCGAGTGTCATGCCGAGCAATGTGCGCCGGGAGACGTGAGGGGCGGCGTGCGTATCGGTCATAGCGCCCCTAAGCTTCTCATGATCCCGCCCGCAGCGTTTCTGTCCCGGTCCGCCGCATCCGGCGGCGACTGTGCAGGCGCGGAACCCGCTCCAACGGAAGGCACTGAATGACGGCCCATTCATCC
>NZ_JAPSJL010000005.1:0-177876 GCF_031178195.1 Zhihengliuella sp.
CTCAGCACCCCCGCAGAGCCCAGCACCCCCGCAGAGCCCAGCACCCCCGCAGAGCCCAGCACCCCCGCAGAGCCCAGCACCCCCGCAGAGCCCAGCACCCCCGCAGAGCCCAGCGAAAATGTCGAGACGGACGGGCCGCGCTCCGGCCTGGCTGTAACGGGCGTTAGTGGACCCACACTATGGATCCTCGGTTCTGCGGGCGCCCTCAGTATCCTCGCCGGCTCGATACTCGTCATTCGTGCGATTCGCCGTCGGGCTGAGTGACCGCACGACGGAGAGCAGCACGATTGACCGCGGACGGCCCCACGAACCGCCTTCGTTTGCTTACGTGGAGCTGCTCGAGCGTTGCACGCACGCCGAGCGCTAGACAGTAGGCGCATGGCGACGGAGCTCAAGCTACGAGGAGGCACTGTCTCCCTCGCAGCGGCCCGTAAGGAGGGCGGCGAGCATGCGGGGGCCTCGCCGCCCTCTGCCGTGCCCGGTAGCGCATGGTTCGGGGGACGATTCGCCGCAGCACGGTGAAAGCCGTGCGGCCCCGGATGGAGAGTTGGTTCCGATCCACCGCACCCAAGCAACACTCGAAGCCATCAGAGCGCCGGTGCGCATGGTCAATCCGCAACCTCCATGTCGCCGTCCTCGCACACCGAGACTCCCGGCATCCCGCTCGGACGGCAGAGTCTCATACTCCGCCCCTGCCTCATTGGAGTGGGGCGTGACCTCACTGGTTTCCGCACCGGCCCTACCGGAGATAGGCATACCGCTGTCCTCGCCCGAGGCGCATCACGACGTCCGGAGGGCGGGGCGGGTGCCTCTGTGCACGGCTGCAACTGTCACAGACCTGTGGAGGACAAGTGCGGAGGACTGGATCCACACCGCAGCGCTGGGCGGCTACCCGGGGGCGGTGAGCCAGCGGTGCAGCGCCGAGTAGCAGTCGCGGACGGCCTGCGCCGGGACGTGCTCGTCGTCGGTGTGCGCCAGCAGAGCGTCACCCGGTCCGAAGTTCACGGCCGGGACTCCCGCCTCGGAGAACCTCGAGACGTCCGTCCACCCGTACTTCGGCTTGGGCTCCTGCCCGACCGTCGCGACGAAGGCCGCCGCCGCCGGGTGGGTCAGGCCCGGCCGCGCCCCGGCGGCCGCGTCCGTGCGCTCGAGCTCGTAGCCGGGCAGGAGCGCGCGGACGTACGCTTCGGCGTCGTCCGGGCCCTTGTCCGGGGCGAAACGGTAGTTGATCTCCACCTCGCAGTGGTCCGGGATCACGTTGCCGGCGACACCGCCGGAGATGCGCACGGCGTTGAGCGACTCGCGGTAGGCCAGCCCGTCGACGTCGACCGTGACCGGTCGGTGCACGGCGAGGCGGGTCAGGACGTCCGCCATGCCGTGGACCGCGTTCTCCCCCATCCAGGCGCGCGCGGAGTGGGCCGCCTTGCCGTGCGTGGTCACGCGGAAGCGGATGGTGCCGTTGCAGCCGCCCTCCACCGTGCCGTTCGTCGGCTCGAGCAGGATGGCGAAGTCTCCGCCGAGCAGTTCCGGTGCTTTGCGGTAGAGGCGGCCGAGGCCTGACTTGTAGCCCTCGACCTCCTCGTGGTCGTAGAAGACATACGTGACGTCCCGGTTCGGGTCGACGAGGGCCGCCGCCAGCGCGAGCTGGACGGCGACGCCGCCCTTCATGTCCGTCGCGCCCCGACCGTAGAGGACCTCGCCGCGCTCATCGGAGTCCCAGGTCGCCGGGACGGTGCCCCGGGAGCCCGCGGTGGTGGGCAGGGGGACGGTGTCGAGGTGTCCGGCCAGGATGATCCGCTCGGGCCGGCCCAGCTCGGTCCGGGCGACCAAGGAGTCCCCGTCGCGGTGGACCCGGAGGTGCGGCAGCGCCGAGAGCGCGGCCTCGACCGCATCGGCCAGCGGCCGCTCGTCGTCGGAGACCGAGGCGATGTTGATCAGCTGCTCCGTGAGGTGCGCGACGTCGCCGGCCAGGTCGAGTTCTACGGGTGCCGATGCGGCGGATTCAGAGTGTGTCACGCATCCAGCCTATCGCTGGGCGCGCCCCTAGGATGGGTGCATGACTTCTGCAGCCACCCCCGCTTCCCCGCGCCACGCCGCCGGTCACGGCCTCGCGACGGTCGCCGCCGACGGCACCGTCCTCGACGTGTGGTTCCCCGCGCCGGCCCTCGGCGCCCTGGACCACGCCCAGGACCTGACCGCCGAGCTCTCGGCCGCCGTCGCCGACGACGCCGACCGCGGGACCACCCAGGAGGTCGTCTCGGTCGAGGTCGACCTGGACGCCGCCCCGACCAGCCCGGCCGATGTGTGGCTGCGCCTGCACCTCCTCTCGCATCGCCTCGCCGCGCCGAACACCATCAACCTCGACGGCATCTTCGCCCATCTGGCCAACGTGGTCTGGACGAACTTCGGCCCCTGCCACGTCCAGGGCTTCGAGACCACACGCCTGAAGCTGCGCCGCCGCGGCGCGGTCACCGTCTACGGGGTCGACAAGTTCCCGCGCATGGTCGACTACGTGGTCCCCACCGGTGTGCGCATCGCCGACGCCGACCGCGTCCGCCTGGGCGCCCACCTGGCCGAGGGCACCACGGTCATGCACGAGGGCTTCGTGAACTTCAACGCCGGCACCCTCGGCACGTCGATGGTCGAGGGACGGATCTCCGCGTCCGTCGTCGTGGGCGACGGGTCCGACGTCGGCGGCGGCGCCTCCATCATGGGCACCCTCTCCGGCGGCGGCAAGGAGAAGATCGTCATCGGTGAGCGCGTCCTGCTCGGCGCGAACGCCGGCGTGGGCATCTCGATCGGCGACGACTGCGTCGTCGAGGCGGGCCTCTATGTCACCGCCGGCACCCGCGTGGCCGTCGACGGCAAGGTGGTCAAGGCGCTGGAACTCTCCGGCGTCCCGAACCTGCTCTTCCGCCGCAACTCCACCACCGGAGCCGTCGAGGCCCTCGCCCGCGCCGGGCAGACCGTGGAGCTGAACTCTGCCCTCCACGCCAACTGACCGCACCCGCGGCCCGCGCAGCACCGTGACCCGACGACGGCGACGGCTGGGATCCTGCCTCACGGCGGTCCTGGGCGTCGCCGTCCTCGTTGCCGGTGCGGTGGCGGCCGTCAACTGGGCCACCGACTCCCGGCAGTTCGTCCGTGAGCGCTGCACCGCCGTCGTGCCGGATCCCGAGCGGCCCGGCGAGATCCTCAACCACTCCCTCGCCTCGGATCAGGCGGCCAACGCGGCCCTCATCGCGGGCACGTCCGTCCGGCGCGGCCTGCAGGCGCGTGCCGCCACGATCGGCCTGGCCACGGCCATGCAGGAGTCGAAGCTGCGCAACATCGACTACGGGGACGACGCCGGCCCGGACTCGCGGGGGCTCTTCCAGCAGCGGCCGTCGCAGGGGTGGGGCACGCAGGCCCAGGTCATGGATCCCGTCTACGCGGCGAACCGCTTCTACCAGGAGCTCGCGACATTCGACTACGCGTCGCTGCGCGTGACAGAGGCGGCGCAGAGGGTCCAGCGCAGCGCCTTCCCCGAGGCATACGCCCAGCACGAGCCCATGGCGCGCGCCTTCGCCTCTGCGCTCACCGGCCACTCCCCCGCCGCCCTGACGTGCGACCTGCGTCCCGCCGAGGGCGCGGGCGATCCGGGGCGCGTCGCGGCCGCCGTCGGCGCCCACCTGGGCCTGGACGCCCGGTCCGAGCCGGGTCGCGTGGCGGTCCCCGCAACCGGGCGCACCGTCTGGGTCGTGGCGCACTGGGCGGTCGCGCACGCCGGCGCGGAAAGCATCGTGGCGGTGCAGGCCGACGGCCGGGTCTGGGAGCGGGCGACCGGCGAGTGGGTGCCCGCGGCCGAGGCCAGCACGACGGCGGTGGCCGGACGGACGCCCGAGCCGCCGGCCGACGCCGTCGTCATCACGCTCGCCACCGGCGACTGACGCCCCCGCCCGCGGCCACGCACCCGGCCCAGGCAAGGCGCCCCGACGCAGAACGCCGCGGCCCCCGTGGGGTCGCGGCGTTCGTGCTGGGCGGTCGCGGTCAGCGGGACGGGAACTGGCGCTCCGGCTCGCCCGTGTAGATCTGGCGGGGACGGCCGATCTTCAGGGCCGGGTCCTTGATCATCTCGCGCCACTGGGCGACCCAGCCCGGCAGGCGGCCGATGGCGAAGAGGACCGTGAACATCTTCTCCGGGAAGCCCATCGCCTTGTAGATGAGGCCGGTGTAGAAATCGACGTTCGGGTAGAGCTTGCGCTCGATGAAGTAGTCGTCGGCGAGGGCCTTCTCCTCGAGCCGCATCGCGATGTCGAGCAGCTCGTCGTTGCCGCCGAGACGGCCGAGGATGTCGTGCGCGGTCTGCTTGATGATCTTCGCGCGCGGGTCGTAGTTCTTGTAGACCCGGTGGCCGAAGCCCATGAGGCGGACGCCGTCCTCCTTGTTCTTGACCTTCTCCATGTAGTCCTCGGGCGAGATGCCCTCGGCCTGGATGCGGCGCAGCATCTTCAGCACGGCCTCGTTGGCGCCGCCGTGGGCCGGACCGAAGAGGGCGTTGATGCCGGCGGAGACGGAGGCGAAGAGATTGGCGTTGGAGGAGCCGACCAGGCGGACCGTCGAGGTCGAGCAGTTCTGCTCGTGGTCCGCGTGCAGGATGAGCAGCAGGTCCAGGGCACGGACGAACTCGGGGTCCATCTCGTACGGCTCGGCGGCGATGCCGAAGGTGAGCCGCATGAAGTTCTCGACGAGACTGTGCGAATTGTCCGGGTACAGCAGCGCCTGGCCGACGGACTTCTTGTAGGCGTAGGCGGCGATGACCGGGACCTTCGCGAGCAGGCGGATCGTGGAGACCTCGACCTGCTCGTCGTCGAACGGGTCGAGCGCGTCCTGGTACCAGGTCGACAGGGCCGAGACGGCCGAGGAGAGCACCGGCATCGGATGCGCATCGCGCGGGAAGCTCCCGAAGAAGCCCTTGAGCTCCTCGTGCAGCAGCGTGTGGCGGCGGATCTTGTGGTCGAACTCCTCCAGCTCCGTCGGCGTCGGGAGCTCGCCGTAGATCAGGAGGTACGAGGTCTCGAGGAAGCTCGAGTTCTGGGCGATCTGGTCGATCGGGTATCCGCGGTAGCGGAGGATGCCGGCGTCGCCGTCGATGTAGGTGATGGCCGACTTCGTGGCGGCCGTGTTCATGAAGCCCGGATCGTAGGTGACGTTCCCGGTGGTCTTCAGCAGCGGAGCGATGTCGAAGCCGGCATTGCCCTCGACTGCCGGGACGACCGGCAGCTCGAGCTCTGCGCCATCGAACGCCAGGCGTGCGGAATTCTGTTCCGTCATGACCTCTCCTTGGTTCGGAGTGAAGGTGGTTCGGCGTGGGCATGGTGCCGCGCCGGCCGTAATCAGGCAACACCGTACCTGTCGGACTCACCACATTTCTAATCGGGTTATCTGTCGACCCGCCACAAATCGGTCAAGCGGTGGCGCTCAGTCGGCGGACGGCGGCGTCGATCCGCTCGTCCGGAGCGGTCAGCGCCAGCCGCACGTAGCCCTCCCCTGCGGCACCGTAGAAACTGCCCGGTCCGACGACGATTCCGAGGTCCGCGAGGCGTCCCACCGTGTCCCAGGTGTCCTCCCCCGCGGTCGCCCAGAGGTACAGCCCGGCCTCCGAGTGCTCGACGCGCAGGCCGAAGGCCGCCAGCGCCGGCTGGAGCCGCTCGCGGCGGCCCCGGTAGAGATCCTTCTGGGCGGCGACATGGGCGTCGTCCCCGACAGCCACGCGCATGGCCTCCTGCACGGGGAACGGGACGATCATGCCGGCGTGCTTGCGCGTGTTGACGAGCGTCGGCATCAGGTTCGGCGCGCCGGCGACGAACGAGGCGCGGTACCCCGCCAGGTTGGACTGCTTGGACAGCGAGTAGACGCTGATCAGATCGGTCAGGTCGCCGCCGCTGACGGCGTCCTCCAGGATCCCCGGGACCCCGTCCTCCCACTGGCCCCAGCCGAGCTCGGCGTAGCACTCGTCGGACGCGACGACGGCGCCGAGGCCCCGGGCGTCGTCAACGATCGCCTTGAGCTCGGCCGCGGTGCGGACGATGCCCGTGGGGTTCCCCGGCGAGTTGACCCACACCAGCCTCACCCGGCTCCGGGTGGTCTCGTCCAGGTCGGCGAGCGAGTCGGCCGCGACCGACTCGGCACCGGCCAGCCGGGCGCCGATGTCGTAGGTCGGGTACGCCACGACCGGGCGGACGACGACGTCGCCGGCGCCCAGTCCGAGCAGCAGCGGCAGCCACGCGACGAGCTCCTTCGAGCCCACCGTCGGCATGATGTGCTCCGGGTCCAGCGCGGGGACGCGCCGACGGCGCGCATACCAGCCCGCGATGGCCTCGCGCAGGGCGGCCGTCCCATGGGTCGTCGGGTAGCCCGGGGCGTCGGCGGCGGTGGCGAGGGCCTCCTGGATCAGGCGGGGCGTCGGGTCGACGGGCGTGCCGATGGACAGGTCGACCGTGCCGTCGGGATGCCGGGCCGCGCGCTCGCGGAAGGGCCGGAGCGATTCCCAGGGGTAGTCCGGCAGCGTCAGCACGCCGCGTCAGTCCTGGTTCTGCGGGGGCAGGGCCGCGATGAGCGTGTGGTCCTTGCCGGTGTTGCCGAGCTTCGCTGCTCCGCCGGGGGAACCGATCTCCTCGAAGAACTCGACGTTCGCCTTGTAGTAGTCGGCCCACTCGTCCGGGACGTCGTCCTCGTAGTAGATGGCCTCGACGGGGCACACCGGCTCGCAGGCCCCGCAGTCGACGCACTCGTCCGGGTGGATGTACAGGGAGCGCTCGCCCTCGTAGATGCAGTCGACGGGGCATTCGTCGATGCAGGCCTTGTCCTTAACGTCCACGCACGGCTGGGCGATGATGTAGGTCACGGAACCCGGTGCCTTCCTAACTGAGATCGAGAGCTTCTGGCCACGCCCGTCCGGCGCCCCCGCGTGGAGGCGCCGGACGGGCGCGATGACACTGCCTCCCAGCTTAGACCTTTTCCCCTCTCGCCGAGCAGTGGGCGTCCCGAGGCACACATGACGTTAAACTCGTGACATGCAGATCCGTTCATTACGCGACGTTGCCGTGGGTGAACGGCTCGTGGTGCGCTACCGGCTGGCGCAGCCGGGGCCCGGTGGCTCGACGCTCTCCGACGCGCTGGGCCTCTGCCGAGGCGTCGTCGAGGACGCCCCGGAGGGGGCCGTGATCAGGATCGAGACGCGCCATGGCGTCGTCGCCGTCCCGCTCGACGCCGTCACGCACGCCAAGCTGGTCCCGCCGCCTCCCCCGCGCCGGCGATGACCGCACGCCGGGCCCGGCCCGCCGTCCGGTTTGAGAAAACCAATCACTGACCGCTTCCTCCCGTATGCTTGACGGCATGTCTTCCGCCAAGGGAACCGATGAGGAGATGCAGGCCCGCGCCCGCGCCCTGAGCTCACCCCTGCGATTGCGCATCCTGCGGCTGTGCCTGCACAAGGCCCGCACCAACAAGGAGATCGCGGACCTCCTCGACATCAACCCGGCGACCTCCCTGCACCACGTGCGGACGCTGCTGGCCAACGGATTCCTCGAGGCCGAGGAGCCACGCCGCGGCAAGCGGGGCGCCAAGGAGGTCCCGTACCGGGCGACCCGGATGTCCTGGGGCACGAAGATCCCCGATGCGGCTCCGGTCCTGGTGGACACCTTCCTCCAGGAGATCGACGGCCTCACGCCGGACGAGATCCAGATCATGCGCATCGGGTTGAAGCTCAGCCCGGAGAACCAGCGCGAGCTCATCGAGAAGATCACCGCCCTCGTCGCCGACTACGCGATGCGACAGCCCGACGAGGACGGTGTGGCGACGTCGTTGTTCATCGCCCACCACCTGGACCAGACGGCGGGCTGACCGCCTCCTACGCGCGGTCCCCGCGCAGTGAGCGGGCCGCGATCAGGAGCGCCGCGACCGTGGAGGCCACCAGGCCGTAGACCCAGACGGCACCGGCCAGCGCCGGGCCGGGCATGACCTCGCGCTGCGCCCAGGCGACGATGAACCAGTTGCTGGTGTCGAGCGTGATGAGCGCGACCGCGCCGTAGGTCAGCGCCCCGGTGAGCGCGGCGGCCCACAGCCGGCCCGAGTAGGTCGCGGCCGCGACCGCGGCGGCGCCGGCGAGGACCAGCGCGGCCACGGCACCCCACGGGACGGGTGCGTCCTGGACGTAGAGGACCTGGGCGTGCAGGAGGGTGCCCAGGACCGCGGCGAGGGCGGCGGCCACCACCGAGCAGACGATCGCGGAGACGGTGCCGGTCAGGCGCCGCCCGGCGGACCGGGCAGACCTCGGATCCGATTCGTCGGCGTGCAGTGCGGACATGGGTTCCTTCTGTCGTAGAGGCTCGGCGCGATTCTACGCCGTCCCGCCCGCCGGCGCCCGCAGGCCTCCGCCGACGACCGACGCCCTGCCGCCGCGGGTGCGGCGACAGGGCGTCGGTGCGGTGCGTCCGTGCGGTGTGTCGGTGCGGTGCGTCGGTGAAGGGCCTCGGCACGGCACCGGCCGCCGTCGTACGACGGCGGCCGGTGCGGCGCTGGTGCTCCCGGCGGGGCCGGGCGCGGGGGTCAGACGCGGGCGCGGGAGCGAGCGGCCTTGGCGCGCTCGCTGGCGTTGAGGATGACCTTGCGGATGCGGATGGCCTCCGGGGTCACCTCGACGCACTCGTCCTCGCGGGCGAACTCGAGGGACTCCTCGAGGGTGAGGATGCGCGGCGGGGTCAGGTTCTCGAAGGTGTCAGCGGCCGCCGAACGCATGTTCGTCAGCTTCTTCTCCTTCGTGATGTTGACCTCCATGTCGTCGGCGCGCGAGTTCTCGCCGACGATCATGCCCTCGTAGACCTCGGAGGTCGGCTTCACGAAGAACTTGCCGCGCTCCTGCAGGTTGATCATCGCGAACGGCGTCACGACGCCCGCCCGGTCGGCCACCATCGAGCCGTTGGTGCGGTACTCGATCGGGCCGGCCCAGGGCTCGTAGCCCTCGGAGTAGGAGCTGGCGATGCCGGCGCCTCGGGTCTCCGTGAGGAACTTGGTGCGGAAGCCGATCAGGCCACGGGCCGGGACCACGAACTCCATCCGGACCCAGCCGGTGCCGTGGTTCGTCATGCCCTCCATGCGGCCCTTGCGGCCGGCCATGAGCTGGGTGACGGCGCCGAGGAACTCCTCGGGGACGTCGATGATCATGTGCTCCATCGGCTCGTGGATCTTGCCGTCGACCTCGCGGGTGACGACCTGCGGCTTGCCGACGGTCAGCTCGAAGCCCTCGCGGCGCATCTGCTCCACGAGGATGGCCAGGGCCAGCTCGCCGCGGCCCTGGACCTCCCAGGCATCGGGACGCTCGGTCGGGAGCACGCGCAGCGACACGTTGCCGACGAGCTCCTTGTCGAGGCGGTCCTTCACCTGGCGAGCGGTGACCTTGGCGCCCTTGACCTTGCCGGCCAGCGGCGAGGTGTTGATGCCGATGGTCATGGAGATCGCGGGCGGGTCCACGGTGATGCGCGGCAGCGGCTTCGGGTTGTCGTAGTCGGTGAGCGTCTCGCCGATCATGATGTCCTCGATGCCGGCCACGGCGACGATCTCGCCGGGCCCGGCCTCCTCGGCCGGAACGCGGGTCAGGCCCTTGGTGGCCAGGAGCTCGGTGATCTTCACGTGGGACATGGAGCCGTCCGACTTGGCCCAGGCGACCTGCTGGCCCTTGCGCAGCGTGCCGTTGAAGATGCGCAGCAGCGCCAGGCGGCCGAGGAACGGCGAGGCGTCGAGGTTGGTCACGTGCGCCTGCAGGACCTCGCCCGGCGTGTAGGTCGGAGCCGGGACATGCTTGAGGATCGTCTCGAAGAGCGGCTCGAGATCCTCGCTGTCCGGCAGGTCGCCGTCTCCCGGCTGGACGGTCGACGCGCGGCCGGCCTTGCCGGACGCGTAGACGACGGGCAGGTCGAGGACGGAGTCCAGATCGAGGTCGGGGACCTCGTCAGCCAGGTCCGAGGCGAGGCCGAGGAGCAGGTCCATGGTGTCGGAGACGACGCCGTCGATGCGGGCATCCGGGCGGTCGGTCTTGTTGACCACGAGGATCACGGGCAGCTTGGCGGCCAGGGCCTTGCCGAGGACGAAGCGCGTCTGCGGCAGCGGGCCCTCGGACGCGTCGACGAGCAGGACGACGCCGTCGACCATGGACAGGCCGCGCTCGACCTCTCCGCCGAAGTCGGCGTGGCCGGGCGTGTCGATGACGTTGATGAGGATCTCCTCGCCCTTGGCCGCGGGGCCGGAGTAGAACACCGTGGTGTTCTTGGCGAGGATCGTGATGCCCTTCTCGCGTTCGAGCTCGCCCGAATCCATCACGCGGTCCTCGGTCTCGCCATGGGACGAGAAGGCACCGGTCTGGCCGAGCATCGCGTCGACGAGCGTGGTCTTTCCGTGGTCGACGTGCGCCACGATGGCGACGTTGCGAAGATTATCGCGCCGGGTGATGGTTTCAGTCATGCGTAGAGGACTCGCTTAAAATAGAGGGAGCGGGCGCGCGGAGGGCCCAGACATCTCCATTCTAGTCGAAGATGCACGACGGCGGCGCGCCGGGTGCCGTTCGGCGTTCCCCGGCGCCCCGCCGTCGTGTCCTCCCCCGCTTCCCGACCCGCTCTCGCGGGACCGGTCAGGGCTGCCCCAGCAACTCCCGTCGGGCCTCGCGGCGCTCCCGCTGCTCGCCGGGCTCGGGCACCGGTGCCGCGGCGAGGAGGCGCCGGGTGTAGTCGTTCTGCGGGTGGTGCAGGACGTAGTTGGTGCTCCCCCGCTCCACCGCGTGGCCGTCCTTCATGACGACGACGTGGTCGGCGAGCATGTCCACCACGGCGAGGTCGTGGCTCACGAAGAGGCACGCGAACTCGTACTGGGCCTGGAGCTCCTTGATCATCTCCAGCACGGCGGCCTGCACCGAGACGTCGAGGGCCGACGTCGGCTCGTCGGCGATCAGCAGTTCGGGCTGCAGCGTCAGCGCGCGTGCGATGGAGACGCGCTGGCGCTGGCCGCCGGAGAGCTCGTGCGGGTACCGGTTGACGACGTCGCGTGGCAGGCGCACGGCGTCGAGGAGCTCCTGGGCGCGCTCCATCCGGCTCTTCCGGTCGCCCTCCTTGTGGATCACCATCGGCTCGATGATGCAGTCGCCGATCGGGAAGCGCGGGTTCAACGACGCCGCCGGGTCCTGGAAGACCACTCCGATCTTCCGCCGGACCTCCTTGGCCTCCCGCGGGCGCAGCTTGGCCAGGTCGCGACCGCGCACGGCCAGCGTGCCGCTGGCGATCGGCAGCAGGCCCAGGACGGCCTTGGCGATGGTGGACTTGCCGGAACCGGACTCGCCCACGACGCCGAGGATCTCCTGCCGGCCCACGGAGAAGGACACGTCCTCCACGGCGCGGAACCGCTTGCCCCGCATCTCGTACTCGAGGACCAGGTTGTTGGCCTCCAGCACGAGGTCCCGGAAGGGATCCTCGGGCGCATCCGAGTAGGCCTCGTGGAGATCCACGTGGCTCAGCTTCGGGACCGATTCGAGGAGCTTGCGCGTGTACGGGTGCTCCGGCCGGTTCAGGACGTCGTCCACGGTGCCGGTCTCGACCAATCGGCCGCGGAACATCACGGCCACGCGGTCGGCGAGGTCGGCGACCACGCCCATGTTGTGCGTGATGAGGAGGATGCCGACGTCGAGGTCGTCCTTGAGCCGGCGGAGCAGGTCCAGGATGTCGGCCTGGACCGTCACGTCGAGGGCCGTGGTCGGCTCGTCGGCGATGATCACCTCTGGCTCGCAGGAGATGGCCATCGCGATGACGATGCGCTGGCGCTGCCCACCGGAGAACTGGTGCGGGTACTGCTTGATCCGCCGCTCGGGGTCCGGGATGCCGACCAGGCGCAGGAGCTCGACCGCCCGGGCCGTGGCGTCCTGGCCGTAGGCGAGGTCGTGCAGCTCGAGCGCCTCGGTCATCTGGCGCTCGATGCTCAGCACCGGGTTCAGTGCGGTCATCGGCTCCTGGAAGATCATGGCGATCTTCGTGGCGCGCATCCTGCGCACCTTCTCCGGGTCCAGTCCGACGACGTCGATGCCGCCCACGCGCGCCTCGCCGGCGACCGTGGCGTTCTCCGGCAGCAGGCCCATGGCCGCCGTCGAGGTGACGGACTTGCCGGATCCGGACTCGCCGACGAGGGCGACGACCTCGCCGCGGGCTACCTCCAGCGAGAGCCCCTTGACGGCATGGACTCCGCCGAACTCGGTGGCGAAGCGGACGTCCAGGTCGGTGAAGCCGAGGGCGGGCTCGCCGCGCCGCTCGTGGCCCGTGTCGGGTGACGATTTGCTGTTCATGGTCAGCCCTTCGCTTTCGTGAGGCCGAAGAGGCCGCGCTTGTGCTTGCGGCTCTGGCGGGGGTCGAACGCGTCGCGGAGGCCGTCGCCGATGAAGTTCACGGAGAGGGCGATGGCCAGGATGATCATCCCCGGCCACCAGAAGAGCCACGGCCGGTTGGTGAACGCGTTCTGGTACTGGCTGATGAGCAAGCCCAACGACGACTCGGGGGGCTGGACGCCGAAACCGAGGAAGCTCAGCGAGCTCTCGAGCAGGATGGCGCTGGCGATCGCGAAGGTCGCGTTGACGACGATCACGCCGATCGTGTTGGGCAGCAGGTGCTTGAAGATGATGCGTCCGGAGCCGGCGCCCATCGCCTGGGCGGCGGAGACGAACTCGCGTTCGCGGAGCGAGAGGACCTCGCCCCGCACCAGGCGGGCCAGGCCCGTCCAGGTCACCAGGCCCAGGACCACGGCGAGCGTGATGATCGATCCGCCCAGGTTGCCGGCCATCTGGCCGAGGACAGCGGCCAGGACCAGGAGCGGGATGACGATGAAGAGGTCGGTGAGGCGCATCAGGATCGAGTCGACCCAGCCGCGGAAGTAGCCCGCGACAGCGCCGATGATCGCTCCGATGGCCGTGGCCACGATGCCCACGACGACGCCGATGATGATCGATTTCTGCGTTCCGCGCATCACGAGCGCGAAGTAGTCCTTGCCCGTGTTCTCCTGCCCGAACGGGTGATCGCCCCAGGCGATGCCCGAGCCGCCGAGCCACTGCGGGATCAGGCTCAGGGTGGGCCGGCCGCCGTCCACGGTGGTCGCCGCGTCGAGGTAGCTCTTGCCCCACCAGCCGGGGACCCCGGCAAATCCGACGGAGGTATAGGCGAAGAGGGTGATGAAGACGAGGACCCCGAGCGAGATCATCGCTCCCTTGTGGGCGACGAACCGCCGCCGGACGAGCTGGCCCTGCGAGAGGGACTGGGTGTCCTTCGCCAGGAGCGCGGCGTCCTCGGCCTCGGCCAGCGAGTAGACGTCCCCGCTCCCGGGCGTGTTCATGTTCTTGTCGATGCTCATACCCTGATCCTCGGGTCCAGAATTGCGTAGAAGATGTCGGCCAGCAGGTTGAAGAGGATGGCCGCGGTGCCGGTGACGAGGAAGAACGCCATCACGGGTGCCGGGTCCACCTGGTCGAGGCCGGTGATGAAGAGCTCACCCATTCCCTTCCAGCCGAACACGGTCTCCGTGATCACCGCGCCGCCGATGAGGGCCGCGAAATCGAAGGCCGCGATCGTGGCGATGGGGATCAGCGCGTTGCGGAAGGCGTGCCGGAAGATGACCGTGCGCTCGGGCAGCCCCTTGGAGCGGGCCGTGCGGATGTAGTCCTGACGGCTGACCTCGAGCATGGAGGCCCGGGTGTAGCGGCTGTAGCTCGCCAGCGAGATGACGGTCAGCAGGATCGTCGGCAGGATCAGCTGGGTGCCGTAGTCGAGCGCGGTCTCCCAGAATCCGCCGGCGAAGTTCGGCGTCTGCGAGCCGATGGTCGAGATCGGCCGCGGCTTCAGGTCCAGGAACCCGGGCCAGCTGCGGAAGAAGTGGTCCAGCACGGTCAGGCCGGCGCCCACGACGCCGGTGGTCATGCTGACCCCCGCAGCCGTGCCCTTGTAGCGACCGCCCATGGAATGGCCGATGAACCACGGGATCACGAAGGCCAGAGCCAGGCCGGCGGCCATGATCCACCAGTTCATGTAGTAGACGAACACGTTGACGAGCACGATCTGGAGGACGCTGACCAGCGCTGCCGTGATGAGCGCGGGGTAGAGCACCTTCCGGGTCTTGAGCCCGACGCTCATCGCCGTGGCGCTGAGCGCGACGGCGAAGGTCAGGAGGGCGACGCCGACGTAGCCGAGGCGGGGCTCGCGGAAGTAGCCGAGCGCCAGGAGCGTGGGCAGCGCGGCTCCGATGAAGACCGCGGTCACCGCGAACGTGAGGATGCGGCGCCGCAGGCTGCCGGCAAGGAAGACCTGCATGAGGAATCCGGCGATCGCCGCGATCACGAGGATCTGCCCGAGCGTGAAGTCGGGATCGCGCAGCCAGTCGTTGTAGCCGATGGCCATGTACTCCTTGAGGAGCACGGCAGCCCAGAAGACCGGCAGCGAGAAGAACAGGAAGGTGGCGAACGTGACGCCGTAATCGAGCCCGGAGTACTGCCGGATGGCGGTCAGGATGCCGATCGCGATGCCGATGATGAGCGCGAGGACCGTCGCCAGCAGGACCAGGCGCAGCGTGGAGCTGGCGGCCAGGGCCAGCAGGCTGTCCACCGAGACGCCGGAGCGGTTCGTTCCGAGGTCGCACTGGAGGGCGAAGCACTTGCCGACCCCGGCGAGCCAGTCCCAGTAGCGCTGATACCAGGGCACGTCGAGGTTCATGAACTCGATGCGCTGCTGGATCAGATACTCGCGGTTCTCGGCGTTGCTCTCCCGCAGGTCTTCCAGGGGATCGCCCGAGTTGATGACCAGTACGTAGAGCAGGAGGGAGGCGCCGAACAGGATGCCTATCGCGGCGCCGACCCTCCGGATGATGAATTTGAGCACTTGAAGTCGTCCCTTTCATACCCGCGGGGCCGTTCGTGAACGGCCCCGGACGGGCGTGTGGGGCCCGGCGCGCTGTGCGCCGCGCCCCACACGTCTATTTCGTGAGCACTAACCGCGGACTACTCGGCCCGGTGCCACTCGTGGGCGTTCCAGACGATCTGGTCCTGGGTCGCCGTGCCCTCGACGTTCTCGATGTCGGAGGCCGAGGCATCGAGGCCCGGGTGGGCGAACAGCGGGATGCCGAACAGGTCGTCCCACAGCAGCTTCTCGATGTTCTTCGTCTCCTCGAGGTGGACCGACTCGTCGAGCGACGTAGTCAGACGGCCCCAGGCCTCGTCGACCTCCGGGTTCGAGTACTCGCCGTAGTTCTGCGGCTTGCCCGTGGCGTAGATGTTCTCGCCGGAGGTGATCTGGCCGGAGCCGGCCCAGGCGAACAGGGCGACCTCGTAGTCGCCGCGCTCCTGCGTGCCGCCCGGCTGGAAGAAGTCGGCGTTGCCGGCGTCGACGATCTTGAATCCGGCCTGGTCACAGGACGACTTGATCATGGCGACCTGGTCGGTGCGGCGGGGGTTCGGTGCGGAGTAGCCGATCCGGACCTCGGTGCCCGCGGCGCCCTGCTCGTCGACGATCGCCTTGGCGCCCTCGATGTCGACCTCGTCGTACTGGCCCTCGTAGGAGGCGGAGACGACCTCCTCGTAGTTCTCCTGGAACGGGAACACCTCGCGTGCGTTGAGCACCTGAGCCTCGGGGTTGATCGGCTGGATCAGGTTCTCGACGATCTGCTGGCGCGGCACGCACATGGCGAAGGCCTTGCGCAGCTCCAGGTTGTCGGCGAAGAGCGCCCCGTCGACGAAGTTGAAGTCGAGGTGCTCCCAGGTCAGCGTGTCGCGCTGGTGGATGTTCACGGCATCGCCGAGGCCCTCGAGCTGGCTCAGCGTGTCAACGGTCGGCTGCGGCGCGATGACGTCGAGGTCGCCGTTGTCCAGGGCCTGGACCATAGCGCCCTGGTCGACGAAGCGGAAGACCAGCTCGTCGTTGGCCGCCTGCTCGCCGTAGTAGTTCTCGTTCGGCACGAGTGTCAGGGACTGGCCGGCCTCCCAGGATCCGAACTTGTACGGGCCGCTGACCGGCACCTGGGCCTCGTCCGGGAGCGTGCCCGGGTTGGTGTGCCACCCGGTGTTCCAGAACTCGGCCGCGGGAGCGAGCGCCTCGGCGTCGCCGTCGCGGGCGGCCTGGACGAACTCCTCGATGCTCATCCCGGCCTGCTCGGCCACGACGTGCGCCGGGTGGAGCATCCAGACCTGGATCTCCCAGTCCGGGTTCGGCTCGGCGAACTCGACGGTGAACTTCTTGCCGGCCGGGTCGCCCTGCGGGCCCTCGGGGACGTCGTCGCCCAGGTCCTGCGAGACCGAGTTGAAGAGCGGCGAGTCGCCGCTCGTGAGCTTCGCGTTCTGCACCGTCCACGCCAGGACGGCGTCGGCCACGGTGATCGGCGTCCCATCGGACCAGACGGCGTCGTCGGAGATGGTGTACTCGACGACCATCGGGTCCTCGCTCACCATCTCGTAGGAGCCGAGGTCCTCGTTCGGGATGATCTCGCCCTCGGTGCCGAAGTTGTAGAAGCCCGCCTGCATCCGGTCGACGATGCCCGAGTTGTAGGTGCTGTAGGACTCCGGCGTGAAGCCGTTGTAGCTGACGAAGTCGTTCGGCCCGATCGAGACCGCGATGGACTGGTCCGCGCTGCCGCCGTTGGCCTCGCCGTTCCCGCCGTCGCCGGCGTCGGTGGGTGCACAGGCGCTCAGCGCGAGACCCAGCGCGGCACCTGCTGCAACTGCCATGGAAATACGCTTCAGACGCATTCCGCCTCCTTGTGTTTCATGGTGGATGGCCCCGGCACGGGGCCGGACCCGGCAAACCACCCAACGTGGTCTACCTCACACGAGACACCTTAGCCCCTGAAGCGGTTCTTGAATATGGGATTCATCAGGACCCTTTGAAAGTTATCCAGTCGCAACAATCGCCCCCTCGGAGTCCCTCCGAAGATGCCGCGCGATCCGAGCCCCCGGGAGCCGCGGAAACTCAAGGGAGTCTTTCAGATTGGCTGTTTTCAATCACTCCCCCGCGGTCTGCCGCGGTTGGCGCGGGGTGTCACAAGAAATTCTCAATCGGTCGCTTCGTGACGCGGCGTGGCGCGCGGCCGGAGCCGCCACGCCTCATCCAGCCAGGTCGAGGCCGGCGCGCTCGGCGATCTCGCGGTAGTCCCGCGCGAGGGTGGCGGTGGTCGCGTGGGCGTTCAGCCCGCTGGGGTTCGGCGCCACCCAGAGCTCGACGCCGGGCCACCGCTCCTCCTGCTTCCCGGTCGTGGCCCGCGGAGTGCGGAAGGCGACCCGGTAGGCCGTCACGCCGAGCATCGCGACCACGGAGGGCCGGCGTTCGGCGACGAGCGCGTCGAGCCGGTCGGCGCCGTCGCGCAGTTCCTCCGGGCTGAGCTCGTCGGCGCGCGCCGTGGCCCGGCGGGAGAGATTGGTGATCCCGATGCCGCGGCCGAGGAGCTCCGTGACGTCGGCGGTCGAGTACCCCGCGGAAGCATCGATGCGGTAGGCGGTGATCCCGGCGGCGTGCAGGGCCGGATAGAAGCGGTTGCCCGGGTGGGCGAACGGCGCGCCGGTCGCTGCCGTCCAGAGGCTCGGGTTGATCCCGACCAGCAGCAGCCGCAGGTCCTCCGGGAGCAGGTCCGGCACCTCCGTGTCCCTCAGGGCCTCCAGTTCGCTCCGGCTGAATCCCATGCGCGCCTCCTCTGCTCGTGCTCCGTCCCCGCCTCGCCGTCGGACGTTCCCCTGCCCATCGTGGCAGAGCACGGCGCCCGAGCACGACGGCCGAGCACGATGGCCGAGCACGACGACGGCGGCGCGTGCCGCCCGGGTCTCCGGGTCGATGCGCGCCGCCGTCGCTGCGGTGGTTCGGTGCGGGTGACGGATCACCCGCACCGCGGGGTCGTGCGGTCGGTTCGACCGCTGTGGTCAGATCACCGGGCCGGCCTGGCCCGGGGTGGAGTCCGGCCCGCCGGGGCGGCGCGTCGGATTCGTGCCGGCACTCGGGCCGGCACTCGGGGCGGCCGGGGGCGTCGGCGGAGCCGTGGGCGAGCCATCGGCGTGCCGCGCGGTTGCCTCGGCCTTCTCACCGGCCTTCTGCGCGGACTCCTCCGCCTTGGTGCCGAGCTCCTCGACGTCGACCTTCTTCAGCACCCGGGCTGCGGCCTCGCGGCCGCCCAGGCCGAAGGCCAGCGCCGCGGCCAGCGCCGCGCCGACCACGATGGCGCCGAAGGCGAGGTTGATGATCGAGTCGGCGATGCCCATGTAGCGCAGGCCCATGGCGATGAACAGGGCGATCGTCGCGTAGCGGAGGATCCCGCTGGCGGCCTTGTTGGTGACGAACCGGCCGATGATGCTGGCGATGAGGAAACCGGCTGCGATGATGACGCCGCCGAAGAGGACCGCGCCGCCGAGCTCGAGGATCTCCTCGAGCATGCGGGTGACCTCGGGGAAGTTCAGCAGGCGGGCCGCCATGACCGCGAAGAACACCATGATGGCGAACTGCACGATGCGGGTGATGACGGTGGAGGCGCTGGTGCCCTCGGGGACGACCCCGAGCTCACGCAGCGAACGGTCGGTGCCGAGGCCGCGCAGCAGGTCCTCGAGCAGGTTGCCCAGGAACTTGGAGATCACGTAGCCGATCGCCAGCAGGATGGCCGCACCGATGATGGCCGGGATCGCGTTGAGGAACATGTTCAGCATGTCCTGCGCGGGGTTGGAGATGGCCTCGATCCCGAGCACCTGCAGGGCCGCGATGGAGACCACGATCATGATGATGCCGAAGACCAGGTTGCCCACGAGGGAGGCGACCTTGTTGTTCTGCTCGACGGACTCGACGGGGTCGACGGGCTCGTCGCGCTTCTTGAACTTGCTGGTTAGCTTGCTCAGGTCGACGGCGCCCAGCGCGGCCTCGATGAGCTGGCGGACGATCTTGGCCAGCACGTAGCCGATGATGAAGAGGACGGCCGCGCCGATGAGGTTCGGAAGGAAGCCCAGCACGCCGTTGAGCAGGCCCTGGATCGGTGCGAGCACCTGCTGGAGGGCGAACAGCTGGAGGATGGCCATCAGGCCGAACAGCCAGACCAGCAGCGACGCGATCTGACCGAGTGATTCACCGACCTGCCGGCCGTCGCCGCCCTGCTTCTGAAGCGCTGGGATCTTGGTTACGAGTTTGGCGACGGCCCATTTGACCGCCTTGGCGATGATCCAGGTGACCAACAAGATCACGATGGCCAAAGCCACCTTCATGGCCATACTGGGCCAATCGATGTTTCCCCACGTTCCTGTGTCCTGCATCGTCGGGCTCCTTCGTTGTGTCTTCGATTCCCGCCGACTGTGAGCCGGCTCATCCCCCATTCGTCACACTAGAACGCTTACATTCGTATGACTAGGGCTCTTGCGAACAAATACTGTCGATCTTGAGCCGTTCCGCGCGGGAGTTGAGGCGGGCTTGATGGCGGCGGGAGCCGGAGACGCACAGGAGCCCCGCCCGGTCGGGCGGGGCTCCTGTGCGTCTCCGGTCGGGCGGGGCTCCTGCGGTCCGGGTGCTCTCCCGGCTCAGCGCGTGGCGTCGATGATGATCTTCCCGGAGGAGCCGGACTGGTTCGCCTCCATCGCCGCGGCGGCCTCCTCGAGCGGGAACTCGCGGTCGACGACCACGCGCAGGGCGCCGGCCTCGACCTTCTGCAGCAGCGCCTGCAGGCGCGCCCCGTCGGGGCGGACCCACACCCAGTGCCCGCCGGACTCCTCCACCGTGGGATCGGCGATGGAGATGTGCCGCCCGCCCTCGGCGAGGACGGCGAGCGTGGTGTCGAGGACTCCGCCGACGAAGTCCGCGACGGCGTTCACGCCGCCGGGGGCGGCGTCGAGGACCCGCTCCGCCAGCCCGTCGCCGTAGGTCACGGGGATCACGCCGATCTCGCGGAGCCGCTCGTGGTTCCGCTCCGACGCCGTGCCGATCACGGTCGCACCGATCTCGACGGCGAGCTGCGCCGCGGCGAAGCCCACGCCGCCGGACGCCGCATGGATGAGGAGCGTGTCCTCCTCGGTCAGCTCGAGCGTCTCGAGGGACCGCAGCGCGGTGAGGCCGACGAGCGGCAGGCCGGCCGCGACGTCGTACCCGACGCCCTCGGGGATGCGGGCGATGCTCGTGGCCGGCACGGACACGTACTCGGCGTACGTGCCGCCGGAGACCACGTCCTTGCGGGCGTAGGACGCCACGCGGTCGCCCACCGAGAACTCCGGGGTGTCGGGTCCGACCGCCTCGACGACGCCGGAGACGTCCCAGCCGGGGACCACGGGGAAGGCCACGTCGAGCAGGCCGCCCAGACCGCGGGCCATGAGTTTCCAGTCGACGGGGTTGACGGAGGCGCGCTCGACCTTGATGAGCACGTTGCCGGGGCCCACCTTGGGGGCGGGCAGATCGGTCAGGGTCAGGGTGTGGGGCTCGCCGTATTCGGCGTACGTCATGGCTCGCATACCGGCGTCAACTCCCCCGGACCGGGACGCATTCCCCGGGTGGGGCGACCTCCGCCGAGTTCACCGACTGTTCAACTCGACCTGTTCAGCTCGACAGGGTCCGCTCGGCGCTGCCCAGCACCGCTCGGCCCGGCTACTCGCTCGACTCCCGCTCCAGGTCCTCGAGCGAGATGCGCCCGGTGCGCAGCGCCTTCAGGACGCGGCGGGTGCGGGCCACCCGCGGCAGGGCGATGATGACCAGGCCCCCGAGCATGTTGAACGGGATGACGACGGCGAACCAGGCGAGGAAGTCGGTGACGGAGATGTCCGCGCCCGCGAGCATCGCGGCGAAGATGACGATCGCGTTGAGCGCCCCGTGGAGCATCCCGAGCCCGATGACCAGCAGCCCCGAGATCATGCACGTCAGCGCCGCGACGACGTCGTCGGACGTGCCCTGCTGCATCCGGGTCGAGAGCGTGATGGTGGCGCCGGCCAGCAGCGAGAGCGCGATCATGACCGGCAGCGACGGCTGGTCGAGGTAGCCGACCGCGGAGTCGATGATCGTGCCGTGGTAGTCGGGCAGCCCGACGACGATCAGCCAGCCGAACCCCAGGCCGCCCAGGAGATTGGTCACGAGGCTCACGGACCACAGGCGCAGGACCTGCAGCCACGTGCCCTGGCCGGCGATGACCGCGTTGAGCGGGAGCAGGAACTCCTCGGTGAAGAGCTCGGAATGGGCGAGCTTGAGCGCGAGCAGGCCGACGCCGAAGGCCATGCCGGCCAGGATGTCCGATCCGGTCGCCTGCTTGACCAGGACCATGGCCAGGATGCCCAGTCCGACGTCGACGCCGCCGAAGAAGCCGGTCACGATGAGCTCGGGCCACCGGCGGTTCAGCCGCTCGGCGCCGGTGACGACGGTGTTCACGGCCTCGTCGAGCAGCGCATCCTCGATGTCCAGATCGCTGTGGCCGAGTCGTTCGCGCTGTGCTTCCTCGTTCATGCCGTCGTTCATGCGCACAGCATACGGCCGCCCGGTCGGCTCCGGCGGCGGATTCTGGGTCCACGCCGCGCGCCGCAGAGCGCTCGGGCCCCGGAGTCCGTATGGTTCCGGGGTGACCCGGATCATCCGGGTCACGTCCGCCGGGAGCCCGCGCGGCGCCGTGATCCGGAGTCAGCCCGCGGCCCGGCAGAGATCGAGAACTGCAAGGAGAACTCACACATGTCCCCTGCCCAGATCGGGTTCGCCATCCTGGTGCTCGGTGCCTTCCTCATCATCGGGAAGCTCGTCCGCGTCAAGGTCAGATGGGTGCAGCGGCTCTTCCTGCCCAGCTCGATCGTCGCCGGAGCGCTGCTCCTGGTGCTCGGGCCGCAGGTGCTGGGCAAGCTGGCGGGCGGTCCGCTGGCCGAGGCCGGGATCTTCACGCCGCAGATCCTCGAGGTCTGGGGTGCGCTGCCGGGGCTGCTGATCAGCGTCGTCTTCGCGACGATGTTCCTGGGGCAGGATCTGCCGAGGCTCTCCCGCGCGGTCACGCTGGTCGGCCCGCAGCTCAGCCTCGGAGTCGCTCTCGGGTCGGGGCAGTACGTCGTGGGCCTGCTGCTGGCGATCCTCGTCCTGGTCCCCTTCTTCTCGGCGACGCCCATGGTGGGAGCGCTCATCGAGGTGGGCTTCGAAGGAGGCCACGGCACCGCGGCGGGCATGCGCGAGACCTTCCAGTCGCTCGGCTTCGACTCCGGCGCGGACCTCGCCGTCGGCCTGGCGACGGTGGGCATCGTCGGCGGCATCGTCATCGGGATCGGTCTGATCAACTGGGGCGCCCGCACGGGCCGGACCGAGTTCCTCAGCGGGCAGGTCTCCGCGTCCGTCGAGGAGCAGCGCGGGCTCTTCCGCCGCGACGAGTACTACCCGGCCGCCACCATGACGTCCCGGCCCGCCTCCGTCGAGCCGCTCGCCCTGCACGTGGCCATCTGCGCCATCGCCATCCTGGTCGGCTGGGCGATCCTCGAGGCGCTGCGCTGGATCGAGTCGGCCACCTACGGCACCACGGAGATCCGGGACGGCGTCACGCTGGAGATCTTCGGCAGCGTGCCCCTCTTCCCCCTCGCGCTGCTCGGCGGCGTGATCGTCCAGGCCGCGGCCAAGGCGCTCAAGGTCGACCACCTGATCGACCACCAGATGATGCTGCGGATCCAGGGCCTGGCACTGGACTTCCTGATCGTCTCGGCGATCGCCACGCTGTCCATCACCGCGATCGGCGAGAACCTGGCGACCTTCCTGCTCCTGGCGGCCGCCGGCATCGCCTTCACGGTATCGGTCTTCTACTTCTTCGCCCCGAAGGTGATCGGCCGGTTCTGGTTCGAGCGCGCGATCGGCGACTTCGGCCAGTCCATGGGCGTCACGGCGACCGGCCTGATCCTCATGCGCATCGTCGACCCGGAGGCGAAGTCCCCGGCCTTCGAGGCGTTCGGGTACAAGCAGCTGGTCTTCGAGCCGTTCTTCGGCGGCGGGCTGGTGACGGCCATGGCCGTGCCGATCATCTTCTTCGTGGGTCCCTGGCCGCTGCTGATCGGCATGGGGATCCTGTTCCTGGTCTCCACCGTCGGCGGGATCCTGGCCTTCGGCCCGACGGCCAGGCGGGAGCACCGGGAGCGGGCGGCGGAGCTCCAGCGCACGCCGGCGTGATGCCGGCGGGGCCGCGGCGCTCCTAGCCGACCCGGCCGACGTCGTCCGTCAGGTGCGCGCGCAGGGTGCTGCCCGCGTATCCGTCGCGGAACCGGCCGCGCTCCCGCAGCACCGGGACCACGTGCTCGACGAAGTCGTCGATCCCCTCCGGAAGGGCCGGCGGCATCAGGTTGAACCCGTCGGCGGCGCCGGCGTCCACCCAGCGCTCGATCTCGTCGGCGATCGACTCCGGCGTGCCGACGAACGTGGCGTGCCCGCCCCCGGCGGCCAGGTAGCCGAGGAGCTCGCGGACCGTCGGCCGCTTGGACTCGATGATCCGCAGCACGGTGGCGTAGCGCCCCTGCGGCCCGGTGAACTCCTCGAGCGGCGGCAGCGGCGGCACCGGTCCGTCGAGGTCCCAGCTCGAGGTGTCGGCTCCGACGAAGAACGCGAGCTGGCGCAGCGAGTCCTCCACGGGCAGCAGCTCGTTGAGGGCGCGCTGGCGCTCGCGGGCCTCGCGCTCGGTGGAGCCGATGAAGGTGACGAGCCCGGGCATGACGACGACGGCGTCGGGGTCCCGTCCGCAGCGCGACGCGCGCGCCCGGATGTCCTCTCGGTAGGCGCGCGCCGACTCGAGGTCCCAGGCGACGGCGTAGATGCCCTCCGCGTACCGGGCGGCGAGGTCGCGGCCCGGCTCGGAGGCGCCCGCCTGGAACAGCACCGGACGGCCCTGCGGCGGCTGGGGCACGTTGAGCGGGCCGGCGACGTCGAACCACTCGCCGTGGTGGTCCACGGGCCGCAGCTGTGCCGTGTCGACGTAGGCGCCGTCCGCATCGGCGAGGATCGACTCGCGTGGCCACGAGTCCCAGAGTGCGGTCATCGCGGTGACGAATTCCTCGGCCCGGCCGTACCGCTCCGCGTGGCCGGGGAGGCCGGGCAGGGAGTGGTTGCGGGCCTCCTCGTCGGTCATCGAGGTCACCACGTTGACGCCGGCGCGGCCCCCGGAGATGTGGTCGAGGCCGGCCAGCTGCCGGGCGGCATGGAAGGGAGTCCAGAAGGTGCTGGAGACGGTGGTGACCAGGCCGATCCGCTCGGTCGCCCGGGCCAGCGCGGTGAGCGTGGTGATCGGCTCGAGGAACCAGCGCGGGCCGCGGTCGATGCCGTCGAGGCCCACGGACTGGCCGTCGGCCAGGAAGATCGCGTCGAGTCCGCCGCGCTCGGCCGTGCGGGCCAGCTCCTCCCAGTAGGCGATGTCGCCCAGCCGGTCGACGCTCGAGTCGGGGGCGCGCCAGGCGGCCGCGTGGTGCCCGCACCCGAACGCGAAGAGGTTCAGGTGCAGGGCCCGGCGTGCGACGGCGTCGTCCCCCATCAGTTCTTCACCAGCCCACCGTCGACCACCAGGTTCTGCCCGGTGGCCGCGCGGGACCACGGGGACGCGAAGAAGAGGACCGTGTCCGCGAACTCCTCGGGGGTCGTCACCGAGCCCAGCGGGGTGCCGGCCGCGATCGCATCGAACACGGCCTCGGGGGTGGCGGCGCTGGCGTCCGTGGTGCGCAGCAGCCCGCCGCTGACCATGTTGACCCGGACGCCGCGCGGGCCGAGATCCGCCGCGAACGTGCGCGTCAGCGAGAGCAGGGCGGCCTTGGCGGCCGTGTAGTCGTGGTACGGGACCACCGGGTTCTGGAAGAGGTTGGTGCCGATGTTGACCACCCGGCCGGAGCCGAGCGCGTCGAAGTCCGGCAGTGCGGCCTGGATGACGTTCACCGCCCCCTCGATGGCGCCGGAGAACTGTCCGGCGAAGGCGTCGTAGCCGATCTCGTGCGCCTGGGCCCGGGCGTCGCCGTTGAAGGAGAAGTCGACCAGGGCGTTGTTGACGACGGTGGCGACCGGGGACCCGAAGGCCGCGCCGCCGCGTGCGATGAGCGCGTCGACCTGCTCGCGGTCCCGCACGTCGGCCCGGACCGCCACCGCTTGCCCGGGGTGGGCGGCGACGATCTCCTCGGCCGCGTCGCGGCTGGAGCGGTAGCCGATGACGACGCGGGCGCCGTGGCGCAGGAAGGCCTCGGTGATGCTCCGGCCGAGTCCGCGCGCGCCGCCGGTGACGACGACGACCTGCTCGGCGATCGGCGGTGCGCTGGTGGGGGCGGCGGAGGCGTCCTCGTGGACTGCGGTACCGGCTTGGGTGGTCGTCATGTGCGGGCCCTTCTGCTGGCGGCGAGGGCGCATGCGGACGCTCGGCGGCGCCGCCCGTGGCGTCACGCGACGGGCGACCCGCGGAGGATCGCTGCAGACATCCCTACGCCAGTGCTAACTGGATCAGGTTCGACGGGTTCTCTCTCAGCCACCGCTGGTGGCGCCCCGAGTCATTGCCTGAGGACCGTACCACGAGCGCCCGGTCCACCGAGACGCGGCTCACGACGACGGCGCCCGCGTGACGGGCAGTCCACCGTGACGCTCAGCCGACGGTGCAGCTCGGGCCACCGTGACGCTCAGGCCTCGGTCACCGTGCCGGCGTCGACGCGCCAGTGCCGGTCCGTCCGGACGGTGGCGAGCATGCGCCGGTCGTGCGTGACCAGCAGCAGCGTGCCCTCGTAGCCCTCGAGCGCTTGCTCCAGCTGCTCGATCGCCGGCAGGTCCAGGTGGTTGGTCGGCTCGTCGAGAACCAGCAGGTTGACGCCCTGCGCCTGCAGCACGGCCAACCCGGCCCTGGTCCGCTCCCCCGGCGACAGCTCTCCGGCGGGACGGTTCACGTGCTCGGCCCTGAGGCCGAACTTCGCCAGCAGCGTGCGCACCTCGCCGGACGCCAGCTCCGGGACCACGCGCTCGAACGCGGCGGCCAGTGGCTCCGGGCCGGCCAGCAGCGAGCGCGCCTGGTCGATCTCCCCGATCTGCACGCTCGGGCCCAGGCTCGCGGTCCCCTCGTCCGGACGACGGCGGCCGAGCAGCGTGCGCAGCAGCGTGGACTTCCCGGCGCCGTTGGGGCCGGTGATCCCGATCCGCTCCCCGGCGTTGACCTGCAGCGACACCGGGCCGAGCGTGAACTCGCCCTGCCGGACCACGGCACCGCTGAGCGTGGAGACCACGGAGCTGGAGCGCGGCGCCGCACCGATGGTGAAGACCAGCTGCCACTCCTTGCGCGGCTCCTCGACCTCCTCCAGCCGCGCGATCCGGCTCTCCATCTGCCGGACCTTCTGCGCCTGCTTCTCGCTGGACTCGGTGGACGCCTTGCGCTTGATCTTGTCGTTGTCCGGCGACTTCTTCATCGCGTTGCGCACGCCCTGGCTGGACCACTCGCGCTGCGTCCGCGCCCGGGAGACCAGGTCGGCCTTCTTCTCGGCGAACTCGTCGTACTTCTCCCGCAGGTGACGCCGGACGGTCGCCCGCTCCTCCAGGTAGGCGTCGTACCCGCCGCCGTACACGCGGTTGGCGCCCTGCGCCAGGTCCAGCTCGAGCACCCGGGTGACGCTCCGGGCCAGGAACTCGCGGTCGTGGCTGACCAGCACCACTCCCCCGCGCAGTCCGCGCACGAACTCCTCCAGCCGCTCGAGCCCGTCGAGATCCAGATCGTTCGTCGGCTCGTCCAGCAGGACGACGTCGAACCGCGAGAGCAGGAGCGCGGCCAGCCCCACGCGCGCGGCCTGCCCGCCGGAGAGCGACGTCATGAGCGTCTGCTCGGCGCGGTCGGCGGTGAGCGGCCCGTCCAGGTCCAGGCCGAGCTCGGCGAGCACCACCGGGAGCCGCTCGTCGAGGTCGGCGGCGCCGCTGGCGAGCCACCGGTCGAGCGCCGTGGCGTACACGTCGCCGGGGTCCGCACCGCCGGCCGCCGCCTCAGGGTCGGCGAGTGCCAGCGCGGCGGCCTCCATCCTGCGCGTGGCCTCGGCGCAGCCGGTCCGCCGGCCGATGTACTCGGCGACAGTCTCGCCCGGGACGCGCTCGTGCTCCTGCGGCAGCCAGCCGACGAACGCGTCGGCCGGCGACAGGGTGACGTTCCCGGCCTGGGGCTCCTCGACGCCGGCGAGGAGCTTGAGCAGGGTGGACTTGCCGGCGCCGTTGGCGCCCACCACGCCGACGACGTCGCCGGGGCGACCGTGAGGTCCAGGGAGTCGAACAGCGTGCGGTGGCCGTAGCCGCCGGCGAGGCCGTGGGCGACGAGAGTTGCGGTCATCCGGCCATTCTCCCACCGGCGGGGCGCAGTTCGGCCGTCAGCCGGTGCCGGGCCGTTCCCTGTCGCCGTCGTGCGGGAGCTCGAGCCCCTGCAGCGCGGAGGCGTCGCCCCAGTCCTGCGCGCCGATCACGCTGAGCGTCCCGTTGGTCTCGAGGACGACGGCGGCGACGTCGCCGAGGGCGCCGCGGCCGGTTTGGCGGACCGCCTGGCGGACTTCGCTCTCGGTCATCCGGTGCCGGCGCAGCGCGGCCGGGTCCATCCGCCCGTGCAGGAGCAGGACCTCGGGCTCGGCCGTGACCGCCCTCCTGAAGCGTGGCCAGTGTGACGCGATGACGGCGACGAGGAGCTGCAGCGCGGCGAGCACCCCGAAGGCGACCGCTCCCTCGGCCCAGGAGACGTCGGCGCTGAGCAGGATCGTCGCCAGTGTGGAGCCGAACGCCACGGTGACCACGAAGTCGAAGGCGTTGAGCTGGGCGAGGGTCCGCTTCCCGGTGAGCCGCAGGACGAGGACGAGCGTGAAGTAGGCGGCGCCGCCGACCAGCACGGTACGCAAGAGGTCTGGCCAGGAATCGAACCACATGGGCACAGCGTGCCGCAGCCGGGCGCCTCCGTCCACCCGGCCCGCGTCGCCCGGGGCCGGCCGGTGTGCGGCACACTGGTGCTGTGGACGATGTACGCGTACCCCCGGGGCCCGGCGCGCCGCACGGGCTCAGGATCCCGGCGGCGGAGCTCGTCGAGCAGTTCTCGCGCTCCTCCGGGCCGGGCGGCCAGGGGGTGAACACCGCGGACTCCCGGGTCCAGCTGAGTCTGGACCTGGGCAGGACGACGGCGCTCGACGCCGTGCAGCGCCGGAGGGTGCTGGACCGGCTCGCCGAGCGGTGCACCGGGAGCGTCCTGACCATCGACGCCTCCGAGCACCGGTCCCAGTGGCGGAACCGGGCGGCCGCGCGGCAGCGGCTGGCCGAGCTCCTGCGCGACGCCGTCGTGCCCGTCCCACCGCGGCGGGCCACCCGCCCCACGCGCGGGTCGCAGCGGCGCCGGATCGAGGCCAAGCGCCAGCGGTCCGAGGTCAAGCGCTACCGCCGGAGCCCCGGGCCCGAATGACCCCGGAGAAGCCGGGGCCGATTCGCCCCTGCGCGTGCAACATCGCATGAAGGACGCCGGTCTTCAGCCCCGGTCTCGCTGAAGCTCGCGCCTCACCAGTTGGAAGAGCCTCGTAGGATCGCTCGTAGCACCTGCACATCCCCGGCTCAATGCTTCTTGCTCGTGCTCCGGCCGGTCCGACCCGGAGTACACGATGACCGGCGTTCGATGGCGTTGATCCTGCATCGCTTCGAGCAGCACGTACCCTTCGCGCGGCCCTTCCCTGCGACCCATGTCGGTGATCACGGCTCCGAACTCATTGCCGTCCAGGAGATCCAGCGCACGAGAAGTGCTGTCGACCCATACGGTGGCGATACCTGCCGCTCGCAATGCAGCCCGTTCCAGAACTATCGATGCAGGATCGTCGTCGACCCAGAGAACTGGAGCAACCTTGTCCGCCACCATTGACGACAGGCTCTCGGTGACTTCGGAGGCCCGCGAGGGGTTCATGTCATGCCCGGTGCGGTTCCGCTGCGCCTCGTTGAGGTACCTCAGGATTTCGTCGGTATTGGTATGGGCAGATCTCGCACTCTCGGCAGCGGCGGATGACGTCCCCTTGATCTCGACCAAGAGGGCGCTGTGACGCTCCCTGTCGGAAACGGCCTCTTCCGCTTGCCTGCGGTAGATCGCTGCCGCCAGCCCAATCGCGAAAGCGGTAGCCGCGAAGGAGATCAAGAACGTGGGATTCAGACCGACGCTTATCGTCCACGACTCTAAACCTGAGGCCAAAATGCCGGCTACCCACACAATTGCAAGGACGAACGCAATAACTGCGACGCCGTACGCACACCACTTAATGGCTCTCCAGGATGTCCCCTCGGGCCGGGCTGTCCCAGTAACGTCATCTCGAGCTTCACTGGATGTCATCTCAACTCACCCGATTCTCGGCACGGACACTGGAACCGAATTCAACCACCTCCGTCGTTCGAGAGGAATATCGGGCCGCACGAGCGCCCGCGTCAGCAGCTGGCCGGTGAAGGCCCAAAGTTGTTCGGGGTGAGTCCGCCGCGTTCGAAAACGCGCCATGATCTGGCCACCGGACACGGACCGGGATTCGCCAGCTGGCCAGCGTGGTAGGCGCATTCGGGCCGACGTGGCGACAGCCGTCCGACGAGGTTCATAGGGCGTTCGCCGCACCAGCACGAGTGCCGTCGGACGGGCCGCATCCTCACGGAGGGTGAGCCCTGAGCCGCTCAGCCTCGAACCTCCTGCGGGCGTGGACTCCTACACACCGCTTCCGACGCGCTTACGGGCATAGGCGCGTGCGGCGCGGACCCTGTCCCCGCAACGGTTCGAGCACCACTGCCGTCGGGCATGAGTGCGCAGGAAGAACCGTTGGCACGACCCCGCCTCGCACTCGGCGAGTTGCGGGGCCTCCGCCCCCGTGAGCAACGAAGCGGCGTCCTCGGCGATCGTGGCCATGGCGTGCTCCACGACCTGGGTCGCCGGGTGATCGGCCTCGCGCCTGAATCCCGCCACAGGATCGTGGCGGAGCAGGCGGGCGCCGGGAACGCTCGTCAGGGCGTCGTTGAGGGCCTGGATCGCTCCTGCCGGAGGAGCCTCGCAGGAGACGCGTGCCGCGAAGAGGGCCCGCAGGTCCGCGCGCAGCCCGACGAGCCTGCCGCGGCACAGTTCGTAGAGCACTGCGTCCGGAGAGATCAGCTCGCGGGCCGCCAACCAGGCCATGGCGGACTCCGCGTCTGCGAGCTCGTCGTAGCCCTTGGCGCCGGGCAGATCATTGACGCTCCCTGCCAACGCGAGGCTGGGGTGCTCGACGAAGCCCGGGGCGGGCGGCTGGTTGATCTCGGACATGAATCACATGGTATCAGTTGCATTTTGCCGTGAGAGTCCTGCTAGTCTCAATCACGCAAAAGACGATCTTTTCCCATGAGAATCGAGTTCCCGCATGCCTCCACTCCCCGCCTCGGGCTCCGCACCCTTCGCCCTGTCCGTACTGGCCGCCGGGGGAACCGGCGTGGGCGCCACGGCCAGCCAAGGCTTGACGAATACGATCTCGCTGGCCCGGGCGGCGGACGCGCGCGGCTACCACCGCTTCTGGATGTCCGAACATCACGCCATGGCGGCGACGTCGGTCTCCTCGCCGGCCCTGATGGTCGCCCGACTCATCCCCGAGACGGCGCGTATCCGCCTCGGCGCGGGCGGGGTGATGCTGCCGAACCATGCGCCACTGCTGGTCTCCGAGCAGTTCGGCATGCTGGAGGCGCTGGCCCCCGGCCGGATCGATCTGGGGCTGGGACGAGCCCCCGGCACCGACGGGGCGACGGCCGCCGCCCTCCGCCGCGGCGCGGATGCCAACGAGGGGTTCGCGCAGCAGGTCCTCGATCTGCTCGGCTTCCTGCGGGGCGAGTTTCCACCCGGTCACGCCTATCAGAACGTCCACGCCGTGCCCGGCCCGTGGCAGGCGGAACAGAACCGGGTCACGGACGCGGCGATGGGGCCCGAACCCTGGATCCTCGGCTCGTCGCTGTACTCGGCACGGCTGGCCGCGCAACTGGGTCGCCCCTACGCTTTCGCCCTGCAGTTCGGCGACGCTGACGTCGACACGGCGCTGCGTCTCTATCGGGAGGCGTTCCAGCCCTCCGAGGCCCTCGCCGAGCCGCGCACGCTGATCAGCGTGCCCGCCGCCATCAGCGACGACGCCGCCGCGGCCGGGCGCCAGGCGGCGACGTCCGCGATGGCAATGCTCCGCATGTTCAAGCGGGAGGGCTGCCTGCTCCTGCCGCCCGAGGAGGTGGAGGCATACAAGGCCACCGCGCAGGAGCGCCAGATCCTGGACGCCTACACCGCTCGTACCTTCCATGGCGCCCCCGCGACCGTCGCCGCCCGCCTCGAGGCGCTGCAGGCG
This sequence comes from Zhihengliuella sp., assembly GCF_031178195.1. GTDB lineage: Bacteria > Actinomycetota > Actinomycetes > Actinomycetales > Micrococcaceae > Zhihengliuella. The sequence goes on from NZ_JAPSJL010000005.1 coordinate 31,313, forward strand.
CGGACCGGCGCGGACGAGCTCATGCTCGTCGTCGGCAGGCACTCGGCCGCCCTCGACGAGCGCGGCATCGGGCTCATCGCCGACCACTACGGCCTCCCCCGCAACTGCCCGACCAGACCAATCCCACCTCAACCCACCATCGAATGGAGCACCACATGTCCGCACCACGCCGCGCCCTCATCGTCATCGACGCCCAGCAGGAGTACTTCGAGGGCCTCCTCCCGATCCAGTACCCGGTCCGCGACGAATCGATCGCCCGCATTCGCGTAGCGATCGAGTCCGCCGAGCAGGCGGGCGCGCCGATCGTGCTCGTCCAGCACGAGCTCCCCGCGGAGGCCCCGGTCTTCGCCGCCGAGTCGGCGACCTGGCGGAACCACCCGAACGTCGCCGCCTACGAGGAGCAGGCGGCCAAGCGCATCCGCAAGGAGTTCTCGAGCATCTTCGCCGGCACTGGTCTCGAGGATTGGCTGCACGAGCAAGGCGTCGACACCATCACCCTCGTCGGCTACATGACTAACAACTGCGTTCTCGCATCCGCGGCCGCCGCCGAGCCGCTGGGCATCGCCGTCGAAGTCCTCTCCGACGCCACGGGCGCCATCGACCTCGCGAACGACGCCGGCAGGGTGCCCGCCCGCGAAGTCCACGAGACGCTCATGGCTCTGCTCCACTCGAACTGGGCGGCCGTAGCGGACACCCAGACCTGGTCCGGCGCACTGCGAGCAGGCGAGCCGCTGCCCAAGAGCGATCTCGTCAGTTCGGCCGCGCAGGGACGCGCCAACGACTGAACCCCTCGCCACCCTCGACCAACGTCGGGCCGGGCGCGGTGCCCGTGGCGGCCCGACGGACCTCGACTCGGGCACGTTCGACACCTATACCCCCTATGGGTATATTCTCCTCTCGGCGTGCCAGGACTGAACGGCACCCGCGAGCGCCGCATACGTCGTCGGACGGGCCCCGCATACGTCGTCGGACGGGCCCCGCCCGTGCGAAGAAGGAGAAGAGAATGACAGCACCGACAATGACCCGCCGAGGTCTCGTACCCCTGCTGGTGATTGCGACGGCCCAGCTGATGCTGGTGCTCGACGACTCGATCGTGAACATCGCCCTGCCCAGCATCCAGACCGAGCTCGAGGTCCAGCCCGTGCACCTGCCGTGGGTGGTCAACGCCTACATCCTCGCGTTCGGCTCACTGCTGCTGCTCGGCGGTCGCGTCGGCGACCTGTGGGGACGCAAGCGCATCCTGCAGATCGGTATCGCGGTCTTCGTCGTGGCCTCCCTGTTCGGAGGCCTCGGACAGAGCACTGCCATGCTGGTCGTCGCGCGCGCCCTTCAGGGCGTGGGTGCGGCGATGGCCGCCCCCAATGCCCTCGCGCTGATCACGACGACGTTCGAGAGCCGGAAGATGCGCGACGCCGCGCTGTCGCTCTACGGGGCGATGTCGGGGATCGGCATCGTCATCGGGCTCGTCCTCGGCGGAGTGCTCACCGACCTGCTCGATTGGCGCTGGGTGTTCTTCATCAACGTCCCGATCGGTCTGTTGGTGCTGGCCGGCAGCCGCACGCTGGTCGCGGCCGAACGCCACACTGGACGGCTGGGCGCTCTCGGCGCTGTCCTCGGCACCGCCGGAATGGTGTCCCTGGTGTACGCGGTCACGCGCTTCGGTGAGGGCGGCTTCACGGATCCCCTCGCTTACGCGCTGCTGGGCGCGGCGATGGTTCTCCTCGTCGGCTTCGTCGCCTCCCAGCGCTCGAGCCGCAGCCCGCTGGTACCGCTGAGCCTGTTCGCCGACCGGAACCGGGCCGGCGCCTACCTGGCCATGCTGGGCCTCGCGATCGGCCCGATGGGCACGTTCTACGTCATCACGCTCTACCTGCAGCAGGTCCGCGAGTACAGCCCGCTGCTGACCGGCCTCGCGTGGCTCCCCTTCGCGATCGGCATAGTCCTCGGCGCCGGTGTCGCGCCCAAGCTGCTGCTGAAGGTCGCCCCGCGCCGGGTGGCCGCCCTCGGCGCCCTGCTCGGCGCGGCCGGCGCCTTCTGGTTCTCCCGGATCACCGTCGACACGGCCTACTGGACGGGAATGGCGCCGGCGATGCTCGTCATCGCCTTCGGTTTCGGGCTCGGCGTCATCGCGCTCACGCAGGCTGCCGTGTACGACGTCGACGGAGACAAGGCCGGCATCGCCTCGGCCTTGCTCAACTCGGCACAGCAGCTCGGCGTCGCGCTCGGTCTGGCAGTTCTGGCCGGAGTCGCCGCAGGCGTCACGGCGAGGGCGGACAGCACGACGCCGCAGACCCTCGTGGAGGGATACGGCACGGCGCTGCTCGTCGGCGCCGGGATCCTGCTCGGGGCAGCCGTCCTGGCCACCCTCACTCTCAGCGATCGCGTGGAACCGGGAGAGCTCACGACCGAAATTCCCGGCCAGGCATCGTCCTGATACTCGGCCCAACAGCCTGACAGCGCACACTCGAAGAAAGGGAAGACAGACATGCACACTCACAACGACGAGGCCGCGTTCATGGCCGACATCAAGGACGCCGCCCCGGAGATGGTCGCGGCCATGTTCGAGTTCGACAAGGCGGTGTTCAGAAAGGACACCGGGAACCTCGATGTGGCCACACGGGAACTGATCGCGATCGGCGTCGCGGTGACAACGCAGTGCTCCTTCTGCATCGAGGACCACGCCAAGCGGGCCATCAAGGCCGGCGCGTCCAAGGCCGACGTCGCAGAAGCGGTCATGGTCGCCGCGGCGCTGCGGGCCGGCGGTGGCGTGACCCATGGCTGGAAGGCGATGAAGAGCATCTCCGAGATGGATTAGCCGACCGGTGGCTGCGCAAGAACGTTCGAGGGTCGGGCGCGAGCTCTTCCGCCGAGCGTTCGGGCCGTTCGACGACGTACGCCAGAAACTGCTCCTCACCGACGATGAGCCGCGCCAGAGGGCGTTCTACGAGGCGATGGGCTTCACCGAGATCCGCGACTTGAAGCACCCGACACGCGCGTTCGCCAAGTTCGGTTGAATCGTCGAACCAGGGAACGGAGGAGCGTGGATCCCGACCGCCTCTGCGCTAGCAATCCGTCACCTCGCCCGACTCAAGGGAGCTGCGTTCCCGGTCCCACCAGCCGAGCACGCGGAGCGCGTGGAACGTCACCCACTTCGAGGGCTCCCCGGCCGGCACGTCCACGTGCGCCCACACGGCGCCGGCCAGGCGATGTCCTTGCAGCCACGTGCCCTCCGGCTGGCGTTTGCCGCGGATGATCTCGATCGCCTCGGACATGCGCTCATCCGGGGCCGTTCCGTCGGCGATCCCGGCGGCCCGAAAGTAATCGGCGGCGGCGAGGATGTTGTAGTACGCGCGCCGGGGATGGGCCAGACTCAGCGCGTGCTCGGAGAACGGCTCGCCGGTCGAGAGGCGGCGGAAGAGCGAGCGCGCCAGCAGGTACTCCTCCCCGCGGCGTCGCGCATCCCGCACCCGATCCGCGTCGCCCGTGGCGAGCTGGTAGTCGAGCAACCCGATGAGCGCGTTGAGCGTGGAGTGGAACGACGACCGGTCCGAGCCGTCCGTCCACTCGCAGTTCCATCCGCCGTCGGGCAGCTGATGGCCCAGGAACCACGTCACGATCCCGTCGACGTCGGCTCCCAGCCACAGGCCGTTGGAGAGCGTCCACGAGTTGATGCAGCAATCCACTTCGCCCTGCCAGTAGGGCAGATCGTCGTACTCCCACACGACCTTGTCCAGCTTTTCTGCGGTGCCGTGCACGACGCGGGCGTCGAGGCCCCACTCACGCAGGTCCTTGAGCACCCAGGTGGTGGCGGTCCATGGCTGCGGCTCATCCTCGCGGAACTCCCAGCTCGACGGGAAGAAGGCCCCTCCGGCCCAGGTTCCCTCTGGGTCCTGGTGGGAGAGCAGCTCGGCGCCGATCCCCTCCGTCGCGACTCTGGCTCGGGTCGCCTCCCAGACAGCAGGCGGTGCGCCGAGCAGGTCCCGCTCGACCTGCCATCGCAGTGCGGGATCCGCGTCGACCAGCCATGCCTCGACCTTCCCGTCCACGGTGCTCCTCAAGTCTGGGTCGTGGAGGCGAGCCTAACTCGGGCAGCTCGGGTTCGACCAGATTGTCCACAGACCGCAGCCTCGTCGACTCCGTGATGGCTGACCGCTACACCCCTAGGTGCTGCCCTCCCGACTGCACGTGGCCGGCCAACGCCGGAACCACGGTCTCCCATAGCGAGGGCGGTGGGGCTTCGTGGCCCATGCCGTCGACGCGAAGCAGAACGGAGTCCGGAATCATGCGGGCAAGCGCCTCGCCGTGCGGCAGGGGGAACAACGGGTCCGTGTCACTGTGCAGGACGAGCGTGGGTGCCGAGATCGACGTCGGGTCGGGCTCGGTACCGGCGGCGACGAGGAAATGATTGGTCATCGACGCCTCCATGTCCTGACCCCGGCCGAATTCCACAGTCGCGATCGCCCGGCAACGCTCCTCGTCGAAACCGTGCGAACCGGCGTAGGGCCGCTCGGCCTCGACACGGTATTCGACGACGGCCGAGGCGTCGGTCCAGTCCTCCACGCCGGGGAGGCTGCCCTCCGCCAGTCCGAGCCTCGCGGCCGGCGGCGGCAGTTCCCCTGCATCTCCCCCGGCCGGCGACGATTCGATCAGCGTGAGCGTCCGTACACGCCCCGGCGCGTGGACCGCGAGGTACTGCGCGACCCCGCCGCCCATCGACAGTCCCACGAAGTGCGCCGAATCGACGCCGAGCCCGTCGAGGATCCGCAGCGGATCAGTCGCCAAGTCGACGCCGGTGTAGTCCGGTCGGCCAGCCGGGCCGGTCGTCGACTGCCCGGTGTCCCGTTGGTCGTATCTGAGGACGTGCAGTCCCTGCGCGGCGAGTGCCTGGCAGAAATCCGGGGTCCACCAGTCCATGGACTGAGTGGCCCCGGCGATGAGCACAACGAGAGGGGCGCTCGAATCGCCGAATTCGTCGACGGCCAGGGAGACGCCTTCGCACTGGATGGTCTTCACCTCCCGGATCCTCCTCCGCCGAGGGCGGTCCGTCAACGGCCGGGGCACGTTCGCAGGAGCCCGCCCTCCGATCCGAACGAGGCGGAGAAGATCCGCAACCGCGTGGAAGACGACGACGTCGTCATCGGCGTGCGGATGGGAACGCTGTTCGATGCCGCACGGTGGGCGGTCGACCTGCCGCAAAAGGAGCTCGAGACGCTGTTCGAGCATCCGGCCTACGAGGCGCGCCTGTCAGCATTCTGCGTCCTGGATTTTCGTGCCCGCCGAAAACTCGCGGACCGCGAGCGTGCCGCGCTGGCGACGATCTATTTGGAGCGGCACGACGCCATCACCTCTTGGGACATGGTGGACCGGGCGGCTCCACGAGTTCTCGGTTGGCCGATTCTCATCGGAGCCATCGACGGCGGCGTACTCGACGATCTCGCGGCCGCGGCCGATCCACTCCGACGCCGATCGGCCATCACTGCCCCGCTCTGGTTCATCAAGAAGGGCACCCCGGAGGACGTCGTCCGCGGACTCGCGATCGCAGACTCGCTCGCCGGCGACGAGCACCCGCGCGTCCGCTCCGCAGTACAGATCTTCCGGAAGCACGCCGACCAACGCCTGCGGAATGACGGGGAAGGCGGATGACCCATCCGAACACGTCGGCACGTCGGGTCCCCGCTCCTGGGCGGCGAGTGGACTCATGCTGGGCCTCGTCGTGACTGTGAACCCTCCAGGGTTCAGCTCCTGGGTTCAGCTCCGGGGCGGCTCCGGAAGACCGAGCTCGGCACCGAGTGCCACGAGTTCGGACGCAACCAGGCCGGGGTCGGTCAGAAACTCCAGATGCGCCCCGGGGACCTCTCGCACACGCCACCCTGAGTCGGTCGCCCAGGCGCGCTCCACCGCATACGTCTGGCCGAAGGCCAGATAGGCGCGCCGTCCCGTCGCCCACCCAACTGGTACCGGCAACCGGCTCGTGAAGTAGGACATCGAGAGACGTGGTGCCGCCGCCACGGATCGCTCGAATGAAGCGGCGTCGGGATAGAGCGGTTCGACGTCCTCCCGCGCCCACCACTCGGGCCATGGGGGAAGCCGGCCGGCGTCGTCCTTCGGGAGACCTGTCAGGAAATCCCTGAGCTCGACCGGAGCCAGCAGCGTGTCCGTGCCGTCCCCGGTCGGGAGCGCGGCGTCCATCGCGACGGCCGCGATATCCCGGACCTGCGCCAGCGCCGGCAGGTAGTACCCGGCGTTGCTGTGAGCGATGAGCAGGTCGGTGGAGTCGCAGACCGCATTCCCGAACGCCGTGAGCACTTCGTGCGGATCCGAGGGGTCGCGTGGAAGGTTTGCCACGGCGACGTGCCAACCGGCAGTAGCCGCAAGGACGGATACCAATGGCTCGTAAGGGGCCTGGCCCAGCATCGGGCTGGGAAGGAGCAGCGCGAGACCATGCGGTCCTACGCGTACCGCAGGATGGTGACGGCGAAGTCGGCGTCGTCGTGCCAGGCCTTGAGGTCCCAGGTCGAGAACCGATGCTCGACCCGCAATCCGGCCTCCGCCGCATAGCGGTCGAATTCGGCGAGCGCCAGGTGCCGGTTCACATGGAGGCCGACGGCGATGAACCCCTCCGGGCTGACGCAGGCCCGCACTCGGCGCAGGACCTCGGTCTCTGTGCCCGGCGCGACGAAGACGATCACGTTGCCGGCCATGAGCACGGCGTCGAAGGGGTCCGCCCGCTCGAGCGTCTCCAGATCCAGCTCGGTCAGGTCGACGACGGCGTAGGACGGGCCCGGGTGGTCCTGCCGTGCGGCGTCGATCAGCTCGGGGTCCGCGTCGACGCCGACGACGTCGTGGCCGCGGGTGTGAAGCTCGCCGGCATGCCGGCCCGGGCCGCATCCGGCGTCAAGGATCCGAGCCCGCCGCGGGACCATGGCGTCGATCAGCCGCGCCTCCCCCACGAGATCCTGGCCCTCGGCCGCCATTCCGCGGAAACGGTCGATGTACCACTGCGAGTGGCCGTCCTTGGTCTCGGTCGCCCAGCGCGTCGGTTCTGCCATGGCTCCATGCTAGAGCCCCAGGAGCGATGCGCCTCTCGCCGGTCCAGCCGTGGTGCCTAGGATCGGAGAGCTAGGTCGACTACCGATTGACTGATACCGGCTCGAGCCTGACCCACCTCGTCAAGGCGTTGGCCGATTGGTCGCTCGAGCACCCGGACACCATCGCCTGGGCTCGCCAGGAGTACGACGTGCAGCATCCCGACAACGAGATCCAAGGATTTCCGGCGACAACAACGGTTGAGGGGCGCGGCCTTCGACTCACCCGTTACACCGACATCATCGGTTCATCGGCGTAGGCCCCCTGCAGTTGGCGCACGAACTCGGGGTCCTGACCGAGCGGCGCGTCGCCGATCCGTGCGACCGGGATGCCAGGACTCCATGTGTTCATCACTACAGCGGAAAGACGCGCCCCGAGCTCCGAGGGGCTCACATCCCGACTCTGCTGCGGGATGCCGAGCGCGCGGAGGCGACGGACAAGGATCTGCATGGTGACGCCGGGGAGGACCTCGGCTCCCGGGCAGATCACGGACTCACCGCCCCAGAAGGCAAGGTTCCAAATCGTCGCCTCGCTGAGTCGACCCGAGCGATCCGTGAACGCGGCGTCGTCGAAGCCGCGTGCGTTCGCGCGCCGGAGCAGGAGCGTCTTGGAGACCTCGCGGACGTGCTTGACGAGGGGGAGATGCCTCTCGTGCTCGACTACGTCGAGGAAGAGAGGGCCGGTAGGCGGCTCGGCGGGGCCGGTGACCTTAACCAGCACGTCGAGGTCGAGGCTGTCGCCGGCAGGTGCGAACTCTCCAGGTCGCGAATTGATGAAGCAGGTCAGCGATACCTCGGGCGGAGCGACAGCCAGAGCGTTGCGCAGGTAGCCACGAATCACTCCTTCGGACAGGTGCTGGCCGAAGAGCGAGTCGCTGGCGGACCGGAGACGCTCCAGGTGCAGGTCCAGGCCCCGCACCCGATGATCGCGGACCTGAATCGCGGTGAAGTGAGCGAACCCGGCGAAGGCCAGCGGCGCGAGGTCCGCCGCGTCGGCCGATTTACCGTTGAACTGAGTGATCGAAGTGGTCATGGAACTGACGGTAGGAGTTGACACCAGTGGCAGAGGCAAGTCGCGAAGCCGTGGACCAACGGCTCCGGATCGGGGATCTCGCCGCACTCACCTCCACGACGCCTCGGATGCTCCGGCACTACGAGAACCAGGGGCTCATCGAGGCGGAGCGATCCTCGACGGATCAGCGCCTGTTCTCGCCCGCGATCATCGAGCAGGTCCACTCGATCCGCAGGCTCCTCGGGGCGGGGCTGCCCGTCGACGCTATCCGGGAGCTGCTCGAATGCATCCACGACACAGACCGGCTGGAACCATGCGCTGTGCCGCTGCTCGTCGACCACCTCCACGCCCATGACGGCCGCATCGCCGAGCTCACCAGCACCCGGGACGCGCTTCAAGGGCTGATCGACTCGTCAGGAGGTAGGTAGTTCTTGGCTATTCCGGCGGCTGTCCTTGGACGCCAATTGTGTGTCCCTGGAGGGCCAGACCGGTTCGGTAAAGCTCGATCAGCAGAGGACGGAGCTCTCGGCCGCGGTCGGTGATCCGATACGCGGTCCGACGTGGGAAGTCGTTCATGACAGTCCTCTCCACGAGCCCTGCGGAGACGAGCTCGCTCAGCCTGTCGGACAGGACTTTGTCGCTGAGCTGCGGCAGCGCCTGGGCCAGTTCGGAGTAGGAGAGGGGGCGTCCAGGCATGAGGTCGCGCAACACGAGCGTCGTCCAGCGTCCGGCGATCGCAGTCAGGGAGATTTCGACCGGGCAGTCCGGCGACGGGGCTCGCGTACGCCCGTCGGCGGTCAGCACGAGCTCCTCGTCCCACCGCGTGCTTACCGCTTGGTGAGCCACGAGACCTCCTGATTCGCTGGACGGCATGACCGAGAACATTGTCCCATCCGTCAGTGACTTTCCGCTGGCCACCAGCCCCGAGCAGCAGCCGCACGTATTCGCCGCAGCGTTCAACACCGGCGACCCTGACGTCGTCGAGCGCGTGTACGAGCAAGCGGGAGTCTTCATCAGCAGCCCCGGTCAGATCACGACCGGCGCGGACCGCCGCGAGGCCAATGCCCGCATGGCGTCCCTCGGACTTCCCATCGAAGTCCGGCCGCGCCACGTCTACGTGGCGGACGACATCGCGCTACTCATCGTGGACTGGACGATCGCCGGCACCGCACCGGATGGCGAACAGGTCGATATCCGGGGGACAGCGACGGACGTAGCGCGCCGCGGCGTGGACGGCACCTGGCGCTACATCATCGACAACCCTTGGGGAACTGCGACGCAGGCGCCGTAGTTGGAGAGCCCTGAGGCGCGGCCGCGAAGGCGAGACGTGCTTTGGCCAAGACTCTGCGCTCGCCGGCTCACTTGCGGGTCTCGTCGACGGTCGCCACAGCATCGAGGCCGATCGGAGCCGATCAGGTCTCGCAAGCCCGATCGAGGCCTCGAGCTGCTGCCGCCGCGAGCCCCAGGTTGCCGTGCGACAGACCGATGCATAGCGGTCTGTACCTTTGCAACCACGTTCGGTTGGCTAGGCGGGGAGCGTGACGTTGCCTTCGAGGTATCGCACGCACCGCCCTGACAAGTGGACGCGATCGCCGTGCAGACGGATCGCGACCGTCCCTCCTCGCGATGACATTTGGCGAGCCGTCATGGCGTCCGTGCCCAGATGTTCTGCCCACAATGGGGCCAGTTGGCAGTGGGCTGAACCGGTCACCGGATCCTCAGGAACTCCGGCTTGGGCACCGAACCAGCGCGAGACGAAGTCGAACTCTGTGCCGTCGCCGTTCGCGGTGACCGCAATGCCACGCACCGGCAGCGACGCCAGGTACGTCAGGTCCGGGCTGAGTTCTCGAACCGTCTGGGCATCTGCGACGGTGTAGATCAAGTCGGTCGCGCGATGCGCGTCCAACACCTCAGCTCCGAGCGCTCGCGCAATCAGTGGGTCGACGTCGACAGGGGTCGGTGGCTGGGCGGGGAAGTCCATGGTGATCAGACCATCCGGCGATCGGGTCACAGTAAGCCAGCCGCTGCGCGTGGAGAACTGGAGCGCGTCGGCATCGTCGTGCACGTCGTCGAACAGATAGGAGGATGCGGCCATCGTGGCGTGGCCGCACAGATCGACCTCAGTCGCGGGGGTGAACCAGCGCAGATCGTAGGCAGGCCGGGCCGAGTCGGGCGCGTCGTCGGCATGACGTTCGACCAGATACGCGGTCTCGGAGAGATTGTTCTCGAGGGCCAGTTGCTGGAGTACATCGTCCGGAAGCCAGTGCTCCAGCGGCATGACCGCTGCAGGGTTGCCTTCGAAGAGCGTTTCGGCGAACGCATCAACCTGCACCAATGGAATTTTCACAACGACCTCTCGACGTACTGACTATCCAAGATGAGTCTATGTGTCGCCGGAGATCAGTTCGTGAGCCGTCAAGCCCTCTGGAAGCCCTGAACGCTCTGAGTGATCTCGGCTGACAGCTGCACTCGCGACGGAGAGCCGACTGCGCCGTTGGTCGACAACGCCGTACACGCACACGAGGAGGACCAGGAGGGCGAGCAGGGTCCACGAGGCGATGCCGTGCGACCAGCCGAACCACGTCGTCTCAGTGAGGAAGCTGATTGCCGGAACGCTGGCCATGAGGATCGCCGTCAGGGTCGGATCGGTGCGCATCATGCCCGACTGGATCAGGAACAACGGCAACGCCACCGCGGCGAGCCCCAGGGGCACGATCCAGGACAGGTCATGCAGTAGGACTGCGATGTCGCCCTCGAACCCGTAGTCGCGAGCAGCCAATCCGAACGCGACGATGTAGGCGAGGTGGTAGCGGACAGCCAGAATGCTCGAGGCGTCCACCCCACGCTCCCCGAGCGAGCGTGACAGGATCGCGAGGATCGCCATGCCGGCACCGGCGACCAGGGCGAGCAGCACGCCGACGACGTACTGGTTACCGGCCGGCGATGACTGCGCCTGCGTCGCGCCGAACGCGATCGAACAAGCAAAGACGCTGAGTGCGAGCAACCAGACACTCCACGGCGCTCGCTTCTTGCGCCAGAGCGCCAACAGGAGGGTGGCCAGAGGTGCGAACGCGGCCTCCACGCCGGCGGCGAGCGATGCCGGGATCCACGCCAGCGCCAGATAGAAGGCCCCGAACGTCATCAGGGTGGCAAGATTCAGTGCGGCGACGTGTGACCAGTCCAGCTGAGGGAGCAGCCGTCCGGCGCGGGCGCAGTGGGATGCCTGGCCGGCCAGAGACGCGCACAAGAACGCGACTCCCATGAAGAGGAAGACGGTCTCCGTGCCGATCACGGCACCGACCACGGCGTTGGCCACACCCATGCTGAGGCAGCCGAGAATGATCATCAGCATCGGCACCACTCTATCGGCCAGGACTCCTGATCAGATGCCTTCCAAGCTGCCAGTACCTCCGGGTGACACCGCTAGGTGCTACGTGCCGTCTAGATCAGTCCGTAGGTCAGCAGGGCGGCGATGAACCATCGCTATCCGCTATGAACACCGCTGCCACAGAACGAAACGCCAACGCGGTCACTGGCAGCGCCACGACCGTGGCGCGGGCCCATCACAAGGCGCGTCTGCTCAACTGTGGATTCCCCGATACCTCGCTCGGGCCTAATGTCGTCAACACGTCGCAACTTTCTCGCTCTGGACTCATGTCGCATCGTTGGCGTAGATGTCGCGGTAAAGACGCAAAGCGCTGTCCTTGAGCATAGCGGCGTCAGTGCCAGCGAATCGCGCCGGGTCGAGTTCCTGGACAATTTCCAGCCCGTCGAGCATTGCTTCTGTGAGCATCCGGGATGCCCCCGCAGCGTGGGTGACCCAGAGGGCCTGAGCGATCCAGACCCCCTCCATGCTCGGGTGCCTGCCCAAGAACGGGAGGTTGTCCGGGGTCATCGCGAAGACGCCGTTGATCCGGCGCTCAGGCGTGAACCTGGCCTCGGGCCGCAGGAGGCCCTGGGCCGCCTCGACAGCAGGATCGAACTCCGCTGACCACTCCAGTCCAGCCCCGGCCGCGAGCCCATCCTGGTTGACAGGGACCGGGTGGTGGTCGTAGGTGCCGATGCCCAGCCGGTCCCCATGGATCCGGGAGTAGACGTGGTGTTCCGGCCAACGCACGAACGGCCCTGTGCTCCAGGCCGCAGCCGGGCCGTCGTACACGTAGGGGTGGGCGACGGGGAACAGCGGCAGGTCGAGGCCAGTCAGTGCCGTGAGGTCTGGGCCCCACACGCCGCCAGCGAGCACGACGTCGTCGGCCGAGAAGCAGTCCCCGGCTGCAGTGACGACGGCGATTCCTGAACCCTGTCGCTCGCAACCGACGACCTCCTGACCGCTGAGGAATTTCGCCCCACGGGCTAGAGCCTCCGCACGGAGGGCAGGACCAATAACGCCCACGTCTGCAGATGCGTCGTCGAGGAAGTGGCCTGCAACGCGAACCTGTCCGGCATCCACGTATGAAGTCACCGTGTCCGGAAGGCCGGACGCCGGGAGCAGGTCGGCACGCAACCCTGCCGAGCGGGCTGTCTCGACACGGCGCTCGACTTCGGCGGCTCCGGCATCCGAAGTCGCCAGCTCCAGCCCGCCGGTCCGGCGGAAGCCATCGCCGATGGTGTCGTAGAGCGACGCAGTGTCCCGCGCCAACTCCGTCAGCAACGCGACGTCGTTGTAGAGGCCGATGAAGCCGGGTGCGAAGGCGGTTGAGCCACGTGGCGTGCCTCGGTCGCGGTCGAGGACCGTGACGCTCAGGCCCTTGGCTGCCAGAGCATGAGCCAACGAGATCCCGACGATCCCTGAACCAACGATGACGACTTCGCGCCCCATGACCAATCTCCTTCGTTTCTCTGTTCTCCAATCTCAATTTCATGGTCGCGTAGGACCACAGAGATCAGGGAAATGCCTCCCGTTCAATTCCGGACGGCGTCAACAATTCCCGTGACCGCTCGTTGGAGCAGTTCTTCATCCTGTCCGGCCTCGTCGGCTCGTTCGTACTCAGTAATTCCGACGCCCGCGGGAGTGAACTCTTCCGCAAGCGCGTGCACTGCCTGCAGGAGCGCCTCGACCGTGAGGCCGCCGGGTTCAGGAGAGCCGACGGCTGGGAAGACCCCCGGATCGAGCACATCGAGGTCGATGTGGATGTACACCGCCTCAGCACCGGTCGCGCGCACAGCAGACAGGAGCGCGTCCGGTTCATTCAGCTGAGCGACGCTGAGGTGGCTAATCCCGTGGCGGCCCACGAAATCCTGTTCGCCGGGGTCCAGGGCACGCGCCCCTGCCAGGACCACTCGATTCGCCGGAAGGGCCCTGGTCGGCTTCAACGCGTCGGGACTGTCACCTGTCAGAGCGCGCAGCACCATGCCGTGGAACGCTCCGGAGGGAGATGTTTCCGGCGAATTGAGATCCGCATGCGCGTCGAACCACACCACCGCCAGACGGTCCCGGTGGGCAGAAAGTGCAGCCTCGACCGGGGCGAGTTCGATCGCGCAGTCACCACCGACAGACACCACGAGATCACCCGCCGGGAGTGCTGCCATTGCCGCGCGCACCGCGTGGAGCTGTTCTACCAGCACGTCGGCGTTCTGCACACCGTCCCGCGCCCCGCTGACGGCGTTGCCGAGCGTCACTACCTGGCGGTTTTCCGCGGGAACCATTTCCGCGAGGCGGGTGGCTCCGTCGCGCAGCCTACGAGCCGTCGGGGCTCCGGATCCCTGCCACTGGCCAGCTTCCAGTACTGACAGACCAGCCATCATCACTCCTTCGTCACCGTTTCGAGGGCGGACGGGAGCCCCCTATTGCACAATTCCAACACGTCCTCAGCGTTGCCGAGGGTGCCAGCCCCCGTGCAGGTGGATGGCAACCAGCCTGTGCAGTACGTGGCCGGTGCCGCTACGGAGTCGCTGATAGCACAGTCCTGCGGGAATACCTTAAGCGCGTAAAATCGCTACGAGAAGGTGCGCCTTCGCGTAGCAGAGCCCGACTCGCTCGCGCAGCACCTCGCTCGACGTCAGGGCGACGCGCGACGATTCCTGAACCGGATGGTCAGATCGCCCACCGCCGCAAGCGCCGCGGCCGCCCGATAGATTTCGGCAACGAGCAGTGGCGGCACGCCGCGGAGGGAGTGAATCCTTCGCAGTCCAGCACATACCATCACTGGAGCGGCATCCAAGGAGCGCGAACACGGGCCAAGTGGACGAGGCATACGCGGTATTGCGTCATTTCATCGGACGCATGCATCAGTGGGAAGTCACGTAGTGGCAGGCGATCGCAGAGCAGGGCCGAGGTGCAGTGAGCTCCGACATGAAGCGCGACCTCGATGTGATCTTCGAGTCCTCGTGCACAACCAAGGAACGCAAGACCGGCCGTCAGGTCTCACTCCATTGTGGGCACCCGCCCGAGTACCACGTGGATGAGAAGTTCGTCGCGGGCGCTCTCGTGAAGAAGGCGGTCGTCATCGAAACGCTGCAGCACCACATCCTCGCGAACTGTTTTCGCTACACGATGCGACTCTAGGGCGGTGAGTGGAAGGTAGACCGGAAGGAGCGGTACGACTCCTTCGACGAGCGATGGGTCAGGCATGAGCTCTAGCGACGCGGCTCAGGGTGACCCCGCACTGGTGAAGGCCGTCAGCGATGCGACCAGGGACGCGGTGACGCGGTTTCAGGCCGAGCATGCTGGAACGACAGCCAGTACCTCGACCCGCCCGACTGGATCGTCGTCACGAGCGACGGGGCCGTCCGATCTAAGGCGGAGGAGTTTGGGCTGACGGTGCGCACCAACGACGAGTTCGCAGAGTTCATCGACGGAGCCGAAACAGAGCGGTAGTCACGGCTAGATCTCCTCCACTCACGAGTCCAACCCGGCGAACCGGCGAGCATCATCACGCATCGCCTCAAGGACGGCGTAGTTGCTCAGGACAATATCCGGCTCGTAGGTACCCGTTGCCTGTAGCTCCCGCATCCGCCTGAGTATCTCCTGATCGGACAGGCTCTCGAGCCACGCCGAGATCTGCTCCGAACTAGGTGCGTCGTCCATCTGGCTGAGCGTCTCGGTCATGTCCCGGCGCACCGTCGACGCGCCCAGCCGGTCGTTGTGCACCTGCGCCGCGGAGAGCGTCGCTCCCTCCGCCAGAGCACGACGCTCGTCGTCGTGCCCGACTGTGATCTCGTATCGAGGCGGGAGCGCCGGGGCCGGTGGATCGTTACCAGTAATCAGGCGTGGGATCGCCTGTGCACGGACCCATGTGGAGAGCTCATCGAGCTCCTTCATCAGCACCGGCCAGCGCTCGGTGCCGGGCCGGTTTATCCCGATGGTCGGGAAAAGGGCTACGGGGACCTGAACACCACGCGGAGTTTCCGCGATGACATCGCCCACCTCCACCGGTGTCTCCGGACGGCGCTCGAAGAGAGCCATGAACGGCGGCGTCCGGTCCTCTCGGTGGATCCCGGCGAGACCAACGGCGGTGATCGCTGGCGCGCGATGCTTCGAGTGGTTGGTATGCAGAGCCAACAGCGCCAGAGGATGATTCTGCGGGTCCTTGGTCCGATGGAAGGGCTGCAGGCCGTCGATGCGCCTGAGCAGGTCACTCCCCTGCTGCAGCGACGGAGGTCCATTCTTCGCGCGACCCTTCACCCACTTCTGGAAGTCCTCGTAGGTCTTCGCGCTCGGCATCTCAACGAGCTTCGCGGCCCTCTCCCCCAGCACGCCGTCTCGGTGCTCGACCTCGGCGAAAAGCGTGTGCTCGATCGCGTTGCGCAGGGCCACCAGCGCATCGGCCACCAAGAGCGGCACTTTACGCGGGATCGGAGCCATGCCGGTGACGACCGTCTGACTGTGGGTCACCATCGGCACCTCGCGTAAGGCAATGATGCCCGCCGGCTGTGTCTGGTACTCGAAGAGGATGTCGGCCACCTGGGCGATCACTTCGTCAGTGTGAGCCAAGGTCGCAGCGACGCTGAGGTGATGGTCAGGCAGCCAGGCGTGACTCGAGCTCGTCAAACCAGCACCTCTGGGTTTGTGAGCTCTCCAGCAAGACCGTCGGGCCCCGTGATCATGGGGTCTCCTTCGCAGTACAGCCTACGTTCCGGCACTGATTTGACGACCGTCCAGCCAAGACTCGGTACGAGGTATCCGCGCTGTGCCGGGAGCACCCGATCGGGGGTACTGGGGTGATTAAAAAACCTCCAGGACACCCTCCCGCCCGACGCCACACCGCTGCGGAAGATCTCCGCCGCTGCGCAATGGGGCGACGACGCCTTGCTGAAGCAGTACGTCGCTGAGGCCCGCGCCGCGGGCATCCGCAGTAGCCTGGTGGAGTACGCCCGCGACTCCTCGCTGGGGAAGGCCGACTTCGACCTGTTCCTCTGGCAGGACGCCCCGGCGACGATGAACGCGGATGCGCGGGCCACCGCGGTCGCGGCAATGGAACCGGTATTCACCACTTCAGCGTGACCACCACCGTCTCCGGATCGATGGTCTCCTTCCCGCGCACACGCGAGACCGTCGGCGATCAGGACGCGACGCGACCAGCGCTGCTGTCTCAATCCCGCCCCCCAGATGACCCATCTGTGACGGTCCTCCTCTACACGTTAAATCTGAATTCCACCGAGTCCCGGCACATAGGTACATCTGAACACGGGGTTCACATGCGCCCTCTCCCCACGGTCAGTGCTCGCTACTGAGCAGGGGACACAGGCTCACCCTCGACGTGGGTCAGCCTGCAGGACGCCACGAAGGCGGTAGCGCGCCATCACGGCGGCAGGGAACCCGGCTGAGACGCCACATACTAGGGATCTGAAGAGGGCTCGACCATGCCAGCGGTCGGCCCCTATTCCTTCGCGAGCACGGCGTTATCCGTCAGGCAGAAGTCATCGTTGATCTTGATGACCAGCGCAACGAGTAGGCGGAGCGCTGTTAAATACGTGTGGCGGTGAACGCGGTCGTCGTCACCGTCTGCCTGTGATCCATGGAGGTAGCGGTTGCGCAGGCTAGGTCCGTTGCTGAACTCCTTATCGTTAAGGAAGTAGTTGAAGTAGCTGACCTCCGCGGCGCTGAGCAGCGTTGATCGATGCGCCAGCCATCCGGCGCTCACCATCTCGTCAATGGCTTTCTGGCCGGCAGCCGAGTGATGGAGACAGCTCGTCACCTCGCACTCCCAGAGTTCCTTGAGCACATGCAATTGTGGCGCGCTCGCGAACGCAATTCGGTCACGATCTCCGGTCAGGATGCCCTTCTCGACCAGGAAGTCGATGTTGCGCTGTTGGTACTCGTGGAACTGGTCGTAGGCGATGTCATTGGCGACGACCAAGTGGAGGAAGCTCTCTGCCTCCAGATCTCTGCTGATGTACGCCAATCCGGATTGGTCCGAGAAGAGCAGGTGCTGAATTCCTTGGATGTCTGCGTTGTTGGCAACGTAGGCGTACTTATCCACGACCTGACTCGGGATGTCGCCGTAGGAAAGCTGCTCCGATGTGATTGTCAGCAGCTCCGGGTCAACCTCGCCGTAGTCGACATGCAGCGTGAACTGCTTGAGGACGCTCTCCATCTCTGAGAACAGGTGGCGGCTCTTCTCAAGGTAGGTAGCGGTCGGGCTGGAGGCGCGGTACTTCAGCCCCTTGGCACCGAACTCCTGCTCAAGGTAGTCCGTGAAGAACCAAGCGATGACCGACTCGAGCTCTATACCTTCGGAGCTGAGGAAGCGCTCGTACATCAAGGTCTGGAGCAAGGACGCCTGGTCCTGGAGCCTGAACGCCGCCCCCGTCCGGTAGTCGCCCTTGCCCGGCGTACCCATGAACCGCTCGAAGACGCCAAGTTGCGCTTCGTAGGAAGGGAGTTCCAGGAGCATGTGGTCGTTGGCGAACTGGAACAGGTGAACGAAGTTATTCAGGATAGTCGGGTAGTCGAGGTTCTCCGTGAGCCAGGTTCGGCTGTAGGAGTACTTGCCAACCATGCCGTCCAAAGACTGGACGACCTCTTCGACCTGATCGGCCGAGATGCCCACTTCGCAGCCGGATTTGATCCCCTCCGTGGACTCGAACATCTTCTTCGTGAGCGCATCTGCCTTGCGACGAGCCTTTAGCTTCAGTCGTGCATCGACGCCGGTGTTCTTGTCAGCTCGTGCGGATGCGATCAGCTTGACGAAGTTGAGGTTGGGCTCTTCCTCATCGAGGTAGCGGTCAAACAGGCCACGCTGATCCGCGGGGGTGAAGCTCTTCGGGAGATGGATTGGATCCCGCCCCTCGGACTGGAGGAACTTCCGCGCAAGCAGCTCAGCATTGCGCGGCCCAGCGAGTAGCAGGGCCCGAATCTCCTGGTCGTAGGCACGCACGAGTGCCTGGCATGAGAGCAGATCGTGCGGGTGGAAACTCTGCTCTTGAAGTGCAGCAAGCACGATCGAGTCAGTGCAGCGCTCGAAGACCTTGTTCTTTCCGAGGAGATCGAGGACGTCTGTGCGGTACTGAAAGTCAACGTCCTGAACGAGCGTTGAGAAGGTGGCGTCAGTCACTTTGCCGAAAAACCTGCCGATGACTTTCCGGATCTCGGGGACGTGCGCCAGAGGCGCGTCTCGCTCTGCTTCGGCCAGGTCCTTCGGGAGAACTTTGTGTTCTAGGAACAACGCGAGATGATGCAACTCAACGATGTCGTTTATGCCTTGATCGCCACGAGTAGCATCGAATTCACGGACGAGCTCTAGGAAGCGGTCGGCCTGCCAGAAGGTTCCGTAGTCGCTGAGGCCGAAGAACTTCAGTCTCTTCTCTGGTCCGCTTTCCGACACTCGAATCCCCCTCCTGGTAGGCGTCACTCTATACAGTTCGGGGGCGCCTAGTGGCACGAATTTGAAGTTGTTACCTGATCGTGCAGCAGTCCCCCTGGGCGGAGCCGTCGTCCACGTCGATCGTTGCGCCGGCTCCTCGTTCTGTCGTGGAAGCGAGCCGAACTAGCGGCGCATCACCCCGAGGCGGACACGACCTACATCTCCATGGGCATAATCCCGCGCCCCATCGGGCTCCTCCCCACCGCGGAGCGGCGCACGACGGACGATGCACAACTACGCGGGTAGGTCCCTTGCAAAAGCGCCGGGCACTAGTCCTGACTCAACACTCGACAAGAATCATCAACGAATCTCACTAGTTATTGAAACGGAACTCCACCGCGTTCCGGTACATACCAACCTCTGGATCGACAGGTCGACCCGAGGCGTCATCTTGGCAAGCTAAGGCCCCTGACCTGCGGCTTGAGTGCGAAGGTGCACTGCACAGGGATCGGATTGGGGCGAGGTGGAACCTTGGAGAACACGCCAGCAACAGGGGTCCATCGGATCATCGTGGGGCCTGATCAGGGATGGGATTGGACAGGTTGGGCCTCTCGTGGAGCACGCCGGGCACATTCTTCGACGTCGGCCTAGCGCATCCCGTTCGTCCGGCAGGATGCGGGGACCCCGAGGCCCTTCGCGACCGTCGAGAGCTTCTGATCTCGTTCACGGCTCCTCGTGACACGAACGACGTCGTCACAAAACCCTTGGAGGCACAGAGCGGGCATGATCCACAATCTTACCTGCGACGTCTCCTCAGCGCCTCAGATCTTGTGACACCAACCTGCTCACCAGTCCCACGATCCATTTCACACAACTCGAACGCCTCTCAGACAGTGACCACAAGGTGCCGTGCCTAGATCGCGCCGTGGGATACTGAACCGTATGAGTTCGAGTAGCATTGCGTGCCGACGGACGGACATGCCGACCGATGACGATATTGACGCTATGGCTCGCGTGTGGTCTGCAGCTTCAGCGCGACGCGATGGCCTCGAGAGACCAATCGCGTGGCAGGCGAAGCGTGCTGGAGTTCTTCGGCGGTTAAAACTACCTAGCCCCACTGCATTGCTTCTCGAACGGGCCGGGTCTCTAGACGCATTTGCACTCGCCGCAGAGGGCGATAGCGGACCGGAGCTCTTTTACCTCGCTGTAGATCCGAATGCGTGGGGTTCCGGGCTGGCAGGCCACCTCCTTGCGGAGGTCGAGAGCTGGGCGACAGAAAATGGCTGCACGTCCCTACGCCTATGGGTGATTGATTCCAATAATCGAGCACAATACGTCTACCAGCGCGCCGGATGGAAGCGAACGGAGCAGATCCATACTGAGGGCGAGGGGGCGAAACCTGAGCGTCTATATATCCGGGATTTCGAGTGACTTCGCCGTTCGACGGAATAACGGCTCATCACCCAGGGTTGCCAGCCGACAGGTTTTAACCTCTAGTGGATCTCCTGCAGGGTGAATCTAGCCATAGTATCTGGCATATCGACACCTGTTTTGGAGAATGGTCTGCGCATACCTGACCCGAGCGACAGCCCCGCAAGGATGGCACCGGGGTGCGTGCTAGACGGGCAAGTATCCCAGACGGGCCGGGCCAAACGCTGAGCAACTCATGGCAGACCGGAAATCATCCATCGGACCTGCCTGAAGCTGGGAGGATGAAACCCCTGGTCAGAGGTGACTTTTAGACGTTGAACCTAAATTCAACCACGTCGCCGCGGTTAGCGAAGGTCTGAAGCCTGTCACCTGGATGTGCTGGTCACGCGCTCGGGCGCGACGCCGCCGCCGATGGCCTCGAGGTCGCCGTACGGCTGTCCTTGGCTTCGTCCAGCGCCTTCCTCCATCTCGACCCGAGCCAGCTCGCGGATGCGGTCTTCGTGCCCCGGCACTCCGACACGTAGGGTCACTCGCACGCCTTGCCCTGGTCAAGGTCGTGCGGCATGACGAAGCTGCGCATGGCGTCCGCCTCGTCGATCGCCGCGGTGAACTCCTCCTCGGTGACCGAGTTCAGCAGGTCGAGGGGCGATCGGTCCGAGCCGTCCGCGTTCTGCGGCAGATCCTGGTGCGGCGTTTGCCACCAGTCCAGGAGCGCCCTGGCGACGTCGGTCGGATCTGAGCCTCCGCAGGATCGGGCGAGTGCTTGGTTGATCTCGGCAAGCGCGTCGACGATCTTCCCGTCGCGGAACTGGAAGGCCGGGTAGAACTTCGTCTCTCCGAGCTCGACCTCGATCACGACGTCGTGCTTGAGGTAGGTCCGCAGCAGGCTGCGCTGAGCTGCCTTCTTCGCTCGCGCGGCCTGAGCCGGGGTCCGAGTCCGTTCTGATTCGATCACTTCCGCTTCCGTCAGCGACGCACGGGTCTCGGCGGCGGTCATGCACTCGGCCCGGTCGAGCAGGCTCGCGGCCGCCATCGGCGACCGGTCGAGCGCGAAGGCCCGGTCCCAGATCGGGCTGCTCCGCCAGTCGTCCGGGAATCCGAGCTGCGCCATGCCGAAGCCGACGGCGCGGGACTGGCCCTCGATGAAGTCGACCAGGTTCACGACGTCGCGCTTCTCCGGCGCGATGCTCAGCAGGAGGTGGCGCATGACGAGCAGCACGCCGTAGAGCCTGTTGCTCGTCCCGCCGTCCGCGAGCGGCGCGAGCAGGTCGTCAGCGTCTTTTCGAGCCTGTCCCGGCGCGTCGATGATCACGTCGAACGCGCGGTTCCACAGGCGGCCGTAGTGCGCGCAGATGTTCCGCACGTTCCTGAGGTTGTTCAGCCAGTTCCCGAGAGCGCCGCGGTCTCCGTGGCCGTCGGCGGTTCGGACCTGGAACCGGGCTGCGAGGATCTCCTGGTCGGACTGCAGCATCAGGTCGTAGAGGCTGCTCAGCACTCCGAAGGACATCACTTCTGTTGCGACCCAGATGGGCAGGTGGGGGCCGTACTGCTGGCGGAAGTGCACGACGAAGTCGCCCCGGGCGCGCTGTTCGTGGCGGTCGTACTCCTCGAGCCACTCGCGGTAGGCGGTGGTCGGCTCGGGCGGGGCGCTGGGATCTTCCTGCCTCGTCGCGCCGAGCGCCCAGGGGTGCCTGTGTGCGAACGCGTCGACCCTGCCGAGTCGATGGCCGATGAAGAAGCGGAAGGTCGTCTCGATGGTGCTGAGGATGTCGCTGAGACGCATGCGGAGCTCGTGGTCGAACTCGTACAGGGAGACCACGTGCGCCAGGCCGGTCCCTGGCACGAACGTGTCCAGGCGGATCTCTCGTCCTTCGTCGTCGAACCGGGGCGCAGGAGGCGCAGGCCGGTCGCGGTAGAGGTGCCAGTAGCCCGACAGCCGGTAGTAGCCGTAGCGCTGCAGGACGGCGGCCGCGTAGGCGTCGTCGCCGCAGTCCATGCCCCGCCCGCGCAGCCGGCGGATCTGTTCGGGGACCGTGAGGAACGGCTTCGCGTAGGTGCTGTTCGGGGTTGTCACGTGTGCATCGTCCTGGCGTCCCCGGCACCCGGGGGTAGAAAGAGAACAGGCCCGCGTCTCATCTAGAGAAGCGAGCCTGTCGTGTTACTTCGATACTACACAAGTGCCACCCTCGCAGCAACGCCGACGACCCTGGCCGGTGAGCCTTCGCTACCTGCAATACGCGGCTCGTCTGTCGGCAGACGATGAATCGCGCGTGCCGCCACTCGCAGACGTCGCCAGCCGTAGTGACCAGCACGGATGCGGCCCGCCGCGAACGTATTCGAGGTCAGCGGTCCGCGCCGAGCAAGCGCTCCAGACGCCGTTCGGTGAAGGCCAGCCCCAGGTCAGCCTGAGACATCTCATGCTCGCTGCTCCGCACGCGCTGGTGCAGCAGCTGTGCCGGCATGGCATCGGCTTCCCGGAGCGCCAGCTCGCCGAGGTCGGCGCGGGCACCCCCGGCCTGGTCCTCGAAGAACGTGGATCGGATCTCGAGGCGGATGACCTGCTCCTTTGCCCAGCCGACCCTGGCTGCATGGTCAAGTGTGGTCCTCCCCTCCAGCCATGCGCGCAGCTCGGGCTGCTCGAGGTTCTCCGTGACGCCGGTCGCGAGCGAACCCGCGCCTGGATGGTCGAGCGGGATGTGCGAGAGCAGCACTGCCGGCGTCACTTCCAGCGCAGCGGCGATGGCGGCGAGGTCGTCGACCGTCGCGGCGCTTATGCCGCGCTCGATCGCACCCAGGTCGGCGTCGAGGTCGTGCCCGAGGCCGGAGAGGGCGTAGGAGGGGCTCGTCGACCGTGAGCTGAGCGATCTGCCTGTAGTACGTGACTGCGTCGGCGACGGCGCGGGAGGTCGGAGGAAGGTGCGGGGCCACGCCTTCGAGGCGTGGGCCGCGGCAGCGAGGCGGCGGGTGGTGACAGGCGTTGGGTGCGTGCGAAGGCCCGGCCTCCGGCCGGCGCGCGACGAACTTGGTCAGCCAGAGGGGCGATGGGGAGGATCTCGGGCGCGGTATCGGTGAGGCAGCGACGAGCCGTACCGGCGCTGCCTCACGCGCTGCCTCATTCGCTGCCTCAGGCAAAACCCCAGGTCATATGTACACATCTACCTACTTGAGGCAGTGAGGCAGTGATATCAACGATTTTTCACAAGCGCACTCGCGCACGCACACACGCACAGAGAAAATTCGCGAACTGCTGCCTCCTGCCTCACCTCGCCTTGATTGGCAGCCTGACCAGGCATTTCGCGTGAGGCAGCGTGCGATCCAGCCCCGACTCAAAGCAGCCACTGCCTCACTTCCACGACCGAGCGGAGGGCCGGTGAACGACGTGAGGCACTCAGCCGCCGTCGGCCTCGATCTGGTCGATCTCCTGCTCGATGGCAACCATCGCCGCCTGCGCTTGGCGGAACTCGGCCTCGGCCTCGGCCGCTCGGTTCTGCTGCAGCTCGAGCCCTCGGCGCAGCTCGTCGACCCGAGCCTCCGTGGGCGACTTGCCGCTCACCAGCACGGCGAGCGGCACTCCCAGCGCCTGCGCCGCCGCGACGGCCTCCTCGAGCTTGAACGACCGCCCCTGATTCTCGATCCGCGTGATCGCCGAACCGTCGACAACGATGCCCAGGCGTTCGGAGATGCGCCGCGCCAGTTCGGCCTGGGACACCCTGGCCGCGACCCTCTCCTGGCGTAGCCGACGGGCGAACACCGCCTTGAGCGACTCGGGCATGACGGATCTCCTGGTATCTGAGCGAAGTGATGCGATTCCAACACTATCTGGTCGCCATGCTGTCAGATTCACATGCTTTCTGCTAGACTGGCAGCAGGCGCATCCCAGGATGCGACCGCGACGACTGGCGACAGAGACCCAGGGCTGGCGGAGACCGACCGTGCACCACGCACGCAGTAGTCGGGACACCGAGGCTCGACGAAAGGTCTCCCGCCATGGCCACCGCGACGACGCTTGAGCGTCTCTATCCCCTGCGCGAGCTGCAGGACGCCAACTACGGCGACCGCACCACCCTGATGAAGCGCATCCACGACGGCACTCTGCCGGCAGTGAAGGTGGGCAATGCCTACAGGATCCGTGAGAGCGACCTGCACCTGATCGCCAAGCCGATCGGCGATGCGACGCGCACCGCACCCGAATCCGCCGCCGACCTCGACGACCTGGCCGCGCTTGCTGCACGGATCGTCTCGACCTGGCCGTGCCTGTCGACTGAGCGAAAGGCCGAGCTCGGCCGCCTCCTCGCCGCCGCCTGACGACATGAAGAGAGCCCCGCCGAAGCGGGGCTCTGCAACAAGACATTCGTCCGGCCGAGCGCCAAACTCGATGGCCGGACCTAGAAGACGGGAACTCTTCCTATGTCCATTTTGCCAGATGATCACAGCCAGAGCAATGAGCCGCACGACGATGTGTCGGAGTTCGAGGACGACCTCACCGAAGGCTCCTCGAAGGTCGCCAACCCCGTGGCCGACGCCTTCACCCGCGCCATGGACCACTTCAGCGACGGCGGCGAGATCGCCCCGCTGAACGAGGTGGTCAAGGTCTGCACCCGCGAATACCTCGACGCTATCCTTCCCGACCAGCCGCCCACCCCCGACGAGATCGAGAAGCAGCTGCTCGCGATGGTCAACGGTGTCTGCAAGGTCGAGAACAGGAAGACCAGGATCGACAGGGAGAAGCTCCAGTTGCTCAAGGCCCTCATGCCGGTCCAGGTCGCCATGATCGTCGACCACCTCTTTCACGTGGCGGAGGTGACGCCGGGCGGCACCCAACAGGACGACGGCCTCGGCGTCCTTTCGATCTACCAGGACTCAGGCGAGTTCGTGGGCCTCCACCGTCGAGTCGACCTCGGCCTCCTCGACGAGTTGGCCCGCCAGTACAACTTCGGCCACGACGGCAAGTGGCTCGTCGAGTTCGAACGGGCCCTGCGCGGGTTCGCGCGCAAGGTTCCGGAGAACCAGAACACGGACCTCGTCGTGATGGGCAACCTCATCTACGACTACCGGAACGACGAACGGATCCCGTTCTCGCCGAACTACGTGTTCCTCGCCGCCACTCGGAGACCGATCTGATCGACCGGCAGCACCCGGGCTCCGCCGTCACGATCACGCGTGAGGACGGCACGACCTGGAACTACGACGAGTGGTGGGCCGGGACGGTCCCCGACGAGGGCACTAGGTCCTACATCCAGCACGTGGTCGGCGCTGCGTTCCGGCCTGCCCATGACTGGCAGAAGATGCCGTGCCTCTTCTCCGAGACGGGGTCTAACGGCAAGGGCACGATCCTGGCGCACATCCGCGCGATGATCGGCTCCCGCAACTGCCGGAGCGTGCCGCTGAAGCGTTACGGGTCGCAGTTCGGCAAGTCGCAGCTGATCGGCGCGCGCCTGAACATCCCCGATGAGACCCCGGTGGGCGAGTTCATCAAGGATGCCACGGACCTGAAGTCGATCATCACGAACGATCCGATCGAGATCGACCGGAAGCACAAGGACCCGATCACCTACAAGCCGGCGCTCCTCACCATCCTGACCCTGAACGGCGACCTGAACTTCCGCGACAAGACCAAGTCGATGGACCGCCGCGTCGCGATCGTCCCGATGACACAGCGCTTCGACGACGGCGTCAAGGACAAGGCGATCAAGGACGACTATCTCCAGCGCCGCGAGGTGTGCGAGTACATGGCGTACAAGGTGCTCGTCGAGATGCCAAAGTTCTGGGAGCTCGACGAGCCGTCCAGCGTCAAGCAGGCGCTGCAGGAGCACCGGACCAGGACCAATACCGTGCTCGCGTTCTTCGAGGAGTACAAGGAAGAGTTCCTCCGCCCGTTCGTCCCGTTCCCGATGGTCCGGGCGCTCTACGTGGCGTGGCTGAAGGAGAACCGCGAAGGCTCCAATCCGGTGGGGGCCGAGCAGTTCACGAAGGACATCAAGGAGTGCTTCGACGCCAACATCTGGGCCGTCCCGCAGACCTCCGACGGCGCTGACCGCAAGCTCAGCACGCGCACCTGGCTCACCGAGCGCGAGCCCGTGCTCGACGAGTTCCACTACGCCGACGACGTGAACAAGTGGCAGTACGAGGCCGAGCGCGGTCGCTTCGGGGGCGACGCGCTGGCGAAGTCCGCTCCCCGCCAGGTGCGGGGGTTCATGCGCCGCGACGTCTACGAGGCCTGGATGGCCGCGGGCGGTGCGAGCGGCCCGGACGCCGCCGCCAAGGCCGTGCGTGAGGCGCAGCAGCGGAGGGCGCGGGCCGCGATCCCCGGTGCTGACAACGACTGCGCTGACACGATTGGAGATGCAGCATGAATCGCGCCGTCATCCGCGCCACAAGGATGCCTCGTGGCACCACGGTCGAGTACCTCAGGTACTTCCGGGAGTCGGCCGCCGAATACCATGCGCGCGCTGATCGCCTGGAGCAGCGCCTTCTCGCCGGCGGGACGATCAAGGGCTCCCCCGACCTTCGGGTCCAGATGCCGTCGTGGGAGGTGGGCGACGTCTGCTGCTTCACGGATGTCACGAAGGCCGAGCTGCAGGAGGTGCTCCCGCCGCTGTTCGACGCGCTGCGCTGCCTCGAGCGCGCAAGCCGCCGCTATGGCCGCCCGGGACTTCAGGCGCGGGAGCAGGCTGGGGCTGGGCACCCAGGGCGTAGACGCGATGCTCAGCCAGTACCTGGCGGACCGTCCAGGCCATGCTGCCGCCACCGAGCAGAAGATCGACGGCTGGTTGGGCCAGATGCTCGGCCCGTGCACGTGGAGCGCCCACGAGCACTTCGGCAGCCGGTGCCAGAAGCCGGTCCCTTGGACGAAAGTGGACATGGGCGGCGGCCGCTCCGAGGGTGCATCGGCCCGGACCCTCTACGCGGTGAAGGCCGGGGACAGGCGATGACCTCCGCCGCCGGCCGCAGCGCCGTTGCCCTCCGCGTCTGGGCACGAGGCGACCTCGCCCTGGAGGCGACCGTCGCGCTACTGCTCGGTGGCGGCGGCAGCCTCGTCGAAGGCCCCTGGGTTCGCCCAGGGAGCTTCGGCGCGTTCTGGTTTGACGCCGACACCGCTTCGGCCGAGTGCGGCCATCTGAGCGGCGGGGAGCGCCGCGTGCTGGCGATCGCGGCTTCCCTCGCCAGCGCCAATCATCCGGTCGACCTGGGCGACGCCGTCACGGGCCTCGACCCTGCCGCGCTGCGGTGCGTGCTCGACGCAATGGCTCACGCCGGAGGGCTCCGCGACCTCCGAAGCGCCACGAGGGACCATCATGAGCCCCGCTGAGGCCCTCTTCGGGACCGCATGGGGACCGGGGCGGGGCGCGTCCTGCCCGAGCCCTGAATCGGCCCCTTTGGGGACCATTGGACGCCGCTCTGAAGACCGCGCTGAGACCTCGGAAGGGCCAGGGCTCCGAGCACCCGGGACAAGCTCCAATCGAAACCCTGCAGCGCCCTTCGGAGGTCCAGGACGCGACCATAAGGAGCCCTCGAAGAGGCCAGCGTCTCACGGGACCGGAGCCGGCCCAGGTCGAGACCGCTGTAGGACCGTCGCGAGACCCGCAATGGTCCATGTCGGTCAGAGCCTCAACGTTGCGCGCGGTCGTGGCGGCCTCAGGTCTGCCCTCGAGTTCGTCGGCGCGGAGACCTTCGCAGACGTGGCCACGGCGCGCCGTGAGCCGTCCCAGTTGGGCGGCGAGCGAAGCCCGCGCGTTCCGCGCTCAGGCAGGCTGCCCGGGCAGCGGCCCCCGGAGGGCCCCGGACATTCAGGAGCGAAGCGAGTGAATGTCATACGGGGCTATGACATTCCTTGTCTCGGGGTGCCAGAGGCTCCAACAACTGGGTGCAGGGGCCCGGTTGTCGGAGAGCACCCCGAGACAAGGAATGGCGCGCTCCAGCGATGGTCGAGGCCGCGGAGCGGTAGGGGTCCCCGTCCGTCGTTGGAGCGCTGCCGAGCGGTCCAGCCAGGGACCGATTGGCGTCCGAAGACCTCACCAAACTGAAAGCGAGGAATCCCCATGGGCGAGCAGACCGGACACGCTGCCTTCCACCTCAAGAACGTCCCCCATGGAGCGAGCGGCAACCGCGCCGACAGGCGCGCCATCCTCCACGAGTCGATGCGGCACCTGGACGCGAAGGACGTCAAGCGTCACGCAGCGAGGAACCCCTCCATCGTGCCCGCCAAGGCGCGTTTGAACGCTGCCTTCGTCAACGACGGCGCTGGCGGGTTCCGCGCCCCGAAGAGCATCAAGGAGGTCCTTGACTACGGCGATGCCCGAGCGAAGCGGGTACGCCGGAAGATCAACGAGAAGCAGGTGGCGACGAACCTCTTCGTGGTCCACCTCCCGAAGACGATGTGCGTGGAGATCCGCGACTACTACCCGAGGCTGAACGCCGACGGGTCCGAGCGCCTGGATCCGGTCACGGGCCAGCCGATGTCCAGGTCGCGCTGGGTCGCACGGGATCACGACGAGGCCATGCGCTACTTCAACGACGCGGTCGACCGCCTAAGTGGTCACGTCGTCCCAGGCGGTCCGGAAGCGATCCACGGCTGGGCGACGAACTTCGACGAGTCGACGCCTCACATCCAGATCATGGCCGACCCGTTCGCGCCGGACCCCAAGGCTCCCGAGGATCGACCCAATGCGCTGCGGACGGAGCACAACCAGGCGTATGGCTCTCACCGAGAAGTGACGGACGACCGCGGCCGCCAGATCAGCGGACCGGCGAAGATGCGGGATCATCAGGCTGGTTTCCGGCAGCACATGGTCGCGCTCGGCTGGCCCGTGCAGGAGGAGGTCTCCGAGCGGCACGGCAAGGAGCTGTCGAAGCCCGAGTTCGAGGCGGCGATGGACGCCGCCGCCGAGGCGAAGGCCGCACTGGAGGGCGCTCGGTCCCGGGCGGAGGTCAACAGCGCGAAGGTCGCGGAGTTCAACGAGAAGGTGGCCGAGATCCGAAGCGAGTTCGACGCGCGCTCCGCCGAGCTCGACGAGCGAGAGGCGGCGCTGCCGCGGATGCGCCGGCGCATCATCGAGGAGACGCGGGACGAAGTGCGCACGGAGTGCTACGAGGCCGAGCGGGCCGCGGCGAAGCTGCGCGCCGATGAGGCGCTCAAGACCTACCTCGAGCGGCTCCGGGCCCAGCCGGTCCCCCGCCTCGTCGAGGAGTACCTCGACCGGACGGATCCGAGCGGGCGCTCCTACCGTCGCAGCTTCGAGCGCTTCGTCGATCAGCGCCTGGCGCAGTTCGAGGCGGAGCATGGCGTGACCGGTGACCTCGAGCTCGAGCCCGGCGACAGGGAGCGGTTCGTCGAAGACGGCGGGGAGCGCCTCGGTGCCGAAGTCACGCAGTTGCATCGAGAGCGCGGGTACGGCGAATGAGCTGAACTATTTTTCTTCCTGGTATCCGAGCCAGAACGTGCCGTTGTGGCCGTTGCAGCCTGGAACAGCGGTCAACGCCCAAGTACAATTGAACACACGAAGGGCGACCCTCCGTGGGGTAGTCCGCCGGACGATGAGCTTCTCTGAGATCCCCTCCTGTCGAGGAAGGGAGCCGCTCTCGTCGAAGCGTCTTGGCGTAATAGCCTGCGCTACCAGGTAACGCCGGGCCTGGACTTGATGATCATCCAAGTCCAGGAGACCGGCTTTGACCTTCACGACGACCATTCGCGAGAAAATTCGCGCCGACGCCCGCCACGAGGGCCGCGACTTCACTAACTCCGCTTCCGCTGCTGACTATCTCGGCGTTACCGACGGCACCTTGCGCAAGTGGCGCATGCGCCGATACGGCCCCCGTTTCCAGAAGATCGGCGGCGAGGTCCGCTACTACCTCTCCGATCTCGACGCATGGTTGGACGCACAGTTCGTCGACTCGTCCGACGGCGGTGAGGCGCGATGAACGCCGCGATCACTGCCGGCGGCCGCTTCGCCCCACTGCGCCTGCTCGGCGTCGCGCTGCTCGCCGCGCTCATCGTGCCGCTGCTCATGACGTCCTTCGCGCCGGCGGCTCACGCGGACGGAGAGGACGAGCGCGCCAACTACTCCCTTTACCAGCTCGCCTCGAACGCCTCGACCTACTTCGGGGAGAAGAACTCGCCCGACGGCGGCGACGGCCTGCACGAGGACTGGAACGCGATCACGCGCAGTCCCGCCACGGGCGGCGACATGCTCGGCTACGCCGACCCGGATTTCAGCATGGGCGACGTGATCGGGTGGCTCTTCGCCGAGGCCACGGGCTCGACGCAGACGATCACGTACGACACCCTCAGGACGTCCAGCGGCGAGGACGGGAACGCGTACGCGGGCATGCTCGACTACGCCCACTTCGGCGCGGCGAACGCGGACCTCGGCCTGGACACCATGTCCTCGGGCATCGGCGGGCAGATCATGTCCATGATCGGCGGGTCCGTCATCTGGGTCCTCTACCTCCTGGCCCTCGCCGTGGGCACCGTCTTCTACGTGATCATCCAGCTGCTCAAGGCGATCAACCCCTTCATGTGGTTCTACCAGGCGGTCGCCGGGGTGGCGGACGCGAGCGGCAGCACCGACAGCGCGCACCAGCAGGAGCTGGCCGACGGCATGACCGGCGACGACGCCGGAGGCGGGGCCCTGGCGGGCCTGCAGCACTGGATCTCGAGCTGGTACGGACTGCTGCAGTCCATCGCTTGGGAGGCGCTGGTCCCGCTGTTCATCGGCTTCCTGCTCATCGGCCTGGTCCTGTTCAAGAAGATGGACCGCGGCTCGGCGATCAAGAAGCTGATCGTCCGCATCGTCTTCATCGGCGTGGGCCTGCCGCTGCTGGGCTCGATGTACACCGGCGTCCTCGACAAGTTCGACGACTCGCTGCTCGGACAGCACTCGGGTCCGACCCGCGTGGTCCTCTCCACCTACGTGGACTTCGAGGCCTGGATGATGAACGACCGCCTCTCCGTGCCCGACCAGGCGACGATCTCCTGGGAGGACGGCCAGGCGGGATCCGAGTCCTTGATGTCGGTCCGCAACTCCGCACTGGCGATCAATGCCCAGGCGAACAGCGACTTCGGCGGAATCTCGGTCGGCACGAAGACGAGCGACGCCGAGGCCGCGTGGCGCGCAGGCACCGTCGACGTCGGCGGCTCGGCGGGAGACGACGTCGAGGCAGTTTTCTCTACCTTCGGGATCCTGAACAAGTACATCTCTGGCCAGATCACCTCGGCGTCGGACTTCGAGTCGGGCATCAAGAGCGCGATCACGGACCTGGACGTCGCCGACGGCGAGAAGAAGGAGTGGTTCGTCGACGACCGCAGCTACGGCGACGTGAAGGAGTTCGGCGAGCAGGACGGCCCCGCGCCGAGTGAGCACCCCGTCCTCGCGACCGCGGGCACGGAAGGCCTGGCCTCGTCGAACCCTGGCGGGAGCTCGACGACGTTCACGACCCCAGGCAGCAAGCAGGACTGCGGGTTCAGCGTCATGGACGCGGACGGGAACCTCGCCTCGTGCAATCTGTCGGCTCTCTCGGCCTACAACTACCTGAACACCGGGTTCGGACCCGACTCGCTGACGATGTACAGCTCGAACAACGTCACCAGCGGCCTGACCCGCGAGGACCACATGGCCGTGAGCCAGGTCGGAACCGGCCCGGCGAAGTTCATGTACTGGCACAACGCCGTGACGGTCCTGGGGTGCATCGTGCTGCTCGGCTTCTGGTACGCCATCGGGATGCTGGCTGGAGCGGTCAAGCGCACCTTCAGCCTCGTGGCTGCGATCCCGTTCGCCACGCTCGGAGCCCTCTCCGCCATCGCGAAGGTGGTGGTCTATTCGACCGCGCTGATCCTCGAGGTCATCGTCACGCTGTTCGTCTACCAGTTCGTCTCGGAGCTGCTGATCTCCATCCCGGACATCATCGCCGGACCCGTCTCGAGCATGGTGGAGCCCGGCGGCCTGTTCGGCAGCCCGGTGCTCGGAGGGATCATCGTCGTGCTCCTGACCATCGTCTCTTCGCTGCTGGTCATGGGCGTGACCTTCGCCCTCCTGCGGGTGCGCAAGGTCGTGCTGCAGGCGATGGACGAGGTGTTCACCAAGCTCGCGGACAAGTTCCTCGAGACGGGAACCCCGTCCAAGGCGGACAAGGCTGGATCGATGCCGTCGCCGGCGCAGGCGCTGGGCACCGGTGCCGGAGCTGCGGCCGGGCAGAAGCTCGCATCGGGCATCGGTGGCAAGGTCGGCGGCGGTTCGAAGGGCCCGAAGCCCACGGGGCAGCCGACGGGCAAGAACCAGTCGACGAACGCGGGCGGCCTCAACGGCCAGCGGGGCCTCCCGCCTGCCGGACAGAAGCTCGCGATCGGTCCCGGCGGCGGCGACTCCAGCCAGGCTGGCGAAGGCCCTCGCGGCGGTGACCAGGGTGGTCGCGCGATCGAAGGCAGCGGTGCGCTCGCCCTGTCGGCGGGCGCAGGCTCCGACGGCGACAAGAGCGGCCCGCTGCAGCTCACCAGCGGCAAGCCGGGCAGCTCGCGCTCCGACAAGGAGACCGCGCAGAGCCTGAGCAGCAGGGGCGGCCTGTCGAACCTCGGCTACAGCACTGGCGACCAGCAGGGCCCGCACGGAGGCAGGAACCGGCAGTCCGGTCAGACGCAGAATCAGTCGAGCGCTGAAGGCGGCAGCCGCGCAGGATCGTCGTCGCGCGGCGGTCAGACCGGCTTCGGCAGCGCACAGGGGGGCTCTGAGCCCAATGGCGCTAAGCAGGTGGGCCAGGGCAATGGTCAGAGCAACGGCCGTCACAGCACGGCAGCCATCGGCTCCGAGAGCGCACACCGCACCAGCGGGGGTCGCAAGGCGATCGCCGCACAGTCGTTTTCGACCCAGTTCGGCACCGGACAGCAGGGCGCTCAGGCCACGGGCCAGGACGGCCGTGGGCAGATGGGCGCTCGGTTCACCGCTGGCACCAGCGGTCCGGCGCAGCTGAGGCCGGGTCGTGCAAGCAACCCCGCCTCGGCGGGAGTCCCGGCTGCGTCGAGCAGCGCTCCCACGTCGAGCACGGAGGCCAGCCGGGCGGCCAAGGGGCAGCAGCCGAAGGGCCAGGCCGGAGTTGGCCAGCATCCGACGCAGGGCGCTCAGGTCCACGGCTCCGGCGGCGCTGCTCTTCCGGGCACCGGGCAGGGGCCGCGGTCTCGCGTGGGCACGACGGGTGCTGCGGCACTCAGCCCCGGCCGTGCCGGGACCCCGGCGACGCCGGGCGCGCTCTCCCCGTCCGCTGCGACGGGCAGCGCGCCTGATCCGAGTGCGAGGACGTCTGGATCGCGAGCGGTGCGTCCGACCCAGGGGCAGCCGTTTCATGGCCGTGAGGTCCCGGGACTGGTCACGCAGCGGCCGACCCGTGCAGCCGGTTCGTCCCCGGCGTCTGTCCATCAGGGTCAGTCGCAGGGCAAGGCACCGAGCTCGGCACCGCCCCAGTCTGGACGTCGGTCTGCTCACCGTCCTGTCCAGCAGCCGCAGGCCGTGCAGTCCGCGGGCCAGCGGCCGCAGCAGGGCCAGCGGCGGGTGCAGGTCGATCGGTCGGTGGCCTCGGGCTCGACCCGGCGGCCGTCCACCCCTCAGCCGATGACCGGCTCGACCGCTCCGAAGCAGTCGGCTCCCACGGAGGGACCGCAGGTCCTGTCCACGGCTCCGGCTCTGGTTCCGGGTGCCCCCGCCTCGGCTCCGAAGTCCTCTGCGCAGAAGACCAAGGCCTCGAAGCCGTCCATCGGCTCCGAGCAGCCGAGGCCGCAGCAGCAGGCCCCGGCCAAGCCGCGGCGAGCGGCCGAGAGGCCCGTGCCGCCTCCCAAGATCAACCACAAGCGCGAAGAGAAGGAGTAGGAAATGATGCACAGCACCGTCCACGCCCAGGCCCGGACCGACTTCCCGACGGGCTGGTGGCGCTCCTGGCGCTGGTGGGGTTCCGCCATCAGGAAGGAAGCGACCGCCGCTCTCACCGTCATCGCGCCTGCGCTCCTCCCCCACCGCGCCGTCTTCGCGATGCGCCATCGCCGCGACGGCGAGCAGCTCGGTCGCCTCGACGGCGAGGGCTTCGCATACGGCTTCGCCGGGGGCCTGGCGCTCATCGCGCTGCTGGTTTGGACGACGGCCGGGAGCACTGAGCTGATCCCGCTCCAGTTGGGCGTGGGCTGCTTCCTCGTCCTGAACACCGTGGTCTCCGGGATCGTCGTCGGCGTCCTCATCACCGCACGGCTCCATCTTCGGAAGGGAGGCTCGACCGCGATGCCGGCCATTCCGGACGAGTAGACGACAGAAGAAGAAAAAGAAGCCCACCCCGCCGCGCGGCGGGGTGGGCTTCTTCTTTGCAGACGGACTACGACGGCGACTCGGAATCGCCGAGCCGACCGAGCACGAATCCTCGTGCGCGCCCGTCGTTCATCATGTCGCCGAGGTGTGCCAGGAACACTGCGCGCTGGGTGGTACGGCGATCCTCAAACGGGTCGTACTCCCGTACGGCGTTCATGCTGACGACCCAACCGTCCTCGCGGGCGATGGCCTCGGCGAGCTCGGATTCTTCGGGCACGGCCATGCCAGCGAAGTCGTGGTCGAACTCGGGCGTGACGTCGAAGCGCTGAGAGGGATCGTCGATGTAGGCCGTGTCGCCGCGCAGCAGCCGTCCGGAGCGGTCGAACGCCGAAAGGAAGACCCGGTCGGCCCGCGAGGTGTTCTCGACGTGGACCGCCGCTACTGCGCCGTCGGCGAGGAAGTCGGTCTGGTCGAGCCGTGCGTGGACCCGCGCCCGGGCGCAGTAGTGGCTCATGAGCCGTTCTGCCTCGTCGAAGCCGCGGAACTCGTCGCTGGTCAGGTCGTCGTACATCGTGAACTCCGTTCGTGCCGAGGGATGTCGAGGTCGGAGGGACCCGCCTCGACGCCGAGTCCCTCCAAGCCCTCCCCCGGGCGGGCTCCGCCCGCCGAGAAGCGGCATCGCCGCTCCCAGACGGCATGTGACGTCGAAGCGGCCACCGACGTCAGCACATCCCGTCGTACCCGCTCACGGCCTCGCCCTTGTCCATCGCGAAGAATCGGCGGCCGTCCAGCTCGACCGCATCGCCGGTGCCAGGGGCGACCAGTGCGGACGAGCCCCCGATGCGGTCGCTCCCGAGGTGCTCGTCGTCGGAGGCCCAGACGACCTGCGCGCCGTCCTCCGAGAGCCCGCCCTCGGCGCTCGGCTCGCTCTCGAGGACCGCTTCGCCCTCGACGGCGTCCGAGCAGCCGAAGGGATAGAAGGCGACTGAGTCGCCCTGGATGACGAGCTGGCCCTCGTCGTCGTAGTACTCGCCGCTGAGGCCCGAGCCTCCCGAGCAGGCGACGAGGCCGGCGGCCAGTCCGATGCCGACGACCGTGCAGGCGATGGCCTTCTTGATCGTGGTCGTGCTGGTAATGCGCATGATGCTCTCCTTCAGTGGATGTCTGTGTCCGCCTCCTTGCTCTCGTTCCGGTGGCGCTCGTGCGGCACGGGACCCCTGGTCCAGCGCCTGGCGGGGCGACGCCGAAGTCCTCGGACCGGACGCGCCCATCCAACGACCCTCCCGGCCCCGCCCAGCTGGACCGATGCCCACGAGTCGGATGCTCACTTTCCGCCCTCGATCTCCAGGTACCGGTAGAGCGTCGCCGGGCTGGTCTCGCAGACCCGCGCGATCTCCGCCATCGTGAACCGGTGCTCGTCGTAGAGCGCCTGCGCCTTCGCGAGCTGCTTGGCCGTGATCGAGCGCTTCCTCCCGCCCACGCGTCCCTGGGCGCGAGCCGCGGCGAGGCCGGAGCGCGTGCGCTCGATGAGGAGCTCTCGCTCCATCTGGGCGACGGCCGCGATGATGTTGAAGAAGAACGCCCCCGAGGGCGACGAAGTGTCGATGCCGAAGTTAAGGATCCGCAGACCGACGCCGAGCTTCTTCAACTGCTCGCTGAGGTTCGCGAGCTCGCCCATGTGCCGGCCAAGTCGCGACAACTCGGTGACGACGAGCCGA
This sequence comes from Zhihengliuella sp., assembly GCF_031178195.1. Classification (GTDB taxonomy): domain Bacteria; phylum Actinomycetota; class Actinomycetes; order Actinomycetales; family Micrococcaceae; genus Zhihengliuella. Next base: position 67,580 of record NZ_JAPSJL010000005.1, read on the forward strand.
TCACCCGTGCGAAGGGTGCGGAGGCAGAGATCGAACTCAGGACGCTTGGATTCCTTGCTGCCCGAGGCCTTCTCGGTGAAGACCCGCTCGCAGCCTGCCGCCTCGAGCTCGTCGATCTGCCGATCGAGGATCTGGTCGTTGCGCGATACGCGCGCGTAGCCGATGTCCATCGCTCTCCCCAGTGGTCTGGCGGAGAGCCCCGATGCCCGGCGTCTGAGAGCCCTGGGCCCAGAGTGAGTCGAGTGTGGACAGGCCCCGGCCGACGCTGCGTCGGCCTCGTGTCCATTCTATCGGGGGTTTGTGACAAACCAATTGTGAGAGAAGTCTGTCCTCGTCGTGTCGCACGGATCGCCAGGGAGCAGCGGTCGCGTCAGATCCGTCTCACAGACGCTCGTTTGCGGACGTGCTTGTCGTTCGTGGTTTGCGCGGGCTAGGGTCTTGCCCATCATGATCAGCCCGTAGCTGCAAGGCGCGGGCTGGTTTTCTTTCTTCGGAGAGGGGCCATGGCGGAGCCCACCGCCTACCCCTTGGACAGGGCCGTGCTCGCCTGCTCGCGCAGCGCGGCGATCAGCGACACCAGGTTCGGGGAGGACTGCGAGGTCCGGCGGGTCGCGATGGAGATCGTCCGGTGCGCGTCTGGGTCGCTGAGCGGCACGGGTACCACGGTGGTCGGGAGCGGCCCGCGCCCGAGCCGGGGCAGCGCGGTGATGGCGAGGCCGTGCTCGACGAAGCTGATCAGAGAGGCGAACTCGCTCGCTTCGTAGATCGTCCGGGGTCGAAGGGCGAGGACCTTCTGATGGCTGGCGAACCAGTCGCGGTACGAAGGATCCTCGCGCGGCGTGAGCGCCCATGCCTGCTCTGCCAGATCCTGCAACGTGAGCGAGGGCTCACGTGCCAGCGCGTGCTCGGCGGGGAGGATGGCGTCGATGGGGTCGATGCCGAGCGTCTGCTCCCGCACGACGTCGTCCTCGTGCGAGCGGGTCGCTCCCCACTCCTTGACGATCGCGGCGTGGAGCCGCCCCGCACGGAGACGGTCCAGCGCCTCGTCCGGCTCCAGTTCGCGGGGGCGGATCCGCAGAGCAGGGACGTCCCTGGCAAGCGTGGCGACAGCCGGGACGAGGAGGCCGCGCAGGCCCGTGGGGAACGCGCCGACGTCAATCGCGCCGGAAGGTACCAGGGCCGTGCGGTCGACCAGGTCATCGAGCTCCAGGAGCAGGTGGCGGCCACGGTCCACCAGGACCTGCGCGCGGTCTGTGAGGATGATGCGGCGACCCGACCTCTCGACCATGGGGGCGTCCATGGCCCTCTCCAGGCGTCGGAGGTGCTGGGTCACGTTCGAGGGGCTGTACCCGAGTTCTCGCGCCGCTCCCGTCACGCTGCCGGCGTCGGCGACCGCCACCAGCACCCGCAGCCCGAGGACATCTACCATTCAGTCAGACTAAACGATCAAGGAGGAGATTGCGCAATAGACATGAATCCTCACTGTCCGCAACATGGTACGTATGCAGCTTGCAACACTCTCGTCTCCTGTAACCGCGCGAGCACGCGCCACGGTACTCCTCACGATCGCGATGGCCGGCTGGGGCACCATCGGCCTGTTCGCGCATGGCGCTGACGCGGATCCGGTGACGATCGCAGCTTGGCGGTGCGTGTTCGCCGTCGTCACCCTTGCAGTGATGTCCGTCGCGGTCGGGGCCTTTCAGTCCAGCAGGTTCACCCGCCGCGCGGTCATGCTCACGCTCTCCGGCGGCGCAGCTCTGGTGGCGAACTGGGTGCTGCTGTTCGCAGCCTTCGATCGGACGACGATCACGATCGCCACGGTCAGCTACCACATGGAGCCGTTCTTCCTCGTCGCCATCGGCGCGCTGATCGCGCGGCGCGCGCCATCGGCGCGATCTGTGGCCTGGCTGGTGGCCGGGTTCGTCGGCCTCCTCCTGGCGACGCGATTCGTGCGGTTCGACGGCCTCGCCCTCGACAGCGGATCGCTCATCGGCCCCCTGGCCGGCCTGGGGGCCGGCCTGCTCTACGCCATCGCGACATTACTCGCGAAGTACACCGACGGCATCCATCCCCAGGTGATGACCTTGATGCAGTGCGGACTCGGAGCCCTGGTGCTCCTCCCCTTCGCCGGGATGCTCGAGTGGAGCGATTCCCGGTGGGGCTGGATCGCCGCGATGGGCGTCATCCATACAGGCGTCCTGTACTGGATCCTCTACGCCGCGGCGCGGAGGCTATCAACCGTCACGCTCGCGGCCCTGTCCTTCGTGAATCCCGCGGTCGCCGTGCTCACCGACGTGCTCCTCACCGGCGATCTGCCCGCGCCTGAACAGTTCATCGGCATTGCGGTGATCGTCGCCGCTACTCTCGCGATCACGCTCAAGCAGGAGGACCACGAATGCCGGTCACGGCCCGAGGTGGAGGTCGCGGCATGAGGGTCGCCGTCGCAGGGGCGACCGGCCTCGCCGGCGCAGCGGTGTGCGCCGCGCTCGAATCCGAACGTGCTGACGTGGTCCCGCTCAGCCGCTCGCACGGCGTGGACCTGATCTCTGGAGCAGGGCTCGAGAGGATGCGCGGCTGCGACGTCGTCATCGACGCCACGAACGTCACCGGAGGAGACCTGCCGCGCGACGTCGCGACCGTAACGGCAGCAGAGCGGCTCGTTGAAGCAGCTGTCGAGCACGGCGTCCGGCGAGTCGCCGTGCTCTCTATCCTGGGCGTGGATGATCCCGGCTTCGACGAATTCCCCTACTACCGCGCGAAGCGTGAGCAGGAGCGGCTCGCTCTCGCGAGTCCGCTTGAGGCGGTGATCGTCCGCTCCGCGCAGTGGTTCGAGTTCGCGATGAACCCAGCAGCTGTCACTACCGCCGACGAAGGATATCTTGAGGTCGCCGACTGGCTGATCCAGCCAGTGGCCGTGTCCAGCGTCGGATGCTACCTGGCCCGGTCCGCACTGAAGCCCAATCGAGAGGTCGTCTCGATCGCCGGCCCGGAACCCGTGCGGCTCCCGGAGATGACCCGACGGATCCTCTCCACTCGCGGCGACCCTCGACAGATCCGCGCGGTCGAAGCTCGTGTCGCGGCGTTCAGCTCAGGCGCGCTCCTCCCTGACGCGTATGCCTCGCTCCTCGACCCGCGACTCAACGAATGGCTTGTCAACTAGACCACCCCCTACCGCCGAGAGCACAGGGCACACGACAGGACTTTGGCGCTCTTGGCATCGGCGCGGGCAACCCTGATCAGGGATACGACAAGTCGCGGGCGGAGACGATCCGACAGTATTGGACAATCAAATACATAATGACGTACGGTGACTCCATGGCCAGACCACGCACCTTCGACGAGACCGCAGTTCTCGACGCCGCGGCGCGCGAGTTCCGTGTTCACGGCTTCGCCGAGACCTCGACAGAGCAGCTCTGCGAAGCAGCCGGCGTGCGCCGCAGCAGCCTGTACAACACCTTCGCCTCCAAGGACGAGCTGTTCGTGCGGGCGCTGGAGCACTATGTCGCGACGACAGGCAGCGCCCACGAGGCAGTGCTGACCGATGAAGACTTGCATGGCGCTGCCCGCCTGCAGGGCCTGATGGATCTCATTCTTGACGAGGAGCGCGAGGCAGCGGCTCATGGCCACGCTGCAGGATGCATGGTGGTCAGTGCTCGAATGGCGCCCGACCTGAGCGCGAAGAACGAGAAGGTCAAGAACCTGCTAGACCGGGCGCTAGAACGGCAACTCTCCCTGATCGAGCAGACCATCCGCCTGGGGCAGCTCGACGGCTCGCTCAAGCCGGGTAACGCAGCGCCCGATACCGCACGCACTATGGTCGCGCTGATCTCGGGTTTGCGGGTCCTCGCTCAGGCCGGCTCGACTCACGAAGAGCTGCGTCGAGTGGTGACGCTCGCACTCGACGGTCTGCGCGCCTGACGCGACGCCCGCACCGCGGCTGGTGCGGGTCTACTTTTTGACCAAATTCTGTACTGCATAATCCAGAAAGAGAAGTCCTATGAAGAAGCACCTCTACCTGCTCATGGTCACCATCATGGTGACGGTCATGAGCGAACTGCAGGTCGCGGGCATGATGCCTGCGATGTCCGCCGACCTCGGCGTGTCCACCAGCCAGGTCGGCATGCTGGTCTCGATGTTCGCCGGTGGCATGGCGATCGGTGGACCGCTTTTTGCCTACTTCCTGCGCCATAGTCCTCCCAAGAGCGCACTTCTCACGATCGTCGCGCTATACGCCGTGATGCAAGTGCTGGTGCCGCTCATCGATGAGTATTGGTGGGTCGCGCTAATCCGGATTCTCACCGGCGCACTCGCGGGAGCATCGTTCGGTCTTTCCGTAACTTACGCCGCGCTGCTGGCACCAAGCCCGCAGAAGATCGGCGAATCCATCTCGATCGTGCTCGGCGGCATCATGGTCGGCACGATCCTCGGACTGCCCCTGTCGCACTTCATCGCGGACCGCTGGGGCTGGCAGGCCAGCTTCCACGTCCTCGGCGCGCTCACGTTCCTGCTATTCCTCGCCAGCGCCGCCGTACTGCCCAAGCGCGACGCCCCGGCGCAGGAAGCGGCTGCCCAAGACGTGCAGAACCTGCGTATGCCGAAGCTGTGGGCCCGCTACGCCGTCAGCCTCCTGACCGTCGGTGCCGCCTACGCATCGTTCTCGTACTTCACCCCGCTGCTGGAGACCAGCGCCGGGTTCAGCACCAACGCCACGACGATCATCCTGCTCGCCTACGGCGTCTGCTCATACATCGGCAACATGGTCGTCGGCAAGTTCGCCGACAAGCACGCGGTCGCCGTGCTGCGGATCGGCCACGCGCTGCTGTTCGTCGCGCTGGCCGCCCTCGCGGCGTTCGGATACGTCCAGCCGATCGTCCTGGTGATGGTCATCATCGTCGGCTTCGTCGGCGTCACGATGAACCCCGCCCTGGTGACCCGCGTCGCGGAGGTCGGCGGGGCCGGGACGATGGTCAGCACCATCCATACCGCCGTCATCTCTGCGGGCGTAACGCTCGGGTCGGCCGTCAGCGCCGTGACGATCAGCATGTTCGGCGACGATCCTGCCGTCGCGATGTGGACCGGGGCGGTGCTCGCCGTGCTCGCAGCCATGGTGCTGTCGACTCAGACCGAAGCCCGGAAGAAGGAATTGGTCGACGCCGTCGCGACGGACTAGCACCGATCTGCAGAGAAAGGCCACGATCGTTGGCAGCGAGCACCGGCATGAACATGTCGACAAATAGAACTGGACTGCGTGCCGCAGGGTACGTCTTCGTTGGAGCTCTGGGCATCCAGGCCTCGTCGGCCATTTCGTCGACGATGTTTTCCGATCTCGGATCGCCGGCCGTGAGCTCGATTCGATTGCTCATTGCTGCAGTCGTACTCCTGCTCGTACTGCGGCCCAGGGTGCGTGGTATCAGTGTCCGCCAATGGTTCAACATTGCGGCATTCGGTGCGGCTATGGCCGCTATGAACATGCTGCTGTACGCCTCGATCGAGCGGCTGCCCCTCGGTATCGCGGTGACCCTCGACTTCCTGGGGCCCGCAGCCGTCGCGCTCGTGCTGTCACGGAGAATCCGAGAAGCGATATGGGCGCTCGCGGCGCTGGCCGGCGTCGTTCTGATCGCCGGACCGGGCGGCTATTTCGACCTCTCAGGATTCCTCTTCGGGCTAGGCGCTGGGTTCTGCTTCGCGCTGTATACGGTCTTCGCCGAAAAGGTCGGGAAAGCCGACGACGACTCGATCGCCACCCTCGCCTTGTCGGTTGCCTTCGCTGCCGTGCTCTCGGCCCCGTTCGGAATTCCGCAGATCACGTCTGTGAGTGCACCTCAGTGGTCGATGCTCGCGCTGAGCGGCCTCATCGGAGTCGCGCTGCCCTATGTCGTCGACACTCTGGCTGCCAAGCTATCATCGGCCCGCGTCATCGGAACGCTGTTCGCGATCGATCCCGCTGTCGGATCTCTGGTGGGCTGGGTAGCTCTCGGCGAACAGCTGAACGCGCTGGCGCTGACCGGAATTGCGCTCATCATGGTCACCGGTGCCGTGGTGGCCTGGACAACCGCGAGCACATCCACCCGGGCCGACACTGGCTCGAGACGCGGGTCGCCGCGCCCGTCGACCGCGGATCACGCGTCAGCATTGGATCCAGGCGACCCTGCGCCGTCCACCGCTGGCCGCGTGTGACGGAGGTCCGGCGGTTCATCTTGCTCTTCCTCGATTCGAAAACCACACACAGAAAGGTGCAACGCTTGACCACAACTGTTTCCGAGGACCTCGCAGCACAACGCGTGGAGATCGTCCGGAAGTACTTCCGGATGGTCGACGCCGGTGACCCCGGACTGCTCGACCTCGACACCGACGACGTCGAGATCTTCTTCCCCAAGTTCGGACACGGCCGCGGCAGGGAGGACATGAGCGAGTTCGCCCGCAGGCTTTGGATCGGCCTCGGCAGCATTGAGCATGACATCGAGGGTCTGGACATCATGGTCTCGGGCGACCGGGTCGCTGTCGAAGGCCGCGAGTGCGGAACGCTCGCCGACGGGACGGCGTGGCCTGACGGGCAGGTCTCCACCGGCCGCTTCTGCAACGTCTTCGCCTTCCGCGGGACCCTGATCAGCTCAGTGCACATCTACGCCGATCCGGATATAGCCAGCGCACACGCAGAGAAGGTCAGGCAGCTGCACCGGGGGGTCGTGAAGCGACGACCCAGCGCCTCTCCCACTGAGACATGCAAGGCAAGAACCGCGCGGCCTTAGCAGGTGGCGGAGGTCGCGGGGATCCGTCCCATCCGGCTCAAGGAGCTGGAGACCGGCGTCGACCACCCCGAGGGCCTGAAGACGCTGGGCAAGGTGCTCAGGGCCTACCGGGTGCGCCTCGGCGTGGCGCTGCCGACGGCGCGGTGAAGGTCGAGCCTGTGCTGAGCTGTTCAGCGCTGCTGGGCTGAGCACGGAGAGGGCGGCGACGAGCCTCCTCGTGCTATGCTCGTGTCATCACGATCAGCCCGTTGCCGCAAGGCGCGGGCTGATTTTCTTTTTCCAGGGAGGACCATGGCGGAGTACGCGAAGCCGTGGCTGTCCGTCGACGAGCAGATCGATCGGCTGGCGGGGCACGGGGTCGAGATCAAGGATCGAGGCCGGGCCGCGACGGTCCTGCAGGCCGTCGGCTACTACCGCCTCACCGGCTACCTCTACCCGTTCCGCGAATCCGAGCCCTACGCCGATGACGAGGGCCGCGCACGGATCCGCGTGCTCAGCGACTACCGGGCGGGCACGACGCTGCGGCACGCCGAGGACGTCATCGACTTCGATCGGCGGCTGCGCATGCTGGTCATGGACGGCGTCGAGCGCATCGAGGTCGCCGTCCGCATGCGGATCGGCTACGTGCTCGGCAGGAGGTCGCCCTTCGCCTACGAGGACCCGGCCTGCTTCACCGAGGCCTTCACCGCCGAGAGCACCGACGCCCGGGATCCCGCGCCGAGCAGGCACGTGCAGTGGCTCCAGCGCGTCAACGAGAGGAAGGCCAGCTCCGACGAGCAGTTCGTCGAGCACTTCCGCCAGAAGTACGACGACCGGATGCCGGTCTGGGCGCTGACCGAGATCCTCGAGCTGGGCCACCTGTCCGTCCTCTACCGGGGCATGCACCAGCAGGACGCCGAGGAGATCGCCCTGGCGTTCGGCGTCCCGACGAAGAAGATCATGACCAGCTGGCTCGCGAGCCTGAACTACGTCCGCAACGTCGCGGCGCACCACTCCCGGCTGTTCAACAGGAAGCTCCAGAACGCGCCGGCGCGCCCGAAGTCAGGGCAGATCCCCGTCCTCGACCACCTGCGGGACGAGGCGACGGCGAAGGGGGTCTTCGGCACCTACAACGCCCTCGCCGTCATCGCGCATCTCCTGCCGTCCATCGAGCCCGGCACCGACTGGGCGGAGCAGATGGCCGCGCTGCTGCGCGACTTCCCCGTCTCGCACGCCCTGACGATCGAGTCGACGGGCGCGCCCCGGAACTGGGAGTCGCTCGAGCTCTGGCGGGGCTGAGAGCTTCTTCGGCGAGGTTGACTGCTGAGACCTGAGCCATCGACATGAGAGCGTTATCCCCGAGGCTTAGAACTGGGTCTATTCGATCGAGTTCGCGCCGAGGAGTGCCTTGACTTCCGCATGCAGGTCGTTCGTCACCGATACCGGGTGGTTCGGAAGCTCGAAGTGGACGATGCTCCCCGGCTTGCGCATCTTCAAGTGGGTCGCCGTCTCTCCCCGGTGTCGTGACAGGATCTCTCCGAGCTCGGTGACTCGCGGTTCGGTGGCAGCTTCCTCCGCGATAAGGATCGTGAATGGCTTGTCGTGACGATCGACCAAGGCGTCGAGCAGTTCGACGCCGTCGGCATGGAGACTGAGACCCTCGTCGCGCACGCTGATCCGTCCGGTCACGGCGACGACGGCGTCCTGTTCGAGAACCGGCGAGCACAGCTGATGGGTCTTGCCCATCACCATGACGGTGACGTCTGCGCTCAGGTCTTCGACACGCACGATCGCATACGGGTTTCCGGAGGACTTGGCGACGCGTTGCTGGACCTGGGTGATCAGTCCGGCCACGGTGATCCGCTGGCCGTCCTTGGGCGGCTTCTCTCCCAGCAGCTGCTCGATGGCATGGGTCGATCGTTGCGAGAGCTGCTGCTCCAGACCGGTGAGCGGATGGTCGGAGACGTACAGCCCGAGCATGTCGCGCTCGTGGCCGAGCTTCTCGAGCCTCCCCCACTCGGAAAGCGAAGGAATCTCGGTCCTCACGCCGTCGAAGCCCTCGTCGTCGACTCCCGCAAACAGGTCGAACTGTCCTCGCAATTCTTCACGTTTGACCGACGCGGCGGCGTCGACCGCTTCCTTGTGGATGCTGACCAGCGCACGGCGAGAGTGCCCATACTCGTCGAACGCCCCCGCCTTGATCAGAGATTCGACGGTTCGCTTATTGGACGCCTCCTGCGGAACCCGGCGCAGGAAGTCGTGGAACCCGTCGAATGAACGATCTTCTCGGGTGCGGATGATCTGCTCGACGACGTTGCCGCCCACGTTGCGGATCGCTTCCAGCCCGAAGCGGATGTCCTCGCCGACGGCGGCGAAGTACCGGATCGACTCGTTGACGTCGGGTGGGAGGACTCGGATGCCCATCCTGCGCGTCTCCCCAAGGTAGAGAGCCATCTTCTCGCGGTTCTCGCCGACGCTGGTCAGCAGGGCCGCCATGTACTCGGCCGGGTAGTGCGCCTTGAGGTAGGCCGTCCAGTAGCTGAGGAGGCCGTAGGCGGCCGAGTGAGCCTTGTTGAACGCGTAGTCGGAGAACGGCAGGAGGATGTCCCACAGGGTGGTGATCGCGTCTTCGCTATAACCGTTCGCGCGCATCCCTGTGGAGAACGCTTCGAACTGCTTGTCCAGCTCGGCCTTCTTCTTCTTGCCCATCGCGCGGCGCAGCAGGTCTGCCTGTCCGAGGGTGAAGCCGGCGAGGACCTGGGCGATGGTCATGACCTGCTCCTGGTAGACGATCAGGCCATAGGTCTTGCCCAGGACGTCTGCCAGGGGCTCGGCGAGCTCGGGGTGGATCGGGACGATCTCCTGCTGCCCGGTCTTGCGCAGCGCGTAGTTGATGTGCGAATTGGCCCCCATCGGGCCGGGGCGGTACAGGGCACCGACGGCGGTGATGTCCTCGAAGTGGTCGGGGCGCGCGAGCCGCAGCAGGGACCGCATGGCGTCGCCGTCGAACTGGATGACCCCCAACGTGTCGCCGCGGCGCATGAGCTCGAAGACGCCGGGGTCGTCGAGCGGCAGCTCCTCGAGGTCGATCTCGTCGCCGCGGTTGGTGCGGATGTTCTCGAGCGCGTCGCTGATGATGGTGAGGTTCCTCAGGCCGAGGAAGTCCATCTTGATCAGGCCGAGGCCCTCACATGTCGGATAGTCGAACTGGGTGATGATCTGCCCGTCCTGCTCCCGCTTCATCAGCGGGATGACGTCGATGAGCGGCTCGCTGGACATGATCACCCCGGCTGCGTGCACTCCCCACTGCCGCTTGAGGTTTTCCAGCCCCGTGGCCGTGTCGTACACGGTCCGGACCTCGGGGTCGGATTCGATCAGAGCGCGGACGTCCTGGGCCTCGGCGTACCGCGGGTGGCCGGAGTCGAAGATGCCGCCGAGAGGGATGTCCTTGCCGGAGACGGTCGGAGGCATGGCCTTGGTGATCTTCTCGCCCATGCTGAAGGGATATCCGAGGACGCGTGCGGAGTCCTTCAGCGCCTGCTTGGCCTTGATCGTGCCGTAGGTGACGATCTGAGCGACCCGGTCGTCGCCGTACTTCTCCGTGACGTACTGGATGACCTCTCCCCGCCGCCGGTCATCGAAGTCGACGTCGAAGTCGGGCATCGACACGCGGTCAGGGTTCAGGAATCGCTCGAAGATCAGATCGTGGACGAGCGGGTCGAGCCCCGTGATGGTCAGCGCGTAGGCGACCATCGACCCGGCTCCGGATCCTCGGCCTGGACCGACGCGGATGCCCTGACTCTTTGCCCATTGGATGAAGTCCGCGACGACGAGGAAGTAGCCGGCGAAGCCCATCTGGAGGATGATCCCGGTCTCGTACTCCGCGCGCTCACGCACTTCCTGGCTGATTCCGCCCGGGTAGCGCATGGCCAGTCCGCGCTCGATCTCCTTGACCAGCCAGGTCTCCTCGGTCTCCCCGTCGGGCACGGGGTACCGCGGCATGTAGTTCGCCGAGGTGTCGAACTCGACGTTGCACCGTTCAGCGATCAGCAATGTGTTGTCACAGGCCTCGGGGAAGTCTCGGAACAGGTGACGCATCTGAGCGGCGGATTTCAGGTAGAACTCGTCGGCGTCGAACTTGAAGCGATTCGGGTCGTCCATGGTCGAGCCCGACTGCACGCACAGCAGGGCTGCGTGACTCTTGGCATCCTCTGCCGCGACGTAGTGCAGGTCGTTGGTCGCGACCAGCGGCAGATTCAGATCCTTCGCAAGCCTGATGAGATCACCCATGACGCGCTTTTCGATGCCCAAGCCATGGTCCATGAGCTCGCAGAAGTAGTTCTCCGCTCCGAAGATGTCGCGGAAGTCCGCCGCTGCCTGCCGGGCCTCGTCGTACTGGCCGAGGCGGAGTCGCGTCTGGACCTCGCTGCTCGGGCAGCCTGTCGTCGCGATGAGGCCCGTGCCGTACGTGCTCAGCAGCTCGCGGTCCATCCTCGGCTTGAAGTACTGCCCTTCCATCGAGGCCAGCGACGAGAGCCGGAAGAGGTTGTGCATACCCTCGGTGGTCTCCGCGAGCATCGTCAAATGCGTGTAGGCCCCCGCGCCCGAGACGTCATCCCGCGAACCGTCGCCCCAGCGCACACGAGTACGGTCCGTACGATGAGTGCCCGGCGTCAGGTACGCCTCTGTCCCGATGATCGGCTTGATTCCGGCGTCCCTCGCGGTCCTCCAGAAGTCGAAAGCGCCGAAGACGTTCCCATGGTCGGTCACGGCGACGGCAGGCATGCCCTGACGCGCAGCCTCATCCACCAGCGGACCGATGTGGGCGGCTCCGTCCAGCATCGAGTACTCGCTGTGCACGTGGAGATGGACGAACGCTTCAGCTGGCATCTGCACCCTCCCAAACAACAATCGGTTGACTGCTCGAGTTCAGCAGGAGGAGTAGGCAGGGGTCCAACAACCCTAGGCCCGGCGTGCCACAACCGTGCGTTGTACGGCGTAGTATTGGTGGCATGGATGTTGATACCGTGAGGACGTTCCTTGCCGTAGCGGAGCTCGGGCAGTTCCAGGAGGCGGCGACAGAGCTGGGCGTTACTCAGCAGGCAGTCTCCAAGCGCATCTCCAGGCTCGAGTCGGAGCTCGGCGTGCGCATCTTCGCCCGCACGCCGCGAGGCGCGCACCTCAGCGTCGACGGGCAGGCGTTCCTGCCTCACGCTCGGGAGCTGGTGCAGGTCGCGGACCGCGCCGTCGATTCAGTCCATCCCGGACGCAGAGCGCTGCGGGTCGATGTCCTCCACCGACGGATTGCACCCTCCGTGTTGATGCGCGAGTACCACCAGAGCAGCCCTCACGTGCTCCTCGACGTCGTGACGCTTGGCACCGCGAGCGTCACCGACGCGATCGAGGCGATCCGCGCAGGCACCATCGATGCGTCTTTTCGTGCGATCCTGCACGACGCACCCGACCAGTGGGCGGACATCGCTGTGCCCCGGGTCTTCGAATCACGGATGGAGGTGCTCGTCGGCCCTCACCATCCGCTTGCCGCCGCCAAGCATCTGACGCCCCATGACCTGCGGACCCATCGCATCTGGATCCCGGGGATCTTGCCGGGAACCGAATGGGCTCACTACTACGAAAGGCTCGCCGCCGACTTCGACCTCAGCATCGACGGCATCGGCCCGCACTTCGGCGACGAGGCTCTGCTCGAGGAGATCGCCGATTCCAGGACCCTGATGACGTTCGTGGGCGACCGCGACCGCTACCTCTGGCCGGCGCATTTCGACCTTCGCCGGATCCCGCTTCGGGACCCGACTCCGATCTATCCCTACTCCCTTGTGCACCGCGCAGACAATGCACACCCCGGGATACCAGGGATGCTCGACTACTTCCGGGCTCTCGAGAGCAGTGCTGTGGGCGAGACATGGCTGCCCTAGCGCCATCGACCGACTCCCTGTGCGACTTCCAGTGCCCCTCCGGCCAGGGGCGCAGGATCGCCATCCGCGCAGCTGCCAGGCCTTCACGACGATCTGAGGCGAGCACGGGCGACTACCGACCTCCTACGGGGAGTCCACGGGGCCACCGACGGAGCCTGGCTGGATATGAGCGACGATCTCCTCTGCGACTGCCTGCGGCGAAGCGTCGCTGGTGTCGATCACTCGACGACCATTGCGCGGCGAGGGATCCTGCGCCTCGATGACTGCCGCCTCGATCGAGGCGGCGAGCTCGTCTCCTTCCAGCCCGAGCCGGTGATTGCCCTGGACAGGTGGACCGTCACCGCGGGCACTGGCCGCGATCCGCTCGGCAAGTGCATCTGCCGACGCGACGAGCCAGAAGTCATGTGCTTCGACTTCGCCGCCGTGTTCGATGAGGTTGATGCTCGAAGCGTCGCCGCTGACCACGAGCGTGCTCGCCCCGGCTTCAGCGAGACGGCGGGCCACCGACCTCGCGTTCGCCGCGCGCATCGGAGCCAGGTCAGCGGCTCGCGACCGAGAGCCAAGGTGCCCGAGCTGGGTGGCATCGACATATCCAACGGGCTGTCCCGAGCGCGCGAGATGGGCGAAGACCTGGTAGCCCGTCGTCGAGACGCCGACTCCTCCGGGACCCGTGATGGTAATCAGCCTGTGCGCATTCGGTCTGACCGCTTCATCGATCGTCGCTTCTGTCTGGTCGTCGGCTCGACGGAGCCAGTCGAGGACGACGTGGCTCACCGCCTGCGCCAAAGCTTCAGGCGTCTGCGCACTTGTGTCCATCCGCAGATCCGCGAAGCCCGCTTCGATCCGCCGCGCGTACGCAGCGGACTCGTCCGCGAGCTCGGTCAGCCAGCCACGCTCCAGGACGCGGCGACGGATCGATTCCTCATCTGCGTCGAGGTGGACCGCGAGGATCCGGTCCCGCGGCCATCTGGGCAGAAGCGAGCGAAGCTGCCCATCACTGTCGGCGAGGCCGGCCACGATCAGGCAGCGTGCACCCTTGCGCTGGAAACTGCGGGCCAGGTCGGGAAGCGACGCAGCTATCAGGTCCTCCTCCGAGGCGTCGATCGCACTTGCCAGGCGGAGCTGGTCGGCGTCGGCGAACGCGGCCTGCACGCCAGCGCGCTCCAGCTCGGTCAAGAGACGGTGCCCGAGGGTGGACTTCCCCACTCCTGAGGTCCCGAGGATCCACACGATCGGAATCAGGGCTTGCCGATGCCTGGGGCTGTGGGCGTTGTTCATCGGCGACTGTAGGTGAGGAGCACGGCTCCGGACGCGAAGGTCTTTGTGCCCTTGTGTTCCCATCGACTACGGGGCTGGCCGCCTTGGAACAGCCGGGTGCCTTTGCCGAGAAGGACCGGATTGAGCACGAGCCGGAGTTCGTCGAGCAGGTCCGACTCGAGCAGGGAGGTCGCGGCGCTGCCGCCGGCGAACACGGCGATGTCGCGCCCATCCTCCTGCTTGAGGCTCCGGAGGCGTTCGATGGCATCGGGCCCGAGCGGAACTGCCCTGTGCCAGTCCGAATGCTCCAGCGTGCTGCTGAGGACGTACTTCGGCAGCGCGTGCATGCGCTCGCGCTGGACGGCTGTGACCTCGTCGCCGGCCGTGGGCCAGTACGCGGCGAGCTCGTCGTGGGCGACGCGCCCGAAGACCATGCCGTCGATGGACTGCAGGAGCTCATCGAGGTGCCGCTCGAACTCGGCATCGGAGAAGGCCCAGTCGATCGCACCTGAGTCGTCGTTGATGAAGCCGTCGAGAGAGACGTTGGTGTGCAGGAAGAGTCGTCGCATGGCAGGGCTCCTGTCCCGTCGCGGATCGCGACTGTTCTTGATTGGTCGGCCAAAAATATGGTGCCCAATTTTTGGCGGCCCTGTCAAGAAGTTGCTAGGATCGGGTCATGACACGCGCCGGTCGACCCAGAGGCTTCGTCGAGGCCCAGGTCATCGGCGGCGCGCGGGACGTGTTCTGGCTCCGAGGGTACGCAGCGTCGTCGCTCCGGGACCTGACTGAGGCGACGGGACTGCTGCCCGGGAGCATCTACAGCTCGTTCGGCGGCAAGCGCGACCTGTTCGTCCGCACTCTCGAGGACTACGCCGCTGGTGCGCGGCAGGCCGCAGACGAGCTGCGCGCCGCGGCCCCAGCCCTACCGGCCATCCGCGCCTTCCTGGTCGGTGCCGTCGACGCCGCTCGCGTCTCGCCGGGTCGCGGATGCATGCTCGGCAACACCGCGGTCGAGCTGCTGCCTGAAGACGACACGGCACGGGAGATCGTCCGCAAGGCGTTTCACGATCTGGAGGACGGGCTGGCGGCCGCGCTCGTGAACGCGCAGCAGGACGGCGAGATCCGCAGCGACCTCGACGCCTGTCCGCATGCTCGGCAGCTTCTCGCCCTGGTGCAAGGACTGCACGTCACGGCCCGCGCCGAGGCCGACCCGCACCGGCTCGTCGACGCGGTGGACGCAGCCCTCGATGCTCTTCGTCCCATCGTGTGACCTGTAGCGGTGGAGCGCGGCCTTGGAGCATGACCGGCCATCATGGCCAGCACTCCGGATTCGCCGACATCAGCTGTAGGCGTTGCCGACCGGCGGCTCGAGGGGCTGGAGGCGTATTCGATAGCTCTGGGCCTGCCAGACTCAGAACCGGCAGTGCTCTCCGCGGCACGATGCCGACGTGCTCGGGCCGAAACCTGGTGACGGAAGAACCCCGTGGCCTTCGTGGCCACGGGGTTCTTCCGTCGGCGCTCATAGCACCATTGGATTATCGATCACGCGACGCTGCACGCCTCCGCCTGCGCAGACTCGGGTGCCTTGCGCGCTGCGGCGCGCGTCGCGATCCAAGCAGTGAGCGCCAGCGCGAGCACGGCGGGAATGAGCGCCCACGCGGCGAGATCTGCTGCCCCAATGCCAGCGGTCAGCAGTGCGCCGCCGAGCGCTGCGCCGACGGCGGAGCCGAGGTACATCGCGGCCATCTGGAACGCGATGATCGGCATCGCCTGCGCCGGACGGTCCGCCGTCAGGGCCTGCTGCAGCGTGGGGACGCTCGCCCAGCCGGCCGCGCCCCAGACCACCGCCGCGATCAACCACATGATCGGTGACGAGAACAGCCACGCCGCGGCGAAGCTCAGCGCGAGCAGGGCAGGCAGCGCGATCAGCAGTGGCTTGGGGCCGAAGCGGTCGAGGGGCCGGCCGATCAGCGCGGACCCGGTGACGCCGCCGATGCCCCATGCCCAGACCAGGGCGAAGCCCAGTCCTGAGAGCCCGCGGTCCTCGGCCATGGGCAGGAGGTAGGTGTAGAGGCCCAGGCTGGCGACGCCCAGGAGGAAGGCAGCCATGACGCCGACGCTGGTCCGGCTCGATCGCAGAACCGTGAACGCGGATCCGCCAGCAGGCGCGTCGAGACGCGGGAGCGTCTTCGCGCGGAGCGCCAGCGCTGCCATGCTGACCACGCCGATGAGCACGACCAGGGCCATGGTCCAGCGCCATCCGGCGCTCTGGCCGATGAGCATCCCGACCGGCACGCCGGCAACGGTGCCAGTGGACAGGCCGAAGGTCACCAGCGACATGGCGCGGCCCCGCTCATGGTCGGCGACCATCGCCGCGGCCGTGGCGGTCGCGACGGCCGTGAGGATGCCCGCGCCCACTCCGGCGACCACGCGCGAGGCGAGGAAGACCTCGATGCCGGGTGCGAGGGTGGTGATGAGGTTGCCGAAGTTGAACAGCCCGAGCGCGATGAGCAGCGCCCGTGCCGTGCTGCCGCGCGTGAGGCGTCCCGACAGCAGCGGACCGGCGACGGCGTACGCGGCGGTGAATGCGGTGACGCCGAGCCCGATCATCGCCACCGTCGTGGTCAGTGAGTCTGCTATCTGAGGGAGGACGCCCGCGAGCACGTAGGCGTCGATGCCGAGCGAGACGGCGGCGATCACGAGCGGCCACAGCTTGCGGATCATGCGTCAGCCTCCCCGTGGTCGTCCTCGGCGTTCTCATAGCCGTTGAGCACCGTGCTGAGCAGGCCTGGGAAGCGGGCCTCGAGGTCCTCGTCGCGGAGCTTGATCATGCACTTGCGTCCCTCGGCGCGGACGAAGACCACGCCGGACTCGCGCAGCAGGCTCGTGTGGTGGGTCAGGGTCGAGCGCGGCAGATCGGGTCCGAGGTCGATGCTGTCGGTCTCTCCCTGTTCGGCGAGCGTGCGCACCATGTTCAGGCGCAGAGGCTCGCTGAGTGCGAAAAGGACGCGTGGCATCGCAATTTCGTTCGGGTCCGGGTGGTGGTAGGTCCGTGGGGGCATGGAGCATCTCCTATCGTTCGACCTTTCTCGCACGATCATAGTTCGAGAATTCCCGCACGATCAAGTCGCCAGCCACCCTCTCAACGACCCGAGCCCTCGTAGAGTTGTGCGCATGTCACCCGACGACCTCCAACGGCTCGCGATGGCCGACCTCCTGCGGCTGGAGGCGTCGCTGCGCCACGAGGTGGCTCGGCGGGGCATCTCCAGGACGGCGACCGCCCTCGGGGGCGAGCTCGCGGAGCACCTCGCCCAGCGCGTCTACGGGGGCGACCTGTCGGCTCCAGCGACGGCGGCATTCGACCTGATCGATGCGCAGGGCAGACGTGTCCAGGTGAAGTCCCGGACACTGCCGCCCGGCGAGCAGCGGCACTTCGCCTTCAAGAGCCTCGACTTTGACCTCGCGGTCTGCCTGCGCTTCGACAGGAAGACGAACGGGCTCGAGTGGGCCCGCGAGTTCCGTCCTTCGGAGATCCGGTCCCTGGCGAGCGACCATGCGGACGGACTTCGTCTCTCTACCCGACGGGCGTCCGAGCACGGCCAGGACTTAACCGACGCCTTCCGAACTGCGCTCGACGGGATGGGCGTCGGCGACGCGTGGACGTAGGGTCGAATCGTGGACCATAGACGCTTCGAAGGGCCGGACCGCCTGCGGATCGGCGCGCCCCGCGACGAGGGATACCGCACCTGCGCCGAGTGCGGTGGAGACTGCGAGCCCGAGCCCACTGCGCTCGACGGACTCGGCGTCCGCATCGCGTTCATGTGCCCGGAGCACGGAATACACAGCTTCGTGGACCCGTTCGAGAGCAAGCGGTAGAGCCGTTGGACAATCGACCGCCCCGGGAGTCTAGGCCTGAGGTCCGGATGACCACCAGGGCGCTGCATGTACAGACCACGCGAGCCGAGGCTTCACCGCCTCAAGCCCGTCGATCCGAGCGGAGAGAGACGATGAGCCGACGATTGGGCGACTTGGTCGCCGGGCACCCCGTGGACCGGGAACGAGTCATGGCGCACAAGGAGAGGATGGTGGCCGAGCTTCGCGGGCACCGACTCCGCGAGATGCGCGTCAAGCTCGGCCTGACGCAGGCGCAGCTGGCCGCGAGCATCGGCGTCGGTCCGAGCCAGGTCTCCCGGATCGAGCGCGGAGACCTCGAGGGCGTGAGGATCGGAACGCTCCGCGCCCATGCCGCTGCACTCGGCGCGGAGCTGTCCGTCAGCTCGATCGTGGGCGACGCGCGCACGCGGATCGGCTAACCCGGAGTAGCGCCTTGACGGCCTACTCGTCGAGGGCCAGGCCGAGCTGCTCGCGCAGTCGCCGAGCCTCCGCCTCGACCTTCGCGAGCCGAGCCTCGGTCCTCGACCGCTCCGCCGCGGCCTGCTCGTCCGAAGCCGGCTTCGAGTCCTTCTTCGGCACCAGCCAACCGATGCGCTGGTAGCCGGTGATGCGCTGTGCGTAGCGGCACGTGCGGCACTCCTGCTCGGGCTCCGGACGGGGCCAGCGCAGGTCGAGCATCTTGCGGACATGGTCGCGCTCAGCGCCTTCCTCGGGCCATCCAGCATCGTCCTCGGCGGACCAGCTCGCCTCGAACTCGCTCCGCATCTCGGCGGCGCGCTCCACGGTGACCAGCTTCGGCCCGTCCTCCGGCCTCCATCCCACGTCGGTCACGACGTGTTCGTGGACGTGCCCGCAGGAGAGGCGCACGCTCCAGAAGGCCGAGGAATGCGGTTCCGGCTGCCTCAGCGCCGCCCAGACCTCGGGGATCGTGTCGTCGGGGCACTCCTCGGGATCAGCTGGAAACTCCCTGACGCGTCGATCCATCCACTCGATGACGTCGCGGTAGACCGTCTCGACGTCGCTGTGGTCGTTCGTGCACCAGGCCTCGCCCAGGGGCAGGACGTCTCCGGCGGTCGGACCAGTCCACGGATGGGCATCCGGGTAGATGTCCTTCCCTAGAGTGAAGAGCTCTCGGACGCACCCGCACTCCAGCTGCACGCGCCAGCGGTACACGTCCTCGGCCTTCGGGATGAAGAAGAACCAGAACTCTGGCTTGTATCGGCGCTTCAGGGCCGCGACGGTCTCCTCGAACGCCTTGAGAGCCTGCTTCTGCGGACGCGCCCGTCCCGGAACGCGCATCAGCAGCGCGCCATTCGCCGAGTCCGAGTCGACGCGTTCCGCCCCGCTCACGACGCGGCCTCCGCGTGCGCGGCCGCATACGCGCTGTGGATCGCGTTCGGGATCTGCCCGTAGGACGACAGCCTGTGGCCGTTCTCTCGCGCCCAGACGCGGATGGCTGAGCGCTCCACCGGGGTGGTGTCCGGCACGAACCGCTGCGGGAGCGGCTTGACGACCGCCGTGCCGACCCTGCGCGCCGCATCGAGGTAGGCGCTCATGCAGCGCTCGAGCTCCTCGTGCTCGGCGGCCGTGAGGTCGATCTCGTACCAGGTCCCGGCGTACCCGAAGCTCGTCGGGACGGCGTCGGGCCGACCGCTCAGGTCGGAGACGATCAGGTTCTTGGTGGACATAAGGACTTCCTTCCGGTCAGGTCGCCCCGGCGCTCGGTGCCCGGGGTCTGAGCCGGCTCTGCACGTGTCCGAATGCCATCCGCCCGCCCTGCCGCTCTGTCGCGATCTGCTCGCGCTCCATCACGCGTCCGGGATCGGGAAGTCGCAGCGTTGGTTGAACTCCGCCAGGTCGCCGGCCAGGCTGTGGGAGTCCTCGGGGAAGAACTCCTCGAGGTACGCGATCGACCCTGTGCCCGTCAGATGGAACCCCACGACGTCCTCGTCGTCGATCCTGGCCACCATCGTCCCAGGAAGGTCGCCGCCGCCATCCCACGCGATCTCCTCCCCTGACCTGGTGCCGGAAGTCGTGGTGACGCCGTACCAGCAGTCCGAGTACGTCTGCGTCACGGAGTCTCCGTCGAGGACGATCACGGAAGCCCGCTCGTTCCTATTCTCAGTGAGGTTCACGGCCACATAGGTGCCGTCGGCGATCTCGACTGCCTGCTCTCCTGGCTCGGACACCGGCTTCGATTGCCCTCCGCCAGTCGACGAGGACGACCCGTCGCCGCCCGCGCCGCCGCAGCCGGCGAGCAGGACGAGTACGGATGCGCCCAGCGCCGTCCCCACTGTCAGTTTCGAGCGTCGAGTGTTCAAAGGCTCCAAGGTCTCCCCTTTTTGGAAGTCTGTCTCAGCTCGTCGACTCGGGAGGTCACTCACTCACGTGGCGGCGGGTCGCTACAGCGGGTCGACGTTGACTCGAGCCTACACTCGGATAGGCGCGTTTAGGTTACTGTGCACTGAACGCGACTCCGCGAACGTGGAGTCATGCCTGCTCCCGTCCCCGATCTGCGCGCCCTCGGCGTCGAGATCGCACGTCTCCGACGGGAGCGCGGGATGTCCATCGAGCGGCTCGCCGAAGCCGCCGAAGTGCACCGCAAGTCGATCATCCAGATCGAGGCCGGTCGCGTCGCAGCGAAGATCAGCACGCTCCACGGGATCGCTCACGCGCTCGGGGTGCCGCTGCCAGAGCTGGTCGCGCCGGTGTGCGCCCGGCATCCGAAGTCCGTCCGGACGCCGACGCCGATCGTGTAGCTCCGAAGCGTCCGTCCGGCGGGCGACCTAGAATCGAGGACATGACCGAGGACCTTGACTGGATGCGCGATCTGTCTCCCGCCGACCAGGAGAGGTGCGCGCGGGACCTGGCGGAGGCGACGGGCACCGATCGCCTGGACACCGTGGCGAGGGCCTGGCAGGAGACGGCGGCTGCCGTCGCCGAGGGTCTGGGGCGTGTCGAGCCGAAGTGGCTCGACCAGCACGCGGCCGTGGAGCGCCCGTAGGAATGGACTACAACGGCATCGACTAGCTGGATGGGTTCGAGGCCAGGGCCCCACGGACGACGTTTACCGGAGGTGCTCAGTCTGCGGAGGGGACCGCGAACCGGACACATCGCTCAGTGGACGGCACCGGCGTGCGCATCGCGTTCGTCTGCCTCGAGCACTGCGCTCAGGGCGTCGTGGATCCATTCTCCGACCTGCGGTGACCGACGTGGTGAGTGGTCACATGTCCTGACGGCCTTCGGGGCGACACTGGGCGCATGAGCGCACGACGACGACGGAATGATCTCGAGGGCCACGCCTTCACGGGCTGGGAGACGGCCAAGCCGCTCTCCGACGGGGATCGGAAGCTGATCGAGGTCATCGACTAGCGCCGACCGGGGCTGGACTGGACGCCTCAAAAGGCGCTGGACAAGCGGTAGGCCGGCGTGGAGGGCGACATCGCTTCCACGTGCGAGTGCGGCTGGAAGGGCGTGCCGGAGGACTGGCCGCCGACTGAGTCGCGCAGCCGCACCGGCGGTCAGCAGTACGTCAGCCACGAATTCACCGTGCGGTCGACCGCCGCTACCGAGCGCCTGGCCGCCGAGGTAGCCGCCGTGGCGCTACGGCACGCTGTCGACGGCTGGGATGGCGACGAGACGGTGGCCGAGTGGCTCGAGGCCCGGACCGAGCACATCGAGGGAGTCGGCCGATACGACCTGGAACACTGGTCTACTTCGGAGTGACCTTCACCGTCTCAGGGTCGAACGTCTTCCGTCCGCGTGGAGCGGGAAGGAGCTCAACAGTGCAGAAGAAGTCGACGACGCGGCGCTGTATCGCCAGGTCCGCGTCGTCGAACGCGGCCACGGGATCGTCGGCGTTTAGCACTCCCCCGAGGTCAGTGGTCGCGGTAAGCGATGTGCGCTCCGCCTCGAGCACGACGATCTTCGCACTCTCACGCTCGCGCACGCGCTTGAGGTCGTAGCTCTCGATGATCTCCTCGTCGTAGTCGTGCTGCGCGCGCTTGATCTTCCCCTCGTGCACGGCGATCTGCGCCTGGATGGCGCGCAGCCGCGGCTCGTCGCGGCTCGGCAGCACGTCCTTCAGGTCGGGGCGCGCGAGCCTCTCACGCACGATCCGCAGCACCCAGTCGTCGACGGGTGACCGCACGCGCATGACGTGACCGCCGCAGCGGTAGCGGACGCCGTGCGCCTTGACAGGCTTCCCGCAGATGCCGCAGAGGAAGAGGCCGGAGCCCAGGTGCTTGCGCGAGGTCGAGCCGGTCTTGTTGGTGACGCGCGCCGGCATGTCCAATCGCTCCTGGACGGCGAGCCAGGTCGCCTCCTCCACGATCGGCTCCCACTGGCCCTTGACCCGGTCGCCGTTCTCGTCGCGCAGGACCTGGGCGTACCAGGAGCGCCGCTTGTTCTTCGTCCGATCGCGGCGGTCGGTGTACACCGACCATCCGGCGTACCGCGGGTTGCGGAGGATCCCCAGGACGGTCGAGCTGCTCCAGGGGCCGTCCTCGGGCACCTGCCGAGGATCGAGGCCTTCCACGGCTCGGCGCTCGTTCCGCTCCTCCGCGAGGGTCCGCGTGAACCGCTGCACGCGGTGGAGCGACTTCGGGATGTGCTTCGCCTCCTTGCCCGAGAGACCCGCCGCGAGGGCGGCGAGAGAGGGGCCGTCTTTCACGGCGAACAGCTTGAAGAGCTCGGCGACGACCTCGGCCTCGTGCGGGATGACCGTTCCGTCGATGTCGTAGCCGAACGGTCTCACGCCCTTCGGGGGCCGGCCCTGGGCGGCTCGCTGGACGTGCGCCGCGCTCTGGCGGGCCGACTTCCGCTCGACCTCACCGCGGGCGACCGCGGCCTTCACGCGCGCATAGAGGCGGCCGCCGTCGGTGTTGAGGTCGGCCTCGCCGTTTGCCGTGACGAGCTTCAGATCGCGATCCTCGGCGGCGTCGATCCAGTCCTCGAGCTGGCGCGGCTGGCGGGTGAGGCGGTCGAGGTCGTAACAGACGATCGCGTCGAAAGAGCCCGACTCGTAGTCACGCACCATCTCGTCGTAGGCCGGGCGGACCTTGGTCTTGTCCGTCGCGCTCTTGGACTGGTCGACGTACTCGCGCACGACCTCCCACCCGCGGTCCTTGGCGATCCGCTCGCAGTCGGCGCGCTGACGATCGATGGCGAGGCCGTCCATCTCGCGGTCCTGGCTGATGCGGAGGTAGATCGCCGCGCGGACGGGTGCATGAGGGCTCTGGTGCATAGACCCAGTCTACACGTCAGAGGTTACTTTTCTACGGAACGCCGAACTGTGTCGCCGCCACTCATGGGGGATGCTGGCTGCGCCATCCGCGATGCCACGGCTGGAACTCAACTGCGGGAGAATCCTCTTATGGAGATGCATCCGAACACAGCGCGAACGCTCTGGAAGGCGCTCATGGACAACGCCTCCGGACTCATCGCCGACGCCCATGCCCTGCTTGAGCGCGGGTCGTTCGGCCGCGCCCGCTCGCTCACGGTCCTCGCACAGGAGGAGCTGGGCAAGGCGCTGTGGATCTACGAGACCTTCGAGCAACCATGGAGTTCTGGCGCGGACGACCTCCGAGAGGTCCCGCGGCTGACGTCGGACGGTCGCCGCCACGCCGTGAAATACATGGAGGCCTTCGTCTTCGGTCAGGAACTCGCGGCGTTCTGGGGCGACTACGAGTCCTATGAGCTCCCGGAGGACCAGTCACAGGAGGGCTGGACGGCTCACCTCGCGAAGAAGAGGAGCGAAGCTGAGGTCGCAGGCAAGAGAGCCAACGAGGAGAAGATGGCCGGCTTCTATGTCGACCTGGACTCCTCGGGCGAGGCGGTGCTCTCTCCCTCCGACGTCTCGGCAGGGACGATCTCCGACGACCTGCAGACCGCGGCGCAGGTCGTCGAGATGCTGCTGATCAAGGACCACAGTCGGATGAAGCTCGAGGCCACGACGCCCTACGACAGCACGCACGAGCAACAGCACAGACTCCTGCCGATCTCGCACCCCGAGGACTGGGCGGCGGCGTCGCAGGAGTTCAGAGACGGCGGCTACATCATCAAGGGCAGCAACGACTGAGCAACGCCGTCATCACCGCCGCAGGCCCGTGCGAAACTAGCCGGATTCACGGGCCACCCGGTTGGCGTAGCCGATGAGGCTCGTGACGAGCATGAGCACCTGGATGCAGTTCCTCTTGCTGAACTGGCGAGAGGAGACGCCGTGGACGCTCGCGTGGCGCGAATAGTAGTGCGGCACCTTGTCGCCCTTGTGCTTCCAGAACTCCTCGTGCGCGTTCCAGATCGGCAGCCACACGAACGCTTCTCGGACGCCCATCTCGTCGATCGCCTCGGGGAGATCAGCGCCCCTCTTGCGATTCGTGATGACCCCACGGGCCTTCCGATCGGGATAGAAACGATAGATCAGCGTGTCCAGCGTGACGGTGAACATGGCCTGAGCCGAACGAGCGTGCCCGGCCCGCATCGCGCCGAGGCCGTCGAGGGCGAATGCCCGCTCATCGCTGATCGCCTCGTGCTCCGCCCGTTCGAGCACGGCGGCACAGTCCTCCATGAGCGACTCGTAGCAGTCGCCGAGCACTCGTCGCCGTCCTGCGCGATTCTTCGCCCGCAAAAGCCGCAGTGCCGTCCGCCCCCGTGGCACGAGGTAGAGCGGGATGCCCTCCTGCTCCAGGAACCCGTGCACCTGATGCGCCTGGATCTCGTCGGCGTAATCCCTCAGGTTCGGCGGTAGGAGAGCCCGGTTGAATCCGCGCAGCAGCTCCGGGTCGAAGAGCGGCTTCAGCGAGCTGCGCAGGCCCTCGAACATCTCGGACTGATGGGCAGTGATCTGCTTGAGCATCGACTCGGTCGCCGGACTGGCTCCGATGCCCTTCCACACCGGGAAGTCGATCATCGGACCTGTGAACTTCGGGAGGCTGGCCGCGATCGACGTCATCTGCTCCCGGAGTCGCCCGTTGTACGGCTCGATCGCTTTCTTGACCATCAAGTCGTAGTCCGGCAGAGCGGCCTTCATCTGATCCTGCAGGAGTCGGTTCAGCGGCCCCGTGATCGCTCGTGCGTACTCGGAGGTGTCCGGGAGCATTGCTTCCAATTGCGCCCGGATAGGTGCGAGCATCTTCGCCGCAGCGTCGTCAATGCCGGGCATCAATGACTGCGAGAACCCGGCCGGCAGTCGAAGGCCGAACGGGGGCTCAAAAGCTGCGTCCGGCGAGGTCGTGTCGCCATCGTCAGCCGGCAATTCCTCTGCCGCCTCACGATCCTGCTCGGAGTCGCCCCCGCGATCTTCGTCCTGGTCCATCGCGACGGCTAACTCGACGGCAGGCCGAGCTTGTCGAAGAAGGCTCGGTTTCGCTCGGTGGCAGCGTTGACGAGACGATCGAAGCTCATGACCTCGATATAGGCCTTGTACGGCTCGATGAAGCCGAAGTAACCCATCCCGTCGTGCGTCATGGTCAGGCCCGATAGCTTGCACCGACTCACCATCGTCGGGGTGAGGTCGGCGATGATGTAACAGAAGGCTGGCGGGTCGTCCGCCGAGGGAATCGGCCTTCCCGTGGCCGTCTTCGCGACGCCGGCTCGAACCCGTGCGACATAGTCGAGGCACTGCTCGATGGGATTCTTTCCCTCGGCCGCATCATCGCGCATTGGACGCTTGAGCTCGACGACGACGATTGACTGCAGTGGCAGCTTCTTGCCTTCAGCGGTGAGGACCGGAGAATCCGGCTCGATGACGCGCGTCGTGAGCACATCGGGCCTCTTCATCGAGTCGTCGTCCGTTATGGAGATGGTCTTGAACGGCTTGTCTGAGGCGAGGAAGTCGTGGAACACGAGCCTCTCGTCGAGAATCCAGAGGTTCGAGGCGTCAGCGCCGACCTCCGCCGACTCCTTCCGCATCGGGAAGAGGAGCTCGTGGATGGATTCCTCCCGAGCGTATTTCCCGTCGTCGTCCGCCTGGATCAGCTTGTCGAGGATGTCAAGCGTGGTCCGTCGACGGAAGACGTAGTTCGCCAGGTCGGACTGGTTGAACTCCTTCACCGTCTCGAGATATTTCGCCAGGCGCTCTTCGTACCCTTCAGGCCTGTCGCCGTCCGACTCCGCGAATACGGCCTGGCCCTCGGCCAGCACATCGGCCTCGATCTTCTGGCTGCAACGGTGAAGCTCCAGCTCCAGATCCTGATCCTTGATTGACGGGTCGATGGCGAGGCCGAGGGACTCGATCCGATTGATCAGCGGGCGGTACTTGGGCGCTTTGGTGCTGATGTACTGGTGCATCCGCTCCCGCCCGGCCTGCTGGGCGGATGCCAGTGGCTCAGCCAAGCTCCGCGCGATCTCCGCGAACACGCCTTTCCTAATGTCATCGAGGGAGGGCTCGTCGATCAGGGTCTCCCCAGGGACTCGTTCGGGGAGATCGAAGTCCGTGCGGTCAGAGCGAACGTGATCGTCGAGGAACTTCGATGACAGGTAGCACACGTACGTGAACTCGGTCGATGCCTCGTCCCTCAGTCGGCCGTACAGCCCTGGCACCTTGCCAGCGATGCTCTCGTCCTTGACGACGCGATTCGCGGCGCACCAGTGCAGGCGCGGGCTGGAGTTGCGCACCGACGACTTGAGCCGGAGGCCCAGCAGGTCGAACTTTTCCCCCTTGATGTCGATTGTCGCCCTCGTCGTCTCCGAGTACCCCGAGTCGTCGAGCAGCTCCCTGAGCGAGATCGAATCACCGTCATCGTCGGAGACGATCACGTCCGGCGCTCCACCAGGACGGAGGAAGTACCAGATGCAGTGCTCGAACACTTCGCGAGCGATCGCTTCCACGGTCTTCGCGGCGCTCTGCTGGTACGTCTGCTTAAATCCAGTCAGGCT
Source organism: Zhihengliuella sp. (assembly GCF_031178195.1). Lineage (GTDB taxonomy): Bacteria > Actinomycetota > Actinomycetes > Actinomycetales > Micrococcaceae > Zhihengliuella. Next base: position 94,269 of record NZ_JAPSJL010000005.1, read on the forward strand.
CACCACCGAGCCTGCGTCGGTGATGCCCTCGGGAGCGGCGTCCTGCTCGACCTCGCGCGTCACCGAGAACTTGAACTGGCGTCCCTGGAGCGACCCATCGTCGTCGCAGTACGCGCTTCGAACCTCGACGCGGTCGAAGGCCTTGAGCCACAGGAGCCTGCCGACCCCGCGGCATCCGAGCCCGGCCTTGAAGTCGCTGTCGAGCGTCTCGAAGGAGGCCATGTTGTCCGGGGTGAAGCCCACACCGTTGTCCTCGACGCTGAAGCCGATGATCGGCTTCAGCGGCACGCGTCCCGGGGCCGCCGGCGAGAGGTCAAGCGCGTCTTGTGGCTCTCGCCTGATCCGCACCCTCAGCGACCCGCGTTCGACGTCGTCGCCGTAGCGGGCGTCGATCGCCTGGATGCCGTTGACGACAGCTTCCAGGAGGGGCAGCAGGGCGTGGGTCTTGGGCAGCGTGGTGTTCTGCACTCGACCAGCCAGAGACGTCCTCAGCGCCATTGCTCCTCCTCCTTATCGACACCTCGAACACTAGAACGGGCCACTGACATTGAGCGCGAAAGTCGACTGCGGCGCGTCGAGCGGATCAGTAGCCACTGGCCACGCTCGATTCGTACAGACCTCTAGCACTCTGCGCATCACGGAGGGGCTGGCGAACTCCTGCCTTCGTGATCTCTGTTGAGTCCGAGTGGGAAACGAGTCCTACTTCTTCCCGCCAGAGGTTAATCCACTACGGAACTCCACCACGTCGCCATCCTGCATGACGTAGTCCTTGCCCTCCATGCGGGCCTTGCCGGCCGAGCGCGCGTTGGCAACCGAGCCGGCTTCCACGAGGTCGTCGAACTTGATGACCTCGGCCTTGATGAAGCCGCGCTGGAAATCGGTGTGGATCACGCCGGCGGCCTCGGGCGCCGTCGCGCCCTGCGGGATCGTCCAGGCGCGGGTCTCCTTGGGGCCAGCCGTCAGGTAGGACTGCAGGCCGAGCGTCGAGTAGCCCACGCGCGCCAGCTTCTCCAGGCCGGACTCGTCGTAGCCGGCCTCGTGCAGCATCTCCTCGGCCTCGTCCTCGTCCAGCTCCACCAGGTCGGCCTCGAACTGGGCGTCGAGGAAGATCGCCTCGGCCGGCGCCACGAGCTCGGTCAGCTCGGCCTTGAGCTCGGCGTTCGCGAGCCCGGCCTCGTCCATGTTGAAGACGTAGATGAACGGTTTGGTGGTCATCAGCTGCATCGGCTTGAGCTCGACCAGGTCCAGCTTGGCTGCCGCGGCGCCGGCGAAGAGCGTCTTGCCCTCCTCGAGGACCTTCTGCGCCTCCTTGACCGTCTCCACGAAGGACGCGTCGATCTTCTTGGCGCGCAGCTCCTTCTCGAGCCGCGGCATCTGGTTCTCGATGGTCTGCAGGTCAGCGAGGATCAGCTCGGTGGCGATCGTCTCGATATCGGAGGCGGGGTCCACCTTGCCGTCCACGTGCACGACGTCGGAATCCTCGAACGCGCGGGTGACCTGGCAGATCGCGTCGGCCTCGCGGATGTTCGCGAGGAACTTGTTGCCCAGCCCCTCGCCCTCGGAGGCACCCTTGACGATGCCCGCGATGTCCACGAAGGACACGGTCGCCGGCAGGATCTTCTCGGACTTGAAGATGTCCGCGAGCACCTTCAGCCGGGAGTCCGGCAACGGCACCACGCCGATGTTCGGCTCGATCGTCGCAAACGGGTAGTTTGCCGCGAGAACCTGCGCGCGCGTAAGTGCGTTGAACATGGTGGACTTGCCGACGTTGGGCAGTCCGACGATTCCGATAGTTAGAGCCACGGCAGACGAGTCTACCCGCCACGCTCCGGCCGCGCTTCCCGGCGGACGCGGCCCGTGCTCTATCCCGTGGGCGGGTCCGGCGATGCTGGTGCCATGGATACTCTCAGCGCGATTCTCCCGGTTCTGACGTTGCTTGTCGGTGCGGCGCTCGGCGCGGCCGGCGCCTGGTGGGTTGCCGGCCGCACCAGCGACGGCCCGTCCCAGCAGGAGTACGACGCCGTGGTGCAGCGCCTCAACGCGGTCCAGGTCTCGCTCGCCGCGGCCGAGGCGGAACGCACCGCCCTCCAGGAGCGACTGGCGGCCGAGCAGCAGTCGTGGCAGGAGCGTCTCGCGGCGGAGCGGTCGGCGCTGCAGAGCCAGGTGATGGCGGAACGCGAGCGCTCCGGCCAGGACCGGTCCGTCGCCCAGATGCTCGCGCCCCTGGCGGACCGATTGCGGACCGTCCAGGAGCACGTCGCCCTGCTGGAACGGGACCGGGTGGAGCAGTTCGGGCAGCTCAGCCAGCAGCTCGCCGCCGCGGCCGAGCAGGACGCCGCACTACTGCGCACCACGGCCTCCCTGGCGGGCGCGCTGAAGAACAATACGACGCGCGGCACTTGGGGCGAGGCGCAGCTGCGCCGCGTCGTCGAGGCGGCGGGCATGCTCGCCCAGGTGGACTTCACCGAGCAGGCCACACTCCGGGCCGTGAGGAATGGGGCGGGTGCCGGCCTGCGCCCGGACATGGTCGTGAATCTCCCCGGCGGCAAGGCCGTCGCCGTCGATTCCAAGGTGCCGCTGAGCTCCTACCTCGCCGCGCAGGAGATCGGCGCGTCGGGCACGCTCACGGCGGAGCAGGAGCAGGAGTGGTCGCGCCTGATGGCGGCGCACGCCAAGGCGCTGCGCTCCCATGTGGACCAGCTGGGCTCCAAGGAGTACTGGGATTCCCTCCCCGGCTCCCCCGAGCTCGTCGTCTGCTTCCTGCCGGCCGAGTCGTTCCTGGCCTCCGCGCTCCAGGCGGACCCGGGGCTACTGGACCACGCCTACTCGAAGAGCGTGGCGCTGGCGTCTCCCGCCACGCTCTTCTCCATCCTGAAGGGCCTCGCCTTCGCCTGGCGCCAGGAGTTGCTCACCGACAATGCGCGCACTCTGTTCGAGGAGTCCCGGGAGCTCTACAAGCGGCTCGGGACCCTCGGCGGGCACATCAACGGGCTGGGGAAGTCGCTGAAGACCTCCGTCGAACGCTACAACTCGTTCGTCGGGACACTCGAGTCGAGGGTCCTGCCGTCCACGCGACGGCTCCAGGACCTGGATCCCGGCCTGAAGGAGTCCACGCAGTCGGAGGCCCTCGACGTGACGCCGGTCGAGTCCACGCCGCGGGTACTGAGCGCACCCGAGCTCTTGCCCCAAGAACTGACCCAGGAATCGGCGTGAGCCGGACCGCATGAGCGTGGCTGCATGACAACTGTCATGGACGATTCATGATCGCGGGCCCGGGTGCGGAGCAACGAGCCGACCTAGCGTGAGGGCATGGACACAGCACCCGTCATCAGTCTCCGCGGCGTCCGCCGCTCCTTCCCCTCCGGCGGCGGCCGGGTCCGCGCCGTCGACGGCGTCGACCTGACCGTCTGCACCGGCGAGGTCGTCGCCCTGCTCGGGCCCAACGGCGCGGGCAAGACCACGCTCATCGACATGATCCTCGGCCTCACCGTGCCAGAGCACGGAACCGTCGAGGTCCTCGGAACCACGCCGCGGAAGGCCGTCACCGCCGGCCGTATCTCGGCACTCCTCCAGACCGGTGGCCTCCTGCCCGACCTCACCGTCCGCGAGACCGTGCGCATGATCGCCTCGCTCCACCGCGCCCCGCTCGGTGTCGACGAGGTCCTCGAAGCGGCCGGCGCCACGGACTTCGCGTCCCGGCGCGTCTCGACCTGCTCCGGCGGCCAGCAGCAGCGCCTCCGCTTCGCCCTCGCACTGCTCACCCGGCCGGAGATCCTCATCCTCGACGAGCCCACCGCCGGCATGGACGTCAACGCCCGGCGCGCCTTCTGGGACAGCATGCGCTCCCTGGCGGACGGCGGGTCCACCGTCGTCTTCGCCACCCACTACCTCGTGGAGGCCGAGCAGTTCGCCCGCCGGGCCGTCCTCATGAACGCAGGGACCATCCTAGCCGATGGACCCACGGACGAGGTCCGTCAGCGCGCCGGCGTGGCCCGCGTCACCGTCACCTGGTCGCCCACCGACACCGAGCTTCAGGCGCTCGAGCATGTCGTGGACGTCCAGCGGCACGGACCGCGCCTCGAGTTCCGCACCGACGACGCCGACGGGCTCGCACGGCACCTCCTGACGCACACCGACGCCCACGGTCTCGAGGTCGCGCCCGCGAGCCTCGACGAGGCCTTCCGCTACCTGACCGCAGGAGAGACCGAGAGGACGGTTGCAGCATGAGCATCGGGACCTACATCGCCATGGACTTTTGGAGGAACCTCCGCAATATCGGCAACAGCTTCTTCGTCATCGTCCTGCCGACGGTCCTGTTCCTCTTCTTCGGCGCCTCGATGGAGTGGTCGAACGTCCCCGTCGGCGAGGGCAACGTCAGCGCGTGGACCATGATCTCGATCGCCTGCTACGGCGCCGCCATGGCCGCCACGTCGCTCGCCGGCTCTGCCGCCGTCGAGCTGCAGCAGGGCTGGGGCCGCCAGCTCGCGCTCACCGCGCTGCCGCACGGCGGGTTCGTGATGGCGAAGACCGCGGTAGCCCTCGGCATCGCCGTGCTGCCCGTGCTCGTCCTGAACATCACGGGCGTCTTCACGGTGACCGACATGCCCGTCGGCACCTGGATCGCCACGGCGCTGCTGACCGTCGTCGGCGTCGTCCCGTTCGCGCTCTACGGACTCGCGATCGGCATGGCCTTCCGCTCCGATGCCGCCGTGGGGACCGCGACCGGCCTGCTGGTGATCTTCAGCTTCCTCGGCAACGCGTTCACCCCGCTGGACGGCGTCCTGCTGGACATCGGCCGCTTCACCCCGCTCTACGGCGTCGTCGCCCTGGCCCGCTACCCGCTCACCGGCGGCGACCAGATCTCCATGAACGGCATCGCCGGCAACGATCCGCTCTGGATGGTGCTGGCCAACGTCGTCGCGTGGACGCTCGTCTTCGCGGCGGCGTGCCTGATGCTGCAGCGTCGACGGACCAGGAGGCAGTAGCCATGGCCCTCCACCCGACCGGGCCCTCCGTGGCTGGCAGAATGACCGACATGGACAGCGCCGAGCAGCCGAAGCGCCCCGTCGCGGGCATCTTCTACGCCGCGATCTGGCTGCTGTTCCTCGGGTTCCCGGTCGCGTCGGCGCTCGGCGGTCCGGCCGGTCCCGCGTGGACCACGGTCGCGCTCGTCGCGGCGATCGCGTTCGCGGCCGTCTACATCTGGCTGTTCTGGGTGCTCTCCGGCGAGGACGTCGGTGTCGCCGCCAACCGTCGGCGCCTGATGGTCGGCGTCCTGGCGCTCGCTGCGCTCGCGGCACTCGCCACGCCGGCGGCCGGCCCATGGGTCGCGGCCTTCACCCCGTTCATCGCCGCGGTCCTGGTGTTCAGCCTGCCGCTGGTGCCCGGCCTGGCCGCGGGAATCCTCGTCTGGCTGGTCCCCAGCTCTGTCGCCGCGCAGTTCTCCGGGACGCTCTGGACGCTGCTCGGCCCCGGCTTCGGCGTCGCCGTCATCGTCTTCGCCCGCCTCATGGAGCACAACGAGCGGCGGGCCCGGGACGCGCAGAACCACCTGCAGGTCGCCGCCGAGCGCAACGCGATCGCCCGCGACGTGCACGATGTCCTCGGCCACTCGCTGACCGTCCTGTCCATCAAGGCGCAGCTGGCCCGGAGGCTGCTCGACCTCGACGTCGACCGCGCCCGCGAGGAGCTGGACCAGATCGACGCTCTCGCCCGCGAGTCGCTGGGACAGATCCGCTCCACGGTCACCCGGCTGCGCACGCCGAGCCTGGCCTCCGAGCTGGAGGCGGCGCGGACGGCGCTCGAGGCCGCCGGCATCCGGGCCGACGTCGTCGTCGATCCCGAGGTGCGGGACGACGGCGGCGACCTCTTCGCCTGGGCCGTGCGCGAGGGCGTCACCAACACCGTCCGGCACTCCGGGGCCACCCACTGCCGGATCGACGTCCGGCCCGCCACCCTCACGATCGCCGACGACGGCGCCGGCTGCGGCGGGGCCGAGCACGGGAACGGGCTGCTGGGGCTCCGGGAGCGCGCCCGCGGCGTCGGTGCCCGCGTCGAGGTCCGGCCCACCCACCCCGAGGACGAGCGTCCCGGAACGACCCTGGAGGTGAGGCGGTGACGCCGATCAGGCTGCTGCTGGCGGACGACCAGGACCTGGTGCGCGGCGGTCTCGCGGCCCTGCTCTCGCTGGAGCCGGACCTCGAGGTCGTCGCCCAGGTCGGCCGCGGGGACGAGGTCCTCGACGCGGTGCGCCTCCACCGCCCGGATATCGCGCTGATCGACATCGAGATGCCCGGCGCCGACGGCATCGAGGTCACCCGGCAGATCACGTCCGCCCTGCTGGGCTGCCGCTGCCTGATCGTCACGACCTTCGGCCGGCCCGGCTACCTGCGCCGGGCGATGGAGGCCGGTGCCTCCGGATTCGTCGTCAAGGACACGCCGGCCGAGCGCCTGGCCCAGATGGTGCGGCAGGTCGCGTCCGGCCAACACGTGGTGGACCCGCAGCTCGCCGCCGACTCGCTCGCGGGCGGGATCGATCCGCTCACCGACCGGGAGCGGGACGTGCTCCGGGCCGCGGCCGCGGGCGGCTCCATCCGCGCCATCGCCGAGTCCGTGCGCCTCAGCCCGGGGACCGTGCGGAACCATCTCTCCAGCGCCATCGGCAAGACGAACACGCAGAACCGCTACGAGGCGGCCCGCGAGGCCCAGCACCGCGGCTGGATCTGAACCGGTGGACGCCCTAGCCGCCGGGCTGGAACACCCACACGAGCAGGCTCATGGTCACCACGGTGATGAGCACGATCCCCGCGACGTTGAGCCAGATGCCGCCGCGCATCATCTGGCCGATCGTCACGTAGCCGGAGCCGTAGGCGATCGCGTTCGGCGGTGTCGCCACCGGCAGCATGAACGCGCAGGTCGCCGCCAGCGCGACCGGCACGGCGAGCATCAGCGGGTCCACGCCGAGCCCGAGCGCCACGCCGCCCGCGACGGGCAGGAACGTGGCTGCCGTCGCGGTGTTGCTGGTGAGCTCCGTCAGGAAGATGACGCCCGTGGCCATGATGACCACCAGCAGGACCAGCGGGACGGTGCCCAGCGCCTGCGCCTGCTGGCCGATCCACTCCGTGAGCCCGGAGGCGCTGAACTGGGCCGAGAGCGCCAGCCCGCCGCCGAAGAGGAGCAGGACGCCCCACGGCAGCTTCACGGCGGACTCCCAGTCCAGCAGGCGGACGCCGCGCCCGGCCCCGGCGGGCAGGAGGAACAGCAGGATGGAGACGGTCATGGCGATCCCCGCATCCGAGATCAGGCCCTTGGCGATCATCGGCATGAAGACCCAGGAGAGCGCCGCGAGCGCGAACATCGCCAGGACCAGCTTCTCGCCGGTGCTCATGGGCCCGAGCTCGCGGAGCTGGCGCCGGATGGGCTCCCGGCCGCCGGGGATCTCGTCGATCTCCGGCTTGAAGAGCACCTTGGTCAGCAGGAACCAGACCAGAAAGAGCATGACCGCGGCCAGCGGCAGGCCCACGAGCATCCACTGGCCGAAGCCGATGTCCACCCCGTGGGCATCGTTCATGTAGCCGACCAGCAGAGTGTTCGGCGGCGTGCCGATGATCGTGGACAGGGAGCCCACCGATGCGGCATAGGCGATCCCGAGCATCAGGGCGGTGCCGAAGTTGGAGGCGATCACCGCCTCCTTGACCTCCGCGTCGACCGCGCGGGCGCTCTCGCCGTCGTCCGCGCTGCCGCCGGCCTCCGCGCCGGTGGGGTCTGCGCCGGCGGGGTCCTCCCGGCCGCGCGCCAGGGCGACGTCGTCGTTCGCCTCCCCCGCCCCGGCGGCCGGGGCCTCCTCGCCGCGTCCGCCCGTGACCCCGAGGTTCGTGACCAGCAGCAGGACGGAGACGCCGATGGGCAGCATCATCACGGTGGTGGCGGTGTTGGAGACCCACATGCTCAGGAAGCCGGTCGCCAGCATGAACCCCGCGATCACCATGGTGGACCGGGTCCCCATCGCGGAGACCGTCATGAGGGCGATGCGCCGGTGCAGATTCCAGCGCTGCATCGCGAGGGCCAGGATGAACCCGCCCATGAAGAGGAAGATGATGTCGTTGCCGTAGCTGGAGCCGACCTCCTCGATGTCGACGCCGCCGAAGACGGGGAAGACGACGAGCGGCACCAGGGCGGTGGCCGGGATCGGCAGGGCCTCGGTCATCCACCAGATGCCCATGAGGACCGCCGTCGCGGCCGTGAGCCGGGCCGCCGGGTCGAGGTCCTGTGGCATCGAGAAGTAGACGAGGAGGGCGGCCAGCAGGCCCGCGGCGAGGCCAATCCATCGGCGCCTGTTGGTCCTGGGCTCCACCGGCTCCGCGAGGAGTCCGGGCGAGGTGTGCTCGCTGCTCCGGGCGCGGTCCCGGACGCTCCGGGCGCGCTCTCCGGGGCTGTATGAACTGGACACGGCAACCTCCACGACGTCGGGTCGGTCAGTGTGACCTGCACCACGCTACTCGCGGGATCGCCGAACGTCACTGGTGGGGGCGGAGTGCCGCTCTGCGCTCAGCCCTGCTTGACGCGTCCGCCGAGCCCGCGCGAGTCGTCGCCGGCCTCCTTGAGCTTGGCGCGGAGCTCCTTCGGCAGGGAGAACAGGATGTCCTCCTCGGCCGTGACGACCTCCTCGGCCTCCCCGAACCCGTACTCGGAGAGCAGGCGCAGCACGTCGCCGATGAGGACCTCCGGGACGGACGCGCCGGAGGTCAGGCCGACGGTGGCGACGCCCTCGAACCAGGCCTCGTCGATCTCGTCGGCGAAGTCCACGCGGTAGGCGGCGCGCGCCCCGTACTCGAGCGCGACCTCCACGAGGCGCACGGAGTTGGACGAGTTCGCCGAGCCGACGACGAGGACGAGATCGGCCTCGGGGGCGATCTTCTTGATCGCGGCCTGCCGGTTGCTGGTGGCGTAGCAGATGTCGTCGCTGGGCGGGTCCTGCAGGTTCGGGAAGCGCTCGCGCAGGATGGTGACGATCTCCATCGTCTCGTCCACGGAGAGCGTGGTCTGGGAGAGCCAGATCAGTTTGTCCGGGTCCTCGACCTGCACGGTGCGCGCCTCGGCCGGATTGTTGACGATCGTCGTGTGCTCCGGCGCCTCGCCGTAGGTGCCCTCGACCTCCTCGTGGCCCTCGTGCCCGATGAGCAGGATCTGGCTTCCCGCCCGGGCGAACCGCACGGCCTCGCGGTGGACCTTGGTCACGAGCGGGCACGTCGCGTCGATGGTGCGCAGGTTGCGGTCCTCGGCGGACTGCACGACGGCGGGGCTCACCCCGTGCGCGGAGAAGACGACGAGCGCGCCCTCGGGCACCTCGTCGGTCTCCTCGACGAACACGGCGCCGCGGGCCTCCAGCTCGGAGACGACGTGGACGTTATGGACGATCTGCTTGCGCACGTACACCGGGGCGCCGTAGTGCTCGAGGGCCTTCTCCACGGCGATGACGGCGCGGTCGACGCCGGCGCAGTAGCCGCGCGGCGCGGCGAGCAGGACGCGCTTGGGCCCCTCGACCGGTGCGGCCGCGGCGACGTCCTCCGGGCTGCGCCGCTGCCGCGGGATGCGCGGCATGGGCACGGAAACGGGAGCGGCGGAGCGGGTAGGCATGCCTCCATGCTACGCGTTCGGCGCTCCACAGGTCTGCGGGCCGGATCACTAAAAGGGGGCCGATGCTGATAGGAATGTCTAGCAGTACACCGGCGGAAAGGGCAGCACGTGGACAACGGCTACAGCACGGACCCCGGCGACGGGGCGGACGCCCCGGCCGGGGCCGAGGAGCGCAAGACGCTCCCGACCACGGCCGGGCAGACCTCGCCGGACAACCCCTGGCCGCTGCATCACTTCGCGTCCGTCCTCAAGAACCACATCGAGCGCGCCCCGGAGACATGGATCGAAGGGCAGCTGCTGGAGGCGAACGTCCGCAACGGGCACGCGTACCTGACCATGCGGGACGTCGACGTGGAGAACTCCCTCTCCGTCACCGTCTGGCGGTCGACCATGGACCGACTGGAGACCAAGCCGCAAGTCGGGGCGCGCGTCGTCGCCCGGATCAAGCCGAACCTCTACCTCAAGACGGGCCGGCTCTCGATGAACGCGTCGGACCTGCGCCCGGTGGGCCTCGGCGACCTCCTGGCCCGCCTGGAGCGCCTCCGGCAGGCACTCGGCGCGCAGGGGCTGTTCGACGTCGACCGGAAGCGTCCCCTGCCCCTGCTCCCCCAGCGCATCGGCCTCATCACCGGGCGCGACTCCGACGCGGAGAAGGACGTCATCCGCAACGCCACCCTGCGCTGGCCGGGCGTCGAGTTCGAGGTCCGCAACACCGCCGTCCAGGGGGTCAACGCGGTCGGCGAGGTCATGGCGGCCCTGGCCGAGCTGGACCGGCTCCCGGAGGTCGACGTGGTCGTCATCGCCCGCGGCGGCGGAGCCCTGGAGGATCTGCTGCCGTTCAGCTCCGAGGAGCTGGTCCGCGCCGTCGCGGCGGCGGGCACCCCGGTCGTCAGCGCCATCGGGCACGAGGCGGACCGGCCGATCCTCGACGACGTCGCCGACGTGCGCGCCTCGACGCCCACGGACGCCGCCAAGCGGATCGTCCCGGACGTCGCCGAGGAGCGCCAGGGCATCGCCGAGGCGCGGCTGCGCCTGGACCGGGCGGTCTACAACCTGGTGGAGCGCGAGGGCCAGCGGCTCGAGGCGCTGCGCACGCGGCCCGTCCTCGCGGCCCCGGAGGCGATGATCGACTCCCGCGCCGAGGACGTCGCGCGAGCGGCCGACCGCAATCGAACGGCCGCCCGGCTGGCCGTCGACCGGGCCGGGACCGATCTCCGGCACCTGCGGGCGCAGATCCGCCAGCTCTCCCCCCAGCACACGCTGGACCGCGGCTACGCGGTGGTCCAGATCGACCCGCAGGCGGCGGCACCGGCCGGCGGCCTGGAGCCCGGGGACATCGTCCGGGACGCGACGGCGGTCCCCCACGGTGCCGGGCTGCTGGTCCGCGTCGCCGTCGGCAGCCTCGACGCGACCGTGACGGCCACCCACGCCAACAACACCTGACCCCGCCGCGGCCGCGGCACCCGCGTCCGTGACACCTCCCCCGCCACCCCTACGCCGGCAATCAGCTCAGCACCGGCAGTCAGTCCAGCACCGACAGGAGCCCACCATGACCGAGACCCCGGACAACGCCCGCACCGCGGCGCCCAGCACCGAGGACGCGAACACCGACGTCGAGCACCTGAGCTACGAGCAGGCCCGCGAGGAGCTCATCGCCGTCGTCTCCCAGCTGGAGGCCGGCGGCGCCACGCTGGAGCAGTCGCTGGCGCTCTGGGAGCGCGGCGAGGCCCTGGCGGCCCGCTGCGAGGCATGGCTGGAGGGCGCACGGCGCCGGCTCGAGGCCGCCCGACAGGCCCAGGACGGCAACGAGGGCTGACGCCCCGGCCGCGCGCGGCCGAGGCACCCCGGCGACGGTACCCCGGAGGAGGCCGCCGCCCCGTGGGTGAGTCTGGGTTAGTCCGAGGCCAGCAGCCGGGCGCGCTGCTCGTCGACGTCGAAGGCCGCCGGGGGCCACTGCGGGTCGATCCGGCGCAGGACGTCGATCAGCAGCTGCTGGACGGCGACCCGCGCGTACCACTTCCGGTCCGCCGGCACCACGAACCACGGTGCGGAGTCGGTGTCCGTCCTCCGGATCGCCGTCTCGTACGCGCGCTGGTAGTCGCCCCACAGGGCCCGCTCGTCGATGTCGCCGGGATTGAACTTCCAGTGCTTGTCCGGCCGGTCCAGCCGTTCGAGCAGTCGTTCCCGCTGCTCCTGCGGGGAGATGTGCAGCATCACCTTGAGCACGTGGGTGCCGGAGCGGACCAGCTGCTCCTCGAAGTCCCGGATCGCGCCGTAGCGGCGCTCGATCTCCGCCTCCGGGGACAGTCCCCGCACGCGGTGCACCAGCACGTCCTCGTAGTGGGACCGGTCGAAGACGCCGATGATGCCGCGACCGGGCAGCTGCTTCTCCACGCGCCAGAGGAAGTCGTGCTCGAGCTCCTCGGGGGTGGGAGCCTTGAACGCGTGGTGATGGACGCCCTGCGGGTCGGCCGCGCCGATGACGTGGCGGACGATCCCGCCCTTGCCTGCGGTGTCCATGCCCTGCAGGATCAGCAGGAGGCGGTCCTCGGCACCGAAGCGGGAGGCCGCGAACAACCGCTCCTGCAGGTCGTCGAGCACCGGGTCCATGGCCTTCAGCGTCGCCTTGCCGTCGGCCTTCGAGCCCGGGTACCCCGGCTTCGACCCGGGATCCACGGTGCCCAGGTCCAGCTCCGCCCCGGCCCGCAGCAGCGTGGTGGGGCTCTCCTCGAAGTCCAGCGGCTGCGGCCGGGCCGCCTCCTCGGTGCCGGGCTCCGCGCGACGGTCCGTCCGGGCCCTCGCCTGGTCCGTCGTGGTCTCGGTCATCGCTTCACCTTCCGTCGGTGGGGACGAATGTGGTGACGAGCCTACTCTCGCGGTCCGGGCCCGGGATACGGGCTAGGCCCGCACGCCCTCCAGGAACTCGGCGATCCGACCGATCGCGTCGCGCAGGTCCTGCTTCGCGGGCAGCGTGACGAGCCGGAAATGGTCCGGAGCGACCCAGTTGAAGCCCGTGCCGTGGGTGACCAGCAGCTTCTGCTGCTTCAAGAGGTCGAGCGCGAACTTCTCGTCGTTCTTGATCGGGTACACCTCCGGGTCCAGCCGGGGGAACAGGTACATGGCCCCCTTGGCCTGCTGGACGGAGACGCCGGGGATCTCGTTGAGGAGCTGGTAGGCGAGGTTCCGCTGCTCCAGCAGCCGCCCGCCGGGCAGGATCAGGTCGTTGATCGACTGGTATCCCCCGAGCGCGGTCTGGATGGCGTTCTGGCCCGGGACGTTCGCGCACAGGCGCATGTTCGTGAGCATGTTGATGCCCTCGATGTAGTCGTTGGCGCGCTGGCGCGGGCCGGAGATGGCCATCCAGCCGGCACGGAAGCCGCACACCCGGTAGGCCTTGGACAGTCCGGAGAACGTCAGCGTCAGCACGTCGTCGGCCAGCGCCGCCGTGTTGTAGTGCACCGCGTCGTCGTACAGGATCTTCTCGTAGATCTCGTCGGAGAAGACGATGAGGTTGTGCCGGCGGGCCAGTTCGAGGATGTCCTCGATGACGTGCTTCGGGTAGACCGCGCCCGTGGGGTTGTTCGGGTTGATCAGCACGATGCCCTTGGTGCGGGGGCTGATCTTGGCGGCCATGTCCTCGAGGTCGGGCATCCAGCCCTCCTCCTCGACCGTCAGGTAGTGCACCGGGGTCCCGCCGGCCAGCGAGACGGAGGCGGTCCACAGCGGGTAGTCCGGGGCCGGGATGAGGACCTCGTCGCCATCGTTCAGGAGGGCGTTGAGGCTGAGCGTGATCAGCTCCGAGACGCCGTTGCCGAGGTAGACATCGTCCACGCCGATGGTCCGGATGCCGCGGGTCTGGTAGTACTGCGAGACCGCGGTCCGGGCCGACAGGATCCCGCGCGAGTCCGAGTAGCCCTGCGAGTTCGGCAGGTTGCGGATCATGTCCACGAGGATCTCGTCGGGGGCCTCGAACCCGAACGGGGCGGGGTTGCCGATGTTCAGCTTGAGGATGCGGTGGCCCTCGGACTCCATGCGCTGGGCGTGCTCGAGCACCGGCCCGCGGATGTCGTACAGGACGTCCCGCAGCTTCGATGACTGCTTGAATCGCCGGTCTTCCCGAGAGATCTGTTCGGAGGCTGACATGACCACTAGCTTGTCACAGCTAGGAACCGAACCCGTGTTCCGCCAACCATATTTCAGCGGCCTGCCGGGGCGTCAGGGGTGCGTCCCCGAGGGTCTGCCCGTTGAGCCGGAGCATCTCCTCGGTGGTCAGCTCCTCGGAGACCCGGCCCAGCGCCTCGCGGGCCTCGTCCGGCACGGTGTCCGCGTGGACGAGGGGCGCGATCTGCTGGGCGCGGAAGAAGTGGCGGGGGTCGTCCAGGACCACGAGGCCGTTGCGGGCGATCTCCGGGTCGGTGCGCGGCAGGACCGCGATCTGCGCCGCGTCGGTCAGCAGGGCGGAGAGGATCTCCGCCGGGTCGCCCTTGGCCGCGTAGGTCTTCGGGGTGCACGCGAGCTCCTCGGCCAGGCGGGGCAGGTCCTGGTCCTCGGCGGCGAACTCGGGCGGGCCGGCGAAGGTCAACTCGGAACAGGCCTCGCCCAGGTCGGAGAGGGCGCCGAGCTCGGCGCTCACGGACCGGGCGCGGGTGGTGACCAGGACGGGCGAGCGGTCGGCCTCGGCAGGGTCCAGCAGCTCCGTCGACTCCGGAAGCGCCTCGCGCAGGGCGGCGGCGACATCGCCGGGGTCCGTCGCCTCGGCGGCGCCGTCGTACCGGGTCAGCAGGGACCCCGTGTAGTCGACGACGACGTCCACGTCGCCGCCCTCCACCTCCGCCAGGTAGGCGTCCCGCTCGCCCGACTCGACGGCGACGGCGGCCTTGAAGCCAGCGTCGCGCAGGGCACCGGCGTAGACGTGGGCGGCGATCCGCGCCTCGGTGCTCTCCGGTGCGGCCAGGGTCAACGGCGTGGCGACGGTGCTCGGGGCCGGCTCGGGCTCGCCGGCGACGCCGCAGCCGGCGAGTGCCAGCGCCCCGGCCAGGCTCCCGGCCAGCAAGAGCGCGCCAGCCCGGGTCCGGGACGCCCGCGGGCGCCGCGCCCGGGTGGGAGGGAGCTCGGAGGGACGACGTCGGCCGGCTCGGCCTGCGGCTGCGTTCAGGGGTGTCATGTGGTCCTGTTCCGGGTGGTGCTCGGGGGATGTGCTCGGGAGCTCGGGAGCTCGGGGCTCGGGGGCTCGGGACGTGGGCGCGGCTAGCCGCTCGACGCGCGGTACAGGCGCAGGGCCTCGTCGACGCGGGCGACGCGGTCCAGGGACGCGACCTCGTCGAGGTCGAACCAGGCGGCCCGCGACGTGGTGCCGCCGACCTCGTGGGCGAGGTCGCCGCCGACGATCTCCGCCGCGTACATCACCGCGACCGTCTGCAGCGGGCGCCCCTCGCCGTGCAGGCGCTGCCCGGAGGGGATGACGCCGGTCTCGACGCCGAGCAGGGAGGTGACGGCGACGTCGTACCCGGTCTCCTCCGC
The DNA here is from genome assembly GCF_031178195.1 of Zhihengliuella sp. Classification (GTDB taxonomy): domain Bacteria; phylum Actinomycetota; class Actinomycetes; order Actinomycetales; family Micrococcaceae; genus Zhihengliuella. Next base: position 109,425 of record NZ_JAPSJL010000005.1, read on the forward strand.
GACCTCGCGGACGGCGCCGGCCTCGGCCTGCTCGCCCAGGTCCACTCCCCCGCCGGGCAGGGTCCAGCGCGGACGGAAGTCCGGCCGGCTCGCACGCATGTCCCACAGGGCCAGGAGGATCCGGCCCTCGCGGACGACGACGCAGTAGGCGGCGAGCCGCGTGTCCCAGGGGCGGGCCGCCGGCGGGACGGCGCTGCTGACCGCGCCGCTGGCGGCGGGTTGGGCGGGGACGGGGCGCGGCTCGGTCATGCCCTCTAGCGTATTAGGCGCCGGGGGCGATCCGGTCACCGCGGGGGCGCTGCGGCCTCAGCGGGCGGCGCGGGCTCGCAGCCGGCGGTGGCGCGCGGCGGCGACCGCGGCGAGGGCGACACAGCACGCGAGCATGCCGGCGGAGAAGTACCCGAAAGAGGCGTCCATGCCGATCCGGCCGGCGACGAAGCCGAGCAGGAGGACCGGGACGGCGCTGCCGAGGTAGGTCACGAGGTAGATCAGGCTGGTCACCTGGGCCTGCAGCGCGGCGGGGATCGCGGCGGAGGCGTCGTTGAACGCGCCGCGGAAGGCCAGGCCCTGCGCGGCCCCGGCGACGATGCTGCCGGCGACCACGACGGGGAGGGACTCGAGGTGGGCGCCGTAGGCGAGGGCGACGGTGCCGAGGCCCATGACGATCAGGGCCGGTCCGATGACGGCCGGGGTCGCCCGGCCGACGAGCTGGCTGGCCGCCGAGGAGGCGAGCGTCAGCGCGGCGATGACGCCCAGCAGCAGCGGGCTGTCGATGCCGAACACGGAGCCGAGGTAGCCCGGTGCCAGCGACAGGACGAGTCCGAAGAGGGCGAAGCTGAGCAGGCCGGTGAGGGCGGCGATCCAGAACTGGACGAGGGCCTCGCGGGCGAGTTTGGGCGGGCGGGGCCGGAGGGCCTCGCGGGCCCGCCCCGGCGCCGGCGCGAGGGCCGGACGGGCGCGCACCAGCCACAGCGGGACCAGGACCAGCACGAGGGCGACCGAGTGGATGAGGAACGGGGTGGTCGTGGGGTCGGGCAGCTGGCTCAGCGCCCCGCCGACCACGGGGCCGGCGGCGACGCCGCCGGCGTTGAGCAGGAGCGTGAACCGTCCCGCCCAGTCCGGGTGGCGCGGCATCAGCTCGCGCAGGGCCGCGCTGGACGCGCCCGTCGCCGCGGCGACGGCGGCGCCCTGCAGGACGCGCCCGATGACGAGGAACGTCAGGCTCGGCGCGAAGGCGAAGACCAGGCCGCCGGCCAGGGCCAGCACGACGGCGAGCACGAGCGCGGCCCGCCGGCCGATGTGATCGGACCAGTGCCCGTAGCAGAGCAGCCCGACGATGAGTGCGAGGACGTACGCGGTGAACGCGACGGTGACCCCGAGCGGGCCGAGGCCCAGCTTGGCCTGCAGGACCGGGTAGATGGGGGTGGCGATATTCACGCCGATGAACAGCAGGCCCATGACGGCGCCCGTCAGGGCCACCCGCGCCCGCAGGGACGCGTCCCAGCCGTCGCGGAGCGTCGGTTCGGCGGAGGCCTGCATGCGCAGTTCGCTGATGACGGTCATGCGGCGCCCCTCCCCGGTGCGGATACTCCTCGGTCGATGTCCTCGCTCAATGCTGGAGCGGACTGGTTCCCGTGATCGGAATCGGGGAGCATAATTGAGCAGGACGCGCAAAAAAGACGCCTGTACCGAGGGAGGATGAAGCACCGTGCCACGAACCGCGCCCCGCCTGGACTCCACGGACCTCGAGCTGCTGCTCCGGCTGGTCAACGACCCCCGCGCGCAGATCAGCGAGCTCGCCGACTCCCTGGGCCTGGCCCGCAACACCGTGCACACCCGGTTCCGCCGGCTGGTGCGCGCCGGGATCCTGCGCGACGGCGGCCGGGACATCGACCTCGCGGCGCTCGGCTACGACGTCCTGGCGTTCATCACCATCGAGGTGGACCACCGCGAGCTGGACTCGGTGGTCGCGGCCCTCGGCCGGCGCGAGCACGTGCTGGAGGTCTTCGAGACGTCCGGCCGTGGGGACGTCTGGTGCCGCGTCGCCGCCCGCGACACCCACAACCTGCAGCAGGTCCTGCGCCACATCCTCAAGCTGCCCGGCGTCATCCGCACCGAGACGTCCTTGGCCCTGAGTGAACACATCCCCTTCCGGGCGGGTCCGCTGGTGCGGCACTCCCTCGCCGACGCCTAAGCTCGACGGAGGACCACCGCACGCCCCGCACCACATCCCGCCAGCCACCGGAGAGGAGCCGCCGCAGTGTCAGCCCTGTCGGACCGCCTGCGCGCGCTCCTCGGCACCACGTCGCCGGACCCGTTCGTCGCCTGCACCACCGCCGGCGAGTGCCTGGACCTCGCCTACGAGCGCGCCTACACCGAGGACTACGCCGGGGCCATCCGGGCGGCGCTGCTCGGCCTGGAGCTCGCCGGCGACGACCTCGACACCCTGCTCTCGCTCTGGGGCTCGCTCGCCTCGGTCCGCCATCTGGGCGGGGACGACGACGGCGCCCGGCGGGCCGCGCGGGCCCGGCTCTCGCTGCTGCGCGCAGCCGGCTGGAGCTTCCAGGCCGACATGGAGGAGGACCTCGGCGCGCTGCTCTTCCGCGAGGCCTCCCCCGAGGAGCTGCCCGTGCTCGAGGCCGCCCTCATCACGCACGAGACCGCCGGAGCGCCCGATCACGTGCTGGCCGACATCAAGCTCGCGTTCGCCGTCGCACTGCACAGCTACGGCTCGGAGGGGGCGCTCGACGCGCTCGAGTGGTGCGCCCGCGCCTACCGCGCGGCCGGCCGCGCGGAGTCCGAGGGCGGGGCGCTGCTCTACCTGGCGCACGCCCACGCCAAGGAGGGACACCACGAGCTCGCCGTCGCCGCCGCCGACCGCCTGCTGGGCCTGCCGCTGAACCGGGCCATGAAGGCGGCCGTCTGGATGGTGAAGGCGACCAGTCACAACGAGGCCGGCCATCGGCTCGAGGCCGAGGGATGCGCGCTGCGGGCCCTGGAGCTGTACGCCGCCGCCGGCGTCCGCAAGGGCGCCGTGTCCGCCGCGGCCGGAGTGGCGCAGGCGGCCTCCGAGGCCGCCGACCACGAGGCCGCGATTCTCGCGTGGAAGGTCGCCGTGGAGCAGGCCGAGCGCGGGGAGATCGACGAGACGTGGGCGGTCCGCCTGGCCCTGGGCCACCAGCTGCTGGAGGCCGGCGAGTTCGCCCTGGCCGAGGACGTGCTCGCGCCCCTGGCCGAGCGTCTGGGGGCCGCCGGGCGCCCGACGGCGCGGGCCCGCACCCTCGTGTCCCTCGGGCACGCCCTGCGGCACCAGGAGCGGCTCGCCGAGGCGCTGCGGACCTGGGACGAGGCCGCCGAGGTGTTCGTCGCCGCGGAGCTCCACGGCGAGGCCGCGCGCACCCTCATCGCCGCCGGGACGCTCGTCAGCCGCGAGGAGTCGCTCTCCGGGGCGCGCCCGCGCTTCGAGCGGGCCGTGGAACTGGCCCGGGACGCCGAGGACGACCCGGCGGCGCTGCCCACCGCCCTGCACGCGCTCGGCCACGCCCTCTGCGAGGAGCACGACCCGGACGGGCTGAGCCTGCTGGACGAGGCGATCGCCCTCGCCGACGCGCACGAGGCCGAGTGGCACTCGGCGGACTTCCGGGACACGCACGCCCGCGGCCGCTGGTCCCTCGGCGACGCGCGCGGCGCGGTCGCCGAGGCGCTCGAGGCGGCGGACCTGTTCCGCGCGGTCGAGGACCCCGACGCCGCCGGCAACGCGGAGCTGTTCGCGGCCCACGTCCTCGCCGAGTCGGGCCAGTGGGACGAGGCGGCCTCGCTCTTCCGGCTCATCGCGGCCGAGCACGCCGACAGCGTCGCGCACGTCAACGCCGCGCAGAACGGGCTCGGCGACGTGCTGGAGAAGCAGGGGCTCCCGCTGCAGGCCGAGGAGGCCCGCGCCGCGGCGCGCGCCGTCGTAGACAACGCGCTCGAGCACGCGGCCGACGCCGTCGTCGAGGCCATCGGCGACGACGAGACCGAGGACGGCGAGAACCCCGCGGACGACGACCAGGATTCCGCGGGCGGGGCCGCGCCGGACAGGGATCACGTGGGCGGGGATCACGTGGGCGGGGACACGCCGGACGGCGATCCTGCGGGCGGGGACGACGGCGACGACGGGCCAGCGGACGGCCGACGATGACCGTCGGGGCGGCCCCGTTCTGGCGGCGGTGGCCCGTGGCCCAGCAGGTCCTCGCGTCCATGCTGGTGATCGCGATCGTCACGCTCGGCATCGCCGGCGCGGCCTCCTACCTGGTGCACGTCGGCCAGCTCTACGCGCGGATCGACGACGACCTCACCCGCGAGGTCCAGGAGTTCGAGGCGCTCCACGCCTCCGGCATCAACCCGGAGAACGGCGAGCCGTTCACGTCCGCGGCCGACCTGATCTACCTGGCGATGCAGCGCACGTCCCCGGCCCGCAGCGAGGGCATGATCGCCCTGCACCCGGGCGGGATCCGCTGGAACGCCCCCGTGACCGTCGAGGTCCGCCTGGAGGAGGACCAGGAGCTGATCCAGCGCCTCCTCGGCTCGCCGATCCCGGAGCGGATCCGGCTCACCACGGAGGCAACGGGCACGACGACGTACCGCGTCGCCGTCGTGCCCGTGCAGCTCCAGGACGACCCGGCGCCGCTGCGGCTGGTCCTCGCCCGGGACATCGAGGCGGAGCTCGCCGAGCTGCGGCGCACGTACGTGGTGTTCTTCGGCGCCGGGCTGGTGGCGCTCGCGATCGCCGCCGTGGTGGCGTGGGCGCTGGTGCGCCGGCTCTTCCAGCCGCTGGAGGACCTCCGCCGCACGGCGCAGCGGATCACCGCCGGCGGCATCGGCGAGCGGATCGAGGTCACCGGCAGCGACGATCTCGCGGACCTCTCCCACACGTTCAACGAGATGCTGGACCGGCTGGAGTCGGTCCTGGAGTCCCAGCGGCGGCTGCTCGACGACGTCGGACACGAGCTGCGGACCCCGATCACGATCGTGCACGGCCACCTCGAGCTCACGGACCCCGAGGACCCGGAGGACGTGCGCCAGACGCACGAGGTCGCGCTCGACGAACTGGACCGGATGTCGATGCTCGTGGAGGACCTCGTCACCCTCGCCACCTCGGACCGGGACGACTTCGTGCAGCCGCGCCCGGTGGACGTGGACCGGCTGCTGCTCGACGTCGTCGACAAGGCCCGGGCACTGGGCGACCGGCAGTGGCGGATCGCCGAGAACGTCGCCGCGACCGCCCCGCTGGACCAGCGGCGCGTCACGCAGGCCCTGCTGCAGCTCTGCCAGAACGCCATGAAGTTCTCCGCGCCCGGCTCCGAGGTGGCGCTCGGAGCGGAGCTCACGGTCCCCGGCGGGCACGCCCCGGACGCAGGCCGACCCGGCGGGGAGGGCAGCGAGCTCCGCCTCTGGGTGCGCGACCACGGCGTCGGCATCACCGAGGAGGACGCGGCCTCCATCTTCGAGCGCTTCACGCGCGGGGCGAACGGCTCGCGCGCCGAGGGCTCGGGCCTCGGCCTGACGATCGTCCGCGCCATCGCCGTCGGGCACGGCGGGCGCGTCAGCGTCTGCTCGACGCCGGGGCTCGGCTCGATCTTCGCCCTCCACCTGCCGGTGCCCGCTAGGCTCGAGTCAGTCGTGGAAGGACGGTAGATGAGTCGGATCCTGATCATCGAGGACGAGGTGCGCATCAGCTCGTTCGTCGCCAAGGGCCTGCGGTCGGCCGGGTTCCAGCCGACCGTCGCCGAGACGGGACGGGCGGGTCTGGACCTGGCCATGACCGGCGACTTCGAGCTCGTCCTGCTCGACGTCGGCCTGCCGGACCTGGACGGTTTCAGCGTCCTGCGCGAGGTCCGCCGCGGCCGCAACGACGTCCCGGTGATCATGCTGACCGCGCGCACGAGCATCGACGACACGCTGACCGGCCTCGAGGGCGGGGCGGACGACTACGTGCCCAAGCCCTTCCGGTTCGAGGAACTCGTGGCGCGCATCCGGCTGCGGCTGCGCTCCGACGCCAACGGCAGCGACCAGGAGACCCTCGAGCACGAGGGGCTGGTCCTTGACCTCCGCTCGCACACGGCCCGGGCCGACGGCGCACCGGTGGACCTCTCCGTGCGCGAGTTCGCCCTGGCCGAGGCCTTCCTGCGCAATCCAGGCCAGGTGCTCACGCGGGAGCAGCTGCTGGCCCGGGTGTGGGGCTACGACTTCGATCCCGGATCCAACGTGGTGGACGTCTACGTCCGGTACCTGCGCAACAAGCTCGGCAGCGAGCGCTTCCAGACCGTCCGGGGGCTCGGCTACCGGCTGGCGGTGCAGCACCCCGCCGGCTGACCCGGCCCGGCCCCGCCTCGGCCGGGAGCAAGAGGGATCGAGTCGGCCGCGAGCGACCCGCCTCGGCCGGCTCATGCGTCGCTCAATCGTCCTCGCCGGCCCCGCCGTCGTCGTCGCCATCGTCGCTGTCGTCCGCGTCCTCGCCGGGGGCCGCGGGAGGCGCGGGGACCACGTCGTCGTCGTCATCGTCGTCGGTCTCCGCTGGCACGGGCGCCGTGGCCCCCGCACTGCTGCTCGGGACGGCGCTGGTGGGCGCGGCGCTGGTCGGCGCGGCGCTGCCGGCGCCCGCGCCTCCGGGTGCGGTGCTCGGCTCCGGGCTCGGTGCGGGGCTCTGCGCCGGCGAGGCGGAGGCCCCGGCCGGGGTCGTCGCGGCGCCGCTCGGCGCGGAGGGCAGCGTGGACTCATCCGGCGCCGCCGAGGAGTCGACCACGGTGATGCCGGGGCCCAGGTCCTTGGGCTCGGTGAAGGCGTGATCGGCGACCACCACCCCGGTCCCGAGGGCGATGAGGCCGACCGCCCCGGCGGTCACCCAGAGCCTGGTGTTCATGCTGTGCTCGTCTCCGTCTCGCGCGTGCTGTCCGGCTCCCAGTGTGCCCGGCCCAGATGAGAGGACGAGGAGAGCCGGATGAGACCGGCCCTCAGGCGACCAGTCCGCTGCGCCGGGCGAGGGCCAGGAGGTCCTCGGCGGCCTGGAGCCGGCGGTACGCGGCGGGCTCCCACGTCTCGCGCGGCGCGCCGGGTACCCGCGCCCCGGCGACGAGGGAGACCGCCACCGCGGCGGCCCGGGCCCAGAGCCCCCGCCCGGTGGCGCCGTGGCGCGCGAGGTCGGCCCCGAATGCCGCCCCGAAGTGCGCCAGCGCCTCCTCGGTGTGCAGGTAGCGCTCGTCGACGCCGGGCAGGACCGCCAGGTGGCCGAGGAAGCACGCGTAGTCGTCCACGCGGTGGCCGGGACCCAGCGAGTCGACGTCGAGCAGCCCGGAGATCCGCCCGCCGTCGATCAGCACGTTGGCCTCGTAGAAGTCGCCGTGGGAGGGCACGGTGCGGCCGGGGTCGGTGGTGTCGAGGACCGCCTGGATCCGCGCCTCCAGCTGGCGGAGGCGCTCGGCGGCCCCGGGCAGCGCCGTGCGCGCGGCGTGGGCGTAGCGGTCCAGCCGGTCGGACCAGGCCGGCCGGCGACCCAGCTCGAGCACCCCGTCCGGCAGGGCGTCCAGCAGGGAGACGAAGAGACCCGGATCCAGGCTCGTGCCGCCGTCGTGCATGATCTGCTGCGACAGCGGCCGCCCCGCGGCCTCGGTCAGGGCGAGGATCCCGGCCGGCCCTCCCTCCGCCTCGTCCGCCGTCACCGGGGGGTCGAGCAGCTGCGGGACGGGCAGCCGCGCCGCCCCGAGCAACCGGTGCCGGAGCAGCAGCTCGTCGGCGACCTCGGAGCGCACCACCTTGAGGTAGATCCGGCGCGAGGCATGGACGGGCCCGGGCGTCGTCAGCTCCGCGCGGAGCACGGCCCGGCGCAGCGGCCGGTAGGTGACGGTCTGCAGGCCGGTGAGCCGTTCGCCGCGGCCCCAGCGCGCCTGGACGAGCTCGGGGTCGCTCACGACGGACAGCCCGGGCAGGCGTGGATCGTGCGGGTGGTCCCAGACGCTCACCGTCAGCTCGCCCGCCGCCGCCTCGACGCCGGGGTACGACGACGCCGGCACCCGGACCTGCACGTACCGCCCGGCCGCGCCGTCGGGCCCTGGCGCGGCCGTCCGGTCGCCCACGGGGTCGGGCAGGCGCTCGGTGGTGAGCCCGACGAAGCCGCCGCCGAGATCGGCCGAGAGCTCGTAGAGCATGCTCACGCCGGCGCCCGGGCGGTGCTGGAGCTGGACCTGCCGCAGATGCCGCGGAGCGGTGCGGACGGCCCGCTCGATGCTGGGACGGACCAGCGCGACGAGGTCGGCGGCGGCGTCGGTCAGGAAGGCGACATGCTGCGCCTCCGGCCACATGGGGCTGGTCCGTTAGGCGCCGCGGCGACGCTGCAGGACGTCGTCGAGGTTGATCCGGGGCGTGGCGGACGGGGCCGACGACGCCGAGCCCGGCTGCACCGAACCCGGCCGTGCGGACGACGACTGCGCGGATGCCGGCTGCTCCGCGGTCCCGGCCTGGGCCGCCTGGGCGCGGGTGTCCGCGAGGATGCTGGTGACGAACTGGGCCCGGCGCTCCTCGGCGCGCGGCAGGGGTGCCGGCTCGGGGCGCTCGGCCTTGGCGGCCTTCACGTACGTGGGGGTGGGCACCTCGACCGGGGTCCAGGTGCGCGTGTCGGCGACCGGCCGGCCCGTCTGCTCCCCGGCCTTCTGACTGACGGCGACCCGACGGGCCTCCTCGCGCAGCTCCTGCACCGTGGGGGCCCGGTGCCCGGACTGGCCCGGCTGGCCGTCGAACAGCTCCCCGCCGCGGGTGCGGGCCGGCGCCTCGGCGGCCTCCTGCTCGCGCGCGACCTGCTCTTGGACGGCCTCCATGGCGTCGGCGTAGGTGCGGTTGATCCGCTCCAGGACGCGGCGGCGGCGGTCGCGGACGGCCAGCGTGCGGAGCCCGCCGACGGCCAGCACGCAGACTGCGAGGCCGGCGAGGGGGACGAGGCCGGAGACCGCGCCGAAGAGCGCCACGACGCCGGTGACGACGAACAGCGCCAGCCCGGCCGCGCCGGCGAGCGCCACCGCGACGCGGCCCCAGCGCACGCGCAGCGGCGCGGCGGCGGCGGTCGTGGCCTCGGGGGCGGGTCGCAGTTCGCTCGCGTCTCGCTGACCAGTCGCGTTCATGGGGCTCCTCCCGGTACCGGGTGCGGACTCGAGGTGCTGCCGATCCCAGCGGATCGGGGCGGCCTCGGCGTCGCTGGTGGGCGCGGCGTTCATCTGGCGGATCGCGGCCCGGCCGCCTGCGGGTCGCCTCTCGGCGGCTCCCTCGAAGCTGCGGACCACGGTGGACAGGAGCATCAACAGCAGCGTGATCGCTGCGACGAGGACCACCGAGCTCTCAATCCTCACATCCACGTATCAGACGTTACGGCGTCGTCGGTGCGCCCCGTCGCATTGTCTCCGGTGTGTCCGCCGGATAAATCACATGGTTGTGCTTTGGAGCCGTTCGAGGAAGCTCCCGGCGACGTCCTCCCGGGTCAGCGCGAAGGTCCGGTGGTCGGCCCACGCACCGTTGATGTGAAGGAAGCGCTCGCGCAGCCCCTCGTCCCGGAACGCCAGCTTCTCGACGACGCGCAGGCTGGCGGCGTTCTCCGGCCGGATGTTGATCTCCACGCGGTGCAGCCCCAGCGTGCCGAAGACGAAGTCACCGGCGAGCGCGACCGCCTGCGGCACCAGGCCGCGCCCGGCCTGCCCGGCGTCGATCCAGTAGCCGATGGAGCAGGACTTCGCCGCTCCCCAGGTGATGGTGGAGACGGTCACCTGGCCGGCGAGCACGGGCTCGGCCCCGGCGCCCGGCCGCACCGCGATCGCCCACGGCAGGCAGTGCCCGGCCCGCGCCTGCCGGTTCAGCGAGAAGACCATGTGCCGGAAGGTGGGGCGGGTCCCGCCGTCGGGGTCCGTGGCGTCCCAGGGACGCAGCCAGTCCTGGTTGCGCCGCCGCAGGTCCGCCCAGGCCGACGCGTCCGACCAGCGCAGCGGCCGGAGCACCAGATCGCCGTGCTCGAGCGTGGCCGGCCACCAGGCGACGGACGGCTCCCAGGGCCAGGTGCGTGACATGGGCACGAGTGTAGCCGGGGCCCGGGCCTCCGGCGGCAGGGGACGACGGCGGCGTTCCCGCTCGCACCGCGGCCGTGCCGGCGGATACACCCCGTGATCGTGCCGGGACGCTCGCGGACCGCGGGTCGACGCCCGTAGGATGACGCCATGTCGCATCCCACATCGTCCTACGCCAGCGGACTGCACGCCGAGGCGCTGGAGCGGAAGGCCGCGCTGCGGCGCGATCTGCGCGCCCGGCGCCGTGCCCTGGAACCGCACGTCCGGGAACGCGAGATGGCCGCGGTCATCGGCCACCTCCGCGCGCTCGCCACCGCCGCGGGCGAGCGGCCCCGGGTGGCCGCGTACCTGCCGGTCGGCGCCGAGCCGGACGTGCGGCCCTACCTGGCGGAAGTCGCCCGCGCGGGCGGAAGCGTGGTGGTGCCCGTCTGCCTGCCGGAGTGGCGGCTCGCCTGGACCGAGTGGACCCCGGAGACGGAGCTGGTGCGCTCCGAGCGGGCGTGGGTGGACGAGCCGGAGGGCGAGCGCCACGGCCCCGAGGCGGTGGCGGCCGCCGATCTCCTGCTGGTCCCCGCGCAGGCCATCGACACCGCCGGCGGCCGGCTCGGCCAGGGCGGCGGCTACTACGACCGGTTCCTGGAGCAGCTGCGCGCGGACGGCGGCGGGCCGGAGGTCCTCGCGGTGGTCTACGAGCACGAGCTGCTCCCGGCCGGCGAGTTCCCGACGGAATCGACGGACCAGCCGGTCGACGGCGTCGTGACGGCCTCCGGCGTGCGCCGCTTCGGCCTGTAGTAGAATTGGCACTCGAACTAACCGAGTGCTAGAAGGGTTCCGATGCCGACATACGCATACGCCTGCAAGGACTGCGGCAACGAGTTTGAGATCTTCCAGTCGTTCACCGACGATTCGCTGACCACCTGCACCGCCTGCGACGGGCGCCTGCGCAAGGTCTTCAACGTCGGCGGCGTGGTGTTCAAGGGCTCCGGCTTCTACCGGAACGATTCCCGCGGCTCGGGCTCCGGCAGCCCGGCCTCGAGCGACTCGTCGTCCTCGGCCTCGTCCGCCGGGTCCAGCTCCGCCGGGTCCAGCTCCGCCGGCTCCAGCTCCGCCGGGTCGAGCTCCTCGAGCACGACCGCCCCGGCCGCGGCAGCCTCCTAGGAGCCACCCGGGGGCCGACTCGTCCTCTCCACCAGCGACTCGTCCTCCACAGCCCGCCAGCGCCTCGGGAGCCGTCCACAGTGATGTGGGCGGCTCCTTCCGCGTCCCGGCCCGTCCCGGTGGACTGGGCGGCATGTTCGCAGCACCAGACCGCAGACCAACGGCTCGTCGGGACCGCCGCTACCGGCGCACGTGGCGGGACGTCAGCGCCCGCTACCGGCGGCCGTTCGCGGCGGGGATGGCCGCCCTCGCCGTCGCCGCGTCGCTCGCGGCCGTGGCCCCGGAGCGGGCGCCGACGGTGGAGACGCTCGTCGCGGCACGGGAGATCGCGGCCGGGCAGACCATCGGGGCCGACGACGTCGAGCCGGTGCAGGTGGCGCGAGCCGCCCTGCCGCCGGGCCACGACCTCGCGGCCGGGGATGCCGTCGGCGAGCGGGCGGCCATCGGGATCGCGGCCGGGACCCCGCTGCACAGCGGGCTGTTCGTCGGGGAGCACCTGCTCACGGGGATGCCCCCGGGCACGGTCGCGGTGCCTCTGGAGCCGGCCAACACGGAGGTGCTGGGGCTGCTCTCCCCCGGCCTGCACGTGGACGTGGTCCTCAGCCAGGGCAACGGATACGAGCGGCCCGTGGAGTCCGCCCCGGTCGCCCGGAACGTCGCGGTTCTCTGGGTGCCCACGGAGGACGGGGCCGGCTGGATGGACGCCTCCACGGGCCCGGGCGGCCGGTCGACCGTGGTCGTCGCCGCCACGGCGGACGAGGCGGCGGAGCTGGCCAGCGCCGGCAGCCGCGGCAGCGTCCACTTCCTGCTGGTCAGCCCCAGTGCGGCGGGCGCTGCTCCTTGAGCCAGGAGTCGCGGTCCTCCGGGATCTCGCCCCAGCTGCGCGGATCGTCCTCGCCGGCGGCCCGGGGGATCACGGGCTCGGCCACGAGCTGCGGCTTGGATGCACGGCGGCCCGAGGGGCGTCCTGCCGGTTCGGTCACGTCGTCCTCCTGGGCGGCGGGAAGGTTGAGGTAGTCGGCCAGGGCCTCGGCGATCCGGGCGGGGTCGCTGAAGACGTCGATGGTCCAGAGCGGGACGTACCGCCAGCCGGCCGTCTCCAGCAGCTGGGGTCGCTGGCGGGAACGGTAGCGGACGCTGAGCTGCGCATACCCCTGGGTGCCGTCGGAGACGACGGCGAGCGGCGGAGCCGGCTCGTCGGCGTCGCCGTCGGGGTTCCAGATCGCCAGGTCCAGCTCGCCGCGGTAGCGCTGCTCGACCCTGGCCCCGCGGGCCACCAGCCGGTTCCGCAGGTCGGCCACGAGCGGATCCTCGAGGGGCGCGTCCGTCCCCGACCGGGGCGTCTCTGCCCCCTCGATCACCTGCAGGAGACGGGCCGCGCCTCCGGTGACCCGCCCCGGGTCGAGGTCCTCGCCGCGGACGGCCGTGACGATGGTCAGACTCTCCCGGGCCCGGGTCATCGCGGTCACGAACAGCTCGTCGCCGCGGGGGCCGGAGAGGCCCCCGAACTCGTGGACGGCCTTGCCGTGCGGCGTCCGGCCGTAGCCGAGCGCGAAGATCACGGCGTCGCGGACCACGGTGCGGGAGCGCTGGATGGTCGAGACCTGGAAGCGCTCCTCGTCGCGGTGGAAGAACTCGTCGGCCCACGGGTAGTTGGGCAGCTGGACCTGGATCGCCTCGGCGATCCGGGTGGCGTGGCGCTGGTTGGCCGCGACGACGGCCAGGGACTTGCCCGGGCGCCGGCGGATGTGCGCGAACACGAGGTCCACGACGCGCTGCACCTCGGCGACGGTCGACTCGACGGCCTCGGCGCCGGCGTCGGGCAGCCCCGTCCCGTCCTGCACGTACTCGACGTGGAGGCCCTGGCCGGGGTCGGTCAGGCCGGCGGCGGACGGGAGCCGGTGCAGCTGGCTGCCGTAGCACTCCCCCAGCACGTCGGTGAGGCCGTCGTCGACCCCGCGGTACACGGTGTCGAGGCTGCGCACCGGGAGCACGCGGCTGAGCGCGGCGAACGTGCTGACCGGGGTCCGGGGCGCGCGCAGCGACGCGGTGGGGTCCACGGAGACGCTGAAGGTGGTGGGGGGCCCGAGCTTGCCGTCGCCGAAGGCGATGACCTGGCCGGAGCGGCTGATGGCGCCGACGGCGCTGCGCAGGGACAGGGCGTCCGCGTCGAGCAGGAGCACGGCGTCGAACCGCGTCTCGGCGGGCACCACGGAGGGGATCATCAGCGGCGAGCCGATCCACAGCGGCACCAGCGAGTTCACCAGCGGGGCGCCGAGCTCCGCGAGGGCGCCCACGCTCGGCTCGCCGTCGCGGAGCATGGTCTTCAGCTCGCGGCTGCCGGCGCGGTGGTCCAGCAGGGCGGCCTTCCACCGCTGGGCGAGCTTCCAGTTCAACCGGGAGGCGCCGGAGGCGATGTGCAGGTTGTCGACCAGGCGGTACTCGGCCTCGAGCTGGCGGAGCTGGTAGCCGTCGGACATGGCGAGGTAGTCGTCGCCGCTGATCATCGCCTCGAGGACGGACTGCCACCAGGCGAGCTCGAGCTCGTGCCCGACCTCGGCGGCGGGGACCTCGCGCTCGAGCAGGTCCGCCATGAGCTCCTTCAGCCCGGCCTCGGCGAGCTGCTCGACCAGCAGGGTCCGCTCGGGCAGGCTCTGGAGGGCGTCGTGGTCGTCGGCGAGGCGCTCGATGTGGGAGACGACGTCGTCGATGGGCGCCCGGGTCAGGTCGGGCGTGCCCGTCCCGTCCGGGGAGCCGATGGAGCGCACGGCGTCGCCGAGGATCCGGCCGAGCTGCTCGAGCCGGTCCTGCGCGTCCCGGTAGTGCCGGTTGAGCTCCAGCAGGCCGGTCGGCACGGCCGGGTGGCGCTGGCTGGTGGCGTAGCTCTTCCACGCGGCCCGCTGCTGCTGGACCTGCTGCAGGGAGGTGTGCAGGTCGGCGATGTGGACGCCGGGGCGGATGTACTCCTTCGCGACGCGGCGCAGGCGGCTGCGCGTGACCGAGCCCATCTCCACGCCGTGCTCGCGCCGCCACGACGAGGAGGCAGTGGCCGCGATCAGGTCGTCCACCGAGCGGTCGAACACGTCCGGCTCGAACTTGTCCAGGCTCTCCCGGACGGCGACCAGCAGGTCCAGCTGCTCGCCCCACTGGGCGAACGAGTCGCCCGGCTTGATCTGGGAGTGGGCCGCGACCTGCTGCATGCGCTCGCGCAGCCGCGGGAGGTCCTCGGCGAGGCGCTGGGCCAGCCCGTAGGCGTCCTGGGCCTCCTTGGAATTGCGCAGGCGCGCGCCGTACCAGGGGCTGCGGGTGACGGACTGGTCGAAGGCGCCGATCTCGGCGGCCCGGCGCAGCTTGGTGCGGGTCTCGTCGCGCGCGACGATCTGGTCCAGCACCGAGCGCTTCAGCCGCACGGCGGTGGACGGGGCCGGCGTGAGCGCCGTCAGGCGGGCCAGCTCCTGCATCGCCTGGTACGGCGAGCAGCCCCACCGCTCGCGCACGTTGTGCAGGGAGGAGACGTGGTCGCGCAGCGCGTGGCGGTGGCGCTTGAGGGTCTGGTGCGCGCGGGTCAGCTGCGGCTCCTCGGCGCGCTCGTTGCGCAGGATCGACTTGGTCAGCTGGCGACGGAGCGCCTCGGCGTCGACCTCGGGGGCGATGCGCAGCGCGAGGCTGTCGAGGCCGAGGGAGGCGAGCCGGCGGATGAGCTCGTTGGCGGTCTGCCGGCGCTCGGCGACGACGAGCACCCGTTTGCCCTGCCCGGCGAGGACGGCGGCGGCGTTGATGGCCGTCTGCGTCTGCCCGGTGCCGGGGGGCGAGGAGACCACGAACGACTCGCCGGCCTCGACGAGGTCGAGCACGGCCTGCTGGCTGGCGTCCGCGTCGAGCACCAGCAGCTCGTCGGCCGGATCGCGCTCGTCGGTGGTCTTGACGTCGACGTCGGGCTCGGCGACGGGGTCCGGCTCGCCGACGCCGTCGTGCTGTTCCCAGTCCTTCAGGAGCGCGGAGACGACCGGGTGCGTGGTGTCGAGGGTCGCGGGGTCGGCCGGGTCGGCGACGTCGGCGAAGGTGGAGACGAGGAGTCGGTGCTCGACGACGACGCCGGGCACGTCCGCGAGCTGCCGGCGCAGCTCGTCCATGGCCTGGCGCGGGTCGAACCGGGCGATCATGTAGGCGGCGGCGTAGAGCTTCTCCACGTCGATGGTGGTCCCGTGGTGCTCCTTGAAGTAGCGGACCAGGACGGGGTTGACCTCGGCGCGGCCGAGGAGCTGGATCTCGAAGTCGTCGCGGTCGCGGGCCGCCAGGGAGATGCGCACCAGCATGACGGGGGCGCTGAGCTGCTCGCTGCGGCCGTCGACGGTGGCCCGCCAGGAGACGAGCCCGGCGGCGAGGTAGCCGACGTCGATCCCGCGCTCGTCGGCGAGCTCGCGGATCTTGGCGCGGAGCCCGCGTGCGGTGCGCAGACCGGGGGCGAAGACCTCCTGGTCCCGCAGCAGCATGGACAGGCGGGTGCGCCGGCCGGCCATGAACTGCGCCAGCCCGGAGGGGTGCGCGTGCGTGACCTCGACGCTGTTGGAGGAGGAACCGGCGAAGCGCAGCAGGGTGTCGGTGCCCGCACCGGGTCCGAGCTTCTCCAGCCAGTCGGCGATGGCCGACCCGCTTACTTCAGTCCCCACCTGAATACCGCCTTCCTTGCTCGTTGGCGCCCACCGCGGACGCGGCGACCCCTTCTAAACTACGTCAGCGTGCCGCCGGTTCCGGCGACCGAAACACTGCCCGGCCCGGATCGACGAGGGCCCCGTCCCCGCCGGCCAGCGCGCGGCTGGTCGGCGGGGACGGGGCCCTCACCGGGGGACTACTCCCACTCGATGGTTCCCGGCGGCTTGCTGGTCACGTCGAGGGCCACGCGATTCACGCCGTCGACCTCGTTGGTGATCCGGTTGGAGATGCGGGCCAGCAGGTCGTACGGCAGGCGCGACCAGTCGGCCGTCATCGCGTCCTCGCTGGAGACCGGGCGCAGCACGATCGGGTGGCCGTAGGTGCGGCCGTCGCCCTGGACGCCGACGGAGCGGACGTCGGCGAGCAGCACGACCGGCATCTGCCAGACCTCGTTGTCGAGGCCCGCCGCGGTCAGCTCGGCGCGCGCGATGGCGTCGGCCCGGCGCAGCGTGTTCAGGCGCTCCTCGGTGACCTCGCCGATGATGCGGATGCCCAGGCCGGGGCCGGGGAACGGCTGGCGCTGGACGATCTCGGCCGGCAGGCCGAGCTCGGCGCCGACCGCGCGGACCTCGTCCTTGAAGAGGGTCCGCAGCGGCTCCACGAGCTCGAACTGCAGGTCCTCGGGCAGGCCGCCGACGTTGTGGTGGCTCTTGATGTTCGCCGCGCCCTCGCCGCCGCCGGACTCGACGACGTCCGGGTACAGGGTGCCCTGGACGAGGAATTTCACCGGCTCGCCGGCGTTGGCGGACGCCTTGACGATCTCGGCCTCGGCGGTCTCGAACGCGCGGATGAACTCGCGGCCGATGATCTTGCGCTTGGTCTCGGGGTCGGTGACGCCGGCCAGGGCGTTGAGGAAGCGCTCCTGCTCGTCGGCGACGTAGAGCTTCGCGCCGGTCGCGGCGACGAAGTCCTTCTCGACCTGCTCGGCCTCGCCCTCGCGGAGGAGGCCGTGGTTGACGAAGACGCAGGTGAGCTGGTCGCCGATGGCGCGCTGCACGAGGGCGGCGGCCACCGCGGAGTCGACACCGCCGGAGAGGCCGCAGATGGCCCGGCCGTCGCCGACCTGGGCGCGGATCTTCTCGACCTGCTCCTCGACGATGTTGCCGGTGGTCCAGTCGGCCTTCAGCCCGGCGCCCTCGAAGAGGAAGTTCTCCAGGATGCGCTGGCCGTGGTCCGAGTGCTTGACCTCGGGGTGCCACTGGACGCCGTAGAGGCGGCGGGCGTCGTCGGCGATCGCGGCGACGGGCGCGCCGGCGGTCGTGGCGAGCACCTCGAAGCCCTCGGGGGCCTCGTGCACGGAGTCGCCGTGGCTCATCCAGACGTTCTGCGCGGCGGGCGTGCCGGCCAGGATGGAGCGGGCCTCGCCGGACATCGTGGCGTCGGTGGCGCCGTACTCGCGCAGGCCGGTCTGGGCGACCTTGCCGCCGAGGGCGTTGGCCATCGCCTGGAAGCCGTAGCAGATGCCCAGGACGGGCACGCCGGCCTGGAAGAGGTCGGTCTGGACGTTCGGCGCACCCTCGGCGTAGACGCTGGAGGGCCCGCCGGAGAGGATGATCGCGGCCGGGTTCTTGGCCAGGATCTGCTCGGTGGACATGGTGTGCGGAACGATCTCCGAATACACGTTGGCCTCGCGCACGCGGCGAGCGATGAGCTGCGCGTACTGGGCCCCGTAGTCGACGACCAGAACCGGCTGATGCTCTGGGGCTGCGGGTGGGTTGGTCACGGGCTCCACTTTAGTCGACTCCGCCCGCAGGCCCGAACGGGCCGTCGGCGCGGGCACCGGGTGCGCCCGGCGCACCGGGCGCGGTGGGACGGACCTGCGGGCCGAGCCGTCCGGCGGCCCCTAGTACCGCTTGACGGCCTGCGGGTTGCCCTCGATCTCCTCCTCGACGCTGCGGTGCACGCGCCGCTCCACGATGAAGGAGAGGAACGGGACCACGCCGCCGAGGGCGATGAACAGGAACCGGGTGAACTTCCAGCGCATGAGCATCCAGAGCCGGAAGTCGCACAGCAGGTAGAGCACGTACATCCAGCCGTGGGCGATCTGGATGGCCAACGTCACGTTGAATCCGCCCGCGTAGGAGTCCACGGGCACGAATCCGAAGGTGTGGGAGGAGCCGTCGGCGAGCGTGCCCCCGGCGACGAGCTCGACGCCGAAGCCGTACTTGGCGGTCATCTCGACGACGAGCAGCAGGAGGAAGACGCCGGTGATGTACGCGGCGATCTTGAACCACCCGGCCGCATTGCGGATCTGGGCGTCGGTGCCGCCGAGGCGGCGGCCCTGGGTGGAGAGGTTCTGGCTGGACACGTCGTCGCCTTCCTGAGCGGTGGTGGTCTGTGCTTCGCGTACGACGCCGGTGCGTCGCTCCGCGGTCCCCTCGCCGGGTCGTGGCTCGTCGGGTCGGGGCTCGCCGGGTCGGGGCTCGCCGGCTCCGGGCGCGGCCGCCGGCGCTCCCCCGGCCGCGCGGGCGGCGGCGAGCCGGGCCCGCTGCTCGTTGCGGTAGTCGTCGCGCACCAGGCGGGTCCAGAGGAAGAACGCGAACCCGGCGAAGAGCGCCCATTCGAGCCCGTAGAAGATGTTGAGCCAGTTGATCTGCGGTCCCGGCGGCTGCGGGCCGACCCAGACGTCCTCCAGCCCGGCCGCGGCGGCGCCGGCGTCCTCGCCGGCGGGGTTCCGGACCTCGAACGCGACGACGAACCCGCTGTAGGAGTCCAGCTCCCAGACGTTCAGGAGCTGGGCCGCGGAGAGCGACTCGAACACCGGGACCCCCCCGGCGTCGGGCACCGGCTCCTCCACGGGCGACTCGGTCGGCAGCAGGCGGCCGGTGACCTGGAGGTCGCCCCGCGGCAGCGGTGGCGGCTGCGTGGCCGCCTCCTGCCAGCCCCGGACCACGGGGATCACGACGTCCTCGCCCCGGGCGGCGCCCGAGTCGGCGGGCGGTTCGTCCCCGTCCGGCAGCGGGTCGGCGAGCACGAAGGCCGCGACCACCCAGTGGCCGGCCCGCTCGTTGCCGTCCCCGTCCTCGTGCACGCGGTCGGTGACGAGCACCTGGCTGTCGGACAGGAAGTGGCCCTCGAACCGGACGATCTGGTCGGCGTCGTCCGCCATCAGGGGGCGGTAGGGCCCGAAGTGACTGGTCAGCGGCACCGGCGTCTCGGTCACGCTCGCCGGCGGCGGCGGGGCCGTCTGCGCGCGCCCGAACTGCCACTGGCTCAGCCAGACGAAGCCCCCGGCGAGGGTCATCGCGAGCAGGAGGGCCAGCAGCCATTTCGGCTTCAGGGCGGTCTTCAACACCGTTCAAGCGTACTTCGATGGCCTGTAGAAGTCCGAACCGGGGCCGGTCCCCCGCCCCGGGCCGGAGGGGCGCCCGGCGTCCCTCCGTCAGTCCTCGCGGACCGGGACGATGTCCTCGACGTTCATGCGCGTCTTGTCGGCGGAGACGTCGTCGGGCTGCTCCTGGCTGGCCCGTTCCGCCTCCACCCGGGCCAGGTAGTGCCTGACCTCGCGGTCCACCTGCGCCTGCGACCAGCCGAGCAGCGGCGCCATCAGCTCGGCCACCACGGGGGCGGCCGAGACGCCGCGGTCCCACGCCTCGATCGAGATGCGGGTGCGCCGGGTGAGCACGTCGTGGATGTGCCGCGCGCCCTCGTGCAGCGTCGCGTACACCGCCTCGGCGGCCAGGTAGTCGTCGGCGCCGGGCAGCGGCCTGGCCAGGGAGCGGTCCGCGACGATGAGGTCCAGCACGTCACGGGCCATGGAGCCGTAGCGCTGGAGCAGGTGCTCCACGCGGGCCACGTGCACGCCCGCGCTCTGCGCCAGGCGGGCCCGGCTGTTCCAGGCCGCCCGGTAGCCCTCGGCCCCGAGGACGGGGATGGTGTCGGTGCAGGAGGCCGGCGCATGGATGTCCATGCTGCGCACGGCCTCGTCCACGGCGTCCTTGGCCATGATCCGGTAGGTCGTGTACTTGCCGCCGGCGACCACCACGAGCCCCGGGACCGGGTGGGTGACCACGTGCTCGCGGGAGAGCTTCGCCGTCGAGTCGCTCTCGCCGGCCAGCAGCGGGCGCAGGCCGGCGTAGACGCCCTCGACGTCCTCCCGGGTCAGCGGTCGCTTGAGGACCTTGTTCACATGCTCGAGCACGTAGTCGATGTCCTTGCTGGAGGCGGCCGGGTGCGCCTTGTCCAGCGTCCAGTCCGTGTCCGTGGTGCCGATGATCCAGTGCCGGCCCCACGGGATGACGAAGAGCACGGACTTCTCGGTGCGCAGGATCAGGCCGACGGTGGACTGGAAGCGGTCCCGCGGGACCACCAGGTGGATGCCCTTGGACGCGCGCACGCGCAGCTGGCCCCGGTCGGTCACCATGTCCTGGGTCTCGTCGGTCCAGACGCCGGTGGCGTTGATGACCTGCTTCGCCTTCGCCTCGAACCGCTCGCCGGTCTCCTGGTCCTCGAGGACCGCGCCGACCACGCGCTCGCCCTCGCGGAGGAAGTCGACGACCTTCAGCCGGTTGGCCGCGGCGGCGCCGTACTTGGCGGCGGTGCGGACGATGTCGACGACGAGCCGGGCGTCGTCCACCTGGGCGTCGTAGTAGCGGATGGAGCCCACGAGCGCGTCATCGCGCAGCGAGGGCGCCGCCTTGAGGGTCCCCTTATGGGAGAGGTGCCGGTGCAGGGGCACGCCGCGGCTGTGCCCGGAGGCCATGGAGAGCGCGTCGTAGAGCGCGATGCCCGCGCCGACGTAGGGCCGCTCGACGCACCGCTTGGTGAGCGGGTAGAGGAACGGCACGGGCCGGACCAGGTGCGGGGCAATACGGTCCATCAGCAGCCCGCGCTCCTGCAGCGCCTCCCGGACCAGCCCGAAGTCCAGCATCTCCAGGTAGCGCAGGCCGCCGTGGATGAGCTTGGAGGAGCGCGACGACGTGCCGGAGGCCCAGTCGCGGGCCTCGACGATGCCCACGCGCAGGCCGCGGGTGGCGGCGTCGAGCGCGGTGCCGGCGCCGACGATCCCGCCGCCGACGATGAGCACGTCGAGCTCCCCGCCGGAGCGGGCCGACGCCTGGAGCGCCTCTATCGACTCGGCCCGCTCCTGGGGGCCCAATGATCCTGACCGAGTCGCTGCCATGTTTACCTCGCTTGGTAGGGGGAGACGATGACTTCCACGCGCTGGAACTCCTTCAGGTCGGAGTAGCCGGTGGTGGCCATGGAGCGGCGCAGCGCGCCGACCAGGTTCGAGGTCCCGTTGGTGTGGTGGGAGGGGCCGTAGAGGATCTCCTGCAGCGGGCCGACGCTGCCGACGTGCACGCGGTCGCCGCGCGGCATGTCCGGGTGGGTGGCCTCCAGGCCCCAGTGCCAGCCGCGGCCGGGGGCCTCCTCGGCGCGGGCGAGGGCGGTGCCGAGCATGACGGCGTCGGCGCCCATCGCGAACGCCTTGACCACGCTGCCGCCGTAGCCCATGGCGCCGTCGGCGATGACGTGCACGTAGCGGCCGCCGGACTCCTCGATGTAGTCGCGGCGGGCCGCGGCGACGTCGGAGATGGCTGTGGCCATGGGGACGTGGATGCCGGTGGCCTGGCGGTTGGCGCCGGTCGCGGCCCCGCCGAAGCCGACGAGGACGCCGGCTGCGCCGGTGCGCATCAGGTGCAGCGCCGGGGTGTAGCCGGCGACGCCGCCGACGATGACCGGGACGTCGAGCTCGTAGATGAACTGCTTGAGGTTCAGTGGCTCCTGGTTCTGCGAGACGTGCTCGGCGGAGACCGTGGTGCCGCGGATGACGAAGAGGTCGACGCCGGCGTCGACGACCGTCTTGTAGTGCTCCTGGGTGCGCTGCGGGGTCAGGGACCCAGCGACGACGACGCCGGACTCGCGGACCTCCGCCAGGCGCGCGGCGATCAGCTCGGGCTGGATGGGGGCGGCGTAGAGCTCCTGCAGCCGCTGGGTGACGGCCGGGTTGAAGTTCCCGCTGGTCTCGGCCTCGAGCGAGGCGATCTCGGCGAGGACGGGCTCCGGGTCCTCGTACCGGGTCCAGAGGCCCTCGAGGTTCAGGACGCCGAGGCCGCCGAGCTGGCCGAGCGTGATGGCGGTCCGCGGGCTCATGACGGAGTCCATTGGTGCCCCGATGATGGGCGCGCCGAACTGGAAGGCGTCGATCTGCCAGCTGACGGACACGTCCTGCGGATCGCGCGTGCGGCGGCTGGGGACGATCGCGATGTCGTCCAGCGAGTAGGCCCGTGTCCCGCGCTTGCCGCGGCCGATTTCGATCTCGTTCATCACGCCGTCAGCCTACCAGCGCCGCCCTCGCGGGCCGGATTCCCGCGGGCCGGGGCCTCCCGATGACGCCGGCGCCGCGGGCCTCGGCCCGTGCCGTGGCCGCGGCGTGTTGCCGGGGCTCGGTCCGGAGCGGACACCGGGACGCGGCGCCGGTCAGCCGTCCGCCGGGTCCGCGCCGGCCGGGGGCGCCTCCACGGCGAGGACGGCCGTGCGCAGCGCGCGGGCGGCCGCCTCCTCCGCGTCGGCGAGCCGGGAGATCCGCTCCGCCAGGGCAGCGAAGTAGCGCAGGCGCGCCGTCTCCCCGCTCCCGGCCGCAGCCGGGGTCAGCTCGGCGGCCAGCGCGTCCCACTCCCCCGCGAGGTCCGCGTAGGCCGGCGCGCAGACGGCGAGGGGCTCGAGGCCGGGGAGTTCCCCGGCCTCGGCGAGGAACCGGGCGTAGAGACCGCGGAAGCCGCCGCGGCCGGCGAACCGGCCGTTGGCGAAGAACTCGGCGACCATGCCGAGCCCGTCGGCGAGCCGCTCGTCGGTGCCGAACAGAGCCGGCCAGTCGCGCTGGCCGGTGCCGGTGAGCCGCTCGGCCCACGTGCGCATCCCGGCGACGCCGAAGTTCTTGGCGAAGTGCGCGGGGATGCCCTGCAGCTCGGTCTCCCCGAGCAGGCGCCCCGTGGTCTCGGCGACGGCCTCGACCACGGCCGCGCGCAGCCGCTCGGGCCGCGGCGACAGCGACTCGGGCACCCACGCCTGCCAGTGCTTGTCCTTCTTCCGGCGCGAGCGCGCGGCCGAGAGCTGCCCGGGCCGCAGCAGCTGCAGCTCGCCGGAGCCGTCGTCGACGAGGTACTTGCCCGACTCGTCCTCGCCGAGGACTGCGAGGTCCACCGACTCGGCATCCTCGGCACTGCCGGCGGCCTTGACCCACGGCAGCATCGACTCGGTGACGCGGACGACGACGGCGCGTCCGGCGTCGAGCGCCTCGTCCAGGTGCTCCTGGGCGAGCTTGGCGCTGGAGGTGTGGGTCTGCCGCACGGGCACGCCGACGCGGCCGATGAGGTTCTCGACGTACGGCTCCGGGTGCGCGCGGGTCACTACGGTGGCCGTGACGCCGGAGTCGTAGTCGAACGTGAAGACCATGAATCCGATGCCGCCGCCGAGCCCGGCCAGCAGCGCCTCGCTCGGCGGCTGCCCGGTGGCCGGGTCGGTGACGCCGGCCTGGGTCAGGACGCGCTGCCAGAGTCCGGCGTCGTACTGGACCACGTCCCCGGGGGCGGGGTACTCGGGCAGGTCCGCCCCGTCGTCATGCCCCTGCGGGGACGACGACGCCGCGGGGCGGCCGCCGCCGCGCTCGGGCGCCCCGGCGAGGACGGCCTTGCGGGCCTGCGTGTACGTCTCCCCGGTGCGCCCCATGCGCTCGCGGGCGAGCTTCTGGAGCTGCTTGGGGGTCAGGTCGGAGGCGCCGGGACGCTTGCGGGGTGCGGGCATGTCCGGGTTACCGCGACTTATAGTTCGGGGCCTCGACGGTCATCATGATGTCGTGCGGGTGCGACTCCTTCAGGCCCGCCGCCGTGATGCGGACGAACTTGCCGCGCTCCTTGAGCTCCGGGATGGTCCGGCCGCCGACGTAGAACATGGTCTGGCGGAGGCCGCCGACCAGCTGGTGCGCCACCGCGGAGAGCGGGCCGCGGTACGGGACCTGGCCCTCGATGCCCTCCGGGATCAGCTTCTCGTCCGAGGGGGCGTCGGCCTGGAAGTAGCGGTCCTTGGAGTAGGAGGTGTTCTTGCCGCGCGTCTGCATGGCGCCCAGCGAGCCCATGCCGCGGTAGGTCTTGAACTGCTTGCCGTTCATGAACACCAGGTCGCCCGGGGACTCGGCGGTGCCGGCGAGGAGGGAGCCGAGCATGACGGAGTCGGCGCCGGCGACGAGGGCCTTGCCGATGTCGCCGGAGTGCTGCAGGCCGCCGTCGGCGATGAGCGGGACGCCCGCCGGGATGGCGGCCTTGGCGGACTCGTAGATGGCGGTGACCTGCGGGACGCCGACGCCGGCGACGATGCGGGTGGTGCAGATGGAGCCGGGGCCGACGCCGACCTTGATGGCGTCCGCTCCGGCATCGATGATCGCCTGGGCGCCCTCGCGGGTGGCGGCCTGGCCGCCGATGACGTCGACGTGCGCCGCGGCCGGGTCCTTCTTCAGGCGGGCGATCATGTCCAGCACGCCCTGGCTGTGGCCGTTGGCGGTGTCGACGACGAGCGCGTCGACGCCGGCGTCGACCAGCGCCATCGCGCGCTCGTAGCCCTCGCCGAAGAAGCCGACGGCGGCGCCGACGCGCAGGCGGCCCTGGTCGTCCTTGGTGGCCTGCGGGTACTGCTCGGCCTTGTCGAAGTCCTTGACCGTGATCAGACCCTGGAGGATCCCGGCGTCGTCGACGAGCGGGAGCTTCTCGATGCGGTTCTCCCCCAGCAGGCGCTGGACCTCGGCCGGCTCGACGCCCACCTTGGCCGTGATCAGCGGCATGGGCGTCATCTTCTCGTAGACCTTGGTGGTGGCGAACTCCTCGCGCGGGACGAAGCGGATGTCCCGGTTGGTGATCAGGCCCAAGAGCTTCTTGTCCTGGTCGACGACCGGCAGGCCGGAGACCCGGTAGTGGCCGCAGAGGTCGTCCAGGTCCAGGAGACTCGCGTCCGGGGTGATGGTGACCGGGTCGGTGATCATCCCGGACTCGGAGCGCTTGACCTGGTCCACCTGGCGGGCCTGGTCGTCGATCGAGAGGTTCCGGTGGATGATGCCGATGCCGCCCTGGCGGGCCAGCGCGATCGCCATCGGCGCCTCGGTGACGGTGTCCATGGCGGCCGAGATCAGCGGCATGTTCAGGTGGATGCGCTTGCTCAGGCGCGTCGCCGTGTCGGCCTCCGAGGGGATCACGTCCGTGGGGCCGGGCAGCAGCAGCACGTCGTCGTAGGTGAGGCCTTCGAGGGCGAACGGGTTGAACTCAGACACAGGGGGGCCTTTCGCGAGCCAGAGGAGGAGTGGTTACATCCTAGAACGCGGACCCGGGCCCACGCATTCCGGCCGGTCGGCCCCGGCTACCAGCCGAGGGCCGCGGTGAGGCGCTGCTCGAACACCGGCGCGAGGGTCTGCGCGTAGGTGCGGGTGATGTGATCCTCGTCGCGGATGGTGACGACGTTGCCGATCACCGCCCGGCAGGTGCCCTCGATGCAGAACTGGTCGGTCATGTCGAAGAAGCTCAGCTCGCGCGGGAGCACGCCCGCGTCGACCTGCTGCTGGAGCTCGTCCAGCGGGTTCCGCTCGGCCAGCACGAACTCCTGGGGCAGCCCGCACTCCTCGGCGCCGCGCATGTCCACGCACTCCGGGACCGCGTAGCGGTAGCGCGGGGTGTCGCGCAGGCCGGCGACCTGGATGCCCGCCTCCGCGAACGGCAGCACCGACTCGACGTACCCGTCGGCGACCTTCTCCTGCTCGGCCGGGGTGCGGCCGGCGTCGTCGGGGTACTTGGCGGTGTGGGAGGCGACGGTGAGGACGGCGTCCGGGTGGTGCTGCAGGACGTACTCGGTGGCGGCCTCGATGAAGTCGTTGCAGCGCTCGGTGCGGTCCGGACCGGTGGTGCCGAACCGGCACGAGGGCTCGTGGATCATGATCCACGCCCAGTCGTTCCCGACGGCGGCCGGGTGCAGGGCGGTGCTCCAGTGCTGGGCGTGGGAGTCGCCGAGGACGATGACGAACTTCTCGGCGGTGGCCGGGTCCCCGAACTGCTTGCAGAACTCGATTCGCTCGTCGGCCGGCGCGTAGGCGTTCAGGCACGCGCCGCCGACGTTGGCCCACTCCTCGTCCAGCGAGGTGGACAGCGGCAGGACGGCGGCCTCGGCGCTGGGCTCCCCGGCGAATCCCGGCTGCAGCACGGCCGCGCCGGGGTTGTCGGCGGCGCTCTGGCTGGACGCGGCGTCCTCGAAGGCCTCGACCCGGTTCTGCCAGCTGTTCAGCGGCAGGAGGACCAGGCCGATGAGCGCGGCCAGGACCACGGAGAGCCGGCGGCGGCGCTGGGTGGGCCAGTGCCACTGGTGGAAAGGGGTCTCGACCATCTTGGTGGTCGCCCACGCCAGGGCCAGGGACAGGCCGATGACCGCGGTGCCTCCGAGCCAGGTGGCGCGGTCGAGCCCGTTCGTGACGAGGTAGATCACGAGGATCGGCCAGTGCCAGAGGTAGAGCGCGTAGGAGATGTCGCCGAGGCGGATGAGGGGCCGCGCGGAGAGCAGCCGGTCCGCGCCGAGACGGTGACCGGTGGCCCCCGCGCCGACGATCAGCCCAGCGGCCACGGTGGGCCACAGGCCCACGTAGCCGGGGAAGGACGCCTCGACCTGCAGGAGGACGCCGCAGGAGAGCATGGCCAGCAGGCCGGTCCAGCCCAGGGCGACGCGCAGCAGCACCGGCAGTCGCTCCATCCAGGGCAGGGCGACGACGAGCAGGGACCCGAGGGCGAATTCCCAGAGCCGGGCGCCGGTGTCGAAGTAGGCCCAGGTCTGGCGGGTCGCCGTGATGTAGACCGAGTAGGCCAGCGAGAGGACGAGGATCGACCCGAACGCGCCGGCCAGGACGGGCCGGAACCCGAGGTCCGGGCGGCGGCGGCGCAGGCGCCGCCACGCCAGTGCGGCGCCGGCGATGACGAGGGGCCAGAGGAGGAAGACCTGGCCCTGGATGCTCAGGGACCAGAAGTGCTGCAGCGGGCTGGCCGTGGCGTGGTCGGCGGCGTAGTAGTCGACCGAGCCGAGCGCGAGATTCCAGTTCTGGACATAGAAGAGGCTGGAGACCGTCTGGCTGGCGACGTCCTCCCAGCGGGTGCGCGGCAGCAGCGAGACGGTCGCCGCGAGGACGGCGAGCAGGACCACGATCGCCGCCGGCAGGAGCCCGCGCAGCCGGTTGAGCCAGTAGCGCACCAGCTCCAGCGGGCGCCCCGACTCCACCCTGTAGGTGAAGGAGACGGTCAGCAGGAACGCGGAGAGCAGGAGGAAGACGTCGACGCCGCCCGAGACCTTGCCGAGCCAGACGTGGTACAGCACCACCATGAGGACGGCGAAGGCCCGGAGCCCCTGGACTTCCGGGCGGTACGCCGGCTTCGCGACGGCCGCGGACTGCGGCAGAGGGGTGCTGACGGCCATCGAGGTGGTCTTCCTGCAGGGAACGGTTTCCGGGCGGCGGCGGCTGGAAGACGCGCGGCCCGACCTCCGATTTTACCAGTGCGGCTCCGGCCGGCCCCGGAGAGGCCCGTCCTCCCGGCGCCTACCGGCCGGCGTCCCAGGGCTGACTGGGAGCTTCTCGGGGCCGCTCGCCGCCGCACTCGTCCTCCACCGGGCCCACGCGACGACGCCGGTGCGTCGCCCGCGCGGGCGACGCACCGGCGTCGTCGTGCACCGCCCCGGCCCACCGCGTCTTCCCCGGCGTGGCGCGGCGGTGCGGGCGGCTACCGGGCGGACCCGGCGCGGCGCTTGTTGTAGATGTCGAACGCCACGGCCAGCAGCAGCACGAGGCCCTTGACGATCTGCTGGGTGGACTGGTCGACGCCCATGAGCTGCATGCCGTTGGACATGACCGCCATGACGAGGCCGCCGACGATCGCGCCGGTGACCCGCCCGACGCCGCCGGTGGTGGACGCGCCGCCGATGAAGCAGGCGGCGATCGCGTCGAGCTCGAACATGTTGCCCGCGCCCGGCTGCGCGCCGTTGGAGCGGGAGGAGAAGACCGCGCCGGCGATGCCGGCGAGCAGGCCCATGTTGATGAAGATCCAGAAGTTGACCTTCTTGACGTTCACGCCGGAGAGGCGGGCCGCGGCGAGGTTGCCGCCGATGGCGTAGATGTGCCGGCCGAACACGGTGCGCGTGGTGACCACGTGGTACGTGATGATCAGGACGGCGAGGATGATCAGGACGATCGGCATGCCGCGGCTGTGCGCCAGCTGCCAGAAGAACCACAGAACGACGGCGGCGACCAGGACCAGCTTGGTGGCGAAGAGGCCGAGGGACTCGACCTGCTGCTCGTAGCGGACGCGCGCCCGGCGTGAGCGCCACTGCGACCAGGCGAAACCGCAGATCGCGAAGACGCCGATGATCAGCGTGAAGAGGTCGTAGCCGTAGCCGCCGAGCAGCCCGTTGAGGAACCCGCCGGCGACGCGCTGGTACTCCGCCGGGAACGGCGACAGGGAGATGTTGCCCAGGGTCAGGTAGGTCAGGCCGCGGAAGAGCAGCATGCCCGCGAGGGTCACGATGAAGGCCGGGATGCCCACGTAGGCGACCCAGAAGCCCTGCCACGCCCCGCAGAGGATGCCCATGCCGAGGGCGGCGAGGATGCCGACCCACCAGGGCAGGTCCTGCTGGATGACCAGGACCGCGGACACGGCGCCCGTGAAGGCGACGAGCGAGCCGACGGAGAGGTCGATGTGCCCGGCGACGATCACCATGATCATGCCCAGGGCGAGGATCAGGACGTAGGAGTACTGCAGGACGATGTTGGTGATGTTGATCGGGCTGAGCAGCAGCCCGTCGGTGAGCACCGTGAACAGTACGATGATTAGGGCGAACGCGATGTAGATGCCGCTGGTGCGGAGATTCTTGGTGAAGAGGTCCTTGAGGTCGCTGGCGACGGTCACCGGACTGCCTCCTTCTCGATGGTCATGAGCTCCATGAGGCGCTCCTGGTTGGCCTCGGCGCGCGGGAGCTGGCCGGTGAGCCGGCCGTAGGCGAGGGTGTAGATGCGGTCGCAGATGCCCAGCAGCTCGGGCAGCTCGGAGGAGATGACGAGCACCGCCTTCCCGGCCTCGGCCAGGCGGTTGATGATCGTGTAGATCTCGTACTTCGCCCCGACGTCGATGCCGCGGGTCGGCTCGTCGAGGATGAGGAGCTCCGGGGCGGTGTGCAGCCACTTCCCGAGCACCACCTTCTGCTGGTTGCCGCCGGAGAGGTTCCCCGTGACGGACATGACCGTGGGGGCCTTGATGTTCATGGACCTGCGGTAGTCCTCGGCGATGCGGATCTCCTCGTTGCCGTTGACGAAGCCGCCGCGGGAGATCTTGTCCAGGCCGGCCGCGCTCGTGTTCACGCGGATGTCCTCGATGAGGTTGAGCCCGTAGTGCTTCCGGTCCTCGGAGACGTAGGCGATGCCGGCCTTGATGGCCTTGTCCACCGTGGAGGTGTCCACGGCCTTGCCGTCCATCCGGACCTCGCCGGTGATGCCGCGTCCGTACGAGTGCCCGAACACGCTCATCGCGAGCTCGGTGCGCCCGGCGCCCATGAGCCCGGCGATGCCGACGATCTCCCCGGCCCGGACGTCCAGGTCGGCGTGGTCGACGACGACCCGGCCGGCCTGGGTGGGGTGGTGGACCGTCCAATCGCGGATCTCGAAGACGACGTCGCCGATCTCCGGTGTCCGCTCCGGGTAGCGGTGGGACAAGTCGCGGCCGACCATCCCGCGGATGATGCGGTCCTGCGTGGAGCCCGGCTCGGACATGTCGATCGTCTCGACCGTCTGGCCGTCGCGGATGATCGTCGTCCGGTCGGCGATGTCCTCGATCTCGCCCAGTTTGTGGGAGATGATGATGCAGGTCATCCCCTCCTTGCGCAGCTCGCGCAGCAGGTTGAGCAGGTGCTCCGAGTCGGCGTCGTTCAGGGCGGCGGTCGGCTCGTCGAGGATGAGCAGCCGCACGTCCTTGCTCAGGGCCTTGGCGATCTCCACCAGCTGCTGCTTGCCGACGCCGAGGCTGCCGACGGGCTCGACCGGGTTCTCGTCCAGGCCGACCCGCTTCAGCAGCCCGGCGGCGTCCTGGTTGGTGCGGTTCCACTCGATGAAGCCGGCGGCCTGGCGTTCGTTGCCGAGGAAGAGGTTCTCGGCGATCGACAGGTACGGGACCAGCGCGAGCTCCTGGTGGATGATGACGATGCCCTGTCGCTCGGAGTCCTTGATCGAGGAGAATTTCATCTCCTCGCCCTCGAAGAGGATCCGGCCCTCGTAGCTGCCGTGCGGGTAGACGCCGGAGAGGACCTTCATCAAGGTCGACTTGCCGGCCCCGTTCTCGCCGCAGATCGCGTGGATCTCGCCGCGCTCGACGGAGAGGTTGACGTCCTGGAGCGCTTTGACGCCCGGGAAGGTCTTGGCGATGTCCTGCATCTGCAGGATGGTGCTGTTCATGGTGGACCTGTCCTTCGATCATGGAGCGGGGGCCGAACCGGAGTTCGGCCCCCGCGTTCATCGGTGACTGGCGGGGCCGGGCGCGGGCGCCGGCCGGGAGGCGGCGGCGGTCAGCCCGCCTGCCCCGCCTCGACCTCCTCGGCGGTCCAGTAGTCGGAGTCGATCAGCAGCGACTGGATGTTGTCCTTGACCACGATGTCCGACTCGAGCAGGTAGGACGGGACGACCTTGACGCCGTTGTCGTAGGACTCGGTGTCGTTCGCCTCAGGCTCCTCGCCCTCCGCGTAGGAGGTCGCGGCCGCGACCGCCTGCTCCGCGAGCTTGCGGGTGTCCTTGAAGATCGTGGCGTACTGGACGCCGTCATTGATGAGCTTCACGGAGGCGATCTCGGCGTCCTGGCCGGTGACCACCGGCAGGCCGTCCTCGATGGTGGCGCCGTAGCCGGCGTTCTTCAGGGCCGTGATGATGCCGCGGGAGATACCGTCGTAGGGCGAGAGGACGCCGTCGAGCTGTCCGCTGCCGCCGCCGTAGTGCGCGGTGAGCAGGTCCTCCATGCGCTTCTGCGCCGTCTCCTGCGACCAGCGCAGCGTCGCGGCCTGCTCGATCGTGGTCTGACCGGACTCGACCACGAGCGTGCCGGCGTCGATGTGCGGCTGCAGGGTCTCCATGGCGCCCTTCCAGAAGAAGTGCGCGTTGTTGTCGTCCAGCGATCCGGCGAAGAGCTCGATGTTGAACGGGCCGGCCTCGCCCGTCTCGTTGCCCTCGCCGTCGAGGACGCCGAGGCCCTGGAGCAGCGACGTGGCCTGCTGGACCCCCACGTTGTAGTTGTCGAACGTGACGTAGTGGTCCACGTTCTCCGTGTCGTTGATCAGGCGGTCGTAGGCGATGATCGGGATCTCCTGGTCGGCGGCGGCCTTGAGCTGGTTGCCCAGGGCGGTCCCGTCGATCGAGGCGACGACGAGGATGTCGGCCCCCTTGGTGATCATCTGGTCGATCTGCTGCTGCTGGGTGGGGATGTCGTCGTTGGCGAACTGCAGGTCCACCTCGAAGCCGGCCTCCTCCAGGCCGCTCTTGACGGCCTCGCCGTCGGCGATCCAGCGCTCCGACGTCTGCGTCGGCATGGCCACGCCGATGGTCATGTCCTCCGGCGCCTGCTCCTCGCCGCCGCCGGCACCCGCGCCGCCGGCACCGGAGCCTCCGCACGCCGCGAGGGCGCCCACGAGGGACAACCCCGCGAGCGAGACGGCCGCGCGCGTGGTCCAGATGTTCTTAGCCATTGCTTCTCCTTCGTCAGCCGCCGGGGCGGCTGGGTAACGAGCTGAGTGACGGGATGACTCGGCGCCCTCGTGACGCAGGACCGGTGACGGGCCTGCGCGGCCCGGGGGCCAGAGCGCGAGAGTGCGCCAACTCACACCATGTTAGCGATCACATTAAGGCGTGGCGAACCGATCCGAGTCACGATTCGGCAACGCCCCGGGGCCGGGGGCCCCCCCCCGGCGGGGGGGGCCCCCCCCGGCCCCGGCCACTCGGCGCGTCGGCGTCCGCTACGGCGTCAGAGCGCGGCCACCTCCTCCGCGGTCAGCGCCCGCTCGTAGAGGCGGAAGTCCCGCACCTCGCCGCGCAGGTGGTGGTCCGCCGCGTAGAGGGACCGGCCGAGGTAGTTGGCCGCGGTGCTCCCTCCCCCGATGTCTTCCGGGTCCACGGTGACGCCCGTCCGGCGGCCGACTTCGACGCCGTCCAGGTACAGCGTCGCGGTCTCCCCGGCCAGGGTGTAGGTCAGCGTGCTCCAGACCCCGCGCTCCAGGTCGCGCCCCGCGGACACGGTCTGCTCGCCGGACCAGTTGCCCAGGGACAGCGAGGTCCGGTAGGCGTTGCCGGTGGTGAAGAGGTAGCCGTCGCCGGCCCCGTTCCTCGTGTTGCCCAGGCCGTAGATGAAGTACGGGTTCCGCTGCTCCGGGTCGATCCGCACTTTCAGCGAGACCGTGACGTCCTCGATCCCGGCGAGCAGGTCCTGCGGCAGGACCACGTGGTCGTCCACCCCGTCCAGGCTCACGCCCGCGGGACCGGCGCTCGCGCCGCCGGCGAGCACGGCGTCCGGGACGCCCTCGACCGCCGAGGCTCCCCCGGCCGCGTCGAGCGGGAAGTGCGCGGCCAGGCCGGGCGGCTCCTCGGTCACGGTCACCTCCACCGTGTCGCGCAGCCCGCCGGACGCGGCGGTGACGACGGCGGTGCCGGGGGCGACCGCCGTGACCACGCCGTCGGCGACGGTGGCGACGCCGGGGGCGGAGGACTCCCAGCGGAGGCCGGCGGTCGCGTTCGCCGGTTCGACGGCGGCGTCGAGCGTGGCGCTGCCGTGCTGCCAGAGCTCGATCCGCTCCTGCTCGATCTCCACGGACGTCGCCTTGATCGGCTTGGCCTGCACGTGCACCGTGGCGGTGGCGGGCTCGAGCGCGTCGGCCACGGTCCCGGAGACCTCGAACGTCCCGGTCTTCGCGTAGGCCTCGGCGGGGACCTCCTCCCACTCGACGGCGGCGGTGCCACTGGTCCCGTCGGCGAAGGTCACGGGGACCTCGGCCGGCAGCGCGGGGGCCTGCTGCTTCCGCGTCGTGACCTCGACGGGCTCGACCGTCTCGACGAGCGCGTCCGGCTGGTACGCGGCCAGGAGCCGGTGGTACTCCTCCTGGGTGACGGGCAGGACGGTCCCATGGCGCGGCCGCGAGGGCATCGTGTAGTCCTCGGCGACCCGCCACTGCCCCGAGTCGAGGTCCTCGGTGACGAACGGGACGTAGCCGCGGCCGCCGAACTCGTCGATGAACATGTACCAGCGCTCGGCGTGGTTGTCCTTGAAGACCAGCGGTCCCTCGCCCTGGCCGATGCCGGCCGAGTCGGCGGTCGCCTTGCCGATGCAGTCCGCGATGAACTCGTAGTCGGCGGCGCGCAGCTCGGCGGACTTCTCCGCGGTGATGAACTTGCCGCAGGGGCTGGTGCCGGTGTTGGACCGCTCGTCCTTGGTGAACCGGTAGTACACGCCGTCCTCGCGGAGGACGGTCGAGTCGATGACGGAGTAGCCCGGGTCGATCCAGACTTCCGGCTCGCTGAAGGTCACGAAGTCCGTGGTGGTCGCGTACATCATCCGGTTGTGCTGGCTGCCGGTGTGCTCCGGGTCGTCGTCGGCGTAGAGCTTGGAGGCCCAGAAGACCACGTAGGCCCCGAGCTCCTCGTCGTAGAACGCCTCCGGCGCCCAGGTGTTGCCGGCGTTCTCGGGGGCGACCTCCACGAGGCGGGGCTCGCTCCAGTCCACGAGATCCGTGGACTCCCAGACCACGATCGAGTGCGATCCGTGCCGCTGGAAGCCGTCCCAGTCCCACGAGCCGTGAACCTTCAGGTCGGTGGCGATCTGATAGAACTTGTCGCCCTCCGGCGAGCGGATGATGAAGGGGTCGCGGACGCCCTGCTCGCCGATGTCGGAGGTCAGCACCGGCTCGCCGTCGTTGAGATCGCGGTAGTTCAGCGGGTCGTCGCCCTCGCTGAGCCCGAAGTACACCTGCTCGCCGTCGGCGGTCCCCTCGCCGACGAAGTAGGAGAAGAGGTAGCCCGCGTAGGGCTCGTCCTGGGACGCGTCGGCCTCGGAGGGGACGACGTCGCCGCGCGCGTCCGCGGCCCGCGGCGTCGGGGTGGTCGCGTCGGCCGGGCCGGCCCGGCCACCGGCGGAGGAGCTGGCGGTGGCCGGCGGGCTCGCGGCCAGGGGCAGTAGGAGGGCGAGTCCGGCGGTGACCGCCAGGGCTCGCAGGATCGGGGGTCTCGTCATTCTCGGCTCCTCGGAGGTGGTGCGGGGAGGGACGGGCCCCGGCGCCGGTCGGCGCCGGGGCCCGTCCCCTCGTGCGGTCAGCGGACGGTCAGCGTCACCTCCGTGGAGCTCGGGGCGTGCCCGTCGTCGCCCAGGTACTCGACCGTGACCGGGTACGTTCCGGGCGATAGGCCGTCGGTGGGTACCGCCGCCCTGGCCTTGCCGTTCTTCAGAGCGGCGGTGTGCTCGGCCCCGTCGACCGTGACGCGGACCTCGCCGGTCGCGCCCGGCGCCTCCGCGGCGGCCTCGGCGGCGGCCTCGGCGGCGACGGTCACGTGCGCCTTGGCGTCCTGCCCTGCCTTGACCGTGCCCGGCGTCAGCTTCGCCTCCGTGGCCGTTCCGGCGCGCTCGTCGCCCGCACCGGTGTCCAGCCGGAGGAACGTGATCGAGTTCGCCGGGACCTCGTAGACGAACTCGCCTCCGGCGCCGGGGACCTCAAAGTCCCGCGGCACCACGTTCTCCGGGGCCGCCTTGGTGTTGACGGCGGCCGGGTCGGCGACGAGCTCCGTCGCCTGGACGGTCTCACCGACCTCCGCGTCGGAGACCGCGATGGTCGTCCGGGCGGCGGTCGTCGTCGCGTTGACGAGCTTGACGATCAGCTCGCCCGTCTCCGTGTCGCGGGTGACGACCTGGTAGAGGGCCTTCGGGGCGGGCTCCGTGTAGGACAGGTGCAGCTCGCCGTCGAGGTACAGCTCGGCCGTGCGGCCGTCGACGACGATCTTCACCTGGTACTCGCGCCCCTCCTCGAGGGAGAAGCCCTCCTTGGCCGCGACCTCGCCCTGACGGGCGCCGTCGGCGCGCTCGAGCACGGACCGGGTGTTGCCCCAGCCGCCGAGGTTCCACCAGTAGAAGGCGTCGCTCGCGCCGGCGGCGAAACCGACCAGGAAGCCCTCGTTGCCGCCGTCCTTGCGGGCGGTCAGCTCCAGGGTGTAGTTGTCCCAGTCCTTGCCGTAGGCGTCGGTGATCACGCTGCGCGCGTCCTCGACTCCGGCGTCCGACTGGACGTACTCGCCGTCGACCACGGACCACTGGCCGGAGACCGGGTCCCACTGCGAGGCGTCCTCGAAGGTGTCCGAGAACAGGACCTCGCCGCTGGCGTTGTCGGTGACCGTGACGTCGTCGTACGCCGCCTGGGTGAGCCAGCTGGAAAGGAAGATCCCGCCGGAGAGGTCCCCGGCCGCGGTGGCCGGGCCCTCGTGCGTGGACGGGACCACCTCGTGGCCGACGTTGTTCATCCAGAGCTTCTGGTTGTAGTAGTTCGCCGAGGCCCAGGACTCGTCGTTGTCGAACCACATCATGTCCGGCGCCCACTGGACGTAGTCCTCGTTGGCGAACATCGGGGCGTAGGACGCCATCTTCACGACGTCGGCGTTGCGCTCCAGGCCGGTCATGTAGGCGGCCTCGGAGAGCGCGTTGGCGAACGTGTTGCCGCGGGAGGCGTACTCGCCGAGGAAGACGTCCGGGCCCTCGCGGTCGTAGGAGTCGTAGCGCTCGTCGTTGCCGAGGAACCAGGACGGGTCGTTGTAGTAGTGCTCGTCGACCATGTCCACGCCCTGCTCCCGGTTGAACTCCCAGAGCTCGTCGAAGCGCGCGCCGGAGTCGTCGGGACCGGTGTTGGAGATGATCGTGATGTCCGGGTACTCGGCGGCGATGGCGTCGCGGAAGCGCGGGAAGTTCGCCTCGAACGTCGGGGTGTTCTCCTCGTTGCCCAGGCCGATGTACTCCAGCCCGAACGGCTCCGGGTGGCCGAGGTCGGCGCGCACGGCGCCCCACTCGGTGTCCACGCCGCCGTTGGCGAACTCGATGAGGTCCAGGGTGTCCTGGACCCAGCGGTCGATCCGCTCGTCGTCGGTCATCTCCGGGATGGTGGAGCCGCAGCCGTTGGCTCCGACGGAGACCACGGGCAGCGGGGTGGCGCCGAGGTCCTCGGCCCACTTCATGTACTCGAGGTAGCCGATGCCGTAGGACTGGTTGTAGCCCCAGAAGTTCCAGTTGGTCGGCCGGGACTCCACCGGGCCGATGGTCTCCTTCCACTGGTACGTGCGCTGCCGGTCCGCGCCGTCGGACTCGAGGTAGGTGTCGAACGTGCCGACGTTGGTGACGCAGCCGCCCGGGAAGCGCAGGAAGCCTGGGTCAAGCTCGGCGACCATCTCGGCGAGGTCCTTGCGCAGCACGGACTTGCCGTTGACCGGCCCCACCCAGGTGTCCTGCGGGAAGAGGGAGACCATGTCCAGGCGCAGCGTGCCGGCCGCGCCGGCGGCGACCTCGAGCCGGGCGGCGTTGGTGTCCGCGTCGGCGGTGAGGGTGGCGGTGTACTGCTTCCACTCGTCGGATCCGTCCACCGCGACGGTCGCGGTGCCGTAGACCCGCTCGCCGGAGCCGTCCTCGAGCGAGACGGAGAGCTCCTGCTCCACGGAGGAGCGCGCCCAGACGCTGAAGTCGTACGACTCGCCCTCCTCGAGGGCGACGCCCTCGTTGTAGGAGGTGTTCCGCACCCCGGTGCCGGGGGCGTCCGCGGCGATCTCCAGGTAGGCGCGGTTGGAGTCGTTGAGCCAGGTGTCGCGCTCGGACTCCACGGTCACGGACCCGTCGCCGACGGTCTCCCAGGCGGTCAGCCCGTTGAAGGAGGCGTTGTCGGCGGGGGCGAACTCGAAGGAGCGGTTGCGCACCAGCTCGGCGTAGAGGCCGCCGTCGGCCGCGTAGTTGATGTCCTCGTAGAACGCCCCGTACATGGTGTCGCTGATCTCGTGGGCCGTCCCAGCGCCGTCGATGCGCAGGGTGTGGTCCTGGACCGCGCCGGAGCCGAGGGTGAACTCGACGGCGTCGTCGGCCGCGCCGAGGACGAGCGCGCCGTCCTCGGCGCGCGTCGCGTACGCCGCGGAGTCGTCGATGGACGGGTCGGCCAGCCGGAGGGCGAGCTTGCCACCGCCCTCGTCGGTGAGGCGCCAGGCGGTGCCCTCCCCCGCGGACTCCCCGGCGAGCGCCAGGCGCCCGTCGCGGACGACGACGCTGCCGGCGTCGGCGGTCAGCGTCACCGGGCGGACGGCGTCGTCCCCGTCCTCGGCGGCGGTCTCCGCCGCGGTGAGGCGGAGCGTCTCCAGCGGCCGGTCGGCGGCGAGGCCCAGGGCGCCGTCGTCACCGGCGGCCAGGTGCCGTGCCGGGGCGGGGCCGTCGAGCGTGAACGAGTTCTCGGGGACCAGGTCCGGCACCGCGGCGGGCGGGTAGGCCTCCAGCAGGGCGTCCTGTTCCTCGTCGGTGATCGGCACCACGGTGCCGTGGCGGGGGCTCGAGGGCAGGTCGGCGTCCGGGACGGCGGTCCAGTCGCCGGTGGCGAGGTCCTCGGTCTCGAAGAGCATGTAGCCCTGGCCGCCGTGGTAGGACGGCTGGTCGATCATGAGGTACCAGCCGTCGTCGGTCAGCGACGGGAACATGGTGGGGCCCTCGCCGGAGGTGAACGTGCCGCCCCACGGGTTGGGCTGGCCGACGCCGATCTGCTCGGCGATCAGGTCCCAGCCGTCGCCCTCGGCGACGCCCTGGGTGCGCCGCAGGTCGTCGGAGGACTCCTGCCGGACGGTCATGTCCGCCTCGTCCTTGGTCAGCCGGTAGAACGTGTCGCCGACCTCGGCGATGGTCGAGTCGATCATGCCGCGGCCATCGCCGCGCTTCTCGTCGATCCAGACCTGCGGCTCGGAGAACTCCACGAAGTCGGTGGTGGTCGCGTACATCATCCGCTGGTAGGAGGTGGCGATGTCGCGGTCCTCGGGGGCGACGTCGTCCGGATAGAGCGCGGAGGCCCAGTAGACCACGTACTCGCCGTTGGCCTCGTCCCAGTGGGCCTCGGGGGCCCAGACGTTGCCGGCGTTCTCCGGGGCGACGACGACCTCGCGCTGCTCGGACCAGTCGATCAGGTCGGTGGACTCCCAGACCATGATGGAGCGGCTGCCGGTCTCCTGCGCGTCCCCGAACGTGCCGCCGCCGTGCATCTTCAGGTCGGTGGCGATCAGGTAGTACTTCAAGCCGTCGTGGGAGCGGATCAGGAACGGGTCGCGCAGGCCCTGGGTGCCGAGCGTGGACTCGAGGACGGGCTCGCCGCCGTTGAGCGTGTGCCAGGACATCGGGTCGTTCGACTCGCTGACGGCCAGGTGGATCTTCTCGCCGTCGTCCGTGCTCTCGCCGGTGAAGTACGGGAAGACGTACGCGCCGTAGTCCGCGTCGTCGACGTCGACGGCGGCCGGGACGGGCGCGCCTCCGGGGCCGGGCGGCGCGGGCGGCGCTGCCACGGCCGAGGCCGGCAGGGCCAGGGCGAGGGCGAGCGCCAGCGGCGCGGCCCATCGTTTTCGGGGATGCATCGGGTGACTACCTCCGTGGTGGGTCGTCCTGCGGGCCGGGGTGCGCCGACGCGGGGGTCGGGCGCGCGGACCGCTGGACTGGTTGTGGTGATGCGGGTACGCCGACGGCGCGCTCCGGGGCGGGGGCCGCGGATCGCTGGGGTCCCGGCGGTGCCGGGGAGGTGAGGACGTCGACGGTGGGCCCGGCGCCGGGGCGTCGGGCGGTCGGGCTGGGACGGCGCCGGGGTCCCCGCCGCCGTCGCACGCCCGGGCCGTGCGGTCAGGTGCGCCGCAGGGTGAGGATGCGCTGGAGGACCACGAAGATCAGCAGCAGGGCGCCGATGACGATCTTGGTCCACCAGGAGCTGAGGGTTCCCTCGAAGGTGATGATGGTCTGGATCAGGCCCAGGACCATCACGCCGATGACCGAGCCGAGGACGAACCCCGTGCCGCCGGTCAGGAGGGTGCCGCCGATGACGACGGCGGCGATCGCGTCCAGCTCCATGGCGACGCCGGTGAGCGCGTAGCCGGAGCGGGAGAACATCGCGAAGAGCAGCCCGGCGAGCCCGGCGCAGGTGCCGGAGATGACGTACACGAGCACCTTGGTGCGCGCGACCCGCAGGCCCATGAGCGTGGCCGACTGCTCGCCGCCGCCGACCGCGTACACGGTCCGGCCGAACCGGGTGCGGTGCAGGACCCACCAGGCGGCCGCGACGGCCAGCAGCGCGATGAGCACCGCCGCGGTGACCCGCCAGCGGCCCAGGTTCACGCCCCAGCCGGCGAGCGCGATGAAGGACTCGTCGCGGATCGGGACGGACTCGGGGGCGAAGAGGAAGCAGAGGCCGCGGGCCAGGAACATCCCGGCCAGCGTCGCGACGAACGGCTGGATGTCGAAGTACTGGATCATCACGCCCATGCCGTAGCCGATCGCCGACCCGGCGAGGACCGCGACGGGGACGACGAGGGCGAGGCTCCACCCGGCCTGGAGCAGGGTGGCCGTGATGACCGAGGACAGGGCGAGCACGGCCCCGACCGAGAGGTCGATGCCGCCGGTGAGGATCACGAACGTCATCCCGACCGCCAGGACGATCAGGTGGGCGTTGTTGATGAAGAGGTTGGACATCACCGCCGGCGAGAGGAAGTTCTCGTAGCGCAGCCCGCCGATGGTGACCATCAGCGCGAAGACGATGAACGTGCCGATGACGGGCAGGTACCGGCGGTCCGGGGACCAGCGGCCGACCCCGGCGATCTGGTGCGGTGCGGCGACGGCGCTCATGCGCGTACCTCCTGGGGACGGGTCCGGCCGAGGCCGGCGAGCGTGGCGCGCAGCCTCGGCGACTGCAGCAGGGTGACGGCGACCACCACGATCGCCTTGAACAGCGGGGTGACGAGCGGCGAGACGCCGAGGACGGTGACGGTCAGCGTCAGGGTGGTGATCACGAGGACGCCGACGAGGGTCCCGCCGAGGTTGAACTTGCCCCCGGAGAGGGCGGTGCCGCCGATGACGACGGCGAGGATCGCGTCGAGCTCGATGAAGAGTCCGGCGTTGTTGGCGTCGGCCGCCATGGTGTTGGACGCGAAGATCAGCCCGGCGAGCCCGGCGAAGAGCCCGGAGAGCGCGTAGACGGTCCAGGTGAGCGTCCTCGCCTTGACTCCGGCGAGCCGGCTGGCCTTCGGGTTGATGCCCACGGACTCGAGCAGCATGCCCAGCGCGGTCCGGCGGACCAGGAGCGCGACGACGCCGTACACGCCGTAGGCGATGAGGGCGGCGACGGGCAGGCCGAGCCAGAACCCGGAGGCCAGCTGCGCGAAGGGCGCGCTGTTGACGGTGGTGATCTGACCGCCGGTGATGAGCATGGCCACGCCGCGGCCGGCGGTCATCAGGATGAGGGTCGCGATGATCGGCTGGATCCCGAGCGAGGAGACGAGGAACCCGTTCCAGAGCCCGAGGACCAGGCAGAGCCCGAGGGCCACGACAACGGCGCCGACCGCGGTGCCGACGGACCCGGGGTCCGGGGAGCTGGCGATGAAGGTCATCGCCACGGCACCGGCGATGGCGACCGTCGCGCCGACCGAGAGGTCGATGCCCCGGGTCGCGATCACGAGCGTCATGCCGAGCGCGACGAGCAGCAGCGGGGCGCTGTTGCGCAGGATGTCGATGGGGGCGCCGAAGAGGTGCCCGTCGAGGACGGTGATCCCGAGGATGTCGGGACGGCGGACGGTGCACGCCAGCAGCAGGGCCGCCAGCGCGACGAGCGGCCAGAGGAGGCGGCTCTTGAGGATGCGGTTCACTGGTTCTGCCCTCCGCTGGCGATGAGGTCGATGAGCTGGGGCACGCCGACGTCCTCGCCGCCGTCGATCTCGGCGACCTTGCGGCGGTCGCGCATGACGGCGATCCGGTCGCTGAGCCGGACCACCTCCTCGAGCTCGGCGGAGATGAACACCACCGACATGCCCTGGGAGGCGAGCTCGGAGACGAGGTTCATGATCTCCGTCTTGGCGCCGATGTCGATGCCGCGGGTCGGCTCGTCGAGGAGCAGCAGCCGCGGCGCGGTGGCGAGCCAGCGCGCCAGGAGGACCTTCTGCTGGTTGCCCCCGGAGAGGTTGCGCAGCAGGGCCTCGGGGTTGGCGGGCCGGATGCCGAGCGCCTTGATGTACTCGGCGACGATCCGGTCCACGTTGGCGCGCGGCAGCGGCCGCATCCACCCGCGCGCGGCCTGCAGGCCGAGCACGATGTTCTCGCGGACGGTGAGGTCGCCGACCACGCCCTCGCCCTTACGGTCCTCGGAGGTGTAGGCGATCTTGTGGGCGAGGGCGGCCCGCGGGGTGCGCAGCCGCGTGGTCTCGCCGGCGAACTCGATGGCGCCGGCGTCGGCGCGATCGGCCCCGGAGAGGAGCCGGGCCAGCTCGGTGCGCCCCGAGCCGAGCAGGCCGGCCATCCCGACCACCTCGCCCGGGTAGAGCTCGAGGTCGAAGGGCTCCACGGAGCCCTTGCGCCCGAGCCCGATCGCCCGCAGCAGCGGCCCCGCCTCCGGGTCGCGGGCGGCGCGCTCGCCACGGGGACGGGCCTCGCTGACGTCCGCGCCGCTCTTCCCGGCGATCATGAGCGAGACGAGCTCGCGCTGCGGCAGGTCCGCGGTGGCGCGCTCCTCGACCAGGCGGCCGTTGCGCAGCACCGTGATCCGGTCGGAGATCGCATAGATCTGGTCCAGGAAGTGGGAGACGAAGAGGATCGCCACGCCCTCGTCGCGCAGCCGGCGCATGACCGCGAAGAGCTGCTCCACCTCGCCGGCGTCCAGGCTGGACGTCGGCTCGTCGAGGATCAGGACCTGGGCCTCCACCACCATCGCGCGGCTGATCGCCACGAGCTGCTGGATGGCCAAGGAGTGCGAGTCCAGCGAGCTGGACGGGTCGATGCTCAGCCCCATGCGCTCGAGGTGCCGGGCGGCCTCCCGGCGCATGGAGCGCCAGTCGAGGCCGCCCAGGCGCCTTTGCTCGGAGCCGAGCATGATGTTCTCCGCCACCGTGAGGTTCCCGCAGAGGTTGACCTCCTGGTAGACGGTGGAGATGCCGCGCTCGCGGGCATCGGCCGGGCCGGTGAAGCGGGTCTCCGCCCCGGCGACGACGATGCTCCCGGCGGCGACCGGGTTGACCCCGGTCAGCGCCTTGATGAGCGTCGACTTGCCGGCGCCGTTCTCGCCCATCAGGGCGTGGACCTCGCCGGGGAAGAGCCGGAAGTCCACGCCGTCGAGCGCCTTGACGCCGGGGAACTCGACGGTGATGCCCGTCATGGATACCACGGGTTCCGGGTGCGGGCCGGGGCGGGCCGGCGGCGCCGCCGCGGTTCTGGTCTCGGGTGTGGCCGCAGTCATGGGAGCCCTCAGTACTCGCGGGTCGGCAGCGCCTCGGCGGCCTGCTCCTGCGTGAACTCGGCGTCCTCGACGACGATCCGCTTCTCGACCTCCTCGCCGGCGACGACCTTCTTGGCCACCTCCGCCAGGTCCTCGCCGAGCATCGGGTTGCACTCGACGATGTAGTTGATCTTGCCGTCGGCGAGGGCCTGCATGCCGTCCTTGACGGCGTCGATGGTGACGATCTTGATGTCCTCGCCCGGCGTGAGCCCGGCGGCCTCGATGGCCTCGATCGCGCCCAGGCCCATGTCGTCGTTGTGCGCGAAGACCAGGTCGATCTGGTCGTGGGAGTTCAGGAAGCCCTCCATGACCTGCTTGCCGCCGGCGCGGGTGAAGTCGCCCGTCTGGGAGTCGATCAGCTCGATGTCGGTGCCCTCGACGGCCTTGGCGAAGCCCTCCTTGCGGTCGATCGCCGGCGCGGAGCCGGTGGTGCCCTGCAGCTCGACCATCTTCAGGCCCTGGCCGTCGAAGTTCTCGGCGACCCACTGCCCGGCGCGCTCGCCCTCGAGGACGAAGTCGGAGCCGATGAACGACTCGTAGAGCGAGTCGTCCTCGGTGTCCACGGCGCGGTCGGTCAGGATGACCGGGATGCCGGCGTTCTTGGCCTCCTGCAGCACGGCGTCCCAGCCGGTCTCCACCACGGGCGAGAACGCGATGACGTCCATGCCCTGCGCGATGTAGGAGCGGATGGCCTGGATCTGGTTCTCCTGCTTCTGCTGTGCGTCGGAGAAGCTGAGCTCGAAGCCGTTCTCGGCGGTCAGCGTGTCCTGGATGGACTTGGTGTTCGCGGCGCGCCAGCCGGACTCGGCGCCGACCTGGGAGAAGCCGATCGAGATGGTGTCCCCACCGCCACCGTCGCCTGCGGCCGCGCC
This sequence comes from Zhihengliuella sp., assembly GCF_031178195.1. GTDB lineage: Bacteria > Actinomycetota > Actinomycetes > Actinomycetales > Micrococcaceae > Zhihengliuella. Next base: position 152,782 of record NZ_JAPSJL010000005.1, read on the forward strand.
GGTGTCGCCGCCCCCGCCGCAGGCGGTCAGGGCCGCGACCGCCGCGATCGAGGCTGCCGCCGCTGCACTGCGCAGGAAAGTCTTCCGCTTCATGTTGTCCTCCTCGAGATGCCGCGGCCGGGCCACGGTCGAGCACCCTGGGGTGCGATGTGATGTGTCAACGCTCACAATGTTAGCGCTAACAATTCGGAGCGCAAGGGTGGCTCAAGTCACGAAGAGGTAACGTTCTGGGCGGTCCCGAGGAGGGCGCGCCAAGGGGCCCTCCGGGCGCGGGCACGCCGAAGGGCCGGGTGCCCCGGAGGTTCCTCCGGGGCACCCGGCTGCCTGCCGCCGTCGCGGGGCTACGCCACCGGGGACGCGCAGCGGCGCCACAGGGGCCGCCTCGCCGAGCGGCGGCAGCCCCGGTCAGGGCGTGGCTACAGGCCCTGGGCCAGCCGGTAGTAGGCCTGGTTGAAGCGCACCTGGTCGGCGAAGCCGCGCCGCGTGGTGGACTCGTCGATCACCAGCAGCTCGGTGCGGGCGATCTCGGCGAAGACCTCGAACGCCTCCACGCCGGCGGCGGTGGACATCACGGTGTGGTGGGCGCCGCCGGCCGTCAGCCACGACTCGGCGGACGTCGCGAAGTCCGGCCGCGGCTTCCAGACGGCGCGGGCCACGGGCAGGTGCGGCAAGTCGTGCGGGGGCGCGACGACGTCGACGACGTTGGCGGTCAGCCGGAACCGGTCGCGCATGTCGGCCAGGGAGACGACGACGGCGCCCTCGGTGGCGTCCGCGTTGAAGACCATGCGCACCGGGTCCTCGCGGCCGCCGATGCCCAGCGGGTGGACCTCCAGCCGGGGCCTGGACGTGGTCAGCGACGGGCAGACCTCCAGCATGTGAGCACCGAGGATGAGCTCCTCGCCCGGGGTGAGGTCGTAGGTGTAGTCCTCCATCAGGGAGGCTCCGCCGGGCAGGCCCGCGCCCATGACCTTGGCGGCGCGCACCAGCACGGCGGTCTTCCAGTCGCCCTCGGCGCCGAACCCGTAGCCCTTGCCCATGAGCCGCTGCACGGCGAGCCCGGGCAGCTGCCGCAGCCCGCCGAGGTCCTCGAAGTTGGTGGTGAACGCCTTGGCGCCCACGCCCTCGAGGAAGGACTCGATGGCCAGCTCCTGCCGGGCGGCGTAGCGCAGCGACTCGTGCCGCTCCCCGCCGGCGCGCAGCTCCACGACGACGTCGTACTGGTCCTGGTACTCAGCGACCAGCGCGTCGACGTCGGAGTCGGGGACCGCGTCGACGACCTCCACGAGGTCGTTGACGGCCCAGGTGTTGACGGAGACGCCGAAGCGCAGCTCGGCCTCGGTCTTGTCGCCCTCGGTGACGGCCACGTTGCGCATGTTGTCGCCGAAGCGGACGAGCTTCAGGGACTGGGTGGCGGCCCAGCCGGCGGCGCCGCGGACCCAGGTGCCCACGCGGGCGGTCACGGCCGGGTTGGACACGTGGCCCACCACGGTGGTGCGCGCGGCACCGATGCGGGTGGCGAGGTAGGCGTACTCGCGGTCGCCGTGGGCGGCCTGGTTGAGGTTCATGAAGTCGAAGTCGATGCTGTCCCAGGGCAGCTCCACATTGGCCTGGGTGTGCAGGTGCAGCAGCGGCTTGCGCAGCGCGTTCAGACCGGAGATCCACATCTTCGCCGGGCTGAACGTGTGCATCCAGGTCACGACGCCGAGCACGGCGTCGTCCGCGTTGGCGTCCAGCATGGCGCGGCGGATGGAGTCGGCGTCCTTCAGGACGGGCTTCCAGACCACCTTGGCCGGGACGTCGGAGGACGCCTCCAGGGCGGCGGCGACCTGCTGGGACTGCTCGGCGACCTGGCGCAGGGTCTCCTCGCCGTAGAGGTCCTGGCTGCCGGTGAGGAACCAGATCTCCTGGTCTGCGTAGGGCTTGGTCATGCGGGGCGTGTCCTTTCGGGAGGTGCGGGAGAGCGGGGGTGCCCGGTCGGGCGGCGGGCGCTGGACCGGCTACTTCTGGCCGTACACGTTCTGGTAGCGGTCGTAGAGGGAGTCGATGTGCAGCTGCTCGATCGGCAGCGGCTCGCCGAGCTGGCGGGAGATGTGCACGGTGCGGGCGACCTCCTCGCACATCACGGCCGCCTTCACGGCGGCGCGGGCGTCCTTGCCGATGGTGAAGGGGCCGTGGTTGCGCATGAGCACGGCCGGGCTCCGGGACTCGCGCAGGGTCTCGACGATCCCGCGGCCGATCGAGTCGTCGCCGATGATCGCGAACGGCCCCACGGGCACGGGCCCGCCGAACTCGTCGGCCATCATGGTCAGCACGCAGGGGATCTCCTCGCCGCGCGCGGCCCACGCGGTGGCGTAGGTCGAGTGGGTGTGCACCACTCCCCCGACCGCGGGCAGGTGCCGGTACACGTAGGCGTGGGCGGCGGTGTCCGACGACGGTCCGCGCGTGCCGTCCACCAGTGCCCCGTCGAGGTCGCAGACGACCATCGACTCGGGCGTGAGCTCGTCGTAGGAGACGCCGGAGGGCTTGATGACGAAGAGGTCGGCGCTGCCGTCCGGCACGTCCGGGTTCGGCACGCGCTGGGAGACGTTGCCGGCGGTCCAGACCACCAGCTCGTAGCGGGGCAGTTCGGCGTGGAGGCCGGAGACGATGCGGCGGACGCGCTCGAGGTCCTCGCGCATGGCCTGCGGGTAGTGCTCCAGCGGCGCGGTGGCGGTCATGGGGTGCTCCTGCGGTAGAGGTGGTTCGAGGTGGGGAGTCAGCGGAGGGCGTCGGTGGCGGCCCGCTCGACGGCGAGGCCGGCCGAGTAGCGCTCCAGGTAGGCGGCGTAGCCCTCGACGTCGGACGGGACCGGATCGACGACGTCGAGCAGCACATCGGCGAAGACGCGGCGATTCAGGAACTCGCCGAGGGTCTCGCCGCCGTCGTGCCCCGCTCCCCCGGGGCCGCCCTCGCCGGAGACGCGCCGGAGGTAGGCGGCGAGCACGGCGATGCCCCAGGCGCCGCCCTCGCCGGCGGTCTCGCCGACCGCGACGGGCGCGCCGGTGGCGGCGGCGAGGAAGCGCTGTGCCACCCCGGCGGTGCGGAAGAGGCCGCCGTGGGCGAACATGGCGTCGATGGCGACGTCCTCGGCGGCGAGGATCCGCAGGCCGAGGCTGAGCGTGCCGAAGACCCCGTAGATCTGGGCGCGCATCAGATTGGCCAGCGTCAGCTCGGAGCCGGGCGTGCGGACGATGAGCGGGCGGCCCTCCGCGAGGCCGGTGATGGGCTCGCCGGAGAGGTAGTTGTAGGCTAGGAGCCCGCCGGCGTCGGACGCGCCGTCGAGGGCCGAGGCGAACAGGGCCGCGTAGGTCTCGTCGGGCGCGGCGGGGCGGCCCAGGGCGGCGGCGAACTGGCCGAAGACGTCGGCCCAGGCGGCGAGCTCGCTGGCGCCGTTGTTGCAGTGGACCATGGCCACGGGATCGCCCGAGGGCGTGGTGACGAGGTCGATCTCGTGATGGACGCGGACGAGCGGGCGCTCGAGGACCACCATGGCGAAGATGCTGGTGCCGGCGGAGACGTTGCCGGTGCGCGGGGCCACCGAGTTGGTGGCGACCATGCCGGTGCCGGCGTCGCCCTCCGGCGGGCAGAGCGGCACGCCGGCGGCGAGGGCCCCGCTCGGGTCGAGCAGGCGGGCGCCCTCCTCCGTGAGGCGTCCGGCGTCGGCCCCCGCGGGGAGGACGGACGGCAGGAGGTCCGCGACGCCGCGGCCGCGCAGCTGCTCCGCGGCGAGGCGGTCGAAGGCCGCGAGCATGCCGGCGTCGTAGCCGCCGGTGGCGCTGTCGATCGGGAACATGCCGGACGCGTCGCCGACGCCGAGCACGCGCTCGCCCGTGAGCCGCCAGTGGACGTAGCCGGCCAGGGTGGTGAAGAAGTCGATGCCGGACACGTGCGCCTCGCCGTCGAGCATGGCCTGGCGCAGGTGCGCGATCGACCAGCGCAGCGGGATGTTGCAGCCGAAGAGGTCGGTCAGCTCGGCGGCGGCCTCGCCCGTGCTGGTGTTCCGCCACGTGCGGAAGGGGACCAGCTGCTCGCCGGCGGCGTCGAACGCCAGGTAGCCGTGCATCATGGCCGAGACGCCGAGGCTCCCGTAGGCCTGCGGGCGGAGTCCGTAGCGGGACTCGACGTCCGCCACGAGGTCCGCGTAGCAGGCCTGCAGGCCGGACCAGACGTCCTCGAGGGAGTAGGTCCAGACGCGGTCCTCGAAGCGGTTCTCCCACGCGTGGCCGCCGCTGGCCAGCGGGGTGCAGTCCGGCCCGACGAGCACGGCCTTGATGCGGGTGGAGCCGAGCTCGATGCCCAGGGACGTGTCGCCGGCGGCGATGGCCTCGCGGGCCGCCGCGCCGGCCTTGGGGTCGGCGGCGTGGTCGGCGGTCCGGTCTCCGGGCTGCGTGCTCACGTGGTGCTCCCTCCGTCCCGCCAGCGCGGGTGCGTCTGTGCTGCGCGCGGCGGCGATGTGCCGTGCGCCACTCAGAATGTTAGCGCTAACAAGCCGCGTTGGACAACCTCGCGTCGGGGGCGGGCGCGGAGGCGGGCGGGGGCGCTCAGCCGGCGGGCGGCGGCGCGGTGCTGTCGCGGACGACGAGCTCGGGCTCCAGGACGGCCTCGAAGCGGCCGTCGGCGCGCGGCTGACCGGCCGCGATGCCGAGCAGGGCCTGCATGGCGGCCTGCCCCATGGCCGTGAACGGCTGCCGGACGGTGGTCAATCCGGGGATGAAGTAGGCGGAGTCCTGGAGGTCGTCGACGCCCACCACGGAGACGTCCTCCGGCACACGGAGGCCGCGCTCCCAGAAGGCCCGGAGCAGGCCGATCGCGATGTAGTCGTTGGCCGCGAACAGGGCCGTCGGCCCGTCGCCGGCGGCGATCTCGTCGGCGATGCGCCGCCCCACGGCGTACCCGGTCTCGGCGGTCCAGCCCCCGGCCGCGTACTCGACGGCGGCCAGCCCGTGTTCTTCCATGGTGGCCCGCCATGCGCCGTTGCGCTCGAGCGCGTCGATCCACGCCATCTCGCCGGAGACGTGGGCGATGCGGCGGTGCCCCAGTCCGAGCAGGTGCTCGGTGGCCTCCCGGGCGGCCAGGCGCTGGTCGGTGCACACGTAGCGCAGGGAGTCGGTGGGGACGGCGTCCGGGTTGGCGGCGACGATCACCGCGGGCACCTGGAGCCCGGCCCCCTCGACCACGCGGGCGACGTCGACCAGCGGGGCGACCACGACGATCCCGTCGATCCCCTGGTCCACCAGGTGCCCCAGGGCGGTCTTGGCCGCCACGGCGTCGAACGCCTCGAGCGAGCTGACGGAGACGAAGTAGCCCTGCGCGCGGGCCGCGGCCTCGACCGCGAGCACCGTGCTCGCCGGGCCGAAGTTGGCGTTGCCGACGGTGAGGATGCCGATGGTGCTGCTGCGGGAGGTCACCAGCGCCCGCGCGGCGCGGTTGCGGCGGTAGCCGAGCTCCGCGATCGCGGCGAGGACCCGTTCGCGGGTGCCGGGACGGACGTTCGGGTGGTCGTTGAGCACCCGGGAGACCGTCTGGTGGGAGACGCCCGCCAGAGAGGCGACGTCCGACATCGAGGGAGGGCGATTCGTCGGCTGGCCTGGGGCGCTGGATCCGGGCTTCATCCCGACATTATGGCTGATGGGCGCGCCGGAGGGATCGCAGGGCCGCCGCCGGGCGGCCGAATGAGGCGGAACGTGAAGGCCGGGCCCGGTGGTCAGGCAGGTGGAACGACGACGCCGGTGCGTCGCCCGCGGGGGCGACGCACCGGCGTCGTACTGGATGCACTGCTGACCGCCCGGCGGCCCCGCGGGGCGCGGCGGGCGGCGGCCCGCTAGTGCTGGTGGCCGCCCTCGTCCTCGGCGGGCTTCTCCGCCACGAGGGTCTCGGTGGTCAGCACCAGCGCCGCGATGGAGGCGGCGTTGCGCAGGGCCGAGCGGGTGACCTTGACCGGGTCGATGACGCCTGCGGCGAGCAGGTCCTCGTACTGGCCGGTCTTGGCGTTGAACCCGTGGTTGGCCGGCTGCTCGGCGACCTTGGCGGCCACCACGTAGCCGTCGTGGCCCGCGTTCTCGGCGATCCAGCGGACCGGCTGCACCAGGGCGCGGCGGACGATGCCGACGGCGGTCGCGGCGTCGCCCTCGAGGGCGGTCACGGCCGGGTCGGTGTCCAGCGCGCTGAGCGCGTCCACCAGGGCGGTGCCGCCGCCGGCGACGATCCCGTCCTCGAGCGCGGCACGGGTGGAGGACACGGCGTCCTCGATCCGGTGCTTGCGCTCCTTGAGCTCCACCTCGGTAGCCGCGCCGACGCGGATGACGCCCACGCCGCCGGAGAGCTTCGCCAGACGCTCCTGGAGCTTCTCGCGGTCCCAGTCGGAGTCGGTGCGCTCCACCTCGGCCTTGATCTGCGCCACGCGGTCGTCGAGGTCGGCCTGGTCGCCCGCGCCGTCGACGATCGTGGTGTTGTCCTTGGTGACCGTGATGCGGCGGGCGGAGCCGAGCACCTCGAGGCCGACCTGGTCCAGCTTCAGGCCGAGCTCGGGCGAGACGACCTGGGCGCCGGTGAGCACGGCGATGTCCTGCATCATGGCCTTGCGGCGGTCGCCGAAGCCCGGCGCCTTGACGGCCACGGCCGTCAGGATGCCGCGGAGTTTGTTGACCACCAGCGTGGACAGGGCCTCGCCCTCGACGTCCTCGGCGATGATGAACAGCGGCTTCTTGGACTCGAGGACCTTCTCCAGCAGCGGCAGGAAGTCCTGCACGGTGGAGATCTTGCCGGAGTTGATCAGGATGTGCGCGTCCTCGAGGACGGCCTCCTGGCGCTCCGGGTCGGTGACCATGTTCGGGGACAGGTAGCCCTTGTCGAACTGCATGCCCTCGGTGATGGCCAGCTCGGTCTGGGTGGTGTTCGACTCCTCGATGGTGATGACGCCATCGGTGCCGACCTTGCTGAACGCCTCGGCCAGCAGGGCGCCGACCTCGTCGCTCTGGGCGGAGATCGCGGCCACGTTGGCCACGTCCTCGCCCTCGACGGCGCGCGCGTTCTCGGCCAGGCGGCCGGCGACGGCCTCGACGGCCGCCTCGATGCCGCGCTTGACGTCGCCCGGGGCGGCGCCGGCGGCCACGTTGCGCAGGCCCTCCTTGACCAGGGCCTGGGCCAGCACGGTGGCGGTGGTGGTGCCGTCACCGGCGACGTCGTTCGTCTTGGTGGCGACCTCCTTGGCGAGCTGGGCGCCGAGGTTCTCGTAGGAGTCCTCGAGCTCGATCTCGCGGGCGATCGTCACGCCATCGTTGGTGATGGTCGGTGCGCCCCACTGCTTGTCGAGGACCACGTTACGCCCGCGCGGGCCGAGGGTGACCTTGACCGTGTTCGCGAGCTTGTCGATGCCGGCCTCGAGCGCCTTGCGAGCGTCGTCGTTAAAGGCGAGCTGCTTTGCCATGTTCTAACTCCTTCAGGGGCGCGTATAGCCCCGGCGCAGAGGGCCGGGGCTATACGCGGAAAGACTTACTTGACGACAGTGGCGAGGACGTCGCGCGCGGAGAGCACGAGGTACTCCTCGCCGCCGACCTTGACCTCGGTTCCGCCGTACTTGGAGTAGATGACGACGTCGCCTTCGTTGACGTCGACCGGGACGCGGTTGCCCTTGTCGTCGAAACGACCCGGGCCCACGGCCACGACCTTGCCCTCCTGGGGCTTCTCCTTGGCCGTGTCGGGGATGACCAGTCCGGAAGCGGTGGTCTGCTCAGCCTCGAGCGGCTGGACAACGATACGATCCTCAAGGGGCTTGATGGAGACCGACATGCGGCTCTCTCCTTTGCGTGAGTTACCAATGGTTACTGGGGCCGTTGGGGTGTAACCAACCGTCGTCGCGGTGCCAGTTGGCAGTTCCTCAGGCGCTAGCACCCGACGGCGTCGAGTGCTAATCACACTTTATGGAACCGTTGGCACTCACGCAACCAGACTGCTAATCCCGACGCCGGCGCGTCGCCGTCCGGCCCGGGCCGGAGCGCTACTCCCAGGCCGCGGGGCGCGCGATCGTGGCGGCGCCGATCTCCTGCAGGAGCACGTCCCAGACCTGCGCCGAGGCGACCGGCACCAACTCGGAGCCGCCGTCGTCCAGGGCCCCGACGGCGTAGTGGCCGGCCGCCCCGGCGTTCAGCCAGGTCCGCTCGAAGCCGAGGTCCGGGATGGACATGCTCCAGCCGAACCACGGCTGGCCGAGGAGCCGGCGCGAGGCCGCGTCGACGTCGTCTGGCGCCGCGAGCGGGGCGTCGCAGCCGCGCTCCAGCGCGCCGGGCTCCAGCGTGCGCACGTTCCCGGCGACGCTCCACGCCGGGCCGAGACCGGCCCAGGCCGCGATGAGCGCGGGCACGCCCTCGGTGGTGGCCAGGTCCAGCAGGAACGTGCCGCGGGGCGTTCCGCCGCGGCCGTCGCCGCGCGGGGCGATGCCGTGGATCAGCTCCGGAGCCGACGGGCCGGCGAGGACCAGCGCGCGCCCGGCGCCGACGTGGATGTCGAGGGTGGTGTCCAGGCCCTGGTGGCGGGCGCCGATCTCGATCCGGAACTCCGGCTCGCGCAGCGCGCCGAGGATGAACTCGAGGTCGGGCGAGAACCTGCCCGCGGCGTCGATGAGCTCCGCGGCGCGGAGCTCGCCCATCTCGGTCTGGTGGGCGGCGAGGTCGAACCGGCCGAAGCGGCTGCGCTTGGCGTGCTCCTTGAGCAGGTTGACGGCGGAGGCGCTCAGGGTGGGCCCGTCCGAACGGTAGCCCTGCACGGCCGGGAGCCTGGAGAGGTCCTCGACCGGGTGTCCCGCGAGCTCGCTCAGCCAGACGTCGTGGCGCGGTTCCTTGGTGCCGCTCATGACCTCGGCGTCGCGGCTGCCGCTGCTGGCGCGCACGGCTGCGGCGTCCCAGTCGAGCGATCCGGCGACCACCGCGCCGACCGGCAGCATCTCGTAGGCGAGGGCGACCGTCGCGGTCACCGTGATCTCGAGGGCGCGCCCGCCGCGGACGGCCAGGTAGCGGTCCACCACCAGGTCGAAGCCGCCGGCCGCGTAGGCGAAGCGCTGCCGGCGCCCCTCGCCGCCGTCGAGGTCCAGCTCGTCGTGGGCGATGAAGTGGCAGCCGCTGATCTGCGCCCGCGTGCTCGCCAGCGAGAACGCGGCCAGGGCCGGCAGGGAGCCGGCGAAGTCGGAGACGCGGACGACGACGTTCGGCCGGAACGCGAGCCCCTCGGTCTCCGGGTGGACCACGGCGAGGCTGCCGGCCGGGGCATCGGCCCGCTCCCACTCGACGGGGAAGGCGAGACGGGCGCCGTCGTGCTCGAGGTAGGTGTAGCCCTCCGGCAGGATGCGTTCGGTCATCGGGGGCCCTCCCGGCCGTCGCCGTTCTCGGGCGTGCGGGGGCCCTGGTCCGCGGGACTGGTCGGGGCCGGGCCGGCGTCCGGGTTCCCGAGCCGGCCGTACAGGCTGCCGCCGGGGCGGAGCGCCTGGCTGAGCGGGTCCTCGCCGCGCCTGATCTCGTCGATCGTGTCCTTGACCCACTGCGGCAGCATGAAGCGGGGCAGCCAGAACATGCCGATGATGCCGATGATGGCTCCGGCGATCATGGTGAAGATCAGCAGCAGGCCCAGTAGTGCGCGGACGACGTTCCCCTCCGGCATGGCCTGGAGGACCACGGCGGCACCGGCGCCGGACAGGATGGCCGCGCCGATGTAGAGGCCGGCCAGGCCGGGCCAGCCGGGGAAGAAGGACTTCAGGGCCAACCAGGCGACGTACTTGCCGCGGTAGGCCAGGACGCCGGAGACGAAGCTGACTCCGCCGATGCCGAGCAGGATGGCGAAGAAGACCGGTTGATCCAAGGGGGTGTTCCCTTCCACCGGCGCGCGCCGGCATGATTCGTCGAAGAGCAGCTGGGTGCCCGGGGTGGGTCCAGCCTAGAAGATGGAGTTCCAGGCGTCCGACACGGCGTCGCCGGCGTCGTCGAGCAGCTCGCCGGCGCCGTCGACCAGGTCGGTGACGCCCTCGGCGGCCCAGTCCTTGAAGCCGGTGGCGTCCATCAGGTAGGAGAGTCCCACACCGACGCCGAAGCCGACGACGGCGCCCAGCGGCCCGCCGATCGCGGTGCCGATGGCCATGCCGGTCATACCGGCTCCGAGGTCCAGTACGACCTTGGTGGTGCCGCGGGTGGCGGACTCGTAGAGGGCGCGGTTGTGGATCTCCGACTCGGACCAGTCCGGGTGCTCCTCGAGGAGCTTGGCCTTGGCGTCCTCGTACTCGTCCCGGTAGGTCAGCCCCGCCATGACCACGGAGACCACCGGGCCGGCGCCGCGGACGAACTTGGTCCAGCCGTTGGAGGCGCGGAAGTCGTCCGCGAAGTTCACCAGCTTCTGGTCCGCGCGCCACCAGGCCGGCCGACTGCCCGGATGGAAGGGCTGCCAGCGGCCGGGGTTCGCCTCGACGTAGGAGCGGTACTTCGCCGAGTTCCGGAAGAGGAACTCGTTGACCTCGGGGCGCATGTCCAGGAACTGGCGCTGCGTCCAGGTCCGCCGGGTGACGTCTGTGACCGTCATGGTCTCCAGCGTCTCCTGGACCAGGGTGACGGTGGCGATGTAGCGGCCGCTGGGCGTGACGATCACACGGCTCGGCACGGTGATGGCCGTCAGCTTCCAGCGCTGGTAGGTGGTCTGGACGATGGTCAGTTGGCTGAAGCGGACGTCCTGGAACATCGTCAGGGACAGGCCTTCGCCGAGGACTTCGACGGCGAGGCCGGCCTCCTTCTCGGTGAGCAGGTCCACGAAGCCGTCGTCGGTGACGTCGATGCCGTTGATGTCCTTGGCGCAGGTGTCCGCGGCGGCCGTGAGATCGGCGACGAGGTCGTTGATCTTCCCCTGGATCTCGGCTTGGGAGCCATAGCCGAACTCCGGGTTCTCGACGTCGGGGTCGGAGGAGGACGCGTTGGAGTTGAACGTGGAGATGCGGCTCTCGAGGTTGGTCTTGCGCGTCTTGAGCTCGGTGACGGTCTCTGCGTAGGTCTCCAGGTGGCCCTTCGCCTGCTCGGCCACGACCTCCACGGCGGTGGCGTGCGCCAGCGGCATGGTCATCGCCTGGACGACGGCGTCGCGGCCGGGGCCCTCGCGGTAGGCGCCGTCCACGGCGGCCCACTCGGTGGCGCAGTCGCCCACCACCTCGTGAATCTCTTGGCCCTTCTTCGGCAACTGCCCGGCGTCGGTCTTGATGGTCGCGGGGTCGGGCCATCCCTGCAGGCCGGAGGTATCGAGGGCCACGACTACACCGTCTTCCCGTCGTTGATGTCCAGTTCCGGCACGGCGACGATCGACTCCTCGGCGTCGTCCATCATCGACTGGTCGCCGTTCTCATAGGCCTGGGCCACGTCCCCCAGCGCCGTGCAGGCGTTCTTCACGCGCGTCTCGGCGGCCTCGGTCTGCAGGGCCAGGATGTCGTTCCAGAGGCTGGTCAGGGCGGAGGCGACCTGCGGCATCTTGCACGACTCGATGCTGTTGTCCACCGCGGTCGAGAGCGCGCTGCGCTTGCCGGGCAGATCATCGATGTGCCCCTCGACCTTGCCCTTGACGGTCCGCATGGTCCCAGGACTGACGTCGTATCCGGACAGTGCCACGGTGCCCGCTCCTCCCTGCTCGTTCGATCAGCGCCGAGAATTCCGGCGATCCAACCCTATGCGGCCCCGGCGCCGGGCGCGATGGTGAGAACTCCCCATGCGCCGCTCACGAATGGTCGAGCAGGAATCGGGCGGTTGCCGCGTCCGTCACGAGGACGTCGGCGTAACCGGAGCGGGCCACGGCCAGGACGGCGCGCTCCTTGCCGGGGCCGCCGCCGACGGCCGTGATCTGCGGCGTCGATCTCAGCTGCTGCTCGGAGATCCCGATCGTCCTGCCCTCGAGAGCAGGCACCGCGGTTCCCTGTGCATCCAGGAGCGTCGTGCCGATCTCGGCTACGATTCCGCGACCCACCAGCCTCTCCATCTCCCCCAGCTGGTCCGCCTGCGCGGCCAGGAGCGAGGCATCCGGCCATCCGCCGATCGTGACGATCGCGCGGTCCAGGGCGTCCATCCGCGCCAAGGCGCGGCGCACGGCGGGCTGGGCCGCGATGGCCCGCCCGGCGGTGGCATCGGTGGCGAGCATCGGGGCGTGGAGCGAGTGGATCTTGCCCCGGACCGCCGACGTCATGGCGGTGATCGCCCGGAGGATCTCACCCTCGTCGGTGGAGGCGACGCCCGTCAGCTGAACCACGTCGCACATGGGCAGCGACTCCAGGCGCTCGCACATCTCGATGATCGTGCGCCCCGGGGTCATGCCGACGATGTCGTCCTCCTCGATGGCATCCACCAGGAGCCGCGCGCACACCGAGGCGAGGGCCGACCGGATCTGCCGCCCGCCACCGACGGGTGCCAGCACCGCGTAGGCGGCGGAGAGGCCGTAGCGGTCCGCCAGCACGTGCGACAGCTCAGCGTCGATGGGATCGGCCATGACGGAGCGCACCTCCACCAGCCCCTCGTCGCGGGCGCGCTGGACCATCCTCCCGACCATGAAGCGGGAGACGCCCAGCTCCCCGGCGATGTCCACCGTCGAGCGGCCGTACTTGAGTCGCTGCAGCGCCGCATAGACGCAGCGCATCTGTTCGTCGATCGTCAACTTGCTCACCTGAGCATCATAGACGCTCCACCGTGCTCGTGTGACTAGCATTACATCCAGTCCCCCAGGTCGGCCGCGAGCCCGCGGCCCTCCGCTCTCCACCCCATCACTCCCAGGGAGCAGCAATGGAACACCACAGGAAACCTGCGGCACTCGCCCGCACCGCCCTCGTCGCGATCGCCGCCGGCGCGATGCTCACCGGCTGCGCGTCGGGCCCGGCCGGAGGCCCGGACGTCGAGGTCGAGTCCTTCGACTGGCGGAACTTCGAGGGCGAGGAGATCAACGTCCTCATGAGCCAGCACCCGCTCTCCAACGCCGTGCAGAACCATGTCGAGGAGTTCGAGGAGCTCACCGGCGTCGACGTGAACATCGAGACCCAGTCGGAGACCGACTACATGGTCAAGATCCTCACCGAGCTCCAGTCCGGCTCGGGCTCCTACGACGTCTTCATGACCTCGCAGCCGATGAACTACCAGTACGCGGCCGCCGGATGGATCGAGGATCTGCAGCCCTGGGTCGACGACCCGAACCACACGTCGCCGGAATACGACTTCGACGACTTCTACCCCGCGCTCATCGAGGCCAACCGCTGGGACACCACCGACTTCGGCGGCGCCGGCGAGGGTGGCCTCTGGGCCATTCCCGCGAACGAGGAGGGCTACGCGCTCTTCTACCGGAAGGACATCCTCGAGGCCAACGGCATCGCGGTCCCCCAGACGATCGACGAGCTCATCGCCGCCGCGAAGCAGCTCGACGGCACCGAGTTCGAGGGGCAGGAGATCTCCGGCTTCGTCAGCCGCGGCGACAAGACCTACCCGACGCTGAACCCCTTCTCCACCTTCGCCGGCGCGTTCGGCGCCCAGGACGTCACGGACGGCAAGGCGACGGTCAACTCCCCCGAGGGCGTCGAGGCGGTGAGCAAGTGGGTCGAGCTGATGGAGACCGCGCCGCAGGCCGCCAGCACCTACACGTGGTACGAGGCGCAGCAGGACTTCATCAGCGGCAACGCCGCCTTCTACATCGACGCCGACCACATGGCGCCCGACTTCGAGAAGGAGGGCAGCCCGATCGCCGGAAAGGTCGGCTACGCCCTGCCTCCGGAGGGGCCCGAGGGACGCGCGTCGAGCCTGTGGGTCTGGTCCCTGGGCATGAACGCCTCCTCGGAGCACAAGGGCGCGGCCTGGCAGTTCATCCAGTGGGCCACGTCCAAGGAGATGCTCACCAACGCCATCGCCGACGGCAACATGAACCCGACGCGCGTCTCCGTCGCCGAGAGCGAGGAGATGGCCGCGGCCACCGCCGAGTGGGGCGACTACAACCAGGTCTGGCAGGAGATCCTCTCCGAGTACGCCGAGTGGCCGTACGCACCGTCCGCCACGTGGCCGGAGGTGGGCGACATCTGGGCCACCGCCATCCAGTCCGCGCTCCTCGGGGATCAGAGCGTCGAGGAGGCGCTCGACGAGGCCGCCGCCAAGATCGATGAAGTCATCAAGTAGTCCTCGGCTACCGGGCGCGGCCAGGGCCCTCCTGGCCGCGCCCGGTCTCCCACCGAAGGGTTCCGCATGAAGCACAAAGCCTCACTGCCCTATCTCCTGGCACTGCCAGGACTGGCGGTCCTCGTAGCCATCCTCTATCCGTTCCTGACGGGCACGTGGTGGTCGTTCACGTCCTACCGCCTCAACCGCGGCGATCCGGAGTTCAACTGGGGCGAGAACTTCGTCACGCTCTTCTCCTCCGGCGAGGGGCTGCACGCCATCGGCGTCACGCTGACCTACGCGGCCGTCGTCGTCGTCATCGAGTGCCTGCTCGGCATCAGCCTCGCGATGCTGCTCAACTACGGGCGGTACGGCAACTTCTTCCGCCTCCTCATCGTCCTCCCCATGCTGCTCCCGCCGGTCATCGCCGCGCTGATGTGGAAGGTCATGCTGACGGAGAACGGCATCGCGAACTGGATCCTCGAATCGCTCGGCGGGCAGCGGCTGCTCTGGCTCAACGGCCAGGACTCCGCGCTGTGGTCCGTCATCCTCATCGACGTCTGGATCTTCACGCCGTTCGTCGTCCTCCTGGCCCAGGCCGGCCTGAAGAGCATCCCCGCGGAACTCCGCGAGGCCTCGGCCGTCGACGGGGCGGGGCCCATCCGCAACTTCGTGTCGGTCACGCTGCCGATGCTGACGCCCATCCTGATCGTCATCGTCACGTTCCGCGGCGTCGACTCGCTCAAAATGTTCGACATCATCTACACGACCACCAAGGGCGGCCCGATCGACGCGACGACCAACTTGCACGTCATGGCGTATCTGGACGGCATCCGGAACCTGAACTTCGGCATGGCCATGGCCGCGCTCGTCGTGCTCTGGGTGCTGTGCTACCTGATCTCGCACTTCCTCTTGAAAGCCCGCCGAAAGGAGGCAACGTCATGACCGCCGTCCTGCTCCAGGAGGACGCGGCGAAACGCCGGCGTCGTCGCAAGAACACCAAGCATGCCGTCGTCATCGCCGTGCTCTGCGCCTGGTCGGTCTTCGCGCTGGCGCCCATCGTGTGGATCCTCCTGATGTCGCTGAAGCAGCCCGGCGACATCGCCTCCTACCCGCCGAAGTTCTTCTTCTCGCCGACCCTGGCGAACTACGCGGAGGTCCTGAGCGGGCCGGAGTTCCTGACCCCGTTCGCGAACTCGCTGATCGTCACGCTGGGCGCGCTGGCGCTGACCCTGGTGATCGGCCTGCCGACGGCCTACTCGCTGGCCCGGTTCGCCTTCAAGGGCCGGGAGAACATCGCCTTCGGCATCCTCTCCCTGCGCTTCGCACCGGAGCTGCTGATCATCCTGCCGCTGTACCTGATCTTCCAGAACGTCAATCTGCACGACACCTACCTCGGCCTCATCCTGGCGTACCAGCTGGTCACCCTGCCCATGCTGGTGTGGATGCTCCGCTCCTTCATCGAGGACCTGCCGAAGGAGCTCGAGGAGGCCGTGGCGATCGACGGCGGAACTCGATGGACCGCGTTCCGGCACGTGCTGTTCCGGCTGATGGCTCCCGGACTCGGGGCAAGCCTGATGCTGTCCTTCATCTGGGCGTGGAACAACTACACGCTGCCCCTGGTGCTCAGCGGCCGCAATACCGAGGTCATCACCACCGGCATCCAGCAGTACATCTCCTTCCAATCCATCGCCTGGGGTCCGATGGCGGCCGCAACCGTCATCTCCCTGATCCCCGGCATCCTCTTCGCCCTGCTCTCCCTCCGCTGGATCGTCGACGGTCTGACCGCGGGCACCGTCAAGGGCTGAGCACCCAACCCGAGCCAGGAGCCATCAATGAACATCCCCGAAACCATGCTCGCCAGCGTCCTCACCGAGCCCGAGCGCATCGAACTGCAGCGGGTCGGCGTGCCGGCCCCGGCCGCCGGCCAGGTCCTCATGCGGGTCACCGCGGTCGGGGTCTGCGGGTCCGACACCCACTTCTACGAGACGGGACGCATCGGCGACATCGTCGTGGACGGCCCGATCGTCCTCGGCCACGAGACGGCCGGCGAGATCGTCGCCGTCGGGGCCGGCGTCGACCCATCCCGGGTCGGCGAGCAGGTCGCGATCGAACCGCAGATGCCGTGCCGCCGCTGCGACTACTGCAAGACCGGCAGCTACCACCTCTGCCGCTCCATGCGGTTCTACGGCGCCTACCCGGTGGACGGTTCGTTCTGCGAGTACGCGCTCATCGACGAGGACTTCGCGCATCCCATCCCGGAGGGGATGACCGCGGAGCAGGCCGCGCTGGTCGAACCGGTCTCGGTGGCCGTCCACGCCTGCCGGCGCGCCGGCGTCGTCCCCGGCGCCAAGGTGCTCATCACCGGCGCCGGACCCATCGGCGTCCTCACCGCCCAGGTGGCGCGGGCGTTCGGCGCCACCGAGGTGATCATCAGCGATCCCATCCCGCACCGCCGCGCGTATGCGGAGGCACGCGGAGTCACGCTGGCGCTCGATCCCGCCGAGGCGGATCTGGGACGGTACGACCAGCACTTCGATGTGTACATCGACGCGTCGGCCCATGCCGGGGCCATCGGTTCCGCGTTCCCCGCCATCCGCCCGGGCGGGACCGCCGTGCTGGTCGGCATGGGCGGTCTGAACCTCGAGGTGCCGATCGCGCTGATCCAGCACCGCGAGATCACGCTCACGGGCACCTACCGGTACGTCAACACGTGGCCGACGGCGATCGATCTGATCGCCACGGGCGCTATCGAGGTGGACTCGCTGGTGACCGGGCGCTACGGGCTCGACGCCGTGGAGGAGGCGCTGACGAAGGCCAAGTCGGACCCGGTGGCGATCAAGACGATGATCATCCCGTCGCTGACCTCCGCCGACGGGTGACCTCCATGGAACCAGCGACCCGGCAGGCTGACGGTTCGGTGCGGCTGACGGTCGAGGAGATCCTCTTCGACATGGACGGCACGCTGATCGACTCGATCGCCGCCGTGGAGGCCGCGTGGCGCAGCTGGGCGGCGGAGTTCGACGTGGCCATGGCCCCCGGCGTCGCCTTCCACGGTCGCACCGCCGCCGATCTGGTCGCGTCGCTGGTTCCCGGTGAACGGTTCCGCGCCGCGCTCGAGCGCCTCGAGGCGTTGGAGCGGGTGCCGGCGTGCCCGGTGCTCCCCCTGCCGGGGGCGCTGGAGCTGCTGGCCCGGCTCCCTCCGGAGCGATGGTCGATCGTGACGTCGGCCGCGCGACCGGTGGCGGTCGCGCGGCTGGCGGCCGCCGGCGTGCCGCTGCCGGCCCGGCTGGTCACCGGGGACGACGTCGAGCACGGCAAGCCGTCTCCGGCCCCGTTCCTCGCCGGCCGGCTGGGCACCGGGCCGGCCGTGGCCTTCGAGGACACTGTCGCCGGCCTCGCGTCCGCCCGCGCGGCCGGGTGCGCCACCGTCGGCATCATCGGCACGTACCCGGTGGAGGAGCTGCGCGCTCACGCCGACCACGTGATCGAGGACCTCGCCGCGGTGACCGTGGCGGCCTCGGGCCCGGACGGGCTGGTCATGGACCTCCAGACGACCCGCGGTGCACCCCGACGCTAGGCTGGAGACCATGTCTTCCACCCCCGCAGCCGAGCAGGCCACCGAGAACCTGATGCCGGTCCTCTCCCCGGAGGGCTTCGGGCTCCTATCCTCGCTGGCCCCGGACGCGGCCGCCACGGACCGGGCCGCGCTCGAGCTCAACCTCTCCCTGCGGAAGTCGGGCCACGACCCGCAGGTCGTCACCGCCGTCGTGCACCAGGCGCGCCTGCGCGCGCTGGCGAAGGCCAAGCTGGGCCCGTTCGCCGAGCACATGATCCTCACGCGGGCCGGGCTGGAGCAGGCCACGCGTATGAACGTCGCCGCGCTGCACGCGCGCCGGTACGTGGAGGCGGGGCTGACGCGGGTCGCGGATCTGGGCTGCGGGCTCGGCTCGGACGCGATGGCGATGGCGTCGCTGGAGCTGGACGTGACCGCCGTCGAGCTGGACGAGACCACCGCGGCGGCCGCCACGATGAACCTCATGCCGTGGCCGAACGCGCAAGTGGTCAACGCCGACGCGGAGGACTTCGACGTCTCCGGGTTCGACGCCGTCTGGCTGGACCCGGCGCGGCGGACCACCACGACCTCCGGCACCTCGCGGATCTTCGACCCGGAGGCGTTCAGCCCGCCGCTGTCCTTCGTGGAGGGGCTCGCGGACGCCGGGAAGCCGGTCGGCGTGAAGCTGGGCCCGGGGATCCCGCACGAGTCCGTGCCTGCGAACTGCGAGGCCCAGTGGGTGTCGGTGGGCGGCGCGGTGACCGAGGCGACGCTGTGGTTCGGCAGCCTCCGGCGCGACGGCGTGCGCCGGGCCGCGCTGGTGGTCGGCGGGCACGGCGCGGCGGAGCTGACCTCGGGGACCGACGCGGCCGAGGCGGCGCAGGCCCGCGGGGGCCGGCCCACCGGCGGGATCGAGGGCTACCTGTACGAGCCGGACGGCGCTGTGATCCGGGCCGGGCTGGTGGAGCAGGTGGTGGACGCTGTGGGCGGGCACCTGCTGGATCCGCACATCGCGTACTTCTGCGCGCCGGAGGCCGTCGAGACGCCGTTCGCCCGGGCGTACCGCGTGCTCGACGTGAAGCCGTACAACGTGAAGGCGTTGCGCGCGTGGATCAAGGCGGCCGGGATCGGCGTGCTGGACATCAAGAAGCGCGGCGTCGACGTGACGCCCGAGGAGCTGCGGCGGGTGCTGCTGGCCGGGGCGGGCAAGAAGGCGAAGAAGAAGGCGACGCTGGTGCTGGCCCGGATCGGCGACGACCGGCTCGCGATCGAGGTGGAGCCGGTCTGACGCGGCCGGCGTGCGGCGCCAGCCATCGGCGTTGCACTGACGCAGATTCGTCCCATCGGCGTTGCGGTGACGCAGGCTCACTCCGTCGGCGTCGCGATTCCACAGCCGGAGGCTGGCTGCGGCCTGCTGGATTGCGACGTGGATGAGGTCTGCTCCCCCGCGAGGGGACTAGCGGGTCAGGCCGTCCGGGGTGCGCGGCAACCCTGTCGCTCGAAGGCGTGCCGGAGCCTCGCGAAGAACTCCAGCTCGCCGCGCGGCGTGAAGAACGTCTTGTCGGCGCGGACCGTCAGCCAGCGGATCCGCTCCAGCCGGTGGTCGCGTCTGATGTCGCGCGCCAACTGCGCCTCTTCGCCGTGGTGCCGGCCCTCGTACTGGACGGCCACGCGAGCCTCCCGGAACGCGAGGTCCGGCTCGACCCAGTCACCGTCTCCGAGATCAATCCGGGCGTTGACCAGTGGCTCCGGATAGCCGCGGCGGACGATCCGCTGCCGCACGGCGCTCTCGGGGGCGGAGTCGACGCGAGCCCGGAGCAAGTCGATCGCCTCAAGGCACCGCCGCCGGCCTCGGAATCCCCGCCGCACCTCGAGGACCGCACGGATGTCCGCCGTCGTCGAGAGCGGATTCGAGCCGAGCAGGCCGGGACTGCGCGGCGGGCCGTCGGCTCTCTGCAGCAACGCGTCGCCGGCGACCACGAGATCCTCGATGCCGAGAACTTCCCCGAGCTGGGTCCAGCACCAGGCCGGGGAGATGATGCGGACCCCGTCGACTTCCCGGATCGCGGCGCCCTCCGGGCACCGGTGCCCGATCACGTTCCGCCTCCGCATCGGCGCTGCGACCTCCGACTCGCGCCCCAGATGGACGGGGAAGCCGGCCCGGAACCGCGGCGGCAGCCAGATGCCCCAGGCCACCGCGGCCGAGACATGACTCAGGAAGGCGTCGGGCGTGATGGTGCTGAAGGCCCGGTAGACCTCCAGCGGAGGGAGCTCCGCATCGCGGACGGCACGAATGCCAGAGCTGAGCGACTGGAAGGCCGGCCCCTGCAGCTGTCCTCGCGTGAGGCCGTGCATCGCCGCATCGCGTGCAGGGAAGACGGCGGGGACACGGGGGTCCACACTGCCCCGGCCCGAACCACTGCCCCGGCCCGAACCACCGCCCTGCCGACCCTGCACCCGACCGCTGCTGCCCATGCCGTCCAGTCTGCCGGGAGCGGGCTCGCCATTCGGCGTTGTCCACAGCCTCCGCGACGTACCGTCGTCGGTTGAACGACGGCGCCCCCGGCTCGGGCGTCACGCGCCGGGGTCCAGGCATCGACGTCGCAGCCGTGCAGCACTTTCGGCGGTTTCACCTGCAGAACTGCGACGTCGAACATGCGGACCTGCCGCAGTGCGACGCGGATGCCCCAGACCTGCGTTTCCGCGACCTGGAGCCCGCGCCGCGCGCTACGCCTGGGCGCGCATGAACTCCTCGGCGGCCGCGACCTGCTCGTCGGTCGGCGTGATCCCCGTGTAGAGGACGAACTGCTCTAGCGCCTGCAGGGTCATCACCTGGGCGCCCGTGATGACGCGTTTCCCGGCGTCCCGCGCGGCGCGGATCAGCGGCGTCTCGGCCGGCACCGCGACCACGTCGAACACCACCTCGGCCCGGTCGATCTGCGCCTGGGTGAAGGACAGCTGCCCCTCCCCGTCGCCGCCGTCCATGCCGACCGGCGTCACGTTCACCAGCATCGTCGCGGTCTCCGGCACCTCGGCCGCGTACGCGAACCCGTACTGGTCGGCGAGCGCCCGGCCCCGCTCCTCATTCCGCGCGACGACGGTGACGTCGCCGAACCCGGCGCTCTTCAGGGCCGCGACGGTCGCCTTGGCCATGCCGCCGGAGCCGCGCACCACCACGGAGAGGCCCTGGTCCAGGTCCTCGACGAGCTGGGCCACGGCCAGGAAGTCGGTGTTGTAGGCGGTGAGCACGCCGTCGTCGTTCACGATGGTGTTGACCGACTCGATCGCCGCCGCGGACTCGGTCACGTGGTCCACCAGGGGGATCACCGCCTCCTTGTGCGGCATGGAGACCGCGCAGCCGCGGATGCCGAGGCCGCGCACGCCGGCGATCGCCTGCTCGATGTCCGTGGGCCGGAACGCCTTGTAGATCCAGTTCAGGCCGAGCTGCTCGTACAGGTGGTTGTGGAAGCGCGTGCCGTTGTTGCTGGGACGCGCCGACAGCGAGATGCAGAGGGTCATGTCCTTGTTGAGAATGGGCATGGCCTCAGGCTATCGCGACGTCAGCAGCCCGTGCCGGCCGGGTACTCCCCCACGTCGACCGGCAGCGCGCCGGGGGCCTCGGCCGCGCCGGTGAGCACGTCGACCAGCGCGGCGAAGGACTCCTCGGTCCGGCCGAACAGGGCGACCTTGGCGGTGCCCGCCTGCGAGCGGGCCAGCGGCCACGGGGCATCGAGGGTGACGACGACGTCGCCGCTCGCCGCGGGTGCGCCCGTGCCGAGGAGCGTGACGACGTCGCCGCCGCCCACCCGCAGTCCGGCAGCCTGCGCGGCCTCGGCCAGCCGGGCACGGTCCTGGGCATTGCCGCCGACGATCCGGATCGAGTCTCCCACCAGCGGCTCCCCGCACTGGCCGTCGACGACGGTGACGGCCTCGGCGGCGATCTCCGCGGCGACCGGCTGGCTGTCCGGGGCGGCCTCGGAGCCGGCGCCCCCGGAAGCCGCTGAACCGGAGGACGCGGAACCGGAGCCGGCGGACTCGGAGCCGGCAGACTCGGTGCCGTCGGACCCGGTACTGTCCGCTGCAGCCGGGGCTTCGCCGGAGCCGGGGGCGTCGGTGCTGGCGGGCGCGCCCTGGTCCTCGCCCTCGCCCCGGGCGAGATCCTCCTGCCACATCATGAGGGCCACCACGCGGGTCGCGGCCTCGTCGAGCCGCTCCTGCGGGACGGTCCCGTCCGCCACCGCCGCGACGATCGCCGCGTGCGCCTGCGCCACGTCCGGTGGCATGAGGAGCAGGTCGGCGCCGGCGGCGAGCGCGTTGACGGCGGGGTTGCCGGGCGTGTCGGCGAGCGCGCCCATGTTCAGGGCATCGGTCACGGCGACGCCCTCGAAGCCGATGCCCTCGGCCAGGTCGCGCAGGACGTCGTAGGCCTCCGCGGACAGCGACGCCGGCACGCCGGGGTCCAGCGCGGTCACGGCGATGTGCCCCATCATGGCCACCGGGGCGCCGGTCTCCTCGCCCAGCCGGCCCGGCGCTTCGCCGGGCTCGCCGCCCGGTTCGCCGCCGGTGCCCTGGGCCCCGGTGCCCTCGGACCCTTCTCCCCCGCCGGGCACGCCCGCGAGGAACGGCATCCAGTCTCGCTCGCGCATTTCCTCCACGCTCGCGTCCTGCACCGGCAGGCCCACGTGCGAGTCGGTGGTCACGGACCCGTGCCCCGGGAAATGCTTCAGCGTCGGCAGCACGCCGGCCGCCAGCGACCCGTCGACCGCGGCGAGCGCGTGCTCGGCCACCATCGCGGGGTCGGAGCCGTAGGACCGCGCCCCGATCACCGGGTCCTGCGGGCCCACGGTGACGTCGGCGTCCGGCGAGAAGTTCATGGTGAAGCCCAGCACGGCCAGGTCCGTGGCCAGGGCCTGCTGCGCCCGGGCGGTCAGGTCGGGGTCGTCGGCGGCCCCGAACGCCATTGGCACGGGCCACTCGGTCAGCGGCGCGCGCAGCCGGGCGACCACCCCGCCCTCCTGGTCCACGCCGACGATGCTCGGCCAGTCGCGCGCGGAGGCCTCGTGGAGCGCCCCGGTGGTCTCCGCGAGTGCCTCGGTGTCCACGCCGGCGCGGTTCTGGGGCACGTTGTCCCCCATGATGATGGTCCCGCCGAGGTGCAGCTGCTCGGCGAGCGCGATCGCCCGGTCCGGGTCCGTGCCGGAGTAGAACTGGACCAGCACCTGCCCGGCCTTCTGCTCGGTGGTCATCTCCGCGACGGCGGCGCGGGCCTCCTCGACCGTCGACGCCAGGGGACCCCAGGACGTGCGCGGCGGGGCCGGGGCGGGCGCGTCGGGGGTCGCCTCCGGCGCGGTACCCGGGCCGGAGGGGGAGGACGACGGCGGCGCCAGCACCGAGCACCCGGCCAGCAGCACCGCTGCGGTCGCGGCGGCGGTCGCGGTCAGCAGGCTCCGAGCGAATCGTGCGGGCGGCTCCGGGAGTTTTTCAGACGGCTGTGGCACGTTGACAGGGTATCGCGCCCCTAGAATTGAGGTCCGGCCCCTGTCAGCGGGCCCGGCCGCCCGGCCCCGACGCAAGGAGCACACCTGTGGAGATCAGTTTCGCGAAGTCGGAGCAGTCGACCCTCGGCATCGAGTGGGAGATCGCGCTGGTGGATCGGGAGACCGGCGAGATGCGCTCGGTGGCCAACGAGGTCCTGCGCGGGGTCCGCGAACGGCACGGCGGGCTCCACGAGGACCAGGAGCACCCGCACGTCACGCAGGAGCTCATGCTGAACACGGTGGAGCTGGTCACGGGCGTCTGCCACACGGTGGACGAGGCGCGGATCCAGCTGAACAAGACGCTCGACGACATCCGCGAGGTCACCGACCCCATGGGCGTGGAGCTGTACTGCGCGGGCAGCCACCCGTTCTCCGAGGCGCGCCGGCAGCCGGTGACGGACAAGGAGCGCTACGCCAAGCTGATCGACCGCACGCAGTGGTGGGGCCAGCAGATGGCCATCTACGGGGTGCACGTGCACGTGGGCCTGGACCGCCGCTCCAAGGCGCTGCCCGTCACCGACGGGCTCATCAACTACCAGCCGCACTTCCTGGCGCTGACGGCGTCCAGCCCGTTCTGGGGCGGCGAGGACACCGGCTACGCGTCGCAGCGCTCGCTGATCTTCCAGCAGCTGCCCACCGCCGGCATCCCCTACCACTTCGAGACGTGGGAGGGCCTGGAGCACTACGTGGGCGACATGGTCCACACCGGCGTGATCGACGAGATCTCCGAGCTGCGCTGGGACGTGCGCCCGGTGCCGCGGTTCGGCACGGTGGAGATGCGCATCTGCGACGGACTGAGCAGCACCCGGGACGTCGCCGCGATCGCCGCCCTGACGCAGTGCCTGGTGCACGAGATGTCCACCGCATTGGACAACGGCTGGGCCATCCCCGTCATGCCGCCGTGGTTCCGTGTGGAGAACAAGTGGCGCGCGGCCCGCTACGGCCTGGACTCCATCATCATCCTGGACAAGGAGGGCAACGAGGCCCTGGTGACGGACGAGCTGTACCGGATCCTCGACCGGCTGGAGCCGATCGCCAAGGAGCTGGGCTGCTCGGACGAGCTCGCGGACATCGAGCGGATCATCAAGGGCGGCGCCGGCTACCAGTGGCAGCGCAAGGCCGCTAAGGAGAACGACGGCGATCTGCGCGCCGTGGTGGCCGACAATATCCAGCGGATGCGCCTGGCATGATCCGCATTCTGACCGTGTGCACCGGCAACATCTGCCGCTCGCCTTTCGCGCATCTGTACCTGAAGCATCACCTGGAGCGGGTCTCGCCGGGGAACTTCGAGGTGGCGAGCGCGGGCACCTACGGGCTGGTCGGCAACGCCATGGACGAGCGCGCCGCCGCGAAGCTCGTCGCCAGCGGCGTGGAGCCGGGCGACTTCGTGGCCCGGCGGTTGGACGAGAAGCTGCTGAAGGATCCGGACTTCGTGCTCACGCTCGCCGAGGAGCACCGGGAGGCCGTGGTCGCCGCGGCGCCACGCATGCTGAAGCGGGCGTTCACCGTCCGCGAGTTCGCGCTGGTGCTGCGCCGGATCGCCGAGCACGATGCCGACCGGGTCCCCGCCGGCGCGGACCAGGCCGACGCCCGCTGGAAGGCGGTCTTCCGCCTCGCGTCGCTGCATCGCTCGGAGGTCCGCTCGCAGTCGGGCGGGGACCTCGACGTCGTGGACCCGTACCGGCGCGAGGACTCCGTCTACGACCAGATGACGCAGCAGCTGCTGCCGGCACTCGAAGAGATCGTCGCCTTCGAGGAGGCCGCCGCCTCGCGCTGACGCCGCCGGGAGACAGAGAAGCGGGGGGGGGGGGGGGGGGGGGGGGCGGGGGGC
>NZ_JAPSJL010000005.1:177886-243850 GCF_031178195.1 Zhihengliuella sp.
CTTCGTCGTCCGCGGCGCCCCGGGCGCCCCCCCCCCCCCCGCCCCCCCCCCCGCCCCCCATACCCCCCCCCCCCCCCCCCCCCCCCCCCCCCCCGCTTCTCTGTCGTGACTCAGCGCAAATTAGTTGCGCAGGCGCCGCGCGTGACGCAGTCCGTGCAGCTGAGCATCGAACTCGTCGTCGACATGCGGGACTGCAGTCGCCGGCTCCGCGGATGCCGATCTGGTCTTCTTGGCGTTCCGACGCGCTGACTTCTTCCCCGCTCCGGCGTCGGAGCTGGAGGAGTAATACTGGCCGTAGTAGCCGTACTGCGCAGAGCCAATGCCCTTGGTGGGCACCTGGTTCAGGATCACACCGAGCACGCGCGCGCCGACTCGTCGAAGGTTCTCCAGCGACTTCCCAAACTCGTCGACTGTGGTCTTGCCTGCACGTACGGTCACGAGCATCCCGTCGGCCAATGTGGACAGAACCAGAGCATCGGTCACGGGGAGAAGCGGCGGCGCATCGATAATGACCACGTGATCAGCGACGAGCGTGTCGATGAGACGCACCATGGCCTGTGTTCCTAGGAGTTCAGCAGGATTCGGCGGCATTCGTCCGGCTGCAAGAATTTCCAGCTCTGGGATGGGGCCATACGGCATGAGGACGTCTTCAACGTAGGCGGTTCCGGCCAGCACATCAGACAGTCCGGCACCGCCAGGCAAATCGAAAATGATACTTTGCACGGAACGGCGAAGGTCAGCATCAATAAGGACTGTGCGCTTCCCAGTGGCTGCGATGGCGGCCGCCAGATTGGCCGCCACGGAGGACTTGCCTTCGGCGGCAACGGAAGACGTGACGACAATGGAGCCTGGCGGATTGTCCACATCGACATACGAGAGGTTAATCCGCAATTCCCGGAGCGCTTCGGCGAATGCATGGCCGTGTTTATCGTTCGCTAATTCCAAAGTCGGACCGCTGACTACGGCCCTGCCCTTCTTGAGCCGCTCATCCTGCGGAATTGTGCCGACAACCGAGCACCCCATCCCCTCCACGATCGTGGTGGACCGGATCCGACGGTCTAGATGCTGCCTCAAAATCGCATAAGCAGCTCCGAGAGCGATCCCCAAAACTGCGCCGATGAGGACCGCCAACTGCACGTTCGGCGAATACGGACTCGTAGGCAGGGTGGGCAACCCTAGCGTTTCAATCCGGACCGACGGACTAGCTTCAGAGTCAGTCACACCGGTTAGTTCAATGTCTCTAACCTGTCGGGCCAGGGACTCCATCCACACCTCAGCCAGTCGTTGCGCCTCGTCTGGGCTGGGTGCGACCGCCGCAATCCGTATCTCGGCGGTACCTGTCGGCACCGATACAGAGACTCGTTGAAGAAGCGTGCTCTCGCTGACTGGAACATCTAGAGTCCTTTTTACTTCACTCGCAACCGTCCTGCTCTTAGCAATGCTGCTGTAGGCTGTAGCTTTCGACTTGGACAGGTTGTCGCCAACCAAGGCGCTGCCAAGATCCTCTGATCCTACGACAAGCACAAGACCAGAGGCCGTAGATTGATACATTTTAGGTTGCGTAAGAGCCCAGGATGCCGCCAGCACCAAGGCAAGTACGACAATCACACCAACCCCGCGCCAGTAAGTGCGGAGGACAGCGAAATGCTGACGAAGATCTCGTCTCGCTGCTAGCTCTCGATTGGTTGCTTCCAAGTTCCTGCCCCCGAACGTCTACTGGATAGTTCCGCGCCACTCACACGGCCAGCGCCCAGTCCATTGTACTGACTCGATGCGGAGCGGACGTCAGCTCCCCGGCATCACGTCCAGAGCCGTCACGATGTCGGGTGGTGAATTGCTATTTCAGCATGGCCAGTACTTGCACAATATGCTGTGTAGAAACTACACTCTACGCCTCGAAGCGCCGAACGCTCAATTGAAGATTCTCCTGGCACTCTTGGCCAGGCACTGTGAGCGCCCCAAGGAAGATCCGACAGCTAGTCGTTCCGGCATCCTATACATTGGGAAGGCGAAGGGTCCCTAATAGAGTCGCCACCCCTGTCGAGGCCGCCTATCCCTCGTCGTGAAGACCAAGTGTACGCCTAACCGGGCATTTAATCGGTGAAACACGGGGCAACCCACGACGGAGAACGAGAAGCGGCCGACGTCGGGTAGACTCTGCGTGCCTCGCCATCATTAGCCCAGGGGGAAGAGTGTCAGCGTCTACGAGCTTCCCAGCGTCGAACTCAGCCCAGGTGAGGGTCGGGACGGCCATCCTGGCACTGACCTGTCTAGCGCTACTAGCGGGCCGATTCACACTTGACCGAATCTCGCCCGCACTCCCAAACGTTGACCTACGATGGGGGTTCGCCGTACTATTGGCGCTGCTTACGACTTGGTGGCTCTCGATGCCGACCTACCCAATCGAGCGCAGTATTCCAAAGACGGGCTACTACTGGTTTTCCGCGTGGGCACTATGGATGTTCATCTCCTCCGCATGGTCACCCCTCGGCGCACGTTTAAGTGAGCGATTAGAAGACATCTTTCTACTGTGGTTCTTCTGCTCCGTTTCCTGGTTACTCCTCTCGATACTTCCCGCCGAAATGACCCATCGAGTTTTCAACTGGCTCCTCGGGGTCGGCGTCGTATACTTTCTGCTGGCAGTAGCACAGGGCGGGGGCGCTCAAGGTCGCCTCGCGGCCCCGGGCGGTGGTCCAAACGTATTCGCCAGAATTATGCTTTTAGCATTTCTCGCTGCAATTATGTATCTAATCCAAAGGCGACGCACTCTGATTGCGATTAGTTGCGCTTCATTCTTTGCGATCGGGGCAGTCATGTCCGGTAGTCGCGGAGCCCTTTTGGGAATTGCCGTAGCGTTACTGCTGGCTTTCATCCCCTTAATCCGGCGACTGGGCGCCTGGAGGATCCTACTTTGCGTCACAGGGCTTTCTGCACTCGGGTTAATCGTAGCGCACTTCGCCAAACTGGACATAAAGACTTTCATCGAACGCAGGTATATCGAGCAAACATTCGAACAAGGTTATGCCTCAGGAAGGGTTGTCATTACTCAGGACGCCTGGGGAATGTTTCTAGAGAATCCATTCATCGGTGTCGGCTTAGATGGATACTATGCTCTGCAGGAAGTTAGCGGCGCCTTTCAGTACCCGCATAACTTGCTTCTATCGTCTGGCGCGGAGGGGGGCGTGATTGGAATGGTTCTCCTGTTAGGCGCATGGCTTTCTATCATTATCACTTCGACCAATGCTCGACCTCTCTCCGCGACAACACTGATTGCTCTCGTAGCGTTTCTATTTTTAGTGGTAGCCTCATTCACTTCAGGTGATTACTACGACTCTCGCTACAGCTGGTTTTTCGGCGCATTGGCTACGATTGCAGCCCAAAAGACCGCGCCATCTTACTATGCTGTTTCACGTCCACGAGTGGCCAACCATTTGGAATAGGCTAAGAGAACTCCACCGCGACGGCCCTGGTGCCGGCCGACGGCCAGATGGTCCGCATTGAAGAAAAAACACATTTGGGGCCCGCACTCCTAGCGGTACACCAGTTCCGCTGATATAGGTCGTAGGTCTTCACAAGACACCTCCGGAGGTGCCAGAAGGGATCTATCCGATTCCTTCGAGGATCCTGGGCGTTGCAGCGCCCGGGTTTTCTCCTGGTCTAACCCTCCGGAGGTGTGTTGTGTCTGCTCATGATCTCTCAGATGCCGTCGTCGTTGCAGTGGAGGTCGGCAAGAATGTCTTCGCTGTCTCAGCTACCGACGGGCGGCGGAGGGGACTGCTCGGACCTCTCGAGGCCCCGATGACCTGGACCGGGATGCGGTCGCGCGGATCGAGTCCGTCCTGCCGGCCCGGGCACCGGTCCGGGTCGGGATCGAGGCAGCCGGCCACTACCACCTGCCCCTTCTCGCAGATTCCTGCTGGCCGGCCGGGTGGCAGGTGCTGCAGCTGAATCCGGCCCATGTGGCCGAGCAGCGGCGCGTCCAGGGCCGACGTCGGGTCAAGACCGATGCCCTGGACCTAGAGGCCATCACCGAGCTCGTCCTGGCCGGACGGGGCATGCCGGGGCCCGGGCGCACCGACGCGCTCGAGGAGCTTCGGGCGCTGGCCTGGCACCGCTCCCGCCGAGTCCTGGCCCGGACGGCGGTGAAGAACCACCTCCTGGGCCAGCTCGACCGCACCTTCCCGGCCTCTCTGGGGCACTGGCCGACGTGTTGGGCACCCGGGTCGGACGCTTGGTCGCCGCGCATTTCGCCGACCCCGATCGTCTGGCCGCCCTCGGAGCGGACCGATTCGTTCAGTTCGCCACGGACCGGGGGGTGCACGTGTCCCGGACGGTCGCGGCCCGGCTGGTAGCTGCCGCCCGCGACGCGCTGCCCCAACGCGGCGCGGCCGCCGCGCGCGGAGTCCTCGCCGCTGACCTGGCCCTGCTCGAAGTCCTCGACGGCCAGATCGCCGCCGCCGAGGACGCTCTCGCGGACCTGCTTCCGGCCACGGCGTTCCAGGTGCTGCGCACCGTGCCCGGTTGGGGCGCCGTGCGGGCCGCGAACTACGGCGCCGCACTGGGCGATCCGTCCCGGTGGCCCGGGCCCGCGCAGGTCTACCGGGCCTCCGGGCTCTCCCCGGCCCAGTACGAGTCCGCCGGACACCGCCGCGACGGGACCATCAGCCGCGAAGGAAGCGTCCCGCTCCGCCGGGCCCTGATCGACCTCGGACTCGGGCTGTGGCTGCACGACCCCGCCGCCCGCGCCTACGGGGCCGCCCTGCGATCCCGCGGCAAGAAGGGCAAAGTTATCGCCTGCGCCATGGCTCACCGCGCGAACCGCATCGCGTACGCAATGGTGCGCGACCAGCGAGCCTACGACCCCGCCCGCTGGCCCCTCCAGGAGGACTGAACCCGCACAGCTCTTCCCCACCGCCCCGCCAGAGTGCACTCTGGATGGTGGCGGAGGGCCGGAACAGACGCCGCTTCCGCTATGGCGGGCCCCTACGGGTCACGCCGCGCCTAGCTGGGCGCCCGGCCCTTCGTCCCCACGCAGCTCGAACGACGCCAGATGGCCCACCGGCCCACCGGTGAGGCCGCATCAGTCAGCGTGAGCGCGACAGCAGGCGCACCGCGCCACCACCTCGAAGAGCACCACAGAGCGGACCCCGCCACGCCACGAAGCGCCCCCGCGCACACGTGGCCATCCCCACGCGCCCCCACGCTCCCCTTGACACGCCCTATAGCCAGCTAGGCACTCCTTCGCACCCCTGAGTTCATGCTCCTGGGGGGCGTCATGGAGCCGGTGGCTCTGCCGTCAATCTGCCGCGTGAAAACTTCGGCGCGGGACGCGCCCCGGTCGCGATGCGGACGTAGGTGAGACCCGCTACCCCCAACTAATCCATTGGCTTCACGCGGACACGGCAGGGAAGGTCCGAGCGCGGCCGAGACCGTAGCCGGAGCCTGTCGCCCCCCAACGCCCTAAGAGGTACCAGCCGCGCGCATCCGGCGGGCGCACTAACCCGTTCTGGGCACCTATCCGGAACGGCACATCATCGGCAACCAGGTTACGATCCCATACAACAATAGTTCGCAGAGGTCGGCCACCGCGGCTCCACGCGACGAACCGGTCCTCACCGCCCAGTAGCCGCGACAAGGGATTAACCCACGCTCTGGTCGATTGAGCGGATGCGCTGGTCCCAAACCAGACGCGATCCCGACAGGGATCGATAGGCCCTTCTCGTCGCATGACGGCCGCACTACGTGCGCTAATATGGCGATGCGGGTCCTAAAGAACCTGTTAACGGACTTCAACACAATCGAGCCTCGATTGAGCCCAGTTCCTGAACAGCGTGCGTACCCGAACTTGCTCGCGGCTGGCGTCAGTCTCAGCTGTCCCATAACACAGACGCCACACTCCGGTCGAAATCCGGAGTCTCGGCAGCATATCCCTGGTAACCGTGAACCTCGCGGGAGAGTCCACGGCCTCAACCACTCAGTCATCTTACCCACAAAAGTGAACCGAAGTACTTGGGAACTTCTAGGCCACACCCAGCTTCATATCCAATGGTCGAACGGAGCTAAGCCGAGGGTTGGTCAAGCTGACGCGATAAGTAAAATCAGCCATATTTCTGAGCTACCGACTCGAGCGGACTTCATTTGACGAAAGAACGTCATCAAAGACGTCAATAAGTTTGGCAGCGAGATTGTCACGGGCAAACTCGGTCTCTGCCAGATTCTTCGCTGAACGACGTGCCCTCGCCATACCTGCCTCATCATTGACAAACTCGACGAAACGCCGAGCATCTGCGTCAGATGCCTCAGGCGAAAGAACAACTCCCGCGCCACTCCTTTCCAGGATCTCTGCTTGCCACCCACCATGATTAATGGCGATTGGGCGCCCAGCAGCGAAAGAGTCGAAGACCTTATTGGCGCTGTTTCCTGCCAGTCCCGGTATATCAGCCACAGTTGAAATATTTATGGTCGCCGCGCCAAAAATGCCACAAACATTTTCTTTAGGGACTCCGGGGTCAAAGTACACAGTCGAATTTAGCAGAGATCTCTTCGCCGCAAGCTCGACGAGCTCATCTTTCTCGGGGCCTTCTCCAACGAGATAAAACAAGATAGTATCATCTATACTACGAACGCGATCAGCCAAATCAATAATGTAACGAACGTACTTTGCCGGGCCGAATGTTCCACAATAGACCGCCAACTTTTTTCCATAAAATTCAGGTCGCGAATCGATCAACTCTGCTCCTTGAGTATCTGCGTCCGCAAAGGTGTCCAGGTCCGAACCGTTCGGAATGACACTTACACGATCTTCAGAATATCCGGTCTCTACAACTCCGGCCTTCATTTCAGGAGATAAAGCGACAATGGCGTCGGCTCTTCGGTAGATAGTCTTCTCCAGCCAAACAGCAGCTGCGCGCATTATCGGATTCTTGAGAGCGCCCATCGCTATCGGTATAGCTGGCCACAAATCTCTTACCTCGAAAACAAAAGGCGACCGACGGCCTAAAACTGCAATCAGCCCAGGAATACCAATTGTTAAAGGAGTACTAGTCGCGAAAACCAAGTCACTATTCAGTTTTCGGGCTCGGAAGGAAGAAACTACAGCGAACTCAAGAAAAGCAACTAGACGCCTCATCACCCCCATTTTTTGATCGTATGGAACTGGGTAATAATGGACTCGTGCTCCATTGACGTCTTCGACCCGCCAAGTCTTCCGGCCAGAACGGCGCAGAGCCCGATCCGACGTAATGACGTCCACGCGGTGCCCCGCTCTCACGAGGCGCTTAGTCATCTCGTACGTACGACTTCCCCCGTTCTGTTCTGGTTTTACAAAATACTGATGCAGATAAGTGATATGCATGAGATACTCCCGGAGTTAAAAACAAAGAAGGGTTGATTAAGTCTCGATTGACGATTATATCGCCGTGTCAATATTCCTAAGGCGCTCCCAAGCCAGCGGCAGCGAGACAAGCAAGGCCATCTTAAGGCGCCTCAGATTTCTGCCTGATAGCCATCACGCAACTAACGAAGAAGCAAACTGAATACCCAAGTACAGAACCATAGGCGGCCCCCAAAGCGCCAAGAGACGGAATGAGGACGAGATATGCGAGTATGGATACCGCCATCCCTGCGCCCTCAATCACTGATACAGCTGTCCCCGCACCCCGAGATATAAGCACACCCTGCGTTAACCGGGATAGGGAGTAGAAAATGGCTGCAACACTCAGGGGAAGAAAGAGAGTCATGCCGGCCGCATACGGCTTCGGAAGAAATTGTGTAACAATGTAATCAAGAAGAAACGCAATTACTGCCACGAGGCCGACTGTAATTATTAAGGCAATCCCACACATTAACGACACCATCCTCTTTGAAGGAGGAGCTTCCTTCCAAGCGTGGAGTCGAGAATCAGCCCACTGCTGCACCGGCCATGTAGCCATATCAATCGCCGTTGCCACTACGACGTAGATTCCGAGCTCGGCTGCGCTGGAAAGCGCAGGTATCAATAGTCGGTCAGAGCGTACCATCGCAGTATTGCCTAGTGACGCAGGCAATAAGCGCAAACCCTGTGATCTGACTGTCCTCCCAATTTTGGCTTGACCCGAATCCACTGGAGGCGAAACACGACGCGGGGTACAGATGACCACCGTGGCCACGAGACCGGCCACGGTATAGGCGGCGAACCACACCTCAAAGGCTCCTACGTGCAAGACAGTCAGCAAGAGGCAGCATGCAACTAGCAGAACCTGACTCGCAATTCCAGTAAATACGAACGGACGCCAAGTCCGACTCGCAATATACGCTGTGCGTACAATCTTCATATGCATCGTTGATACCACGAAAATCGTCGATAGCACCCCGATCATCACAAATGAATAGTTCTCCGTACCCAGTCCGTATAGAACCAGGAGCAAGCCGATGATTCCCGCCCAGTAACCCGGGCGAACAAGACGTTCCAAAAATGAGACCGTCTCGTTGAACTGTCGGCCACTAACATTGGCAGTAAAGGGACGCTCCATGCCGAGCATCCCCAAAATTGCCAGCAAATACCCTACCTGGAGGGTCAGTGCGAGCTGCCCTCTGCCCGTTGGATCCAATACAGAGGCGGCCAATAGGTTGACTACGAAGGCGACCCCAGCAGCGAGGAGCTGTGACGAGACAAGCCAAGTCGTCATGGACATCGCGCCTAGCTGGTGGCGTGTGATTTTCCTGAGGTAAAACCTAGATCCCGTGCTGCTTGCCAAGATCAAGCACCCGTTCCCACGAGACCAGAACTTTTTCTCGTTCTAGCGAGACAAGTAGAAGATAGGCCAGATTCACTGAGCCGATTGGTAGCGTTTTCAATCGCAACTCCGTCCATTAGCGATCTCCCAAGGCGCTTCGAACTTGCTCTGCGTGGGCCTGCAGTCTAACGCTCTCATTAATCTTGGTCGCGAACACTGCGCAGCCGACGGGGAGATCCTTACTCGTTCGTAGGAGGGCATTGCCCAAACTCGGAATGCTGC
Organism: Zhihengliuella sp.; assembly: GCF_031178195.1. Lineage (GTDB taxonomy): Bacteria > Actinomycetota > Actinomycetes > Actinomycetales > Micrococcaceae > Zhihengliuella. The sequence continues at coordinate 186,883 of NZ_JAPSJL010000005.1, forward strand.
CTCGCAACGCAGATAGCATTTCCGCGTCGCAGAACGAGTCAATATCATCGCAATTGACTGTCTTCCCGCCTATAATCCCCATCCTGGAAGTTTTTCCACGCCACTCGACGTCGAGATATGTCACGCCGAAAGCATCCAGTTTGGCAATTGCCTCTGGGAAGTTGGTGATTCTCACCCCGGGAACTTTGTTGGGTATGCTTCGTACAAACCAATGCTGAACTAATCCACCAGAGAAACCCAACCAAGTGTAAAGCTTTCGAGCCTTCATATTATCGGTAAACACATCGAGGCCGATGTTGGCGATCTCACGGTGCTCATGGATGTAATCGCCGATCAGGCGCCTAGCTACACCACGGCCGCGGAAGTTGGCGTCGACGCAAATATTAGAGAGGAATGCTTCATCCACCGAAAGACGATGCCACTCAACATAACCGACTACCTGATCGTCGACAATCGCCACAAGTCGTGTGACATCGTTTTGAACGTCAGGATACCTCAAACTAATCTTCCAGAGATTAGTTATCTCAGGTTGCATTTGTGTCATGTACGGCGTCAAACGTGACGGGAGGCTTGACCGAACCAGTCGCGAGGACTCCTCCAATGTCTCATTAGATAGATGTTCAATCTGCACGCTCAACTCGTTCCTGTCGCTCCACATCTAAGTCAGCCATCAGACGCTGCGGATCGACCTCGAAGCCTCTTCGCTGCAACACACCAAGAACCGTTTTAGCCAAGATGGCCACGTCTCCTGCCAGACTTAACGTTTCAACATATTCGATGTCATCTGAGAGACGCTGTTCCCAGGTAGCCGTATTCCTTCCGTTTAGCTGAGCTTTTCCTGTAATGCCGGGACGGACGTGGAAGCGAATCATTTCGTCTCGAGTATAGAACGGCATGTACCGCTCCAAGAGAGGCCTTGGTCCAACCAGAGACATATCGCCCTTGAGCACGTTAACTAGCTCGGGCAGTTCGTCCAAGCTAGTAGAACGGAGCCACGTTCCGAACGGAGTCATTCGATACTTGTCCGGAAGCATCTCTCCATTCGCATCGCGCTCGTCCGTCATCGTGCGGAACTTGTACATATAAAATAATGTCGCGTCCTTGCCCGGGCGAAGTTGTTTGAAGATTATCGGCGATCCGATTTTCACTCGGATGACGACTGACAAGATAGCCATTGGTATGGAGGCAAGGACAAGGACAGCGCTACTGATCACGACGTCCATAGATCTTTTTAGTGCTAGGGTAAGGCTCTTCCTAGGCCCGCCTATGGTACCTTGATAGGTTGTCATTCTATGTCCTTGTTATTGTCTTCGGCCGGCCTCTCCGGAAGTGGCGTCCGATAAGCGGGATAATAGGTCGATTCTTTCCACTCAACATTCGCCGCCACGAAATCGTTCATTCGTTGGGCTACAAGCTCCGCATATGCCTCCTTGTTGTGTGTGATGCGGCCAGTCCAGAACGGCACGGCTCCGCTAGGCGCAAATGAACGTTTGTAGCGTTCGATGCCATCCCCGGGCCGGGCTCCTCCTCCTAGCACGAATGATCGGAATCCATTTTCGATTCCCCAACGCATAATGCCAACCTTTAGCGCATCGTTAGGCCGGTAGTCGAAGGCCGCGCTGTCGGTGCCACCAAGAAAAGAGAACAATCGATCCGAGGACGTTAGGACTAGTTCAGTAGAGACGATGGCCCCTCCTAGAACGGCGTGGAAAAATACGACGTTCTCGGGCAGGTTGGAAATTAGGGACTTGAAGAACGTCTCATCGAAATAGTACTGTTCCCCGGCATTCCGTCTGTCCATCGTCCCTTCATAGATTCGTAAGAAGTCGGCTAGATGCCGTCCCCTTGGATCTTCGATAACGTTTACTCCGGACCTTTCGGCCTTCTTATAGTTTTTCCGAACTTTTTTTTCGAAATCTGTCCATAGTTCGTCTGGTGCGATATCGAGTGTTCGCACAATATTGAACGCGCTTGTTCTAACCTCGCCTGGATGGGGCAGGAGCCTTTCCAAGTCAACGTCCAATCTCACAAATTGCGAAACAATTCCTGTATTTGAGAGCCATCGTTCGAACCTCGACCAAAATTCTACCTTTTGCAACTCTGATAAGGTTCCGCGCACGTAGGCACCCCCGTAGCCATACGGGGAGACAATGTCTCTATACACATCTCCGTCTGGGGATTCAACTGGTCGGACAATGAAGGCATATATCACCGAGGAGCCATCACTTGTCCGAGCCGTAGCACACATCGCTCGATCACCTGGTGCGCAAAACAATTCAACATAGTCCGGATGGCTGAATGGCTCTCTTGTCCCACCCTGCCACTCATTCAACCAATCAGTTCGTTCTCGAGGCAAAACAGCGTCGAGAATCTCGAATTTCATTTCACGCCTCCGTGCTGCCTTGTGCCAAGAAGTTCGATATCGATGTGAAGATGCGGTCTACCTGTTCGTCGTGGAGAGCGGAGCCGCTCGGTAACGTGAGGCCAGAAAGAAACAAGCTTTCTGAACTTCCATTTACCTTTCGAGGTGCATTCGAGTATATTGGCTGAAGATGCATGGGTTTCCATAGGGGCCTGGCCTCAATAGAATCTTGACTCAGCGCTCTTTGGAAGTCCTGAGACGTCCACCCTGTCAGTTCAGAATCGACGATGATCGAAGTAAGCCAGTAGTTATCTTCAGCGTCAGTGGCGCCTCCAAAGATTTCCACGCCTGACACCTTCGCGAAGAACTGCCTATACTGGTCTCGCAAAGCCTTACGGCGTGCGATCATGTCGTTAAGCCGAGTCAGCTGGGCCCTCCCCAATGCGGCCAGCAGGTTGCTTAGTCGGTAGTTGTAGCCCACATCGGTGTGCTCGTAATGCGCCACCGGTTGCCGTGCCTGGGTTGCGAGATATCGGATACGCGCCGCCAGTTCACTATCGTTGGTCAGCAACATGCCGCCACCCGAGGTGGTCATGATCTTGTTCCCGTTGAAGGAAACGATCGAAGCACTCCCGAAGGAGCCGGCGGGCTTGCCCTGATGTGTTGCCCCCAACGACTCGGCGGCATCGCAAAGCAGAGGGATGCCATACTCGTCTGCCACACTCTCGATGGCGGTGTAGTCAACGGCCTTTCCCAGCAGATCCACCGGGACGATCGCCGCAACACGACTCCCCTTCGACACAAGCTCGTCCAACGCTTCCCGGAGCAGCTCCGGGTCCATATTCCCCGTGTCGGGGAGGGAATCCACGAAGTACGGTGTGGCGCCTGTGTACGTGATGGCATTGGCCGTCGCGGCAAAGGTCATGCTGGACGTGACGACGACATCGCCGGTTCCCACGCCGAGCGCCAGAAGCCCCAGGTGCAGGGCTGCGGTGCCAGAGCTCAGGGCAACCGCGTGCTCTACTCCCAGACGCGCCTTCAACTCGTCCTCGAAGGCGTCTACATCCGGTCCCAAGGGAGCGATCCATCCGGACCTGACCGCATTCACGATGTACTGTTCCTCGAGTTCACCGACATCGGGCGAGGACATGTGGATTCGTTCGTTCACGGAGCTTCTTTCTCAGGTGGACGCGTTCGGTGGCTGGAAAGCCCGGCGATGGTGTCCGCCGTCGCGGTCTCCATTCTTTCCTTCCAACCGCCGATATCAAGCCGTGCCGGGGCCAATGGTTCTACTTCCGTATGCGAAATCTTCGGGTGGAAGGGCCGCGAGTCGGACTCGCCGAACCCGATCAGCTCTTCATGCAGCTTTTCCCCCTCCCGGAGCCCCGTGAAAACGATCTCGATGTCCTTGCCCGACATGTCGATCATCCTCCGGGCAACGTCCAGGATTCGTACCGGCTCGCCCATGTCGAGGATCAGAACTTCGCCGGCACGGCCGATGCCACCAGCCTGGACCACGAGCTGACAGGCCTCGGGAATGGTCATGAAGTAGCGCGTGACGTCCGGATGGGTCACCGTCAGCGGTCCGCCCGCTTCGATGAGGGTCTGGAATGTGGGCAGCATGGAGCCGCGGCTGCCAATGACATTTCCGAAGCGGACCGAGATGTAGGGTCTGCCGGTGGCGCTGGCCATCCAGGCGGTCAGGCGCTCGGCAACGCGCTTGGAGTGTCCCAGGACGCTGGTCGGGTTCGCGGCTTTGTCGGTGGAGATGTTGACGAAAGTCTCGACATCGGCGGCCTCGGCCGCGCGAAGTACATTGAGCGTGCCAATGACGTTGGTCTTCCATGCTTCGTCCGGGTACTGCTCGAGCATCGGTAAGTGCTTGAGAGCGGCAGCATGGAACACCACGTCGGGCTTTCGATCGGCGAAGATGGCATTCAACGACTCGAGATCGCGGATGTCCGCCAGGACCACGTCGCGGGTGTGGAGCAGTCCGTGTCCCGTGGTGCCCAGCTGCGCACTCTGCAGCCCGGTCTCATCACGGTCCAGCATAATCAGTTCCGACGGTGCGTACTTCAGGATCTGCCGGCACAGCTCCGAACCGATCGAGCCGCCCGCCCCGGTGACGAGGACGCGCTTTCCCGCGAGGTAGCCGGCGATCGATTCGACGTGCGTATCGACCGGCGTCCGCCCAATGAGGTCCTCAATCGAGATGTCGCGCAGGTCGGACAGCTTCGTCTTGCCGGCCAGGATTTCCTCGAGCGGCGGGAAGACCATGACGTGTAGATGGACCGCAGCCGCTGCGTCCGAGACACGCCGTACGAGGTCGGCATCGGCATCGCCGATGGCGATGACGACGTTCGTCGCCTCCGTGCGGCGGGCGACTTCTTCCAGCTTCTCCAAACCGCCGACGACCTTGACGCCGTGGAGGATCAAGCGAGCTTTCGCGGGGTCGTCGTCCAGGAGAGCGACGGGGACGAAGTTCGAACCGGCGTCGTGGACCATCCTTCGCACCGCGGTTTCACCGAGGTAGCCGGCTCCGAAGACGAGGGTGCGCTCGGCCTGCGCTGCCGGACGAACTCGGCTCTGCAGCCGCTTCCGGACGACGAAGCGAGCGCATCCCATGATGACCAAGGCCAGCGGGGCCGCGATCAACGCGGTGCTGCGCGGGACGCTGACCTCGGGTCCGACCACCAGGAGTACCACCGTCGAGATCAGCGCAACGGTCATCGTCACCAAGCCGACCGACCGGGCTTCGTCGAAGGCGCCGTACTGGAAGCGCCCCATGATGGCGCTGAACACGGCCGCGACCACCACGTGGAGCGCAGCGACGCCGAGCGCAAAGATCACGAGGGAAACCAGGTGCATCCGCGTCACATCCAGCTCGAAGCGGAGCCAGGCGGCGACGACGATAGCGAAGATCCAGATGACGACGTCCACAAGGACCTTCGCCAGGCCGATGACCCAGCGCGCCGGATAGATTCCTGAATCGGGCGTCCCGCCCTCAGAGCGCACGTAGGCCTTCGGCATTTTCTCCCCCAAGAACTGTCGAACTGCCCCGCAGCAGCGGAGCCCGACTAACTCTAGCAGGAAAAAAGCATCAAGCTTCAAGCAATGGTAATTTTCCTATTCATAACCACGCTTGCGGCACATATCGGATCAATTCTGCACGCGGCGGGCGTGACGCATGCCGTGCAGCTCCTCGTCGAACTCGCTGAGCGGCTCGGCTGCGGCCGGAGCCTCGGCCTTGACCGGCGTCGTCTTCTTGATCCGGCGCTTGGTGCCCTTGGACTTCGAGCCCGACGATCCGGCGTCGTCGCTCGAGTAGTAGTACTGGCCGTAGTAGCCGTACCTCGATGAGCCCAGGCCCTTGGTCGGGACCTGGTTGAGGATGACGCCGAGCACCCGGGTGCCCACGCGATGGAGGTTGGCGAGCGACTTCTCGAGCTCGTCGATGGTGGTCTGGCCCGCCTTGACGCTGACGAGGGTTCCGTCGACGGCTGTGGACAGCACGGCCGCGTCGGTGACGGGCAGCAGCGGCGGCGCGTCGACGATCACCACGGCATCCTTCACCAGGTCCTCGATCAGGTGCTTCATGGACTTCGAGCCGAGCAGCTCGGACGGGTTCGGCGGGATGCGCCCGGCGCCGAGGACCTCCAGGGCGGGCAGGGGGCCGTACGGCAGGAGCACGTCGTCGAGGTCGGCGGCCCCGGAGAGCACATCGGTCAGACCGCCGCCGGCGGGGAGATCGAAGATCTTGGCCTGGACGGGCCGGCGCAGGTCCGCGTCGATCAGTACGGTGCGCTGCCCGGTGGAGGCGATCGCCCCGGCCAGGTTGGCGGCGAGGGAGGACTTGCCCTCGGCTGGCACCGAGGAGGTGACGACGATCGACCGCGGCGGGTTGTCGACGTCGATGTAGGAGAGGTTGGTGCGCAGCTCCCGCAGCGCCTCCGCGAAGGCGTGCGCCTGCCGGTCCGGGCCCACCTGGAGGGCGTCCGTCTCGACGATGGCGCGTCCCTGCTCGAGGCGCTCGTCGCGCGGGATTGTGCCCACGACGGCCTGGCCGAGCCGTTCCACCATGGCCGCCGAGCGGATGCGGCGGTCCAGATGGTTGCGGATCAGTGCGTACGCGAGGCCCAGCGCGAGGCCGGCGACGGCGCCGATCGCCAGCGCCAGCCGGACGTTCGGCGACGTGGGGCTGCTCGGGAGGGCCGCCCGGCCGAGTGGCTCCACGGTGACGGCCGGGCCGATATCGGCGGCCGACCCCTGCGTCTCGAGGTCAACGGCCTGCGCGGAGAGGGCCTCGACCCAGGCGTTGGCGAGCTCCTGCGCCTGCTCCGGCGTCCCGGCGCTGGCGGTGATGCGGATCTCCGCCGTCGCCGTGGGCACTTCGACGGAGACGCGACCGAGGAGCTCGTCCTCGCTGGCCTCGAGCCCCAGCGATTCCTTGACGCGCGCCGCCACCGGCCGCGTGGCGGCGATGCTGCTGTAGGACGTCGCCTTGGACTTGGAGAGGTTGTCGCCGGCGAGCGCCGTTCCCAGGTCGCTGGCCCCGGCCACCATGACGAGGCCGGAGGAGGACGACTCGTAGACCTTCGGCTGCAGCAGCGTCCACCCGAACGTCATGATCAGGACCATCAGGAGGATCGCGAGGATGCCCTTCCAGTAGGACCGGACGATCGTGAAGTAGTGGCGCAGGTCGGGGCCCGCTTCAGTCTGGTCGTCCCGTGGTTCCAAGGTGTGGTCCTCATGTTCCTAGTCGTGCGAGTGGTGCGCCCCCTCGCGGCACGCGCCCCCTGAGTCTACCGGGCAGGGGCCTGCGCCCGTGATGCAGGCAACGGTTACGCGGCGTGCAGGTCGCTCAGGGTGATCTGGGTGACGGGTTGACCGGGGTCGGTGGCGAAACCCAGCCCGCTGGGGGCCACGCCGGCGGCCACCACCTGGGCGGCCAGCGCCGCGATCATGGCCCCGTTGTCCGTGCAGAGACTCGGCTTCGGGATGCGCAGCGAGATGCCGGCGGAGTCGCAGCGCGCCTGCAGCAGCTGCCGCAGGCGCGAGTTCGCCGCCACTCCCCCGCCGAGCAGGAGGTTCTCCATGCCGTGCTCGGTGCACGCCATGACGGCCTTCTTGGTGATGACGTCCACCACGGCCTCCTGGAAGGACGCGGCGACGTCGGCCACGGGGACCTCGAGCCCCTTGGCCTGGTACTGCTCCACGAACCGTGCGACGGCGGTCTTCAGCCCGGAGAAGGAGAAGTCGTAGCGATGCTTCCCGGGCGCCTCGGCGGTCCCGACGAACTTCGGCAGGCTGAGCCCGCGGGGGAAGCGGATGGCCTTGCCGTCGCCCTCCTTCGCGAGGCGATCGATGACCGGGCCGCCCGGGTAGCCGAGCCCGAGGAGCCGGGCGACCTTGTCGTAGGCCTCGCCGGCGGCGTCGTCGATCGTCGCACCGAGGAGTTCGACGTCGTCCGTCAGGGAGTCGATCTTCAGGATCTCGGTGTGGCCGCCGGAGACGAGCAGGGCGCCGAGCCGGTCCGGCAGTTCTCCGCCGTCGAGCACGCCCACGCCGACGTGCGCGACGAGGTGGTTGACGGCGTACAGGGGCTTGCCAGTGGCGACGGCCAGCGCCTTCGCCGCGGCCACGCCCACCATGAGCGCCCCGGACAGGCCGGGCCCGCTGGTGACGGCGAGCGCGTCGACGTCGTCGAGGGCGACGCCGGCGGTGTCGAGGGCCTGCTGGAGCGTGGGCACCATGGCCTCGAGGTGGGCGCGCGAGGCGATCTCGGGGATAACCCCGCCGAAGCGGACGTGCTGCTCCATGGAGGTGCTGACCGTGTTCGCGAGCAGCTCGGTGCCGCGCACGATCCCGACGCCGGTCTCGTCGCAGGAGGATTCGATGCCGAGGATCAGGGGCGCGTCAGACATGGCATCGATTCTAGTGGGAGCCCCCACGCGCTTCAGGTCCGGCTACCCGGCGTCGAGGGCGCGGCCCGCTCCCGGCCGCCCCCGGTGGTTCCGAGCGCGGAGCAGCAGGCCTCCGGCCGCGAGGGCAGCGAGCCCGGCGAGCGCGAAGGTCACCAGGGGCCCTGCGTCCGTGCCGAGGCCCCGTTCCCAGGGGACGCTTCCGGAGCCGGCTCGGCCGGCGGGCGTGACGGAGACCTCTGAGCCCGCGCTCCTGACCGTGACCCGCAGGGGCCCGTCATCGCCCTGCCCCGTTGCGAGGACGTCGGGGATGTTGCTCTCCAAAGCCAGCCAGACGGTGCCGCTGGCGGGCTGGCCCTCGACGAGTGCGGCCGATTCTCCGCCGGCCAGGACCACGGGGGCGTCGGGGAGTCGGAGCGGCGCCCCGGGGCAGTAGAGGGCCTCGGCCGTGATTTCCCAGCGTTCATCGCACCCACGGGTGCGGACACTGAGGGGCAGTCGGCTGCCGACGGTGCGGTCGAGACGCGCCGACCAGACCTGATCATCGGTGCCGCGGGCCTCGATGCCGACGACCCAGCGGAGCATTTCGCCCGGGGTCTGCCCGGCCAGGGGGTCCGGGACGGTGAGCGAGGTCAGCGTGATCCGTTCGCCCCGGGCCGTCCTCTCGCCGAACGCCGAACCGCTGATCGGTGCCGGTCCGTCGGCAGGGACAGCACCCGCGCTCGGGCCCGCCCCGGCGAGCACTCCTACCGCGGCGAACGCAACCGCTGCGACCGACACCTGCAGCCTGCTCATGATCCCCCCGGATGTGCGCCCTGCCTGTGGGCGGTTAGGGAAATCCTAAGACTCAGATCCGGCTTTTGTCACGAGATCGCAGTAAACGACGTCCCGTGACATCACGGACGTTTGGCCGTGGGTCAGCTCGGCTCCGGGCCTGTGAGTTCCAATTGCATGATGACCGCGTCGACGCCGCCCTTGTAGTACCGCGGACGGACGTGGATCCGGCGGAACCCGAACCGTTCGTAGAGCGCCTGGGCGCGGGGGTTGTCCGCGCGGACCTCCAGCAGGACGTCCCGCGCTCCGCGGTCCCGCGCCTCCTCGATGAGGCCGGTGAGGAGCGCGCTGCCGATGCCGTGCCCCTCCTGCTCGGGGACCACGGCGATGGTCTGCACGTCGGCGATGGGCAGGACGCACATCATGCCGCAGTAGCCCACGATCTCGCCGTCGACCTCCGCTACCCAGTACTTTCGGGTCTGCGGTTGGGACAGTTCGGCGACGAACGCGTCCCGCGGCCACGCGTCCTCGGGGAAGAGCCGCTGCTCCAGGGCATGCACGGCGTCCAGGTCCGCACCGGTCATGGAGCGGATGCCGAAGCTCACGCGGTGCGCCCCTTCATCGCCTGCGGGACCTTGGCGTCCGCCTCCCGCAGGTACAGGGGCACCGGAGTCCGCAGGGCCTCTCCCGCGTGCAGGAGTCCGACGGCGGCTGCACCCAGCGCTGCCGCCTGCGGCTGAAGGCGGTCGAGTCCGGGGACGGCGTGGGCGCCCGCGGCCTCGAGCGCGTCCGGGTAGAGCGAGGCACCGATGCCGACCACGGGTCCGGCCGGGACCTGGTCGGCCGCCCCGACGTGCGGTCCGTCGACGAGCCGGCCGTCCGCGCTGTACCGGGCCCAGTAGACCTCGCGGCGCCGCGCGTCGATAGCCACCGTGAAGTCCTCCGTGATCGGCGCCGCGATCCCGGCGCCGTCGGGCTCCACGGCCCGATGGGCGACCTGCCAGGCGATCGCATCGAGGCTGACGACGCCGTCGACCGGCACCTGCCAGGCGAAGCCAAGCGCCTGCGCGGTGGCGAGGCCGACGCGCAGGCCGGTGAACGGCCCGGGGCCGACGCCCACGACGATCCGGTCCAGCTGGCCCCCGGCGACGCCGGCCTGCTCGAGGATCCCGCCGATGGCGGGGGCGAGCACCTCGGCGTGCGCGTTGGTCTCGGTGGCCGCGAAGGACTCGAGGACCTCGGTCCGTCCGTCGTCGTGCGCGCGCACCAGCGCGGCGGTGGCCAGGGCGGACGTGTCCACGGCGAGAATCAGCATGCTGACCATCTTAAGACGGCCGGACTGCTACCCCGCCGAGCCCACGAGGTGCAGCCGCGGCGGCTGACCCTCGTCGTCGTCGCGTGCACTGCTCGCGCTGCTTGCGCTCTTCGCGCCGCGGACGGTCTGCGCGCCGTCGATCTCCACCGCCTCGATCGGTTCCAGCCACTGGTAGCCCACGCCGCGCACGGTGCGGATCCACCGGGGAGCGCTGGCCTTCTCGCCCAGTTTCCGGCGCAGGTTGGCCATGTGCACCTCCAGGGTGCGCTGGGCGGAGCGGTCGGCCTCGGCGGCGCCGAGCCGGTGGATGAGAGCCTCGCGCCCCAGCACCCGACCACCCTGGATCTGCGCGGCGAAGAGCGCCATGAGGATGGAGAACTCGGTGCGCGTCAGCTCCACCTCGGCGTCCCCGACCGTCACCCGGTGGCCGGCCGGGTCCACCGTCAGCTCCTCGCAGGTGTAGATGCTGCGGACAGTCGAGGACCGCTTGGCCGGCTGGGTGAAGGCGTCCCGGCGCAGCAGGGACCGCAGGCGCGCGCGCAGCTCGCGCGGGCTCAGGCCGGTGTCGATGTACTGGTCCGCTCCGGCCTCGAAGCTGGCGATGCGCGTCTCCACGTCGCCGTGGGAGGCGATCACAGCGACCCGTGCCGGGGTGAGCGCCCGCAGCTGCCGGATCAGGTACGGCGTGGCGGAGTCTGGCAGGCGCGAGTCGAGCACCACGAGCTGCGGCTGCGCCGCGTTCACCTGCTCGACGACGGCGCGGGCGCTCTCCACGGGGATCATGGCCAGGCCGTTGGCCTGGCCGAGGGCGAGGGTGACTTCCCGGGCGACTCGCTCGCATTGTGCGACGACAACGCGCGGCTGGGAGCTGTTGGCTGCGGTTCTCTCGTTCGTCTTCATGCCCGTTAAGAGCCGGCCCCGGCCGGATCGTGACGCCGTTTTCCAGATTTTTTCTTGAGACTCTTGAGCGGTCCGTGCCGCGGTCTTGACGGATGCTTGAGTTCCGTCGTCGTATGGCTTAAGCGACGGCGACTTCCGCAGGACACGGTGGCACAATGAACAGCGGACGTCGTTGGGGACTCCGGGATTCGAAAGGCCCACGATGCTAGACCACGAGTCGGCGACCGACGCCGAACTCATCGGGGCCGCCCGCGACGGCTCGGACGAGGCGTACGCCGCCCTCTACCAGCGGCACTACGACGCTGCCCTGCGGACTGCCCGCTGGCGCCTCTTCGACGCCTCGCTCGCCGAGGACGTCGTCGCCGATTCCTTTTCCGCGATGCTGCAGCTGCTCCGCGCCGGGCGCGGCCCGGACGAGGCCTTCCGCCCCTACCTGCTGACCTGTGTCTCCCGCCGCTCCCTGCGCATGAACCAGGCCGACGACCGCGAGCTGAACACGGACTCGATCGAGCTCTTCGAGAAGGACACCGACCACGCGGACCCGGTCATGGAGAGCTTCGAGTCGGAGCTGCTCGGCCAGGCATTCCGTTCGCTGCCCGAGCGCTGGCAGCTGGTCCTGTGGCACCTGGAGATCGAGGGGGCCAAGCCCGCCGATCTGGCCGTCCAGCTGGGCTCGTCCGCCAACGCCGTGTCGGCGATCGGCGTCCGGGCCCGCGAGGGACTGCGTGCGGCCTATCTCAGCGCCCACCTCAACGCACAGACCGTCGAGGGGTGCGACCAGGCGGACCGGACCGCCGCCTACCTGCGGGGCTCCCTCTCGGCGAAGAAGCAGCAGCGGTACGAGGAGCACCTGGAGCAGTGCTCCGCCTGCTTCAGCGCCGTCATGCAGCTCAAAGACGTCAGCGCCGCCATGCACGGCGTCATCGCCCCGCTCTTCCTCGGGACCGGCGCGGCCGCCTTCCTCGGCTGGCTGCCGGTGACCGGTCTGGTCGCCGGTGCGGCCGGCGCCGGCGCGGCGGGAGCGGGGGCCGCCGGTGCGGGTGCTGCCGCGGCGCCCAAGCCCGGATTCCTCGGCAGCTCCCAGGGTGTCACCCTCGCGGTGGTCGGCGCAGCCGTCGCGGCCGCCGCCGTGGTCGGAGGGGTCGCCGTGGCCGGCGGCTTCTTCGGCGCGGAGAAGGCCGCCGTGTCCCGGTCGTCCGACGGCGGCACCGGTGGCGGCGACGCGGGTGACGCCGCGCCGGCTGGCTCGGGAGGCGAGTCCGCGGGCGGCGCGGCAGCGGCGCCCGCTCCGCCGGCCGATGCCCCGCCTCCCGCGGCGCCTGCCCCGGCCGAGGAGGCTCCGGAGGCGGCGTCGGCGCCGGCCGCGATCGAGCCCGCACCGGCCCCGGCTCCCGAAGCTCCAGTGCCCGAAGCCCCAGTGCCCGGCGCCCCGGTGCCCGAGGCGCCGCTGCCAGCACCGGCTCCAAGTGCCCCGCTGACCGTGGAGTCCGAGCCGCCCGCCGAACCGGCCACGCCGTCCGATCCCGAGCCAACGGGACCGAGCGAGCCGGTGCCGGCGACTCCTCCCGCGCCGGCGCCTTCCGCGCCGGCGTCTCCCGCGCCGGAGACCTCCGCCCCCGCTGAGCCGAGCCCGAGCCCCACAACAGAACCGACACCGGTTCCCACACCGTCGCCGAGCCCGTCGCCTACGCCTACGCCTACGGTCGAGCCGACCCCGAGCCCGTCGCCTACGCCCGAGCCGTCGCCCAGTCCGACGCTCGTCCCCGAGCCGACGCCGACGCCCGAGCCCGTCCCCACACCGGAACCGACGCTCGTCCCCTCGCCGACGCCGGCCCCGACGCTCACACCGGAGCCGATTCCGTCACCGACGCCGACGCTCGTTCCGTCCCCGATCCCGGATCCGACGCCCACGGTCGCGCCGACCCTCACCATCGCGCCCACTCCCCCGCCGTCGTGCGAGCCCGCCTGGCACGAGAAGTGCGGCGGCCCGGGGAAGGACGGAGGAGCGCCACCCACGGACGGAACGCTGCTGGAGGTCGTCGAGGACACGCTCGTCGGCACCGTGGACACGGTCCTCGGTCTCGTCCTCCGCGTGTCCCGCGTCTGAGCCGCTGCGCCGCAGGCGGGACTCACGCGCGAGTTCCGCGCCTCCGGCCGGCGACCGGCCTCGGTGGCTAAGTCAGCGGGTTCCGCTCCCACCGGGGACCGAAGCCCTGGATCCGCAGCAGCCGCGGGTCCGCGTCGTCGGTCTCGTCGAAGTCGAAGACCAGCTCGTCACCCGCGTCCCGGCCGGTAGCGCGGGCCAGGTGGATCTCCAACCGCGACTCGGCCAGGTGCTCTGCTTTCCCGTGCCCCCATTCGACGACCGTCACCGAGGTCCCCAGCGTGGACTCGAGGTCGATGTCGTCGAGCTCCTCGGCGGACCCCAGCCGGTAGGCGTCCACGTGCACCAGATCCGGCCCCTCGCCCAGGGAGGGATGGATCCGCGCCAGGACGAACGTCGGAGAGATGACGCCCTCGCGCACGCCGAGGCCCGTGCCGAGCCCCTGCGTGAAGGTCGTCTTTCCGGCGCCGAGCTCGCCGGAAAGCAGGATGACGTCCCCAGGCGCCAGGTGGCCCGCCAGCCTCTCGGCCAGGCTGCGCGTCGTGTCGGCGTCGACGCTCTCGATCTCGAGGGTCCAGTGAGGAGCGTCGCCATTCGGCACGGACGGATCCTGCTTACTCATCACTGGCTTCACCCCAGCTGCCCTCGATGTAGGTTCTCGGCACGCGCCCGCTGATCCGGGTCACGATCTCGTAGTTGATGGTCCCGGCCGCAGCGGCCCACTCGTCCACCGATGGCCCTCCGCGCCCGAAGACCACGACCTCACGGTCCAGCAACGCCTCCGGATCGGTCTCCGGCCCGGCGTCCACCACGAACTGGTCCATGGCGATCCGCCCCCGCGACAGCATCCGCTGCCCGCCGATCTGCACCGGTCCCTCCACCGCGATCCGCGGGATGCCATCGCCGTACCCGAGCGGAACCAGGCCCAGCGTGGTCTCCTCGAGGGTCCGGTACCGGAGCCCGTAGGAGACCCCCTGCCCGGACTGGACGCGCTTCGCGTTGGCGATGCGGGTCTTCAGCGTCATGGCCGGACGCAGCCCCAGGTCCTCGGGGCTCTGGTCCTCGAAGGGGCTCAGGCCATAGGCGCCGAGGCCCAGCCGGACCATGTCGAAGTGGGCGTCCGGGCGGGAGAGCAGCGCCGGAGTGTTGGCAGCGTGCCGCTGCTCCACATCAAAGCCCGCGTTCTCGGCGAGTGCGACGGCGGCGCGGAACGCCTCCAGCTGCTGGTCGGTCTCCGGGCGGTCGGGCTCGTCCGCCACGGCCAGGTGGGTCCAGACGCCCACCACGCGCAGCAGGCCGTCGTCCTGGTAGGCCATCGCGGTGTCGAGGACCTGCTCCCAGCGGTCGGCGGTCGCACCGTTCCGGCCGAGACCGGTGTCGATCTTCAGGTGGACGCGGGCAGGCTGCGCCGCTTCCTGAGCTGCGGCGGCGATCCGCTCGAGCTCCCAGCCGGAGGCCCCCAGGTCGACGCCGGCGTTGATTGCGGCGGTGAAGTCCGTGCCGGACGTGTGGAGCCAGGCGAGCATCGGCGCGTCGATCCCGACCGCGCGCAGGGCCAGCGCCTCCGAGACGTGGGCCGTCCCGAGCCAGGCCGCACCGGCATCGACGGCAACGCGGGCCACTCGCTCGGCACCGTGCCCGTAGGCGTCGGCCTTGACGACGGCCATGACGCTGGCGGGTGCTACCAGCTCCTTGATGCGCCGGACGTTGTGCCGGATGGCGGACAGATCGATCTCCGCCACCCGCTCCCAGGCCCCCTCGGGCGCGGCAGCGACGGCGTCGTCTGTTTCATGAAATTCTGAACTCACTGCGTCGGGGATCCTTAGCGGGGCTGGACTGCCGGAACGGCCTCCACGGCCGCGTACTTGTGCTCGGTCGCGGCCTTGCTGGGTCGCCACCACTCCTCGTTGCTCCGGTACCAGTCGATCGTCGCCGAGAGCCCGGCCTCGAAGTCCGTGTAGCGCGGCCGCCAGCCGAGCTCCGTCCGCAGACGCGTCGAGTCGATGGCGTAGCGCAGGTCGTGGCCCGGACGGTCCCGGACATGCTCATAGGCATCGGACGGTTGGCCCATCAGTCGGAGGATCGCCTCGACGACCTCCTTGTTGCTCTGCTCGCCGTCCGCCCCGATCAGGTACGTCTCCCCGATCCTGCCGTGCTGGAGGACAGTCCAGACAGCCGACGAGTGGTCGTCGGCGTGGATCCAGTCGCGGACGTTCCGGCCGTCGCCGTACAGCTTCGGCTCGATCCCGTCCAGGACGTTCGTGATCTGGCGCGGGATGAACTTCTCGACGTGCTGGTAGGGACCGTAGTTATTGGAGCAGTTGCTGATGGTCGCCCGCAACCCGAAGGATCTGACCCACGCGCGCACCAGCAGGTCGCTGCCGGCCTTCGTCGACGAGTAGGGGCTCGAGGGGTTGTACGGGGTCTCCTCCGTGAACCGGGCCGGGTCATCCAGGTCCAAGTCGC
Organism: Zhihengliuella sp.; assembly: GCF_031178195.1. Classification (GTDB taxonomy): domain Bacteria; phylum Actinomycetota; class Actinomycetes; order Actinomycetales; family Micrococcaceae; genus Zhihengliuella. The sequence goes on from NZ_JAPSJL010000005.1 coordinate 202,725, forward strand.
CGTAGACCTCGTCGGTGGAGATGTGGTGGTAGCGGACGTCGTGGGCGCGCGCGGCCTCGAGCAGCCGGAAGGTGCCCACGAGGTTCGTCTCCACGAACGGGCTCGGGTCGTCCAGCGAATTGTCGTTGTGCGATTCGGCCGCATAGTGCACGACGGCGTCGACCTCGCGCACCAGCGCATCGACGAGGCAGGCGTCCGCGACGTCCCCGACGACCAGCCGGACCCGGTCCTCGGGCAGGCCCGCCAGCGAGGCCGCGTTGCCGGCGTAGGTGAGCTTGTCCAGAACGACCACGTCAACGTCCGAGTTGGCCACGACGAAGTGGACGAAGTTGGAGCCGATGAAGCCCGCCCCGCCGGTTACTAGCAATTTCCGCATGGAATGAGACTACCGAACCCCCTGCGGCCGCCGTACTCTGCGCCCAGTCCCGCGGCACCCCGTGCAGACACAGGAGGTGTGCTTCTGAACCTAGAATGGCTAGCGGGGGCGACGTGCCTCCTCGTCGTCTTCCAAGGGGCCCGCCCATGCAACCAACTTCCTGCCGCGTCGCGCATGTCACCGAGGCAATGGGCGGCGGAATCGTAACCGTCATCGCCTCCATCGCCCGCCGGCAGGTCGAGCAGGGTGCAACCGTGGAGGTGCACTACCTGCGGCGGCCAGAGACTCCGAGCACCGGCGACCTCCAGGCCTTGTTCCCCGCGTCGACCCGGCTGGTGGAGTACAGCTCCGGCTCCCGGGTCCGCAGCCTCCTGAAACTGATGGAGGCCACGCGTCGCCTCCTGGTCCGTGGAGAGGCCGATTACGTCCATGCCCACTCCTCCATCGCCGGCGCCCTGGCGCGCCTCGCCGTACCTGTCGGGAAACCGGCTCGACGGGTCTTCTACTCACCGCACGGCTGGGCGTTCCTGCGGCTGGATCTACCGGCGTGGGCACGCCGGAGTTTCATCCTCGCCGAGAAGCTCCTGGCGCGGGGCCGCTCCACGGTGGTGCTGACCTGCCCCAGCGAGTTCGAGTACGGCGTCCGTCAGCTCGACCCACGCCGCGCGGCCCTCATTCAGACCGGCGTCGATCCGGCCGCACTGGCTGCCCCCGCACCGGCGCAGCCCTCCGGCCGCCGGCTCCGTGTCGGTACGGTCGCACGCATCTGCTACCAGAAGGCACCGTGGCGATTCGCCGACGTCGCGCGCCAGCTGTCCGCGGAGGCCGATTTCCGCTGGATCGGCGGCGGCGCCGCGGAGGACCGGGACCGCTGGATCGGCGACGCTCCCGTGGACGTCACCGGCTGGCTGTCGCCCGACCAGCTCGCGCGTGAACTGTCCGAGGTGGACGTCTTCCTGTTCCCGACGCTCTGGGAGGGCATGCCGATGGCCCTGATGCAGGCCCAGGCCCTGGGGATCCCGTCGGTGGTCTCCGATGCGGTCGGCAACAGGGATGCGGTCCGCGACGCCGCGACCGGCTACGTCTGCGAGGAGGAGGACGAGCTCGTCCGCAGAACGTGCGAGCTCCTGAGGGATCCCGTGCTCCGGCGGCGGATGTCGGAGACGGCACGAGAGTGGGCGCGGACTGCGCTGACGGATGAGAACGTCGGCCGGCAGACCCTGGACATCTACGCGGAGGCGGGCGCATGAGTCGGATCCTCGTCGTCGGGGGCAACGGCTTCCTCGGGGCCGCCCTCGTGGACGCACTCATCGACGGAGGGCACGACGTCCGGGTACTGGACAGGTTCTCCTCCCCGCGGCGGTTCCGCGCCTCCGCCGTCCGGGAGCACCGTGCGGATCTGGACGACCATGCGGCCGTAGCCCGGGCGGTGGCCGGAGTGGACGTCGTCTTCCACTTCCTCTCGACGACGACGCCGGCGAGCGCGGCTCGCGAGCCGCTGCGTGACGTCACCGAGAACCTCACGCTGTCCGTGCAGCTCGCCGGCGCGGCCGCGGCGGCCGGCGTCGAACGGTTCGTCTACGCCTCCTCCGGCGGCACCGTGTACGGACCGGTCCCGGCGGAGGGCCGGGTGGACGAGGACGTCCCGTTGCGGCCTATCTCCCCCTACGGGATCGGCAAAGCGGCCATGGAGAGCTACCTGGAGTACTTCCGGCTTGAGCACGGCATGGACCACCGCATCCTGCGCATCGGCAATCCGTACGGACCGGCGCAGATGCTGCCGCGTCCGCGAGGATTGATCGCCGTCGCGATGGACAGGGCACGGCGGGGCGAACCCTTCCAACGCATCGGGAACGCGGTCCGGGACTACCTGCACGTCGACGACCTGGTGCAGCAGGTACTCGCGGCCTCCCTGCTCCCCTCCGCCCACCGCACGTTCAACGTCGCCAGCGGCACGGGGCACAGCGTGAGCGAAGTCCTCGCCGTCGTCCGCTCGGTCACCGGCCTGCCCCTCATCGAGGAGGTGCAGGACAACGAGGCGACCTTCGTCGAACGCAGTGTCCTCGACCCCGGCCGGATCCTCACCGAGTTCGGTCTGTCCGAGCCGCGGCCACTCGCCGAAGGCGTCCGGCAAATGTGGGAAGCTATCCGCTGAGGGCGTCCTGCACGGGAGCTCTCGACTGACGGCCAAGAACGAGTGGGGGAAACGGTGCGCGGCATCATTCTGGCGGGCGGAACCGGTTCCCGCCTCTTTCCGATCACGCACGGGGTGAGCAAGCAGCTCCTGCCCGTCTATGACAAGCCGATGGTGTACTACCCGCTCTCGACGCTGATGCTCGCGGGCATCACCGACATCGAGATCATCACCACCGACCGCGAACAGCCGCTGTTCCAGGGTCTCCTCGGCGACGGCAGCCAGTTCGGCGTCTCGCTGACCTACAGGGTCCAGCCCTCGGCCGACGGCCTGGCGCAGGCCTTCCTCCTCTGCGAGCAGCACATCGGCGACGATTCCGTGGCCCTGGTGCTCGGCGACAACATCTTCTACGGCCCCGGCCTCGGCCTGAGCCTGGAGGACCTGACGCGATGCCAGGGCGCTACGATCTTCGGCTACTGGGTCAAGGATCCCCGCGCCTACGGCGTGGTGGAGTTCGACGGCGACGGCCGCGCCATCTCGCTGGAGGAGAAGCCGGCCCAGCCAAAGAGCAACTACGCCATCCCGGGCCTCTACTTCTACGACAACTCGGTGATCGAGAGGGCCCGTTCGCTCCGCCCCTCGCCTCGCGGAGAACTGGAGATCACCGACCTCAACCGGCTCTACCTGGAGGACGAGGAGCTGCACGTCCGTCTGATGCCCCGCGGCACCGCCTGGCTGGACACAGGGACCTTCGATTCACTCAACGACGCCTCCAACTTCATCCGCACCCTCGAGCACCGGCAGGGACTGAAGGTGGGCTGCCCGGAGGAGATCGCCTGGCGGCGCGGCTACCTGACCGACGACGACCTGCTGGAGCGGGCCGAGCCCCTCGCCAAGAGCGGCTACGGGATCTACCTGCAGGAGCTCGTGGCACGCGGGAGGACCGGCCAGTGACGGAGACTACCGCCGTCGTCGTCAACGGCCGGTTCCTCGGTCAGCCGGTGACCGGGGTCCAGCGCTTCGCCGAAGAGGTGACCGCCGCCCTGCTCCAGTCGGCCGAGTTCCCCGTCGAGATCCTCGTACCCCGTGGAGTGCGGCCCCGCGCCGACGGTCCCCTGGTGGGCGTTCCGGTCACGGAGGTCGGCAGGACTCGCGGACATCTGTGGGAGCAGGTCGACCTGCCCCTGCACCTCAAGCGCCACGGCTCGCCCCTGCTCATCGGTCTCAGCAGCACGGCCCCGGTCTGGTACCGGCGCCAATTCGCTCCGCACCACGACGTCACGTACGTCCGGTACCCGGAGAGCTTCTCCTGGCGGTTCCGGCTCCTCTACCGAGCGCTGGCGCCGCTCTTCCTGAAGAGGGCGATGCGCATCATCACCGTCAGCCAGTTCTCCAGGTCGGAGATCGCTGCCCACTTCGGTGTGGACCGGGAGAAGATCGTCGTCGTCCCCAACGCACCGTCCGCGATCTTCGCGCAGCGAGGTCTCGCGTCGGACCGGGCCGGGAAGGAACCGGCAGAACGCCCCTATTTCCTGGCCGTCTCGTCGCCCAACATCCACAAGAACTTCGATCGACTCGAGCAGGCCTTCGAGGCCTTCGCTGCTCAGCACGGAAACGACATCGAGCTGCGCATCATCGGGCAGCAAGCCAGCTCCTTTGCCAAGCGGGACGCTCCGCACTCGAGCCGGGTCCGGTACCTGGGACGCGTCACCGACCCGGAACTGGCCGATGCCTACGCTGGGGCCTTGGCCTTCGTCTTCCCGTCGCTCTACGAAGGGTTCGGCATCCCCCCGCTGGAGGCCCAGGCGGCCGGGGCGCCCGTGATCGCCTCCCGAGCCGCCTCCATGCCCGAGGTCCTCGGCGAGAGCGTGCTCTACATCGATCCTCTCGACACGGCCTCGATCACCGCAGGAATGACCGAGCTGGCCGGAAGTCCGGAGGTGCGCGCGGCGCTCCGAGCCCGTGGTTTCGAGAATGCCGCCCGATTCTCGTGGGAATCGTCGGCAACGCTCCTCGTGCGAGAACTTCGACGAGCCGCAGACATCACCTAGCGCGGAAGGGCAGCTGCCTAACGAGCGGGAGGACGTCCCGTCGGAGCCCGGGTACCAGGGACAGAAGCGAGCCGTAGATCATCAGCGCTGTAATGAGCCCAGCGGCGACGCGTACCACGTCGGGATAAGTCGCCAGCCACACGCTGTCGACCAGCAGGAGCACTCCGCCGACAACCGCGTGGACGGCGAAACTCCGGCATGCGCTCCCCACAATCTCTCCCAGAGCAAGCCCGGTCCGTCTCATCGGAAAGAGCGTGAGGACGACCCAATTGAGGGCCAGCGATGCGGTGACGGCGATCGCGACTCCCATCGCCCCCCAGCGCGCCGACAAGATGATCGCGATGATCATGATTGATCGAGTGATCAGCGAGTAGCGCAACTGCAGGCCTGTGAGCCCCAGCCCCAGGAAAACCCAGTAGTACACATAGCCCATCGATTGAAAGACGCCTCCCAAGGCCAGAACCGCGAACAGCGGCACGGCTGCGTCCCACTGGCCCCCTAGCAGCAGGCCGACGACGGGTTCCGACAAAGCCGCGCCGATGACGAACGCGGAGCCCAACGCGTAGGACAGGCCTGTCTGCGCGACCACGACGTAGCGGGAGAATCCGGGTAGGTCGTCCTGACGGCGCGCCAGTAGCGGCAACGCGACTCTCGTCAGTGGTGCCGCGATCTGCTGCACTGGAACCTTGAAGAGTCGATAGGCCTGATCGTAGAGCCCTAGTTGGACCGGCCCGGCGACGCGCCCCAAGACGATCGAGTCAACATTCGTACTGAGATACGACAGGAGTTGCACCCCCAGTGTGTTGCCCCCGAACTTCACCAGCGAACGCATTGGCGCCGATCTGGGAAGGCCGGGGAACCAGCGCCCCGCGGCTGTCGCCATCGCCAGAAGAGCGAAAGCGTAGGCCACCTGTTGGAAGACCAGCGCCCACGCCCCGGCTCCTGCGAGAGCCGCGATGACCGCAGTCATGAAGGCGAGGACCAGCGCTCCGATCTCAGAAACCGCCAGCCAGCCAAACCTGAGCTTCCTGGTCAGATCCGCAACGTATTGAGCACTGGCCGACGACAGAACGAATCCGACTCCCAAGATCCGGAGCATCTCGGCCACACCGTCGCGGTCGTAGAAGTTCTCGATCAGAGGTGCGAGGATCCAGAGCACCCCCCAGAGAAGCAGACCGAGGCCAAGGCTCAACCACCAGAGATTGGAACGTTGCCGGCTCGAGAACTCACGGGCTTGAATAGCCGCCGAGGAGAGCCCGAAGTCGCCAACGACGGTGGCGAGGCCCGCGACCGCAAAGACCATGGCGAACAAGCCGAAGTCTTCGGGTGCCAGCAGTCGAGCGAGGACGATCGTCGAGAGCAACTGCACGACGAATTTAGTGCTCTGAGACACTGCTGTCGTGGCAATCCCCCGTCGAGCATGACCACCGTCTGTTGTGACCATCATGGGTGTTACGCCTCGCCGCCCCTCCAAAGATGCCAGGGGAAGCTGGCGACGAGCCCGTCGCAGTCGAATTCGGGGCGATCCGACGCCCCCAACGACAGCGCCTCGTCAACGGATCGGGCAGCCCGCTGCGGGGCGCGTCCCGTGCCAGAGTAGTAATCGTCGTACTTGAAGTCCGGCTCTGTTGAGGCCACCATGCGTCGTGCAGGCACGCCGTAGGCTTCCGCGACAATCAGCCCGTGCAACGAGGAACCGACGACAAAGCGGCTGTTGGCAATCGTAGCCAGGCACTCTAGGAGGGGTGCTCGCGGGTTGAGCACATTGGGGCTCCCTGCCATAGACCTGTAATCGTGCAGATTGGGGACTACCGTATAGTCGGCCCGAAAGAGCGGCGCGCCGAGAGACGTAGACGGAAAGTACCTCGCTGTCAGTATCCCGGGGTCGCCGAAAACGGCGGGAACGGAAGCTCCTCGTGCCTCTAGGAACGACTTGGTCAGTTCTCCCCTGACCGCGTGAATTCTCGCCCCCGCCACGGAGTAGTCTCGCGCCAGCTCCTTACCGTTGACGCCGCTCCCCCACACGTGATCGCCCGGAGCGACCTCGTGCATAACCGACCCCACGGTGAACAGCCGCTCCGAGCCAACGGATTCACCAGGATCCAGACTCCGGCTCGCGAGCATCCGTTCGACCAGCCGCGGCCCGAGAAGGTCACCGAAGTTGTTGACCGGACGTCGAAGCGGGATCAAACGGCCCACGGGTCCGCGGAGGACAGGGCGGCGGGGATTCCACTCGTAGAGCTCAACCACGGGATCGCTCGACCTTTATGGCGCGTGCAAGCGCGGAAATTCCATCGTCCAGTCCACGCGAGGTGATCTCGTCCGTGAATCGAAGCGCCTCTGTACAGCCTCTGCGGCCCATGGCCCGCACTCCTTCTCGGTCATCGTCAAGGCCGCCTATTGCTCTCGCTAGGGATTCAGCATCACCCGGCGGGACGAGGACCCCTGCCCGTGAAGGGCCAAGCACCTCAACCGGCCCGCCCATCGCGGTCGCAATCACCGGACGGCCGGCCGCCATCGCCTGCACCATGACCTGGCCGAACGCCTCCGGCCGGAGGGTGCAGAGCGCGAGGACATGCGACTTTTCCAGAACAGCCCGTACGTCGTCGACGTGACCCAGGAACTCTATGGGGAGCCCACGGTCGCGCACGACGCGACGGATGTCCTCGGCGTAACGGGGGTCCGCGTGGGCAGATCCCCCGGCGATGATGGCCCGGACGTCGCGTCCCTCGTCCACCAGCCGTTCGATCGCTTCCACGAGGACGTGGAGCCCCTTCGAATGATCGAGTCGGCTGAGGGACCCGATGGTGAAGGCGCCTTCCGGAAATTCCGGCGCATCGGTGCGGCCAGTGCCGGACACGGGATATGCCACTTCGACCGGGCGTCCTTTAAGCCCTCGCGGCAGAGTCGATGCCGTGAAGGCGCTATTCGCCAGGTAGCCGTCGAAACGGGCCAGAGTGTGTCGGAACATCGCGAACCGCTTCAGCGTCCCGGGAAGCGAGGACCGGGAGAGATCCTCTCGCAAGTATGCAATTCGGAGTTGCTCCGTGTCGCGAGTCAGACCGAGGATGTTTGCTGCCGGGAGACTGTTCGTGACGACGATTTCCGCGTTCATGGCGCGGACTGCGGATTGAAGGGAGCGGGCACGTTTGACCTTGTCCGCATGGGTTTCGACGCCCGGCAGGACTTCGATGTGAAGGCCAAGGGCCTTGACGCGAGTGGCGAACTCACCCTCACCGAGGACGACGACGCTGCGCTCGAATTGGCTCGGTTGGGCTAGGTACCGCAGTAGCCCCAGCTGACCGCCGCCCAGCTCGCTGCTGTGGTCGACGAAGAGCACGCGCTTCCTCATGAGTGCCTCTCTGTCACGGACGGGACGGCGTTACGTTGCGAATGACTCCGGAACCGGAAGCTTCGCCGAATCTCCGCAATGGTCGACTGACGGCGCCGTTGTCGCGTCCACCAACGTGGCAGTCTCCCGAGAACCGAGTAGAGGTCGGCGTGCAGGCGACCGACAGTCTCTAGTGAACGACGGCGACGGAACGGTCCGGCGTCGACCGAGGCTCCGGCCTGCTGCGAGAGAATCGCCGCGACGTCCGCACTCGAGGGGGTCCCTTTGTAGGTCGAGACCGCCTCGGGGAACTCCCTCTTGAGGGCCTCCGTCGAGGGACTACTCGGAATCAGGATTCTGGCCCCGAGGCCCAATGCCAGAATGGCCGCCCCTGAGTTGTACATCGACTTGTAGGGCAGGGCGACCGCCGTCGATTCCAGTATCAGCGCTTCGAGGGCGGGCTCGTCGATGTATCCCGGCCGGAAGGAGGCGCCAGGGCAAGCCTCTGTCATCTGCGAGATCGTGGCAGCATACTCCGGCGAGGAAGCTTGACCGACGATGGTCAGCCTTGCCTCGGTGGAAATTCGACGGGACGCCTTAGCTTCACCGAAGGCCGATACCAGCCCTTCGATCCCCTTATAGGGACGGAGCGAGCCAAACGTCGTGATCGTCGGTTGCCGACCGGCAATCCGGGCCTCCTCGGGCGTGCGCGGGTAGACATGGTGGAGTATGACCACCCCCAGGTCGGGATCGTTCTCGGGTGACTCGTTGAGATAGATCCGGACATCGATCATTCGTTCGAGTCGGCTCGTCAGGAAACGAACGTAACCTGGTGTCTCCTCGTGGGCCGCGAGGTTGTGCTGGGTCAGTACGATCGGGACTCTGAAGGCCAGGAGTCGAACGAGGAAGATGGCCCCCGCCAGGACCTTCGGAACCCGCTTGAGGACCGTGGATGCCACGAACAAGTGCTCAGGCCAGTGGAAGTGGACCAGATCGTACTTCCCGAAAAGTGCTTTCGTCCAGGTGAAGCGGACCGGGTGTGAGCCTGCGGCCTCCACGGCTTGAGTCAGCAAGTCGATGTAAGGGTTACCCGACGCACCATCCGCCGGCACAGTGAGAAGCACTCGCATGGTCGCTGGGTCCGATCCCTCGTCTTGTTCCACAGAGCGCCTACCGGTTTCCAAGGCTCAGCTGTCCTCGCGGTCCTGTGCCGTTCGTGGACACACGGGGCACTGTCGTCGGCCTGGAGGCGTCGGGCCGACCGTCGGATTCCATGCGGAAGGCCGCATCATAGATGCCGAAGACGAGCATGGTCGCGACAAGACTGAAGTTGGCCATGAGGCTCCAACCGGTCAGGGTGATCATAAGGTAGCCCGGCAGTGCGAAGACCAGAGCCCTGCCAGCCGAGAATCGGGTGCGACGCCGGCTGCGCTTCAAGGCTCGGAGGAAGAGCAGCAGGATCGGCGCATAGAAGAGAACCGCCAGCACGAGGCCGAGCTCGGCGGTGTAGAGGAGGAAGGCATTGTGGACAGGCAGCCCGGAGGCGGTGACGGCGTCAAACGCTCCAACCACGGAGATATACGCGTTCGGGCCGGTGCCTTCCCAGAGATTCTGCGAAAGTTGGACCCACGCCGCTTCCAGGAGGACTGGACGCTGGCCGCCGGTCTCGTCAATCTCAAACCTGTCGAGCACCGGAGGCAGGAAGATCAAGGCGGTGGCCGCCAGGGCGAGACCCGCGGCCAGGCGGGTCACGAACCTGGCTTTGCCCGGGAGCGTTACGACCCATAGCCCGACCAGCAGAAAATGGGCGGCAAGGTTGGCCCGGCTGATCGTGAGCCCCGAGGTGATCAGGCTGAGGGCAACGACCCACCAGGCCGCGGACCGGACGTCACGTCGAGAAGCCAGCGTGAAGGGGAGCGCCACGACGCAAACGAGGAACGCGATCTTGGCGAGATTCGCCGGATGGCCGACAGTACCCGAGGCGCGGCCGAGCAAACTCTCGATCGAACGATCTGTACCGATGATCCAGGACGGAACCTCGTACTCGAGCACCTGCGCGGTCGACACCCCGAGCTGGACCAACAGGAGCAGCACCATACCGACGAGCAGATAGCGCGCGGAGGCTCCGTTCGAATAGATGTCGCGGCCCAGCACGCGCCCGAAGCCCCATGCCAAAATTCCGAGGACGAGGGCAAGCACCCCCGACCACTGCAAGACGCTCCCCTCCCAGACAGCGAACATGGCGAATGCCACGGCGCCGATAAAGAAGAGGAACGTCTTCGGGACAGGGAGTCGGCGGCGCTCGAGAGCGTAAGCCAGGAGACATCCCACGAGCATCGCGCCATAGGTGGTTGCCGTCGGCACCGGCGGACCGACTGTCGAGAAGACGTCCCCGGCACGGGGCAGGAACTCGACTATCGATCGAGGAACCGCGACGGCGGCCAGGATCCCGACTCCAGCCGCGACGGGCAACGAAATCCGAGGAAACAGCAGTCGCACCATCGTGAGGCCGACGACAACCGCCATCACCAGACCAACGCCGAGAAGAATCTCCCGCAAATCTACCCCCTCGCCGATGCGCCTTCCGCGTTCACCATCCTAGTGGCCCCAGCCCACGCAACCGGCATCAAGACCGTCGCCCGCCTTCAGGGGAAGTTGACGCGTACACTTTGTGTCATGGGGGCTCGGCGACTGATGGCCGACCTGCGCCATCACGCATATGAGGAGCATTTTTGGGAAACAACCTTGTCGTCATTGGTCAGGGGTACGTAGGTCTGCCTCTGTCGCTGGCGGCCACACGCGCCGGCTATACCGTGGTGGGCCTCGACGCCAATCCCCGCACCGTTCAGCGGCTCAATGCCGGACGCAGCCACGTGGACGATATCGATGATTCCGAGATCAGCAGCATGCTGGCCCACGGCTACCGTGCGACCGCAGAACCGGAATGCATCCGGGACGCCGACTTCGTGGTCGTCTGCGTGCCGACGCCCCTCGGCGAGGACGGCAGCCCCGACCTGAGCGCTATCGTCGCGTCAGCCGAGGCCATCGCTTCGCATGTGCGGCCCGGCTGCCTCGTGGTGCTCGAGTCGACAACGTACCCAGGCACGACCGAGGAAGTTTTTCTCCCGATATTGGAGTCCCGGGGTGCAACCGAGGGACGGACTTTTCACCTCGCGTTCTCCCCCGAGCGTATCGACCCGGGAAATCCCACCTATCGACTGGAGAACACGCCGAAGCTCGTTGGCGGCAGGACGCCCGACGCGACGCGTCGGGCGGTCGAGTTCTACGAACGCTTCGTCGAGGTAGTCGTGCCGATGAAAGGACCGCGGGAGGCCGAGACGGCCAAACTCCTCGAGAACACATACCGACACATCAACATCGCCCTCGTGAACGAAATGGCCAAGTTCTGCCACGAGCTCGATATCGATATCTGGGACGTCATCCGCGGGTCGTCCACGAAGCCGTTCGGCTTTCAAGCCTTCTATCCGGGCCCCGGCGTCGGCGGCCACTGCATCCCCATCGACCCCAACTACCTCGGCTATCAAGTGAAGAAAGTTCTCGGATATCCGTTTCGCTTCGTCGAGCTGGCCCAGGAAATCAACGGCTCGATGCCGCGGTACGTGGTCTCCCGGTGCGCTGAGATACTCAATCAGCACAAGAAGGCGATCAATGGGTCGAGGATCCTGCTCATAGGGGTCACGTACAAGCCGAATATCGCGGACCAGCGCGAGTCGCCCTCTGCACCCATCGCCTCGCTGCTTCAGGCCGCAGGCGCCGACCTCCAGTATTTCGATCCGCACGTTCCCGAATGGAGCGCTCCTAGCTCTCCCCTGTCTTCCGTCGTGGATGCCATGGCCTCGAGCCGCGAGGCGGACCTCGTTGTCATCCTCCAGGACCATGCAAGTGTCGACCTCGATTCGATCGTCTCGGAAGCCGGGGTCGTTCTCGACTGCAGGGGGCGCGTGGGCGGCCCGAACGTGATCAGACTCTGAGTCTGGTGCCGCAGCCCTCCAAGGAGGCAGGCGGTCTGTACCAAGTAATCCAAGTAGCACACGCATCTGGGGGAAGCGACCATGGTCGACGGAAAAACGGATTGGCGGCAAACTCTGCCACGTCGTCTGGCAGTGATCGATGCTGTAGCAGTAGTGTCGGCAATCAGCGTCGCTCACCTGACGCGTTTCGGAGCTGACGCTTCCGTTCCACTTTTCACCCGTGGCGATCACATCGAGTTCAACTACACGACGTTCGGGATCGTCACTGGTCTCGCCTGGATCGCTGCCCTCAAGATCTGGAATAGCCGCGACATCAAGATCCTCGGGGCCGGAAGCGAGGAATATAAACGCGTCTGCGCTTCCTCTCTTGCCCTCTTCGGCGCCATAGCAATCCTGTCGTATGCGCTGAGAATCGAGACGGCCCGAGGGTACGTGGGCGTAGCTCTCCCCTTGGGGCTGCTCCTCCTGCTCCTCGGGCGCTGGACGTTTCGGCGTCGACTCCTCTATCGGCGAGGCCAGGGCCATTACACGAGACGTCTCCTACTCGTCGGTCACCCCGGCGCGGTCAACCACCTCGCCAATTCGCTCCGCCTCGCTCCTGGCGCAGGCTATCTCCCGGTCGGAGCGGCGATCCCGTCCAGTACGGAACCGGAATCCCTCGCCTCGCTTTCCGTGCCGATGCTGGTAAGCGACCATTCAGTTCATTCGATAACGCACGTCATCGACTCCGAAGGCATCGATGCAGTTGCCATCTCCGCCGGATCAGACCTGCAGCCCACTGCAGTTCGCCAACTGGGCTGGGAGCTGCAAGCTCGAGAGGTCAGCCTCATCATGGCGCCCGCCCTGACTGACGTTGCCGGGCCGCGCATCCACACCCAGCCAATCGCCGGTTTGCCGCTCATTCATGTGGCGACTCCCAAGCTGGAAGGACTCCAGGCCGCCAGCAAACGTGCCTTCGATCTAATGTCCGCCGCTGTCGGCCTTTTGCTCCTGTCACCGGTATTCATAGCGGTTGCTCTGTCGATCATGTCCCATGACAAAGGTCCAGCGATTTTCCATCAGGAACGGGTGGGGAAGGACGGCCGGACGTTTCGCATGTACAAGTTCCGGTCGATGGTCGTCGACGCCGAGAAACGTCTCGACGAACTGTCGAACCTGAGCGAGGGCAACGGAGTCCTGTTCAAATTGAAGGCAGATCCAAGAGTGACCAAGATCGGGGCCTTCATCCGTCGCTACAGCATCGATGAACTTCCCCAGCTCTGGAACGTCCTTATCGGCGACATGAGCCTGGTCGGGCCGCGCCCGCCCCTACCCGCCGAGGTCGCGGTCTACGAGGAGTACGTCGATCGGCGGCTCATGGTCAAGCCCGGCATCACCGGGTTGTGGCAGGTGAGCGGCCGTTCAGACCTCTCCTGGGACGACAGCGTTCGGTTGGACCTGTACTACGTGGAGAACTGGTCGTTGACCCAGGACCTTCTCATCCTCGCCAAGACGGCCAAGGCCGTCATCGGAAAAGACGGGGCCTACTGAGGGCTGCTCAGGCCCCTCACTCGATACTCGCCGCGAGACGGCTCGCGCCGAACCCGTGTGTCCCGAGGCTCCGTGCGATTGCCGCATGCCTCGACGCCGCGCTCGCCGCGCAGACCAGGAGCTGAGACACCGCGGTCGGCCGCACCGTCGCCAGCATCTGACCCAGGAGCCCCGTCAGCACGTCGCCGCTGCCCGCCGTCGCCAAGGTCGGCGGCGCACCGGTGACCATGAGGATCTCCCCCGTCGGGGTGGCGCAAACCGTGGTCGCTCCCTTCAGCAGCACGACTGCGCCGTAGTCCCGCGCCGCACGCAGAGCCCACTTCACGGGGTCGTGGGCGACGGCGTCGCCGGAAACGTCGACCCCCGCGTTGATGAGGAGACCGCGCAGCTCGCCCGCGTGCGGGGTGAGAACGGCGAATGGAGCATCGCTACGGGTCTGCCCGGGCTTCAGAGACTTGAGCGTGCTCGCGTCGACGACGCACGGAGTGCCGCGCTCGGAGGCCGAGGCGAGCACTGCCGCCACGGCCTCCGACTGCTGAGCGGCGTCCCCGATCCCCGGACCGACCGCCCATGCGGAGACCCTGCCTGCCGGGCCCTGGTCCTCTTCCAGGGCCGAGCCCTCCAGCACGACGGACTCGGGGACGGCCGCGGTCACCGCGTCCCGGGCCCTGCCGGTTGTGACCGTGTACAGCATCCCCAGACCGGCGTTGACGGCACTGGTCGCCGCCAGGACGGCCGCGCCCGGATACTCGTCGGACCCGGCGATCAGCCCCAGCACACCACGGGAGTATTTATGGGCGTCCCGCGCCGGCGCGGTGTCCACGGCGTCGTCGGGTTCGAACAGCCGGACCGCGGCCGTGCCGAGGTGCTCCCCCAGACCGATGTCGACCACCTCGACCCGACCCGACAGCGTGGCTCCTCGGCCGACCACGAGCCCGGTCTTCAACGCGCCGAAGGTGACGGTGGAGTCGGCGCGCAGCGTCCCGGGGAGTGCGGCGCCGGTGTCGGCGTCGACGCCCGACGGGAGATCGCAGGCGACCACGTATGCCCGGGGCGGAAGCTCGACGTCGGACAGAGGGGCGGGCCTCGGCGCGTCAGCGCCGCCGTCCCCGGGCTCGGGGACCTGGGCGCCGGTGCCGAGGACGGCGTCGACGACGACGTCGGCGGTCGCGAGGGCAGAACGCGCCGGGGGCGAAGCGAGACTCCCCTCCCAGGGGACAAGCCGCCCGCCGGCCGCCTGGAACGCCGCGAGGCCCTCCGCGTGGCACCGGTCCGCCGTCTGGATGGCGGTCACGGCGACGCCGCGACGCCGCAGCATGGCCAGCGCGTGGAGTCCGTCCCCGCCGTTGTTCCCCGTGCCCACGAACGCGACGACGCGGGAACCGTAGACCCTCCCCCGCCGCCCGCGCAGGACGCCGGCAATGTGCTGCGCCAGCCCGTGGGCCGCCCGCTTCATCAGCGCCGGTCCCTGCCCGGCGTCGAGGAGGGGCCGCTCGGCGGCACGGACCTCGGTACCCGTGTAGACGTCGATCATGGCCCCACCTAACCACGCGCCGGCCGCAGAACCGAGGAGCCCGTCAGGACAGTTTCTCGGCCACCACCATCGCCGTGGCGAGATCGCCGTCGTGGCTCATCGAGAGGTGCCAGTACTCAACGCCCTTGGCGGCAGCGGCCTGCGCCACCGTCCCGTCGACGAAGATGTGCGGATCGCCGGCGTCGTCCTTCACCACTTGGCAGTGCTGCCAGTTCATGCCGACGGGCGCGCCGAGGGCCTTGGCGACGGCCTCCTTGGCGGCGAAGCGGGCTGCGAGCGAGCGGATCGGCAGCTCCCGCTCGGCCGGGACGAAGAGCCGCTCGAGGAGTGCGGGGGTGCGCTCCAGCTGCTCCTTGAATCGGGAGACTTCCACTACGTCCACGCCCACGCCCACAATCATGTCCGCAATTCTATCGGCGGCCCCTCGACAGCCCGGCACCGCGGACGTACGGTCGCGCCATGGAACGAGAACTTGCGAGCTGTGTCCTCGCGGACGGGTTCGCCCGGGTCCGGGAGACGGTCGACGAGGTCCTCGGGAGCACTCCGCCGGCGCACCTGCTCTGGCAGCCGCCCGGAGGCGGGAATCACATCGCCTGGCTCATCTGGCATCTCAGCCGCGTCACCGACGACCACGTCGCTGGCATCACGGCCGTGCTCGACGGCGCGCCTCCCCCGCGGGGCGACCAGTGGACGGCCCCGTCGGACCAGGCCTGGCGCGCCGAGTGGGCCGACCGCCTCGGCCTGCCGTACGACCGGGACGACTTCGGGCTCGGGCACTCACCCGACGACGTCGCCGCCTTCCCGCCCGTCGCGCCGAGCCTGCTGGGCGGCTATCACGCGGCGGTCCAGGACCGCACGGAGGCACTGCTGGGACGGCTCCGCCGGACCGACTTCGCGGTCGTCTGCGACGAACGCTGGGACCCGCCCGTGACCGTGGCGGTCCGGTTGGCGAGCGTGCTGAACGACGCGACGCAGCACGTCGGGCAGGCGTCCTATGTCCGCGGGCTCGCCGAGCGCGCCGGTGCCGGTTGAGGACGCCCTCGGAAGGTCAGCGGCCCTTAAACAGCAAGGGCAGCCCCCGCGGGGACTGCCCTTGTCGAGACCGGACGTGCCCGGCTCGGTCCGGACCTACTCGACGGTCACGGACTTCGCGAGGTTGCGCGGCTGGTCGACGTCGAAGCCCTTCGCGGTGGCGAGCTCGCAGGCGAAGATCTGCAGCGGCACGGTGGCCAGCAGCGGCATCAGCAGGGTCGGCGTCTCCGGGACGTAGAAGACGAACTCCGCGTACTGCTTGACCGCCTCGTCGCCCTGCTCGGCGATCACCAGGGTCTTGGCGCCGCGGGCGCGGACCTCTTGGATGTTGGAGACGACCTTCGAGTGCAGGGAGTCGCGGCCGCGCGGGGACGGGACCACCACGAAGACGGGCTGGCCGTCGTCGATGAGGGCGATCGGGCCGTGCTTCAGCTCGCCGGCGGCGAAGCCCTCGGCGTGGATGTAGGCGATCTCCTTGAGCTTGAGCGCGCCCTCCATGGCGACCGGGTAGCCGACGTGGCGGCCCAGGAACAGCACGGACTGGTTCTCGGCCATCGAGACGGCCAGATCCTTGATCTCGTCCTCGCGGTCCAGGATGTCCTGGATCTTGGCCGGGATCTTGCCGAGGTCCGCGAGGATGTCCTTGATCTGGCCCGTGAAGAGGTTCCCGCGCAGGTGCGCCAGGTAGAGGCCGAGGATGTAGGTCGCGGTGATCTGCGCCAGGAACGCCTTGGTCGACGCGACGGCGATCTCCGGGCCGGCGTGCGTGTACAGGACAGCGTCCGACTCGCGCGGGATGGTGGACCCGTTGGTGTTGCAGATGGAGAGCGTCTTGGCCCCCTGCTCCTTGGCGTAGCGGACGGCCATGAGCGTGTCCATGGTCTCGCCCGACTGCGAGATCGAGACGATCAGGGTCTTCTCGTCCACGATCGGCTCGCGGTAGCGGAACTCGTGGGAGAGCTCGACCTCGACCGGGATGCGGCACCAGGACTCGATGGCGTACTTCGCCACGGACCCGGCGTACGCGGACGTGCCGCAGGCGAGCACGATGATCTTCGAGATCCCCTTGAGCTCCTGCGGATCGATGCGCAGCTCGTCGAGCGTCAGGCGGCCTTCGGCGTCGGCGCGGCCGAGCAGCGTGTCGGCGACGGCGGCCGGCTGGTCGTGGATCTCCTTGGCCATGAAGGAGTCGTATCCGCCCTTCTCGGCGGCGGCGGCGTCCCAGTCGACCGTGAACTCCTTGCCCTCGGCGGGGTTGCCGAAGAAGTCCGTGATCTCGTGGGCGTCCGGCGTGATGGTGACGATCTGGTCCTGGCCCAGCTCGACGGCGCGACGCGTGAAGTCGATGAAGCCGGAGACGTCGGAGCCGAGGAAGTTCTCGTTCTCGCCGAGGCCGACGACGAGCGGCGAGTTGCGGCGGGAGGCCACGACGACGCCCGGGTGATCGCGGTGCACAGCCAGCAGGGTGAAGGCGCCCTCGAGCTTGCGGGAGGCGATCTGCAGGGACTTCGTCAGGTCCTGCCCGCCCTCGGCGCGGTAGATGTCGCCGAGCAGCACCGCGGCGACCTCGGTGTCGGTCTCGGAGAGGAAGGTGTGGCCCTTGGCCAGCAGTTCCTGCTTGATCTCGGCGAAGTTCTCGATGATGCCGTTGTGGATGACGGCGAGAGCGCCGTCATCGGCCAGGTGCGGATGCGCGTTCTGGTCCGTGGGGCCGCCGTGCGTCGCCCAGCGGGTGTGCCCGATGCCGGTGAGGGAGGCGCTCAGCGGCTCCTCCTCGATCACGCCGATGAGGTTGGCGAGCTTGCCCGACTTCTTGCGAGCCTCGATGCCCTGATCGGTCAGGACCGCGACGCCGGCAGAGTCGTAGCCGCGGTACTCCAAGCGGCGCAGGCCCTCGAGGACCACATCGAGGGCGCCGTGGTCGCCCGTCGTCTTAGAAGAATGGCCAACATAGCCTACGATTCCACACATGCCCCCAAGGGTACCGTCTTCGAATCACGCGCGTGGAATCACCCCACGTGGCGGGGACGGCGCGGCCTCGCGAGGGCGGCGGACCGCTGGCCCGTCGGACTTTGGCAGAATGGGCTGGTGACTTCCCCCCGGCTGACCGACAACGGCGTCTCCCCCTTCGTGGAACTGGAGCGCGATACGTGGTCCCGTCTCGCCAATTCCATCGAGCAGCCGCTGGACGAATCGGATATCGATCGCCTGCGAGGACTCGGCGATCAACTCGACCTCGCCGAAGTCAGCGACGTGTATCTCCCCCTCTCCCGTCTCCTGTACCTCTACGTCCAGGCCGCCGGCGAACTGCACAGTGCCACCACCCTGTTCCTCGGCGAGGAGACGCAGCGGACGCCTTTCGTCATCGGGGTCGCCGGCTCCGTGGCGGTGGGTAAGTCCACCACGGCCCGCGTGCTGCAGGAGCTGCTGCGTCGCTGGCCGGACACGCCGAACGTGCAGTTGGTCACCACCGACGGATTCCTCTACCCCAATGAGGAGCTGGAGCGCCGCGGCATCATGCACCGGAAGGGCTTCCCCGAGTCCTACGACCGACGGCGTCTCCTGCGCTTCGTCGCCGAGGTGAAGTCCGGTGCGGACGAGGTGCGGGCACCGATGTACTCGCACCTGACCTACAACATCCTGCGGGACGAGGAAGTGGTGGTCCGCCGCCCCGATGTTCTCATCCTCGAGGGGTTGAACGTGCTCGCCCCGGCCCGCGTGCGCTCGGACGGCACCACCGGGCTCGCACTGAGCGACTTCTTCGACTTCTCCGTCTACGTCGACGCCCGCTCGCAGGACATCGAGGAGTGGTATGTCCAGCGGTTCATGCGCCTGCGCAGCGGCGCCTTCGCCGACCCGGCCTCCTACTTCCATCGGTACGCCACGCTCTCCGACGACGACGCCCGTTCCACGGCGCTGAGGATCTGGCGCAGCATCAACGAGCCGAATCTCCGCGAGAACGTCCTTCCCACACGAGGCCGTGCACAGCTCGTCCTGACGAAAAGCCCCGACCACTCCATCCGGCGAATGCTGTTGAGGAAAATTTAACTGCGCCGCAATCAGATTAGTCCGCGCGCTACCAGTAATCTGACGGCATGATCCACGGATTCAAAGAGTTCATTATGAAGGGCAACGTCGTCGATCTCGCCGTTGCCGTCGTCATGGGTGCCGCCTTCGGTGCCGTCATCACCGCCCTCGTCGACAGCGTCATCATGCCGTTGATCTCCATGCTGGTCGGCTCCCCGAATTTCGACGAGTTCCTGGTCTTCGGCCAGGTGAAGTTCGGCGTCTTCCTCACCGCGCTGGTGAACTTCCTGCTCATCGCCGCGGCGATCTACTTCATCGTGGTCCTTCCGATGAACAGGATGATCGAGCGCCGCAACCGCCGTCTCGGCATCTCCGACGAGGAGGAAGCGGTGGATCCGCAGATCGCCCTGCTCACCGAGATCCGCGACAGCCTGCAGACCCGCTGATTTCTTCCCGCCCGTCAGGCGGTACCGACGTTCCGTCGGTACCGCCTTTTCCTTTCCCGTACTATCTAATGGATTGTGTTGGGCAATGATGCAGAGGGGGCGCGAGCCCGCCGGCATCTCGAGGGGGACGCGTGGATCTTCGGTTGGACGACGCCGTCCCGCTCGCCGCCGCACTGACCTTCTTCGAATGCCGTCGGCTCGGAATCCCAGCCATTCTGCTCAAGGGGACCCCGGCCGCCGACCTCGGGGTCCGCCCGCCCAAAGTCCCCGGGGACGTGGACGTCCTCTTGAAGGCACCGGACGCCAGCCTCCTCGCCCGCGCGCTTCACCGGCGCGGCTGGCTTGAGCGCCCCGTCACGCACGCGGGCGACCACCCCATCCATTCGGCGACGCTCTATCATCCGAGCTGGCCGAGCGACATCGACATCCACTTCGCGTACCCCGGCATGGACGACCAGCCCACCGCCGCGTTCGAGGCCCTGTGGGAGCACCGGCGGGAGGTGCAGCTCGGCGGTGTGCCGGTCGAGGCCCTGGACCTGGCCGGGAGCACGCTGGTGCAGGCCCTCCACGCGCTCCGGGAGCTGCACAAGGGCACCAACCAGCGTGAGCTCACCTTCCTCCTCGAGCAAGCACCGAAACCGGCCTGGGCGGAGCTGGAACGCCTCGCCGCGCGGACGGGATCCCTGGGAGCCCTCAGGCCGTACATCGCCCGGGCGTTCCCGGACGTCGATCCCACGGCGCTGCCGGAGCCCAGTGGACAGTGGCGGAGCCGCGCGGGGATCACCGCCCCGGGCGTACACCGCATGCTCTATCTGCGGCGCCTGCCATGGCGTCAGCGCCCCGCCTACCTGTGGCGCGCGCTGGTACCGTCCCGAGAGATGCTGGCCAGCCTGGATCTGCGGCTCCTCGAGGCGGACCGGACCACGCTGTGGGCCGCCCGTCTCCGCCGCCTGAGACTCTTCGTGAGGAGCGCGACGAGGAGCTTCCGGGAGTGGCTG
Source organism: Zhihengliuella sp. (assembly GCF_031178195.1). Taxonomy (GTDB): domain Bacteria; phylum Actinomycetota; class Actinomycetes; order Actinomycetales; family Micrococcaceae; genus Zhihengliuella. Next base: position 223,176 of record NZ_JAPSJL010000005.1, read on the forward strand.
AAGTTCCGGCCGCACTGAAAGGCCCCGGCCGATCGCCAAATCCAGGGAGACCGAAGCAGGATCCACTGGCCAACTTCAGGAGACGATAATGGACGACGAGGTGCAACTGATCAGTGACGGTGACGGCATAGCCGTCATCGGAAACGCCGCGGCGGTTGAGCGGTTCCTCGCAGCGGAGGGTCTCAGGTCGCGGGACATGGGACTGGCTCGGTTAGGCAATGTCCTCGCGACGGCATCTGGAACACTTCAGGCCGGTGCCGAGGCTGCTGCCCAGTCGGGCCGCTGGGTGAAGCTGACCGAAGAGTCATCGAGAGCCTTGCGCAAGTTCGACGCTATGAAGGGATCTACGGACGGGGTCAGTCGAGCCATTGTCATGGACAAGGGCAAAACTAAAGGCATCCTCGAGTTCGTCAAGACGGGCCCCGCGACGCTGGCGACGAATCCGGCGATGCTGGCCGGCGCTGCGGGAATCATGGCGCAGCTGGCCATGCAGCAGACCATGGACGAGATCACCGACTATCTCGCAGAGATCGACGAGAAGGTCGAGGACGTGCTCCGCGCGCAGAAGGACGCGGTGCTAGCGGACATGATCGGCGTCGATTTCGTCATCGAGGATGCGATGGCGGTCCGGACCGAGACCGGCCGCGTCTCGGAGACAACCTGGTCCAAGGTGCAGGCGACATCGATGACGATCGCCAGGACGCAGGGATACGCGCTGCGTCAGGTGGATGCGCTGGCCTCCAAACTGGAGCAGAAGTCGAAGATGGGCGAGATCGCCAAGGTCGCGGGCGAGGCGGAGGCCACGGTTCAGGAATGGCTCGCCGTCCTCGCCCGGTGCTTCCAGTTGCAGGACGCGATCGCCGTTCTGGAGCTGGACCGCGTGCTTGATGCATCCCCGGAGGAGCTAGAGGAGCATCGCGTGGGTTTGCAGGCGGCTCGGAAGAACCGACTCGAACTCATCTCGCGAAGCACCGAGCATCTCCTGGCCCGCCTGCGGAAGGCCGCGAATACGGCCAATACCAAGGTGCTGCTGCATCCCGCGTCCGCACAGGGCATTGTGCGCTCTACCAACCACGTCTCGACCGCCGTCGTCGACTTCCACGGCGTCCTCGGAATCGACCGCGGCTTGGAATCTCTGGAAGCCAAACGCTGGCGCGAGGCCGCGGGAGAAGCACGCGACAAGGTGCTGGAGACCGGGGCCGAGGGTGCCGAATCGGTCTTGCGTCTCGGCAGCGAGAGCCTCGATCGGGCCAGGTCCGTGACCGGGCGGCTCTCGGGCGGGATCAAGGACCGCGCACGCCTGGGCCGTAGAAGCGAGGAGAACGCGGCGCCGGACGAAGACTGACGGAACGATGGAGGGATAACGAAAGCGGGACGGTTACCCGGGGATGGGTAGCCGTCCCGCTCTCAGGACTACAGAAATGCTGGTGGTCAGGCCCGCGCGAGGTTGAGCTCGGTCTGCACCACGGCGGCCAGCTGGCGCGCCATGGCCTCGGCGACCTCCTGCTCCGTGGCCTCGACCATCACGCGGACCACCGGCTCGGTTCCGGAGGGGCGCAGCAGGACGCGGCCGGTGGAGCCCAGCTCGGCCTCAACCGCGCTGACGGCGTCGGCCACGGCCGGGTTCGCCTTGGCGGCGTCCTTGTCCACATCCTTCACGTTGATGAGGACCTGCGGCAGCACCGTCATGGCGGCCGCGAGCTCCTTGAGGGTCTTCCCGGTCGCCTTGACGCGCGCCGCGATCTGCAGACCGGTCAGGACGCCGTCACCCGTGGTGGCGTAGTCGGAGAAGATCACGTGTCCGGACTGCTCGCCACCGAGGTTGTAGCCCTCGGCGCGCATGGCCTCGAGGACGTAGCGGTCCCCCACGCCGGTCTCGCGCATGCTGATGCCGGCTTCCGCCATGGCGAGCTTCAGGCCCAGGTTGCTCATGACCGTGGCGACCAGTGTGTCGTCCTTGAGCCGGCCGGCCTCCTTGAGGGCCATGGCCATGATCGCCATGATCTGGTCGCCGTTGACCACGGTCCCCTCGTGGTCGACGGCCAGGCAGCGGTCCGCGTCGCCGTCGTGCGCGATCCCGAGGTCCGCCCCGTGCTCGAGCACCGCGGCCTGCAGGTGTTCCAGATGGGTGGAGCCGTAGCCATCGTTGATGTTGACGCCGTCCGGCTCCGCGCCGATGACCACGATCTCCGCGCCGGCGTCCGTGAAAACCTGCGGGGAGCAGCCGCTCGCCGCACCGTGGGCGCAGTCCAGGACCACCTTCAGGCCGTCCAGGCGGTTGGGCAGCGTGCCCAGCAGATGCATGACGTAGCGGTCCTCGGCGTCCGCGAAGCGGCGGATGCGTCCCACCTCGCCGCCGAGCGGCCGCGGCGGGTCCAGCTCGAGTTGCGCCTCGATCGCGTCCTCGAGGGCGTCGTCCAGCTTCTGGCCGCCGCGGGCGAGGAACTTGATGCCATTGTCCGGCGCCGGGTTGTGGGACGCGGAGATCATCACGCCGAAGTCCGCGTCCAGGTCCGCGACCAGGTAGGCGGCGGCCGGCGTCGGGAGCGTCCCGGCGTCGTACACGTCCACCCCCGCGGCGGCGAGGCCGGCCTCGATGGCGGCCGAGATGAAGTCACCGCTGATCCGCGGGTCCTTGGCCACCACGGCCACGGGCCGCCTGCCGGCCTCGGCCTGATTGAACCCGAGGACCACTGCCGCGGCCTGCGCCAGGGAGAGGGCCAGCTGCGGGGTGATCAATCCGTTGGCTTTTCCACGGACGCCGTCCGTGCCGAATAGTCTGCTCATCGTTGCCTATCATACGACCGGATAGAGATAATCGTGCGCACCGCATCGGTCCGGATCTGCGAATGGGTGCGCAGCCCGCCCGGAACGCGGAAGGCCCCGCAATCGAGATTGCGGGGCCTTCCGGTACCAGAAGCGGTGATGCGGCTTAGCGCTTGGAGAACTGCGAAGCCTTGCGGGCCTTCTTGAGGCCGGCCTTCTTGCGCTCGATGACGCGAGCGTCACGCGTGAGGTAACCGGCCTTCTTCAGGGTGGCGCGGTTGTTCTCGCGGTCGATCTCGTTCAGCGTGCGGGCCACGCCCAGGCGCAGCGCGCCGGCCTGGCCGGAGGGGCCGCCGCCGTGGATGCGCGCGATGACGTCGTAGGCGCCCTCGAGGCCCAGGGCCTTGAACGGCTCGTTGACGTCCTGCTGGTGCAGCTTGTTCGGGAAGTACTCCTCCAGCGTGCGGCCGTTGACCGTCCACTGGCCGGAGCCCGGGACCAGGCGCACGCGGGCGATGGCCTGCTTGCGACGGCCCACGGCGCCGCCGCCGATGGTGAGCGCCGGGCGCTCCGTGGCGACGGTCTCCTCGGCCTGAGTCGACTCGGTGGTGTAGCTCGAGGGAGTCTCGCCCTCGAAGTCGTTCAGCTCTTCAGTGTTCTGAGCCACGATTCTCCTTGAAAACTAGTTCTCTTGTTTCGGGGCCCAGTTACTGCGAAATCTGGGTGATGTCGAATGCCTTGGGCTGCTGGGCGGCGTGCGGGTGCTCGGCGCCTGCGTAGACCTTCAGCTTGGACAGCTGGGCATCGGCCAGCTTGTTCTTGGGGAGCATGCCCTTGATGGCCTTCTCCACGGCGCGGACCGGGTTCTTCTCGAGGAGCTCCGCGTAGTTCATGGACTTCAGGCCACCCGGGTAGCCGGAGTGGCGGTAGGCACGCTTCTGCTCGAGCTTGGCGCCGGTGAGGGCGACCTTCTCGGCGTTGATGATGATCACGAAGTCGCCCATGTCCTGGTGGGGAGCAAAGGTCGGCTTGTGCTTGCCGCGCAGCAGCGTTGCAGTCTGGCTGGCGAGGCGGCCCAGAACAACATCAGTGGCGTCGATTACGTGCCACTGGCGATCTGCGTCGCCGGGCTTCGGGGTGTACGTACGCACGGTAATTGCCTTCGTTTCCTTAGTTACTGGTCAAGCGCGCCCACCGCGACGGCTGTGAGATCCATCGGCGTTGCGCGCGCTGTGTTACGAGTAGCGCTCTACCAGTTCATCAGGTGAGGACTGATTCCAACCGGCTTCCCTATTGCGCCTGCACACATCACAGACCAGGGCCCTGCAACTGGGCCGTCACGTGAAGTGCGGGATGTCAGGCAGAGGACACGCACTAGCAGCCTTTAACTTTACGCGACAAAGTGGTATCGACCAAACGCCGCCCTCCGTGCCGCCCCGTGCCGCCGCGGGAATCCCGAGGTGCGCACCCTGGCGGACCGCCGTCGTACCCGCGTCCCCGGGCCGGGGCCTACTAGGGCGACGCGCCGGTGGAGGGGCCGGGCACGACGTCGTCCGCCGCCCGCCGGGCGCGGGTCTGCTCGGCGCGCGCGGCCAGCTCCGCATCCTCCGGGTACAGAACCTCCTCCAGCACCAGCGGGTGCGGGGCGGCCAGGACCGTCTTCGAGTCGCGGGTCTGCTCGGCCAGGCGGGCCGCGAGCCAGCCGGGGGCCTCGCGCCCGTCACCCACCTTGAGGGTGGCGCCGATCAGGGCGCGCACCATGTTGTGGCAGAACGCGTCCGCCACCAGGCGGGCGGTGATCACGCCGCCGCTCCCCCGCGTGAAAGCGAACTCGTGCAGCGTGCGGATGGTGGTGGCGCCCTCGCGCGGCTTGCAGAAGGTCAGGAAGTCGTAGCGGCCCAGGACGCTGGCGGCCTCCCGGTTCATGGCGTCCACGTCCAGCAGGTCGCGGTGCCAGAGCGTGATGCGGCGGGTCAACGGGTCCCAGCGCTCCGGGCCGTCGGCGATGCGGTACGAGTAACGGCGGGCCAGGGCGGAGAACCGCGCGTCGAAGCCCGGGGCGGCCAGCGCGGCCTCGTGGACCAGGATCTGGTGCCCGTCCCGGCCGAGGACCCCGCGCAGGCGGCGGAGCAGCGAGTGCATCGGATCGATGTCGTAACCGCGGGCGAGCGCCGCGACCTCTGCCTCGGCGAGATCGAAGTGAACCACCTGGCCGCGGGCGTGGACGCCAGCGTCCGTGCGGCCTGCGACCGTGACGCGGACCGGACGACGGATCAGCACGGCCAGGGCGTCCTCGAGGCTCCCCTGCACGGTGGGCAGGTGCGGCTGGCGGGCCCACCCGGAGAAGTCCGCGCCGTCATAGGCGAGGCGGAGGCGGATGCGGGTCAGTGCCGGGGCCTGCGCGGCGCCGTCGCCCGCGATGGTGAGGCCGGCCTCGGCGAGCGGGTCGGTATCGGGCATGCCGACCAGTCTAGTGCGGAACGACGGTGCGGGCGCCCCGGACCGCTGCCCCGGCCGCTGCGTCTAGGACTCCGGCCGCCCTCACTGGGTGTATTGACTTTCGATAGGTTCCGCATGATGATCGATTGACGCGGAGGGGTGCCGTCGGCCTGTCCCGCTGGACCGCGCCACGATCGAGCCACCGTATCCGCCCTACTGCCCGCTCTGCCCAGTGAAGGACCTCTTCATGCGTTATCTCCTCGCCACCCTCATCATGGCCGTCGGCCTCGGCCTGGGCGCCACGGGCTTCGTCTATGGCGAGGCGGACGACTCCCCCGGTCTGCAGGGTCTGAGTGCGCTGGTGGCGATCGCTGCCATCGTCCTCGGCGTGCGAATCCTGCGGTTGCGCGCCCGGCGCCGCGGCGAATCCCGGATGTAGTTCGCAGCCCGCTGACGCCGCCGGACCCCGCCCCCGCCACCGGACCCCGCCCCGCGACCGGCGCACCGCGGCCGCGCCCGTCTAAGTCGCCGCCATCGAGGTCGCCGCCGTCGAGGACGCGCCCATCGAGGTCGCATTCCCGCAGGATCTCGGCATCGGCGTCGCGAAGCACCACGTCGTCGGACTCGACGTTGCACTCCTACATCTTCAGACGCCTACTCCCCTGCAGGAGTGCGACGTCGATCCTTCGGCGCCGTCATCACGTGCCTCCGACGCCGGGCTCGTGTCGCCTGACACGCGAAATGCCCGGGCAGCACTCCGGGCTTCGCGAGATGCCGCATGAGCACCGCAGGGCACCGCCGGCCGGTGCTCGACCGGCATCTCACGGACGGTCAGGTGCTGGGTCGGCATCTCGCGGACAGGCACGTGCTGGGAGGGCACGTCGCGACCGGCCCAGTCGACCTCCGCCGTCGTCGGGGCGGCACCGGCAGGCTCCTGGAACGCAGAGAAGGCCCGCACCCAGGGGGTGCGGGCCTCCTTCAGCAGCTGCCGGGAGCGGCGAGGGACCTTACTTGGTCTCCTCGGCCTTCTCCTCGGTGGCCTCGGCGGTCTCGGTCTCCTCGACCGGGGCCTCGGTGGCCTCCGGAGCCTCGGTCTGCGCGACCTCGGTCTCCTCGACCTGCGGCTCCTCCACCGGAGCGGACTTCGCGGCGGCCTTCTCGGCCTCGGCCACGACCGACTGCTTCGGGGACAGCGGCTCCATCACCAGGGAGATGACGGCCATGGGGGCGTTGTCGCCCTTGCGGTTGCCGATCTTGGTGATGCGGGTGTAGCCGCCATCGCGGTTGGCCATGACCGGTGCGATGTTCTCGAACAGCTCGTGAACGATCGACTTGTTGGTGCGGCTGCGCGAGGCGATGGCACCCTGGACGCGACGGCGCGAGGCCAGGTCGCCACGCTTGGCGAAGGTCACCAGGCGCTCGGCGTACGGGCGCAGGCGCTTGGCGCGGTGCAGCGTGGTGGTGATCTGCTTGTGCTCGAACAGCTGGGCAGCCAGGTTGGCGAGCATCAGGCGCTCGTGGGCGGCACCGCCGCCGAGACGCGGGCCCTTAGCGGGGGTAGGCATTGGTATTTCTCCTCAAATGGAGTCCGAGCTCCGCATCCTCGCGGCGGGGAGATCGAACTGTAAACATCAAAGTGGGTGAGTCAACCGCGAAGGTTAGAACTCTTCTTCAGCGTGCTCGGGCTCGTCCTCGAGCGAGGCAGCGTGCGCGGCCAGATCGTAGCCTGGAGGGGAATCCTTCAGGTTCAGACCCAGGTCGATCAGCTTGGCCTTGACCTCGTCGATGGACTTGGCACCGAAGTTCCGGATGTCCATCAGGTCCGCCTCGGAGCGTGCGACGAGCTCACCCACGGTGTGGATGCCCTCGCGCTTGAGGCAGTTGTACGAGCGGACCGTGAGGTCCAGGTCCTCGATCGGCAGAGCCATGTCGGCGGCGAGTGCGGCGTCCGTCGGGGACGGGCCGACCTCGACGGTCTCCGACTCGCGGTTCAGCTCGTGGAAGAGGCCGAACAGGCCGACCAGCGTGCCGCCGGCGGACGCGACGGCATCGCGCGGGGCGATGGCCGACTTGGTCTCGACGTCCACGATCAGCTTGTCGAAGTCGGTGCGCTGCTCCACGCGAGTCGCCTCGACGCGGAAGGTGACCTTCAGAACCGGGGAGTAGATCGAGTCGACCGGGATGCGGCCGATCTCTGCATCTGCGCTCTTGTTCTGGGCTGCGGACACGTAGCCGCGGCCGCGCTCGATCGTGAGCTCCAGATCGAACTTGCCATCGGCGTTCAGCGTCGCGATGTGCAGGTCCGGGTTGTGGAACTCGACGCCGGCGGGCGGCGTGATGTCGGCCGCCGTGACGACGCCCGGGCCCTGCTTGCGCAGGTAAGCCACGACCGGCTCGTCGTGCTCGGAGGACACCGCGAGGTTCTTGATGTTGAGGATGAGCTCGGTGACGTCTTCCTTCACACCCTGGACGGTGGTGAACTCGTGCAGCACGCCGTCGATGCGAACACTGGTGACAGCGGCACCGGGGATCGACGACAGGAGCGTGCGGCGGAGCGAGTTGCCCAGGGTGTAGCCGAAGCCCGGCTCCAGCGGCTCGATGGCGAACCGGGAGCGGTTCTCCGAGACGACTTCTTCGGTGAGGGTGGGGCGCTGTGCAATAAGCACTACATTTCCTTTCAGCGAGCGTCCGCTATATGACGCAACACATGTGGGTGGAAACGACGTTGGCCGATGTTGGCGTCCGTCTTTGAAGTGAGTTGACGCTCCCGTCGGCGACCACCGCCGCCGTCGTCTCCTCTCAGAGCACGACGGCGGCGGTCACCTGACGCGATGGCGGCAACTTAGACGCGGCGACGCTTCGGCGGACGGCAGCCGTTGTGCGCGCTCGGGGACACGTCCTGGATGGACCCGACCTCGAGGCCAGCGGCCTGCAGCGAGCGGATTGCGGTTTCGCGGCCCGAACCCGGGCCCTTCACGAAGACGTCGACCTTCTTCATGCCGTGCTCCTGAGCGCGCTTCGCAGCGGACTCGGCAGCCATCTGAGCGGCATACGGGGTCGACTTGCGGGAGCCCTTGAATCCGACCTCACCGGCGGAAGCCCACGAGATGACAGCACCGGTCGGGTCCGTGATGGACACGATGGTGTTGTTGAAGGTGGACTTGATGTGGGCCTGGCCCAGGGCGATGTTCTTCTTGTCCTTGCGACGCGGCTTACGCGCCGCTCCACGAGTCTTTGGGGGCATTGAGATGTACTCCTACGAAATTCTTGGCTTAGTGGGCTCCGCTAGATTTAGCGGGCCTTCTTCTTACCGGCGACGGTGCGCTTCGGGCCCTTGCGGGTGCGCGCATTGGTCTTGGTGCGCTGACCGCGGACCGGCAGGCCCTTGCGGTGGCGGATGCCCTCGTAGGAGCCGATCTCGACCTTCCGGCGGATGTCGGCTGCCACTTCGCGGCGGAGGTCGCCTTCAACCTTGAAGTTGCCTTCGATGTAGTCGCGCAGCTGGAGCAGCTGCTCATCGGAGAGGTCTTTGACGCGCGTGTTCGGGTCGATGCCCGTTTCTGCGATCGTCAGTTCTGCACGGGTCTTGCCCACGCCGTAGATGTAGGTAAGCGCGATGATCACGCGCTTCTCGCGCGGGATGTCTACGCCAGCGAGACGAGCCATAACGGTTTGTCTTCTTTCTGATGATGCGGAGGTCTGTAGCAGTACGTCCGGTGTTCCACCGGTCCCCGGCCTCCGTGCCGGGGGTGTGCGTCCCGCGTAGTGGACGCTGTACTGCCGGGATTACTAACTACGCGCAGGGGTTCCCGAGCAGGGAATTAGCCCTGGCGCTGCTTGTGGCGTGGGTTGTCGCAGATCACCATGACCACGCCGCTACGGCGGATCACTTTGCACTTTTCGCAGATCGGCTTCACGCTAGGGTTGACCTTCAAGGTTTCTTCCTTTTGCGATGTGTTTGAGTGGAGCAGCAAGCGTTGCGCCCAGCTCCGGACAGTCCTGACTCGAGAGCCATTCGCGACCGGCGATGCGCGCGGCGCAGGCCTTACTTGTAGCGGTAGACGATGCGGCCGCGGTTCAGGTCGTACGGGCTGAGCTCCACCACCACGCGATCCTCGGGGAGGATTCGGATGTAGTGCTGACGCATCTTGCCCGAGATAGTGGCAAGCACGGTGTGACCGTTGGGCAGCTCGACGCGGAACATCGCGTTCGGCAGCGCCTCGGACACAGTGCCCTCTACCTCGATGACACCTTCTTTCTTGGCCATATCCTCCGCTAACGTTTGTGCCGGTTGCCTGGGCTTCCGGCGCTGATGTTTACTGGTCGCCCCGCTCCCCAGGCCCGGCGCATCGGGGATGCACCGTTTTGGGCATGGCTCTAGAGACAACCAACAGTCAAGGTTACTCCGTCACCGCACGAATCTGAAATCGAGGCGACGAGAGCTCGAACACGGGCGTTCCGGGGTCCGCGCGACGACCGACGCCGCCCCCGCCGCCACCGACCGCTGGGAGACAGCAGCATGAGGCAGCAGAACGAGGAACTCTGGGAGTTCGCACGCACCGAGCGGGCCGCCCTGGCGGATGACCTGGCCGGGCTGTCCGAGGAGCAGTGGCGCCACCCGACGCTGTGCGGCCAGTGGGACGTCGAGGACGTCGTCGCGCATCTGACGGCCGCGGCGAGCATCGGCCAGTGGGCGTGGATCCGCAGCATGGTCGCCGCCCGCTTCCGGCCCGACGTGCACAACCAGCGCCGCCTGGAGGAGCAGCGCGGGGCCACACCGGGCGAGACCCTGGAACGCTTCCGGGCGGTCATCGGGAGCACGACGGCGCCGTCCGGGCACACGCCCGCCTACCTCGGCGAGGTGCTCGTCCACGCGCAGGACATCCGCACGCCGCTGGGCCTCGACCACTCCCCCGGCGTCGAGGCGCTCACCCCGGTGGCCGAGTTCTTCACCGCGAACGACTTCACCGTCTCCAGCCGCAAGGCCGCGGCCGGCCTGGAGCTCCGGGCAGAGGACGGGCCCTTCGCGGCCGGCTCGGGCCCGGCCGTCACCGGTCCGACGCTCGCGCTGGTCATGGCCATGGCGGGCCGGGCGGCCTACCTCGAGGAGCTCGACGGCCCCGGTGTGCCGACGCTCCGCTCCCGGATCACCGGAACCAGCGCGGCGGGCTGATCCGCTCCCCTGCCGCGACCCGACGTCGGTCCCAAACCGGTCCCGACCCGTCGGTCGCAACCAACCGGCGCGACCAACCGGCGCGACCGGCTGCCGCGGGGCTACGGAATGATCGGCGACGGTGTGACGCCGTACTTCGCGAGGCGCTCCGCCCCGCCGTCGTGCGCGGTGAGCACCCAGATGCCCGCCGGGGTGACGGCGACGGTGTGCTCCCACTGGGAGGCGCGGCCGCGGTCGGTGGTGACGATGGTCCAGTCGTCCTCGAGGACGGCGGTCTCGATGCCTCCGCGCACCAGCATGGGCTCGATCGCCAGGCACATGCCCGGCTTGACGCGCGGTCCGCGGTGCCCGGAGCGGTAGTTCAGCACGTCCGGCGGCATGTGCATCTCGGAGCCGATGCCGTGTCCGACGTAGTCCTCGAGGATCCCGAGCCGGGAGCCGTCCTGCTCCGAGACGAAGTCGTCGATCGCCTCGCCGATCTCACCGACGAAGCGGGCCTCGGCCAGCGCCGCGATGCCGCGCCACATGGCCTCCTCCGTGATGTCGGAGAGCCGCTGGTCCTCCGGGTCGGGGGTGCCGACGATGACGGTGCGGGCCGAGTCGGCGTGCCAGCCATCGACGATGCAGCCGCCGTCGATCTTCAGCACGTCACCGTCCTGGAGCACCCGCTCCCCCGGGATGCCGTGGACGACCTCCTCGTTGACCGAGGCGCAGATGGTCGCCGGGAAGCCGTGGTAGCCCTTGAAGTTGCTGGTGGCGTTGTGCCTGGTGATGACGGACTCGAACACCTGGTCCAGCTCCGCCGTCGTCTTGCCGACCGCCGCCGCCGCGACGGTCGCGTCCAGCGCCTCGGCCAGGATCAGGCCGGCCTCGCGCATCTTGAGGATCTGGGGGTTGGATTTGTACTCGATCTTGGACGAGCGGATGAAGCTCATGGGGTTCCTCTCGGTGGAGCAGGCGGGGACGGCAAAGACGGCAGCCCTCGCGGTGGGGCGAGGGCTGCCGTCGGTGTCCGTCGGGAGGGTGCCGGTCAGGCGGCGGGCTGTCCGAGGGCGTCGAGCACGCGGGCGGTGACGTCGTCGATCTCGCCGATGCCGTCCACCTCGCGGACGATGCCGCGCTCGCGGTAGCGCTTCACGACGACCTCGGTCTGCTCGTGGTACAGCGCCAGCCGGTGGCGGATGACGTCCTCGGTGTCGTCGGCGCGGCCCTCGACGGCCGCACGCTTGAGCAGGCGCTCGACCAGCTCGTCGTCGTCGGCGGTGAGCTGCAGGACGGCGTCGAGCTCCTGGCCGTTCTCGGAGAGGATGCTGTCCAGCTCGTCGACCTGCGGGGAGGTGCGGGGGTAGCCGTCCAGGAGGAAGCCGTCCTTGACGTCGTCCTGCTGGAGCCGGTCGCGGACCATGTTGTTGGTGACGGAGTCCGGGACGAAGTCGCCGGCGTCGATGTACTTCTTGGCCTCGAGACCCAGCGGAGTCCCGCCCTTCACGTTGGCGCGGAAGATGTCGCCGGTGGAGATGGCGACGACGCCGAGGCGCTCGGAGATCCGAACGGCCTGGGTGCCCTTGCCCGAGCCTGGGGGGCCGACAATGAGGAGACGTGTCATCGCAGGAGTCCTTCGTAGTGTCGCTGCTGCATCTGAGCATTGATTTGCTTGACGGTCTCAAGACCCACACCGACCATGATGAGGACCGAGATGCCGCCGAATGGGAAGTTCTGGTCGGCGTTGATCAGCACGAAGGCGATCAACGGGGTCAGCGCGATCACAGCCAGGTACAGGGAGCCCGGGAAGGTGATGCGGCTGAGGACGTACTGCAGGTACTCCGCCGTCGGGCGGCCGGCACGGATGCCGGGGATGAAGCCGCCGTACTTCTTCATGTTCTCCGCGACCTCGGTGGGGTTGAAGGTGATGGAGACGTAGAAGTAGGTGAAGCCGATGACCAGGAGGACGTACACGGCCATGTAGAGCGGGCTGGAGCTGCTCATGTAGGTGCTCAGCCACGTGGCCCAGCCGGGCTGCGTGCCGTCCGCGTCCACGTTGAACTGCACGAGCATGCCCGGCAGTGCCAGGATCGACGACGCGAAGATCACGGGGATCACGCCCGCCATGTTGACCTTGATCGGGATGTACGTGGACGATCCGCCCACGGTGCGCCGGCCGACCATGCGCTTGGCGTACTGCACCGGGACCCGGCGCTGGGACTGCTCCACGAACACGATGCCCGCGATGACCAGCAGGCCGATCGCGATCACCATGGTGAAGACGCCCCAGCCCTGCGCGCTGGCGATGGCGCCCATCGAGGACGGGAAGCCGGCCGCGATGGAGACGAAGATCAGCATGGACATGCCGTTGCCGATGCCGCGCTCGGTGATCATCTCGCCCATCCACATGATGACGACGGTGCCCGCCGTCAGCGTGAGGATCATCAGGAGGACGACCAGCAGGTGGTCGTTCGGGACCACCGGGAACTGGCAGCCGGAGAAGAGCAGGCCGCTGCGGGCGAGCGAGACCAGAGTCGTCGCCTGCAGCAGGCCGAGCGCGATCGTCAGGTAGCGCGTGTACTGGGTGAGCTTCGACTGCCCCGCCGACCCCTCCTTGTGGAGCTCCTCGAAGCGCGGGATCACCACGCGGAGCAGCTGCACGATGATGGACGCCGTGATGTACGGCATGATGCCCATCGCGAAGATCGAGACCTGCAGGAGTGCGCCACCGCTGAAGAGGTTGACGAACTCGTAGACGCCGCCCGTGGTGTTGCCCAGGGCGAGACAGCGCTGGACGTTTCCGTAGTCCACGCCGGGGGTCGGGATGAAGACACCGAGGCGGTAGATCGCGATGATCCCAAGCGTGAACAACAACTTGCGTCGCAAGTCAGGCGTCCGGAAGATCCGGGCAATGGCGCTGAACAAGCGTCCTCCTGAGAACTGTGGGGGCCTACTAGGGCGGAATGCCCGTTGAAGTCTACCGGCAATCGTGACGCGGCGCTCACATAAGACCTGACCGAAAGTGAAACGTCGGTTAAAGAGGAGAGCCCCCGGCCGGCGCAGAGTTGCTGCGCCGGCCGGGGGCTCCCCAGCCGTGGGGCGAGCTTAGAGCTCGGTCACGGAGCCGCCTGCGGCGGCGATCTTCTCTGCGGCGGACTTCGAGAAGGCGTTGGCCTTCACGTCCACCTTGACGGTGATGTCGCCGGTGCCCAGGACCTTGACGGGCTGGTTCTTGCGGACCGCGCCCTTCTCGACCAGGGACTCGACCGTGACCTCGCCGCCCTCGGGGAAGAGCTCGTTCAGCTTGTCGAGGTTCACGACCTGGAACTCGACGCGGAACGGGTTCTTGAACCCGCGGAGCTTCGGCAGGCGCATGTGCAGCGGCAGCTGCCCGCCCGCGAAGCCGGCCTTGACCTGGTAACGAGCCTTGGTGCCCTTGGTACCGCGGCCTGCAGTCTTGCCCTTGGATGCCTCACCGCGACCCACACGGGTCTTCGCGGTCTTGGAACCCTCGGCGGGACGCAGGTGGTGGACCTTGAGAGCCGATTCGTTCTTAGCCATGATTACTTCGCCTCCTCAACCTGAACGAGGTGCCGAACCGTGTTGATCATGCCCACGGTCACGGCGTCGGCGTCACGGACCACGGTGTGGCCGATGCGCTTGAGACCGAGCGAACGCAGGGTATCGCGCTGGTTCTGCTTGCCACCAATGGTGGACTTGGTCTGGGTGATGGCCAGCTTGGTGTCGCTGGGGACCAGGTTCTTCGCCATGGGCTAGGCACCTGCCTTCTGATCATTGAGGGTGCGCAGCATCGCTGCCGGCGCGACCTCGTCCAGCGCCAGTCCACGGCGAGCGGCCACAGCGGCCGGCTCTTCGAGGCCCTTCAGAGCAGCGATGGCGCCGTGCACCATGTTGATCTGGTTGGCCGAGCCCATGGACTTGGACAGGACATCGTGGATACCGGCGCACTCGAGCACGGCGCGGATCGGGCCACCGGCGATAACGCCGGTACCCGGTGCGGCCGGGCGGAGCAGGACGACGCCGGCAGCGGCCTCGCCCGTCACCAGGTGCGGGATGGTGGTGCCGACGCGCGGGACGCGGAAGAAGTTCTTCTTCGCCTCCTCGACGCCCTTGGCGATGGCCGCGGGAACTTCCTTGGCCTTGCCGTAGCCGACGCCGACCAGGCCGTTGCCGTCTCCGACCACCACGAGGGCGGTGAAGCTGAAGCGACGGCCGCCCTTGACGACCTTGGAGACGCGGTTGATGGTCACAACGCGCTCGAGGAACTTGTCCTTGTCGTCGTTGCGGCTGTCGCGCGAGTCGCGGCCACCACGGCCACGACCCTCGCCCCGGCCACGGCCTTCGCCACGGCCGCGACCCTCGCCACGACGGCCACCGGTGTTCTCGGCCTGACCGGTCGCCTGGGCGGTCTGCTCAGTAGCTTCAGACACCTGGGTTTCCTTCTCGTTAGTTGCTTCGCTCACAGTGCCAGCCCACCTTCGCGTGCGCCGTCGGCAACCGCGGCCACACGGCCGTGGTACTTGTTGCCGCCGCGGTCGAAGACGACCTCCTCGATGCCGGCAGCCTTGGCGCGCTCGGCGACCAGTTCGCCGACGCGCTTGGCCTTGGCGGTCTTGTCGCCGTCGAACGCGCGCAGGTCGGCTTCCATGGTGGAAGCGGAGGCCACGGTCACGCTGCGGCTGTCGTCCACGATCTGGACGAACATGTGACGCGTGGACCGGGTGACGACCAGGCGCGGACGCGCGGTCGTGCCGGCCAGCTTCTTGCGCAGGCGCAGGTGGCGGCGGCCGCGAGCGGCAGCCTTGCTCTTACCCTTGATACCGATAGCCATATCTACTTACCAGCCTTTCCGACCTTGCGGCGGATCTGTTCGCCTTCGTAGCGGACGCCCTTGCCCTTGTAGGGGTCGGGGCGACGCAGCTTGCGAATGTTGGCGGCGACCTCACCGACGCGCTGCTTGCTGATGCCGGAAACGACGACCTTGTTGGCACCCTCGGCGGCGAGCGTGATGCCCTCCGGCGCGGTGACGGTGATCGGGTGCGAGTAGCCGAGGGCGAACTCGAGGTCCTGGCCCTTCGCCAGCACGCGGTAACCGGTGCCGTGGATTTCCAGCTTCTTGGTGTAACCCTCGGTGACGCCCTGGATCATGTTGGCGATCAGCGTGCGGCTCAGGCCGTGCAGCGAGCGGGCCTCACGGGACTCGTCGGGACGGGACACCGTGATGATGTTGTCCTCGATCGAGACCGTGATGGGGTTAGCGATGGTCTGGGACAGTTCGCCCTTGGAACCGCGGACCTTCACGACGTTGCCGTCGATCGTGACCTCGACGCCGGACGGAACGGTGATTGGACGTACTCCAATACGGGACATTTGTCTGTTCTCCCTTCCCGTTACCAGACGTAGGCGAGGACTTCCCCACCCACACCCTTCTTGGCTGCCTGGCGGTCCGTCAGCAGACCGGAGGACGTGGACAGGATGGCGATGCCGAGGCCGCCCAGCACGTGCGGGAGGTTCGTGGACTTCGCGTACACGCGAAGGCCCGGCTTCGAGATACGGCGGATGCCGGCGATCGAACGCTCGCGGCTGGGGCCGAACTTCAGGGTGATGGTCAGCTTCTTGCCGACCTCTGCTGCCTCTTCGGCGTAGTCGGCGATGTAGCCCTCGCGCTTGAGGATCTCCGCGACGCGCACCTTCAGCTTCGACGACGGCATGGACACCGAGTCGTGGAAAGCCGAGTTGGCGTTGCGCAGACGAGTCAGCATATCTGCGACAGGATCTGTCATAGTCATGTGGGCTTCAGCCCTTCCTCGTTGCGGTTTCCGCGGTCAATGCGGACCTGCAACGTAGTTGTCTAGTTTTCGGTCTTGAACGGGAAGCCCAGCGCCTTGAGCAGCGCGCGGCCTTCTTCGTCCGTCTTGGCGGTGGTCACCACAGTGATGTCCATGCCGCGGACCCGGTCGATGCGGTCCTGGTCGATCTCGTGGAACATCGACTGCTCCGTCAGACCGAAGGTGTAGTTCCCGTTGCCGTCGAACTGCTTGCCGTTGAGGCCGCGGAAGTCGCGGATACGCGGCAGCGCCAGGGTGACCAGGCGGTCGACGAACTCCCACATGCGATCGTTGCGCAGCGTGGTGTGCGTACCGATCGGCATGCCCTCGCGCAGCTTGAACTGGGCGATGGACTTGCGGGCCCGGGTGACGACCGGCTTCTGACCGGTGATCTGGGTGAGGTCGCGGACAGCGCCCTCGATGAGCTTCGAGTCCTTGGCGGCCTCGCCGACACCCATGTTCACGACAACCTTGGTCAGGGTCGGGACCTGCATGACGTTGGCGTACTTGAACTCCGCCTGGAGAGCGTCGCGGACCTCGCCGAGGTACTTGCCCCGGAGTCGCGGCTGAATCTTCACATCAGTCATTACAGAGCCTTTCCGGAAGCCTTGGCGTAGCGAACGCGCACGGTCTTCTTCACGCCATCCTTCTCGACGGTCTCCTCGCGGAAACCAACGCGAGTCGGCTTCTTCGACTCCGGGTCGACGACCGCAAGGTTGGAGATGTGGATCGGCGCCTCGACGACCTCGATGCCGCCGGTGGCGCCACCCGATGCGTTCTGGCCGGCCTTGACGTGCTTGGTCACACGGTTGATGCCTTCGACGATGGCGCGGTTGGTCTCCGGGAAGACCTTCAGCACCTTGCCCTGCTTGCCACGGTCTCCGCCGCGGTCCTGCTTGGCGCCGTTGAGGACCTGAACCAGGTCGCCCTTCTTGATCTTTGCACCCATGGTTACAGCACCTCCGGAGCCAGGGAAACGATCTTCATGAACTTCTTGTCGCGAAGCTCGCGTCCGACCGGGCCGAAGATACGGGTACCGCGCGGCTCGCCGTCGTTCTTCAGAATGACGGCCGCGTTCTCGTCGAACTTGATGTAGGAGCCGTCCGCACGGCGGCGCTCCTTCTTGGTACGAACGATGACGGCCTTGACGACGTCACCCTTCTTGACGTTGCCGCCAGGGATTGCATCCTTGACGGTGGCGACAATCGTGTCGCCGATTCCTGCGTAGCGACGGCCAGAGCCACCGAGAACACGGATGGTCAAGATTTCCTTGGCACCAGTGTTGTCGGCAACCTTGAGTCGCGACTCCTGCTGAATCACTATCTGCTCCTGTCGTCTCGCTGGTTCTCGCTGGGAGCCTTGCGGAACGGATATGTACCGCCCGCGACTGGCGCTTACCCCTGCTTCGAAACAGCGCGGCGAACGTGAGTCAGCTGCATGAGTGAAGCAGGGCCGAGGCGAAGATCGCGGGGCCATGCCGTGGCGGCCGTTGCCGGCTCCTGCCACGAGTGTCCGGTGCCGGGGTGGATAGTCCCGACACACAGAGCGCACAGATCTCCCAGTCTAGGCCATGTTGGCGCGTCGCGCCAATCCCGTGATATAGGCACCGGGTACGACGACGGCGGCCCCCGCCTCGAGTGAGGTGGGGGCCGCCGTCGTCTGCGTTTCGTCGGTCGACGAGAGGGCTACTTGGCCTTCTCGACGATCTCGACGAGGCGCCAGCGCTTGTCCGCGGACAGCGGACGGGTCTCGGCGATGACCACCAGGTCGCCGATGCCGGCGCTCTGGTTCTCGTCGTGGGCCTTGACCTTCTTGTTGCGACGCATGACCTTGCCGTAGAGGGAGTGCTTCACGCGATCCTCCACGTCCACGACGATGGTCTTCTGCATCTTGTCGGAAACCACGTACCCGCGAAGGGTCTTGCGGTAACCGCGGGCCTCTGCCTGCTCAGCCACTGCGTTCTCCTTCTCGCTCATTACTTGGCGTCCTCTGCGGGTGCGGCCTGACGGATGCCCAGCTCGCGCTCGCGCAGCACCGTGTAGATGCGGGCGATGTCGCGCTTGACAGTCTTCAGGCGGCCGTGGTTCTCCAGCTGGCCGGTGGCGGACTGGAACCGGAGGTTGAACAGCTCCTCCTTGGCCTTCTTCAGCTCCTCGACGAGGGCTGCGTCGTCGAGACCATTCAACTTCTCGACAGCAAGGTCCTTAGAACCGATTGCCATTCTCATTCACCACCCTCACGACGCACGATGCGAGCCTTCATCGGCAGCTTGTGGATCGCCAGGCGCAGAGCCTCGCGAGCCACTTCTTCATTGACACCGGAGAGCTCGAACATGACGCGTCCCGGCTTGACGTTGGCGACCCACCACTCCGGCGAACCCTTACCGGAACCCATGCGGGTCTCGGCCGGCTTCTTCGTCAGCGGACGGTCCGGGTAGATGTTGATCCAGACCTTGCCGCCACGCTTGATGTGGCGGGTCATGGCGATACGAGCGGCCTCGATCTGGCGGTTCGTCACGTAGGCCGGAGTGATGGCCTGAATGCCGTACTCACCGAAAGACACCGTGGTGCCGCCCTTGGCAGCGCCGCTCCGCTTGGGGTGGTGCTGCTTGCGGTACTTAACTCGGCGTGGGATAAGCATTACGCCTGTCCTCCTTCTGCGGCGGCCGGCGCCTGGGCGGCCGGAGCCGTTTCGGGCTTGCCACCGGTGTTGCGGTCGTTACGACGGCGGCGCTCGCCACCGCCACGGGGACCACGGTCACGGTCGCCAGCGCGGCCGCGTGCCGGAGCGGCGGCAGCCTGGGCTGCGAGCTCCTTCGCGGTCACGTCGCCCTTGTAGATCCAGACCTTCACGCCGATGCGGCCGAAGGTGGTCTTGGCCTCGAACTTGCCGTAGTCGATGTTCGCACGGAGGGTGTGCAGCGGCACGCGACCCTCGCGGTAGAACTCCTTGCGGGACATCTCGGCGCCGCCGAGACGGCCGGAGCACTGGACACGGATGCCCTTGGCGCCGGCGCGCATCGCGCCCTGCATGGCCTTCTTCATCGCGCGGCGGAACGCCACACGCGAAGCAAGCTGCTCGGCGATGCCCTGGGCGACCAGCTGCGCCTCGATGTCGGGGTTCTTGACCTCGAGGATGTTCAGCTGCACCTGCTTGCCCGTGAGCTTCTCCAGCTCGCCGCGGATGCGCTCGGCCTCGGCGCCGCGGCGGCCGATGACGATGCCCGGGCGGGCGGTGTGGATGTCGACGCGGACGCGGTCACGCGTACGCTCGATCTCCACCTTGGCGATACCGGCACGCTCCATGCCGGTGGTCATGAGCTCGCGGATCTTCACATCTTCTTTAACGAAGTCCTTGTAGCGCTGACCGGGCTTGCTCGAATCGGCGAACCAGTGCGACACGTGGTCGGTCGTGATGCCGAGGCGGAAACCGTTCGGGTTGATCTTCTGACCCATTTACTTCTCCCCACCCTTCTCCGGGCTGGACACAACCACCGTGATGTGGCTGGTCCGCTTGTTGATGCGGAACGCGCGGCCCTGGGCCCGCGGCTGGAACCGCTTCATGGTGGCACCCTCGTTCACGAACGCCTCGCTGATGACCAGCTCGTCCTCGTTGAACGCAACACCGGCACGGTCGGCTGCGACGCGAGCGTTCGCGACCGCCGATGCGACTACCTTGTAGACCGGCTCCGAAGCGCCCTGCGGGGCAAACTTCAGAATCGCCAGAGCCTCATTCGCCTGCTTGCCACGAACAAGGTCGACGACGCGCCGGGCCTTCATAGGCGTCACGCGGATATGGCGCGCAATAGCCTTGGCTTCCATTGCTTTCCTTCTCTCGTCTTTCGAAGAAGTGCAATGCCTCCAGTCCCCGGGGGGACTAGCGGCGCTTGCCCTTCTTGTCGTCCTTCACGTGGCTGCGGAAAGTCCGCGTCAGAGCGAATTCGCCGAGCTTGTGCCCGACCATCGACTCGGTGATGAACACCGGCACGTGCTTGCGGCCGTCGTGTACGGCGATCGTGTGCCCGAGCATGTCGGGGATGATCATCGAACGGCGGGACCACGTCTTGATGACGTTCTTGGTGCCCTTTTCGTTCTCAGCCAGAACCTTGAGGAACAGGTGCTGATCTACGAAGGGGCCTTTCTTCAGGCTGCGTGGCATGTCTCCAGGCTCCTATCGCTTGTTCTTGCCAGTACGACGGCGACGCACAATGAGCTTGTCGCTTTCCTTGTTCGGGCGGCGCGTGCGGCCTTCCTTCTTACCGTTCGGGTTGACCGGGTTACGGCCACCGGACGTCTTGCCCTCACCACCACCGTGCGGGTGGTCGACCGGGTTCATGGCCACACCGCGGACGGTCGGGCGGATGCCCTTCCAGCGGTTACGGCCGGCCTTGCCCCAGTTGATGTTCGACTGCTCGGCGTTGCCGACCTCGCCGATCGTCGCGCGGCAGCGGACGTCGACGTTGCGGA
>NZ_JAPSJL010000006.1 GCF_031178195.1 Zhihengliuella sp.
TGTGGTGGTCCGGGAGCTTCTCGCGGAGACGGCCGAGGCGGTCTGCGAAGGTCCGTGGGATCCGGGGCCGGCGGCCCGGCTGGTGCACCTGCTCGAGGGCGTGGGCCGGGGCACGGACTTCGGGCGGGTCCTCGGGGCGCGGGTCGCCGAGGAGGCCGATCTCGCCGGGGCCGGTGCCGGCGGGACGGGCCGGGGATTGTCGGAGTTCAAGAGCACCGCGGACTGGTACCGGCACGCCGAACGCGTCACGACCACCGAGACGAACCGGCGCCTGAACCTGGCCGGGTCGTTGCTGCCCCGCCGTGCGCTCACTGGTGAGGCGTTGGTGCCGAGGTACCCGCATCTGGGTGAGGCTGCTGCTGCCGGGGAGGTCTCCGCGGAGGCCGCGGTGATCGCGGTGCGCTGCCTGGACCGGGTGGCCCCGCGGGCCGTCCAGCTCGGCCCGGACGCGGTGCGGATGTGGGAGGCGATGGAGGAGAACCTCGCGCAGGCGGCCCGGCGTTTCGATCCGCGCACTGTCGAGGCCGTGGCCCAGCAGTGGGAGGTCGCGATCGACCAGGACGGCCTCGAGCCCTCCGCGGCGGTCAAGCAGTCCCAGCAGGGACTGTTCTACAAGGGCCGGCGGCAGGGATTGCACCGGTTCCATCTGAACGTCACGACCGCGCAGTTCGAGATCCTCCGCACCGTCACCGGCGCCGCCACCAACCCCCGCACCAACAACGACATCAACGACGAGGCGACCGGAGCGAAGGGATCTGCCGCCGGCGGGCCCGCCGCCGATACGGACCGGCCGGGAGCAGACGGCCCGCTCTCCGGCGTGGCCGCCGACGGGCGGGACGGGCCGGGAGCAGACGGACCGCTATCCGGCGCGGCCGCCGATGCGGGCCCTATTGGCTCCGTGGCCGGCGGGGCGGGAACGGACGCCGGTGGCGGCGTGGACGCCAACGGAGACGAGCACGAGCACGAGCACGAGCACGAGAAGGATCATGGCGACTTCGCGGCCGCCACGGAGAAGACGGCCCGGACGGGCACGAGGAGCGGCGTCGGCGTCGACGCCAACGGACACGAGCACGGGCGTGAGCACGAGCGCGAGAAGGATCATGGCGGTTCCGCGGCCGGCGGGGCGGGAACGACCGCCGGCGGCGGCATCGCCGCCGGCGCTGGCCCTGATCCCGGTCCGGGTCCCGGTGCTTCGGCGGTTCCGGTGGCGTTCCTGCCCGAGCCCGGGGCCGCGCTCGCGGATGAGCGGTCGCGGGCGCAGCAGGAGCTCGACGGGATCCTCGCCGCCCTGAACATCGCGTTGGCCACGGACCGGCTGCCCTCCACCGGCGGCCAGCGCCCCGTCGTCATGGTCACCATCGACCACCAGACCCTGCTGCACCAGACGAACGGAACCGATGCATCCAGCGGCCCGCACGACCAGACGGCCAGTCCTCCAGGGCACTCCGATCGGCCCGGAGGGCCCGGCCGGTCGGCACACCCACCGGGTGGCCGGGACGACGGCCCCCTGGGAGGCCTACCGGATGAGCCGTCGGGTGGTTCGTCGTGGCGGCTGCCCCTCAGCCGGGGCGTCTACACGCCGATGATGCCGCCGGCGCAGCTGCGGGAACTGGCCTGCGACGCGGCGGTGCTGCCGGCCGTGCTCGGCGACCAGGGCCAGGTCCTGGACCTCGGACGCGCCCAACGGACCTTCACTGCCGCCCAACGCCGCGCCCTGACCATCCGCGACCGGGGCTGCACGTTCCCCGGCTGCACGGTCCCGGCGACCTGGTGCGAGGCCCACCACGTCATCCCCTGGCACCAAGGCGGGACCACCGACCTGTCCAACGGGGCCCTGTGCTGCCTGTTCCACCACACCCTGGCCGACAACAGCACCTGGGACATCGACACCAGCACCGGCATCCCACTCTGGAGGCCACCGGCGACCGTCGACCCGCAGAGACCCCTGATGCGCAACCCCTACTTCCACCCCGAAACGGCCGACCAGACAGCACTCCTGCCGCTCGACCCACCCGAACCGACACCCATCCCCTTCTAGGCAGTGGGGCGCCATCGCGACATCGTTGGTCCAGTCACACTCAGGATTCACTACCCGGCTGAAACAGCCGACCGCGAACAAGGCGCCTCGTTCGTGCGACGGGTCCGAACGTGGAGTTGAATGGAGCGTATGACCGATACCGCAGGCACGGCCCCTAGGGCCGCAGCAGACCCGACCGAGCCGGCACCGAGCAACTCCGCGCTCGCGACAGCAGCACCGCACCGCCCGACGCCGCCCGTGGCCCGGAAGGCGCCAGTGGAGCGCAACCATCACGGGGACACATTCGTCGATGATTACGAGTGGCTCCGCGATAAGGAGGATCCGGAGGTCGTCGCTCACTTGAAATCAGAGAACGACTACGCCGAGGCCGTCACGGTCGGACAGCAGCCACTGCGGGACGCGATCTTCAATGAGATCAAGGTCCGGACCGAGGAAACCGATCTCTCCGTGCCCTCCCGCAAGCGCGGCTGGTGGTACTTCGTGCGCACGGAGGAAGGCCAGCAGTACCCGGTCCACTGCCGCGTGGCGGCCCAGGAGACAGGCGACCTGGCCGCCGATTGGACTCCCCCGACGATCGAGCCCGGAGAGCCCTTCGCCGGTGAACAGATCCTCCTCGACGGCAACGCCGAGGCCGAGGGGCAGCCCTTCTTCTCGCTGGGCGGTATGGCCGTCTCGGAGGATGGGCACCTGCTGGCGTACGCCGTCGACAACGCCGGGGACGAACGGTTCACGCTGCGGATCAAGGACCTGCGGACCGGAGACTTGCTACCCGACATCGTGGAGAACGTGTTCTACGGACTGGCGTTCTCGCCCGACGGTCGACGTGTCTACTACACGGTCGTCGACGACTCGTGGCGTCCGCACCAGATCAAGGTCCACGTCCTCGGCACCGATGCGGCGGCAGACGTTGTGCTGTTCGAGGAGGACGATCCGGGCATGTGGACCGGCTTCGATGTCTCCCCCGACCGCACCGAGCTGGTGATCGGCGTCGGGAACTCCGAGTACTCGGAGTCGCTCTCGCTCGATATGACCGACAACGAGGCGAAGCCGCGGCTGCTCCTCTCCCGCGAGGCGCGGGTCCTCCACAGCATGGATCCCATCAGCCTGAACGGCGAGCGACACTATGTGGTGACCCACAACCGGGGCCCGGCCACGGACGACGCCGTCAACAACATGGTCTCCCTGGTCCCCTCCGTCGAGTTCGAGAAGCCGTTCGTCGAGCAGACATGGCAGACCGTCGTGGAGCACCGCGACGACGTCAAGGTCGAGGGCACCGCCGTGACCCGCACGCACCTGATCGTCTCGGTGCGCAAGGACACGACCGAGCGCGTCCAGATCCTGCCGCTCTCCGGGCTGGGGACCCCCGAGCAGACCGAACCCGTGGAGCCGGAGTTCGACGAGGCGCTGTACACCTGCGCCCTCGCCGGGGCCGAGTTCGAGTCGCCGGTCATCCGGTTGGTCTACACGTCCTTCCTCACCCCGTCGTCCGTCTACGACTACGTTCTCGCCAGCGGTGCCCTGGAGCTTCGGAAGGAGACGACGGTCCACCACTACGACCGCGCTCAGTACGTCGCCGAGCGGGACTGGGCCACGGCTGCCGACGGCACGCGGATCCCGATCACAGTCATCCGCCACCGCTCGGTCCAGCCGGACGGCACCAATCCGGCGCTCGTCTACGGCTACGGCAGCTACGAGATCAGCATGGACCCCGCCTTCGGGATTCCGCGGCTCAGCGTGCTGGACCGGGGCGTGGTCTTCGTGATCGCGCATGTGCGCGGCGGCGGCGAGCTGGGGCGCCGGTGGTACGAGGACGGAAAGAAGCTCGCGAAGAAGCACTCGTTCACGGACTTCGTTTCGGTCACGGAGCACGTGATCGAGCGCGGCTGGGCCGCACCGGATCGCATCGCGGCCATGGGTGGATCCGCTGGTGGCCTGCTGATGGGGGCCGTGGTGAACCTCGCCCCGCAGCTCTACCGGGCCGTGGTCGCCCAAGTCCCCTTCGTGGATGCGCTCACGTCCATCCTTGATCCGGAGCTGCCGCTCTCCGCACTCGAATGGGAGGAGTGGGGCAATCCGATCGAAGACCGCGAGGTCTACGAGTACATGAAGTCCTACTCGCCCTACGAGAACATCGCACCAGTGCCGTACCCACGGATCGCCGCCGTGACGAGCTTCAATGACACGCGCGTCCTCTACGTCGAACCGGCCAAGTGGGTGCAGAAGCTCCGCGACGTCACGACCGGCGACGAGCCGATCGTCATGAAGATCGAGATGGACGGCGGACATGGCGGCGCCTCCGGCCGCTACGAAGGCTGGAAAGACCGCGCCTGGGACTACGCGTTCGTGCTCGACGCGCTCGGCGCCGTCGAACGGGTGGCGGAGGTCGAACCGCTGGACGGCGCTCGCGTCCGATAGGAGCGGCCCGAACGTACGAGCTGGACCCGGCAGGGTTCCCCGGACGCGGAAGCGGCCCGGCGGCACGTGAGGTGCCGCCGGGCCGCTTGCCTGCGGGGTAAGGGGCAGGCGACCCTCAGAGGTTGATGACGCTCTCCGCCAGGAGGACGGCTGCGATGAAGGTCGACGAGAACGTCACCATGGCGACGATCACGATCTTCCAGTTCAGCGTCTTCAGTGCCTTGACATCCCGTCCGAGGTTCAGACCCAGGAGGGCGATCGAGGCGAGGCCGACGAACAGCGCGTCCAGGTGCTGGGTGGCTGCGATGACGGTCGGTGCCGTGGGCATGAATGGTGCGGACACGAGCGTGGCCAGCGCCAGGACCCAGACGCTCGGCGGCACCGAGCGGAACTTCCGGGCCAGCACGAACGCCACGGCGGTCAGTGCCCCGAGGATGATGATGCCCCCGGCGTCGGCCCAGCTGATGCTCCTGGTGCCGACGAAGTTGAGGAGGAGGCCCACGGCCAGCGTGACGGCGAAGGCGAAGACCCAGGTCCTCGGCGTCATCCTCACTTCCGGGTCTGCCACTACCGCCGTCACGTCGACGTCTTGATCGCGCTGGCGGGCGGCAGCCCCCCGCTTGCTCCGCACGCTGCGGCCCTCGTCGTCCCGGCCGAAGACCTTCGCCCAGAACTTGTACAGCCGCTGCGCCAGCGGCAGCGAGAGGAACACGCCCGCGTAGAAGCCGACCAGGTTGGTGACGAGGTTCGACAGCGCGGCGAGGGCCAGGATCTCCGTGGCGCTCTCCGGGTAGAGGATCGACAGGGCCGCGACGCCGCCCATCATCATCGATCCGGATCCGAGGCCGAGTCCGAGCGCCAGGGAACGGGGGTCGAAGATGCCTGTTCCACCGAGCAGGCCCGCCAGCAGGGAGACGAAGACGGCGCCGAACACGCTGCCCAGCAGCCAGACAGAGAACACGCCGCGGTAGATCGGGTGCTTCACGCCGAACTTCTGCAGTGCGTAGGCGAGGTAGGACTCGCGGTCGATGGCCCACGTGGCACCGATCGCGACGCGTCCGAGCCCCAGGCCCACGGCCACCGGCAGCGCGAGGAGCACGGTACCGAAGATGTGGCCGACTTCCTGGAGCAGGATGGCCGGGCCGATGTCGGTCAGCTGGCTGAGAGCCGGGCCCACGTTCACGCCCAGCGCGGCCAAGAAGAGGACGATGCTGATGTCGAGCAGCACGGAGGAGACGGCGCGGCTCTGGCCGGAGAGAGGCTTGAGCCGCTGCACGCCGATGATCGCACCCAGCAGGACGGCCCACAGGATCGGCATGAGGACGATCGCCGCATTCCCGACCTCGATCTTGTGCGTTCCGAGCATGATCGCCACGACGCAGATCGCGGTCGATAGGAAGATCATTCCCGTCCACTGCCGTGCCCTGGGTGTGAACAGGTCCGACCCGGTGGACACGGGTTCGTCGACGGCGGTCGCCGCGTCCACCTTGCTGGTGGATTGGTTCTCCATAGTCTTGCCTCTCGCAGATATTGGTCGTCGTCAACCAACGCTCTCAATTTGGTATACACGAGTGTAAGCTGGATCACGCCACCCAACAAGGGACGGTGTCACATGTTTCGCCTTCTTTGGCAGGGGATGCGAGAGGTCCACGGGGTCACAGGCGGCACCGGAGCAAATTTGGCATACAGAAGTTCAGGCTTGGAGGAATCTTGATCACGCAGCTCAGCGCACGGTACATACTCGGATTCGACGGGACACGACACGTGCTGATCACCGACGGGCACGTCGTCGTCGAGGACGACAAGGTCCTGTACGTCGGCACCGACTACGACGACCCCGTCGACGAGCGTCGAGACTACGGGCAGAGCCTGATCATGCCCGGCCTGATCGACCTCGACGCATTGACCGACATCGATCACATGATCATCGACTCCTGGCCCACACCGGAGACGGCGCCCGGCCTGCAGTGGTCCCGGGACTACTTCGAGAACCGCCGCCACGACGTCTTCACCCCCGAGCAGCGCCAGGCCGTCCGCAGGTTCGCCCTCGCCCAGCTGGCCCTCCACGGCGTCACCACCTACATGCCGATCGCCTCGGAGATCCACAGCACGTGGGCGGAGACGTTCGACGAGCTCGCCGGCATGACCGAGACCAGCCTGCAGATCGGGCTGCGCGGTTTCCTCGGACCGGCCTACCGTTCCGGCATCAACGTCACCGACGACGACGGCGAGCGCGTGGTCCTCTTCGACGAGGAGGAGGGCCACCGGGGCCTGGCCGACGCGCTGCGCTTCCTCGACTATGCGGCGGAGCTCGACCACCCACTGGTCACCGGGGTGCTGCTCCCCTGCCGCATCGAGACGCTCTCGGACGAGCTCATGCGCGCCACGGCGCGCGCCGCCGTCGAACGGGATGCGCTGGTCCGCCTGCATTGCCTGCAGTCACCCGCGGAGGATGGCTTCCTGGCGGAGCGGGTCGGCCGCACGACGTTGGAGCAGTTGGTCGACACGGGGCTCCTCGACGCGCGGCTCCTGGTCCCGCACGGCATCGTCATCGATGCCCTGGAGCCCGGGGCCGCCGCGGACGACGGACCCCTGGGCGTCCTGGCCCGGAACGACGTGAGCATCATTCACTGCCCGCTGACGAGTTTCCACTACTCCAAGGCCCTCCGGTCCTTCGATGCCTTCAAGGCGGCCGGAGTCAACATGTGCCTGGGCACCGACTCCTTCCCGCCGGACCTCATCAAGGGCATCGACGTCGGAACGCACCTGGCCCGGCTCGTCGAGGAGCGGCTGGACGCCGGCCGGATCTCCGATTTCTTCGATGCCGCGACCCTCGGCGGCGCAGCAGCGCTCGGACGCCCCGATCTGGGGCGGATCGCCCCGGGTGCGCAGGCCGACCTGACGATCGCCTCGCTGACGGACTTCCGCGACGGTGCGGTCGAGGACCCGCTGCGCACGCTGATCCTCAACGGCTCGGCCCGCAACGTCACCGACACCTTCGTCGCCGGACAGCCAGTGGTCGTCGACGGCGGGCTGCCCGGCATCGACCTGGAGGAGCTGCGGGCCGAGGGGCAGGCGCTCTTCGACCAGATGGTCGCCGCCTACTCCGAACGCGACTACCGCCGGCGCGGCACGGAGGAGCTGTTCCCCGCCACCTACCCGGCCGCGCAGTCAGCGGAGGTTGCCACCGAGCTGGCGAATTCCTGACGGCCGGCCGACGGCCCGACGAGAACGAGGCGGCACCGGATCGATCGATCCGGTGCCGCCTCGTTTCGTTTCGTGCGGTGCGGCTGCGTCGCCGGGCTCAGTAGCTCTCGGCGACGGAGAGAACCTTCAATCCGTCCGCGACCACCCGGCCGTCGTGGATCACGGTGCGGTCGGTGCCGCGGTCCATGACGGTGGAGGCGATGGTCTCGCCGTCGACCAGCACCAGGTCCGCGCGGTCGCCGACGGCGACGCCGGGCCGGTCCGACAGTGACGCCAGGCGCGGGACGTCGTGGCTCATGATGGACGCGCCGCCGATGGTCGCGATGGCCAGTGCGTGCCCGATCAGCTCGTCCCGGCGGAAGCCGTTGACGAAGGCCAGCTGCCACGTGCGGTCGAGGAGATCGCAGTTGCCGTAGGGGCTCCAGTAGTCGCGCTGGCCGTCCTCGCCCAAGCCGATCCGGACGCCGGCGCGCGTCAGCTCGGCGATCGGGAGGTGATCGGTGATGCTCGGCGCCACCGTGGTCCACGAGATGTCCAGCTCGGCGAAGAGCTCGACCAGCCGGCGCGTCGTCGCCTCGTCGACGCCGCCGAGCCCGAACGCGTGGGAGATGTTGACCTTGCCCTGCATCCCCAGGGCGCGGGTGCGCTCGGCGATCAGCTCGGTGGAGAACACGCCCATCGTGCCCATCTCGTGGAGGTGGATGTCCACCTCCACCTGATGCTTCTCCGCCAGGGCGAAGACGGTGTCGAGGTGGCGAGCGGGGTCGCGGTCCAACTGGCACGGGTCGATCCCGCCCATGACGTCGGCGCCGGCCCGGAGCGCGTCATCGAGGTATTTCTCGGTTCCGGGCTCCCGGAAGATGCCGGCCTGGGGGAAGACCATGACCTGCACGTCGGCCTCGCTCGCGAACTTCTCCTTCGCCGCGACGACCGCCTCGTACTTCTCGAGCCTGCAGTCGACGTCGACCTGCGCGAAGGTGCGCACCCGGGTGGCGCCCCGCGCGATCATGCGCTCCAGGGTGCCCGCCACGCGCTCGGGCAGATCGATCTCCGCGTGGCGCCAGTTCTCCCGGTCGTTCATCATCATGGTCCAGACTCCGGGCCCGCCCGTGTGCTCGCGGAACGGCAGCCCGATTCGCGTCGAGTCGAGATGGACGTGCACATCCGAGAAGGAGGGGATCAGGATGCGTCCGCGGCCCTCGACGTCGGATGGACCGAGCTCCCGGGCCGGATCATGGGCGGTGACTGCCGTGATGCGGTCGCCCTCGAGGAGGACGTCACTGGCTTCTCCGGCCCACGGCCGGACATTACTGATGAGCATGGGCTTCCTCCCGAAACGTGATGTGGGCGACGTGAGAACTGTATACCAGACGCACTGGTTGTCAGGGTCGCTCCCGGCGCGGCTCAGGCCAGGCGCTGCCCCGTGGCCTCCGCCGCGTTGATCCTGCTGGTCTCCAGGTGCTGGACGACCAGGGACTCCATGACGCTCGCGTCGCGACGGGCGAGGGCGTCGTAGAGTCCGACGTGCTCGCGTGCGATCCCCTCGAGGTCGTGGTGCTGCGAGAGCAACCAGCGCATCCGGGCGGAGAGGGAGCCCTGGACCTCCAGGAGGAGGTCGTTGCCGGCCATCCGCGTCACGATCTCGTGGAAGCGCACCCCGGCCCGGCGGGCGGCGACCGCCTCGCCGGCCTGGGCGGCCTCCAGCTCCTCCTGCAGCGCCTGGTGCAGCTCCTCCAGCGCGGCACGCGAGCGGCGCTGGGCGGCCAGCTTGAAGGTGAGGACCTCGAGTGCGGCGCGCACCTCGATCAGGTCAGCGATGTCCGAGGCGGTGAATTCGCGGACGATGGCCCAGCTCCGCGGACGTGGGGTGACGAGGCCCTCGCCGACGAGGGCCTGAAGCGCCTCGCGGACGGGGAGTCGGCTGACGCCGAGTTCCTCCGCCAGGTCCCGCTCGACGAGCTTGCTGCCCGGGGCGCGGACCCCGTCGATGATCTCGTTGCGGATCTGCTCGGTGACACGGACCGATTCCGGCTTGAACTCCGCTCGACCCGACATGCTCCGCCCTCCACCGTCATTCGTCGGCCCACGGGACCGCCTTTCGAGATCCTAGGGTATCGGCACCCGCGCCCTAGCTGGACATGTCGACGTCGTACCCGAGGCCGAGCTCCAGGGCGCGGTCGTACGCGAGCCGTCCCACGGCCAGGTCCTGCAGGCCGATGCCGACGGAGTTGAAGAGCGTGATGTCCTCGCCGCTCGTCCGCCCGACGACCTCGCCGCTGATCACCTGCCCGAGCTCGCCGACGATGTCGGTCTCCACGATGACGCCCTCCGAGAGGGCCAGCAGGTACTCCCCGGACTTCGCCGCAGCCGTTCCCCGGTGGTCCACGATTACGCGCGCCCGCGCCATGCCGGCGGAGTCGATCTCCCGCTCCCCCGGCCTCGGCCGCGCCCCCACGGCATTGATGTGTTGCCCCGGGCGGAACCATTCGCCGCGCACGATCGGCTCGACGGACGGCGTCAGCGTGCAGACGACGTCGCTCCCGGTGAAGACGGCCTCGATGCTCTCGGCCGCGACGATCTCCAGGCCGTGGTGCGCCACCGCGGCCCGGAACTCCTCCACTCGCTCGCTGGTGCGGGACCAGACGACGATCCGTTCGATCGGCAGCACGCACAGCATCGCCTCGACATGGGCCACGGCGAGCGCCCCCGCCCCGACTAGACCGAGCACCCGGGAGTCGGGGCGCGCCAGGTGCCGGCTCGCCACCGCGCTGGCCGCGGCCGTGCGGATCCGCGTGGGCACGCGCCCGTCCAGGATCGCGAGCGCCTCACCGGTGACGTGGTTGGTCAGCATGATGGTCGAGCGCTGCGTCGGCAGCCCCCGTTCCGCATTGGAGGGGATGTCGGCGAGCAGCTTCACCGACGCCATGGCCTCCCCCGCGGCGATGCCGGGCATGACGATGAAGCTCGAGTCCACCGGCGGGACGCCCATGGCCACGGGCGTCGGCTGGGCCGCGGAGCCGCGAGCGGAGTCGGCGAAGACGCGCTCCACGGCCTCCACGGTCGACGGCATGTCGATGGCAGCCTGCAGAGACGAGGCGTTCAGGATCAAGGTCATGGAGCCAGCCCTTTCACGGACGGAGTGTCGTTCGTTACATCGTACCCCGAATTTGGTATGCCAAATAGCGCACAGAGCGAGCCGGGCCGACTCAAGACGCGCGGCGCGGAACCGACATCGGCGAAACCTCGATGCGACGCATACTTGACGCGGGTCACACTTCCGGTATTACCTAATGATCGTTCGGTAAATAAAACAGGAGGTCCGCCGATGACTGAGGCCACCGCCGAGGAACTCGGCAGCACGCCGGAGACGCTCGACCATCCGATCCTGGCCGACGACCGCACCGCCGCCTGGCTGGGGTTGAAGGTCCTCCGCCTCGCGGACGGCCACGCCACCACCACCATGACGCTTCGCGAGGAGATGCTGAACGGCTTCGGCATCGCCCACGGCGGCATGATCTTCGCCTTCGCGGACACCACCTTCGCCCTCGCGTGCAACCCGCATCTCGGCAGCGCCGACACCATCACCGTGGCCTCCGGCGTCGACGTCAACTTCCTGCGCTCCGGCATCCCGGGGCGCACCCTCACGGCGATCGCCGACCGCCGTGCCCAGACCGGGCGCAGCGGCCTCTACGACGTGCAGATCCTTCAATCGGTCCCGGGCGGCGAGGACGAGGTCATCGCGGAGTTCCGCGGCCGCTCGCGCACCGTCCCGAAACGCTAGTCCCCGCGGCGGGCCGGCATCCGTCGCGCTCCGCCCGCTCTCCCGCCCCCACTCCCCTCAGGCAGGCCGCAATGACGCAAGCACCCGCAACCCCCGGCTCCCCGCTCCGCAATCCGCTGGATCCGGAGGAGACCATGAGTCGCGACCAGATCGAGTCGATCCAGCTGGAGCGGCTCAAGGAGACGGTCGCGTACGCCTACAACCGGGTGCCCCTGTACAAGCAGAAGTACGACGACGCCGGCGTCCACCCCAGCGACCTGAAGGAACTGGCCGACCTCGCGAAGTTCCCCTTCACGGAGAAGGAGGACCTGCGGCGGACCTACCCGTTCGGCATGTTCGCGGTGCCGCGCGAGGAGGTGGCCCGCATCCACGCGTCGTCGGGCACCACCGGCCGGCCGACCGTCGTCGGATACACGGCCACGGACCTGGACAACTGGGCCGGGCTCGGCGCGCGCTGCCTGCGGCTCTCCGGCGTCAAGCCGGGCTGGCGGGTCCACAATGCCTACGGTTACGGTCTCTTCACCGGCGGCCTCGGCGCGCACGCCGCCGCCGAGAAGCTGGGCACCACGGTCATCCCGATGTCCGGCGGGCAGACGGAGAAGCAGATCACGCTCATCCAGGACTTCCAGCCGGAGGCGATCCTCTGCACCCCCACCTACCTGCTGACGATCGGCGACGCCATGCAGCACACCGGAATCGACCCGCGGTCGACGTCGCTGAAGGTCGCGGTGCTCGGCGCGGAGCCGTGGACCGAGGAGATGCGCCACGAGCTCGAGGAGATGTTCGACATCGACGCCTGCGACATCTACGGCCTCTCCGAGGTCATGGGTCCGGGCGTGGCCGGCGAGTCCAACGAGGGCAAGGACGGCTCCCACATCTGGGAGGACCACTTCCGTCCGGAGATCGTCGACGCGTTCGACGAGACCCGCGTGCTGCGCGACGGCGAGCACGGCGAGCTGGTCTTCACCTCGCTCACCAAGCAGGCGCTGCCCATCATCCGCTACCGCACCCACGACCTGACCCGGCTCCTCCCGGGCACCGCCCGGCCGGGGCATCGCCGCATGGGCCGCATCACCGGCCGCAGCGACGACATGATCATCCTGCGCGGAGTGAACCTCTTCCCCACCCAGATCGAGGAGCTGATCCTCAAGGTCTCCGGCCTCTCGCCGCACTTCCAGCTCGAGATCACCCGGCCGAACCGCATGGACGAGCTTACCGTCAAGGTCGAGCGGCGGGAGGACTGCACCTCCGACCGGGCCCGGGCGGCCGCCGGGGAGCTGCAGAAGCTGATCAAGATCCACATCGGCTCCAGCTGCCGGATCGACGTCGTCGACCCCGAGTCCCTCCCCCGGTCCGTGGGCAAGCTGAAGCGCATCTACGACCTCCGCGACAAGTAGCCCACGGGCCCGGCCCGCAACCGCAACCGCAACCGCAACCGCAACCGCAACCGCCACCGCCACCGCCACCGCCACCGCCACCGCCACCGAGAGCGTGAAAGAATGGCTTCCATGCCCCACACCGCCGAAGCCGACTCCGACGCGCTCTCCCCGGGCGCCAAGCGCGGCCGCCCCGGCTACGACCAGGACTCGGTCCTGAACGTCGCCGTGCAGGTGTTCAACAAACACGGCTACGACGCGACGTCGATGGGCCTGCTGGCCGAGAACCTCGGCATCAGCAAGTCGGCCATCTACCACCACGTCCCGTCGAAGGGCGACCTACTGCGCCTGGCGCTGGACCAGGCGCTGGTGCCGCTCGAGGCGATCTCCGAGCACGAGCGCGCCCGGACGGGGACGGCCGAGGAACGGCTGGAGTTCTTCCTGCGCAGCACCATCCGCGTGCTGATCGAACGCCAGCCCTACGTGACCCTGCTGCTGCGCCTGCGCGGGAACACGGAGGTCGAGCGGACGGCGCTGGAACGCCGTCGTGCCGTGGACCGGAAGGTCGCCGACCTCGTGGTGGAGGCCCAGCGCGAGGGGACGCTGCGCGAGGACATCGATCCTCGCACCACCACCCGACTGCTGTTCGGCACCATCAACTCCATGGTGGAGTGGTACCGCCCCGACGGGCCGGCCGACGCGCGGCAGGTCGAGGACAACGCCATCGCGATGATGCTCGACGGACTGCACACGCGAAACCTCTGAGCCGCCGCGTCGAGTGCAGGCCCCTCCGGCGGGACCGCGAGCACCGCTGGGCCGTTCGTTCCTCGGCGCCGCTCGGCCCCGGGCCGGCCGCCGCCAGGGTCTCGCCGCGCGGAGCCGCCACCCAGCCCCGGCCGGTAGGATGAACCGCCGTGGATCAGATCTTCTCGACACTCTTCAATCAGCCCCTCGGCAGCGACTCCGCCCTCCAGGTCGCCCTGTCCGCTCTGAGCACCCTGCTGACGGCCGTGGCGCTGATGCTACTGGCCCACCGCAACGACCTCGGCTGGTGGGTGCAGATCGTGGCGGTGTTCGCCGGACCGCTCATCATCGCGCTCACCTTCGGCTACGAGGGCCTGCTCTCCGCCGTTCCCTCGCTGGCCGTGGCGGCCTACGGGCTGTGGCGTTTCAGCCGGTTCGCGCTCCGTGGCCGCTTCACGCGGAACGCGCTCCGGGCACCGCTCCGCCCGCGTCAGTTCGGCTGGGGCCTCGTGCTGGCCGTGCTGCTGACCGCGCTGGGGCTGGGCCAGATGCTCACCAGCGGGTTCGTGTTCCAGTCCGGCACCGCCAGCATCTGGATCGCCTACGGTTGCGCGGCCGTGATCGGCGCGGCACTGGTCGGGATCGCCAACGGCGTGCGGTGGGCCTGGCTGGCGGCCGCGGCCGCTGGAGCCGTGAACGTCGGGGTGCTGGTGGCCGGCGGCGACCCGGCCCTGGGGACGCTGTTCTCCCTGGTCCTGCTCGCTCTGGCCGCCGGCTACGGATG
Organism: Zhihengliuella sp.; assembly: GCF_031178195.1. Lineage (GTDB taxonomy): Bacteria > Actinomycetota > Actinomycetes > Actinomycetales > Micrococcaceae > Zhihengliuella. The sequence goes on from NZ_JAPSJL010000006.1 coordinate 14,346, forward strand.
GTTCGTGTGGGGAGCGCTGCCGGCTCCCGACGAGCACGCCGACGTCCGCGGGAGCGGGACGCTGCCCGACGGGGAGAGCGCCGGCGACTACCCGCCGCACCCCTACCGGGACGCTCCGGCCTCGAGCTGACTCCACCCCGCCGACCCGCCGGAGCGCGACCCCGGCGGGGACCTCTGTTGCGCCGTCGTGACGGCCCGGGTTCGATTCGAGCCGCGGCTCCGCTAGATTCACTGTAGGCGGAGACCGGCAAGAATCCGCCCGGGAAAGCGTTATCCCGTAGTTGACACGACCACCCTTTCAACGGCGAAAGAGGAACTATGACCCTGACCGCACCCGCACACGAGTCCGACACCCAGACGGGCGCCCACACCACCAAGTCGGCCGGACACGTCATCGTCGACACACTCGTCGCCCACGGCGTGAAGCGCACGTATGTGGTCCCCGGCGAGAGCTATCTGGACGTGCTGGACGGGCTCCACGAGTCCGTCATCGACACGGTGGTCTGCCGCCACGAGGGCGGCGCCGCCTACATGGCCGAGGCGGACGGCAAGATGCAGGAGGTCCCGGGCGTCGCCATGGTGACCCGCGGCCCGGGCGCGGCCAACGCACACGTCGGCCTGCACACCGCCTGGCAGGACTCGACGCCGATGGTGCTGTTCGTCGGGCTCATCCCGTTCGAGCATCGCGACCGCGAGGCGTTCCAGGAGTTCTCCCCCAAGGCCTGGTTCAGCTCCGGCGCCAAGCGCGTGATGGTCCTGGACCACGCCGAGCGGGCCTCGGAGATCGTCGCCGAGGCCATGTTCGCGGCCGTCTCCGGCCGGCCGGGACCCGTCGTGGTCGGGCTGCCGGAGGACATCATCAAGCGCGAGATCCCTTCGGCCCTGCACCCGCCGATCCCCGTTGCAACCGGCGGCATGACCGTCACCGATTGGAAGGCGCTCAAGGACGCGCTCGAGGAGGCGGAGAAGCCGCTGTTCGTCTTCGGAGGCAACGACTGGACCCCCGAAGGCGCCGAGGCGTTCACCCGATGGCTCGAGGATCACCACCTCCCGGCCGCCGCGGAGTGGCGGTGCGAGGGCACGGTTCCGTTCGCCTCGCCGTCGTACGTGGGGCCGATCGGCTACGGTCGCCCGAAGCCGACCTACGACCTGCTCGAGGAGACGGATCTGCTGGTCTTCGTCGGCACCGTGCCCGGCGATGTGATCACCGACGGCTTCAACGTCCGCCAGAACTGGGACCAGAAGAACTTCCTCATCACCATGGACCCGTCGCTGCGCGGACGCTCCGGGCCCGTCACGCACCAGATCGTCGCGAAGCCGGACGTGTTCGTGCGGGACCTGGTCCGCATGGACCTGCCGGTGAAGGAGGAGTGGGTCGAGTGGACCTCGCGGATGCGCGGCGAGCAGGAGAAGTTCGCGGCGCTGCCCTCCGCCGACCCGACGGACGGGCCGGCGCGCATGGACACGCTGATGGCCAATCTGGTGCCGCGGCTGCCCGAGGACGCCATGGTGACCTTCGGAGCCGGCGAGCACACCAACTGGGCGCACCGCTACTTCCCGACCAACGGGTACGCGTCGATGCTCTCGGCGCGCAATGGCTCGATGGGCTACTCCGTGCCGTCGGCCGTGGCGGCATCGCTGCGCTACCCGGACCGGACGGTGGTCACCATCGCCGGCGACGGCGAGTTCCTCATGAACGGCCAGGAGCTGGCCACGGCGGCCCAGTACGGCGCCACTCCCCTGGTGGTGGTCATGGACAACCAGGAATACGGGACCATCCGCACCCACCAGGAGCGCGACTACCCCGAGCGCGTCTCCGGCACACAGCTGAAGAACCCGGACTTCGCGCTCATGGCCCGGGCCTTCGGAGGTTTCGGGGTGCGCGTCGAGCACGACGGCGACGTGCCGGCGGCCGTCGACGCCGCCCTGGCGGCGACTGCGGAGGGCAGCTTCGCGCTCATCCACCTGATCGTGGAGCAGCGCGTCAAGGCCTACTGAGTGCAGCGCGTCACGGCGTATCGAGCGCGGCGCGCCGAGGCCTGCTGAGTGCAGCGCGGCACGGCGTACTGAACGCGGCGCGTCAGCGCGGACCGAACCCGGGGCGAGGCGAGCGGGCCCGCTACAAGTCGCCGCTGTCGAATCCGTTGAGCTTGTGCGTCCCATCGCAGAACGGCTTGATCGCCGATCCGCCGCAGCGGCAGAGCGCGACGGTCCGGCGGTTCGCCGGGACAGGACTCCCCGTCGCGTCGACGAGCTGGAAGTCGCCCCGGACCAGCAGCGGCCCGTTCGGGCACAGGACGATGTCCGGCCCGGCGCGGGCCGCGTCGGCGCCCTCAGGCGCGCCGGCGTCGTGGTCCCTGCTGCCGCGGACTCCTGGTCCGTGGACAGCGGCTCCGTGTTCTGCGGTTCCGTGTTCTGCGGTTCCGTGTTCTGCGGTTCCGTGTTCTGCGGGTACGTGGGCTCCGGTGCCGTGGACCGCAGCCCCGGGCTGGTCGGGGCGCGGTTCGTCGCCTTGGGGCGGGGCCTCGTGGCGGTCCTCCCGGCGCCGATCGGGCGTGGCATCAGGCATCGTCGGCCCCCGTTGCGGGCGCGGTTGCCCCGGCGACGCGGGGAGCGGCCCCGCCGGCGTGCCGCTGCTGCAGCTCGTGCCTCGAGTGCGCTGCGGTCCTCAGGCGCGAGCCCGCGTAGGGCACGCCGCCGCGCAGGCGGTAGCCGACGGCCAGCCAGATGCAGACCGCACGTTCGAGCAGCCAGACCGGAGCCCACAGCGGCGCGGACCGGTCGAACGCCCCCTCGGCGCCGCGGCGGCCCCAGCAGGCGGCCCCGATCGCGGCGAGGACGAGCACGAGCAGACGCGGCGGCCGACGGGCGGCCCAGAGGAGCAATGGGGCCAGCGACAGCTCGGCGGCCAGGCGGCCCGGCTGGGCGAAGTCGTCGTAGGCCTGCCGGATGCGCTGCCCGACGAAGTGGCGCACCGTCGGCGGCAGGCGGGGCACGCAGAGATCCCGGGCGATCACCTCGCGGCCCCCGGCGGCGCGGATGGTGCGGATCAGCTCCAGATTCTCGAAGAGGACATCGCCGTCGTATCCGCCCGCGGCCAGGAGGCGGGAGCGTCGCACGCCGAGCGTCCCCGGGTAGTCGGCACCGAAGGCGCGGTTGAGCAGGGTCCGCCCGGTGTCCCAGCGCGCGTGCCAGGGCAGGGGCGCAAAGTAGTTCTGCGGGCGCACCAGGTCGGCCCCGGCGAGCAGCGCGACGACCCGGTGCAGCGCCTCGGCCCCGTAGCGGACATCGTCGTCCGCCAGGATCAGCCGCTCCTCGCGGGCGTGCGTCACGCCGGTCATGACGCCGGCGACCTTGCCGTTCCCGCCCGGCCAGGGCTCGGGCGGCAGGTGGACCACGCCGGCGGGCAGGGCGGCGGCGTGGGCGCGGAAGAGCTCTGGTGCGGATCCGTCCACGACCGTGACGGGGATCCACTCCACCAGCTGCCGCAGGTAGGAGACGAGCTCGGGCAGACCGGCGTCGTCCCGCCAGCGCAGCGGCAGGACGTACCGGGCGTCCGGGATCACGCGGGGGCCGGAAGCAGCTCGGCCTCCGGCAGCGGCACCAGCAGGGAGCTCTCGCCGCGCCGCCAGGCCTCCAGATTCGCGCTCCCCTGCAGCGCGTCGACGGCGAGGGCTGCCCTCGCGCCGAAGAGCACGTCGTCGAGCAGCTCGGGCTCGGCCGCCACCAGGCCGCCGGCGAGGTCGCGGCCGGCGATCTGCTCGTGCACGGCGTCGGCCTCGACGTGCTCGTCGAAGTAGTCGACGGCGGCGTCGTCGTACCCGTGCTTGCGGAAGCCTCGCGCGTAGTGCTTGTTGGGGATCGACGACGTCATCTCGTAGACGGCCAGATGGCCGCAGATGGCGCCGCGGAGCCGCCGGTGCAGGCCGAAGAGCGACATCATGTTCACTCCGGCCAGCGTCCGGCCCGGGACATGGCCGACGTACGCGCCGAAGGCGTCGTCCAGCCCGGCCGCGCGCATGGTGCCGGCGAAGAGGGCGCTGTGCATCCGGTCCGGGCGGCCCCCGCCGTACTCGTCGGCCTGGATCTCGACCATCGCGGCCTTGGCGCGCCCGCTCAGCCGCGGGATCGCCCAGGTGTGGGGGTCGGCCTCCTTGAGCTGGTACACCGACTTGTGGACGAGGAACTCCTGGAGCTGCCAGCCCGCCGCCTTGCCCCCGATGTACCGGGAGACGCTGGGCCCGTCGTCGGCGGCGACCAAGGCGAAGAGGGTCCGGGCGATGTCTTCGGCCACCGTGCCGGCGTCCCGGGGCGCTGCGCCGCCGTCCGGCGTGTCGCCGTCCTGAGCCGAGCCGGCGGCACCGGGGAGGTCGACGCCGGCCGCCAGCCGGCGCAACTCGGCCTCGAAGGCCGACTCGATGATCGCGCGCACGCGCAGCAGCTCGGGGTCCCACTCCCAGCGCGGGTCGACCCCGTCGAGGCCCCGGTAGTGCAGCTCGTAGAGGCAGTAGAGCGCCAGCTGCACGTCGTCGTCCGCCACCAGGCCGGCCGTCCCGGCCAACGCGCCGACGACGGCGTCCTCCAGTCGGCGCAGCGGCTCGCCGGCGGCGGCCGGGGCCGTGCCGTGGGTGGGAGCCGCACCGCCGTGGGGCGCCGAGGCGAGGACGTCGAGGAGTGCGGAGCTGACCGCTCCGCGGACCGGAGGAAACTTCATGAGAGCAGCCTTTCTCAAGGAGCTGGAGATTCCGTCAGTCTAGACGCCCGAGCCGACGGCGAGCCGCCGCATCAGCCCCCTCCCAGCGATCCCGCAGGAAGGTCTCAGCTACTCCGGCCCGGAGCCTCGACCGGTTCACCCTCCCCCTCGGCCTCCGGGTCGTACGCGAGGTCGAACGGCTCGTCGGTGTACTCCGGCTCGGTGCCCGGCACGGACTCCGGCACCATGACGGCGTCGCCAGCAGTGCCGGCCCTGCGGCGTCGTACCCATTCCTCCGGCGGCAGCACGCGCAGCCAGCGGCGCGTCTGCAGCGGCGGCAGCTCGCCGGCGTCCTCCTTCAGGGCGCGCAGCATGTTGCCCATCATGAGGAAGCCCAGGACGAAGAATGGCAGGCCCACGACCGTGATGAAGTTCTGCAGGACGGCGAGACCCTGGTCGCCCGACGCGAGCAGCAGCGCCGCCGCGACCAGGCCGACCGAGAACGTCCAGAAGACGCGCTGCTTGGTCGGGGCGGGGTCCTCGTGTCCATTGGTCATGGTGTCCAGCACGAGCCCTGCCGAGTCCATGGAGGTGATGAAGAAGACGCCGACGAGGACGATGGCGATCCAGGAGGTCAAGCTCGCCAGCGGGAAGTTGGTCAGGAACTCGAACATGGCCCCGGGGATGTCGCCCTGGTCGACGACGCGGTCCACCAGGCCGCCGTCGCCGTTCATCTCGATGTCGAAGACGCCCATGCCGAAGATGCCGAACCAGACGATCGTGAAGAGCGTGGGCAGCCCGAGGACGCCCATGACGAACTGGCGGATGGTGCGGCCCTTGGAGATCTTGGCGATGAAGATCCCGACGAACGGGGACCAGGTGATGGTCCAGGCCCAGTAGAAGATGGTCCAGCTGTTCTGCCAGCCCGTGTCGTGGAAGGTGTCGTTCCAGAACATCAGCTCCGGGAGCATGTGGAGGTACGTTCCGGCGCTCTCCACCGTGCCCTTGACCATCACCAGCGTGGGGCCCGTGACGAGGACGAAGACGAGCAGGCCGATGGCGACCAGGATGTTGGCGTTGGAGAGGACCTTGATGCCGCGGTTCAGACCGGCGGCGACGGAGACGATCGCGACGCCCGTGACGACGGCGATGATGATCATCTGGGCGACGGCCGACTCGCTGATGCCCGTCAGCTGGGACAGGCCCGCGTTGATCTGCAGCGTGCCGAGTCCGATCGAGACCGCCACGCCGAGCACGGTGCCCACGATCGCGACGGTGTCGATGGCGCGGCCGATCGGACCGTGGATCCGCTCGCCGAGGAACGGCTGGAACATGGAGCTGACGCGCGGCGGCAGCCGTCGCTTGTGGATGAAGTAGGCGAACGCGAGAGCCGGCAGCGTGAAGATCGTCCACGTGTGGAGGCCGAAGTGGTACAGCGTGAAGCCCATCGCCTCCTGGGCGGCCTCGATGCTCCCGGGCTCGACGCCGGCGCGCGGCGGGTTCGCGAAGTGGGAGACGGGCTCGGCCACGGCCCAGAACATCAGGATGGTGCCGATTCCCGCCGCGAAGAGCATGGCGAACCAGGCCTTGTCCGAGTGCTCGGGCCCCTGGTCCTCGTCGCTGAGCCGCACCCGGCCCCACCGGCTCATGGCCATGTAGACGAGGAAGAAGAGGAAGACCGTGACGCCGAAGATGTAGAACCAGCCGAGATTGGTGAGCAGCCAGCCGGACGCCTGCTCGAACAGGGCGCCCATGGGTTCGACGAACACGATGGTCAGCACCGCGAACACGACCACGATCGCGGCGGATATGAAGAAGAGGAAGGAGCTGGTGCGCAGCCCCCACCGGTCGGCCAGTCTCGACAGCGCAGTCATGGGTCGTCACCTCGGAAATCGGTTGTCAGAACGCTGGTTCCCTGCCAACGTAACGGCATCCGGCGCTCATCTCCACCTCCCCGGCCCGGATCCGTGGAACTGGGTCCCACGGATCCGGGACCGGGTACCGGGCGAGTCAGACCCAGTTCTTGTAGGTGGTGTTCTCCTTCTCGACGAGGGTGAGCACGTCGTAGGTCGCCACGATCTCGTCGTCCTGGTTGTGCAGGACGGCGTCCCACGCGACCTCTCCGTACTCGTCGGTGACGCGGGGCGTGATCCGCTTGGCGGTGAGCGTCACACGCACCGAGTCACCCGCCGCGACGGGCGTGATGAAGCGCAGGTTCTCGAGCCCGTAGTTGGCCAGGACGGGCCCCGGCGCGGGCTCGACGAACAGTCCCGCCGCCCAGGAGACCAGGAGGTAGCCGTGGGCCACCTGGCCCGGGAAGAACGGGTTCGCCTCGGCTGCGGCGGCATCCGTGTGCGCGTAGAAGGTGTCGCCGGTCCTCTCCGCGAAGTCCAGGATGTCCTCCAGCGCCACCGTGCGCAGCCCGGAGGCGAAGCCGTCGCCGACCCGCAGCTCGGCCAGCGATTTCCGGAACGGGTGCGTGTTCTCGGCGCTGCCACCGAACTCCTCGGCGCCGGCGAGACGGCGGTCCGCGCCGGTGTGCCAGACGCCGGTCACGGCCGTCAGCAGGTTCGGCGAGCCCTGGACGGCCGTCCGCTGCATGTGGTGCTTCACGGCGCGGACGCCGCCGAGCTCCTCGCCGCCTCCGGCGCGGCCCGGGCCGCCGTGGACCAGATGCGGCACGGGTGAGCCGTGGCCGGTGGAGCTCTTGGCGGTCTCCCGGTTGAGGATGTGCACGCGGCCGTGGTGCCCGGCGATCCCGAGCGTCAGCCGCCGAGCGGCGTCGGGGTCGTCGGTGCAGACGGTCGCGACCAGCGAGCCCGAGCCGCGGGCGGCGAGCCGGACGGCGTCGTCCAGGTCGGCGTAGCCGAGCACGGAGCTGACCGGGCCGAAGGCCTCGCGCGAGTGGACGGCCTCGGCCTCGACGTCGTCCCAGGTCAGGAGCAGCGGCGACATGAAGGCACCGCCGTCGACCGTGGACTCCGTACCGTCGGCGGTCCGGACCACCGGCGCGTCCAGCGTGCCATAGGCGAGCTCGCCGCCGGCAGCGAGCATGGACTCGACGGCGCCGCGGACGTCGCGGAGCTGCTCGAGGGAGGCGAGGGCGCCCATGGTGACGCCCTCGGCGCGCGGATCTCCGACGACGGCGCGCTGCGCCAGCCGCGCCGAGATCGCCTCGACCACGGCCTGCTCCCGGCCCCTCGGGACGATGGTGCGGCGGATGGCCGTACACTTCTGCCCGGCCTTGACGGTCATCTCGGTGACGACGGCCTTGACGAACGCGTCGAACTCCGGGGTGCCCGGCTCGGCGTCGGGGCCGAGGATGGCCGCGTTGAGCGAGTCGGTCTCCGAGGTGAAGCGGACGCCGCCGCTGACCACGTTGGCGTGGGACTTCAGGCGGTCGGCCGTCTCGGCGGACCCGGTGAAGGAGACCATGTCGCGGTAGTCCAGCGCGTCGAGGAGCTCGCGCGCCGAGCCGGAGACCAGCTGCAGCGAGCCGGCGGGCAGGATGCCGGACTCGACCATGAGGCGGACGCAGGCCTCGGTGAGGTGGCCGGTCGGGGTCGCCGGCTTCACGATGGTCGGCACGCCCGCGATGAAGGCCGGCGCGAACTTCTCCAGCATGCCCCAGACCGGGAAGTTGAAGGCGTTGATCTGCACCGCGACACCGGGGATCGGCGTGTAGACGTGCGTGCCCAGGAACGAGCCGTCGCGCGAGAGCGTCTCCGCCGGGCCGTCGAGGATGACGTTGGAGTTGGGCAGCTCGCGCCGGCCCTTGGAGCTGAACGTGAAGAGGACGCCGATGCCGCCATCGATGTCGACCATCGAGTCGATCTTGGTGGCGCCGGTCCGGTAGGAGATTGCGTAGAGCTCCTCGCGGCGGGCGTTGAGGAACTGCGCCAGCTCCTTCAGCTTCAGGGCCCGCTCGTGGAGGGTGAGCCGGGAGAGCTCGCGCTGGCCGACCGTGCGGGCGTGCTCGACGACGGCGGGGAGGTCCAGGCCCTCCGTGCTGACGCGGGCGAGGACCTCGCCGGTGTTGGCGTCCCGCACCTCCGTGCCGGCGACGTCGTCCGCGGGTGTCCACCACGCGTCCCGGACGTAGCTGGGCACGATCGGCGCTGCTCCCGTGGTCTCCGGCGCGGCGGCCGTCTGTGTTGTCATCCTCGGCGAGTCCTTCCTGAACGATCGGTCAGTAATCATGACCACAGTAGCAGGGATCACAGGACCGGCCCAGAGGTGCCCGGACAGCGAGAGGCCCCCGCGGCCGGACCGGACGGTGCCGGTTCGGCCGCGGGGGCCAGCCACAGGGGCGTCGGGTCGAGCCGCGTCAGCGGGCGGCGCGGATCGCGTTCTCGAGCACGGTCAGCGCGTCGTCGAGCAGCTGCTCGCCGATGACCAGCGGCGGCAGCAGGCGGATGATGTTGCCGTAGGTGCCGCAGGTGAGGATCAGGACGCCCTCGGCGAGGCACGCGGCGGCGATCGCCTTGGTGGCCTCCGGGTCCGGCTCGGTGGTGCCCGGCTTGACCAGTTCGACGGCGAGCATGGCACCGCGGCCGCGGATGTCGCCGATCGGGCCCTCGGAGCCGCCGAGCTCCTCGGCCAGCGCGCGCAGGCGCGGCACGACGACGCCCTCGATGGCGCGGGCGCGGCCGGCCAGGTCGAGCTCGCGCATCACGTCCAGCGTGGCGATGGCCGCGGCGCAGGCCACCGGGTTGCCGCCATACGTGCCGCCGAGACCGCCCGGGTGGACGGCGTCGAGCAGGTCGGCGCGGCCGGTGACGGCCGAGAGCGGCATGCCGCCGGCGATGCCCTTGGCCATGGTGATCAGGTCCGGCACCACGCCCTCGTGCTCGCTGGCGAACCAGGCGCCGGTCCGGCAGAAGCCGGACTGGACCTCGTCGGCGATGAAGACGACGCCGTTCTCGCGCGCCCAGGCGGCGAGCGTCGGCAGGAAGCCCTCCGCCGGGACGATGAAGCCGCCCTCGCCCTGGATCGGCTCGATGAGGATGGCGGCCGTGGACTCGGCGCCGAGCTGCTTCTCGATCTGGCTGATCGCGCGGCGGGCCGCCTGCTCGCCGGTGATCTGCGGGTTCTCCTCGCGGTACGGGTAGCTCATCGGCACCCGGTAGATCTCCGGCGCGAACGGGCCGAAGTTGGACTTGTACGGCATGGTCTTCGCCGTCAGGCCCATCGTGAGGTTGGTGCGGCCGTGGTAGGCATGGTCGAAGACCACGACGCCCTGGCGGCCGGTGGCCAGGCGCGCAACCTTGACGGCGTTCTCGACGGCCTCGGCGCCCGAGTTGAACAGCACGGTGCGCTTCTCGTGGTCGCCCGGCGTCAGGCGCGCCAGTTCCTCGGCGACCTGGATGTAGCCCTCGTAGGGGGTGACCATGAAGCAGGTGTGGGTGAAGTGCGTGGCCTGCTCGCTCACGGCGGCGGCGACGGCGGGCGAGGAGGCGCCCACGTTGGTCACGGCGATGCCGGAGCCCAGGTCGATGAAGGCGTTGCCGTCGACGTCGTTGATGATGCCGCCGTCGGCATCCGCGGCGTAGACGGGCATGCTGGAGCCGACGCCGCCGGCGACGACGGCGGCACGGCGCTGCTGGAGCTCGCGCGAGCGCGGGCCGGGGACCTCGGTGACCAGCTTGCGCTGCTGGGGCAGCCGCGTCTCGAGGTCCGGGAGTGCGGAGGAGGAGGTGAGGGAGGGCGCCATGACTGCCTTCCTTTCGTCGGTACGAGTTCGACGTACGGAGCGGGTCCGTACCGGCCGCGGGATGCCGCGGTGTGCTGATACGACGGTAACGCCGCCGCACGCGACACGTTGCACAGACTTCCGGGTCGCGGTGTGCACTCTGGACACGGGCGCTCCCCGGCGCTCAGTCCCGGGCGGTGTCCCCCACCAGCCGCAGGGCGATCCAGAGATCCGCGCGCAGCTGCGGGTCGTCGAGCGAGCCGCCGAGCGCCTCCTCGATGGTCCGCAACTGGTGCAGCAGGGTGTTCCGGTGGACCGAGAGCTCGGCCGCCGTCTGCCGGCGGTTCCCGTTGTACCCGAGGAAGGTCCGCAGCGTGCCGAGGAGACGGGCCCCCTCCGCTCCCCTCCCGGCGAGCGGCTCCAGCAGCTCTCGAGCCCACGCCCGCCCGGAGTCCGGCGGGAGGAGGCCTGCGACGCCGCCTGCGGCCAGCTCGTCCCGCGACTCGACGGGCCGGTACGCGCTCGCGCGCTCGAGCGCCTCGCGGGCCTCGCGATGACTGGCGGGAGCGTCCCCGAGCGCCGCCGCGCCGCCGACGCCGGCCCGGACGCCGGTCGCCTCGACGATCTCCCGCAGGATCGCGAGGGTCGGCTCGTCGTCGCGGATCAGCACGGCGGTCTCGTCCTCGCCCTGCGGACGATCGCCCGTCGCCGCCCCCCGATCGCTCGTCGCCGCCCCCTGGTCGGCCGGGCTGCCAGCCTGTGCGGTTCCCCGCGGCGCGCCGGGCTCCGCGGTCGCCGGGGACGCGGGCAGCAGCGGACGCCCCGAGCGCCCCGCATGCGCCTCGATGCGGCGGAGCGCCTGCCGCACCCCTGCGGGCTCGCCCCGGAGCCGCACCACGCGGACCCGCGCGTCGGACCGCAGCCAGCCGGGCCCGCCGGCGACACCGAGGACCGCCTCGGCCGCCCGGCCCTGCCCCTCCAGCACCAGATCGACGGCGCTGGCGCGCAGCCGGCGTCGGGACAGCTCCTGCTCGGCCGTCCGCTCGACGTGGAGCGAGAGGAGCGCGACCGCCGTCGCGATGGCGCCCGTGTACTGCCGGTCCGCGGGCCCGGGCAGGAATACGACGAGATAACCGTGCGGCGAGCCGTGCACGCCGAGGGGGTGCACCACCACGGTGCCCCACGGCCCCGACTCGCCGAGGGAGCCGCGCAGCCCGGCCCGGCGGAGCCGGTCGACGAGCTCGCCGAGCCCGCGCCCGGCCGGCAGGGGCGGCCTCCGGCGCGTGGAGGCCTCCAGGATCTCGCCGTCGTCGGTGCAGATCCCGGCCCACGCGTCGCCGAGGAGCCCCCCGAGCGTGCGCAGGATCTCCGCGGTGCCCTCGACGGCGGTCGCCGCCCGGGTGAGCGCGCGCTGGTGGGCGAGCGTGGCCTCGAGCTCGGTGCGCTCCTCCGCGGCCCGGTGCTCGGCCACGACCTGGATGACGCCGAGGAACGGCGTCTGCTCCGGCACGGCGAACAGGCTCAGCCCGGTGCCCCGCACCGCGGCGACCAGCGCGGCAGGGACGCGCTGCCAGCTCAGCCGCTCGCCGATGCCCAGGCCGAGGGCGACGACGCCGCGGTCGGCCAGGCGCTGGACGTACTCCCCCCACGCGGGCGCGTCCGCGGGATCGTCGCCGGGGCTGTTGACGCCGGTGAAGAGGACGACTTCGCCTCCGTTGAGGTAGGGCGTGGGGTCCCGCAGCTCGCTGGTGACCACCCAGCTGACGGCGCGGCCCTCGTCGCCGCGGACCACGGGCTCGAGCGACAGCCGCTCGAGCGCGAGGATCCGGCCGAGGGTGATCACGGCCGGCCCCGCGTGGCGGTCAGCCGCGCCCGCAGCCCGTCCAGCATGGCGGAGAGCGCGACGTCGAAGGCGGCGTCCGCGGCGGCCCCGGCCTCCGCGGGGCGCGCCGCCACCGCGGCGGTGAAGGTCGGGGCCAGGGCGGCGTGCTCGCCGGCGTCGAAGATGTCGGCCGGGGCGGTGGCGTCGTAGGCCGCGCCGAAGACGAGGGACTCGACGGCGACGATGACCTCGACGACCTCCGCCCCCTCCCATCCGGCGGCGCTCAGGCTGCGCGCGACCGTCTCGTACATCCGCAGCGTGTGCGGCGAGTCCGCGACCGAGAGCACGGCGACCACCGGGATCAGGGCCGTCAGCTCCGCGTAGCAGTCCCGGTAGGAGCGCGCCCAGTGCTCCAGCGCCTGGTCCCACGGCAGGCGAGCGAAGGCCGAGCAGTCGATCTCCTGGTTGATCCGGTCCTGGACCCGGATGAGGACCTCGCGCTTGGACGGCATGTGGTTGTAGAGCGCGGAGGCGGAGACGCCCAGCTCGCGGGCCAGCGCCGTCATGGTCAGGTCCGAGAATCCGCGGGAGCTGATGATGCCGATCGCCGTCTCCGTGATGCGTTCGGTGGAGAGGATCGGCTCGGAGGGGCGTCCGCGACGGCGAGGGGCGGTGCGGGCGGACGGCATGTCGGCCTCCTGGTCGGTCGGCGTCCGGGCGGGCCTCCATTCGGCTCGCGCCCGGGCTGGCGGCGTGTCCAGTCGAGTCTAGAGGGAACCCGACCACGTTCCGGTCTTGACGGAACGCCTCGCCATGTCGCCTAATGAATGTAGTTCATTTTACTTTCGAGGAGAACCCATGACCGGACCGGCCACATCGAACCCCAGCGACCCCGACCAGTCGAGCGCCGCGCAGCCGGCAGGCGCACCGACGGCTTCCCAGCGGAAGCTCGGCAGCGAGACGGCGCTCGAGCGCGACGTCGTCGTGGTGGGCGCTGGACCCGCGGGCCTGATGGCCGCGCGCACGCTGAAGGCCGCCGGCAAGTCCGTCGCCGTGCTGGAGGCCCGCGACCGCGTGGGCGGACGCACCTGGTCGCGCGACGTCGACGGCGCGTTCCTGGAGATCGGAGGCCAGTGGGTCTCGCCGGACCAGACGGAGCTGCTGGGCCTGCTGGAGGAGCTCGGCAAGGACACCTACCCGCGCTACCGCGAGGGCGAGTCCGTCTACATCGGCGCCGACGGGCAGCGCCAGACCTACACCGGGTCCATGTTCCCCGCGGATACCGGAACCGTGGCGGAGATGGAACGCCTGATCGGGATCCTCGACGGCCTGGTCGCGGAGATCGGCGCGTCGGAGCCGTGGGCCCACCCGAAGGCGCGCGAACTGGACACCGTCTCCTTCCACCACTGGCTCCGCCAGCAGTCCTCCGACGAGGACGCCTGCAACAACATCGGCATCTTCGTCGCCGGCGGCATGCTGACCAAGCCGGCGCACTCGTTCTCGACCCTGCAGGCCGTGCTGATGGCCGCCTCGGCGGGCTCGTTCTCCAACCTCGTGGACGAGGACTTCATCCTCGACCGCCGGGTGGTCGGCGGCATGCAGTCCGTGTCCGAGGCCATGGCCGCGGAGCTGGGCGACGACGTCGTCTTCCTGAACACCCCGGTGCGGACGATCCGCTGGGGCGGGCCCGAGGACACGTACGCGGAGTACGTGCCGGGCACGCCGGTGACCGTCTGGTCCGACCGCGTGACGGTGGTGGCGCAGGACGTGGTGGTGGCCGTGCCGCCGAACCTGTACTCGCGGATCTCGTTCGAGCCGCCGCTGCCGCGGCTGCAGCACCAGATGCACCAGCACCAGTCCCTCGGCCTGGTCATCAAGGTCCACGCGGTCTACGAGACGCCGTTCTGGCGCGAGGCCGGCCTCTCCGGCACCGGCTTCGGGGCCCAGGAACTGTGCCAGGAGGTCTACGACAACACGAACCACGGCGACACCCGCGGCACCCTGGTGGCGTTTGTCTCCGACGAGAAGGCCGACGCGGTCTTCGCGCTCCCGGCCGAGGAGCGCCGTCGTCTGATCCTCGAGTCGCTGGCCCACTACCTGGGCGACGAGGCCCTCTCCCCGGTGGTCTACTACGAGTCCGACTTCGGATCCGAGGAGTGGACCCGGGGCGCCTACGCCGCCAGCTACGACCTCGGCGGCCTGCACCGCTACGGGGCGCACCAGCGCACTCCCGTGGGCCCGATCCGCTGGGCCTGCTCGGACCTCGCGGCCGAAGGCTACCAGCACGTCGACGGCGCGCTCCGCCAGGGCCGGCTCGCGGCCACGGAGGTCCTCTCGGGTGCCGGCGTCCTCGTCGGCAGCGCGGCGCCCGGCGCGTAGCGCTCAGCCGGCCGGCATCACGGAGGCCCCGCCGATCCCTCGGCGGGGCCTCCGTCCTCTCCTCGGTGCCCGACGCGCGCCGGACGCCGTCAGTCGCGCCAGACGTCCTGGACCACCGGCGGGCCGGAGGCGACCGCCGGTCCCGGCGACGGCCCCCTCGGGCGCTGCCGGGGCCGGGGAGCCCGCGGGCTCAGACGCGGGTGCGGGAGAGTCGTTCGCGGAGGCCGTCCATCACGAGGGCGAGGCCCAGCTCGAACGCCCGCTCGTTGCGGACCCGCCCCGCGGGGCCGGCCTCGAGCAGGCGCCCGAGCGTCTCGGTGGGCCCGGTGGGCTCCCAGATCGCGTCCGGCGCGGCGTAGTCGAGCCCTGAGCCGAGCGCGAAGGCGTCGAGCAGCTGGACCAGCACGAGAACCTCGTCCTCGGGGAAGCCGGCGCGGACGAGGATCGTGGCCTTGCGGTCGTAGGACCCGATGACCCCCTCGTCGCGCACCGTGCTGGTCGCGATGAGCGGCACGGCATGGGGATGCCCCGTGTACATGCGCCGCTCCGCGCGCATCATGGCCTCGATCTCCGCGTCCCACGGGGCGTCGTCGTCGATCTCCTCCTGGTACTGCGCCCACAGGCGGCCGCGGACCAGTTCGATGATCCCGTCCAGGCCGTTCACGTGGTTGTAGAGCGAGGGCGGCTTGACTCCGAGCCGCCGGGCCACGGCATTGAGGCCGAACGGCTCACCCGAATCGATGAGATCGATCGCGGCGTCGGCGATCGTCCGCGGCGAGAGTCGCGACCTCTCGGCCCTGGCCATGCAGCCTCCTCCGTGGGTCCATCGCAGGCCCTCCCTGCGCGCCTCCTAGGCTACCGACTCGACGACCGGCGGCGACCACGACCCCTCGCCGGCAAAATGAATGCTTCCCATTTTTGGTGAGGTGCGTCATACTCGCATAAACTAACGGTATTAGTTACGGAGAAGCCATGATCACCCCATCCACCGACACGCGCCTGCCGCTGCGCCTCGGCACCACCTCGGCGACCTTTCTCATCGGCATCGCCGGCTACCTCGGCGTCAATCTCTCGCCCTACATGATCTCGGCCCTGCAGGACGCCACCGGCCTGCCTTTCCTGTCCGCGGGGTGGGTCGTCACCGGGGTCCTACTGGCGACGGCCTTCGTCGGGCTGGCCGTGGCGCCGCTCTGCGCCGGCCCGCGTCGCCGCGCCGTGGCGGTCAGCGGCCTATCCGTCGGCCTCGTCACGTTCGGGGCGGCCGCCGTCGTCCCGAACGGCGTGGTGATCGTCGCGGGGCTGCTGGTCGGCGGCGCCGGAGTCGGCTGCGCGGTCGCGGCCTCCGGCGCGGCCTTCGCAGCGTTCCGCGACCCGGATCGGATCGCGGGGCTCAACGGGCTCGCGAACCGCGGCGTCATCACGGTCGTGCTTGCGGTCATCCCGGTCCTCGGCGTCGCGCCGATCAACGTCTTCGGCTCCCTCGCCCTCTTCTGCCTCATCGGGCTCGCCCTGGTGCCGAGGCTGCCCGATGCACCCGCTCCGGCGGCCTCGGCCGGCTCGGGCGTCGCCGAGGCCGTGCCCCTGCGCCGGCGCGGCCCCGCCACGGCCGCCGACCGCCGGCTCCTCGCCTCGGGCCTGCTGCTGCTCGTCGTCTTCACACTCTGGGCCGTCAGCGAGGACTCGCTGTGGGCCATGGCCGGCGCCGTCGGCGAGATGCAGACCGGGCTCGGCCCGGCCGGGCTCGGCATCGCCCTGAGCGGGGCCACGGCCGGCGGCCTCCTCGGCTCGATCGCCCTGATGATCATCGGCGACCGTCTGGGCCGGGCAGTGCCACTGGCCGTCCTCCTCGTGGTGGGCAGCGCGCTGAAGGTCGCCACGGCCCTCGTTGCGACGCCGACCGCCTTCATCGTCGTCTTCATCGCCTGGAACACGGTCTACGCGTTGACGTTCATGTACTTCGTCGCGGTCGCCGCCGCCCTGTCCTCCGACGGCCGCTGGTCGGGACCGCTGCTGGCGACCTACCTCGTCGGCTCCGCTCTCACGCCGGTGATCGGCGCCTTCCTCCTCGAGCAGCTCGGCCCGCAGGGATTCACGACCGTCCTCGGTCTGACCAGCCTCGTCCTGGCGGTGCCCACCGTCGCCGTGGCCCACCGCTCGACCCGGGGCGATCGCCGCCGAGCCGATGAGGCACCGGTCCCGGCCGTCGAACCGGAGCGGGTCCCCGCCAACCCGACCGTCTGAAGGGTCCGGCCTCCGGCCGGCCGGCGCTCGGTCCGCTCGACGACCGTTGCACGCGACGCCGTCGATCGACCCGCCCACCCGAGACCTCCCCACCTACTTCTCCCTACTGTCCCCTACCCGCACTACCCACCTATCCCGTCCCACCCGTGCCACCCCGTAGCCGCCGCGCCGAGCCGCCCGACCGCAGACGCTCCCGGCCCACGGGAGCCTCCCCGGGGGCACCCATCCGAAAGGAAACGATGGAACCGACCCTCTACCGCAATGCCAGGATCTTCACCGCCGAGCCAGGGGCCGACCGTCCGACGGCGGATGCCATGTTGGTCCAGGACGGCCGCATCGTGGCCGTCGGCGCTGAGGCGGCGATCGCCGGGCGTGCCGGCACCGGAGCCCCCACCCGGACCATCGACCTCGGCGGACGCGTGGTGGTCCCCGGCTTCGTCGACGCCCACACGCACCTCATGATGATGGGCGAGGCTCTGGGCAAGGTGGAATTGACCTCGGCGCGCACCGTGGAGGAGATCCAGCGCCGCCTGGCCGCGGCCCGCGGGGAGCACCCGTCGGCGGAGCGCCTGCTCGGCCGGGGATGGCTCTTCGACTCGATCCCGGGCGGGGCGCCCACCGCGGCGATGCTCGACGCCGCCGTACCGGACGTGCCGGTCTACCTGGACGCGAACGACCTCCACTCGTGCTGGGTCAACAGCGCCGCGCTGGCGGAGCTGGGCATCACGGACGAGACACCCGACCCCCTCGGTGGCCGGATCGTCCGCGACGCCGACGGGCACGCGACCGGCCTGCTCCTGGAGACCGCCGCCACGCAGACCGTCTGGCCGCTGCTGGAGTCCCGCACCACCGACGAGGACCGCGACGCCGCACTCGAGCGGGCCTTCGAGGCCTACCTCGCCGCCGGGGTCACCGGCGCGGTGGACATGGCGTTCGGCGAGGCCGACCTCGCCGCCGTCGAGCGCGCGATCGACCGGCACGGCGGCCGGCTCCCGATCCGGCTCGCCGCGCACTGGCTCATCGACAACCACGGCGACGCGGAGCAGAACAGCACCCAGCTCCGGCGGGCCGCCGAACTCGCCGGACGGGACTTCGGCGGCTCGTTCCGCGTGGTCGGGGTCAAGTTCATCTCCGACGGCGTCATCGACGCCTGCACCGCCGCGCTCGGAGCGCCGTACACGGACGGGTCCAACGCCGACCCGATCTGGCCGGCGGACGATCTGCGGCCAGCGGTGCTGGAGGCGGACCGGCTGCGGCTGCAGATCGCGATCCACGCCATCGGCGACGCGGCCAGCTCCAACGCCCTCGACGCGCTGGAGGCGGCCGCCGCCGGGAACCCCTCGTGGGACCGCCGGCACCGAATCGAGCACCTGGAGTACGCCGCGGAGGGCACCGCGGAACGGCTCGCGGCGCTGGGGCTGACGGCTTCGATGCAGCCCGTCCACACCGATCCCGCCGTCCGGGCGAACTGGGACGCGATGCTCGGCGCCGATCGCGCCGCCCGTGGATTCGCCTGGCCGGAGTACGAGGCCGCCGGCGCGCTCCTGGCCTTCTCCACCGACGCACCCACGGCCCCGCACGAGGCGCTGGCGAACATGTACGTGGCCACCACGCGGCGGTCGGCGCTGGACCGGTCGCTGGCCGCGGTGGAGCCGCAGTTCGCCCTCTCCCTGGGCAGCGCCATCGGCCACGCCACCCGCGACGCCGCCGCCTCCGTGGGCGACGGCGCGACCCGCGGCCGGCTCGCCCCCGGATACGCGGCCGACTTCGCCGTCCTCGCCGACGACCCGTTCGCCGACGGTCCGGAGGCCCTGCTGGACACGGGCGTAGCCGCGACCTTCGTGGACGGCCGCGAGGTCCACACGGCGGAGCGTGCCGGGGTCTAGTTCGCCACGAGACCTGATCGGCGGGGCGGTCCGCTCGACACCGGAGACGAGAAGGGAAGGCCGCCAGCGCGTGCTGGCGGCCTCCCCTGATGTCGTCCCCGGCGGACCCGGACCCAGTCCGGCCGGGACCCAGCCCGGCCGGGACTCAGCCGAGTTCGGGCGTGCGCGGCGGGACGGTGCGCCGCTCCCCCGTCGCCTCGAAGGCCGCCGCCAGCGTCAGCAGTTCGTTGTCGTCGTAGGCGCGGCCCGCGAACGTCAGGCCGACGGGCATGCCGGTGTCGGCCATCGTCCCCATCGGCACGGTCACCGTGGGGATGCCCAGGTGCCGCGGAACCAGGTTGCCGTTCGCGACCCACACCCCGTTGCGCCAGCCCGCGTCGGCGGATGCCGGGTTCACATCCATGTCCGCCGGCCCCACGTCGGCGACGGCCGGGAACACCACGGCGTCCAGCCCGCGGGCGTCCATCCACTCCTCCAGGTCGCGGCGCCGGGTCTCCTCGAGGCCCCGCACCCCCGCCTCCAGCTCCGGGATCTCGGTCAGGTCCGCCACCGGGTGCTCGGCGGCGTGCCGCGGGTAGGCGGCGATGTCGTCGTCGAACCCGGTGTAACGGTCCGGCAGGGCGCCGGCGGGATGCGGGAAGATGCGCTCTCCGTCCACGTCCGCCAGGCGGTTCAGAGCCGGGTCGCCGTTAGCGCGCAGGAAGTCGTCCCACGCGAAGACGGACAGGTCGACGATCTCCCGCCGGAGGTACTCCGCGCCGACGAGTCCGCGCGTGGCGATGTTCGGCGCGCCGGGCCGGTCGCCCTCGTAGTTCGTGACGGCCGGGAAGTCCACGACGACGACGGTCGCACCCGCCGCCTCCAGATCCGCGCGCGCGGCCTCCCAGAGGTCGATGATGCTCTGCCGGGTCTCGATCGGCTGGCCGGTGGAGCCGCCGATGCCGCGCACCCCTTCGAGGCCGCGGAACAGCGGACCCGTCCCGGCGGCGTCGTCCTGGTTGATGTACATGGCGGGCACGCCGATGGTCCGGCCCGCCAGGGGCGAGACCGACCCGGTGGACGCGCCGCCGTCCGCCAGGGGCGAGACCGACCCGGTGTACGCGCCGCCGTCGTGCCCCTTCCTCGATCCTGTCGCCGCGCCGGCCGCGAGGCCCGGATAGGAGGCCGGCCGGACGGCGGAGGCGGCGGGGATCTCGACCCACGGCTGGCACCGCCAGAAGTCGCCGCGCGTCTCGGCGTCGTCCGCGACGATCACGTCGAGCACCTCCAGCAGATCCGCCATGGTGCGGGTGTGCGGCACGACGACGTCCATGGTGGGCACGAGCGGCCAGTTCCCGCGCATCGAGATGACGCCGCGGGAGGGCGTGTAGGCGCAGAGCGCGTTGTTGGACGCCGGCGCCCGGCCGGAGGACCAGGTCTCCTCCCCGAGCCCGAACGCGGCGAGGCTCGCCGCCGTCGCCGTGCCGGACCCGTTGGAGGATCCGGAGCCGAACGCGGAGGTCAGCCAGTCGGCGCTGTAGGGGCTCTCGGCCCGGCCGTACACGCCGCGCTGCATGCCGCCATTGGCCATCGGCGGCATGTTGGTCAGCCCGAGGAGGATCGCGCCTCCGGCGCGCAGGCGCCCGATCGTGAATGCGTCCCGCTGCGCGACGAGGTGCTCGAAGGCCGGGGAGCCCGAGGCGACGGTGAGACCCCGGGCCATGTAGGAGTCCTTGGCGGTGTACGGGATGCCGTCCAGCGGACCGAGCGTCTCGCCGCGGGTGCGGCGCTCGTCGGAGGCGGCCGCCTCCTCGAGCGCCCGGTCGTTGCGGACGACGACGGCGTTCAGCCGGGGTCCGGCGGCGTCGTACGCGTCGATGCGGGCCAGATAGGCCTCGACCAGGCCCACCGAGGTGACGACGCCGGCCTCCAGATCTGCGCGCAGCCGGGCGATGGACGCCTCGACGACGGGATAATGGCTCATGGTTCTCCTCCTGCGGCGCCGCTGGTCAGGCGCCCACGCGCGGCTGCTGCTGGGTGATGCAGTGGATCGCTCCGCCGCGGTCGATGACGGGCCGGACGGGCACGGTGACGACGCGCCGGCCGGGGTAGGCGTCCGCCAGGATCTCGGCGGCCACGGCGTCGGCGCGCTCGTCGTCGTACCCGCAGGCGATCACGCCGCCGTTGACCACCAGGTGGTTGACGTAGGACCAGTCCACGAAGCCGTCGTCGTCGCGCAGGGTCGCCGGCGCCGGGACGTCGACGATCTCGAACGGCCTCCCGGAGGCGTCCGTCTGCCCGGCGAGGAATTCGCGCAGCTGGCGCGAGACCTCGAAGTCGGGGTGCTCGGGGTTCGTCTGGTGGTGCAGGAGGATCCGGCCCGGCTGAGGCAGCGTGGCGATCATGTCTACGTGGCCGCGCGTCCCGAAGTCCTCGTAGTCGCGGGTCAGCCCGCGCGGGAACCATATCGTGTTGGTGGTCCCGAGCGTGCGGGCCAGCTCGGCCTCGACCAGCTCGCGGGTCGCGTAGGGGTTGCGGCCCGCGTCCAACTGGACGGTCTCCGTGACGAGCACCGTGCCGGCGCCGTCGACGTGGATGGCCCCGCCCTCGTTGACCAGCAGCGACGGGATCCGCTCCGCGCCGGACGCCTCCGCGACGAACGCGCCGATCCGCGCCGACTTGTCCCACTCGGCCCAAGCGGGGGCGCCCCAGCCGTTGAAGATCCAGTCGACGGCGCCGAGAACGCCGGGCCGCTCGTCGTCGACCACGAACGTCGGTCCGACATCGCGCATCCAGAACTCGTCCAGGGGAGCCTCCAGGAGCTCGATGCCGCTGCCGAGGAGGTTCCGGGCCCGTGCCGTCTCGCACGGGTCGACCACCATGGTCACGGGCTCGAACTCCGCGACGGCGTGCGCGACGGCGGTCCAGGCGGCGTACGCCTCGTCGGCCGAGGCGGCGTCGTCGCCGAGCGTGACGCCCGGCCGGGGGAACGCCATCCAGGTGCGCTCGTGCTCGATGGTCTCTGCGGGCATGCGCCAGCTCATGCGGCGGTCTCCATTCGTTCTGGCCGCGGCGCGGTCGCGCCGGGGCGGCGTGCGGGGTCGTTGTAGGGGGCGGTGTAGCGCCACAGGATCGCGTAGACCAGGCCGCCGACCACCGGGGCCAGCAGCGCCGAGAGGTCCGCGCCGCCCAGGGCCGCGGCCACCGGTCCCACGAAGAGGGTCGAGTTCACGAAGAGCAGCGAGACGACGGCGCCGACCACCATCGCCACGACGCCCGGGGCGAAGTAGCCGTGGCGGTACCAGAACTCGCTGCCGGGCCGCTCGTCGTTGAGCGCGCGCCCGTCGTAGCGGTTGCGGCGCAGGACGATGTCCACGGCGTAGATCGCGACGAGGGGCCCGAGGATGCAGACGCTCAGCTCGAGCGCCGCGTTCAGCGTGTCGAGGAAGCTGGGGGCGCCGAAGACCAGCCAGCCGCCGAGCACGGTGGCGACCGTCCCGGTGACGACCACCGTGGTGGCGCGGGGGAGTCGGATGCCGAGGCCCTGGGCGTAGAGGCCCGTGGAGTACGCGACCAGGACGTTGTTGGTGACCGTCCCGAGGAAGACGACGAAGAGGAAGACGGGCGTGAACCAGGCCGGGACGATCTCGCCGATCGTCTGCTGTGGGTCCGTCATGTCGATGGCGGTCGCTGCCAGGACGCCGAGGCCGCCGATGAGGACGGCGGGGATGAATCCGCCCAGGGCGGTCCACCAGATGATGCCGCGCCGTGGCGTCCGCTCCGGGAGGTACCGGGAGTAGTCCGCACCGGTCCCCCAGGACAGCGGTCCGGAGGCCACGATCGCGTAGCCGAGGGCGATCATCGCCCAGCGCTCGCCGGTGGGCAGCTCCGGAGCGGTGTAGCCGAAGTCGGCGGCCGTGAGCACGAAGTAGCCGAGGACCACGAAGGCGAGTGCCAACGCCCCCGAGAAGTACGGGGAGAGCGCCATGATGGTCCCGTGCCCGTAGACGCTGAAGACGAAGCTCAGGAAGGCCACGACGAGCAGGACGCTCCATTCGCCGGCCATGCCGAGCTCGACGCCGAGGTGCGGCAGGAGGGCGAGGGCGGCGAACGTGCCGACGGCAATGTTGATGATCTCGTAGAAGAGGCCGATCAGCACGCCGAGGGCGCCGCCGAAGATGCGGTTGCCGCGGATGCCGAACATGGCGCGCATGATCGTCACGCTCGGAGCGCCGGCGGACGGGCCGCTCACGGCGAGCCAGCCGACGACGGCCCACCAGAGGTTGCCCACCACGGTGACGGCGAGGGCCTCGACCACCGAGAGGCCCAGGAGGACCAGGCCCCCGCCGATCACGAAGTACAGGTACAGGACGTTCGCGCTCATCCAGATCCAGAAGAGCGAGAACGAGGAGCCGCCCCGCTCCTCGGGGGCGATGAAGTCGATGCCGTGGCGCTCGACATGGCCAGGCGCGTTGGCGCTCGCGGCGTCGGTCCGGGGCGGTGCTGCCTGCTCGGTCATGGGATGTCCTCAGCCGTCGTCGACTTATTGATCGCTTGATCAACAACGAATGTGACCGTAACTACACTGGGGGGACCATGTCAAGATCCTCGCGCGCCACGACCGTCCGCAAATCCCCCGCCGAGCGCTCCGCCGAGATCGTCGACGCCGCCGTCGCGCTGGCCCGGCGGGAGGGGCTGTCAGCGGTCAAGCTACGCTCGGTCGCAGCGGCTGCGGCCGTGGCACCCGGCCTCGTCGCCCACTACGTCCCGAGCATGGACGCGCTAGTCGCGACCGCCTTCGAGCGGATCACGCGCGCGGAGCTGGAGGAGGTCCGGGAGATCGTCCTGGCTGCCTCGACGCCGGCCGGAAGCCTCGCCGAACTCCTCGCCACCGTGTTCGACGGCGAGCGCGAGGACGTCTCGCTGGTCTGGGTCGAGGCCTGGACCCTGGGACGGGCCAACGAGGCACTGGCCGCGAGCGTCCGCGAGGTGATGGACGCCTGGCATGCCACGCTGAGCGACATTGTCGCCGCCGGCGCGGAGTCCGGCGACTTCCGGGTCACCGCGCCGAACGAAGCGGCCTGGCACCTGCTTGGCCTCATCGACGGCCTCAGTGCCCAGACGCTCGTCCACTGGCGTCCCGCCTCGCGCCCGGCCGTCCTCGGCGAACTCGTGGAGCGGGTCCTCGGCGCCCGGCCGGGGGCCCTCGCGACACTGACCCCGGACTGACCAGCGACTGGGCAAAGTGCACCGCGGGTCACAATTACGATACTTGTGGTTCGTTAACCTTAATCGTGGGCTAACTCTTCCTGACGCCCTGCTTGGAAGCGTATTCCTACTAGTCAGTAACTCTTAGCGTGGGAAATCCACCCGGCGGACGGCGCCGGGTGGATCGCGAAGGAGTACGAAACGTGAAGAACCTGATCACTCCCATGAAGAACATCACCCGCAACGCGGCAGCCCTCGCGGCCGTCGCCTCCCTGTCCCTGGCGGGCGCCACCGGCGCCGCGGCCACCACGCTGAACACCTCGGTGGACACCGAGGTGGCAGCCGAGGTGGCCGCCACGGTCGCCGCGGAGGCCCAGGCGGACGTCACGGCACAGCTCGATGCCCTCGTCGACTCCGATGTGCTGGACGCCGCTGCGGCCGCGGACATCGCCGCGGACGCGGCAGCCGACGTCGAATCCACGGTCTACGCCGAGCTCGTCGCCGATGCCAGCGTCGACGCCGCGGTGGAAGCCAATCTCGAGTCGGGCGTCGAGGCCGACGTCGATGCGGCGGCGACCGCCGACGCGGACCTCGACACCGACATCGATCTCGAGGTCGTCGCGGACGTCCAGGCCGCACTGACCGCTGCCCTCTCCTAGCGGTCCAGGGGCCGCCAGCGAGTCCGTCACCGGGCCCGGCGGCGGCCCCGCGGAAGGGCGACCGACCGCTCACAGAAGTCCCCGCGCGCCCCGGCACGCGGGGACTTCCGTGCGTCAGGGCCGGGCGCCCGGCGTCCGGTGCGCCAGCTCCCAGGATCGCGTGGTCCGCAGCCTCGCGAGGAAGTCGTCGTCGTGGCTGACCACCACCAGCCCGCCCGCGTAGGCCTCCAGCGCCCCGATGAGCTGGTCCACCGACTCCAGGTCGAGGTTGTTGGTGGGCTCGTCGAGCAGCAGCAGCCGCGGGGCCGGGTCGGCCAGCAGGATGCGGGCCAGGGCCACCCGGAAGCGCTCCCCGCCGGAGAGCTGCCCCACCGGCTGGTCCGCCCGTCCCCCGCGGAAGTGGAAACGGGCCAGACCCGCGCGGACGGCGCCGGGCGCCGCCCCGGGCGCCGCGGACCGCACGTTCTCGAGCACGGTGGCCGCCTCGTCGAGCGCCACCCCGTCGGAACCCGCCCCACCGGATCCCACCCACTCGGATCCAGCCCTCTCAATTCCAGCCCCGTCGCCCCGCTCACCCGTCAGGCGCTGGTGCAGGTACCCCACGGGGACGACGGCGGCGTCGGCGACCTGATGCAGCAGCGTCGTCTTGCCCGACCCGTTGCGACCGGCGACCGCGATCCGCTCCGGGCCGCGGATCGACACGCTCGATTCGGACACCTGCTCCGCAGCCCCGGCTGTTCCGGCCGGGAGATCCGCAGGCCCCACCGGCACCCCGTCGTCGTGCACGACGATCCCGGCCGGCAGCCGCGGCGAAAGCTCGACCAGCGTCCGGCCGGCCGGGACCTCGGTGCCGGGGAGATCGATGGCGATGGCCAGGTCCGCGGGGAGAGACTCACGGGCGTCCTCGAGCCGCTCGCGGGCGGTCACCTCCCGCGCGGCGCGCTGGCTCCGCTGCCGACCCGCGTTCTCCTCGGCCCGGTTGCGGAGGTGGTTCGCGAGGATCTTCGGCATCGAGTCGGCGGCAGCGCGGCCCTGACGGGCGCGCCGGGCGAGCTTGGTCTGGTCCTCGATGCGCTGACGCCTCTCGGCGGACGCCCGCGCCGCCGCCTCGCGGACCCTCCGCTCGGCGAGAGCGCGCTCCGCCTCGACCGCGGCGGCATAGCCGTCCCATGCCCCACCGTGGAGGCGCAGATCGGCCCGGCCCGCAGTCCCGCCACGGACCTCGACGGCCCGGAGCTCGGCGATGGCGTCGACACGCCGGAGGAGCGCGACGTCGTAGCTCACCACCAGCAGTGTGCCCGGCCAACGGTCCACGGCCTCGTGGAAACGGTGGCGGGCGACGCGGTCCAGATTGTTGGTCGGCTCATCCACGACGGCGAGCGCGTCCGGGCCGGCCCCGAACTCGATGCCGGCCAGCCCGACGATCATGGCCTCGCCACCGGAGAGGGTCCCGACGGTGCGGTCGAGGAAGGCCGGCGCGTCGGCGGGCAGCCCGTATCCGGCGAGGAACGCACCGGCGCGCTCCTCGAGGTCCCAGTCGTCGCCGATCGTCTCCAGGTTCTCAGCGAGCCGCTCCTCCCGTCCGGCGAGGACGGCCCGCAGCGCGGTCAGCCGACGCTCGATGCCCAGCAACGAGGCGACGGTCCGGCCGGTGTCCAGTGTCAGGGACTGCGGGAGGTAGAGCGCTGGGCTCGAGCCGTCGGCGCGTCCGGTCTCGCCGGGCGCGTCCGAGCGGGCGATATGCCCGCCGCTGGGGCGGAGCTCGCCGACGATCAGGCGCAGCAGTGCGGTCTTGCCGGTGCCGTTGGGGCCGACGATCCCGACGCGGCCGGTCAGGGTGGCGGTGATCTGGTCGAAGAGCCGCCGACCGTCGGGCCAGCCGAAGGACAGCCGGTTCAGGACGACGGCAGGCCCGGCCGATCGCGGCGGGCCGGCGCGGTGTGGGACGGCGCGGTGTGGGACGGCGTCGTGGACGGAGGTGTGGACGGAGGTGTGGCGTGGATTCTGCATGGCGCTCCTGAGGGAAGAAGATGCGCCATCGGGGTTCCGTGGCGCTCAGCGGAGGGAGCGGGCAGGATCCACTTTCGGTTCCTCACGTCGGGGACAGGTCCGGACCAGTATCATTCGAGTCATTGGGATATGTCAATGGGTGAATCGCGAGGCGCTCCCCGGGCCGGGGCCGCGCTCAGCCCACGCGCAGCGGGGCGCGCGTCGCCGCGGTGAGGACGCCGGCGACGTGCGTGACCAGGACGACCGCCCGGTCGGCGAGCGCCGTCTCCAGATCGCGGATCAGCTCGGATGCCTCGTCCTGGCCGAGGTGCGCGGTGGGCTCGTCGAGGAGCACGACGTCGGCCCGTGCCAGCAGCGCCCGGGCCACGGCGAGGCGCTGGCGCTGCCCGCCGGAGAGCCGGTGGCCGCCCGAGCCGATGGTCGCGTCGAGGCCGGCGGGCTGCGCGCTGAGCCACTCCCCCAGACCGACCCGGTCCAGCACCTCCGTCAGCTCCGCAGCGGTGGGCTGGTCGCGGAGATCGCGGCCCAGACCGAGGTTCCGGCGCACGGTGGAGTCGAAGAGGTGTGCCTCCTGGGGGCACCACGCGACCCGGTCCAGGTCCTCCGGCGTGGCCGCCCGCCAGCCGGCATCGGGCTCGCTCACCTCGAGCTGGCCGGACCACAGCGGGAGGGCGCCGAGGAGCGCGGCGAGCACCGTCGACTTCCCGGATCCCGAGGGCCCCTGCAGGACGGCCCACCGCCCGGGCGTCGCCTGGAGGTCGAGGTCCTCGACGACGGCGGTCCCGGGCTCCCAGCCGAGGGTCGCGCCGCGGAGGCGGAGGCCTCCGAGCCGCTCCGCGTCGGCCTCGCTTTCGGAGCCGGTTCCGGTACATGGCCCGACCGACCGGACCGGCGCTTCGGAGCGGGCGGACGAGCCGGCGAGGACGTCGCCCAGCCGGTCGAGGCCGTCGCCGAGCTGACGGGCCCGCTGCGCGGAGGAGGCCGCTTGAGCGATGGGCTCGCCGAGGGCAAGCAGCAGGAGGGCGGCGATGGCGGCCTGCTCGCCGGTGGAGGGCGCCCCGCCGAGAGCCGGGAGCACGAGCGCCAGGACGGCCGCCGTAGAACTGATCAGGGCCGCACCGCCGACGGCGAGCCCGCCGGTGCGGGCGGAGGCGCGGAGCCGGAGCGTCTGCCGGCGATCCAGCTCAGCGAAGTCGGCGATGGCGCGCTCCCGCGTGGCGTTCCCGGCGAGGTCGTCGGCGGCCCGCAGCAGGCGCGGCACGCGGTCCCCCAGCCACGCCTGATGCGCGGCGATGCGGGACCCGGTGCTGCGCTCGGACGCCACGACGGCCAGCGGCAGGACGACGAAGCCCACGATGCCCAGGGCCAGCGCGACGCCGAGGGCGGAGGGCACCCAGAGCGCGAAGGCACCGCAGGCCAGCAGCCAGGTGACCACGGCGGCGACGGGCGGCACGACGACGCGCGGCAGGGAGTCGCGCACGTCGTCGACCCGCTGGACCAGCAGGGCGAGGGCGCCGCCGCCGCGGGTGATCGGCCCCCACCAGCGCGGGTCGGCGGCGAGCGCCTCCCAGAGGCGTTCGCGCAGCCGGCCGGCCCACCCCAGGAGGGCGTCGTGAACGGCGAGCTGCTCCAGGTAGTGCAGCAGCGCCCGGCCGATGCCGAAGAACCGCACACCGACCACGGCGACCATCAGGTGAAGCATCGGCGGCTGGTAGCTCGCGTTGACGATCAGCCAGCCGGAGACGCCGCTGAGCGCCGCCCCGAAGGCGACCGCCGCGGCGGCGTAGAGGAGGCCAGTGGCCATGCCCCAGCGGCCGAGCCACGGGAGCCCCCGCAGCACGGTCCGCCACGGGCGAGGCCTGCGGCGCGCTGCTCCGGTAGCGGCGGCCTCGCGAGGTGTCGGTCGAGCACCGTCGCGGCCGCCAGGGGTCATTCGAGCACGGTCGCCGCCGCGAGATGCCAACTGAGCACCTGGAACGGGGTCGGCCTCGTGCTGGAGTGGAACCTCGCGCACGGGCTCGTGCTGAATCGACATCTCGCGCATCAAGCGGTGTTGATGTGAAACCTCGCGTACGGGCCCGTGCTGGCGCGGCATGTCACGGGTGCCGGAGAGCGTGACGACGAAGGATGCCTCGGGATCGTCCGCCGCAGCCGACACGTACTCGACCGCGGGCACACCCGTCGGCTCTGCGTCGGGTGTGCCCGTCGGCTCGACCCTGGGCGCCGCTGCGCTCCCGGGATCGTCGGCCCCGGCGCGCCGGTCGCGCAGCTGCGCTGCGAGGGTGCGGTCGTGCGTCGCGACCAGGAGGGCGACCCGTGGACGCCTGCCCGGGGACACGACGGTGCGTCCGGTGGGCCCCGCGGTCGAGCCGGCGGGCGGCGCGGCCAGACCGGCGAGCGCGGCGCGGACGGCCCGGGCCGACTCGGCATCGAGATGCGCCGTTGGCTCGTCGGCAACCAAGAGCCATGCGTCCGCCCCGGAGGGCCTCCCCGGCCTGGATCCCTCGGCGGTGTCACTCTCGCCGGAGCCCCGCCCGACGAGGCTCGCCGTGCCCTTCTCCGCGTCGGTGCGGGCCCACTCGATCCGGGCCAGCGCCCGGGCCACCGCCAGCCGGCGCAGCTCCCCCGGACTCATGGTCTGCGGCGCCCGCTCGCCGTACCCCTCCAGCCGGACGCGCTCCAGCAGCCGGGCCGCCGGCCCGGGCTCCAGCGGGCGGCCGGCAGCGAGCTCGAGCTCGGCCGCCACGGTCGGCTCGGTGAAGCGCGGGTGCTGCGGGATGTAGG
Source organism: Zhihengliuella sp. (assembly GCF_031178195.1). Lineage (GTDB taxonomy): Bacteria > Actinomycetota > Actinomycetes > Actinomycetales > Micrococcaceae > Zhihengliuella. The sequence continues at coordinate 43,699 of NZ_JAPSJL010000006.1, forward strand.
CCGCGGGCACGGAGCGCTCGAGTACCCCGGCCATCGCGGCGCCGGGCGGCAGCAGCCCCAGGACGGCCTTCAGGATCGTGGACTTCCCCGACCCGCTGGCCGAGTCCAGCACGCGCACGTCGCCGGCGCGCAGGCGCAGGTCGGGTGCGGCGACGGTGGCGCCGCCGTCGTACCGGATCTCCAGTCCCGAGAGCACGACGGCGTCCACGGGACCGCCGTGCGTGGCCGCCCCGCCACCGGGGGCGGCTGCATCGCCGGAACGGCCCGGCACGATGGCGGGGCCTGCGCCGGAGGGCGTGCCGGTCTCCCTGCCGGTGCCCGGGCCGGAGGCGTCCACGAGCACCCTGGCCCGGCGCAGGGCCTCCGCGCCGTCCTCGGATGCGTGGAAGGCGTTGCCGACCTCGCGCAGCGGCAGGTAGCACTCGGGTGCGAGGATCAGCGCGAGCAGGCCGGCCTCGAGTGCCATGTCGCCGTGGACGAGGCGGACGCCGATGAACACGGCGACGAGGGCCACGGAGAGCGTGGCGATGAGCTCCAGCGCAAGGCCGGAGAGGAACGCGGTGCGCAGGGTGCCGAGGGTGGCGCGGCGGTAGTCGTCGGAGACCTTCCCGAGCGCGCCGCCGCGGCCGGAGGCGCGGCGGAGGCCGATGAGCGCCGGCAGGCCCTGGGCCAGCTCCAGCAGGTGGGCGCTGAGCCGGGCCAGGCCGTCGGCGGCCGTGGCGATGCGGTCCTGGGTGTGCAGCCCGATGAGGATCATGAAGACCGGGATGAGCGGGATGGTCAGGACGATCACGAGCGCCGAGACCCAGTCGGCGAAGAGAATCCGGATGCCGACGACCAGCGGGACCACCGGCGCCGCCGCCAGGGCCGGGAGGAACTTGGCGTAGTAGCCGTCGAGCCCGTCGAGCCCGCGCGTGGCCAGGCCAGCGAGCTCGCCGGATGGGAGCTGGGTAGACGGGAGCTGGGTGGAATCTGCGGGACCGGGGGCCCTACCGGAGCCGCTGCCAGCCGGGGTGCGGGCAGCGGAGACGCCAGCAGCGGGGCCCCGGCCCGCGGCGGTCCCGCCGCGCAGGCCGACGGCCAGCAGGTCGGCGCGCAGCCGCTCCTTGGCGCCGAGACCGGCCCGGCCGGCGAGGGCCTGGCCCGCCCAGACGGCTCCTGCCCGCAGCACCGCGCCGACCAGCCCGAGCCACAGCGTGCGGGGCACGTCCAGCCCTCCCCCGGCGGCCAGCGCGGCGATCCCGCCCGCGACCGCCTCGGCGATGAGGATCAGCCCGATCGCCTTGAGCGCCGCCAGGCCCGCCAGACCGGCGAGGACGCGCCGCGTCCCCGGCGCGTCCGGCAGCTCGGGCCTCATCGGACGATCGTCCGCACCGGGTGCGGCGCCGGGATGTGCCGCTCGCTCAGCCGCCGGCGGAACACCCAGTACGTCCACGCCTGGTAGGCCAGCACCAGGGGGATCCCGAACGCCGCGACCACGCTCATCACCCCGAGCGTGTAGGGCGTGGAGGACGCGTTCTGCACGGTCAGGTCGAAGGCCGGGTCCAGCGTCGACGGCAGCACCACCGGGTACGCGGAGACGAAGATCGCGGCGATGCCGGAGAGCAGGAACGCGCCGAGGCCGATGAACGTCCAGCCCTCCCGCCCGGCCCGGGCGGCGGCCCAGGCGCCGGCCAGGACGACGACGGCCGTCGCGAGCAGCGCCCAGCCGACCGGCTTGCCGTGCCCGGCGACCACGACGGCGGCCCAGGCGGCCAGGGGCACCGCGAAGGCGGGCAGCGCACGCCGCAGGACGCGCCCGGTGCGGCGGCGGATGTCGCCGTCGGTCTTCAGGGACAGGAACGCGAGCGCGTGGACCAGGCAGAAGCCGACGGCGCCGAGACCGCCCAGGACGGCGTAGCCGTTGAACCACGCGAACGCGCCGCCCACCCGGTCGCCGTTGGCGTTCAGCGGCAGACCCGTCGTCGTCAGGGTCAGCATCGCGCCGATGCCGAACGCGGCGACGTAGCTGCCGGCGCAGAGTGCCCAGGTCCAGAGGCTGCGGGCAAGATCCGTGTGCGCCTTGCCGCGGTACTCTAACGCCACGGCGCGGAAGATGAGGGCCAGCAGGACCAGCACCAGCGGCACGTACAGCGCGGAGAAGAGCGAGGCGTACCAGTACGGGAAGGCGGCGAACGTCGCGCCGCCGGCCGTGAGCAGCCAGACCTCGTTGCCGTCCCAGACGGGGCCGATCGTGTTGATGAGGACGCGGCGCTGGTCCTCGCGGCGGGCGAAACCGCGCAGGAGCATGCCGACGCCGAGGTCGAATCCCTCGAGGAAGAGGTAGCCCGCCCAGAGGACCGCGATCAGGATGAACCAGAGCGTCGGGAGGAATTCCATGGTGTCCGTCTTTCGTCAGGAGAGCAGGGATCAGTCGGCCGGGGCCGTCAGTAGGCGAACGCGAGGACGTCGTCGTTCCCCGCGCCCGGCGAGCCGGGGTCGCCGTGGGGGCGATCGCCCCCGGGCCCGTGGCCGTCCGATCGCCCAGCGGCCGGGTCCGGCTCCGGGCCCAGCTCCGGCATCGCGGACCCGACGCCGCCGTTGACGAACCGGGTCAGCAGGACCACCTCGACCACGGCGAGGACCGCGTAGACGCTGGTCAGCGCGATGGTCGAGAACAGCAGCTCGCCTGCCCCCACGCCCGGCGACACGGCGGCTGCGGTGAACATGAAGACCTGGTCGACGCCGTCGAAGTCCGGGTTCGGCGCCACCACGAACGGCTGACGGCCCATCTCCGTGAAGATCCACCCGGCCGAGTTCGCCGCGAACGGCGCGGCGATGCCGAGCACCGCGAGCCGGGAGACCCACTTCCCGCCCGGCACCGTGCCCTTCCGCGTGAGCCAGAGCGCGACCGCCGCGGCGAACGCCGCCATGCCGCCGAAGGTGATCATCAGGCGGAAGCCCCAGTAGGTGACCTCCATGAGCGGGAGGTAGTTGATCTCCTGGCCGGCACGGTCGCCGTACATCGGATCGTCCGGCAGGTGAGTCCCGTACTTCTCCTGGTACTCGGGCAGCAGCGTGTTGACGCCCTTGATCTCCGTGGTGAAGTCGCCGTTGGCCAGGTAGGACAGCAGGCCGGGCAGCTCGTAGACGCCCACGACGTCGTCGCACGTGGTGGCCCCGTCACTGGAGAGGTCGCCGACCGAGAGGACCGAGAAGCCCGTCCCGTCGTGGCAGGCCGCCTCGGCGGCGGCCATCTTCATGGGCTGCTGCTCGAACATCAGCTGGGCCTGCTCGTGGCCCGTGAACGCGGTGCCCAGGAACGCGACGACGGCGACGGCCGCACCGACGCGCAGCGACGTGATCCAGACCCGGTAGTCGGTCCGGTCCCGGCCGCGGCCGTGGGACGGGTCCTCGCCGACGACGACGCGCCCGGCGTCGTCCACCGTGTCGATCCCGGCGGCGCGCCGCTTGTGCAGGTGGTACCAGGAGATGCCCAGCAGGAACCCGCCCGCGACGGCGAAGGCGCCGGCGATGGTGTGCGGGAAGGTGACGAGCGCGGTGTTGTTCGTGAAGACGGCCCAGACGTCCGTCATGACGGCGCGCCCGTCGACGATCTCGGTGCCGACGGGGTGCTGCATCCAGGAGTTGGCCACCAGGATGAAGTAGGCGGAGAGGATGGTGGCTAGGGACGCGCACCAGATGGTGGCGAGGTGGATCCGCTGCGGCAGGCGGTCCCAGCCGAAGATCCACAGGCCCAGGAAGGTCGACTCGACGAAGAAGGCCAGCAGCGCCTCCATCGCGAGCGGGGCGCCGAAGACATCGCCGACGAATCGGCTGTACTCGCTCCAGGCCATGCCGAACTGGAATTCCTGCACGATGCCGGTGGCGACGCCCATGATGAAGTTGATCAGGAAGAGCTTGCCCCAGAACTTGGTCATGCGCAGCCAGTGCTCCCGCCCCGTGCGTACCCAGATCGTCTGGAAGACCGCGACCAACAGGCCGAGGCCGATCGTCAGCGGCACCATGAGGAAGTGGTAGACCGTGGTGATGCCGAACTGCCACCGGGCGATGATCAGCGGGTCCGCATCGAGGACCGAGGCCAGGAAATCCATTGCCGCTCCAACCTGAGGGGGTTGCGGGGGATAGTTCTACGCGTCGTAGAACTACATCTACGCTCAGTAGAATACTCCACTTCTACATTGCGTAGAACGTTTCCTTCCCCACATCTCGCCCGCTGCGCGGACCGATTCACGAAGGTGTTCTACATCACAATGACCCGCCGCGTCCCCGGAGTTCCGGGCCCGCCGCCGTTTCCCCAAGGACTGCTGACCTGGCGTGTCGCATCGAGGACTTGAATTCCGCACCACTCGTATGTCGTTAATGTCCTCGCATTAGGTGAGCCTTACTTTAGGGCTCAAGTGCAGACCGCACTCACAGATCAGGAGACATCGATGCCGCCTCTGGGTACCCCGACGCTCGCCGACGCCGTCGGCCCGCACTCGCTCACGGCCGCCGACCAGCTGCTCGCCGGCGAGACCGTCCAACGCTTCGTCGCCGAGGCCGGCGCCGCCACCCTCGTGGCCGCCAACGCGGTCGCGACGGCGTCCGGGCCCAGCACCGGGCCGCGGGTCGCGGAACTGGCCGGCCGGGTCGACGCCGTCGACCTGTCCTCCCCGCTCGGCAGCACCGAGGCGGCCCTCGCCGAGGCGGCGGACCTGTACCTGCGGGACGCGGTGTATTTCCACCACCCCGGCTACATGGCCCACCTGAACTGCCCGGTCGCCATCCCGGCCGTCGCCGCCGAGGCCCTGGTGACGAGCGTGAACAGCTCCCTGGACACGTGGGACCAGAGCGCCGGTGCCACGCTGATCGAGCGCCGGCTGGTGGAGTGGACGGCCGGGCTGATCGGGTTCCCGGGAGCCGGCCCCGCCGCGGTCGACGGCGACCGTCCCGGCGCCCGCGCCGGGACCGGCGCCGGCACCTCCCCGGACGGCATCTTCACCTCCGGCGGAACGCAGTCCAACCTGCAGGCGATGCTCATCGCCCGCAATCACGCGGTGGCCGGGCGCCCGGGGCCGCTGCCCTCCCGGCTCGCCGACCTGCGGATCTACGCGAGCACCGAGTCCCACTTCAGCATCGCCAACGCCGCGGCGATGCTGGGGCTGGGCAAGGACGCCGTCGTCCCCGTCGCCACGGATGCCGCCCACCGACTGGACGCCGACGCCCTCGCCGCCCGGCTCGCCGAGGGCGCCGCCGCCGGGACCCGCCCGATGGCGATCGTCGCCACCGCCGGCACCACCGACTTCGGGGCGATCGACCCGCTGCCGGGGCTGCGCCGCCTCGCCGACCGGTACGGCGCCTGGTTCCACGTCGACGCCGCGTACGGCTGCGGCCTGCTGGTCTCCCCCGGCCACCGGGGCCTGCTGGACGGGATCGAGCACGCTGACTCGGTGACGGTCGACTTCCACAAATCCTTCTTCCAGCCCATCGGCTCCAGCGCCCTGCTCCTGCGCGACGGCGGGCTGTTCGGCCACGTCACGCACTACGCGGACTACCTCAACCCGGCGGCGCAGGCCGGCACCGTCCCGAACCAGGTGGACAAGTCCCTCCAGACCACGCGCCGCTTCGACGCCCTGAAGCTGTGGGTCACGCTGCGCTCGATGGGGGCCGACGCGATCGGCGCGATGTTCGACGAGCTGATCGACCTGGCCACCGCCGCGGGCGACTCCGTCCGTCGGCACCCGGACCTCGAGCTCGCCGCCGAGGTGCAGCTGAGCACCGTGGTGTTCCGCTACGTCCCCCGGCACGCGAAGCTGGACTCCGCCCGCCTGGACGCCCTGCAGGACGCCATCCGCGCGGAGCTGTACGCCTCCGGCCGGGCGATGGTCGCCGCGACCACGGTCCGCGGCGCCACCGCCACCGCCTCCGCGGCCGCCGGCACCGAGGCAGCGGCCGGCCACGGGGCCCGCCACCTCAAGCTCACCCTGCTCAACCCGCGCACCACCCTGGCCGACGTGGAGCAGGTGCTCGCCGCCGTCGTGCGCCACGGCGAACGCCTGCTCGCCACCGGGGTGCCCCACCAGCCCGTTCCCAGCCAGCCCGTTCCCAGCCAGCCCACTCCCGGCGAGCCCGCTGCCAGCGAGCCCGCCCGAGCCGAAGGAGGCGCCCGATGACCGCGGTGCAGCCCGCCCGTCACACCCCCGCATCCCGCCCGTCCGACGTCGTCTACGACGCCGTGGGCGTCGGCGCCGGGCCCTTCAACCTCGGCTTCGCGGCCCTGGCGCAGAGCACCGGGCTGGACGTCGCCGTGTTCGACGCGAACGAGTCCTTCGCCTGGCACCCCGGCATGATGCTGCCGGGCACGCACCTGCAGGTGCCCTTCATGGCCGACCTCGTCACCCTGGCGGACCCCACGCACCCGCTCTCCTTCCTGAACTATCTCAAGCGCCACGGCCGGATCTACCCGTTCTACATCCGCGAGGACTTCTACGCCCTCCGCGCCGAGTACAACGCGTACCTCTCCTGGGCGGCGGAGCAGCTGCCGTCCGTCCGGTTCGGCCACGCGGTCACGGACTGCCGGCACGACGGCGACGCCTACGTCCTGACCGTCCGCTCGCCCGAGGGCCCGCTCACCGTGCGCGCCCGGCACCTGGTGCTCGGCACAGGGACGCAGCCGTACGTGCCGGACACCGTGGATCCGGTGGCGCTGGCCTCCGGAGCCGTCTTCCACACCAGCGAGTACACGCGCCGGCGGCCGGAGCTGCTCGCCGGTGGGGCCGGTGCAGCGAGCGCCGCGGCGGCGGCCGGACCGCAGGCCGCGACGCCGCCGCGGCGGATCGCCGTCATCGGCAGCGGGCAGTCCGCGGCCGAAGTGGTCGCGGACCTGCTAGAGAACCTGGGCACCCTGCCGGACGGCACGGAGCAGGAGCTCGTGTGGGCCACCCGCTCCCCACGGTTCTTCCCGCTCGAGTACACCAAGCTGACCCTCGAGATGACGTCGCCGGACTACATCGACCACTTCCACGGCCTGCCCCAGTCCGCGCGGGACCGCCTCTCGGCGGAGCAGAAGGGCCTCTACAAGGGCATCAACGCCGACCTGATCGACCACCTGCACGAGCTGCTGTACCAGCGCAGCCTCGAGCCGGGGTGGTCGCCGGACCGCGTGCGGCTCCTGACCTCCACCGCGCTGGAGGCCGCGGAGACCACCACCGGAGGCCGGGTCGGTCTGCTGCTCTCCCACGAGGAGGACGGCGGCGCGCACCGGCTGGACACCGACGCCGTCGTGCTCGCCACCGGGTACCGCTACGCCGAGCCCGACTTCCTCGCCGGCGTCGCCGAGCGGATCCGCCGACTGCCGGACGGCCGACTCGACGTCGACCGCGAGTACTCCGCCGGCGTCCACGGCGACATCCTGGTGCAGAACGCCGAGCTGCACACCCATGGCTTCACGGCCCCCGACCTCGGCATGGGCGCCTACCGGAACTCCGTGATCGTCAACCGCCTGGCCGGCCGCGAGGTCTACCCGGTGGAGCGCCGCATCGCGTTCCAGGAGTTCGGCACGCCCCAGCCCGCCCCCACCCCCGCCCACACCCTCCAGGAGGCCGCCCGATGACCACCGAGACCCTCGACACCGCTGCCGGAACGCCCGCCGCCGCGCTCTCCGCCGCACTCGCCACCACCGCGGGTCCGGAGGCCGCGCCCGACGCCGGCCCCACCGTGCACGACGCCGGCGCGACCTCCGCGGTGCCCGGCCGGACCTTCTCCTTCCGGCCCGTGGACGCGGGGGCCGACGCGCAGACCCTGCAGCGCTGGATCGCCACCGAGCACGCCCGTTTCTGGGGCATGCCGGACGCCACACCGGAGGAGGTCCGCGCCGAGTACGCGCGGCTGGGCGGCTCCCCGCACCACCACGCCCTGATCGCCGAGACCGAGACCGGCCCCGCTTTCCTCCTCGAGGTCTACGACCCCCGGCACTCGCAGCTCGCCGGGCAGTACGCCTGGCGCCCCGGGGACGCCGGGCTGCACCTGCTCCTGCCGGAGCCCGAGGGCGCCCCGGTGCCCGGCTTCAGCCAGGCCGCCATGGAGGCCGCGGTGGACCACGTCTTCGCGGACCCGGCGGCGGCACGGATCGTCGTGGAGCCCGACGCCCGCAACACCGCGGTGCACGCGCTCAACTCGCGCGTCGGGTTCCGCCCGGCCGGGCGGGTGGATCTCCCCGAGCACGACGGCGAGCCCGCCAAGCGCGCACTGCTGTCCTTCTTGGAGCGGAAGGACTTCGCACGGGCCACCGGGCGCCCCAGCAGCATCGCGGCCCACCTGGACCCGGTCCGCTGGAAGGCCGCGCACCGGCACGTGCTGGCGAAGGCCCTCGGCGAGTTCGCGCACGAGCGCCTGCTCGAGCCGGAGCACATCGCCCCCGAGCCCATCGCGCCGGGCCGGGCCGACTCCCAGCAGCCCGACCCCGAGTCCGCCGTGTACGGCGTCCGGGCGGTGAGCGACGGCGTCGCGCACGAGTACCGCTTCGCCGCGACGCGGCACCTGCTCAACCACTGGCGGGTGGACCCGGACTCGCTGGAGCATCTCGCGGACGGCGAGCCGGCCGGCGTGGACGCCCAGGAATTCGTGGTGGCCTTCCGCGAGCCGCTGGGCCTGAGCGCCGCGCAGCTGCCCGTCTACATCGAGGAGCTCGGTTCCACGCTCGCGAGCCACTGCTACAAGCAGCTGCACTCGGATGCCACCGCGGCGGAGCTCGCGGCCGGGACCGGGGACGCGATCGCGGACTTCCAGCGCCTCGAGGCCGCGATGACCGAGGGCCACCCGTGCTTCGTCGCCAACAACGGGCGGCTCGGCCTCGGTGCGCAGGACTACCTGGAGTACGCCCCGGAGACCGGGGCCGCCGCCTCGCTCGAGTGGGTGGCCCTGCACGCCAGCCGGGCCAAGTACTCCGCCGTGGCAGGGCTGGACCACCGCACGCTGCTCCGCGACGAGCTCGGCGCGGCGACGCTGGCGCGGTTCGACGCCGCGGTGGCCACCGCCGTCGCCGGGACCGGCCTGGACGCGGCCGAATTCCTCTACCTGCCGGTGCACCCGTGGCAGTGGGAGCACCGGCTCGCCGTGACCTTCGCGCCGGACGTCGCCACCCGGCACATGGTGCACCTGGGCAGCAGCGAGGACCTCTACCAGCCGCAGCAGTCCATCCGGACGTTCTTCAACCGCTCCCGCCCGGACCGGCACTATGTCAAGACGGCCCTGTCCGTAGTGAACATGGGCTTCCTGCGCGGCCTGAGCGCCAAGTACATGGAGTCGACCCCGGCGATCAACGAGTGGCTCGAGGAGCTGGTGGGCGCGGACGCCGAGCTGCACGAGCGGCGCGTGGAGCTGCTGCGGGAGGTCGCCGCCGTCGGCTACACGAGCCCGCTCTACACGGCGGCGACCGACGAGACGTCGGCTCACCGGAAGATGCTCGCCGCGCTGTGGCGCGAGTCGCCGGTGGCGCGGCTGGGCGACGGCGAGCGCCCGGCCACCATGGCCGCGCTGCTGCACGTCGACGGGCAGGGCCGCTCGCTGGCCGCGGCCCTGATCCGCCGGTCCGGGCTGGACGCCGCCTCCTGGCTCGAGTGCTATTTCGACGCCTACCTGGTCCCGCTGGTCCACTGCCTGGTGAAGTACAACCTGGTGTTCATGCCGCACGGTGAGAACGTCATCCTGGTGCTGCGCGACGGCGTGCCGAACCGCATGCTGATGAAGGACCTGGCGGAGGAGGTCGCCGTCGTCGACGCCGGCAGCGAGACGCGGGTGGACCTCCCGGAGGAGGTCGCGCGGATCCGCGCCGAGGTCCCGGCGGACCAGCACGTGCTGTCCATCTTCACGGACGTGTTCGACTGCTTCTTCCGGTTCCTCGCGCCCCTGCTGGCCGAGGAGGGCCTGATCGGCGAGCACGAGTTCTGGCGTGTAGTCGGCGAGCGCCTCCGCGCCTACCGCGAGCGTAACCCCGACCTGGCCGCACGGTTCGACGAGCTGGGTCTCTTCGCCGACGAGTTCGCCCTGTCCTGCCTCAACCGGCTCCAGCTGCGGAACAACCGGCAGATGCTGGACCTCGGCGACCAGGCGGGCGGACTCATCTACGCGGGGACCCTGAAGAACCCGATCACGGGCTGATCACGCCTGTCCTCGGTGACGGTCAGCCCTCTGAGTAGCCGGCGGGGACTTGGAGGCGGGCCGGGACCCGCTCGCGGATCAGGCGGATGGCCTCCTCGCCCTTTCGGAACGTCGCGGCGAGCAGCGGGATCTCGAAACCGTCCGCGGTCTGGACGGACACGCCGTCGAGCACATCGTCGTCGTACGCCTCCAGGGCGACGATATCGGTCCACCGGACGAGGATCGATTCGTCGTCCAGCGTCGCCCGGAATCCGTCGTCGCCGATGACGAGGCGCGTCGAGCGGGGCTCCCGGGTGACCGTCGCCAGCATCGAGCGGCCGAAGGCCCTGCCGTCGATCGGCGGTGCCGGCCGGGGGCGGCGGACCGGGGCGACATGGCCGACGGCCGGATCCACAGACTCGTCGAGCGCGTCCTCGGGGAGACCGACCAGCAGCGTCGACTCCAGGGACTCGAGGCAGCGGCGGACGTCCTCCGGCGTCGCACCGGTCAGGGCCGCCTCCACGGCCTCCGGCCCGGCTGGCGGCTCGTCGAACAGCAGCGAGTTCACCTGCGCGTAGCCGTACTCGATCCGGAGTCCCGGCTCGAGGCGCTCGTGGGCTAGGGCCGCCAGAACCGCGTCGACGTCCTGCGGCGGCAGTCCCCGGTCCCGGGTCTCGCGCAGGAGACGGAGTGCCGTCTGCGCGATCTCGACGGCGTGCGCGGGACGGGCGTCGAACGCGATCGTCACGAGATCGGTCTCGCGTGCGAGCTGGAGACGGTGGGTCTCGGCGCCATAGATCAGCGCGGCCCGCCGCCTCAGTTCCCGGATCAGCCGGCGCTCCAGACACATCAGGACGCCGCTCACCAGGGCGTCGAGTCCGCTGGACGCGCTGACCGTCCTGAAGGACAGACTCGCCTGGCGCCCGCCCGAGAGATACTCGCACGGGCCCTCTACGACCACCGGCGCTGCGACCGGGGGCAGGTTCCGGTCGCCGGACGGGAGCGCGGAGAGGTCTGCCGTCAGGGGCGGTTCCCCGGCCCAGAGCAGGACGGCGTTCTCCCGCACGAAGTAGGTGCTCGCGTACCGGGCGATCTCCTCGACGGTCAGCAGCTCGAGCCAGTCCGAGTCAGCGCTGTTCAGGCCGGCGCCCCGGAGACCCATCGAGTTCATCGCGGCCTCCGCGGCGACGGGGTGGACCGGGGACGCCTCGCCCTCGGCCCGGATCACGGCCACCGCGCTGGCCAGCTCCGCGGCCGAGACCCGGCCGTCGGCGATCCTCCGCAGCGACCCGGCCAGTCCGGTCAGGCTCTCCCCGACGACGTCGCCCGGTCCGGAGAACTCGAACCTCGTGGTGCGCGACTCGACGCAGCCGTTAGTCGGGTACACCGGCTCGGGCAGCCCGTCCAGGGCCAGGTGCTCGATGACGTGGGTGATCCCTGCGGTCACGCAGCTCTCGTCTCGGGCACCCACGCCGAAGATCAAGCTCGTCTGCAGCGGTCCGAGCGGTTCCACTCGGACGGTCCGGACAGCCCCGGCGATCCCTGTTTCAGCGGTCATCTCTCCCCCAGGCCTCGTGCATCAGATGCCTCATCATAGGTGGCGCGGAGGGACGCGGGACCCGTTGTCCCAGGACAGAGGCCCGCGTCCCGGGCGCGGGGTCTCCGGGCCCGCCACGCGAGGGCCGCGGTCGACCCATAAGCTGGACGGATGAAGACTGGCTTTCCACGTTCTCAGTCCAGGAGCACCTGGGTCGACGCCGCCGTCCAGGAGATCGAGGCCGACGCGACCCGCAGCGCCGACACGCACCTGCACCGGCTCAGTCTCCCGGCGTCGTGGGGTATCGACCTCTACCTCAAGGACGAATCGACCCACCGCACCGGCAGCCTCAAGCACCGGCTCGCCCGCTCGCTGTTCCTCTACGGCTTGGTCAACGGCTGGATCACGGAGGGCACCACGATCGTCGAGGCCTCCAGCGGCAGCACGGCCGTCTCCGAGGCGTACTTCGCCCAGCTGCTCGGGCTGGACTTCGTCGCCGTGATGGCCGCCAGCACGAGCGCGGAGAAGATCGAGCTCATCGAGCAGTTCGGCGGCCGCTGCCAGCTGGTGGACGATCCCGGCGCCGTCTACTCGGTCGCCGAGCGCATCGCCGCGGAGACCGGCGGCCATTACATGGACCAGTTCACCTACGCGGAGCGGGCCACCGACTGGCGCGGCAACAACAACATTGCCGAGTCCATCTACGAGCAGCTCTCCGCCGAGCGGCACCCCGTGCCGGCCTGGATCGTCGTCGGCGCCGGCACCGGGGGCACCAGCGCCACGATCGGCCGCTACGCCCGGTACCACCGCCACAGCAGCCGGCTGGCGGTGGCCGATCCGGAGGGATCGGCGTTCCTGCCGGCGTGGGAGGCCTGGCACGACGGCGACGACCCGGCCGCCGTCGTCGGCTCGCCGAGCCGGATCGAGGGCATCGGGCGGGCCCGGCCCGAGCCGAGCTTCGTCCCGTCGGTGATCGACGTCGTGACCCGCGTGCCGGACGGCGCGTCGGTGGCCGCGATGCGCCATCTGGAGCGGCGGTTCGGCCTGAGCGCCGGCCCGTCGACGGGCACCAACCTGTGGCTGACCTGGCAGTTAATCGCCGACATGCTGCAGCGGGGCGAACGCGGCAGCGTCGTCACCCTGCTCTGCGACAGCGGGAACCGCTACCTCCGCAGCTACCGCGACCCCGCCTGGCTGGCCGGCAGGGGCATCGATCCAGAGCCGTTCGACGGCGTCATCGACGACTTCCTGTCCACGGGCGCCTGGTCGCGGGCCGCACGGGACGGGTAGCCCGAGAGGGTGGTGGATCGAAGGGGCCGACGGCGTCCTCAGCCGAGGAGGCGCCGGACGGCCTCGATCTCGGCGTCCCCGAGCCCGGCGGCGGGATCCCCACCGGGCCGGCGCAGCAGGGCCTCCACATCCATGGCGTCGAGGAACTCGCGCAGCCGTCCGAGTTTGGCATCCAGGATCCGGGCCAGCTCGGCGGGTTCCAAGTGCGATTCGTAGGGGTGCTTGACCGAGCTGACCGCGTGCCACGCGTTGATGCCGCGCAGCGCCACGGCGTACTGCTCCTCGATCAGATCCGTCCGTCCCGCCAGCTGCAGCGCGAGGCTGACGATGAGCCCGGTCCGGTCGCGGCCGGCGGAGCAGTGGATCACCACCGCACCGCGCTCCGCCGCCGCGCCGACGTGCCGGAAGACGTCGGCGATCCTGTCGGGGAACAGCCGGACGTTGGCGGCGTAGTAGGCGGGGTCGCTCAGGTACGCGCCCACCTGGGCCATGAACTCCGCATTGGTCTGGTCCTCGGTCGGACAGTTGACGACGGCGATCCGAGGCTCCCAGCCCTCCGGCAGCTCGGGGTCGGTGGGACGGCGCGAGCGCTCCCCCGGATTGCGGAGGTCGAGGACCGTCCGGACGCCGTCATCCTGCATCTGCTGCCACCCGGCCGGGGTGAGCCACTCGCTGCGGCCCATCCGGTACAGTCCGCCGGCGACGTGGTGCGCGTTGACGGCACCCTCCCAGGACAGGCTGGAGTGCGCGTCGGGCTCCGCAGGTGCTGCACCGGTCCCGATAGCATTCCGTTGCTGGTGCCGCTCCATGCGATCACGCTAGCGTGTCGGGTCTCAGTGGCGCCGCTACTCGACCACGGCAATCCGTTCGACCTGGAACATCGGCACGGTGGTCGATCCGCCAATTTGAGTGTCGTAGGTGAATGATCCAAGAGATGTCGCCGTGACCTGGACTTGGTCGTCCGCAATGACGTCGTCCAGAACCGGACACTCGCTGTCGCCGTCACCGGCCATGAAAATCGAATTGTGCTCGTAGTCCCAGGTATCCGCCATATTCTGGTGCGAAATATCCGCACGGAATATGCAGGTCCCGGTCGCCGCATCGAATTGCGTGACATGGCCGTACAGGACGACGGTTTTATCGACGTGATCGTCGGGCCGCTTCACCAGCAACGCCAGATCCCGCTCGCTCATCGGTTTGGCCTCATCGATCCGGGCCTTCTCGGCTGCGGCCGCCTCGGCTTCGGCTTTGGCCTTCGCCTCCGCCTCGGCTTTGACCCTGGCCTCCTCTGATGCCTGGGCGGCGGCTGCGGCCGCCGAAGCGCTCGCCGCTGCGGCTGAAGCACTGGCCTCGGCCGCCGCCGATTGACTGGCCGCGGCGGCGGATGCGCTCGCCTCCGCGGCAGCGGCCTCCGACGCCGCTGCCTGAGAGGCGGACGCCTCGGCGGCGAGCTCCTCCTCGCTGGGCCCGCAGCCCGTCAGAACCAGGAGCGCGCCCACCGAGAGAGCAGCGGTGACCGGCCGCCACGAAGGCCGCCGAAGACGCGATGAAGAGTGCTTAAAGTTACCCAACTCATTCCCCCCTATGAGTTCAAGGTGAGTCGATTTCCGTTAATTCCGGGAATCGTCCGCTCAGTTTAGAGCCGGCTCTGAGAGGGGGACAAGAGCAGGTTGATAACTTTTCGGAGACCACGTCCGACACTGCGTCACAATCCGAATCCAACACCGAACTCGGTCTGACACGGCCTCAGCTCCAGTCGAAGAACCCTCGGCCGGACTTGCGGCCCAGCTCGCCCTGGGCGACCTTGTCCCGCAGGATCTGCGGCGGGGCGAAGCGCGGACCCAGGGTCGACTCGAGGTACTCGGCGATGCCCAGCCGGACGTCGAGCCCCACGATGTCGGTGGTGCGCAGCGGGCCGGTGGGGTGCTTGTAGCCGAGGACCATGGCGTTGTCGATGTCGTCCGGAGAGGCGACGCCCTCCTCGACCATCCGCATGGCCTCGAGCGCGATCGCGACGCCGAGCCGCGACGACGCGAAGCCGGGGGCGTCGTTGACGACGACCGGCGTCTTCCCGAGCGCCTCGGTCCAGGCCCGGGCGTCCGCGACGAGGGCCTCCTCGGTCTGCTTCCCGATCACGACCTCGATCAGCTTCGACGCCGGCACGGGGTTGAAGAAGTGCAGCCCCAGGAAGCGGCCCGGCCGGCGCAGCTGCTCGGCGATTCCCGAGACGGAGAACGACGACGTGTTGGACGCCAGCACGGCGTCCTCGCCGAGGCGCTCCTCGACGTTGCGCAGGGACTCGATCTTCAGGTCCCAGACCTCCGGCACGGCCTCGACCACGAGATCCCGATCGGCGAAGGCGGCGTAGTCGGTGCTCACGCGCAGCCGCGCGGCGTAGTCGCCCTCGGGCAGTCCGCGCTCGATCGACTTCGCCACCGCGGACTCGACGCGGTCGCGCGCGGCCGCCCCGGCGTCGTCGTTCGCCTCGACGACCACGACCTCCGCGCCGTTGATCAGGAAGGCGTGGGCGATGCCGGCGCCCATGCGGCCGCCGCCGAGGACGCCGACTCGTGCGGGCAGGAGAACGTCGGTCATGGTCTCTTCTCTCACTTCTCGGACCCGGACTTCTTGCGGTCCAGGAACTCCTGCATGCGCCGGAACTTCTCCTCCGACTCGAAGAGCATCCCCTGGGCCAGGGTGTCGATCGCGGGGTGTGCCTCGCGCGGGGCGTGGAACACGGACTTCGTGATGCGGAGGGCCAGGGGGTCCTGGGCGGCGATGCGGTCCGCCAGGGCGTGGGCGGCGTCGAGCAGCTCCGGGCCCGGCACCAGCTCGGTGACGAGTCCGGCGCGGAGGCACGCCTCGCCGTCGAGGATCCTGCCGGCCAGCAGGATCTCCTTGGCCAGCGGCTCGCCGACCAGTTCTTTCAGCCGCCACGTGGCCCCGGCGGCGGCCATGATCCCGAGGTTGGCCTCCGGCTGGCCCATCCGCAGCTCAGGCGTGCCGATGCGGAAGTCCGCGGCGTAGGCGAGCTCCGCCCCGCCGCCGAGCGCGTAGCCGTCCAGTGCGGCGATGACCGGCAGGGGCAGCCGGGCGATTCGGTCGAAGACGCCGGAGTTGATGCCGGCGAGGGCATCCGCACGACGGCGCTCGCGCAGCTGGGCGATGTCCGCGCCGGAGGCGAAGATCCCCTTGGCGCCCCTCGGGTTCTCCTCCGTGGGCGCCTGCGAGGGCGTCCCGGAGAGGATCAGGATCCGGGGCGTGCGCTCCAACTCGGCGCAGACCGCATGGAGCTCGTCCACCATCGTCTGGTCGATCGCGTTGCGCACCTCGGGCCGGTGCAGCTGCACCAGGAGGCGGTCCTCGCCGTCGGTGAGCCTGAGCGTGGTGAAGTCGGCGGCGTCGAGCATCAGACCCGCTCCACCAGCAGAGCCGCGCCCTGTCCGACGCCGACGCACATGGTCGCCAGCCCCATCGAGCCGGGACCGGCCTCGCGCTCGAGGCGGCCGAGCAGCGTGATCGCCAGCCGGGACCCGGACGATCCGAGCGGGTGGCCGAGGGCGATCGCGCCGCCGTCGTTGTTGACGGTCTCCGGATCCAGCCCGAGCTCGCGCACGCAGGCGAGCGACTGGGAGGCGAACGCCTCGTTGAGTTCGACGGCGGCCACGTCGCCCAGGCTGCGGCCCGTGCGCTCCATGAGCTTGCGCGTCGCCGGGACGGGGCCGAGACCCATGATCTCCTGGGCCAGCCCGGCGGAGGCGCCCCCGAGGATGCGGGCGCGCGGCGTCAGACCGTACTTCCCCACCGCGGCCTCGGAGGCCACGATGATGGCGGAGGCGCCGTCGTTCAGGGCGGAGGAGTTGCCGGCGGTGACCACCGAGCCGCCCTTGACCACGGGGCGGAGCCCGGCGAGGACCTCGGCGGTGGTCCCGGGGCGGGGGCCCTCGTCGGTGTCGACGACGGTGACCCGGCCCTTGCGGTCCCTGACCTCGATGGGGACGATCTCGTCGGCGAACCGGCCGGCCTCGATCGCGGCGAGGGCCCGCTCGTGGGAGCGGACGGCGAACGCGTCGCAGTCCTCGCGGGAGACCTCGCGGACGCGGGCGACCTCCTCGGCGGTCTCCGGCATGGAGTAGGTGGCCTTGCCGTCGCGGGAGAGCTCGCCGGAGAGGAAGGCGGGGTTCGGGAAGCGCCAGCCGATCGAGGTGTCGTGGACCTGCCCCGGCTTGGCGAAGGCGGTGGCCGGCTTCTCCATGACCCACGGGGCTCGGGACATGGACTCGACGCCGCCGGCCACCACGATGTCGGCCGCGCCGGCGGCGATCATGTGCTGGGCCATCGTGATGGCGGACATGCCGGAGGCGCAGAGGCGGTTGACGGTGATGCCCGCGACCGTGTCCGGGTAGCCGGCGAGCAGCCAGGCCATGCGGGCGACGTTGCGGTTCTCCTCGCCGGCGCCGTTGGCGTTGCCGAGGATCACCTCGTCGACGACGGCCGGGTCGAGGCCCGCGCGTTCGACGGCGGCGCGCACCGTGAGGGCCGCGAGGTCGTCCGGGCGGACCGAGCTCAGGGCGCCGCCGTAGCGGCCCACCGGCGTGCGGGCCCCGCCCACCAGGAATGCTTCTGCCATGGATGCTCCTTCGGATCCCCGGCCTGCGGCAGCCGGGGTGGCCTGCCGGGACGGTCGGGCCGCGGGGCGGCTGCCGCCGGGTCCGCGGATTGCTGACTGGATGACCGACCGAATTACCGACCGTTCGTTCACTAATAGTGTCACCGGTCACCGCGACGGTCAACCGTCCCCGGGTCTTGTCACCACCGGGGGCCGCGTCTAGGTTGAGCGCATGAAGCCGACTCTTCAGCTCGTCCTCGACTGCGCCGATCCGCACGAGCTCGCGGCCTGGTGGGCCGAGACGCTCGAGTGGGAGGTGGAGCCGAGCAACGAGGACTTCATCCGGCGGATGATCGCCGACGGCCACGCCACCGAGGCCGATACCCGCGAGTTCCGCGGCACGCTGGTCTGGCGGGAGATGGCGGCGCTCCGTGAGCCGGGCGGCCCCGGCCGGATACTCTTCCAGCTGGTCCCCGAGCCCAAGACCGTGAAGAACCGCATGCACCTGGACCTGCACCTGGGACCGGACGGGCACGGCACCGACCAGGAGGGCCGGGACCGCGCCCGCGACGGCCTCGTGGCACGCGGCGCCACATTCCTCTACTCCGAGCGCCAGGGGCCGTTCGAATGGCACACGCTCGCCGACCCCGAGGGCAACGAGTTCTGCGTCGCCTGAGGCTCTAGGAGTAGAACTCGTTGGCCGGCTCGTGGTGCCGCACCCGGAGCCAGCCGAGCCACAGGGCGACGGCGAACAGCGGCACGCAGGCGATCGTGTAGAGGCCGAGGCGGAACACGTCGCCGGTGGCCGGGTCCACCCGGGTGTCGAAGGAGACGAGCACGCCGATGAGCAGCAGCGCGCCCAGACCGATCCAGCTGGTCCACGGCGAGCCCGGCATGGGCAGCGTGGAGACCCGCCCCTCCTTCCGCCGCAGCCCGAGCTGGGAGGCGAAGATCGCGCCCCACGTGCAGAGCACGCCGATCGACGCGGAGTTCAGCGCCAGCTCGAACGCGTACGTCCCGCCGAGCCAGATGTTCAGCAGGATGCCGAAGAAGTAGAGCACCCCGACCGTCAGGATGGCCGCGTACGGCACGTGCCGGCTGTTCATGCGGGCCAGCCACACGGGCGCGTGGCCGTTGTGGGCCATGGCGCGGAAGACGCGGCCCATGGAGTACAGGCCGGAGTTGCACGAGCTGAGGGCGGCGGTGATGACCACGATGTTCATCGCGTCCCCGATCCACGAGGCGCCGATCTGCGAGAACACGGTGACGAACGGGGACTCCCCGGCGCTGTAGGCGTCGTGCGGCAGCAGCATCGCCAGCAGCGTCACGGAGCCGACGTAGAAGACCACGATGCGCAGCACGACGGCGCGGATGGCCTGGGGGACCTCGCGCTCGGGGTCCTTGGCCTCGCCGGCCGTGATGCCGACCATCTCGATGCCGTTGTAGGCGAAGATCACCGAGTTCAGGACGAGGATCGAGACCATCACGCCGTTCGGGAAGAGCCCGCCGTCGGAGGCGAAGAGGTTGGACACGGTGGCGGTGTGCTCGCCGATGCGGGCGTTCATCACCACCAGGACCGTGCCGACCACGAGGAAGATGACGATCGCGGAGACCTTCAGCAGCGACGCCCAGAACTCGGTCTCGCCGAACGCCTTGGCGCTGAAGAGGTTGATCGAGACCAGCAGGAGCAGGGCCGCGATCGCCGCGACCTCCAGCGGAACGTTCGGGAAGAAGAACTGGAAGTACAGGCCGATCGCGATGAGCTCGGCGATGCCGGTCATGATCCAGTTCAGGGCGTACATCCAGCCGGAGAGGTACGCGCCCTTGGCGCCGAACATCTCGCCGGCGTAGCTGACGAACGAGCCCGACGTGGTGCGGTACATGACGAGCTCGCCGAGCGCCCGCATGAGGAAGTAGGCGATGACGCCGGCCAGCGCGTAGGAGAGCAGCAGGGCCGGGCCGGTGGTGGCGAGGAGGCCGCCGGCGCCGAGGAACAGGCCGACGCCGATGGCGCCGCCCATGGCGATCATCTGGATGTGCCGGCGGGAGAGGGACTTCTGGTAGCCCTCGGCGGTGAGGGCGGAGGTGGTTTCCGGGGCGGCGGTTCTCGCGTCCGGACGCAGGGATTGTGACACGCGCGCTTTCCTTGTGGGTTAGCAGATGAGGGGGATGTCCACCACCTTCGCCGGGTGCGGCGGGAAGGGCGACAGCGCAATAGTGTAGACCTCGTCACTGGGAGCGGCCGCCGTCGGGCCCCGCCTCGCCGTCCGCACCGCCTCCGGCGCCGCCCCTGCCGGCACCGAGGGCGCGGGATTAGACTCGGTCCGTGACCACTGACCCAGCTTCCATGCCCCAGCAGGTTTCCGACGTGTTCGACCCGGCGCAGTGGCGCGTTGTGGACGGCTTCGACCTGCAGGACGTGACCTACCACCGCCAGGTCGAGCGCGACGCCGGCGGCAGGATCGTCCGCGACCTGCCCACCGTGCGCATCGCCTTCGACCGGCCCGAGGTCCGCAACGCGTTCCGCCCCGGCACGGTCGACGAGCTCTACCGGACCCTGGATCACGCCCGGATGACGCCGGACGTGGCGACCGTCCTGCTGACCGGCAACGGCCCCTCCCCCAAGGACGGCGGCCACAGCTTCTGCTCCGGCGGCGACCAGCGCATCCGCGGCCGCGACGGCTACCGCTACGCCGACGGCGACTCGGCCGAGACGATCGACCCGGCCCGCGCCGGCCGCCTGCACATCCTCGAGGTCCAGCGGCTGATGCGCACCATGCCCAAGGTCGTCATCGCCGTCGTCAACGGCTGGGCGGCCGGCGGCGGGCACTCGCTGCACGTGGTGGCGGACCTGACGATCGCCTCCCGCGATCACGGGAAGTTCAAGCAGACCGACGCGACGGTCGGCTCGTTCGACGCCGGCTACGGCTCGGCGCTGCTCGCGCGGCAGGTGGGCCAGAAGTTCGCCCGCGAGATCTTCTTCCGCGCCAAGACGTACACGGCCGAGGAGATGGTGGCCATGGGCGCCGTCAACGAGGCGGTCCCGCACGAGAAGCTGGAGGAGGTCGCGCTCGACTACGCGGCGGACATCGCCCGCCAGTCGCCGCAGGCCGTCCGCATGCTCAAGTTCGCCTTCAACCTGGCCGACGACGGGCTCGCCGGGCAGCAGGTCTTCGCCGGCGAGGCGACCCGCATGGCCTACATGACCGACGAGGCCGTGGAGGGCCGGGACGCGTTCCTGCAGAAGCGCGATCCGGACTGGTCCGCGTTCCCCTACTACTTCTAGGCGGCCATGGCCACCGATTCCGTTCTGCGCCTGCTCGGTGCGCTCACCGACGCGCTCGGCGGCGGTCCCGCCGTCGAGCCGGTGGACTCCGGCACGCCGGGGGCCCCGGAGCTCCTCCGGCCGGACGACGCCGGCGAGGAGACCGCCGTCGTCATCCGCACCTCCGGGTCCACGGGCGCCCCCAAGCGCACGGCGCTGAGCGTGGAGGCCCTCGCGGCGTCCTCCGAGGCGACCGCCCGCCATCTCCGCGCCGAGGGCCAGTGGCTGCTGGCCCTGCCGACGCACTACGTCGCCGGGGTCTCCGTCCTCGCGCGGAGCCTGTTCGCGGGGACGCAGCCGGTCGCGGTCGACCTTGCCGAGCGCTTCACGCCGGAGCGGTTCGTGCAGGCCGCCTCCGCCCTGACGGACCGGGTCCGGATGA
Organism: Zhihengliuella sp.; assembly: GCF_031178195.1. GTDB lineage: Bacteria > Actinomycetota > Actinomycetes > Actinomycetales > Micrococcaceae > Zhihengliuella. Next base: position 64,961 of record NZ_JAPSJL010000006.1, read on the forward strand.
CCTCGCTGGTCCCCACGCAGCTGCAGCGCCTGCTCGAGGACCCCGCACCGGAGACACTGGCCGTCCTGCAGCGCTTCGACGCCATCCTCGTCGGCGGCGGCCGCACCCCGGACGCTGTGCGCGCCGACGCCGCCCGGCACGGGCTGCGGGTCCGCCTCACCTACGGCATGAGCGAGACCTGCGGCGGCTGCGTCTACGACGGCGTGCCGCTGCCCGGCGTTGCCGTGCGCGAGGCCGGCGGCCGGCTCTCCCTCGGCGGACCCATGGTCGCCACCGGGTACCTGGGCGACCCGGAGCGGACCGCCGCGCACTTCGGCACGGACGCCGACGGTCTCCGCTGGTTCCTCACCGACGACGTCGGCACCTACATCCCCGACCCCGCGCCCACGGCTCCTCCGGCGGGCGCCCTCGGCGAGTACGACGGCGGCGCCCCCGACCCGACGACCGGCACCGGCCTGGTCACGGTCGAGGGCCGCATCGACGACGTCGTCATCACCGGCGGCGTCAAGGTCTCCGCCGGGGCGGTGCAGCGCGTCCTCGAGGGCGTCCCCGGCGCGGGCGACGCGCTCGTCGTGGGCGTCCCGGACGACCACTGGGGCGCCGTCGTCGCGTTCGCCTACACGGGCGACGCGGAGGGCGAGGCGCTGGCGGCCGCCGTGCGCGCGGAGCTCGGTCCCGCGGCGGCGCCGAAGCGCTGGGTGCGGCTGCCCGGGATCCCCCTCCTGCCGAACGGCAAGCCGGATCGGCAGGCCGTCGTCGCCCGGTTCGCGTAGGCGGGCCCGGCCCCCGGCGCCGCTGCGGGCGGTCCCGATTCGGACAAACCCGGGCCGCGGGCGGACAATGGGGCGTCGGAATTCGTCCGGGCCATCCGGAGCTGCGCGGCCCGGGCCGGCAGTCGGCGCAGGAGCATGCAGAGGAGACGTTCAGTGGCAACCGTGGGGCAATGGATCGCAGGCGCACGGCTGAGGACGCTCCCGATGGCGGTCGCGCCGGTCATCGTCGGTACGGCGGCCGCGTACGAGGTGGACGAGCGGCTCCACTGGGAACGCGCCCTGCTAGCCGCGTTCGTGGCCCTCCTGCTCCAGATCGGTGTCAACTACGCCAACGACTACTCGGACGGGATCCGCGGCACGGACGACCAGCGGGTGGGGCCGCTGCGGCTGACTGCGTCCGGCCTGGTGCCGCCGCAGCGCGTGAAGGCCGCGGCGTTCGCCTGCTTCGGCGCCGCCGCTGTGGCCGGGCTCGCCCTGGTGCTGCTCTCCCAGGCATGGCCCCTGCTGCTGGTCGGCGTGGCCGCCATCCTCGCCGCCTGGGGCTACACAGGCGGTGCGAACCCCTATGGCTACCAGGGCCTCGGCGACCTCTTCGTGTTCCTCTTCTTCGGGCTCGTGGCCACCCTTGGGAGCACGTTCACCCAGGTGCTCCAGCTCACGGGACCGGCGTGGATCGGCGCGGTCTCCACCGGCCTGATCGCCGCGGCGCTGCTCATGGCCAACAACGTGCGGGACATCCCCACCGACCGCGAGGTCGGGAAGCGGACCCTGGCCGTGCGGCTGGGCGACGAATGGGCGCGGGCCAGCTACGTGCTGATGCTGGCGCTGGCGATCCTGCTGCCGATACTGCTGGTCGGAGAGTACCCGTGGCTGCTGCTCGTGGTGCTGGCGGCGCCGCTGTGCCTGATGCCGTCGTGGACGATGCTCCGCTCCACGGAGCGGCAGGCGCTGATCCCGGTCCTCAAGCAGACCGGCGCCATCAGCCTGGCCTACGCGGCGCTGTTCGCCGGCGGGCTGGTCATCACGGTGATCCTGCGGAACGTCTGATCGTCAGTCGCGGTCCTCGGCGGCCGCGTCCTCGTCGGCGATCCGGTTCCGCCGGGCCCTGCGGTCGCCGGACATCCGCGCCGCGAGCTCCTGCGACGCCGCCAGACGCAGCCGGTTGAAGAAGAGATAGCTGACGGCGAAGGCCACCACCAGGCCGATCAGGGCACAGATCCACAGGTTCCACCCCAGCCCCCAGTAGAGCGCGGCGAAGACCGCGGCGAAGAGGGCCAGGCGCAACAGGGTGAACTTGAGAAACTGCACCCGCCCATCCTACTGGCCGACGAATCGCCGCCCCGCGCTGGCGAGCCTAGAATTGGAGAATGGTTCTCCGCGTCGCAATCATCGCCTCGGTCATCGCGCTCTTCATCATCATCTACGCGCTGATCGACTGCCTGCGCACGCGTCCGCAGGATGCGCGCAGCATCTCCAAGCCCGCCTGGGTGCTCAGCATCCTCCTGCTCCCCCTCGTCGGCGCCCTGCTCTGGTTCTTCCTCGGCCGTCCGCGCAACTCCCCGGCCCCGGAGGGCTACTCGGCCCCGGGGTCCTCCTCCCGCAGCTCGGCCCCGGACGACGACGAGGCGTTCCTGCGCCGGCTCGCCCAGGAGCGCGCGCAGAAGGCCCGCGAGGCCGAGCTCAAGCGCCGTGAGGACGAGCTCAAACGACGCGGCGGCCCCGCCGGTGGCGCCGGCCAGGCGAAGGGCGAGGGCCCGGAGGGCGACGGCACCGAGGGCGACGGCACCGAGGGCACGGCCTCCGGCGGCGACGCCGACGGGTCCGACGGCGACCGCCCCGGACGGGGCGGGAATCCGGCCTGATGCGCTGAGCCTCACCGGTGGACGACGTCCACCGTCTCCTCGCCGCCCTCCGGGGCGAACACGATCCGCGCCTCGTCCGGGACCGGCCCTCCCACGGTGTCCGCGGAGAACGTGTGTGTCGTCCCGGTGAAGTCCGCGGTGCAGGGCCCGTCCGATTCCTCCTCGAAGACGACCGTCAGACGGTCGCCGTCGTTCTCGAAGGACGTGGCCACGGGCAGGCAGCTGGAGCTGCCCCACGTGACCACCTGCACGGTGCCGTCTCCGACGTCGACGACCACCGGCAGCGCCTCGTCCCCGACCGGCAGCTCCACACCGTCCGGTGTGCCCCCGGCCCTGCTCTCCGCGACGCCCGGCCCCGCGCAGCCGGCGAGGAGCAGGGCCGCCGCTGCTGCGGCGAGGGCCTGCGGCGCTGTCCATGACCTGCTGGTACGCATGGTCCCTCCCGTGTCCGGTGCAGCCTTCAGAATCGCACCCGGCCGATGGAGTTTCAAGGCCGGGAGCCGGCACACGGACGGCGGGGCCGTGCACCGCAGTCCGCGACCCGCCGTCGGAGGGTCGGGCGTCAGTCGCCCTTGACGTTGATGATCTGCTGCAGGCGGTGCCGCACCCTCACGAGCGACTCGGCGTCGGCCATCACCTGATCGATCGGCTTGTACGCCGCGGGGATCTCGTCGATGAACGCGTCGGTGTCCCGGAACTCGATCCCCTGCATGGCCGCGCGAAGCTGCTCGAGGGTGAACGCCTTGCGTGCCGCCGTCCGCGAGTACTCGCGACCGGCGCCGTGCGGTGACGAGTCCAGGGCCACGGCATTGCCGCGGCCCTCGACGACGTAGGACGCCGTGCCCATCGAGCCCGGGATCAGGCCGAGGTCACCCTCCCGGGCGCGGATGGCCCCCTTGCGGGAGACCCACACCGACTTGCCGAAGTGGTTCTCGCGCTCGGTGAAGTTGTGGTGACAGTTGATCCGCTCCACCTCGTCCACCTCGCCGCCGACCCACTCGCCGAACTGGCGGATGACCCGGTCCATCATCTCCTCGCGGTTGAGGAGGGCGAACCGCTGCGCCCACCGCAGCTCGCGGATGTACGTGTCGAACTCGTCGGTGCCCTCCGCGAGGTAGGCCAGATCCGGATCCTCGAGCCGGATCCAGTACTTCGTCGCGATCTGCTGGGCGACCTTGATGTGCCGCTGGGCGATCTTGTTCCCGACCCCGCGCGAGCCCGAGTGCAGGAAGAGCCAGACCGCGTCTTCCTCGTCGAGGCAGACCTCGATGAAGTGGTTGCCCGAGCCCAGCGACCCGAGCTGCAGCTCCCAGTTCCCCGCGTATCCCGCAGGGTCGAAGCCCGCCTCTGCGGCGAGCCGCGTGAGCTCGTCGATCCGCGGGCGAGCCGTGTCGACCACCCTGCGGTTGTAGTGCCCCGCCGAGAGCGGGATGGCCCGCTCGATCGCCTCGCGGAGCGGGCGGCGCTCCGGCGGGAGCTGGTCAGCCCGGTAACCGGTCTTGACGGCGATCATGCCGCAGCCGATGTCCACTCCCACGGCTGCGGGGATGATGGCACCCAGCGTCGGGATGACCGACCCGACGGTCGCCCCCTTGCCCAGGTGGGCGTCCGGCATGAGGGCCAGGTGCGGGAAGACGAAGGGCAGACGTGATGTGGTCTCGGCCTGCTCGCGAGTCTTGGCGTCCAGAATGGACGCCCAGTTGACGAGTCGGCCGTTGATTCTCTCCATGGATCTACCTATACGCCTCTCCGGCGTACGCGCCCAGAGCGGAACCTCAGTGCTGCTCAGACGCCGGCGTAGGAGTGCAGGCCGCTGAAGTGGATGTTGACGACGGTGAAGTTGAAGATGATGCACGCGTACCCGACGATGCTCAGCCACGCCGAGCGCACGCCCGTCCAGCCCCGGGTCGCGCGGGCGTGCAGGTAGCCGGCGTAGACCACCCAGATCACGAAGCTCCAGACCTCCTTGGGGTCCCATCCCCAGTAGCGGCCCCAGGCGGCCTCGGCCCAGATGGCGCCGGCCATGACAGTGAACGTCCAGAGGACGAAGGACACCGCGTTGATCCGGTAGGCGAAGTTCTCCAGGGCCCCGGCGCTGGGCACCAGGCGCAAGAACGGGAGCCTGTCCTCCCCGCCGGCGGCGAGGCGTGCCTGGCGGCGGTGCTGGAGCAGCTGGACCACGCTGGCGACGAAGGAAATGGTGAACAGCGACGAGGCGAGCACCGCGATCGAGACGTGGATGATGATCCACGGGCTCTGCAGCGCGGGCACCAGGTGGCCCACCGGCGTCGGGAAGCCCATCGTCGCGGCGCACAGCATGACCGTGACGAGCAGCGTCACGAAGACGCCCATGAACCGCAGGTCCTTCCTCAGCAGCGCGATCAGGTAGACCAGCGCCACCAGCAGGGCCCCGGTGCTGAGGAACTCGTACATGTTGCCCCACGGCACGCGGGCGGCGGCGATCGCCCGGGTCACCACGGCGACTGTGTGGATGACAGCGGCGAGCCACGTCAGGACGACGGCGATGCGCGCCAGGTTCCGCTGGCCGGAGGCCGCCGTGTAGGCCATCGACTCGTCCACCAGGACCGGACGGCCTGCGGGCCGCGACGGCGCGGGGCCGCCGACGGTGGCGAGCTGCTCGGCCTCCTCGCGCAGGACCTCCTGCTCGATGGTGCGGATCGTCGCGTTGGACTTCGCCAGATCCCAGGCGAAGACCACCAGCGCCGCCGCGTAGGCGAACGCGGCCAGAAGCATGAACAGGTCGCTGTAGGCGCCCAATTGCTCGTTGATGACCGGCAACATGCGTGTACTCCCTAGTCGTCCGCCCGGCTGCTGCCGGACTCGTGCGGCGTGCTCCACTGCTGCTGGAACAGCGCGCGCAGCTCGGTGGCCTCGTGCTCCAGCCGCGGGTCCTCGCCGCGGGCCAGGAGGCCGTATTCCATGGTAAGCGGGGACGCGGCACCCGTTTCGGCGTCCTCGCGGACCTTGACCCAGACGCGCCGGCGCGGCGTGAACAGCGAGACCGCCAGACCGGTCAGGGCGAGCACGGAGAAGATCAGCACGGGCGTCTTGCCCGGATCGTGGTGGACGTCCAGGCCGACGTAGCGCTTCAGGCCCGTGAAGCTGATGCTGCCCTTGCCCTCCGGCAGCTGGACCGTCTCACCCGGGTTGATGACCAGGCCGCCGGCGTCCAGGGTGCGGCTGTTCAGCTCGGTCAGTGTGTCGGTGTCCAGGACGTAGACGTTCTGCGGCGTGCCCTCGTCCAGGCCGAGGTCCCCGTAGTAGGAGTTCAGCTGGAGCTGCGGCAGGGCCGGCGACGGGTCGAGCGAGACGCCGACGCCGTTGACCTCGCCAGCGGTCGGCAGGAACAGGCCCACGAACCCGAGCTGGTCCGGCTGCGCGTCGGGGACCTTGAGGACCATGAGCGAGGTGAACACCGAGTCCTGCGGCACCGACGGCACGGGCCCCTGGAAGGCGATGTTCCCCTGGCCGTCGCGAACGGTCACCTCGGGCGCGTAGCCGTTGCCGACCAGGTAGACGGAGGCCCCGCCGATCCGCAGGGGGTGGTTGACCCTGAGCTCCTGCTGCTCCCGCTCCCCGCTGGGCTGCTGCGTGGTGACGCTCGCGTCGAACCCGATCTGCTGGCCGAAGGAGCTGGTGGTCTCCCGGTCGTAGGTCACGTCGAAGTCGTCCAGGGTGACGGAGAACGGCTCCAGATCGGTCTCGTCGAAGGCCGTGCCGGGGCTGAAGGAGTCGTAGGAGACGAGCGTGTTGACGAACGACTCCCCCTCTACGAGGATCCGCTGGCCGCTGTACCCGTAGGCGCCGCCGATCGCCACCGACGCGAGGATGCCCACCAGCGAGATGTGGAAGACGAGGTTGCCCACCTCGCGCACATAGCCGCGCTCGGCGCCCACGGAGGCCACGCCGTCGTGCTCGCCGGCGGGACGCTCCTGGACGCGGTAGCCGCGCTTCCTCAGCAGGGCGGCGGCGTCCCGCATGACGGCGTCGCTCCTGCCGCCGTCGTCCGCGACGTCGACGGCGTCGAGCTCGAGCGTCCCGTGCTCCGGGAGCCGGCTCAGCCGGGCCGGGGTGCGGGGCGGGGGCGTGCGCATGGCCTGCCAGTGCTTCTTGGTGCGCGGGAGGATGCAGCCGATCAGCGAGATGAACAGCAGCAGGTAGATCGCGGAGAACCAGACGGACGAGTAGACGTCGAAGAGCTGGAAGCGGTCCAGCCACTCGCCGGCGGCCGGGTCGTTCTCGATGTAGGTGGCGACGGCCTCCGGGTTGGAGTCGCGCTGCGGGAACAGGGATCCCGGGACGGCGGCCACGGCCAGGAGCATGAGGAGGAACAGCGCCGTGCGCATCGAGGTCAACTGGGTCCAGACCCAGCGGACCGTGCCCTTGAAGCCCAGCGCCGGCAGGGCGGCATCGCCGCGCCCGGCCTGGCGGGCACCGACCGGTCCCGCGGCCGGCGCCTCGGCCTTCACGCCGCGGTCGCCGGTTCCGGCGTCGCCCTCGCGCTCGGCCGCGGCGTCATACGCGCCGGTGCCCTCGCCGGGTCGGCCGCCGTCGTCCCGGGCTCCACCGTCCGGGGTCGCCCGGTCCGGGGCGGTGCCGTTGCGTTCGTTGTCCTCAGTCATCAGACGGGCAGCCTCACTTCGTTAGCGAACCAGTTCTGCAGTTCCGCGACCCACAGCCCCCAGACGCCGCTGGCCATCAGGAGGCCGAGCAGCACCAGGAGGCCGCCGCCGAGGAACATGATGGCGCGCTGGCGCTGGCGGAAGAACGCGAGCGCCCCCATGCCGCGGCGCAGGCCGAGCGCGATCAGGAGGAACGGCAGTCCGAGGCCGACGCAGTAGGCGAAGGTCAGGAGCGCACCCTTCCCGACGTCGGGATCCGGGCCGGAGCTCATCGCCAGGACGGCGGCCAGGGTGGGGCCGATGCAGGGCGCCCAGCCGAGCCCGAACACGAATCCGAGCACCGGCGCGCCCCACAGGCCCGCCGGCGGCCGGTAGTGCACCTTCCGCTCCCGCTGGAACCAGCCCAGCCCGCCCATGAAGACGACGCCCATGAGGATCACGACGACGCCCAGCGCCTGGGTGACCCAGGCTCCCTGGAACCGCAGCCAGATGGAGACCTGGGCGAAGAGCACGCCGGCCAGCATGAAGACGACCGTGAACCCCAGGACGAACAGGGCGATGCCCGTGACCACGCGGCCGCGGCGCTGCTCGGCCAGGTCGGCCCCGGTCAGCCCGGTCACGTAGCCCAGGTACCCCGGCACGAGCGGGAGCACGCACGGGGAGAGGAAGGAGACGAGCCCGGCCAGCACCGCGACGGGCACGGCGAGCAGGAGCGAGCCGTCCTGGACGATCTCGGCGAAGGGGTTCACGCCGTCTCGCCGAGCCGGTCTTCGATGAGCGCCTCGAGCGTCGACTTCTCCGCGACGCCGAGGATGCGGGCGGCGACCCGGCCCTGCTTGTCCAGCACGAGGGTGGTGGGGACGGCCTGCGGATTCACGTACTGGCTCAGGGAGAGCAGGATCTCGCCCTGCGGATCCGGGGCGGAGGGGTAGGGGATCTCGAAGGTCCGCTCGAAGGCCGCCGCGGTGGCCTCCTGGTCCCGGACGTTGATGCCGACGAACTCGACGCCCTGGTCCGCGTAGCCGTGGGCGAGTTCGACCAGGTGCGGGGCCTCGACGCGGCAGGGGGCGCAGGCGGCGTACCAGAAGTTGAGGATTGTCACCTGGCCGGTCCAGTCGGAGGAGTCCAGGGCCGAGCCGTCGTAGAACGTCCCGGTCACCCGGACCGGCTCGCCGCGGTCGGCCGGGTCGTAGACCTGCACCGAGCCGTCGCCGGCAATGAAGTTCTTGCCGCTGCCGGAGCCCGCCTGCTGGGCCAGCGGATCCTCGGCGGGGCCGCAGGCCGCCAGCGGGACGACTGCGGCCAGGGCGACGGCCGTGCGCAGGAGGGCACGGCGGCTCGGCCGACCGGGCGACGTCGGGCCGGACTGCGGTGCGGTCGGGACGATGTGGTTCATCAGTGGGCTTTCCATGGCGGTGCTGGGGGTCGGGAGCGGGGCTGGGCCTGAGCCCGCTGCGGCACGGATCAGGCGCCGGGCAGGTTGGCGGCGTCCGCCAGCAGGTCGGCGCACGGCTCCGCGTACCGGACGCCGACCAGCCGGTCGCCCTCGAAGTCCAGGCTCGTGATCGAGGCGAGCGAGCACTCGCGGCGGCGCGGGTCGTGCCAGAGGCGGCGGTTCTCGGCGGCCAGGCGCGTCACCCAAATGGGGAGCTGGTGCGCCACCAGAATGGTCTCCGCACCCTCGCCGCCGAGCTCGACGGCGCGGCCGCGGTGATCCTGCACGGCTTCCATGACGCGGGCCACCTGGTCCCGGTAGGGCTCGCCCCACGAGGGCCGGCAGGGATTGGCCAGCAGCGGCCAGATCCGCGGGTTCCGGAGCTGCTCCTTGATCCGCGACATGCCCTCGAACCGGTTCTCGGCCTCGATGATCCGGGGCTCCTCCCCCAGCTCGAGGCCGAGGGCCTGGGCCGTCGGACGGGCCGTCTCCTGCGCGCGCAGCAGCGGCGAGGCGGCGATGCCGACGATCTTCGCACCGGCATCGCGCTGGGCGACGAAGTGCTCGGCCACGCGCTCTGCCATCCGGTGGCCGAGCTCGGAGAGGTGGTAGCCCGGCAGGCGGCCGTAGAGCACGCGATCGGGATTGTGCACCTCTCCATGGCGCAGGAGGTGGACGGTTGCTTGGGCCATGGGCCTCATTCTCTCATTCGCGGACGCGGTCCGCGTAACAGGGCGGGCACCGCCACAGGGTTGCAGCAGCGCCTCTCCCGCCGCCCGCGCAGCGGATCCGCAGGACTTCGACAATTCGTAGAAATCATACCGGCAAACCCTTGGCGCGAGATGGGAACGCCCACCCCGGCCGGGCGGGGCACGCCGGCCGCGCAGGCGGGCGCCCCTCAAGAAATCCTCCCGCCGGCTGGTTATATGCAAATGCATGTAATACAGTGGGGGCAACGGCGGCCACGAGGCCTCCGCCGAACACCCAGGGCGTCGGCCACACGGCGGGGCCCGCACCCGGAGCAAGGAGAGAGACGCATGGCAATCGCAGCAGACATCACGGCAGGCACCTGGACCATCGACAACTCGCACTCGGAGGTCGGGTTCTCGGTCCGGCACGCCGGCATCAGCAAGGTCCGCGGCCGCTTCAGCGACGTGGAGGGCACCCTCGTGGTCGGCGAGGACGTCGCCGACTCCACCCTGGAGGCCGTCGTCCAGATCGACTCCGTCGACACCGGCGACGCCAACCGTGACGGCCACCTGAAGGGCGAGGACTTCTTCGACGCGGAGAAGTTCCCCACCATGACCTTCGCCGGCAGGGACCTGAAGGGCTCAGGCAGCGAGTTCACGCTCGTCGGCGACCTGACCATCCGCGGCAACACCCAGCCGATCGAGCTGGACGTGGAGTTCCACGGCACGGCCGTCGACCCGTTCGGCACGACCCGCGCCGGGTTCGAGGCCACCGCGGTCATCAGCCGCAAGGAGTTCGGCCTGACCTGGAACGCGGCCCTCGAGGCCGGCGGCGTCCTGGTCGGCGACAAGGTCACCATCGTCCTGGACCTCTCCTTCGTGAAGGCCGACTGATCCAGTCGCCTCCCACGGGGCCGCGCCAGTCCTGACGACACGGCCCACCCATGACGACGGCGCCCGATGCCTCTCCTGCGGGAGGCACCGGGCGCCGTCGTGCTGCGGGGGCCCGGAAGCGCCGCGCGAGCACTAGTCTGGAGGCAGACCCGAACCCACGCATATGGAGGAACCATGAGCACCACCGGAAGCGGCGGATTCAACTCGCCGGACGAACCGCCGCGCTACGGCATCCGCGTCCCCCGGGACGGCAACGGCGGCGACTCCTCCGGCCGGAACGACGGCGACCAGGGCTCGCAGGAGCCGCGGGGCCACCGCGATCAGAACGACCCGCAGAGCGGCCAGCAGAGCCCGGGCCAGTACCCGCCGCCGCCCCCTGCGGCCTACGGCCAGCCGGGCCAGCAGGGCGGCTACGGCCAGGGGCAGCCGGGTGGCTACGGCCAGCCCGCCCCGGGGCAGGCACCCTACGGCCAGCACGGTTATGGACAGCAGGGACCGGGGCAGCCGTACAACTACCCGCAGCCGGGCTACGGCCTGCAGCCGCCGCAGGCGCCGGCCGAGCCACCGAAGGAGATCAAGACCTCGTTCGGCCTCATCATCGCCGCCGGCGTCCTCTCCCTGATCAGCGGCATCATGCTGCTGATCCTGCCCAACCGCGTCCTCGCGAGCCAGATGGACGACGTGATCGCCCAGGATCCGATGCTCGCCGAGCAGATGGAGCTGGCCGGACTGGACATGGACGCGCTGCTCACCATGGTCAAGACCACCGGTTTCGTCTTCATCCTCATCGGTGTGGGCATCTACGCGCTGATCGCGTTCTTCATCCGCAAGGGAAGCAACGGCGCCCGGATCACGGGCACGGTGCTCGCGGCGATCTCCCTGCTCAACCTCTTCAGCGCCGACCTGCTCTCGATCGCGACCACGCTGCTGGGCGTCGCCGGCATCGTCTTCGCCTGGCTGCGCCCGGCGTCGGACTACATCCGCGCCACCCGCGACGCCAAGCGCTGGCGCCGCTGAGCCGCCGCTGACCCCGCCGACCCGGCCGGCCCGTTCCGCCGTGGAGCGAGCCGGCCGGCTCCGTCGAGACGGCCCGGCCCCCTCGCGGCCGAGCGCCTACTCGGACTGCAACGGGGGCACGGCATCCTGATGCCCGACCCCCTGGTGCGCGTAGTAGGCCAGGATCTGCAGCTCGCGGGACATGTCCACCTGGCGGATGTTGACCTCGGCGGGTGCCTGCAGCACCACGGGTGCGAAGTTCAGGATGCTGCGGATCCCCGCGGCGACGAGCTGGTCGCACACGCCCTGCGCCACGGCGCCCGGGACGGCGATGACGGCCATGTTCACCGACTCCGCCGCGACGATGGACTCCAGCTCCGAGGCCGGGCTGACCCGCAGCCCGGCCACGGAGCGGCCGACCTCGGTCGGCGACTGGTCCAGAATGGCCTTGAGCTCGAATCCGTGGCCACGGAAGCCGGAGAAGCCCGCCAGCGCCCGCCCGAGGTTTCCGGCGCCGATGATCGCCATGCGCCACTGCCGCTTCAGACCGAGCGTGGCGCCGATGTGGTCGGCCAGCCCGGGGACGTCGTAGCCGACGCCGCGGCGCCCGAACGAGCCGCCCAACAGTGAGAGGTCCTTGCGCAGGATCGCCGGGTTCGCCCCCGCAGCGCTCGCCAGCGTCTCCGAGGAGACCGTCCGCTGCCCGGCGAGCTGCGCGGCCTCGAGCGCGCGCAGGTAGACCGTGAGCCGCTCCAGGGTCGCTTCGGGGAGGGCTCTCCCGCCGTGCTGCTGCGTATCGCGGTCGGTCACCGGGTGAGGAGCCTCTCCAGTCGCGCCGGGTCGATGACCCAGAAGTCGCGTTGTACCCCGTCGATCATGAGCACGGGGACCTCCTCGGAGAAGCGGGCGGCGAGTTCGGCGTCGTCGTCGATGCTGCGCTCCGCCCACGTGAGGCCCAGCCGGGCGGTGACGGAGTCCACGGTGCTCCGCGCTTCGGCGCAGAGGTGGCATCCGGACCGGGTCAGGAGCACGACCTCGGGTGCGGGAACGTCCGTTGTCATGTTTCCAATGTAGCGCCAGCGCCCCGCTGCGCCGTGCTCGCACGGGCCCTGCGACGGGCCGTGACGCCACCCGGGGTGACTCGTTTCACGGTGTCGATGCACGCGAAGCGGGGCGCCCCTCCGGTCAGGAGGGACGCCCCGCTTCGCTCGCACCCGCGGCTGGACCGCGCGGTGCTACTTCTTGTTGCGGCGCTGGTGGCGGGTCTTGCGAAGCAGCTTGCGGTGCTTCTTCTTCGCCATACGCTTGCGGCGCTTCTTGATAACAGAGCCCATGAATACCTCACTCAATACGTAGTTGCGTCTCACCCGAAGGCACACGAGCGCAACCAACGGACGTTAAACGTTCTCTAACAGATTACCCGCTCCAGAGCGGCCCCCGGACCACGCGTGGGTCCGGGGCCGACGGCTGCACTCAGCCGGTGGCCGAATTCCCGTCGATCTGCGCGCCGCGCAGATACTCGGCGACGGCGTTCTCCGGCACGCGGTAGGACCGTCCGAACCGAACGGCGGGCAGCTCCGCGGAGTGGATCAGGCGGTAGACAGTCATCTTCGAGACCCGCATGACCTCCGCGACCTCCGCCACGGTCATGAAGCGGGCGTCCGCGAAATTCTGACCATCCGCCATACTCACACTCTCCTGCCTTAGCCGACGGACTCCACCGAGTCCCGCGCCACGGCACCCGCCCCGCCATCGGGGACGGTGATTCGCGGCGCACGCGTGATCGGCTCGGAGCCGTGTCATCTCGAGAAGCAACAATAGTGGCCGGTCGGGGTTAAGCGAAACCACCTCCCCTTCCGCACCCCACCGTGACGCCCGCCACGGGCAGGACGGCTCAGTCCGCCAGTGCGGCCCGGGAGCGGTGCGCGACGGCGTCGGCGAGCCGGCCGAGGCCGGCCTCCGTGGCCTCCCATCCCATGCACGCGTCGGTGATCGACTGCCCGGTGACCAACGCCGCCGGATCGTGGGCACCCGGCGTGAACTTCTGAGCCCCGGGGACCAGGAAGCTCTCCGACATGATCCCGGCGATGCCGTCCTCGCCGGCGGCGATGCGCTCCGCCAGATCGTCGAGGACGGCGGCCTGCCGCGTGTGGGACTTCCCCGAGTTCGCGTGGGAGGCGTCCACGATCAGGCGGGGGTTCAGGCCGGCCGCGGCCAGCGTCGCCGAAGCGTCGGCGACGTGGCCTGCGGAGTAGTTGGGTCCGTCCGAGCCGCCGCGGAGGATCAGGTGCACGTCCCGGTTGCCCCGGGTGGAGACCAGGGACGCCCGGCCGTCGTCGTCGATGCCGACGAAGGACTGCTCGGCCGCTGCGGCACCGCACGCGTCGAGGGCGATCTGGAGATCGCCGGCCGTGCCGTTCTTGAATCCGACCGGCATGGACAGCCCGGAGACGAGCTGGCGGTGGATCTGGCTCTCGGTGGTGCGGGCCCCGATGGCGCCCCAGGAGACCAGGTCGGCGACGTACTGCGGCGTGATCGGCTCGAGGAACTCGGTGGCGGTCGGCAGGCCCAGCCCGGCGACCCGCAGGAGGAAGCCGCGGGCGGCGCGCAGGCCCTCGGCGATCCGGTGCGAGCCGTCGAGGCCCGGGTCGTTGATGAGGCCCTTCCAGCCCACCGTGGTGCGCGGCTTCTCGAAGTAGGTCCGCATCACGATCAGGAGCTCTCCGCGGTGCTGCTCGGCGATCCGGGCGAGGCGGGCGGCGTATTCGAGACCTGCGTCGACGTCGTGGATGGAGCACGGGCCGACGATCACGAGGAGGCGAGGGTCGACGCCGTCCAGCACCGCGCGGACCTCGTCGCGGTGGCGCTCGATCTGCGCCTGGAGCCCCGGCCCGGCGGGCAGCTCGGAGCGGAGCTCGGACGGGCTCGGCAACGGGGAGAAGTCCTTGACGCGGACATTGTTCGTGCCCCGGTCCTCCGGGCGGGAACGGTCGGCGGGTGCGGTGGTCTCGGTGGTGATGCTCATGCGGGGGCCTTCCGGGATGGCGGCTCCGCATGGTTCTCACCTGCAGAGCCGGGTATAGAAAAAGGACCTCGGGCGGGTGCCCGGGTCCTGTCGGCTCTGAAGGTCGTTGGATGCGCTAGAAGCGCGAGGGCCCCTCCAGAGCCGACGCAAAATACGCATACCAACGCTTGATCATGCCCAGAAGCGTACACCGGAACGGCAGTCCCCGGCCACGTATGACGCCGCGGCACCCCTCGACGGGATGGGTCGCGCGGAGCACAGGCCCTCCGGGGCGCGACCCGCTCAGCGGCGGCGGCCGATCCGTCCCTGCGGGAACCTGGGCTTCGGCAGACGGTTGAGCAGGTGCTGGGCCCGGTCCGCGACCTGCTCGACGGTCGCGCCGACGGCCCGCCCGAACTCCTTGGGCTGCCCCTCCCGCACGACCTGCCCGTCCCGGGCGGGCTGGCCGGCCGGCGCCGTCTCGCCGGACGCGGGCGGGGCACCGACCGTCTCCGCGATCCGAGCGGCGCGGGCGGATTCCCCGGAGGCACCCGCCGGATGGACCGTCGGCCGGAGGACGGAGGGCGTGCGGCCGGCCGTGGCGGCCAGCTCGGCGAACGGCGTGAACCATTCGGCAGCGGCCACCAGGCCGGCGACCTCCACCCCGTAGTACCGGCGCTGTCCCTCGGCCCGGGTGCTCACCAGCTGCGCCTCGCGGAGGACCTTCAAGTGCTTGGACACGGTGGGCTGGCTGACGCCCAGGCGCTCGACGAGCTCGCCCACGGCCAGGTCGCCGTCGAGGAGCTCCTCGAGGATGCGACGACGCGTCGCGTCGGAGATCACCGGGAACACAGAGTCGAACACCATGGCCATCACCCTAATCGCATATACGCCGTGAGGCATTCTTCGAGGCGATTCGTGACGGGCGGTCAATCGAAGTAGGGGTCGAGTCCGTACAGCGGGAAGACCTCCTTGCGCGTGGCGAGGACCGCGCGGTCCACCGCGTCGCCCGGGTCGTAGCCGACCTCCCACGATCGCCACCACAGCTCGACGCCGTCGCTCATCCCGACCGGCGCCTCCAGACCGTACCGCTCGCGGACGTAGTCCAGCCACTCCTGCGGGACCGGGGTGCGCAGCGGGACCGGGGCCCCCGAGGCGATGGCCAGCAGGTGCGCCCATGCGCGCGGGACGACCCCGACGGCGTCGTACCCGCCTCCCCCGAGCGCCACCCAGCGGCCGCCGCAGAGCCGCTCCGCGAGGTCCCGCACGTCCAGCATGTTCTGGCGCTGCCCGTCCACGCTGAGCCGCAGGTTGGTCAGCTCGTCCCGCACGTGGCCGTCGCACCCGTGCTGGCTGACGATCGCCTCCGGGGAGAAGGTCTCCGCGAGCTGCGGGACGACGGCATGGAAGGCCCGCAGCCAGCCGGCATCGTCCGTGCCCAGAGGCAGCGCCACGTTGACGGCTTGGCCCGCCGCCGGTTGGGCGCCGACCTCGTTGGCGAAGCCGGTGCCGGGGAAGAGCGAGATCCCGGACTCGTGCAGGGAGATGGTCAGCACCCGCGGATCGTCCCAGAAGATCCGCTCCACCCCGTCCCCGTGGTGGGCGTCGACGTCGATGTAGAGCACGCGCTCCAGGCCGCCGTCGAGGAGGCGGCGGATCGCCAGCGCGGCGTCGTTGTAGATGGAGAACCCGGCGGCGGCGGCCCGGCCGGCGTGGTGCATCCCGCCGGCGAAGTTCACGGCGTGCAGCGAGCGCCCCTCGAGCACGGCGTCCGCGGCCAGGATCGAGGCCCCTGCGAGCCGGGCCGCGGCCTCGTGCATCCCGCCGAACGCGGGGTTGTCCTCGGTGCCGAGGCCGAGCAGCGGCTCCGGCGCGGACGGATCCGCGCTCACGCGCCGGACGGCGTCGATGTAGTCCCGGTCGTGCACGGTCGCGAGCTCGTCGACGGTCGCGAGCCGGGGTTCGACGACGGTGAGCGACTCGCGCTCCCAGATCCCGAGGCCACGGGCCAGCCGGACCGTGAGGTCGAGCCGGACCGGGTCCATGGGATGCGTCTCGCTGAAGCGGTACTCCAGGAGCGCATCGCTCCAGATCACCGTGGTGGGCGGCGCTTCCCGCTTGAGGATCATCACGGCCGCCAGCCTACCGAACGGGGATGGCGGCCGGGGTCAGGACCGGGGCCGCCGCCGGTCGCGGACCCGGCCCCCGGGGCCGCGTCCGGTCCGTGCGGCGCTCCGCGACCAGTCGCCGGCTCCCGCCCGGGCCGTGGACTATGGTGGTCCCATGTCCGCGCCGCCCGTCGAGCACACCCCGTGGATCGTGCGCACCCTGCAGCAGCTCCGCGACGCGGTGGACGAGATCGCGGCCACCTCTCCGTCCCGCCTCTTCCTGGTGGTCCTCTTCCTGGTGATCTCCGTGTTCACCGGGTTGCTCTCGCTGCCGGCCGCCTCGGTGAAGCACACCGTCACACCGCTGCACGACGCCTTGTTCACGGCGACCTCCGCGGTGACCGTCACGGGTCTGACGACCGTCAACTCCGGCGAGCACTGGTCGCTCTTCGGGCTGGTCGTGATCATGGTCGCGATGTTCATCGGCGGCCTCGGCGTCATCACCCTGGCCTCGATCCTGGCCATGGCCGTCTCGCGCCGCCTCGGGGTCCGCGGCAAGCTGCTGGCGCAGCAGTCGATGAACGCCAACGAGGCCGGCCGTCTCGGCGAGGTCGGCACGCTGCTGCGCATCATCATCACCACGACGACGCTCATCCAGCTCGCGCTGGCGGCGATCCTGATCCCCGCCTACTGGTACGAGGACCGCGATGTCGGCGACGCCGTCTTCCACGGCCTCTTCTACGCGGTCTCCTCGTTCAACAACGGCGGCTTCGTCTCCCACGCCAACGGGCTGGTCGGCTACGAGCACAACCTCCTCATCACGATGACCGTGATGATCGGGGTCTTCATCGGCAGCCTCGGCTTCCCCGTGCTCATGGTCCTGCTCACCTGTCGGCACCACTTCCACCGCTGGTCGCTGCACGCCAAGCTCACCGTCGTCGTCAGCACGATCCTCTGCCTCGCCGGTGCCGTGGTCCTCGGGGCGCTCGAGTGGGAGAACCCCAGGACCATCGGCGGCTTCAGCCTCGGCGACAAGATCCTCTACTCGCTGTTCGGCTCGGTCATGACCCGCTCGGGCGGCTTCTCCGTGGTGGACCAGAACGAGCTCAACCCGACGAGCATGCTCATCACCGACGCCCTGATGTTCGCCGGCGGCGGCTCCGTGTCCACCGCGGGCGGCATCAAGGTGACCACGATCGCGGTCCTCTTCCTGGCGATCGCCGCCGAGGCCCGGGGCCACTCGGACGTGCGGGCGTTCGGCCGCCGGATCCCCGAGGGCGCGATGCGCGTGGCCCTGTCCGTCGTCGTGCTGGCCGCGACCCTGGTCACCATCGGCTGCGCCCTGCTCCTGTGGATCACCAAGGAGCCGCTGGACCGGGTCCTGTTCGAGACGATCTCCGCGTTCGCGACCTGCGGACTGTCCGTAGGATTGAGCGCGGAGCTGCCGCCGTCCGGCAAGTACATCCTGGCCGCCCTGATGTACGCGGGCCGACTCGGCACCATCACGCTCGCCGCGAGCCTGGCGGCGCGCCAGCGCGACCAGCGCTTCCACTACCCAGAGGAGAGGCCGATCATTGGCTGACAATCGGATGGACCACAACGCACCGGTCATGGTCATCGGCCTGGGTCGCTTCGGCTCGGCCGTGGCGGAACAGCTCATCCACCAGGGCCGCGAGGTCCTGGCCATCGAGCGCAACACCGCCCTGGTCCAGAAGTACGCCGGCACGCTCACGCACATCGTCGAGGCCGACGCCACCGACATCGACGCCCTGCGCCAGCTCGGCGCCCAGGAGTTCAGTGCCGCCGTCGTCGGCGTGGGCACGTCGATCGAGTCCTCGGTGCTCATCGCAGTGAATCTGGTCGATCTGGGCATCGAGCACCTGTGGGCGAAGGCGATCACGCCCGCCCACGGCAAGATCCTCAACCGGATCGGCGTCAACCACGTGGTGTACCCGGAGGCGGACGCGGGCGTCCGCGCCGCCCACCTGGTCGGCGGGCGCATGCTGGACTTCATCGAGTTCGACGACGGCTTCGCGATCGTGAAGATGTACCCGCCGAAGGAGACCCAGGGCTTCACGCTGGGCGAGTCGCAGGTGCGCTCCAAGTACGGCGTGACCGTGGTGGGCGTGAAGAGCCCGGGCGAGGACTTCACCTACGCCCAACCGGACACCAAGGTGACGCACCGGGACATGCTGATCGTCTCCGGCCACGTGGATCTCCTGGAGCGTTTCGCGGCCCGACCGTAGAGCAGCGCGGCCGAAGGGCGCGGAAAGCGCGGGCGCCTCGGGGACCCGCGGACCGCGCGGACGTCGCTAGCGTGCCGGGACGGGCACCAGGAAGCGGGACCGGCCCTCCCCGTCGGGCACGGGGGCCGGGGCGCCCCCGGCCCCGCGGATGACCGCCTCGGAGCCACGGTTCTCGGGATCGCAGGTGACGACGGCACTCGTCACGTCCCGCGCCTCACCCAGGAGCTGGAGGGCTCCGGCCAGGATCTGAGAGGCCACGCCGCGACGGCGGAAGGCCGGGCGCACCCCGTAGCCGATGTTCCCGCCGAAGGTCTCCAGCCAGGCGTTGAGGTCGAGCCGGACACTGACGCGTCCGGCGAGCTGGCCGTGCGCCTCGGCGGCGAGGAAGAGCGCGGGGACGTGTCCTCGCGGGAGGTCCAGCCCCTCCGCGTGGCGCTCGTGGCCGTGCAGCCACTCGGCCCAGCTCAGTTCCTCGCTCCGACGCCCCGGCACGTAGGGATCCAGCAGGAAATCGAAGTTCTCGGCGGCGAGCTCGGCGTGGGCGGCGCGAGCCTCCGCCTCCTCCTCGACGGCGAAGGGACGCAGCAGGACCTCGGGGCGACCGGAAACCGCGGGGACGCGGAGCGTGGGCAGACTCATGCCCGAAGCCTACGCAGCTCTCCCGGAGTCGCCAATCCGACCATCGATTCGGTCGGAATCAGACGTTCTGCCGAGAAGACGAGGGCCGCCTCCCCGCGAGATCCGGCTCAACCCTGGAGCTCGCGACTGATCTCGAGCGAGCGGTCGGCGGACGCCTTCGCGCCTCGGGCGATGATCGCCGGCAGCCCGGACTCGTCGAAGCTCATGATCGCCCGCTCCGTGGTCCCGTTGGGGCTGGTGACGTTGCGGCGGAGCTCCCCGGGATCGACGTCGGCGTCCAGCATCCGGCCGGCGCCGGCGACGGTGGCGCGGGCCAGGTCACGGGCGGTGTCGGCGTCGAGGCCCAGCTCCTCGCCCGCCTTCGCCATGGCCTCGGCCAGGTAGAAGACGTAGGCGGGACCGGAGCCGGAGACGCCAGTGACGGCCTCGATGAGGTGCTCGGGGACGACCTTGACGATCCCGGCCCCCGCGTAGAGATCCACGACCCGGGCCAGCTGGTCGTCGGAGACGCTGCTGCCGGCGGCGACGCCGACGGCGCCGAGGCCCACGGTCAGGGGCGTGTTCGGCATGCTGCGCACCACCGGCTGGCCGGGCTTCAGGGCGCGCTCGAGCATCTCGATGGTGATGGCCGCGGCGACCGAGACGACGGCGGCGTCCGGCTTCAGGGAATCGGCGATCTCGCGGGCGAGGGCCTCGATGCCGACGGGCTTCACGCCGAGGAAGACGACGTCGGCGTCGGCCACGGCGGTCAGGTTCGCCTCGGCGTCGTTCTCGGTGGCCACGGCGTTGACGCCGGTCTCCTCCGCCAGCGCCTCCGCCTTGGCGGGGGTGCGGACGGTGGCGGTGATGAGCTCCGGGCGGTGGCCGGCGCTGATGATGCCGCGCATGATCGCGCCGTTCATCGAGCCGGTGCCGAGGAAGGCCAGCTTGAGGTCAGAGGTGGACTGGGTCTGGTTCGCGCTCTGTTCCATCCGGCCATTGTGGCACGCACGCCGTGAGCGCCCCTACTCGGTGTCGCGATCGGGCAACGGGGTCGACGACGGGGCTCGCTCCGGGCTGCCCGAGCGACCCGGACGGGCCTAGACTGCCCCTACCGGCGGACGGAGGGCAGGCGCGATGCGGAGACTGGTCTACGGCATGAACCTCACCCTGGACGGCTACGTCGCCGCCGCCGGCGACCAGCACCCGGACGCCACCGCGGCGCGGGCCCAGTTCGCCCGGAACTGGCGGGACACGCCGACGGTGGTGTTCTCCTCGACGCTGGAGACGCGGACGCTTCCCGGCGGGGCGGTGCTGACCCGGTACGAGGCGAGACGCTAGTCGGAGACCTCGGCGCGGGCGCCGTCGTCCCCGCCGCCGGCGGAGTCCGCGGCGGGCTCCGGGCGGGCCAGGTGCCGCCGCGCGAACTCGAGCGTCTCGGCCAGCCATTCCTCCCGCGCACCGGGGCCCTTGGCCCGGCGCGTAGCGACCTCCACGGCCACCACGCCGTCCCACGCGCTGTCGCGCAGGAACTCGATGGACTCGCGCACCGGCTGGGTGCCGTGCCCGGGAACCATGTGCTCGTCCTTGCCGTTGTCGGTGCCGTCGCACAGGTGCACGTGGGTCAGCCGCTCGCCCAGCTCCCGGAAAGCCTCGTGCGAGTCGGCGTTGGCGATCGCCGCATGCGAGAAGTCCCAGGTCACGTAGTCGTACGGCTGGGGCACGGGGTTCCAGTGCGGCAGGTACATCTTGGCCTCGCGGCCGCGCGCTCGCCACGGGTACATGTTCTCGACGGCGATCCGCACGCCGGTCTCCTCGTAGATCCGCCGCACGCCATCGGCGAACCCGGTCGCATAGGTGCCCTGCCAGCGGAAGGGGGGATGCGCGACGACGACGTCGCAACCGACGTGGCGGGCCATCTCGGCGCTGCGCTCGATCTTGTTCCAGGCCGACCCCCAGACCTGCTGCGTGAGCAGCAGGGTCGGCGCGTGGATGGCGCGGATCGGCTGGTCGTAGCGCTCCGCCAGGGTCACGAGCCGCTCCGGACTCTGGGAGATCTGGTTGCCGGTGACCATGACCTCCACGCCGTCGTACCCGAGATCGCGGGCCATGCTGAACGCGTCCAGCACCGTCAGCGGGTAGACCGAGGAACTCGAGAGGATCACATCGGTCTTCGTTGTCATAGCTGACTCCCGTCCAGTATCGACACGCCCGGCCGGTCCGGCCGTCCGGCTTCGGACATGGCGTCCGGGTGGCGTTGCTGCTGCTTCAAGAGTTCCACGTGTCCCACTCCAACGGTATCCCCCGACGGTCCCCCGCTGTCCACCAGGAGATGGTCGAACCGCCGCAGGATGAGGCCCTCGCGCAGGGCCCAGGGGCAGATCCTGAGGGATTTCACCTTCAGCGCGGACATCGCCTCGTAGGCGACGACGGCGCCGGCCAGGACCTGGGGTGCCCGGATCTGCGAGACTCCGGGCAGCTCGCCCCGCTGCTCCCACGTCATGGCGGAGAGGCGATGCATCCACAGCTTGACGTCCTCGCGGCGCAGCACGCGTTTGACGTAGGGGCCCTCGGCCGAGGGGGCGGCCCCGGCGATCCGGGCCAACGAGCGGAAGGTCTTCGAGGTGCCGGCGACCAGGTCGGGCCGCCCGTACTCGCGCAGCTCTGCCGCCGGCCCCGCGATGACCTCGCGGACGTGGTCGCGCATCTCCCGGATGCGGGAGATCTCCGACGGGTTCCCCTGCAGCCATTCGCGGGTCAGGCGGCCGGCGCCGAGCGGCACGGAGCGGGCGATGGCCGGGAACTCGTCCGTGCCCAGCGCCATCTCGAAGGATCCGCCGCCGATGTCCAGATCGAGGATGCTGTTGGCCTGCCAGCCGTACCAGCGCCGGACGGCGTTGTACGTCATGCCGGCCTCCTGCTCACCGGTCAGCTCCATCAGATGCACGCCGGTCTCCGTCACGACCCGCTCGAGCACCAGCTCTCCGTTGGCGGACTCGCGGATCGCGGACGTGCAGAACGCGAGCAGGTCCTCGGCGCGGTGCCGGGCCGCGAAATCGCGTGCCTCGGCAACGAAGTCGAGGAGCTCGCGCTGACCGCGTTCGGTGATGGCGCCCGACGCGTCGAGGTAGGCGACGAGCGACAGCGGCCGCTTGTGCGACGCGAACGCCACGGGGCGTGCGCCCGGGTAGGCGTCCACCAGGAGCAGGTGGACGGTGTTGGATCCGATGTCCAGAACACCCAGGCGCACGCTCTACCCCCGTTACTTCTCGGTGCGGGCGGATGCGGCGGACTTGGAGCCCGTCGCCTTCTTGGCGGCCGGCTTCTTGGCCGCCGTCTTGGCGCTGGCCTTCGCCGTGCCCGACTTCGACCGCCCGGCCGTCGAGCCGGTCCCTCGCTTGGCCGGCGCCTTGGCCCGCTTCTCGGCGAGCAGTTCGATCGCCTTCTCGCGGGTGAGCTCCTCGATCGACATCCCACGCGGCACGGTGATGTTGGTGGCTCCGTCCGTGATGTACGGGCCGAACCGGCCGTCCTTGACCACGATCGGCTTCTCCGTGGTGGGATCGTCGCCGAACTCCGCCAGCGGGGCCGTCGCCGAGCGGGCACCGCGCTGCTTCGGCTGCTCGTAGATCTTCCTGGCCTCCTCGAGGGTGATCGTGAAGATCTGCTCCTCGGACTCGATCGACCGTGAGTCCGAGCCCTTTTTGAGGTACGGGCCGAAACGGCCGTTCTGGACCGTGATCTCCTTCCCGTCGTCCTCGCCGAGAACGCGCGGCAGGGACAGGAGCTTCAGCGCCTCCTCGAGCGTGACCGTCTCGATGCTCATGGACTTGAACAGCGAGCCGGTGCGCGGCTTGACCTTGGCCGGCTTCTTCTTCGGCTTCGGCTTGCCGTTCTTGTAGTACTCGGTCGGCATGGCCTCGAGCTCCGCGTCGGTCATCTCGGGGATGACCTCCGTGACGTACGGCCCGTAGCGGCCGTCCTTGGCCACGATCGTCCGCCCGGTCTCCGGGTCGACGCCGAGCTCCCGCTCCGACGGCCCCTGCTGCTCCATGAGCTCGATCGCCTTCTCGGCGGTCAGCTCATCGGGCGCGAGGTCCTCCGGCACGTTCACGCGCTGCGGCTCGGTGCCCTCCGGCGCATCCGCCGGGACCGGCTTCTCCAGGTAGGGGCCGAACTTGCCCACGCGCAGGACAATCCCGTCGGCGATCTCGATCGAGTTGATCGCCCGCGCGTCGATGTCCCCGAGGTTCTCGACGACGTGGCGCAGCCCGTGGTGCGCGTCCTCGCCGAAGTAGAAGTGCCGCAGCCAGTCGGAGCGGCCCAGATGGCCCTGGGCGATCTCGTCCAGGTCCTCCTCGAGACGGGCCGTGAACCCGTAGTCGACGTACTGGCCGAAGTGCTCCTCGAGCAGCCGCACCACGGAGAACGCGATCCAGCTGGGCACCAGGGCGCCGCCGCGCTTGGTGACGTACCCGCGGTCCATGATCGTGGAGATCGTCGGCGCGTACGTGGACGGGCGGCCGATCTCGCGGGCCTCCAGCTCGGCGACGATCGACGCCTCCGTGTAGCGGGCCGGCGGCGACGTCTCGTGGCCCAGTGCCTGCACCTCCGAGCCGACCAGGGAATCGCCCTCGGCCAGCTGCGGCAGGCGGGCCTCGGAGCCGCTCTCCTCCTGCCCCTCGGGGACGTCGCGCCCCTCCTCGTAGGCGGCCATGAAGCCGCGGAAGGTGATGACCGTGCCAGACGCGCCGAACTCGGCGGTGCGGCCGTCGGAGGCCGTCCCGGTCAGCCGGACGGACGCCGTCGAGCCCTTGGCGTCGGCCATCTGCGACGCGACCGTGCGCTTCCAGATCAGCTCGTAGAGCTTGAACTCGTCGCCGGAGAGCTGGCTGCGCACGTCGCGCGGGCGGCGGAAGGAGTCGCCGGCCGGGCGGATGGCCTCGTGGGCCTCCTGCGCGTTCCCGCTCTTGGACTTGTAGATGCGCGGCTTGTCCGGGACATACTCGCCGCCGTAGAGCTCGGAGGCCTGCCGGCGCGCCGCCGTGACGGCCTCGTTGGACAGCGCCACCGAGTCGGTACGCATATAGGTGATGTAGCCGTTCTCGTACAGCCGCTGTGCGATCTGCATGGTGTTCCGCGAGGACCAGCGCAGCTTGCGGCTGGCCTCCTGCTGGAGCGTCGACGTCGTGAACGGGGCCGCCGGTCGGCGCGTGTACGGCTTGGTCTCGACGCCGGTGACGGCGAACTCGGCGCCGGTGAGGCCCTCCGCCAGCGACGTGGCCGCCTGCTCGTCCAGTGCGACGACGGCGGCCTTGCCGCCCTTGGCCTCCTTGAGCCGCCCCTTGTCGTCGAAGTCCCGGCCGGAGGCGACCCGGGCGCCGTTCACGCCGGTCAGCTTGGCCTTGAAGGACTCGCCCCCCGTCGTCGCGAACTCTCCGGAGAGGTCCCAGTAACTGGCCGAGCGGAACGCCATGCGCTCCCGCTCGCGCTCGACCACCAGGCGGGTCGCGACGGACTGCACGCGGCCGGCGGAGAGCCCGCGGGCGATCTTGCGCCACAGCACCGGGGAGATCTCGTAGCCGTAGAGCCGGTCCAGGACGCGCCGGGTCTCCTGCGCGTCGACGAGGTCGGTGTCGAGTTCGCGGATGTTGTCCAGGGCGCGGGCGATGCCCTCCTTGGTGATCTCCGTGAAGGCCATGCGGTGCACGGGGACCTTCGGCTTGAGCACCTCGAGCAGGTGCCACGCGATGGCCTCGCCCTCGCGGTCCGCATCGGTGGCGAGATAGAGCTCGTCGGCGTCCTTGAGCTGAGCCTTGAGCTCGGCGACCTTCTTCTTCTTGTCCGGATTGACCACGTAGTAGGGCTCGAAGTCGTTGTCCAGATCGATCGCGAACTTGCCGACCGAGGTCTTCTTCAGCTCGGCTGGCAGCTCGGACGGCTGCGGCAGATCACGGATGTGGCCCACGGAGGCGTCGACGACGAACCCCTCGCCCAGGTACTTGGCGATCGACTTGCTCTTGGCCGGCGACTCGACGATGACGAGCTTCTTGCCGGACTTTTCCTTCGCCTTGGCGGGCACAACACTCCTCTAGCAACCTGCGGCCCGCAGCCGGGTATCTCCACGGCGCGGGCCAGCTCATACTCGCACTAGGGTAGCCTGTTCTACCTCTTCGGCAAGCCGGGGCGCTGGATGGCGGGCTTGGGCTTCGGCAGCTCGGACTCCACGATCTCGGGCAGGAAGGAGAGCATGTAGTAGAGACGCTTGCCGTCCACTCCGCGCTCCTCCGGACCGGCCTTGGACTCGTACTCGCGCACGATGTCGTAGACGCGCTTCACGAACTCCTGGCGCTGCTCGTCGTTGAGGAAGACCATGCCCGTGGTGAGCACGGGGGCACGGTCCGGCGCCGGCTCGATCCCCGCCGAGGCCTCCGCCTCGCGCCGGTCGATCTCGGCGGCCAGACGCTCGCGGAACGCGTTGAGCTGCACGTTAAGGAAGGCGGTCTTCGCCGGCGCCTTCTGGTTGAAGGACTCGACGACGATGCGGTCGCCGGCGGCGCGCCAGCGGCGCTCGCGGGCGTCGCCCTCGCTCGGTGCGCGCTCCACGTACCCGTACTTCTCCAGGGCGCGGAGATGGTAGCTCATGGCGCTGGGGGTCAGACCGCAGCGGGAGGCCAGCTCGGTGGCGGTCCGGCTCGACTGCGAGGAGATGAGCTCCTCGAGCGCCTCGAGACGGGCCTCGTGCGCCAGTGCACGGATGGCCTGCGGGTCCTTGATGACCACCGGATTGTCCGGCGTCGTTTTCGGCAACTTCTCCCCCGTTTCGGTTGGACCGGAAGTCGGGGCGACTGCCGGTATCCCATGAGTGTTCTGGGTCATATCCGAAAAGACTAGCGGTTGTGGTCCGACTTGTTCAGGAATCCGTCACGGATGAGTCGGCGGACGCCCGCCGCGAGCGTCTCGGCCAGCTCCGGATCCTCGTCGCCGAGGAGTGCGCCGATGGCGCCGATGATCTGGCCGACCGCCAGTTCGCCGTCGCACGCCGAGACGAATCCCGCCTCCGCCGTGCTCAGCAGGCTGGTCCGGCGCAGGCCCGCGCCCTGGCGTAACAGTATGACGCCGGGGTGCTCCGCGCCGGGGCGCTGGTGCCGTTCCTCGGTCACGTCGTCGGCCACCACCAGGTGCAGCTGCTCGAAGCGCGCCGCGGCCAGATCCGCCTCGAGCTCGTCCGCGGCCGCGACGGCACGGGCCAGGTGCGGACCGACCGGCTGCTCGATCGGATGGGCGATCTCCTCGAACCTGCGGCCGACGGCGCGCCGGGCCGGATCGGCGGGCCGCCGCAGCCAGAGCATGCCGAAACCGATCGACTCGACGTCGCGGGACGCGAAGTCCTCCAGGTAGGCGGCGTAGTTCGCGCGGTACCGCTCCGGGTCGCGCGCCTCGGCGGCGTCGCGCAGCCAGACCTCCGCGTACTCCAGCGGCGATTCGGTATCCCGCTGGATCAGCCAAGCCTCGGCGGAGAGCCCTGCGGCGAGCCCGCTGTCCAGCCAGGCGCGGGGGCGGTCGAACGCGGTGCCGTCGGCCGCGGTGATCTCCCAGTTGAGCAGCATCTGCGCGGTGCCGCCAGGCGCCAGGACCCCGGGCAGCTCGCTGACGAGCCGCGCCACGAGCGAGTCGCCGGGCAGGCCGCCGTCGCGATAGGTGAACCGGTCCTGCTCGCGCTCGGCCGGACGGCGCGGCGTGATGACGAAGGGCGGGTTGGAGACCGCCAGATCGAAGCTCTCCCCGGCGACGGGTTCCAGCAGGCTCCCGCGACGCAGGTCGACGCGGGCCGCCAGGTCGGCGGGGTCGATGCCGAGGGCCGCATGGTTGAGCAGGAGGTTGAAGCGCGCGAACGCGAGCGCCCGGGCGGAGACATCCGTGGCGACGACGTGATCGACGTGCCCGAGGAGGTGGAACGTCTGGATGCCGCACCCGGTCCCGAGGTCGAGGGCACGCGCAGCCGGTCGGCGGACCGTGGTCTGCGCCAGCGTCAGCGAGGCCTGCCCGATGCCCAGGACATGGTCGGTCCGCAGCACGCCGGGGCGCTGGTGCGAGCCGAGATCGCTGGCCACCCAGAGCTCGGCCCCGGTGTCCGAGGCGTGCGGGCGCAGGTCGGCCGATGCCCGCCAGCGGCGCCCGGCCGGGCGGAGTACGGGATCCCCGGGCCCCTGCGCGTCGGACGCCGGCCGCTCCGGCGCGGCCTCGACCCCGGGCTCCACAAGGCGCAGCCCGGCCAGGCCGTCGCGGCCGAGCCGCGGGAACGCGGCGTCGAGCAGGTCCTCGGGGACCTCGGCGCCGAGGAGGAAGAGGTCGACGACGACGGCCCGGGCCAGCGCGTCCGTCCCCGCGCCGTCCGCGCCGCTCCCGGGAGCGTCCCGCCGTCGGCTGGCGGCGTAGACGCCGTCCAGGACGAGTCGCGCCGGCACGGTCTGGTCCCGCAGCAGCGCCGCGTGAGCGTCCTCCCCGAGCAGCTCGGTGACGCCGTCGTGGTCGTACCGGGCGGCGCGCAGATCCGCCGCGAGGGCGTCGAGCAGGCCCTGGTCGTCGCTGCACGGCGCGTCCTCCGGTGCATCCCAGCCGGCCGCCGGGACCCCGGTGGGGCCGTCGGCCGGATCGTGCCCTGTTCCGGCGTCGCTCAACGGGCCACCGCCTCGACGGGTTCCGCCGCGGGTTCCGCCGCAGGACCCGCCGCCGTCGTACTCGTCCCACGCCCCACCGTACAGTCCGGGCAGAGCCGCTTCGTCTCGTCCCGGGCGCACTCGGCGCAGAACAGGCGCAGGTTCCGGCAGGCGAGGTCGGCGCAGTTCTCGAACTTGTTGGTGTCCGCGCCGCAGCAGACGCAGCGGCCGATGGTGACGGCGTCGGGCGTGAACTCCAGGTGCATGCGCCGGTCGAAGACGTACAGCGAGCCCTCCCACAGCCCCGAGTCGCCGTAGGTCTCGCCGTAGCGGGCGATGCCGCCCTGGAGCTGGTAGACCTCCTTGAACCCGCGCTTGACCATGAGGGAGGAGAGGACCTCGCAGCGGATGCCTCCGGTGCAGTACGTAACGACGGGCTTGTCCTTGAGGTCGTCGTACTTGCCGGAGTCGAGCTCGGCGACGAAGTCGTGGGTGGTCCGCACGTCGGGGACGACCGCGCCCTTGAAGCGGCCGATCTCCGCTTCGAAGGCGTTGCGCCCGTCGAAGAACACGACCTCCTCGCCGGCCGCCCGCTTCCGGTCGACCAGCTCGTGGAGCTCCTCCGGACGCAGGTGCTCGCCGCCGCCGACGACGCCGTTCTCGTCCACCTCGAGCTCGCCGGGGGCGCCGAAGGAGACGATCTCCTCACGGGCCTTCACGGAGATGCGGGGGAAGTCCTCGGCCGACCCCTCGGACCACTTGACGTCCATCGTCCGGAACGCCGGGTACTCGCGGGTCGCCTTCACATAGGCCTTCAGGGCCCGGACCTCGCCGCCCGCGGTGCCGTTGATGCCGTGCCGGGAGACGAGGACGCGCCCCCTCAATCCGTGCTGCTCGAGGAGCGAGCGCTGCCAGAGGCGGATCGCCTCCGGATCGGGGATCGGGGCGAAGGCGTAGTAGAGGACGATGCGGTTGACAGACACCCTTCAAGGGTACTGTCCGGCACCCGCGCCAGCACACGGCTCCCGGCCGGACGGAGCCACGGCGGCGGGACGTCCAGGCCTGCCCCAGCGCGACGGGCGGCCCGCGGCCGAGCCCTTTTTCGTCTTCGGCAACAGTTGTGCATCGACTCTGCTCGACCCTGCGGTCTCGCGGTAGGGTCGACGCATGGGATCGACTGCGAGCGACGAACTGATCAAGACGTGGGTGACCGGCTGGTCCTCGGCCCGGGGGTACGACAGCCGGCACGAGGGTCGCGTCCACGCCGCCTTGCGGCACGACACGATCGGCGACTGGGAGTACGTCATCCACGAGCCGTCGATCGGTGAGCTCGCCGCCATCGCAGAGACGCTCAGGAAGCACCCCGCGCGGAGGCTGACCGTATTCGTCGAGGACGCCGAGGGCTTCCTCGGGGCGACCGGCGATCTCGCCCTCGCCACCGTGGACGCCAACGAGGTCCTGATGGTGACCGACATGGGCGAGCAGGACGTGGAGCTTCCGCGGAACCCGGAGGGCTTCGTCCTGCAGACCGAGCGCGACGGCACACGCGCCTACGTGTCCGTGCACCTCGAGGACGATTCGGCCGTCGTCGCCGCGAGCGGCCACGTCTCCGTCGTGGACGGGTTCGCCGTCTTCGACCGGATCATCACGGCCCCCGAGTACCGCCGCCGCGGTCTAGGCTCGTTCGTCATGCGGGCGCTGGCCTCGCTGGCCCTGGAGCACGACGTCGACGAGGGCCTGCTCGTCGCGTCCCTCGACGGCCAGGCCCTCTACGGGTACCTGGGCTGGACGCCGCTGGGGGCCATGGTGACGCTGGAGGCAGCG
Source organism: Zhihengliuella sp. (assembly GCF_031178195.1). Taxonomy (GTDB): domain Bacteria; phylum Actinomycetota; class Actinomycetes; order Actinomycetales; family Micrococcaceae; genus Zhihengliuella. The sequence goes on from NZ_JAPSJL010000006.1 coordinate 94,713, forward strand.
CAGAGCTGAGCAGCCGACCCGCTCCCAGCGACGGGCCGACCGGCGCACCGGCCGCTTCGGGACCTACTCCGGGCGGAGCGAGTGCGTTCCAGGTCAGCCATGGTTCGCTGATCCCCCTGCTCGGGTCCGGCCCGGCCCCCGAGCAGCTCCTGCACACCCAGATCCTCCCGGCCCGCGACGCCGTCCACGGCCCCTGGCCCGACTGGGCGGACCCGCGCATCGTCGCAGCCTACGAGCGTCTCGGCGTCCAGCAGCCGTGGCTCCACCAGGTCCAGGCGGCGATGGCAGCGCACGGCGGCGAGCACGTCGTCGTCGCCACCGGTACCGCCTCCGGCAAGTCGCTGGCCTACCAGCTGCCGGCCCTCAACCGGATCGTGTCGTCCGCCGAGGCGGCGCCGAACGGCGACGGCGCCGTGGTCCTCTACCTCTCCCCGACCAAGGCACTCGCCGCCGACCAGCTCGCGGCCGTCGGCGCGCTCGACCTCCCGCACGTGCGGGCGGCGACGTACGACGGCGACACCGAGCGCGGCGAGCGGCGGTGGCTGCGCGACCACGGCAACTTCCTCCTGAGCAACCCGGACATGCTCCACTACGGGATCCTGCCGAACCACGCGTGGTGGGCCCGGTTCTTCAAGCGACTGGCTTTCGTCGTCGTCGACGAGGCCCATAGCTACCGCGGCGTGTTCGGCTCGCACGTCGCGAATCTGCTGCGCCGGCTCCGCCGGGTGTGCGCGCACTACGGCTCCGACCCCGTCTTCATCGGCGCGTCCGCGACGAGCGCGGAGCCGGCTGAGTCCTTCGGCCGACTGATCGGCGCCCGGGCGACGGCCGTGACCACCGACTTCTCGCCGCACGGGCAGACGACCGTGGCCCTGTGGGAGCCGCCGCTGACGGACGCCAAGGGTGAGAACGGGGCGCCGCGCCGGCGGACGTCGATCGCCGAGACGTCGGACCTCATCGCCAACCTGGTCTGCGAGCGCGTCAGGACCATCGGGTTCATCAAGTCCCGGCGCGGAGCGGAGACGATCGCGTCGATCACGCAGAGCATGCTCGACGAGGTCCACCCGGAACTGCGCAACCGCGTCGCCGCCTACCGCTCGGGATACCTCCCCGAAGAGCGGCGAGAGCTCGAACGCCAGCTGCGCTCGGGCGAGCTGCTGGCCATCGCCTCGACCCCGGCACTGGAGCTCGGCATCGACGTGTCGGGGCTGGACGCCGTCGTCGTGGCGGGCTGGCCGGGGACCCGCGCCTCCTTCTACCAGCAGATCGGGCGCGCCGGGCGCGCCGGGCAGGACGCGTTGGCGGTCTTCGTCGCCAGCGACGATCCGCTGGACACGTACCTGGCGCATCATCCGGAGGCGATCTTCGAGACGCCGGTCGAGGCCACGGTCTTCGACCCGGCGAACCCCTACGTCCTCGGTCCGCACCTCTGCGCGGCCGCGGCCGAGCACCCGCTGCGGCGTGAGGACGTGGACCTGTTCGGGCCGACCGCGGGCGAACTGCTGGACCGGCTGGTCGAGCGCGGGTACCTGCGGCGCCGGCCCTCCGGCTGGTACTGGACGCATCCGGAGTCCGCCGCCGCCATGGTCAATCTGCGGGCCGACGGGGGCGGGCCGGTGAGCATCATCGACGCCGACACCGGCAGCCTGCTCGGGACCATGGACTCGCCCCAGACGCACTACCAGGCGCATCCGGAGGCCGTGTACGTCCACCAGGGCCAGACGTACATCGTCGAGGAGCTGAACGAGCAGGACCACTGCGTCCTCGTCCGGCGCGCCAACCCGAACTACTACACGCAGGCCCGGGACATCACCAGCGTCAAGGTGCTCGACGTCGAGACGGCCGCTGACTGGGGCTCCGTGCGGATGCACTACGGGGATGTCCGGGTCACGACGCAGGTCGTGGGCTTCCAGCGGAAGTCGGTCTCCAGCAACGAGATCCTCGGGGAGGAACCGCTGGAGCTCGAACCGCGGGACCTGGACACCAAGGCGGTCTGGTTCACCGTCTCCGAGGCGGACCTGGTCTCGGCCGGCGTCGCCCCGGACGAGGTCCCGGGAGCCCTGCATGCCGCCGAGCACGCCGCGATCGGTCTTCTGCCCCTGGTCGCGACCAGTGACCGGTGGGACATCGGCGGAGTGTCCACGGCCATGCACGCCGACACCGAGTCGCCGACGATCTTCGTCTACGACGGCCACCCCGGCGGCGCAGGGTTCGTGGAGCGCGGCTACCAGCGGGCCCGGACATGGCTGCTGGCGACACTGGAGGCCATCGAGGCCTGCGAGTGCGACTGGGGCTGTCCCTCGTGCGTCCAGTCGCCGAAGTGCGGCAACAAGAACAACCCGCTGAGCAAGGCCGGGGCCGTCGCTCTCCTGCGCCGGCTCCTGCGCGACGCCCGGTAGGGGCGTGCACGCCGGTGCCCGGCGCGGACGGCCGGTCACCGGGGCGGGGCTCAGTGGTCTCCCTCACGAGGGCTCCACGGGGTCGGCGGCGGACCAGCGCGCGACGCGCCCGTCGCCTCCAGACCGGGAGGCCCGCGGCCCGGCCAGGGCGCCCACTCGCCGACGAGCCGGATCGACGTCACCACGTCGACGATGCTGCCTCCGCTCCCGCTGCGGGCGCAGGAGACGAGCACGGCGTCGTTCCGCTGGGCGACATCGGCCGCCACGGTGCAGGGGTCCCCGCTGGCCAGGCCGCGGGCCGCGTCGGCGGCGGCCAGCGCCGCGAGGTCTGCCGCCGACGCCGCCCGTGTCGCCTGCACGGCCACGTGCGCGACGACGAGCACTGCGGCGATCGCGAGGGCGATGGCCGCGACTACCGAGACCATCAGCACGGTGCCCGAGCCACGTTCGGCGCTGGGCGGGGAGTCAGCCGGCATCGAAGGACGCCTCCGTCCTGGCCTGCGCCGTCGCCTCGAGGGTGAGGAGCTCGGCGCCAACTCCGGGGATCCGGATGCTCCGGCTGATGCTCGCGGTGCTGTACTCCGCCCCAGGCGAGATGCTGATGCGGGCGTCGCCGCCCGCATGGCGTCGGGCCGCCGCCGTGGCGGTCTCGGGGCTCTCCCCGCGCGCCAGTTCGCGCGCGGCCGCTCGAGCGCCCTCCTCGATCTGGATCTGCCCGACCCCGACGGACCCGATGCCCAGCCCGACAACGAGCAGGACCGCGATCGCGGGGAGCAGCACCGCCACTTCGGCGGTGCTGCTCCCCCGATCACCCGGCTCCGCGGCCCGGCCCTCGGACACTGTCCGCCGGACCACGACCGTCCCATCGCCGCCCGGGGCGTGCCGGGCCGGATCGCCGCCGAGGCGTCGCCGGGCGGTCCAGGCTCTGCGCTTCATCTCGGTCTCCTCGCTCTACGGTTCGTCGGGCCGGGCGCGGGCCCCGTGGGGGTCAGTAGGACAGCGCCTTCTGGACGAGGCCCATCAGCAGCTCGCTGACGTCCCCGCTGGACAGGACGGTCACGAGCACGCCCGCGAATGCCACTGCGGCCAGGGCGACGATCGCGAACTCGGCGGTGGCGATCCCGTGCTCGCCGGCCCACTCCGGTCCGGCGAAGGTGAGTTCCTCCGTGCCGCCGGGCTCCTGGAACTGCGCGAGGTCGACGATCTCCGCGTTCTCCTCGGTCGGTGCTGCTGCTGTTGCGTGCTGCATGGCTCCTGCCTTTCATCGATGCTGCGGCCAGCGGTTCCGCTGGTCTGACTCCAGCCTGCTCCCGCGCGGCTGGCGCCGCGTCCCCAGCGTGTCCGGCTCTGCAGAACTCTCGGTCCCGGTGCGGGTGTGGAGGACGAGTCGAATGCCGGGGTCGATCCGCGCGCTCCCTTCCCGGGGCCCGGCGGATCAGAGGTCCGGCATCATCGAGATCACGAGCGGCAGGATCCCAATGCAGACGAAGGCGGGCAGCGCGCACAGCCCGAGCGGAACGACGAGACGGACACCCAGTTCGGCGGCGCGGCGCTCCTCCGCGCGCACCGACGCGCGCCGGTGCTCGGCAGCCGTTGTGCGCAGCAGCTTGGCGGCGGCGGCCCCCGAGCGGTGCGCGAATCCGAGGGCCTCGGCGAGCGGCCGGAAGGCGGGAGGCGCCTCGGCCCAGGCCCGTTCCCACTCCACCGACGCCAGCACGGCGTGGGCGACCCTCGCCAGGGGCTCGCACCCGGGGACCACGCGGGAGAGCGTCGTCAGCACCCCGGACACGGGCTGTCCCGCCTGCAGCAGGCCAGCGCTGAGCTCGAGCAGGAGCGGGACATCGGCCTCGCCCACGGGGACTGCCCCGGCCCCGTGACCGTCCGGGGCCGAGGCCCCCGGGCCGGGCGGGCCGCCCGCCCCGGCGCGGCCAGTCGTCCCGGGTAGCGCCTGCCCGACGCCCCCGAGCCCGGCGTCCCGTCCGGCCCCTCCGCCCTGGCGTCGCTGCCAGCCGGGGGACGGCCCCCATGCGACCCACACCGACACCGCCGCGGCGACGGCGGCGACGACCACCAGCCCGCTCATCGACGCCTCCACGGCTCTCCGGGGCCCGCGTCCCGGCGGGCCCCCGCTCTCCGGGCGGCTGCGGCCGAGATGCTGGGCGGTGCCGAGCGGCCTGGTTCCGCGGTGCCGTTCGCTCTGCGCAACAGCCTCCGCGTCCAGGCGTGATTGAGGAACCAGAACGCCAGGCCCGCGGCGAAGCTGAGCTGGGCGAGCGGATGACCCAGGAGCAGGTCGACGGGCCTGGCCCCGAGCAGGACCGCCAGCAGGAGACCGACTGCTGGGAGGCCTGCGAGCAGGCGCGCCGTGGTCCGGGGCCCGGCGAGTGCGGACTGCCGGGCCCGGTGGAAGTCGTACGCCGCCTCGATCTGCTCGGCCAGTCGTTCCAGGAGCGCGGCCAAGGGCGCCCCGGTCTCCTCGCTGAGGCGCAGGCACCAGTGCACTCGTTCCCAGACGTGCCCGTAGGGGGTTCGCTCGAGGTGCCGGCGGATCCCCTGGGAGGAGGGCCGGCCCAGCGTGTGGGCGGTCCGCGCCGCCGTGGCGGCGGCCACGATGTCGTCCCGCCGGCGATGCTCGCGGGCCTCGCCCCGCGGGCCGGACGACCAGGTACTCCCGAGCATCTCCCACGCCTCGGCCGGCACCCGCCCTGACTCGAGGAGCGCTGCCAGCTGGCGCAGGGCCCGCGTGTGGGCCTCGACCTCCCCGTTCCCGCCCCGGGCCAGCCAGGCATCCTGCAGCCTGCTCGCGGGACCGCAGGGGGCGGCTCCGGCGTGCGCTGCCGGGCTGATCCGTCCGGCGGGGCCAGTACGCCCCGCAGCCGGGAGAAGCGGACCGCGGGGCAGCAGGAGCAGGACGGACAGCGCTGCCGCTGCGGCGGCGCAGACGACGAGCAGTCCCTGGCTCATGCGGCGTCCCGGACCGGCTTGAACCGGTGCCGCGGCACGGCGCGTTCACCGGCCGGAGCCTCCGACGGTTCGTCTGCCCGTTCGACCCGCAGAACCTCTGTCGGCAGACCGTGCTCGAGCAGCGGGCCGAGCAGCCGGGGGGCCTCGGCGCTCAGCTCGAGCCGGCCGTCCGCGCCGGTCCGGGCCAGCGGGACGGCCGTCAGCGCGCCGCCCTGCAGTTCGATCGCGGCCAGCGCCTCGGGGCCTCGCCGCGACGCCGCGGGCGTGGTCCGGCCCGCCGCTGCCCGGTCGGCCGCCGGCCCGCCGGTTGCGGCCGGGCGCTCCGTGCTGCGGGGGCGGCGCATATGGACGACGAAGTCCACCGCGCTCGCGGCCTGGAGCGCTGTTGCCTCCGGTCCGAGTCCGGCGAGCGCACCCATGGCGACCAGCCGGGCCGGCACAGCGCCGGGCGAGCTGGCGTGCAGCGTCCCGCCCGCGCCGTCGTGCCCGGTGTTCATGGCGGCCAGGAAGTCGCGCAGCTCGGCGCCTCGGCACTCGCCGACGACGAGCCGGTCCGGCCGCATCCGCAACGACTGGCGGACGAGCTCGTCGAGCGTGACGGCTCCCGCACCCTCGACGTTTCCGGCCCGGCACTGCAGGTTGACCACGTGCGGGTGGTCGGGGGCGAGCTCGTGCGAGTCCTCGACGATGATCAGCCGCTCCCCGTGCGGGGCCGCGGCGAGCATCGCGCTCAGGAGCGTCGTCTTGCCGGAGCCGGTCCCGCCGCTGACGAGGAAGTTGGTGCGAGCGGAGACGATGCTGCGCAGGAGGGGCAGCCAGGGGCTGTCCCTCCCCAGCAGTCCCTCGAGGTGGACCGTGTTGGGCGCCCGGACTCGCACGGAGATCACGGGCCCTCCCGTGGCCACGGGCGGCAGGACCGCATGGACACGGTAAGGACCGACGACGACGTCGCCGCAGGGCTCGGCCTCGTCCAACCGTCGGCCCCCGGCAGCGACGAGCCGGACGGCGAGCCGGCGCACGGCCTCCGCGTCGGGGAATCGGTACTCGGCCCGGTCCAGCCCCTCCGGGCCGTCGAGCCACACGGCGCCGTCGCCGTCGACCAGGACGTCCGTCACGCCGGGCCGCTCCGCGTAGCGCTGCAGCGGCCCGAGGCCGGTCAGCTCCTCCTGGAGGATCCGCACCACCCGGGCCGTGGAGCCGCTGCCGACCACCAGGCCCGACGCGCGGACGGCTTCGGCCACGTCGGCGCCGGTGATCCGCCCGGACTGGGCCAGTGCCCTGGTGCGCACCTCCTCCAGCAGGCGTTCGTCCAGATGCCGGTCCCCGGGTCCCGACTCTCCGATGTTCATGGGTTCACCCCGGCGACGGCCGACGGCGACACCGAGGGAGCGTCGTCCAACGGAGGCCCGGCCGTCGGCCCGTCCGCTCCGCTGCCCTGCGGCGCGCAGACGGAGAGCAGGGGCGCGATCCGGCGCGCCACGGCTCCTCTGGCGACGGTGTGCAGGAGTCGGCCGTCAGCACCTGCACGCTGCACCGCCGGAATCCGGGGAAGGTGCCCGGCGAGCGGGAGCCAGGCGTGCCGGGCGATCGACGGGGAGTCGGCGCCGGTCGGCAGCCGGCCGGTGACGACGGCGTACGCGTGGCCGCCGCGTGAGGCGAGCCGCCCGTCGCCGAGTCCGAGCTGGGCGACCCGCTCCGCCGGGATCACGTGCAGGGTGGTGTGGGCGAGCTCCCGCACCTGCTGCGGCACACCACGGCCGCCGTCCACGACGACGACCTCGAAGGCCCGAGCGGCCGCCGCGAGGACCTCCCGCAGGACGGGTCCCAGCCGGCCCGCGGCTCCCGGGGCCGACGGAGCGCCCTGGCGGGCCCTCGACACGTACGGCCCCGGACGGAACGTCTCCGCGGCGCCGGTCCCGGGACCGCCGAGGCTCGTCATGACGCGCAGGCCCTCGACGGAGGGGAGCATCTCGAGCAGCTGCTGGGGTGGGATCCGGCCGTGCGAATCGACCGTGTCCTCCCAGGTGAGACCGTCCGCGGGGCCGGTCCCCAGAAGCGGCCAGAGTCCCGCCCCGGCCGCGTCGGCGTCGACGAGCACGGCGTCGTACCCCGCCCGTGCCGCGGCTGCCGCCGTCAGCGCTGCCGCGGTCGTCGTCCCTGCACCTCCGCAGGCGCCGACGAACAGGGCGACACGACCATCGCCGTCGGTCGTCGTCAGGGCGCCGAGGTACTCGCCGAGCCACGCCGACGCCTCCGGCAGAACGGCCACGCGTGCCCCGGGATGAAGGGCCGCGGCGCGCCAGAGCCGGGCCTGGTCCGCAGCCGCGCCGGTGAAGACCACGCCTGCCCCGGGACCCAGGCCGCCCGACGACGCGGCCCAGGGGCTGGAACCGCCGTGGTCCGCCGCCGCCGCGAACGAGTCGAGCATGTCCGCGGCCACGAGCAGGACCCCGTCGCCGACGGCGGCCGCCATCGCCGATGCCTCGGCGTGGACGGACAGCTCGACCCCCGCGGCGGCGGCGATCAGGGCGACAAGGTCCGTGTGCGCCGTGTCGGCGGTGAGCAGGTGGCAGCTGGGCTGCCGTCGCGGTCCACCCCGCTGACGGGCACCGGGCCGCCGGCCCGGCTCGCTGGTCCCGGACGATGAGGCGACGAATCTTTGCTCCTTCATGCCGTCAGTCTCCCGCCGGTAGGCCCGCCCGCGGACTCCCCACCGCACGCCCTGTGGACCGGAGGGGGGCGTCGGCCGCCCTGTGGAGGACGAGTGGGCAGGCCGCCGACGCATCCTGTGGTCCGCCCCTGCCACAATGTCCGTGTGCATGCATCGAGCGGGGAGCGCCCGTCCTACGTCGTCGTCGCCGCGTGGTCCGCGGAGCCGGCGCCCGCGCCGTTCGATCTGCGTCGGCTGCCCGAGAAGGAGGACGCGCCGGCACCACGACGGGACGGCCCCGGAGCCGGCGAACCCCTGGGAGCCGTCCTGTTCCTCGATGCGCGCGGCCGTTCGATGCTGCCCGTGCAGTCCTTCACGTTCGCGGATCTGGCGGACCTGGTGACCTACTGCGAGTCACGGGCCCTCCGCTGGGTCTGGGAGTCGACCCGTCGCTGGTACGCCCTCCTGCTCAGCGACTCGCACACGGTCGACCGGGCGTGGGACGTCGGCTTGATCCGCACCATCCTGCAGCGCTCCCCGGTCACCGGTCGGAGCGCCTACGCCCAGGCCCTCCCGCCGGTCGTCGAGCACGACGACGCCAGCGTCCGCGACGCCGAGCACGCCGACAGCCGCCGGGCCGGGCTGGACGCACGCCCGGGACAGGACTCGCTCTTCGCCGCACCGACCCCGGCCGCGACCGGCCCGAGCGTCGAGACGGTGGCCGAGGAGTTCCGGGCCCAGCACGCCGCCATCCCGGCCGATGTCCCGGGCCGCAAGCTCGAGCTGCTGGCCACGGCGGAGACCGTCGGCGCCCTCATCGCCGCGGAGATCCGCGCCACCGGGATGCCGTGGCGGGCGGACCTCCACCGGGCACTGCTGGAGGAGCGGCTCGGCCCCCGGCCCGCCCCCGGGCACCGGCCCGCCAGACTCGAGGAGATCGCCAACCGCCTCCGCGAACAGCTCGACGCGCCCCGGCTCAACCCCGACTCCCCGCAGGAGCTCCTGCGCGCGTTGCACCGGGCCGGGATCGATGTCCGGAGCACCAGCCAGTGGGAGCTCGCCGAGCACGACCACCCCTCCCTCGAGACGCTCGAGCAGTACAAGAAGCTCTCGCGCCTGTTCACCGCCAACGGGTGGGCCTGGCTCGAGGCGTGGATCCACGACGGCCGGTTCTGGCCGGACTACACGGTCGGCGGCGTCGTGACCGGACGGTGGTCCGCGCGCGGGGGCGGGGCCCTGCAGATCCCCGCGACCATCCGCTCGGCCGTGCACGCCGACTACGGCTCCAAGCTCGTGGTGGCCGACGCGGCCCAGCTCGAGCCGCGGATCCTCGCCGCCATGAGCGGCGACGAGGCACTCGCCGCGGCATCGACCGGCCAGGACCTCTACCAGGGCATCGCGAACATGGGCTTCGGCGGGGACCGCAGCCAGGCGAAGCTCGCGATGCTCGGCGCCATGTACGGCCAGACCACCGGGGAGGCGGGCCGGCTCATGGGCCAGCTGAGCAGGACGTTCGGCCTCGCCGTCGCACTGGTCGAGCAGGCGGCGCGGGACGGCGAGGCCGGACGGATCGTCACCACGTTCCTGGGGCGGGGATGCCCCCCGCCGGACGCGGCCTTCGTGGCGGCCCGGCGGGCCGCCAACTCCGTGGACGCGACGGCGGCCGACCAGGCGCGCGCCGACTCGGTCGCCCGCACCCGGGGCCGCTTCACCCGGAACTTCGTGGTGCAGGGGACTGCCGCCGAGTGGGCGCTGTGCTGGCTCGGCCAGATCCGCCACGGCCTGCGCAACCGGCTCCCCGACCTCAGTTCGAGGATCGTGTTCTTCCTGCACGACGAGGTCATGCTGCACGTGCCCAACGCGCAGGTCGACGAGGTGGTGGCCATCGTCCACGAGGCGGCGGCGAGAGCGACCGCCCTGGTGTTCCGCTCCGACCTGGTGGAGACGCCCGTGACCGTTGCGGTCGTCGACTCCTACGACCAGGCCAAATAGCCGCTCCCGCGCCCTCCGCCTCGCAGCCCGGCCTAACGCCGGATGCGGTGCTCCCGGGTCCGGTCCCACGGCCGGGTCCAGCCGAGCTCGTCGAAGATCGAGGAGACCACCATTGCGGTGAAGCCCCAGATCAGCGTGCCGCCGATCCGGAACGCGGGCCCCTCGAAGCGGCGCCCGTCCCGTTCGAGGACCGTCAGCACGCGGTTCCCCGGATCCAGCAGGTCGGCGACCGGGACGCGGAAGACGTGCGCCGACTCCTCCGGATCGACGACGAAGATCTCGGACGGCTGGGCCCACCAGCCCAGGACCGGCGTGACGAGGAAGTCGCTCACGGGCAGCTCGCGATCGACCAGCGTGCCGAGGACCTCGACGCCGGCAGGGTCCAGCCCGGTCTCCTCCACCGCCTCACGCAGTGCCGCGTCGACGACGGACGCATCGGTCGGGTCCACCTTCCCGCCCGGGAAGGCGACCTGCCCCGCATGCTGGCGCAGCGTCGTCGCACGCTCCACGAATAGCAGGTCCAGGTCCTCCGGGACGGCGTCGGAGGCGTGCACGGCGGGCCGGTCGTCGAGCCGGCCGAAGAGGATCAGCACCGCGGCCCGCCGCAGCACCGCCGGGTCGGCCGTCGCGACCCGCGACTCCTCCGGCAGACGGGTATCGGCGCCGCCGGCCCGCAGCGCCCGGTGCCGGGCCACCAGCTGCAGCAGCTGGGCCCGGACGTCCTGGGCCGTGGCGGTCACCGCGGCCTCCTCACGCTCCGAGGCCGTAGCCGAGCTCGCGCAGCTCGCGCCGGGTCCGCCCGGCGAGCAGGTGGGCGAGCAGCTCCTCGCGACCGGGCGCGAGCTCGTACTTCAGCAGCCTTCGCGCCTTCTCGGGGTCTGTCTCGCCCTCGCCGTAGGACGGGCACCACGTCGCGACCGGGCACGCGCCGCAGGCCGGTCGGCGCGCATGGCAGATCCGCCGGCCATGGAAGATCACCACCTGGGACAGCATCGTCCAGTCCCGTTTCTCGAAGAGCTCGCCCACCTCGTGCTCGACCTTCACCGGGTCCTCCGAGGCCGTCCAGCCGAAGCGGCGCGAGAGTCGCCCGAAATGCGTGTCGACAGTGATCCCGGGGACGCCGAAGGCATTCGCCAGCACCACGTTGGCCGTCTTCCGCCCCACGCCCGGCAGGGTGACCAGGTCCTCGAGCCGGGGCGGGACCTCGCCGTCGTACTCGTCCACCAGGCGCTGCGCCAGCGACTGGACGTTCCGGGCCTTGGCCCGGTAGAAGCCCGTGGGCCGGAGGATCTCCTCGAGCTCGGCCGTGTCGGCCTGGGCGAGGGCGAGCGCGTCCGGGTACCTCGCGAAGAGGACCGGCGTGGTCGCATTGATGCGCACGTCGGTGGTCTGCGCGGAGAGGACGGTGGCGATGAGCAATTCGAAGGGCGTCTCGAAGTCCAGCTCCGGGACGGCGTACGGATACGTCTCCACGAGGCCGCGGTAGATCCTCCGGGCCCGGCGCTTCAGCGCCAGCCGGGACTCCGGCTGGGCCGAGCCCGCCCTGCGCTGCGTCTGCTCCGGCATGCGTCAGGCCCGCTGGATGGCTTCGAGGTCGAACAGGAGCCCGATCCGCCCGTCCGTGTGCTGCACCAGCAGGTGGTCGCCGCGCTCGGCGAGCGCCAGGTTCCACTCGCCCGGCTGCACCGCGAAGAGCGGCCGGCGCGTCTCCGGGTCGACGGCGTCGCGCGGGGCGGGGACGGCGAACCAGAAGGCCTCGCTCGGCTCGGGCGCCTGGACCGTCCCGTGGTGCGACGGCGATTCGACGGCGGCGAGGACGTCGTCGCCGCCCGTTCCCGCTCCGCCGGGGACCACCGGGACGCTCGCGGGCGCCGGCGCGGGGTCAGTTTCGACGGCGGGCGCTCCGCTCGTCGCGGCCACGAGTCCCGCGGGGGCGGGCCGCTGACCCGCCCCTCCGGACGGGCCCCCGCCCGCGAGGTCCCCGCGGGCGTCCACCGGACCCCGGGCGGCCGGGTCGATGACCGCACCGTCCGTCCCCGGGGCGCGGCCGGGTCCGCCGGGGGCGATTCCTCCGGCGACGGGCACGCCGGCCGCCTCGTCCGACGACGGTCTCCCGTCCTGCCGCACCGCTCGTGCCGGGTGCTGGGCCTCGGCCGCGGGCACGACGGTGGTCCGCCGCTCCGCCGCGCCCGCACGGCGGGCCACGGGACGCACGGGCCGGGCCAGCAACGGCCCCTCCCCCGGGGCGAAGTCCCCGGCGAACGCACCGATGTAGGGCGCCGCCGTCGTGCCCGCCACCAGGCCCAGTGCACCCAGGAGGCAGAGCACATAGGCGGGGCTCATGAGATTGATCCCCGCGAAGAAGAAGTACGCGGCGGACAGCACGGCCACGACGGACCCGATCTGGTCCAGGGTCAGGGAGGCCCACCGGACGCGCGTTCGGCCGGCCAGACGGCGCCACCCGAACGCCACGCCGACGGCCAGGGGCAGGAGGAAGTAGACGAACTGGTTGAACTGCCATCCGGCCTGGAGCCAGGCGCTCGTGAGCGCCTGCATGAACGCGAACGGGAGGACCGAGCCGACCAGGACCACACCGGCGGACACCACGACCACCAGGTCGCGGAGCGTCCACAGGCCGAGGGCGGCGGGGGCCGGCGGCCAGGCCCCCTCGCCGGCGGCGGGAGCCGGGTCCGCGTGATCGGCCCGGGCCCGGGCGGTGGGCTCCGGCGCCGTCTCCCCTGCCGCCGTCTCCGGGGGCGTGCCCGCGTCCGGGGCGCTGTCGATCCTCGAGCCCATCACCGTCTCCTTGTGCGAGTGCCGTCTGCCTCCCGAGCTTAGTAGGCCGCGGCGTTTCCCGCGCCCCCGCCCGGCCCCGACCGCTCATCGCAGATTCTGCGCCTCCCATCCCCAGAACCGTGACGGCCGACACGTGAGACCGGAGCCCCTGTGTAACCTGTGACACAGACGACCCGCCACTGAACGGAAAGGATCCGTCGTGACCGAAGCGACTTCCGCACTGGACAACCTGCTGCACGAGGAGCGCGCCTTCCCGCCCAGTTCCGACTTCGCCGCCCATGCCGTGGCGGACGCCTCGCTCTACGAGCGTGCGGCCGCCGACCGTCTGGGCTACTGGGCCGATCGGGCCCGCGAGACGCTGACCTGGGACACCGACTTCACCGAGACCCTCGACTGGTCCGGCGCGCCGGTGGCGAAGTGGTTCGTGGGCGGCAAGGTCAACGCGGCCTACAACGCGCTGGACCGCCACGTGGAGGCCGGCCTCGGCGACCGCGTCGCCATCTACTTCGAGGGCGCCGACGGCGAGTCCCGCACCTACACGTACGCGCAGCTGACCGAGGAGGTGAAACGCGCCGCCAACGCGTTCTCCTCACTCGGCGTGGCCAAGGGCGACCGGGTGGCCGTCTACCTGCCGATGATCCCCGAGGCCGTCATCACCATGCTCGCCTGCGCCCGGCTCGGCGCGGTGCACTCCGTGGTCTTCGGCGGCTTCTCGGCCGATGCGCTGCGCTCGCGCATCGACGACGCCGAGGCGAAGCTGGTCGTCACGGCCGACGGCACGTGGCGCCGCGGCAAGCCGAGCAGCCTGAAGCCGGCCGTCGACCAGGCGCTGTCCGCGCCGGGCCACACGGTCGAGAACGTGCTCGTGGTCCGTCGCAACGGCGAGCCCGTCGAATGGAACGACGGACTCGACCAGTGGTGGCACGACGTCGTGCCCGCCGCGAGCGCCGAGCACACCGCCGAGGGCCACGACTCGGAGCACCCGCTCTTCATCCTCTACACCTCCGGCACCACGGGGAAGCCCAAGGGCATCCTCCACACCACCGGCGGCTACCTGGTCCAGTCCGCGGCGACCCACCGGGACACCTTCGATCTCCACCCCGAGACCGACGTCTACTGGTGCACCGCGGACATCGGCTGGGTCACCGGCCACTCGTACGTCGCGTACGCCCCGCTGATCAACGGCGCCACGCAGGTCATGTTCGAGGGGACGCCGGACACCCCGCACCAGGGCATCTGGTGGGAGATCGTCGAGAAGTACAAGGTCTCGCTCCTCTACACGGCACCGACGGCCATCCGGACCTGCATGAAGTGGGGCCGCGAGATCCCGGACGGCTACGACCTCTCGAGCCTCCGGGTGCTCGGCAGCGTCGGCGAGCCCATCAACCCCGAGGCCTGGATGTGGTACCGCGACGTCATCGGGTCCAATGCCGGGAGGAACGGCGAGAAGAAGGAGCACCCCGCACCGATCGTCGACACCTGGTGGCAGACCGAGACGGGCGCCCACATGATCACGCCCCTGCCCGGTGTCACGGCCGCCAAGCCGGGCTCGGCCCAGGTCGCGGTCCCCGGCATCACGGTCGACGTCGTGGACGAGACCGGCGAGTCCGTCGCGAACGGCGAGGGCGGCTACCTGGTGGTCCGCGACCCGTGGCCCTCGATGCTCCGCGGCATCTGGGGCGACCCGCAGCGCTTCGCGGACACTTACTGGTCCCGCTTCGAGGGCATGTACTTCGCCGGCGACGGAGCCAAGCGCGACGAGGACGGCGACCTCTGGCTGCTGGGCCGCGTCGACGACGTCATGAACGTCTCCGGCCACCGGCTCTCCACCACGGAGATCGAGTCCGCGCTCGTCTCGCACGAGAAGGTCGCCGAGGCCGCCGTCGTGGGCGCCTCCGACCCGACCACGGGAGAGGCCGTCGTCGCCTTCGTCATCCTGCGCGGGAACGCCACCGAGGGGGACGACATCGTCACCGAGCTGCGCAACCACGTGGGCAGTCAGATCGGCCCGATCGCCAAGCCGCGGCACGTCCTGGTGGTCCCGGAGCTGCCCAAGACCCGCTCCGGGAAGATCATGCGCCGGCTGCTCAAGGACGTCGCCGAGGGCCGCGAGGTCGGGGATGCGACGACGCTCTCGGATCCCGCGGTGATGACCAAGATCGCCGAGGACATGCGCAGGTAGCCCTGCCAGCAGTCCCGTCAGCAGCGCTGCTGCGCCCGACGACGGCGGGTCCCGCTCCGGGAGGGGTGGGACCCGCCGTCGTGCCGGTGCCCTGCGGCCCCTCCGCCGGCGTCCCGAGATGTGACGCGCAGCGGTGTGCCGCGGTTCCCGGTGTGCTTATATGGGCGCATGAGCGCTCCCAAGATCCTGATCCTCAACGGCCCGAACCTGAACCTGCTCGGGACGCGGGAGCCGACGGTCTACGGGCAGCAGACGCTGCAGGACGTCGAGTCGCTCTGCCGCGAGGAGGCCGCCCGCCACGGGCTGGACGTCGAGTTCGTGCAGTCCAACCACGAGGGCGACCTGATCGACGCCCTGCACCGGGCCCGGCTCGAGGCGGCCGGCGTCGTCTTCAACCCGGGCGCCTACACCCACACGTCGATCGCGCTCGCGGACGCGGTCTCCGGCATCGAGCTGCCGGTCGTCGAGGTCCACATCTCCAACGTGCACGCCCGCGAGGCGTTCCGCCACCACTCCTTCATCTCCCCCGTCGCCGCGGCGGTCTTCATCGGCGCGGGGGTCAACGGCTACCGGCTGGGCATCGCCCAGCTCGCCCACCTCTTCGAGGCCGCCGGCGCCGCGGGCAGGCCCGCCGGGGCCGACGAGCGAGACGCCTGACCATGTTCTTCGGAACCGACGCCGCGGACCCGGGCACGGAGCGCGCCAACACGGCGCGACGCTTCACGGAGTACGCGCGCGTATGGTTCCCCGCGCACTCCCCGCTGTACGCCGAGTGGGCCGAGGGCGTCGCCTCCGACGACGGGCTGCTGGACCTGATCCGTCGGCTGCCGCCGGACAAGCAGCAGCCCAACCTCGTCTTCGCGGCCGCACGCTTTCTCGGCTGCCCCGACGATTCCTTCCCCGTCCTCGCCGAGTTCCTGCGCGGCCGCTGGGACGAGGTCGCCGCCGAGCTCGCCGTCCGCCGAACCCAGACCAACGAACCGGCCCGCTGCGCCACGCTCCTGCCCGTCCTGTCGCGGATCCAGCGCGAGACCGGGAAGCCGCTCGCGCTCGTGGAACTCGGACCCTCCGCCGGCCTGTGCCTCCTGCCCGACCGCTACGCCTATCAGTACGACCACGGTGCGGTCCTGGGCGCCGAGAACCTCGCCTCCGGGGCCCCGCTGCTCGCGTGCTCGACCGCCGGCGACCCGCCGCTGCCGGACCGGCTGCCCGAGATCGCCTCCCGCCAAGGAGTGGACCTCAACCCGCTCGACGGCGCCGACCCGGAGACCGCGCGCTGGCTGAAGTGCCTGGTCTGGCCGGGGCAGACGGACCGGCTCGCGCGCCTGACCGCGGCCCTGGGGGTCCTGACCGGGCACCAGCGATCCGCCGGGATGGCCCCCGGCGGGCCCGTCCGGCTGCACCGCGGCGACCTCCTCGAGCGGGTCGAGCCCCTGGTGCGGGCCGTCCCGGACGAGCACACCGCCGTCGTCCTCCACTCGGCCGTCATCTCCTATCTGCCCCCGGAGGTCCGCGAGCGGTTCACGGAGCTGGTGCGCACGCTGGACTGCCGGTGGATCTCCAACGAGGGCTTCTTCATGGATCCGAGCGGATCCGTCCCGCGCGAGCGCGCGGGCATGTTCACGCTCGCGCTCGACGGCGTGCCCCTGGCCTACACGGGACAGCACGGCGCCGAACTCCACTGGGTGCCCGGGGGCCACTGGCCCGAGGACGGCCAGCAGATCTAGATCCAGCCGTTCTCCCAGGCCAGACGCGCCGCCTCGTGCCGGGTGTCGACGCCGAGCTTGGCGAGGATGGAGGACACGTAGTTCCGGACGGTGCCCTCCGCCAGATGCAGCTCCCGGGCGATGGCCGCGATGCGCGCACCCTCCCGCCCGACGCGCAGCACGTCGAGCTCGCGGTCGCTGAGCGGGCATTTCTCTCCGCTGAGCGCGCTGGCCGCGATCTCCGGGTCCACGTACCGCTTCCCCGCCGCGAGGTCGCGGATGACCCGCGCGAGCTCCTCGGCCGGCATGGACTTGGGTGCGAACCCGTTGACGCCCTCGTGCAGCGCGCGACGGAGCACGCCCGGACGGGCGTGCCGGGTGACGATCAGGGTCCGCGCGGGGACGCGCCGGCGGATGGCGGCCGCCGCGACGATCCCGTCGCTCGGCGGCATCTCCAGGTCCAGCACGCAGACGTCGGGCCGGTGCTCGACGGCGAGTTCGACGGCGGCCTGCGCGTCCCCGGTGCTGGCCACCACCTCGAGATCGTCCTCGAGCCCGAGGAGCGCCACGAGGGCCCCGCGGATCAGGTCCTCGTCGTCGGCGACGAGCACGCGGATCATGCCTGCACCCCGCGCGCAGGCTCGCTCGGTGCGCCCGCCGCGACGGTGGCCTCCGGACCCGGAACCGGGGTGACCGGAACCGTGGCGCGCACCACGAACTCCCCGTCACGGAGGCCGGCCTCGAAGCGGCCGCCTGCCTGCTCGATCCGGTCCCGCAGGCCCAGCAGGCCGGACGGGCCCACCCCCGCCGGTGCCTCCCCGCCGGGAGCCGTCGCGGGGGCGACGCCGTCGTTCCGGACCGTCAGCGTCACCGCCTGGGGTCCCTCCTCGAGCCTCAGCTCGGCACGCGTCGCCTGGGCGTGGCGGAGGATGTTCGTCGACGCCTCACGGATCACCCAGCCGAGCGCCTCCCGCGGCGTGCCGGCCAGCTCACGGCCCCACCCCTGCACCCGGCAGTCGATCCCGGCGGCCCGCAGGACGTCGGCCGCGTTCTCCAGCTCCGTGGCGAAACCGACCCTGCGCAGGCCGCTGACCACGGCGCGGGTCTCCCCCATGGCCTCGGCCGCCGCGAGGCGCACCTTCCCGATCTGCTCGAGCGCCCCGGCCGGGTCGCGTTCGACGAGCCGCTCGGCCAGTTCGGCCTGCAGCGCGATGACCTGCAGGTGATGCCCCTGGATGTCGTGGAGGTCCGCGGCGATGCGCAGCCGCTCGCGGGCCACGGCCAGCTCGCGTTCGGCAGCGCGGCCCCGTTGGAGGCGGACGATGGCGTCCCACCACCACACGGACCCCAGCACGATCGGCGGGATCAGTGCGCCGTAGACCAGCACCACGACCGGTCCCGCACCGCCGCCGGAGTCGTCCCCGGTCATCCAGGGGGCGTCCGGGTGCAGGATCCGGAAGACGACGGCGATGGCCGCCACGAGCGCCGTGCCGGCCCAGAACAGCCGCCAACGGGCGGGCCGGGCCACCAGGCAGGCGATGTGGGACACCGCCAGCCACAGGGGCAGCAGCGGGGCCAGCCCGGCCTCCGGGGTGGCCCAGCTGCTCAGAGCCAGCAGGAGCGGGGCGAGGCCGACCGTGCCGGCCACCCGCCAGGCGGCAGGGCCCTCGTCCGGCCACCCGTTGCGGAACTGGAGCGAAGTCAGGACCGCGGCGAGGGCGGACGCGCTCAACAGCGCCAGCTGGACCATGCCGAAGACCCGCGCGGCGGTGCCGCCGCCGAGTGCCTCGTTGCCGCGGACCAGCTCGCCGAACGCCATCGTGTACATCACGGCGTAGAGGAAGACCAGGGAAGCCCACGTCCACCACCAGAAGGCGTTCATGGCACGGTGCGAGTTCCGCTCGTGGACGGTACGGGGCAGGCTCATGGCACCAGCGTAGGACAGTGACATTTGTCAGATGCGCCGCGTGTGGGAATGCACGGGATCGCCGGCCGCCATGGCACTGGGCGGGCCCCGCCGCCGCTGGTGGACTGGTGGTCGAACGCAGAAGCGCACCGGTGGCACGGCGGCACCCGCCGCGCACCGTACGGCTCCACCCGACCCGAGGAGAACACCATGGACGTCATCAACTGGCTGCAGGACCTGGCCACCCCGCTCCCCGCCCTGCTGCAGGCGCTCGTCATCGCCCTCGCCGGGGCGATCCCGTTCGTGGAGTCCTACTTCGGGTCCGTGATCGGCGTTGTGGTCGGGCTGCCCGTGTGGGCCGCGGTGCTGGCCGCCGTCGTGGGGAACTGGCTCTGCATGTTCCTGCTGGTCACCCTGGGCGCGGGCATCCAGCGTCGCCTGGCCGAGCGGTCCCGCCGCGAGCCGTCGCGGGGTCAGCAGCGCTTCCTCCGGATGTTCAACCGCTTCGGCGTTCCGGGTGTGAGCCTGCTCGGGCAGTGGGTGCTGCCCAGCCAGATCACCTCGATGCTCATGGTCGGCATCGGTGCTTCCAAGGACCAGGTGATCCTCTGGCAGAGCATCTCGATCGTCCTCTGGGGCGCCGCGTTCGGAACGCTGGCGGTGCTCGGCCTGACGGCCCTCACCTCGATCTGACGGGCCGCGCCCTCCCGGCAGCGCCGAGCCTCCTCGAGGTAAGGCCGCCCGGAGCGGCACGCGGCGGCGCAGGCGGCTCGGCCTGTTCGGGCGGCTCAGGCGGCCTTGCAGGCCCCGCTGGAGACGCGGTCGCCGTAGTCGTCGGCGGCCGCGACGACCGGCTGCACCTCCTCGAGCGCGAGCGCGTAACCGACGTCGTCGGCCCCGACGGCCTTCGCGAAGACGACGCCGACCAGGCGCCCCTGGTCGTCGACGAGCGGCCCGCCGGAGTTCCCCTGCTCGATCGCCGCGCCGAGCTGGTAGATGCTCAGCGGGGCGGGCTCGCCGCCGTAGATGTCCTGGACCGCCACGGAGCGCAGCGACTGGACGGTGGCGCTCAGCGCACGGAACGGTCCGCCGGCCGGGTGGCCCATGAAGACGGCCGGGTCGCCGGTCGCCAGATCCTCGCCGACGGGGATCGGCTGCAGGTCCAGCCCGTCGACGTCGAGGACCGCGAGGTCGCGATCGGGGTCGAAGTGCGTCACGGTCGCCGGCAGCGCCCGCCCATCGCGGGTGGTGACCACGGGCTCGGTCACGCCGGCCACCACGTGGGCGTTGGTCAGGATACGGTCCTCGGCGATGGCGAAGCCGCTGCCGGTCTGGTTCACACCGCACTCGAACGCCGTGCCGGAGACCCGGACGACGGCGTCGGACGCCGCCTCGATGCCCGGCCCGGCCGGAGGCTCCTCCGCATCCGGGGCGGGCGCCACGTCGGTGGGCGCGAACGGCTCGATCAGCTCCGGGAGCGTCTCGTCCATGACGATCGACCGGGCGTTCGCGAGGCCCTCCTCGATCGGTTCGGGGGTGTAGTGCCGGATGGTGCCGATGACCTTGGAGTTGGCGAGCGCCTGGGAGACCGTCGGGATGCCCATGGCGGCGGCGGAGAAGGACAGGGCGTAGATCACCAGCGCGGCCACCACGGTATTGGCCACGGCCCCGATCAGGCGGTCGAAGGACTTCAGCGCGGGCAGGTTCAGCCAGAGGCGGATTCGCGCGCCGATCGCCGTACCGATAGCTTGACCGATGATGATCAACACGACGACGACCGCGACCATCCAGAACAGCCGCCACCCGGCGGCGGGGACCCAGTCGGAGACGATCGGCACGGCGTAGAACGCCGCGACGGCACCGGCGATCAGCCCGACGATGCGCCCCAGGGTCACGAAGAAGCCCTGGCGCCACCCGGACACGAGGAAGCCCACGAGGATGATCGCGAGAATGACGTCGAGCCAGCTGAATCCCAATAGCATTGCCAGTGATTCTACGTCGACCGGCCGTGCCCGCCACGGGTGCGCCTCGACGGTGAAAACCTAAGTCATCCCTGTGGAAGGTGTCACAGGGGCGACCGGTACGGCAGAATGAAGCAGAGCGCTATCAAACTTGGACAGGAGAATTCATGGATATCGAGGTACTTCGCCGCGCACCGCTCTTCCAGACGCTGGGCGATGACGTCTTCGCCGCACTGACGGAGGAGCTGACCGAGGTCGACCTCTCGCGCGGCGCTTCTGTCTTCCGCGAGGGCGACCAGGGCGACCAGCTCTACTTCATCGTCTCGGGCAAGATCAAGCTGGGCCGCACGGCTCCGGACGGCCGCGAGAACCTGCTCGCCGTCCTGGGTCCGGGCGAGCTGTTCGGCGAGATGGCGCTCTTCGACCCGAGCCCGCGCAACGCCACCGCCACCGCGGTGTCCGAGACGCGCCTGGCCGGTCTGCGGCACGAGAACCTGCGCAAGGTCATCGAGACCTCGCCCGAGGTCTCCGTGCAGCTGCTCCAGGCCCTGGCCCGTCGCCTGCGCCGCACCAACGAGTCCCTGGCGGACCTGGTCTTCTCGGACGTCCCCGGCCGCGTGGCCAAGGCGCTCCTGGATCTGGCCGACCGCTTCGGCCGCCCGGCGACGGACGGCATCCTGGTAGCCCACGAGCTCACCCAGGAGGAGCTGGCCCAGCTGGTCGGCGCCTCGCGCGAGACCGTCAACAAGGCGCTGGCCGAGTTCGTCCAGCGCGGCTGGCTGCGCCTCGAGGCGCGCGCCGTCGTGATCCTCGACATCCAGCGCCTCCGCCAGCGCTCCCGCTAGAACGCGGCACCGGCCCCGCGCCGGAGTCCCGCGCAGTACGACGTCGGCCGCCCCACCATCCGTGGTGGGGCGGCCGACGTCGTACTCGGGGAGATCCACCGGGGGAGCCCCCGGTCCGGCCTACCGCGAGCGGAAGCAGGTCCCGCCCTCGCTGGCCCCCGAGACGTGCACCTCGAGGCAGAAGCCGCCGTCGACCTCGCGCAGCTGCGGGTGGTAGGTCTTCGGCTCGCGCGGGTGCGCCAGGTAGGCGACCGTGCCGCGCGTGGTGGCGATCTTCTCGAGGATCGCCTCGACGGCGGGGACGGTCAGCTCGCTGAAGGTGCGGCCGACGGTCTCGGGGTGCCCGATCCGGTCGCCCAGTGCCGTGCCGGCCCGCTCGTCGAGGACCTGCCGCGCCGGCAGCCACTCGGCCCAGGTCCCCTTGCCGTCGAGCAGGGCAGCCCGCTGCCGGACCGGCATCGCCGCGGCGAAGTACCAGGTGTCGAACCGGCGGAGGGCGAAGTCCGGGCTGATCCAGCGCGCCAGCGGCCGCAGCAGGTCGGTGCGCAGCCCGAGGCCGCGGCCGGCGAGCATCGCTGTGAAGGACAGGTCCTGCTCGGCCACCGCTCGGCGCTGCTCCATCCACTCGCCGGTGGAGCAGTCCTCCACGATGGACAGCGGATCCGAGCCGGCCAGGAGCACCCCGGTCTCCTCGAAGAGTTCCCGCGCCGCGCACACCACGCGACGGCGGGCGGCCACGTGGTCCAGCACGCTGAGCCGCTTGGCCCAGTCGCCGACGGACGGGCCGAACCACGGGATGTCGGCGTCGCCGTCGTGCCCCTCCTCGCTGCCGCCCGGGAAGGCGACGACGCCCAGCGGGGACGTGCCCCGGCGGTAGCCCAGGTAGGTCTCCACGCCCCGGTTGCCGTCGCGGATCAGCGCCACCGACGAGGCGAACCGCACGGCGCGCGGTGCCCGCTCGCCGTGCGCGACCCAGTTCTCGGCCGCCGGGACCTGCTCGGGCGGGAGCGCGAACCGCCGGCTGGGCAGTCCGGCCGGACCGCCCGGCACCGGCCGGAAGCAGCTAGGAGAATTCGACGATGAGTTCAAGTTCAACTGGCGAGTCCAGGGGGAGAACTGCCACACCGACGGCCGACCGGGCGTGGACGCCGGCGTCGCCGAGCACCTCGCCCAGGAGCTCGGACGCGCCGTTGATGACGCCGGGCTGGCCCGTGAAGGCCGGGTCCGAGGAGACGAACCCGACGAGCTTCACCACGCGGGTGATCCGGTCGAGGTCTCCAATGGCCGACTTCACGGCGGCCAGGGCATTCAGGACGCACGTGCCGGCGAGCTCCTTGGCCTGCTCCGGGGTGACGTTCGCCCCAACCTTTCCGGTGGCTGGGAGTTCGCCCTTAATGAAGGGCAGCTGGCCGGACGTGTACACGTACTGGCCGGTGGTGACGGCGGGCACATAGGCGGCCACCGGGGCGGCGACCTCGGGCAGCGTCAGGCCGAGCTCGGCGAGCTTCGACTCGACGGCGGACGTGGTGGTTTCAGACACGGTTTCTCCTAGTCTTCCCAGCTCAGAGGCTAGGACTTCGGACGCTTGAGGTAGGCGACATGCCCGGAGCCGTTGGGCGCCGGGGTGACGGTCACGAGCTCCCACCCCTCGGAGCCCCAGGTGTCCAGGACGTCCTTGGGCGTGTGGAGGGGCAGGGGCGTGATGGTGTATTCCCAAGTGGTCATAGGGGAAAGCGTAGTCGCTCCCGGTTAGACTGGAAGGCATGGCCGGTCGCAAATCCCCCGTATTCGATACCGCTACCACCCTGGGCAAAATCATCGCCTTCTTCGGTGTGAGCGCGATCTGCGGCGTGCTCGCGGCGGGACTCCTGGTTCCCATCGCGTCGCTCGCCGGCTCCAGCGCCAACGCCAGCATCGAGTTCTTCGAGGAACTCCCGGCGGAGCTGAAGAAGGAGCCGCTCTCGGTCCCCTCGCGCGTCCTCGCCAACGACGGCACCGAGCTCGCCTCGTTCTACGCGGAGAACCGCAAGCCGGTCTCGGCCGACCAGATCTCGCAGTCGATGAAGGACGCGATCATCGCCATCGAGGACTACCGGTTCTACGAGCACGGAGGCGTGGACCTGCGCGGCATGGCCCGCGCCGTCGTGTCCAACCTGACCTCCTCCAGCCAGCAGGGCGCCTCGACGCTGACCATGCAGTACGTCAACAACGTGCTCATCAACGCGGGCGTGCAGAACGGCGTGGACCGCGACGAGCTGACGATCTCCGGCACCAAGACCTACGGCGACAAGCTGCGGGAGGCCAAGCTGGCGATCGCCGTCGAGAAGGAGATGTCCAAGGAGGAGATCCTCGAGGGCTACCTCAACCTCGTCCTCTTCTCCGGCCGGACGTACGGCGTCGAGGCCGCCGCCCAGCGGTTCTTCTCGGTCTCCGCGGCGGATCTGTCCATCCCCCAGGCCGCGACGCTCGCCGGCATGGTGCAGATCCCCAACGTCTACAACCCGGTCAAGAACCCGGAGCTGACCGAGAAACGCCGCAACACGGTGCTCGGTGCCATGCTGCGCACCGGCAAGATCACGCAGGCGGAGTACGACGAGGCCGTCGCCACCCCGCTGGTCGACACACTCAATGCGAAGGCCTCCAACTCCGGCTGCATCGCCTCGCCATCCGCCCCGTACTTCTGCGACTACGTCCGTCACATCATCCTCGCCGATCCGGCCTACGGCGAAACGGTAGAGGACCGCGAGCGTCTGCTAAATCGCGGCGGACTGACCATCCAGACAACTCTGGATCTGGACGCTCAGGAAAAGGCGACGAAGGCCGCCCGCGAGACGATCCCCGCCGACGATGCATCCAATATGGGTACGGCACTCGTGTCCGTGGAGCCCGGCACGGGCAAGGTCCTCGCCATGGCGCAGAACAAGACGTACGGGCCGCAGGAAGGTTCCGAGTACACCACATACAACTTCTCCGTCGATCGCGCACACGGAGGCACCCAGAACGGGTTCCAGGGCGGATCGACCATGAAGCCCTTCACCGCCATCGCCTGGCTCCAGTCCGGCCGGAACATGTGGGACCGGATCGATGCACGTCGCGATTCCTATCCGGCCAGCTATAAATGGAAAGCATCCTGCCTTTCGCGGGGCTACGCAGTCGCAGAAGGCGGATGGAAAGTCAACAACGCCTCGCAGGGATTCAAGCGCCGGATGACGGTCGACGACGGCCTCTACTGGTCCGTCAACACCGCCACGGCAGCGGAGGCCGCCAAGGTCGACCTGTGCGACATCTCCGAGGCAGCAGCGGCGGTCGGCATCGTGGACCAGACGAATCGCGACAAGGAGACCGGCCAGGCGCAGCCGATCAACCCGGCGAATCCCTCGTTCATCATTGGCTCGGCCGGCGTGACGCCGCTGTCCATGGCGGCCGGCTTCGCGGCCTTCGCCAACAACGGTGAGTACTGTGCACCTCGCGCGCTGGTCAGCGTGACCGACGCCGACGGGAACTCCTACCCGGTGCCCGCGCAGGACTGCGAGCAGGCGCTCGATCCCAAGATCATCCGCAACCTCAACGGGACGTTGTCAAAGATTGCTGACCGTCGCGTCGACCGCGAAGACAAAATCACGAAACCCATTGCGGGCAAGACCGGCACGAACGACAACGCCTCCTCCACCTGGTTCGTCGGCTACACGACCGGCATCGCCACGGCCTCGTGGGTCGGACGGTACACCGATAGTTCGGCGATCGACGGCGAAGTCATCAACGGCAAGCGCTACGACTTCCTCGACCCGAACCGCCCGTACGACTCCTCGACGCTGGCATCGCCGATGTGGTTGGAGTACATGCACCAGGTCGTTCCGAACTATCCCGCCGAATCGTTCGGACGGCCGGAGTCGAAGCCGTCATCCAAGGACGACGACGACTCCGACCGCGACTCGAACAGCAACTCGAGGGATGACTCCGAGGACGACTCCGAGCAGTCCTCGCAGGAGTCGAATGAGTCCGGCGACTCGAACGAAGAGTCGGACGACGCCACCGAGAAATCCGGCGACTCCGAGGAGAGCTCGGCCCGCGGCAACGGCCGTGGGAACGGCGGAGGCAATGGCAACGGCAACGGCAACGGCAACGGAGGGAACGGCTAGGCATGCGTGAGGCGCTCGCACGGCAGTTGCAGCGGACCGCACTCGTCGCCGGCGCCACCGCCGCAGCGGGCGGTGCGGCCCTGGCGTACGGCCTGTGGGAGCGCCAGCAGTTCATGGTCCGGCACGAGACCGTCCCGGTCCTGCCGCCCGGCTCGTCCCCGCTGAAGGTGCTGCACCTCTCGGACATCCACATGCTGCCCGGGCAGCGGCTGAAGCAGGACTGGCTGCGCGCCCTGGCCCGCTGGGAGCCTCATCTGGTGGTCAACACGGGCGACAACCTCGGCCACCGCAAGGCCGTCGACCCACTCCTGCACGCCCTCGAGCCGCTGATGGAGTTCCCGGGCGTCTACGTCCCGGGTTCGAACTGCTACTTCGCGCCGAAGATGAAGAACCCGCTGGGCTACCTCACGGCCGCGGCCCGTCCGAGCTCCAGCGGCGGGCGTCATCCGGCCACGCAGGAGCTCGACTGGCGGCGCATGCACGCGGCCTTCGGCGCCGCAGGCTGGGTCAACCTCTCCAACCGCCACCAGTCCATGCCGATGGGTCGGCTCCGGCTGGACTTCACCGGCGTCGACGACCCGCACCTGGAGTACGACGTCTTCGCCGGCTGGCCGAACGGGTCGGCCAGCGCCGGCACCGCGCCGCACGTGCGGATCGCCCTGGCCCATGCCCCCTACCAGCGTGTCCTGGACCAGTTCACGGACGCCGGGGCGGACATCATCTTCGCCGGCCACACGCACGGCGGCCAGGTCTGCCTCCCCGGGTACGGTGCCCTGGTGAGCAACTGCGATCTGCCGACGTGGCGGGCCAGCGGGCTCACGATGTGGGAGCACGGCGGCCGCGAGGTGCCGCTGGAGGTCTCCGCCGGGATCGGCACGTCCCGCTTCGCCCCGTTCCGCATCGCGTGCCGTCCCGAGGCCGTGCTCCTGAGCCTCACCGCGCGGGAGCACTAGACCCGAGCCGGCCGGGACGCCGGGCTGCCACCGGATCTGAAACACGTAGTGCACACTGCCGGCGACGTGGCAGACTAGTTGAGGGCTCCCAACCACTGTTCTCCCCGTCGGCGGGGCCCTGCTCCCCCGATCCTGCGATCCAATCGAGGCCTCCCCAGTGGTGCAGCACCAGCACAGCGGTCACGGCACGTCGGCGCACCAGCCGACGCTCCTGCAGACGTACGGCCGGCTCGTCCCGCATCTGAAGCCCATCCTGCCGCGGCTGATCCTCGGCCTGCTCGCGGCCCTGGGCGCCGGTCTCGTCGCGCTCACCATCCCGCAGGTCCTGCGGGTCCTGGTCAACGCGATCATCGCGGACGAGGGCACCTCCCGCGCGGTCTGGCTCGGCGTGGGCGTCGTCGCCCTCCTCGGTCTCGCCGAGGCCGGCCTGATCCTAGCCCGGCGCATCTTCGTCATCTCCCCCACCGCCGGCATCGAGACCGGCCTGCGCGTCAACCTCTTCCGGCACCTGCAGAGCCTCCAGATCGCCTTCCACGACCGCTGGGGCTCCGGCCAGCTGCTCTCGCGCTCCATGGGAGACCTCTCGCTGCTGCGGCGCTGGCTCGCGTTCGGCTCGATCATGCTGGTCGTGTCCTCGGTAACGGTGCTGGTCGGCCTGGTGTTCATGTTCGCCTCCAGCTGGCTCCTGGGCCTCATCTACCTCGCCGGTGCCATCCCCATCACCCTCAACGCGTTCCGCTTCCGCAGCGTCTTCCACGCCGCCAGTCGCCTCAGCCAGGACCGCGCCGGCGACCTCGCCACCACCGTGGAGGAGTCGATCCACGGCATCCGCGTCATCAAGGCGTTCGGCCGCGGCCGGGAGGCCCTGGACGGATTCCGCGAGCAGGCGCAGAAGCTCCGCGAGACGGAGATCAGCAAGGCCAAGTCGCTCGCCGGGTTCCTCATGCTCGTGGTCGCGGTCCCCGAGATCACCCTCGGCCTCGGCCTGACCGTCGGCCTCTGGCTCACGGCCACGGAACGCCTGAGCGTCGGCGAGCTCGTCGCGTTCTTCGCCACGGCGGCCGTCCTCGCCGTCCACGTCGAGGGCATCGGCATGCTGCTGGGCATGACTCTGACCACCAAGACGGCGCTGGACCGCCACTACGAGGTCATCGACACCCCGGTCACCATCACCTCGCCCGCCGACCCCGAGCAGCCCGTGGACCCACGCGGCCACCTGGAGCTCCGGGGCGTCCGCTTCGCCTACCCGGACACGCCGCCGGGGACGCGACCGGTGATCGACGGCGTGGATCTGGAGGTCCGCCCCGGCGAGACGATGGCCCTCGTCGGCGCCACCGGATCCGGCAAGTCCACGCTCCTCGCCCTGATCCCGCGCCTCTACGAGGCGACGGAGGGCGCCGTCGTCCTGGACGGCGTGGACGTCCGCCGGTACGACGTCGGGGCCCTGCGCACCGCCGTCGCCGTCGCGTTCGAGGACACGATCCTGTTCTCGCTCTCCGTCCGCGAGAACGTCCTGCTCGGCGCGCGGCCGCGGCCCGGTCAGAGCCCGGACGAACTGCTCGCCGAGGCGCTCGACGTGGCGCAGGCGCAGTTCGTCCACGACCTGCCCGACGGCGTCGAGACCGTGATCGGCGAGGAGGGGCTCTCGCTCTCCGGCGGCCAGCGGCAGCGGCTCTCGCTCGCCCGGGCCATCGCCGCCAGCCCGCGGCTCCTGGTCCTCGACGATCCGCTGTCCGCCCTGGACGTCCGCACGGAGGAGGCGGTGACCGCCCGGCTGCGGCGCGTCCTGCGCGGGACCAGCACGCTGATCGTGGCGCACCACCCGTCCACCGTGATGCTCGCCGACCGGGTGGCGGTGCTGCGCGATGGGCGGATCGAGGACGTCGGCACGCACGCCGAACTGCTCGCCCGCAGCGGGCACTACCGGCACATCATCACGAGCCTGGACGAGCCTCCGACCGTGGAGGACGTCCTGGCGCACGAGCCGGACGACGACGCGTCCGCGTCGGCGTCCACGACCGAGGGAGGGCGGGCATGAGCCAGCTCGGCGGCGTCGCCCACGACGACCACATCCGCTTGTCCGCCGAGGACCGGCGCCACGTCCGGCGTCGTTCCTGGCGGCTCCTGACGTCGCTGGCCGGGCCACTGAAGCTCAAGCTGGCGCTGACCGCCGTGCTGGTCATCGTCTCCAACGCGGCCCGGGCCTCGTTCCCGTTGCTGATCGCGTGGGCCATCGACTGGGCGCTGCCGCGCGTGCGCGACGGCGAGTGGTCCGCCCTCGCGCTCTCCGGCGGGCTCTACGTCCTCGCCGCGGTGACGGCCGGCGGGCTGCTGGGCTGGTACACGCTGTGCACGGCGCAGGTCAGCCAGGCGATGCTGCTGGACCTGCGGCTCCGGGTCTTCCGGCACACCCAGCGGCTCAGTCTCGAATTCCACGAGACGTACACCTCCGGGCGCGTCATCTCCCGGCAGACCTCCGACCTCGAGACCCTCCGCGAGCTGCTGGACCAGGGCGTCTCGCAGCTGGTCTCCAGCTCGGTGTTCATCGTCTTCACCGCCGCCAGCGTCTTCCTCCTCGACTGGCGCTCCGGTCTGGTGGTGCTCGGCGCCGCCGTGCCGATCTGGCTCATCTTCCGCTGGTACCAGACCCGCTCGGAGACGGTCTACCGCGAGTCGCGGGTGGTCTCGGCGCGGGTCATCACCTCGTTCGTGGAGACGATGACCGGCATCCGGGCCGTCAAGGCGTTCCGCCGCGAGGCCGCCGGGGACGCCGCCTACACGGCGCTCGCGAACGAGTACAAGGACAACACCCTCCGCACGATCTCGCTCTTCGGCGTCCTGCAGCCGACGCTCCTGCTGATCGGCAATCTCACCGTCGCGGCGGTCCTGCTGACCGGCGGCTTCCGGGTCCTCGGCGGCACCCTCGCCGTGGGCACGCTGGTGGCCCTGCTGCTCGCCTCGAAGCGGGTCTTCCAGCCGGTGGAGCAGATCGCCATGTTCTACAACTCGCTGCAGGCGGCGACCGCCGCGCTCGAGAAGGTCTCCGGCCTCCTCGAGGAGGAGCCGTCCGTCGTCGAGCCGACCGACCCGGTGCCGCTGCCGCAGGCCGAGGGACGGATCGAGTTCCGGGACGCGGTCTTCGGGTACGGCTCCGGGCCGGTGGTGATGGACCGGTTCGACCTGACGATCGAGCCGGGGCAGACGGTCGCCGTCGTGGGGCAGACCGGTGCGGGCAAGTCCACCCTCGCCAAGCTCATCGCCCGGTTCTACGACCTCAGCGCCGGATCGCTGACGCTCGACGGCGTGGAGATCAAGGACCTGGCGGGCGAGGATCTGCGCCGCGCCGTCGTCATGGTGACGCAGGAGGCGTTCCTGTTCTCCGGCTCCGTGGCGGACAACATCGCCCTCGGCCGGCCCGGGGCGAGCCGCGAGGAGGTGGTGCTCGCCGCCCGGTCGGTCGGCGCGCACGAGTTCATCGAGTCGCTGCCGGAGGGGTACGACACGGACGTGAACAAGCGCGGCGGGCGCGTCTCGGCCGGCCAACGCCAGCTGATCTCCTTCGCCCGCGCGTTCCTGGCGGACCCGAGGGTGCTGATCCTCGACGAGGCCACGAGCTCGCTGGACCTGCCGAGCGAGCGGCTGGTCCAGGAGGCGCTGAACCGCCTGCTCGGCGAGCGCACGGCGTTGATCATCGCGCACCGGCTCTCCACCGTGGAGATCGCGGACCGGGTGCTGGTGGTCCACGACGGCCGGATCGTCGAGGACGGCAGTCCGGACGAGCTCATCGAGTCCGGCGGGCGCTTCGCGGCCCTGCACCGGGCCTGGCGGGACAGCCTGGTCTGACGGGGCGCTCTGTTCCGACGGGGCGCTCTGGTCCGACGGGCTCGGCGACCGTCCGCGTCAGGCCCGAAGCGTCAGCCGGCCGGGTCAGGCCGTGAAGACGCTGCCTGTCAGGCGCTCGTAGGCCTCGATGTAGCGGGCGCGGGTCTTCTCGACGATGTCGGCGGGGAGTTCCGGCGGCTCCTGCCCGCTGTGGCGGTCCCAGCCCGACTCAGCGCTGGTCAGCCAGTCCCGGACGAACTGCTTGTCGAACGAGGGCTGCGAGCGCCCCGGCTCGTACGTCTCCGCGTCCCAGAAGCGGGAGGAGTCGGGCGTGAGGACCTCGTCCCCGAGCGTGATCCGGCCCGTGACCGGGTCCATCCCGAACTCGACCTTGGTGTCGGCGAGGACGATGCCGCGATCGCGGGCGATGCGCTCCGCCGTCGTGTAGACGTCGAGCGTGAGGCGGCGCAGCTCGGCCGCGACGTCGGCGCCGACGCGCTCGACGGTCTGCTCGTAGGTGATGTTCTCGTCGTGCTCGCCGACCTCCGCCTTGGCGCTCGGCGTGAAGATCGCCGGCTCGAGCCTCGAGCCGTCCACCAGTCCCTCGGGGAGCGGGAGCGAGCAGACGGTGCGGGACTGCCGGTACTCGGCGAGCCCGGAGCCGGTGAGGTAGCCGCGGGCGATGCACTCGATCGGGTACATGTCCAGCTTGCGGCAGACCATGGCCCGGCCGGCGACCTCGGCCGGGACGTCGGTGGAGACCACGTGGTTGGGGACCTCCAGCTGTTCGAACCACCACAGGCTCAGCTGGGTCAGGACCTTGCCCTTGTCCGGGATCTCGGAGGCGAGGACGAAGTCGTAGGCGCTGATCCGGTCGCTGGCGACCACCAGCACCCGGTCGGTGATCGAGGCGTCGGCGGGCACGTACAGGTCCCGCACCTTCCCGGAGTAGACGTGCGTCCAGCCGTCCAGGGCCGGGGCATCGGCGGCGAAACCGGCCATCAGCGCACCTCCGTCTCGTTCTCGGCGGACGCGTCGGCCGAACCGCCCTGCGAGGCGCCCAGCGGCGCCGCCGCCGGACGGCCCGCGTCGGCGGCGTGCCGGCCGCGGGACGGATCCGGCACCGCGATGCCGCCCTCGGCGGCCTTCTGGGCGATGTCGCGCCGGTACTGGGCGCCGTCCCACGAGATCCGCGCGACGCCGTCGTACGCCGTGGCGCGCGCGGCGCGGAGATCGGGGCCGAGCCCGACGACGGCGAGCACCCGGCCGCCCGCCGTGACGATCCGTCCGTCCGCGTCCGCGGCGGTGCCGGCGTGCAGGACCGAGACGCCGTCGAGCGCGGCGGCCTCGTCCAGGCCGGAGACGACGTCGCCCTTGCGCGGCGCGTCCGGGTAGCCGGCGGAGGCCAGCACGACGCCGACCGCGGTCTCCGGACGCCAGGCGAGCTGGTCGGCGTCGTCGAGTCCGCCGGTCGCCGCGGCGAGCAGGAGCCGGCCCAGCGGGGTCTTCAGGCGGGCGAGGACCGGCTGCGTCTCCGGATCCCCGAACCGGGCGTTGAACTCGATGACGCGGACGCCGCGGCGGGTCAGCGCGAGCCCGCAGTACAGCACGCCGACGAACGGGGTGCCACGGTGGGCCATCTCGCGGATGGTCGGCAGTGCGACGCGCTCCACCACCTCGTCGACGAAGCCCTCGGGGAGCCACTCGAGCGGCGTGTAGGCGCCCATGCCGCCGGTGTTGGGGCCCTCGTCGCCGTCGAAGATGCGCTTGAAGTCCTGGGCGGGCGCCAGCGGGACGGCGTGCGTGCCGTCGGAGATGACGAAGAGCGAGACCTCGGGCCCGTCGAGGAACTCCTCGACGACGACGGTGCCGCCGGCCGCGAAGCAGGCCTCCGCATGGGCGAGCGCCTCGGCACGGTCCTCGGTGACGACGACGCCCTTGCCGGCCGCGAGCCCGTCGTCCTTGACGACGTAGGGGGCGCCGAACGAGTCGAGTGCGTCGGCGGCCTCGGCGGTGTCCGCGGCGACGCGGGCCATGGCCGTCGGCACGCCCGCCTCGGCCATGACCTCCTTGGCGAACGCCTTGGACGCCTCTAGCTGCGCCGCGGCCCGGGACGGGCCGAAGACGGGGAAGCCGGCCTCGCGGAGCGCATCGGAGACGCCGGCGGCCAGCGGGGCCTCGGGGCCGACGACGACCAGGCCGGCCTCCAACCCTCGGGCCAGCTCGACGACGGCGCCGGGGTCCTGCGCGTCGACGGCGTGGACGGGGACGTCCTGCGCGATTCCGGCGTTCCCCGGGGCTGCGTGCACCTCGGTGACGTACGGATCCGCCTGCAGGGAACGGACAATGGCGTGCTCGCGGCCGCCGGGGCCAATCACAAGAACCTTCACGCTGGCCAAGCCTACCGGGCGCCGACGGCGGGGCGGCAGCCCGTTCCGCACGCATGACGCGTGCACCCCGGACGTCGGCCACAATAGTGGCATGGCCGAACAGCAGAGCACCCGCACCAGCGCCCCCGCCCCCGCCGATTCCCCGGCCGCCGCCGACGCCGTGGACGCGGCCGGCGCGACGCCGTCGTCCGGGACGGTGGGCGGGACGTTCACGGTGCACGACGCCGTCGAGCTGGCCGTCGTGGACCGCAACGGGTTCGTCGAGTCCCGGCACATCGGCTCGGCGGTGGTCGTCGGCCCGGGCGGCGAGGTGGAGCTGCAGGTCGGTGACATCGAGGCGCCCGTCTTCCCGCGCTCGTCGCTCAAGCCGTTCCAGGCCATCGCCTCCATGCAGGCCGGCGCGCCGCTGGTCGGCGAGCAGGTGGCGCTCGCGTGCGCCAGCCACGTCGGCAGCCGCGCGCACATGGAACTGGCCGCGTCGATGCTCGCCAAGGCCGGACTGAGCGAGGACGATCTCCGCTGCCCCACCGCCTGGCCGCAGGACGTCCCCACCCGCACCGCGCTGGTCCGCGGAGAGCTCGAGATCGGCGGCCGGACGCTGGCCGCAGAGAAGTCGCGGCTGGCGTTCAACTGCTCCGGCAAGCACGCCGCCTTCCTGTGGGCGTGCGTGGAGAACGGCTGGGACCTGGAGAGCTACCTGGACGCCGATCACCCGCTGCAGCGGCACGTGATCGAGGTGGTCGAGGAGTTCGCGGGCGAAAAGATAGCGCACCTGGCGGTGGATGGCTGCGGCGCCCCGGTGCCCGCGTTCTCGCTGCGCGGCCTGGCCCGGGCCGCCGGGAGGCTGGCCGCCGCGCCGTCGGACAAGAACGCCAACGCCCGGGCCGCGACCGTGGCCACCGCCATGCTCGACTACCCGTGGGCCGTCCACGGGGAGGGCGAGGACAACACGGTGGTGATGGAGGACCTCGGCCTCGTCTGCAAGCTCGGGGCCGAGGGCGTGCTCATCCTCGCCGCCCCGGACGGCACGGCGTGCGCGGTGAAGATGCTCGACGGCAACGGCCGCGCCTCGACCCTGGTGGGGCTGACGCTGATGGCCGCCGCCGGCGCCGTGGAGCCCGAGCAGCTGGGCCCCGTGCTGGAGAAGACCACCCAGCCCATCCTGGGCGGCGGCGAGCCCGTCGGCCGCGTCCGGCTGGCCTCCCCCGTCCTGGCGCTGCTGGACTGACGCATGGGAGTGCGACGCCGGATCGACGACTCCGCCGGCCGCGAGGCCGTGCGTGCCTGGTTGCGGGAGTTCGAGGCGCACCGGCCGGATTCAACGCAGCCGCCCGCTCGCGGCGGGGCCGGGCCGGAGAGCGCGGCGGATGGGCCGCTGCGACAGGAACGGACCGCCGACGAGGTGCTGGCGGCGGCCGAGGCCGTCGCCCTCCCCCGCACGGTGCTCGCCACCGCCGTCCGCTACGCGCTCGAGGAGCTCTCCGAGATCGCCGAGGGCAACTCGGTGGAGGTGCGGGTCCCGCCGTTCGGCGTGGCCCAGTGCGTGCCCGGCCCGCGGCACACCCGCGGGACCCCGCCGAACGTCGTGGAGATGAAGGCCGGGGTGTGGCTCGCGCTGGCCACCGGCCGCGCGGACTGGGACGACGCCGTCGCGGCCGGGCGGGTGTCCGCCTCCGGCGTGCGGGCCGACCTGGCCGAGGCGCTGCCCCGCCTGACCCGCATCTCCCGGGCCTGACGGCGTGGCGGGATGGCCCGGACGCCGCCCGGGACTGCAGGACACCCGCCCTCGGCGCCTGCCGCCTGTCCCCCGCCCCGGCAGGCGTCGAGGCACCCCTGCCAGTGGGTACCCTTGTCGCATGGATCAGCACTCCGACGACCCGCAGGAACAGCGCGCCCAGAACCCCCGGTCGATCGACGTGGAGGTCCGCCGCTCCCCCAGATTCTGGCCGTTCATGGCGGTCGGCGCGGTCCTCGGCTTCATCGCGGCCCTGATCTCCGCGTACACCGGCGAGCCGCACCAGGAGTTCACCCGGGGCTCGGTCGCGGCCTTCCTGGCTGTGATCTTCGGCATCATCGGTGTCTTCCTCGCCTGCCTCGCCTACCTTCTGGTCGACCGCTCGCTGCGTCGGAGGACCCGCCGCCTGCAGGCCGTCCGAGTCGACGGCGCGAGCACCCCGGACGGCGCCGGCGCGGCTGACCGCGCTCGCGGCCGGGACGTCGGCGGCGGCTTCGACGGGGACCTGCGCCCGGAGGGCGGCGACGGCCGCTCCTGAACCGCCGTCGCACGCTTGCGCCGCGCCCCACCCGACCCCCTCCGGCCCGGAACGGCGGTTCGCGCGGCCCGTCCCCACGGGGATCGGCCCCCGGCTCGGGACCGGTGACATGATCGTCCAGCACCGTTCCGGCCGTGAGAGAATGGGACCCATGGCGCGTGGTGACGGAATGCTCAATCATGATCTCCTGCCCGACGAGAAGGGGCCGCAGGACGAATGCGGCGTCTTCGGCGTGTGGGCCCCCGGCGAGGAAGTCGCCAAACTGGCGTACTACGGCCTCTACGCGATCCAGCACCGCGGACAGGAGTCCGCCGGCATCGCCACGAGCGACGGCCAGCGCATCAACGTCTACAAGGACATGGGCCTCGTGTCCCAGGTGTTCGACGAGAACACGCTCAACGCGCTGACCGGGCACCTCGCGATCGGCCACTGCCGGTACTCGACCACGGGCGCCAGCCACTGGGCCAACGCGCAGCCCACGCTGGGCGCCACCCACGACGGGACCGTGGCCCTGGCCCACAACGGAAACCTGATCAACACCGCCGAGCTCATGGAGATGGTCCAGGCCGAGCAGGGCGACCAGGTGCGCGGCGAGATCGCGCAGGGCAACACCACCGACACCGCGATCGTCACGGCCCTGCTGCACGGCCGCGAGGGCGAGACCCTCGAGGACACGGCGATGGGCCTGCTGCCGCGGCTGCGCGGCGCCTTCAGCTTCGTCTTCATGACCGAGGGCACCCTCTACGCGGCCCGGGACCCGCAGGGTGTGCGGCCCCTGGTGCTCGGCCGGCTGGACCGCGGCTGGGTGGTCGCCTCCGAGCAGCCCGCGCTCGCGACCGTGGGCGCCAGCTTCATCCGCGAGATCGAGCCCGGCGAGCTCATCGCCATCGACGAGAACGGCGTGCGCAGCCGCCGCTTCGCCGAGGCCAAGCGCGCCGGCTGCGTCTTCGAGTACGTGTACCTGGCCCGGCCGGACGCCTCGATCAACGGCCGCTCGGTCTACGAGTCCCGCGTCGAGATGGGCCGGCAGCTCGCCCGCGAGAACGACGCCGAGGCGGACATCGTCATTCCCGTCCCGGAGTCCGGGACCCCCGCAGCGATCGGTTACGCCGAGGAGTCGGGCATCCCGTTCGCCCACGGCTTCGTCAAGAACGCGTATGTGGGGCGTACGTTCATCCAGCCGTCGCAGACGCTGCGCCAGCTCGGCATCAAGCTCAAGCTCAACGCGCTCGAGCCCATCATCAAGGGCAAGCGCGTGATCGTCGTCGACGACTCGATCGTGCGCGGCAACACCCAGCGCGCGATCGTCCGGATGCTGCGCGAGGCCGGCGCCGCCGCGATCCACGTGAAGATCTCCTCGCCGCCCATCAAGTGGCCGTGCTTCTACGGCATCGACTTCGCCTCCCGCGCGGAGCTGATCGCCAACGGCGCCACGATCGAGGAGATCACCCAGTCCATCGGCGCCGACAGCCTCGCGTACATCTCCGAGGACGGGATGATCGGCGCCACCGAGCAGCCGCGGGAGCGGCTCTGCACCGCCTGCTTCACCGGCGACTACCCGATCCCGCTGCCCACCGCGGACCGGCTCGGCAAGAACCTGCTCGAGCGCAGCAACGGCAACCCGGTGACCGAGCCGGAGGGTGGATGCGACCCGGGCCCGGACGCGGAGTTCGAGTCGACGCTGACCGACGCCGACCGCAGCGCCACCACCGCCTGACACCCTCATCGCCCCACCCCACCCGACGATAGGAAACGAAAGCCGCATGAGCGCCACCGACCACCAGCCGATCACGTATGCCTCCGCCGGTGTCGACGTGGAGGCGGGAGACCGCGCCGTCGAACTCATGAAGGACGCCGTCAAGGCGACCCACAGCGCGTCCGTCCTCGGCGGTGTCGGCGGTTTCGCCGGCCTGTTCGACGCCTCCCGCCTGCTCGCCTACAAGAAGCCGCTGCTGGCGACGTCGACCGACGGCGTGGGCACCAAGGTCGCGATCGCCCAGGCCATGGACATCCACCACACCATCGGGCACGACCTGGTGGGCATGGTCGTCGACGACATCGTGGTGGTCGGCGCCGAGCCGCTGTTCATGACCGACTACATCGCGTGCGGCAAGGTCGTCCCGGAGCGCATCGCGGACATCGTCCGCGGCGTCGCGGAGGCGTGCTCGCTGGCCGGCACCGCCCTCGTGGGCGGCGAGACGGCCGAGCACCCGGGCCTGCTCGGCGAGCACGAGTACGACGTCGCCGGCGCCGCGACCGGCGTGGTCGAGGCCGAGCGGCTGCTCGGACCGGACCGCGTCCGCGAGGGCGACGTCGTCATCGCCATGGCCTCGTCCGGCATCCACTCCAACGGCTACTCGCTGGTGCGCCGCGTCATCAACCACGCCGGGTGGGCGCTCGACCGCGAGGTCTCGGAGCTCGGCAAGACCCTCGGCGAGGAGCTGCTGGTCCCCACGAAGGTCTACGCCGCCGACTGCCTCGACCTCGTCCGCACCCTGAACGGGGACGCCGCCCCCGAGTCGGCGCCGCTGCGCGGCTTCAGCCACGTCACCGGCGGCGGGCTCGCGGCCAACCTGGCGCGCGTGCTGCCGCAGGGCGTCATGGCCACGGTCGACCGCGGGACCTGGGAGCTGCCGCCGGTCTTCCGCCTCATCGGCCAGCTCGGCGGCGTCCCGCAGGCGGATCTGGAGCGCACGCTCAACCTCGGCGTGGGCATGATCGCGATCGTCGATCCGGCCGCGGCGGACGCCGCGATCGCGCGGCTCACGGAGCGCGGCGTGCCCAGCTGGGCCATGGGCACCGTCGGCCGCGTCACCGACGACGCGCCGTCGGCGGGCGCCGACTTCGTCCAGGGCGCCAAGGGCGTCGACGGCGGCGCCGTCCTCATGCAGGGCGCCTACGCCAGCTGACGCAGCCACGCGAACGAGAACGGCGGCCGGCCCCCTCCAGGGGACCGGCCGCCGTCGTCTCGGCCGAGCGGTCCGACGCGCCGCGCCGGACGGGGACCGGGGCCGGACCGGGGCCGGGCCGGGGCCAGCCGACGAGCCCGCCCGGCGCCTCTAGGCGGCCGCGTGGAGGGTTCCGTCGACCCGGTCGGGCCCGCCCGGGTGGACGGGACCGGGGTGCGGCTGCCACTGCGGCTCCGCCGGCTCGGGACCGATCGGATCGGGGTTGGTGAGCGGGTCGGGCTCGATCGGCGGGTTGCGCGTGGGATCGGGCCGGGGCGGCTCCGTCGGGTCGGTCCGCGGCGGTTCCTCCCGTGCGGGCTCGACGTCCGGGTCGGGCGCCGGCGTGGTCGACGGGCTGCGCTCGGGCACGGGCGGTCCGGACGGATCCGGCGAGGTCGCCGGGCCGGGATCGGGGCTGGGGAATGGATCCGGCCGCGGGTCCGGCCCGGGGTCCGGGACGGGGGCGGGCCCCGGCTCGGGCGCGGTCGCCGGATCCGACTGCGGGCTTGGTTCCGGCGTCGACTCGAGGTCGATCCGCGGGCCGCCGCGGCGGTTCGGGAGGGTTTCTGTAGAAGTCACGAGCTGGTTCTCCTTCCTTCCGTCGGGCGCCGCCGTTGTCCGCCGACGCCCCTTGCCGGCCAGCCTACAACCGATGGGCCCACGCCCCTAGGGCGCTGACCGGGACGGAGGCGCCGCTGTCGGCGACTGGGCCGCTATGCCTCCGCAGCCAGGGTCTCGAGGGCCGGGACCACGCGCGTCCGCCAGCGCCACTGCGCCCGGGCGTCGGCCCGTGTGGGTCCGCCGTTGATGATCCCGACCTGCTGACCGCGCTGCAGTGCGTCGAGGACCAGACGGTAGCCGCTCATGACCGCGACGCTCGAGCCGATGACGAGCAGCGCCTCCGACTCGGCCTGCAGTCGCGCGACCTCGTGCTTCCGCTCCACGGGCACGCTCTCACCGAAGTACACGACGTCGGGCTTGAGCTCGACGCTGCCGCAGACGAGGCAGCCGACCATACGGAAGTCGTCGACGAGGTGCTGGTCGAGGGTGACGTCGCCGTCCGGGTTGACGGCGTCCGGGTCGAGGTCCACGCGCTCCAGGTAGCCGGGATTGGCCGTCTGCAGGCGGGCATCGAGGGAGCGGCGGTCCTCGACCGAGCCGCAGTTCAGGCACCGCACCAGCGACAGGTCGCCGTGCAGGGGGATGGCGGTCGAGCCAGCGGCGGCGTGCAGCCCGTCCACGTTCTGGGTGACGATCCCGCTGACCCAGCCGCGCCGCTCGAACTCGGCCAGCAGGTAGTGCGCCCGATTGGGCGCCGCCCGGCGCATGTGACGCCAGCCGACGAAGCTCCGTGCCCAGTAGCGGTGGCGGGCCGCGGGGTCGTGCTTGAACTCCTGGTAGGTCATGGGCCGATGCCGCCGCAGCGACCCGTTCGGGCCCCGGTAGTCCGGGATGCCCGAGTCCGTAGAGACGCCGGCACCCGTCAGAACCATCGTCCGGCCGGCCGCGAGCAACGCCGCGATGCCCGCGCGCGCCAGCTCGGGGTCCTGGGGCTCGGCGGTCTCGTCGACGACCCGCGCGATCGAGCGCAGGGCCGCCTTGTGCGCCGTGTTGATCGCGACGTGGTTGAGGGCACCGTTGTGCGTCGCGAGGCCGGCGTCCGTCCCGGTCGGCACGTCCGCGGGGGTCGTTAAACGATGGCGGCCGGGCGTGGTCTCACCATGCCCGGCCCCCGCATCGAGGTCCGACTCAGCCGAAGCGCCGCTCATCCTCGTCGTCGCCATCGGTGTACTTGTCTGCGTAGTCCCCGTAATCCGCTTCAAAGGGATCGTCGGCGTGCGCGGTGGCCGCAGTGCGGGTACCACCGAGCTCGCGTTCGAGGGCAGACAAGTCAGTGGACGGGGAGTAGTACTTGATGTCCCGTGCCTGCCGTGTTGCTTTTGCCTTCTGACGGCCGCGCCCCATGGCGTGACCCCCTTCGCGGTAGTGATCCGGAGGTGGTCCCCCACGAAGGAGGAGGCCCCGGATTAAGTGATTGGATCGTTCGTATTCCAAGGTTAACATGTTTCGGTCCGGATCGCGGTGTCGGTTGCCGCGTGAGAACGCCGGATCCGTGCGGGATTGGTCACCACCTCCACCGCGCCGTCACAGCTGCCGCACTGCGCGATTCCGGCCGCCGTCGCGGCTAAGGTTGGAGGTGCGCCACCGCGCGTCCGCGCCCTGCGCCCCGCCGCCGAGAAGGAGCCCTTTGGAACCGTCGGAGAGCCCCCAGACGTCGCCCTACCAGCCGCCGAGGCCGGCGGAGACCGAGACGAAGCGCCCCTCGCGCGTCTGGCTGGTCGTGGGCGCCCTGGCGGTGGTCCTCCTCGTGGTCTACGCGGTCTTCCGGCTGGACGGTACGACGCCGGAGGAGTCGCCCGACGCCGTCGTCCGGAACGACGACCCGGGGATCGACGGGATCATCGCCGCCGACGCCCCGGCGTCCGCTTTCGAGGTCGGCGACTGCCTCGCGGGCTTCACCAGTCCGCTGGAGGAGGCCACGATCGTCACCTGCCAGACCCCGCACAACGCGCAGTTCATCGGGACCGCCACCCTCGACGACCTCCCCTACCCGGGCGAGGCGGGCACCACCGAGAAAGCCGCCGAGGCGTGCAAGGCCATCAAGCTGGACACCGACGTCCTCATGGCGCACCAGTGGACCTACCAGTTCAGCCAGCCGTCCAGCGGGTCCTGGGAGGCCGGGGACCGTGACGTCGCCTGCTTCCTGTCCCTGAAGTCCGACGACGAGCGGACCGCCGACTCCGTCCTGCCGCCGGCCTCCTGACCGGGGGCTCTCGCCGCGGCCGCAGCGGTCCGGCGCACTCGATGGTGCACCGGACCGCCGTCGTCGTCACCGCTCCTGGCCTTCCCGGCACCGATGGCTCGGCCGCTAGCCGGCGCGGGTGACCTTGAGACCGGTCCGCTCGCTCTGCTCCGGCTCCACGTCCACCAGGACCTCGTCGCCGTCGGCGATCCCGCCGCCGAGGAGCTCCCGCGCCAGCCGGTCGCCGATCTCGCGCTGGACCAGCCGCCGCAGCGGCCGCGCGCCGTAGGCGGGGTCGAAGCCCGTGAGCGCCAGCCACTCGCGGGCCGCGTCCGTGACGTCGAGCGTGAGCCTCCGCTCGGCCAGCCGCCGGGCGAGCGCCGCGACCTGCAGGTCCACGATCTGCCCCAGCTCCTCGATCGAGAGCGGGTCGAACATGATGACGTCGTCCAGCCGGTTCAGGAACTCCGGCTTGAACGAGGCGTTCACGACGTTCAGGACGGCCTGGCGCTTGGCGTCGTCGTCCAGGGTCGGGTCGACCAGGAACTGCGAGCCGAGATTCGAGGTCATGACCAGGATGACGTTGCGGAAGTCCACCGTGCGGCCCTGGCCGTCGGTGAGGCGTCCGTCGTCGAGCACCTGGAGCAGGATGTCGAAGACCTCGGGATGGGCCTTCTCCACCTCGTCGAGGAGGACCACCGAGTACGGGCGGCGGCGCACGGCCTCGGTCAGCTGGCCGCCCTCGTCGTAGCCGACGTATCCGGGAGGGGCGCCGACCAGTCGCGAGACCGAGTGCTTCTCCGAGTACTCGGACATGTCGATGCGGACCATCGCCCGCTCGTCGTCGAAGAGGAAGTCGGCGAGCGCCTTCGCCAGCTCGGTCTTGCCGACGCCGGTGGGGCCGAGGAACATGAACGAGCCGGTGGGACGGTCCGGGTCCGAGATGCCGGCCCGTGCACGGCGGACGGCGTCCGAGACGGCGGTGACCGCCTTCGACTGCCCGATGAGCCGGTGGCCGAGGAACTCCTCCATCGCGAGCAGCTTCTGCGACTCGCCCTGGAGCATGCGGCCGGCGGGGATGCCCGTCCAGGCGCTGATCACCTCGGCGATGTCCTCCGCGGAGACCTCCTCCGAGACCATCAGCTCGTGGTCGCCGGCGTTCTGCTCGGCCTCCTGCGCCTCGGCCAGCTGCTGCTGCAGGGACGGGATCTCCCCGTAGAGCAGGCGGGACGCCTTCTCCAGGTCGCCCTCGCGCTGCAGCCGCTCGGCCTGCATCCGCAGCTCGTCGAGCTGCACCTTCAGGTCGCCGACGCGGTTCAGGCCCGCCTTCTCGGCCTCCCAGCGCGCATTGAGGGCGTCGAGCTGCTCCTTCTTGTCGGCCTTGTCAGCGCGGATCGCTTCGAGGCGCTCCACCGACGCCGGGTCAGTCTCGCCCTCGATGGCCAGCTCCTCCATCGTCAGCCGGTCGACGGCCCGGCGCAGCACGTCGATCTCCTCCGGAGCGGAGTCGATCTCCATGCGCAGACGCGAGGCGGACTCGTCGACCAGGTCGATCGCCTTGTCCGGAAGCTGCCGGCCGGTGATGTACCGGTGGGAGAGGTTGGCGGCGGCCACGAGCGCGGAGTCCGCGATCTGGACCTTGTGGTGCGCCTCGTAGCGCTCCTTCAGCCCGCGCAGGATGCCGATGGTGTCCTCCACGCTCGGCTCCCCCACGTAGACCTGCTGGAAGCGCCGCTCCAGCGCGGGGTCCTTCTCGATGTTCTCGCGATACTCGTCCAGCGTCGTCGCGCCGATCAGGCGCAGCTCGCCGCGGGCCAGCATGGGCTTGAGCATGTTGCCGGCGTCCATGGCGCCCTCGGAGGCACCCGCGCCGACGACGGTGTGAATCTCGTCGATGAACGTGACGATCTGCCCGTCGGAGTTCTTGATCTCCTCCAGGACGGCCTTCAGTCGCTCCTCGAACTCCCCGCGGTACTTGGCGCCCGCGACCATCGAGCCCAGGTCGAGGGCGATCAGCGTCTTCCCGCGCAGGGACTCGGGCACGTCGCCGGCGACCATCCGCTGGGCGAGCCCCTCGACGACGGCGGTCTTGCCCACGCCGGGCTCGCCGATGAGGACCGGGTTGTTCTTGGTGCGCCGGGACAGCACCTGGACCACGCGGCGGATCTCGGCGTCGCGCCCGATGACCGGGTCCAGCTTGCCGGAGCGCGCGATGGCGGTCAGGTCCGTGCCGTACTTCTCGAGGGCCTGGAACGTCGCCTCCGGGTCGGGGCTGTCCACGGTGCGGTCGCCGCGGAGCCCGGGCAGCGCGGTCTTCAACGCCTCGGGGGTCGCGCCCGCCTCGCGGAGGATCTCGCCGGCCCGGCCGGTGTCCCCGGCGAGGCCGATGAGGAGGAACTCGGTGGACACGTACGTGTCGCCGGCCTCCGTGCTGGCCTGCTGGGCGACGCTGACCACCTGCAGCAGCTGGCGGGAGAACTGCGCCTGCGCCACCGAGGATCCCGACGACGCCGGGAGCGCCTTGATGGCCCCGCTCGCCTGGACGGAGACGACATCGGGGTCGACGCCGGCGGCCTTCAGCAGGGCGACCGCCACCGAGTCCCGCTTGTCCATGAGGGCCTTCAGCAGGTGCACGGGCTCGATCTGCGGGTTGCCGGCCGTCGAGGCGTTCATGCCGGCGGCGGACAGAGCCTCCTGGCTCTGCGTGGTGAATTTGGTGTCCACTCGTGATCCTTTCTCTGCTTCGCTGTCAGCGCGGACGATCCACTCAAACTTGAGTCTATTATGCTCAACTTTGAAGCACGAGGATCTATTCCCCGGCCAGAGATCGAATCCCTCGGCCCCCGACGACGGCCACCCAGCATCCGAGCCCCGCCGCCCCCGGGTCGAGTCGCGCCAGCGACTCGTTGCGCGGCACGTGGTAGACCACGGTGAGCACGAACCCCGCGAGGCAGAGCGCCGCCCCGCCAACGAGCAGGGCGGCCGTCGCCGCCGGTGCCGTCGTCACGGCCCGGTCCCGGCGGACGGCCCGGCGGGCCGTGCACCGGTCATCTCAGGAGCGGCGGTAGGTGGGCAGCACGGCGTCGGAGGGCACGATCTCCTTGCCCAGCGGCACCAGCGAGACCGGGATCAGCTTGATGTTGGCGATGCCCAGCGGGATGCCGATGATGCTCAGGAACATCGGGATCGCGGTGAGCACGTGGCCGATGGCGATCCAGATCCCGGCGACCAGGACCCAGATGACGTTGCCGAGGGTCGCCCCGACGCCGCCGCCGCGCGGGCGCTCCACGATGGTCCGCCCGAACGGCCACAGCGCGTAGAGCCCGATCCGGAAGGACGCGATCCCGAAGGGGATCGTGACGATGAGGAGGCAGCAGATGATGCCGGCGGCGAAGTACCCGAGGGCGAGCCACAGGCCTCCGAAGACGAGCCAGATGACGTTCAGGACGGCGGAGAGTGTGGACTTCATGGCCTCATTCTGTCCCCTCCGGCTGAAAGCGGCCATAGGGGTTCTCCCTGATTCCCCCGCGGAGCGGACGCCCCTCCGGGGCCGGGCGCACGGCCCCGCGGTCCGGGTACCCTGTCAGGGTGAATTCCCCGGAGAACCGCAAGCAGCCCGTCAGCGGCCGCGCCGTCGACGACCCCAGCTACTACCGCGCCGAGCCCGTCTCTTTCGTGCGCCGCGGCTCCCGGTTGCAGGGCCGCCGCCTGGCGGCCTGGGAGAAGTACTCCGACCGCTACCTCTACGAGGTCTCGCGCGACATCGCGGACACCTCCGTCAGCCGGCAGGAGGGGTTCGACCAGGAGGCCGTGTTCGGCCGGACGGCGCCCCTGACGGTCGAGATCGGCTCCGGCCTCGGCGAGGCGATCGTCACGGCGGCCGCGGCGCATCCGGAGCGGGATTTCCTGGCCGTCGAGGTCTATGCGCCCGGCCTGGCCCAGCTCATGCTCCGCGCCGGGAAGCAGGATCTGACCAATGTGCGCGTCATCCAGGCCAATGCGCCGGAGGTCCTGGAGCATCTCCTCGCCCCGGGGAGCGTCGACGAGCTGTGGGTCTTCTTCCCGGACCCGTGGCACAAGTCGCGGCACCACAAGCGGCGCCTGGTTAAGGAGAGCTTCGCGGACCGCGCCCACCGGGCGCTGCGCCCGGGAGGCCTCTGGCGGCTCGCCACCGACTGGGAGGAGTACGCGCACCAGATG
The DNA here is from genome assembly GCF_031178195.1 of Zhihengliuella sp. Taxonomy (GTDB): domain Bacteria; phylum Actinomycetota; class Actinomycetes; order Actinomycetales; family Micrococcaceae; genus Zhihengliuella. The sequence continues at coordinate 139,642 of NZ_JAPSJL010000006.1, forward strand.
CGCGAGGTCCTCGACCCCGACGCCCGCTTCGAGAACCTGTACGACGGCGAGCGCGGCGGATGGGCTCCGCGCTTCGAGGGCCGCGTCCAGACGAGCTTCGAGACCAAGGCCCTCGCCGCGGGCCGCTCGATCTTCGACCTGGCGTACCGGAAGCGCTGAATCTCCCATTACTGAGCGGGTATATTCGCTCGCATGCAACTCTTCCACAATGAGGCCATCGAGGCCTGGCTCGGCGATTCCGGCGGCTGGCTCTGGACCTGGATCATCCTGCCGGTCGTCGCGTTCGTCGGCCTCTACTTCACGTTCCGCACCGGGGTGGTCCAGGCGCGCCTGCTGCCGAACATGCTCCGCACGCTCACGGACAAGGCCCTGGTGGGACGGGACGGCGAGCCCAAGTCCATCTCCGCCTTCCAGGCCTTCACGGTCTCGGCGGCCTCCCGCGTCGGCGTCGGCAACGTGGCCGGCGTCGCGACCGCGATCGCCATCGGCGGCCCCGGCGCCGTCTTCTGGATGTGGGTCATGGCCTTCATCGGCGGCGCGTCGAGCTTCGTCGAGTCGACGCTCGGCCAGCTCTACAAGGAGAAGTCGGCCGACGGTTACATCGGCGGCCCCGCCTACTACATGCAGAAGGGCCTCAAGGCCCGGTGGCTCGGCATCGTCTTCGCCGTCATCCTCGTGATCTGCTTCCCCATCGCCTTCTCCTCGCTCCAGGCCAACACCATCGCCCAGGCGATCTCCGGGGCCGCAGGCACCAGCGATCCGACGCTCATGGTGACCATCGCCGTCTCGCTGGCCGTCCTGACGGCGCTCGTGGTCTTCGGCGGGATCCGCCGGATCGCCCACGTCAGCCAGTCGCTGGTACCGGCCATGGCGGCGCTCTACATCCTGGTGGGCCTCGTCGTCGTCGTCGTGAACATCTCCGAGCTGCCACGCGTGCTCGGCTCGATCTTCACCGAGGCCTTCAACTTCCAGTCGGCCGTCGGCGGCGGCCTCGGCGCGGTCATCATGCAGGGCGTCAAGCGTGGCATGTTCTCCAATGAGGCCGGCCTCGGTTCCGCGCCGAACGTCGGCGCGACGGCGGCCGTCTCCCACCCCGTGAAGCAGGGCCTGGTGCAGACGCTGGGCGTCTACTTCGACACCTTCGTGGTCTGTTCGGTGACGGCGTTCATCATCCTGGTCTCGGTGCCGAACCCGCTCGGCGAGACGCAGGGCATCGAGCTGACGCAGACCGCCCTGTCCGACTCGCTGGGCGCGTGGTCGGCGATCCTGCTGGCGGTCATCATCCTGCTCCTGGCCTTCAGCTCCATCATCGGCAACTACTACTACGGCGAGGCGAACATCGCGTTCATGACCCGCAGCAAGTCCGTCATGACGGCCTACCGCACGCTCGCGACCGCCTCCGTGCTGGTCGGCGCGCTGGCCAGCGTCGGCGTCGTGTGGAGCTTCGCCGACGGCATCATGGGCCTGATGGCACTGACGAACCTGGTCTCGATCTTCCTGCTCGGCGGCATCGCCCTGAAGCTCCTCAAGCACTACAGCGCCCAGCGCAGCCTCGGCGAGGACCCGGTCTTCCTGGCCTCGGACATGCCCGAGCTCAGCGGCGTGACGGCGTGGACGCCGGAGGACGTCGAGTCCTTCGAGCCCCACGCCCGGCACGCAAAGTAGGGACGCGCACCAGCGGGCCCCCACGGTCCCGCGCCGCCGCGGACCCCGGACAGAACACGGACGCCGGCTCCCCACGGGGAGCCGGCGTCCGTCGTCGAGCCGGCGTCAGATCGGCTCGAGCCCGGTGGTCACGCGGGCGATGTTGCGCAGCGAGGTGGTGCCGGGATCGCGGTACCCGTAGACGCTCTGCAGGCGCCCGGGGACGAAGTGCGAGGAGTTGTGCCCGGTGACCGGATGCAGCCCCAGCTCGGGCCGAGCCTCGACGTCGAGGGCCCGGCCCACCCGGGAACGGGCGCCGGTGAGGCAGCCGAGCCAGCGCCCCGCCCGCGCGATGTAGTCGCTCCGCGCGACGACGTCGAAGAGGCGGTCATCGCGGATGCGCAGCGACTCCACGGTGTCGCGGAACCGCGACGGCAGACCGGGTGATCCGGTCGAGACCAGCGCGTCGACGAGCGGAGGCCCCGGCGGCATGACCCGGGCCAGGTGCTCGAGCGCGTGGACCGCGACGATCGAGCCGTAGGAGTGACCCTCGAGGGCCAGTGGCGGGCGGTCGGGCCGGAAGCGGAGCAACCGCAGGAAGTCCTCGGTGAACCGCGGGACCGCCGCCTTGGCGTGGAGGGAGGAGAGCGCCATCACGTAGCCCGGTGGCCGGTAGCCGAGCCAGGCGATCGACGCGGGCTCCGGTGCGCCGACCCGGCGCTGCTCGAGCAGTACCTGCCCGGCCTCGCGCACGGTCCCCCACATGGCCGTATCCGGCGTGATGCCCACGCCCTGGAGATGCCACGTGATGTGGCTGGCCGTGTCCAGATCGCCGAGTGCGACCGCCGCCAGGGGACGCGGTCCGGTCAGGTCCAGGTAGAGCAGGCGCCGCTCGGGAATGGCCCGGTCCATGGAGCCCGAGCGCAGGGCATGGCCGACGCCCTCGACCGCCCGGCGCTGCCGGTCCTCGAGGCCGTGCCGCACGGCCCAGAGCTCCCTGAAGCGCCGGCGCGCCTCCGCCGTGTACTCCGCGTAGTTCCGTGCCACCACAGGGGGATCGTACGCCGCCGGCCCCTCGGGATGGGTCGCGGCCCGCCGGCTGGGCCCGCGGCGGCCGCCGGGTCGGAGTCTCGTCGTCATGCGGTTCATGGTCCTTCGACAAATGCGGGTTGGTTCGAACGCTCCCCGGTCCGGGCCCTTGCGGCGCCGGACGCCGTCAGCGCCGGACGTCGATCACGAGGCGCGAGCCGTCCTCGATCATCCGCGCCGAGAAACCGCGCTCCTCGTCGAGCGAGACGTAGTAGCTCGACGCGCCCTCGAAGACACTCGTCGTGACGGTCTCCTGGAAGACGTCCGACGTGCCCGTCCAGGCCTTGTCGAGGACGGTGTGGCCGTGCTCCTCCCCCGCCATCCCGGGCCGCAGACCGGTCACGTGGACGGCGAGATAGGCGGATCCGGCCATCTCGAGGGGCTGCCCGCTGCCCGGCTCCGTGGGCTCCTCGACGTACTCGACGCGGTACCCCGGCAGCGCGCCGTCGGTGTGGTCGAACACGATCCTGTCGAAACCGTCGTGGACCCCGACGCGCACGTCCTCGAGCAGCAGCTCCGCGCCCTCCCCCGGCGCCTCGAGCGCGTCCGGGAAGCCGTCGCTCTCGACCGCACCGGTCCCGTAGTCGCCGTCCGACAGCGCTGCCGACTCGTCCGTTCCGCCAGGGCCCGTCTCGCTCGACGCCGATGCGCTCGGATCGGGCGATGCCGTCCGCGACGGCGCGGGAGGCGACGCGTCGCCGGTGGCCGGGGCGCTGCCTTCGGTCGGCTCAGGCTCCGTGCCGCCGGGAGTGCAGGCCGCCAGGGCGAGGACCAGCGCCGCGGCGGCCGTGAGTGCTGGCAGCACCCGTCCACGCCGCGTGGCCGACCGGGCCGGAATCAGCTCCGCGCCCGGTCGCGTCTCCCCTGATGCGTGGTGCCCTGATGCGTGGCCCCGTGATGCGTGGTGCCCTGATACCTGGTCCCCTGCTGCCTGGCCCCCCGGGCGCGGCTCCGTGACTGGTAGTGCCATGACCGACCATCCTCCCGAGGTGCGACGCCGTCGGAACCGGGCGCCTGTCTCCCCAGCCTAACGCCGCACGGGGCACCGGGCCCGCGCGCACGGCGGGGCCCGCCGTCGCCGCATCCGGTCCTGACTAGCGGCCCGACGGTCGCCGGGGCTCCCAGACCACGAGCGCCTGGCTCCGCGGGCGCGGCCGTTCGCCGCGGGCCAGCGTCACCACGTCGCCCGCCGAGCCGGCCGCGAAGACGCGCGAGAGTCCGGACTGCCGGCGCCGGGCGGAGCGTTCGAGCTCGAGCTCCTCGGTCAGCTCACTGACGCGGGACTGGAGCGCCTGCACCTGGTGCTCCAGCTCCATGATCCGCTTGATCCCCTCGAGGGACACACCGTCCTTGGACAGGCGCTGCACCTCGCGCAGCAGTTCGACGTCGCGGGCGCTGTACCGACGCTGCTTGCCCCGCTGGCGCTGCGGCCTCACGATGCCCAACCGGTCGTACTGCCGCAGCGTCTGCGGGTGCATGTCGGCCAGCTGGGCCGCCACCGAGATCACGAACACCGGGGTCACATCGTCGGTCATCGCAGCCCCCTAGAGCGCAGCCTTCTCGGCCAGGCCCGCGCGGGGATCGGCGTCGGCGGTCGCGGCGGCGAAGGCCTCGACGGCCTCTCTCGCCTGCCCGGAGAGGTTCTGCGGCACGACGACGTCGATCGTCACCAGCAGGTCGCCGGTCGCCTTGGACGTCTTCACGCCGCGGCCCTTCACGCGCAGCGTCCGCCCGGAGCTCGACCCGGCCGGGACCTTCAGCCGCACGGTGTCGCCGGTCAGGGTGGGGACCTCGATCTCCCCGCCGAGCGCCGCCTCGGCGAAGGAGACGGGGACGTGCACCCGGATGTCGTTGCCGTCGCGGGCGAAGAACCGGTGCGGTTTCACGTGGATCTTGACCATCAGGTCGCCGGCGCCTGCCGGGCCCGGCTGTCCCTTGCCGCGTACGCGCACGGTCTGGCCGTCCTTGATGCCGGCCGGGACGCGGACCTCCACGATCTCCCCCGACGGGTCGCGCAGGCTGACCTTCGTCCCCTGGATGGACGACGCGAACGAGATGTTCGCGGTGGCGGTCCGGTCGGCGCCCTTGCGTGGGGGCTCCTGGAAGCCGCCGCCGAAGCCACCGCCGAATCCGCCGCCGCCGAAGAGGTCGGCGAACTCCGGTGGCACCTGTCCGCCGCCGCGCCCGCCGAAGCCGGGGCCGGCCTGCGCCCCGCCGCCGAAGAGGTTGCTGAACACGTCGTCGAACCCGGCACCCGCGCCGGGACCGCCGGCGCCGCCGGCGCTGAAACGCGCGCCGGAGCCCATGGCGCGGATCGCGTCGTACTGCTGGCGCTGTTCGGGGTCGGACAGGACCGTGTTCGCCTCGGTGACGTCCTTGAAGCGCTGCTCGGCCGTCTCGTCCCCGGGGTTCGTGTCCGGGTGGTACTTCCGGGCGAGCTTACGGTAGGCCTTCTTGATCTCCGCGTCCGACGCGTCCTTGGAGACGCCGAGGATCGCGTAGAAGTCCTTGTCGACCCAATCCTGGCTTGCCATCTGGCGCCTCCTCCTGCTGTGTCGATGAGAGTCTTCCTGCGCCGCGTCAGCGGCGGTGGCGGGCCCTGCCCGCCGGGGCGAGCACCGCCGTCGTACCGGTGGTCCCCAGCGCCTCGGGGAGGCGGTCGGGAGACGTCGGGACGACGGCGATGCACGCCCCCGGGCTCCGGGGAGCCCGAGGGGTGCGCCGGCTACTCGCCGGTCGAGACGATCACGCCTGCGGCGCGCAGGACGCGGTCGCCCTTGCGGTAGCCGGTGCGGAGGACCTGGGCGACGTGGTCGGCCGGGATCTCCGCGTTCGGCTGCTGCATCAGCGCCTCGTGGACGTTCGGGTCGAAGGCGCCGCCGGCCTCGGCGATCGGCTCCAGGCCGTGGCCCTCGAGGATCGTGTTCAGCTTGCGGGCGACGGCCGCGAACGGACCGTCCTCGAGGTCGCCGTGCTGGCGCGCGGCGTCGAGGTCGTCGAGCACCGGCAGCAGGCTGGTGAGGACCGACTGGACGGCAAGCTCGCGCACCTGCTCGCGGTCTCGCTCCACCCGCTTGCGGTAGTTCACGTACTCCGCCTGGAGGCGGAGGAGGTCGTTCCGCAGCTCCGCCTCCACGTCGGTCGCCGCTTCGGGCGCCGCGTCCGTGCCGGAGGCGCCGTTGATGATGCGCTCCGCCTCGGCGAGGGCCTCGGCGGCATCGGCCTCCGCGCTGCCCGCGGCGGCGGCGTCCGCTCCTCCGGAGGGGTTGCCCTCGGCAGCGCCGGTCTCCGCGGAGCCGGTCTCCGCGGAGCCGGCGTCCGCGGGAGCGGGGTCCTCCGACCCCGCCCCGGCAGCTTCCGTGCCGCGTGGCTGACCCGACTCCGGATCGATCTTCCGTTTGTCGTTGAAGCGCACGGGCTCCTCGCCGTGCTCTTCCTCGTGACCGTGATGCGGCATGGAAGGGACCGTCCTTACTTCTTCTCGTCCTCGTCGACGACCTCGGCGTCGACGATGTCCTCGTCATCGTTCTTGGCGTCGTCGGCGTCGGCCGTGGCGTCGCCCGCGGCACCCTCGGACTGGGCCTGCGAGTACAGGGCCTCGCCGAGCTTCGTCTGGGAGCTCTGGAGCTTCTCGAACGCGGCCTTCACCTCGTCGTCGTTGTCCTGCTGCTCCAGGGCGGCCTTGAGGGCGTCGACGTCGGCCTGGACCTCGGTCTTGACGTCCTCGGGGAGCTTGTCCTCGTTGTCCTTGATGAGCTTCTCCACGGAGTACGCGGACTGCTCGGCGGCGTTGCGGGTCTCGGCGGCCTCGCGGCGGGCCTTGTCGTCGGCCGCGTGCTCCTCGGCCTCCTTGACCATGCGGTCGATGTCCTCCTGCGACAGCGAGGAGCCGCCCGTGATGGTCATCGACTGCTCGGTGCCCGTGCCCTTGTCCTTGGCGGACACGTGGACGATGCCGTTGGCGTCGATGTCGAAGGTGACCTCGATCTGCGGCACGCCGCGCGGGGCCGGCGCGATGCCGGTCAGCTCGAACGTGCCCAGCGGCTTGTTGTCGCGGGTGAACTCGCGCTCGCCCTGGAAGACCTGGATGGACACGGACGGCTGGTTGTCGTCCGCCGTCGTGAAGGTCTCGGAGCGCTTGGTCGGGATGGCCGTGTTGCGCTCGATGAGCTTGGTCATCACGCCGCCCTTGGTCTCGATGCCGAGGGAGAGCGGGGTGACGTCGATGAGCAGGACGTCCTTGCGCTCGCCCTTCAGCACGCCGGCCTGGAGCGCGGCGCCGACGGCGACGACCTCGTCCGGGTTGACGCCCTTGTTGGCCTCCTGGCCGGCCAGGTCCTTGACCAGCTCGGAGACGGCCGGCATACGGGTGGAGCCGCCGACCAGGATGACGTGCGCGATGTCGGAGACCTTGATGCCGGCCTCCTGGATGACGTCGTGGAACGGCTTCTTGGTCCGCTCCAGCAGGTCCTTGGTCAGGTCCTGGAACTTGGCGCGGGACAGGTGCTCGTCCAGGTGCACCGGGCCCTCGGGGGTGACCGAGAGGTACTGCAGCGAGATGTTGGTGCTGGTGGCCGAGGAGAGCTCCTTCTTGGCCTGCTCGGCGGCCTCCTTCAGGCGCTGGAGGGCGATCTTGTCGTTGGACAGGTCGGCGCCCTTGGACTTGGCCTGGGCCAGCAGCCAGTCGACGATCCGCTGGTCCCAGTCGTCGCCGCCGAGGCGGTTGTCACCCGCGGTCGCGCGGACCTGGATGGTCGAGAAGCCATCCTCGTCCTTGCCCACCTCGAGGAGGGAGACGTCGAACGTGCCGCCGCCGAGGTCGAAGACGAGGATGAGCTCGTCCTCCTTGCCCTTGTCGAGGCCGTAGGCCAGGGCGGCCGCGGTCGGCTCGTTGACGATGCGCAGGACGTTCAGGCCCGCGATCTCGCCGGCCTCCTTGGTGGCCTGGCGCTCGGCGTCGTTGAAGTAGGCCGGGACGGTCACGACGGCGTCGGTGACCTTCTCGCCCAGGTACGACTCGGCGTCGTGCTTCAGCTTCATCAGGGTGCGCGCGGAGATCTCCTGCGCGGTGTACTTCTTGTCGTCGACCTCGACGCTCCAGTCGGTGCCCATGTGGCGCTTGACGGAGGCGATGGTGCGGTCGATGTTGTTGACGGCCTGCCGCTTGGCGATCTCGCCGACGAGAACCTCGCCGGACTTCGAGAAGGCGACGACGGACGGGGTGGTGCGGGCGCCCTCGGCGTTCGCGATGACGGTCGGCTCGCCGCCCTCGAGGACGGACACGACGGAGTTCGTGGTTCCGAGGTCGATTCCTACTGCACGTGACATGGTGCTCCTTCTTTCTGACGATGGGGCCGCCCGAGCCGACGCCGGTCTCCGGCACACTGGCTTGAGCGTTCTGGACTCAACTCTACTCACCCCCGGTCGGGTGTCAATCCAGAGTTGAGTGAAGTTCGCTCAACTTTGCCGCGACGGGCAGGGGCCGACCCGTCGCATCACCCCTGATCGTGGGCTGACTGGGGACGATCCAGAGCGTCGGGCCCCGGAGAGGGTGCTGTTCGCCCTGAGCGATGCGCCGGGGCGGTCCGATTCCGCGACCACGAGGGCCCACCTGATCCGACGTCGCTTCCGGCTCGCCACCGCCCCCGAGCCCCCGTGGCCAGGCCCAGCCAGCCGCCGTCAGCCCGGCCGGCCGCGCCGGAAGAGAACCGACGGCCACCAGAGCCACCGGCCCAGGTCGTGCGCCAGCGCCGGCACCAGCAGCGTCCGCACCACGAGGGTGTCGAGCAGCACGCCGAACGCGACGATGAAGCCGAGCTGGACCATGAACATGATGGGGACGACCGTCAGGGCGGCGAAGGTGGCCGCGAGGACCACGCCGGCCGAGGTGATCACCCCGCCCGTGACCGTCAGGGCGCGGGTCATCCCGTCGTGGACGCCGAGCCGCGCCACCTCCTCGCGCGCCCGGCTCATGAGGAAGATGTTGTAGTCCACGCCCAGCGCCACGAGGAACGTGAACCCGAAGAGCGGCACCGTCGGGTCCGCGCCCGGGAACTCGAAGAGGCCGTTGAACACGAGCGCCGAGACGCCCATGGCGGTGCCGTAGGAGAGGACCGTCGTCGCGACCAGCACGACCGGCGCGACGATGGAGCGAAGCAGGAGCATGAGGATCAGCAGGATGGCGGCCAGGACCAGCGGGATGATCTTCCGGACGTCGTCCTGCGCAGTGGCCTGCTGGTCGAGTGCGGTCGCCGTCGGGCCGCCGACCACCGAACCGGCGTCGAGGGCGTGGACCGTCGAGCGCAGCTCGACGACGGTCTGCTCCGCGGCCGCCGAGTCCGGAGGGTCCGCCAGCGTGACGCTGATCTGGACGCGACCGTCCACCACGCGCGGCTCCGCCCGGGGCCCGGCCGGTCCGCCGTCGTCGGCCGTGGCGTAGGCGGAGGCCACCCCGGGGCTCACGCCCACGGCATCCAGGGCGTCGTCCGCGCTGGCCTGGTCGATGTAGATCTGCGTGGGCGAGCCGGAGCCCGCGTCGAAGTGCCGGGCGATCGCCTCCTGGCCGTCGCGGGCCTCGGACGGCCCGAGGACCAGCGAGGACTCCGGGACGCCGGAGGCCTGCAACTGCGCCACCCCGAGGCAGCCGAGGGCGAGCGCGATCGTCGTGACGATCCACACGGGCCGGTGCCGACGGCGGACCCACCGGGCGATGGCCGACCAGAACGGATAGCCGGCCCGCCCCTCGGCCTCCGGCCCGGTGCGCGTCGGCAACTGCTTCGGCATGACGGGCCAGAAGGCGGCCCGCCCCAGGAAGCCCAGGAGCGCCGGCAGGAGGGTCATGGCCGCCAGCACGGAGAAGACGATGCCGCTGGCGGCGATGGGGCCGAGCGCCTGGTTCGAGTTCAAGTCGGAGAACATCAGGCAGAGCAGCCCGACGACGACCGTCCCGGCGGAGGCCAGGATCGGCTCCACGGACCGCCGCCAGGCCTGCCGCACCGCACCCCACCGGTCCAGCCCCTCGCTCAGCGCCTCCCGGAAGCGCGCCACGATGAGCAGGCAGTAGTCCGTGGCCGCGCCGATGACGAGGATCGAGAGGATGCCCTGGCTCTGCCCGTCGATGCGGATCACGCCCGCGGAGGCCATCTGGTACACGACGACGATGGCCGCGCAGAGCGCCGCGACGGCCGTGAGCAGCACGGAGACCGGCAGGAGCACCGAGCGGTAGACCACCACCAGGATGACGAGGACGGCCAGCAGCGCGACGACCAGGAGGACGCCGTCGATGCCGCCGAAGGCCTCCGTGAGGTCGGCGGCGAAGCCTGCCGGACCCGTGACGTACACCGTGACGCCCTCGGCGAGGTCCCCGCGCTCCAGGGCTGCAGCGCCCAGGTCCCGCAGCTCCTCCACGGCCGCCTCGACGTCGACCCCGCTGGACACGGGCACGACGAGCTCCAGTGCCCGCCCGTCGTCGGACGGGAGGGGTCCCACGACGGTGCCGTCGACGACCGACCGGCCGCCGACCTCGGCCGACCGGAGGTCCCCCAGGAGCGGCGCGGCGTCCTGCGGGGACAGTTCGGCCTCCGCCTCGAGGACGACGACGGCCGGCGTCGCATCCGACGCGGAGAACCTGGACTGCCACTCGACGGCTCGCGTCGCCTCCGCCGAGTCCGGGAGGAAGGTGGTGCGATCGGTGGTCTGCACCTCGCCGATCCTGCCGAAGGTCGGCCCGCCGACGGCCATGACGGCGAGCCAGACGGCGACTACTGTCAGGGCGATCAGTCCGCGCACAAAAGCCGACCTCGTATCCCGGCCCACGAGTACCTCCGTTGTCCGCGCCGGGCCGGCCAGTGCGACCCGGCGTCACGTCCGATGCGTCGAATTAGTTCGACGATGGAAATACTAGCCGGTCCGCGGCCGCCCCGGCGCTATGATCGGACCTTCGCCCCATCGCCCGACCCCGCCCGAGCACCGCCATGAGACCGAGCCCCACCATGAGACCGAGCAACCCCCACGTGAACCCAGAGCCGGAGGCACGCGGTGCGGTCTCCGGCGCACCCCTCGACCGGCCGGACTCGGCCGGGCTGCGGTGGCGGCTGATCGAGTCGCTGCAACGGGTCACCGTGGCCTCCGAACGGTACGTCGACTCGGCGGCGCGCTCCGCGCGGGTGCACAAGACCGACCTCCACGCGCTCAACGCCGTGCTCGAGAGCGAGCGCTCGGGAGAGGCCGCGACGGCCTCCGACCTGGCCCGCCACCTGGGACTGTCGGCGCCCGCCACCACAGCACTGGTCGACCGGCTGCAGAAGCAGGGCCACGTCGAGCGCCGGCGCGACGCCGCCGACCGCCGCCGGATCGAGTTGCACACCACCGATCTGGCCCGCCGGACCGGTTCGCGCATCTTCAGGCCGCTGGCGCTGGCCCTCGACTCGATGGCCGGTGCCTACACGGACGACGAGCTCCGGCTCATCGAGGGATTCCTCCACCGCGCGTCGACGACGATCGACGAGGCAGCCGACGGAGCGGCCAGGCGGGCAGCCGAGGAGGACTGACCCGAGAGAGACGGAAGGGCGGTAGCCGCACCACTGGTGCGGCTACCGCCCTTCCGTCGATGTCCGTCCGGGGCTGCGCCGGCCGGCCCGCCGATCACGCCGGCTCGACGCCGCGTTTCAGCGGTGCCGGGCCTCAGCGGCGGCGTTCGCCCGTCGCCGGCGCGGTGGCGCGGCGGGTGCCGCGGCGTCCGCGCGGGGCACGGGGAGCCTCGCCGCCGGCCTGGCCGTCACGCCGGCCGGCACCGCCGGAGTGCTGCTGGCCGGCGCCCTGGGGACGCCCACCGCGACGGCTCTCGCCGTCCTGTGCGGGACGCTGGCGTGCCGGACGCGCCTCCTGGCCGGCTGCCGGCTCGGAGCGCTGGGGACGGCTGCGCCGGCCCTCGCCCTGGGCCCGCTGGGCCGCCGGAGCCTCGGCGGAGCCGGGACGACGGCGCGAGCGACCGCCGCGGCGGCCCTCACCCTGCCCGTCGCCGCCGCCACGCGGCCGGTCCGCCTTGGGACGTGCCTGTTGCTGGCGCGGCTGCGGCGCCACGTACTCGACGGCCTCGGCCTCGGCACCGCGGATGGCGAGCACGGCGTCGTCGTCGGGGCTCACGCGCTGGAACGGCACCGAGATGCCGGCGGCCTTCAGCAGCGTCGAGACCTCCCGCTGCTGCTCGTAGGTGGAGATCGTGACGACGGCGCCCTCGCTGCCGGCGCGAGCGGTACGTCCCGAGCGGTGCAGGTAGGACTTGTGCTCGGTCGGCGGATCGATGTGGACCACCAGCTCGACGCCGTCGACGTGCACGCCGCGGGCCGCGACGTCCGTGGCCACGAGGACCTTGGCGTCGCCGGCCGAGAACGCGGCGAGGTTCCGGTCGCGGGCGTTCTGGCTGAGGTTGCCGTGCAGGTCGACGGCGGGCACGCCCGACTTGGACAGCCACAGGGCCATCTTCTTGGCGTGGTGCTTGGTGCGCATGAACATGATGCGGCGGCCGGCGCCGGCGGCGAGCTCGCGGACGAGGTCCTTCTTCTCGTCGGCGTCGACGACCAGCACGTGGTGCGTCATGGTCTCGACGGCGGCTTGGGGCGCGTCGACGGAGTGCGTCACCGGGCGGTCGAGGTACCGCTTGACCAGCGTGTCGACGCCGTTGTCCAGTGTCGCGGAGAAGAGCATGTGCTGGATGCCGCGCGGCAGGCGGTCGAGGATGCGGCGGACCATGGGCAGGAAGCCCATGTCGGCCATGTGGTCGGCCTCGTCCAGCACCGAGATCTCCACGGTGGAGAGGTCCACGTAGCCCTGACCGATGAGGTCCTCGAGCCGGCCGGGGCAGGCGATCAGCACGTCGACGCCGGCCTTGAGCTCCTGCACCTGGCGGTGCTGGGAGACGCCGCCGAAGACGACGGCGGTCTTCAGGCCGAGCGCCGAGGCCAGCGGGTCGACGGTGCGCGAGATCTGGGTCGCGAGCTCGCGGGTCGGCGCCATGATCAGGGCGCGGGGGCGGTAGGAGGCGCGGCGCACGCCGGAGGCGGCGAGCCGGGCCGCGATCGGCAGGCTGAAGGCGAGAGTCTTGCCGGAGCCGGTCTGGCCGCGGCCGAGGACGTCGCGTCCCGCCATCGTGGACGGGAGCGTGGCCTCCTGGATCGGGAACGGGCTGGTGGCGCCCATGCCGTTGAGGATGGTGAGCAGGCGCTCGGGCACGCCGAGCTGAGCGAAGGAAGTCATCACTGTCTTTCAATCAGAGTGGGACCGTCGGCAGGAGCACTCGGCGGTCTGGCAGCCGGCTGGTGCCGGCAGGTCGCCGAAGTCTCTGACCGCGGACCGGGCCCGTCGGACTGACGGAGGCTCGGACGTATCGATGGCCGGTGGGGCCATGCACGACAGGAGGATCGACGCAGGACACGGGGCTGGCGCGGAATGCGTCCGCCGCTCGTATCGCAGGAACCCCACACTACCAGTCACCACGGCGTCCTGTCGGTGGCGGGCGTCACGACGGGCGCCGGACCGCACTCCGGCCGGCGTCCCCGGCCGGCCGGACCCTCCGTTCCGCGCAGTGCCGGCGCCCGGCCGGACCGTCCGCCGCAGCCGGCAGACGCCGGGACGAGGCTGAGCGGGCGACTGGGTTCCACCCGCCGCTGGGCCCTATGATCTCCCGGTGACGTTGAGTGTGTGGCTACCCCTGCTCGGCGCCTGCGCCCTGATCAGCTTCACGCCGGGCGCCGGCGCCATCAACACGATGTCCAACGCGATCAGCTCCGGGTTCCGCCGCTCCTTCTGGGGCATCCTCGGCCAGCAGCTGGCCCTGCTCATCCACGTCCTCATCGTCGCCGCCGGCGTCGGCCTGCTCGTCACGAACTCGCCGTTGGCGTTCAACATCATCCGCTACGCCGGCGCCGCCTACCTGGTCTACCTGGGCGTGCGGCTGATGCTGGCGAAGCCGGCCGCCGAGGTCGCCGACGCGGGCCAGCGCGTGCGCGAGCCGGCCTGGTCCATGTTCCGCCGCGGCATCTGGGTGAACCTGCTGAACCCCAAGGCCATCGTCTTCTTCCTGGCCTTCACCCCGCAGTTCATCGACCCCTCGGCGCCGCTGCTGCCGCAGTACGCGGCCTTCATCGGCACCGTGGTCCTGGTCGACGTCGCCGTGATGTGGTTCTTCTTCGCGGCGACCGCCAAGTCCTTCCGGCGCTTCACCCGGGGAGCGCGCGGCCAGCGCCTCATGAACCTGTCCTTCGGCACGCTGTTCATCTTCGTCGCCGTCCTCCTCCTGCTGACGCACTGACCCGGGCCCCGCCGCCTCGCGTGCCGCCGCTCACGCGCCGCGGCGTGGCTCCCTAGACTGGAGTCATGTTCCGCATCGCCGCTGTCTGCACAGGCAATATCTGCCGCTCCCCCATGGCCGAGTACCTCCTCCGGACCGAGCTGGAGGCGGCCGGGATCGACGACGTCGTCGTGACCTCCAGCGCTGTCAGCGAGTGGGAGCTCGGCAACCCGATCGACGCGCGCGCGGGCGCTCTCCTGGCCCGCCAGGGGATCGACACCGCCGGGCACGTGGCGCGGCAGTTCGACGCCTCGGATTTCGAGAACGTCGACCTGGTGCTCGCGCTCGACACCGACCACTACGCGGCGCTGCGCCGCATGGCCCCCACGCCCGAGGCCGAGGAGAAGGTCCGCATGCTGCGCTCGTTCGACCCGGAGGTCGCCGAGGCCGGTCTCTCCGCGCAGGGCATCTACGATCCGTGGTTCGGCGACGAGGGCGACTTCGAGACCACGCACCGCCTGATCATGTCCGCCATGCCCGGCCTGGTGGAGTACATCCGCAGCGCGGCCCGCCCGGCGGACAGCTGACCGTTGAGCCCCTCCTCCGCAGCGCCGCGCCGCTCCGCGCCGACGCTGATCGCTATCGATGGCCGCTCGGGCGCCGGCAAGAGCACTCTGGCCCTCGAGCTCGTCACGCGGCTGCGTCGGCACCATCACGTCTCGCTGTTCCATCTCGAGGACCTCTACCCGGGCTGGGACGGCCTCGCCACGGCGATCGACGTCTTCGCCGTCGAGGTCCTCCCCGAGCTGGCGGCGGGCCGCGACGCGACCTGGCGGGCGTGGGACTGGACGGGCGACTGCCCCGGCGAGCGACGGCGCACCCCGGCGGCCGACGTCGTCGTGCTGGAGGGAGTCGGAGTCGCGTCCGCGGCGGCACGGCCGCTCCTGGACGCGGTGGTCTGGATCGACGAGGACGACGACGTCCGCCGGGCGCGCGCCCTGGACCGCGACGGCGATACCTACCGTCCGCACTGGGACCGCTGGGCCGCCCAGGAGGAGCTCTGGCTCGCGGACGACGACGTCCGGTCGGCCGCGGACGTCGTCGTCCGCCGATCCGACGGCGGGTCGGCCGTCGAGGCGACGGAAGCCGCCCTCCTGCACCTGCCGGGCCTGCACGATGTCCTGCGCCCGGAGGTCGTCGCGGCCCGGTCCCTGGTCCAGCGGGTCGACGAGATCCGGCTGACCGGTCCGGTCGCCGCCGCAGACGTCTTCGAGCGCCTCGGCGCCCACCACGCGCCCCATGCAGCGCTGCTCGAGGCGTCGAATCCGGAGGCCGAGGACGCCGGCGGACGGAACAGGTTCAGCATCATCGCCCTGGCCGACCACGGTGCGGCCGGCCCCGACGGCGTCGGCGCTCCCGACCGCGCAGCCGGAGCCGGAGCCGGAGCCGGAGCCGATCATCCAATCCCCGAGCCGTTCCGCGCACCCGGGACCGGGTGCGGGCGGACGGTCGTCGAGCACAGGGCTGCCGGGGACGGACAGGACGCGGACGCCCAGCCGCGGACGCTGGTCCGCGTCGGCGCGGCGACGGCCAACGTGCCGGGCCCGTTCACGGAGTGGCTCGCCCGCTGGTGGGACCCGGCGGAGGACGCCGGGGCCCGTCGCCTGACCGGCCCCGGCGCGCTCGGGTATCTCTCGAGCGGGTGCAACTTCCAGCTGGGCTGGACCGGGTGGCTGGGCTACGAGCTGAAGCGCGAGGTCGGCGGCTCGTCGGTGGCCGGGTCCCTGCCCGACGCCCTCCTGTTCCGGACCCGCCGCGCCGTGGTGATCGACCATCACGAGGCACGCGCCTGGACGCTCCAGGAAGAGTCCGCCAGATCCGATCCGGCGCATGGTCGACTAGGCGACTCGTCCACTGATTTTGACGCGGCGTCGCCCGCGTGGAGCACCACCGTGCGGCACGCGCTCCGCGCCAGCACCGGGGCGGCCGGCATACCCCCGACCCCGCACTCCGTGCCGGTCTTCTCCTGCCGCGACGACGCCGCCGGTTACCAGGCGAAGGTCCGCGCCGCGCAGGCCGAGATCCGGGACGGCAACAGCTACGAGGTCTGCCTCACGACGAGACTGGAGGCCAGAGCGAAGGACTGGGAACCGTGGCAGGCCTACCGCCAGCTCCGCCGCACGAACCCGGCCCCGTTCGCCGCCTACCTGCGCGCCGACGGCGTCGCACTGGCCGGGACGTCCCCGGAGCGGTTCCTCCGGATCGACGCTGATGGATGGATGCGCGCCGAACCGATCAAGGGCACGCGACGGCGCTCCGCCGACCCGGAGCACGACGCGGCCCTGCGTCGGGACCTCGAGTCATCGCCCAAGGACCGGGCGGAGAACATCATGATCGTGGACCTGCTGCGCAACGACCTGGTCCGCAGCGCTGCACCGGAGACGCTCTCGGTCCCGCGGCTCTGCGCCATCGAGTCGTACGCGAGCGTGCACCAGATGGTGTCCACCATCGAGGCGCGCCTGCGGCCCGCCGCCTCACGCGCCGAGGCCGTCATGGCCGCCTTCCCGCCCGGTTCGATGACGGGGGCCCCCAAGATCTCGACCATGGCGATCCTGGACCGGTTGGAGGAGGGCCACGCCCGCGGCCTCTACTCGGGCGGGATCGGGTACTTCGCCGACTCGGGCGCCTGCGATCTCTCCGTGGTCATCCGGAGCCTCGTGATGACGGCGGATGAATCGGACGACGGCGCCTGGAGTCTCTCGCTCGGGGTCGGCGGCGCGGTGACCGCGGACTCGGACCCGGCCGACGAGTGGGACGAGGTCCGGACCAAGGCCTTCGGCGTCCTGAACGCCCTCGGCGCCGAGTTTCCGGACGCGTAGTCCCCGAGGGACACCCGGGCGAGGGACCCGGACCCCAGGTGGGCGAAGGACGACGACGTGCGCGGAGGACCGCTACTGCAGGGTCGCCGTCAAGCGGCAGACGTTGTCGAGCCACCGGGCCGCCGGCTTGCGCGCCGCCCACTCCTCGAGCGTGAGCTCCTTGGACTCGAGCCGGTACTCGTCCTGGACCCGGTTGACCTCCTCGACGACCTCGGCTCCGAGCATCATGATCGAGACCTCGCGGTTCAGCGAGAACGAGCGCATGTCCATGTTCGAGGAGCCGAAGACGGCCACCGTGTCGTCCACGGTCAGGCACTTGGTGTGCAGGACGGTCGGCTGCCGGTAGCGGAAGATCCGCACCCCCGCCTTCAGCAACTGGGCGTAATAGGACTGCTGCGCGTGATTGACCAGGAACTGGTCGCCGCGCTCGGAGACGAACAGCTCCACGCGGACGCCGCGCTGCGCCGCCGTCGTAATGGCGTAGAGCAGGGAGTCGTCCGGGACGAAGTACGGACTGGTGATGGTCAGCCGCTCCAGCGCGCCGTAGACCAGCGTGTTGAACAGCCGCAGGTTGTTCTCCGACTCGAAACCCGGGCCGCTGGGCACGATCTGCGCTCGTGTCTCCCCCCGGCTCGGCTCCAGGCCGCCGGCGACCACGTCGGCGAGCAGATCGTCGTCGCTCTCCTGGTACCAGTCGGTGGCGAAGACGATGTCCAGGCCGGTCACGAGCGGCCCCTCGACACGGGCCATGATGTCCATCCACTCGCGGCCGATGCGGTGCGCGGCCTCGCGCTTGTAGCCGGGCTCGATGAGATTCTGGCTGCCCGTGAAAGCGACCTTGCCGTCGACGATGACGAGTTTGCGGTGGTTGCGGAGATCGGGGCGGCGCCACCGCCATTTGCGGACCGAGACCGGCAGCATCGGATGCCATTCGATGCCGGCGCCCGTGAGGCGGCGCTTGAGGTTCCGGTACCCGTCGACGCGCAGGGTCCCCAGGTGGTCGAAGAGGACCCGGACGTTCACGCCGCGCTGGACCGCGCGCTCCAGCGCCTCGAGGAAGGGTGAGACGTATTCGTCGTCGTCGCCGATGATGTAGAACTGCACGTGGACGTACTTCTCGGCGCGTTCGATCTCGCCGGTCATGGCCTCGATCGACCGCTTGTAGTCGGTGATGAAGTCGAACCGGTTGCCGCTGTGCATCGGGAAGGCGCCGAGCTGACGGTTGAGGAACACCACCGACTCCAGCCACTCCGGCGCGTCGCCGGTGACGTCCTCGCTCTCCAGGTGCTGGGTGGATTCGAGGATCCGGCGGTTGACCTGCAGCTGCTTCTGGGTGCGCCGGTCGGAGAGCTTGAAGTTCCCGAACAGCAGGAAGAGCGCCAGGCCGAGCGCGGGGATGAAGAAGATCGCCAGCAGCCACGCCATCGCCGTCGTGGGGCGCCGGTTCCCGGGGACGATGCCGAGCATCAGCACCCGGATCGCGACGTCGAAGGCCCAGGCGACGGCCAGGAGCCACACGGGCA
The DNA here is from genome assembly GCF_031178195.1 of Zhihengliuella sp. GTDB lineage: Bacteria > Actinomycetota > Actinomycetes > Actinomycetales > Micrococcaceae > Zhihengliuella. The sequence continues at coordinate 158,064 of NZ_JAPSJL010000006.1, forward strand.
AGTCGTTCAGGAGCGACACTGCGTCGACCACATTCCACCTTCCTCCTCGGCACCGCTGCACGCCGCCCCCGGCGCGAGCCATGCCGGTCTCTGCGCGGCGACACGCAGCAATGGGTCCAGCCTAGTCGGGCGCGGAAGAGCCCGGGACGCCACCCGTCTGCCGGCTCGGATCGGCACGGCAAGTAATCTGGTGGGCATGACAGTCTTGGTGTTCATCGACCCGTCCGTCCCCGCAGGCCGAGTGGCCGACGCCTCGGCACCGCAGCTCTCCGTGCTCGACCAGGGAGCGACCCGTGGCGACGGGATCTTCGAGTCCGCCCTCTACAAGGGGGGCTCGGTCCGCAAGCTGGACATGCACCTGGCTCGGCTGCAGTCCTCGGCCCAGCTCTCGGACTTGGACATCCCCGGGGAGGACGTGTGGCGGGCGGCGGTCGCCACCGCCATCGCGGAGTACGACGGCGAGGCACGCCGGGTCGATGCCGGCACCGGCACAGGGGGTCAGCCGGACACCGACGTCGAGGCGGTCGTGAAGCTGATCGCCACCCGCGGTCCGGAGGGTGCCGGGCACGGCACCTCCTGGGTGACGGTCTCACCGGCCCCGGCACTGGGTCGTGAACAGCGGGAGACCGGAGTGCGAGTGCTGCTCCTCGACCGCGGCTACGACTCCACGGTGGCGGAGCGCGCGCCGTGGCTGCTGATGGGGGCGAAGACGCTGTCCTACGCGGTCAACATGGCCGCCCTGCGCCACGCGCGGAAGAACGATGCCGATGATGTCATCTTCACCTCCAGCGACGGGCGAGTGCTCGAGGGCCCGACGTCCACCGTCCTGCTCGCCACGCGGGAGGGGAACGAGAAGCGGCTGATCACGCCGACCCTGCGGACTGGAATCCTGCCGGGAACGACGCAGGGCGCGTTGTTCGGCCTGGCCGAGGAGGCGGGCTGGAAGCTGGGGTACGGTCCGGTCGTCCCGCAGGACCTGCTGGATGCGGACGCGGTCTGGCTCGTCTCCAGCGTTCGGTTGCTGGCGCCGGTGACGGCCATCGACGGTCAGCCCATCGCGACGGACGCGGAGCTCACTGCCGAGCTCTCACGGCTCATCGACGCCATCGAGTAATTGTTCTACTCCTCCCAGGGCGGTGTGGTGAGCCAGGGCGAGCGGCAGGCCCACCCGTCGGGGTTCTCGATGCAGTCCTCGGCCACGTTCCGGGTGACCGTCTCCCAGATGCTGACGCCTCGAGGATCGGACGGCACCACGGCGACGCCGGAGACGGGCAGCCACGGAGAGCCGTTGTACCGGAACTGGCCGGTGTACACGGTCTCGAGTCCGATGTCGTAGTTCCCGGTCTCCTCGTAGACGACGCTCGTCACCGTTGAGAACTCATACGGATCAGCATCTTCCGGACGCGGCCCGCCCGGCTCAGCCACAGTGCGCGTGCGCCCGTCACCGTAGGACCACCTGTACTCGATCGGAGTCGCCCGGACCTCCACCTCGGTCCCCAGGATCGTCGTCGTCAGCGTCTGCGCCTCACTGTCGGCCCAGACATTCACGTGGTGCCCGACCAGCGCCACGCCCCAGCCTTCGACCTCATCCTGGAATTGGATCCCGGCTGAGGCCAGCGGCAACGAACGAAATTGGGCTTGTGTCAGGACGATGTTATCCATCGTCGCTTCCGCGTCGGATTCGGAGACTTCGGCTTCTCCGAGGCATCCCGTCACACCAGTACGGATCCGCTCGGGATTGTCGACCGTATAAGAATATTGGCGGTAGTAACGCTGGCCATCGATGCAGATATTATCCGTGTTTTCGACGCAGGCGACATCTATGACTCCTGAATTCTCAATATCACAGTAGAGCACCCAAGAATAGAATACACTCGGAGTTTTCGGCATGGACGCTTCGCCCGCCCCTGCACCACTTTGAGCGTCCTCACGGTCTTTTCCTGACCCCGAGGGCGGCTCTGAGCCTGACGCCTCCTTGGTTAACTTACAAACGGCGCCAAACCTCGATTTATCGGATTTACCCGCTGCAGTCGCGCATAAAGTACGCGGATCTTGAGAAGGCTGGGCGGGACTTGCAGACCCTGCTATCGGTAATGCCCACAAAGTGGAGATCATAAAACTAGCGACAAAAAAGCTGGCCGTCTTGCGTCGCCGAGAATGCATCTTACTGAACCGGCTCTATCTTGGCAGCCTTCCATCCGACCTCCGATTCATACGTTGCCCAGAACGTGAAGGGCAATGTAAATTCGGGTATCTCGCCAACCTCCTCGTTGGGCGAGCCGTCTGCATTATATGCGGCACCGAAGCTTTGGTTGAAAGTGAATACGGCATCTACAGTGCCGTCCGAAGATTCACTCATCGGAGTATAGAAATCGCTAATTGTTACGTCGCCACCAAACTGCCAACCGTCGTTCGCGTTCGTGGCCTGAGCTAGTCTAATCGTGTCCGAACAGTACTGACACTCGCCAAGAGATGCGGATTCAACTAGTCGATAATCGCCTGTCATATATGCGTAATTGTGAGCCTCGAACCAATAGTTAACGAAGGCCTCGTAGCCTTCCGCCGTGAACTCCTTGGCCTCCTCCGGCATGACCGGGGGCTCGATGTTCTCCGCCGGCGACGTCGATGTGGCCGGCTTGGGCGTCGGCGGCGCTGTGGTCTCGGGGGCCGCCGAGGAGGTCGGCGCGGCTCCGCTCGAATCCGGCGTCGTACCCCCGCCATCGGAGCAACCGCTCAGCACGAGCGCCGCGGACACCGCCGCGATGCCCAGGACGCCAGACCCCTTGAACCGCATAGAACTACCCCTCGTGATGTGCTTCACTCCCCCAGCGTCTCTCGAGCCTAACGTTTCCGGCGTCCGAGTACCGAGTTGTCCACAGGGCATGACGGAACCTCGCGGACACAGGAGGGGCGCCGGAGCCTGGCCCCGACGCCCCTCCACACCGCTGGCGGACTACGACGCCCAGACGACGTTCCACGCCCCCAGCGCCATCGCAGCGGACACCGCGACGACGCCCAGCAGCAGGCCGCCGAGCACCACGACGGCGTCCCGACCCGTGAAGACGGAGTCGTGCGCCCAGGTCCGCTCCGGCCCACCGAAGCCCTTCGCCTCCATGCTGACCGCCAGCCTCGAGGCGCGCCGGATCGCCTGGACGATGAGCCCGAAGGCCTGCCCGCCGTTCGCTTTCATCCGCTGCCACGGACTTCCGTTGGAGCCGACGCCGCGGGCGCGACGGGCCATGCCGAGCACCTGCCACTCCTCGGCCAGAAGCCCCACGAGCCGCATTGCCGCGAGGGCTCCGAGCACGAACCGGTGCGGCAGCCGGGCCTTCTGCGCCAGCCCCGTCGCGAGATCCGTCGGGTCGGTGCTCGCCACGATCAGCACGGCCGGCAGGGCGACGGCGAAGATGCGCAGCCCCGTCGCCAGACCGCCCGTCACCGAGCCGGTCGAGATGCTGTACCAGCCCGCCTCGAACAGGATCTCGCCGGTCTTCTCGCCGACGAGAGCCGTCCCCCACGCGGCGAAGACCGCCGCGATCATCAGGGGCCAGGTCCTCCGCAGGAAGTCGACGATCCGGACCCCGCTCAGCGGCAGCATCGCGAGTGTCGCCGCGACGACGATGCCGGCGCTCACGAAGTCCATCGACACCACCAGGGGAATCGTGACGCAGGCCAGGGCGACGAGTTTCGCGAGCGGGTTCGCCCGCCCCAGGTAACTCGTCGAGGCACGGGCGCTGGGTTCGAGGCTCAGCCGGCCTGGCCCCCGGTTTCCGGCCGGCGCTGCAGTACCCGGGTGCTCGGCGAGATCGCGGACATCGACCTGCTCGGCCCCGATGGCCGCAGCGAAGTGCTCGTCGTGCGTCACGGCGACGATCACGGTCCCGGCCCGCCGCTCCGCCAGCATCAGCTCGGCCAGCTCGCGCCACGTGTTGGCGTCCTGGCCGAACGTCGGCTCGTCCAGCACCAGCACCCGCGGCCGCGTCGCGAGCACGGCCGCCACGGACAGGCGCCGCTTCTCGCCGCCGGACAGCGTGAACGGATTCGCGTCGGCCAGCTCGGCCAGCCGGAGCCGCTCCAGCAGCCGGTCGGTCCGGTCGGCGATCTCCTCCTCGGAGAACAGCGGCTCGCCGCCGTCGTCGCGCGCATGCCGCTGCCCGTACTCGAGCTCCTCGCGCACCGTCGCGGTGACGAACTGGTGCTCGGGCTCCTGGAAGACGGAGCCGATCCGGCTCACCAGGTCCGCCGCCCGCCACCTGTACGGGCGCCGCGGCAGGCGGCCCGACGCCGTCGTGTACGCGTACTCACCGCCGAACTCCGGCAGCAGCCCACCGAGGGTCAGGGCCAGGGTGGACTTCCCGGCGCCGTTCGGTCCCGTCACGCAGAGCGCGCGCCCCGCGGTCAGGTCCAGGTCGACGCCGGCCAGCGTCGGCGCGTCGCCCCGCTTGGCCGACCCGCGCCCCACTGCCAGCCCGCGCGCCATCGCGACGCACGGAGCCGGGGCGGGCGAGGCAGTCCGGTCGGCCTCTCCGCCGGCGGGGCCACCGGCGGTCCCACGCGCCGCGGCGACCGCGTCGACCGACACCTCGGGAACGAAACCCGGGACCCACACGCCGGCGGCGATGAGCCGCTCCCGCGTCTCCCCGGGTGCGAAGAGCTGCTCCGGCGTCCCTGACGCGATCACTCCGCCGGACGGCTCGAGGACCAGCACCCGGTCCACGTGGGGCGCCCAGGCGGCGAGCCGGTGCTCGACAATGAACGCCGTCGCCCCCGTCCGCTCCAGGACGCGTACGACGGCGTCGCGCACCTCCTCGACACCGTCCGGGTCGAGGTTGGCCGTCGGCTCGTCGAGGAGCAGGAGCGACGGCCGCATCGCCAGGATCCCGGCGAGCGCCAGGCGCTGCTTCTGCCCACCCGAGAGCGAGCTGGTCGGGTGGTCGAGCGGCAGGCCGCCCAGCCCGACGGCGTCGAGCGCCTGACGCACGCGCGGCCAGATCTCCTCGCGCGGCACCGCGAGGTTCTCGGCACCGAACGCGACGTCGTCGCCGACCTTGGACTGGACCACCTGGGTCTCGGGGTCCTGCTGCATGAGGCCGGTCGTCACGCGTTCAGCCCCGGCGCCGACGAGCAGGCTCCCGGTCGACTCGGCCTCGTCGTCGTCCGCAGGGAGCACCCCCGCCAGCGCGTGGAGGAGCGTCGACTTCCCTGCCCCGGACGGCCCGACGAGCAGGACGCGCTCGCCCGGGGCAATCCGGAAGTCCACGCCGGCCAGCGCGGGCTTCTCCCGGCCGGCATGCCGCCAGCCCCAGCCGGACGCGACGACCTCGGCGCCGGCCGTCGTGGCCTCGGCGGTCGAGCCCGCCGGCCGGGGTGCAGTCCCCCCGGCCGGGTCCCCGTGCCGTGCACCCGCAGTCCTCGTCTCTGGACCTGTCACTTCCGCACTCATCGCTGCCGCCCGCCTAGCCGGCGACCGGTTCCTGCGCGGCCCGCCGCGAGGCCAGCGAGGACAGCGCCCCGGTCCGCGCGATGGCGCGCGTCGCGACCCAGGACACCAGCCCGGCGATCACGACGCCGGAGACGATCGCGAAGCCCATGTAGGCGAACTTCATCGGCAGCGTGTACATGGGGAACCAGTTCACGATGAACAGCTCGTTGAACGTCCCGAAGAGGGCCATGCCGCCACCGGCGACCATGGCGGCCGGGAGGCCCCACCGGCGGTAGCGCAGGGACGCGAACACGACCTCGGCGCCGAGCCCCTGGACCAGCCCGGACATCAGGACGGTCAGGCCCCACTGGGAGCCCATGAACGCGGAGACGATCGCCGCCAGGAGCTCGCAGTACAGGGCGGCGCCGGGCTTGCGGATGATGAGCGCGCCGAGCACGCCGGGGAACAGCCACATCCCCATCACGAGGCCCGACGACGGCGGGAAGGCCACCCACAGGAAGTCCAGTCCCGCGTAGGACATGTTCCAGGCCCAGAAGATCACGCCGGAGACGACCGCGATGACGGACGCGACCACGATGTCGACGACCCGCCACGCGCGCTGGGGCGCCTTGGCCGTCGACGGGGCTGCAGGATTGATCGGTGTTGCCATGTTTTCCTCCTTGAGGTCAAGGAGGGGAGGGTGCTGCTGGGCACCCCAAGAGCTCGACTCCCTTCGCCGGTACTAGCCGGAGCAGGTTCGAGGGTCTGCGTCGGTGCGCACTCTCAGCGTCCTGCCGTCGGCCGGTCTCCCGGCGCTCGACGACGGCGAACGCTCCCCTGTCGTATCTGGTGAGGCCAAGTTTAGCGCCGCGTTATGCTGAGTTGGTAATCGCAAGGCCGCCAGCAACAGACACGGGAGTCGCCCGCATGAAACTGATCCTGAAAGCCCTCGGCGCGTTGGTGTCCGTCGCCGCCGGCATCGCCGGTTCCAAACTGCTGGACGGCCTCTGGCGGAAGGCCACGGGCCAGCCCGCGCCGCGCCCGGGCGACAAGGAGGCCGTGGCGGAGGCGTCGCTGCGTCAGGCGCTCGGTTTCGCGATCGCCTCCTCGGTGGTCACCGCGGTGATCCAGGTCCTCACCAAGCGCGGCACCGACGGTGCCATCGCCTACCTGCGCCGCACCGCCGACGAGGTCTGAGCCGCTCGCGACGAACCACTCCCGGGGCGCCACGCCGCGGCACCCCTGGGGGACGACTCACTACTACGTCTGCCCGGGCTCCCGCGCGGGTGGACCGCTGGCGCGCCCGCGTTCCCGCTCGGCGGACTGCTCGACGACGGCGCCGAGGTCGTCGTTGACGAGCATCGCGCGCCGGAGGTGCTTGGTGCGGTAGCCGGCCCGCCCAACCATGTGGGCGCTGACCGGCGCCGTGACCAGCTGCAGCAGCCAGGCCAGAACCAGCACGGGAACGGCGCTCCAGGAGCCGATCTGGAGGGCGACGGCGCCCAGGAGCAGCAGCAGGCCCAGGACCTGCGGCTTGGTCGCCGCGTGCATGCGGGACATCAGATCGGGGAAGCGGAGCATGCCCACGGCGGCCGTCAGTGACATGAGGGATCCGACGACGAGGAAGACCGCCGTCGTCACGTCGCGCAGGGTGGCCCAGAGGCCGGGATCGGGCATCACGTGTTCCTCCGGTCCGTCACGTAGCGCGAGATGGTCACCGTGCCGATGAAGCCGACCACGCAGGCGACGACCACGAAGGCCATGTGGTTCAGGTGGTGGTTCACGGCCATGTCGACGCAGAGCGCCGCCATGATGATCGCCAGCAGCACGTCCATGGCGATGGCTCGCTCGAGAATGGACGGTCCGCGCATCAGCCGGACGATCACCAGCACGGCGGCCAGACTCAGCAGGGTCCCGGCGATCCAGGCCGCGGTCGTCAGTATCATGCCTCGTCCTTCCGTCCCGGTCCGCCCTGCCCTGGATCGCCCCGTCCTGGATCGCCCCGTTCTGGATCGCCCCGTCCTGGATCGCCCCGTTCTGGATCGCCCCGTCCCGACGACTGCCCGGAGGCGCGGGACTCGGCCCGGCCCGCCCGGGGCCGGTCGGCCGCGAGCACCGGCTGGACGGGCGGCTCGGCCCGTCCGGCGTCCTCGTCGCGGACGCGCTGGACCTCCTCCGGGGTCCCGATGATGCGGATGATCAGCTTCTCCGTGTCCAGGACGTGCCGGCGGAACCGCTCGGCGCTGTCCGGTCCGCTCTGGTTGAGCACGTGCATGTACAGCGTCCCGGTCCCGCGGTCCACTTCGACGACGAACGAGCCCGGGATCAGCGTCATCGTGTGGCCCGTGGCGGTCATCATCAGGTCCTCGCGGGCCCGCAGCTGCACGGCGACGACGGCGCTGCGCACGCGCGGTCCATAGCGGAGGGACCACCAGAGCACCTGGAAGCTGGCCACCGTCACCTCGCCCACGAACCGGACGATGAACACGAGGGCCCACCACACGTTGAACCGCCCCGTCAGCTTCACCGGCGGGAGGCGGAAGAGCGAGACGATCCCCATCGAGATCACCAATCCGAAGATCAGGTTCCCGGCCGAGTAGTCCTGCCAGAGCGCACCCCAGACCAGCATCATGCCGACCAGGAGCGGGAGCTCGACGACGAAGCGCCGCCGACGCTGCCGGGCCCGCGCGCGGAGGTGGCGCCAGCGGCGGCCGGCGGACCGGCTGTCTGCAGTGCTCATCGCCCACCCCCTGCGTCCTGCGCGGCGGGGCTCTCGCCGCTCCGGTGGTCGGCGCCCGGAGCGTCGACGTCACCCGCGCCGGCACTGGGCTCCTGCTCCTGCTCCTGCTCCTGCTCGGGCTCGCCGTCGATGTTGCCCTCGACGACGCCGACCCGGGGCTCGCCGTCGTACGCCCCCTCGCCGAGGACCGCCTCGATGTAGGGCTTCCGCTCGAACATGCTGGTCGCGGCGCGGTCGCTGAACTCGAAGAGCGGCCCGGCGAAGACGGTCAGCGCCACGCCGAGGATCACGAGGCCGGACGTGGCGCCGACCATCATGCGCGGTACGGCGCGGCCGTGCTCCGCGGTCGCAGGTCGCACCGTGGGGCCGGCCGGTTCGGCCGCGGCACCGACCGACGCCTCCGCGTCGGCGTGCACCGCGGCGAGGCTGCGCAGCAGGACGGGCTCGGGGTCCTCGGCATCGGACGCCTTGCGCCAGAACGCCCGGTTCCATACGCGCGCCACCGCCAGGAGGGTGAGCAGCGACGTCAGGACGGCGCCGGTCAGCAGCACCCAGACCAGCGGGGTGCCCAGGTCGATGCCGCCCTGCATCAGCCCCAGCTTCCCCAGGAACCCGGAGAACGGCGGGATCCCGGCGAGGTTCATCGCCGGGATGAAGAACAGGACCGCGAGCACCGGGGACAGCTTGGCCAGCGAGCCCAGCCGGTCCACGTTGGACGTGCCGGCGCGGCGCTCGATCAGGCCGGTGACCAGGAACAGCGACGTCTGGACGATGATGTGGTGGGCCACGTAGTACACGGTCGCCCCGAGCGCGACGACGTTGCCCACCGCCAGCCCGAACACCATGTAGCCGATGTGGCTGGTCAGCGTGAAGGAGAGCATACGTTTGATCTCCTGCTGCGCCACGGCGCCGAGGATCCCGACCAGCATCGTCAGCAGGGCCACGACCATGAGCAGGGAGTTGATCCGGTCGCCCGGGAACAGCAGCGTCTCCGTGCGCACCATCGCGTAGACGCCGACCTTGGTCAGCAGGCCCGCGAACACCGCCGTCACGGGCGCCGGCGCCGTCGGATAGGAGTCGGGCAGCCAGAAGGACAGCGGGAAGACGGCGGCCTTGATGCCGAACGCCACGAGGAGCATGAGGTGCAGGATCATCTGCAGGCCGGGCTCCAGGTCCTCCAGCTTCAGGCCGAGGTCCGCCATGTTCACCGTGCCGGTCGCCGCGTAGACCAGTCCGATGGCGATGAGGAACAGGATCGAGGACACCACGGAGACGACGACGTAGGTGATGCCCGCGCGGATGCGCGGCGCGGTACCGCCGAGGGTGAGCAGGACGTACGACGCCGTCAGGAGGATCTCGAAGCCGACGTACAGGTTGAAGAGGTCCCCGGCGAGGAACGCGTTGGAGACGCCGGCGACCAGGATCAGGTAGGTGGGGTGGAAGATCGAGATCGGCCCGTCCCCGTCGCCGTCGACCATGCCCTGCGCCGTGGCGTAGAGGAGGACGGCCAGGCTGACCGCCGTGGACACCACGAGCATCAGCGACGAGAACTCGTCCACCACCATCGTGATGCCGAACGGCGCATGCCAGTCCCCGAGGAACACCGCCTGGGCGCCGTTGCGCCAGGCGTTGACCATCATCGACGTCTCGAGCACGAGCGTCAGGCACAGGGTTCCGATGGTGACCGTGCGCTGGGCGCGGCTGCGGCGGCGGAGCACGAAGGCCAGGGCCGCGCCGAGGATCGGCAGTGCGACGGCGAGCGGCGCGACGCTGGTGATCAGCTCGAGGACCTCGTTCACGATCCGTCACCCCGCTCCGGGTCGCTGGTGCGCCCGCCGCCGGCGCGGCCGGGCCGGGACCCGGCCGTCGGCGGCAGCTCGGGGTCGCTCGTCTCGGGGACGAACTCCGTGGTCTCGGCCGCGATGACGGCGTCCTCCTCCGGGTCGAAGTGGTGCTGCTCGGCGACGCGGAGGTCCTCGGGGTCGTCCACGACCTCGTCGCGCCGGGCGATCACCCAGGAGCGGTAGATCAGCGCCAGCATGAACGCGGTGATCGCGAACGTGATGACGATCGCCGTCAGGATGAGGGCCTGCGGCAGCGGGTCGGCGTAGTCGCCGGCCGCGATCTCCTCGTCGTAGAGCGGGGCGAGGCCCGCCGGACCGCCGGCGATCACGATGAGCAGATTGACGCCGTTGGCCGTCAGCAGCACCCCGAGCAGGACGCGCGTGAGGCTGCGCTCGAGCAGCAGGTAGACGCCGGCCGCGAAGAAGACGCCCATGACCACGAGCAGGAGCACGTTGATGGACGGCGTGTCGCCGGTCCCGGCGGCCACCGAGGCGGTCACGGACAGGCCGGTCTGAGCGGCATCACTGGCGGTTGCGGGGATCATCGCGGGTCGTCCTCCGTCCGCGCGCCGGCGGCGCTCTCGTGGATCATCCGGTCCCCCGGGGCGAGGTCGTCGCCGGGCGGCGCATCGTCCCGGGTGCCGTCGCCCCCGGTCCCGCCACGGGCGTCGCGGTCGTGCTGCCAGGACTCGCCGTCGTCGTGCCGCTCGGTGATCCCGCGGCCCTCGGAGAGCTCGTCGATCTCCGAGCCGAGGCTGCGGAGCACATCGAGGGCGAGCCCGACGACGACGAGGTAGACGCCGACGTCGAACACCGTGGACGTGACGAACTTGTGCTCCCCGAAGATCGGGAGCGTGAACTCCAGGGCGAACGACTCGAAGAGGTTCCCGCTGACCAGGAACGGCACCATGACGCTGCCGGCCGACACCGCGAGTCCGAGGCCGAGCAGGGTGCCCGGACTGATCGGGGTCGCCTCGGCGAGCTCGTAGCGGCCGCCGGCCAGGTAGCGGATCGAGAACGCGAGCCCGGCGAGGAGGCCGCCGGCGAAGCCGCCGCCGGGCAGGTTGTGCCCGGCCAGCAGCAGGTACACGGACGCGAGCAGCAGCGTGTGGAAGAGCAGCCGGGTGACGACCTCGAACACGATCGACCGGCGCTCCGGCGCGAGGGTCCGGCCGGCGACGAGCCAGGCCTCCCGGTCCGTCCGGGCGAAGTGGCGGGCGATCGCGAGGGCGGCGGTGCGGCGCGACGAGTGGATGTGCTCGGACCCGCGGTCCACCGTGCCGGACTCGATGTCCTGGAGCGACTTCCCGCCGTCGCCACGGCCGCGCACGAAGATGAGGCTGGCGACGCCGGTCGCGGCAGCGGCCAGCACCGTGATCTCACCGAACGTGTCCCACGCGCGGATGTCCACCAGGATCACGTTCACGATGTTCGCGCCCGCGCCGTCGACGTAGGCCAGGTCCGGGAGCGCCAGGGAGATCGGCTCGACGACGCGACCGGCGAGGGCCGCGACGGTCGCCGAGACCATCGCGAGCGCGAAGCCGATGGCGAGCAGCGCCCGCAGGATCCGGTGCCCGGACGGGGACGAGGACCACAGCTCCACGGGCAGGGAGCGCAGCGCGAGCACCATGGCGATCAGGACGATCGTCTCCACCAGCAGCTGGGTGAGGGCGAGGTCGGGCGCGCCGTGGAGCGCGAAGATGATGGCCATGCCGTAGCCGGTCACGGCCACCATGAGGACGGCCAGGAAACGACGGTGGGCGCGCACCGCCAGCAGGGTGCCGGCGATCATCGTCAGGCCGATGACCAGCTGGGTCGGAGACTCGAAGGCCAGCGTGTGCAAGGGCACCGGCTGGTCCAGCAGGATCACGGCCGCGGCCGGGGTCGCCGCGCCGACGACGATGATGACCATCAGGTAGAACTGCAGCGAGCCGCGCTGGGTGCGGCCGGTGACCCAGACCGCGAGGGTGTCGATCCCGCCGACCACGTGGCGGTAGACGCTCTCCGCCTCCACCAGCGGGTAGACCGCGTCCTGGGCACGCGCGACGGCACCGCGAAACAGGAACATCAGGGTCCCGGCCACCACCACGAGCGCCGAGAGCCCGAGAGCGGGCGTGAGGCCGTGCCACAGGGCCAGGTGCGCCGGGTGCTCGGCGGTCCCGAAGAGATCGGCGTACGGCTGGGCGAGGTGCTCCAGCGGACCCGGGACGAACGCGAACACCACCGTGGCGGCGGCCAGGACGGCCGGCGCCGCGAGGAACAGCCACGGGATGGGCGCGAAGTCCGTGGGCTCCAGACCCTTCTTGGCGGCGAAGGCGCCCCACACAAAGCGTGCGCTGTAGGCGAACGTGAGGACGGAGCCGAGCACCACCCCGACGACGATCCACGCGCCCATGGAGAGCCCGAGCGCCGTGCCGGCGAACGCCGTCGTACCGCTCCCGGCACCGCCGAGCTCGAGCGCCGCGCCGAGCACGGACTCCTTGGCGACGAAGCCGTACAGGGGCGGGAGCCCGGCCATGGAGGCCGCGCTGACGAGCGCGACGACGAAGAGCTTGGGCGCGCGGCGGCCCAGCCCGGAGAGCTCGCGCACGTCGCGTGTACCGGCCTGGTGGTCGATGATGCCGACCACCAGGAAGAGGGCGGCCTTGAAGAATCCGTGCGCGAGCGTCATCGCCAGGGCCGCGAGGGCGGCATTGGGGGTCCCGAGGGAGCCGACGAGGATGAGGAACCCGAGCTGGGAGACCGTCCCGTAGGCGAGGATCAGCTTGATGTCGGTCTGGCGCAGGGCCCGCCACCCGCCGACGACCAGGGTGGCCAGTCCCAGGACCACCAGCACGGGGTGCCAGAACGCGGTGCCGCTGAAGCCGGGGGCCAGCAGCGCGATGAGGTAGACGCCCGCCTTGACCATGGCGGCAGCGTGCAGATAGGCGGAGACGGGCGTCGGCGCGGCCATGGCGCCGGGGAGCCAGAAGTGGAACGGCACCAGGGCGGACTTCGAGAGGGCGCCGACCAGGATGAGCAGGATCGCGAGGTCGATGGCGGTGCCGGAGAGGTGCTCGGCGCCGGCGATCGCGTCGGCCATGATCTCCGAGATCCGGTAGGTCCCGGCGTGCTCGCCCAGCAGGATCAGCCCGAGCAGCATGGTCAGGCCGCCGAAGGTGGTGACCAGCAGGGCCTGCAGCGCGGCCCGGCGGGCGGCGATGCGATGGCGGGAGTAGCCGATCAGCAGGTAGGACAGGACCGTGGTCATCTCCCAGAAGACGAACAGCAGGATCAGGTCGTCGGCGAGGACCAGACCGAACATGGCGCCGGCGAACGCGGTCAGCTGGGCGCCGAACGGGCCGATGTCCGAGTCGTCGCCCTTGAAATAGCGGGCGCAGTAGAAGAGGACCAGCGCGCCGATGCCCAGGATCAGCAGGCACAGCACGGCGGCCAGCGCGTCCAGCCGGAACGCCAGCTCCAGCCTGAGGGACGGCACCCAGTGGAGGACGTACGACGGCGGGGCATCCGGTGCGCCGTTCAAGGCGCTCTGATCCGCCCGCATGACGGTCGGGAGCTGGGTCAGGAGCCAGACGAAGCCGGCTGCCGGCGCGAGGGCCAGGAGGTAGAACGAGGCCCGGCCGAGCCGGGCGAACAGCAGGGGTGCGACGAGGGCGGCGCCGAAGAGAATCAGCATCGTCACGAGCACCGCACCACACTCCTCTCAGTCCGAATTACCCTACCGGATCGCCCTTCCCGGTCGGTCAGGGGATGACTCGGATCACGCCGCCGCGGACGTCCTCCGCAGGTCGTGCCCGCATCGGTCGGACCTGTATCCGCGGTCAGGCCAGGCGGCATATGATCGCGATCATGAGAGCACCCCGGCGCGCCGACGATCCGACTCCCGCTGCCGGCCGGGGGCCCGGCCACGGTCCTGTCCCGAGGGCGGCCCCCGGTGCGGGGCCGGGAGAGCCGTACGGGCCCGCGGCCACGCCCCGGGCGTCCGCGCCGCGGAGGTCGCAGGTGCTCGCGTGGGCCTCCTGGGACTGGGGCTCGGCCGCGATCAACGCCGTGATGACCACCTTCGTCTTCACCGTGTACCTGGTCAGCGAGCAGTTCGGCGACACGGACGCCAACTCGGCGGCCCTCAGCACCGCGCTCGCGATCGCCGGCTTCGCGATCGCCGTGCTCGCGCCGGTCACCGGCCAGCGTTCGGACGCCGGCGGCCGGCGCCGACTCTGGCTGGGCGTGAACTCGGGTCTGGTCGCGGTGACCACCGCGGCCTGCTTCTTCGTCTACCCGTCGCCCGACTTCCTGTTGCTGGGGGTCTCGCTCATCGCGCTGACCAGCATCTTCGCCGAGTTCGCCACGGTGAACTACTACGCGATGCTGCCCCAGATCTCGACGCCGGAGACGATCGGCCGGGTCTCCGGCTTCGGCTGGGGCATGGGTTACCTGGGTGGCATCCTGGCCCTCGCGCTCGTGCTCTTCGGCTTCGTGCAGCCCGTGGTCGACTGGCCGGGAGCGGCGACGGACGACGCGCTGAACCTCCGCCTCGTCGCCGTCTTCTCGGCGGTCTGGTTCCTCGTCTTCGCGCTTCCGGTCCTCTTCGCGGTCCCGGAAATCGAACGGCAGCGGGTGCAGCGCGTCTGCATCCTCACGAGCTACCGCCAGCTCGGCCAGCACATCCTGCGTCTCTACCGGGACAGCCGGCACACGCTCTACTTCCTGCTCGCCTCGGCCGTGTTCCGCGACGGGCTCGCCGCGGTCTTCACGTTCGGCGGCATCATCGCCGGGGGGACCTTCGGGTTCGCGACGTCGGACGTGATCGTGTTCGCGATCGCCGGCAACGTGGTGGCCGCCGTGGGCGCCATGGTCGGCGGCCGGCTCGACGACCGCTTCGGACCGAAGTCGGTCATCGTCGGGTCGTTGATCGGCCTGGTCGTCGCCGCGCTCGGCGTCTTCCTCTCACCGGACTCGCGCGGGTTCTGGGTCTTCGGCCTGCTGCTGTGCCTCTTCGTGGGACCGGCCCAGGCCTCGTCCCGGGCCTACATCGCCCGGCTGGCCGCCCCGGGCCGGGAGGGCGAGATCTTCGGCCTCTACGCCACCACGGGGCGCGCGGTGAGCTTCCTGGCCCCCGCCATGTTCACATTCGCCATCGTCCTGGCGACGCCGCACGTCGCCTCTGGGGAGGCGCAGCGGTACGGGATCCTCGGCATCCTGCTGGTGCTGCTCCTCGGGCTCGCGCTCCTGCTGCCCGTCCGGCGCCCGGAGGACGTCGTCCGTATCTGACCCGCCGTCTCCGACCCGCCGGTTCGGCCCCGCGGAGCAAGCCGATCCCCGGTGCCGGCGGCGGGGCCGGCGAACCCGCACCGGAGCAGTGCGGTCGGTGCCGTCGTTGCGGTCGGTCGCTCTGGACCGGGAGGGTCAGTTCGCGAGCCGGGTGCGATGGTAGTTGAGGTGGCTGCGCGACGCCGTCGGGCCGCGCTGGCCCTGGTACCGATTGCCGTACTCGCCGGACCCGTACGGGTGCTCGGCGGGCGAGGTGAGCCGGAAGAAGCACAGTTGCCCGATCTTCGAGCCGGGCCAGAGCTTGATCGGCAACGTCGCCATGTTGGAGAGCTCGAGCGTGACGTGGCCGTTGAACCCCGGGTCGATGAACCCGGCCGTCGAGTGCGTCAGCAGGCCCAGCCGTCCGAGCGAGGACTTGCCCTCGAGACGGGCCGCGACGTCGTCGGGCAGCGTGACCCGCTCGTAGGTGGCCCCGAGGACGAACTCGCCGGGGTGCAGGATGAACGGCTCCTCGGGATCCACCTCCACGAGCCGCGTCAGCTCCGGCTGGTCGACGGCGGGGTCGATGTGCGCGTACTTGTGGTTGTCGAAGAGACGGAAGAAGCGGTCGAGCCGGACGTCCACGCTGGAGGGCTGGACCATCGAGAGGTCCAGCGGGTCCAGGCCGATGCGTTCGGCGTCGAGTTCGGCACGGATGTCGCGATCGGAGAGCAGCACCCGTACAAAATAGCGCACTGCCGGCCCGGGCCCGAGTTCCACACGTCACCGTTCCGCACGCCGCGACCGCTCGTGTGGTCCGGGCCCTAGGTGCGCGGGCGGGGCGTCCATTACGCTGGAGCCCAGTATGCAACAGAAGAGCCAGAACCGCGCCCGCCCGCGCGGCCGCGAGCGGTGCGCCGCCGCAGCCGCGCTGACGCTGGCGTGCGCGCTCCTGGCCGCTCCCGCCGCGCACGCCGCGCACGCGACGTCGGGCCCCGCCCAGGCGCCGAGCATCGAGGAGACCTCGGCGGCCGACTCGGTCGCGGTCCTGGTCAACCCGGAGCGTCCGCTGGACCCGATCGACTACGTGCCGGAGGACCTCGTCGACGTCGACGGGTCGGGGGCGGAGCTGGTCTCCCCCGCGGCCGACGCCGCCGAGGAGCTTCTCGCGGCGGCGCGGCAGGCCGGGCACGACCTCGTGGCCGAGAGCGGCTACCGGTCCTACGACCGCCAGTCGGAGCTCTACCGCGGCTACGTGGCGCAGTACGGCGCCTCCTACGCCGAGCGGATCTCCGCCAAGCCCGGCACGAGCGAGCACCAGCTCGGCCTCGCCGTCGACGTCGGCCTGGCCTCCGGGCAGTGCTCGCTGCACCGCTGCTTCGGCGACACCGCGGCCGGGGCATGGGTTGCGGAGCACGCCGAGGAGTTCGGCTTCGTCCTGCGCTACCCCGACGGCCACAGCGAGACGACCGGCTACGCCTACGAGCCGTGGCACCTGCGCTACCTCGGCCCCGAGGTCACGGCCGACTTCGCGGCGTCGAACGCCGAGACCTACGAGGAGTACGTGGCGGCGCTGGAGACCGCGGCCGACGTCGTCTCCGAGCCCCTGCCGTCCTTCCTGCCGCCGGAGCCGGGCACCACGGACGACGCCGACCCGGAGCTCGAGCGGGTGCGGCAGGACCTGTCCTGGCTGCCGCACTGGCTCGCGGAGGGTCCGGCCCGCCGCTGAGCCCGATCCGGCCCGCCGTCGGACCGGCCCGGGCCGCTCGAGGCGCGGCGCGCCGTGGTCAGGCGCCGACCTCGGTGCGGACCGCGTAGAGCTCCGGGAAGAACGTCAGCTCGAGCGCCTTCTGCAGGAAGCCCACACCGGATGAGCCGCCCGTGCCGCGCTTGAAGCCGATGGTGCGCTCGACCGTCTTGAGGTGCCGGAAGCGCCAGAGCTGGAAGTTCTCCTCGAGGTCCACGAGCTCCTCGCACGCCTCGTAGAGGTCCCAGTGCTCGGCGGCGTTCTCGTAGACCTCCTTGTAGACCTGCACGAGCTCCGGCGAGAACACGTGCGCCCGGGTGACGTCGCGCTCGAGCAGTTCGGTCGGCACGGCGAAGCCGCGCCGGGCCAGCAGCCGGATGAACTCGTCGTAGACGCTCGGCGCGGCCAGCGTCTCGCGGAGCATCTCCTGCGCCGCCGGCTCCGCCTCGAAGACCTTGACCATGTCCG
Organism: Zhihengliuella sp.; assembly: GCF_031178195.1. Taxonomy (GTDB): domain Bacteria; phylum Actinomycetota; class Actinomycetes; order Actinomycetales; family Micrococcaceae; genus Zhihengliuella. The sequence goes on from NZ_JAPSJL010000006.1 coordinate 175,535, forward strand.
CGTTCTTGTTGCCGAGCGCGAACTCGACCGCCCGGTACTGGAACGACTGGAACCCGCTCGAGGAGCCCAGGGCGCCGCGGAACTCCGCGTACTCGCTGGGGGTGAGCGTCGCGAGCACGCTCCACTGCTCCGTCAGGGTCCGCTGGATGTGCTTGACCCGGGCGATGTGCTTGAGCGCGAACCGCAGGTCGTCCTCGCGCAGCCGCTGCTGGATGGCCCGCAGCTCGTGGAGCATGAGCTTGAGCCAGAGCTCCGACGTCTGGTGCTGGATGATGAACAGCAGCTCGTCGTGGTGCTCCGGCCGGCTGACCGGGTGCTGCGAGGCCAGCAGGGTGTCCAGCCCCAGGTAGGAGCCGTAGCTCATCTTGTCGCTGAAGTCCGTCTCGATCTCGGACTCCAGCGCTCGGGTGTTCCTGTCAACGGTCATGATTCGTCCTCTCCCGCCACCACGCTGTAGCGGGGACGGTTACTTGGCGCGCACCGGGATGCCGGTGAACGTGGGCTTCATGGTCTCGGCGAAGAAGTCGTTGCCCTTGTCATCCACCACGATAAACGCCGGGAAGTCCTCGACCTCGATCCGCCAGACGGCCTCCATGCCGAGCTCCTCGTACTCGAGCACCTCCACCTTCTTGATGCAGTCCTGCGCGAGCCGGGCGGCGGGACCGCCGATGGAGCCGAGGTAGAACCCGCCGTGGGCGTTGCACGCCTCGGTGACCTGCCGGGAGCGGTTGCCCTTGGCCAGCATGACCAGGGAGCCGCCCGCCGCCTGGAACTGGTCGACGTAGGAGTCCATGCGCCCCGCCGTCGTGGGCCCGAACGAGCCCGAGGCCAGCCCCTCGGGAGTCTTCGCCGGACCCGCGTAGTAGACGGGGTGGTCCTTCAGGTACTGGGGCATCTCCTCACCGGCGTCCAGGCGCTCCTTGATCTTGGCGTGCGCGATGTCGCGGGCGACCACCAGCGGCCCCGTCAGCGAGAGCCGGGCCTTCACGGGGTGCCTGGTCAGCTCGGCCAGGATCCGGTCCATCGGCTGGTTCAGGTCGATCTTGACCACGGAGCTGCCGCCGGTGCCCGTGACCCCGTCGGTCTCGTCGTCGTGCGCGGCGACCGCCGGGTGGGCGGCGTCCGGCATGAACCGGGCCGGGTCGGTCTCCAGCTGCTCCACGAAGACGCCCTCGGGGGTGATCTTGGCCAGCATCTGGCGGTCGGCGGAGCAGGACACCGCGATGGCCACCGGCAGCGAGGCGCCATGGCGAGGCAGCCGGACCACGCGCACGTCGTGGCAGAAGTACTTGCCGCCGAACTGGGCGCCGATGCCGAAGTTCCGGGTCAGCTCCAGCACCTTCTCCTCGAGCTCGACGTCGCGGAAGCCGCGGCCGGTCATCGCGCCCTCGGTGGGGAGCGTGTCGAGGTACTTCGCGGAGCCGTACTTCGCGGTCTTCAGGGCGAACTCGGCGCTGGTGCCGCCGATGACGATCGACAGGTGGTACGGCGGGCAGGCGGCCGTGCCGAGCGAGCGCAGCTTCTCGTCCAGGAACTTCAGCATGGCGTTCTCGTTGAGGATCGCCTTGGTCTCCTGGTAGAGGAAGGACTTGTTGGCCGAGCCGCCTCCCTTGGCCATGAAGAGGAACTTGTACTGCTCCTCGTGGCCGGGCGCCGTGTCGGCATAGATCTCGACCTGCGCCGGCAGGTTGGTGCCGGTCTGCTTCTCCTCCCAGGTCGTCAACGGGGCGAGCTGGGAGTAGCGCAGGTTCAGCTGCGTGTAGGCGTCGTAGATGCCCCGGGAGAGGTCCTTCTCGTCCGGACCGGCGGTGATGACGTTCTGGCCGCGCTTGCCCATGACGATCGCGGTGCCGGTGTCCTGGCACATCGGCAGCACGCCGCCGGCGGCGATGTTGGCGTTCTTCAGCAGGTCCAGCGCCACGAACTTGTCGTTCGGGCTCGCCTCCTCGTCGTCGAGGATGTTGCGCAGCTGCTGCAGGTGGGCGGGGCGGAGATAGTGGGAGATGTCGTGCAGCGCGGTGCGGGCGAGCAGCTGCAGCGCCTCCGGGGCGATCTCCAGGTACCGGCGCCCGCCGGGGCCCTCCACGGTGCTGACGCCCTCGGTGGCGATCAGACGGTAGGGGGTCTCGTCCGCGCCGATCGGCAGCAGGTCCTCGTACTGGAAATCAGTCATCGTGCATCCTTGCAGAGCTCTCAGGTGGTGGCCGCACCACGATGGGCGCGGGTACCACCTTATTCGCTCCGGCACCGGCGCCACGAACCCCGGCGAGGGGTGCGACGCCGTCACACGGGCCGCGCGGACGGGCACGACGGCGTCGCACGGGTTGCGTTCGAGGGTCCGCCGTGGTCGGGTGGAGACATGACTGAGACCCCCCAGCCGCAAGATCCGCAGCCGACCGAGCAGGACGCCAGCCAGCAGGAGGCGAACCAGCAGCAGCCCGGCGCGGCCGGCGCGGAGTTCGACCCGTCGGAGCCGCAGAGCCACCTCGAGGCCACGCTCCTGGCCGGCCAGCAGGATCCTGAGAAGGCGGGAGAGGTCATCGCGACCTTCCTGAACTCCGAGATCTTCTTCCTCAGCCGCGAGGAGGTCACGGAGGAGACCGGCGACGTCTCGCCCCTGATCCTCCAGAACCCGGACGGCGAGCCGCGCGTCGCGCTCTTCAGCCACCTCGGACGCGTCCCCGAGCAGTACCTCTCCGAGGCGCCGTACGGGGTCCGCGTCACGGGCGCCGCCGTCGTGCAGAACCTCAACGGCGCCGGGCTGGTCTTGAACCCGGGCCACCAGATCGGCTTCGACATCCCCGCCGAGGGCGTCGAGGCGATCCGCAGCGACTTCCGCCCGGTCGAGGTGGACGAGAACGGGCAGCCGAGCCAGCCGGAGGCCTGACCTCCCAGCCCCGCCGCGCGCGGGGCCCTGACTCCACGGGGCCGGGTTGACTAGAGTGGACGGGTGAACGACGCCCCGTCCCCGTCAGCCCGGCCCCGCTACGTCCCGGGCATCAAGTACATCCTGATGCTCGGTGCGCTCGCCGCGCTCCCGGCCGTCACGACGGACATGTACCTGCCGTCGCTGCCGGCGGTGGCCGAGGACCTCGATGCGAGCCGTGCGGCCGTCCAGTTCACGCTCTCCGCGCTGCTGCTCGGCGGCGGCGTGGGCCAGCTGGTGATCGGTCCGTTCTCCGACCGTTTCGGCCGCCGGCTACCCCTGCTCATCGGGATCTCCCTGCACACGGTGCTGTCGATCCTCTGCTCGATCGCGCCGGACATCGGCACGCTGATCGGGCTGCGCGTCCTCCAGGGGTTCTTCAACGCGGCCGCCGCCGTCGTCGCGATCGCCGTGATCCGCGACCGGTTCGTGGGGTCCGACGCCGCGCGGCTCCTCTCACGCCTGATGCTCGTCATCGGCGTCGCACCGCTCTTCGCCCCGACGATCGGTCAGATCATCGCGGGGACCTGGCACTGGCGCGCCGTCTTCTACGCGCTGGCCCTGATCGGCGTGATCCTGGTGGCCATCGTCTGGAAGTGGATGCCGGAGACCCTGCCGGCCACGGTCCGCCGTTCGCGCCCGCGGGCCGGCGTGGCCCGGACGTACTGGCACCTGCTGCGGGACGGCCAGTTCATGGCGCTGGCCGTGATCCCCGGTCTCGGACTCGGCGTCATCATGAGCTATGTGGTCGGCTCGCCCTTCGTCTTCCAGGAGGGGTACGGGTTGAGCGAGGGCCAGTTCGCCCTGCTGTTCGCGTTCAACGGGTGCGCCCTCGTCGCCTCCGCCCAGCTCAACGCCTCGCTGGTGCGCAGGACGTCGCCGGCGCGGATCCTCCGGGTCGCCGTGCTCGCCCAGCTCGTCGTCGCCGTCGCACTGTTCGCGGTCCTGGCCACTGGATTCGGCGGCCTTCCGGGCGTGATCGCCTGCCTCTGGCTGGTGCTCGGGACCCAGGGCATGATCCCCGCGAACGCCTCGGTGCTCGCGCTGAACAACTACGGGCACATGGCCGGCACCGCGGCGGCCGTCATCGGCGCCCTGCAGTCCGGCATCGCCGGTCTCATCAGCCCGGTGGTCGGGCTGCTCGGCGGCGACGCCGTCGCGATGGGCACGGTCATGGTCGCCATCGTGGCGGTCACGGTGCTGGTGCTCGCGACCGGGACGCCGGCCTACCGGCGGAACGGGTGGATGTCCCTGGGGCACGAGCCGGCACCGGACGCCGCGCCGGAATCGGCGTAGCGGCGCTCCGGCCCGAGAGCTGGTAGGCTGTTCCACGGCTCGCCCAGGCTTCTACTGGGCGGGCTGCGCGGGTGTAGCTCAATGGTAGAGCGCCAGCTTCCCAAGCTGGACACGCGGGTTCGATTCCCGTCACCCGCTCTTTTCATGCCCTCGGAGGGCTGTGCGCAACCTCTCTTCGGTGCGGGCCGGGGTGCGGGCGTAGACTGGATCCGTCATGAGGCGCACAATGTTCAAGTCCAAGATCCACCGTGCAACGGTCACGCATGCGGACCTGCACTACGTCGGATCCGTCACCGTCGATTCCGACCTCCTCGATGCCGCGGACATCCTCCCCGGCGAGCTGGTCGCGATCGTCGACGTCACGAACGGTGCCCGCCTGGAGACCTACACGATCGCCGGCGAGCGCGGCAGCGGTGTCATCGGCATCAACGGCGCGGCCGCGCACCTGGTGCACCCCGGCGACACCGTGATCCTCATCAGCTACGCGGAGATGGAGACGGCCGAGGCGCGCGAGTACGTGCCGGCGATCGTCCACGTCGACGCCGACAACCGCATGATCGAGCTGGGGCACGACCCGGCGGAGGCCCTCGGCGACGATGTCTCCCGGCCGCCCCTCTCGCTGGCCGACCTCGGCCGCTCCCGCTAGCCGTTGACGGGCGTCCTGTCCGGGTTCGCCGTCGTCTGGACGGTGATCCTGGTGGGCTACGCCGTCGGACGGACCGGGGTCCTGGGGCCGCAGGCCCGCTACGTCCTGAACCGGCTCACGTTCTTCGTGGCCAGCCCGGCCCTCCTGTTCACCACGCTCGCGGACTCCGAGCCCACGACGGTGCTCGGTCCCCCGCTCTGGGTCGCCTCCATCTCGGCCTCGCTCGTCGCAGTCGCCTATTTCCTGCTGACCCGCTGGTGGCTGCGGCGCGACGCACCCGAGGCGATCATGGGCGCGATGAGCGCCTCGACCGTCAATTCGGCCAACCTGGGGCTGCCGATCGCGATCTACGTCCTCGACGACATCACCCAGGCCGCCCCGATCATCCTCTTCCAGCTGGCCCTGTTCAGCCCGGTCTTCCTGGCCCTGCTCGACACGACGACGACGCGCCGCCGGACCACCCCGTTCGCGATGGCGTTCCAGACGCTGCGCAACCCCATGATCATCGGCTCGCTGCTCGGTCTACTCTTCGCGCTGCTCGACTGGGAGCTTCCGCAGCAGCTGGCCGACCCGGTCGAGATCATCGCCGGGGCGTCGATCCCGGCCATGCTGATCGCGTTCGGCATCTCCCTGGTGGGCAACCGTCCGCTCTCCCGGGCCGCCGGCCGGCGCACCGACACGATCGCCGCAACGGTCCTCAAGCTGCTCGTCCACCCCGTGCTGGCCTGGCTCCTGGGCTTCCTCGTCTTCGGGCTCGAGGGCGAGCAGCTCTTCGCCGTCGTCGTCATGGCCGCGCTCCCGACGGCGCAGAACGTCTACGTCACGGCGTCCCGCTATGAGGCCGGAGTGACGCTGGCGAAGGACACGGTCCTACTGACGACCATCGCCGCCATTCCGGCGATGATGCTGGTGCCCCTGCTCCTGCACTGACAGCAGCACTGCCCGCTGCACTGCCCGCGGCACCGGCGCTGGCCCGGGCCCCGACCTCCGCCACGCGAATGCACTGCGAGTGCAACGACGACGCATGGCGGAACATAGGCTCTGGAATATCCGCGACCGGATCTACGCTGGAGGCTACAGACGAGGTGAGGCCCCACGGCCTCGCCGCCTCCCCTGCTCGCCTCCATCGCCTCGGCCGACGAACCCGTCGGCCACAGCCCCGCCGAAGGAACGCACATGACTCGCTCCCTCCCCTCGACCCCGCTCAAACGCCGCGCTCTGGGCCTCGCCGCCGTCTCCGCGGCCGCCCTGGCGCTCGCAGCCTGCGGCGGAGACACCTCTGAGCCGGCCACCGGCTCCTCGGCGCCCGCCGCAGACGGCGTCACCCTGGAAGAGGTGCAGGAGTCCGGCGTGCTGACCGTCGGCACGGAGGGCACCTACCGGCCGTTCTCCTACCATGCGGAGGGCAGCGGCGAACTGACGGGGTACGACGTCGAGGTCGCCCAGGCCGTCGGCGAGAAGCTCGGCGTGGAGGTCGAGTTCGCGGAGACGCAGTGGGACGCGATGTTCGCCGGACTCAACGCCGGGCGCTTCGACACGGTCGCCAACCAGGTGACCATCACCGAGGAGCGCCAGGCCGAGTACCTCTTCAGCGATCCGTACACCGTCAGCCGCGGCGTCATCGTCACGCTCGCCGACGACGCGTCGATCGACGGTTTCGACGATCTCGAGGGCAAGCGCACGGCCCAGTCGCGCTCGAGCAACTGGTACCAGCTCGCGGTCGACTCCGGCGCCGAGGTGGAGCCCGTCGAGGGCTGGGCCCAGTCCGTGACCCTCCTCGAGCAGGGCCGCGTCGACGCCACGATCAACGACGAGCTGACGGTCCTGGACTACCAGAAGACCGAGGACAACCAGAACATCCAGATCGCCGCCGAGACGGAGGAGACCTCCCAGGTCGCCTTCGCGTTCCCGAAGGGCTCCGAGACGATCGTCGAGGCCGTGAACGCTGCCCTGGCCGAACTGGCCGCCGATGGGACGCTCGCCGAGATCTCCACCGAGTACTTCGGCGAGGACGTCTCCCAGTAGCCCCACCGACAGGCAGGAGTCGTCCATGGGTTTCGACTGGACCCTCTTCTTCGAGTCCCTCGGGCCGATCGCGCTCGCGGGGCTGCGCGGCACCGTCCCGCTGGCGTTGTCCAGCTTCGCGCTGGGGCTGGCTCTCGCCGTCGTCGTCGCCCTCATGCGCATCAGCCGCAGCAAGGTGCTCTCGGGGGTGGCGCGCGTCTACGTCTCGGCGATCCGGGGCACTCCCCTGTTGGTGCAGTTGTTCGTGATCTTCTACGGGCTGCCCTCGGTGGGCGTGACGCTGGACCCCTGGCCGAGCGCGATCATCGCGTTCTCGCTCAACGTCGGGGGCTACGCAGCCGAGGTCGTCCGCGCCGCGATCCTCTCCGTGCCGAAGGGCCAGTGGGAAGCCGGGTACACCGTCGGCATGTCCAGGACGCTCACCCTGCGCCGACTGATCCTCCCGCAGGCCGCCCGCGTCTCGGTGCCGCCCCTGTCCAACACGTTCATCTCCTTGGTGAAGGACACCTCGCTGGCCTCGCTCATCCTGGTCAGCGAAGCGTTCAAGGAGGCGCAGAACATCGCTGCCTTCAGCCAGAAGTTCATGGTCGTCTACCTCGCGGCGGCCCTGGTCTACTGGGTGTTCTGCACCGTCCTGTCCGCCGGCCAAAACCAACTCGAGAAGAGGCTGGACCGCTATGTCGCCCACTGACGCACCCCTCGGGGACCCCGCCGGCCACCAGCCCGAGCATCATGCGGGCCACCACGCAGCGGGGGCCGGAGCGCCGTTGCTGGCGGTGACCGGTCTGCAGAAGTCGTTCGGGGACCACCAGGTCCTGCGGTCGATCGACCTGTCGGTCGCACCAGGCGAGGTGCTGGCCCTCATCGGCCCCTCGGGGTCCGGGAAGACGACGGCGCTGAGGTGCCTCAACGGCCTGGAGCAGCCCGACGCCGGACGCGTCGAGTTCGACGGCGGTCCCGCCGTCGACTTCTCGCCCGCCACCCCGCGGCGCGAGCGGGACAGCCTGCGCCGACGCAGCGCGATGGTGTTCCAGCAGCACAACCTGTTCCCCCACATGACCGTGCTGCAGAACGTGATCGAGGGCCCCGTGCAGGTCCAGAAGCGGTCCCGGACCGAGGCGGTCTCCGACGCCACGCGCCTGCTCGAGCGCGTCGGTCTCGGCGGCAAGCACGACGCCTACCCGCACGAACTGTCCGGCGGGCAGCAGCAGCGGGTGGGGATCGTCCGCGCCCTGGCCCTCAAGCCCTCGCTGCTGCTCTTCGACGAGCCGACGTCGGCTCTGGACCCCGAACTGGTCGGGGACGTCCTCTCCGTCATCAAGGAACTGGCGCAGGAGGGCTGGACCATGGTGCTGGTGACGCACGAGCTGGCCTTCGCGCGGGAGGTAGCGGACGAGGTCGTCTTCATGGACGGAGGCGTCGTCGTCGAGCGCGGGCATCCGGACCAAGTTCTGCGGGCGCCGCGCGAGGAGCGCACGCGCCGGTTCGTCCACCGGCTGCTGAACCCGTTCTGAGGGCCGTCCCCGCCGAGCCTGTTACAGCACCGGTTGCCTCATCGGGTCCTATTCGAGGACTGTGACCTCGACCCGCCGGTTGAGCTGGCGCCCCTCCTCGGTCTCGTTGTGGGCGATCGGCTCGGCCTCGCCGCGGCCCGAGACCTCCAGATCCACCCGGTCCCCGAACTCGCGTGAGATCTCGTCCGCGATTGTCCGCGCACGTCGCTCGGACAGGTCCTGGTTGTGCGCGTCCGACTGGACGTCGTCGGTGTGGCCGACGACCGCGAGGCGCCGCGGGCTGCGCTCCTCCAGCTCCTGGACCAGTCGCTGCAGCTCCTCCTCGGCGTCCGCGGTCAGGGTATCGCTGTTCGGCTCGAACAGCACCTCGCCGGAGAGGGTGATGATCTCCCCCTCCTCCTTCACGCCGCCCGACAGCGAGGAGGAGCCGAAGACCAGGCCCTCCACCGGCAGGTCGAGGTCTTCGACGACGAAGGTCAGATCGTCCACGGGGACGTCGGCGTCGGCCGGGTCCGCGCCGCCGCCGTCGCTGCCGGGAGCGGCCGCACCCGGCGGGGGCGGGACCGTCGAGTTGCCGCTCGAGGCCTCCGGCGCCCCGGTGACGGCGAGCATCCCCACCACGGCCGTAGCGGCAGCCAGCCCGGTCAGGCGGACCGCGAACTCCCGTGGCCGGCGAAGGCTTCCGTTCATCGTCGCCCGATCTCCACGGCCTCGAACGCCCCGACTTGCGGGATGTGGACGTCCACCTCGTTCACCTCCTCGGGCGGCGCCGCGAAGACCGCGGAGTAGGTGGTGCTGCGACCGGGGCCGATCGAACCGCTGTTGATATTCACCGAGCAGGCGCAGACGCCGTCGTCCCCGCGGCCGACGAGGTACCGCTGTCCCTCCGCCGTCACCACGAATACGCCGTCGACACTCCACGTGTCCATGGACGCCGCCGCATTGTCGGTCGCGTCCTTGACGCCGTTGCTGAACTCCTGGGTGACGATCTCGTTGCTGTCCCCGTGGTTCGTCAGCGTGAACGTCACCGTCATGGTGCCGGCGTCAGCCCGCACGCTGTTCAGCGTCATGGTGGCGTCGTCGAAGGCACCCACGTCGCGCGTGCCGAGATCGCCCAGTGGCGCCGCCGACGCATCGCCCCCGTCCCCACCGCCGTCCTGTCCGCCGCCGTCGGACGGAGCGGGCGCGTCCGCGGAATCCGTGTCCTGACCGTCCGGCGGGGACTCCTCCGATCCGGCCGACGCCGGAGGATCCTCCGACTGCGTCGCTGGCGCCGCGCAGCCCGCGAGCAGCAGACCCAGGCAGGCCACCGGCGCGGCGACGAGACTCAAGATGGTGCGTTGCGCCGCCATGGCGCCCCCCTCCGGTTCCAGTCATTGCGGGCAGCCCGCATCGATGCGGTGAGTCTAGCCAGCCAGCCGGTCCCGCGGAAGTGAAATGACGGCGCCCGGCTCTCGGTCCACAGGGCCGCCCGGCCGCGTGAACCGGTTCCGACCTGCCCCGTCACGTACCGCGGCACGCCGCTCCCGGGCCCCTCAAGCAATGCTCAACCAGCGGCGCCGGGCTGCGCAGAGCGCACGTGGCGCTCTACGCTGTGACCATGGCGGAGAAGAGCGCGGCCGAACGCGCAGAGAACATCAGGACCGGTTACACCTTCGACGGCGGCTCCGTGCGGCTCGGCACCGCGATGGTGGACGGCGAGGTCTTCCCCGAGGCAGCCGTGGCCCTGCCGTTGCGGATGATGAACCGGCACGGGCTCATCGCCGGCGCCACGGGCACCGGCAAGACCATCACCCTCCAGCTCATGGCCGAGCAGCTGAGCGAGGCCGGTGTGCCGACCTTCCTCGCCGACATCAAGGGCGACCTGACCGGCCTGTCGACGCCCGGCGAGGCCTCGGAGAAGCTGGCCGCGCGCACGCGCAACGTCGGGATGGACTGGTCCCCCGCGACCTACCCCGTGGAGTACTTCTCGCTCGGAGGCGCGGGGACCGGCGTCCCCATCCGCGCGACGGTCACCTCGTTCGGTCCACTGCTGCTCTCCCGCGTCCTGGGTCTGAACGAGACGCAGGAGGCCAGCCTGATGCTGGTCTTCCACTATGCGGACCAGAAGAACCTGGAGCTCGACGACCTCAAGGATCTCCGCGCGGTCATCCAGTACCTGACGAGTGACGAGGGCAAGGACGAGCTCGCCGACCTGGGCGGCCTCAGCAAGGCCACCGCCGGCGTCATCCTGCGCAGCCTCGTCACACTCGAGACCCAGGGCGGGGACCAGTTCTTCGGCACCCCCGAATTCGACACCGCCGAGCTCCTCCGGACGGTCGAGGACGGGCGGGGCGTCATCTCCTGCCTCGAGCTGCCCACACTGCTGCGCCAGCCACTGCTCTTCTCGACCTTCCTGATCTGGCTCCTCGCCGACCTGTTCGAGGAGCTGCCCGAGGTCGGCGACGCGGAGAAGCCCGAGCTGGTGTTCTTCCTCGACGAGGCCCACCTCCTCTTCGAGGACGCCTCCAAGGCGTTCATGGACTCCATCACGACGACGGTGCGCCTCATCCGCTCGAAGGGCGTCGGCGTCTTCTTCATCACGCAGACGCCGCAGGACGTCCCGGCCGAGGTCCTGGGCCAGCTCGCCAACCGCGTCCAGCACGCTCTGCGCGCCTTCACCCCGGATGACGCGAAGGCGCTGAAGGCCACGGCATCGACGTTCCCGCTCTCGGACTACGACCTGGAGGAGGCGCTCACCGCCGCCGGGACGGGCGAGGCGATCGTGACCGTCATGAACGAGACCGGGTCGCCGACCCCGGTGGCGTGGACCCGCCTGTGGAGCCCGCGCTCTCGGATGGGCGCCTCGGAGGAGGCCGTCGTCGAGCAGGCAGTCGCCGCTTCCGGGCTGCTGGAGGAGTACGGCACGGTGGTAGACCGCGCCTCGGCCAGCGAGAAGCTCGATGGACGCGAGCAGGACCAGGCCGGCCGGGCGGAGCAGCAGCCGAATCACGGCCGCGATCGGCAGACGGACTCGGCCGAGTCGGGAACCGGACGCGGAAGCGGAGAGCGCACCACCCGCCCTGCGGGACGGGCCGCCCGCAACGGTTCGGGCCGACGTCCGTCGACGTCGACCAGGCGGCAGGACAACCCCATCATGGACGTGGCGGTCCAGGTCGCGGGAGTGCTCGGCAAGGAGCTCGTGCGCGGTCTCTTCGGCACCCGCCGGCGCCGCCGCTGATACTCTGACTCGCGTGCACAACAGATCCGAACCGATCAAGGTCATCGCCCTCTGGCTGATGGCCTTGATGTTCGTGCTGGTCGCTGCGGCCATGGCGATCGCCGTCGTCAACGCCAGGGTCTTCGGCCCGGAGCGCGTCGTCGAGGACTACTTCGCGGCCCTCGAGGCCGGCGATCCAGCGACGGCGCTGGGCCTGATCGGGGCCGAAGTCCCCGACGGCAACGGACTGATGCTCACGCCGGATGCCGTCCGCAGCTCCGCAGAGCACATCGCCGATGTGGAGGTCGCCGAGACGAGCGCTGAAGACGGGCGGGCGACTGTCGAGACGACCTTCGTGGCCTCCGGCCAGAAGCACACGGTCCGGTTCGGTCTCGTCCAGACGGGCACGGACTGGCTCTTCTTCGACCGCTGGGCTCTCGACCAGGACAGCCTGCCGGCGCTCCGGATCGACGCCTCGGATACCGGAGACATCCAGGTCAACGGGATCGCTTCCCCGGTAGAGAAGGGGTCCCAGACCTTCCCGGTCCTTCCTCCCGCCGTCGTCGAGGCGTCCTTCGAGCAGAAGTACTTCCATGCCGAGCCGACCCGCCGCGTCGTCACGGATGCGGCCAGCGCGGAGGAACCGCTGAAACTGGCCTCCGAGCCCACCCAGCGGCTGATCGACGAGGTCTCCCAGCAGGTCAATGCGTACGTGGACAGCTGCGTGGAGCAGCATGTCCTCATGCCGACGGGCTGCCCGCTGACCTACGACACCGACGCCCGCGTGGACGCGGACACGATCGAGTGGGAGGTCGTCGAGTACCCGAAGGTGGAGATCACCGCGTTCGATGGCGCCTGGGTCCTTCGGCCGATGGAGATGCACGTCCGGCTCTCGCTCGTGGAGCAGGACCTGGCGACCGGACGCCGCGAGAACATCGAGCTGGAGAAGGCCTACGGCTTTACGGCACAGCTGGACGTGGGGGCTGACAGTGCACTCGTCACGCCCGTCGCCTCCGAGTAGAGCCGCTCACGAAGACGACTCACCGAGCGCCGGCCCGCACACGGCGCACATGGATCGGAGTGGAGAACGGGCCTGGGGCCCGGACCGCCGGCGTCACGCCGGCTTGACGGCAGATACGGACCCCGTGGCCGGGTTGTCGTCCTGCAGGACCAGGCGGCCCCGGAGCATCAGGTAGAGCGCCCACGCCCCCGCCAGTAGGGCGATCCCGGCGCCGAGCCCCACCGCCCAGCGCGGCCCCAGGACATCCCCGATCCAACCGATCAGCGGAGCGCCGATGGGCGTGCCGCCCTGGACCACCGCCATGTACAGAGCCAGGACGCGGCCGCGGAAGCGCGGCTCGACCGAGAGTTGGATGGACGTGTTGCAGCTGTTCAGGAATGTCACGGATGTCAGTCCGACCAGCACCAGCAGGGCCGCGTAGAGCCAGAACGTCGGCATGAGGCTGGCCGAGACACCCGCGACGCCGAAACCGAGCGCACCGCCGATGAGGTAGCGCATGCGGAAGCGACCCCGGATCGCGGCCAGGATCGCCGCGGACAACGTCCCGACAGCCACCAGGGAGCCGAGGATCCCGTACTCCGTGGGGCCGCGACCGAAGACGGTGGTCGCCATCATGGCGTTGGTGATCTGGAAGTTGAATCCGAACGTGCCGATGAGAAACGCCATCACGAGGATGACCACGAGGTCCGGACGCTGCCGTACGTAGGCGATGCCCTCACGAATCTGCCGCTTGCCGCGCGGAGCGGGCTGGCTACGCCGCAGCGCGGCGACGTCCATCCGCCAGATCCCGATCAGGACGGCGAGGAAACTGGCCGCGTTGATCATGAAGGCGGGGGCCGTGCCCACCCAGGAAATCAGCAGACCTGCGACGCCAGGGCCGGCCAACCGCGCCATGTTGAAGGACGCACTGTTGAGCGCGACGGCGTTCGGGATATCCGGTTTGGCGACCACCTCGGAGACGAAGGCCTGTCGGGCCGGTGCATCGAAGGCGCTGGCGACGCCGAGCGCAAACGCGAGGACGAAGACGTGCCACAGTTCCGCCGCATCCCACCAGACCAGCAGGCCCAGTCCCAGGGCGCACAGGCCCATGGCCGTCTGGGTGATCATGAGGAGCCGGCGCTTGTCGTGCCGGTCCGCGACCAGGCCCGCCCACGCACCGAGGAAGAGGATCGGCACAAACTGCAGGCCGGTAGTGATGCCGACGGCCATGCCGTTGTTGTCGGTGAGCTCGGTAAGAACCAGCCAGTCCTGAGCCACACGCTGCATCCACGTCCCGATATTGGAGACGAGCGCGCCGGCGACCCAGAGCCGGTAGTTCGGGTTCCGTAGTGCGCTGAACATGCTGCCCACCGTGCTACGGCACCCCTCCCGTTTCGTTCAGGCAGTCGCTCGTCGACACGACAGCGGCTTCTCCTTCACTCATTGTTCATCCATGACCACCTTAGTAGTTGCAGGGAGCAACCACTAGGTGTTCCGGCCGACGATGACAGATGGAAGGTGAACCCCTCGTCAGAAGGGGATGGGTGTCGGTTCGGGTGGGTCGAGCGGCAGGAGTACTGTCTGGTCGGCTGTTTCGGGGTGGAAGTAGGGGTTGCGCATCAGGGGCCTCTGCGGGTCGACGGTCGCCGGTGGCCTCCAGAGTGGGATGCCGGTGCTGATGTCGATGTCCCAGGTGCTGTTGTCGGCCAGGGTGTGGTGGAACAGGCAGCACAGGGCCCCGTTGGACACGTCGGTGGCCCCGCCTTGGTGCCAGGGGATGACGTGGTGGGCCTCGCACCAGGTCGCCGGGACCGTGCAGCCGGGGAAAGTGCAGCCCCGGTCGCGGATGGTCAGGGCGCGGCGTTGGGCGGCGGTGAAGGTCCGTTGGGCGCGTCCGAGGTCCAGGACCTGGCCCTGGTCGCCGAGCACGGCCGGCAGCACCGCCGCATCACAGGCCAGTTCCCGCAGCTGCGCCGGCGGCATGGTCGGGGTGTAGATGCCCCGGCTGACGGGCAGCCGCCAGAGCGGACCACCCGACGGCTCATCCGGTAGGCCTCCCAGGGGGCCGTCGTCCCGGCCACCCGGCGGGTGTGCCGACCGGCCGGGCCCTCCGGGCCGATCGGAGTGCCCTGGAGGACTGGCCGTCTGGTCGTGCGGGCCGCTGGATGCATCGGTTCCGTTCGTCTGGTGCAGCAGGGTCTGGTGGTCGATGGTGACCATGACGACGGGGCGCTGGCCGCCGGTGGAGGGCAGCCGGTCCGTCGCGAGGGCGATGTTCAGGGCGGCGAGGATCCCGTCGAGCTCCTGCTGCGCCCGCGACCGATCATCCGCGAGCGCGGCGCCGGGCTCGGGGAGGAACGCCACCGGGACCGCCGAAGCACCGGGACCCGGACCGGGATCAGGGCCAGCGCCGGCGGCGCTGGCTCCGCTGGCGGTCGTTCCCGCCCCGCCGGCCGCGGAACCGCCATGATCCTTCTCGCGCTCGCGCTCGTGCTCGTACTCACGCCCGTGCTCGTGTCCGTTGGCGTCGACGCCGCCGGCGCTGCTCGTGCCCGTCCGGGCCGTCTTCTCCGTGGCGGCCGCGAAGTCGCCATGATCCTTCTCGTGCTCGTGCTCGTGCTCGTGTCCGTTGGCGTCGACGCCGCCACCGGCGTCCGTTCCTGTCCCGCCGGCCACGGAGCCAATAGGGCCCGCATCGGCGGCCGCGTCGGAGAGCGGGCCGTTTGCTCCCGGCCCGTCCTGGCCGTCGGCGGCCGCGTCGGAGAGCGGTCTGTCTGCTCCCGGCCGGTCCGTATCGGCGGCGGGCCCGTCGGCGGCTGATCCCTTCGCTCCGGTCGCCTCGTCATTGATGTCGTTGTTGTCGCGGGTGGTGGTGCGGGGGTTGGTGGCGGCGCCGGTGACGGTGCGGAGGATCTCGAACTGCGCGGTCGTGACGTTCAGATGGAACCGGTGCAATCCCTGCCGCCGGCCCTTGTAGAACAGTCCCTGCTGGGAC
>NZ_JAPSJL010000013.1 GCF_031178195.1 Zhihengliuella sp.
CCCCGCGGAGGCGGCGGAGAAGGCCCATCAGGAGATGGCGACGGCGATCGGCTGATCCCACGCTCGCACGATCCCTCCGGCCGGGAGGGGGTGGATCATCCACCCCCTCCCGGCCGCTCGTGCCCCTCGGGGGCGGCCCTTCCTCATCGGCCGCGGACGCGCTAGGATGTGGTGAGCATCACGGAAAGCGGATTCCCGTGACGATTGCCGGGAAGTGAAACGTTACAGACTGCTGGAGCGCCGGCCTGACGACGGCCGCAGCACTGCGAGGAGGAACAACGATGGGGACCAAGGACAAGAAGCGGCTCGCCCAGGCGGTGGCAGTCGCCGCCGTGTCGGCGCTGGCGCTCACGGCGTGCGGCGGCGGTGGCGAGAGCGAGGATGGCAAGGTCCGCCTGACCTTCGCCTGGTGGGGCTCGGATGACCGGTCGGAGCTGACCGAGGAGATCATCGCGGCCTTCGAGGAGCAGAACCCGGACATCGACGTCGTGGGCTCCTACTCCGACTGGAACGGCTACTGGGACCGGCTCGCGACGCAGACCGCCGCCGGCGATGCGCCGGACGTCATCCAGATGGATTCGCAGTACCTCCGCGAGTATGCCGACCGCGGTGCCCTGCTGGACCTCTCAGGGGTCGATGTCTCCAAGTTCGACGAGAGCGCCGTCGACAACGGGCGGACCGAGGAGGGGCTCTTCGGCATCACCACCGGCGTCAACTCGCCGACCATCCTGGCGAACCCGGCCGTGTTCGAGGAAGCCGGCGTCGCGCTGCCGGACGACACGACGTGGACCTGGGACGACTACGCCGAGATCTCGCAGCAGATCTCCGAGGCCACGGACGGCAAGTACGGATCCTCCGGCCCGTCGGAGCCGCTCGGCCTGCAGGTCTGGCTGCGTCAGCAGGGCAAGGCCCTCACCACGGAGGAGGGGACGCTCGGCTTCGACCAGGCGGACGCCGCCGAGTACCTCCAGCACCACCTGGGCCTGATGGAGTCCGGCTCCTACCCCGAGGCCTCGATGCTCTCCGCCGACCAGACCGTGAGCGTCGACCAGTCGCTCATGGGCACCGGTCAGTCGGCCATGGCGCAGTACTGGACCAACCAGGTCAGCACGATCGCCTCCGCCTCCGGGGCCGACATCCAGCCGCTGCGCTTCCCGTCGCCGACCGGCAACGCCGAGGACGCGGGCCTCTTCTACAAGGCCTCGATGCTGCTCTCGGCCTCCGGTCAGACGGAGCACCCGGAGGAGGCGCAGCAGTTCATCGACTTCTTCGTGAACAACGTCGAGGCCGGCCTGATCGGCGGCACCGAGCGCGGCGTCCCCGCCAACAGCGAGGTCCGCGAGGCGGTCATGGCGGAGCTCGAGGGCCCGGACAAGGTCTCCGCCGAGTTCGTCGAGGAGATCGAGCCGGAGCTCGGCCCCTCGGAGCCCATTCCGCCGCAGGGCTTCTCCGAGCTGCAGAACATCGTCTTCCGCTACGAGACCGAGGTCTACTTCGGGCGCCAGTCGCCCGAGGAGGCCGCCGGGGCCATGATCGGGGAGATGGAGCAGGCCATCGCCTCCTGACCCGCCTGAGGCGAGGGTCACCGCCACGAGGAAGGTCCTCTCGCCCACTGGGCGGGAGGACCTTCCTCGTGGCGAGTCGGTGCCGTCGGACTCCGTGCGATGGTTCACCGCCGGACGGGAACCCGCCACCGTGACCCGCGCGGGGTCCCGTCAGGCGGGAGTCGGACTCCCGTCGATCCGACGGTTCAGGCGGCGCGGGTTGGCCTCCTGCAGGTCCGCCGGCAGGAGTGCGTCGGGCAGGTTCTGGTACGCCACGGGGCGGAGGAAGCGCTCGATCGCGAGGCTCCCGACCGACGTCGTCCGGCTGTCCGAGGTGGCCGGGAACGGGCCGCCGTGCACCATGGCGTGGCCGACCTCGACGCCGGTGGGCCAGCCATTGGCGAGGATGCGGCCGGCCTTGCGCTCCAGGACGGGGAGGAGCCCGCGGGCGGCCTCCCGGTCGGCGTCGGTCAGGTGCAGCGTGGTGGTCAGCTGGCCCTCGAGCCGCTCGGCCGCCTCCCGCAGCTGCTCGGCGTCGTCGTACCGGACGACGAGCGACGCGGCGCCGAAGATCTCCTCGTGCAGCACCGGGTTCGTCAGGAAGGTCGCGGCGTCGGTGCCGAGGACGACGGGCGCGGGGGCGTTCCGGGTCGCGCCGTCCGTGCCCCGGCCGACGACGTCGACGCCGTCCTGCCCGGCGAGGGCCTCGACGCCGGACTGCCAGGATCCGCAGATGCCGCGCGTCAGCATGGTCTGTCCGGTGCAGGCCGCCGCCGCACGGCCGACGGCGGCGACGAAGGCGTCTCCGGCATCGCCGGCCGGGACGAAGACGAGGCCGGGCGCCGTGCAGAGCTGCCCGCTCGACCCGGTGACGGAGCGGAGGTAGGCCGTCGCGAGCGCGTCCAGGTCGCCCTGCAGCGCCCCGTCGAAGAAGAAGACGGGGTTGATCGAGCTCATCTCCGCGTACACCGGGATGGGCTCGGGCCGCGCTGCGGCGGTCCGCATGAGCGCCGTGCCGGCGGAGCGGGAGCCGGTGAATCCGACCGCTTTGATGGCCGGATCGGCGACGAGCGCCTGCCCGATCGTCGAGCCCGGCCCGTAGACCAGCGAGAAGACGCCGGGGTGGAGATCGAAGTCGCGGACTGCGTCGACGATCGCGCGGCCCACCAGCTCGCTGGTGCCGGGGTGGGCGTTGTGCGCTTTGAACACGACGGGGCAGCCCGCCGCGAGTGCGGATGCAGTGTCGCCGCCGGCCGTGGAGAAGGCCAGGGGGAAGTTGCTGGCGCCGAAGACGGCGACCGGCCCCAGCGGGATCATGCGCTGGCGGATGTCGGCCCGCGGCAGCGGCGTCCGCTCGGGAAGGGCCGGGTCGATGCGGGCGCCGCGATGATCCCCCTGGCGCACGACGGCGGCGAAGAGCCGCAGCTGGTTGGCGGTGCGCCCGCGCTCGCCGGTGAGGCGCGCCTCGGGCAGGCCGGTCTCGGCCATGGCGCGGGCGACGATCTCCTCGCCGGCGGCCTCGATGTTCTCGGCGATGCGCTCGAGGAAGGCCGCGTGGGTCTCCGGGTCCAATGCCCGGAACGAGTCGAACGCGTCCGCGGCAGCGCGGGTGGCCGCGCCGAGCTGCTCGGTATCGACGAGCGTGTAGGCGGGCTCGAGCGACTCGTTGGTCGCCGGGTCGACGGCGACGGTGGTCTCGCCTCGGCCCTCGACCGGGGCCCCGTTGATGAGCGAATGCCCGGCGAGTGCGGTAGCTGTGCTGGTCATGGTGCTCCCTTGCTTGGTGGTGCTGTCTGGGTCAGGCGGTGGCGAGCGCGGCGTCGGCGGGGCGGATGCCGGCGGCGTCGATCAGGGCCGTCAGGTCCGCGACGTCCCGTTCGGTGAGGTCCTGCAGGGGCGGGCGGACGCTGCCGGCGTCGCGGCCGACGGCCTTCAGGCCGCCCTTGACGATCGAGACGCCGTAGCCCTTCACTCGGTCCCGGATGTCCAGGTACGGCAGGACGAACCGATTCAGCTTCTCCGTCACGGCGGCGCGGTCCTGGCGGCGCACGTCGCCGTAGAACTCGAGCGCGAACTCCGGGACGAAGTTGTACATGGCCGAGGAGTAGGTGCTCATCCCGAGCTGGAGCATCGGCAGGGCGAAGGTCTCGGCCGTCGGCAGGCCGCCGAGGTAGAAGAGTCGGTCGCCGGCGCGGGCGACGACGCGGGTGACCGCCTCGATGTCGCCGGTGGCGTCCTTGAAACCGATGAAGTTCGGGTGCCGCTCCGCCAGTCGGATCACGGTCTCGGCGCTGTAGATCGCATTCGCCCGGTTGTAGACGATGACTCCGATGCCCGTGGCCGAGCACACGGCGTCCACGTGGGCCAGCAGCCCCTCCTGGTCGCACTCGGTCAGGTACGGCGGCAGCAGGAGGAGGCCCTCCGCGCCGGCGGCCTCGGCCGCACGCGCGTTCTCGACGGCCTGCGCCGTCGAGCCGCCGGCCGAGGCCAGGACCGGGACCCGGTCCCCGGCGACGTCGACGGCCAGCTCGACCACGCGGGCCGACTCGGTGGGTGTGAGGCTGAAGCCCTCGCCCGTGCCGCCCGCGGCGAACAGCCCGGCCACGCCGTGGCTCGCCTGCCAGTCCAGATGGCGGCGGTACGCGGCCTCGTCGACCCGCAGGTCGGCGTCGAACGTGGTCACCGGGAAGGAGAGCAGCCCGTCCTTGAGCTGGTCGGCGAGTTCCTGCGGGGCAAACTGGGGCACGGCTACCGTCCTTGATCGCGCGGAGTGGGCGTGCGGTGCACGCGGGGTGTCAGTGCGAGCCTAGGAACGGATTCAATACCTGTCCAAGCCCGAAATTGGATGATCTGATGCCCTCCGTGCATCGAGGCCGTACCGGGCCATGCGTTCTACGCCGACGACGGCTCCCCGGCGTCCAGGTACTCGGCCAGCCGGGCGACTGCCGGGTTCCGCGTGCCCCGGTGCCAGATCGCGTGGAGCTCGACCGCCTCGCCGTCCGCGGAGGACAGCGGCACGTACTCGACGCCGGCGATGCCGAGCCTGCGGGCGGACTCCGGGACGAAGGCCACGCCGCGGCCGGCGGCGACCAGCGACACCATGGTCAGGATCTGGCTGACCGAGTGCACCACGTTGCCGTGCTCCACCGGCATGTGCCGGACCGCCAGGTCGTAGAAGTAGCGGGCCTTGGTGGGGGAGTGCATGATCAGCGGCTGGCCGCGCAGGTCTTGTGCGGAGACCGGCCGCTCGGTCGCCAGCAGTGGGTGCCCGGAGGGGACGGCCAGCAGGAGCGACTCGGCCAGCAGCAGGCGGGACTCGAAGTCCGCGGCGTCGAACGGCGGACGGGCCAGTCCTACGTCCAGCTCACCGCCGAGCAGGGCCTGCGTCTGCTCGGAGGTGACCATCTCCTGCAGGTCGACGTCGACGTCGGGCAGCGCCTCGGCCAGTCCCGTCAGCAGGGCGCCGAGGACGCTGAAGCCGGATGTGGCGGTGAAGCCGATGCGCAGCAGGCCGGCCTGGCCCTGCGCGATGCGCCGCGCCGTCGTCGGCGCCTGCTCGGCCGTCGTCAGCAGCCGGCGGGCGTCCGTCAGGAAGGCCTGCCCGGCGGCGGTCAGGGCCACGGACCGGTTGTCGCGCTCGAGCAGTAGCGTGCCGATCGACCGCTCGAGCTTCTGGATCTGCCGGCTCAGCGGGGGCTGGGTCATGTTGAGTCGCTCGGCGGCGCGGCCGAAGTGCAGCTCCTCCGCCACGGCGACGAAGCTGCGGACTTGGTCCAGTGTGAACACGATGCTCCCGGGGTATCGAAGTGAACCGACGAATGCTCAGATGGGCCATCCTACGGGTGGCGACCCGCCGCGGACAGCCGTCGCCGCGACGCGGTCAGATGCACCCGCATGGCGGCGGCCGCGCCGGCCGCGTCCCCGCCGGTCAGGCACTCGAGGATCTCGAGGTGCTCCGCGTGAACCTGTGCGGGGGTACTCGTCCCGGCGCCGGCCAGGCGGGCGCGCGGCATGGCGATCATGAGCGGCCCCAGTGCGGCGATGGCGTCGGCCAGGTACGGATTGCCGGAGGCCCGGGCGATGCCCAGGTGGAACGCGAAGTCGCTGCCGAGGGCCTCGGCCGGGCGGTCGGCGGCCGCGTCGAGTCGGTCCAGGTGGTGGGCCAGGTCGGCCAGGTCCGCGTCCGTTCTGTGTCCCGCGGCCAGGGCCGCGGCCTCGGGCTCGAGGGCGAGCCGGAACCCCAGCAGGTGCGCCCGGTCCTCGAGCGTCCGCACCGGGCGGATCCCCGGGGTGTCCGCCGGGTCCGGCGGCGGGGCGAGGACGAAGCTCCCCGCGCCCCGGCGCGTGTGGACCAGCCCCTCGGCCTGCAGCCGGGTCAGCGACTCGCGGACCGCCGACCGCCCCACGCCGTGCTCGGCCATCAGCCCGGACTCGCTCGGCAACCGCGTCCCCGGCGGAAGGGTGCCGTCGACGATCTGTGCGCGCAGGTGCGCCGTCAGCGCGTCGGTCCGGGTGGCCATGTCAGGCCCCGAACTCGACCGAGTCGGTGGTCCAGGCCCGCGCCTGGTCCGACAGCGTGATGCCGAGCCCTGGCCGGTCCGGCACCAGCATCCGGCCGTCACGGGTCTCGAGTCGCTCATTGAACAGCGGGTCCAGCCAGTCGAAGTGCTCCACCCACGGTTCGCGCGGGTACGCGGCCGCCAGGTGCAGGTGGATCTCCATGGCGAAGTGCGGGGCCAGGTCCAGCCCGGCATGGTCGGCGAGCGTCGCGAGTCGCAGGAACTGCGTGATCCCGCCGACGCGGGGCGCGTCGGGTTGGATCACGTCGCACGCGCGGGCGGCGATGAGCCGCTCGTGCTCGGCGACGGAGGCCAGCATCTCGCCCGTGGCGATCGGCGTGTCCAGAGCGGCGGCCAGGGCGGCGTGACCCTCGGCGTCGTACGCGTCCAGGGGCTCCTCGATCCAGATCAGGTCGAACTCCTCCAGTCGGCGGCCCATGCGCAGGGCCGTGGCGCGGTCCCACTGCTGGTTGGCGTCCACCATGAGCGGGACGCCGTCGCCGAGGTGCTCCCGGATCGCCGTCACGCGGCGCAGGTCCTCGGCGGTGTCCGGCAGGCCCACCTTGATCTTGATGCCGCCGATGCCGTCGGCCAGCGAGCGGGTGGCACGGTCCTTGATCTCGTCGATGCCGGCGTGGAGGAAACCGCCGGAGGTGTTGTAGGTCCGCACCGAGTCGCGGTGCGCCCCGAGGAGTTTCGCCAGGGGGAGCCCGGCGCGCTTGGCCTTCAGGTCCCAGAGTGCGACGTCGACGGCGGCCAGTGCCTGCGTGGCCACTCCTGAGCGGCCCACCGAGGCGCCCGCCCAGAGCAGCTTGGTGTTGATGCGGCCGATGTCGCTCGGGTCCTCGCCGAGCACCAGTGCGCCGACCTCCTTGGCGTGGGCGTACTGCGCGGGCCCGCCGGCGCGCTTGGAGTAGGAGAAGCCGAGCCCCCGGTGCCCCTCTGCCGTGAGGATCTCGGCGAAGAGGAAGACCACCTCGGTCATCGGGCGCTGCCGGCCGGTGAAGACCTTGGCGTCGGAGACCGGGGCGGCGAGCGGGAGCGTGGCGGTGGAGAGCCGCACCTGGCGGACGGTGTCGTGGGTCATGCAGGCAATCCTGCAAGTCGGCGATTTGTCGGACAAGAGGCAGGGGGCACTCGGTCCGGATCGGCATGACGGGGTGCCCCGGGAGCATGGTGCGGCGCGGGGGAGCGGCGGTGCCGCGCCCGCAGGTGCGGGCGCGCGACGGCGAGCTGCGGAGAGGGACGGCGGCGGGCCCCGTGGAGGGACCCGCCGCCGTCGTGCTCCTCACCCCGTGAGGCTCCGCAGGCCTAGAAGCGCTGCTGCGCCTGCGGGTTGAGCTCCTTCAGGTTCTTCTTCGCCTTGCCGTCGATCGACGGGTCCAGCTTGAACGTGTCGAAGCCGAGTGCCAGGTCGTTCGAGTACACGTAGCCGTTGTAGTAGTACGACGACCAGGTGCCTCCGTCGCTCAGGCCCTCGCCGCGGTCGAACCACGCGACCTCCTTCGGGTTCTTCGAGTCCGTGAAATCGAAGACCGAGGTGCCGCCCTGGTACCAGGACTGCACCATGAGGTCGCGGCCCTTGACCGAGATCAGCGAGCCGTTGTGGGCCACGCAGTTCTCGTTCTCGGTGTTCATCCGCGGGATCTTGTAGTAGGAGCCGAACTCCATCTCGCCACCGGCGATGTCGTAGATCGCGTTGGCGCCGAGCTCGGGGCCGAACTCCTCGGTGCAGGTGGCCCAGCCGCCGCCGCCGAGCTCGTCGGTGAAGACCACCTTGCTGGCGTCGTTGTTGAAGGTCGCCGAGTGCCAGAAGGCGAAGTTCTCGGTGTCGCGCACGCGGTCGATCACCTTGGGGTTCTCGCGGTCGGAGATGTCCATCAGGATGCCGTCGCCCATACAGGCGCCGGCGGCGAGGTCCTTCTCCACGTAGGTGGTGATGTCGTGGCAGCCGGACGTGGCGCTCGCGTTGCCGCGGTCGTCGCCCTCGTAGCCGCCGTCGGGGAAGAGCGACGGCTCGGAGACGACGGCGGCCGAGGCCGGGTCGGCCGTCGGGATCTTGACCACCGAGATCAGGTCGTGCGGCGGTTGGCAGTTGGCCAGGGCCTCATTGGGGGAGTACGACGAGACGTAGACGTAGAGATCCTTGCCGTTCTTCGTCGGCGCCATGGAGTTCGTGTGGGAGCCGCACTTGGTCTCGACGGCCTTGACGTACTTCGGGGCGGCCGGGTCGCTGATGTCGAAGACGCGGATGCCCTCCCAGTAGTTCTGGGTGTCCGAGGTCCGCTCGCTGCCGCAGGACGAGTCCGCCATGCGGGCGTCCACCGAAGTGACGAGCAGGTCGCCGTAGACCGAGACATCGTTCTGGGCGCCGGGGCAGTAGACCTCGACGACGGTGCGGGGCTGGGCCGGATCGGACAGGTCGTAGACCGTGAAGCCGTCGTAGTTGCCGGCGTAGGCGTAGTCGCCCTGGAACGCGATGTCCGAGCCCGTGCCCTGGAGCGCGCCCTTGCGCGGGACGTTGCTGAGGTGCTCCATGTTGTGGCTGGCCACGTCGCCGGGGGCCACATCGGGAGCGGAGGTCGCGGCGGTGACGTCCGGGGCGGAGAGCTGCTCGGCGAAGGCATCCTCCGCGAACGCGTTGTCGGGGACGAGTGCATCGTCGTCAGCGGGCACGGCCGAGGCGGGGGCGGCGGCGAAGAGGGCCGAGCCGGCGAGCAGCACGGCCGCGGCCGCTCCGATCGCCGATCGGCCCCTCGGGCGGTTCTGTTGGGATAGACGCATCGTGCGTCTTCACCTCCTAGGTCGGGTGTCTGTAGTCTGTCGGGTGAACGGCCATTCGTCCAGAACTTTTCGGAACAGTTCGTTCGGTCATGACCGCCCGCACGAGAGGACCCAGACGTGGATCGCGCTACCCCTAGTCATCGTTCAATCTTCAAGCAAAGCGAGAGTCCGCGCCGCCGTCGCCTCGTCGCTGGCGGCGCGGCCTGCCTTCTGACACTCGCGCTCGTTTCCTGCTCGGCGAGCGCGGCCGTGACCACCGGCAAGGGTCCCAAGAAGTCGGAGGCTCCGGCCTCCTCGCCCGCGGTGGTCATGCCCGGTGCGCCGGGGGAGGAGGGGGAGACGGGCTCGCCGGAGGACCTCCCCGAGGATGCCGGGTCCGACCAGTGGAATGAGGCCGACGCCCACTTCATGGCGATGATGATCCCGCACCACGCCCAGGCCGTGGAGATGACCGCGCTGGTCCCCGACCGGGCGCAGTCCGAGCAGCTCAAGAGCCTCGCGTCCCGCATGCACCTGGAGCAGGGCGCGGAGATCGACTACATGGCGGAGTGGCTCACGGCCCGCGGGCTGGAGGTCCCGCCGGAGGCCGGCGGCACGGACTCCGGCCACCACGGCCACCACGACGGCGCGCCCATGGAGGGCACGCTGACCGAGGAGGAGATGGCCGCGCTCGCGGCGGCGGAGGGGACCGCGTTCGACCGGCTGTTCCTCGAGGGGATGATCAAGCACCATCGCGGCGCGCTGACTATGTGCCACGAGGTCCAGGTCGAGGGGATCGACCTGACCACGCAGGAACTGGCAGCCCACATCGCTTCCGGCCAGTCGGCCGAGATCGCACGCATGCAGGATCTGCTCGCCGCGCTCCCGGAGTGACCAGCGTCGCGACCCGTCACCCGGGTGGGCCAGGCGGGCCCGCGGCGTTGAGCTCCTCGTAGATCCCGCAGGCCCCAGGCCGCGGGCCGCTCGGCGAGCGCGGCGACCAGTTCGGCCGGAGGCTCCGCGCTCGCCGACCCGGCGTAGGCGCCGGTGGGAGGCCGGGTCAGCGTTCGCTGACGGGCTCCGGGCTGTGCAGCTCCGGATGTGACCGTCCGGACCACACCTTGATGATCGCCCAGCTCGCGGCCGTCAGCGGCACGGCGAGGATCGCGCCGATCAGGCCGCTCACCACGGTGCCCATCGTCAGGGCGAGCAGGATGACGAGCGGGTGCAGGCTCAGCGTGTGGGCCATGACGATCGGCTGCAGGAAGTTGCCCTCGAGCTGGTTGACCAGGATGACCACGCCCAGCACGATCAGGGCGACGACCCACCCGTTGGCCACGAGTGCCACGAGGGTGGCCAGCACGCCGGCGACCGTCGCACCGACCATCGGGATGAACGAGGCCAGGAACACGATGACGGCCAGCGGCAGCGCCAGCGGGACGCCCAGGAGCAGCAGGGCGAGGCCGATGCCGACGGCGTCGACGGCGGCGATGATCGCCGTCCCGCGGATGTAGCCCCCGAAGGTGTCCAGCGCCTCGTCGCCGGAGGCCCGCCACTTGGGCAGGTGCGCGTCCGGCATCCAGGACAGGAAGAAGCCCCAGATCTTGTCCC
Source organism: Zhihengliuella sp. (assembly GCF_031178195.1). Taxonomy (GTDB): domain Bacteria; phylum Actinomycetota; class Actinomycetes; order Actinomycetales; family Micrococcaceae; genus Zhihengliuella. The sequence goes on from NZ_JAPSJL010000013.1 coordinate 10,478, forward strand.
CGTCCTTCAGGAAGAAGAACAGGATGACCAGGAGCAGGACAGTGCCGGTGAGGAAGGAGCCCGCCGCCGTGATCCCGCTCAGGGCGCCGGCGCCGAACTGACTGCTCGTCAGCCAGTCTGCGACGGTGTTCACCGAGTCGTTCAGCGCGGTGTTGAACTGGTCCTGGCTGACATCGAACGGCAGATTCCGGGAGATGTCCTGGACGGTGGACTGCAGCTGCGTGAAGCCCTGCACCGCCTGATCGACGAGCCGCGGCCACTCGCTCATCACCGAGACCACCAGGCCCCAGCCGAGGCCGCCGAGCACCACGATCGAGCCGAGGAAGACGGTCCACGCGGCGAGCAGCGGGCTCATGACCCTGCGCAGCCGCGCCACCAGCGGCCACAGGGCGCACGCCAGGATGAGGGCGATCAGCAGGGGCAGCACCGCCAGACTGACGATCCGCGAGCCCCACACGATGACCGCGATGATCGCCAGCACCAGCAGGACCTGGGCGGAACGCGTCGCCGCCGAGCCGAGGAAGTCGCCCCACATGCGGGCGACGCGATCCGAGTGGGTCCGCGCGGCCGGGCGGGACACCGGCGGCCTGCTCGTTGCCTCCAGACGACGACGGCGGAAGAGTCCCATGGGCATGACGCTCCTTCGTGGGGTGGCGCATTCTCGGTCCCCTCCGTTCGGGGAGGACCTGCGGATGGACGAAACTGTGTTCAGGCTACAGCGGCGGGAGCCCGGAAGCCGGTAGGCCCCGGGCCGAGCGGCCGTCCCGGCGGAGTGCGCCCGCCGGGACGGCCCGTCGGCTCAGGCCTCGGCCTGGCCGCGCCAGAGGTCGACGCCGGTCTCCCCGGACGTGATCCGGTCGATCAGGTGCAGCTCTTCGTCGGAGAACGGGGACGCGTCGAGGGCGCCGAGATTCTCGTCGAGCTGCGCCGTCGACGACGCGCCGATCAGGACCGAGGTCGCCCCGCCGTCGCGTAGCAGCCACGCGAGCGCCATCTGCGCGAGCGTCTGGCCGCGCTCCTCGGCGACCCGGGCGAGGTTGCGGACGATCGAGAGGTTCTCCGGCGTCAGTCCGCGCAGGGAGGTGCGGCCGCCGCTCGGGGTCGCGTTCTCGTCCGTGAGGTACTTGCTGGTCAGGAGGCCCTGGGCCAGCGGGGTGAACGCGATGGAGCCCATGCCCTCCCGCTCCAGGGTCTCGAGCAGGCCGTCCTCGACCCAGCGGTTCAGCAGCGAGTAGGAGGGCTGGTGGATGACGAGCGGCGTGCCGAGGTCGCGGGCGACCCGCGACGCCTCGGCGGTGCGCTCGGCGGAGTAGGAGGAGATGCCGACGTAGAGGGCCTTGCCCTGGCGCACCAGCGTGTCGAGGGCCCCGATGGTCTCCTCGATCGGGATCTCGGGGGAGGGGCGGTGGGAGTAGAAGATGTCGACGTACTCGAGGTTCATGCGTTTCAGCGAGGCCTCGGCCGAGGCGAGGAGGTACTTGCGGGAGCCGCGGCTTCCGTACGGGCCGGGCCACATGTCCCAGCCGGCCTTCGAGGAGACGACGAGCTCGTCGCGGTACGGCGCGAAGTCCTTGGCCACCATGCGGCCGAAGTTCTCCTCCGCGCTGCCGAAGGGCGGACCGTAGTTGTTCGCCAGGTCGAAGTGGATGATGCCGTGGTCGAACGCATGCCGGAGGATCTCGCGCTGGAGATCGAAGGGGCGGTTGTCGCCGAAGTTCCACCAGAGGCCCAGGCTCAACGGCGGGAGCATCAGGCCGGAGCGCCCGACGGCGCGGTACCCGATCGCGTCGTAGCGGTCCTCGGCGGCGACGTAGGGGCGGTGCGTCTCGACGACGCGGTCACAACGGAACTCTTCCACGGGGAACTCCTCGAAGTATGGGGTCACTGTGTGTCGTCCGCCCTGGGGCGGACGTCGGCGGGGCCGCCGGGAGCGGGCCCGCGGGCCGGTGCTGTCGCAACCGGCCCCTGGGCGCATTCTGCCACCGGACATGAGAGAAGCACCGGCCGGATGCGGACAAGGAGGCGATAAAACCGCATTCGACCGGTGCTTCGTGATCACTCGCACCTTGAGAAGGTGGAACCAGCCTAGGATGCGTTTCTTGGAACGGGCTGAACATCAGGTCGGAGTGCCCTGTGGCCTCGGGACTGCCGCCGGCGCCTCGCTGCCGGCCGGCGACACGCCGGAGAAGCAGCGCAGAAACAGCGCAGAAAGGGACGGGCCGGCCCCGGTGGGCCGGCCCGTCCGCCGTCGCACGCGCCGGGGCTCGAGCGGCTTTCGCCGACCGAGCCCCGGCGGATCAGTAGTTGGAGGGTGGATCGGAGCCCGGGAACGACTCGTCGGACCACTCCTCGACGAGCTGCTCGTCGTGCTGGTGCTTCAGCTCCTCGTCGGGGACCTGCACCGGATCGTCCTCGGACTTCGCGTTCACGTCGTTCCGATCGAGGTCCTGTGGGTTCGTACCGGGTGCACTGTTGCTCACGGGTGTCTCCTCTCCATTGGTGACTCCAGTCTGCGTCCAGATGCGCCGCTTGGCCAGAGGACCGGCCGCCGATGGCACTGCTTTGAGCAACCTCCCAGTGACCGTCCAGCTCCGGGCGGCCGTCGGGCGCAGGGGCGCGCTCCGGGGGCTCGGACGGGCCCCGCAGCGTGGATGCTCACCCGTTAAACGCAGAGGCACCGGTCGGCGGTTGGGGGAAACCGTTGGTCCGACCGGTGCTCTCATCACTCGCACCTTCATGAGGTGATTCCACTGTAGGAAGCGGACCTTGGGCCGTCCTGTGAAGCGAGTGTCAGCGCGGTGGGAATCTCAGACGGCGAACGCCGAGCGCCCGGTGATTGAGCGGCCGATGATCAGCGCCTGGACTGTCTCGGTGCCCTCGTATGTGTGGATCGCCTCGATGTCCGCGAGGTGTCGCGCCACCCGGTGCTCCAGCAGGATGCCGTTCCCGCCCAGGAGGTCGCGGGCGTTCGCGGCGATCGCGCGGGCCGTCCGGGTGCAGGTGTACTTGGCCAGCGATGCCTGCTCGGGCGTCAGGGAGCCGGCGTCCGCGCGGGCCGTCATGTGCCGCACCATCAGCTGCAGGGTCACCAGCTCGGACTGCATCCGGGCCAGCCGCTCCTGGACGATCTGGCTGGCCGCCAGCGGCCGGCCGAACTGCACCCGCTGCTGCGCGTACTGGACCGCCGTCTCGTAGCAGGCCGTGGCGTGCCCGACGGCGGACCAGGCCACGCCGAGGCGCGTCGCGAAGAGCACCCGGGCCGTGTCCTTGAAGCTGCCCGCCCCGGGGAGGACGTGCGTGTCCGGGACGAACACGTCCTCCATGCGGACGTGCGCCTGCCAGATGGCGCGCAGACTGAGCTTGTTCTCGATCGTCGTCGCGGTGTAGCCCTCCCACTGCTGCTCCACGAGGAAGCCGCGCACCGCGCCGTCGTCCTCGGTCCGCGCCCAGACCACCGTGACGCCGCCCTCGGGGGTGTCCGCGAGCGAGGCGTTGCCGATCCACTTCTTCTCCCCGCTGAGCCGGTAGCCGCCCTCGACCCGCGTGGCCCGGGTCTCGAGGGACACCGAGTCGGAGCCGTGCGCGGGCTCCGTCAGGGCGAAGGCGCCCCACACCTCGGCGCGGGCGAGCCGCGGCACCCAGTGCGCGATCTGCTCCGCCGAGCCGCAGTACGCCACCGAGCGGAGCGCGAGGCCGCCCTGCACGCCGCAGATGGTGCCCACCGAGCCGTCGGCGCGGGAGAGCTCCATGTTCACCAGGCCCGCCGCGAGCGTGCTCATCGGTGCGAATCCCTCGACCTCGACGCCGTCGCGCAGCAGGTCGAGCGCACCCAGGCGGCGCCCCAGGTGCAGCGGGTAGTCGGCGCGGTTCCAGTAGTCGTCGATCACCGGGCGGACGTCGTTCAGGCCGAAGTCCCGGGCGCGGGACCAGTACGCGCGGTCGGCATCCGGCACGTCGGCGAAGACGCCGGCCGGGTCGACCTCCACGTCGCCCCAGACCTCGTACGACGGCGCCTCCACGCCGTGCGGGAAGGAGTCAGCCTCCGGGGCGGGCGACGGGGCGGAGTGGGTCTCGGGGTTCATGGGTGCTCCCTCTGCGGAGGCCGCGCGCGGCGGCGGACGTGGTGAGACCACTATCGATGAAACTCAGTTCCAGGTCAAGGAACTGAGTTTCATCCCGTTTCGCCGAGCCGGGTCGCTCGTGTCGAGCCGGGGTTCCTGCGGGTCGGGGGCCATCACTCCGCCTGCGCCGTCGGAGGGACGGGGCGGTCGCGCAGCTGGGCCCGGACGGCGTCCAGCACGGCCGCCTCGTCCAGGCTCCCGTCGGGCGCGGCCTCCAGGACGGTGACGACGACGCCGGCCGGGCGGCGCGGGCCCGGCGAGGATCCGGGCGTCCCGCCGGTGGTGCCTTCGCCGGGGCCGCCGGCTGCGGACGGGATGCGCAGCAGCTGCCCGACGACGCGGCGCAGGTCCGACTCGAGGCTCGCGCGCGCGGCTGCGGTCGCCGCGGCCGCCTGGTCCTCGGAACGCAGCCACTGCCGCAGCCGCGTGTTGTGGACCGCGACGATGGCTGCGGCGAGGGCGGCCGACGTCGCGTCGTCGTCCAGGAGCGGGCGCAGGGCACGGCGGAAGGCGCGCTCGTAGCGGTGGGTGCTGACCAGCTCGCGGTCGCGCAGGGCCGGGACGGCGGACAGGAGCCGGTGGCGCAGGCGGGAGACCTCGGCGTGGCCGGTGTGGTGGTCGAAGACGGAGAGGGCCGTGGTGAGGAGCGTCTCGAGGATCCCGGCGTCAGGTGCCGCGGAGCGATCTCTTTCCGCGAGGTCCTCCGGGCGAGATCCCGCAGCCGCGCCGTCAGCGGGCACGGGCTCGGCGCGCTCGCGCAGCGGCGCGAGGCCGTGCTCGACGGCGGCCAGGATCCCGTCGAGGTCGGCGAAGACCATGCCCTCCTTGGAGCCGTAGCGGCGGAAGAAGGTACTGCGGCTCATGCCGGCGGCGGTGGCGAGCTGGTCCACGCTCGTCGCCTCGAATCCGTCGCTGATCAGCAGGCGCAGCGCGTCCTGCGGGATCGCGGAGTCCGTCATGACGGCGAATCTAGCACGCGCTCCTCCGCCCGTTCGTCGTCGCGCACGTGCCGGAAGCCCAGCGCGAGGACGCCGCCGAGCAGGGCGGCGCAGCCGGGGAGCAGCAGGGACTGGCCGAGCCCCGTGGCGACCGCGTCCGCGAGCTCGGGTGGGATGGCGCCGGCGAGGAGCTCCCCCGGGTCGCCGACCCCGCGCGCTGCCGCCGCGGTGCCGTCTCCCGGCGCGGACGCCGCGGCCTGGTCCGCCACGCTGGCGGAGATCCGGGCCTCCATCAGGAGCGCGACGAGGGCGGAGCCGACCACGCCGCCGAGCTGGCGGGACGTGTTGTAGATGCCCGAGCCGGCGCCGGCGTTCGAGTGGTCCAGGTCCCGCGTGGCGGTGAGCGAGATCGCCGGCCAGACGAAGGCGCTGCCAGCGCCCATCAGGGCGGCGGGGAGCAGCAGCCAGAGCAGGGGGACTCCCAGCGGCAGGACCAGGCCGTAGCCGATGATGGAGCCGCCGAAGCAGAAGAACCCCAGCGCTGCCTGGATCCGCGGGTCGCGGCGGTTCACCAGGGAGCCCGCGTAGCGGGCCAGCAGCGCGCCGACCACCGCCATGGGCGCGATCAGCAGGGCCGCGACTGTCGGCGTCGTCCCGCGCACCGACTGGAGGTAGAACATGATCGGGATGTTCAGGCAGTAGATCACCAGGCCCATGCAGGTGACGGCGGCCGTGGCGAGCGTGAAGTTGCGGTCGCGGAACAGGCCGAGCGGGACCAGCGGGTCGAGCCACGGCCACCAGCGGCGCTGCACCGACTGCCAGAGGACGAAGACCACCATGATGACGGCACCGGCGGTGATCAGATGCCAGATCCCGATCCAGCCGACCACCGGGCCCCAGTCGTACGACTCGGCCTCCTGCAGGCCGAAGACCAGGAGCAGGATCCCCACCGCGGAGAGTCCGACGCCGAGCCAGTCGACTGTGCGCGCATGCGTCTCGAGGGTCGGGACGGCGACGACCACGCGCCAGTACGTCACGACGCCGATGGGGACGTTGACGAAGAAGATCCACTCCCAGCCCAGGGAGTCGGTCAGGACGCCGCCGAGCAACGGTCCCGCCAGCGAGGCGATGCCCGCGATGGCGCCCCAGACGCCCATCGCCGCGCCGCGCCGCCGGGCGGGGAACAGGCGGGTGATGAAGGTCATCGACTGCGGGGTCATCAGCGAGGCCCCCAGGCCCTGGGCCACGCGGGCGACCACCAGAGTGGTCAGGTCCCCGGCGAGCCCGCACGCGAGCGAGGCCAGGGTGAAGACGGCCAGGCCGGCCAGGTAGAGGTTCTTGGGGCCGTAGCGGTCGCCTAGCCGCCCGGTGATCAGCATGGGGACCACGAGCGCCAGCAGGTAGGAGCTATGGACCCAGACGACACCCGAGACGCCGGCTCCGAGGCCGCTCATGATCGCCGGCATGGCGGTGGTGACGATCGTCGAGTCCACCAGGATCATGAAGAAGCCGATGGCCAGCGCCCAGAGGGCGCGCCATGCGGCGCGGTCCTCCTGCGTGATGGCCGCGTCGGGGGCAGCGGGGTTCACGGCACCAGGACGGAACCGTCGATGCAGGTGACCGAGTGGCCCGCGAGCCAGACGCCCTCGGCGTCGCGGTACGGGTAGAGGTCCCCGGCCCGGCCCACGCGGGTGCCCTGCCGGACGGAGTACGCGTCCTCGGCCAGGCCCTCGGTCATGAGCCAGCGGGCGAACCCGGCATTGAGGCTTCCGGTCACGGGGTCCTCGGGCAGGGCCTCACCCGGGCAGAAGGCCCGGACCTCGTAGTCGGCGGGGGCCTGCTCGACCGCGGAGCCGAAGGCGCTGAGGTCCATGGCCGCGGTGTCCGGAAGGGGCTCCAGCTCGGCCCGGGCACCGCTCGGGCGGACGGCCTCCCGGGCAGGATCCCGGCGGAGCACCTGCTCGGCCCCTGGGCGGGAGTACGGGCCGATGACCCCGACCTCGAGTCCCTCGAGCGCGGCGAAGTCCGGCTCGATGCGCAGCACGGTCTCCGCGTCCTTGAGCAGGAGCCCGGCCCAGTGCGGCCCGTTGACGAGCCACTGGTGCGCCACGACGTCGTCCGCCCGCAGGCCGAGCGCGGAGAGCGCCCAATCCAGCACGTCGTCCTCCAGCGGGCCGGTGCGCACGAATTCCGGCCCCTTCAGGGCCAGACGCGGGCTCGCGTCGGTCGACTCGATCCTGATCTCGATCAGGCCCGCGCCGCACTCCTGGACCAGGACGCCGGGCCGCGCCGGCCGTCCGCCCGCCTCCAGCCAGGCGTGCGCCGTGCCGAGCGTGGGGTGGCCGGCGAAGGGCAGCTCGGTGGTCGAGGTGAAGATGCGCACCCGGTAGTCGGCCCCGGGGCTGGTCGGCGGGAGCACGAAGGTGGTCTCGGCCAGGTTGGTCCAGCGGGCGAAGCCCTGCATGTCCTGCGTGCTCAGCCCGGATGCGTCCAGCACCACGGCCAGCGCGTTGCCGCGGTACGGCGCGGTGGAGAAGACGTCGACCTGTTTGAAGGGGACAAGAGCCATAGGTGAATCGTGGCACAGGGGGCCCGTGCAATGGCTACCGTGGCCCAAGATGACCGTGGATCCGGCCACGGACACGGTCCATCCCCGCAGTCGGATATGCCACGCTTGGACCATGCGATCTTTCGTCCCGACTGCCCCCGCAACAGATGAGCCGATCATCGATCCGGACCGGTTCGGCGAACCGGACCCGGGGATGGGCAAGCTGACCGAGGAAGTCGTGGCCGGTCTGCCCGCCTACGTCCAGCCGTGGGTCGGCGCCGGCATCGCAGTCGTCGTCGCGTTCGTGCTCACCTGGGTCGGCGCCGCCGTCGTGAACCGGGTCCTGCGGCGCAGGCCGCTCCTGCGCGACGACATCAAGCGGGCCCGCTGGCCCCTGTTCCTGCTGCTCAGCTGCGTCGGCACGCTGGGCTCGTTCGCGGTGACCGCTCCGGTGGCCGACTGGCGCGGCTCGGCCGACTTCCTGCTCCTGGCCACGATGATCGCCGCCTTCGCCTGGCTGGTGACCGTCCTGCTGCACCTCGTGGAGTCGATCCTGCTCTCCAAGTACCGCAGCGAGCAGTCCGTCGACGCGCGGCACATGGCCAAGCTGCGGACGCAGGTCTCGCTGCTCCGGCGCGTCGTCGTCGCGGCCGTGCTGGTGCTCGCCGTCGCCGGCATCCTGCTCCTGATCCCCGAGGTGCGGGCGCTCGGCGCCGGAATCCTGGCCTCCGCCGGCCTCATCTCGGTGATCGCCGGCATGGCGGTCCAGTCGACGCTCTCCAACGTGTTCGCGGGACTGCAGCTGGCCTTCACGGACGCGCTGCGCGTGGACGACACCGTCCTCGTGGAGGGCTCGCGCGGCAACGTCGAGGAGATCACGCTGACCTACGTCGTCGTGAAGCTGATCGACGACACCCGCATGATCCTGCCCTCCACCTACTTCACCACCACACCGTTCCGGAACTTCTCGCGCGGGACGGACGACGTGTCCGGCGGCATCGAGATCGAGCTCACCTGGAAGGCGCCGGTGGACCTGCTCCGGAAGCGGCTGGAGGAGACGGTCGCCGCAGACCAGGCCTGGGACGGCCGCGACGCGAGCCTCGCCGTCTCCGATGCCAAGGGCGGGCTCATGACCGTCTTCATCTGGCTCACCGCGCGCAATGCCGGCGACCTGTGGAACCTGCAGAACAGTGTGCGCGAGGAGCTGCTCCGGACACTGCAGCAGCAGCATCCGGACGCGCTGCCCGAGCCGGTGATCCGCGGGGGTGGCGCCTGACCGTCTGAACCTGACGGCGGGGGCCGAGGATCGGGAGTTCGGGCCACGCGGCGTCGGCTGACCGGGTCCTGACCCGCCGATGGGGCAGAATGGACCGGTGCCGTTCGACCAGCCCTCCGCCCCCCAGCAGCGGGAGACCCATCCCTGCCTGCGGCGCGTGGTGGCCGACTCGAGCGACCGGGTGGCGTGGCTGCGGGCTCGCACCCGGGGCATCACCGCGACCGACGTCGCCAAGCTGTCCACGCCCCGCAGCATCGAGGCCGCCGTCGCGGCGAAGCTCGGCGGCTCCGGATTCACCGGGAACCCGTACACAGAGTACGGGCGCACGCGGGAGCCCGTAATCGCCGACTGGGTCCTGCGGCACCACGGGATCGAGCCGAGCAGCCTCCTCTTCCACGCGGAGACCGAGGTCCGCCACCTCGCGACCCCGGACGGCATCGCGATCCGACCCGACGGACGCGTCGAGCTCGCCGAGATCAAGACCACCAACAAGGTCTGGCGCTCCATCCCCCGCCACTACCTCCGCCAGGTGTGGTGGCAGCAGTACGTGATCGGCGCCGAGCGCACGCTCATGGTCTGGGAGGAGCACCGGGACTTCCGGCCGCTGCACGACGAACCCCGGATCCAGTGGGTGGACCGCGACGACGAGCAGATCGCCGACCTCATCCGCAACGCGAATCGGCTGATCGACCTCCTGCACCAGCGGACCGTCGCCATGCAGCAGTACGCCGCGCGCCGGGCCGACTACGGGCCCGCCGCGCTCAACTACTGACGCCGGGGCCGCACGCGCGCGGGACCGGCCTCAGGGCCCGCCCGGAACCAACCCCGAGCCGGGGACGTCGCGGCCCTGAAGTCCGCGCCTGACGGCCCTGAATTCCGGCCGGAGCGCTCGGCCGACACCGGTCCTGCGCCTAGTCTGGCGCCATGGAGACCCACGATTCGTCCGATGCGCCCCGACGTCCCGGCCGCTCCGGGCCGAGGCCGTCGCGCACGATGGTCCTGGCGGCGCTCGGCCTCGTCGCGGCCCTGGCGGGCGTGCTGTACTTCGGCCGGCCGCTGCTGCCATTGTTCAGCGACCCGCAGGTGGCACGGGAGACCATCGGCGGGCTCGGCGCGTGGGCTCCCCTGGCCTTCATCGGCCTGCAGGTCGCGCAGGTCGTCATCGCCCCGCTGCCGGGGCAGGTCAGCGGCCTGATCGGCGGTCTGCTGTTCGGGCCGTGGCTGGGTCTGCTCTACACGATGACCGGCGCGTTCATCGGCTTCTGGCTGGTGTTCGTCCTCGCCCGCCGGCTCGGCCGGCCGTTCGTCGAGCGCTTCGTCGAGCCGGCGACGCTGGAGAAGTTCGACGCGCTGCTCGCCCGCCGCGGTGCGTTCGTCCTGTTCCTCATCTACCTGCTCCCGGCCTTCCCCGACGACGTCGTCTCCTTCGTGGCCGGGTTGAGCACCCTGCGGATCCGGACCCTGCTCCTGGTCTCGCTGGCCGGGCGGCTCCCCGGCTACCTCGTGCTCGGCTTCGCGGGGGAGGGGCTCACCGGCGAGAACATGAACCCGATCGTCGTCGGCGGGGCCGTCCTGCTGGCCCTGGGCATGGTCGCGCTCTGGCAGCGCCGCTGGATCCACGAGTTCGTCGCCAGCGAGGACCACGCCGCGTTCCTGCGCGCGTCGTGGCGGTTCTCCCTCGGCTGGACGATCGTCCTGGGGATCGGCCTCGCCGGCCTGGTCGCCTTCCTGCTCTGGGCGGCCCTGGTCCCGCCCGTCCAGTGACGAGGTCCGGTGCACCGGCCCCGTGCGTGAGGCCCTGGCGGGAGAGGTCTCAGCGCGCGAGGTCTCAGTGCGCGAGGTCTCAGTGCGTGAAGATGGCGACCGGGCGGTCCTCGATCCGGTGCACCCGCACCTCGGTGTCGAAGACGTCCGTGAGCACGTCGTCGCGCATGATCTCCTCGGGGCTGCCGGTGTGGCAGACCTGTCCGTCCCGCAGCGCGATGATGTGGTCCGAGTAGGCCGCGGCGAAGTTGACGTCGTGGACCACGATCACGATGGTCTTGCCCAGCTCGACGGCGGCGCGGCGGAGCTGGCGCATCATCAGCACGGCGTGCTTCATGTCCAGGTTGTTCAGCGGCTCGTCCAGCAGGATGTACTCGGTGTCCTGCGCCAGGACCATCGCGACGTACGCGCGCTGGCGCTGGCCCCCGGAGAGCTGGTCCGTGAACCGGTCCTGGAGCGGGGTGAGGTTCAGGAACTCCAGGGCGCGGTCGACGGCGGCGCGGCACTCCGGGGTCGGCCGCCCCTTCGAGTGGGGGTAGCGGCCGAAGCCGACCAGGTCGCGCACGGTGAGCCGGGCGGTCAGGTGGTTCTCCTGCCGGAGCACGGAGATCAGGCGCGCGAGGTCGGAGCTGCGGGTCGTGGCGACGTCGTGCCCCTTGACCGTGATGCGCCCGGCCGAGGGGTCCATGAGGCGGCCGATGATGGTCAGCAGCGTCGACTTGCCGGCGCCGTTGGGGCCGATCAGGGAGGTCACGCCGCCGGCGGAGATCCCGCCGGTGACCGGCCCGAGGACCCGGAGGCCGTTGTAGTCCTTGACGACGTCGGTGAAGGCGATCACAGCTTGCCCTTTCGCAGTAGGAGCAGCAGGAAGAGGGTGCCGCCCGCGAATTCGATGATGACGGTCAGGAAGCCCGACGCGTAGAAGACGTGCTCCAGCACGAACTGCCCGGCCGTCAGCGTCAGCAGTCCCAGCAGGAAGGCCATGGGCATCACGTACTGGTGCCGGTGCGTGCCGGCGATCTGGTAGGCGAGCGTCGCGACGACGAATCCGAAGAACGTCATCGGACCGGCCAGGGCCGTCGAGAACGCGACCAGGATCGCGATCAGCACCAGCATGACGGTCAGCTCGCGCTTGTGGTCGAGGCCCAGGGTCTGCGCTGCGTCGCGGCCCAGCAGCAGGACGTCCAGCCGGAAGCGCCGGCGCCACAGCACGGCCCCGACTCCCGCGCAGACCGCGAAGGCCAGCGGGAGGTAGCCGGTGTCCACGGAGCTCATCCGGCCCATCAGCTCCACCGAGAGCATGTCGTAGTCGGTCGGGTTCAGGAGCCTCTGGACGAAGATCGAGACGGAATCGAACGCCATGCCGAGCACCACGCCGACCAGGAGCAGCACGTACAGGCTGCCGAACCGGCCGGAGAACAGCCAGCGGTACAGGAGCGTCGCGAAGACCACCATCAGCAGCGTCTCCGCGACGAGCTTCGGGATCCCGTCGACCCTCGCGAGGAGGACTCCGCCGAAGAGCCACACGAGCATGGTCTGCAGGAAGGTGTAGAGCGAGTCGAAGCCCATGATCGACGGCGTCAGGATCCGGTTGTGCGTCACGGTGTGGAAGACCACGGTCCCGATGCCCTGGGTGAAGGCGACCACCAGCATGGTCCCGAGCATGGTGAGCCGCTGCTCGATCGCGAAGGCGAAGGAGCCCTGGATGAACAGGAGGAGCAGGCAGCACGACGCCGCCGCGGCCAGTGCGCCCACGACGGCCAGCCGCTGGCCCGGGCCGAGCCGGCCGGGGGCCAGACGACCGGCCAGCCGGCGCAGGCCGGAATCCCTTGCGGTCGGCGCCGCCGGCGCGTCGGGGGTGCGTCGGGCATCAAGCATTGACATGTCTGCGCTGCCTCAGGACCAGGGAGATGAAGACGACGGCGCCCACCACGCCGAGGATGACGGACGCCGGGATCTCCATCGGCGCCACGATGGTGCGGCCGACGAGATCGCACGCGAGCAGGAGCACGGTGCCCAGCAGGGCGACCCACGGCAGGTTCCGGCGCAGGTCGTCGCCGAGCACCAGGGAGACGAGGTTCGGCACGATCAGCCCGATGAACGGGATGAACCCGACGACGACGGCGGTCACGCCCGTGGCCAGTGCGACGATCGAGACGCCGAGGAAGACCACCCGATGGTAGTCCAGGCCCACGTTGGTGGCGACGTCGCGGCCGAGTCCGGCGACCGTGAAGCGGTCCGCGACGAGGTAGGCGGCCGCGCAGGCCAGTGCAGCGAGCCAGAGCGGCTCGTAGAAGCCCTCGACGATCCCGCTGAAGCCCCCGGACCGCCAGGCGGACATGGTCTGGAGCAGGTCGAAGGTCCCCGCGATGAACGTGCTGAAGGATCCGACGACCGCCCCGAGCATGATGCCGACGAGGGGCACCACTAGCGAGTCCTTGACCCGCACCCGGTTCAGGAAGGCGATGAAGACCCACGTGCCGCCGAAGGCGAAGGCGATGGCGACGGCCATCTTCGCCAGCGGGGAGGCCCCGGGATCCACGAGCAGTACCGCGAGCATCCCCAGCCCGGCCCACTGGGCCGTGCCGGCGGTGGTGGGCTCCACGAACTTGTTCTGGGTGATGAGCTGCATGATCACCCCGCAGACGGCCATCGCCGCGGCGGCGAAGACCAGGGCCAGCGTGCGCGGCACGCGCGAGACCCAGAACATGTGCAGGACGTCGGACTCCGTCAGGAGGCCGTGCAGGGTGATTTCGTAGCCGCCTACCAGCAGGGAGGCAGCGGTCAGCCCGAGGGCCGCCACGACGGTGGCGGCCAGGAGGAGACGTGGAGTGGGGGTGCGCATGGTTGCCCTCGGGAGAAGGGCGCGGGCCCCGCAGGGCGGGGTCCGCGCGGCGGGCGCTACTCGGCCGGCGTGAACTCGTCGCCCTCGGCGGAGACCGCGGCGTCGCGGTCCATGACGATCATCCAGTCCGGGTTCGCCTGGGCGACGGTCTCGGGCGCCAGTCCGGAGTCGTTGTGCACGGACTCGCCGTCCAGCTGCTGCTGGGCGAAGACGTCCTCCAGGTCCACGCCCTCGAGCAGGCGGCCGATACGTCCTGCACCGTTGTCGATCCGCCCGCCCGAGGCGTTGGCGAGGAAGACGGTCTCCCCGCTGGTCGCCTCCTCGGCGGCGGCCTGGGCCTCGTCCAGCGCCGCCACCAGCTCCGCGGCCCTCTCCTCCTCGCCGAAGATCTGGCCGAGGACCTCGGTCTGGTGGCGGAGGCCGCCCAGCCAGCCTCCCGCGGACTCCTCGTCCGGCTGCACGTCGACCACCGGGGCGATCTTCTCCAGGTCCTCGGTGTACTCGGTGAAGCGTCCGCCGCCGATGATCAGGTCGGGCTCCGCGGCGCTGACGGCCTCGAGCTTGGCCTCGCGGTGCGAGCCGGCGTCGGCGATCTCCGCGTCGTCCTCCCACGCGGCGTAGCCCTCGGCCGGCAGCAGCGGCTTCGGTACGGCGACGGGCTCGATGCCGAGGGCCTTGACCGTGGCGAACGTGGTGTTGTTCAGGACCGCGACGCGCACGGGCTCCGCCGGCACCTCCATCTCGCCGTTGTTTCGTCTCGATCGTGACCGTCCCGGCGCTCGAGGACGACGCCGGTGCGTCGCCCTCCGCCGGGGCGGTGCTGCTGCACGCCGCGAGCGACAGGACGGCGGCGCCGGCCGCGGTGAGCGTCAGGGCGGACTTCAGCGAAAGCTTCATTGACTTCTCCTGGGCGAGAGGGGAGCGAGGGCCGCCAGGCGGCCCTCGCTACAAAATTAGGACACGTAATCGTTTCGAAAACGGTGTGTCACATGGAAACGCACACGAAGGGTCACCTAACTCCCAATCGCCGAGGCCGACCGACCCGACCCTGGAGACCTGTTTATGCCCCATGCCTCATTTCCGTCACAGAAGTTTTGTGTAATTGGGCTGAGTGAGGCTAGCCTTACTGCGTGGTGGACCCGTATCCGCCGCTCCCCGATCATGACCCCTCGACCCGCAAGGACGTTCCATGGCCATCACCCGCCGCGCCGGGCTGCTCGCAGCCGCCGCCGCCGTCGTTCTCACCGCCTCCGCGTGCTCCGGCTCCGCAGCGCCCGCGGAGTCCGCCGACTCGCCGGAAGGGGCGGGCGGCTTCCCTGTGACCGTCGAGCACATCTACGGCGAGACCGTGATCAAGGAGCAGCCGGAGCGCGTCGCCGCCGTCTCCTGGGTCAACGCCGACACGGCGCTCGCGCTCGGCGTCGTGCCCGTCGCCATGCCCGAGGACACCTGGGGTGGCAACGAGAACGGCTCCACCGACTGGAAGGACGCCAAACTCGAGGAGCTCGGTGCGGCGATCGGCACCGAGAACGCGCCGGTGCAGTACTCCGAGGCCGACGGCATCAACTACGAGGCCATCGCGGAGTCCACCCCCGACGTCATCCTCGCGGGCTACTCGGGCCTGACGCAGGAGGAGTACGACAAGCTCTCCAAGATCGCGCCGGTCGTCGGCCCCCAGAAGGAGAACTACCTCGCCTCCTGGCAGTCGGTGACCGAGGCCACCGGTGCCGCGCTCGGCAAGACGGAGGAGGCCGAGCAGGTCGTGGCCGACGTCGAGGCGCAGTTCGCGGCCGTCGTCGAGGAGAACCCCGTCCTGGAGGAGAGCACCTTCATCGCCGGCAACGTGGACGCGGCCGCCAACACGCTGAGCATCTACGCGGGCGACGACACGCGCCCGCGCTTCTTCAAGGCCCTCGGCATGGAGCAGGCGCCCGTCGTCGACGAGCTCGTCGAGGACGGCCAGTTCTACGGCGACGTCTCGCCGGAGCGCAGCTCCGAACTCGAGTCGGATGTCTTCTACAGCTGGGTCGCCGGCGAGGAGGGCGCCGAGGCCGTGCGCAACCACGACCTCTTCAAGCAGATCCCGGGCGTCGCCAACGGCGGCTTCATCACCACCGTGGACGATCACTCGACGCTCGCGATCTCCTCGGCCTCAGCGCTGAGCCTGCCGTGGGCCATCGAGAACATCGTGCCGGACGTCGTCGCGGCCGCCGAGGCCGCGGCCGAGTAGACGTCCACCAGCAGGAGCCCGGCCGGGCCCGCGAGCCGCGGGCCCGGCCCCGCGGGTGCGGACCGGGAACGGTCCGCCGCCCGGGCCGGGTTTCAGAGGGCGGCGCGCTCGGCCGGTTCGAGCGTCGCCAGATACGAGAGTTGAGCAGCAACGGAATGCTCCGCAGCACCGCGCACCGAGGAGTCGACGTCGGCATAGACCACGTCGGCCACTCGGCGCACGTCCGAGGCGGCCGGGCGCCCGCCGTCGTCGGCGACTGCGGCCGGGTCCAGGTCGAGTTCCAGCTGCACGACGGCGTCGCGTACCTGGCGCAGGCGCTCGAACCGATGCGCCCGGTAGGCACCGGCGATGGCGGCCAGATCCGGCAGCACGGGACCGTGCGCCGGCAGCACCGTGGCGGCGCCGAGACCGGTCAACCGGTCCAGGCTCTCCAGGTAGTCCCCGAGGGTCCCGTCCGGGAAGTCCAGGATCGTCGTCCCGCGGCCCAGGATGGTGTCCCCGGTCAGGACCGCGCCGTGGGGCCCGTCGTCGGGGAGCAGGAAGCACACCGAGTCGGAGGTGTGCCCCGGCGTCGCCAGCACGCGGATCCGCAGGCCCGCCGCGGTCACCACCTCGTCCGGACGCAGCGGGTCGCCGTCGCCGGCGAGCGTTCCGTGGAGCGGGTGCCCCGGCGCCGCGGGACGGCAGTGCTCGCCCAGGACCGCCCGGACGGGCGCCCCGGTGAGGGCGTGCAGCCGGTCGATCCCCTCCGTATGGTCCGGATGCCGGTGCGTGACCAGCACGAGCTCCACCGCCCCCTCGCCGGCCAGCGCGGCGAGGTGGCCGGCGTCGTCCGGGCCCGGGTCGACGACCACCACGGCTTCGGCGCCGGGGAAGGCGAGCACGTAGGACTGCGTGCCGTCCAGGGTCATGGGCCCCGGATTCGGCGCCAGCACCTGGCGGGCGAAGGCGGAGACGGGCCGCGCGGTACTCTGCGTCATGCACCCCAGTGTGGTCGGCGGCGGGACCCGATGACAACGCACGCCGCCGGGGACCCCGCGGCGCCGCGCACGACGGCCGCCTCGACGACGGCCTCGACGACCTCGACGACTAGGCGACGGAAGACGACATGACTGAAGTTCTCGCCCGGCGCCCCGCCGCCTCCCGCGCGGGCGGCCCCGAGACCGCCGAAGGCCCCGGCCACCCGTCCGGCGGGGCCGTCGGGCCGATCGGCCGCCGCCGCTCGCTCCCGCGCGTCCTGACGGTGGCCGTCGCGCTCGCCGTGCTCCTGGTCCTCGCCACCGCGCTGTCGCTGACGGTCGGCGCCCGCAACACCGGTCTGCCCGTCGTCTGGGACGCCCTCACGGCGTTCGACCCCGCCGACGGCGACCACCTGGTGGTGCACTCCCGGATTCCGCGCACCGTGGCCGGGCTGCTCGCCGGGCTCGCCCTGGCGCTCGCCGGCACCGCCCTCCAGGGGATCACGCGCAACCCGCTGGCCGACCCCGGGATCCTCGGGCTCAACGCGGGCGCCGCGCTCGCCGTCGTCCTGGGCATCCACCTGGCCGGCATCGCCGGGGTCACCGGCTTCGTCTGGCTCGGCTTCGGCGGCTGTGCGCTCGCCGCCGTGACCGTGTACGCCGTCGCGAGCCTCGGCCGGGAGGGGGCCACGCCCGTCAAGCTCGCCCTGGCCGGCGCCGCTCTGACCGCCGGCTGCACGTCCGTTATGCACGGCGTGCTCATGATCGACCAGACGGCGCTGGACAGCTTCCGGTTCTGGCAGGTCGGCACGCTCGGGGTGCGCAGCACCGAGACCATGGTCTCCCTGCTTCCGTTCCTCGCGGTCGGGACCGCGGTGTGCCTGCTCTCCGCCCGCCTGTTCAACGCCCTCGCCCTCGGGGACGACGCCGCCGCCGGCCTCGGCCTCCGCGTCGGCCGCGGGCGGGGGATCGCGGCCGCTGGCGTGGTCCTGCTCGTGGGGACGGCCGTGGCGATCGCCGGCCCCATCGCGTTCGTCGGGCTCGTGATCCCGCACGGCCTGCGCGTCCTGGTCGGCAGCGACTACCGGGCCCTCCTGCCCCTCTCCGCCCTCGCCGGGCCGGTGCTCCTGCTCCTCGCCGACGCGTTCGGCCGGGTCGTCCTGCCGCCGTCGGAGGTCCAGGTCGGCGTGATGACCGCCGTCATCGGGGCCCCCGTCTTCATCTGGCTGATCCGCACCCGGAAGCAGGTCGCCCTGTGACCGCCGCCGTGACGGACCGGACCGTCCCCGCCCTGCCCCGGCCCCACCGCGGGACACGGGTCGCCCTGGTGCTCGCCGGCGTCGTCGTCGTGCTGTTCCTCGTCACGGTGCTCCTGGGCTCCACGATCGTGAGCCCCTCCGAGCTCCTCGCGGTCCTCTCCGGGCAGACGGTGCCCGGGGTGAGTTTCATCGTGCTGGAGGACCGGCTGCCGACGGCGTTCGTCGGTGCCCTGGCCGGGGCGGCGTTCGCGCTCTCCGGGACCGTCTTCCAGACGCTCCTGCGCAACCCGCTGGCCAGCCCGGACATCATCGGGATCGGTTACGGAGCGGCCACCGCCGCCGTGGCGGGGATGCTGGTGCTCGGCCTGCAGGGCCCGTGGTTCAGCGTCTCCGCGTTCGTCGGGGCGCTCGTGGTGGCGCTCGTGGTCTACTTCCTGGCCGATTCCGGCCAGCACACCGGCGGCCGGCTGATCCTCATGGGCATCGGTGCCGGCGCCATGCTCCACGCCGTCATGAACTACCTGCTCTCCAGCACCGACGTGCGCAGCGCGGGCGACGCCCTGCACTGGCTCGTCGGCTCGCTCTCCAACAGCAACTGGGAGCGCGTCGGGACCCTCGCGGTGGCCCTGGCCGTGCTGGCGCCGCTGACCGCGTTCGCCGCCACGCGGCTCAAGGTGCTCCAGCTCGGCGACGACGCCGCGGCAGGCCTCGGCGTCGACGTCGCCCGGAGTCGGCTCACCCTCGTGGTCCTCGGCGTCGCGCTGGCCGCGGCCGCCACCTCGGTCACGGGCCCGATCGCGTTCGTCGCGTTCCTCGCCGGCCCGCTCGCCCGGCTGCTCACCGGCGGCCGCACCGACTTCCTGTGCTCGGCGCTCGTCGGGTCGGCCCTCGTGCTGGCCGCCGACTTCGCCGGCTCGAATCTCTTCGGCGACACCAGTCTGCCGGTCGGGGTAGTCACGGGCGCGCTCGGCGCCCCGTTCCTGCTCTGGCTCCTGGTGCGCTCCAACCAACAAGGAATGGGAGGCTGACATGGCCCGTCTCGAAGCCCAATCGCTCACCCTCGGCTACGACAAGTCGATGATCGTCAACGACCTGACGCTGGAGCTCCCCGCGGGCGAGGTGACGATGATCGTCGGCGCCAACGGCTGCGGCAAGTCCACGCTGCTGCGCGGCATGGCCCGGCTGCTCAAGCCCTCGGCCGGCTCCGTGGTCCTCGACGGCAAGGACATCCACACCCAGCCGGCGCGCGAGATCGCCAAGGTCCTGGGCCTGCTCCCGCAGACACCGATCGCCCCGGACGGCATCACCGTCCGCGAGCTGGTCGGGCGCGGCCGCTACCCGCACCAGGGCTGGTTCCGCCGGTGGTCCGCCGAGGACGACGACGCCGTCGGCCGGGCGCTGCATGCCACCGGGACCGAGGAGCTCGCCGAGCGCGCGATCGACGAGCTCTCCGGCGGCCAGCGCCAGCGCGTCTGGATCGCCATGGCGCTGGCGCAGGAGACCGACCTGCTGCTGCTCGACGAGCCCACCACGTACCTCGACGTCGCCCACCAGTTGGAGGTGCTCGACGTCGTCGCCGACCTCAACCGGCGGCGCGGCACCACCGTGGCGATCGTGCTGCACGACCTCAACCTGGCCGCCCGCTACGCGGACCACCTGGTGGCTCTCAAGCACGGCGAGGTCTACGCGCAGGGGCACCCGGCCGCCGTCGTGACGGAGCGGATGGTCCAGGACGTCTTCGGCATGCCGTCGCGCGTGATCCCGGACCCGGTCGCGGGCACGCCGCTCGTGCTGCCCATCGGCCGCCACCGGGTGGTCCGCGGGCGGGACCTGGACCAGAACGCCGCCCGCGCCGCCGCCGGGACCGGGAGCACGGGCACGATGCCCAGCGTGGCCGCAGCCCCCACGGCAGCCGTCGCCGGGGACGCCCAGCACGCCGGCGTCGACGCGCCGGAGCCCGGGGTCGAGGGGGAGGACGGGCTGTTGGCCGCCCTCGAGGCCTGCCCCACCGTGGCGTTCAAGCTGACCGCCGTCGCCGCCACCACGCTGAGCCCGAGCTACCGCCGGGTCACGTTCACGGGCGAGGACCTGGCGCACTTCGGCACCGGCGGGCACCCGCTGGATCTGCGGATCAAGCTCGTCATCCCGTCCCCGGCCTCCAGCGGCGAGGACCACGTCGCGGCCCTGCGGCCGGACGGGCGGATCGCCGCCGACGACGTCGCCGGGTGGTACCGCAAGTGGCTCGCCGTCGACCCGCAGGAGCGCGGCTGGCTGCGCACCTACTCCATCCGCTCCTTCCGCCCCGCCGGGCACCCGGGCAACGTCGGCGAGCACCCGGAGATCGACATCGACTTCGTCCTCCACGTCAAGCGCGAGGGCGGGAAGCTCGTCGGCGGTCCGGCCTCGGTCTGGGCCGCCGAGGCCGAGCCGGGCGCCGAGATCACCATGCTCGGGCCGAACTCCAAGCTGTGCGCGCCCGACTACGCGGGCATCGAGTTCCGGCCCGGCACCGCCCGGCGGATCCTCCTGGCCGGCGACGAGACGGCCGCCCCCGCCATCTGCTCCATCCTCGAGACCCTGCCGCCGGGGATGACGGGCAACGCGTTCATCGAGGTGCCCGGCGTCGACGACATTCAGGGCTCCTTCACACGTTCCGGCGTCTCCGTGCAGTGGCTCCCGCGCGGGTCGCGCCCGCACGGAGAGCTGCTGAACCAGGCCGTCCGCTCGGCGGTCGCGATCCCCGCGGCGGGTGCCGTCGTGCCCGGGCAGGACCCCGAGGACGTGGACGTCGACTCGACGATCCTCTGGGAGACCGCCGAGGCCGGGAGCCATCCGTTCTACGCGTGGCTGGCCGGGGAGGCGGGCACCATCAAGGAGCTGCGCCGGTACCTGGTGCGCGACGCGGGCCTGAACCGCAAGCAGGTCTCCTTCATGGGCTACTGGCGGCGCGGCAAGGCGGAGATGTAGCCGGGGCGCCAGGGAAGCCGCCGTCCCGCTGGGACGCCTCGGCGTCGCACTCCTGCAGGTCTCGGCAGCGATCCGGCTGCAGGACTGCGACGCCGAAGCGGTGCGACTACTCGGCGGTGGTCTCCCAGTGCTCCGGGCCCCGCGAACCGGCCGCGTAGGTGTCCATCGGGACCTCGTCCCGGGCCCAGGCCTCCAGCACGGGAGTGACGATCCGCCAGCACTCCTCGGCCGCGTCGCCGCGGACCGCCAGGCGAAGGTCGCCGTCGAGCATCGAGGACAGGACCTCGCCGTAGGGCTCCAGCTGGCCGCCGCCCAGCTCTCCCGTGAGCTCGCTCTGCTCCAGCGTGAACGGGTCGCCGCGGCCGTTGGTGGTGACTCTGAGCGTGAAGGTGTCCGGCTTGAAGTCGATGGTGAGGGTGTCCGGAGTGTTGCGGCCCTGCAACCCCTCGGGGACGTGGGCGGGGCTGCGGAAGTGGACCACCGCCTGCTTCTGCCCCTGTCCGAACGACTTGCCGCTGCGCAGGACGAACGGGACGCCCGCCCACCGGTGGTTCGCGATCTCCACCTGCACCTCGGCGAGGGTCTCGGTGCCGCGGGCGGGGTCCACGCCCTCCTCGCTGGTGTAGTCCGGCACCTCGCGGTCGCCGATGCTGCCGGCCGTGTAGCGGGCGCGCCGAGAGTGCCGCACCGGGTCGGCCACGCGGGCGGCCCGGAGGACCTGCCCGACGGCGTCGCGAAGGTCGCGCTCCTCGACGCTTGTGGGCTGGTCGATCGCGAGGAGCGCCATGACCTGCAGCAGGTGGCTCTGGATCATGTCCCGGAGCGCCCCGGCTTGGTCGTAGTAGCCGGCTCGCCCCTCGAGCGTGACGGTCTCGTCGTAGAAGATCTCGACCCGCTCGATGGACGTGCGGTCCCAGACCCGCTCGAAGACGCGGTTGGCGAAGCGCAGCCCCAGAAGGTTCAGCACGGTGTAGAGGCCCAGGAAGTGGTCGATGCGGAAGACCTGCTCCTCGGGGACGATGCGCGTCAGGAGCCGGTTGAGCTCGCGCGCCTTCCCGCCGTCGGTGCCGAAGGGCTTCTCGGCGGCGAGGACGGTCCTCTCCGGTAGGTCGACGTCGACCAGCGCCTCGCAGACGCGTGCGGTGATGTGCGGCGGGAGGGCGAAGTAGATGACGAGCCTCTGCTCGTCGCCGAGGTCGAGCGAGTCGATCAGCCGCTGCAGGGACGCGGCGTCGGTCGCGTCGCCGGCCGTGTAGCCCGTCGTCTCGAGCGCGCGGTCGAGCGCCGTGCGGTCCGAGCCGTCCTCCGTGGATCCGGGCACGCCGGCGTCGAAGGCGGTCCGCACGAGCTCACGCCACTCCTCTGCCCCGATCTCCTCCAGGTCGGATCCGACCACCCGGACCTCGCGGGAGGGCTCGACGGCCAGCAGCGTGGCGAGCCCGGGCAGCAGGAGCCGGGAGGTGAGGTCGCCGGAGGCACCGAGGATCAGCAGCGTCGTTTCAGCCATGGTCATACTGTGGCATGTCGGGCCCACAGGTGGAACCGTTGCGTTCCCGGGCGCCGGGTCTAGTCTGGACGGCATGAGCGACCTCCAGACCGCACCCGACGAGCTGGTGTGCCGGGTCGGCGACCCGTGCACCGGCGTCGTCCTGCTGGAGCCGCGCGACGTGCCGCTCGGCGGGACCCGGGCCATGGACGTCCGCCGCACCCTGCCCCAGCGCAGCCGCAGCCTCATCGGCGCGTGGTGCTTCCTCGACCACTACGGCCCGGACCGGGTCTCGGCGACCGGCGGCATGAACGTGCCCCGCCACCCGCACACGGGCCTGCAGACCGTCAGCTGGCTGTTCACCGGAGAGATCGAGCACCGGGACTCGGCCGGGTTCGAGGCGATCGTCCGCCCCGGCGAGCTCAATCTGATGACCGCCGGCCGCGGCATCAGCCACTCCGAGTTCTCCACCCCGGGCACCGAGGTGCTCCACGGCGTCCAACTGTGGCTCGCACTGCCGGACCGGGCGCGGGGCATGGAGCCCACCTTCGAGCACTACGCGCCTGAACCCGTGCACCTGCCGGGCCGGGCACCCGGCACCGCCCCCGGCCGCACGCACCCCGGCGAGGCCCCGGTCAGCGGCCCGTCCGACGGCGAGGGGCCCGGCGCAGGAGGTGCCGAGCTGCGCGTCTTCCTCGGCGAACTCGCCGGCAGCGCCTCTCCGGTGACCGCGCACCACCCCACCGTCGGCGCCGAGATCCTCATCGACGCCGGGGCCTCCGTGTCGCTCGACCTGGACCCGGACTTCGAGCACGGCGTCCTGCTCGACGCCGGCGACCTGGCGATGGACGGGCACATCGTGCCGGGCAACCACCTGGCCTACCTCCCGACGGGGCGCACCGCCGTCGTCCTGTCCGCGGGGGAGCGGCCGGTCCGCGCGGTCCTCATCGGCGGCGCCCCCATGGGGGAGCGGATCATCATGTGGTGGAACTTCGTCGGCCGCGAGCACGACGAGATCGTCGCCTACCGCCGCGCCTGGCAGGCCGAGATCGGCGCCGAGCCCGCCGAGGCGGAGGCCGCCGGGTCCGCGGCGGCAGCGGGGGAGTACGACGACGGCGCCCCCTACCCGCGCTTCGGCGTCTTCGGCGAGGGCACGCCGCCGCCGTTGCCGGCGCCGACCCTGCCCAACGTCCGGCTCCGGCCGCGAGACCAATAGTCCCCTCGCGACCGAGCGGCACCCGGTCGCGAACCATCCACGAGACCCCAGGAGGAACCATGTCAGAGGAAGCCCCGCACCTCGACGGCGCCGAGGACCGGAACGCCGACATCCTCGTGCGCCACAACTCGGACCGGCAGCGCTACGAGCTCGTCGACGCCGGCGCGAGCGGCGACCCCGTCATCGGCAGTGCCCACTACCGGCCCTACGGCGACGAGTCCAGGATCTTCTTCCACACCGTCGTCGACGACGAGTACAGCGGGCGCGGCCTCGCCGGAACGCTCGCCGCCTTCGCGCTGCGGGAGACCGTCGAGGCCGGGCAGCGGATCATCCCGGTCTGCCCGTACATCAAGGTCTACGTCGGCAAGCACCGCGACGAGTTCGGGGACCACGTCGACCCCGTGAGGCAGGAGCACGTGGACGCAGTCCAGGACGGCCGTCCGCGCCCATAGGCCGGCCGGGCACGAGCCAGAGCACGACGACGGCCACGGGGCACCGGGGCCGGCACAGCAGATTCCACGGAGGACAGGAATGGCAGAGGACCAGAGCAGCAGCGACCGCGGCACCGCGCACTCCACGCGCGGCAGCTACGTGACCGGCGGCGAGTTCACGCGGGACACCAACTACATCGAGGACCGGATCGTCGCCGACGTGGACGCCGTGAACGTCCTGCCGACGGCGGAGCCATCCCGGATCGGCGAGCTGGGGGCGGGCCTGACGGAGGGGGCGACGGCATGGCCGGCCGTTCCCGGCAAGTACCGACTGGTGGCGGCGCGGGCCTGTCCGTGGGCCAATCGCACCCTGATCGTGCGCCGCCTGCTCGGACTCGAGGACGCGATCTCCCTGGCCACGCCCGGACCGGTCCACGACGCCCGGTCCTGGACCTTCGACCTGGACGAGGGCGGGACGGACCCCGTGCTCGGCACCGAGCGGCTGCAGGAGAACTACTTCAAGCGGTTCCCGGACTACCCCCGCGGTATCACCGTCCCCGCGATGGTGGACATCGAGTCCGGCGCCGTCGTCACCAACAACTACCCCCAGATGACCCTGGACTTCTCCACCGAGTGGCGGGAGCACCACCGCGAGGGCGCACCGGACCTGGTGCCGGAGGCGCAGTGGGAGGAGATGAAGCCGGTCATCGAACGGATCTTCACCGAGGTCAACAACGGCGTCTACCGGTGCGGGTTCGCCGGGAGCCAGGAAGCCTACGACGACGCCTACGACCGGCTCTGGGCCGGGCTCGACTGGCTCGAGGAGCGCCTGACGGACCGGCGCTACCTCATGGGCGACACCATCACGGAGGCCGACATCCGCCTCTTCACCACGTTGGTGCGCTTCGATCCCGTCTACCACGGCCACTTCAAGTGCAACCGCAGCAGGTTGACCGAGCTGCCCGCGCTCTGGGGCTACGCCCGCGACCTGTTCCAGACGCCCGGCTTCGGCGACACGATCGACTTCGTGCAGATCAAGGAGCACTACTACGTGGTCCACGAGGACGTGAACCCGACGCAGATCGTCCCGAAGGGCCCGGACCTCTCCGGATGGATCACCGAGCACGGACGCGAGGCGCTGGGCGGCAGCCCGTTCGGCGACGGAACCGCACCCGGCCCGGTCCGCCCGGAGGAGCAGGTCGAGCCAGGTCACAACCCGCTCTACCCGGCGTAGCCGGACCGTCGCCGGCGCTTTCCCGCAGGAGGCCCGTGGCAGGATGGACGCCATGACGATCACGGCAGCCGCAGACGGCTCAGCGCTGGGCAACCCGGGCCCGGCGGGCTGGGCCTGGTACATCGACGAGGCGAACTGGCGGGCCGGCGGGTGGCCCCACGGCACCAACAACATGGGCGAGCTCATGGCCGTGCTGGACCTGCTGAACGCCACGGCCGACCGCGCCGACGAACCGCTGCACATCCTCTGCGACTCCCAGTACGTCATCAACTCCGTGACCAAGTGGATGAAGGGCTGGAAGCGGCGTGGCTGGAAGAAGGCCGACGGCAAGCCGGTGCTCAACGTCGACCTGCTCAAGCAGCTGGACGCGGCGCTCGCCGGCCGTGCCTACACGTTCGAGTGGGTCAAGGGCCACGCCGGCCACGAGCTGAACGAGGCCGCCGACGTGCGCGCGCGTGCGGTCGCGACGGCGTTCCAACGCGGCCTCGAACCGGACAGCGGACCCGGTCTCACCCTGGGCACAGCCGCCGAACCGGTGGTCGCCGCCCAGGCGCGCACGGCGACGGGGGGCGCCGCGGGGGCGACGGCGCCTACGGTGGCGACCGGCCCGGCTCCCGTACCAGAGGCCGTGGCGGAGCCGGACCTCTTCAGCTCGCTGGAGGAACCGGCGTTCGACGACGTGCAGGAGCTCGGCACCGGCAGCATCGAGACGGATGCCGTCGTGACCCTCGAGCGCGAGCTGCTCGAGCCGGCCGTGCGCGCCGACCCCAGCCAGGTGTCCTACCTGCTCCACCCCGAGTTCCGCCAGATCAGCTCCTCGGGAGGGCTGCAGGACCGCGACACCGTGCTCGCGCTCCTCGAGGAGAGCGCCGAGAGTCCCGCAGGCACCTTCGAGCTGCTCGACGCCGGCCGGATGGGCGCCTCCGGCCTCCAGGTCCTCTACCGCCTCTCCGGCGCCGGGTACAGCGCCCTCGTGAGCTCGGTCTGGGAGCGCTCCGGTGACCGCTGGCGCCTCCGCTTCCGGCAGTCCACCACCGAACGCTGAGGTCCGCCCATGACCTGGATCGATCCCCGCTTCCAGTCCGTCGCGGACGTCTTCGAGGGCTTTGCTCTGGACGATCCCGACTACTCCGGCCAGTTCGCCGCCTATGTCGACGGGGAGCTGGTCCTCGACCTCGCCGTCGGGGACCACCTCGGACCCGACGATCTCACCGGCGTCTTCTCCTGCACCAAGGGCGCCGCCGGCCTCGTCATGGCGCTCCTCGTCCAGGACGGCCTGCTCGACCTGGACGCCACCGTCGCCCACTACTGGCCCGAGTTCGCCGCGGAGGGCAAGCAGGACGTCAGCGTCCGCCAGCTCCTGTCGCACCAGGCCGGCCTCACCGGCGTCGAGGGCGGCTTCACCGAGGAGGAGTACATCCACTCCGAGCTCGCCGCCGCGAAGCTGGCCGCGGCAGCGCCGCGGTGGCGTCCGGGCGCCGCCCACGCCTACCACGGCCTGACCATCGGGGTCCTGATGGAGGAACTGGTCCGGCGCATCACCGGCGGCCGGCTCCAGGACCTCTACGAGGAACGCATCCGCGCCCCGCACGGCGCGGATTTCTACCTCGGGCTGCCCGAGGACCAGGACCACCGGTACCGTGACGTCCTCCGGCCCGCCCAGCCCGGATCCCCGATCGACGTCGACCCCTTCGGGCAGGCCGGACTCGCGTACAACTCCACCGCGGGGTTCGCCGGTCCGGACGGGGCATCGCTGGACCTGCTCGACCTGCCCAACCAGCCCCGGATGCGCCGCGCTGGCATCTCCTCGGCCGGCGGTGTCGCCAGCGCCCAGGGGATGGCGAAGGTCTATGCGGCCACGAGCACCGGCGTCGTCCTGCCCCATGGGCGACGTGCCGATGCCCTGTTGACGGGCCCGACGCAGCGGGCCTTCTCCCAGACGCAGGTGTACGGCCCCGATGTCAGCCACGGCGGGCTCTCCGCCTACGGCGTCGTCTTCATGGCCTCCGACCCCGGCAACGACTTCGGGTCCTGGCGGGTCTTCGGGCACAACGGGGCCAACGGATCGATCGGCTACGCCGACCCCGCCTACGGCTTGGCCGTCGGCTATGTCCCGGCCCGCGCCGAGGCCAACGGCACCGCGGCCCGGAACGGCCGACTCAGCAAGGCCCTGCGGCGCGCCGTGCTGGACGCTCGTACGCCGCAGGGATGATTTCCGACGCTCGGTGCCGCTTCGCGGCGCACGACCGGCCGGGCCCGGGTCTAGGGTGAAGCCGTGGACTTCAGCAAACGCTATGTAGCAATCGGGGACTCGTTCAGCGAGGGCGTGGGCGATCCCGACGTCGGCCGCCCCAACGGCGTCCGCGGCTGGGCGGACCGGGTGGCGGAGCAGCTCTGCGCCTCCGAGGCGGACTGGGGGTACGCCAACCTCGCGATCCGCGGGCGGAAGCTGCCGCAGATCGTCGCCGAGCAGGTACCGCGCGCCCTGGAGCTCGAGCCCACGCTGGTGACGGTCTCGGCCGGCGGCAACGACATCCTCCGGCCCCGTGTCGACGTCGATCTGATCACGCAGCAGCTCGAGCGCGCCCTGAAGGACCTCAAGTCCACGGGCGCGGACGTCGTCGTCTTCACCGGGTTCGACGTCTCAAACTCGGGCCTGATCTCCGCGACGCTCGGCCGGGTGGCGCTCTTCAACGAGCGCCTGCGGGAGATCGCGGACCACCACGGGATCGTCCTGGCCGACTACTGGCGCTGGCGCGAGTTCCAGAACTGGGGCTACTGGGACCAGGACCGGCTGCACATGAACACCGCCGGCCACACGCTCATGGCCACCCGGGTCCTCGAAGTCCTGCGGCAGGAGCACTCGATCGAGGCGCCCGAGCTGCAGACCCCCGCCGCGCGGTCGCGGGTGGAGGAACTCAAGCGCAACGCCGAGTGGGGCCGGACGCATCTGGTCCCGTGGATCCAGCGCCGACTGACCGGCCGCAGCTCGGGCGACGGGATGTCGCCGAAGTACCCCGACTACGTCCGGCTCGACGCCGGGGTGCCCGAGGCTCCGGGACGTCCCTGAGCCGCCACGGAACGGACCCCGGGACGCCCCGGGTTTCCGGCCGGCGGCCTTGGCTCGCCCGCAGCGCCCGCTGACGATGGAGCCATGAGCCTCCCACACCAGCCCCACGTCGCGACCCCGCGCCCCGGATCCACGACCCTGCGCTCCGAATCCACGACTCTCCGGGCCGGGGCCCGGTCCCTGCCGGCGGCCCCCGCGGCGCGGACCACCGGTGCTTCGACCATCGGCAGCGCCGGACCGCTCCCGCCCTGGGCGGCCGGTTTCGCGGCCTCGTTCGCGATCGTGCAACTGGTGGTCGCCGTCGCCGTCTGCCTCCCCGTCTTCGCCGGCCTGGCGCGATCCGGCTATCTCGTGGCCCTGACCCCGTTCCTGATGTGGGTGCCGGCCCTCGGGGTGATCGGCCTCCATGCGGTGCTCCGGCCTCCCGTGCGGCTGCTCGACTGGTGCGGCCTCCGGGTGGGGTCG
The DNA here is from genome assembly GCF_031178195.1 of Zhihengliuella sp. Lineage (GTDB taxonomy): Bacteria > Actinomycetota > Actinomycetes > Actinomycetales > Micrococcaceae > Zhihengliuella. The sequence continues at coordinate 39,287 of NZ_JAPSJL010000013.1, forward strand.
CGGGCCTCGCGGCGGCGCGCTGCGGCGGGCCCCGACGGGCGCCGCCGCCCGGCCTCCCTTCCCGGCGTCCTCGGCTGGTCGTTCGCCCTGCTGGTGCTCCTGAGCACGGTCGCGGCGGCGACCATCGGCGCTGCCGTGGCCGTCGGTGCGGTGGACTGGGATCCGGCCCCCGGTGCCACGTCGGCGGCCGCATGGGTGCTCCCGCTCGTCCTCCTCGGCATGCTCGCCACGGCGGGCGAGGAGATCGCCTGGCGGGGGTACCTCGCCAGCACGCTCGCACCGTGGGGCTCCGTCCGCTCCTCGGCCGCCATCGGCGCGTTCTGGGCGCTCTGGCACCTGCCGCTGACGGCCGCCTACGCGATGGACGGCGTCGTGGGCTGGCGCGAGGTCGCCGCCACCACGGTGAACCTCTTCCTCTCCGCCCTCGTGCTCGCCGCCGCGCGGTACGCCTCCCGCTCCGTCTGGCCCGCCATCGCCGGGCACGCCATGCTCAACACGGTGCTCGTCTTCGCGTACTCCAACCTGATCACGCCCACCCGGACGCTCGACGACGCAGCCTACTGGACGTTCCAGCTCGTGGCCTGGGGCGTCCTCCTCGCCGCGGCCGCCCTCGGCGCCGTCGTCGCTGCACGACGTCGGCCCTCCGCCCCGGCGATCACGCGCGGCTGGATCCAGCCCGGCTAGGGTCCAGCCCGGCTAGGCTGGGGTCCCGTGGTGATGCTCATTCTGGACCTCCTCGGGACGTTCTTCTTCGCCGTCTCGGGGAGCCTGCTCGCCGCGCGGAAGCACTTCGACATCGTCGGCTCGCTGCTCCTGGCCTCCCTCGCGGGGCTCGGCGGCGGAGTGGTGCGCGACCTCGTCCTCCACGAGGGCGTCCCCAACGCCTTCGACCAGCCGGTGTACCTGGTGCCCGTGGCGGTGGCAGCTCTGCTGGTCCTCACCGGCCTCATCCACGAGACGCGCTTCCGGCGCACGCTCCTGCTGTTCGACGCGGCCGGCCTGGCCCTGTTCTGCATCGGCGGCACGGTGACCGCTCACGCGGCCGGGATCAACGCGGTCTCGGCCGCCCTCCTCGGCCTCACATCGGCGGTCGGCGGCGGAGTCCTGCGCGACGTCGTCGCGAACGAGGTCCCGCAGCTGTTCAACCCGCGCGGCGTCTACGCGATCCCGGCGATGCTCGGGGCGGCGCTGACCGGCCTCCTGCTCGAGCTCGGCTGGTTCTCCGTCTACGCAGGGGGAACCATCGCGGTGCTCGTCTTCGGCCTGCGGGTCCTCTCGCTCCGGCTGGGCTGGCACGTCCCGCTCGCGAACGGAAGGAGACCAGTGCAGTGAGTCCCGCACGCAACCAGCAACGCGTCGAGACGGCCGAGGAGCTGGCGCGGAGACTCGACCGCCCCATGGGATTCCTCGGGATCGTCTTCCTCTTCGTGGTGCTGGGGCAGCTGCTCGTGGACGAACCCGTCTGGAGCCGGACCCTGTCGATCACCGGCTGGGTCTTCTGGACCGTGTTCGTCCTCGAGTTCCTCCTGCGCGCCTACATCGCGCGGTTCCAGCGGGCCTTCTGGCGACGCAACTGGTGGCAGGCCGTCTTCCTGCTCGTCCCCTTCCTGCGCTTCCTCCGCGCCCTGCGGGTACTCCGCCTGCTGCGCTTCGCCCGCGTGGCACGCGTCGGGGGGATCCTCTCCGCAGGCATCCGCGGGTCCCGTTCGGCAGGGCGGCTCCTGTCGAGTCGCATCGGCTGGCTGGCCGCAGTGACGGTGGTGGTCGTGCTGGCCTCCAGCCAGTTGCTGTACACGCTGGAGTCTCAGAACGACTACGGCCAAGCGCTCTACGAGGCCGCTCTCACGACCGTGACGGGCAGCGGTATCACGAGCGAGGACCCCTTCTCCCGCGTCCTGCACGTGGTCCTGGCGCTCTACTCCATCGCCGTCTTCGCCACGCTGGCGGGTTCGATCGGCGCCTACTTCCTCCGCGACCAGCCCCCGGGCGGCGACGCCGGCGGCCGCCCGGGTGTTGGACGGCGCGCAGACGGACGATAGAATGAGGCAACGCGCCCGCACGGGTGCGAGCCCCTGACACGCGGCGGGAGAGTCCCGACCGAAGCCACGGCCGGGCGCCGTAGGAGCAATTTCCTCCCCGGGAATCTCTCAGGCCCCCGTACCGCCGCGAAGAGGCGACTCTGGAAAGCAGCGGCCCGTCCCCGGACGGACCGCTCACCGACGGTGCAAGCGCGCCACCCCACCGGGTGGGACGTGGAATCTCTCAGGTACACCTACAGAGCGGGGAGGGCGAGTGCGCACCGGAGCCGAACGGCCCGGGCCGCGCCATCCGAACGCCCGCCACTCCAGGGAGCCTCCTTGTCCGTCACCCCGCTCACGGAACACGCCACCGCCGCTGACACGGCCGACCTCGAGCGCGTCTTCGCCGACCGCCACATCGGCCCGCGCGGCCAGGCCGCCGAGCACATGCTCGCCACCCTCGGCTACCGCAGCCTCGACGAGCTCGTCGACGCCGCCGTCCCCGCCGACATCCGGCAGGAGACGCCGCTGGAGCTGCCCGCCGGCCGCAGCGAGGCCGAGGTCCTCGACGACCTGCGTGCCATCGCCGCCCGCAACGTGGTCAAGACCCAGATGATCGGCCAGGGCTTCTACGGGACCCACACCCCGCCGGTGATCCTCCGCAACGTCCTCGAGGACCCGGCCTGGTACACGGCCTACACGCCGTACCAGCCCGAGATCTCCCAGGGCCGCCTGGAGGCGCTGCTGAACTTCCAGACCATGATCGGCGATCTCACGGGCCTCCCCGTCGCCAACGCCTCCCTGCTGGACGAGGCCTCCGCCGTCGCCGAGGCCGTCCTGCTCATGCGCCGCGCCAACAAGTCCAAGGCCACCGCCAAGACCGTCCTCGACGCCGACCTCTTCCCGCAGAGCCTCGCCGTGGTTGCCGGCCGCGCCGAGGCGCTCGGTTTCGAGGTCGAGATCGCCGACCTCTCCCAGGGCCTGCCCGACGGCGAGATCTCCGGCGTCGTGCTGCAGCAGCCCGGCAACTCCGGCCGCGTGGTGGACCACGCCGGCATCATCGCCGCCGCCAAGGAGCGCGGCGCGATGGTGACCGTGGCCGCCGACGTCCTGGCGCTCACGCTGATCACCCCTCCCGGCGAGCAGGGCGCGGACATCGCGGTCGGCAACACCCAGCGCTTCGGCGTGCCACTGTTCTTCGGCGGCCCGCACGCGGCCTACATCGCCGTCCGCACTGGCCTGGAGCGCACGCTCCCGGGCCGCATCGTCGGGGTCTCCTACGACGACGCCGGCGCACCCGCCTACCGGCTGGCCCTGCAGACGCGCGAGCAGCACATCCGCCGCGAGAAGGCCACGTCCAACATCTGCACCGCGCAGGCACTGCTGGCCATCGCGGCCTCCATGTACGGCGTCTACCACGGCCCCGCCGGCCTGAAGGCGATCGCCCAGCGCACCCACCTGCGGGCGCGGACCCTGGCGGCGGTCCTCACCGGCGCCGGGTTCACGGTCGGCCCGGAGCACTACTTCGACACCCTCACGGTCCGCGCCGAGGACCGCGCCGAGTCCATCGTCGCCGACGCCGAGGTCGCGGGCATCAACCTGCGCCTGATCGACCAGGACACCGTCGGCATCGCCACCGACGAGACCACCACCCCGGCCCACCTGGCCGCCGTCGCCGGCGCCTTCGGGGTCGACGACGCCGGGGCGCGCCTCGCGGCCGCGGAGCTCGACCTCCGCGCGGGCGCCGGGGACGCCCTGCCGGAGTCCCTGCACCGCACCAGCGAGTACATGACGCACCCGGTCTTCCACACGGTCCGCTCGGAGACCCAGATGCTGCGCTACCTGCGCCGCCTCTCCGACCGCGACCTGGCGCTGGACCGCACGATGATCCCGCTCGGCTCCTGCACCATGAAGCTCAACGCGACGGCCGAGATGGAGGCCATCTCCTGGCCCGAGTTCTGCTCCATCCACCCGTACGCCCCCGAGCACCAAACGGCCGGCTGGCGCCAGCTGATCTCCGACCTCGAGCGTCGGCTCGCCACGATCACTGGGTACGCCGCGGTGTCGATCCAGCCCAACGCCGGATCCCAGGGGGAGTACGCGGGCCTGCTCGCGATCCGCCAGTTCCACGTCGCCAACGGCGATGTCGACCGCGACGTCTGCCTCATCCCGGCCTCCGCCCACGGCACCAACGCCTCGTCCGCGGTCCTCGCCGGCCTGAAGGTCGTCGTCGTGAAGACCGCGTCCGACGGCACGATCGACGCCGAGGACCTCGACGCGAAGATCGAGAAGCACCGCGGCAGCCTGGCCGGCATCATGATCACCTACCCGTCCACGCACGGCGTCTACGACGCCGACGTGCGCGAGGTCTGCGCCAAGATCCACGACGCCGGCGGACAGGTCTACATCGACGGTGCGAACATGAACGCGCTCGTCGGGCTGGCCCAGCCGGGCCGCTTCGGCGGCGACGTCTCCCACCTGAACCTGCACAAGACCTTCTGCATCCCGCACGGCGGTGGCGGCCCCGGCGTCGGGCCGGTCGCCGTGGCGGAGCACCTGCGCCCGTTCCTGCCGGGCTCGCCCACCGGCCCGCACAACGGCCACCACGGCACCCCCGTCGCCTCCACCGCGTACGGCTCCGCCGGTGTCCTGCCGATCTCGTGGGCCTACGTGGCGATGATGGGCGCCGAGGGCCTCACCGCGGCCACCAAGAACGCGCTGCTGGCGGCGAACTACGTGGCCAAGCGGCTCAACGAGTACTTCCCGACCCTCTACACGGGCAATTCCGGGCTGGTCGCCCACGAGTGCATCCTGGACCTGCGGGAGCTCACCGCGAAGACCGGCGTGACCGCCGAGGACGTCGCCAAGCGGCTCATCGACTTCGGCTTCCATGCCCCGACGCTGGCGTTCCCGGTCGCGGGCACGCTCATGGTGGAGCCGACCGAGTCGGAGGACCTGGCCGAGCTGGACCGCTTCATCGACGCGATGATCGCCATCCACGGCGAGATCGAGCAGGTGCTCGCCGGCGACTTCGGCGTGGAGGAGTCCCCGCTGCGCCGGGCTCCCCACACCGCGGCCGCCGTCGTCTCCTCCGACTGGGACCGCGCCTACACCCGCGAGCAGGCGGCCTTCCCGCTGCCGCGCCTGCGCCAGGACAAGTACTTCCCGCCGGTGGGACGCGTCGACGGGGCGCACGGGGACCGCAACCTCGTCTGCTCCTGCCCGCCGCCCGAGGCCTTCGAGAACTAGAGAGGCAGTCATGACCGACTCCACCACCGCCGTCGCCACCGACACCGCGCCCGCCGCCGAGACCGACGGCCTCCGGCGCACGGCCCTCTACCCGGTCCACGCCGAACTCGGCGCCGCCTTCACCGACTTCGGCGGCTGGGACATGCCGCTGAAGTACGGCTCCGAGCTGGCCGAGCACCAGGCCGTCCGCGAGGCGGCCGGACTGTTCGACATCTCCCATATGGGCGAGATCCGGGTCCGCGGTCGGCAGGCGGCGGCGTTCCTGAACTACGCGCTCGTCGGGAACCTCGCCGTCATGAAGGTCGGCAAGGCCAAATACACGATGATCGTCGATCCCGACGGCGGCATCATCGACGACCTGATCGTCTACCGCCGCGGCGAGGAGGACTACCTCGTGGTCGCCAACGCCGGCAACGCGCCCACCGTCCACGGAGAGCTCCGCGAGCGCGTCGCCGGCACCGGGACTGCGTTCGACGTCGAGGTCGTCGACGAGTCCGCCGAGACGTCCATGATCGCCGTCCAGGGCCCGGCCGCGGAATCGATCCTGCTCGGCCTCGTCCCGACCGAGCAGGCCGACACGGTCACCGGCATGCAGTACTACGCGGCCGACGCCGTCACGGTCGCCGGGACCGAGGTGCTGCTGGCCCGCACCGGTTACACCGGAGAGGACGGGTTCGAGCTGTACGTGCCCAACGACGACGCCGTCGGGCTCTGGCGCGCGCTGCTGGAGGCGGGGGAGCCGGCGGGCCTCATCCCCGCCGGGCTGGCCGCCCGGGACTCGCTGCGCCTCGAGGCCGGCATGCCGCTCTACGGCAACGAGCTCACGCGTCGGACCACGCCCATCGACGCCGGCCTGGGGGCGATCGTCTCCTTCAAGAAGGAGGGCGACTTCGTCGGCCGCGCCGCGCTCGAGGCCGCCCGGGAGGCCGGGACCGCCCGTCGGCTCGTCGGCCTCAAGGGCCTGGGTCGCCGCGCCGGCCGCACGGGCTACCCGGTGCTCAAGGACGGGGTCGAGGTCGGCGTCGTCACCTCGGGCCAGCCGAGTCCGACCCTCGGCTACCCGGTCGTGATGGCGTACGTCGACGCCGAGCACGCCGAGCCGGGCACCGCCCTGGACGTCGACCTGCGCGGCAAGCCCCAGCCCTTCGAGGTCGTGGCGCTGCCGTTCTACCAGCGCCGGAAGTAACGTAGTCACCACCGTCTCCGACAACTCTAAGGATCACCATGAGCAAGGTTCTCTCCACCCTCCGCTACTCCGCCGAGCACGAATGGGTCGACGGCTCCAGCCCGGCCCGGGTCGGCCTCTCGCAGATCGCTGCGGACGCCCTCGGCGACGTCGTCTACGTCGACCTGCCCGAGGTCGACGCCGAGATCACCGCGGGTGAGGCCTGTGGCGAGGTCGAGTCCACCAAGTCCGTCTCCGAGATCTTCGCGCCCGTGACCGGCCGCGTCGTCGAGGTGAATCAGGAGGCCGTGGACAACCCCGCCCTGCTGAACACCGACCCGTACGGCGCCGGCTGGCTCTTCACGGTCGAGGTGTCCGAGGAGGGCCCGCTGCTCTCGGCCCAGGACTACGCCTCCACCAACGGCGGCGACGTCGAGTAGTCGCTCCCGGGTAGTACCCGCGAGCAGCGGCTCGGGAGGCGTCACCGGCGACGCCCCCGAGCGGCACCCCCGCCGACCGCGGGACGGCGCCGCCCCGCACCCGGGTCCGGCACCGCCGGCGCGCACCAGATCCCTCGCCGACAGCGACCCCGACCCCGTGGACCACCACTGGCAGGAGACAGACATGGCACTGAGCGTTTTCGACCTCTTCAGCGTGGGGCTCGGCCCCTCGTCCTCCCACACGGTAGGCCCGATGCGGGCCGCCGCGGAGTTCGCGCAGGAACTGGTCGGCACGGGCCGGATCGACGCCCTCGCGGGCCTGCGGATCGACCTCTACGGGTCCCTCGCGGCGACCGGCCGCGGCCACGGCACCATGACGGCGGTCCTGCTCGGGCTCGAGGGCTACCAGGCGGACGAGATCCTGCCGGACGTCGCCGAGGACCGCATGGCCGCGCACGCCGAGCAGGGACGGATCGAGGTCGCGGCGCAGCTGGGGCGGGCCGTCCCGCTGGACTACCGCGTCGAGGACATGGTCCTCCACCCGCTGACCGTCCTGCCCCGGCACACCAACGGCATGCGCTTCCAGGCGCTCGATGCGGCCGGCGAGGCCCTCGCCGACTCCACCTACTTCTCCATCGGCGGCGGTTTCATCGTCCGCGAGGGCGAGGAGGACGCCGTCGTGCAGGAGATCGAGGAGCACCTGGACACGGTGCCGCACCCGTTCCGCACCGCCGCCGAGCTGTTCGAGCACTGCCGCGCCACCGGGCAGCCGGTCAGCTCGATCATGCTCGCCAACGAGTGCGCCGTGCGCCCCGAGGCGGACGTGCGCGCCGGGATCCTCCACCTCTGGTCGGTCATGGAGGACTCGAAGGAGAACGCGCTGCGCCGCACCGGACTGCTCCCCGGCGGGCTCAAGGTCCGACGCCGAGCGCCAGCGTGGCACGCCCGGCTGTCCGCGGAGGACGCGGACCGGGACCCGAAGTACTGGCAGGAGTGGGTCAACCTCGTGGCCCTGGCCGTGAACGAGGAGAACGCCTCCGGCGGACGGGTGGTCACCGCGCCGACCAACGGCGCCGCCGGCATCATCCCGGCCGTCATGTTCTACGCCACGCACTACTCGCCGATCGTGGAGCAGGCCGCGGGAGAGCCGGAGGAGCGGCGGCGCGCGGTGCAGGAGGACGTGATCGTCCGGTTCATGCTCACGGCCGCGGCGATCGGCGTCCTCTACAAGGAGCAGGCGTCCATCTCCGGCGCGGAGGTCGGCTGTCAGGGCGAGGTCGGCTCGGCGTCGTCCATGGCGGCCGGGGGACTCGCCGAGATCCTCGGCGGCACGCCGGACCAGGTGGAGAACGCCGCCGAGATCGCCATGGAGCACAACCTGGGCCTGACGTGCGATCCGATGGCGGGGCTGGTCCAGGTACCGTGCATCGAGCGCAACGCGATCGCGGCCGCGAAGGCGATCAACGCCGCCAAGATGGCGCTCTGGGGCGACGGGCAGCACCGGGTCAGCCTCGACGACGTCATCGTCACCATGCGCGAGACCGGCAAGGACATGAGTCATAAGTACAAGGAGACGGCGCTCGGCGGACTGGCCGTCAACGTGGTCGAGTGCTGAGCGTAAAAACAGTAGTGAGAGCCTGATTCGCCGTACGTTGCGGGGTCCGGTGTGGAAAGATTGACCGCATGAGTGAACCGCAGTGGCTGACCGCAGAGGAACGCCGCGCGTGGCTGGCCCTCTGGGCCGTGTTCTTCAAGCTCCCCGGCATGCTGGACAGCGAACTGAACCGGCTCGCCAAGATCACCGTCTTCGACTACCACGTGCTCGCGATACTCTCCGAGCAGCCGGACCGGCGCCTGAGCATGAGCGACCTCGCCGCCAAGACCAGCTCCTCCCTCTCCCGACTGAGCCACGTGGTCAAGAAGCTCGAGGGGCGCGAATGGGTCGCCCGCTGCACCAGCACCGTCGACGCGCGCGTTACGGTGGCGTCTCTCACCGACGAGGGCTACCGCGCGGTGCAGGATCTGGCGCCTCCGCACGTCGCGTCGGCGCGCCGGCTCATGTTCGACCAGCTCGACGACGACGACGTCGCCGATCTGGCGCGAGTGGGGCGCAAGATCATCGCCGGGCTCGACGCGAACCACTGGATCTTCCGCGACGAGGGCGTTCGGGAGTAGTATCCCCCCGTTTTGCGCCGAGGCCGTCCGGGGCTTAGGATAGTAGACGCGTTAAGTCATGTCTGCGTGCCCTAGGGACCGCCGGTGTGGCTGCCCGTAAACCGAATAAAGCGGCCCCATGGGATAGGGAAAACATCGCAAGATGATCTCCGGGCCGCCGAGTTCACCGTGTTTCGCGCAAGACAGGGCGCTTCGGTTGGTTCTCACCCAGCCTGGTTACCTTCATAGTCGCAGTAGAGAACGGTGTCACAACTGGTGGCGGGAAGTTATCAGCGCAGATCAGAGACAGCAATCAGGTAGCTGTATCTGTCGATGAGTACCGCCAATATTTACTACTACTGAGGAGTGATCATGGCAGCTGTATGCCAGGTGACCGGTGCAGTCCCGAACTTCGGGCACAGCATCTCCCACTCGCACCGCCGCACCAAGCGTCGGTTCGACCCGAACATCCAGAAGAAGCGCTACTGGGTTCCGTCCCTGCGCCGCAACGTCACGCTGACGCTGTCGGTCAAGGGCATCAAGACCATCGACGCCCGCGGCATCGACGCTGTGGTGGCCGAACTGATCGCGAAGGGAGTGAAGCTCTAGTGGCTAAGGACAAGGACGTACGTCCCATCATCAAGCTCAAGTCCACCGCCGGGACCGGCTTCACCTACGTGACCCGTAAGAACCGTCGTAACGATCCGGACCGCATGGTCCTGAAGAAGTACGACCCGGTCATCCGCAAGCACGTCGAATTCCGAGAGGAGCGCTAAGACATGGCCAAGAAGTCCAAGATTGCCAAGAACGAGCAGCGCAAGGTCATTGTCGAGCGCTACGCCGCCAAGCGCGCCGAACTGAAGAAGACGCTCGTCGATCCGAACGCGACCGAGGAGGCCCGCGAAGAGGCCCGCCTGGGTCTGCAGAAGCTCCCGCGCAACGCCTCGCCGATCCGCGTCCGCAACCGCGACTCGATCGACGGCCGCCCGCGCGGCACCCTCCAGAAGTTCGGCATCTCCCGCGTTCGCTTCCGCGAGATGGCGCACCGCGGAGAGCTCCCGGGCATCACCAAGTCCTCCTGGTAGGACCCCCACGGCGCCAGCCGTAGTCCTCCAGAGCGAAGGCCCCCGTCCTGCGACGGGGGCCTTCGTCGTCCCCGGCGGCGCGCGCGACGAAGGCCCCCGTCCTGCGACGGGGGCCTTCGTCGTCCCCGGCGGCGCGCGCGGCCCGCTCGTCCCGGCGCTCGCGCCAGGCCAGGACCTCCCCGGGGACATCGCGCATGGGCGTCACGACCGGCGGGACGAGTCCGCTCAGCTTCTCCCGGTCGATCGCCCGGCGGGCGACCTCCGCGACGTCGTCGTCGGCGTCCAGCGTCGTCTCGATCTCCCGGGCCGGATCCGCCGGGCCGCCGGTCCCACCGGGCCGGAACACGGCCGCGAGCCGTCCGAATCCCCTGAAAACTCGGGGAAAACCTAAAAAATCGGGCCGAAACCCGGGATTCTGGGCGTGTCCGCCAGTCGCGGCTGGTAGTTTTCACTCAGAAGACCTCGCGACCGCGGGGCGGCCCGCCCCGATCGGCGCGGGAGGAAGAGCTGTCCAGGAGGACCACATTGGCTATGAACCGTAAAGAGCTCGTTGAGGCAGTCGCCGAGAAGACCGGCAACTCGCAGGTCGCCGTGAACGGCGTCCTCGACGCCGTGTTCGACGTCTTCGTCGAGCAGGTCGGCAAGGGCGAGAAGGTCTCGATCCCGGGCTGGCTCGCCGTGGAGCGCACCGACCGCGCCGCCCGCACGGGCCGCAACCCGCAGACCGGTGCCGCCATCGAGATCCCGGCCGGCCACTCGGTCAAGCTGACCGCCGGCTCCAAGCTGAAGGCCGCCGTCGCCAAGTAGTCTGCCCCGCAGGCTGCAGCGAACCGCGTGTTCGTTTCCCCACACGGGGAACCAGGAAGGCCCGTCCCGCCCCTCTCGGGCGGGGACGGGCCTTTCTACTTGCCGTAGAATTCGAGGCGGACGCCCGTTCGCGGGCGGTCAGTCCCTGTGCGTGACGGCGCCGCCGACAGCAGGCCCCCGCCACTGCAGAAGCCGATCAGATCCGACGCGTAAGGACCCCATGCACTCCCTCCGGAGCAGCCGAGCAGCTGTTGCACCCGCACCCTCGATCCGCGCCGCGCTGGCCGCGGCCCTCGCCTGCCTGGCGGTCCTCGCGGCTGTGGCGCTGGCGCCCGCCGCGCACGCACACGACCAGCTGGTCGCCACCGACCCCGAGTCCGGTGCCGTCCTCGCGCAGACACCGGAGACGCTCGGCCTGACGTTCAGTGGCGAGGTCCAGGAGATCGGCAGCGCGTTCGAGCTCACCGCGCAGGACGGGACCGATTACCCGAGCACCGCGACGATCGAGCGCACCCAGGTGACGGTGACGCCCACGGAGGCCCTCCCGGCCGGCGACTACACCCTGTCCTGGCGCGTGATCTCCTCCGACGGCCACCCGATCGAGGGCACGACGGCGAACGGCCAGGCGGTGACGTTCTCCGTCGCCGGGGCGCCCGCCGACTCAGGGGGAGCCGAGCCGTCCGCCACGCAGCCCGCGGACGGCACGGCCGACGCGGAACCGTCGGCCGCCGCGTCGAGTGCCGCCGCGCCGCAGGACGACCAGGGACAGGACGACCAGGTGCAGGGCACCGACGCCCAGGACTCCGAGCAGGCGGCGGGCGACCCGATGGCGGCTCTCTGGATCGCCCTCGCCGCGATCGCGGCGGCCGCGCTGGTCTGGATCCTCGCCGCAAAGGCGAAGCGCGTCACCGAGGGCCAGCAGCGGCCCGACCAGACGTCCGAGGGCGACGACTCCGCCGCCGGCGGACGGTCCTGACGACCGTGGGGCCTGGCGCGTGAAGCCGCAGCAGCTCGTCCTCCCCGCAGTCTTCGCGGGGCTCCTGGCCTGCGTCGTCGCCCTCGTCTACACGGGAACGGCCGCCGCAGGGCAACTCGCCGACCCGGGAGCCCTCACCCGCTGGGGCCTGCCCCTGGTCAAGACCGTCCACCACGGGGCGATGGCGACCACGGTCGGGGCGCTCGTCTTCGCGGCAGCGATCCTGCCCCGCGGCCTGAAGCCGAACCGGTCCGATGCCGACGCAGGCGGGGAGCATCCCGCGTTCGGCCGGACCATGAACCTCGCGGCCGGCGCCGCGACGGTGTGGACCCTGGCGGCCGCCGTCGTGCTGGTCCTGACGTTCTCCGACGTCTCCGGCCTGCCGCTGCAGACGACCGACGCGTACACCACCGGGATGCTGGACTTCATCCTGAACATCCCGACCGGCACGGCCTGGGCGTGGATGGTGGTCCTGGCCGCCGTCACCGCGTCCTGGGCGTTCGGCGTCCGCTCGCCGGCGGGCATCGCGATCGGCGCGGTCCTCGCGATGGTCGGCGCGCTCCCGCTGTCCCTCATCGGCCACGCCGGCGGCAGCGACGACCACTGGGCGGCGGTCAACGGGATGCTGCTGCACCTGGTGGGGGTCTGTCTCTGGGCCGGCGGCATCGCCGTCCTCGCCTGCCTGGCCGACCGGCTCGACGTCCCGGCTCCGGGCCGCGCCCGGGTAGCCGGGGAGCGCCCGGTGCTGACCGGCGTCGTGCTCTCCCGCTTCTCCTGGCTCGCGACCATCGCGATCGGCCTGGTGCTGCTCTCCGGCGTCGTCAGTGCGTTGCTGCGCGTGCAGTCGCTCTCCGATCTCGCGTCCCCGTACGGCGCGGTGCTGCTGGCGAAGGTGGCGCTCACCGTGCTGCTCGGCGTGCTCGGCTACCTGCACCGGCGGCGGACGATCCCGGCGCTGCTGGCCGGGCGGCTCCCCGCCGCGGCCGCGGCCTGGCGGATCGTGGCGGTCGAGACCGTGGTGATGGCGGCGGTCTTCGGCCTGGCCGCGGTGCTGGCCCGGACGGCGCCGCCGGTGCCGGAACTGGAGCCCGAGAACCCGTCGCCGGCCCGGTTCCTGACCGGCTACGAGCTGCCGCCGCCGCTGACCGCCGGGTCGTGGGTGACGAGCTGGCGCATCGACTGGCTGTGGGTCGCGATCATCGCGATCCTCGCCGGGTTCTACCTCTACGGGTTCGTCCGGCTCCGCCGCCGCGGCGACGGCTGGCCCGTCCTCCGGCTCGTCTCCTGGCTGATCGGCCTCGCGACGCTGTTCTACATCACCTCCGGCGTGCTGGCGGTCTACGGGATGGTGCTGTTCTCCTCGCACATGATCGGGCACATGGCGCTGACCATGGTGGTCCCGTTCTTCCTGGTGCTCGGCGCGCCCGTGACGCTGGCCCTGAAGGCCGTGCCCGCGCGCACCGACGGCTCCCGCGGCCCGCGCGAGTGGATTCTCTCGATCGTCCACTCGCCGGTCTCGAAGGTGGTCACGCACCCGCTGTTCGCTGCCGCGAACTTCGCCGGCTCGATCGTGATCTTCTACAACACGGACCTGTTCCGCTTCGCCCTCAGCGAGCACGTGGGCCACGAGCTGATGAACGTCCACTTCCTGCTCACCGGCTACATCTTCGCGCTGAACATGATCGGCGCGGATCCGCTGCCCAAGCGGGCGCCGTACCCGTTCCGGCTGGTGGTCCTGCTGGCCACCATGAGCTTCCACGCGTTCTACGGCGTGTCCATCATGGGCAGCGAGTCGCTGATCCAGGCGTCCTGGTTCGGCAGCATGGGCCGCGACTGGGGCCTGGATCCGATGGCGGACCAGAAGTTCGGCGCGGGCGCGATGTGGGGGATCGGCGAGGTGCCGACGCTCCTGCTGGCACTCGGCGTCATGTTCGCCTGGAGCCGCTCCTCGGAGCGGGAGGCCAGACGCCGGGACCGCAAGGCCGATCGCGACGACGACGCCGAACTGGCCGCCTACAACGCCATGTTCCAGGACCTGAACCAGCACGATGAGGAGCACGACCGCCGTGGTTGAGCCAGATCCGCAACTCGATTACCGGCGCCGCCCCCAGGCCGCGCGACGCCGCCGCGGCGCGCTCGCGGTGGGCGCCGTCGTCGTGCTCCTGGCCCTGACGGGCTGCGGGAACGACGACGGCGCCGTGCCGCCCGACGACGCCCAGCACTCCGGGGTGACCGGCTCGGCGGCGCCCGGGGGTTCGCCCGCGTCGGGGGAGGCCGCCGAGTCCCCGCGCCCGGCCACGGTGGAGAACATCGCCGCCTCCGCCGGCGTGCTGCAGGCGGCCCAGCTGGGTCTGGACCGGTCGGCCGTCGCCTCGGGGGAGGATCTCGCCCGGCTGCGCGATGGCCTGCCGGACGCCATGGACGGCGTCGTCGTGGCGCCGTCGTCCTGCCAGCAGCCGCTCCGGCAGCTGAACTGGTCGCCGGTGATGCTCGGCGAGGAGTCGGCCCGCACCGACTTCGCGGCGGAGGGGGCGCCGATGACCGGCACGGTCGAGGTCGCGCGCATCGTCGACCGGGGGGCGCTCGACGCCTACTACGGCACGGTGCGCACGCTGCTGGAGGACTGCCCGCAGGTCATGCTGAACGTCCAGAAGCCCACGGGGGAGGACACGACGACGCCGGCGAGCGGGCCCCTCTCCTTCGCAGCGCCGGACGTCGAGCGCGACGTCGACTCGGCCGTGTTCTGGAGCCGGTTCCCGCACGATGCCGACCTGAAGCAGCAGTCCGTGGTGCTCGTCGAGGAGGCCGGCGACTACGTGGCCATGGTCTCGTTCGCCGGCCCGGCGGGTGTGGAGGATGAAAGGACCACGCGCGTGGCCGAAGCCGTCATGGACGCCACGATCCGCGAGCTCACCGCGCAGCAGGAGAACTAGCGGGCAGCAGGAGAACTAGCGGCTTCTTCCTGCGTCAGCGATTTCGGCCCCGGGAAGAATGCGGGGCGATAATGGGTTGTCAGGACCAGTGGCCCGGCCGGCCACTGCCTGACGCCGCGGGCCGAGACCCGCTGCCTCCGAGCCCACCACGTCAGCCGACACCAGGAGCCACCATGACCGAGACCCCCGTGACGGAATCCATCCGCGCCAGCTACCGCGTCCGCGCTTCGGAGCTCGTGGGCCGGAACTGGCTGAACACGGGCGGTCGAATGGTCACGCTCGAGGACCTGCGCGGCAAGATCGTGGTGCTCGACTTCTGGACCTTCTGCTGCATCAACTGCCTCCACGTGCTGGACGAGCTGCGTCCGCTGGAGGAGAAGTACCGGGACGAGCTCGTCATCGTCGGCGTCCACTCGCCGAAGTTCGAGCACGAGGCCGACCCGGACGCGCTCGCGGCCGCCGTCGAGCGCTACGAGATCCACCACCCGGTCCTCGACGACCCGGAGCTGACCACCTGGCAGGCCTACGGTGCCCGCGCGTGGCCGACGCTCGTCGTCGTCGACCCCGAGGGCTACATCGCCGCGCACCTTTCCGGCGAGGGACACGCCAACGGGCTCGAGGCCCTGGCCGGCGAGCTCATCGCCGAGCACGAGGCCAAGGGCACGCTCCACCGCGGCGACGGGCCCTACGTCGCCCCGCTGGCGCGCGAGGGCGACCTGCGCTTCCCCGGCAAGGTCCTGCCGCTGCCGAACGGCAACTTCCTCGTCGGCGACTCCGGGCACCACCGGATCGTGGAGCTCGCCGGGGACCTGGAGACGGTCGTGCGCACCATCGGCGAGGGCGTCAAGGGGTACGCCGACGGCGACGCCTCCAGCGCGCGCTTCAACGAGCCCCAGGGTCTGGCCCTCCTCCCGGGGGCCATCGCCGCGCAGGCCGGGTACGACGTCGTGGTCGCCGACACGGTCAACCACCGGCTCCGCGGGGTACGGCTGGAGACCGGCGAGGTCACCACACTCGCCGGGAACGGCGTGCAGCGCCTCCTCGACGCCGAGCGGGCGCGTGAGAACGAGGCCGACGGCTGGCACTGGGACCTCGGGACGGACCCGCTGAACACGTCGCTCTCCTCCCCCTGGGACGTGCTGTGGAGCGAGCGGGCGCAGGCCGTCGTGGTTGCGATGGCCGGCACCCACCAGATCTTCGCCTTCGACCCGCTCACCGGGCACGTCACCGTCTACGCCGGCACCGGCCTGGAGGGCCTGCTCGACGGCGGCCGGGACACCAGCTGGTTCGCGCAGACATCCGGCCTCGCCGCGGACGCCGCGGGCGACCTCTGGATCGCGGACTCGGAGACGTCGGCCCTGCGGGTCCTGCGGCTGGACGACGACGGCCGAGTCTCCGCCGTGGAGACCGCCATCGGCGAGGGCCTCTTCGACTTCGGGTTCCGGGACGGCGACGCCGCCGCGGCCCGGCTGCAGCATCCGCTCGGCGTGACGGTGCTGCCGGATGGTTCCGTGGCGGTGGCCGACACCTACAACGGGGCCCTGCGCCGCTACGATCCGGCCACCCTTACCGTCTCGACGCTGGCGCGCGGCCTGGCGGAGCCCTCCG
This sequence comes from Zhihengliuella sp., assembly GCF_031178195.1. GTDB lineage: Bacteria > Actinomycetota > Actinomycetes > Actinomycetales > Micrococcaceae > Zhihengliuella. Next base: position 55,722 of record NZ_JAPSJL010000013.1, read on the forward strand.
ACGTGGTGCTCGACGCGACCGTCGACGGAGACCCGGTGCTGCTGGTCGTCGAGACGAACAAGCACCAGCTCGTCCGTGTCCCGCTGCCCAAGGAGGCGCTCACCGTGGACGAGGGCGCTGCGCAGACCCAGCGACCCAAGACCCCGGTCTCCCCGGGGGCCCATGAGATCCTGGTGCGCTTCTCGGCGCCGAAGGGCCAGAAGCTCGACGACCGCTGGGGCGATCCCACCCAGCTGAAGATCTCGGCCTCTCCGGAGGAACTGCTGCTCAGCGGTGCCGGGACGTCCGTGGGGCTGTCCCGCACGCTCGAGCTCAACCCGGAGGTCCCGGACGGGGTCTTGCACATCACGGCCCGGGCCGCGGCGTGCGACGGCGAGCCCGGCGGCGAGATCCCGGACCACGCGGCCTGCCACCTGTACCAGCAGGACTGGGGCATCCCGGTGCGGCTCGACTCCGACGGCGAGACGGAGCTGACGCTGGACCTCCGCGGCCTGGACTGACCGGCGAGCCCCCGCCGGCGGGGTCTCGCTGGCGCCAGCAGGTGTCCCCGCGGTGTCGGCGGCGGCACTCGTCCTCCACATCCTGTCTCCGGGGCGTGATGCTCCACAGGGCGAGGGCTTGGCCTGCCCGTTGGACGTGGCCCCAACGAGGATGGGGGTGTGGATTTCACCGGAGCGGATGGGGCGGGCGGAACGTCTGCGGCAGCAGCGGCAGCTGCGGGCGCAGCGTCGGTTGCCGCGCCTGTTTCTGCCGCGTCGACCGGCACGCTGCCGGCTTCGGATGGTCCCGCCGCGGTCTCCTCTGCCGGTCCTGTGTCCTCCGTCGAGGCAGGCGGTCCTGCCGTGTCGACTGATCCGTGGCCGGGTCCTTCGGCTTCGTCCGCTCCTGGCGCCGAGGCCGCGGAGACTCCCTCTGACGGGTCCACCGCCGGGGCCTCGGCGGTGGCTATGGGCTCGACGCTCGGGCGCTCTGGCCTGGTGGAGCGGTGGGAGGCCTTGGATGTGGTGGTCCGGGAGCTTCTCGCGGAGACGGCCGAGGCGGTCTGCGAAGGTCCGTGGGATCCGGGGCCGGCGGCCCGGCTGGTGCACCTGCTCGAGGGCGTGGGCCGGGGCACGGACTTCGGGCGG
>NZ_JAPSJL010000007.1 GCF_031178195.1 Zhihengliuella sp.
ACACCGCGGACGGTCGGGCGGATGCCCTTCCAGCGGTTACGGCCGGCCTTGCCCCAGTTGATGTTCGACTGCTCGGCGTTGCCGACCTCGCCGATCGTCGCGCGGCAGCGGACGTCGACGTTGCGGATCTCGCCGGAGGGCAGGCGCAGCTGGGCGAACTTGCCCTCACGGGCCACCAGCTGGATGGAGGCACCGGCCGAGCGGGCCATCTTGGCACCGCCGCCCGGGCGCAGCTCCACGGCGTGGATGACCGTACCCACCGGGATGTTGCGCAGCGGGAGGTTGTTGCCCGGCTTGATGTCGGCGTTGGCGCCGGCCTCGACGGTGTCGCCCTGGGAGAGCTTGTTCGGGGCAATGATGTAGCGCTTCGTGCCGTCCACGTAGTGGAGCAGCGCGATGCGGGCCGTGCGGTTGGGGTCGTACTCGATGTGAGCGACCTTCGCCGGCACGCCGTCCTTGTCGTGACGACGGAAGTCGATCAGACGGTACGCGCGCTTGTGGCCGCCACCCTTGTGCCGGGTGGTGATCTTGCCGCTGTTGTTACGACCACCGGACTTCGTCAGCGGGCGAACCAGCGACTTTTCCGGAGTGGTCCGGGTGATTTCTGCGAAGTCGGCAACGGACGAGCCGCGAAGGCCCGGCGTTGTCGGCTTGTACTTACGGATTCCCATTTTTATTCCTCGTTAAAGTGGTCTCCGCTTAGGAAAGCGGACCGCCGAAGATGTCGATAGTGCCTTCCTTCAGCGACACGATCGCACGCTTGGTAGCCTTGCGCTCGCCCCAGCCGAAGCGGGTGCGCTTGCGCTTCCCGGCACGGTTGATGGTGTTGACCGAAGCAACCTTCACGCCGAAGATCTGCTCCACGGCGTTCTTGATTTCGGACTTGTTCGAGCGCGGGTCGACCAGGAAGGTGTACTTACCCTCGTCGATCAGGCCGTAGCTCTTCTCGGAGACGACGGGAGCAATGATCACGTCGTGCGGAGTCTTGGTGAAGGCGGCGCTCACTTGGCTTCCTCCTTGTTGACCAGGGCATCGAATGCATCCTTGGTGAAGACCACGTCATCGGCGACCAGCACGTCGTACGTGTTGAGCTGGTCGACGTAGATCACGTGGACGTCGGTGAGGTTGCGCACGGAGAGTGCTGCAACGTCATCGGCGCGGTCGATGACAACGAGCATGTTCTTGCGCTCGGTGAGAGCGCGAAGGGTTGCCAGCGCTTCCTTGGTGGACGGCTTGGTGCCGGCCACGAGGGACTCGATGACGTGGATGCGCTCGTGACGAGCGCGATCCGAGAGAGCGCCACGCAGTGCGGCGGCCTTCATCTTCTTGGGCGTCCGCTGCGAGTAGTCGCGCGGGGTCGGGCCGTGCACGATGCCGCCGCCGGTCATGTGCGGGGCGCGGATCGAGCCCTGACGAGCCCGGCCGGTGCCCTTCTGCTTGAACGGCTTGCGGCCTGCGCCCGAAACCTCGGCGCGGGTCTTGGTCTTGTGCGTACCCTGGCGAGCCGCGGCCAGCTGGCCGACGACGACCTGGTGCAGCAGCGGGACATTGGTCTGGACGTCGAAGATCTCGGCGGGGAGATCGACCTTCACAGTGTTAGCCATTTGGTTATGCTCCCTTCACGGCAGAGCGCACGAGGACGACCTGGCCGCGGGCGCCGGGAACGGCACCCTTGATCAAGAGGAGGTTCTTCTCGGCATCCACCGCGTGAACCGTGAGGTTCTGCGTGGTGTGGCGAACGGCGCCCATGCGGCCAGCCATGCGCAGGCCCTTGAAGACGCGGCCCGGGGTGGACGCGCCACCGATGGAACCCGGCTTACGGTGGTTCTTGTGCGCGCCGTGCGAAGCGCCGACGCCGGAGAAGCCGTGACGCTTCATGACACCGGCGAAGCCCTTGCCCTTGCTCTTACCGACGACGTCGACCTTCTGGCCGGCCTCGAAGATCTCGACAGAGAGTTCCTGGCCGAGCTCGTAGGAGTCGGCATCAGCAGTGCGCAGTTCGACGACGTGGCGGCGCGGCGTGACGCCGGCGGCCTCGAAGTGGCCGGCGAGCGGCTTGGTGACCTTGCGCGGGTCGATCTGGCCGAAGCCGATCTGGAGCGCGGTGTAGCCGTCGCGGTCTGCATTGCGCAGCTGGGTCACGACGTTGGAGTCGGCCTGCACGACGGTGACCGGGATGAGCTTGTTGTTCTCATCCCACACCTGGGTCATGCCGAGCTTCGTGCCCAGCAGGCCCTTGACATTACGGGTTGCGGTCATAGTCTCTCAGCACCTCCCCTTAAAGCTTGATTTCGATGTTGACGTCAGCCGGAAGGTCGAGACGCATGAGCGAGTCGACAGCCTTCGGAGTCGGATCGACGATGTCGATCAGGCGCTTGTGGGTGCGCATCTCGAAGTGCTCGCGGCTGTCCTTGTACTTGTGGGGCGAACGGATGACGCAGTACACGTTCTTCTCCGTCGGCAGCGGCACGGGGCCGACTACGGTTGCGCCTGCGCGCGTGACCGTCTCTACGATCTTCCGGGCAGAAACGTCAATGACCTCGTGGTCATACGACTTCAGCCGGATGCGGATTTTTTGTCCCGCCATGGCGTCATGCCTCTTTCTGATTAGCACTCTCTGTACAGTTGCTGTGCCCTAGACGTGATCCTCACCGGATCGGCACGCCTCGCACGGACTGAATCCGGATGAATCCGGGTTCCTCACCCCGCCGAGGTCCGACCCCCGCGGTCGGGCGTGTCGCTAACTCTTCTCAGAGTTGCCCGCCGTGGGGGAATCTTCAATTGCGCTCTGTTCGCTCCAGTCGGCCACTCCCCCGCCCCGGGCATTATCCCGGGCGGGAAGCTGGCTCCGTCGGAGCCGGCCTGCGGACCGCGTTCTGGTACCGGACACGGCTGACCGCAGGCAAAGCAAATGAACAACTTGTCTAGTGTGCCATGCCCTGCCGCGGCGTCGCAAATCGGGGCCCAGGGCTCGGCCCTCCCCCGGTGCCCGGCCGTTGAATGAACCGGGCCCCGAACGGCATTGCCGTTGAACGACCTGCCGTTAGACGACCTGCCGTTAAAACGACGAGGGGCCCCGCTGCCTTCCGGCAACGGGGCCCCTCGTACGATCCTGCGGATCTACAAGAAGGTCGGGACCTTACTTGAGGATCTTGGTGACGCGGCCCGAGCCAACGGTGCGGCCACCCTCGCGGATGGCGAAGCCGAGGCCGTCCTCCATGGCGATCGGCTGGATGAGCTCGACCGTCATCTCCGTGTTGTCGCCCGGCATGACCATCTCGGTGCCCTCGGGCAGCGTGATGACGCCGGTGACGTCGGTGGTGCGGAAGTAGAACTGCGGGCGGTAGTTCGAGTAGAACGGGTTGTGACGCCCACCCTCGTCCTTGGACAGGATGTAGACGTTCGCCTCGAAGTTCGTGTGCGGGGTGATGGAGCCCGGCTTCACGATGACCTGGCCGCGCTCGACGTCCTCGCGCTTGATGCCGCGGAGCAGAAGGCCGCAGTTCTCGCCGGCCCATGCCTCGTCGAGCTGCTTGTGGAACATCTCGATGCCGGTGACCGTGGTCTTCTGGACCGGACGGATGCCGACGATCTCGACCTCGGAGTTGATCGCGAGGGTACCGCGCTCGGCGCGGCCCGTCACGACGGTGCCGCGGCCGGTGATGGTGAAGACGTCCTCGATCGGCATGAGGAACGGCTTGTCGCGGTCGCGGACCGGGGTCGGGATGTACTCGTCGACTGCCTCCATGAGGTCCTCGACGGCCTTGACCCACTGCGGGTCGCCCTCGAGAGCCTTCAGGCCGGAGACGCGGATGACCGGAGCGTCGTCGCCGTCGAACTCCTGGGAGGACAGCAGCTCGCGGACCTCCATCTCGACCAGGTCGAGCAGCTCTTCGTCGTCGACCATGTCGGACTTGTTCAGCGCCACGAGCAGCTTCGGCACGCCGACCTGGCGGGCCAGCAGCACGTGCTCGCGGGTCTGGGCCATCGGGCCGTCGGTGGCGGCCACAACGAGGATGGCGCCGTCCATCTGAGCAGCACCGGTGATCATGTTCTTCACGTAGTCAGCGTGACCCGGGGCGTCGACGTGGGCGTAGTGGCGCGCCTCGGTCTGGTACTCGATGTGCGCGATGTTGATGGTGATGCCGCGCTGGCGCTCCTCCGGTGCGGAGTCGATCGCGCCGAAATCGCGCTGCTCGTTCAGATCCGGGTACTTGTCAGCAAGCACCTTGGAAATGGCAGCAGTCAACGTGGTCTTACCGTGGTCAACGTGACCAATGGTGCCGATGTTGACGTGCGGCTTAGTCCGCTCGAACTTTGCCTTCGCCACAGGTTCCTCCTAGAACATAGTCAGAAGACTTACCCTCGCCCACGCGGTTCGTGGACGAAACTCATGCAAGTCTAATGGGGGCTGGTTTGTTTCGCTAAATTTGCTTTCCGCAGGCGCCCGCGTCGTCCGGGCCCCTCAGTCTGCCCGGGCGGGGGCCGCCGCTGGGGGGGGCCCCCCCGGCGCCCCCCCCCCGCCCCGCGCGCGCGCCCCCCCCCCGCCCGCCGGCGGGGGCCGCCCCCCCCCGCCGCCCGGGGGGGGCCCCGCGGTGGGGGGCCCCCGCCCGGTCGCCGCCGACCGTCTCCGGCCGGCGGCAGACCAGGTTCCTCAGGCGATTACTCGCCGCGGGACTTCTGGATGATCTCGTCGGCCACGGCCTTCGGGACCTCGGCGTAGCTGTCGAACGTCATGGTGTAGACGGCACGACCCTGCGTCTTGGAACGCAGGTCGCCGATGTAGCCGAACATCTCGGACAGCGGGACCGAGGCCTTGACGACCTTGACGCCCTGCGCGTCCTCCATGGACTGGATCTGGCCACGGCGGGAGTTCAGGTCGCCGATGACGTCGCCCATGTACTCCTCCGGGGTGCGGACCTCGACGGCCATGACCGGCTCGAGCAGGACCGGGTTGGCGCGGCGTGCGCCTTCCTTGAAGACCTGCGAACCGGCGAGCTTGAACGCCATCTCCGAGGAGTCGACGTCGTGGTACGCGCCGTCGATCAGGGTCGCCTTGACGCCCACGACCGGGTAGCCGGCCAGGATGCCGAACTGCATGGCGTCCTGGATGCCGGCGTCGACGGACGGGATGTACTCGCGCGGGACGCGACCGCCCGTGACGGCGTTCTTGAACTGGTACATCTCGCCCTCGGAGGTGTCCAGGGGCTCGAACGAGACCTGCACCTTGGCGAACTGGCCGGAACCACCCGTCTGCTTCTTGTGGGTGTAGTCGACCTTCTCGGCGGCCTTCTTGATCGTCTCGCGGTAGGCCACCTGCGGCTTGCCGACGTTGGCCTCGACCTTGAACTCGCGCTTCATGCGGTCCACCAGGATGTCCAGGTGGAGCTCGCCCATGCCGCCGATCTCGGTCTGGCCGGTGTCCTCGTTGAGGTTGACCGTGAAGGTCGGGTCCTCGGCGGCCAGCTTCTGGATGGCCGTGGACAGCTTCTGCTGGTCGCCCTTGGTCTTCGGCTCGATGGCCACGGAGATCACGGGCTCCGGAAAGGTCATCGACTCGAGGACGATCGGGGCGTCCGTGGCGCTCAGGGTGTCACCGGTGGTGACGTCCTTGAGGCCGATCACGGCGTAGATGTGGCCCGCCACGATCTCCTCGACCGGGTTCTCCTTGTTGGAGTGCATCTGGAACAGCTTGCCCAGGCGCTCCTTCTTGCCCTTGGTCGTGTTCAGCAGCTGCGTGCCGGCCGTGACCCGGCCCGAGTAGACGCGCACGAAGGTCAGCTGGCCGAAGAACGGGTGCGAGGCGATCTTGAAGGCGAGGGCCGAGAACGGCTCGTCCTTGCTCGGCTTGCGGGTCAGCTCGACGGACTCGTCCGACGGGTCGTGACCGATCATCGGCGGGACGTCCAGCGGAGCCGGCAGGTAGTCGATGACCGCGTCCAGCATCGGCTGGACGCCGCGGTTCTTGAAGGCGGAGCCACAGAAGACCGGGTAGGCCTCGGAGTTGACCGTCATCTTGCGGATGCCGGCCTTGAGCTCCTCGTTGCTGATCTCCTCGCCCTCGAGGTACTTCTCCATGAGCTCCTCGGAGGACTCGGCAACCTGCTCGATGAGCTTGTTGCGGTACTCCTCGGCGCGCTCCTTGAGGTCCTCGGGGATCTCGCGGGTCTCGTAGGCGGCACCCATGGTGACGTCGCCCTTGGAGTCGCCCGGCCACACGAGGGCCTTCATGGAGAGCAGGTCCACGACGCCGACGAAGTCGGACTCGGAGCCGATCGGCAGCTGCATGACCAGCGGGGTCGCGCCCAGGCGCTTCACGATGGTGTCCACCGTGAAGTAGAAGTCGGCGCCCATCTTGTCCATCTTGTTGACGAAGCAGATGCGCGGGACGTCGTACTTGTCGGCCTGGCGCCAGACGGTCTCCGACTGCGGCTCCACGCCCTCCTTGCCGTCGAAGACGGCAACGGCGCCGTCGAGCACGCGGAGTGCGCGCTCGACCTCGACGGTGAAGTCAACGTGGCCCGGGGTGTCGATGATGTTGATCTGGTTGTTGTCCCAGAAGCAGGTCACGGCGGCGGACGTGATGGTGATGCCGCGCTCCTTCTCCTGCTCCATCCAGTCGGTCGTCGAGGCGCCGTCGTGCGTCTCGCCGATCTTGTGGTTCACACCCGTGTAGAAGAGGATGCGTTCCGTCGTGGTGGTCTTACCGGCATCGATGTGGGCCATGATGCCGATGTTGCGGACCTTCTTGAGGTCGGTGAGCACATCCTGTGCCACGTTGTCTCCCTTTGTCTGTTGACCCGGGGACGACGGCGGCCTCCGCACCGGGGTGCCTCGGCCGCCGTCATCCTCACGACGTCATGCTTACCAGCGGTAGTGAGCGAAGGCCTTGTTGGACTCGGCCATCTTGTGGGTGTCCTCGCGGCGCTTCACAGCGGCACCGAGACCATTCGAGGCGTCGAGGATCTCGTTCATGAGACGCTCGATCATCGTCTTCTCGCGGCGGTCCTTGGAGTAGCCGACGAGCCAACGGAGGGCGAGGGCGGTGGCACGGCCCGGCTTGACCTCGACCGGGACCTGGTAGGTGGCGCCACCGACGCGGCGGGAGCGGACCTCGAGGGCCGGGCGGACGTTGTCCATGGCCTTCTTGAGGGTAACCACCGGGTCGTTGCCGGACTTGGCCTCGGCACCGGCGAGGGCACCGTAGACGATGCGCTCGGCGGTCGACTTCTTGCCGTCGACGAGGACCTTGTTGATGAGCTGCGTGACCAGCGGCGACCCGTAGACCGGATCGGCGACGAGGGGGCGCTTGGGCGCCGGACCCTTACGAGGCATTACTTCTTCTCCTTCTTGGCGCCGTAGCGGGAACGAGCCTGCTTGCGGTTCTTCACACCCTGGGTATCGAGAGCACCGCGGACGATCTTGTAGCGGACGCCCGGGAGGTCCTTCACGCGGCCGCCGCGGACCAGCACGATGGAGTGCTCCTGCAGGTTGTGGCCCACGCCGGGGATGTAGGCGGTGACCTCGACGCCGCCGGAGAGGCGCACGCGGGCGACCTTGCGGAGCGCGGAGTTCGGCTTCTTCGGGGTGGTCGTGTACACACGGGTGCACACGCCACGGCGCATGGGATCGCCCTTCAGGGCGGGGGCCTTGGTCTTGTTGACCTTCGGCGAGCGGCCCTTGCGGACCAGCTGCTGAATAGTAGGCACTTTCGTGTCCTCCGGTTTCTGTGATCTGCCGCGCCGTGGGCCCAGGAGCCGTCGGCACTGCGGTGTGGTCGTTTCATCGCAACGCAACGGCAGCGGAATCGACCGTAGGCGTGCAAAAGTGTGGCATTCGTCGCGCAACTTCCCCGCGACCCGGACCGTGTCCCTTTGCCACACACAAAACAATTGACATCAATCTACCACGATTCGGCCCCCTCCTCCGAATCGAGGCGCGCGGGCCCGCCGACGGCGCAGGGCGGCACCGCTGCTGCGGTGCCGCCCTGCACTGTCGGGACGGTGGGCGACCTCTCCCCTAGGGGATCAGTCGCCTACTGCGGTCGGTCAGCGGAAGTCGCTGCCCAGGTCGTAGTCGTCCATCGGGATGGCCGTGAACTCGGGGCTGAGACCGTTGTCCATGCCCTCGTAGTCGAAGCCCGTGAAGGCGCTCGGACCCGTGAACAGGTTGGCCTTGGCCTCCTCGGTCGGCTCGACCGCGACCTTGGTGTAGCGGTCCAGGCCGGTGCCGGCCGGGATCAGCTTGCCGATGATCACGTTCTCCTTCAGACCGATCAGGGAGTCCGACTTGGCCTCCATCGCGGCCTGCGTGAGCACGCGCGTCGTCTCCTGGAAGGAGGCGGCAGACAGCCACGAGTCGGTCGCGAGCGAGGCCTTGGTGATGCCCATGAGCTCGTCACGGCCGGAGGCCGCCGACTTGCCCTCGGACACTGCCTTGCGGTTCTCCGCGATGAAGCGGGCCCGGTCGGTGAGCTCGCCCGGGAGCAGGTCGGTGTCGCCCTGCTCGATCACGGTGATCCGGCGCAGCATCTGCCGGACGATGACCTCCACGTGCTTGTCGTGGATGCCCACACCCTGGGACTGGTACACGTTCTGGACCTCGCGGACCAGGAACTTCTGCGCCTCCCGGGGGCCGAGCACGCGCAGGACCTGCTTGGGGTCGATCGCACCGGCGACGAGCTGCTGTCCGACCTCCACGTGGTCGCCGTCGACGACCAGCATGCGGGCACGGCGCAGGATCGGGTACGCGATGTCCTCGGTGCCGTCGTCCGGCGTGATGACGATGCGCAGCTGACGGTCCGCGTCCTCGATGGTCACGCGGCCGGCGACCTCGGAGATCGGGGCCACACCCTTCGGGGTGCGGGCCTCGAAGAGCTCCTGGATACGGGGCAGACCCTGGGTGATGTCCTCCGCGGAGGCCACACCACCCGTGTGGAACGTACGCATGGTGAGCTGCGTGCCCGGCTCGCCGATGGACTGTGCGGCGATGATGCCGACGGCCTCGCCGATGTCCACGAGCTTGCCCGTGGCCAGGGAGCGGCCGTAGCAGAGCGCGCAGGTCCCGACGGCGGACTCGCAGGTCAGCACGGAGCGGACCTTGATCTCCTGGACGCCAGCCTCGTACAGGCGGTCGATCAGGACGTCGCCCACGTCGGCGCCGGCCTCGGCCAGCACGTTGCCCTCGGCGTCCTTGACGTCGGTGGCCAGCGTGCGGGTGTAGGCCGAGTTCTCCACGGTCTCGTGCTTGCGCACGGTACCGAGGTCGTCCACGGTCGCGATCGGCACGGTCAGGCCGCGACGGGTGCCGCAGTCGTCCTCGCGGACGATGACGTCCTGGGAGACGTCGACCAGACGACGCGTCAGGTAGCCCGAGTTGGCCGTCTTCAGCGCCGTATCGGCCAGGCCCTTACGCGCACCGTGCGTCGCGATGAAGTACTCGAGGACCGTGAGGCCCTCGCGGTACGAGGACTTGATCGGACGCGGGATGATGTCGCCGCGCGGGTTGGACACGAGACCGCGGATACCCGCGATCTGGCGCAGCTGGAGCCAGTTGCCTCGAGCCTTCGAGGTCACCATGCGGTTGATGGTGTTCAGCTTCTCCATGCCGTTCTTCATCGCCTCGGCGACCTCGTCGGTCGCCTTGGTCCAGATGTCGACCAGCTCGGTGCGGCGCTCGTCGTCGGCGATCAGGCCCTTGTCGTACTGGGCCTGCACCTTGAGTGCCTGCTCCTCGTACGGGGCCAGGATCTCCGCCTTGTTCATGTTGGAGGAGACGTCCGAGATCGCGACGGTCACGCCCGAGCGGGTCGCCCAGTAGAAGCCGGCGTCCTTCAGGTTGTCCAGCGTCTGCGCGGTGATGACCTTCGGGTAGCGCTCGGCGAGATCGTTGACGATCTCCGAGAGCGCGTCCTTGCCGGCCACGTGCTCGACCCACGGGTAGTCCTCGGGCAGGGTCTCGTTGAAGAGCACCTGGCCCAGGGACGTCTCGATGAGCGCCGGGGTGCCCGGCTCCCAGCCCTCGGGGGCCGGCTGCTCCTCGGACGGCACGAAGCCCTCCACGCGGATCTTCACGACGGCGTTGAGGTGCAGCTCGCCGGCGTCGTGCGCCATGATCGCCTCGGCGGCCGTCGAGAAGACGCGGCCCTCGCCCTTCTCCCCCTCGCGCTTGGTGGTGAGGTGGTGGAGGCCGATGATCATATCCTGCGACGGCAGGGCCACCGGGCGGCCGTCGGACGGCTTCAGGATGTTGTGCGAGGAGAGCATCAGGATGCGCGCCTCGGCCTGGGCCTCCGGCGACAGCGGCAGGTGCACCGCCATCTGGTCGCCGTCGAAGTCGGCGTTGAACGCCGCGCAGACGAGCGGGTGCAGCTGCAGGGCCTTGCCCTCGACGAGCTGCGGCTCGAACGCCTGGATGCCCAGGCGGTGCAGGGTGGGTGCACGGTTGAGCAGCACCGGGTGCTCGGTGATGATCTCCTCGAGCACGTCCCAGACCTGCGGACGGTAGCGCTCGACCATGCGCTTGGCGCTCTTGACGTTCTGCGCGTGGTTCAGGTCCACGAGGCGCTTCATCACGAACGGCTTGAAGAGCTCCAGGGCCATCTGCTTGGGCAGACCGCACTGGTGCAGCTTCAGCTGCGGGCCGACGACGATGACCGAACGGCCGGAGTAGTCGACGCGCTTGCCGAGCAGGTTCTGACGGAAGCGGCCCTGCTTGCCCTTGAGCATGTCGGACAGCGACTTCAGCGGGCGGTTGCCCGGTCCGGTGACCGGACGGCCGCGGCGGCCGTTGTCGAACAGGGAGTCCACGGCCTCCTGCAGCATGCGCTTCTCGTTGTTCACGATGATCTCGGGCGCACCGAGGTCCAGCAGGCGCTTCAGGCGGTTGTTGCGGTTGATCACGCGACGGTACAGATCGTTCAGGTCGGAGGTCGCGAAGCGGCCACCGTCCAGCTGGACCATCGGGCGCAGCTCCGGCGGGATCACCGGGACGGCGTCCAGGACCATGCCCAGCGGGCTGTTGTCCGTGGTCAGGAACGCGTTGACGACCTTCAGGCGCTTCAGCGCACGGGTCTTGCGCTGGCCCTTGCCGTTCTTGATGATGTCGCGCAGGTGCTCGGCCTCGGCCTCGAGGTCGAAGGACTCGAGACGCTTGCGGATCGCCTCCGCGCCCATGGCGCCCTCGAAGTACAGGCCGTACTTCTCGCGCATGGCGCGGAACAGGCCCTCGTCGCCCTCGAGGTCGGCGACCTTGAGGTTCTTGAAGCGGTCCCAGACCTGCTCGAGGCGCTCGATCTCGGCGTCGGCGCGCTTGCGGATCTGCGCCATCGTCTTGTCGGCGAGGTCGCGGGCCTTCTTCTTCTCGGCGGCCTTGGCGCCTTCGGCCTCCAGGCGTGCGAGGTCGTTCTCGAGGTCACGGGCGACCGCCGCGATGTCGGAGTCGCGGTTCTCGACGAGCTGCTTGCGCTGCAGGTCGTGCTGCGCCTGCAGGTTCGGCAGCTCGGCGTGACGACGGTCCTCGTCGACGGACGTGATCATGTAGGCCGCGAAGTAGATGATCTTCTCGAGATCCTTCGGGGCCAGGTCCAGCAGGTAGCCCAGTCGGGACGGGACGCCCTTGAAGTACCAGATGTGCGTGACGGGGGCGGCCAGCTCGATGTGGCCCATGCGCTCACGGCGCACCTTGGCACGGGTCACCTCGACGCCGCAGCGCTCGCAGATGATGCCCTTGAAGCGCACGCGCTTGTACTTGCCGCAGTAGCACTCCCAGTCCCGGGACGGACCGAAGATCTTCTCGCAGAAGAGTCCGTCCTTCTCGGGCTTCAGGGTGCGGTAGTTGATGGTCTCCGGCTTCTTGACCTCGCCGAAGCTCCACTCACGGATGTCTTCACCGGTGGCGAGGCCGATGCGCATGAGGCCGAAGGAGGAATCGTTGGACATATGGTCCCTATCTCTCTAATTCTCTGAAGTCTTGTCCAGCGGCGCGAGCCGCTGATGGGTTCGGGAAAAAGATCGGTACGACGGCGGGTGCCCGGCGGTGCGCCGGGCCCCCGCCCGCGTACTAGACCTCCTCGACGGAGCTCGGCTCGGCCCGCGAGAGGTCGATGCCGAGTTCTTCCGCGGCCCGGAAGACTTCCTCGTCCGAGTCACGCATTTCGATCGTGGTGCCGTCCGCGGACAGCACCTCGACGTTCAGGCACAGCGACTGCATTTCCTTGATGAGCACCTTGAAGGACTCGGGCACGCCCGGGTCCGGGATGTTCTCGCCCTTGACGATCGCCTCGTAGACCTTCACGCGGCCGTGGACGTCGTCGGACTTGATGGTCAGCAGCTCCTGCAGCGTGTAGGCCGCGCCGTACGCCTCGAGGGCCCAGACCTCCATCTCACCGAAGCGCTGGCCGCCGAACTGGGCCTTACCGCCGAGCGGCTGCTGGGTGATCATGGAGTACGGACCGGTCGAGCGGGCGTGGATCTTGTCGTCGACCAGGTGGTGCAGCTTCAGGATGTACATGTAGCCGACGGAGATCGGGTCCGGGAACGGCTCGCCGGAGCGGCCGTCGAACAGGTTCGCCTTGCCGGTGTTGCCGATCAGCCGCTGGCCGTCGCGGGTCGGGGTGGTGTGGTCCAGCAGGTTGCGGACCTCGCCCTCCTCGGCGCCGTCGAAGACCGGGGTCGCGACCGTGGTCGGGCCCGACTCGCGGGGCAGGTTCGGGAGGTGCTGGAGCCACTCGGGCTCGCCCTCGATCTTCCAGCCCTGCTTCGCGGCCCAGCCCAGGTGGATCTCCAGGACCTGGCCGATGTTCATGCGGCCCGGGACGCCCAGCGGGTTCAGGATCACGTCGACCGGCGTGCCGTCCTCGAGGAACGGCATGTCCTCGACGGGCAGGATGCGCGAGATGACGCCCTTGTTGCCGTGGCGGCCGGCGAGCTTGTCGCCGTCCGTGATCTTGCGCTTCTGGGCCACGTACACGCGGACCAGCTGGTTCACGCCCGGGGGCAGCTCGTCGTCGTTGTCGCGGTCGAAGATGCGCACGCCGATGACCGTGCCGGACTCGCCGTGGGGCACCTTCAGGGACGTGTCGCGGACCTCGCGGGACTTCTCGCCGAAGATGGCGCGCAGCAGGCGCTCCTCCGGGGTCAGCTCCGTCTCGCCCTTCGGCGTCACGCGGCCCACGAGGATGTCGCCGGCCTCGACCTCGGCGCCGATGTGGATGATGCCGCGCTCGTCGAGCTGGCTCAGCACCTCCTCCGAGACGTTCGGGATGTCGCGGGTGATCTCCTCGGCACCGAGCTTGGTGTCGCGGGCGTCGACCTCGTGCTCCTCGATGTGGATCGAGGTCAGGACGTCCTCGGACACCATCCGCTGGGACAGGATGATGGCGTCCTCGAAGTTGTGGCCCTCCCAGGACATGAACGCCACCAGGAGGTTCTTGCCCAGGGACAGCTCGCCCTTGTCGGTGGAGGGGCCGTCGGCGATGATGCTCTGGAACTCCACCCGGTCGCCCTCGGAGACACGGACCCGCTGGTTGTATGCGTTGCCCTGGTTGGAGCGCGCGAACTTCATGATCGGGTACGCGGACTCCGTGCCGTCGTCGTTCATGACGATGACGAGGTCGGCGGAGACCGTGGTGACCACACCGGCCTTCTCGGCGGTGACGGCGTCGCCGGCGTCGACGGCCACGTACTTCTCCATGCCGGTGCCCACGAGCGGGGCCTCGGACTGGAGCAGCGGCACGGCCTGACGCTGCATGTTCGCGCCCATGAGGGCGCGGTTGGCGTCGTCGTGCTCGAGGAACGGGATCAGGGCCGTCGCCGCGGACACCATCTGGCGCGGGGAGACGTCCATGAAGTCGATCTCGGTCGGGGCGACGAGCACGGGCTCGCCGCCGCCGCCGCGCTCGCGGCAGAGGACGAGGTCCTCGGCGAAGCGCTGGTCCTCGGTCAGCGGCGCGTTGGCCTGGGCGATGAGGGCGTCGAGCTCCTCGTCGGCCGTGAGGTACTGGACCTCGTCGGTGACCCGGCCGTCGACGACCTTGCGGTACGGCGACTCGATGAAGCCGAACGCGTTGATGCGCGCGTAGGTGGCGAGCGAGCCGATCAGGCCGATGTTCGGGCCTTCAGGGGTCTCGATCGGGCACATGCGGCCGTAGTGCGACGGGTGGACGTCGCGGACCTCCATGCCGGCGCGGTCGCGGGACAGGCCGCCCGGGCCGAGCGCGGACAGGCGGCGCTTGTGCGTGAGGCCGGCCAGCGGGTTGTTCTGGTCCATGAACTGCGACAGCTGGGAGGTTCCGAAGAACTCCTTGATCGCGGCGACCACCGGGCGGATGTTGATCAGCGTCTGCGGCGTGATGGCCTCGACGTCCTGCGTGGTCATGCGCTCGCGGACGACGCGCTCCATGCGGGACAGGCCGGTGCGGACCTGGTTCTCGATGAGCTCGCCGACGGCGCGGATGCGGCGGTTGCCGAAGTGGTCGATGTCGTCGACCTCCACGCGGATGTCGACGTCCTCGCCGTTGCGGCGACCCGGGATCGTGGTCTCGCCGGCGTGCAGCGCCACGAGGAACTTGATCATGGCGACGATGTCGTCATTGCCGAGCACCGAGGCGCCCGGGCCCGAGAGCGGCTTGTCCAGGCCGAGCTTGCGGTTGATCTTGTAGCGGCCGACCTTGGCGAGGTCGTAGCGCTTGGGGTTGAAGTACAGGTTGTCCAGCAGGTTCTGTGCGGACTCGACTGTCGGCGGCTCTCCCGGACGGAGCTTGCGGTAGATGTCGAGGAGGGCTTCCTCCTGCGTCTCCGTGGTGTCCTTCTCCAGGGTGGCGCGGATCGACTCGTAGTTGCCGAACTCGGCGAGGATGTCGGCCTCGCTCCAGCCCAGGGCCTTGAGCAGGACCGTGACGGACTGCTTGCGCTTGCGGTCGAGGCGGACGCCGACCTGGTCGCGCTTGTCAATCTCGAGCTCGAGCCAGGCGCCGCGGGACGGGATGACCTTGGCGGTGAAGATGTCCTTGTCGGACGTCTTGTCCGGGGTGCGCTCGAAGTAGGCGCCCGGGGAGCGGACGAGCTGCGAGACGACGACGCGCTCGGTGCCGTTGATGATGAACGTGCCGTTCTGGGTCATCAGCGGGAAGTCGCCCATGAACACGGTCTGCTGCTTGATCTCGCCCGTGTTGTTGTTCATGAACTCGGCCTTGACGTACAGCGGGGCGGCGTAGGTCGCGTCGCGATCCTTGCACTCGGCCTCGGTGTACTTGGGGTCGGCGAACTCCGGATCGGAGAAGCTCAGCGACATCGTCTGCTGGAAGTCCTCGATCGGGGAGATCTCCTCGAAGATCTCGGCGAGGCCGGAGACCTCGGCGATGCTGTCGTCGCCGATCTCCTGGGCCGCGGCGAAACGGTCCTTCCACCGCTGGTTGCCCACCAGCCAGTCGAAGCTCTCCGTCTGCAGTGCCAGCAGGTTGGGCACGTCCAGCGGTTCGTGGATCTTTGCGAATGAGATTCGGCCGGCCGCTTCTGCGGACCGCGCCGAACTAGCGGTTACGTTTTGAGAGGTGCTCGAGGCGACCAAGATGGATCCTTCCACAGACCGTCAGGTTTCCGAGCGCCTCCCCCGCCCGTCCATGCCGCCGCCGCCAGCAGGGCACGCCAGTCGTCGTACTGGAGTGCTGCTGTTCGGGATTGCCGGTCGACATCACGGGATTTTCGGACCCACCGCTATATGAAGGCCAGAACGCAGAGAGGGAAGACGCAAAGCTCCATTCTACATACGGGCGCCTAGCATGTCTAGTGGAGGCTTGACAAGCCGCACACGCCGGATCCGCGCCGGCACGGCCCTGACCTGCGGACTCCACTGTGTCGTTGGTCACGGTAAAGTGGCCGTATGAGCAATCGGGATACGGGGAAGAGCGACGCCAGGACCGCCCGGGAGGCCGTGATCGTCGGGGGCGCGCGGACGCCGTTCGGCCGGTTCAAGGGCGGGCTCGCGGCCCTGTCCGCCGTGCAGCTGGGATCCCGCGCCATCGCCGGCGCGCTGGAGCGCTCCGGGGTCGGTCCGGAGGCCGTCGACGCCGTCGTGATGGGCCAGGTGGTCCAGGCCGGCGCCGGGCAGAACCCCGCCCGCCAGGCCGCGGTCGCCGCCGGCATCGGGTGGGACGTCCCCACGGTCACCATCAACAAAGTCTGCCTCTCCGGCCTGGCGGCCGTCACGGACGCCGCCCGCCTGGTCCGTCTCGGCGAGGCGGACGTCGTCGTCGCCGGCGGGATGGAGTCGATGACGAACGGCCCGCACGTCCTGCCCGGCTCGCGCCAGGGCTGGAGCTACGGCGACATCTCGGCGGTCGACTCGGTCGCCCACGACGGCCTGACCGACGCGTTCGACGGCGTCTCGATGGGCGTGAGCACCGAGCGGCACAACGGCAGGCTCGGGATCGCGCGCCGCGACCAGGACGAGGTCGCCGCCGCGTCGCACCGCCGGGCCGCAGCCGCCCAGAGCGACGGCGTGTTCGATCAGGAGATCGTTCCGGTCGAGATCCCCCAGCGCCGGGGAGAGCCCGTGGTGGTCTCCGCCGACGAGGGCGTCCGGGCCGACACCACGGCCGAGGGATTGGCGGGCCTGCGCCCCGCGTTCGACCCCGAGGGGACGATCACCGCGGGCAACTCTTCGCCGCTCTCGGACGGCGCCGCGGCCGTCGTCGTCGCCTCCCGGGCGTATGCCGAGGAGCACGGACTGACCGTGCTCGCGGCCATCGGCGCCCCGGGCCAGGTGGCCGGTCCGGACAACTCGCTGCACTCCCAGCCCTCGCGGGCGATCGAGCGGGCCCTGGAGACGGCGGGCTGGAGCCTCGCCGACGTCGACTTCATCGAGATCAACGAGGCCTTCGGCGCCGTGGCGTGCCAGTCCCTGCGGGATCTGGACTACCCGCTGGAGCGCACCAACATCCACGGCGGGGCCATCGCGCTGGGCCATCCGATCGGGGCCTCCGGTGCACGCCTCGCGCTGCACGCCGCGCTGGAGCTGGCCCGCCGCGGCTCGGGCCGCGCGGCGGTCAGCCTGTGCGGCGGAGGAGGGCAGGGCGAAGCCCTGCTGCTGCAGCGCTGAACCGCTCCCCCGCCCAGTCCAGGCCCTGCGTGACCTTCTCGGAGAGCGTCCTGCCGTAGGGGCGCTCGACCGCCCGGTGCACCGCGAAGGCGGCGACGAGGACCAGGGCCACGACGACGGCGAGCGTGACCGGGCGCGGCAGCACGGGGGCCAGGATGCCGATGAGCCACCAGCCCCACATCTGGTGCAGCAGGTAGACCGGGTAGGTCAGCGCCCCGGCCGTCGTCGCCCCCGGGATGGACCAGTCGCGGGCCCGGGTGAGCGTCATGCCGGCCAGGAGCGCGAACAGGGCGACGACGATCGGCCAGTACACCTCCGGGGCGATGGTGTAGCCCACGAGCGACTCGACCTCGCCGCTGACGCGTTTCCCGGTGAAGAAGGCGCTGAGGGCCACGTTGGTCCCGAGAACGATCCAGCGCAGGGGCGTGTGGCCGAAGCGGAAGATCAGGAAGAGCGCGATGCCCCCGGCGAAGAGCGGGGCGTGCTGCTTCATGAGGACCGTGTCCAGCGCCTCGAGGCCGGCCGCGTCGGCGAGGATCCCCGCGACCGGCCAGAGCCCGGCGAAGGCGATCATCCGTCCGGGCGTGAGCCAGCCCAGGAGCATGAGCAGCAGGATCCAGCCGTAGAAGCGCATCTCGGCCCAGAGGGTCCAGTAGACGCCGTCGATGTCGGGGACGTCGGCCGCCGACTGGAACATCGTGAAGTTCACGGCCCAGTCGGCGTACGTGAGCTTGTCGCCGGCGTCCGCCCAGATGAAGAACACGAGGATGCCGGTGGCGAGCACGCCCACCCAGTAGGCGGGGAAGAGCCGGCCCACACGCGAGCCGATGAACTGGCTGGGCCGGCGGCCGTAGCTGGAGAGCAGGATGACGAACCCGCTGACGATGAAGAACAGGGGGACGCCGAGGTTCCCGAAGGTGGTGATCCGGCTCAGCAGGGGCCAGGCCTCGCTGGCGTTCTCCGGGCCCCAGTTGCTGTGGTGCCAGGCCGTGTAGTGGTAGAACACCACCATCAGCGCCGCCACGAGGCGCGTGACATCGAGGAGGGCCAGCCGAGATCTCATATTGGTAACGGTACGAAGCCAGCCTTGGAGCTTCGTCAACGTTCACTGGTACGCGCGTGCGCGCGGGCGGACGCGGGGACGACGGAAGCCCCGCCCTCCGCTGCTGCGGTGGGCGGGGCTTCCGATGCTGAGATCCGGGGGTCCCGGCCTCGAGTAGTCCGGGGGACTTACTTGAGGGTGACCGTGGCGCCGGCGGCCTCGAGGGCCTCCTTGGCCTTCTCGGCGGTCTCCTTGTTGGCGCCCTCGAGGACGGCCTTCGGAGCGCCGTCGACGAGCTCCTTGGCCTCCTTCAGGCCCAGCGACGTGAGGCCACGGACCTCCTTGATGACGCCGATCTTCTTGTCGCCGGCGGCCTCGAGGATGACGTCGAACTCGGTCTGCTCCTCGGCAGCGGCCTCGCCGCCACCGGCGGCCGGGCCGGCAACGGCGACGGCAGCGGCGGTGACCTCGAAGGTCTCCTCGAAGGACTTCACGAACTCGGAGAGCTCGATGATGCTCATTTCCTTGAAAGCGTCGAGCAGCTCGTCAGTGGTAAGCTTCGCCATGATTTTGGCGTCCTTTCCTTTGAGCGGCGCGGTGTAGGCGCCGCAAGTTTGCGGTGGGGGTGAGAAGCCTCAGGCCTCTTCGGTGGCGGCGTCGGAAGCGGGTGCTTCCTCGGCCTCGGCGGCGGGAGCCTCAGCCGGGGCGCCACCTTCTTCTTCGCGCTTGGCGCGCAGTGCGTCGATGATGCGGGCCGCGGCGGACGCCGGTGCCTGCAGGACGCCGGCGACACGGGCCAGCTGGTGCTCGCGCGACTCGAGTGCGGCCAGGGCCTCGACCCCGCTCGCGTCGAGTGCCTTGCCCTCGAAGAAGCCGGTCTTCACGACCAGCTGCTTGTTCTCCTTGGCGAAATCCGTCAGGCTCTTGGCTGCGGCCACGGCGTCGCCCTTGATGAAGGCGATGGCGGTCGGGCCGGAGAGCTGGTCATCGAACGCGTCGATGCCCGCTTCCTTGGCGGCGATGCTGGTCAGGGTGTTCTTGACGACCGAGTACTTGGTGTCGGGACCAAGTGCGCGGCGCAGATCCTTAAGCTTCGCAACCGAAAGCCCGCGGTATTCGGTCAGGACAGCGGCGTTCGACTCCTTGAAGTCGGCGGTGATCTCCTCAACAGCGGTGATCTTGCTCTGCGTTGCCATAACCCTCCTTCCGGGGATTGAGTCGGATGTCGATCAGTTCCGGAAGTCCAGCCCCTGGGGGCTCGGGCCCGGGAGGGCCGCACACAAAAAACGCCCCGTGCAGGCGCACAGGGCTTCGGAGGACGACGACGTTGGTCACCGTGGAGGAAGTGTGTCACCTGCGTGGGTCGTCCTCTACGAGGAACTTTCAGATGCCCGCCCACGCTCTTCCTTGCGGAATCGCCATGGGCACACACCGACCGACGGTCTTAGGTACAGACAACTATAGCGACACGGCGGGCCCGCTCCAAATCGGCGGCCCCGCCAGACGCGGAAGGCCCCGCTGCTCGCGCAGCGGGGCCTTCCAGCCGAGGTCCGGGGACCCTAGGCGGTGACGACCTTGGTGACGTTCGGGTCCACCGGGATGCCCGGGCCGAAGGTCGTGGCGACGGTGGCCTTGCTGATGTAGCGACCCTTGGAAGCGGTCGGCTTCAGGCGAAGGATCTCCTCCAGCGCTGCGGCGTAGTTCTCGGCGAGCTTCTGGGTGTCGAAGGACGCCTTGCCGATGATGAAGTGCAGGTTGGAGTGCTTGTCGACGCGGAAGTCGATCTTGCCGCCCTTGATGTCCTCGACGGCCTTGGCGACGTTCATGGTCACCGTGCCGGTCTTCGGGTTCGGCATGAGGTTGCGCGGGCCGAGGATCTTGCCCAGGCGGCCGACCTTGCCCATGAGGTCCGGGGTGGCGACGGCGGCGTCGAAGTCGGTCCAGCCGCCCTGGATCTTCTCGATGATGTCGTCCGAGCCGACGAAGTCGGCGCCGGCGGCGATCGCGGCCTCGGCCTTGTCGCCGGTGGCGATGACGACCACGCGGGCCGTCTTGCCGGTGCCGTGCGGCAGGTTGACGGTGCCGCGGACCATCTGGTCGGCCTTGCGCGGGTCAACGCCCAGGCGGAAGGCGACCTCCACGGTCGGGTCGGCCTTGGAGACCGCGGTCTCCTTGGCCAGTGCCACGGCTTCGGCCGGCGAGTACAGCTTGCCGAAGTCGATCTTGGCTACAGCTGCCTCGTATGCTTTGCTGCGCTTTGCCATCTGCGTTTTCTCCTTATGCAGTCGTGGTCCAGTGGGTCGCGCTCGACCCTGCCACTTGCGGTGTCCGGCTCATCGGCCGTCCCGCGTTGATGATGTTCGGTGCCCCGGGTGGGGCTGCTCCGGACGGACCGGAGCGAGGGGGTGGGGCTGGTCAGCCCTCGACGGTGATGCCCATGGAGCGGGCAGTGCCGGCGATGATCTTGGCGGCGGCCTGGACGTCGTTGGCGTTCAGGTCGGTCATCTTCTGCTCGGCGATCTCCTCGCACTGCGCCTGGGTCAGCTTCGCGACCTTGACGGTGTGCGGGGTGGCGGAGCCCTTCTGGACGCCCGCAGCCTTCTTGATGAGCTCGGCCGCCGGCGGGGTCTTCGTGATGAAGGTGAAGGAGCGGTCCTCGTAGACCGTGATCTCCACGGGGATCACGTTGCCGCGCTGGGATTCGGTCGCGGCGTTGTACGCCTTGCAGAACTCCATGATGTTGACACCGTGCTGACCAAGCGCGGGACCGATCGGCGGTGCCGGGTTGGCGGCGCCTGCCTGGATCTGCAGCTTGATGAGGCCGGTGACCTTCTTCTTGGGGGCCATGTCGGGTCCTTCTACTCTTTACGTTTCCCACGCAGCACAGGAGCGTGCTGGAGGGGGTTGATTGCCGTGGCGCGGCAACCGAACGGCCCCATCCGGTCAAAGCGGTCCGGAATGGGGCCGAAGCTTGTTAATCCTACGGGATCGCTACTGGATCTTGGTGACCTGGTCGAAGGAGAGGGTCACCGGC
This sequence comes from Zhihengliuella sp., assembly GCF_031178195.1. Classification (GTDB taxonomy): domain Bacteria; phylum Actinomycetota; class Actinomycetes; order Actinomycetales; family Micrococcaceae; genus Zhihengliuella. Next base: position 21,174 of record NZ_JAPSJL010000007.1, read on the forward strand.
GTCTCGCGCTCGAAGATCGACACGAGGACCACGAGCTGCTTGGTGTCCAACTTGATCTCGGAGATCGTGGCGGGCAGCGTCTCGAACGGGCCGTCGTTGACGGTGACCGACTCGCCGACCTCGAAGTCCACCGTGACCTCGGTGATCGGCGCACGGCCGGGCTTCGAGGAGCCCTCGGGGCCCTCCTCGGTCACGACCGTGTGCTCGAGCATCGAGAAGACCTCGTCCAGGCTCAGCGGCGTCGGGTCGTGGGCGTTGCCGACGAACCCGGTGACGCCCGGAGTGTGGCGGACGACACCCCAGGACTCGTCCGTGAGCTCCATGCGCACGAGCACGTAGCCCGGGATGCGCACGCGGCGGACGATCTTCTTGGTGGTGTTCTTGATCTCCATGACCTCTTCCATGGGGACCTGGATCTCGTAGATGAAATCCTCCATGTTGAGGGTCTGGATGCGCGTCTCCAGGTTGACCTTCACGCGGTTCTCATAGCCCGCGTAGGAGTGGATGACGTACCAGTCGCCCGGCTGGCGGCGCAGCTTGGACCGGAACTCCTCCTTGGGGTCGACCTCGGCCGCGGCGTCCGCGTCCTCCGTGGCCGACTCGGTGCCCGGTGCGTCGGCGTCCTCCTGGACGGCGTCGGACTCGGCGGCGGGCGCGTCCTGCGCCGGCGCTGCGTCCTCGGAATCCGCGCCCTCGGAAACGGCAGCTTCGGCCGACGCCTCGGCGTCGGCCTCCGGTGCCAGGTCAACGTTCTCTTCGTTGCTCTGGGCTTCGAGTTCCTGATCGGACACTGCGTTCCTGCTTTCTATCACTGGTTAACCAGAAGTGTTCATCGTGCAGCGGGCCGTCGCCACGCGTCAACGAGACTTACTGTTCCAGCGGTTCCGTGAAAACGAAGATCGACGCGTTGCCGAACAGGAAGTCCAGTGCACTGACAATCAGCATCACGACGATGACGAAGCAGAGAACGGTGATCGTGTAGTTGACCCATTCCTTCTTCGTCGGCGTGACGACCTTTTTCAGCTCGGAGAGGACCTGGCGGAGGAACAGCGCGATCTTGGCGAAGATCCCCCGCTTGTCGGCCTCGGGAGCTCGCATGTCGTTGGAGTCGCTCACCGCGCTATCGCTCACGCTACCTCGATCCAGGTGGTTTCCGATGAAACAGTCACGGTGCCCCGCTGGTCCCTCAGACCCGCGAGACACCGTGACGTGGTTATCGCTGAGCACGTCACGGACGGATCCGTGATTGCCACTGCGCAGGGCAGACAGGACTCGAACCTGCAACCTGCGGTTTTGGAGACCGCTGCGCTACCAATTGCGCCACTACCCTTGGTTGTTTCGACCGGCCGGACGCCTGCCGTCGGGACGGGGTCCCACCGACTGCACGGCTCGATCATGGTGCTTCGCAACACCGAGGTAAGAGTTTACGCAATGGATCGCCACAAGTCGAACCGGGCCGGAGCACGGCCCGCCGAGCACCATGACGGGGCGGGCGGCACTAAGCTGGGGACGTCGCCCCGCAACCCCAGTGAAAGCGAGCCAGAAGCGCATGTCCCGGATCTCCCGCCGCATCGGTTCCATCGCCGAATCCGCCACTCTCGCCGTCGACGCAAAGGCCAAGGCCCTCAAAGCGGCCGGGCGCCCGGTGATCGGGTTCGGCGCCGGAGAGCCCGACTTCCCGACCCCCGAGTACATCGTCGACGCGGCCGTCGAGGCCGCGCGCGACCCGCGGAACCACCGCTACTCCCCCGCCGCGGGGCTGCCCGAGCTGCGCGAGGCGATCGCGGCCAAGACCCTCCGCGACTCCGGCTACGAGGCCGCCGCCGCCCAGGTCCTGGTGACCAACGGCGGCAAGCAGGCCGTGTACAACACGTTCGCCACGCTGCTGGACCCCGAGGACGAGGTCCTCGTGCCCGCCCCCTACTGGACCACCTACCCGGAGGCCATCCGGCTCGCCGGCGGCGTGCCCGTCGACGTGTTCGCCGGCCCGGAGGCCGAGTACAAGGTCACCGTGGACCAGCTCGAGGCCGCGCGCACCGAGCGGACCAAGGTCCTGCTCTTCGTCTCCCCCTCCAACCCGACCGGCTCGGTGTACTCGCCGGAGGAGGTCGCCGCGATCGGCCGCTGGGCCGCGGAGCATGGCCTCTGGGTCGTCACCGACGAGATCTACGAGCACCTGGTGTACGACGGCGTCGAGTTCACCTCGATCGCCAGCGTTGTCCCCGAGCTCGCCGACCGCGTGGTCATCCTCAACGGCGTCGCGAAGACGTATGCCATGACGGGCTGGCGCGTCGGCTGGATGGTCGGCCCCCAGGACGTCATCAAGGCGGCCACCAACCTGCAGTCCCACGCCACCTCCAACGTCTCCAATGTCTCCCAGCGGGCCGCCCTGGCCGCCGTATCCGGGCCCCTGGACGCGGTGCACGAGATGCGCACGGCCTTCGACCGGCGGCGGAAGGCGATGGTCACGGCGCTGAACGAGATCGAGGGCTTCTACGCGCCGACTCCGCAGGGCGCGTTCTACGCGTACGTGGACGTTCGCGGCGCGCTGGGCCGCGAGATCGGCGGCGTCACGCCGACCACGTCCGCCGAGCTGGCGGCGCTGATCCTCGAGCAGGCCGAGGTCGCCGTCGTGCCCGGCGAGGCGTTCGGTCCGTCCGGGTTCATCCGCCTGTCCTACGCCCTCGGCGACGAGGACCTGGCCGAGGGCGTCGCCCGGATCCAGAGGCTCCTCGCCCGCTAGAGGATGCGGCGGTCCACGGCCCACCGGGTCAGCTCGTGCCGGTTGGACAGCTGCAGCTTGCGGAGCACCGAGGAGACATGGGTCTCGACGGTCTTGACGGAGATGAAGAGGTCCTTGGCGACCTCCTTGTAGCTGTAGCCGCGGGCGATGAGCCGCATGACCTCGAGCTCCCGCGCCGAGAGCAGATCCAGGTCCTCGTCCGCGCTGACGGCCGCGCCGGTGCCGAAGGCGTCCAGCACGAATCCGGCCAGCCGGGGCGAGAAGACCGCGTCCCCTCCGGCGACCCGGACCACGGCGTCGGAGATCTCCCTCCCGGAGGCCGACTTGGTGATGTAGCCGCGGGCACCCGCGCGGATGACGGTGACCACGTCCTCGGCCGCGTCGGAGACGCTGAGGGCCAGGAAACGGGTCCCGGCGAGCTGCCCCGCGCAGAGGGCCAGCACCTCGGCGCCGCCTCCCCCGCGGCCGCCGGGCAGGTGGACGTCCAGGAGCACGACCTCCGGACGCAGCTGCTGCACCGCGGCGGCGGCCTGCTCCACCGTGGCGGCCTCGCCGACGACCCGGAGGCGGCCATCGAGCTCGGCCTTCAAGCCGGCCCGGAAGACCGCGTGGTCGTCCACGACCACCACGCGGATCGGCTCCCCCGCGCCCGGGGAGCCCGGCTGCGGGGCGGGGGCGGCGTCGTCGTGCTGGTTCATGCCTGTTCCTCCTGGTGCGGGCGCTGCGCCCGATGCTCGTGCTCGGCGGGGTCGTGCTGGCGGCCGGGCCCGGAGCCCTCGCCGCCGTTGCCGTTGCGTCCGTCGTCGCCGCTCAGGGGCAGGCAGAGCTGGACCTCCGTGCCGTCGGGGCCGCTGCGGATGCGGGCGGTGCCGCCGTGGCGGTGCATGCGCCCGATGATGGACTCGCGCACGCCGAGCCGGTCCTCGGCGATGGTCTCGACGGCGAAGCCCTCGCCGCGGTCGCGGACGAACACCGCGACCTCCCGCGGGCCGCTCTCCACGTAGACCGAGACGCTGCCGCCGGCGTGCTTCGCCGCGTTGATCATGGCCTCGCGGGCCGCCTGGACCAGGGCCTCCTGACCGGGGACGCCCTCCACCCGGCCGACGGTCACGACGTCGAACCGGACCGGATAGCGCGCCTCCAACTCGGCGGCGTCGTGCCGGATCGCATCCCCGACGTCGGTCCTCTCCGGCGGCGCGTCCCGGTAGAGCCACTGCCGCAGCTCCCGCTCCTGGGCACGGGCGAGCCGGACCACGTGGGCCTCGTCGCCGGCGCGCTGCTGGATCAGGGCGAGGGTCTGCAGGACGGAGTCGTGCAGGTGGGCCGCGATGTCGGCGCGCTCGGCGGCGCGGATGCGGCTCGCGCGCTCGGCCTGGTAGTCCCGCCAGAAACGCAGCCCCCAGGGCAGGAGCACCACCACGACGCCGGCGAGGACCACCAGCGACACCAGCGCACCGGCCCAGATCGCCTCCACCCGGAGGCTCTGGGCGAGCAGCAGCATCAGGCCGACGATGACGAGGGCGAGCCCTCCGGCCAGCCGGGCGCCGAGGATCCAGCGCCGTTTCCGCCGCGGGGCGTCCGGGTCCTCCGGGCCGGACCCGCCGTCGCCGCGACTCGGCTCCGTCCCGGCCTCCGCGTTCAGGCGGGACCGGCCGGCGTCGATCTGCGTCCAGACGAGGGCGGCGCCGACGGCGGTCACCACGATCGGCCAGACGAAGCCCCACGCCAGGTCGAGGCCCAGCAGCTGCGCGACCAGCAGCAGGCCGGCCGCCAGCAGGGCGACGCCGATCAGCACGGTCCGCAGCGCCTGACCGGTGCCCGGGTCGCCGAGGCCGCCCGGGAGGCCGCGCATCGCCTCGGCGAGGGTGCGGCGGCGGGATGAGTCGAGCGTCTCGGAGGCCCGGGCCGCGTCGGTGCTGCTGGGCAGCAGGATCCAGAGCCAGGCGTAGAGGAAGAGGCCGGCGCCTCCGGCGAAGGCCGCCAGGACCATCAGCAGGCGGACCACCCACGGCTCGGTCCCCAGATGGGCGGCGAGCCCGGAGCAGACTCCCGCGAGGACGGCGGGCTCGCTGCGCAGCAGCGGGGCGCGCCCGCCGCCCGGGCGCTGGGCCGCGGCGTCGTCGGGTCCCGGCGGGCTGCCGGTGGCGGTGGCGGTGGCGGTCATGGGACTACTAAAGCACGCGGAACCGCCGCTCAGGGCCCGGCCCCGGGGTACCCCGGGGCCGGTTCAGGGTCCGTTCAGGGCCTCCCCTCATGGTGCGCCGCGGCGCCGAGGAGAAGGATGGATGACATGAACCCCACCCCTGAGAACTCCATCTTCCGCTGGCTGCGGTCGCTGGGCGTCGCGCGCAGCTCCGACCGGTGGATCGGCGGCGTCGCCGGCGGCCTGGCCGACCGGACCCGGCTCGATCCCATTCTCGTCCGCGGGCTCACCGCGCTGGTGGTGATCTTCACGGGCTTCGGGCTGCTGCTCTACGGCGCGGCGTGGGCCCTGCTGCCCGGCCCGGACGGGCGCATCCACGCCCAGGAGGTCGCCCGCGGCAACTGGACCACCGGCTTCACCGGCGCCCTCGTCGTCACGCTGATCGGCCTCTTCGGCTGGTTCCGCCCCTGGGACGCGTTCGACGGCGGGTTCGACGGCGGCGACGTGATCCTGCTGCTCATCGTCGGCCTCGTGGCCTGGTTCCTCATCGCCCGGACCCGCCGGAACGACGGCGTCCCGGGCCCCGCGGAGCGCGGCCCGACGGGCACGACGGCGTTCGCCGCCCCCGACGCCCCGTCCGACGCCTCCGCCTCCGCCGCGGCGGATCCCTCCGCCGCTGCCTGGCCCGGCGGCACTGGGACGGCCCCCGCGGAGTCGGCCTACACCACGCCGACATACACCCCGCCGACGTACACGGCTCCGACCTACACCGCGGCGGCCGGCACCGGGACAGCCGGCACCACGACGTCGTCCACGGCGCCGCCCCGCCCGCCCAAGCCCCCGCGGCCACTGAAGCCGATGTACCCCACCCTCGGCACCGGCGGCACACTGATCTGGCTGGGGCTGGCCGTCCTCGCCGGCGGAGCCGTGTTCCTGCTCGACGTCCTCGACTTCGGGATCCTGCCCGAGGGCGCGGCGGCGCTGGCGATCGCGCTGGCCGTGGCCCTGGGAGTCCTGTCCCTCGGCGTGGTCACGAGCGCGCTCGCCCAGCGCAGCGGCGGCGCCCTGACCGGCTGGACGGTGCTGACCCTCATCGCCGCGCTGCTCTTCGGCGGTCTGGCCGGGCTCCGCGACCACGGTCCGGACCGGTGGGGCCAGGACTGGAACCGGCCCTTCTCCATCGACTCCGAGACCGGTGAGCGCGGATACGTGTTCTCCGACCACACGCTAGACATGACCGGCTACGCGGGCACGATCACCGACGACGTGACGGTCCCGCTCGCGCTGGCCTTCAGCGACACCACCATCCGCGTCCCGGACAGCATCCCGGTTTACGTGGACGCCAACAGCGCCTTCGCGGACCTGACCATCACCCGCAGCGGCGGCGCCGGATCCGACGGCGGCGAACAGGAGCACGTGCAGGAGTTCGAGGGCCTCAGCGGCCCGAACGACCTGCTCATCACCGGCACGACCGATGGCCCCGCCCTGCGCCTGGTGCTCAACGGCGCCTTCAACGAGGTCACCATCGACGTGGTGGAGACGAAGACCGAGGAGGTCACCCCGTGAACAACCCCGACATCCCCGAGGACGGCCGCCGGCTCGAAGCGGCCGACGAGGAACGTACCGCCGACGAGTACGCCGCCGGCGACCGGCCCACGCAGCCCATCGGCGACCAGCCGACGCGGCCCCTCCCGCCGAGGACCGACCAGCCGACCGAGCGGATCGACGCGACGGAACGGATCGACACCACCGAGCGGATCGACGCGACGGGACGGACCGACACCACCGAGCGAATCGACGCGACGGAATCGACGGATCAGCCCGAGGCCGCCGACCCGGAGCGTGCCGAACGGAAAGCCGGGCCCACGGCGCCCCACGGCGGCGACGAGCCGGCCTGGTCCCGGACCGCGGCCCCGGCACCCCCGGCTCCGACTCCGACTCCGGCCCCCGCCCAGCGGCCGATCAGGCGCGGCGTCCCGCTGGGCACGCTGGTCTTCGGGCTCGCGTCGCTCGTCGTCGCGATCGCCCTCCTGACCAACGCGTTCCTCGACGTGGCGGTGAACCCGGCCATCGTCGTCGTCCTCATCCTGATCGGCGCGGGCGCCATCATGGTGATCGGCGGCATCGCCGCCACCCGCCGGCGCCGCGACGTCGACGGCCCCGGTTCCGATCCCATCCACAGCACTGGCACCCCCGACCCCCATATGAGAGGCTGACGCCATGGACAAGTTCTTCGACATGCTCCGCTCGATCAAGTTCCGCCGCAGCCGACGCCGCGTGGTCGCGGGCATCGCCGGCGGCGTCGCCGACAGCACCGGCTGGGACGTCACGCTCGTCCGCATCGGCGTCCTGCTGTCCTTCCTGCTGCCGGTCGTCGGCCTCGGCGCGTACGTCGTCGCCTGGCTGCTGATCCCCTACGAGGACGGGACGATCGCCCTCGAGAAGCTCGTCAGCGGTACGCGCTGACAACCTCCGAGCCGCACCCGACGGCCGCCGCAGCTCCGGCTGTGGCGGCCGTCTCCTTTGTTGCTAGCATCTATGTCAGCCCAGCGTCGTGCTCATCAGTCAGTTCGGCATCTGCCGACCACAGCGAGACAGGAAGCAGAACGCATGCGCATCGGCATTCTGACCAGCGGCGGTGATTGCCCCGGCCTCAACGCCGTCATCCGCGGCGCCGTCCTCAACGGCATCAAGACCTACGAGCACGAGTTCGTGGGCCTCCGCGACGGATGGCGCGGCCTCGTCGAGGGCGACGTCATGGAGCTCCCCCGCTCCGAGGTGCGCGGCATCTCCAAGCAGGGCGGCACCATCATCGGCACCTCCCGCACCAACCCCTTCGAGGGCGAGCGCGGCGGGCCGGAGAACATCTCCCGGACCATGGCGGAGATCGGGGTCGACGCCGTCATCGCGATCGGCGGCGAGGGCACCCTGGCCGCCGCGAAGCGGCTCACCGACGCCGGCCTGAACATCGTGGGCGTCCCCAAGACCATCGACAACGACCTCGACGCAACGGACTACACGTTCGGCTTCGACACCGCCGTGTCCATCGCCACCGAGGCCATGGACCGGCTCCGCACCACCGGCGAGTCCCACCACCGCTGCATGGTCGCCGAGGTCATGGGCCGCAACGTCGGCTGGATCGCCCTGCACTCCGGCATGGCCGCGGGCGCGCACGCGATCCTCATCCCCGAGCAGTCCGTCCCCATGGAGCAGGTCAACGAGTGGGTCCGCCAGGCCGCCGAGCGCGGCCGCGCCCCGCTGGTGGTCGTGGCCGAAGGCTGGATCCCCGACGGCGCCGACGAGGCCTTCTCGACCCGGGGGCTCGACGCGTTCGGCCGTCCCCGGCTCGGCGGCGTCGGCGAGCAGCTCGCCGAGTCCATCGAGGCCGCGACCGGTATCGAGTCCCGGGCGACCGTCCTGGGCCACATCCAGCGCGGCGGCGTCCCGACGGCGTTCGACCGCACCCTGGCGACCCGGCTGGGGATGGCCGCCGTGGACGCGGTGTCCGACGAGGCCTGGGGCATGATGGTCTCCCTGCGCGGGACCTCGATCATCCGCGTGCCGTTCCAGGCCGCGCTGAACAACCTCAAGCGCGTCCCGCAGAAGCGCTACGACGAGGCCGCGATCCTCTTCGGGTAGCGCGCCCGCCCGGAGGCGGGCCCAGCAAACAGGGAAGCGTCCCGGACCGAGCGGTCCGGGACGCTTCCCTGTTTGCTGTTGCGTGCCCCGACGGGGTGAACCCGTTGGCGGGGTCAGCGGGGCCCGCGGAGGAATCCGCTCTGCCGGCCGACCGTCTTCCCGGCGTCCGGCGAGACGATCACGTGCTGGGCGGCGGCGAGCCGGTCCTCCCCCGCCACGATCGACAGGGTCGCCTCGGGGTCGACGGTGCGCTTCACGAGGGCGAGCGCGATCGGCCCGGCCTCGTGGTGCAGGGCGGCCGAGGTCACGCGGCCCACGCTGCGCTCGCCGCGTCCGGGATCGTCGAAGAGGACGTCGGAGCCGACCTCCGGCAGCGTGTGGTGGCTGCCGTCCAGGTCCAGGAACACGAGCCGGCGCGGCGGGTGGCCCAGGTTGTGGACGCGCGCGATGGTCTCCTGGCCCTTGTAGCAGCCCTTCTCCAGGTGCACGGCGGTGCGCAGGAGGTCGAGCTCGTGGGGGATGGTCTTCTCGTCGGTGTCGAGTCCGTGCCGGGGGCGCCAGGCGGCGATGCGCAGCGCCTCGACCGCCATGGTGCCGGCGAGCTGCCGGCCCTCGACCGCCGCCTCCAGCTCCGCCATCGGAACCAGGGACTCGATCCAGGTCCGCTCGGCCCCGGGGTGCTCGGCGACCGAGTACGCGAACCCGCCGGCCTGGACGTGCGGCCACGGGTCCGTCCAGGCGAGCCGGTCCTCGGGACCCTCCAACGCCGTCGTGGAGCCGATCACGGCCCAGTCCGCGGACGCATCCGCGACCTCGACGCGCAGCATGAAGCGCATGGAGTCCAGCCACGCGGCCAGCGGCGCGGCCTCGAAGGCCTCGACGATCAGCCACGCGGCCTCGCCGTCGTCGACGATCCGGCAGTCGAACTCGATGCGCCCCTGGACGGTGAGGAAGAGGGCCTCGGCGGAGACGCCCGGGCGCAGGTTCAGCAGGTGCTGGGAGGAGAGCGTGTGCAGCCAGTTCAGCCGGTCCGGACCGGTCACCGTGACGACGCCGCGGTGGGACAGGTCGGCGACCGCCTGGCCGCGCTCGAGGCGGCGCTGCTCCGGGAGCGGTTCGCCGTAGTGGGCGGCGACGCCGGCGTCGAGGCCGGTGCCGGCCACGGCACCCGGGCGGGCCAGGAGCGGGGAGAGGTGGGCCGGGCCGCGGCGCTGCCCGCCGGCGCCGTCCGTCGCCTCGCCGGCCGTCACTGCTGCTTCTTCAGGACCGCGGAGGCGTGCGCGGCCAGGTCCTCGCCAGCGGGCCGGGAGTCCCAGCGCCAGAAGAGCTCGCCGTTGACGAGCCCGTAGATGCGGGTGGCGTGGGCGTAGTCCTTGGAGCCGTCGGCCCGCATGACCTCCTCCGTCTCGAGCTGCACGCGGGGGCCGTTGATGGTGCCGTAGTACATCTCCGAGATGCCGCCCGGGTGGACGATGTTCGCCTGGATCGGGAACCCGTCCGCGGAGCGCAGCTGCTCGACGTCGTCCGCGGTGCGCAGCGCCGGGACCACGTCCGAGGGCACCATGCCGGGCCCGGAGTCCGCGTCGACCTGCTCGCGGCGGAGCTGCCAGAAGCCCTGCTCGACGGCGAGCGGGCGGAGGACGTTGCCGTCCTCGTCCACGAGCCAGCTCTCGGCCCGGTACTGGACGAACGGCTGGCCGTTCTCCGTGAACTCGACGCGCTGGAAGAAGTACTCGTCGTCCACGGCGCCCTCGCCGAGGCGGCCGCTACCCTCCCAGGTGCCGAGCAGCCAGGAGAGGGGGACGAGCTCCGGGGTCAGGTTCGTGGGGATCTCGATCGGCATAGAGCGGGGGCTCCTGATCTACTTCTGGCCCTTGAAGAGGCGGGAGATGACCAGCCCGGCGACGCCGGCCATGCCCAGACCCGCGACGACCAGCAGGCTGATGAAGAAGATTTCCAGTGCCAGGTAGTTTTCCATGGCCCCCATACTAGTTCGCGCGGGCGCGTGCGGCTAAGCGCGCGGTGTCACGCGGAGAGCAGGCGCTGGACGAAGTAGGCCGCGCTCCCGGCGGCCAGCAGCGGGCCGATCCCGAGGGCCGCCACGCCCCAGATCCCGACGCGCGGGATGCGCTGCGCGAGGGCCCAGAGGACGCCGAGCGTCCCGAGCGCCACCGCCCCCGCCGCCACCGGGACCGTCAGCGGGGTCCCGGCGAGCGCCGCCGTCGTCACGACGCCCACCCAGCCGGAGCCGAGGGCGACGACGACGACGCCGAGCAGCGACCCCAGGGTCGCCTCCAGCCGCTGGCTGGTGCCCGTGCCGCGCACGAGCTGCGTGACAAAGGTCGCCAGGACGCCCACGGCGATGGTGACGGGGAGCCACTGCAGGGGGTTGGGCAGCGGGGTCCAGAGCGCGGCGAGCGCGGAGGCGAAGCCGACCAGGAGCAGGAGCCAGGTGACGTGCCAGCGGCCGGCGAGGCCGAGCAGGCGCGGCCAGCCGTAGGCGAAGGCGGCGACCAGCACGCCGACGATCCCGGCCATCGGCACGGCGGCGGCGCCCTCCGTGGCGGCCTCGGCCCCCAGCGCGGCGGCGAACAGCCCGCCGGAGATCAGTGCGGCGGCTCCGACGACGGCGGTCGGCGCGACGATCGCGGTCGGGGCCGGGCTTCGTGTACTCACGGTTTCCATCCTGCCCTACCCGCGCGGGACCGGGCGACAGCAGCGGCGGGGGCGGGCGCGTGTAACCGGGGCGACACACGCGCAATCTGCCGGAAACGGGGCCGCTCCTATACTGGAACGCATCCGGCCCACCGGCGTGTTCGGTCATCCGACGCACGGTCCCACGGCACAGAGGAGAACCGGAAATGGCGAGCATCCTGCTCCTGACGAACACCGCGGAGGCGTCGGCCGGCGTCCTCCCGGCCCTCGAGCTCCTCGCCCACGACATCCGCGTGCTGCCCGCCTCGGCGACGGCGCTGCTCGACGCGGACCGGGCGGACGTGGTCCTGGTGGACGCCCGCCGGGACCTCTCCGGCTCCCGCTCCCTCTGCCAGCTGCTGCACACCACCGGCACGTCCGTGCCCGTCATCCTGGTCCTGACCGAGGGCGGGATGGCCGCCGTGTCCGGGCTGTGGAAGGCGGACGACGTCGTCCTCGAGTCGGCCGGCCCGGCGGAGGTGGAGGCGCGGCTGCGCCTGGCCGCGTCGCGGACCCAGGCCCCCGCGGAGGACGACCCCACGGAGATCCGGGCCGCCGGCGTCGTGATCGACGAGGCCAGCTACACGGCCAAGGTGCACGGCGCGCCACTGAACCTGACCTACAAGGAGTTCGAGCTCCTGAAGTACCTGGCGCAGCACCCGGGCCGCGTGTTCACGCGCGACCAGCTGCTGCACGAGGTGTGGGGCTACGACTACTACGGCGGCACCCGCACCGTGGACGTGCACGTCCGCCGCCTGCGCGCCAAGCTCGGCGCGGACCACGAGCAGCTCATCGGGACCGTGCGCAACGTGGGCTACCGGTTCACGGCGCCGCGCCAGCCGGCGGACTCCGAGGCCGGCGTCGAAGCCTAGCGGCCGAACGCCCCGGGGCGTAGCCCGCCGGGCCGCTGCCGGGCTAAGTTGGTGCCATGAGCGACGCCGACACCACCGCGACGACCGACTGGACGATCCGCACGCGCACGTCCGCCCCCACCCCCCAGCAGCTGGAGGCGATCGAGGCCCTCGCCGCGGACGCCGCCGCGGCCGACGGGAACCCCCCGCTCTCCGAGCAGACCCTGGTGGAGCTGCGGACGGGCAGCGCGGACCTGTTCGTCGCGCTCGCCTACCTCTCCGAGTCCCCCGCCGCCGGTGCCCCGGCCCCGGCCTCGCTGGACGGCGCGGACCTGGTGGGCGTGGCGGTGGCGGTCCTGCCCAAGCCGACGGTGGAGGGGCCCGGGGTGCTCGAGCTCGTGGTACACCCGCGCTTCCGCTGTGACGGCATCGGCGGCGCCCTCGCCGACGTGGTCGCCGCCCAGACGGACGTGCAGCTGCTGCGCGCGTGGTCCCACGGTCAGCACGACGGCGCCGCCCGCCTGGCGGACCGCCACGGGTTCGTGCCGGTGCGCGAGCTGTGGCGGATGCGGCTCACCGGCCACACCCCGCTGGAGCAGCCCGCACTGCCCGAGGGCGTCCGGCTGCGCACGTTCGTGCCGGGTCACGACGACCAGCGGTGGCTCAGCGCCAACGCCGACGCGTTCGCGCACCACCCCGAGCAGGGCGGGCTGACCCTGACCGACCTCAAGGCGCGCCTGGCCGAGGACTGGTTCGACCCGGCCGGCTTCTTCCTCGCCGTCGACTCCGAGGACCACGTGCTCGGCTACCACTGGACCAAGGTCCACCCGGCCGCGACGGATGAGACCGGGGAGCACGCCGCGATCGGCGAGGTCTACGTCGTCGGGGTGGTCCCGCGCGCCCAGGGCACCGGGCTCGGCAGGGCGCTGACCGTGGCCGGCATCAACCACCTGCTCGGTCGCGGCGTGCACGGGGTCATGCTCTACGTCGACGCGGACAACACCGCCGCGGTGGGGCTCTACGAGCGGCTCGGGTTCACCCGCTGGGACGTCGACGTGATGTTCGGTCCGCGGGCCTGATTCCGATGCGGCCCCGGATGCGGCGGCTTCGCCGGTAATGTTGTCGTTGAACTGCGACGATGCCGGTCCCGCTCTGCGTCCGTGCAGCAGTCAGGGGCCCGGGAGGGAACGTGAGATGAACACCGTCAAGACGCATACCTTCGGCGACCGGGACATGCCGGCCGCGAGGGCCACACAGGACCGCATCGAGCTGCCCGAGTTCGAGCCGACGCTCGGCCCGGAGGGCGACTTCACCAACGAGCGCCGCTTCCTGGACCGCGAGCTCAGCTGGCTGGACTTCAATGCGCGCGTCCTCGAGCTCGCCGAGGACGACGACCTGTACCTGCTGGAGCGGGTCAACTTCCTCTCGATCTTCGCGTCCAACCTCGACGAGTTCTTCATGGTCCGCGTCGCCGGCCTCAAGCGCCGGATCGCCACGGGGCTGGCGGTGCCCTCCGCCGCCGGCGTCAGCCCCACCGTCCAGCTCGAGTGGATCCTCGACGGCGCCCGCCGCCTCCAGGAGCGCCACGCGGCGGTCTTCGCCGAGAAGATCCGCCCGGCCCTGGAGCAGGAGAACATCCACCTGGTCTCCTGGGACGGCCTCGGCGAGGAGGAGCAGGAGCGGCTCCACCAGTGGTTCGTGGACCAGGTCTTCCCGGTCCTCACGCCGCTCGCCGTCGACCCGGCCCACCCGTTCCCCTACATCTCCGGGCTCTCGCTCAACCTCGCGGTGATCGTCCGTAACCCCACCAGCGGCAAGGAGCTCTTCGCCCGCGTCAAGGTCCCGGACACGCTCCCGCGCCTGGTCTCGGTGGACGGCCGCCGCCCGGGCAAGGATCCGGGCACCCGGGCCCGCTTCATCCCGCTGGAGGACGTCATCTCCTACCAGCTCGAGCACCTCTTCCCCGGCATGGAGGTGGTGGAGCACCACACCTTCCGGGTCACCCGCAACGAGGACCTGGAGGTGGAGGAAGACGACGCCGAGAACCTCCTGCAGGCGCTCGAGAAGGAGCTGCTGCGCCGCCGCTTCGGGCCGCCCGTCCGGCTGGAGGTCGGCAGCGACATCAACCCGGCCGTGCTGGACCTGCTGGTCCGCGAGCTCGGCGTGGAGCGCGACGAGGTGTTCGAGCTGCCCGCGCCGCTGGACCTGCGCGGCCTCGGCGTCATCGGGCGGATCGACCGCGCCGACCTGCACTACCCCAAGCAGCTGGCCCAGACCTCGCGCTACCTCAACGAGTCCGAGACGTCCAAGGCCGCCAACGTGTTCGCGGCCATGCGCCGGCGCGACATCCTGCTGCACCATCCCTACGACTCGTTCTCCACGTCCGTGCAGGCGTTCCTGGAGCAGGCGGCGGCTGACCCGCAGGTCCAGGCCATCAAGCAGACGCTCTACCGCACCTCGGGCGACTCGCCGATCGTGGATGCGCTGATCGACGCGGCCGAGGCCGGCAAGCAGGTCCTGGCGCTGGTGGAGATCAAGGCCCGGTTCGATGAGCAGGCCAACATCTCCTGGGCCCGGAAGCTGGAGCAGGCGGGCGTGCACGTGGTCTACGGGATCGTGGGCCTGAAGACGCACAGCAAGCTCTCCCTGGTGGTGCGGCGCGAGGGCGAGCGGATGCGCCGCTACTGCCACATCGGCACCGGCAACTACCACCCGAGCACCGCCCGCTACTACGAGGACTTCGGCCTGCTCACCTGCGACGACCAGGTCGGCGACGACGTCTCCCGGCTGTTCAACCAGCTCTCCGGCTACGCCCCGCGCTCGACCTACAAGCGGCTCCTCGTCGCCCCGCGCTCGTTGCGCTCGGGCCTGATCGACCAGATCGAGCACGAGATCGCCAACCGGAAGGCGGGTCTGCCGGCCCGGGTGGTGATCAAGGTCAACTCGATGGTGGACGAGGCGATCATCGACGCCCTGTACCGGGCCTCGCAGGCCGGCGTGAGCGTCGACGTCGTGGTCCGCGGCATCTGCGCGCTGCGCCCCGGCGTGCCCGGGCTGAGCGAGAACATCCGGGTCCGCTCCGTCCTGGGCCGGTTCCTCGAGCACTCCCGGGTCTTCATGTTCTGCAACGGCGGCGACGAGGTCGTCTACATCGGCTCCGCCGACATGATGCACCGCAACCTGGACCGCCGCGTGGAGGCCCTCGTCCGGCTGTCCAACCGCGAGTCGATCGCCGAGCTCAGCGGGATCATGGACCGGTACCTGGACGACGCGACGTCGAGCTGGCACCTCGGCGCGGAGGGGAAGTGGACCCGCCACCACCGGGACGCCGAGGGGCGCCCCCTGATCGACGTCCAGACATGGCTGCTGGAATCCCGCAAGCGCGGATCGGTCCGCCGCTAGTGGTGGCGATGCGCCGCTCGTCCGACCGGCCGGACACGGTGGACTCCCCCGCCGTCGTGGCGGCCGGCGTCCTCCCCTGGCGCCTGCGCGACGGCGAGCTGCAGCTGCTGCTCATCCACCGGGAGCGCTACGACGACTGGTCCTGGCCCAAGGGCAAGCGCGACGCGGGCGAGACCCTGCCCGAGTGCGCGGTCCGCGAGACCCGCGAGGAGGTCGGGCTCGACGTCGTCCTCGGGATCCCGCTGCCGGCCATCCGCTACCAGGTGAAGTCCGGGCCCAAGGCGGTCTACTACTGGGCCGCCGAGGTCTCGGAGCGTCCCGTGCCCGACGGCGACGAGGTCGACCGCTGCGCGTGGGTCACCGCAGGCGAGGCGCGCCGGCAGCTGACGAATCCCAGCGACGTCGAGCCCCTGGACGCGCTGATCGCGGCGCACGAGGCGGGCACCCTCGCGACCACGCCCTACGTCGTCGTACGCCACGCCAAGGCCAAGCCGCGCTCGTCCTGGACGAAGGCCGAGGGCGAGCGGCCGCTGGCGGCGACGGGGCAGCGGCAGGCGTGGGCCGTGTGCCGGCTGCTCAGCTGCTGGGGCCGGATGAAGCTGGCGTCGAGCCCGTGGAAGCGCTGCGTGCAGACTATGTCGCCGGTGGCGCACGCCCAGGACGGCAAGCTCAAGCTGATCAAGAACATCACCGAGGCCGAGGCGGAGCGGCGCCCGTACAAGGCGCAGCAGTCGTTCGAGAAGCTCCTGGACAAGCGCGTGCCCGCAGCGGTGTGCACGCACCGACCGGTGCTGCCGATCGCGATCGAGCTGCTGCGTCAGCGCACGACGGCGCCGGTGGCCGCGTTCCTACCCGACTCCGACCCGTTCCTCCGCCCCGGCGCCGCGATCGTCGCGCAGCAGACGCGCGACGGGCGGATCGTCTCCATCGAGGTCGTCGAGGCGTACGACGACTGACGCCCGGGAAGGCGGGCACCGGTCCCCCCTCCTCGGGGCGGTCGGCGCTAGGCTGAGCGCAGGCGGTGTGGCGGACGCCACGCCCGCGGGACCGGACGAACGCGCAGGAGGAACGATGACCGCAGCGCCCGAGAAGATCGTGCACGAGGGGCTCCGGCTGGACCACGACCCGGGGCGCCAGCGCTACAGCCTCTGGCACGGCGCCACCTACGTGGGATTCCTGGGCTACGCGCTGGACGACGGCGTCGCGACGCTGCAGCACACCATCATCAGCGAGGCGTACGGCCGCCGCGGGTACGCGCGCGCCCTGGTCACGCTGGTGTTGGACCGGCTGCGCGGCGAGGGCGTGAAGATCGTCCCGGAGTGCTCCTACGTGCAGGACTACCTGACGCGCTACCCCGAGTACGAGGACCTGCTGGCGTAGCGCCGATCCGCCGCTGCGGTTGACCCGCCGGCCGACTTCCGCCTCCACTACACTGGGGCGCATGCCTATCGCCACCCCGTACGAGGATCTGCTGCGCGACGTACTGGCCAACGGCACCGTGAAATCGGACCGCACCGGCACCGGCACGCACAGCGTCTTCGGCCGTCAGATCCGGTTCGATCTCTCCGCGTCGTTCCCGCTGATCACCACCAAGCGCGTGCACTTCAAGTCCGTGGCGCTCGAGCTGCTCTGGTTCCTCCGCGGCGACTCGAACGTCCGCTGGCTGCAGGAGCAGGGCGTCACCATCTGGGACGAGTGGGCGGATGACGACGGCGAGCTCGGCCCGGTCTACGGCGTCCAGTGGCGCTCGTGGCCGACGCCGGACGGCGGGCACATCGACCAGATCGCCCGCGTGATCGAGCAGATCAGGACCAACCCGGACTCGCGCCGGCACGTCGTCAGCGCGTGGAACGTCGCGGAGCTCGAGGACATGGCGCTCCCGCCCTGCCACGCCCTGTTCCAGTTCTACGTGGCGGACGGCCGTCTGTCCTGCCAGCTCTACCAGCGCAGCGCGGACCTCTTCCTGGGGGTGCCCTTCAACATCGCCTCCTACGCCCTCCTGACGCACCTGGTCGCCGCGCAGACCGGGCTGGAGGTCGGCGAGTTCGTGTGGACCGGCGGCGACGTCCACATCTACGGGAACCATCTGGACCAGGTGAACCGCCAGCTCGAGCGCGAGCCGTTCCCCTACCCCGGGCTGAGGCTCGCCCGCCTCCCCGAGTCGATCTTCGACTACACGCTCGAGGACTTCGAGGTCCTCGACTACCAGCACCACCCGGGTATCAAGGCGCCGATCGCCGTCTGACCGCTTCGCCCATCTCCCCGCCGCACCCCCACAGGAACCGTGAGAGCCCCATGACCTCCCCGCAGAACGCACTCATCGCCCTGGTCTGGGCCCAGACCGTCGACGGCGTCATCGGCCGCGACGGCGACCTGCCCTGGCACCTCCCCGAGGACATGGCGCACTTCAAGGCCGAGACCATGGGCCACCCGGTGGTCATGGGCCGACGCACCTGGGCCTCGATCCCGCCGCGCTTCCGGCCCTTCGCCGGCCGCACCAACATCGTCCTGACCAGCGACCCCGCGACCGCCGACGACGTCCGCCAGGCCGGCGGGATCGCCGTCGAGCGCCTCGACGAGGCCCTCGACGCCGCCCGGGCCGCCGACGGCGGGGAGCTGGTCTGTGTGATCGGCGGCGGCCAGGTCTTCGCCGCGGCGGTGCCGCTGGCGGACACCGCCGTGGTCACCGTCATCAATGCGGAGGTCGACGGCGACACCTACGCCCCCGCACTGGAGGACGGCTGGGAGCTGGCCGCCGCCGAACCCGCCGACGGCTGGCGGACCGCCGCCAACGGCACCGAATTCCGCATCGAACGCTGGCGGCGCACCGCCGAAAGGAACTGATCCGGTGGAGAAGACCGATCTGAAGGCCGCCTTCAAGGCGCTCGTCTCGAAGCCGGAGCCGCTGTTCCTCCTGGGCTACATGCTCTTCCCCCTACTCGCGGTGATCTTCGCGGCACTGGGCCTGTGGATGGTCATCACCGGCCAGCGGGCCGGCGGGCTGATCGTCCTGCTCGTGGTGACGCAGGTCTTCGCCATCGGCGCCCTCTGGGCGATCGCCCGCCGCCGGCAGATTCTGGACAGCCCGCAGGGGAAGCAGGACGCGCCGTAGCCCAGCCGGCGTAAGGCGCTGGCGTCACAGTGGCATCGCCCGCATCACATCCGCGTCATCGACTCGGCGCGCCACCGGGGGCTGCCTCTACCATGGAAGGCATGACTTCTTCCGTTGGTTTTGTCGGCTACCGCGGCATGGTGGGCTCCGTTCTGATGCAGCGCATGCTGGAGGAGGACGACTTCGCCGGCATCGACCCGGTGTTCTTCTCGACGTCGAACCCGGGCGGCGCCGCGCCCTCCTTCGCCGAGGGGGCCGGCCCGCTCCAGGACGCCCATGACCTCGATGCACTCGCGAAGCTGCCGATCATCGTCACCGCCCAGGGCGGCGACTACACGAAGACCGTCCACGGCGAGCTGCGCGGCCGCGGATGGGACGGGCTCTGGGTCGACGCCGCGTCGGCCCTGCGGATGAACGACGACTCGATCATCGTGCTCGA
Organism: Zhihengliuella sp.; assembly: GCF_031178195.1. Classification (GTDB taxonomy): domain Bacteria; phylum Actinomycetota; class Actinomycetes; order Actinomycetales; family Micrococcaceae; genus Zhihengliuella. The sequence goes on from NZ_JAPSJL010000007.1 coordinate 40,197, forward strand.
CCCCGTCAACCGGGACGTGATCGACCGCGGCCTCGAGGCCGGGATCAAGGACTTCGTGGGCGGCAACTGCACCGTCTCCTGCATGCTCATGGGCCTGGGCGGGCTGTTCCGCAACGGCCTGGTCGAGTGGGCGACGGCGATGACCTACCAGGCGGCCTCCGGCGGCGGCGCCCGCCACATGCGCGAGCTGCTGACCCAGTTCGGCGACATCAACGCCTCCGTGGCCGGCGAGCTGGCCGACCCCGCCTCCGCGATCCTGGAGATCGACCGCAAGGTCCTCGAGACCCAGCGCGGCGGTCTGGACGCCTCCCAGTTCGGCGTGCCGCTGGGCGGCTCGCTCATCCCGTGGATCGACGCCGACCTCGGCAACGGGCAGTCCAAGGAGGAGTGGAAGGCCGGCGTCGAGACCAACAAGATCCTGGGCACCACCGAGTCCAACCGGATCGCCATGGACGGGCTCTGTGTGCGCATCGGCGCCATGCGCTCCCACTCCCAGGCCCTGACGCTCAAGCTCACCGAGGATCTCCTCGTCGAGGAGATCGAGCGCCTGCTCGACGCGGACAACGAGTGGGCCAAGGTCGTCCCCAACTCCAAGGAGGCGACCATGGAGGGCCTGACCCCGGTCGCCGCCTCCGGCAGCCTGGACATCCCGGTGGGGCGCATCCGGAAGCTGGAGATGGGCCCCGAGTACATCTCCGCGTTCACCGTCGGCGACCAGCTGCTCTGGGGCGCCGCGGAGCCGCTGCGCCGCATGCTCGCCATCGCGCTCGGACGTCTCTAGGCGTCGCTTCCGGACCTCGCGTCTACCACGGGAGACGCCGAAGGGGCGCCGTCCACCGGTCGATGACCGTGGACGGCGCCCCGTCGTCTGTGCGCGTCGTCTGTGCGCTGCTCGCCCGGGCACGCTCCCGGCAGCACCCCCGCCGGCGGGCGGGCTGCTAGGCCTCTCGATGGGTGCGCTGCACCTCGGACACCGCGGTTTCGTAGAGGCGCTCGATCGAGGCGAGCCGGTCGGCGTCGATCTCCCCCGCCGCGTGCTGCGCCCGGGCCTTCTCCAGGAGTCGCTTGGCCTCCTTGAAGTTGCCATCCGCCTGTTCCATGGCCATCTCGAGACTCGTCGTGTGTTCCATACCGCAATCCTGCATCCGCTTCCGGCGCTTGTCCAGAGAATCTCAGTGCCCGCGGAAGCGCCGGTACTCGCCCACCCTCGCGGCGAATGCGGCGACCGCCCGGGGGCCCGGCGCCGGGCCGAAGAACTCGGGCGCGGGCACGCCGCCGCGCCGGGCCGACGCCGTCGCACTCCAGCAGCCGACCACCGCACCCCCGACCACCACGGTGGGCCGGAAGACGCCGTTGTTCCCGGGCACGACCCGGTGCGCGTGCTCCGGGGCGAGCACCGCGCCACGGTCCGCGTAGCCCAGCAGGAACTCGTCGAAACGGGCAGCGCGAGGACGCTGCGCGACCCCGGCGGATCGTCCCAGCGAGCGGCGGTCCCCGGCGCCATCCAGTAGACCTCGCCGCGGCCGGCGCCGGGGACCTCGCGCCGGGCCAGCTCCCGCGCCCCGGAGGCCGGTGCCTGGAGGCGTGCCAGGGCGGCGCGGACCGGCGTCAGCGGCAGGCCCAGCCACCACGCCAGATCCCGCTCGGTCGCTGGCCCGTGGCTGCGGAAGTAGTCGACGGCGATCCGGTCCAGCACCGCCGGTTGCGTCCCACCCGCCGCCGCACCGGACGACGGGTCATCGCCCTCGGCGCCGGCGGGGAGCCAGTCCTCGGCGAGGACGAAGCGCTGCGCGGCGGTCCTGCCGTCGTCGGCCATGGGTCCCTGCACCAGGTGCCCGGCCAGGCAGACCGCCATGAGGGTGTGGACTCCACGCTGCCCGTCGGTGCGCAGGCCGGCCTCCTCGATGGCGGAGAGGAGCTCCGCGCGGGTCGCCCCGGGCCGACGGGCTGGCCGATGATCGGGCTGCTGGGCTGGCCGCCGGGCGACACGTCTCCCGGTCCGCTCGTCGCGGCGTGGCCACGCGGACGCCGGGCGGGCGTCGGCGGCAACGGAGCACAGATCCCCGGCCACCCGGGCCGCCGTGGCGACCACGCCGTCGTCGATCCCGAGCTCGCGGCGCCGCGCGGCGAGCTGGGCGGCCATGCGCGGGCCGGTGAGTGTCAGCAGTGGGCGGACGCGTTCCGGCGCGAGCAGCATCAGCGTGCCGCGGGCGCCCCACGTGCGGACGATCCGCCCCTCGTCCAGCGCGGCGCGGACCCCCGTCTCGGTGGAGCCGGGGAGCCGGGCCCCGACGGCCCAGAAGGCCTGGTGCAGGTCCTGCGCCTGGACCATGCCCAGCCGGCGCACGACGTCCTCGACGGAGCGGGGCGCGGCTTCCCCGGCCCCGTCCGGCCCGGCGACGCCCGGTCCGGCGCGGAGCAGGCCCTGCGCGAGCAGCCGCAGCCGGCCCACCGTCCGCTCCATGGGCCCGCCCCCTCGCCTAGAGGCTCTCGTCGATCAGCAGGGGCTCGTTGTGGAGCCGGATGCCGAAGCGCTCCTCGACCCCGTCGCGCACCGCCCGGGCGACCGCCAGGATGTCCGACGCCGTGGCGCCGCCCCGGTTGGTCACCGCGAGAGTGTGCTTGGTCGAGAGGGACGCGCGGCCCGCGGCGAGGCCGAAGCCGTCCGTGCCCTCGAGCCCGTACCCCTTGCCGAACCCGGACCGATCGATGAGCCAGGCGGCGGAGAGCTTCACGAGCCCGTCCCCCGCGAGGTAGCGGGGCGCGCCGTCGGGCAGGCCCTCGGCGCGCTCCGCCGGGACGATCGGGTTGGTGAAGAAGGAGCCGGTGCTCCAGGTGTCGCGGTCCGCCGCGTCCAGCACCATCCCCTTGCCGGCACGCAGCCGCAGCACGGCCTCGCGCACCCTGGCGGCCTCGACGCGGCCGCCCACCTCGGCGTCCAGGGCTCGTGCGAGCTCGGCGTAGCCGAGGGGCGCGCCGAGCGTGCCCTGCTTCAGCTGGAACGTGGTCTGCAGGACCACGTAGCGCGGGGAGCCGTTGGCGGTGGTGCGCTTCAGCAGGGAGTCGCGGTAGGCGAACTGCAGGTCCGCGTTGGCGAAGGAGACGATCCGGCGCTCGGTCCGGTCCCAGGTCCGCACGCGGGAGATGGTGTGGGCGACCTCGGCGCCGTACGCGCCGACGTTCTGCACGGGCGTGGCCCCGGCGGAGCCGGGGATCCCGGACAGGGCCTCCAGGCCGACGAAGCCGTTCCGCAGGGTCTCGGCCACGAAGTCGTCCCAGGAGTGGCCGGCCTGGACGGCGATCGTCCCGCCGGAGCAGGAGGCGAGGTCCTCCAGGGAGGAGCCGCGGGTGGCGACGCGGACGACCGTGCCGGCGAACCCGGCGTCGGAGACCACGAGGTTGGAGCCGCCGGCGATGAGCAGGAGCGGCTCCCCGGCGTCGTCGGCGCGCGTGACGGCGTCGATCAGCTCGGCCTCGGTGGTCGCCTCGACGTAGCGGGCCGCGGGCCCACCGACGCCGGTGGTGGTGAGCTCGGCGAGGCGCACGCTCAGAACCTCACCACGGCCTGCGACTTGACCAGGACCTTCTGTCCCTCGACGCTCACGGCGAGGTCGACGCGCACGGTGCGGGCGTCCTCGTCCTTGGCCCCGATCTTCCCCTCGATGCGCACGGGAGTGCCCTCGGCCTCGGTCGGCGAGACGCCGGCGACATCCTCGACGACGACGGGCTTGGTGAAGCGGGTCTGGTAGTCGACGACGGCGGTGGGGTCGCCCGCCCAGTCGGTGACGAGCTGCACGGCCGCGCCCATGGTCAGCATGCCGTGGGCGATGACGCCGGGCAGACCGACCTCCGTGGCGAAGCGCTCGTTCCAGTGGATCGGGTTGAAGTCACCGCTGGCACCGGCGTAGCGGACCAGGTCCGCCCGGTTGAAGGACACGGCAGTCTCGCCGATGACGTCGCCGACGGCGAGGGACTCGAATTCGACGGCCATGGTCAGTCCTCTCCTCGGACGAGCAGCGATGAGACGGTGGTGGCGACGCGCTCGCCCGAGGTGGTGCTGATCTCGGCGCGCGTGGTGATCATGGCGCCGCCGCCCATGGCGCGGACCTGGTCCACGTGCAGCTCGGCGGTGAGCGCCTCGCCGGCGACGATGGGGCGGTGGTGCGTGAAGCGCTGGTCGGCGTGGACCACGCGCGAGAAGTCGATGCCGGACGCGGGGTCCGCGATCAGTTGCGCGTCGGCGCGCTGGGCAACGATCACGGCGAAGGTCGGCGGCGCGACGACGTCGGCGTAGCCGAGCTCCTGCGCGACGGCGGGATCGAAGTGGGCCGGGTGGTTCGCCTTCACGGCGGCGGCGAACTCGCGGATCTTCTCGCGTCCCACGAGGTAGGGCTCACCGGCGGGGTACACCCGCCCGGCGAGTTCCGGGTTGATCGACATGCGACTCCTTCTGCGCTCGGGGCGGACGCGGATGCGACCGCCGTCGGGGTGGGATTCGGCGCCTACTGGCGCGGCGGGTTCTGCATCCGGTAGGCGCGGGCGTCACGCCCCCGGACCACGAGGCCGGCGACGTGCAGGCAGGCGCCCACGACGATCAGCCCGATCGCCGTGTAGAGCAGCGGCCGGGTGCTCGTCCCGGCGCCCACGAGGGCCAGCACGATGCCGAGCGCCGAGAGGCCCATCGAGGCGGCCACGAGGATCTTGTACAGCGGGGAGAGCGCGTCCCACGGGATCGAGAGCATGCGTGCCAGTCTACTGGGGCCGCGGTTCCGATGCCGTGTCGACGAGCCCGTCGGAGACCGCGGCGGCGGCCTCGAGCCAGGCCCGCTGGGTGGCCGGCTTCAGCGCGTCGTAGCGGATCTTCCCCTTCACCAGGTGCGAGTCGTACGGCACGGTGACGACGGTGCGGGCCAGATCCTCGAACCCGCGCCGGATCCGGCGGAGCTGGCCCGGGTTGATGTTCGGCGACTGCTGGGACACGACGACGACGGCGTTGCGCGCCAGCTCGGCGTAGCGGCCGCCACGCTTGGTGAGCGCGGCGAGCAGCAGGGCGCCGGCCTCGGCGTGCTCCTCCACGGTGGTGGAGGCGATGACCAGCTGATCCGTGTGGTCGATCATGCGCAGCCAGCGCTCGGCCGACTCGTCGTTGCCGGAGTCGACGAACGTGATCTGGAAGTAGCGGCTGACGACCTCGTGGAGCGTGTCGAAGTCCCGGCTGGAGACGGACTGCTCGGCGGCCAGCAGGGTCGGCTCCGTGCGCAGGACGCTGAACCGGTCGGTCTGCTGGTAGTGGACGTAGCCGTCGATGCTCAGCTCGGTCGGCGAGACGCCGAGGAGCCGGTCCGCGTCGTGCAGCAGGTCCATCACGTGGCCCTCGTGGGCGTCCTTGGCGGTGCGCCAGCCCAGGGTGCCGCGGGTGCCGTTGTTGTCCCAGGCGAGGACCGACTGGCTCGAGTTCCGGCCGAACACGGCCGCGAGGAGCACGGTGGTCGGCGTCTTGTTGGCGCCGCCTTTGCCGTTGACGATCGACACGGTCCGCGGCCGGCCGACGCGGCGGCCCACGCGGGCGCGGCGGGCCCGGTCGCGGAGCTCCTCGCCGGTGGGCTCCAGGGAGAAGCCCAGCCGGTTCAGGAATCCGCGCAGGCCCTGCTGGGCCGGGAGCTCGCCCAGGTCCTCCTCGTGGCGGAGGAAGGTCTGGCGGTCGTCCTGCTCGTCGGTCTCCGGACCGGGTGCCGCCACGGGCGCGCTGTCGGTCGTGAGGGGCCGCGCCACTGGGGCGGCTGCAGTGGCCTGCGACGCGGCGACCTGCGGTGGGGTGGACTGGCGTGCGGGAATCACGGGGTGCGTCTCGTTTCGCTGGGGTCCGACGACGTCGTCGAAGTCATCACGGCGGGCGGCGGCGTGCGCGGTCGCGCCACTCGGCGCGGCAGGTCTGGGCCCACCGGGGCCGGCCGTGCCATGGCTGGGATCCGCGGCCGCGGCGGCCTCCGACCGGGGCACCGCGGTGATCAGCGGTGTCGCCGCGGTATCCGGCTCCGCCTCGTCGTCGTCCGGAACGGCCTGGGGGTCCGCAGCGGCGTCATGGTCGACGTCAGTCTCGGTCTCGGTTTCGGTCTCGGTCTCGGCCTCGGCCTCGGCCTCGGCGGGATCGTGCCCGTGCTCGTGCTCGGGCGCGTACTCGGCGTCCTCGGGACGCGACTCGTCCAGGTCGTCGAACTCGTCGACCGTGTCAGAGGTCTCGGCGACCCGGAACCGGTCCGCCTCCGCGGGGTCGACGACGGCATGGCCGTCGGCTGCGGGGGCGGCGGTCCCCTCGGCCGGCGGCACGTTCACCCCGAGCTTCTCCAGGGTCTCCTGCGCGCGGCGCTGGCGCTCGGCGTCCTCGGCGCGCCGGCGCTCCTCCTCGGCCTGCTGCCGGGCCCGACGCATCTCCGCGCGGGTCATGAACTCCTTGTTCGGCTCTGCCACGGCCGTCCTCTCTGCGGATCTCGATACCGGTGCATGCTCGCTCGGTCCGCGCACGGCCGTCGAGCGGCCCCGGTGACTCCCGGGCCTCGGACCAGCTTACCGAACCGCGTCCGGCCCGACCCCGGACGCAGAGATGGGCCGGCTGGCTGTACGCCGCCTGCCTGTCGCCGGTGTACGGCGCCAGCCATCGGCGTCGCACTGACGCAGCTTCGTTCCATCGGCGTTGCGGTGACGCAGGCTCACTCCGTCGGCGTCGCGATTCCACAGCCGGAGACTGCCCGCAGCCTGATGGATCGCGACGCGGATGCGGCCTGCTCCCCCTCGAGGGGACGGGCGGGCGCACGAAACCCCTCGAGGGGACGGGCGGGCGCACGAAACGCGCACTCCGCCGTCGAACGCAATCCACGTCACACGGAGGGTCATGGAGACGTCGACGGTCGGGGCCGCGCCGTGGACGGAAGGTGAGGACCCGGGGCGCCGTCAGGGGGTCGGCGGCGGGCGCAGGAACGGCCCCGAGATCCAGGATCTCGGGGCCGTTCGTCCGGTAGCGGCGCCGGGACTCGATCCCGGGACCTCACGATTATGAGTCGTGCGCTCTAACCAGCTGAGCTACGCCGCCACGAATGGGTCTGCCCGCGTCTGCGCCAGTTTGCACGACACAGACGCGGGCATCCATTCAGAGCCCCCCACGGGAATCGATCCCGTGACCTCGTTCTTACCAAGAACGCGCTCTACCACTGAGCTAGGGGGGCAACGGAGAAATACTTTACCAGCGCCGGGGGTCCGCGCAAAATCGGCGATGACCTGCGGGGGCGTGTCGCTCGTCACGCCCGCCCGGGCGGCCCGTCCGGCTGGCGGGGACCACGGCCGGGTCCGGCCCCGCCGTCCCCGGCCACGACCGCTCCGTACGCCCGCGTCAGGCTCGGACGTACTCCGCCAGATGCTGCCCGGTCAGCGTCGACTCGTCCGCCACGAGGTCGGCCGGCGTGCCCTCGAAGACGATCCGGCCGCCGTCGTGCCCGGCTCCGGGGCCGAGGTCGATGATCCAGTCGGCGTGCGCCATGACGGCCTGATGGTGCTCGATCACGATCACGGTTCGGCCCGCGTCGACGAGCCGGTCCAGCAGTCCCAGGAGGTTCTCCACGTCGGCGAGATGCAGGCCGGTGGTGGGCTCGTCCAGGACGTAGACCTCGCCCTTCTCCCCCATCTGGTTCGCGAGCCGGATGCGCTGCCGCTCGCCGCCGGAGAGCGTCGAGAGCGGCTGGCCGAGCTTGAGGTAGCCGAGGCCGACCTCGTCCAGCCGGGTGAGGATCTTCTCCGCCGCCGGCAGCTTCGCGTCGCCGGAGGCGAAGAAGGCCCGGGCCTCGGCGACGGGCAGGTCCAGCACCTCGGTGATGTCCCTGCCGCCGAGTGTGTACTCCAGCACCTCGGCCATGAAGCGGCGTCCGCCGCAGTCCTCGCACGGCGTCTCCACGGTGTCCATGAAGCCGAGTTCCGTGACAATGACGCCCGCGCCCTTGCAGGACGGGCACGCGCCCGCCGAGTTGGCGCTGAACAGGGCCGGCTTGACCCCGTTGGCCTTGGCGAAGGCCTTGCGGATCGGCTCCAGCAGGCCGGTGTAGGTGGCCGGGTTGGAGCGGCGGGACCCCTTGATAGCACTCTGGTCGATCGCGACGACGCCGTCCTGCGGGGCGATGTAGCCGTGGATCAGCGAGCTCTTGCCGGAGCCGGCGACGCCGGTGACCACGGTGAGCACGCCGCGCGGGACGTCGACGTCCACGTTCTGCAGGTTGTTGGCGGCGGCGCCGCGCACCTGCAGACTGCCCTCCGGCTTCCGGACGGAGTCCTTGAGGCGCGCCCGGTAGTGCAGATGCCGCCCCGTCGTCGTGTCGCTGGCGGCGAGGCCCTCGAGGTCGCCGACGTAGCAGACCTCGCCGCCGGCGCTGCCCGCGCCCGGCCCCAGATCCACCACGCGGTCGGCGATCGCGATCGCCTCCGGCTTGTGCTCGACGACCAGGACGGTGTTGCCCTTGTCGCGCAGCTGCAGCAGCAGGGTGTTCATGCGCTCGATGTCGTGCGGGTGCAGGCCGGTGGTCGGCTCGTCGAACACGTAGGTGACGTCGGTCAGCGGCGAGCCGAGATGGCGGAGCATCTTGATCCGCTGGGCCTCGCCGCCGGAGAGGGTGCCGGAGGGGCGGTCCAGGCTGAGGTAGCCCAGCCCCAGGGTGACGAAGGCGTCCAGATTCGCGCCGAGCGCGTCGAGCAGCGGGCCCGCCGCGGGCCGCTCCAGGCCGCGGACCCAGTCGGCGAGGTCGGTGACCTGCATCCGACACGCGTCGGCGATGGAGACGCCGTCGATCCTCGAGTTGCGGGCCGCCTCGGTGAGCCGCGTGCCCTCGCACTCCGGGCACGCCGTGAACGTCGCGACCCGCTCCACGAAGGCCCGGATGTGCGGCTGGAGGGAGTCCACGTCCTTGGACAGCATGGACTTGGTGATCTTGGGGATCAGGCCCTCGTAGGTCATGTTCATGTCCAGCGCGCGAATCTTGGTGGCCTCCTTGTAGAGGAAGTCCTGGCGCTGCTGCTCGGTGAACGTGGAGACCGGCTTGTCGGCCGGGAAGAACCCGGACTCCGCGAAGCCCCGGACCATCCAGCCGTCGGCGGTGTAGCCGGGAACCTTGATGGCCCCGTCGAGGATCGACTTGGACTCGTCCACGACCTCCGCGAGGTTGACGTCGGAGACGGTCCCGCGGCCCTCGCACCGCGGGCACATGCCCCCGAGGTAGACCACGTCCTTGACGATCTTCTTCTCGCCCTTGGAACTGGTCATCACCCCGCTGGCCTTCTGGGTGGGGATGTTGAACGAGTAGGCGGTGGGCCCGCCGATGCTCGGCTCGCCGAGCCGGCTGAAGAGGATGCGCAGCATCGCGTTCGCGTCCGTCACCGTGCCGACCGTGGAGCGCGGGTTGGCGCCGAGGCGCTCCTGGTCCACCAGGATCGCCGTCGTCAGCCCCTCCAGGACGTCCACGTCCGGGCGGGGCACGGACGGCATGAAGCCCTGCACGAACGCGCTGTAGGTCTCGTTGATCATGCGCTGGGACTCGGCGGCGACGGTGCCGAAGACCAGCGAGGACTTGCCGGACCCGGACACGCCCGTGAACACGGTCAGGCGCCGCTTGGGAATGTCGAGGTCGATGCCGCGCAGGTTGTTCTCGCGCGCACCGCGGACGCGGATGACGTCGTGCCGGTCGGCGGGATGCTCGCCGTCGAGGGTGGGCTCAGCGGTGGGAGTGGTGGAGGTCATGCCCCATTATGGGCACCGATCTGCGGCGAGCGGCACCGCGGCAGCCCGGATTCGACCCCGAGGAGCCGAATCGAGCAGCTCCGGAGAAGTCCACCGGCCGGCGAGGGCGAGGCCGGATACGACGACGAGCCCCGCCGCGCGCTGAGCGCGGAACGGGGCCCGTGATCGGGAGGCCTGCCGGGTCCGGGTGGGACGCGCGGTGGCCGACCGGGGTGGTTGGCTAGCCGCGGGAGTTGCGCGGGCCGCCGCGGCCCTCGCTGTAACCGCCGCGCTTGAAGCCGCCCTCCTTCTTGAAGCCGCCGCGGTCCTTGCGGAAGCCGCCGCCCTTGCCGCCGCGGAACCCACCGGCGTCGCCGTCGCGGCGGGGCTTGCGGCCGGAGTCGAGCTCGAGGTTGATGAGCTCGCCGCCGATGCGGGTCTTGGACAGCGCCTGCATCTGCTCGCTGCTCAGGTCCGCGGGCAGCTCCACCAGGGAGTGGTCGCTGCGGATGTCGATGCCGCCGATCTCGGCGGCGCTGAAGCCGCCCTCGTTGGCGAGCGCACCGACGATCGATCCGGGCATGACGCGCTGGCGGCGGCCGACGGCGATGCGGTAGGTCGCGTTGCCCTCGGTCAGCGAGCGCGACGGGCCGCGGGAGCCGAAGCCGTCCTTGGCGCCCTTGGCCATGCGGGCCTGCTTGGTCGGCGGGACCGGGAGGTCCTGCATGAGCAGCGGGCGTCCGCCCTGGGCCATGTGGGCCAGCGCGGCGCCGACCTCGACGGCCGTGATGTCGTGCTCCTCGACGTACTTCTCGACGAGGTTGCGGAAGACCGTCAGGTCCTCGGACTCCAGGGTCGCCGTGATGCGCTGGGCGAACTTGTCCAGGCGCTTGTCGTTGACGATGTCGACGCTGGGCAGCTGCATGAGCTCGACGGGCTGGCGCGTGGCCTTCTCGATGGCCCGCAGCAGGTACTTCTCGCGCGGGGTCATGAAGAGGATCGCGTCGCCCTTGCGGCCGGCGCGGCCCGTGCGGCCGATGCGGTGCACGTAGGACTCGGTGTCGTGCGGGATGTCGAAGTTGATGACGTGGCTGATGCGCTCCACGTCCAGGCCGCGGGCCGCGACGTCGGTGGCGACGAGGATGTCGACCTTGCCGGCGCGGAGGTTCTCCACGGTGCGCTCGCGCTGCTGCTGCGGGATGTCGCCGTTGATGGCGGCGGCGGTGAAGCCGCGGGCCTGCAGCTTGTCCGCGAGGTCCTCGGTGGCCATCTTGGTGCGGACGAAGGCGATGACGCCGTCGTGCTCCTCCGACTCGAGGATGCGGGTCATCGCGTCCAGCTTGTGCGCGCCCATGACCTGGACGTAGCGCTGGCGGATGTTGGTGCCGGTCGAGGTCTGGGACTTGACCGTCACCTCCTGCGGGTTGCGCAGGTACTGCTTGGAGATACGGCGGATGGAGCTCGGCATGGTGGCCGAGAACAGGACGACCTGCTTGGTGGCCGGCGTGGCCTCGAGGATGCGGTCCACCTCCTCGGCGAAGCCCATGCGTAGCATCTCGTCGGCCTCGTCGAGGACCACGTACTGCAGGTCGGAGAGGTCCATGGACCCCTTGCTGATGTGGTCGATCACGCGGCCCGGCGTGCCGACGACCACCTGGGCGCCGCGGCGCAGGCCGTTCAGCTGCGGGCCGTACGGCGCGCCGCCGTAGACCGGGAGGACGGTGACGCCGTCCATGTGCTTGGCGTAGGAGGTGAAGGCCTCGGCGACCTGGAGCGCGAGCTCGCGCGTCGGGGCGAGGACCAGGACCTGCGGGCTCTTCGTGGGACCGTTGAGGTCGGCGAGCTCGGCCATGCGGGACAGGGCCGGCACGGCGAACGCGGCGGTCTTGCCGGTGCCCGTCTGGGCGACGCCGACGACGTCGTTCCCGTCGAGCAGCAGCGGGATGGTGGCGGCCTGGATGGGCGAGGGCTTCTCGTAGCCCACGTCCTGCAGGGCGGCCAGGACCCGGCCGTCGATGCCGAGTTCGGCGAAAGTGGGGATGTTCTCTTCGTTCGTGGGCACGTCAGATGACACGTCGTTAGACACGGTTCAATAACCTCTGTGTGGTTGGCCCAGGCGCGGCACCCTGGCGGGCGCCTGCAGTGGGCTGGTGTGGCGGGGGCGGCAGGATCGCCGCGCTGGGCGCGGGAGGCCGCTACGCATTCGGACTCGATCACTACGGCCCGGCGACTCCCCTATGACTCTGACCCGCACTACTTCAGTCAGCAGCCTGCGGATGACACACACGACACGAGGGGGCTCCTGCCTCAAATATTGGGCAGGATGCGAGGGAAACCGGAATGAGTGAACACTTCATTCTAGCCGACCTGCGGCTCCGCGTCTCCCGGCAGGGGCTCACGGCGACGTGCGATGCAGCACATCGGCCGCCGCATGGGGCGGTGCAGCCCGGTCACCCACCGGATGGCGGCCCCGCTGCGAAGCCTCCCCGGCGTCGCTCCTTCGTCACGACTCCACGGCGCCGAGCACCCGGTCCACCTCGCGGGCGGCCTTCGGCGTGAGCTCCCAGGCGCCGGCCTCGCGTCCGGCGTGCAGGCGGCCGGCCTCGTCCGGCGTCGGCCCGAGGAAGAGATCGCGGACGCTGACCCCGTGGTCGGGGCGGTGCACGACGGCGACCGCGTCGCCCGCGGCGAGCTCGCCCCGGCGGAGGACCCGCAGGTAGGCGCCGGTCGCGGCGCGCTCGGCGAAGCGCCGGACCCACTTCGGCTCGCCCATGCGGCGGGCGAAGGTCGCACACGGGGTGCGCGGGACCGTCACCTCGAGCAGGGCGGTGCCGATCCGCCAGCGCTCTCCGATGACGGCGTCGGACACAGCGAGACCGCGTACCCGGAGGTTCTCGCCGAAGAGGCCCGGCGGGATCTCGCATCCGAGTTCCGCGGCCCATTCGGCGGCGTCCTCCTCCGCGTAGGCGTAGACGGCCTGCTCCTCGCCGCCGTGGTGGGCCCGGTCCGCCTGAACGTCCGCGTAGAGCCCGAGCCGCCCGACCTTCACGGGGCCCTCGACCGGCCGCTTGTCGATGGCCGTGATCCCCACCGGCCCGGCGTCGGGCACAAGCTGGTGCACCCGGCAGACCGCCAGCACCTCGCCGACGGCGAGCGCGGGGGCGGGCTCGGCGGACTCCGTGGCCGGGTGGGCGGACGCCGTGCGCTGGTCGCTGCTCATGTCCCCCAGCGTACTGGGACGCCGACGGGCCGCGCCGGTAGGCTCGACGTCGTGACTGCCTCGCCTTCGAACCGCCGCCCCGAGCCGTCCCGCTCGGAGGATCCGCCCGCCCCGGGCGGCCGCCCGTCCGGCCGGTGGGCCTGGCCCCGGCTGCCCGGCACGCTGCGCGCGGCGGCGGCCTGGTGGGGCGTGCTCGCGGCGGCCCTGCTGGTCTTCGCCCTGGCCGCCTTCGCGAACCACCGACTGCTCGCCGGCGAGGCGGACCGCTCGGCTCTCGTCATCCTCGGCATCTTCCTCTGCGGGCTCGCCGCGGTCATCGGGTGGGGGACCGTCCTGCTCCTGCGCGGCCGTCTGTCCGGACGGGCGCAGTTGACCACCTTCGGCCTGATCGCCGGGTTGCCGCTGCTCTTCCGCGGACCGCGGCTGATGATTCCCGCCGTGGGACTGCTGATCGGCGTGCTGCTCCTGTGGCTGCCGCCGTCCCTGCGGTACTTCAAGGCGCAGGCGAAGGCGGCGCGTGCCGCCCGCCGCCGGGAGAAGGACCGGCTGAAGGGACGGTAGCCGCAGGAGTAGGGTCGACAGCAGGACCGATCCGAAAGGACTGCTGAATGAGCACCTTCTCCCTCGTCAATGCGCACGTCGTCCCGATCGAGGGCGAGCCGTACGACGGCGCCGTCGTCGTCCGCGACGGGCGGATCGCCGCCGCGGGCCCCGGGGTCCAGCCCGAGGGCGACGTGATCGACGCGGACGGCCAGTGGCTGCTGCCCGGCTTCGTGGACGCCCACGTCCATCTCGGCATGGACCCGGAGGGCGAGAACGCCGCGACGGCCGACGTGAACGAGATGACCGACCCGGTCACGGCCGCCGCGCGGGCGATCGACGCCGTCGACCCGTTCGACCCCGGATTCGACGACGCGCTGGCCGGCGGCGTGACCACCGTGAACGTCAACCCGGGCTCCGGGAATCCGATCGGCGGGCTCGCCGTCGCGCTGCACACGCATGGCCGCTATCTCGAGGAGATGGTGCTGCGCTCCCCCAGCGGCCTGAAGTCCGCGCTCGGCGAGAACCCCAAGCGGGTCTACGGCGAGAAGAAGCAGACGCCGTCCACGCGGCTGGGCACGGCGATGGTCATCCGTCAGGCCTTCATCGAGGCCCAGGACTACCTGCGGGCGCGCGAGGCCGACGAGTCCACACCCCGGGACGCCCGGCTGGAGGCGCTGGGCCTGGTGCTCCAGCGCGAGATCCCGTGGCGCCAGCACTGCCACCGAGCGGACGACATCGCGACCGCCCTGCGCCTCGCCGACGAGTTCGGGTACGAGCTGGTGCTCGACCACGGCACCGAGGCGCACGTGCTCGCGGACGTGCTCGCCGAGCGCGGGACGCCGGTCCTGATCGGACCGTTGTTCACCACCAAGTCCAAGGTGGAGCTGCGCGGGCGCTCGCTGGCGAACCCGGGGAAGCTGGCCGCCGCGGGCGTCGACCTCTCGATCATCACCGACCACCCGGTGGTGCCGATCCACTTCCTGGTCCACCAGGCAACCCTGTCGGTGAAGGAGGGGCTGGACCCGGTGACCGCGCTGCGCTCCATCACCCTCAACCCGGCCCGGGTGCTGGGCCTGGCGGACCGGATCGGCTCGATCGAGCCCGGCAAGGACGCCGACCTGGTCCTCTGGTCCGGGGACCCACTCGACGTCATGCAGCGCGCCCGGCGCGTATTCATCGGGGGCCGGACGGTCATGGAGTACGACGACGAGGCGCGCGCCCCGCGCGTGACCGCCCGCGGCGCCGGGTAGGCACTGCGGGCGGAGTCCGTGGCAGCGCCGGGCACGCCACGCCGTCCTACCGGCCGCGCCGGGCGGCCGGCACGGACCGCGTCAGCCCAGCTTCGCGAAGGCCTGCTCGAGGTCCGCGATGAGGTCCTCGGCCTCCTCGATGCCGACGGAGAGGCGCAGCAGGTTCTCCGGCACCGCGAGCTCGGTGCCCTTCACGGACGCGTGCGTCATCTCCGACGGGTAGTTCATCAGCGACTCGATGCCGCCGAGCGACTCCGCCAGCGTGAACAGGCGCGTGGACTCGGCGACGGTGCGCGCCGCGGCCTCGCCACCGGCGAACTGCACGGAGACCATGCCGCCGAACCGCTTCATCTGCTTCCGCGCGAGCTCGTGGCCGGGGTGATCCTCCAGCCCCGGGTAGAGCACCCTCTCCACCTCGGGACGCTCCAGCAGCCAGGCCGCGATCCGCTCGGCATTGTCCGAGTGGCGGTCCATGCGCACGCCGAGCGTCTTGAGCCCGCGCGTGGTGAGGAACGCGTCCATCGGCCCGTTCACCCCGCCGGCGGCGAACTGCAGGAAGCCGATCTCCTCGGCCAGCGCGTCGTCGCGGACCACCACGGCGCCGCCGACGACGTCGGAGTGGCCGCCGATGTACTTGGTGGTCGAGTGGATGACGATGTCCGCCCCGAGGGTCAGCGGCTGCTGGAGGTACGGGGAGGCGAAGGTGTTGTCCACGACCAGCAGGGCGCCGGCAGCGTGGGTGATCGCGGCGATCGCCTCGATGTCGGTGATCTTCATCAGGGGGTTCGACGGCGTCTCGAGCCAGACGAGCCCGGCCCCGGTCTCGACGACGGCGGCCTCGACCGCGTCCAGGTCCGCCATGTCGACGGGGCGGTTGCCGATGCCCCAGTCGCCGAAGATCTTGCTGATCAGCCGATAGGTCCCGCCATAGGCGTCGTTGCCGAGGACGATGCTGTCCCCCGGGCGCAGCACGGCCCGGATGATCGCGTCCTCGGCGGCCAGGCCGGAGCCGAAGGTCAGCCCGTGGGTCCCCCGCTCGAGGGCGGCCAGCTGCTCCTGGAGCGAGTCGCGCGTCGGGTTGGTCCCGCGCCCGTACTCGTAGCCGTGGCGCAGCTGCCCGATGCCGTCCTGGGCGTAGGTGGTGGAGAAGTGGACCGGCGGGACCACGGCGCCGGTGTGGCGCTCGGGCTCCTGTCCGGCGTGGATGGCGCGGGTGTTGAAGCCGTCCGGGGCTGCCTGCTCGGCGGGGGTGTGCTCTGCGTTGCTCATGCTCTGCGGTCCTTCGGGATCGTGGAATCGTGGGAGGTGGAGGCAGCCGTCAGCGGGTGGCGGCGGCGATGAGGTCGTGGCGCGTCAGCACGCCGACCAGGTCGCCGTCCAGGGTCGCGAGGAGGACCTCGGACTCGGCCAGCAGGCGGCGGGCGGCCGTCAGCGGCTGCCGCGCCCCGATCAGCGGGGGGAGCCCGTCCAGGTGCTCGCCCACCGGCGCCTCGAGCGAGGCCGCACGCGTGAAGACGGCCTCGGTCAGCCCCTGCGCGGTCGCGGCTCCGGCGACCTCGCCCAGCCGGACCGTCCTCGGCGCGGGGTGCTCGGCGGGCTGCCCGCTGAACACGGGCAGCGCCGGCAGACCGGACGCGCGGAGCGCCTCCAGCGCCTCCCCCACCGTGGCCTCGGCCCGCAGGTGCGGCAGCGGGCGTAGACCGGCGTCGGCACCGTTATCCGCGCCGTCCGCCGCCAGGAGCGAGCGGACCGTCGGAGCGTCGTCGTCCGCCTGGTCCTGCTCCAGCGAGAAGCCGTGGCGGCCCATCCAGTCGTCGTTGAAGATCTTGGCGAGGTAGCCGCGGCCGCCGTCGGGCAGGATGACCACCACGACGTCGTCCTCGGTCAGGTTCTGCGCCGCGCGCAACGCCGCGACCACGGCCATGCCGGAGGACCCGCCGACCAGCAGCCCCTCCTCGCGGGCCAGGCGCCGGGTCATCGCGAACGACTCGGCGTCGGTGACCGGGACGACCTCGTCGGCGACCCCGGGGTCGTAGTTCCCCGGCCACATGTCCTCGCCGACGCCCTCGAGGAAGTATGGGCGCCCGGTCCCACCGGAGTAGACGGAGCCATCCGGGTCCGCGCCGATGATCCGGACGGGGCCGGACGGCCGGTCCCGGGAGACCTCCTTGAGGTAGCGGCCCGTGCCCGTGATGGTGCCGCCGGTGCCCGCGCTGATGACGGCGTGCGTGATCCGGCCGTCGGTGTCGCGCCAGATCTCGGGACCGGTGGTCTCGTAGTGGCTGGCCGGGGCGGCCGGGTTGGAGAACTGGTCCGGTTTGTAGGCGCCGGGGATCTCGCGGGCTAGGCGGTCGGAGACGCCGTAGTAGGAGTCCGGGGACTCCGGCGGGACGGACGAGGCCGTCACGACCACCTCGCCGCCGTAGGCGCGCAGGACGTCGCGTTTCTCCTCGCCCACCTTGTCCGGAGTGACGAAGACGGTCCGGTAGCCCTTCTGCTGGGCGACCAGGGCGAGGCCGACGCCGGTGTTGCCGGAGGTGGGCTCGACGACGGTCCCGCCGGGGCGCAGGGCGCCGGACTTCTCCGCCTCCTCCACCATCTTCAGGGCGATCCGGTCCTTGATGGATCCGCCGGGGTTCAGGTATTCGAGCTTGACCAGGATGGTGGCGCGGAGCCCTTGGGTGACCTGGTTGAGGCGGACGAGGGGTGTGTCGCCGATCAGGTCGATCACGGAGTTGGCGTACTTCATGGGCGAGACTCTACCGGCGGGCCGTCGCGCAGCCGAGGGGGAGGAAACGCTGGTTCACGCGCGTGGGCCGGCGCACAGCGTGCGCCTCCTCCGGGGCGGACGGGTGCATCATAGAGGTCATGACCGAAGCCCCCGCCCTGCCCCTGGCGCGCCCGGATGCCGAGGGTGACTGGCGACCGGGACGGGCGTACGCGCTGCGGCCGACGCTCGGGATCCTCCAGCGCGGGACCATGGACCCCTGCGTCCGCGTCGGCGAGCGCACGGCGTGGATGTGCTTCCGGACGACGGCCGGGCCCGTCAGCCTCCTGATCCAGCATCTGGCCGAGCCGGGCGGCGACGGCCGGCTCCCCACCGGCCAGCACGACGCCGGTCGGGTGCGGTGGCGGGCGTGGGGCGAGGGAGCGGCGGGCCTCGCGGCCGAACCGGAGCGGGTGGAGCGGCTGCTCGGCTCCGAGGACGACTGGTCCGGTCTCGACGACCCCGACGTCGCGGCGACGCTGCCCCACGCACTGTGCGAGGCGCGCCGCCGGAATCCCGGGCTGCGCCTGCCGGCGACCGGTCGGGTCTTCGACGCGCTGGTGCCGGTCGTCCTGGAGCAGAAGGTCACCACGATCGAGGCGCGGTACGCCTGGCGCTACCTCGTCCGGCGCTTCGGCGACGCCGCACCGGCGCCGAGGACCGCCTCGCTCCCCGAGGGGCTCAGGCTGCCGCTGACGGCGGAGCAGATCCGCCGCGTCCCGTCCTGGGAGTGGCACGCGGCCCGCGTGGACGCCACGCGCAGCCGCGCGCTGATGTTGGCGGCGGAGTCGGCGGACGGGCTGGACCGACTGGGCTCCCGCCCCATCGTCGACCACGCCGGGCACAACGCCGTCAGCCGCGCCATGCAGTCGATCCCGGGCATCGGCCCGTGGAGCGTGGCCGAGACGCTGCAGCGCAGCCACGGCGCACCGGACACCGTCTCGGTCGGGGACTTCCACCTGGCGGCCTACGTCGGTGCGGCCCTGACGGGACGGCGAACGGACGACGCGGGGATGCTCCGGCTCCTGGAGCCCTGGCGCGGACACCGCCAGCGCGTGGTGCGCCTGATTCAGGCCACCGGGTTCCGCAAGCCGACCTACGGGCCCCGGCTCTCCCCCATGGATCACCGGCGGCACTAGGCGACACGCCGGACGACGAGCCCGTTCGGGTGGGGTCTCTACTCGGGCTGACCGCCCTGGGCGATCTCCGCGCGCACGGCCTCCATGTCGAGGCCCTTGACTGCGTCGACGAGTCCGTTGAGCGTCCCGGCATCGACGGCGCCGGGCTGGGAGTAGACCAGCACCTGGTCGCGGAACGCCATCAGCGTCGGGATGGAGGTGATCGCCGCCGCGGCCGCGAGCTCCTGCTCCGCCTCGGTGTCGACCTTGCCGAACACGACCTCCGGGTGCTGCTCCGAGACCTGCGCGTAGACCGGCGCGAACGCCTGGCAGGGGCGGCACCAGCCGGCCCAGAAGTCGATGAAGACGATCTCGTTGTCCTCGAGGGTCTGGCCGAAGGCGGCCTGGGTGATGTCTACGGTTGCCATGGCTCCACGGTACCCGCGGTGCCGGCTTGTCCACAGACCGGGCCGCCCCGCTGGTCCGGTACCGGCGGTCCGCCTAGCGTTCTGGGAACAACTCACACCGCCTGCGACCCCCAAGGAGGGGCCATGAGCCGCTGCTCGCTCCTGTTCGTCATCGCGGAATCGCCGCTCTCCGACGCGATCCGGCAGTCCATCGACCTCGCGGTGCGCTACCGCGAGGACCTCCTGCTCGGCCTGCCGGTCGACGCCGAGGAGCTCTACGCCTTCGGCGAGGCCGAGCGCATCCAGGAGAAGATCCGCCCGCCCCGCCCGACCCGCTCCGGAGACCCGGCCGAGACGAGCCTGGGGCCGGTGCACGCGATCTGGCGCGACGGCGGTTGGCTCACACCCGAGTCGTGCCCGCCGGCGCCACCGGAGGACAACGGCGCCACGGCCTGGCAGTGGGCCCACTACAACGCCGTGATGGAGGCCCCGCCACGGTCCTATCTGGTCCTGTGGGATCTGCAGCTGGCCGACGAGCTCGCGGCGTGACCCGCCCCGACCCGCAGTGCTCTGGCACAGCCGTCCATTCCGGGAGTGGATACACGAATGGCCCCGCTTCCTGGTGGAAGCGGAGCCATTCGATTCGGGTGGCAGATGAGGGATTCGAACCCCCGTAGGCATTGCCAGCTGATTTACAGTCAGCCCCCTTTGGCCGCTCGGGTAATCTGCCCGGTGTTCCCTCGGGAACGAGAAAATACTCTACAGAACTTTGCCCGCAGAATCGAATCGTGCGTTCCCGGTACCCTTGGGGGCAGACATCAACCCGATCCGAAAGGTGAGTCATGGCGAGCGATTCTACGTTTGACGTGGTCAGCAAGGTCGACAAGCAGGAGGTCTCCAACGCGCTGAACCAGGCGCAGAAGGAGATCGCGCAGCGGTACGACTTCAAGGGCGTGGGCGCCGAGATCGACTACAGCGGCGAGAAGATCCTGATGAAGGCGAGCTCGGAGGAGCGCGTCAAGGCCATCCTCGACGTCTTCCAGTCCAAGCTCGTGAAGCGCGATATCTCCCTGAAGTCCCTCGACGCCGGCGAGCCGTTCGCCTCCGGCAAGGAGTACCGCATCGAGGCGACGATCAAGGAGGGCATCGCCCAGGACGTCGCCAAGAAGATCACCAAGCTGATCCGCGACGAGGGCCCGAAGTCCGTGAAGGCGACGATCCAGGGCGACGAGCTCCGGGTGACGTCGAAGTCCCGCGACGACCTCCAGCAGACCATCTCGCTGCTGAAGGGGTTCGACGAGGCTGCGCTGCAGTTCGTCAACTTCCGCTGATCCGGTCGATGCGGCCGCGCGAGGAGCCGCCGGCCCGCGCGAGGGAGGACCGCCACCGTCTCCAGGACGGTGGCGGTCCTCTTCTGCCCTGTTCGCGCTGCGGCGGGCCGGGCTCTCAGTCGGCGGACTCCAGGTCCTGACGGGTGGAGGTGGCGAGGGACTGCCCATCGAGCGTCATCGCGACGACCATGTCCAGGTGCGGCGCGTCCGGCGCGATGCCCTCCATGGCCACGGTGGCGATCTCCTCGAGGTCCACGGCGCCGTCCTGACCCGGGCAGATGGTCGGCGCGTCGCCGTCGACCTCCGCCTCCACGTGCAGCACCAGCAGACCCGGGTCCGGGGACTCCCAGGACCGGATCAGATCGAACGGGCAGCTGAAGTCGTCCACGGAGCCAGCGCCCTCCGCGGCCAGCCACTGCTCCATCTTCTGGTCCGACCAAGCCTGCAGTTCCTCGGAGCTGGGCGCGTCGGCGGACGGCGATGCGGCGGCAGCCTCGGAGGAATCGGTGCCGGCGGAGCCCTCGATCTTGCTCAGCCGGGGCGTCTCCGGTGCGGGCCCGCCACGGGCCTCCTGGACGAAGTGGACGATGCCCATGGTGAGGGCGACGCCGATGACGGCGACGACCGCCGCGCCGACCACCAGGAGCAGGAGCATGCCGGCCAGCGGAGCACCCCGCCGGCGGCGTTCGCGGGGCGCGCTGCGCCTACCCATGGGCGGCCTCCCGCCCGGTCGCTGCGCCCGCGCCCGCACCGTGGCGGACGCTCCTCCCGGGGCGGTGCGCGGAACTGATCGAGGACAAGGTTCCCCCAACGGATTGTCTCGGAGATGTTGCTCGAACCCTAGCACCGGAGCGCAGGGAGCTCCCGGCCGGGGACTCGCTACCAGCCGAGCGGCCGGCCCGCCATCCTCTCCAGCCGCGCGATGCGGTCGGCCATCGGCGGGTGCGTGGCGAAGAACTTCTTAGCGCCCCCGAGGAACGGGTTCGCGATCATCAGGTGGGACGTGTTGACCAGCTTCTGGTCCTCGGGCAGGGGCGCGCGCTGGACGCCGAGCTCCAGCTTGCGCAGCGCGGACGCCAGCGCCAGCGGGTCGTTCGTCAGCTGCGCGCCGTCCTCGTCGGCGTCGTACTCCCGGGTGCGGCTGACCGCCATCTGGATCAGGGCCGCCGCGAGCGGGGCCAGCAGGGCGAGGGCGATCATCGCGATCGGGTTGGCGTTCCGGCGGTCCCCTCCGCCGCCGAAGAACATCATGAACTGGGCCACCGACGTGATGACCCCCGCGACGGCGGCCGCCACCGACGAGGTGAGGATGTCCCGGTTGTACACGTGCATCAGCTCGTGGCCCAGGACGCCGCGCAGCTCGCGCTCGTCGAGCAGCTGCATGATGCCCTCGGTGCAGCACACGGCCGCATTCTCCGGGTTCCGCCCGGTCGCGAACGCGTTGGGCGCCAGCGTGGGCGAGACGTAGAGCCGCGGCATCGGTTTCTGCGCGGTCAGGGAGAGCTCGCGGACGATCCGGTAGTACGTGGGGTGCTCGGCCTCGGTCACCGGATAGGCCTGCATGGACCGCAGGGCGAGCTTGTCCGAGTTCCAGTAGCCGTAGGCCGTGGTGGCCACGCCGATCAGCGCGAACAGCCAGATGAACATGGAGTTGCGCGTCCCGGAGGCGATCAGCGCGCCGAGGGCGAGGAGCAGTGCGAACAAGGCTCCCAGGAGCAGGGCCGTCTTCAGTCCGTTGTTGTGGTTGTGCACGATCCCAGAGTACTGATCGCGCGGAGGAAGCCGCTACGGCACGGTGCCCACTAGGGCACGCGGCTCGCTACGGCACGGGGCTCGCTACGGCACGGGGCGGCGGGCGTCGTAGCGCAGGAAGCCCGGCTGCCAGCGCATCAGCCCGGTGGCCACCGCCACGCACAGCAGCCCGCCGACCATGAGCGTCCACGGCTCGCCGACGAGGCTCGCCGCGCCGCCGGCGACCAGGTCCCCGACGCGGGGGCCGCCTGCGACGACGACGATGAAGACACCCTGCAGCCGGCCCCGCAGCCGGTCCGGCGTGGCCGACTGCAGGATGGTGTTGCGGAAGACGCCGGAGACCGAGTCCGCGACGCCGGCGAGGAGCAGGAAGCCGGCGGCCGGCCACAGCCACGCGGTGGAGGAGCCGTCGTCGGGCACGTCCGTGCCGGCGGCGAGGTACACGATGACGCCGAAGCCGCAGATGCAGAGGCCCCAGGCGACGACCGACCAGTACACGGCCGCCCCGTGCCAGTGGATCCGGCCGAGCGGACCGGAGAAGAGGCCGGTGAGGAAGGCGCCCAGGGCCGTGGCCGCCAGCAGGACGCCGACCGTGGTCTCCCCGCCGCCGATGAGCACGGCGCCGATCGCCGGCAGCAGAGCCCGCGGGGCGGCCATGATCATGGCGGCCAGGTCGATCACGAAGGTCATGCGCACGTTCCGCCGCGTGGCCAGGAACCCGAACCCCTCGACCACCGAGCCCAGCCCCACGCGCCGCCGCCGCGGTGAGGGCGCGGCCGCCCCGCCGTCGTCGTCCGCTTGTTCCGGTGGGAGCGGCGGCAGACGCCAGATCGCCCAGAGGGCGGCGAGGTAGGTGACGACGTCGATCGAGTAGGTCCAGGCGTAGCCGACCTGGGCGACGAGAACCCCTCCCAGCAGCGGTCCGACCATCATGGCGATACTGAAGGTGACCATATTCAGGGCGTTCGCCGCCGGCAGGAGCTTCACCCCGACCAGCGCCGGGATGATGGCCCCGCGGGTGGGCTGGTTGATGCCGACGGCGCCCGAGTGGACGGCGATGAGACCGTAGAGGACCCAAACGCTCTCCAGGCCGGCCCACGCCTGCGCGGCGATGGCCGCCGTGGCCAGCCACAGCACCGCGGCCGAGGCGAGGGCGACCCGGCGGCGGTCGAACGCGTCCGCGACGGCCCCGCCGTACAGGCCCGCCACGATGAGCGGGACGACGGCGAAGAGACCGAGGAGCCCGACGTAGAGGCTCGACTGGGTGATCTTGTAGACCTCCAGGCTCACCGCGACGAGCGTGAGCTGGCTGCCCACCGCGGACAGCGTGTTGCCCAGCCAGAGGCGCCGGAAGTCGGCACTGACCCGCAACGGGGTGAGGTCGGCGAGGAGTCGGGGCACGATCGCGAGCCTAGCCGGTCCCTGCCCGCAGGGCGGCAGCGCCCCTCAGGCGCGGCGCGGGCCGGGCTACGCCTCGGAGTGCGCGGCCTCCCGGGCGATCATCCGCCGCTCCAGGTACACACCGACGCCGACGACGGCCGCCCCGGCCAGGACGAGGCCGATCACGGGCCAGAGAGTGGCGGGGTCCGCCGGGACGATGCTCCGGTCCTCCGCCTGCCAGGGCCAGAGGGCGCGCAGGCCGCCGGCCATGAGGCCGGTGATGACCACCATGGTCGCGTGGTGGCGGACCGCCAGCAACCGGCGCAGGGCGAGCACGATCAGGACGCCGCCGACGAGGGCGCCGGCCAGGAAGACGCCGAGGTAGCCCAGATCGCGGTCATTCACGGCCGCGAGAGTCGGCTCGTAGACCCCGAGCGCGAGGAGCAGGAAGGACCCGGAGAGCCCCGGCAGGGCGAGCGCGCCGACGGCCAGTGCGGCGCAGAGCATGAGCGTGACGGGCGTGATGGTGACGGTCTGCGAGGGCAGGCTGACGGCGACGGCGGCGACGGCCGTCGCGGCGAGCATGTAGACCCAGTCCCGGCGGCGCCACCGGCCGGCCAGACGGATGGGAACGAGCAGCGAGACCAGGACCATGCCGAAGAACGCGGCCCGCATGAGGACGGGGTGGTTCGCCGCGAGGTCCTCCATGAAGTGGGCCATCACGAGGATGCCGACCCCCATGCCGGCGAACAGCGGCAGGAGCAGGAGCCAGTCGACCCCGCGCAGCCGGTCCAGCGCGGCGGCGCGGCGCTCGGGGCCGCGGAAGATCCCAGCGACGAGCCCGCAGACGCCGACGATGAGCGCCGACGCGCTGGCGATGAGCCGCTCGTAGACCATGACGACCAGGGCGACGGTGCCGCCGCTGACCCCGGGCATCGTCTCGACGGTGCCGATCAGGGCGCCGCGCAGGCCGTTGGCGAGGATCTCGCGTCCGGTGCGGCGCCGGCCGGCGGTTCCGGCTGCGGGCCGCTGCCCCGCCGCGGTTTCCTCCACGGGTCCCTGTGCGTGGCTCATGCGCGCTGGACCGCACCCTCGTTGGAGATGCGGACCATGTCCTCCCGCGGGACCACCTTGATGCGCTCCCGGGTGATCTCCCCGGCGTCGGTCCGCACGGTCCCGGCGGCCGCACCGAGGGCGCGCTCGTGCTCGTCGAGCGCCAGCCAGCCCTCCCACGTGGTGTACTCGATGCCGCGCTCGCGCAGCAGCTCCAGGATTGCGTCCTCCCCGGGACGGCTCGCGGCCGGGAGGTCGTTGCGGTCCTCGAGGAGGTTGCCGATGGTCTCCAGCGCGTCGCCCTTGGTGTGGCCGATCAGGCCGACCGGGCCGCGCTTGATCCAGCCGGTCGTGTAGACACCCGGGACCGGGGATCCCTCGGCGTCGAGGACGCGGCCGCCGTCGTTCGGGACCACGCCGCGGCGGGCGTCGAAGCCCAGCTCGGGCAGCTCGGACCCGAAGTAGCCGATGGCTCGGTAGACGGCCTGCAGCGGGTACTCGACGATCTCGCCGGTGCCGCGCACGTTGGCGGTGCCGTCGAGCTCCTGGCGCTCGAAGCGCATGCCGGTCACGCGGCCGTCCTCACCGGTGATCTCGACCGGCGCGTGCAGGAAGTGCAGGTGCAGGCGGCGGCTGGCGGGCTCCCGGCCGGCCTCCTCGCGCTCCTCCTGCTCGACCAGCCAGTTGGTCAGGGTGTTGACCATGGTCTTGACCTGGTTGTTGGTCTTGATCGCCTGGTCGGAGGCGGCGTCGAACTCGAAGTCCTCCGGGTAGAGGACGATGTCCACGTCGCGGCTGTGGGAGAGCTCGCGCAGCTCCAGCGGGGTGAACTTCACCTGGGCGGGGCCGCGGCGGCCGAACACGTGCACGTCGGTCACGGGCGACTCCTTGAGCCCCCGGTAGACGTTGTCCGGGATCTCGGTGCTGAGCAGGTCGTCGGCGTGCTTGGAGAGGACGCGCGCCACGTCGAGGGCGACGTTGCCGTTGCCGATGACCGCGACCTCCCGGGCATCGAGCGGCCACTCGCGCGGCACATCGGGGTGCCCGTCGTACCAGGACACGAAGTCGGCGGCGCCGAAGGAACCCTCGAGCTCGACGCCCGGGACGTCCAGCGGGGCGTCCTTGATCGCTCCGGTCGCGAAGATCACGGCGTCGTACATGTCGCGGATGTCGGAGAGCAGCAGGTCCCGGCCGTAGGTCACGTTGCCGAGGAAGCGGATGTCGCCGCGGTCCAGCACGCGGTGCAGGGCGGTCACGATGCCCTTGATCCGCGGGTGGTCCGGAGCCACCCCGTAGCGGATCAGGCCGTACGGCGCCGGGTAGGCGTCGAACAGGTCGATCGAGACCTCGAAGTCGCGCTCGGCCTTGGTCAGGATGTCGGCCGCGTAGACGCCGGCGGGACCGGCACCGATGATCGCGACGCGCAACGGACGTCCGTCGGCGGGGTGTGACACGTGTTGTCCTTCCGGAGGGGAATCGCGCGCTGCGGGATGGTGAGCGCGCGGCACGAATAGCGCACGGCTCCCTAGTGTAATTGCCCGCACGACGGCGTCCATCGCCCGTGTGCCCGACCTCACCAGGACCGGGCCTCCGATCGACGTCCCGGGCGACGCTCCTCGGTGTGCGCCGGGACACGACGACGGCGCAGGCCCGCCCCTGAGCCGGGGAGGCGCCTGCGCCGTCGTCTGCGGCGGCCGGCCGGTCTAGATGCCGTCGATGATGTTCCCGACGCGGCGGCCGGTGCTGGTGGCCGTCACCTGGTTGTCGGCGAGGAGGCGCCGGGCCCGCTGGACGAGCGCCAGAGTGTCGCCGGCGGCCGTGACCCAGGCCCGCTCCTTGGTGTCGTAGCCCTCGCGGTTGTTCGCGTCCTCCCAGTTGTCGGCGACGAACTTCTGCTGCTGCTCGCGGTCGCCGATGATGGTCTCGATCCGTCCGGCGATGCGCAGGACGGTCGCCTCCATCTGGCCGGCGGAGGCGGTGTCGAACTGGATGACGTCGTTCTCGGTGGGCATGGTGTGTTCTCCTTCGAAGTCTGTTGCGGTCGGGATCGGCGAGCCTCGGCTCAGCGACCGCCGAGGTTGAAGCCGGTGCTGCCGGAGGCCGCGGCGGCGACGCTGGCGGCGTCGCGGCCGTCGTTCTCCATCTCGTCATCCATGTCGAGGTAGGCCTTGGCGGTCTCCGCCTGTCCGGACGAGATCGAGGCGAGCGCGGCGATGAGCTCGCCCTCGACCCGGGTGGCCTCGTTGATGAACTCCGTGAACTTCACGGCGGCGTTGCCCTTGAACGTGTGCTTGAGCTCCTCGACCCCGTCGACCATCTCCTCGACCAGGCGGATCAGCTCGACACCCGAGCCCTCCGACTGCTGCGAGGCGTCGGCCATGGCCGGGACGCTCATCTTGCCCTTGAATCCACTCATGGGCGTTCTCCTTCTCCTTGGCGCAACGGGCTCCGGGAGCGCCGCTGCGGAAATCCTGTCCGGTCTCGCCCACCGAGGGGCACGCTTCAATCCAACGGTCTGGAGGGCACCCGGTCAAGGTCGGGCGATGGGGAGAACTCCCCACCCGCCCCGGAATCCCGCCCGCACGAGGGCCGGAGCTGTCATGATGGGACCGGACCAGAGCGGGGGCCGCGCCCTCCGCGACACGAGCGACGCGCACCGCGCCGGGAGGAGGAGGGATGTCCACAGAGTTCGACGCGCAGTTGATCGAGGCGGTCTCCGTGCGCCGGGACCGGCTGATGGACGCGCTGCTGTTCGGCGCGAACCCGACGGAGCGCCGCTGGCGGAGCACGTTGCGGCTGTTCCTGTACAGCGTGGTGATCGCGGCCCTGATCGCCGCGATCTGCGTGGGCATCTCGTTCGTAACCCACATCCTGGAGCAGCAGGCCGCGGAGAAGGCGCAACGCGAGAGCTCCGCGGTCGTCCACTGGACTCCCCTCCCCCAGACCCCGTCCGCGGCCGCTGCGGCCGCTGCACCCCCGAGCGGCACCGGAGCATGATGCACGAATCCCCCAGCACCCTCCAGCAGTCCCCCGGGCGGGCCGCGGCCCGCCCGCGCGGCGAGGCGGCCGCGGCGGCCGGCGGACGCTCCAACACGACGACGTCGGTGCAGCCGTACACACGCGTCACCCTGGTCGGCGAGCGCCGGCGGTTGGACCTGGTCCTGCCGTCCACGGCGGAGATCGGCACGCTCATGCCGCAGATCCTGCGCCTGCTCGGCGACGCCCCCGGCGAGCGCGTGGCCGCGAAGATCCTGCTCACCGACACGGGCGCCCCGCTGCCGGCCCACACCACGCTGGCCGAGGCGGGCGTGGTTGACGGTGCGGTCCTGAGCCTGCACAACAACTACGACGCCCCGCCGCCGGCCGTGGTCTACGACGTGACCGACGCGGTGGTGGACGAGTCGGAGCAGATCCCGTCGCTGTGGACGCGCACCCACCTGCTGGTCGCCTCCGGGGTCGCCGCCGGGGCGGCGATGCTGCTCGGGCTGTGGGCTCTGACCACCACGTACGCGGCCGACCGCGCGTGGTGGATCCTGCTGGGCGCCGGTGCCGCGCTGCTGGCGACCGGCGCGGCCCTGGCCCGGAGGCACCGGCCGGTCTCGGCGGTCCTGCAGGTCCTCGGCGGCGTCGTCGCGTCCCTCGGCCTGTGGCAGGCCGACTGGCTGCCCGCGGGGGCCGATGCCCTGGCCGTCGCCCTGGTCGGCACGCTCCTGATCGCCGGCCTCGCCCCGCTGGCGGCCCGCCCGCCGGCGGTCTACGCCACCGCCGGAGTCGCGGGAGGCCTGACCGCGCTGTGGGCCGGGGCGGCGGGGGTGTCCGTGTGGGCGCTCGGCCCCGCCGGTGCCGACGGCGGTGCCGCAGGGGCCCACCCCCTGGTGGGTGCGGCGGCGATCGCCGGCGTCGGCTCGGTGGCGGCCCTCGGGCTACTCCCGACGCTGGCACTGAACGCCTCCGGCCTGGCGCGCCTCGACGATCTGCGCGCCCAGGGGGCCGAGATCGCCCGCGGCAGCGCGGTCGACGCCATCCGGGCGGCGCACGGGGCCCTGCGCTGGTCCGCCGTGGTGGTGGCCGTCTCCGTGGGTGCGGCCCTGGTGCTGCTCGGCTCGGGCGACGACGACGCCGGCCTCGTCTGGACCGTGCTGCTGACGCTGGTCCTGGCCGCGGCGACCGCCCTGCGCGCCCGTTCCTTCCCGCTCGCCCTCCAGCGGTACGCCCTGTATGCGGCGGCCGCGGCGGGCGTGTTCGCCGCCGCCGCGGAGCTCGTCGCCGCCTTCCCGGAGCGGACCTGGCTGGTCGCCGTCGTCGTGATGGTGCTGGGCCTGTTCGCCGGCCTGGGCCTGGTGACCCGGCTGGCCGACCACACGCAGGCCAGGATCCGCCAGCTCGCCGCCCGGCTGGAGACCCTCGCGGCCCTCGCCTCCGTCCCCCTGGCCGTGGGGTACTTCGGCGTCTTCCACCTGCTGCTGAACTCCTTCTAACGCCTCGAGAGTCTCTGATGTCGACGAACACTCCCCCGCCCCCGCCGGGCGAACCGCGCCGCCCGCTCTCCCGCACGCTCCCGGACCCGTGGGGGCCCGACGACGGGGCCTCCCGCTCGTCCGGGGCCCCGGACTCGCCGGGGCATCCCGGGGTGCGCCGGACCATCGAGCAACCGGTCCCCCGCGCCTCGCGCCGGACCGCCGGGGCGGCCCGCGGCGGACGCGCCGGCGTCACCGCCGGCACGGGGGCCGGCGGGGTCGGCGAGGCCCTGAGCTACGACGTGCTGCGGCTCTCCAGCGTCCGCGGCAGCGACTCCCTGCTCGCGCGCACCCTCGGCTCGCTCGCGGGCGGAGACCCGGACGCCCAGCAGCTGCCCGAGCTGACGGCCCTCGCGCAGGCCCCGGTCGCCACCGGACGCCGGGTGGCCGTCTTCGCGACCCGCGGGGGCGCCGGCGCCACCACGACGGCGGTGCTCCTGGCCCGGTTCTTCTCCGCGGCCCGCCCGGACCGGGTGGCGATCCTCGATGCGGCCGAGGAGCACGGGACGCTCGGCCTGCGGCTCGGGGCCGTCCGCGGCAGCGGCGGGCCGGCGACGCTGGCCGGGCTGCTGCCGGCGACCACCGGCGGGAACCTGCCCACCGCCGAGGAGCTGGACGGGCTGCTCGGGCACGCGGCGGGGAACCTCGCGGCCACCGCCAGTCCGGGGGCCGACGCGTCGGCGGACCAGTCCGCCCACGAGATCCCGGGCTCGCTCCTCCGCGAGGCCTGCGCCACCATCTCCCGCTACTTCGCGCTGACGATCGTCGACTGCCCCACGGGCGTGCTGCGCCCGGCGACCGGCGCCGCCCTGGCCGACGCGCACGCCGCCGTCTGGGTGGTGCCGGGCACGCTCAGCGGGGTCGAGGACGCGATGGCGCGCCTGGCCGCCCCGACGCTGCGCGGCCTGGCCGCCTCCGGGCGGCTCCTCCTCGTCGTCGCCCAGCAGGACCGTGCCGCCGCCGTCCCGGCCTCCGTCCACGTCCGGCGGTTCAACGAGCTCGGCTACGAGGCGCACGTCCTGGGGTACGACGCGCATCTGGCGGCCGGGGCCCGCATCCGCGCCGGCCTGCTCGGGGCGGAGCGGCGCACGGCGCTCGCCCGGCTGGCCGCTCGCGTCCTGGAGGTCGCGAACACCGCGCCCCGCTCCCCGGACCGCACGGGGCCGCGGGCATGAGCCAGCGCCTCGTCCACCGCCCGGCGCGGACCACGCCGCCGCTGCGCGAGTACCGCCCGTTCTCGATCGATGCCCCGCCGCCCAGCGACGGCGAGGTCAGCGGACCCAACATGATGGCGATCGTGCCCATGCTCGGCGGCGCCGTCTCCATGACGGTCATGATGCTCTTCCGCAACTCCCCCTTCGCCGCGGTCGGCGCCATGATGATGGTCCTGACCGTGGTGGTCGCCGTCTTCATGATGTTCAGCCAGCGCGGCCGCCAGCAGCGCCAGCGGCGGCAGGCCCGCGACCTGTACCTGCGCTACCTCGAGCGCACCCGGGTGAAGCTGCGCGCCGACGAGCAGGAGGCCCTGGCGACGGCCCGGGTCGCGAGCCCGCCGCCGGAGGCGCTGTTCGACGTCGTGCGCAACCCGCTGCGCCTGTGGGAGCGGCGCCGCTCCAACGAGGACTTCCTGCACGTCCGCCTCGGCACCGGGGACCGGCCGGTGCGCAGCCTCCACGTCTCGGAGGCCGCCGGACCCGGGCAGCTCGAGGACACGTTCATGGCCGCCGAGGCCGAGATCCTCCGTCGCCGCTACGCCACCAGCCCCACCATGCCCGTGACCGTGCCGCTGGACGGCGTCGGGAACGTCTCGGTGGTCGGCTCGCGCGGCTTCGCCCTCGCCGTCGCGCGGAACCTGCTCACCAGCGCCGCGGCCCTGCACTCCCCCGAGGACCTGGGACTCGGGCTCGCCGTCCCCACGGACCGCCGCGAGGACTGGGGCTGGGCCAAGTGGCTCCCCCACCTCGCGGACCAGCAGCAGACGACGGCGGCCGGGCCGGTCCGCCGGATCGGCGCCGGGATCGACGACCTCGCCGATCTGATGGCGCCCGAGCTCGCCCAGCGCTCCAAGTTCGCCGCGGAGGCCCGCAAGAACGCGGAGTCCGCCTCCGGTGCGCTCGCCCGGCTGCTCCTGGTCAGCGACGTGCACGGGGCGCCGGCCCAGGAGCTCCCTCTCGCGGACCGCTACGTGACCCCCGCCCAGCTGGGCGTGACCGTCCTGCACCTCGTCTCCCGCCGCGACGACGAGCCCGACGACGTCGCGCTGCGGATCACCGAGACCGGGGACGGGTTCCGGCTCGAGGACTACCGGAGCGACCCGGCCCAGCCCGTGGTCCGCCACGGCGAGCTGGACGGGCTCGATGCGGCCACGGCCGGCGCGCTGGCCCGGGAGCTGGCGCCGCTGCGGCTCTCGGCCGATTCCCTGGAGCATGGCCCGTCCACCAGCGGCGGGCAGTCCTTCCTGGAGATGCTCGGGCTCACCCCGGAGCTCGGCCGGGCGGACGTCGAGCGGACCTGGCGCCCCCGCGCCGACGCCGACTTCCTGCGCGTCCCCCTCGGCCCGGACGACCGCGGCAAGCCGGTCATGCTCGATCTGAAGGAGTCCGCCCAGCTCGGCATGGGCCCGCACGGGCTCTGCGTGGGGGCCACCGGCTCCGGCAAGTCGGAGATGCTCCGCTCCCTCGTCTTCGGGCTGCTGGCCACCCATTCCCCCGATGTGCTGGCGATGGTGCTGGTCGACTTCAAGGGCGGCGCCACGTTCGCCCCGTTCGAAGGCGCCCCGCAGGTCACCGGCATCATCACCAACCTCTCCGACGACCTCTCGCTGATCGAGCGCGTCTACGCCAGCCTGAACGGCGAGATCCTCCGCCGCCAAGAGGTACTCAAGGCCGCCGGCAACATCGCGAACATCACCGACTACCAGGTCCACCGGGCCGAGCGCCTGGCCCGCGGCGAGGACATGGACCCGCTGCCGCACCTGGTGGTCATCATCGACGAGTTCGGCGAGCTCCTCACGGCCCGGCCGGACTTCATCGACCTCTTCCTCTCCATCGGCCGCATCGGCCGCTCCATCGGCGTGCACCTCCTGCTGTCCTCGCAGCGGGTCGAGGGCGGCAAGCTCAAGGGGCTGGAGACCTACCTGTCCTACCGGATCGGGCTGCGCACCCTCTCCGAGGCGGAGTCCCGCACCGTCCTGGACACCGGCGACGCGTTCCACCTGCCGCCCATGCCCGGCTACGGCTACCTCAAGGTGGACACGACCGTCTACACGCGCTTCAAGTCCGGCTACGTCTCCGGCGCCGTCGACGCCGAGCGGGGCCGTTTCGACGAGCCCGTCGAGCCGGCCCGGCCCGAGGTGCTGCCGTTGGGCTTCTACGCCGGCGAGACCGCCGTCGAGGCCGCCGACGACGGGCCCGCGACCAAGCCGGCGGGCCAGGCGCTGCCGGAGCGGACCACAGGACCGACGGTCATGTCGACCCTGATGGAGACCCTGCGGACCTTCCCTCGCTCGGTGCAGGAGATCTGGCTGCCGCCGCTGCCGGACGCCGTCACCCTGGACGCCGTCGTCGGGCAGGTCCATCCCGGCGAGCACGGCCTGCGGCTCGAGCACGGCGGCCGCCTGCGCGTCCCGATCGGCCTGCTGGACGACCCGGCCAAGCAGTGGCAGGGGCTCTGGGAGATCGACTTCGCCTCCGGGGGCGGCAATCTCATGGTCGTCGGCGGACCGCAGTCCGGCCGGAGCACCCTGCTGCGCACCATCGCATCCTCCCTGGCCCTGACGCACCGGCCCAGCGAGGTCGGCATCTACTGCGTGGACCTGCTCGGCTCGGCCCTGCTGCCGCTCGGCCGGCTCCCGCACGTGGGCGGGACCGCCATCCGGACCAACCGCGAGGTCGTCCGCCGCACCGTCGAGGAGCTCCTCGGGATGCTCTACCACCGCGAGCGGCTCTTCGAGCTGCGGCAGATCGACTCCCTCGCGACCATGCGCCGGCTGCACGCCGCGGGTGACCTGCCCGAGCTCCCCAGCGCCGACGTCTTCCTCCTCATCGACGGCTACGCCCAGCTGAACGAGGACTTCGACGAGATCCAGGACACGGTGACCACGCTCATCATGCGCGGCGGCGGCTACGGCATCCACGTGGTCGCCACCCTCAACCGCACCGGGGAGATCCGGATGGCGCAGCAGGGCTTCTTCGGCAACAAGGTCGAGCTCGCGCTGGCGGACCCGGCCGACTCCTCGATCGACCGCAAGGTCGCCCAGGGCGTGCGCTCGGACGCTCCGGGCCGCGGGCTCTCGGACCGGAAGCTGATCGGCCACGTGGCCCTGCCCCGGATCGACGGCGACGCGGACCCGGAGACACTCTCCGACGGGCTGCGCGACCTGGTCGACGCGGTGGCCGCGTCCACGAGCGAGACCGCCATGCAGGTGCGCGTCCTGCCGGCCGAGGTCTCCACCGCGGAAGCCCCCGTGCCCGCGGCGCAGGGACTGTTCCCCATCGGTCTGCGCGAGGTGGACCTGGCCGCGCAGACGATGGACATGACCCACAAGGACCGCCACCTGATCGTCATGGGCGACGAGGGCACCGGCAAGTCCAACCTGCTGCGGAACCTGATCGACACGTTCGTCGCGCAGCACACCCCGGACGAGCTCCTGTTCGCGGTCTACGACCCGCGCAAGGACCTCGACGACGTCGTCCCCGACGACTACCTGGGCGGCTACGCCGGCAGCGCCGCCGTCGGCGAACAGCTCACGGCGGCGCTCGTGAAGGAGCTGGAGATGCGGCTCAACGGCGGGACCGAGGAGGAGAAGCCGGGCACCGCGCGGCTCGTGGTGCTGGCGAACGACTACGACGTCCTCACGGCCGGGAACAGCTCCCCGCTGGGCCGCCTCGCCACCTACCTGCCGATGGCCGGGGAGCTGAATCTGAACGTCGTGCTGACGCGCAAGGTGCGCGGGGCGAGCCGCGGCATGTACGAGTCGCTGTTCTCGGTGCTGCGCGACTCCGGGTCCTCCACGCTGATCATGAGCGGCGACCGGTCCGAGGGCATGCTGGTCAACAATGTCCGCGCCCGGGCCCTGCCGCCGGGCCGCGGGCAGCTGGTCCAGACCGGCCGGCCCGTGCAGACCGTCCAGACGTTCCTGCACCCGGGCACCCCGCGGACCGACGACTGACCGGCACCGTCCGGACGGCGACCCGGTCGGGAGGGCTGGCCTGCGCGGGCCGGCCTGCGGGAAAGCGGCACTGAGTAGGATGTCCGGGTGAGCACACCACCCGCCTCCGGCCCGACCGCGGCGTCCGGGCGCCCGCCGCGCAGCGAGCAGAGCGTCGGGCTGCTCTCCGGGCTGGCGGCCTATGGCCTGTGGGGCGTCCTGCCGCTGTACTTCGTGCTGGTCTCGGCCGCGCACCCGGTGGAGATCGTCGCGAACCGCGTCCTCTGGTCCCTGGTCTTCTGCACGCTCCTGGTCCTCGTCACGCGGCAGGGCCGCCAGTTCAAGGCGTTGGTCGCGGACCCGCGCGCCATCGGCTGGCTCGGGCTGGCCGCCGCCTTCATCGCGGTCAACTGGCTGACCTACACGATGGCCGTGCTGAACCACGACACCGTCTCCGCGGCCATGGGCTACTACATCAACCCGCTGGTCTCCACGGCCCTCGGCGTGCTGCTGCTCGGCGAGCGGCTGAGCCGGCTGCAGTGGCTGGCGGTGGGCATCGCCGTCGTCGCCGTCGCCGTCCTGGCCGTCGGCTACGGCTCCCTGCCGTGGACGGCCCTGATCCTGGCGACGACGTTCGCCTTCTACGGGTACGCGAAGAACCGCGTGGGCAAGCGGACGACGGCGGTGGCGAGCCTGACGGTCGAGACGGCCCTGCTCGCGCTGCCGGCGGCGATCGCGATCGCCGTCCTCTCCGCCCGGGGGCTGGCGACGGCGGGCGAGCTGGGCGCCGGGCACTTCTGGCTCCTCGCCGCCTCCGGTGTCATCACGGCCGTCCCGCTGCTGCTCTTCGGCACGGCAGCGTCGCGGCTGCCGCTGTCGACGCTCGGCTCGCTGCAGTACCTGGCGCCGACGCTGCAGTTCGTGATCGCGCTGGCCCTCTTCCGCGAGCCCATGCCGCTGGAGCGCTGGATCGGTTTCCTGCTGGTGTGGGTCGCGATCATCGTCCTCAGCATCGACCTCTTCCGCCGTCGTCCGCGCCGGACGGCGGGCGGCTGACGCGGGACCGGGGAGACGGGGCAGGGCACGCTGAGCCGGCGCCCCGCCCGGTGCCGCCGCGTAGCCGGGTCCGCGCCGTCTGAGGTCTGACCGGCCGACCGAAATGCCATGCACGGGGCCCCTCACCCGGTTGGGTGAGGGGCCCCGGTGCATGGCGGCGGAACGACAGTCGCTCCGCGGGGTGCGGCTCGGCTAGAGCTCGGTCGCGGGCTGCGCCGGCAGATCCTCGTCCAGCTCGGGATGGCGCGAGAGGTGCGCGAGCGCCGCTGCGAGGCCGCCCCAAACGGTGACCAGCGCGATGATCATCATGATGATGGCGGTTGTGGTCATGGCTGCTTCTCCTTGCTCGGGGACAGGGTGTCCTCGTGGGCCTTGATGGCGTCGTACTCCGGATCGTCGTGCAGCAGCGAGCGGCTGCTCCACGGGATCAGGGTGAGGATGGCGGCGACGACCACCAGGGCCGCGGCCATACCCCAGCCGAACGTGTTCAGCATCCAGTCGGGGTACCCTCCGTACGGCTCGCCGATGAACGTGCGGAACGCCTCGAAGCTGATGTAGCCGAGGGCGATCGGGGCGACGACGCCCACGAGCAGCTTCCACACCCCGGCCATCCGCACGGACCCGTACAGGTTGAGGTGGTCGGACAGGACCGGCAGCTTGCGGGCGAGCCAGGCGACGACCACGACCGTCACGAACGCGCCGAACAGGATGCCGAACTGGTTGACGAACGCGTCCGCGATGTCGAGGACGTGCAGACCGGTGGTGGTGCCGAACAGCAGCACCGAGATCAGGGCCAGCGGCAGCGTCACCGCGAGCGCCGAGGCGCGGCGCGCCCAGCCCATCTTGTCCTTCACGGCCGAGATGATCACCTCGACGATCGAGGTCAGCGAGGTCAGGCCGGCGAAGACCAGCGAGCCGAAGAACAGCACGCCCAGCACCGCACCGAACGGGGCCTCCGAGATGATGGTCGGGAAGGCCATGAACGCCAGGCCGACGCCGCCGGCCGCGGACTCCTCGACCGAGGTCCCCGCCGCGACCGACATGAAGCCCAGGGCGGCGAAGACGCCGATGCCCGCGAGCATCTCGAAACCGGAGTTCGCGAAGGCCACCACCATGCCGGAACCGGTCAGGTCCGTCTTGCGGCGCAGGTAGGACGAGTACGTGACCATGATGCCGAAGGCGATCGACAGGGAGAAGAAGATGTGGCCGTAGGCCGCCGCCCACACAGCCGGATCGCCGAGGGCCTCCCAGTTGGGGGTGAAGAACGCGTTCAGGCCGGTCGCTGCTCCGGGCAGGAACAGCGAGGAGACGACCAGCAGCAGGAACATGACGAGCAGCAGCGGCATGAAGATGCCGTTGGCCCGGCCGATGCCCTTCCGGACGCCGGCGACGAGGATGACGATCGTGATGACCCAGACCGCGATGAGCGGCCACAGGACCTGCGGGACGAAGTCCAGGGCGACCCCGGGGTCGCCGACCTCCAGGAAGGTGCCCGTGAAGAAGCCCGTGGCGTCGTCGCCCCAGGCCTTGCTGATCGAGTACCACGCGTACATGCCGGCCCAGCCGATGATGACGGCGTAGTAGACGGCGATGACGAAGCACATGAGCACCTGCCACCAGCCGAGGAACTCGGCCGGCCGGCTCATGCGGCGGAACGCCAGGGGCGCGGAGCCCCGGAACTTGTGCCCGATCGCGTAGTCCAGGAACAGGAGCGGGATGCCCGCCGTCAGCAGGGCCACCAGGTACGGGATCAGGAACGCGCCGCCGCCGTTCTCGTAGGCCACGTAGGGGAATCGCCAGATGTTGCCCAGCCCGACCGCCGACCCGATGGCGGAGAGGATGAACAGCTTCCGCGAGGAAAACGTCTCGCGCACGGCGCTGTTGCCGTTGCTGCGGATGGGTGCAGTGTTCATAACCGTCACGCTAGACGGATTTCCGGCCTGCGAACATATCGGTCCCGGTATATGAAGCGTCACAATTTGGCTACAGTTCGAAAATGTTCTAGTAGTATCCCGACCGCCCCAGCGGGCGGGCCCTCTGCGCCACCGGAACACGCCGCCGGCCGCCCCTCCGGGCCGGCGCAACGGGCGGGGGCCGGAGCCGGATAGGATTTGGTGCATGGCTGAGATGTTCGTGGACAAGTTCCGCTCCCTGGTTCCGCAATACCTCGATGACCAGTGGGTTTCCGAGGACGGGCTCAGCACGCAGGAGCTCGACGAGGCGCTCGAGGAGGCCGGCGTGGAGATCCCGCTGGTGCTGCGCGAGTTCTACCTGACCCTGGGCGGCTGCGAGGACCTCATGGAGGCGTACTACTACGTCTGGGACCCCGAGGAGCTCGAGTACGACGACGGGTACCTGCTCTTCATGGAGGACGAGGACGAGAAGTACACGTGGGGTCTGCGCGTGGACCAGCTCGACGTCCCGGACCCGATCGTCCACCGCCGGAACAACCGCCGCGGCACGTGGCGGTCCGAGGAGGGGACCTTCAGCGAGTACATGCTGGACATGTACTCGTGGGTCTTCGACGAACTCGAGCCCGAGCTCGACAACTGACATGCCCGGCACGCGCCAGGGGCCGCTGTGGCGCTCCCACGCGCCGGCCGGCTACGCGTGCCCCTTCTGCGAGCTGCTCGCCGGCCAGATCGCCTCGCCCGACAACCTGTGCGCGCTCAGCGACCTGGTCTACCGGGACGCGACGGTGGCCGTCATCATGGCCTGCGACGGCTTCGGACCCTACGGCGGCCACGCCATGGTCATCCCCACGGCGCACCTGGAGACGCTCTACGAACTGCCCGACGACGTCGCCGCGGCGGTCATGCGGGCCACCCGGGAGACCGCCAAGGCGATGAAGCTCGCCTGGGCCCCCGAGGGCACCTCCACACGCCAGCACAACGAGCCCTCCGGCAACCAGCACGTCTGGCACTACCACCAGCACGTGTTCCCGCGCTACGCCGACGACAGGCTCTACGGGCAGATCCGGCACCGGGTGCCGGTCGCGGACCGTGCCCGGAAGGCCCGCGAGCTCGCGGCCGCCCTCGAGGAGCTCGGCTTCCGCGGCTGACGGCGCCCGTCGGGACGGCCAGGGCACGAGGCGGGACGTCAGAGGCTGGACCTCGCGGGAGGCTAGACGTCGCGGGTGACGACGGCGTCGGCGAACGCGGCCAGCGACGTCTTGACCGTGCCGTCGGGCAGCGGCGCCAGCGCGTTGACGGCCGCGTCGGCCCACTCGCGTGCCACCTCCCACGCCCGCGCCGTGACCGGGTGGGCCGAGAGCGCCCGCACGGCCTCGGCGAGCGCCTCGTCGCTGGCGAGGTCGCCGTCCACGAGGGCCAGGGCCTCCTGCGCGGCCGCGTCGCCGCCGGCGGCGGCCTCGCGCAGCAACAGGACGGGCAGCGTGGGGACGCCCTCGCGCAGGTCCGTGCCCGGCGTCTTGCCCGAGTTCTCCTTGGCGCCGGTCACGTCGATGACGTCGTCGGCCAGCTGGAACGCGACACCGACCTTCTCGCCGTACTCGGCCATGATCTGCTGCAGGTCCTCCGCGCCGCCGAACAGCGCGCCGAAGCGGCCGGAGGTGGAGAGCAGCGAGGCGGTCTTGTCGCCGATGACACCCAGGTAGTGCTCGATCGCGTCGTCGCCCTCGCGGGGCCCGATCGTCTCGTGGAGCTGGCCCAGGCAGAGCCGCTCGAACGTGCGCGACTGGATGTTCACGGCCTCCGGGCCCAGCTCGGAGCCGATGACGGAGGCGCGGGCGAAGATCAGGTCCCCGGCGAGGATCGCCACGGAGTTGCCCCACACCTCGTGGGCGGTCGGCGCCCCGCGGCGGTACGGCGCCGAGTCCATCACGTCGTCGTGGTACAGGGTGGCCAGGTGGGTGAGCTCGCAGACCGCGGCGGCCCGGACGACGTCGTCGTTGACGCCCTCCCCCAGCAGCGAGGAGAGCAGGACGAGCAGGGGCCGGATGCGCTTGCCGCCGGCCTCCACGAGGTGGCGGCTGGTGGCGTCGATGAGCGGATCGGAGTTGGCGACGGCGTCGCGCAGCAGCTTCTCGACGCGGGCCAGGCCCTCGGAGATCGCCGGGCCGAAGTCCGGGTCTTCGGCGACGGCGCGGAATCCGGCGGGCAGCTTGATCGTGGCAGCGAGCGCCGCCGTCTGCGGATTCAGGTCCAGCGCCTCCGGCACCGAGTGCCCGGCGGAGGTCCAGTTGCTCTGGGCTTCAGTCACGTGTCTAGCTGCCTCATTGGTCATCGCCGGGGATCCGGCTCGGTCTCGGTCCAGCGGCAGGGCGCGTCGCCCCGCACTGCTTCACTCTAGCGCCCGGCGCAACGTCTCCCCCGCCCCCGCGCGGCTAGTGCGGCCGCCGTGACGCGCGACGGCGCAGGTACTGGGAAGCGCGCTCGGCACGCTCGGCGGACTCACCCGGGGCGCCAGGCTTGAATCCGCGGTGGACGGCGACGATGCCGCCCGAGAGGTTGCGGTACTTCACGTCCTCCCAGCCGGCGTCGGCCAGCCAGCCGGCGAGCTGGTCCTGCGCGGGCCAGGCGCGGATGGACTCGGCGAGGTAGACATAGGAGTCCGGGTTGGAGGAGATCCGCTCGGCGACGGCCGGCAGGGCCTTCATCAGGTACTCGGTGTAGACCGTGCGGAACGGCGCGAACGTCGGGTGTGAGAACTCGCACACCACCACGCGGCCGCCCGGCTTGGTCACGCGCACCATCTCGCGCAGGGCCAGGTGCGGATCGGAGACGTTGCGCAGGCCGAAGCTGATGGTGACCGCGTCGAAGGTGCCGTCCGCGAACGGCAGGCTCGTGGCATCGCCGGCGACGAAGTCGATGTCGGGGCGGCGGCGCTTGCCGACCTCCAGCATGCCGAGCGAGAAGTCGCAGGCCACCACGCGGATGCCCGCGTCGGCGTAGGGCTCGGAGGAGGTGCCGGTGCCCGCCGCGAGGTCCAGGACGCTCTGCCCGGACTCCGCGCCGACGGCGTCGACCACGACCTTGCGCCACCGCCGGTCCTGGCCCAGCGAGAGGACGTCGTTCACGAGGTCATAGCGCGGCGCCACGTCGTCGAACATGGCCTGGACTTCTTCGGGACGCTTCTGCAGCGTTGCACGACTCACGTCCCACATTCTTGCAAACCTCGTCAGGGGCGCGAAACGGCACCGCGCGATCGCCGTCGGAGTAGGCTGTTGCCATCATGTCCACGCCCGCGCCCGCCCACACCAGCACCGTCTCCGGCACCGCCGCCGCACCCGGAACGACGGCGCCCGGCTCGCCCGACGCAGGCACTCCGGCACCGGTCCTGCGCAGCGCCACCTACCGCCGCCCGCCGATGAGCGAGGCCGGCTTGCTGGACTACCTGGTGCGCGACGACGCGCTGGTGTGGGCCCGCCGCGGCGACGGGATCGTCGGCTTCGGGGAGGTCGCCCGGTTCACGGCCCGGGGCGCGGCCCGCTTCGAAGGCGCGCGCCGGTGGTGGGACGCCGTCGGCCGCGCCGCCGTCGTGCTCGATCCCCTGTCCCTGCCCGGCACCGGACCGGCCGCGTTCGCCACGATCGCGTTCGACGACACGAGCGAGTGGCCGTCCACGCTGGTGATCCCACGGCTGATCGTGGGGCGGCGCGGCGACGTGAGCTGGCTGACGGTGGTCTCCGCGGACCCGGACGACGATCTGTCCGTCGAGGCGGCGGAGGCCGAGCTGGCGCTCCTGCTCGAGGAGGGCTCCTTCGACCACGAGCTCGGCTCCGGCGGGACGCTCCAGCCGGGCCGCATCTCCGACGCGGAGCACCTCGACGCGGTCGCGGCGGGCCTGGACGCCATCCGCACCGGCGAACTGACCAAGCTGGTCCTGGCGCGCGACGCCGTGGCGGAGCTGGACGAGCCCGTCGCCGTCGCGCAGGTCCTGCGCGAGCTCGCGCTGCGCTACTCCGACTGCTGGACCTACAGCGTGCGCGGCCTGGTGGGGGCGACGCCGGAGATGCTGGTCCGCGTCACCGGCACGACGGCGCAGGCGCGCGTGCTCGCCGGCACCCTGGACCGCGCCACGGCGCCCGCGGGCGACGCCGGCTACCCGGACCGCGTGCTCGCCGGCGACGAGAAGCAGCGGCACGAGCACCGGCTCGCCATCGACTCGCTGACCCGGCGGCTCGGGCCGCTCGTGGACGCGATGACCTCCCCCGCGGAGCCGTTCGTCCTGCAGCTGCCCAATGTGTGGCACCTGGCCTCGGACGTCGAGGCCCAGCTGACCCGGCACGACGACGGCCGGACGCCCAGCGCCCTGGACCTCGCCGAGGTGCTGCACCCCACCGCCGCCGTGTGCGGCACGCCCACCGAGGAGGCCGCCGCGCTGATCCGCCGGCTGGAGGGCGTGGACCGGGGTCCCTACGCGGGACCA
Organism: Zhihengliuella sp.; assembly: GCF_031178195.1. GTDB lineage: Bacteria > Actinomycetota > Actinomycetes > Actinomycetales > Micrococcaceae > Zhihengliuella. The sequence goes on from NZ_JAPSJL010000007.1 coordinate 81,881, forward strand.
GTCGGCTGGGTGGACGCAGCCGGGAACGGGGAGTTCGGCATCGCGCTGCGCGGCGGCGTGGTGGAGGATCCGCACCACGTCCGGCTGTACGCGGGCGGCGGGATCGTCGCCGGATCGGACCCCGCGGCCGAGCTCGCGGAGACGTGGGCCAAGATGCGGCCGATGCGCGAGGCGCTCGGAATCTGAAGATTTGCCGTCAAGTGCAGTGAATTGCATCACACCGGCTATTGTGATGTCACTGGGCGTCGCGCGTTTCGACATCTTGGATGTATAGAATCGCACGCGCTTGCATAATTTTTCACTGTCTCTTGAGAAGGACTCCCCCATGCAGATCACCCCGCGCGCCTGGAAGACCGTCGCCGTCGTCGCGGCCGCCGGCCTGGCCCTCACCGCCTGCTCCTCCGGCTCAACCGACTCCTCCCCTGAGGCATCGGCGTCGCAGCCGACGACCGCGTCGGGCGTGCCCATCTTCAACGAGGGGGAGCTGACGGTTTGCTCCGACATCCCCTACGAGCCGTTCGAGTTCACCGACGAGAGCGGTGAGATCGTCGGTTTCGACATCGACATCGCCCGCGCCATCGCCGAGGACCAGGGCGTGGAGCTGAGCATCATCGACGATTCGTTCGAGGGCATCCAGTCCGGCCTGTCGTTGAACAAGTGCGACTTCTCCATCTCCTCGATCTCGATCACCGAGGAGCGCAAGCAGAACATGGACTTCTCCGATCCATATCTCGAGGACGACCTGACGCTGATCGCCGCGGAGGGTTCCGGCATCACCGATCTGGAGTCCGCCAAGGACAAGCGCGTCGGCGTGCAGGCCGGCACCACGGGCGAGACGTACGCGCAGGAGAACGGACTCTCGCCGCAGGGCTTCGACGACTCGGGCCTGCAGATCCAGGCACTGAAGGCTGGAACGGTCGATGCCGTCCTCGGCAATGTGTCCGTGCTCGCCTACGCGGTCAAGGACGAGTCGGGCTTCGAGCGCGTCGCGGACTTCGAGACCGGCGAGCAGCTGGGCATCTCCGTCAAGAAGGGCAACACCGAGATGCTCGAGGCCGTCAACAGCACCCTGTCCCGCCTCGAGGAGTCCGGCGAGATGGCCGAGCTCGAGGCCAAGTGGTTCGGCGAAGCCGAGTAACACCCGCTCGACGCATCCGCCGGGTGGGGTCCGCCGCTGCGGGCCCCACCCGCTCATGAAAGGCACCTGAACCATGGCCATGACCGCTCGCCAACGAGCCCGGACCAGCCTCTACGTCCAGCTCGGTCTCTTCGTCGTCGCCGTCGTCGCGCTGGTGATCACCATCGACTGGGCGACCATCCGCAGCGCGTTCTTCAATTTCGAGGCCATCGGCGGGATGTTCCCCACGATCATCCTCGTCGGCCTGAAGAACACGATCTTCTACACAATCATCTCCTTCGCCTTCGGCTTGGCCCTCGGCCTCCTGCTGGCCCTGATGAAGATGGCCACGTTCGCCCCGTACCGGTGGATCGCCACCGGTTACATCGAGTTCTTCCGCGGCATTCCGGCCCTGCTCGTGTTCATCACCTTCGGCTTCGGCATCCCCACCGCCTTCCCGGGCGTGGTGTGGCCGACCTGGCTGGTCGTCATGGTCGCCCTCGGCCTGGTGGCCGCCGCCTACATCGCCGAGACACTCCGCGCGGGCCTGCAGGCCGTCCCCAGGGGCCAGTACGAGGCCGCGCGCTCGCTCGGCATGCCTGGCTGGCGCGCCATGCTGACCATCGTGATCCCGCAGGCCTTCCGGATCGTCATGCCGCCGCTGACCAACGAGTTCATCCTGGTCACCAAGGACACATCCCTGATCTTCGTGCTCGGTCTCGCCATGGGCGACTATGAACTCACGAAGTTCGGCCGCGACGGCATCCTGCAGTACGGCGCCGGCATCACGCCCCTCGTGGTCGCCGGTGCGATGTACCTGATCATCACCCTGCCGCTCGGCCAGCTCGCGCGGAAGCTCGAGTCCCGGTCCGCTCGGACGAAGCGCTAGGAGAAGAGGAGTCACCCATGACTGAGACCAAGCGTTCCACCGCGGCGGGCGTCAAGATCACCGACCTGTCGAAGTCCTACGGCCCGGTCGAGGTCCTCAAGGCCATCAACCTCGAGGTCAAGCCCGGGGAGGTCGTCTGCCTGATCGGCCCCTCCGGGTCCGGCAAGTCCACCCTGCTGCGGTGCGTGAATCTCCTGGAGCAGCCCAACGGCGGATCGATCGACGTGGGCGGTTACAACGTCACCGACCCCGATGTCGATGTGGACCAGATGCGCCGCCACGTGGGCATGGTGTTCCAGCAGTTCAATCTGTTCCCGCATCTCACGGTTCTCCAGAACTGCACCGTCGCGCAGCAGAAGGTCCTCAAGCGCGGCAGGGCGGAGGCGGAGAAGGTCGCCCAGGCCAATCTGGAGAAGGTCGGGCTCGGCACGTTCGCCTCGCGTTACCCGGACCAGCTCTCGGGCGGGCAGCAGCAGCGCGTCGCGATCGCCCGCGCGCTCTCCATGGACCCGAACCTGATGCTCTTCGACGAGCCGACCTCGGCACTGGATCCAGAGACCGTCGGCGAGGTCCTGTCGATCATGCGCAACCTCGCACGCGACGGCATGACCATGCTGGTGGTCACCCACGAGATGGCGTTCGCCCGCGATGTGGCGGACCGCGTGGTTTTCATGGACGGTGGCGTCGTCGTCGAGGAGGGCACCTCCGAGGAGGTCATCGGCAACCCCCAGCAGCCGCGGACGCAGGACTTCCTCAAACGCGTCCTGGACCCGACGCACGTCGACGTCGAATAGCCCGCCGGCGCGTCTCAGCGGCGCCCGCCTCCCGCTCCCAGTGGAGCAGCGGAGGCGGGCGCCGCCGTCGTTTCGGGGCGGCGACGCGGCGCCCTGCTTCCCCGAAGACCGGACCGCGCCACCATCGTCGGGTCCGCGCCCACGCCTAACCGAGGACGGCGGCGAGCGCCTGTGTGATCCGGCCGTTGCGCTCGACCACCCGGTCCCGCAGCAGTGCGACGTCGATGATGCGCCGCGGCCGCGCGGGCGACGCGGCGAGGACCGCCCGCAGCTCCTCCAGCGTCCGGACGGCTGCATAGTCGAGCCCGTACGCCTCGGCCAGGGCCTCGAGCCGCACGCGGTGCGGGGTTCCGAAGAGGCGCTCGACGGCGTCCCCGTAGGCGCCGCCCGCGGCCACCTGGCCGTGCTCGAGCGTCGAGAAGATCGCCCCGCCGGCGTCGTTGAGGACCACGACGTCGAGGGGAGGCTCGATCTCCCCGTCGCCGAGGAGCAGCCCGCCGACGTCGTGCAGGAACGTCACGTCGCCCACGAGCAGGCACGTGCGCGCGCCCTCCGGCCCGGAGGTGCCGGCGGTCGCGATGCCTGTGGCCGTGGCGACGGTGCCGTCGATCCCGGCCAGGCCGCGGTTCGCGTAGACACGCCGCTCCCCCGCACCGGCGGCGGGGGGCGCCCAGAGATCGGCGTCGCGGATCGCGTTCGAGGAGCCGATGACCAGTTGCTCCAGCGCAGCCTCCCAGACGGCCCGGGCGACGTCGGGACCGGTCAGCCCGCCGCGCCGCTCGGCCTCCAGCACCTGCTCCACGGCCGCTTCCGCCAGCTCGGCGGCCCCCCGCCACGCGTCGAGCCACCAGGCCGGTCCGGCGCCGGCGAAGGCCGCGAGCTCGTCGAGGTCGGCGATCACGGCCTCGCGCCGGCGGCCCGGTTCGAACCAGCCGACCGGGTCCGGGACGTACAGGGCGGAGGGGATCCGCGCGTCGGCGAGCAGCCGGGCGACGGGCCGGCTGAGGGTCGGCCGGCCGAACACGACTACCCGCTCGATCCGCTCCCCGGACGGCGCCGGGGCGTCCCCGTGGCCGGCGAAGTAGCCCAGCAGGACGCGGTACGGGCCGATCGCGTTCGGTCCGAACCGCGCGTTGGAGCTCGGCTCCGCGAGCAACGGCAGGTCCAGCACGCGGGCGAACCGCTCGGCCTCCGCACCGGCGCCGTGCCCGGCGACCACGACCGTCCGGCGCCGGGGCAGGTCTGCCGCGGACACCGCCGGCTGCCGCACCGCCGCGCGCCCGGCAGCGGGCTCGACGGCAGGGGCGGCCGCGGTCCGGGACCCGGTCCCCCGGGACCGGCTCGCCCCGGCGAGGCTGTCGCCGTCGTCCGGGACGAGCGGGTCGCGGAACTCGACGTTGACATGCACGGGCCCCACGCCGCGGGCGCCGCAGCCCGCGAGCGCCGTCAGGACCGGCTCCAGGCGCGTGCGGGGGTCCGCCCCCGCGGGGACGCCGACCTCGGCGCGCACGTGCGTCCCGAAGATCCCGGACTGGCGGGTGGTCTGGTTGGCGCCGGTGCCGTGGAGCTCGGCCGGGCGGTCCGCGGAGAGCACCACGAGGGGCACCCCGGCGTGGTCGGCCTCCATCACGGCCGGCAGGAGCTCGCCGACGGCGGTGCCGGACGTCGTCGCCACGGCCACGGGCGCACCGGAGGCGAGGGCCAGGCCCAGAGCGGTGAAGCCGGCGTCGCGCTCGTCGATGCGCACGTGCACCGCGAGCCGCCCGGCGGACTCGGCCTCCGCGGCGGCGTACGCCAGCGGGGCGCTGCGCGAGCCCGGGGACAGCAGGAGGTGGCCCACCCCCTGCTCGAGGAGTTCGTCGAGCAGGAGGCGGGCCACCTCGAGCGAGCCCAGTTCGAGCGAGCCCAGTTCGCGGGGATCGGGGGTCGTGGCGCCGGACGTCGTCATGCCCCCATCCTAGGGCGGGCCCGGTGGCGCCCCGCGCGCCTCGCTCCTGGCCAGAGCCGGTTCCCACCGCCGCGGCCGGCGGGTTGCGCGCCCCGGACCCGCCGGGCTACTTCCGGGGGCCGCGACCCTTGCCGTTGCCGTTGTTCCCGGTGGTGCGGAACACCTGGATGACGGAGGGGCGTGGACCGAAGAACTCGCCCCCGCCGGCCGTCTCCCGGGAGTCCACGTAGTCCGGGAAGAACGACGTCGGCTCGTCCCAGGTGCCGTCGTCGCCCGGGTGCTGAATGGACACGAACACTGTGTTCTCGCGGTCGTGGATGACGGGGCCGCAGGTCTCGGCACCGTTCGGGACCGCGAGGAACTGCTGCACGCGACCCCGCTCGTCGCCGGTGAGCGTGACCTTGTGCAGGGCGTCGGCGTAGCCGATGGTGCCCGGCTGCCCGTCGGTGGAGATCCACAGGTTGCCGGCCGAGTCGAAGGCGACGTTGTCCGGGCAGGAGATCGGCGAGACCTTCTCCGCCGGGTAGCCGGAGAAGTAGGTCGTGGTGTCGACGGAGGGATCGCCGGCGACCAGGAGGATGTTCCAGCCGAAGGTGAGCGAGGCGGCGTCGTTGTTGCGCTCGGTGAGCTCGAGGACGTGGCCGTCGCGGTTGCGCGAGCGCGGGTTCGCCTCGTCGGCGAGCGCCTTGCCGTCCGTGCCGCGGCGGGTGTTGTTGGTCAGTGCCGCGTACACCTTGCCGGTGGCCGGGTTCACGTCGATGTCCTCCGGGCGGTCCATCTTGGTGGCACCGACCTTGTCGCCGGCCAGGCGCGTGTAGACGAGGACCTCCTCGACGCTCATGCCGGGCACGCGGGAGGTGCCGCGGACCAGGAGCGGCAGCCACTCGCCTGAGCCGTCGAAGGCGCCGTCGGACGGGAGCTTGCCGGAGCCGTCGATCTCGGCGGCGCTGGTCGCGTTGAACTTGGCGACATAGAGGTCGCCCTCGGACAGCAGGGTCTTGTTGTGCTCGCGGTCGCCCTCGCGGTACTTGTTCTTGGAGACGAACTTGTAGATGTAGTCGAACCGCTCGTCGTCGCCCAGGTAGGCGACGGCGCGGCCGTCGGCGGCGATCGTGACGTTGGCGCCCTCGTGCTTGAAGCGGCCCAGGGCGGTGTGCTTGACGGGAGTCGACTCCGGGTCGTGGGGGTCGATCTCGACGATGTAGCCGAAGCGGTTGGCCTCGTTCTCGTAGCCGTCGTTCTTGGCGTCGAAGCGCGCCTCGGTCAGCTCCCAGCCACGGCTGCTCGGGTCGGTGCCGATCCCGTAGCGCGCCTCCTCGGGGGTCCCGCGCCCGACGTAGTACTGGTTGAAGTTCTCCTCGCCGGTGAGCACGGTGCCCCACGGGGTCGTCCCGCCGGAGCAGTTGTTGTTCATGCCCCACACGACCGTGCCGGTCGGGTCGTCCTTGGTCTTGAGCAGGTCCGATCCGGCGGCCGGGCCGTCGAGGACGAACTCGGTGTGCATGTGGATGCGGCGGTTGCGCTTGCCGTCGATCACCGGCTTCCAGACGCCGCCGGCCTTGTCGCGACGGACCTCCACCACGGAGAAGCCGTGTGCGGCCATCGCCGTCAGGCGCGCCTCGTCCGGGTTCGCCTCGAGCCAGGCCGGGTCGAACATCACATTCTCGTTGGTGTACTCGTGGTTGGCGACGAGGACGCCGGTGGTGCCGTTGCCGCGGTCGGCGATGATGTTCAGGTAGTCGCAGTTGTAGCCGAAGCGCTGCTTCTGGTCCTCGGCGGACTGGTTCGAGGGATCGAACTCTCCCGCGGAGGAGAACAGGGGGTCGCCCCAGCGGATGACCGGCGACCAGTCGTAGCCCTCGGGGACCGTGACGGCGTCGACGGTCCGCTCGACCGGCGCGATGGCCTGGAACGGCAGCTTGCCGCCGCCCTTGCCGAATCCGCCGGCGTCCGCCGCGGCCGACGGCGCGGACGCGACCTGTTGGCCGACGACGACGGCGGCGGCGGCCACGCCGCCGAGGCCCAGCGCCGCGCGCCGGGACAGCGCCTGGTCGGCGATGTCGCGGAAGTACGCGTTGCTGCTGGTGTTGCAGACGTCCTTGGCGCACGCGTCGCCGCACTTGAAGTGGCAGGTGGCGGCGGAGCGGTTGCCCCGGGTGTGACCGGCCATCGGGAGGAGCTGGAGCAGGTTGCGAGGAGTCATCGTCCGTCTTTCGCTTGGTGTGGACTTTCCGGCCCTCACGTTCTCAGCTTCAAGCGACTACTTCGGAGCGTCCGCCTGAACGGCGGGCGACGGGGAGTTCACCAGCTGTTCATAGCAGCGGCGTACGCGCCCGACCCACCAGGCGCGGCGCTCGGCGGCGGCCCGGTGCCGCTCGAGCAGCTCCGGATCGGCGGCGACCCGGCGCAGGTCCAGAGCGCCGTTGCGCGGCATGTAGCGGTCCTCGGCCACGTCCTCGCCGAAGAGGGCGACCGTGCCGAGCCCGCACGCGTACGGGAGCTCGGGCAGCGCGGCGGCCAGCGCGGCCCCCGCCCGAGTCCCCACGGACGTGTCCAGTGCGGAGCTGACGACGGCGGGCAGGCCGGAGGCGGCGACGATCGCCAGCGCGGCTCGCACTCCCCCGAGCGGCTGGGCCTTGATGACGATCACATCGGCCGCGCCGAGTCGGGCGACCGCGAGCGGGTCCGTCTCCTTGCGGACCGCCTCGTCGGCGGCGATCGGCACGGGCAGTCCGCGGCGGACGAGCTCGGCGCGCAGCTCCGCCAGCGGCTCGACGCCGGGGACGGGCTGCTCGGCGTACTGGAGCCCGAACCCGGCGAGCGCCTCGAGGGCCGACAGCGCCTCGCGGTGGCCCCAGCCGCCGTTGGCGTCCACGCGCAGGGCCGCCGACGGGGCCAGCCGGCGGACCTCGGCGAGGCGCGCGACGTCGTCGTGCAGGGTCTGCCCGCGCTCGGCGACCTTGACCTTGACGGTGTGGGGACCGGCGCTGCCGTACCGGGCCAGGACGGAGGCGACGGCGTCCGGAGCGACCGCCGGGACGGTCGCGTTCACGGGGATCTCCGCCCGGCGCGGGGCCGGGAATCCGTGCCAGCCGGCCTCGAGCGCGCAGCGCAGCCAGGCCGCCGCCTCGGCGTCGTCGTACTCCAGGAACGGGGAGAACTCCGCGTGCTCGCGCGGGCCGGTGAGGATCACGGCCTCGCGCTCGGTGACGCCGCGGAAGCGGACGGTCAGCGGCAGCCGCACCACGTGCAGGGCCGCGAGGACCTCGTCCAGCGGGGGCAGCTCCAGCGGGGGCAGCTCCAGCGGAGGCAGATCCAGCGGCAGCGGACCTGCCCCCGCCGGCGGCCCACCGGTCGTCGGTGGCGTCGGGGTCGACGGGGGTGACGGATTCGGCACGGGCATATACGTCACTTTAGACCGACGCCGTGGCAAGCTGGGGGCGATGACTCACACGAGTGACGGCACCCGCCGGGGCGGGCGCGATGGACAGCGGGTGCTCTGGCCGGTCGGCTGGATCGTCGCCCTGCTGGTGGTCGCCGCCGCCTTCGCGGGGATCTACTGGCTGTTCGTGCTGACGCCGACGGGCCAGCAGGTGGACGACGACGCGCTCCGCGGGGCGAACGTCTTCCTCGCCGCGCGCGACGAGGCCCGGCTCCCGGCCCTGGCGCTGCTGGGCGAACTCCCCCGGGTCTCCGCCGTCCTCGGGGCGATCGCGCTGGTGACCGCCGCGATCGTGCACCGGTCGGTGACGGCCCCGCTGATCACGCTGCTGGGCACGGGCGGCGCCCTCCTGACCACGCAGCTGCTCAAGCACGAGCTGCTGGCCCGGCCGGACATGGGCATCTCCGAGGCCACCGTCAACTCGTTCCCGTCGGGTCACACCACGCTCGCTGCGGCCTCGATGTTCGCCGTGTACGCCGTGGTGACCCCGCGGTGGCGGCCGCTCGTGGCCCTCCTCGGGGGCTTGTTCGCCGCGGTCGCCGGGATGGCGACGCTCGTGCTCGGCTGGCACCGTCCCGCCGACATCGTCGGCGCGTACCTCGTCACGGGGGTCTGGGCCCTGCTCACCGGCTGGTGCCTCTCCGTCGCGGCGCCGCGCTGGAACCGCTGGCACCCGCGCCCGTTCTGGGCCGCGTCCCGGATCTGGTCGGTGCTGCTGTGGGTGCCGGGCCTGCTGGCCGTCGGCTCCTCCGCGGGCCTGCTCGTGTTCCTCCCGAGCACCGACGGCGGCGACGACCCGCAGCAGCTGCTGGGGTTCCTGCTCGGCGGCGTCCTGGCCATCGGCAGCGCCGCGCTGCTCTCCTTCGGCCTGACGAATGCCGTCTACATGCTGCAGAGCCGGATCCGGCCCCGGCACTGACCGCTCGGCGGCTTCCGCGTCAGCGGGCGGCCGAACTCAGCGCGTCCGTCCGGGCCGGGCCCGCTGGTACAGGGGCAGGTACCAGGCGAACACCCCGGTCCCCACGAGTCCAGCGCCGGCGAGCACCCACATCCCCGCCGCGAGCGAGACCGCGGAGGCCACCGCGGAGAGCACGATCGGCCCGGCCATCATCCCGGTGTCGGCGAACAGTCTCCACAGCCCCAGGAACTGCGGCCGGGCGTCCGGCGGCGCGTACTCGGCGCCGAGCGTCATGACGATCCCCGTGCCCATCCCGTTGGACAGCCCCATGAGCGCGCCGACCGCCGTCAGCGTCGCGACGTCGTGCGCGAACGGGAGCAGAGCCAGCGAGACGCTGAGGAAGAACACGCACGGCACCCCGGCCCAGACATGCCCTTTGCGGTCCGCAAGCCGCCCGGCCGGGTAGAAGACCAGCACGTCGAGCGCACCCGAGATGCCGTAGACGACCGCCGCGGTGGAGGCGTCCAGACCCAGCTGGTCCGCCCACAGGGGGATGACGACCTGGCGCGAGGCCCGAATCGCGGAGAGGATGACGACGCCGGTGCCGACGGTGGCGAAGACCCGCCAGTACCGGGCCCCGATGGCGCGCATGGTCGTGCGGCCGGTCCCGGACGCGTCGGCCGTCAGGGGGTCCGCCGCCTGGCCGTCCGGCGGCGTGGACCGCATCGGTGGTCCGGCCCCTGCCGGCCCCGGCGCGATGGGCACCGGGAGCTCGGGGACGAGGAACCCGACGCCCGCCGCCGCGAGCATGGCCGCGAGCCCGAACCAGTAGGCGCCTTCCAGGCCGACGAAGGACATCACGGCCGCGCCCAGGAACGGGCCGGCGAACGCCCCGATGCGGATGGTGCCGCCGAGCGTGGACATGGCCCGGGCCCGGAAGTACGCGGGGACGGCCTCCGCCAGGTAGCTCTGGCGGGCGAGGTTGAAGACGGCGCCGGCCATGCCGACGAGCAGGATCGCGGCGGAGAGCACGACGACGTCGTCGGCCAGGAGCGCGAGCACCATCCCGAGCGCCGCCACTCCGGCCGCGGCGATCATGGAGTTGCGCTCGCCGAACCGCGCCGTCAGCAGCGCCGCCGGCACGTTCGTGATGAGCGATCCGACGCCGATCAGCGTCACCACGAGCGCCGCCGTCGCGACCGACGCGCCCAGCGCGCGGGCACTGAGCGCGATCACCGGAGTGATGGCGCCGAGGCCGACCGCGTAGAGGAGCGACGGCCCGTAGACCCTCAGTCCCAGATCGCGCAGCCGGAAGTTCTCCGCACCCAACGCCCCGTCCGCCTAGTGGGGCGGGACGACGTTGCCCGGCTCCGTCTCCTTGAGCCGGATGATCAGGTGGCGGGACTGGACGGGACCGTAGGGCAGGACCGGGACGGCCTTCGTGTAGTCCACCGACGCCTCATGGATCGCCGTGGTGCAGGTGCGGATCGCCTGACGCAGGTTCTTCAGCTGGGACCGGACGAAGTCCGGATCCACCAGACGCCCGTGACCGGGGACGATCTCGGAGTAGAGCTCGTCGATCGCGATGATCTTCCCAAGCGTCTTGCGCCACTCGTAGGGGTAGGAGTCCTCGAAGCTCGGGTGGCCGCCCTCCTCGACGAGGTCGCCCGCGAACAGGACACTGTCCGAGCCGACGAGCAGGTCGCCGTCCGTGTGGCCCTGGCCCAGATGGAAGAGCGTCACGGTGTGCCCGCCGAGATCGATGTCGACCGGCTCGTCGCGGACGAGGTGCGTGGGCAGGTGCAGCCCCGTGTGCTCGCCGTCGGCGGCGGCCATCGCGGGATCCGCCGTGCGCACCAGCGCCCGCTGGGACTCGCCCGCGGCCTCCATGGCCGCGGCGGCCCCGGCATGGGCCCAGAACTCCTCGACGCCCTGGGCGGCGAAGTAGGCGTTGCCGAAGAAGTGGTCCGCGTGCGCATGGGTGTTGACCACCACGAGCGGCAGGTCCGTGACCTCGCGGACGGCGGCGTGGATCCGCGCTGCGTCGGCCGGTCCGGAGCCGGTGTCCACCAGAAGGGCGCGCTCGTCGCCGATGACCAGGCCGACGTTGACGTCGAACGAGGGCAGCGTCATGGCATGGGTGCGGCCGCCCACGCGCAGCCAGCCGGCGTCCACCGTCGGCAGCACCGCCTCGGTCGAATCCTGCGGCTCGGCCGGACCCGGCCCGAAAGCCGACCGGTCGTGAAGGCCCTCGCCCGTGCTGCGCTCGCTCATAGTGCCCCTTCCGGCCCCCGTCCGACGACGGATCGGCCACATGCTCCCGGTTGCTGTGCGGTGCATCTCAGCCTAGCGCGCGCCCCTCGAGGTTGGCGCAACGCGACGCTCCTTGACGCACCAAACCCACAGTCCTCCCACCTATGCTGAGACGGACAGCCAGCACCCCGACCCACAGGAGCCACCATGTCCCGTCTCGTCTCCACCGGCCTCGCCAAGGCCGGCCTCCTGCTCGGCTACAAGGTTGCACGCGACACCGGCAATCGCCAGGCCGGCGGGACCGTCCTCGCGGCCTGCGGCGCGGCCGCCTTCACCGTCTGGAAGAACGACGCCGGCACGGCCCGCGCCACGCTGCTCACCGCCCTGTACGTGGCGTCGTTCGGCCTGTCCCACCCGTTGGCCAAGCGCATCGGTGCGTGGCCCGCGGTCTTCACCGCCACCGGCGCCACCGCCCTGGGCTCGCTCGTCCTGGGCGGGCCTCGCCGGAAGGACCGGGCGGGGGCCGCGAAGAAGCGCGGCGAGTAGAGCCGCCCCGATGTACCTGCTGCAGCCGGGCGGCGACCTCGTCTACTCGGCGAGCGACCTGGTCCTCGCGAGCCAGTGCGAGTACCAGGCCCTGGTCAAGCTCGACGACCGGCTCGGTCGGCGCCCGGCCCCGGTGAACGCGCCGGACGAGATGCTCGAGCGCGCGGCCCGCCTCGGCGACGCCCACGAGCGGCGCGTCCTGGACGGGCTCATCGCCCGCTTCGGCCGCTGGGACCCCGCCACGGGCGGTGGCGTCCTGGAGCTGCCCGCCGCCGGTGAGACGTCCCCGGACGTCCTCGAGCAGCGGCGGCGGGCGACCGAGGACGCGCTGGGGTCGGGGGCCGACGTCGTCTTCCAGGCCACCTTCTGGAACGACGGTTTCGTCGGTTTCGCGGACTTCCTGGTCCGCGAGCCGGACGGCCGCTACGCCGTCTGGGACACCAAGCTCGCCCGGCACGCCAAGCCGACGGCCCTGCTGCAGATCGCCGCCTACGCCGAGCAGCTCGAACTGCTCGGGCTGCAGCCGTCCGACGACGCCGTGCTCGTGCTGGGCACGGACCGGCAGTCCCGGCACCCGGTGCAGGAGCTCATCCCCGTCCTCCGGGACCGGCGCCGGCGCTTCCTCGACCTCGTCGGAGCGCACCGCGCCCAGCCCGATCCCGTCTCCTGGGAACAACCGGGCCTGCTCGTGTGCGGGCGCTGCGACTACTGCGCAGCCGCGGCGCGGGAAGGCGACGACCTGCTGCTCGTCGCGCGGATGACCCTCTCCACCCGGGCCCGCCTGCGCGCCATCGGCGTGCGGACGGTGCGCGAGCTCGCCGGCCTGACGGACGGCGCCGCCCGCGCGGCCGGGCTGCGCGTCTCCACCGGGGCCCTGTCCCGGCTCCGGGACCAGGCCCGCATGCAGTGCGGGCTCGAGCCCGGCGACGGCGGGGCACCCGGCGACGAGTCCCTCCGCTTCCGGGTCCTGGAGCACCACCGGCTCGAGGCGCTCCCCGCGCCGTGCGCCGGGGACGTCTTCTTCGACTTCGAGGGCGATCCGCTCTGGCAGGACCCGGCCGACGGGTCCTGGGGCCTCGAGTACCTCTTCGGCGTGGTGGAGCACGACGCCGGATCCCCCGTCTTCCGCCCCTTCTGGGCGCACACCCGTGCGGAGGAGCGCGCCGCCTTCCTCGCGTTCGTGGACTACATCGAGGAGCGCCGCCGGAGGTGGCCGGAGCTGCGCATCTACCACTACGCCCCCTACGAGAAGACGGCGCTGCGCCACCTGTCCACCCGCCACGGCGTGGCCGAGGAGGTCGTCGACGAGTGGCTGCGCACGGAGCTGTTCGTCGACCTCTTCGAGACGGTCCGCGAGTCGCTGCGGATCAGCGCCAGCTCCTACTCGATCAAGAAGCTCGAGCCCTTCTACATGGGTGACGAGCACCGCTCCGGGGACGTGACCGACGCCGGGGCGTCCGTGGTCGCCTACGCGGCCTACTGCGCGTCCCGGGATGCTGGTGACGAAGCCGAGGCGGCCGCCGTCCTCGCGAGCATCGGCGACTACAACCGGTACGACTGCCTCTCCACGCTGCGGCTGCGCGACTGGCTCCTCGACCTCGGACGCCGGCACCCGGCGCGGACGCTCGCTCTCGCGGATCCCTCCGGCCCCGGGGACACCGCCGGGGCCGGCCCCTCCGCCCGGGCGGCGGATCCGCCGGCGGCGCCGGCGGACGAGGAGCCGAGCCCCGAGGAGGCCCGTCTCGCGGAGTACCTCGCAGGCCTCCCCGACGCGGCCGCCCAGACGCCGCAGCAGCGGGCCGTCGCCCTCACGGCCGCAGCCACGGCCTATCACCGCCGGGAGCGCAAGCAGTTCTGGTGGGCCCACTTCGACCGGCTCGAGGGCAGCCTCGACGACTGGCGGGACACCCGCGACGTGATCGTCGTCGAGCACGGCGAGGTGGAGACGGACTGGGAGAAGCCGCCGCGCAAGCGGACCTTCCAGCGCCGCCTGCGCCTGACCGGTCGCCCCGGCGAGGGCACGGTGCTCGGAGCCGGATCCAACTGGTTCGCCCTGTACGACGCACCGGTCCCCGAGCAGCTCCGGCCGGAGCCGTCGCCCGCCCCCGCCGCGCACCAAGCCGGCAGGCGGGCGGAGATGCGGCGAGCCGGGCACTTCGGCCTCACCGTCGACGCCATGCAGCCGGACGCGGACGGCCGGATCGCGCTCGTCGGCACCGAGCGCGCCCGCACCGGCGCCGAGGGCTACACGGATCTCCCGCTGGCCCTGACCCCGGGCCGGCCGATCGACACCACCTCGATCGAGCAGGCCCTCGCGGAGGTCGCCCACGACGTCGGCGCCGCGCTCCCCTCCCTGCCCGCCACCGCCGGGATGGATCTCCTGACCCGCGCCGAGCCGCGGCTGCGGGACGGCCTCGCGCTCCCTCCGGTGCAGCCGACCGCCACCGGCCACGACTACACCGCCGCGGTGACGGAGGCGGTGCGCCGCCTCGACGGCTCCTATCTGGCCGTCCAGGGTCCGCCGGGGACCGGGAAGACCTACGTGGGAGCGCGCGTCATCGAACGACTGGTCGAGGAGGGTTGGAAGGTCGGCGTCGTGGCCCAGAGCCATGTCACCGTCGACGGACTGCTGGCCCGGGCCGTGGAGGCCGGCGTCCCGGCCGACCGCGTCGCCAAGAGGCCCAAGCCCGGCGCGGCAGCGGACGCCCCTCCGTGGACCCGCATCACCGACGACGCCCTCGAGGACCTGCTGGCCGAGCCGGGCGGCTGCCTCATCGGCGGAACCGCCTGGACCATGACGGGACGCCGGGTGCCCCGGAGGGCCCTGGACCTGTTAGTCGTCGACGAGGCCGGGCAGTTCTCCCTGGCGAACACGCTCGCCGTGGGCGAGGCGGCCCGGAACCTGTTGCTTCTGGGCGACCCGCAGCAACTCCCGCAGGTCTCCCAGGGGCAGCACCCGGCCCCGGTCGACGAATCGGCCCTGGGCTGGCTCTCAGCCGGCCGCGCCACCCTCCCGCCGGAGCTCGGCTACTTCCTGGCCGACACGTGGCGGATGCACCCGGAACTGTGCCGGCCGGTCTCACGGCTCAGCTACGCCGGAGCGCTCGAGTCCGCCCCGGCGGCGTCGCGGCGCCGACTCGAGGGGTTCCCCGCAGGCATCGAGACCGTCCTCGTGGACCATGCCGGCTGCACCACGTCCTCGCCGGAGGAGGCGGAGGCGACGGTGGAACAGGTCCGCCGGCACCTCGGCGCGCTCTGGCACGATCCGGACCGCCGCGACGCCCGACGGACGGCGGGCCGGGACACCGAACCGCGGCCCCTGGACGAGGAGCAGATCCTCGTGGTCGCCGCCTACAACGCCCAGGTCCAGCTGCTGCGGGAGGCACTGGACGCGGCGGGGCTTCACCGGGTGCGCGTCGGCACGGTGGACAGGTTCCAGGGCCAGGAGGCCCCGGTCGTCATCCTGTCCCTGGCGGTCTCGTCCCCCGAGGAAGCGCCCCGCGGGATGGACTTCCTCCTGAACCGCAACCGGCTCAATGTCGCGGTCTCGCGCGGCATGTGGCGCGCGGTCATCATCCGGTCGCCCCGGCTGACGGACTACCTGCCCGCAAGTCCAGAGGCCATGGCCGAGCTCGGCGCGTTCCTCCGCCTCGACGAGCGGGACTGAACCGGGCCCGTCGGCTCCCCGGACTCAGTTCCCGGGGGCCGGCTGGTTCTCGGGGAAGATCTGCCCGATCGGCTCGCGCTTCTCCGCCTGGAAGACATCCTCGACCCGGCCGTAGGCCCAGTACGGGGAGAGCGACATCCGACTGCGCGCCACTCCCCGGACGTCCGTGAGGTACCGGCGGACGGCCTTGATCATCTCGCGCTCGCCGTGCACGAAGACCTGGACGTCCCCGTCCAGCCACGGCCCGGCCTGGATCGCCGCCGCCAGACGGGTCGACTCCGGCGTGAACGGGCCGCCCCGGTGCACCCAGTGGACCTCCACACCCGCAGGCACCTCCAGCGGGATCTCGTCAGCGGCGTCGGCCACCTCCAGCCAAACGAGGCCGCGGGCGTCCGCCGGCAGCGCGGCGAGGGTGGCCGAGACCGCCGGCAGGGCGGACTCGTCGCCGCCGATGAGGTGCCAGTCGGCCTCGGAATCCGGCAGGTACAGCCCGCCGGGGCCCGCGAAGCAGACGACGTCGCCGGGCCGGGCGCGCTCGGCCCACGGCCCGGCGAGGCCCTGGTCGCCGTGGACCACGAAGTCGATCTGCAGCGTCCGTGCGTCGTGGTCGACGTCGTGGACGGTGTAGGTGCGCCGGACCGGCATCCGCTCCGGCGGCAGGGCCTTGGCCAGCTCCTCCAGGTTGTACGGAGGCGTCAGGCCGAGCTCCGGGTCGGCGAAGAGGAGCTTGACGTACTTGTCCGTGGCCTCCTTGTCCTGGAAGGCCGCGAAGCCCTCCCCGCCGAGCGTGAGCCTGACCAGGTGGCCGCCGATCCGCTCAGTGCGCAGGACCTCCAGGACCACCTGGGGCTTCGGCCCCCGTGCTGGACGGGCGTCGGACATGGGTCACTCCTTCGTCGGCGCGCCCGGTGGAACGGAACCGGGCCTCGGTTCTTAGGCTCTCCTAACGTGGATTGAATCGCAAACCATCGCCCGGCCGGCAGTTGCCCCGAGCCTGGCCGGTCGCTATAGGATGGTGGCAGCTTCATGAGATGCGGCCAACGACGGGCTCCGACCCGGCCGCGCACCAACCCCATGCTCACAGGGCGCCCCACGGCGGTCTCACGGGTGGTTCGGATGACGAAGCGGCCCTGCGCCGACGCGTACGGGCAAGAGCAACGAAGGGATACCCCTGTGACAGTCGTCTTTGCCGAGCGCGGTGCCGCGTGCGCCGCCCCGGCTCCCGGCCACGCGCCGAGCACCGCCCAGATCCTCGCCGTCCTCGAGGGCGACCGCCGCAGCTGGCTGCCCGCTACGGTGACGCGCCTCGACCCCGGGGACGGCCGGATCACCGTCCAGCCGGCGTCGGGCGCGCCGTTCGAGGCCTACCACCACGACCCGGCCGCCGTCGCACGTTTCCTTCCGCTCGGCCGGGGCTGCCTCTGGAACGCGGAGCAACGCACCCTGATCGGCCCGGAGATCGTCGTGGCACGCCCGGGCCGACGGCGGCTGCTGCGGCGCGAGATCGTCCGGCGGGCACTGAGCCTCGCACCCGAGCCGGTCGAGGCGTGCCCGGCCGGCGCCGGCATCGAGGCCGGCCACCCGGGAGGAGGCCCGCCGCCGGAACCCGCCTGCTACCCGACGGCCGGGGGCCCCACGAACCCGGCGAGCGCGGACCGGTGCTCCGCGGGGAGCCGCATCAGCCGCTGATCCGCCGTGGAGAAGAACGCCAGCGTGGTCAGCGCCCGCACGCAGACGTGACCGTCGGCGGGATCGCGGAACTCGTAGCTGATGTCGAAGCTGGCGGCCTTGGGATTGGAGGCCCACACGTCGACCTCCGCGGGGATGTTGCGGTACTCCAGCGGCTGCGCGTAGCGGACGCGGTGCTCCACCACGAGCACCTGGGTGCCGGCGGGGACGTTGGCGAAGAGATCCACCGCGGGCTCGACGCCGGGGCGGCCCGTCCCGCCCGGCACGCCGAAGGCCGCGATCCGGGCCTCCTCCATCATGCGGACGATGTTGACGTTGTTGATGTGCCCGTAGGCGTCCATGTCGGCCCAGCGCATGGGCACGCGGACCAGGACCCGCCGTCCGGCGGGCGGAGCGGCCGCCCCCTTACTCACCGTCGGCCTCCTCGAGGAGGCCGAGGTCCTGGAGCTGCTGGGCGATCGTCGCGCCGTCGGGCCCGTAGACCCACGGGACCCCCGGCGTCGCGTGGACCGTGTGGAAGGAGCGGCCGCCGGCCAGCACGGCCTCCGATGGCGTCAGCTGGCGGATCACGATCGCCCGCACGTGCCCGGGGTGGCGGCTGGCGAACTCGGCGTAGATCTCGGGGTCGTGCTGTCCGTCGTCGCCGATGAGGAGCCACTTGATGTGCGGGAACTCCTGGGCCAGGCGACGGAGCTCGTCCACCTTGTGCTGGAGGCCGGAGCGGAACCAGCGCCCCTCGGTGGGGCCCCAGTCGGTGAGCAGCAGCGGTCCCGTCGGGTAGAGGTTCCGGGTCAGGAAGCGAGTGAGGGTGGCCGCCGCGTTCCACGCGCCAGTGGAGACGTAGAGGACCGGGGACCCGGGCCACGTGGTGACGAGCCGCTCCATCATGACGGCCATCCCGGGCGTGGCCAGGCGGGCGTGCTCGGAGAGCACGAACGAGTTCCAGGCGGCCAGCAGCGGCCGCGGCAGGGCGGTGACGACCACGGTGTCGTCGACGTCGCAGACGATCCCGAAGTCGGAGGACGCGTCGACCACGAAGACGTCGACCGTGGACGGCTCGGATCCCTCCGCGGTGAGCACGACCTCGTGCCACCCGGGCTCGAGGTCGATCGCGAGCCGGACGTCCAGGACCCCGCCCCGGTCGGCGTCGACGTGGAAGACCCGGCCGCCCACCCGTGCCTCGACCTCCGCGTACGGGATCGGCGGGGAAATGAAGTTGCGCCAGCCGCGGATCCCGTCGGCGACCATCTTCGAGTGGCGCAGGCCGTTCGTGAAGACCCCCGGTCTGGCGAGGACCACCCGCGCCAGCACGCGCACCCATCCGCTGGCCTCGGCGTCGTTCTCCGCGTCGGGATCGGCGGTGGCGCCGTACCCCCGGAACGGCGTCACCGTGGGCAGGTGGCCGCGCGCACGCGACGCGCGCTCGCGGTAGGCGTGCCAGGCGTCCTCGAGCTTGACCCCCGGGTGCTTTTTCGGTGCGGGCATGGGTTCAGTCTCGCACGCCGGCGGGGTTGCGCGCCGGATCCCGCGGCGGCCACCCCGCCGCCGGCGGCCCGGGCCAGCGGGCCGCCGCGCCGGACGGCGCGGGCGCAGTCGCTAGGCTGGGGGCGTGGACGATTCCGAACGCTCCCCCGCCCTCCTGCCCGTGTCCGACGACGAGTCGCGCCTCCTGCGCGCAGCCGCCGAGGCCGCGGCGACCGGGGTGGGCGACCTGCTCCGCGGGGCCTTCCGCTCCGCGATGACGGCCACCAGCAAGCGCAACCACCACGACCTCGTGACGGAGTACGACCGGGCCAGCGAGGCGCGCATCGTCGAGTCGCTCTCCGCCGCCGTCCCCGACAGCCGCTTCCGCGGCGAGGAGGGCGGGACGCACGGCGCCGGGCGGGTCGAGTGGATCATCGACCCCATCGACGGCACCAGCAACTTCGCCCACGGGGTGGCGTTCTTCTGCGTCTCGATCGCCGCGGTGGTCGAGGGCGCGGTGGTCGCCGGGGTCGTCTACGACCCGGTGTCCGGCGACCTCTTCGCCGCCGACGCCGCGGGCGCGTTCCGCAACGGCGAGCGGCTGGCCCCGCGCGGGGCCGACCGGGAGAGCGCCGCGTCGGTGATGACGGACTACCCGTCCGCGGAGGCGATCGAAGTGGACGGCCACGCCGCGCTGGAGGTCTTCGCCGAGCTCGTCTCCGCGTACGCGACCGTCCGGCGCAAGGTCTCCGGCGCGCTCGAGCTGGCCCACGTGGCCGCCGGCTGGGCGGACCTCACCCTCGGCTTCGACACGAATCCCTGGGACGTCGCCGCCGGGGCGTTCATCGTGACCCGCGCCGGCGGCACGTACGTGCCGTTCCGGTACGACGGCGACGGGTCTCCGGCCGTCGCCGGGGTCCTCGGGCGCCGCGACCACGAGGCCCCGACCTACCTGGCGTTCGCGCCCGGCGCCGCCGCGGGGACCGCGCTCGACGCCGTCGAGCGCGTCATGGGTGCCCGCCGCCGGGCCGGCTACCGCGGCAAGGACGCGTAGCCGGCGCCGGTCAGAAGTCGGTGATGTCGCATTGGGCGGTGGCCTTGGGTCCGCTCCCGAACTCCTCGGCGACCACCGCGCCCTCGGCGTCCAGGATGCGGCAGCCGACGCGGCCGCTGCCCCCGTCGCTCACCACGGTGATGCTGCCGAACATCGGATGGGCCTGCAGCTCCTCCGAGAACGGGGCCTCCGGGCCGACGGAGACGGTCTCGATGTCCTCCAGCGTCGCCGTGTAGGTGGCCGTGGCGGGCGTCTCGGCGATGGCCTCGAAGCGGTACGCGGCCGTGTCCCCCATCGACTCGGAGAACCAGCCGAAGAGCGCGACGGCCGCGACGGTCCACAGGCTGGCGAACAGCAGGGCGAAGACACCCGTGACGAGGCCGGCGATGGAGAACCCGCGACGCGGCTGCCGGCGGGCCAGGCCGACGATGCCGAGCACGATGGCGGCCAGGCCGATGACGAAGGCCACGAAGTGCACCACGGGGATGACGGAGGCGACCACGGCCACGATGCCGAGCACCAGCGCCGTGATCGTCAGGCCGGAGGCCCGGGGCGGCCGCGGGTACTCCGGGCTGCCGTATCCGTACCCGTACCCGTACCCGTAGGCGGAGGTCCCCGGCGGGCCGTAGCCGCTCGCATGCCCCGCCGAGGCGGGGTCCGGCTGGGCCTCGGGCTCGGTCGGCCCGGGCCGGGGCGGGCGCTCCCAGGGGTTCTCCCAGGATGGCCGCCGGCCGTCGTCGTTCTCGCTCATGTGTGCTCGCCTCCTGCGGTGCTGCTGGGTCCAGCTTAGGCGGGCACCACGGCGTGCGCCGTCGTCCCTGTGGACGATATCGGCGGGCGTGCCGCCGCCGGGAGGAACCGCCCGGGCGGCCCGCTCTATACTGTCCGGTGATGACTCCGCACCCCGACGCCGACGCGTCCCCCACGCCCGCACAGCTGCGCCGCTGGCGGCGCTATCTGGCCGACGAGCGGGCCGAGCGGGCCGTCTACGAGACCCTCGCCCAGAAGCGCACCGGCGAGGAGCGGATGATCCTGCTGGGGCTGGCCGAGGCCGAGCAGCGGCACGAGCAGCACTGGATCGAGCTCCTCGGCGAGGAGGCCGCCCGGAACACGCCGCCGTCGCCGCGCCGGGCGCTGCTGCGCTTCTTCGCCCAGCACTTCGGGTCGGTCTTCGTGCTCGCGCTGGCCCAGCGCGCCGAGGGCAGCTCCCCCTACACCGCCGACACGGACGCCTCGCGGCAGATGGCGGCCGACGAGATGGTGCACGAGGAGGTGGTCCGCGCACTCGCGACCGCCGGCCGGCGCCGCCTCTCCGGCAATTTCCGGGCGGCGGTCTTCGGCGCGAACGACGGCCTGGTCTCCAACCTGGCCCTGGTCATGGGCATCGGGGCGACCGGCGTGGGCAGCGGGCTCGTCCTGGTCTCCGGGATCGCGGGGCTGCTCGCGGGCGCGCTCTCGATGGCGGCCGGCGAGTACGTCTCCGTCCGTTCCCAGCGCGAGCTGGTGACGGCCTCGCAGCCCACCCAGGTGACGCTCTCCGCCGCGCCGCACCTGGACCTGGACCACAACGAGCTGGTCCTGGTCTACAAGGCCCGCGGCATGACGCAGGAGGCCGCCGAGCACCGCGCGGCCGAGCGCATGGGGTACTTCGCCTGCGACTGCGACCCGTCCCGCTCCTTCAGGCCCGAGGCCGAGCGCCCCGCCGAGGACGACGACGACACGATGGGCTCCGCGCTCGGCGCGTCCGCCTCGAGCTTCTGCTTCTTCGCCTCCGGCGCGCTCGTGCCGATCCTGCCGTACCTGTTCGGCATGACCGGGGTCCCGGCGCTGGTCGTCGCCGTGGTGCTCGTGGGCATCGCGCTGCTGTGCACGGGCGCCGTCGTCGGCCTCCTCTCCGGTGCCCCGCCCCTGCGGCGGGCCCTGCGCCAGCTGGCCATCGGGTGGGGCGCGGCGGCCGTGACCTATGTGCTCGGCCTGCTCTTCGGCACCACGGTCGTCTAGGCCGGCCCGCCGTCCAGGACCGCGGCCACCGCGGCCCGATCGGGTCGGCGCCGTCGGGCCTCGTCGGCGCCGACCGCACCGCCCCGCGGGGCACTCGTCGATTAGCCGCCTGCCGCGGAGTCGTGAAACTATATGCGGATGACCGGCCCGCAGTTCCCGCTGATCGATGCCCGCGAGATCCTCCGCGTCGTCGGAGGTGCCGCCTTCACGCGCGGGAAGGGCTACGCGTCCTCCGAGCACATCTCCGGGCTGGCCTGGGACGCCGAGTCCTCGGAGCTCTCCGGCCGCGTCCAGGGCTCGGAACGGCAGCCCTACCAGACCCGTGTGCGCCTCGCCGACAAGAAGGGCGCCTGGACCATCGCGGACCCGTGGTGCACCTGCCCCGTCGGCACGGCGTGCAAGCACACGGCCGCTCTGATGATCCTCTCCAACACACTGCACCTGCAGGCCAAGGACGTGGTCTACCGCGAGCCGGAGCCGGCTCCGGGCTGGCACCAGAGCCTGAACTCCCTGCTCGGCGCGGGCACGACGGCGAAGCCCGCCCGGTCCAAGGCCTCGGCCCGTCCGCGCGGCGGCGACGAGACGCCGGACCCGATCCAGCCGCTGGCGCTGCAGTTCGACGTGCAGGACAGCCAGCTCTCCGCCCACCGCGGCTGGGCGCCGGGCTCCAGCGCCGGACGGCAGCGACCCACCCGCCGCTTCCGGCTCGGCGTGCGCCCCATGGTCCGCTCCGGCAACGGCCGCTGGGTCCGCGGCAACCTGCGCTGGAACACCATCAGCTTCAAGACCTACGGCCTGAACCTCGACGAGGAGCAGCACCGCTGGTTCTGCCAGTTCGTCCCCCTCTACCGCGCCAACGGGCAGCTGTACTTCGGCGAGGACAACGACTGGATCTATCTGGACGACTTCTCCTCCCCGCTGCTCTGGACCCTCCTCGACGAGGCGCGGCGGCTGGGGATCAACTTCCTCGGTCTCTCCCCCGTCGAATCGGTCCGGATCGACGCGCCGGCCAGCGTCTCCCTCGCCGTCGAACGCGTGGGCGCCGGGGCGGACGGCTCCGGCGGCGCGGACGACGGCGGGCTGGGGCTCTCCCCGCATCTGGAGCTCGACGGCGAGTCGCTCGCCGTCGCGGCCAACCGGCCGATGGGCGCCATCGGCGACCACGGCGTCTACGCGCTGCGCGGGTCCTCCCTGAGCCTCGCGCCCACCGACCACCGGCTCAATCCGGCCGAGCAGGAGATGCTCCGCTCCCCCGAGCGGATCGACATCCCCGCCGCTGACGTCGACGAGTTCATGAGGCGCGTCTACCCCCGCCTGGGCCGCCGCGTCGCGGTCTCCAGCGCCGACCCCGAGGTCCGGCTGCCCCGGATCGAGCCGCCCCGGCTGATCCTCGACGTCGACTACACCGGCGAGGACCGGGCCGCCCTGGACTGGTCCTTCGACTACGCCGGCACGCCGGTCGACGCGGAGACCCGCGACGCCGAGGCCGAGCAGCGCCTGGAGGACGCCGCGCTCGCGGCCCTGGCCGACACGCCGCTGGCCGGGAATGTCCTGGTCCCCCGCACGCTCAAGGGGCTCGAGACCGTCGACTTCATGCGCCGGGCCCTGCCCGCCCTGGAGGCGCTCGAGGACACGGAGGTCCGCACCCACGGCGAGGCACCCGAGTTCCGGGAGCTGACCGAGTCGCCGGAGCTGACGGTGACCGCCGTCGAATCGGACAAGCGGGACTGGTTCGACCTCGGGCTGATGATCCGGATCGGCGAGCTGAGCATGCCCTTCGCGGACGTGCTGCGCGCGCTCTCGCGGGGCCAGGCCCGGATGCTCATGCCGGACCGGACGTACTTCTCGCTCGAGCACCCGCTGTTCGACAAGCTCCGCGCACTCGTCGCCGAGGCGGCCCAGCTGGCCGACCGGAAGTCGGACGAACTGCGGATCACCCGTTACCAGGCGTCCCTCTGGGAGGAGCTCGACGCCCTCGCGGCCAACACCGAGGGCCCGGACTCCTGGTACGCCGGCGTCGGCTCGCTCCTGGACTTCTCCGAGTCCGGGCCCCTGGACCTGCCCGCCGGCCTCGACGCCTCGCTGCGCCCCTACCAGGTGGACGGCTTCCGCTGGCTGGGCACCCTCTGGCAGAACGGGCTCGGCGGCGTCCTCGCCGACGACATGGGCCTGGGCAAGACGCTGCAGACCCTCGCGCTGATGCTCCACGCGAAGCAAACGTGGGCGGCGGCCGAGGCCGAGGGACGCGGCCCCCGTACGGACGTCGCCGCCACCACGACGGCCGCGGACGCGAACCTCCCGGGCGCCTTCCTCGTCGTGGCACCCACCTCGGTGGTCGGCAACTGGGCCGACGAGGCCCGCAGGTTCGCGCCCGACCTCCGGGTCGCCACCGTCACGGACACCCAGCCCCGCGCCCGCGTGAAGCTGCGGCAGCTCGCCGCGGAGAACGACGTCGTCATCACCTCCTACACGCTCTTCCGGCTCGACGACGCCGCCTACCAGGAGCAGACCTGGGCCGGCCTGATCCTGGACGAGGCCCAGTTCGTGAAGAACAAGGCGACCAAGGCGCACCACGCCGCCCGGGACCTCAACGCCCGCTTCAAGCTCGCGATCACGGGCACGCCGATGGAGAACAACCTGATGGAGCTGTGGTCGATCTTCGCGATCGTCTCCCCGGGGCTCTTCCCGTCGGCGCTGCGCTTCGCCGAGCACTACCAGCGGCCGATCGAGCGGCAGGGCCTGGACGAGCCCCGCGAACGGCTGCGCCGCCGCGTCCGGCCGTTCATGCTCCGGCGCACCAAGGACGCCGTGGTCACGGACCTGCCGCCGAAGCAGGAGCAGGTCCTCCATGTGGAGCTCGCGCCGAAGCACCGGAAGGTCTACGACACCCACCTGCAGCGGGAGCGGCAGAAGATCCTGCGCCTCGTGGACGACATGGACAAGAACCGGTTCACGATCTTCCAGTCCCTCACGCTGCTGCGGATGCTGGCGCTGGACGCGTCCCTGGTGGACCCGGAGTACGACGGCGTCGCAAGCTCCAAGCTCGACATGCTCTTCGAGCAGCTGGAGGACGTCTTCGCGGAGGGACACCGCGCGCTGGTGTTCAGCCAGTTCACGTCCTTCCTGAAGAAGGCCGCGGACCGGCTCGAGGCCGAGGAGGTCCCGTACGTCTACCTCGACGGGTCCACGCGCAACCGGCCCGAGGTCATCAACCGGTTCAAGGAGGGGCAGGCGCCCGTCTTCCTCATCTCGCTGAAGGCCGGCGGCTTCGGCCTGAACCTCACGGAGGCGGACTACTGCTTCCTGCTGGATCCCTGGTGGAACCCGGCCGCCGAGTCCCAGGCGGTGGACCGCGCGCACCGCATCGGACAGACCCGCAGCGTCATGGTCTACCGCATGGTCGCCAAGGACACCATCGAGGACAAGGTCGTGGCCCTGCAGGATGCCAAGCGGCGGCTGATCTCCTCGGTCATGGACGAGGGCGACGGCTTCGGCTCGGTGCTCTCCGCCGACGACATCCGCGACCTCCTGAACGACTAGGCCGCCGCGCTACGGCAGGAGCATCACCTTGATGGAGCGGCGCTCGTCCATGGCCCGGTAGGCCTCGGCGGTCTCCTCGAGCGGCAGGACCGTGTCGAAGACCCGGCCGGGGTCGATCGTCCCGGCGAGCACGTCCTCGAGCAGCTCCGGGATGTAGAGGCGCGTGGACGCGGCCCCGCCGGAGACCGTGATGTTCTTGGCGAAGAGCACGCCCGCGGGGATCTCGGCCCCGCCGGCCGGCACGCCCACGAACCCGAGGGCCCCGCCGGGCCGGGTGGAGCGCAGCGCCTGCTCCATGGACTCCTTGGTGCCCACGCACTCCAGGACGCAGTCGGCGAGCCGGCCGTCCAGGAGCTCGCGGACGCGCGCGGCGCCGTCCGCGCCGCGCTCCGGGACCACGTCGGTGGCCCCGAACTCACGGGCCAGCGCGGCGCGGTCCTCGTGCCGGGACATCGCGACGATCCGCTCGGCGCCCAGCCGCTTCGCGGCGAGCACGGCGCTGAGTCCGACGGCGCCGTCGCCCACGACGACGACGCTCTTCCCGGGCCCGACGCCGGCGCAGACCGCGGCATGGTGACCGGTGCCCATCACGTCCGAGAGCGCGAGCAGCGACTTCAGGGTCGCCTCGTCGGGCTCCCGCACGCCGGATTCCCCGCCCTCCCCGCTGAACCGCGGGACGGAGACCAGGGTGCCGTCGGCGTTGGGGACGCGCACGGCCTCGCCCTGGCCGCCGTCGACCGGGTGGCCGTGCTCGTCGCTCCAGCCCCAGCCGGCGGCGTGCTCGCACGCGACGAGCACGCCGTTGCGGCAGTTGGTGCACGCCCCGCAGCTGTTCTTCCACGGCGCGATCACGAAATCCCCGACCGCGACCTCGCGCACGTCGTCGCCGACGGCCGTGACGCGGCCGACGAACTCGTGGCCGATCGGGCGCGGCTCGTCCACGGGGCGGACGCCGCGGTAGGGCCAGAGATCCGAGCCGCAGACGCAGGACGCGCTGACGCGGACGACGGCGTCGGTGGGGTGGATCGGCTGCGGTTCCGGGCGGTCCTCCACGCGGATGTCTCCGGGGGCGTGGATGATGGCGGCGCGCATGATGCTCCTGTCTGGGCGGTGGCGGTGGTCCACCACCCAGCCTACGACGCCGCCGCCGCTCGCGGCGGCCCCGCTGGGGGCGTCCACCGACGGGCCGCCTACGGGCCCGCGGGCTCCTCCGGCCGTGCCTCCTCCAGATGGGTGGGGGCGAACATCCGCAGGAGCGTCCGGACGACGACGACGTTCGGCCCGTCCTGGCCCCAGGCCCACGCGAGGGCGGAGCCGACGTCGGAGGCGTCGACGGTGCGGGCGGGTACGCCGAAGGACTCGGCGAGGGCCGCGAAGTCCGGGCGGACCAGCTCGGTCGCGGTCGCCTGGCCGAAGGCGTCGGTCATGTACTCCCGCAGGATGCCGTAGCCGCCGTCGTCCACGATCAGCCAGGTCACGGCAGCCCCGTGCTGGCGGGCGGTGGCCAGCTCGGCGATCGAGTACATGGCCGATCCGTCGCCCGAGACGGCGAGCACGCGCTCCGGCCGACGGTTGACCCCCGGCCCCTCGGACACGGCCCCCTCGGACGCGGTCCCCTCGGACGCTGCGTCCGCTGCCGCCGCGAGTCCGACGGCGCCGCCGAGCGCCCCGGGGAAGCCGTAGCCGAGGCCGCCGGCACCCTGGGCGGAGTGGAACGCGCCGGTCCGGGCGTCCCAGCAGGACCAGCCCCAGTAGGCGGCGATCGTCATGTCCCAGAAGGTCTGCGCCCCGGACGGCACAGCGTCCCGCACTGCCTGCATGAACGTCCGCTCGTGCCCGAGGTCCTGGGCGTCGAGCCGGTCGCGGACCGCCTGCAGGGCAGTGGCGGTCTGCTCGGCGGCGCTGCGGCCGGACCAGCGCGAGGCCGCGGGCGGCTCCGGGAGGGCCTGGATCCCGGCCGCGATGGCCTCCAGGGCCAGGCGCGCGTCGGCGTGGAGGCCCAGCCCCGGCAGGTTGGATCCGAGCACGCGGGCCTCGGCGTCGACCTGGACGAGCCGGCCGCGCGGGTGGAGGGTGAAGTAGTTCGAGGAGACCTCGCCGAGGGAGGTGCCCACGGCGAGCAGGACGTCGGCCTCCTCCAGCACGTCGGTGGTGTGGCGGTCCTCGATCCACGACTGCAGCGAGAGCGGGTGCTCCCACGGGAACGCGCCGTGGCCGCCGGGCGTGCAGATCACCGGGGCGTCGACCAGCTCTGCCAGCCGCAGCAGCGCGGCTTCGGCACCGGCGCGGCGGACGCCCCCGCCGGCGACGATCGCGGGCCGCTCGGCCCCGGCGAGGAGACGGACGGCCTCGGCCACGAGCTCGGGTGCGGCCTGCGTCGCCGCCGGAGCGGGTGCCGGGTGCGGGCCCGGCGCCGGCAGGTCGGTCGGTGCGAGCAGGAGGTCCTGCGGCACCTCGACCCAGACCGGCCCCTGCGGGGACGCCGTCGCCTCCGCCCAGGCGGCCCGGAGGGCCGGGGCGATCGAGGCCGCGGTGCGCACCGTGCGCTGGGACTTGGTGACCTGGGCGGCCGCGGCCGTCTGCTCGTCGAGCTGGTGCAGCATGCCCTTGCGGGTGCCGCCGAGGCCGGCGGCCGGGACCTGGCTGCTCACGACGACGATCGGGACCGCCGTCGCGTAGGCCTCCTGCAGGCCGGCGAGCGCGGTGAGCGCCCCGGGCCCGGTGGACACGAAGAGCACCCCGACCTCGCCCGTGGCGCGGCTGAATCCGTCCGCGGCGAAGGCCGCGTTGTTCTCGACCCGGGAGGAGACGAAGCGCAACGGCGAGCGGCCCAGCGCGTCGAAGAGCCCCAGCGCGTGCTGACCGGGGATCCCGAACACGGTGCGCGCCCCGAGCGCTGCGAGGGTCTCGACGACCAGGTCGCCGCCGTTGCGCCGGCTCATGCCCTGGAGGCCCGCAGGTCGGACATCAGCGTGATGAGGTCGTAGCAGACGTGCGAGGCCGCGACGCCGGTCAGCTCCGCGTGGTCGTAGGCCGGGGCGACCTCGACGACGTCGGCGCCGACGAGGTTCAGGCCGCGCAGGCCGCGGATGATCTCCAGCAGCTCGCGGCTGGTCATGCCGCCGGCCTCCGGGGTCCCGGTGCCGGGCGCGTGCGCCGGGTCCAGGACGTCGATGTCCACGGAGATGTAGAGGGGACGCTCGCCGACGCGCTGGCGGAGGGTCGCGACGACCTCGTCCACGCCGCGGCGGAAGATGTCGGCGCTGGTGATGATGCCGAAGCCCATCCGCTCGTCGTCGTCGAGGTCCTTCTTGCCGTAGAGCGGGCCGCGCGTGCCCACGTGGCTGATGGCGCCGGTGTCGACGATGCCCTCCTCCACCGCGCGGCGGAACGGCGTGCCGTGGGTGTAGTCGGCGCCGAAGTAGGTGTCCCAGGTGTCCAGGTGGGCGTCGAAGTGCAGGAGGGCCACCGGCTGGCCGGCCCGCTCGGCGGCGGCGCGGAGCAGCGGCAGGGCGATCGTGTGGTCGCCGCCGATCGTCATCAGGGAGGCCCCGTCGGCGGTGAGCTCGAGGGCGTTGCGCTGGATGGTGGCGATGGCCTCGTCGATGTTGAACGGGTTCACGGCCATGTCTCCCGCGTCGGCCACCTGGACGTTCTCGAACGGGCTGACGTCCAGCGCCGGGTTGTAGGGGCGCAGCAGGCGGGAGGCCTCGCGGACGTGGGTGGCGCCGAAGCGCGCACCGGGCCGGTAGGACACGCCGGTGTCGAAGGGGACGCCGACGATCTTGATGTCGGCGGACTCGACCTGGTCCAGGCGCGGCAGCCGCGCGTAGGTCGCGGCGCCGGCGTAGCGCGGGATCTGGGACGAATCGATGGGGCCGATGTTGCCGTTGGCCTCGACGCGGATCTCTTCCATGGTTGCTCCTCGGTGGGCGTCCGTCCGGCAGGGCCCGGGGGCGACGTCGTCGTCGACCCCGGGAAGTTGCACAGCAGACAACAGTTGATTCCTCATCGAGGTTAGGCCCGTCACGCCCCGGCGTCAATGCGGCCCCGACCGCCGCGTCCATCGACGGCGGGATCAGCCCCGCCCAGAGAGAACGAGCGTCCAGAAGACAACGGCGGGGGCGTCGTCGGGGTTGATCCAGCTGTGCGGCTCCCGCCCCGGGAAGGTGACCGTGTCGCCAGCGGAGAGCTCGACGTCGCCTCCGGGCAGCCGGAGCACGAGCCGGCCGGACTCGACATGGAGCACCTCCACCTCGCAGTCGACCGAGTAGAGCTCCTCCTCGCCGGCGCCGTGCGGCTCGATGTCGGCGCGGATGACCTGGATGCGGCGTTCGGAGCGCGCCGTGAGCAGCTGCTCCTGGATGCCGCTGCCGCCGAGCGAGACGGCGAGACCCTCGCCGGCGCGCACCAGGTGGGTCTCGGGGCGTTCGAAGAGCTCGCCGACGGAGAGCGAGAGCGCCTCGCAGATCGTCACGAGCGAGGCGACCGAGGGCGAGGTGAGGTCCCGCTCGACGCGGGAGAGGAAGCCCCGCGTCAGTCCGGTGGCCGCGGCCAGCTGCTCGATGGTCATGTGCCGCCCCCGGCGGGCGGACCGCAGCCGGCTCCCGATCGCGATCGGCGCACTGGTCGGCTCGACAGCCAACGCCTTCATCTCACACGCTCCTACATCCGTGGCGGGCGGCGGTCACCGCGGTCGGCGCCCCGTCGCAACAACAGTAACGGGGATTGTGCTGTGTACCCCGTCACCTTACCCTTGTGTCAACATTCGTTTACCGTCAGGGAACTTCCAATGGACATCATCAACTCGAGCATCGTCGCGGTGTACCTCGCCGCCATGCTCCTCTTCGGCTGGTGGGGCAAGTCCCGCACCAAGAACACGAGCGACTACCTCGTCGCCGGTCGCCGCCTCGGACCGTTCGTCTACACCGGGACGATGGCCGCGCTCGTGCTGGGCGGCGCCTCGACCGTCGGCGGCGTCGGCCTGGGCTATCAGTACGGCATCTCCGGCGCGTGGCTCGTGATCGCCATCGGCTCCGGCGTGCTCATCCTGAGCCTCTTCTTCGCGCCGCGCCTGCAGCGGCTGAAGATCTACACCGTCTCGCAGATGCTCTCGCTGCGCTACGGCTCGCGGCGTGCCACCCAGGCCTCCTCCGTGGTCATGCTGGCCTACACGCTCATGCTCTGCGCGACCTCCACCAGCGCCTACGCCACGGTCTTCGTGGTCCTCTTCGGCTGGGAGGAGTGGCTGGCCATCGTCGTCGGCGGCGGCGTCGTCCTGGTGTACTCGACCGTCGGCGGCATGTGGTCGATCACCCTCGCCGACCAGGTGCAGTTCGTCATCAAGACCATCGGCGTGTTCGCCCTGATGCTGCCGTTCACGCTGAACGCGGCGGGCGGCGTCGACGGGGTGCGCGAGCGCCTGGGCGCCGAGTTCTTCCAGTGGGACGGCATCGGCACGCAGACGATCATCACGTACTTCGTCGTCTACACGCTCGGCCTGCTGATCGGGCAGGACATCTGGCAGCGCGTCTTCACCGCCCGCACCCCCGCGGTGGCGCGCTGGGGCGGCGCCTCCGCCGGCGTCTACTGCATCCTGTACGGCATCGCCGGCGCGATCATCGGCCTCACGGCCCGGGCTGCCCTGCCGAACCTGGACACCTCGGCCGGCAACGACGTCGTCTACGCGTCGGTGGCCGCCGAGGTCCTGCCGATCGTCGTCGGCGGCATCGTCCTGGCCGCCGCAGTGGCCGCGATGATGTCGACGGCGTCCGGCGCCCTGATCGCCGCCGCGACCGTGGCGCGCAACGACGTGACGCCCATGGTGGCGGGCTGGTTCGGCCGCCGCCGGGCGGACGACGTCGACGTGGACGAGCACGACATCTCCGGCAACCGGTGGTGGGTGCTCGGCCTCGGCATCGTGACCATCGTCCTGGCCATCCTGGTCGACGACGTCGTCGCCGCGCTGACCATCGCCTACGACATCCTCGTCGGCGGACTCCTGGTCGCCATCATCGGCGGGCTCGTGCTCCGCCGCGGCAACGGCATCGGCGCGGCCGCCTCCATGGCGGCCGGCACGGTCGTGACCCTCGGCACGATCATCGTGCTGGAGATCCAGGCGGAGGAGAAGTTCGGGGGAGTCTACGCCAACGAACCGATCTACTACGGACTCCTCGCCTCGGCCGTCGTCTACCTCGTGGCGAGCCTGCTGACCAAGCCGACCGATCCGTCCATCATGGCGGCGTGGGACACCCGGCTGGCCGGCCGCGGGGCGACCGAGTGGGAGCCCGCCGAAGCGACGTCCGAGGCAGCCGGGACCCGCCCGGCCCCGCCGACGGACGGCGCGTCCGAGCAGCGCTGAGCCCCTCCGACCTCCGGACACGCGAGAGCCGCCCGCCCCAGCAGAGGTCTGCTGGGGCGGGCGGCTCTCGCGTGTCCGTGCCGGGGCGGCCCGCAGGCCGGGACCGGATCAGGCGGGGTAGATCTCGCGGAGCAGGCGCGCCGTCTCCGACGGGGTCTTGCCGACCTTGACGCCCGCGGCCTCGAGGGCCTCCTTCTTGGCCTGGGCCGTGCCGGAGGAACCGGAGACAATGGCGCCGGCGTGGCCCATGGTCTTGCCCTCGGGCGCGGTGAAGCCGGCGACGTAGCCGACGACCGGCTTGGTGACATTGGCCTTGATGAAGTCGGCTGCGCGCTCCTCGGCGTCGCCGCCGATCTCGCCGATCATGACGATCGCCTTGGTCTCCGGGTCGGCCTCGAAGGCGGCCAGCGCGTCGATGTGCGTGGTGCCGATGACCGGGTCGCCGCCGATGCCGATGGCGGTGGAGAAGCCCAGATCGCGCAGCTCGTACATCATCTGGTAGGTCAGCGTGCCGGACTTGGAGACCAGGCCGACGCCGCCCTTGCCGGTGATGTTCGCGGGGGTGATGCCCACCAGCGACTCCTCCGGCGTGATGATGCCCGGGCAGTTCGGGCCGATGATGCGGGTGACCTGGTTGCCGTCGGCGTCGACCTTGGACTGGGCCAGGGCCCAGAACTCGGCCGAGTCCTGCACCGGCACGCCCTCGGTGATGACCACGACGAGCCCGATCGCGGCCTCGATGGCCTCGACGACGGCGTCCTTGGTGAACTTCGGCGGGACGAAGACGATCGACACGTCGGCGCCGGTCTCCTGCATGGCCTCGGCGACGGTGCCGAACACGGGCAGCTCGACCGAGGAGCCGTCCTGGGCGGTGTGCGAGACGGTGGTGCCGGCCTTGCGGGCGTTCACGCCGCCGACGATGTTGGTGCCGGCGGCCAGCATGCGGGCGGTGTGCTTGGTGCCCTCCGCGCCGGTGATGCCCTGGACGATGACCTTGGAGTCCTTGTTGATGAAGATAGCCATGTGAGTTCCTCGATCCTTAGGCGTTCGCCAGCTCGGCGGCCTTGTCGGCCCCCTCGTCCATGGTGGTGGCCAGGGTGACCAGCGGGTGGTTGGCCTCGGCCAGGATGGCGCGGCCCTCCTCCACGTTGTTGCCGTCGAGACGGACGACGAGCGGCTTGGTGGCCTTGTCGCCCAGGATCTCGAGGGCCTTGACGATGCCGTCGGCGACGGCGTCGCAGGCGGTGATGCCGCCGAAGACGTTGACGAACACGGACTTCACCTGCTCGTCGTTGAGGATGACGTCCAGGCCGGACGCCATGATCTCGGCGGAGGCGCCGCCTCCGATGTCGAGGAAGTTGGCGGGCTTCACGTCGCCGTGGGCCTCGCCGGCGTAGGCGACGACGTCGAGGGTCGACATGACCAGTCCGGCGCCGTTGCCGATGATGCCGACCTCGCCGTCGAGCTTGACGTAGTTCAAGCCGGCGGCCTTGGCCTTGGCCTCGAGCGGGTCGGCGGCACCCTTGTCCTCGAGCTCCTCGTGCCCGGGGTGGCGGACCTCGGAGGCGTTCTCGTCCAGGGAGACCTTGCCGTCGAGGGCGATGATCTCGCCGGCGCCGGTGCGGACCAGCGGGTTGACCTCGACGAGGGTGGCGTCCTCCTCCTTGAAGACGGACCACAGCTTGACCAGAGCGTCCGCGACCTTGCCGCGCAGCTCCTCCGGGAAGTTCGCCTCCGCGACGATCTCGTCGGCCTTGGCCTGGTCGATGCCCACCAGCGGGTCGACGGCGACCTTGGCGAGCGCCTCGGGGCGCTCGACGGCGAGCTGCTCGATCTCCATGCCGCCCTCGACGGAGCACATGGCGAGGTAGTTGCGGTTGGCGCGGTCCAGCAGCACCGAGAAGTAGAACTCCTCCGCGATGTCGGCGCCCTGCGCGATCATGACCTTGTTGACCGTGTGGCCCTTGATGTCCATGCCGAGGATGTTCGAGGCGTGCTCGAAGGCCTCGTCGGCGGTCTTGGCGACCTTCACGCCGCCGGCCTTGCCGCGGCCTCCGACCTTTACCTGAGCCTTGACCACGACCACGCCGCCGATCTTCTCGGCAGCGGCCTTGGCTTCTTCTGGGGTGTACGCAACGATGCCGGCGAGCACGGGAACGCCGTACTTCTCGAACAAATCGCGCGCCTGGTACTCATACAGGTCCACGGGGCTGTGTCCTTCTACGTCGAAGTCGTGTCTATGCGGAACCGCCGGACGCGTCTGACCGACGGACTCCTGTGGGAGACTGCGCTCCCACGGCGCTCAGCGCCTCGCTTAGACTAACGCGTTCAGTGCACCCGCACACTTCTACGGCCCGTAGACGAGGCGCTGCCGAGGGGCGCCCGCGCCGCACGCGGTTCGCCACCGACTCGGCGCTGACGTGCGCCGCGCCCCTCGCCCGCTGGCGGGGGATCACTCCGACTCGATCTTCTCCAGGGGGGCGTAACGGAGCAGGAGCCGCTTCTCGTCCGTGGCGAAGGTCACCTTGGCGACGGTCTTGTCGCCGGCACCTTCGAGGGCGATGACGGTCCCCTCCCCGAAGGTGGCGTGCCGGACCCGGTCGCCGATGGAGAGCGCGACGACCTCCTTCTGCTGCTGCACGCGGCCCCGCCCGCCGGCCCGCGCGGTGGCATCGGTGCGCAGGGTGGCCGTCTCCGGGTCGCCGGCCCGCCGGACCGGCCGCGAGGCGCCCCAGGAGGACGCGTCGTCGGACCGGCCGGAGCCGTACCGGCCGGACGAGAACCCGCCGGAGCCGAAGCCGGACCCGAAACCTCCCGACCCGAAGCCGCCGCCGGCGGCGAAGGCGGGCCGGCTGCTGCCCTCGCGCTTCCAGTCCAGGAGCCGCTCCGGGATCTCCTGCAGGAACTGGCTGGCGGGGTTGTACTGCGACTGCCCCCAGAGGCTGCGGTACTCGGAGCGGCTGACGTACAGGCGCTTGCGGGCGCGCGTCAGCCCCACGTAGGCGAGCCGACGCTCCTCCGCGAGCTCCTTCTCGTCCGTCATGGACCGCTGGTGCGGGAAGATGCCGTGCTCCATGCCGGTGAGGAAGACCACCGGGAACTCGAGGCCCTTGGCGGTGTGCAGCGTCATCAGGGTGACGACGCCCTCGCGGGCCGCCATCTCCTCGCCCTCCGCGTCGGTGGGCGCCTCGGGGATCTGGTCCGCGTCCGCGACGAGGGAGACCTGCTCGAGGAACGCCTCGAGCGAGCCGTCCGGGTTCTCGCGCTCGTAGTCGCGGACGACGGCGACGAGCTCGGCGAGGTTCTCGACCCGCGACTCGTCCTGCGGGTCGGTCGACTTCCGGAGCGTCTCCAGGTAGCCGGTCTGCTCCAGGACCGCCTCGAGGGCCTCCGCGGCACCGGAGCCCTCGGCGACGACCATGAGGTCGTCGACCAGCTTCACGAACCCCTTGACGCTGTTCAGGCTGCGGGTGGCCATGCCGGGGGCCTCGTCGGCGCGGCGGAGCGCCTCCATGAAGCTGATCCGGTCGCGGCCGGCCAGCGCCGCGACGGCGTACTCGGCCCGGTCGCCGATGCCGCGCTTGGGCTCGTTGAGGATCCGTCGGACGTTGATGTCGTCCTCTGGGTTGACGAGGACGCGCAGGTAGGCCAGCGCGTCCTTCACCTCCTTGCGGTCGTAGAAGCGCGTGCCGCCGACCACCTTGTACTTCAGGTCCACGCGCATGAGCTGCTCCTCGAGCGAGCGGGACTGCGCGTTGGTCCGGTAGAAGATCGCCACGTCGCCGGGCCGGATGCCCTCCTCGTCGTTGAGCCGGAGGATCTCGTCGGCGATCCAGCGGGCCTCGTCCTGCTCCGACTCCCCCACGTAGCCGATGATCCGCTCGCCGTCGCCCTCTGCGGTCCAGAGGCGCTTGGGCGGCCGGTCCGGGTTCTTCTCGATCACGGCGTTGGCGGCGGACAGGATGGTCTGCGTGGAGCGGTAGTTCTGCTCGAGCTTGATGGTCGCCGCGTCGGGGTAGTCCTTGCCGAACTCGACGATGTTGCGGATGTCGGCGCCGCGGAAGGCGTAGATCGACTGGTCCGAGTCGCCGACGACCGTCAGCTCGCCTCCGGGCGTCGGCCCGTCGGTGCCGGTCAGCTCGCGCACCAGCGAGTACTGCGCGTGGTTGGTGTCCTGGTACTCGTCCACCAGGACGTGGCGGAAGCGGCGCCGGTAGTTGTCCGCGACGGCCGGGAACGCCCGGAACATGTGGACGACCTGGCCGATCAGGTCGTCGAAGTCCAGGGCGTTCGCCTGCCGCAGGCGCTGCGTGTACTGGGTGTAGACCTCTGACACGGCACGGCTGAAGGGATCCTGCGAGGCGGTGGAGACGTAGTCCTCGTCGTCGATCAGCTCGTTCTTGAGCGAGGAGATCTTGTTCTGGATCGCCTTGGGCGCGAACTTCTTGGGGTCCAGATCCAGCGACTTCGCGATCATGGTGATCAGCCGCAGCGAGTCAGCGGCGTCGTAGATGGAGAAGTTGGACTTCAGCCCGACGGCGGCTGCCTCGCGCCGCAGGATCTTCACGCAGGAGGAGTGGAAGGTGGAGATCCACATCTTCTCCGCGGCCTCCCCCACCAGCTCCGAGATCCGCTCGCGCATCTCGGCCGCGGCCTTGTTGGTGAAGGTGATGGCCAGGATCTCGTGGGGGCGGGCGCGGCCCGTGGCCAGCAGGTAGGCGATCCGGTGGGTCAGCACCCGGGTCTTGCCCGAGCCGGCTCCGGCCACGATCAGCAGCGGCGATCCGGAGTGCTTCACGGCCTCCAGCTGCTCGGGGTTGAGCCTCTCCAGCAGGGCCTCGGCGTCCGTCGGGGCCGGACGTCGAGCGGGCGCGGCGAAGTCGTCGAAGAGAAAATCCATGGTGGATCCAGTCTAGGGCCGGGCACCCCGGCAGTGGTGCCGGCCGCTGCCGCCGGGGAACGACGGCGGGAGGCGCCTCCGCGCTCCTCCCGACTGTCCCGCCATGAGGAACGGGCCGCGAACCGCTAGTATGGTTCCGCGCCCGTCCGCGGGCCCGCCTCTGTAGCTCAGTTGGATAGAGCGACCCTCTCCTAAAGGGTAGGCCGTCGGTTCGATTCCGGCCAGGGGCACAGGAACCGGGACCGGCCTCCCGGAGAACGGCTCCCGGCACGAGGCCGGGAGCCGTCTCGCGTTCCGCGTCCCCCGTCGAACGGTCGGGACGATCAGCCGAGCAGGAGGGCGCTGGCCTTCGGCGACAAGGCGGCATCGAGCACGGCGCAGGCCCCGCCGATCGCGCCCAGGTGGTGGCCGAGCGAGGACGTCTCCACGTCCAGCCGGTGCACGCTGCTCATGAGGAACTGGCTCTGGATGGCCTCCCGTGCGTCCTCGATCAGCAGGCTGCTCGCCTCGGACCAGACGGGACCGCCCAGGAAGACCTTGTCGACGTCGTACACGTTGGCCAGCTGCGCGACGAGCGAGGACCAGATGCCGTTGAGCCGGGTCAGCACCTCCAGCGCGGCGGTGTCCCCGTCCCGGGCGCGGCGGACCATGGTGCCCAGGAACTGCGAGCGCTGGCCGACGGTGTCGGCGCCCTCGAGCTCGCGGCAGTCGACGCCGGCGGCCCGGGCGAGGTCGAGCATCGACTCGTGGGAGACAGCGTCGCCGAAGGTGCGCGCGACGGGCGTGTCCGAGCCGGGCACGGGCACCGGGACCACGACATTGCCGATCTCGCCGGCGTTGTTGCTGACTCCGCGCAGCACCTCGCCGCCGAGCACCGCGCCGATGCCGACGCCGGTGCCGATGTAGACGGAGAGGAAGTTCCGGTCCCGGTCCTGGTCGCCGTTCCACTGCTCCGCGATGGCCGCGGCGACCGAGTCCTTCTCCAGCATGACGCTCAGCTGGAGCCGCTCCATCAGCGGCTCCACGATCTCCACAGAGCGCCAGTCGCCTCCCATCAGCGGAGGCGTGACGATCACGCCGGCGTCGGGGTCGATCGGCCCGGGCGCCGCCACTCCCACGCCCACGATGTGGTCGCGGCGCTGGCCGGAGTCGCGGATGAGCTCGTCGATGGTGTCGCCCATGACGCCGATGGTGGCCTGGGGGCTGTCGATGTCGTGATCCGCGAAGCGCCGACTGCCGAGCACGTGGCCGCGGAGGTTCACGAGCACGACGGTCATCTGGGCCGGGTCCAAGTGGACGCCGACGGCCAGGAGGCGGTCAGGTTCGAGCTCCAGGACGGTGCGCGGCTTGCCGGGCCCGGAGATGACCGTGCGGTCCTCGCGCGCGAAGCCGTTGTCCAGGAGCCGGCGGACGACGTTCGAGATCGTCTGCGGCGACAGTCCGGTCGACGACGCGAGCTCGACGCGGCTGACGCCGTCCGGGGCGCGGCGGATCGAGTCGAAGATGACCGCTTGGTTGAAATCGCCGAGTCGGCCGAGATTGGTACCCCGCTGCATACACACTCCAATATCTGATGGGCGCGTGGCCCACCCGTCGCCTATGACGTCTGGTGGTCGCCCGTGTGCTGGATCGGCCGGCGCGTCGCCGGGACCGGGCGCTTCCCTGTGGCCACATTCTAGGGCCTCTTTGAGAAAATCGATACCCAACCATTTGGGCAAATCTGGAGGCTGGGTAACATGGCTCCGATTGCCCACTCTACTCGCCGGTAGATTCGTTGCGCCTAAATTAAGGAGCCGCATGTCTCCCATCATCTCCGTCTCAGCCGTCTCGCTCCTCGACGACCAGGGGCGCGTGTTGCTCGTCCGCAAGCGCGGTACGGCCAGGTTCATGCAGCCCGGCGGCAAGCCGGAACCGGGCGAGGCGCCGGCGGAGGCCGCCGTCCGCGAGGTCCGGGAGGAACTCGGCCTCTCGTTCCGGACCGACGATCTCGTCGCGCACGGCCTCTGGGTGGGCGCGGCCGCGAACGAGCCGGGCACGGAGCTGCGCGCCCATCTCTTCGAGGCGCGGCTCGCCGACGCCGGGGCCGCCGGCCCCATCGCCGCGGCCGAGGTCACAGCGCAGGCGGAGATCGCCGAGCTCCTCTGGGTCCGCCCCGAGGACGCCCTCGACCGCGCGGACCTGGCGCCGCTGCTGCGCGAGGAGGTGCTGCCGCGGTTGCTCCGGGGACGGGAGGACGCGGGCGCGGCCTAGTCCCGCGTGGGCCCCGCGACCGGACCGGGGTCCCCGGCAGCTCAGGAGAACTGGGTGCGGTAGAGCTCCGCGTACCGTCCCTCGCGGGCGAGCAGCTCCGAGTGGGTCCCGCGCTCGATGATCGCCCCGTCCTCGAGCACCAGGATCTGGTCCGCCGAGCGGACGGTGGAGAGCCGGTGGGCGATGACGACGGCGGTGCGTCCCTCCAGCGCCTCGGAGAGCGCCGCCTGGACCGCCGCCTCGTTGGTGGAGTCCAGGGCGGCCGTCGCCTCATCGAGCACCACGACCCGTGGCGCGGCCAGCAGCAGCCGGGCGATGGTCATGCGCTGCCGCTCCCCGCCGGACAGGCGGTAGCCGCGCTCCCCCACCACGGTGTCCAGCCCGTCGGGCAGGCCGGCGATCACCGGCTGCAGCCGGGCTCGGCGCAGCGCCTCCCACAGCTGCTCGTCGGTGGCCTCGGGCGCCGCGAGCCGCAGATTGGCCGCGATGGTGTCGTGGAAGAGGTGCCCGTCCTGCGTCACCATGCCGATCGTGGCGCGCAGCGACGCGAACGTCACGTCCCGCAGATCGGTGCCGCCGATGCGCACCGCGCCGGAGTCGACGTCGTACAGGCGGGTCAGCAGCTGCGCGCAGGTCGACTTGCCGGCGCCCGACGAGCCGACGAGGGCGAACGTCTGCCCGGCCGGGACATGGAAGTCGATCCCGTGCAGGACCTCCTCGCCGCCGCGCCGGTCCAGCACGGCCACGTCCTCGAGGGAGGCGAGCGAGACCTGGTCGGCGCTCGGGTAGGCGAAGCGCACGTCGTCGAAGCGAACGTCGACGGGCCCGGCCGGCAGCTCGCCGGCGTCGGGCTTCTCGGCGATCATCGGCTCGAGGTCGAGGATCTCGAACACCCGGTCGAAGCTCACCAGCGCGCTCATGATCTCCACCCGCGCGTTGGCGAGCCCGGTGAGCGGGACGTACAGGCGGGTGAGCAGCAGCGCCAGGGTCACCACGTCGCCGGCCGCCAGGTCGCCGCGCAGCGCGTACAGGCCGCCGAGCCCGTAGACCAGGGCCAGCGCCAGGGCGGCCACGAGGGTCAGCGCCGCGACGAAGTAGTGCTGGCGCATCGAGGTCTTCACGCCGATATCCCGTACCCGGGAGGCCCGGGCCGCGAACTCCGCGGACTCGGCGTCGGGGCGGCCGAACAGCTTCACAAGCGTCGCTCCGGGCGCGCTGAAGCGCTCCGTCATCTGGGTGCCCATGTCGGCGTTGTGGTTGGCGGCCTCGCGGCGCAGCTCGGCGATGCTGCGGCCCATCCGCCGCGCCGGGATCAGGAAGACCGGGAGCATGACGATCGCCAGCAGGGTCACCTGCCAGGAGGTGGAGAACATGACGGCGGCCGTCAGGACCAGTGCGACGACGTTGCTCACCACGGACGAGAGCGTCCCGGCGAAGGCGGCCTGGGCGCCGATGACGTCGTTGTTCAGGCGGGAGACGAGCGCCCCCGTGCGGGTCCTCGTGAAGAACGCCACAGGCATGCGCTGGACGTGGTCGAACACGGCGGTGCGCAGATCGTAGATGACCTGCTCCCCGAGCGACGACGAGAGCCAGCGCGAGAGGATCGAGACGCCGGCCTCGGCGAGCGCCACGAGCGCGATCAACCCGGCCAGCGCCGCGATCGCGGAGAACGGGCCGCCCGCGACGATCGCGTCGATGACGCGCCCGGCGAGCACCGGCGTCGCGACGGCGAGCACGGCGGCGACGACCGAGACGACGATGAAGAGGACGAGCCGCGTGCCGTACTGCCGTGCGAACCCGAGGACCCGGCGCGGGGTCTGCGGGGAGATCGGGGACGACTTGTCCTTGGTCAGGCGGTAGAGGGTGCCGTACGCGGCGTGTTCCATGCTCACGGACGGCACACTACCGTGACGGTCCCCCGGAGTGGCGCGCGGGTCCCCCGCACCCGCGGGCGGCGCATCGGAGTCGTCGTCCGCGGGCCGGGAGGCCGAGGGGCCCGAGCGCAGCGCGCACGGGCCCCTCGGTCAGGATCGGGCGGGATCAGGAGGAGGCGTCCGCCTTCTCCGGGTCCAGCGCCGGGCTCGGCTGCCCCGTGGACGGCACGAAGCGGACCATCATCGCCTTGTAGCCGGGGGTGTTGGACTCGCGGGCGACCAGCTCGCGGTGCACCAGCGCGTTGGCCTCCGGGTAGTAGGCCGCGGCGCACCCGCGCGGCGTCGGGTAGGAGACCAGCCGGAACTGGTTCGCCCGGCGCTCCTCGCCGCCCTCGCGACCGCCCTTGAAGACGGAGATGACGTCGACCAGCTGGCGGTCCTCGAAGCCGAGCCGCTCCAGGTCCTCGGGGTTGACCAGGATGACGCGGCGGGCGTTCTTGATGCCCCGGTAGCGGTCGTCCAGCCCGTAGAACGTGGTGTTGAACTGGTCGTGGCTGCGCATCGTCTGCAGGACCAGGTGGTCCTCGGGCGCCTTGAGGTACTCGAGCGGGCTCACGCTGAAGAGGCCCTTGCCGGACTCCGTGGCGAAGGACCGCGTGTCGCGCGGCGGGTTGGGCAGCACGAAGCCGTTGCGGTGCTTGATGCGCCGGTTGAAGTCCTCGAAGCCCGGGATGACGTTCGCTATGTGGTCGCGGATGACGTCGTAGTCCTCCGCCATCGCGCGCCAGTCGACGGGATGGTCCGCTCCGAGCGTCGCCTCGGCCATGCGCGCGACGATCACGGGCTCGGCCAGGAGGTGCTCGGAGACGGGCGCCAGGCGGCCCTGCGTCGTCTTGATGGTGGACATCGAGTCCTCGACCGTGAGGAACTGCGCCCCGCCCGGGTGCTTGTCGTCCTTGTCGGTACGGCCGAGCGTCGGGAGGATGATGGACGTCTTCCCGTGCACCACGTGCGAGCGGTTGGGCTTGGTGGAGATGTGCACCGTCAGCCCGGCGCGCTGCATCGCGGCCTCGAGGGCGTCCGTGTCCGAGCCGGCGAGGGAGAAGTTGCCGCCCATCGACACGAAGACGTCGATGTCCCCGCGCTCGAAGGCCTCCTGCGTCGCCACGGAGTCGTACCCGTGCTCGCGCGGGCTCTGGATGCCGAACTCCGCGTCGAGCCGGTCCAGCCACGCGTCGGACATCCGCTCCCACACGCCCATGGTGCGGTCGCCCTGGACGTTCGAGTGGCCGCGCACGGGGCAGGCCCCGGCGCCCGGCTTGCCGAAGTTGCCCTGCAGGAGCAGGACGTTGATGATCTCCTTGATCGTGTTGACCGAGTGCGGCTGCTGAGTCAGGCCCAGCGCCCAGCAGATGATCGTGCCCTTGGACTTCGCCAGCATGTTCGCCAGCGCGGAGATCTCCAGGCGGGACAGGCCCGTGGCCTCCTCGGTGGCGTCCCAGTCGATCTCGGCCCGCGCCTGCCGGTACGCCTCGAAGCCGGCGGTGTTGCGCTCGACGAACTCGTGGTCGACGACGGTGCCCGGGGCGCGCTCCTCCTCCTGGAGCAGCAGGTGGCCCAGCGCCTGGAACAGGGCGAGGTCGCCACCGATCCGGATCTGCAGGAACTCGTCGGAGATCGTGTCGCCGCTCCCGAGCATCCCGCTGACGGACTGGGGGTCCTTGAAGGTGAAGAGTCCCGCCTCGGGCAGCGGGTTGACGGACACCACCTTCGCGCCCTTCTTCCGCGCCTCGGCGAGGGCGGAGAGCATGCGCGGGTGGTTCGTGCCCGGGTTCTGGCCGACCACCATGATGACGTCCGCGTGCTCGAAGTCGTCCAGCAGGACCGTGCCCTTGCCGATCCCGATGGTCGGCGCGAGGGCCGATCCGGAGGACTCGTGGCACATGTTGGAGCAGTCCGGCAGGTTGTTCGTGCCGATCGAGCGGGCGAACAGCTGGTACATGAACGCCGTCTCGTTCGCCGTGCGGCCGGACGTGTAGAACGCGCAGCGGTCCGGCGTCGTGGCGTTGATGTGCTGGGCGATGGTCTCGAAGGCGTCCGCCCAGGAGATCGGCGAGTAGTGGTCCTCTCCCTCGCGGATGATCACGGGCTGCGTGATGCGGCCCTGGCTGCCCAGCCAGTACTCGGTCTTGTCCCGTAGGTCGCTGATCGGGTGCTCGGCCCACCACTGCGGATCCACGGTGCGCAGGGTCGACTCCTCGGCGAGCGCCTTCGCCCCGTTCTCGCAGAACTCGGCCGGCTTCCGCCGGCCCGTCGTCTCCGGCCACGCGCAGCCCGGGCAGTCGACGCCGTTGCGCTGGTTGACGCGCGCCATCGAGCGCATGGTGCGCGTGACGCCTGCCTGTTCGATCCCGCGCTCCAGTGCCACCATGACGGCCTTCATGCCGGCTGCCGCCTTCTTGGGCGGCGTGACCTGAATGCTGCCCTCGTCGATGTCTTCCACTGGCGCTGGACGGTGCATTGCTCCTCCTCGGAGTCAGCTGGAGACCGGGATGACCCGATCCGGATGTGTGTATAGATTCACGCTACTCCCCCTGCTGAACGCCGCAAGGGTCACACCTTCTCGATCCGCGAGCTCGACGGCGAGCGAGGACGGGGCGCTCACCGCGGAGAGGACGGCGATGCCGGCCATGCGGGCCTTCTGGACCAGCTCGAACGAGGCTCTTCCGGAGACCTGGAGCACCACGTCGTGGAGGGGCAGACGCCCCTCGCG
This sequence comes from Zhihengliuella sp., assembly GCF_031178195.1. Lineage (GTDB taxonomy): Bacteria > Actinomycetota > Actinomycetes > Actinomycetales > Micrococcaceae > Zhihengliuella. Next base: position 125,341 of record NZ_JAPSJL010000007.1, read on the forward strand.
GAGGGCCCAGCCGATCACCTTGTCGACCGCATTGTGACGCCCGACGTCTTCGCGGATGCACAGCAGCTCGCCGTCCATCGTGAAGAGTCCGGCCGCGTGGACGCCGCCGGTCCGGGAGAACAGCTCCTGCTGCTCGCGCAGGGAGTCGGGCAGGGCCAGGAGCGTCGCGATGTCGATGCGGGCTCCGGGCATCGGGGATCCGGGCAGGCGGGCGGCCTTCGCCACCGCGTCGATCGACGCCGTGCCGCAGATGCCGCACGAGCTGGTGGTGTAGACGTGGCGTTCGAGCCCGGCGTCCGGCGGTACGGCCGTCGCCGAGAGCTGCGCCTCCACGACGTTGAACGTCTGCCGGCCGTCCTCGTCCTCGCCCGCGCAGAAGCGCATGCTGACGAGGTCCTCCTCCGCGCAGAGGACGCCCTCGCCTGTCAGGAAGCCGGCCACCAGGTCGAAGTCGTCCCCCGGGGTGCGCATGGTGACGCTGAAGGCCTTGTGGCCGAGCCGGATCTCGAGCGGCTCCTCCGCGGCGAGGGTCTCCTCGCGGCGGCGGCCGGGATCGTCGAGGAAGAGCCTCGTCACCCGGCGTCGTGCGATCTTGCGTGGCATGCGTCCTCCTAGCGTGTGCTCCACGGTAGCGGGAGGAACTCTACGGGGTCCCCGTCCTCGACGCCTCCCGGCGGGACGATCATGAGTGCATCGGCTCCGGCCAGCCCGCGCATCATTCCCGGGCCGGTGCGGTCGCAGGAGAGAAGTCGACCAGTCGCGTCGTCGGCCAGCGCCGCCGGGATGAGCCGGTGCCGGCCCGGCAACGGCGCGTGGGGCTCCGCAGCGGCGGCCCACCGCGGGGGCTCCTCGGGACGGCCCGTGGCACCGGCGAGGGCGGGGCCGGCGAGCGTGAGCAGGGCGGCGACGGCGGCGAGCGGGTTGCCTGGGAGGGCGACGAGCAGGGCGCCGTCGTTCCGGCGCGCCAGCACGGCCGGGTGCCCGGGGCGCATGTCGATCTGGTCGACGACGAGCTCGGCGCCCATGGCCTCGAGGGCCGCCCGGACATGGTCCGCCGCGGAGCGGCCGGTGCCGCCGGTGAGGATCACGACGTCGGCGTCCGCGGCGACCTCCTCGTCGGTGCGCCGGCGGTCGTCGCCGATCCGGACCACCTCCCGGACGTCGCCGCCGAGGCCGGCGACGGCGGCCGGCAGGAGCGGCTGGAAGGCGTCGCGGACGTAGCCGGGCTCCGGGATCCCCGCCTCGACCACCTCGTCGCCCGTCAGGACCAGTCGGACCCGGGGCGCGACGGCGGCGCGCACCGCGTCGATGCCGGCGACGGACGCGGCGGCCGCATGCGCCGGGGTGAGCCGGGTCCCGGCCGGGACGAGCAGGTCGCCGCGGGAGGCCTCGCGGCCGGCGGGGCGGATGTCGGCGCCGTCCGGGACCGCCTCCGTCGCCCGGAGCAACCCGTCTGCGGCCTCGCCGCGCTCGGAGCGGAGCACCGCCGTCGTGCCCGCAGGCAGCGGGGCGCCGGTGAGCACGGGGGCCGCGGTGCCGGTCTCCAGCGGCGTCGGCCGGCGCGGCGGTCCTCCGGGGACGAGGCGCCACGGCGGCGGTCCGGCGACCGCCCACCCGTCCATGGCGGACGAGACGAAGTGGGGGAGGTCCATCGGGGCGCGGACGTCCTCGGCGCAGACGCTGCCGACGCACTCGCGCACGGGGACCCACGTGCTGCGGGGCCGGCCGGATCGGGCGTCCCCGAGCGTCGCGGCGAGCTCCGTCCCCGCCCGGTAGGCGGCGGCGCGGGCCGCCGGCCAGGGGCTACCGCCCACGCGGCGCTTCGCTGTCCGGCCCGGCGTCGTCGGCGTCCCGGATCTCGGCCAGGAGCTGCCGCGCGACGAGGTCCGCCGCCGCGGCGGCCTTCTGCTCGCTGGCGGTCTGGTGCCCGGCGGCCAGGCCCGCCGCGAAACCGGCGATGTAGGTGGTCACGGGCGCGGCCGGCCGCGTGATCGTGTGGGCGGCCTCGCCGGCGAGCGACAGGATCCTGTCGATGTCCACGGGGGCGTCCGGGATGTCGTAGGCAGCCTGCAGCCGGTCGGCCCACTGCTCCAGTTCGGGGTGGTCACTCATGCGTTCCTCCTGCGGATCTCGGGAAGACGTTACCTCACGCGGACCCGCGCCCGATCCCGTTCGCCGCCGCGTCCTCCCATGTGTCGACGTCGTCGAAGAGCTGCGCGTCCGCGGTCCTCCAGCTGCGGACGACGACGCCGTCGGCCCGGGTGATCCGGCGCATCGGCGCGTCGGCCAGCCGGGCGGAGAGCGGGACCGCCGCCTCGGTTCCGGACGCCGGCACGGCCGCCGCCTCGAGCGCCCGGCGCAGGGAGTCGCTGCGCCACAGCGACGCCAGCGGCTGCTGCCGGCCCGACGCGTCGAGGGGCACGAGCGCGTCAGGACCCGGCGCGCCGGAGGCGTCGGCCGAGTGGCCGGCCGCGAGCAGGCCGGCCGCCTGACCGGCCAGTGCGGCGACGATGCCCTCCGGATGGATGTAGTCGACCGCGAGGAGCAGCGTCAGCGCCGGTCCGGGCAGCGCCGCGTCCGGTGCCGGGTCGGCCACCGGACCCGCGGCCGACTCCGCCGCCGCGACCCCGGCGGCGACGGCCGCCAGCGGGCCGGCGAAGGGCGGCTCCTCCCGCGTGAGGCGCACGTGGGATCCGTGCGGGCACGCGGCGAGGGCGGGCTGCAGCGCGTCCGGCCCGACGACGACGACGCGCGCGTGGGGCAGATGGCCCGCCAGGGCGCCGAGGGCGTTCGAGAGGAGCGTGGCGCCGTCGTGCACGAGGAGCGCCTTCCAGGCGCCGCCGAGGCGGCTGCCGCGGCCGCCGGCGAGCAGGACGACGGACTCGATCCACGGCCGCACTAGGCGGCCGCGCTCTGCAGGAACGGGTCCCAGGCCTCCACGGGCCGGTCGAGGTCGCGGATGTAGCAGGCCGGGCCGCGCGGTGCGGTCGGCCGGGTCTTGAGCTTCCAGCCCAGCTGGGACAGCGTGCGGTTGCCCTTCCGGCCGTTGCAGTCCAGGCAGCACGCGACGAGATTCTCCCAGCTGTCCGCGCCGCCGAGCGACCGGGGGTGGATGTGATCCACCGTGGCGGCGTTGCGGCCGCAGTAGGCGCAACGGTAGCCGTCCCGGCGCAGGACGCCGCGCCGCGTCACGGTGGCGGGACCGCGGTAGGGGATCTTGATGTAGCGGTGCAGGAGGATGACCGACGGCCGGCTGACCACCTCGTTGGGGCCGACGACCGGCGAGGGGTCCTCGGCGAGGATGCTCGCTTTGCCGGTCAGCACCAGCAGCAACGCGCGGCGGAACGTCACGACCGCGAGCGGCTCGTATCCTGCATTCAGTACTAGCGTGCGCATACGCGTTCCTTACGTCCGAACGCCTTGCGGGAGGGGCCGCGGCCCCTCCGGCGGCGTGTCACGTGTTTCTTCGCCTCTTCAGGGTAACCGGATTCCCCGCCGTAGGACGTGTCGGGCGTCACAGGGGCGGGTCGTGCCACCGGCCCGTCGCGCATCGTTCATCCCCTCGATGCTGCGCCGACGTCGCCGCGTCGCCTGCGCGGGGAGGCGGGTCACACGGTGGCGGCCGGCCGGCACGTCCGGGAAAGCACAGGAGCCCATCCGCATGCGCGGATGGGCTCCTGTGACAGGGCTTGCGGGCTCTAGCGGGCCAGCGTGTAGTAGCCGTAGAGCGGGCCGTACGGGCTGTCGGCCGGGCGGATGACCGTGCCGACGGACGGGTTCTGCGCACCGACGATCTTGCCGCCGCCGAGGTAGATGCCGACGTGGCCGCCACCGTTCTGGAACACCAGGTCGCCCGGCTTCGGGTTGCTGGTGCGGACGAACTGGCCGGAGCTCAGCAGCGCGGAGGTGCCGCGGGCGACGTCGATGCCGTGCTGGGCGTAGACGTACTTGATGAAGCCGGAGCAGTCCCAGCCGGCCGGGGTGTTGCCGCCCCAGACGTAGGGGGCGCCGACGTACTGGGCGGCCGTGGCGGCGATGCCGGAGAGGCCGGCGCTCGGAGCGGACTCGGCGACCTCGGCCTTCGGCTCGGCTGCCGGCTCAGCGGCGGCCTGCTGCTGGGAGCCGACGTTCTGACGCGTGGTCGCGGCGTAGCGGGCGTCGTCGTCCGAGGACTCGGAGGAGGCGGTCTGGGCCGGCGTCTCCTCGACGGTCTCGGCGGTGGCGACGACCACGGGCTCCGGCTCGGGGGCCGGTGCGGACTCGACGAAGGCGCGCTCGACCTCGAAGTCCTCGACGGCCTTGGCGGAGACGGTCACGGCGGAGACCGCGGTGCGCTCGACCGGGAGGGCCTCGACCGGGGCACTGGCGGCCTCACGGGTGGTCTGGTTGGCCTGGGCCGGGACGCCGACGGTCAGGACGAGACCGGAGGCGGCTGCGATGACGGCGGCCTGGCGGCCGACGGAGCCGGCGTTGGACGCGACGGCCTTCGACAGGCCTTCGAGCGGGTTGCTGCGAACGGGAGCCGCGCGGTGGCGACCCAGAGCTTGACGCTTGGACAAAGTTGTACCTCTCCCTATGCCTACGAGGTGAGCTGTCGGGTTCGAGTGGGAGTCACTCGGCGTCGATCGAGAGTCTCGATCCACGCTTAACCCCAAGGGCCTCTCGGCCCCGGGAGCCGTTTCCGGCTCCGGTTTGGTTCCCCCGCCACTGCCATGCGGTTAGATACGAACGGACCTCGGTCGGTGGCAGTGCTTGGCACTCCGTCCGAGGGTGTTGAGCCCGCGGGAGGCTCAGCACTTGATCAAAGTTATCGGAATCCAGACCGAATGTCACGTTAAGGTCACGGGAGTGTCTAGATTCGGTCTCGATTTGCGAGGAAGCTTACAGCCAGCCGGCCGGGTCCACCGCGGTGCCGTCGACGAGCACCTCGAAGTGGAGGTGGCATCCGGTCGAGTTCCCGGTGGTGCCGCTGAGCGAGACCACGTCGCCGCGGTCCACCTTCTGGCCCACCGCCACCTTCAACGACGAGTTGTGGTTGTACGTGGTCTCCAGGCCGTTGCCGTGGTCGATCCGCACCCGGTTCCCGGAGTGACCGGCATAGCCGGCCTGCACCACGGTCCCCGAGGCAGCGGCCTTCACGGGCGTGCCGCAGGCCGCACCGTAGTCCTGGCCGATGTGGTTGACGGTGCCGCCACCGCCCCAGGGGTCCGCGCGCAGTCCGAAGCGGGACGTGATCCGGACCTGGTCCAGCGGCTGAGCCAGCACTCCGCCGGTCTCGACGCGGGTCACGTCGCCGCCCGAGGCGGCCATGATCTGGTCGAGCCGGTCGTCCTCCGTGAACGAGGCCTGGATCGAGGCCATCTCCAGCTCGTACGGCGCGTCCGCGGCGACGACGACGTCCTCGACCTCGGCGGCCCCGGCCGGGCTCCCGGCGACCTCGATCCCGGCGTCCTGCGCCTCGCTCGAGATCTGCGGCCACGCCGCGGTGAGCGCGATGCCGGAGACTGCGGCGGCGGCGGCGAACTTGTGGCTCAGGGCCACGCCCCGGCGGGCCGGTGCGGCGACCGGGCGGTCGATCCGGTGCGCCGCCAGGTCGACGACGTCGCCAGCGGCGGCCTCGCGTCCGGCCAGGAGCGCCGCGAGCTCGTCCGTCGTCGCCGCGCTGTAGCGCAGGTCACGGGCGTAGCGCCGGCCGATGTAGTCCGCCTCGGCGGGGGCCGCGCAGGCGGTCTCCTGCTGGAGCAGACGGCGCCGCTCGGATCCACGGGGACGACGCAGCGGCTGCTCGGATGCGGCGGGCGCGTCCTCGACGGGTTCGTTCACCGCATCAAGCGAGGCGGTCACGGGGCCGCGTGTCGTCTGCGTAGTCAATGTCAAAGTACCTCTCGCTGCACTGGCGGAGTCGTCCCGGGGCACGGGCGCGAGGGCGCAGCGGTATCCCGGGGACGTAGGTGGCTGACCCGGTGGATGGCCGCGCTGGGACGCGCGGATCCGGGAGAGAACAGCTTCCCCGCCCTGCCTGTCGTGTGGGTTTGGGTGACCCGCTGGCAGGTGGATGCAGAAGCGAGTCGTGGTGTCAGAAATCGTTCTGAGCCTCTACGAGACTACAGGAGGGCGCCGACAGTTACAATTTCGTTATCTAATCTTGTGGATAACCTCGTCTGAAGGACTGCCTTCGTTATCAGGCCTGCGGCGCCACGGCACGGGACTCCACGAAGACGTGGGCGCTGACCTCGTGGGGCAGCTCGAGGGCGCCCTCGATCCCCTCCACCCGGACCACCACGTACTCCCCCGCGCGCTCCAGGGTCACGCTCGCCCCGGGCCGGATGCCGCCGTCGTTCAGCTGCGCCAGGAGCACGGGATCCACCTGGATGGTCTCGGCCAGCCGGAGGATGCGGACGGGGCCGGCCTCGCCACCCTCCAGGGCCGTGTCGAGGTTCTGCACTCCGACCGTGAAGTCGCCGGCCTCGGGCCCGCCCAGGGCGTCCAGACCGGGGATCGGGTTCCCATAGGGCGACTCGGAGGGCTGGCCGAGCAGTTCATAGAGCCGGCGCTCGACGCGCTCGCTCATGACGTGCTCCCAGCGGCAGGCCTCGTCGTGCACGTACTCCCAGTCGAGTCCGATCACGTCGGAGAGCAGACGCTCGGCGAGGCGGTGCTTGCGCATCACCTCGGTGGCGAGCTGGCGTCCGGCGGGCGTGAGCTCCAGATGCCGGTCCTCGGAGACGATCAGGAGCCCGTCGCGCTCCATGCGGGCCACCGTCTGGGAGACCGTCGGCCCCGAGTGCCCCAGCCGCTCCGCGATGCGGGCTCGCAGCGGGACGATCCGCTCCTCCTCCAGTTCGAGGACGGTGCGGAGGTACATCTCGGTGGTATCGATCAGATCAGTCACGTCGGTGGGTCTCCCAGAGCAGGCGTGGACAGGGCGGCAGCATCAGCCACTCTACCGCGCGTTAATAATCGCGGTCCGGTTCCGGCAAACCTCGTGACCTGCGCGATTATGGAGGGGTGCGGACCGCCGCGTCGGCCATCCGCCCGGGCCATGCCCGCATCCGACGCGCCCGCATTCCGCACATCCCGGCGTACCCGACGGCAGGAGCCACCGTGAGCGAAACTCTGACCATCCCCTCCAACCTCCTCCCCGCGGACGGCCGCTTCGGCGCCGGCCCCTCCAAGGTTCGGCCGGCGCAGCTCGATGCACTGCTGGCCGCCGGCTCCTCGGTGCTGGGGACCTCGCACCGCCAGGCCCCGGTCAAGAACCTGGTCAAGTCGGTGCAGGAGGGGCTGCTCGAGTTCTTCCGGGCCCCCGACGGCTACCAGGTGGTCCTCGGCGTCGGGGGCTCCACCGCCTTCTGGGACGTCGCGGCGTTCGGGCTGGTGGAGCAGCGCGCCCAGCACCTCTCCTTCGGGGAGTTCGGCTCCAAGTTCGCCAAGGCGACGGACAACGCTCCGTTCCTGCAGCCGTCCTCCATCATCGCGTCCGAGCCCGGCACCCGCCCGGAGCCGCGGGCCGAGGCGGGCGTCGACGTCTACGCGTGGCCGCAGAACGAGACCTCCACCGGGGTCGCCGCCCCGGTCCGCCGCGTCGCCGGTGCCGACGAGGGCTCGCTGGTGGTCGTCGACGCGACCTCGGCCGCCGGCGGCCTCGCCGTCGACGTCGCCGAGACGGACGTCTACTACTTCGCGCCGCAGAAGAACTTCGCGTCCGACGGCGGCCTGTGGCTCGGGCTCTTCTCGCCGGCCGCGCTGGAGCGCGCCGGGCGCATCGCCGCAAGCGACCGCTGGACCCCCGACTTCCTGAACCTGCAGACCGCGATCGAGAACTCGGCGAAGAACCAGACCTACAACACCCCGAGCCTGTCCACCCTGGTCACGCTGGACGCGCAGGTCCAGTGGCTCAACGCCAACGGCGGCCTCGACTGGGCGGCCGCCCGGACCGCCGACTCGGCCTCCCGCGTCTACGAGTGGGCCGAGGCCTCCGCCGTGGCGACCCCGTACGTGGTTCGCCCCGAGGACCGCTCGAACGTCATCGCAACCGTCGACTTCGACGCATCGGTCGACGCGGCCGCGGTCTCGAAGGTGCTCCGCGCCAACGGCATCGTCGACACCGAGCCGTACCGCAAGCTCGGCCGGAACCAGCTCCGGATCGCCACGTTCGTGGCGATCGAGCCGGACGACGTCACCGCGCTGACGCGCTGCATCGACTACGTGCTCGAGAACCTCTAGCCCGCCGGCCGCCCGCTCCGGCGGAGACGCGGACGGGCCCTCGGTGCCCGCTTGGATCCAAGCGGGCACCGAGGGCCCCTTCTGCTGTGTGGAGCCTCGCGTGTTCCGGCCGACGTCGGTCGGGGATGCGCGCGGCGGGCCGTCGACTAACCGCGTGTGGCGCGCCGTGCGCGACGACGGCGGCGGGGCCTGCGGGGCTGCGCCGGATCCGCGTCGTCCTCCGGATCGCTCTCGCCGTCCGCCCCCGGCGTGGAGGCGTCCGGCCCGGAGTCGTCGGTCGGTTCGGAATCGTCCCCGCGGTGGCCTGCGTCGTCGTCGGCGTCCGTGGACTCCGGTGCCTCCGCCGCGGCCCCGCCGGTGCCGCCGTCCTCCGGCGATCCACCGGAGGGCGCCGTCACCGGGGTCTGCTCGGTGTCCTCGCCACCGGAGGCGCCGTTCGCCGCGGCCTCGGCCGCCTCGGCGAGCCGCTCGGCCTCGAGCTCCTCCGGTGCCACGCGCTCGGCCCAGGGGACCCAGGCCGGTGGCAGGAGGGCGCCGTCGCCGGGGAGCAGCCCCGAGTCGCACACGGTCGCGACCTTCATGCGCGGCCCGCGCGCCAGCGTGACGTACCACTGCCAGCCGCCGTAGCCCGGAACCCGCGCCTCGAACCGGTGCATGACCAGTCGTTCACCCTCGGCCGAGGCCAGGACGTGCTCGCCGATCTGGTCCTGCGGGACGAGCTCGGTCAGAGCCGCACGGGCGGACTCCGCCTGCGCGGCCAGCACGGCGTCGAGCTTCGGAGTCCGTGCCACGCTCAGGCGTCCAGCTCGTCGGCGACGGCCCGGAGGACGGCGGCGATCTTGGCGCCCTGCCGGCTGTCCGGGTAGCGACCCTTGCGCAGCCCGTTCGAGATGCCGTCGAGCAGACGGATCACGTCCTCGACGATGGCCGCTGTGTCCTCGGCCGGCTTGCGGCGGGCGCGCGCCACCGACGGCGCGTTGTCCAGCACGCGGACCGCGAGCGCCTGGGCGCCACGGCGGCCCTCGGCGATGCCGAACTCCAGCCGGGTCCCGGCCCGCAGCGTGTCCACGCCGCTGGGCAGTGCCGACTTGGGCAGGTAGACCTCCTGCCCGTCTTCCGCCACCACGAAGCCGAATCCCTTGGAGGCCTCGTACCACTTCACCTTGCCTACAGGCACTGTCTCTTCCCTCGTTCTTGCGTCGTGCGCGGGGCGCGGTGCTCGGCGCCGCCTGCGCAGTGGATTCCCAGCGGCGCCTGCGCTCGTCGTTTCGGTCGCGGCGTCCTCGCTGGGGAAGTCTGTATCTCTAGGGTACGTCACCGGCGGCCGTGGCCGGAGCTGGCGGCGGGACGAGGCGACCTGCACGGCTTTTGGACCCGGCCCGGCAGGCCCCTACCTTTAACCCGTGAACACACCGGATTCCCCGCACCCCGTCTCCCCGGCCCCGGGAGCGCCGACGCAGCGGCCGCGGGCCGCCGCCCCCCTCATGCGCGCCGCCGTGGCGGTCGCCGCCGTCTCCCTGATCTGCCTGGCGGTCATCCTCGTCGGCTACGCGGCCGGTGCCGACGTCTGGCCGGGCTTCTTCGCCGTGGGCCTGTACGGTCTGCCGGCGGCGTTCGCCCTGTTGGTTGCCAGCCTGCTCGTCAGCTGGAGCCGACGCCGCCGGCAGCACGACTGACGCGCTTCACATCCAACGTCCAGTCAACTCCCAGAAAGAGCTCCCACACTGGGAGCATGAGTGAGAAGAGCGCTGAGGCACGCCTCCTGGTTGTTGATGATGAGCCGAACATCCGCGAACTCCTCGCGACGTCCCTGCGCTTCGCGGGATTCGAGGTCTTCGCCGCCGCGAACGGACGGGAGGCGCTCGAGCTCGCGGAGTCGGAGCAGCCCGACCTCGCCGTGCTGGACGTGATGCTCCCCGACATGGACGGGTTCACGGTGACCCGCAAGCTGCGCGCCGCGGGTCGGCACTTCCCCGTCCTGTTCCTGACCGCGCGGGACGACACCGAGGACAAGGTCACGGGCCTGACGGTGGGCGGCGACGACTACGTCACCAAGCCGTTCAGCCTCGACGAGGTCGTGGCCCGTATCCGCGCGGTGCTCCGCCGCTCCCACCCCTTCGAGGACGAGGGCGCCGTCATCCGGGTCGATGATCTCGAGCTCGACGACGACGCGCACGAGGTCCGCCGCGCCGGCGTCGTCGTGGATCTGTCCCCCACCGAGTTCAAGCTCCTGCGCTACCTGATGATGAATCCGAACCGGGTGCTGTCCAAGGCGCAGATCCTGGACCATGTGTGGGAGTACGACTTCAACGGCGACGCCTCGATCGTCGAGTCCTACATCTCCTACCTCCGCCGCAAGATCGACGCCCAGGAGGACTGGACCCCGATGATCCAGACCAAGCGCGGCGTCGGCTACGTGCTGCGCTCCGCCGACCGCCGCTGACCCCTTGCGCTCGGCTACCCGCTTCCTGCGGCAGGTCTCGCTGCGGTCCAAGCTCGTGGCGCTCATGGCGCTGCTGATGACCGTCGGCGTCATCGCCACCACCTTCACGGCGTCCTTCTCCCTGCGCCTGACGATGGTGGACCAGATGGACCAGGACCTGGCGAGCTACTCGAGCCCCATGGCGAACATCCTGTATGCGGTGTACCAGGAGGAGTCGAGCCAGGACACGTCGCCGTCGTCCCCGTACCGCATGTGGGCGAACCTGGAGCTCACCCGCTTCCACGCCACCCTGCGCAACGCGGACGGCGAGGTGCTCGCGGAGCTGCCCGGCGTCGAGGGCGACGACGAGCCCGTGATCGACCCGGTCGACGTCGAACGGGTCAAGGAGGTCCACGACCTCGCCTTCACCGCGCCGGGCGTCCTGCCGGACTCCGAGGGCTGGCGGTACCGGATGATCGACATGGCCAACGGCGCCGGCTACATCACCATCGCGCTGCCGCTGAGCGACGTCGAGCACACGGTCTCCGACGCGGCCGGATCGATGGTGACCTCGGGCATGCTGGCCACCCTGCTGATGTCGCTCGTGGCCTACGCGGCGACGAGCCGGGCGTTCCGCCCGCTGGTGCGCGTCGAGCGCACGGCCGCGGCGATCGCCGCTGGCGACCTCTCGCGGCGCGTCGAGGAGACCTCGCACGACACCGAGGTCGGACGGCTCTCGCGCGCCCTCAACGCGATGCTCGCCCACATCGAGCATGCGTTCCGCGCCCAGGAGGCCTCGGAGCGGAAGATGCGCCGGTTCGTCCAGGACGCCTCCCACGAGCTGCGCACGCCTCTGGTCACGATCCGCGGCTACTCCGAGCTCTACCGGCACGGCGGCATCCGCGAACCCGAGCAGCTCGACTCCGCCATGGGCCGGATCGAGGGCGAGGCGAAGCGCATGGGCCAGCTCGTCGAGGATCTGCTCACGCTCGCGCGCCTGGACGAGCAGCGCGCGCTCGAGCGGGTGCCCCTGGACCTGCTGCTCCTGGGCAGCGACGCGGTCGAGGACGCCCGCGTCAACGCCCCCGACCGCACGGTCCGGCTCGTGGGGCTCGAAGGCGGTCCCGCCCTCCCCGCTCCCACGAGCGGCGACGAGTCCCGGCTCCGGCAGGTCGTGGTGAACCTCATGACCAACGCGCTGCGCTACACGCCCGAGGGCACGCCGATCGAGATCGCGGTCGGGACGATGCCCGTCATCGACGGCCGCTCCGACTCCGTGCTCGAGATCCGCGACCACGGGCCCGGCATCTCCGAGGAGGACGCGGCCCGCGTCTTCGAGCGCTTCTACCGCGCCGACACCTCGCGGCACCGCGAGACCGGCGGCACCGGTCTGGGTCTGGCGATCGTCGCCGCGATCGTCGCCCAGCACGACGGCTCGGTCCGGCTCTCGGAGACGCCCGGCGGCGGTGCCACGCTGTCCATCCACCTGCCGTACGAGCCCATGCCCGACTCCGTCGGCGAGGAGCACGCCGAGGATCAGCACGAGCTGGATCCGCCCCAGCCCGAGGGCGGCGGCGGGGGCGGCCGGCGTGCCGCCCGCGGCGGCGACGGCACTCGTCCTCCACAGGCGTCCTGACCGGCCCCGCTGCCCACACCGTCCCGGGCCCCACCCCGGGTGCCCCACCGCCCTCCGTAGCCTCGGGATGTGGGGCATCCGCCCCGCCGCGGCCCCGCGGTCGCGACGAGGACCGGCCCGGTGGAGGGCCGGAGCAGTGGAAGGGAAGTGCCATGAGCACGTTTGCAGCGAATACGGCCGAGATGCGCACCAAGGCCGCGGCGGTCCAGGCGACGGTCGAGCGGCTCCGCGCGGAGATCACGAGCATGACGGCGAACCTGCGCGAGCTCGAGGGGACCTGGCAGGGCGCCGCGGCCACGAACTTCCAGTCGGTCGTCGCCGACTGGCACGGCACGCAGGTGCGGGTCGAGGAATCGCTCGCGTCCATCAACGGGGCGCTGGCCCGGGCCTCGCAGCAGTACGACGACGTCGAGTCGGCCAACGCGAGGCTGTTCACCTACTAGGCGCATGCAGCCCCCGCCCGGGGTCCGGGTGGCGGCCCCGGCGTACTCTGGGTGGCGTGGCCCTCTATATCGATCCGCCGGCGTGGCCGGCGCACGGCACCCTGTTCTCGCACCTCGTCTCGGATGCGTCCGTCGAGGAGCTCCAGGCCTTCGCCGAGCGTGCCGGGCTGCCGCCGCGGGCCTTCGACCGGGACCACTACGACGTCCCGGAGCGCCGCTACGCGCAGCTGGTCGCGCTCGGAGCCATCCCGGTCTCCGGCCGGGAGCTGGCCCGGCGGCTCATCCGCTCGGGCGTCCGGGTCCCCGCCCGGCAGCGGGACGAGAAACTCGACGGCGTCCTGCGCCGACGCTGGGATGCACTGGGCCTGGGCGGTCCGGGTCGCGACCGCTCGGCTCACCGCTCGGTCGCCGTGCGCGACGAGCTCCTGCGCCGGTGGTCCGAGCCGCACCGGCACTACCACGGGCGCTCCCACCTGCTCGCGGTCCTGACCGCACTCGACACCCTGGCGGCGGCCGACGGGACGACGGACCGGACGTTCCTCCTGCACGTCCGCCTGGCCGCCTGGTTCCACGACGCCGTGTACGACGGCGTGCCCGGGCAGGACGAGGAGGCCTCCGCCGCGCTGGCTGTGTCCCGGCTGCCGGGTCTCAGCCCGGCCGTGGACGCCGCGGAGGTCGCCCGACTGGTCCGGACCACGGCCCGGCACGCGCCCGCGGCCGACGACGCGGCCGGCCGCCTGCTCTGCGATGCGGATCTGGAGGTCCTCGCCCGGCCCTGGGCCGAGTACCAGCGGTACACGGCCCAGGTCCGGCGGGACTACGCCCACGTCGCCGACCCCGACTTCGCCGTGGGCCGGGCCGCGGTCCTCCGCGGCCTGCTGGGCCGGGACCCGCTGTTCGGGACGGCGGCCGGCCGGCGCCTCTGGGAGTCCGCGGCCCGAACGAACCTCCTCCGGGAGCTCGCCGCGCTCGGGTCGGCGGGGCCCGAGGGGACAGCCGGCCCACCGCCCGAGACGACGCCCGGTTAAACGACGGCGGGGCCGCACACTCCTGGGAGTGTGCGGCCCTGCCGTTCTTCCGACGGTCCAGGCGGCGCCCCGTGGGGCGATCGTCCTGGATCGGCCCGGGGGCTTAGAAGCCGCCCATGCCGCCCATGCCGCCCATGTCGTCGCCACCGCCGGCCGGGGCGTTCGCCTCCGGCTTGTCGGCCACGACGGCCTCGGTGGTGAGGAACAGACCGGCGATCGAGGCAGCGTTCTGCAGCGCGGAGCGCGTGACCTTCACCGGATCGTTGACGCCGGCGGCCAGCAGGTCCTCGTACGCACCGGTGGCGGCGTTGAGGCCGTGGCCGGACTCGAGGCCCTTGACCTTGTCGGCGACGACACCCGGCTCGAGACCGGCGTTGAAGGCGATCTGCTTCAGCGGGGCCTCGATGGCGACCTTCACGATGTTCGCGCCGGTGGCCTCGTCGCCCTCGAGGGCGAGCTTGCCGAAGGCACGCTCGCCGGCCTGGATGAGGGCGACGCCGCCGCCGGCGACGATGCCCTCCTCGACGGCCGCCTTCGCGTTGCGCACGGCGTCCTCGATGCGGTGCTTGCGCTCCTTGAGCTCGACCTCCGTGGCGGCACCGGCCTTGATGACGGCCACGCCGCCGGCCAGCTTCGCGAGGCGCTCCTGGAGCTTCTCGCGATCGTAGTCGGAGTCGGTGTTGGCGATCTCGGCACGGATCTGCTTGACCCGGCCGGCGATCTCCTCGGCGGAGCCGGCGCCCTCGACGATGGTGGTCTCGTCCTTGGTGATGACGACCTTGCGGGCCTGGCCCAGCATGTCCAGCTCGGCCTTGTCCAGGGACAGGCCGACCTCCTCGGAGATGACCTGGCCACCGGTGAGGATGGCGATGTCGGCGAGCATGGCCTTGCGGCGGTCGCCGAAGCCCGGGGCCTTCACGGCGACGGACTTGAAGCGGCCCTGGATCTTGTTCAGGACCAGCGTGGCCAGGGCCTCGCCCTCGACGTCCTCGGCGATGATCATCAGCGGCTTGCCCGACTGCATGACCTTCTCCAGGATGCCCACCATGTCCTTGATGGTGGAGATCTTGGAGTTCACGATGAGGATGTACGGGTCCTCCAGCACGGTCTCCTGGCGCTCGGCGTCGGAGACGAAGTAGGCGGAGATGTAGCCCTTGTCGAAGCGCATGCCCTCGGTGAGCTCGAGGTCCAGGCCGAAGGTGTTGGACTCCTCGACCGTGATGACGCCTTCCTTGCCGACCTTGTCCAGGGCCTCGGCGATCAGCTCGCCGATCTGGGTGTCGCCGGCCGAGATGGAGGCGGTGGCAGCGATCTGCTCCTTGGTCTCGATCTCCTTGGCGGAGCCGATGAGCTCGGCGGTGACGGCCTCGACGGCCTTCTCGATGCCCCGCTTGAGCGAGAGCGGGTCGGCGCCGGCGGCGACGTTGCGCAGGCCCTCCTTGACGAGTGCCTGGGCGAGCACGGTGGCGGTGGTGGTGCCGTCGCCGGCGACGTCGTCGGTCTTCTTGGCGACTTCCTTGACCAGCTCGGCGCCGATCTTCTCGTACGGCTCGTCGAGCTCGATCTCCTTGGCGATGGAGACGCCGTCGTTGGTGATCGTGGGGGCGCCCCACTTCTTCTCGAGGACGACGTTGCGGCCGCGCGGGCCCAGCGTCACCTTCACGGCGTCGGCAAGGGTGTTCAGTCCGCGCTCGAGGCCGCGGCGAGCTTCCTCGTCAAATGCAATCATCTTGGCCATGGTTGCGTGTGGTCCTTCCGGGACATTCATGCGATGGAAGTGGAGTGACGGCAACGCCCGCGACGGACGAGCCTCCACGGCGGCGTCGTTCGGAAACGCCTCCGCGAGCACCCTCGCTACCTCAATCCACGAATCACCGGCCACCCCGCGCCGTCGGCACCCGAGGGTGCGTCTAGCAGTCGGGGCGTCCGAGTGCTAACCCAATTATTGGCACTCTCCGTCCGAGAGTGCAAGTACGACGGCGGGGCCGCCGCCGCGGGCCGGGAGAACGGGCGCCGGACGCGGAGCGCCGGGGTTCGCCGACTGCTCCGCCGAAGGGCGGCACGCCCCGCTAGAGTCCCAGCCGTCGCAGGAAGTCGTTGACGAAACGCCCCTGCGGATCGTGCCGGCGCTGCAGCGCGACGAAATCGTCCCAGCGGTCGTAGGCCCCCGTGACGTCGGCGGGATCCAGACGCCAGAGCTTGCCCCAGTGGGCCCGCACGCCCTCACCGAACGCCGCCTCGAGCTCCGGCAGGACGGCCTCCACCGCCGGCTGGTCCGGCGTCCAGGTGAAGTGGAAGGCGACGACGTCCTGCCGGTACGCGGGGCTGAGCCACAGGTCGTCGGCCCGCACGGTGCGGAGCTCCGAGGCCTGCACGAGCGGCGCCAGGCGCGGCCCGAGCGCCTGCACCCGCCTGATCGCGGCCCGCGCCTCCTGGCGGGGAAGGAAGTACTCGGACTGCAGCTCGTCGCCGCTCGAGGGCGTGAACGCGAGACGGAAGTGCGGCAGCCGGTCGGACCAGAGGCCGGGCACGCCGAGCTGCTCCGTGCTCGCCCGGGTGTCGCCGCCGGGCAACGGGTGCCGCGGCCCGGCGGCGGGGAGGGCGCCCAGGCCACCGAGGACCGCCGCCGCCTCGCCGGCCGCTGCATCGGCCCGGTGCTTGACCCAGATCTGGTCGACGCCCCCGGGCTCGCCCCAGGAGGTGAACAGCGAGACGCTGGTCCCGCACCCGGTGATGGCGTCGAAGTGCTCCACCACCGTGTCCCAGTCGAGCCGTCCGAACACCGTCTGGGCGACCTGGTAGGCCGGTTCGACATCGAGCTCGACGCGGACGACCACCCCGAGCGCGCCGAGGTGCACCACGGCGCCCGCGAAGTCGTCGTCGCCCCGCCGGTAGGTCCGTTCGGTGCCGTCGGGCGTGAGGAAGGTCAGGGCGCGGACGGAGGTGGCCAGGGATCCGAGCCGGTCCCCCGATCCGTGCGTGCCCGTGGCGATCGCGCCGGCCACGGAGATGTGCGGCAGGGACGCCAGGTTGGCCAGGGCCAGCCCGTGCCGTCCGAGCTCGACGGCGAGGTCGCCGTAGCGGACACCGCCCCCGAGGGAGACGGACCGCCGGTCGGCGGCGACCTCGACGTGCGCCGGGAGGCGGTCGGCCGAGATCAGCGTGCCCGTGGTGTCGGTGATGGTGTTGAAGGAGTGGCGGCTGCCCGCCACCCGGACCTCTCCCCCGCCGGCGAGCGCCGCGGCGAGGCCGTCGGGGCCCTCGGGCCGGAGGATCCGCCGGGCGCGGTAGGACAGGTTCCGGGCCCAGTTCGTCTCGGTCGGCTGCATCTGCTTCCTCTCCCGGTCCGTCCGGACCGCGGGATGGCCGCCGGCCTGACCGGTGGCTCTCGTGGACGATATCCCGGCGGGAGGCGCGGCCGGATGCCGCCGGCCTCCCGCCGCTGTGATGCTCCCGCCGCGTCAGGCGAGTCCGACGGCCGTCCAGGAGACGGGCGGCAGCGTGACGGTGAGCCGGCCGTCGGCCACGCGAGCGGACTCGTTCTCACGCGTGGTCACGCGCTCGGGGTCCTCGAGGGTGTTCTTCGCGTAGTGGTCCTCGTCGGCCATGAGGTGGCTCTCCGCGATGGAGAGATCGCCCAGGCGCGCGACGTCGACCGTGACGGTCAGCTCCTCCGTGGTGCTGCGGTTCACGAGGAAGACCGCCGCCCGGCCCGCCTCGACGTCGTAGGTGGCGGCCGCGTCGACGAGCGGGACCTCCCCGTAGCGCTCGGTCCGGTATGCGCCGGCCTGCACCGGCAGGCGGAGCGCCTCGCCGCGAGCGAGCCGGGAGGTGATCGAGAACGGGAAGAAGGTGGTCTGCCGCCAGGCGGGGCCGCCCGGCTCGGTCATGATCGGCCCGATGACGTTGACCAGCTGGGCCAGCGAGGCGCTGGTGACCCGGTCGGCGTGGTTGAGCAGGGAGATCATGAGGCTGCCGAAGACGACGGCGTCCGCGACGGAGTACACGTCCTCCAGCAGGCGCGGCGCGATCGGCCAATTGTCGAGCCCCTCGATCTTGTCCACGTTCTCGAAGCGTGACTGGTACCAGACATTCCACTCGTCGAAGGCGATGTCGATGCGCTTCTGCGAGCCGCGGACGGCGCCCACGTGGTCCGCGGTCGCGACGACGGACTCGATGAAGCGGTCCATGTCGACCGCGGAGGCGAGGAAGGATCCGAGGTCCCCGTCCTTCTCCTCGTAGTAGGCGTGGCAGGAGATGTAGTCGACGTCGTCGTAGGTGTGCGTCAGGACGGTCCGCTCCCACTCGCCGAAGGTCGGCATGTGGGCACTGGACGAGCCGCAGACCACGAGCTCGACGTCGGCGTCCACCATGCGCATGGCCTTGGCGGTCTGGGCGGCGATCTTGCCGTAGTCCTCGGCGGAGCGGTGCCCCACCTGCCAGGGACCGTCCATCTCGTTGCCCAGGCACCACATCTTCACGCCGAAGGGCTCCTGGCGGCCGTTGCCGATCCGCCGCTCGGCCAGTTCCGTGCCGGCGGGGAGGTTGGTGTACTCGAGCAGCTCGAGGGCCTCGCGGGTGCCGCGCGTTCCGAGGTTCACCGCGAGCATGAGCTCGCTGCCGACCTTCTCGAGCCAGTCGGCGAACTCGTGCAGTCCGACCTCGTTGGTCTCCGTCGAGTGCCAGGCGAGGTCGAGGCGGCGGGGGCGCTGCTCGCGCGGCCCCACGCTGTCCTCCCACTGGAAGCCGGAGACGAAGTTCCCGCCCGGGTAGCGGATGGTCGAGACGCCGAGCTCGCGGACGAGCCCGATGACGTCGCGGCGGAATCCGTCCTCGTCGGCCTCCGGGTGCGTGGGTTCGAAGATCCCGTCGTAGATGTGCCGTCCGAGGTGCTCGACGAACCCGCCGAAGAGGCGCCGCTTGACGGGCCCGACGCTGTGGTTCGGGTCGAGGGTCGAGAATGCGTCAGTCATGTTTTCGCTTTCGTCGCGTGGGGGGGTGTGGTCCCGGCGCGCCGCCGTCGTCGGCGCGCCGGGGAGCTGCGGTCCTACTTGATGGCGCCCGTGCTGAGGCCGCCCTGCCAGTAGCGCTGCAGGAAGAGGAAGGACAGGATCAGGGGGACGACCGAGATGAAGGCACCGGACGTGATGAGGTTCCAGACCTGCTCGCCGCCGGCCCCGGCGTTGGAGAGGGCCGTCCAGCGGTTCAGGCCCACCGTGACGGGCAGCAGGTCCGGGTCGGTGAGGACGGCCAGCGGCAGGAAGAAGTTGTTCCAGGTCACGACGACCGAGAGCAGGAGCACTGTCACCACGCCCGGGCGGAGCATCGGGAGGACCACGGTGAAGAACGTCCGGATCTCGCCGGCGCCGTCGATCCGGGAGGCCTCGATGATCTCGTCCGGGATGGCGTCCTGGGTGTAGATGCGCATCAGGTAGACGCCGAACGGATTCAGCAACGAGGGCAGGATCACGGCCCACGGCGTGTTGATGATGCCGTAGTCGCTCAGCAGCACGAAGGTGGGGATCACCAGGGCCGTCAGCGGGACCATGACCGAGCCGAGGATAAGGGTGAAGACCCAGCTGCCGCCGCGGAACCGGAACTTCGCGAAGCCGTACCCGGCGAGGACCGCCAGGATCGTGGCGCCGATGCCGCTGGTGAACGCGTAGAGGAACGAGTTCCCGAGCCAGCGCCAGTAGATGCCGTCCTGGTGCTGGAAGAGGCCGGCGATGTTGTCGAAGAGGGCGAAGTCGTCGGCGAACCAGAACGCGGGACTGCCGAACAGGCCGGCGGTGTCCTTGGTCGCCGCGACCACGAGCCACCAGATGGGGATGACGAAGTAGAACGCGAGGATGATCAGGAAGGCGTGGGAGCCGATCCGCCGGCGGCCGACCGGACGCCGGGTGCGGAGGGTGGTCGTCGAGGTTGTCATCATTTGAGACCGCTCTGCTTGCGTGTGAGGAAGAGGAACACGAACGAACCGATGAACACGAGGATGCCCAGCGAGAACGCGATCGCCGAGGCGTAGTTGAACTGGCTGTAGGAGAACGCCAGCGAGAACGCGTACATGTTCGGCGTGTACGCCGCGTCGATGGATCCCTGGGCGATGCTCTGGAGCACGACCGGTTCCGTGAAGAACTGCAGGGTGCCGATCAACGCGAAGGTGATGACCATGACCATCGAGGACGAGATCATGGGGATCTTGATCCGCAGCGCCGTCTGGAGGCCGTTGGCGCCGTCGATCCGTGCCGCCTCGTAGATGGCGGGGTCGATGGCCCGCAGGGCGGAGTAGATGACCACCATGTAGTAGCCGGCCCACTGCCAGGTCACGATGTTCACGAGCGAGGCGAAGATCGTGTCGGGGCCGAGGAAGTTCGGTGCGTCGAGCCCGAGTGCCGTGAAGATCGTGGCGCCGGGCCCGAACCGCGGGCTGTAGAGGAAGCTCCACATCAGCGCACCGATGACCACGGGGACGGCGTACGGGACGAAGATGAAGAGCCGCGTCAGCTTGGACAGCCACGTCGACAGGGTGTCGAGGACCAGGGCTGCGATCAGGGCGACGATCAACTGGGCCGGGATCATCACCGCGCCGAAGCCGAGGACGCGGAGCATGCCCTCCAGGAACAGCGGGTCGTTGAACGCGCGGACGTAGTTGGCCAGGCCCGTGAACTCGGTCCCCGCGGCGAGCGTGGAGGTGAAGAGGCTCATCCAGAGCGCGTAGCCCAGGGGGATGATCAGGAAAAGCGCGAAGACCAGCAGGAAGGGCGAGACGAAGAGCCAGCCCCAGCGCTGGCGTCTCCGGACGAGGACCGACCCCGCGGAGGCGGGGGCCCGGCTCGCGGCCGGGCTCGGCTCGAGCGTCTGAGTGGTCATGGTGTTACTCCTAGTGGGACTGGAGGGTCGTGGGGCCCGTCCCGCCTGACGGCGGGACGGGGCCCGGACGTGGGAGGTGGCGGCTACTTCAGCGTGAAGCCCTGCTCCTGGGCGTACTTCTCGAGGCTGCTCTGGAGGTCCTCGAGCGCGCCGGCGGCATCCTTCTGCCCCTCGGTCATGGCGAAGAGCTCCTCCGTGAGCTGGTCATAGGCGTAGTTCTGGAAGGGGCTGAACGTGAAGCCCTCGTAGCCCTGGGCGGCTTCGAGGAAGACGTCCTCGTTGATCTTCTGCCCGCCGAAGAAGGGGTACTCCAGATCGCGGAAGTAGTCGGATTCGAGCATCGGCTTCCAGAGCGGGAAGAGCGCGGCCTCCTCGACCCCGATCTTCCACGCCTCCTCGGTACCGAAGATCTCCTGGGCCACCAGCGCGGCGGCTTCCTTGTCCTCGGCCTGCTGGGTCACGGCGAAGGTGGAGCCGCCCCAGTTCACCTGGGTCGGGTTCTCCAGGTCCCACTGCGGCAGCGGAGCGGCGCGCCACACCGCGTCCGGGTCGGTATCGGAGAGCCCCTGCAGATAGCCCGGGCCCCACGCGGCGGCGAGGTAGATGGCGTAGGTGCCGTCCACGAGCTTGGTGTTGTAGTCGGCGGTGAAGGCGTCGTCGGTGCTGACGAGCCCCTCGTCGACGAGGCCCTCCCAGTAGGCGAGAACATCCTTGGAGGCCTGGTCGTCGACCTCGATGCCGATCTCCGCAGGGTTGGCGGGATCGTACTCATAGGGCGCGGAGCCGGCCTGGGCGAAGAGCGCCTGGTTGAAGGCACGCCCGTTCGTCGGGAAATTGGCCAGCACGCCGGGTGCGCCTGCCTCCTTCAGCTGGACGGCCGCGGCCTCGAACTCCGCCCACGTCGTCGGCGGGGCGATCCCGTACTCGTCCAGGATGTCCTGACGGTAGAGCATGCCCATCGGGCCGCCGTCGACCGGAACCGCGTAGACGGCGTCGCCGCTGGAGACGTCCTTCCAGGCGCCCTCGGTGTAGTCGCCCTCGATCTCGCCGACGCCGTACTCGGTCAGATCCACCAGCGCATCGCGGATCGCGAAGCTGGACAGCACCTCGGCCTCGAGCATGATGACGTCGGGAGCGCCCGAGCCGGCCTCGATGGCCGTCGAGAACTTGGTGTACTCGTCGTTGCCCTGCCCGGCGTTGGTCCAGCAGACCTGGACGTCCTCGTGTGTCTCGTTGAAATGGTCGACGACCTGCTCGAAGGCGGGATACCACGCCCACACCGTCACCTGCGTCGCGTCGGGGTTGACCACTTCGTTCGTGCACGCGGCCTCGGCCTCGCCGGAGCAGGCCGCGAGCCCGACCATCGTCAGTGCGGCGACCGCGGTCGCGGCGGCCATCCTGGTAGTCCTGGACTTCATCGTCTATACGTCCCTCTCATGGTTGCGCTGCTGATCGCGCCGGGCAGGCGGCGGGGACCGGCCCGTTCCTGCGGCCCGGCCCGAGCCCTGAACGGGCCGGCGGAGTGCGGGACGACTCTCCGCCCCTCAGGTACAACGTTGTACTGTAAACGTTGTACCCAGTATCTTGGCGGCTGGCTGGACCCCTGTCAAGGGAAATTTGTGAGTCAGCTCACCGGGCTGATCGTGGACTCGCGGGCGACCACCTGGAAGTCGGCGACGTGGCGCCGGGCGGTGGATGCGCCGCCCCCGGACTCGATCCGCTGCAGCAGCAGGCTCACCGCCGTCCGGGCGATCCAGCCCCGCCCGGGGTCGACGGTGGAGAGGGAGGGGATGGCGTAGGGCGCCTCGTCCAGGTCGTCGAAGCCGATGACGGCCACGTCCTCGGGCACGCGCAGCCCGGCCTCCTGGAGGACGCGCATGGCTCCGAGCGCCAGCGTGTCGTTGAGCCCGAAGACCGCGTCGAACTCGACGCCGCGCGCCAGCAGCTCGCGCATCACGTTGGCGCCGTCGGCGCGGTGCCACAGCTCGGAATAGCCGATCAGCTCCGGGTCGAAGGCGACTCCGGCGGCCTCCAGCCCCTCGCGGTAGCCGGCCAGGCGGAGACCCGCCGACCCGACGACCTCCCCGGCGTGCGCCCCCACCACCGCGATGCGGCGCCGGCCCGTGGAGACGAGGTGCTCTGTGGCCGCCCGCGCACCCGCGACGTTGTGCATGGTCACGTGGTCCGCCGGGGCGTCGAAGACGCGTTCGCCCAGCACCACCAGTGGGTAGTCCACGCGCAGGGCATCGACGTCGTCCTGCCCCATCCCGAGCGGGGAGAAGATCAGTCCGTCCGTCATGTTCAGGCGAGGGCTCTTCAGCAGCGCGACCTCGCGCTCCCGGCTCGCGCCGGTCTGCTCGATCAGCACGACGACGCCGGCCGCCTCCGCGGCCTCGATCACGGCCGCGGCGAGTTCCGCGAAGTAACTCAGCGCGAGGTCCGGCACGGCGAGCGCGATCGCGCCCTTCCGGCCGGAGCGGAGCCCCCGGGCGGTGAGATTCGGCGTGTATCCGAGCTCCTCGACGGCGGCCTGCACGAGCGCGCGGGTGGTCTTCCCGACGTTCGGCCGGTCGTTGATGACGTTGGAGACGGTCTTGATGGACACGCCGGCGCGGCGGGCGACATCGTGCAGGGTCACGGCCATGGTTCCTCCTCGCGATGGACGGAACCACAGCTTACAACGTTGTACACGGCCGCCCCGCCGCCTGCTCGGGGAGCCGGCGGGCGGCGTGCCTCAGTTGACCGTGCCGATGACCACGCTGATCTCGACCGGGACGTTCTCCGTCTGGTAGATCGTGGCGATGCCGAGCTCGTCCGCGACGGCCCGGGCCGTCGCGGCGGACTCCTCGCTGCGGTAGTAGACGACCGTGGGCTCGACCTGGCGGGTCCAGTTGCCGGTGACGACGTCCGTGTAGCCGGCCGAGCGCAGCGTGTCCGCGTTGACACCCGCGAGGCCCGGCTGGTTCGAGCCGTTGTAGACCCCGACCGCCAGGGTCTGGTCCACGGCGCCGGACTCGCCGGCCTGCTCGCTCTCCTCGGCGGACTCGGAGGCACCGCCGTCCTCGTTCTGCCCGCCGTCGTCCGGGGCGCCGTCGTTCTGGCCGTCGCCCTCCGTGGCGTCGCCGGATGCCGTGGCTCCGCCGTCGTCCCCGCCCGCGGAGGACTCGGCTGCGGTGTCGGCGGTCTGCGACGCCGAGGCATCGGCGCCCGCGGTCGGCTCGGCGCCGAACTGGGGGCGGAGCAGGGTGAAGGCGACGACGCCGATGATCAGCGCCGCCACGCCGAAGAGCATGAGCGGCCAGAGCCCGCCGCGCTTGACGGGCGCCATCCCGGCGTCGAGCCGGTGCACGCCCTGACGGTCCGTGTATTCCGGGACTCGGTCGAACTCGTCGCTGGGGTACTTACTCACTTAACGTCCTTTGATGCGGCCTGGGGGCTGATTCGTCGTCGCGTCGTTCGTAGTCTACGCAACCGCTTGATCAACATCGGATCTTGGGCCAGAGCGGCGTCGGTGTCGATCAGCACGTTGAGCCGCTGGTAGTAGAGCGTCGGCGAGAGGTCGAACTCCTCGCGGATGACCTGGTCCTTGGCGCCGGCGTGCTTGAAGTGCCGCTTCTCGAGCTCGAGCATGCGACGCTCCGCCTCGGAGAGTCCCTCCTGCGCCATGCATCCCTCCTCGTCTGTCCAACGGCCCCGCCACTCTACGGCGGGCCGGCCCGCCGGGTGCCGCGGCCTCCGGCCTCCGGGCCGGACCTTCTACTTTAATGGGCCCATGGACATGGCCGAGGACTGGCACCACGCACTGGCCCCCGTGGCCCCGGAGCTCGAGGCGGCGCGGGCGGCCGTCGCGGACCGTCGGGCCGCGGGCGAGCACGTCCTGCCGACGGAACCGCACGTGCTGCGCGCGTTCGGCCGCCCGCTGGCGGACGTGCGCGTCCTGATCGTCGGGCAGGACCCCTACCCGACGCCCGCGCATCCGATCGGGCTCAGCTTCGCCGTCGACGGCCGGGTCCGCCCGCTCCCCCGCTCCCTGGCCAACATCTACCGGGAGCTGCAGTCCGATCTCGGCATCGTCCCACCGGCCCACGGGGACCTCTCCGCCTGGCAGGACCAGGGCGTGATGCTGCTCAACCGGGTCCTCACGGTCCGCGCGGGCGAACCCGGCTCCCATCGCGGACTCGGCTGGGAGGCCGTCACCGACGCCGCGATCCGGGCGCTCGCGGCCCGCGGCGGCCCGCTCGTGGCCGTGCTCTGGGGACGGGACGCGCAACGGCTCGCCCCGCTCCTGGAGGCGGGCACCGCGGCCGGCACGACGGCGGTGATCGCCTCGGCGCACCCGTCGCCCCTCTCGGCACGGCGGGGTTTCTTCGGCTCGCGGCCCTTCAGCCACGCGAACGAGTTCCTCGTCGCGCAGGGCTCCGCGCCGATCGACTGGACGCTCCCGACGCAGCCGTCCCCCGTCGTCGCGCCGGAGACCGACGAGTCAGCGGCGGACACCGAGGGTGCGGCGGGCACGCCGCACCCGGACGCCGGCGGGGACGTGCAGCGGCCCCTCTTCTGATCCTGCGCCGGCCGGAACCTCCCGACCGGACCCCGGAGGACGTCAGCGGCGGCGGATGCGACGGCGCTCGTGCGAGTTCCAGCCCTTGGTCAGCGGGCGCGCGATGGTGTCGCCGAGGACGATCCCGGCGGCGATCGAGAGGATGATGCCGAACGCGTTCATGATCTGCGTGATGCCGAGGACCAGGTCGCCCGAGTCGACCGTGATGCCGTACATGGCCCGGAAGATCATGAGCCCGGGGAGCAGGAACATCATCGCCGGGACGGCGACCACCATCTGCGGCGCCTCCATACGCAGGGCCACCCAGCGGCCGGCGGCCCCGATCACCACGGCCGCGGCCGCGGGGGCGAGCCGGGCCCCGATGCCCAGCTGCTGGACCAGGAGCATCGTCAGGTAGCCCAGTACCGAGACCGCGGCGGTGGGGAGCAGGAGCTTGGGCGCGGACTGCTCGAAGACGGTCCCCGCCGTGATCGCGAGGCCCACTACCAGGATCAGGAACCAGGTGGGGTAGGCGATCGCGCTGGCCTCGGTCACGTCCACGGTCCCGATGCCGGAGAGATCGCCGATGACGATGCCGGTCATGATGCCGGCGACGATCGCCGCGAAGATCATCATGGCCGGCAGGAGTCGGCCGATCGCGGTCACGGGGAACCCGTTGATCGCGTCCTGCGCGGAGGCGACGAAGCGGGCGCTGGGCAGCAGCAGCATGATGCCGCCGGCGATCACCATCGACGGCTCGATGGGGACGTGGAAGCGCCAGAGCAGCAGGGCCGTGGTGGTGATCAGCACCGACGCGAACGCGGTGGCGAAGAACTCCGGGATGCGCCAGCGTGCGGAGACCTTGAACAGCTGCGAGACGCCCAGCCAGGACAGAAACGCGATGATCCCGCCGAGCAGGCTGCCACCGCTGAAGAGCACGAAGCAGCCGGCGAAAACACCACCGCCCACGTCGGCCATCCAGCGCGGGAACGGCTTGGGCTTGCGCGCGATCTCCTGGAGCCGCTCGATCGCCTCGCGCCGCGTCACGTCGCCGGCGACGATGTCCGTGACCAGCTGGTGGACCAGCGCCAGCCCCGCGTAGTTGTTCGTCCAGGAACGGACCACGCGCAGCAGACTGATCGGGACCTCGTCGCCGGCGTAGTTGATGTGGATGGACTGGTTGGTGATGTCCACGTCGACGTTGCGCAGGCCGAAGGACGCGGTGACCGCGATGATGCTGGTCTCGGCCTCCAGTGCGCCGCCGCCGAAACGGAACATGATCTCCGCCAGATCGAGGCTGAACTCGAGGGTCTCGCGGGCGTCCGTCTCGTGCACGCCCGTCTGCACGGTGGGATTCGCGTACGGGCTGCCCACCAGCCGATCGACGATTGAGAAGGCCTGGGTGGGCGGGTGCTCCGTGGTGAGCAGGCGCGAGAAGACGCGCCGGGCACTGGGCGCGGGCCGCCAGACCGGCAGGCGCCCGCGCCCGGCTCCGTCGGTCCGCTGCGGGGCCGGCGTCGTCGGCTGCGGCGCCGTGTGCGGATGCGCGGCGTGCGCCTGCGTCCCGGGGTACGGCTGCGTCGGCAGGCCCTGGTAGGTCCCCGTGCTCGGGTACGCCCCGGTGCTCGGGTACGACGTCGTCACCGGGCCGCCGGGCCAGCGCGGCTTCGGGGTACCGCCCTTGGGCGGTCGGAGCGCCCCCGTCGGCGGCGGCCCCACCGCGGGTCCGGGCCCGGCCGCAGCGGCAGCGGCGGCCTCGCCGGGTGCGGACCCGGGCGTGGAGGCGCCCGGCGAGGCCGCCGCCGGTCCGTCCAGATGCGGCGTGCCGTAGCCGGACGGAGCACTCGAGCCCTCGCCGGTCTCGACGGCGGGCCCGCCCTCGGTGCTCGTCACGCCGTGGCCGTAGTTCAGGGCCTCCCACTCGATCTCGGCCTGCGAGCGGTCGTCGGCCGGGTCGGCCGAGGGCGGCAGGACGGGTGCGGGCCGGGGCGGCGGCGCGAGTGGGTTGGCGATCTGGGAGGTCGCGATACGCGGGATCGGGCCCGCCGCCGGATGGGCGTCGCGGGCGCGGTCGTCCGCGTCCCGATCCGGCAGCTCAGCGGACCCGTCGCGGTCGGGAGCAGACTCCCCGGCCTCGTCCGGTTCACCCGCAGGCCGGCCGGAGGACACCGCGGAGGACGTGGTCGGGGCTTCGAATCGGACGCGCGGCCGCTGCTCTTCCTCGCCTGACGGCTCGGGCTCGAACGGTTGCGTGCGACTCACCTGGCGACTCCTCCATGACTGCTCTCGCCGCTCACTTTACAGCCGCCTCCGAGGCCTGGATACGGACGGGAATAGATAGCTTCACCACACCGCTTTACATGCAAATACATCTATTTTCGGAGGCGGTATGAGCGGCATGCTAGAGCTCGGTGTCGAGACGTTCGGCGACGTCAATGTAGAGGCGGACACGCCCGGCGGCAACCACGCCCGGGTGCTGCGCGACGTCGTCGAGGAGGGCGTCCTGGCCGATCAGGCGGGACTGGACTTCTTCGGCGTGGGCGAGCACCACCGGGCCGATTTCGCCGTGTCCGCACCGGAGGTCGTCCTGGCGGCCGTCGCGGCGCGGACAGAGCGCATCCGGCTCGGCTCGGCCGTGACCGTGCTGAGCTCAGACGATCCCGTCCGGGTCTACCAGCGCTTCGCCACGCTCGACGGCGTCTCCGGCGGACGCGCCGAGATGATCCTCGGCCGGGGCTCCTTCATCGAGTCCTTCCCGCTCTTCGGACTCAGCCTCGACGACTACGAGGTCCTGTTCGAGGAAAAGCTGGCGCTCATGGCCAAGCTCCTGCGCGAGGAACCGGTGACCTGGGACGGCCGGACCAGGGCCCGGCTCAGCGCCCAGGACGTCTATCCGCGCACGGAGGGCGGCCTGCGCGCCTGGGTGGGCGTGGGCGGCAGCCCGGAGTCGGCCGTGCGCGCGGCCCGCCGGGACCTGCCCATGATGCTCGCGATCATCGGCGGCGACCCGCTGGCGTTCAAGCGGTTCGCCGACCTCTACCGCAACGCGCTGGAGGAGTTCGGGCACGCTCCGCGCCCGGTGGGGGCGCATCTGCACGGATTCGTCGCGGACACCGACGAGCAGGCCAAGGAACTGCTGTGGCCGCATTACTTCGCCGAGATGTCGAAGCTGGGGCGCGAGCGCGGCTGGCGCGGGTACGGGCGCGGCCAGTTCGAGGCCGCGGCCGGCCCTGAGGGCAACCTCGCCGTCGGCTCGCCGGAGACCGTGGCCCGGAAGATCGCCCGCGTCGCCGGGCGTCTGGGCCTCTCTCGCGTCGACCTGAAACTGAGCAGCGGAACGCTCCCCCACGCGGACATCGCTCGCAGCATCGAGTTGCTCGGCGACAGAGTGGCGCCCCTGGTCCACGACATGCTGGCCGACTGACGAGGGCTCCGGAACTTCCGCTCCGACAAGGCTGATTACCACTGGCAACCAGCGAGTTCAAGCATTGAAGTTGCCGTGGGACAATGCTTGGCTGACCAGTCAGGCCCCAAAGGCGGGACCTGTTCTGAAGGAGGAATAATGCCACCACGCGCATCCAAGGCCACCGACCCCCGGAGCCACCCTCGGTGGGGCCGCCGTCTGGCCGCGGCCGTCTTCGCCGTCGGCCTCACCGCATCGCTCGCGCCCGCGGCGGCTGCCGGAGGCAACGGGCCCGACTACAACGGCCACGAGACGATCAACACGTCGATACTGCACACCTACGATGAGCTGGCAGCCGAGCTGGAGAAGCAGGACGCCCGGCAGGAGGCCCTCGAGCTCGAGGTCATCGGGCAATCGGTCAAGGGCCGCGATCTCTTTCTCGCGAAGTACGTGAACGACCCCGCGAACCCGACAATCCTCTTCCTCACGCAGCAGCACGGGAACGAGCAGCTGACGACCGAGGGCGCGCTGGAATTCATCAAGCACCTCGGTTCGGCACGGCTCGGCGACACGCTGGAGCACGTCAACGTCCTGATCGTTCCGATGCTGAACCCCGACGGCGCCATGGGCGACGTCGACTTCTCCCTCGACGACTACGTGGCGAGCGGGGATCGTCACCTGACGCGGTACAACGCCGTCGGGGCCGACCTGAACCGCGATCATGTGGACCGCGTCCAGCCCGAGACCCGGGCGCTCCACGAGAAGGTGCTGGGCGCCTACGAGATCGACTACATGATCGACCTGCACCACCAAGGCACCCGCAGCGCGCGCGATGGACAGCTCGTCTCCGGCTCGATCCTGCACCCGACTACCCCGGAGGTGGACCCGGACGTCCTGGAGGGCTCCAAGCGGCTCGGCGCCGTGGTATTCGACGCCGTCGACTCGACGGGCTGGGGACACCTCGGCAAGTACGCCGGCGGCGACGCGACCACGATTTCGCGCAATGGCGTGGCAGTGGAGTACGGCATCTCGACGCTGCTCTTCGAGATGCGCGGCATGAGCGATCACGAGTACGAGCCGTATGTGCTGGGCCAGAAGTCCAACGGGTACCTGCGCCAGCAGACGCTCGTGACGCTGGAAGCAGCGGTCCAGTCCATCGCCGACGGCTCCATCGAGTCGGCGGACACATCCTTCTGGGACACGCTGGCCGAGCAGGAGTGGATGCCCCGAGACGAGTAGCCGCCCGCACATGCGAGAGGGGCCCAGCCAGACGGCTGGGCCCCTCTCGTGCTCGGTGGATCTTACTGGACTCGAACCAGCGACCTTTCGCGTGTGAGGCGAACGCTCTAACCAACTGAGCTAAAGATCCGGGAATTCCGCACCCCCGATGAGGCACCGCACTATCTTAACGGCAGTCCGGCCCCGCCGCCAAATCGGTCGGGGCCGGTGCCGGGCACATCCGGGTCGGTCAATCGCTCAGCGTCATCCATCCGCGCTCGAGCCACAGGTCGGCGAGCATGAGCCGCCAGAGCCGCAGCCGGATGATCCGCGCCGGGGGCAGGTCCGGGTAGGGCGCGAGCGCCTCGCCGACGGGCATCTCCGTGAGCCGCCGCACGATGTCCTGCATCTGCTCGCCGAGGAGCGGCTGCAGGACCGCGTAGCGCGGACTGTCCACCAGGTACCGGGCGACGGAGCGGAACGGGTCGCCGACATAGTCCCGGAACGCCGGCCGGTCCACGGCCGCGGGCCGGATGACCGGGCCCGCGTAGGGCGGGGCCACGGCCATCCGCTCCTCGTAGTACGGCCCGGAGACGCCCTCCATCGGCTGAGTGATCTCGAAGCGGAAGCGGCCGTTGGCCGGCGTCGGGACCCGGAGGGCCTCGGGCCAGACTTTCTCCACCGCCAGGAAGGCGGAGATGTTGCGCATGCGGTTGATGGCGGGGAGGACGTCGGCCACGGCGGCGACCTGGGAGTCGAGGAACGGATACATCATCTGGCTGACCCGGTCCACCTGGATGTTGTGCGGCTGGAGATACCGGCTGGAACGGATGTCGCGCGCGTAGGCGTAGAGGTACTCCAGATTGCTCAGCCCGTGGACGCTGCTCATCCAGTCGGCCACGGCGCCACGGGTCCTGCCGTTCAACTCAGCGTTGAGCATCCGTGCGTCGACGCCGAAGAGCTTGGCCCGCACCTCGTCGAGCGTGTTCTTGCCGGATTTGTCGAGCACGCCCTTGAAGAGCGGCCACTGGCCGGCGGCCAGCATCTCGCGTCCGTTCATCGGCGCAGCGGCGGCGTACGGCGCGGTCAGCGCCTCCGACGGCATGAAGCCCTGGGACTCGAAGATGGAGCGCCGCATGGACTCGACGAACCCGTCGTCGTCCGTCAGCTCCGGGTAGACCACCCGGTGCGGCACGCCGGCGCGCTCGGCGAGGAGCGCGGCCACGGCGGCGTCCGGCGAATCGTGGCCGCCCTGCGTCACTGCAGTCACCTCGAGCGTGGGATGGCCCCGGAGCAGACCCAGGATGATCCGGCTGTCCAGGCCACCGCTCAGCCGCAGCTGGACCTGGTCCGAGTAGCGCCGGTCCACGCAGCGGCGGGTGGCGGCCTGGAATGCATCGGCGAGCTCGGCTGCACCGGTGTGCCGCTCGTTCTCCTGCTCCACCAGCTCGATCCGGTCCGCCACCGGTGCTGGCCCGAAGCCGATCTCGCCGTCGACCACCGCGAGCGTGCTGCGCGGTTTCAGCGTGGTGACGCCCTTGAACGGCGTCGCGCCGCCGATCGAGAAGCCGAAGTTCAGGTACTCGGGAAGGTATCCCTCGACGTCGAGCTCGACGCGCGCCAGCTCGCCGTCGTTCATCGCCAGGGCGATCAGCAGCGGCCGGTTGGAGA
Source organism: Zhihengliuella sp. (assembly GCF_031178195.1). GTDB lineage: Bacteria > Actinomycetota > Actinomycetes > Actinomycetales > Micrococcaceae > Zhihengliuella. Next base: position 156,798 of record NZ_JAPSJL010000007.1, read on the forward strand.
CGTACGTGAAGTCCGCATCCTGGGCGTAGTGCACCGCCTCGACAGTCGGAACGGTGTTCCAGGCGAAGAGGCGTTCCGTGCTCTTGTCGCCGATCACGGCCATGTAGGTGCCCCACACGGGGTCGGAGTAGCGCAGCTGGCCGCTCCCGGAGGCCATCGCGCGCCAGAGCGGGGTCGCCGTGCGCGGCGAGCTGCTCGCGGCCCAGCGGCCCTTGAGCGTGTAGAAGACGTCGGACTCCCCGTCGGCGGTCCACTGCGCCACGGCCCCGCCGTTGATGCTGAGGTCCGGGCGGACGGTCGGCTCGGCGCGGTAGCGCGGGCCGAGCAGGGGCCGGGCCGCGTCCGCCACGGACGCGAGGAGCGCTTCGAGCGGGCGGGCGGGGGATGCTTCCGAATCGCGCGGGATGACGGCGAGTGTGAGGGCCATGCTGCTCAATCTACTGAGTGCCGCCCCCGGCAGCCAGCAGGCGCTGCGGGGAATACGGCGTGGCGGCTCCCGACGGTCTCGTCCTCCTCTGGTCCCCTCTCTCCCCGCCTCGTCCTCCTCTCCCCGCCCCGGGAGCCGACCCCCGGTTCCCGGCCGACCTCTGGAACCGACCCGGCGAACCGGCGTACGCTCGGTCACAGGTCACACCCGCGGGTTTCTGCCGCGAGCCATTCCGAGGGGAGTCCGCCATGACAACACCCGATGCGCCCATACCCGAGAGCACGTCGCTCTGGCTGTCGCGGGCCACCGCCGCGCACGGCGCGCGCAGCTCGACCGGCGTCGACCCGGCCCATCCGGAGCCGTTCGAACCGGACGCCGTCTACGACGCCGTGGTGGTCGGAGCCGGGATCACCGGGCTGACGACGGCGCTGCTGCTCGCCCGCTCCGGCGTGACGGTGGCCGTCCTGGAGGCCCGGCACGTCGGTGCCGTCACCACCGGGCACACCACCGGCAAGGTCAGCCTGCTGCAGGGGACGGTCCTGTCCAGCCTGAAGCGGAAGGCGGGCGCCGACGTCGTGCAGGCGTACGTCGAGGCGAACCGTGAGGGCCAGGCATGGCTGACCCGCTACTTGGACGAGCACGAGGTCGCCTACCAGCGGCGCCCCGCCTACACGTACGCGACCACCCCCTCGGGGCTCGAGATCCTGGAACCCGAGCTGCACGCCGCGCGCGAGGTCGGCCTGGACGTTCACTACACCGAGGATGTGGGCCTGCCGTATGCCACCGCCGGCGCGCTGCGGCTGGACGGGCAGGCGCAGATCGACCCCCTGCCCGTGCTCGTGGCGCTGGCCGCCGACCTGCGGGCCCACGGCGGCGTGCTGGTGGAGGGCGTGCGGGTGCGCGACGTCGACGCGCCGCGAGTCGCCGGCGAGCGCGTGACCCTCACGACGTCCCTGGGCCGCGTCCAGGCGGACCAGGTGGTGCTGGCCACGGGCACGCCGATCCTGAACCGGGGCCTGGACTTCGCGCGTCTGGAGCCGCTGCGCTCGAACGCGGCCGCCTACCGGCTCCCGGGCTCCGCCCCGCTCCCGCAGGGCATGTACCTCTCCGTGGACCAGCCGGGGCGGACGCTGCGCACCGCACCGGATCCGCAGGGCGGCGAGGCCCTGGTGGTCGGCGGCAACGGGTACCCGGTGGGTCGCCGCGGCTCGCCCGCAGCGCTGGTCGCCGAGCTCGACGAGTGGGTGCGGCAGCAGTTCCCGGGGGCCGAGCGGACGCACCGCTGGTCCGCGCAGGACTACCGGGCCACGGGACTGGCGCCGATCGTCGGCGCGCTTCCGGGCAGCGGCCGGCGCATCCACGTGGCGACCGGCTTCAACAAGTGGGGCCTGACCAACGGGGTCGCGGCGGCGCTGTCCCTGGCCTCGCACATCCTCGACGGCAGGTCCGACTGGGCCGACACGCTCTACGACCACGCTCCGACGCTCGGCGGCATCGCCGACGCGTTGAAGATCAACGCCAAGGTCGCCGCACACCTGGCCTCGGGCTGGGTCTCCGCGGAGACGTCCCGCTCGGAGGACAGCGAGGCGGAGGAGAGCCGCTCCGACGGCGCCGCTGTGCCGCCGGCCGACCCCGCCGAGACCCCTGCCGACCGACCCGCGGCCTCCCGCCGAGGCGCGGCCGCCGGCACCCTGCCCGAGGAGGGGCAGGGGCTGGTGCACCGTCAGGGCGTGGCGCCGGTGGCGGTCGCGAAGGTCGGCGGCCGGGTCTGCCGGGTCTCGGCGGTGTGCACGCATCTCGGCGGAGTGCTCAATTGGAACGACGCCGAGCGCACCTGGGACTGCCCGCTGCACGGCTCGCGCTTCACCCCGGACGGCGAGGTGCTCGAGGGCCCGGCGACCCGGGATCTGCCCTCGCGCTGACCGCCCGGAGGAGACGCGAAGGGCCGCCGCCTCCCGGGCAGGGAGGCGGCGGCCCTTCGGCGTCTGCGCTGTGAGCCCCCTGCCGGATTCGAACCGGCGACCCTCTGTTTACAAGACAGATGCTCTGGCCAGCTGAGCTAAGGGGGCGGGAGGAGTGCCGCGCCGCGGGCGGCGGCGGCCCGTCCAGATTAACCCACCGGGCACGACGGCGGCGAATCACCGCCGTCGTGCCCCGCGCGCCGCTGCGCGGCGGGGATCCCGCCGGACGTCAGCCCAGGCGCTCCTCGAGCCAGGCCGTGAAGTCGGGCTGGCCCTGCATGTCCCATTCCTCGCCCTTGAGCCACACGCTCGGCGTGCCCGGGACGTTGTCGGCGCGGGCAGCCGCGTCCGTGAACTGGGCGAACGGACGGTACGTGCCGGAGTCGATGCAGTCCTCGAGGCCCTCGGCGCCGTTCTCGGCGGCCAGCGCGGCCAGGCCGGCGTTGTCCAGCTCGCCCTCCGGCTGCTGCGCCATGAGCGCGGCGGCGAAGTCCATGTAGGCCCCTGGCGCCTGGTCGGCCACGCAGGCCAGGGCATTGGCGCCGCGGGAGGAGTAGTTGGTGGAGGAGTTGCCGTCGAGGAAGGCGACGTTGCGGTACTCGAGGGCGATGTCGCCGTTGGCGGCTTTCTCCTCGAGCTGCTCGCCGTACTGGCCCTCGAACTGGGAGCAGTGCGGGCAGTTCACGTCCACGTAGACCGTCAGCACGGGCGGCTGGCTCTCGGCCGTCTCCTCGACCCCGCGCGGCGCGGGCGGCGCGTCCTGCGGGAGGGGTTCGCCGACCTGGTCGAGGCCGATGGTCCGCTCACCGGTCAGCTCGGGGTCCACCGTGGTGCCGCCCTCGCCGTCGGAGACCAGGACGATGCCGCCGTGCTCGTTGCCGCCCGGCGGGATCGGCCCCGACTCGGGAATCTCCGCGTTGCGGTTCTGCACGACGATCATGATCACGAGAGCCACGATGAGCACCATGGCGCCCACGACGCCGAGCTTGACCAGCAGCGACTTGCGCTTCGCCTTCGCCTGCTCCTCCTCATGGAGCTTGCGGGCCGCCTCGCGGGCGGACGAGGTCCGCTCGGCCTTGCTCGGTCGTTTCGGGGACTCAGCCATGCTGGGAACATCCTTATCTGTCGGCTGAACGTTGGCGTGCTCCCGCCATATTAGTGGACGCTATAGGCTCAGGGGGACGGTGCTTGATCCAACCCGAACGAGGAGAATGCATGTCCGCTTCCACCCAGGACCAGACCCCCGAGCAGCAGTTCGACTTCGTCGTCGTGGCCAACCGCCTCCCCGTCGACCGGGTCGTGAACGACGACGGCGAGGCCTCGTGGAAGCGCTCCCCCGGCGGACTGGTCACGGCGCTGGCCCCCGTGATGACCGCCGCCGACGGCGCCTGGGTGGGCTGGCACGGCGCCCCCGACGAGCAGCTCGAGCCGTTCGAGAACGACGGCATCCAGATCGTCCCGGTCGAGCTCACCCAGAAGGAGGTCAGCCTCTACTACGAGGGCTTCTCCAACTCGACCCTCTGGCCGCTCTACCACGATGTCATCGTGACGCCGGAGTACCACCGGACGTGGTGGGACAGCTACCGGCGCGTCAACCAGCGCTTCGCCGATGCGACGGCGGCGGTCGCCGCCGAGGGCGCGACCGTGTGGGTGCAGGACTACCAGCTGCAGCTGGTCCCCAAGATGCTGCGGGCGGCCCGACCGGACCTGCGCATCGGCTTCTTCAACCACATCCCCTTCCCCCCGGTGGAGATCTTCGCCCAGCTGCCCTGGCGCCACCGCGTGCTCGAGGGGCTGCTCGGCGCCGACCTCATCGGCTTCCAGCGCGCCTCCGACGCCTCCAACTTCATGGGCGCGGTGCGCCGCATCCTCGGCTACACCATCCGCGGGCAGCAGGTCCACGTCCAGGACGAGGAGGGCAGGCTCACCCATATCTCCCGGGCCGAGGCCCACCCGATCTCCATCGACGCCGAGACCGTCGCCAAGCTCGCCAACGACCCCAAGGTGCAGGCGCGCGCCAAGGAGATCCGGCGCGGACTCGGGAATCCGGACGTGGTCCTGCTGGGCGTGGACCGGCTGGACTACACGAAGGGCATCGGCCACCGCCTCAAGGCGTTCGACGAGCTCCTCGAGGACGGGCGGCTGGAGGTCGGCGAGGCCACGCTGGTGCAGGTGGCGAGTCCGAGCCGCGAGCGCGTGGAGAAGTACAAGGAGCTCCGCGACGAGATCGAGCTGACGGTCGGCCGCATCAACGGTGAGCACGACACGATGAGCCACACGGCCGTCCGCTACCTGCACCATTCCTATCCGTTCGAGGAGATGGTGGCCCTCTATCTGGCCTCGGACGTCATGCTGATCACCGCCCTGCGCGACGGCATGAACCTGGTCGCCAAGGAGTTCGTCGCAGCGCACGTGGACAGCCGGGGCGCCCTGATCCTCTCCGAGTTCGCCGGCGCCGCGGACCAGCTCAAGCACGCGCTGCTGGTCAACCCGCACGACATCGACGCCCTCAAGGAGCGCATCATCGAGGCGGTCCGGATGCCCCGGACGGAGGCCCAGCGCCGGATGCGCATCATGCGCCGGCAGATCTCCACGAACGACGTCAGCCGCTGGTCCCGCCGCTTCCTGAAGTCGCTCTCGGCCGACCCGGCGGACTCGGCGCACCGCACGGAGAACCGCACCACGGGCGCCGGCGACCGGGACCAGGAGCCGGACACCGAGCCCGACGTCCACCAGGAGCGCTGACATGCCGGTCCCGGAGAAGCTCAGGGCCGCCGTCGAGGCCCTCGCCGGCGTCCCGCACCTGCTCGTCGCCCTCGACTTCGACGGCACCCTGGCCCCGTTCGTCCCCCGCCCGGAGGACGCCCGCCCCCTGCCCGGCTCCGCGGCCGCGCTGCGAGCCCTGGCGGCCGGAGCCGACGACGGCCCTGCAGCGGCCACGGGCGGCGGCGAAGGGTCGTCGTCCACGCCCGGTCCCGGATCAGCGGCGCCGGAGCGCAGGACGACGACGGCGCTGCTCTCCGGCCGCCACCTGTCCAGCCTGCGTGCCACCGCCTCGCCGCCGGCGGGGACCTGGCTGGTCGGCAGCCACGGGGCCGAGCGCTACAGCCCGGCCGCCGGGGAGGAACCGCTCACCCTCACCGAGGCCCAGGCCGCCGAGCTGGACCGGACCACCGACGCCCTGCGCCGCGTGGCCGAGCGGTTCCCCGGCGCCCGGCTCGAGCACAAGCCCTCGGGCGTGGTGCTCCACGTCCGCCAGTGCTCGGACGAGGACGGCGCCGCCGCCCTCGAGGCCGGGCGCACGGCGCTCGCGGACCGCGACGTGAAGGCGACCGAGGGCAAGGCGGTCCTGGAGGCCGCCGTCGTGCGGGTGGACAAGGGGATCGGCCTGGCGTGGCTGCGGGACGGCACGGGAGCCGACGCGACCGTCTTCGTCGGCGACGACGTGACCGACGAGCACGGGTTCGCCGTGCTCGCGGAGGGCGACCTCGGGGTCAAGGTCGGCGACGGCGCGACCGCCGCCGGCTACCGGCTCGAGACCTTGGATGACGTGACGGAGTTTCTGGAACTGCTGCGGGCTGTGCGACACTTGTGACTACCCTCACAGACTGAGGGCCCATTCACAACGGATCGTCCGGCACGTACCTGCCGGTGAAGGGAATCATCATGGCTACGGTCACTTTCGACAACACCACCCGTCTGTACCCGGGCAGCACCACGCCCGCGGTGGACTCGCTCAACCTGGAGATCGCCGACGGCGAGTTCCTCGTCCTCGTCGGCCCGTCCGGCTGCGGAAAGTCCACCACGCTGCGCATGCTCGCGGGCCTGGAGGACGTCAACGCGGGACGCATCCTCATCGGCGACCGCGATGTCACGGACGTCGCCCCCAAGGACCGGGACATCGCCATGGTGTTCCAGAACTACGCGCTCTACCCGCACATGTCCGTCGCCGACAACATGGGCTTCGCCCTGAAGATCGCCGGCGTCGACAAGGATGAGCGCCGCAAGCGCATCGAGGAGGCCGCCCGCCTCCTGGACCTCACCCAGTACCTGGACCGCAAGCCGAAGGCCCTCTCCGGCGGCCAGCGCCAGCGCGTCGCCATGGGCCGCGCGATCGTCCGCTCCCCGCAGGTCTTCCTCATGGACGAGCCGCTGTCCAACCTGGACGCCAAGCTCCGTGTCCAGACCCGCACGCAGATCGCGTCCCTGACCCGCCGCCTGGGCGTCACCACGGTCTACGTCACCCACGACCAGGTCGAGGCCATGACCATGGGCGACCGCGTCGCCGTGCTGAAGGACGGCCTGCTGCAGCAGGTCGACACCCCGCGCAATCTCTACGACCGCCCGGCCAACGTCTTCGTCGCCGGCTTCATCGGCTCCCCCGCCATGAACCTCGTGGACGAGGGCACCCAGACCGTCGGCGTCCGCCCCGAGGACCTCAAGCTGGTCAGCGACTCGAGCGTCGACGAGCACACCTGGGACGTCGTCGTCGACGTCGTCGAGGAGCTCGGCTCGGACGCCTTCGCGTACGGCCGCACGCAGATCAACGGTGAGGAGCACGAGTTCGTGGTCCGCCTCGACGGCCGCGCGCAGGTCAAGATGGGCGAGACCCTCAAGGTCCACGCCCCGGCCGAGCGCCTGCACCGCTTCGACAACGCGACCGGCAACCGCATCGACTAGTCGCCACGCCGCTGCTGCGGCGTCCCGGCTCGGGGCCGGCCACCGTCACGGTGGCCGGCCCCGGTTCCGTTAACCCCGGTCCCTCACGCGGCGTGCGGTCGGCGGACGCCGGGCAGGAGCCAGACGGCTCCGCACGGCCCGCCGGCCCCTTCGAGCACGACGGCGTCCCCGTCCCGGAGGGCCCAGACCCCGGGACCGACGTCGAGCGCGTGCTCCCACACCCCCCTCGCTGCCGTGCCCACGGCCGCGGGCGGGAGCTCGATCTGGAAGGCCGCCCTCGCGGCGACCACGAGGGCCGACTGCTCGGCGTGCTCGCGGATGAAGACCAGGACGTCGCCCTCGGCGTGGAGCCACCGGATGCCGCCGTCGAGCAGCGCCGGGCTGCCGGCACGCAACGACCCCAGCGCCCCGTAGAGACCGCGCAGGTCCTCGCGGATCCGCCGGCGCTCGCCCTCCGGACACTCGAGCTCGCGCCAGGGCATCGGGGTGCGCGAGGCCTCCCCGTTCCACCCCGTCAGGCCGAACTCGTCCCCCATGAAGACCATGGGGATTCCCGGCATCGTGTACTGGAGCAGGACGCCCACGGACTGGCCGCCCGGGAGCAGGATCTCGGCGGCCCGGGCGGTGTCGTGGGTGTCCAGGGCGTTCAGGTTGCACCGCCGGACCGTCCACGGGAACCCCGAGACGAAGTCCAGATGGGTCACCAGGAACGTCTCCGCCGGCGTCTGGTCCGTGGCCCCCGGCGGCACTCCGAAGAACCACGGCTCGCGGCCGGCGAGCGCCTCGGGCGCGTCGGCCAGCCAGTGCCAGAGCGGCCGCGTGAAGTTCGTGTACGTCATGGCGCCCTGCCAGGTGTCGCCCTGGAAGTCGGCGGCGGCGTCGGAGGTGGACTCGGCCAGGAGCAGCGCGTCCGGCTTGACCTCGCCGACGCGGTCGCGCAGAAGCGCCGCGACCTCGTGGTTCAGGTCGTCGCGGCCCAGCCGGCCGGTCATGTTCCCCACGTCGATCCGCCACCCGTCGAGGTCGAAGGGCGGCTGCAGCCAGCGGGCCACCATCGCGTCGTCGTCGAGCACGAACCGGCGGCGCAGCCCCTCGGAGCGCCAGTTGAGCTTGGGCAACGAGTCCACGCCGAGCCACGCCTCGTAGGTGCTGTGGTCGGCGCTGAAGTAGTAGAAGTCGGCCTCCGGCGAGCGCGGGTCGGCCCGCGCGGCGCGGAACCACTCATGGGCCGCGCCCGAGTGGTTGGTGGTGAGGTCGCCGATGACTCTGAGCCCGCGCGCGTGGGCGGCCCGGACCAGCTCGACCAGCGCCTCGTCGCCACCCAGGAGCGGGTCGATGCCGCAGAACGACGACGCGTCGTACCGGTGGTTGGACCGGGCCGGGAAGAGGGGCGTCAGGTAGAGGACGGTGGCGCCGAGCCCCACCAGGTGGTCGAGCCGCTCGGTGATCCCGGGCAGGTCCCCGCCGAAGAACTGGTACGGCGTCTGCGGCCCCTGGCCGATCACCTCGGTGGTGTCCCAGTCGCAGGCGATGGCCCACTCCGGCACCGGGTGCCGGTCCGCCTGCTCGGAGCGCGCGAAGCGGTCCGGGAACACCTGGTACATCACCGCACGGTGGGCCCAGTCCGGGGTCTGCCGCCCGTCGTGCGCGGTGAGGCGGAAGTCGTGCGCATCGCCCACGTCGCGGTCCCAGAATCCGGCGGCGTTGAGCCAGTACGCCCGCCCGCCGGCGCGGACCAGCCAGCGGTACCGCTGAACCGGGTTGACCAGCAGGAGGTCGGCCTCGTACCAGTCCCACGACGACGCCGCAGCGTCACCGGCCGTGGCGGCCGCGGCGTCGTAGTGGGGCTCGAAGTCCCGGAGGCTGCGCAGCCACACGCCCTCGAGGGGGCCGAGGGCCGCGCTCAGGGCGCGCGGGATGCGCAGGCGGACCGGGACGCGGTCCCGCAGCGCCGGGAACAGCTCGCCGACGTGCAGCTCCGACCCGTCGTGGTGCGGCCACGCGCTGAGCGGGACCCTCGCGAACGGGCCGGACGGCCGGTCGCTGCTGGACGGGCGGACGCTGCCGGACATGGCTACCCCTTGACGCTGCCGGCGGTCAGGCCGGACGTGATGTACCGCTGGAGGAACAGGAACAGGGCCATGACCGGGATGGCGGCGATGACGGCGCCGGCGGCGAAGACGCCCCAGTTCTCGCTGCGCTGCTGGGCCACGTACGAGTACAGGCCGACGGCGAGCGTCTGCGAGTCCGGGTCGGTCAGCACGACGGAGGCGATCACGAACTCGCTCGAGATGCCGATGAACGCCAGCAGCCCGACGACCGCGAGGATGGGCGTGACCAGCGGCATGACGATCCGGAAGAAGACCTGCGCGTGCGAGGCGCCGTCGATCCGGGCCGACTCGTCGAGGGACTTGGGCACGGTGTTAAAGAACCCGTACATCAAATACGTGTTCACGCCGAGCGCCCCTCCCAGGTAGACCATGATCAATCCAAGCATGCTTCCCAGTCCGAGCGCCGGAAAGATGTCGCCGATGAAGTTCAGCAGCAGGAAGATCGCGACGACGGCGAGCAGCTGCGGGAACATCTGCAGCAGCAGGAGGGTCAGGAGCCCGAACCGACGGCCCGCGAAACGCATGCGGGAGAACGCGTAGGCAGCGAGCGCCCCGAGGAAGACGGTGGCAGCGCTGGTGACGACGCCGATCACGAGGGTGTTGACGAACCAACGGGCGAAGGGGCGCTGCTCGTTGGCGAAGAGGGCCTCGAAGTTGCCGAAGCCGACATTCGTGAACAGGCTCGTCGCCCCCGCCATGGTCCCCGTGGGATTCAGGGCGGCCGACAGGACGTAGACCAGCGGGAAAATGGAGAACAGCGTGGCCAGGACGGCCACCGCGTGCCTCCAGCCCTTCTCCCGGACCCAGCGCCCGAACGGCATCCGGACCTCCGGGACGCCGACGCCCGGCTCGCGTGTGGTGGTGTGCGTAGTCATCAGTTGATCTCCTCCAGCGCCTTGGTCCGGCGGAAACTGATCGTGGAGACGACCGCCACCACGATGAAGATGATGATCGCGAGGGCGCTGGCCAGTCCGTAGTCGCGGCCGGTGCCGGTGCCGAAGGCGACCTTGTAGACCATCGTGATGAGGATGTCCGTGGCACCGATGTCGAAGGTCGTGCCCCCGAACCGCGGCCCGCCGCCCGTGAGCATGTAGATCACGTTGAAGTTGTTGAAGTTGAACGCGAACGAGGAGATCAGCAGCGGGGCGAGCGAGACGAGCAGCAGCGGCAGCTTGATCGCGGTGAAGATTCTCCAGGCGCCGGCACCGTCCATCCGCGCGGCCTCCTCCACGTCCGGCGGGAGGGACTGCAGGGCGCCCGTGCAGACCAGGAACATGTACGGGTAGCCGAGCCACAGGTTCACCAGCAGGACCGAGAACTTCGCCATCCAGGGGTCCGTCAGCCAGGCGATGTCGGCGCCGCCGAGCAGGGCGTTGTTGATGAAGCCGAACTGCGGGTTGAGGAGGCCGGACCAGACCAGGCCGGAGAGGAACGCCGGGAAGGCGTAGGGCAGGATCATCAGCACCCGGTAGATCCGCTTGCCCCGGAGGTCCGCCCGGTTGAACGCGATCGCCAGGAAGAGCCCCAGCGCGAACGTCGTCAGGACGGAGAGGAAGGCGAACGCGAACGTCCAGAGCACCACCTGCAGCAGTGGGCCGCGCAGGTCGGCGTCGGTGAAGGCGCGCTCGAAGTTCTCGAGGCCGACGTGGATCTTCCAGCCCACCCCGAGCTCCTGGCCGTCGGCGGAGCGGAAGGTGCCCTCGCCGGAGTCGGAGTAGACGACGCCGGTGGAGGTGTTCGTGAAGGTGTCGGCCTCGGCGTCGTAGGTCAGCCGGGGCTTGAACACGTAGGCGGTGGAGCCGTCCTGGGTGCGCAGCGTCCCGTCCTCGAGGTCGTCGCTGAGCGGGACCACGAGTTCCGCGACGTCGGCCTGCCGGTTCAGCAGGTCGGCGAACTGCAGCGTCTCGTAGCCCTCGATCGCCACGGCCTTGCCGGTGGCGTCGCGCTCGACCGGCTCCTCGACGGGCTCGAGCGGCTGCTCAGGCCCGCCGAGGCTGACCTGGCCGGTCGGGTCGGTGACGAGCAGGAGGAGCTCGTCGCCGTCCTCGACCACGGTGGCCGCGTACTGCGGTGAATCGGGCACGCGCTCCAGCGCCGAGAGCTGGATGGCGTGGACGGCGTCCTCCTTGGTGGAGTTGTGGCCGTCGCCGTAGTTCGTGAACGCGATGTAGGTCGAGTAGAACATCACGAACACCTGGAACACGAGCAGGAAGATCAGACCGGGGGCCAAGTACTTGGCCGGCAGGTTCTTCTTACCCAGATAGATCCAGTTGATGGCCAGGGTCACCAGGAGGCTGATCGCGAAGACCGCCCACTCCTCGCTGACGGCCAGCTGGAACAGCCCGTAGGCCGCCGCCGCGTCGACGAGGCCCAGCAGGACGATCTTGGTCAGGATTCCGATCAGCCCGTCCGGGCCGCGGGAGGCGCCCCGAGGCGCTCCCGCGGCCGGACGGACGGCCCCGTTCGGGGTCGATTCACCGCGCACGCTCTGGTCCTAGCCCTCGAACTTGGCTTCGATGTTCTGGCTCATCTCTTCCCAGGCCGCCGCCGGATCGGCCGCGTTGCCCTTGATGAGGCTCAGCTCGGTGGCCCCCCAGTCGGCCCACACCGCCTGCATCTCCGGGGCAGCCGGCATCGGCACGCCGTCCGCGCCGATCTCGCCGAAGGCCGCGACCACGGGGTCGGAGGCGGCCTTCTCGAAGGAGGCGTTCAGGGCCGGCGGGCGTCCGCCCTGGTCGAAGAGCGCGTCCTGCGCAGCCTCGGTGCTGAGGTAGTTGACGACGAACTCGTTGGCCGCCAGCTGGTTCTTGCTGTGCGCGGAGACGAAGAACCCGTTGACGCCGATGAACGGCTGGGCGGCCTCCGGGCCGGCCTTCGGCAGCGGGTCGACGGCGAAGTCGATGCCGGCCTCCTCGATGACGGGGATGTTCCACGGTCCCGTGAGGAAGTAGGGCGAGGCCCCCGCGGCGAACTTCTCCTTGGCGATGTCGCCGGTGATGTTGGAGTTGAACACCCCGGTCCCCTGGTCGCCGTGGTCGGCGAGGAGCTGGGCGAAGTCCTTCCCGCCGTCGTTGTTCATCGCGAGCTTGCTGACGTCGTAGGAGCCGTCCTCGCCGCGCTCGAAGACGGGGGCGCCGAACGAGGTCTGCAGCGGGTACATGTGGTAGGGATCGGCCTGCTTGGGATCGAGCCCCACGAGGAAGGGGAACTCGGCGTCGCCGGCGTCGACGGCCGCCTGGCCGGCCGCGACGACGTCGGCGAAGTCCTCGTGCGCCTCGCCCACGAGGGCGGTGTTCCGGATCAGGGCGATGTTCTCGACGCTGTAGGGCACGCCGTAAGTCTGGCCCTCGTACGTCATGGCCTGGACGGAGGCCTCGCTGAACTCACCGGCCTTGTCCCCGAGCTGGACGGGTGCGACGACGCCGTTCTGCACGAGCGTGCCCAGCCAGTCGTGCGGGCCGACCAGGACGTCGGGGCCCTTGCCGGTCGGGGCCTGGGTGATGAAGTCGTCGCGCACGGCGGCGAAGTCCTTGACCACCAGGTCGACGGCGATGCCCTTCTCCTCCTCGAACTGCGCCGCGATGCCCTCCAGGGCCGGCGCCCGCTCGGCGTCGGTCCACATGGTCAGCGTGGTGTCGCCGGCCGCGGCGGACCCGGAGGCCGCCGTCGTCTCCGCAGGCTCCGTGCTGCCCCCGCAAGCGGAGAGCGCCAGGACGGCCGAGACGCCCAGCGCCCCGAGTGCCGCCGACCGGCGGCTGATGGTACGAGTGTGCACCTTCATGGGTGAGCTCCTTGTTCGTCGATTCCGCATCCCCGATGGTGGGTCGACACGGGAGGGCCCGCACGACGCCAAGTGATGCAAGACACAAGTGTAAGCGCTTACATGACTTCCGTCCACCGCGGGATAAACCACGCCATTTCGGGGGATGCTTTCTGGAAAACGCTTCCAGAGCGCTCGGGTTGCCGTTAGCATGGGCAGCATGACGACCGCAGCCTCGCTTCCGCCCGCCCTCGCCGCCGAGCGCCCCGTCCACGCGGCCGCCGCGCGCGACGAGTGGTGGCGCCGCGCCGTGATCTACCAGATCTACCCGCGGTCCTTCCGCGATGCCGACGGCGACGGCATGGGGGACCTCCGCGGCATCACCGACGAGCTCCACCACGTCGCGGACCTCGGGGTCGACGCGGTCTGGCTCTCGCCCTTCTTCCGGTCGCCCCAGCGCGACGCCGGCTACGACGTCTCCGACTACTGCGACGTCGACCCGCTGTTCGGCACCCTCGACGACTTCGACGACCTGGTCGCCGAGGCCGATCGCCTCGGTCTGCGGATCATCGTCGACCTGGTCCCCAACCACTGCTCGGACCAGCACGCGCTCTTCCAGGCGGCCCTGGCCGGCGGTCCCGGCGCGCTCCCCCGCGCGCTCTTCCACTTCCGCAACGGCCGCGGCGAGGACGGCGAGCTGCCGCCGAACAACTGGCAGTCCCACTTCGGCGGCCCGGCGTGGACGCGGGTGACCGAGCCCGACGGCTCCCCCGGCCAGTGGTACCTGCACCTCTTCGACTCCTCGCAGCCGGACTTCAACTGGGACCACCCGGACGTGCGCGCCGAGTTCGAGCGCATCCTGCGTTTCTGGCTGGACCGCGGCGCCGGCGGGTTCCGCGTCGACGTCGCCCACGCCCTCATCAAAGAGCCGGAGCTGCCCGACTGGCACGGCCGCCCCGACGGCCGGCCCGTGGAGGGCTACCCCTTCTCCGACGCGCCCATGTTCGGGCGGGCCGGCGTCCACGAGATCTTCCGCGAGTGGCGGAAGGTGCTGGAGGAGTACGACGGCGAGCGGATCCTCTGTGGGGAGGCCAACGCCCACCCCGTCGAGACGATGGCGCACTGGGTGCGCCGCGACGAGATGCACCAGACCTTCAACTTCGACTACCTGGGCATGGGCTGGGGCGCCGCCTCGTTCAAGGGCACGGTCGAGCGCTCGCTCAAGGCCTTCGACGCCGTCGGCGCGCCGACCACCTGGGTGCTGTCCAACCACGACACGTCCCGGCACACCAGCCGCTTCGGCCTCGGTGCGGCGGGGCACGTCGGCGACGGCATCGCGCCGCAGTCCCGGCGCCCGGACGAGGAGCTCGGCCTGCGCCGGGCCCGCGCGGCCACGCTCTTCACCCTCGGCCTGCCCGGCGGGATGTACCTCTACCAGGGCGAGGAGCTCGGGCTCCCCGACCACCTCGACCTGCCGGCCGAGGCGCGTCAGGACCCCACCTTCCTCCGCACCGGGGGCGAGCGGATCGGCCGCGACGGCTGCCGCGTGCCTCTGCCGTGGCACGCGGACGCCCCGACCTTCGGCTTCAGCACCGTCGCCGACGCCCACAAGCCCGCGGGGGCCGAGCCGTGGCTGCCCCAGCCGGACTCCTGGGCGTCGTACGCCCGGAACGCGCAGGCGGGACACGAGGGCTCGACGCTCGAGCTCTACCGGGCGGCCCTACGGGCACGCGCCGAGCGGGAGCTCGGCCTCGGCGACCTCTCCTGGCTCGAATCGGCGGCCGGGACCGCCGATTCCGAGGTGGCGGCCTACCGGAACGGGAGCACCGTCGTCGTCCTGAACACCGGGTCCGACCCGATCCGGCTCCCGGCGGGACGGATACTCCTCGAGAGCGTCCCCGGGGCGACGTCCGACGGCGTCCTCGCTCCGGACGCCGCCGCCTGGCTGGACGTCGCCGGTCTTCCGGACGCCGGTGCCTGACACGCGGGCGGGCCGCCGTCTGATGCGGTGCCGGGCTGGATGGAAGAATACGGTCGATGGCCGGAATTAAAGATGTCGCCCAGCGCGCGGGGGTCTCCGCCGCCACCGTCTCGCGCGCACTGAGTGGCAACGGCAAGGTCTCCCCGGCCACGCGCGCCAGGGTGCAGCAGGCAGCCGAGGAACTCGGCTACGTGGTCTCCTTCAACGCGTCGTCGCTGGCGTCGGGACGGAGCCGGAACATCGGCGTGGTGGTCCCGACCGTCAGTCGCTGGTTCTTCTCCACCGTCCTCGAGGGCATCGCCGGCGAGCTCATCAGCGCAGGCTACGATCTCACCCTCTACGACACGGGCGGGCAGGAGCAGCACCGCGTCTCGGTGTTCTCCGACCTGCTGCTGCGCAAGCGGCTCGACGCGGTCATCACCGTCACGCTCAAGCTCAGCGACAACGAGGTGCGCCAGCTCGCCTCCGTGGACAAGCCCGTCGTCGCCATCGGCGGTTTCATCCCGGAGATCGCGACCATCCGTGTGGACGACTTCAACACGACGGCGCTCCTGACCGAGCATCTCATCGAGCTGGGCCACACGCGGATCGCGTTCCTAGGCGGCTCCGAGGAGTTCGACGTCGACTTCAAGCTCACCACGGCACGGCAGGACGGGTTCGAGTACGCCCTGGACCAGGCGAACCTGGAGGTGCGGCCAGAATGGCTGCTCGCGGCCAACTTCACCACCGAGGGCGCCTACCGCAAGATCCGCAGTCTGCTCTCGATGCCCCGCGAACGGCCCACTGCAGTGGTCTGCGCCTCGGACGAGATGGCGTTCGGCGCGCTCCTGGCGGCGCGCGACTTCGGCATCGACGTGCCCGGCGACTTCTCCGTGGTCGGCATGGACGGGCACGATCTCAGCGAGCTGTTCGGACTGACCACGTTCAGTCAGGACGCCCGCAGCCAGGGCATCTGGGCCGTCCGGAAGATCCTGGAGCTCCTGGGCGAGCGCGAGCTCGAACGGGACCCCACCGACGGGTTCTACCCCACGGAGTTCATCGCGCGCTCGACCACCGCTCCCCCGCCCCGCCCGTAGTCCCGACGCCCGCGGAGCACGAGATCCGTGCCGGCGACCGGAATGAGACAACAGGCGGCACCGAACAACGGGAGCGGTACCGAAAGGTACGTGCACAAAAGGCGAGGGCCGACTCCGTGGAGTCGGCCCTCGCCTTTGCTAGTGGTCGGGGTGACAGGATTTGAACCTGCGACCTCCTCGTCCCGAACGAGGCGCGCTACCAAGCTGCGCTACACCCCGGTGCGTTAGCAACCTCCAATAGCTTACTCATTCCCGGCGCATTCTCATAATCGGCGGCCCTCCCCGTGTTCGCCGGCGGAGCGGGTGGGGATGCGCTCAATCCGCGGACGCGGCCCATCACCCGGACCCGCGGATACTTCCAGTTCCCGGCACGGCGGCGCGTCCGTCAGCCTGCGCCCA
Source organism: Zhihengliuella sp. (assembly GCF_031178195.1). Classification (GTDB taxonomy): domain Bacteria; phylum Actinomycetota; class Actinomycetes; order Actinomycetales; family Micrococcaceae; genus Zhihengliuella. The sequence continues at coordinate 173,193 of NZ_JAPSJL010000007.1, forward strand.
TGAAGCGCGCGTAGGCCTCCAGGACGTCGCTCCAGTGGTCGGAGGCTGCGTACTGCAGCTCCCCCGCCCGTCCGGCGGCCCAGCCGCTCTGCTCGAGGCGGACGTCGGTTCCGGCGCCGCCGGCGTCGACGAAGTGAAGGCGCAGATCAGTCGGCGCCGCCTGCTCCCTGGGGTGCAGGATGCGCAGCTCCAGGAGGCCCGGAGGCTCGGCACGGCCGAGTTCGCCCCAGATCTGCACCTGTCCGGCGTCGTCCTCCTCCTGGAGCCCGTCACGATCGAGACTGAAGTGGCTACCGACGCCGAGGCGGGAATGGCGGCCTGCCGGCCACCAGAGGTGGATGTACTCGGTGAAGCCCTCGAAGGCGTGCTCGGCGTCGACGGGGACATGCACCGCTGCAGTCCTCGCTGGGAGGGGCGTGGCGCCCGCCGCGTCGTCGTCGGGCTCCTGGGGTGCATGCGAGAACAGACCGGTCATGCCCCCACGATACTGCGATCCGGGGGTGGCTCGAGGAGGAACGAGGCGGGCAGCGGCGGCGGGCAGCGGCGGCGGGCAGTTGAGCCGGGCACCGGGGCACGAGGCGGCCCTGGCCCGCCGGCTGGGCCGGGCCGCACGGAGCTCGGGGCGGAACGCCGGTGCGGTCGTCCCCCGCTGTGGTGTTGGGTGGGTTAAATGGCTCAGGCCCCCGCATTTCTGCGGGGGCCTGAGTTGTAATGGTTGTCCGGCGGCGACCTACTCTCCCACACCCTCCCGAGTGCAGTACCATCGGCGCTGTGGGTCTTAGCTTCCGGGTTCGGTATGGGACCGGGCGTTTCCCCCACGCTGTGACCGCCGTA
>NZ_JAPSJL010000008.1 GCF_031178195.1 Zhihengliuella sp.
TATCAACAAACTTGGCACACTATTGAGTTCTCAAACAACAGACACCCCGGACTACCACAACCAGGACCATTCATCCCGACCGCTTCGCTCCGAAGCAACTCGAATACCTTACCCGCATCCCCCCGCCAATGCAAACCGCAGAACCTGCGACCCGCACCACACCGGAGAACCCGCAACCCCCTTTCCCCGCCACCATTCCCAGGGCGTTCGAGAACACCCGCCGAAACGGTTCAGAGAAAAAGGAAAAAGGATTCCGCCACCGCTTCGATCCTCAGCCCCGGATCTCTCCGTGCTGTCCTCGTCGCGACGACTCGAAATACTCTACACAGAAACCAGCACCCCGCAAAATCGGGCGGCCACCCCCTCCCGCGGGCCTCTCAGCCGCGCCATTCCGGGGATTTGGGCCGCTCTGCCGGTCGAGACGGGGCCCGGCGGAAAATGCGTACTGCGTCACATCGCTCCCTTCTCCGCCGGCTCTTCCGGCGCAGTCGGGAAACGTCTATCGGACGCCGTCGGTGAGTGGCATGTTGTCGATGAGTCGGACGGAGCCGACACGGGCGGCCACCAGGGCGAGGGCCGTTCCCGTGAAGGGAGTGTCCTGGCAGTTGAAGGCGAGCACCTGGAGCGTCTCGGGATCGACGATCTCGAAGTAGTCGAGCTCCACTCTCGGCTCGGAGGCGATGAGCGCGACGGCGTCGTCCGGCTGCAGGGGGAGCCGGGACTCGGCGCGCTCCTTCATGAGGAACAGCGCCCGCGACAGGACGAGGGCCGCCTCGCGGTCCTCGTCCGTGAGGAACTGGTTGCGGCTCGACAGCGCCAGCCCGTCCTCCGCCCGGACGATCGGCACCGGCCGGATCTCCACCGGGTAGGCGAGGTCCTTGACCAGTCGCTGCACGATAGCGAGCTGCTGCGCGTCCTTCTGCCCGAAGTAGGCGCGGTACGGGGTCGGCACGGCCGTGGCCGCCTCCGGATTCCCGTAGTGGAGGAGTTTGGCGACGACGGCGAGCATGCCGTCGAAGTGTCCCGGGCGGGACCGCCCCTCGAAGCGCGCGCCCAGATCCCCGGCGGAGACGAGCACCCGCGGAGTCCCGTCCGGATAGACCTCGTGCTCCTCGGGGGCGAAGACGACGTCGGCGCCGGCCTCCCCGGCGAGCGCCGCGTCGGCGTCGAGCGTGCGCGGGTACCGCTCGTAGTCCGCCGGGTCGTCGAACTGGAGACGGTTGACGAAGACCGTGACGACGACGACGTCGTTCTCCGCGCGGGCCTGCCGGATGAGCGTCGCGTGCCCGGAGTGGAGGGCGCCCATGGTGGGCACGAGCCCGAGCGACACCGGTTCCGCGCCCTCCTCGCCCACCCGACCGGCGGCCTCCAGCAGCTTCCGCGAGGCCGTCTTCAGCTCGGCGACCGTGCGGACGATGCGCGGTGCCGGTCCGGGGACACCGCTCTCACTGGCTCGGGCGGACTGGGCGGGGCGCGGTTCCGTGTTCACGGCGTCAGTCTAGGAGGTCGAGGATCCCGTCGGCCTGCGCCCGGGTGAGGCGTCCGCGGTCCACGGCCCGCAACGCGGTGGCCCGCGCCATCGCCTGGTAGGCGAGGCGGACGTCGTCGTCCTCGGCGCGGAGGGCCTCCCCGTGCGCGGCGACGGTGCCGGTGTCCCCCCGGGCCACCGGACCCGTGAGGGCGCTCTCCCCGGAGGCGAGCGCGTTCTCCAGCGACGCCCGCATCAGCGGGGCGAGGACGCGGTCCGGCCGCTCCACGCCGACGGCGCCGAGCATCTGGGCGGCCTGTCCGGCAATGGTGACCAGGTGGTTGGAGGCGTGGGCGAGCGCCGCGTGGTAGCGGACCCGGTCCTCCTCGGCGACGACGACGGGCTCGGCGCCCATCTCCACCACGAGCGCCTGCGCGATGGGGAGCATCATGTTGTCCGCCGTGACCCCGAAGACGCAGTCGGACAGGCGCGCGAGGTCCATCGACAGGCCGGTGAACGTCATCGCGGGGTGGATGGCGAGCGGGACGGCCCCCGCCGCGCGGACCGGCTCGAGCACTCCGACGCCGTAGCGGCCCGCGGTGTGCACGACCAGCTGCCCGGAGCGCCAGTGGCCGCCGTCGGCGAGGCCCTGCACGAGCGGGCCGAGCTGATCGTCCGGCACGGCGAGCAGGACGAGCTCGGCCCGCCGCAGGATCTCCGGGATCTCGAGGACCGGGGCCCCGGGCAGCAGGGTCTCGGCGCGGTCGCGCGACTCCTCGGAGACGGCGTGCACGCCCACCACCTGGTGCTCCGCGGCCCGCAGGGCGTAGCCGAGCACGGCGCCGACCCGCCCCGCGCTCACGATCCCGATGCCGAGGCGTCCGGGCTTGCTCATCGCTCTCCTTCCGCGACGGGGCCGCGCTGCGGGGCACCGTACGGGTCGTCGTCCAGCCAGTGGTCGTGGTCGTGCAGGTGCCGCGCCTCGGCCGCGCGCTCGGCCTGCTCGAGGAAGAACCGGCGCGCCTCGGCCGCTCCCGCCTGGGTGATGGCCGGATGCACCGGCCCGTCCGTGGTCACCAGGGAGACGTCCGCGACGCCGCGCCAGCGCTCGAGCGGCCCCTGGGTCAGGCGGATGCCCTGGGTCCGCTCGTGCGGCACCATGAACAGACTGCGGACCAGGAACCCGGACCGGGCGAAGACGGCCGTGCGCGTGACGGTGTAGCCCTGCCGGCTCCATGCGAACGGTGAGAGGAGGCGGGCCGTGCGCGGCGACGTCGTGAAGCCCTCCCCCGTGCCGCGGCCGGCGATACCGGCGTCGATCAGCTCCAGCGGGCGGTCCGTGCCGGGGTTCGGCAGGATGATCGCCAGGACGTTCAGCACGTCCTGACGGGTGCCGACGGGCAGGACGGTGGACCGGGCGGCGCTGCCGCCGGTGGCCTCGCCGTACCCAGCGACGTTGACCGTGACCTTGTGCCACCCGAACAGCTTCCAGATCACGCCCTGCGTCACCTGCACCGCCTGCACGCGGCCGGGCGGGACGGTCTGGTGGTGCGTGTCCAGCAGGCCGTAGCTCATGCGCAGGCCGTCCGGGCTCACGCCGGCCCGGAAGTTGAAGCCGTTGGAGAATTCGGTCCACAGCCACGGCAGGATCCCGAAGAGACCGGGCACGAGGTACACCGTCCGGAACGCCCCCTCCGTGAGGACCTCCCCCACGATGCCGCCGGCCAGGGCCGCGAACACGAACCAGAGCCACGGGCTCACCAGCAGCGACAGGACCAGACGGCCCGGCGGGACGCGGACCAGGACGTTCTCCGGCGCCTCGAGGTCTGCGTCGGTCAGCACCGGGGCGGCACCGGTCGTACCGGCCACGGAGGTCCCGGGATCCGGCAGCGTGCCCGCGGGAGCGACGTCGTCGGCCCCGGCCGGCGGCGCGCCGCCCGCCCCGGTGCCGGACGGCGACTCGGCGGGGCGGGCCGTCCCCGACTGGGCGGCGCGCAGACCCCCGGCCCGGGCGAGGATCCGATGGCGCAGCCGCTTGGCCTCCGCGAGCTTGAGGTAGGACAGCTTCATGGCGGTGCTGCCGCCGTCGGCGACCTCGAACTTGAGCTCGCCCAGGCCCGTGATCCGGGCGACCAGGGGCTGACCGATGTCGATGGCCTGGACGCGGTCGATCCGCGCCTGGCGCTGCTGGCGGAAGAGGATGCCGGAGCGGACGTTCACGTGTCCCTCGGTCACCTGGTACTTCGTGAACCGCCAGGACAGGAAGAACCCGAGCAGGATCAGCAGCAGCACCCCGAGGGAGATACCGACGACCCAGAGCAGGCCCTCCTGGGTCGCGGCGAGCTCGGCCGGATTCCACGTCCCGGACTCCTCGGGCTCGTCGCCGCCGATGCCGGTCAGGTCGGAGAACAGGTTCTCCGCCCACGACTGCCCGAAGAAGTAGACGATCGCCACCAACGCGATCCAGCCCCGCACGAGGGGCGAGATCGGATGCACCCGGTGCCACTCGTCCGCGGCGTCCGTGAGAGCCGGGTCGGCGGAGGCCCCCGGCGGGTCCTCGGCGGCGTTCTCTGGAGCGCCCTCGCGGGCGCTCCTTCCGGGAGGCACGACGGCGTCCTCGTCAGGGGGCACGACGGCGTCGGGGTCCTGGTGGCTCATAGGCCGGCCAGCCTCGCCTCGCCGCGGGCGGAGAGCTGCTCGCGCAGCCTGGCCCCCTCCTCCTCGGGAACCCCGGGGATGGTGGCCGTCACGGACGAGGACGCGGTGTGCAGCTCGACCTTGCAGAGCCCGAACGCGCGGTCCAGCGGACCGGCCTGCACGTCCACGTACTGCATCCGGCCGTAGGGGACCACCAGCAGGCGGCGGAAGAGGATGCCCTGCTTGACCAGCAGGTCCTCGTGCCGCTCCGCGTAGCCGATGGCCCGCACCTGGCGCGGAGTGATCGCCAGCCCGATGAGGAACCACAGGAGGACGACGCCGGGGACGGACCAGGCCAGCCACCCGGGGTAGCCCGCCCAGACGCCGGTGGACCGCAGGACGAGCGGCACCGAGAGCACGCCGACGACGACGACCATCCAGACGGCCCCGCTGATGAGGCGGACCGTGATGAGCTTGTCCGACACCGGCAGCCAGTCGACGCCCTCCGGATCCACGGCCTGGTCAGGCGCCTGCCGGGAATCCTTCTCCGCGTTCATCCGTGTCCCCCAGGTTCGCCGCCGGGTCGTCCGGCGGAAGCTTGCAGAATTGTTCCACCACCCATCCCACCACACTCATGACGACGCCGGCGCCGAGCATCACCCAGGCGGTGATCACGGTGGCGGAGGCGGGCGCCATGGCCCCGAGCAGGTCCACCAGGACGCCGCCGTGCCAACCGCCCACCACGGAACCCGCGTAGGCCACGGCCTGCGCGAGGATCAGGGTGCGTGCCGCGAGCAGCGGGCTCATCTCGACCGGGTCCCGACGGGGGGCGGGCCTGCGGTCGGACTGGCCGCGGTCCTCGGAGCCCGGGCCCTCGGGAGCACGCCCGGCCGCGGCCTGCTCGGAGGCGGCCTGACGGCGGCGCTCCTCGGCCCAGCGGCGGCGCTGCGCCTGCACGGCGCGCACGCGCAGCCCGAGGACCAGGACGATCAGGGTGGCGGCGCCGACGGTGATCAGGCTGGTCGGGTGCAGGACCGGCGCCGGGGCCGAGTGGGACGCGGCGATCAGGCTCGCGCCCCAGCCCAGAACCGCCGCGATGACGGCGGTCAGGCCGAGCCCGGCCGGGCGGATCTGGTTCATGCGGCGGTCAGTCCCCGTACTCGTCGGCCTCGACGTCGTAGAGGGAGACGTCGTCGCGGTCCGAGGCCTGCTGCGCGAGCTCCGCGACGCTCTGCCCGGCGAGCGTGGCCTCGGGGTCCATCCAGGCCCAGGGCTGCAGGACGAACGCGCGCTCGGCGGCCCGGGGGTGGGGCAGCGTCAGGTCGTCGTCGTCCAGGGTCAGGTCGCCGTAGGTGACGATGTCGACGTCGAGCGTGCGCGGGCCCCAGCGGACCTCGCGGGTCCGCAGGTGCTTGTCCTCGACGTCCTGGCAGTGGGCCAGCAGCTCGTAGGGCTCGAGCGTGGTCTCCACCTCGAGCACCATGTTCAGGTAGTCGGGCTGGCCCTCCGGGCCGCCGACCGGCTTGGTCTGGACCACCTCGGAGACCTGCAGCAGGCGCACCTGCTGGTGGGCGATCAGGTCGCCCACGGCCAGGGAGAGCGTGTCGCTCCGCTCGCCGAGATTGCTGCCCAGCGCCAGGAGGCACTTCACTGGTGTCCGGCTCATGCTCGCGTGCCTGCTTCCCGCTCCCGATGGATGCTGATGCTGACGTCCCCGAACGGCACCGGGATCGGCGCCTGGGGCTTGTGCACGGTGACATCGACCGCCGAGACCGTCCGGAAGACTGCCAGAATCGCATCCGCGATGCCCTGGGTCAACGTCTCGATGAGGTCGTGCGGGCCGCCCTCGATCCGGTCCCGGACCAGCTCGGCGGCCTTCCCGTAGTCGGTGGTCAGCGCGAGGTCGTCCGCTGCGGCGGCGGGGCGGATGTCCGTGTGCAGGACGAGGTCCACCACGAACGGCTGGCCGTCGCGCTTCTCATGGTCGAACACCCCGTGGTGGCCGGTGGCCGTGATGCCGGTGAGGGCGATCCGGTCCCGCGCCGCGGGTGCGGCCGCGCTCACGCGGTTCCGCCGGCGGGAACGCCCGCGGCCGGGTCCGCCTCGCGCTGGCCGCCCTCCGCCTGCCCGTCGCTCTGGGCCGGGCCGCGCTGGGAGTCGTGGATCCCGTCCGCGCCGGCGCCGCCGCCGCTCATCCACGCGGTGGCGACCTTGACGGCGTCGTACGACGCCGGGACGTCGTGCACGCGCACGGCCCAGACACCCGCGGCGGCCGCGAGGGCGCTCGTGGCGGCGGTGGCGTGGTCGCGCTCCTTGGGTGCGGCGGGCGTGCCGCCCTGGGACAGCAGTGCGCCGAGGAACCGCTTGCGGGACGTCCCGATGAGGACCGGGTGGCCGAAGTCGGAGAACTCGCCGATGCGGTGCAGCAGCTCCCAGTTGTGGTGGGCGTTCTTGGCGAAGCCCAGGCCCGGGTCCACGATCAGCTGCTCCGGCTGGACGCCGGCGTCGAGGAACGTCCGGCGCAGCCCGGCGAGCTCGTCCCTCACCTCGGCCACGACGTCGTCGTAGTCCGCGTAGTCGCTCATGTTCTGCTGGTCGCCTCGGCGGTGCATGAGCACGTACGGCACGCCCAGCTCGGCCACGAGGGCCGGCATCTCCGGCTCGTGGGTGAGCCCGGAGACGTCGTTGATCAGGTGCGCGCCCGCCTCGACGGCCGCCCGGGCCGTGCCGACGTGCATGGTGTCCACCGAGACCACCGCGCCGGCCTTCACGAGCGCCTCGATCACGGGGACGACGCGCTTGCGCTCCAGCTCGGGGTCGATGAACGCGGCGCCGGGGCGCGTGGACTCCCCGCCCACGTCGATGATGTCCGCTCCGGCGTACATCATGCGCAGCCCGTGCTGGATGGCGTCGTCGACGGAGACGAACTCGCCGCCGTCGCTGAAGGAGTCCTCCGTCACGTTGAGCACGCCCATGACGAGGGTGCGTCCCACGGGCAGGTCACCGAACTTCTTGACCCTGGACGGACGGACGACGGGCAGCGGACTGGTGGCCGGACCGGTACCGGGGACGGCTCCGAGGTTCATTGCTCTCCTACCGGGTTGGGGTTACTTGCCGAGGATGAGGCTCATGGCCTCGGCGCGCGTGGCGGATTCGAGCAGCTGCCCGCGCACGGCTGACGTGACGGTGCGGGCTCCGGGCTTCTGGACGCCGCGCATGGACATGCACATGTGCTCGCACTCGACCACCACGATCACGCCGCGCGGAGCGAGGTGCTCCACCAGCGCGTCCGCGATCTGCGTGGTCAGGCGCTCCTGGACCTGCGGCCGGCGGGCGTAGAGCTCCACCAGACGGGCCAGCTTGCTCAGGCCCGTGACCTTGCCGTGCTCGCCGGGGATGTAGCCGACGTGGGCGGAGCCGTGGAACGGGACCAGATGGTGCTCGCACGTGGAGTAGAACGGGATGTCCTTCACCAGCACGAGCTCGGAGTGGTCGATGTCGAACGTCGTGTCCAGCAGGTCCCCCGGCCGCTCGTGCAGGCCGGAGAAGAACTCCGCGTACGCCTTGGCCACGCGCTTGGGCGTGTCCAGCAGGCCGTCGCGGTCCGGGTCCTCGCCGATCGCCTCGAGGATCTCGCGCACGGCGCGCTCGATCCGCGGCTGGTCGACGACGAAGCCGGCCGACGGATCCGTCTCTAGGTTCTGAGTCACAACGACGATCCTAACGAAGTCTGGGTGCCGGCTGCTCGCCGGGTGCGGGTACGCGGCAGGCGGGGCACCCCGGGGGATGCCCCGCCTGCCGCGACGACGGCGGCGTGACCGGGGCCACGCCGCCGTCGTCCGTCCTCCGCGGCCGTCGTCATGCGACGCCGCAAAGCGTCACGGGCGGGCCGACGGGGCGGTCCGGTCCCGGGTCAGCCGTCCTGCTGCTCGGCGCCGCCGGGGAGGCCGCCCGGGTTGGCCGGGTCCGTCCCGGGGCGCCCGGCGCCGGTGCGGCTGCCGGGCTGGCTGTCCTCGGGCACGTCGGTGACGTCTCCGATGCCCTCGGAGTACTCGTCCGGGCTCTTGCCCTCGGCGGCCTCGCGGCGCTCCTTGTGGGACATCACCGGGCCGTGCTCGCCGATGGGGCGGGTGTCCTTGGAGAGCCAGAGCGGGCGGGAGGGCAGCTTGACCAGGTCGGCGAAGATCTCGGCGATCTCCTTCTGGTTCAGGGTCTCGCGTTCGAGCAGCGCCAGGGCCAGCCGGTCCAGCACGTGCCGGTTCTCGAGGAGCACCCGGTAGGCCTCATCGTGCGCGGCGTCGATGAGGAGGCGGACCTCCTGGTCGACGACGGCGGCGAGGTTCTCCGAGTAGTCGCGGTCGTGCCCGGCGTCGCGGCCCAGGAACGGCTCGCCCCCGCCGGAACCGAGCTTCACGGAGCCGATGCGCTCGCTCATGCCGTACTGCGTGACCATCTTGCGGGCCGTCGCGGTGGCCTTCTCGATGTCGTTGGACGCGCCGGTGGAGGGATCGTGGAAGACGATCTCCTCGGCGACACGGCCACCCATCGCGTAGGCCAACTGGTCCAGCAGCTCGTTGCGGGTGATCGAGTACTTGTCGTCCTCCGGGACCACCATCGTGTACCCGAGGGCGCGGCCGCGCGGGAGGATGGTGATCTTCGTGACCGGGGCCGAGTGGTTCATGGCGGCCGCGACGAGCGCGTGGCCGCCCTCGTGGTAGGCCGTGACCTTGCGCTCGTGCTCCTTCATGAGCCGGGTGCGCTTCTGCGGGCCCGCCATGACGCGGTCGATCGCCTCGTCGAGGGCGCGGTCGTCGATCAGCTGCGCGTTGGAGCGGGCGGTGAGCAGCGCGGCCTCGTTGAGGACGTTGGCCAGGTCCGCACCCGTGTAGCCGGGAGTCTTCTTGGCGACGCCCTTGAGGTCCACGTTGTCCGCCATGGGCTTGCCCTTGGCGTGGACCTGCAGGATCTGCTCGCGGCCGGCGAGGTCGGGGGCCTCCACGGGGATCTGGCGGTCGAAGCGGCCCGGGCGGAGCAGCGCCGGGTCCAGCACGTCGGGGCGGTTGGTCGCCGCGATGAGGATGACGTTGGTCTTCGCGTCGAACCCGTCCATCTCGACGAGCAGCTGGTTGAGCGTCTGCTCGCGCTCGTCGTTGCCGCCGCCGATGCCGGCGCCGCGGTGGCGCCCGACGGCGTCGATCTCGTCGACGAAGATGATGGCGGGCGCGTTGTTCTTGGCCTGCTCGAAGAGATCGCGGACGCGCGAGGCGCCGACGCCGACGAACATCTCGACGAAGTCCGAGCCGGAGATCGAGTAGAACGGCACGCCGGCCTCGCCGGCGACGGCCTTGGCGAGCAGGGTCTTGCCGGTGCCCGGGGGGCCGTAGAGCAGGACGCCCTTGGGGATCTTGGCGCCGACGGCCTGGAACTTGCCCGGCTCCTCGAGGAACTCCTTGATCTCGTGGAGCTCCTCGACGGCCTCCTCGGCGCCGGCGACGTCGACGAAGGTCACCTGCGGCATGTCCTTGGTGATCAGCTTGGCCTTGGACTTGCCGAACTGCATGACCTTGCCGCCGCCGCCCGAGGCCCGCGACATGAGGAACCAGAAGAGCAGGGCGATCAGGATGAAGGGGATGAGCAGGCCGAGCATGGAGAGGAACCAATTCTCCTGGACCGGCTGGTCCGTGAAGCTGTCCAGGTCCGCCCGGTCGATCGCGTCGACCACGTCCTCGGCGCGCGCCTGCGAGTAGTAGAAAGAGACATCGGTGCCCATGTCGACGCCGTCGACCTCCAGGGCCTCCCGCAGCTTCAGGTCCACGCGCTGGTCGCCGTCGAAGATCCGGGCCTCGTAGGCCTTGTCCTCCTCGAGGAGCTCGAGCCCGACGCTCGTGTCCACCCGGCCGGCGTTCCCGGCCGTCAGCGTGGGGAGGAAGATGATCAGCGCGGCAGCGCCGATGAGCACCCAGATGACCCAGCTGTTAAAGATCTTCTTGACGTTCATGTTCGGGGTCCGTCCCCGTCCCTCCTGATCGGACTTCACGCGGCAGCCGTTCTCCGGGCCGTCGACGCGATCGAATCGATGCGTCGGCCTGCGGGGCCCGAGCCCTCCAGTGGCGATGCACCGCTTCCTAGCTTTGCACTCACCACTGTTCGACGCACAACGGAGCCCGAAAGTTCCCTGAGGGCGTAGCGGGCACGGCAGGAGCCGGGCACCGTCCTCGTCGACGGTGCCCGGCTCCTGTGCGTGCGGCTCGAGTCGGGCGCGCCGGCCCGGTCCTGGAGGCCTGGGGTCAGTTCAGTTCGCCCTGGAGGGCCGCGGCGGCGAGGGCCGGGTCCACGGCCCCGTAGATGGCGCCGCCGGCCACGGCGACGTCGGCTCCGGCGGCCTGGACGGCCGCGATGGAGTGGATGTTCACGCCGCCGGCGACCGAGAAGCGCACCTCGGAGGCGACGCCGGCCTCGAGCAGGGTGGTGAGGCTGAAGCCCGGCTGGGCCTGCTCGTCGAGTCCGGCGTGGAACTCGACGAACTCCGCACCGAGCTCCACGACCTGGCGGGCGCGGGCGGCCTTGTCGGCGACGCCGATCAGGTCCACGACGACGCCCTTCCCGACCTCACGGGCGGCCTCGACCGCGCCGCGGATCGTCGAGTCGTCCGCCGTGCCGAGCACGGTCACGAGGTCGGCACCGGCCTCGAAGGCGATCCGCGCCTCGAGGGCGCCGGCGTCGGCCGTCTTGAGATCGGCGAAGACGATCTTGTCCGGATGGGCGTCCTTCACGGCGCGGATGACGCCGAGGCCCTCGCTCTTGATGAGCGGGGTGCCGAGCTCGATGATGTCCACGTGCGGGGCGACCTTCTCGGCGAGGGCGAGCGCGTCGGCGGTGGTCAGAAGGTCGATGGCGACCTGGAGTTTCGTCATATCAGTTCCTTTGGTGAGTGGGGGATCCCGGGGATGGGCGGATGGTTCATTCGAGGTTGGCGTGCCGCGTCCACAGCTCCTCGGCGGCGGCGCCGCTGCGCTGCCAGAGGGCGTGGAAGACGGCGTCGCCGGTGAGCATCACCGTCTGCTCGAAGAGGCTCCCGGCGTACTGCGCGGACGCGGTGCCGCCGTGGTCGGTCTTCGCCGCGGCCTCGACGGTGATCGTGCAGGCCGCCATGCGCCCCACCGGCGAGTCGGCCGCCGTCGTCAGCGCGACGACGACGGCGCCCTCGCCGGCCGCGGCGACCGCGGCGCGGACCACCGAGCCGGTGGTCCCCGATCCCGAGGCGACGACGAGGACGTCGCCCGCGCCGATCGACGGCGCGGTGGCGTCCCCGACGACGTGCGCCGCGAGGCCGAGGTGCATGAGGCGCATCGCCAGACCGCGCAGGGCGATCCCGGACCGCCCCTGGCCGAAGACGAAGACCCGGCGCGCCCCCTCGATCAGATCGGCCGCCTCGGCGAGCGAGGCCGGGTCGAGGGCGCGGACCGCGCCCACCGCCTCAGCCGCGACGAGGTCGAGCGCGACCTGCTCGGGTGACTCGACCGTCTGCACGGTGTCGACGGGGTGCACGGTGTCGACGGGGTGCACGGCGTCAACTGTCTGCTCAGCGTCAACAGTCTGCACGGGGCTCCTTCCAGCAGTGCGTGTGGGTGCCGATCCATCCCATCGCAGGCGCGGGCCGCGGGAACCCGCCCGTTGCGCCGGATCTGCTACCCGAATGGGTAGGCCGCGGCGGGTGGGGCGTCCATACTGTTGAACCATGAGTTCGCTTCGGCTCCAGACCCTGCCCGACGACGGCGCCGACCACGGGGCGCGGGACGCAGCGGGTGCCGCGCAGCTGCGGCTGGCACTGGCGGTGGCCCGGATCGTGGAGGCGCCCCTGCGGGAGATCGCCGCCGCGCTGAGCGACGCCGTCGCACTGGCGCTCCCGCACCGGGCACTGGTGATCCTCACGGAGGACTGCACGGGGCGCCCCCAGAAGAAGGCGGGCGATCCCGCGATCACCGAGCGGGTGACGGTGCTGGAGATGGACGCGATCCGCCGTCGGCTCCGCGACGGCGAGGAGATCGCCACCGCGACGCTCGCCGGCGGGGAGCAGCAGGTGCGGGCCTGGGAGGCGGCCACCGGGGCGGTGCTGGCGCTGTGCGATCCGGGGGCGGCCGAGGGGCCGTCGGTGCGCGAGACGGTCCAGGCGGTCTGGGAGATCACGGCGACGTGCATCCGGCGGCAGGTGGCCGGGGCCTCGCCGGCGGACCTGGTCGACTCGAATGCGGTCTCCAGGGAGCGCGTCCGCGTGACGACGGAGCTGACCGAGCGCCACGCGACGGACCTCGAGTCGCTCCTGGCGGTCCTGCGCAGCCGGGACCTGGACGACCGGCGGACCAGGACGGCGGCGACGGAGCTGGCGTCGTCGGCCCTGGTCCGGACCCGGACCGCCAACGACGTGATGATGGCCCTCTCCGAGGAGCCGGTGGTCGGCGCGTTCTCGCGACTGCGCACGGACCTGCGCCCGCTGACGCAGTACGGTCGCCTGGACGTCCAGTTCATCGAGCCGCCCGCCGAGGGCCGGGCGCTCCCGGGCGAGATCGCCTACGCGGCCCGGTCGATCGTCCGCAGCGCGGTGCTGGCCATGAACGAGCAGGAGGACATCACCCGGGTGCGGGTGCAGTGGGACTGCGACGGCCGGAACCTGCTGATCAACATCCGCGACGACGGTCCCGGGCGGCTGGACGCCGGCACGCCGGGCCTGCACCAGGCGCAGGCCAACGTGGCGGCGCTCGGCGGCGCGGTCGGCGTGAAGCGCGTCCCCGGCTGGGGGACGGAGCTCGATGTGACGCTCCCCATCGACGCGCCGCGCGCCGGGGCGGCCGGCGAGTGGGACCTGGCGCCCCGGGAGCTCGAGGTGCTGCGCCTGGTCGTGCGCGGCCGGAAGAACCGGCAGATCGCCGAGGAGCTGTTCATCAGCGAGAACACGGTGAAGTTCCACCTCACGCAGATCTACCGCAAGCTCGGCGTGGGGTCCCGGTCGGCCGCGGCGGCCGCCGCCGCGGCCGGCGGACTGGCGTGACGGCGGGCGGTGCGAGCAGTCCGGGGTGTCGCCGCGCGCAGGACGGCTCGACGGCGGAGCGCCGCCGCCGGGGACCGACGGCGGCGCTCCGCTGAGCTGAATTCCGCTGTGCCGTGCTCTGCTCCGGCCGACTACTCGGCGGCGTTGAAGACGGGCACCACGTGCTCGATGAACAGCTCGAGCGACCGCTTCTTCTCCTCGTGGGTGAGACCGTTGTCCGACCAGAGGCTGAACTCGTCGATGCCGAGCTCCTCGTAGCGGCGCACCCGCTCGATGACTTCCTCCGGCGTGCCGATGACGGCGGACTTGTGGAGCGCCTCGGGCGCGAACTCCGGCTTGTCGGCGAACGCCTCGGCGGGCGTCGGCTCGAGGAAGCCGTTGACCGGCGTCGTCTTGTTCATGAACCAGGCGTGGAACGTGCGGTAGTACCGCTGGACGGCCTCCGCGGGACGGCGCCAGCCCTCGGGGTCCGCCGCGTCGTGCACGTGGGTGTGCCGGAGCATCATGAGCTCCGGGCGGGAGACCTCCGGGTGGGCCTCGACCGCCGTCTCGAACTTCCGGACGAGGTCCTCGACCTCCTCGTCGCCCTTCATCAGGGGCGTGACCATGACGTTGCAGCCGTTGGCCACGGCGAAGTCGTGCGACGCCGGGTCCCGGGCCGCGACCCACATCGGCGGCGTCGGCTGCTGGACCGGCTTGGGGACGCTGGTCGACGTGGGGAACTGCCACACCTCGCCGTCGTGCGCGTAGTCGCCCTGCCACAGTTTGCGCACCGCCGGGACGAGCTCCCGCAGGTGCTTGCCGCCCTCGGCCGCCGGGAGCCCGGGCGCCAGCCGGTCGAACTCGAACTGGTGCGCGCCGCGGGCGAGGCCGACCTCGGCCCGGCCGCCGCTGATCACGTCGAGCAGGGCGGTCTCGCCGGCGACGCGGATCGGGTTCCAGAACGGAGCGATGATGGTCCCCGCGCCGAGCCGGATGGTGGACGTGCGGGCGGCCAAGTAGGCGAGCTGGGGCATCGGGCTCGGCGAGACCGAGTACTCCATGGCGTGGTGCTCGCCGATCCAGACGGTACCGAATCCGCCGGCCTCGGCGAGGAGCACGAGCTCGGTGAGGTTCTCGAAGGCCTGCTGGTGGCTGACCTCGTCGTCCCATCGCTCCATGTGCACGAAGAGGGAGAATCGCATGGCTAAAGCTCCTTTGCTCTGGTGTTCTCCGCCGAGGCCGCCTGGCGCTCGGCGATGGTCCTGTCCGCCTTGGACCAGTGCGAGGCGGGCACCTCGCGGATGATGACGGTGGTGTTCTCGGGCAGGGCGCCGACGGTCTCCTCGGCCGCCCGGTGCAGGGCGGTCACGAGGCGGCGCAGGTCCTCGGCGGTCCGACCCTCGGCGATGGAGACGTCGATCAGCGGCATGCGCTAGCTCCTCAGCGTGAACGGATCCGCGACGGGACCCTCGTCGGTGTTGATCCACACGCTCTTCAGGCGCGTGTACTCGTGCATCGACTCGAGGCCGTGCTCGATCCCCACGCCGCTGGACTTGAAGCCCTGGCGCGGCGACATCGGGGACATGGCGCGGTACGTGTTGACCCAGACGGTCCCGGCGTCGAGCCGCCGCGCCATGCGGTGCGCCCGGGCCAGGTTCTGCGTCCAGACGCCGGCGGCGAGGCCGTACTGCGTGTCGTTGGCGAGGGCGAGGACCTCGTCCTCGGTGTCGAACGGCATGACGGCGGCGACCGGGCCGAAGATCTCCTCGCGGACCACGCGCATCCCGTTGTCGACATCGGTCAGGACGGTCGGCTCGAAGAAGTAGCCCGGCAGGCCGGTCTCCGGCCGCGACCCGCCCGTGGCGATCCGCGCACCCTCGTCCACGCCGAGCCGAACGTAGGAGGACACCTTGTCGAGCTGGTCCTGGAAGGCCAGCGGCCCGAGCTCGGTGGCCTCGTTCTTCGGGTCGCCGATGACGATGCTCCGGGCGCGCGCCGCGACCTTCTCCAGGAGCTCCTCGTAGACGGAGCGGTGCGCGAACACGCGGCTCCCGGCGATGCAGGTCTGCCCCGCGGCCGCGAAGATGCCGGCGACCACGCCCATCGCGGCGTTGTCCACGTCGGCGTCGTCGAACACGATGTTGGGGCTCTTGCCGCCGAGCTCCAGCGTGCAGCCGATGAACCGCGAGGCCGTGGAGGCCGCGATCCGGGCTCCTGTGGCCGTGGATCCGGTGAACGAGATCTTGGCGATGCCGGGGTGGTCCACGAGGGCGGCGCCCGCCTCCGCGCCCAGCCCCGTCACGACGTTGACGACCCCGTCCGGGAAGCCCGCCTCGACGGTCAGCTCCGCGAAGCGCAGGATGGTCCGCGACGTGTACTCGGACGGCTTGATCACCAGCGTGTTCCCCGCGGCGAGCGCGGGCGCCAGCTTGGAGGTGGTGAGCGTCAGCGGCGAGTTCCACGGGGTGATGGCGCCGACGACGCCGAGCGGCTCGCGCTGCGTGTAGTTGAGGACCTGGATGGAGCTGGTGGGGATCTGGCTGCCCTGCACCTTGTCCGCGAGGCCTGCGTAGTAGTAGAGGTACTCGGGCAGCCCGGTCAGCTGGCCGCGCATCTCGCGCAGCAGCTTCCCGTTGTCCTCGGTCTCCTGCAGGGCCAGCTCCTCGGCGTTCGCGGCGACCAGGTCGCCGAGGCGGCGGAGCAGGTGGCCGCGCTTCGTCGCGGAGAGGTCCCGCCACAGCGGGTTCCGGAAGGCCTCGGCGGCAGCGGAGACGGCGCGGTCGACGTCCTCGGACGTGCCCCGGGCCGCCTCGTAGAGGACCTCGAGGGTCGCGGGGTTGGTGCTGGTGAAGTACTCGCCGCCGGCGGGGGCGGAGGACTGCCCGTTGATGAAGTGGTCGTAGCGCTCAGTCATGCTCGGTGCTCGATTCTTCGATGAAGTGGTGGATGGTCTCGGCGAGTTCGCGGGGCGCCTCCACCGGCAGCATGTGCCGGGCGCCGGGGACGACGACGGCCCGCGAGCCGGCGATGCGCTCCGTGAGGCGGTGTGTCATCTCCGGCGTGGACCCGGGGTCCGACGCGCCGGTGACGTTGAGGGTGGGCTGCCGGATCCGGCCCAGGTCCGGGCCGATCTCGGCATCGCCCCACGCGAAGACGCCGTAGGCGGCCAGGAACGATTCGACGTCGTTCCCCAGGAGCACGGTGCGCGTCCGCTCGACCGTGTCGGCGTCGACCGAGGTGCCGGCGGGGTACCAGCGGTCGATCGAGGCCTCGGCGGCCGCGTCGAAGTCCGCCACGGCCTGCTCGAGCCGGGCGAGCACGGCGGCGCGCTCCGCCTCGGTGCGCCGGCAGACCGAGCTGACGTTCACCAGGCTGGCCACGCGGCCGCCGTGGCGGACGGCGAGCGCCTGGCCGATCAGCGCACCGAGCGAGAAGCCCACGAGATGGGCCCTCGGTGGCAGCCGGTCGGCGACGTCGTCCGCGTAGACCGCGAGATCCGCCGTCCCCCGCCAGGGCGGTCGTTCGCCGTGGCCGGGCAGGTCGAGCGCCAGGACCTCGCGGTCGGAGAGGCGGCCGAACTCCGTGCGGAATCCGTCCCACACCGTCCGGTCCAGGCCCACCCCGTGCAGCAGCACCAGCGGCGTCGGCTCGTTCCCGGCCACGACTGCTACTGCTCCGTGCTCAGCGGCGCGAGGCGCTGCTGCGGCCGTCCCTGCGCCGCCGCCGCCAGCGCGATGACGATCTCGCCCGGATGCGGCGCATCGGCCAGCCGGACCTCGATGGTCTGGTGGTGCGAGCGGACCGTGGCGTCGGTCTTGTGCTTGAGGGGAATGTCGAAGACGACGCCGGCGGGGCCGCGCTTCTCGACGGCCGGCAGCAGGGTGGTGGCCTCGGCGGCCTTGCGGAAGTGGTCGCCGAACTTCAGGGTGTGGATCAGCGCGGAGCCGTGCTCGACCTCTCCGTTCAGGCCCACGATCGCGGCCTTGCCGTACGCCTCGACGGGCTCGCCGAGCGCTTCGATAACCCGTGGCGCGAGGAGGGCTCCGACGTCGGACGCCACGGCGTCGATGCCCGCCGTGAGGTCCTCGACGAACCCCTGGCCGTCCCAGGGGTTCGGGATCACGGCCGCCACGACGGCGACGCGCGCGACGGTCTCGACGGGCCGGCCGCCCTCGGTGTGCGTCTCTTCGACGATGGTCACGATCTTGCGCGGGTTCATGCTTCTGCTCCTTCGAGGATCGCCGAGGTCACGGCGGGGTCCGTGGTCCGGTCGCCGATCCGCGGGTGCGGACGGGGGCCGGTGGACGCGGCGGCCACGACGACGATCTCGTCGGGTGCGGGGCCGTCGCTGACGCGGGTGGTCATGGTCTGGTAGTGGCTGCGTGTGGCCGCGGCCGTCTTGTGCCACAGGGGCACGGTGAGGCTCTGGCCGGCATCGGCGCGCTCGTCCGCGAAGCAGAGGATCGAGGTCCCCTCCAGGAATTCGCGCACGAGGTTGCCGAAGTAGGGGGTGTGAATGAGGGCGCTGCCGTGCTCGATCTCGCCCGCGGTCCCGACGATCGCGGCCTTGCCGAAGGCCTCGATCGCGTCGACTCCCCCGAGCCCCTCGATCAGGCGTGCGGAGACGATGCGCGCCAGCTGCGGCGCCACCCGCTCCGCCTCGGCGGAGAGGTCCTGGTCCGGGCCGGTCCCGTGCCATGGATTCCGGATGACGACGGCGACCGAGGCGCGGGTGGCCGGCACTGCCGGCGCTGCGCCGGCCTCCAGGAGGACCTCCTCCTGGAGGTAGACGACCTTGCGGACCTCGGGGAGGCCGGTGCGGGGGGTCATGCGTGAGCTCCTCTCCGGCGGTGCCGGGGGCGGGGCGGTGCTGGAAGGCTCATGCCTGTCCTTTCGAGCCGACGGGGTCGGCGGTACGTGGTGTCTGGAGTGGGCGGGGCCGCGCGGCGGCGGGCTTCCTCAGAGGAGCGAGGACTCGTGGGCTGTGGCCGAGTCGGTGAGCAGCTCCCGCGAGGAGGCGTACACGTGGTTGCGCATGGCGGCCTCGGCGCCGAAGTGGTCCTTGGCCATGATCATGTCCAGGACAGCGCGGTGCTCCTCCGTGGAGGTCCGGATCCGGCCCGGGTGCTCTGCCGTGCGCACCACCATCCGGTGGTAGGCGAGCTGGTTCATGAGCCGGTCGTAGTGCTCCACGAGCTTGCGGTTGTCCGAGCCACGGATGATCGTCCAGTGGAACTCGTGGACGAGGGAGGCGTACCGCTCCGCGTCCTGCTCGGCCGCGGCGACCACCGAGTCCTCGACGTTCCGCTCGAGGACGTCCAGTTCCGGCACGGGGCCCCGGCGGGCCAGCAGCCCGGCCGCCAGCCCCTCCAGACCCTCCTTGAGCTGGAAGAGCTCGACGATCTCGCGGCGGGTCGGCTCCCGGACGAAGGTCCCGACCTTCGGGCGGATCTCGACGAGGCCCTCGTGCTGGAGCTGCTTGAGCGCCTCGCGGATCGGCGTCCGGCTGACGCCGAACTCCTCGGCCAGGAGCACCTCCGACAACGGTGCCCCCGGCGGATACTCCCCGCCGAGGACCAGGCTGCGGACGCGGTCCAGGAGCGTCCCCTGCTCCGCTGGCCGTGGGAGAGCCTCAGTCACGTTCTCTTGCATGCAACAGAACGTACGTCAGTCATCCGGACCTCGTCAAGCATTCCTCCGAAACTGCTGGTATTCAGCGACTTACGGCGTGAGACGGGCCGAGTTCCGCAACGCTCTTGACGCGACGTTGTGACTGGCATTACGTTCTCTACCATGCAACAGACATTAGCTCCCTCCCTGACATCCGCCTGGATCGACGCCTGGAACGACGGCGACGTCGCGACCTTCCGGAAGGTGGTGACCGACGACTACGCGCGCGTCAGCCGCTCGACCGGCACGTCCCACACGCTCGAGCAGATCCAGGAGGACATCTCCGCGATCCGCTCGGGATTCCCCGATCTGACCACCCGGATCGACTCCGTGGTCGAGGGCGAGGACCAGGCCGTCATCTTCTGGACGAGCGTCGGGACGCACACCGAGGCCTTCCTCGGGGTTCCCCCGACCGGCCGCCGCGTGGAGACGCGGGGCTGCAACCACGTGCGCCTCGCCGACGGGCGGATCCAGCGCGAGGAGGTCACGTGGGACAGCTCCGAGCTCCTGCACGCCCTCGGCGTCCGGCACCTGAGCGACGCCGCTCCCCAGGCGACCGACGTCGTCGTCGACGACCTCTCCGGCGAGCCGGACCCGGACGTGATGAAGACGTTCAACCGGCAGTTCGTCACGGGCGTCACCGTGGTCACCACCCGCGACGGGGAGACGCCGAAGGGCCTGGCCGTGAACGCCTACGCCTCGGTGTCGCTCGAGCCGCCGCTCGTCATGGTCTGCGTGCAGAAGACGTCGTCCACCTACCCGGCCCTCTTCTCCGGGACCCACCTGGGGATCAACATCCTGGGCACCGACCAACGGGATACTGTTGCTACTTTCGCGTCGAAGACCGCGGACAAGTTCGCCGATCTGGATTGGCACGCCGGCCCCCACGGAAGTCCGCTCATCGACGGCTCGCCGGCCTGCATCGAGGCCGAGATCCGCGAGCGGTTCCAGGCCAAGACCCACACGGTGTTCATCTGCCGCGTCCGCCATGCCGAGGTCTCCGAGGCCAGCCCGATCGTCTACAAGGCCGGTCGCTTCTTCGACAGCGACGACCTCCAACCGCTCTGACCCAGCTCAGGGCACCCCTTCACTCGCCGAACCAAGAACTGGAGAACACCGTGGTCCAACAGAGCTCCCCGCCGGCCGAGGCCCAGGCCCGGGCTTCCGCACGACGGCCCGCCATCGGCGGAGTCATGTACGCCTCCGTCGGGCTCATCGCGGTGTTCGTCCTCTGGGCGTCCATCTCCCCGGAGAGCCTCGGCTCCGCCATGGGCTCGTCCATGGCCTGGGTCGCCGAGACCATCGGCTGGAGCTATCTGGTGGTCCCGCTGCTGTGCATCGGACTGCTGGTCTACCTCTTCTTCAGCCGGTACGCCGACGTGCGGCTCGGATCCGACGACGCCCGGCCCGAGTACAGCACGTGGTCCTGGCTCGCGATGATCCTCGCCGCCGTCATGGGCATCGGCCTGGTCAGCTACGGCGTGGCGGAACCGATCTCCCACTTCATGGCGCCCCCGCACGGCCTCGCCGAACCGGAGACCATGGACGCCGCCGTCCGCGCCCTGCAGTTCAGCTACTTCGACTGGGGGCCACACGCCTGGGCCGTCTTCGGCGTCTTCGGGCTGGCCATCGGCTACTCCACGCACCGCAAGGGGCGCCCGGGCCTCGTGTCCCCAATGCTGCGGCCCGTCCTCGGCCGGCTCGTGGACGGCTGGTTCGGCAAGGCGATCGACGTGTTCGCGGTCATCGCCACGCTGTTCGGCACCACCACCTCGCTCGGCCTCGGGGCCTCGCAGATCAACGAGGGACTCGCGCGGACGTTCGGGCTGCCGAGCGGCCTCAGCATGCAGATCGTCATCATCGCGGTGATCACCGTGCTCTTCACCGTGTCGGCGCTGACCGGCGTCAGCCGAGGCATCAAGTACATCAGTCAGACGACCATGGCCGCGTCCATGATCATGGCCCTGTTCGTCCTGTTCGCCGGACCCACCAACTTCGTCACCAATCTGTTCTTCCGCTCGGTCGGCCGCTACTTCAACGACTTCTTCGCCATGAGCCTCACGACGCCCACGACGCCGGCGGACATGGAGTGGATGCAGTGGTGGACGTACTTCATGATGGCGTGGTGGCTCAGCTGGGGCGCCTTCGTCGGCATCTTCCTCGCGAAGATCTCCCGCGGCCGCACCATCCGCCAGTTCGTCGCCGGCACGCTCGGCGTACCGACTCTGGTGTTCTTCGCCTGGTTCGCGATCTTCGGCGGGTCGGCCATCAACTTCGACCTGCAGGGCGCGGGCATCGGCGCCGCGACCACGGAGAACATCAATTCCGCGTTCTTCTCGCTCCTGGACCAGCTGCCGCTGACGCACTTCATGTCGATCGTGACCGTGCTGCTGGTGGTCCTGTTCTTCATCTCGGGCGCTGACTCCAACACGTTCGTCCTGAGCACCCTGTCCTCGAACGGGGACCTGAATCCGCGCAAGCCCGTGCTGACCCTGTGGGGCGGGCTGACCGGCCTCTGCGCCGTGCTCCTGCTGATCGTCGGGGGGCTCAACGCATTGCAGCAGGCGGCCATGCTCTCCGCCCTGCCCTTCACCATCATCGTCGGACTGCTCGGCATCTCGCTGGTGATCGAGCTGCGCCAGGACCCCGAGTTCAAGCTCCTCCGCCGGGCCCGGCTGCGGGAACTGGTGGCCCGGGACCAGGACTGATTGAACTCATGGCGCGGGACCGCGTGCCGCGTCAGCCCTCCAGGTGCTGGCGCGGCACGCGGTCCCGCTCGTATGTGATCTCGGTGTAGCCGTGCGGGGCGGGCTGCCCGTCCTCGCCGAGGTTGACGAACACCAGCTTCTCGATCGTCAGGATCGACTGGCGCGTGAACATGTTCCGGACCTCGGCCCGCATGGTCAGGGACGTGCGACCGAAGTGCGTGGCGGCCAGCCCCATCTCGATCAGGTCGCCCTGCTGGGCCGAGCTGACGAAGTTGATCTCCGACATGTACTTGGTCACCGCGCGCCCGTTGCCGAGCTGGATGATCGCGTAGATCGCCGCCTCCTCGTCGATCCAGCGCAGGAGCGAGCCGCCGAAGAGCGTGCCGTTCGCGTTGAGGTCCTCGGGCCGGACCCACTTGCGGGTGTGGAATGAGATGTCGCCGTTCTCTGGCATGGGTCGCCTGTCCTTCCGCCGTGGCCGGGAGGGCGGCGATCCGCCGCGGACACCGTTCCGGCCGCCGGATTCCTCACCCTAGCCATTGCCGTCCGGCCGCGGCAGACCCTGCGCGGGAGATCACAGCCGCAGCGGAACACCACGACGGGCGAGGGGTACGACGGCGGTGCGCACCGCCGTCGTACCCCTCGCCGAACGTCGGGCCCGCGACCTATGCGTAGCTGAGCAGCGCGGTGCTGTCCGCCGGGGTGCCCGCCAGTTGGGGCGCCCAGCCGTCGGCGCCCCCGAGGTACCGCGCCGCGGTGTACTCCGCCGCCTCCGCGACGGAGAGCTGCGGCCGGTCCGCGCTGACGGCCGAGCCCGGGCCGCTGTTGTGGAACTCCGCGAAGCGGGCGTCCTTCCAGGAGAAGCCGCTCATGTCCGTCCACGGCGAGGCCTTGATGTGTGCCCCGAGACGGGAGTCGCGCACCAGGACCTGCGCGATCGCGTCCGGGTCGCCGCCCGGATGCCACGGTCGGCCGAGGTGCACGGTGCCGCGCGAGGCCGGCGAGGTGAACTCGCAGCCGTCGAACAGGTAGCCGTGCTGGATAGACTGGTCCACGCTGTTCGCAGTGACGTACCCGTTGTTCGCCTCGCCGCGGTCCAGCGAGACGATCCGGCAGGAGTCGAACACGGCGGTGCCGCGGCCGAAGATGAAGTCAACGTCCCCCTCCACGTAGCAGGAGTCGAAGAGGAAGCGCGCCTGGACGCCCGTGTCCGGCGAGTTCACGTAGAGCGTGTCCTGGTTGCCCAGGCAGCGCACGTTGCGCAGCACCGAGTAGTCGCCCGCGAGCCGCAGCGCGACCGCCTGGCGGCTGGTGATCTCCGGGTGCGCGTCCTCGTCGAAGTCGTTGGCGAACGTCAGGTTCTCCGCGTGGAAGTAGGCGGCGTCGACCCGGATGGACGTGCTGCCCGTGGTCCCGTACGTGCCGCCGTCCGGGTGCGGGGTGCCGGACGCATTGTTGTAGACCAGTACCGTGTCCTCCGGCGTCGAGCCGAGGCCGAGGAACGTGACGCGCTGCTTGTCCGAGCGCACGCGGACGACTTCGCGGTACTCGCCCGGCTGGATCCGGATGACGGTGCGCGTCCCGCTGTAGGACGGGACGGCGTCGACGGCGGCCTGCACGGACGTGTAGTCACCGCTGGGGCCGACGTCGAGGATCCGCACCTCGTCCACGGGCCGTTCCGGCGGCCAGTAGGTCTCGGTGAGCGGGTCGATCTCCATGTCGAGGCGCGTGAACCAGCTACCCGGCGTGATGCCCTGCGCCACGAGGTCGCGGGCCACGAGCCGGGCTACGGCGAGCGCGCCGACCGCGTGGAAGTGCGTGTTGTCCTCGCTGCCGTCAGGGAACTGGGGGTGCTCGCCGGGGGCGAGGTGCAGGAAGTGGGACAGGGTCCCCTCCGGCCCGAGCTGCTGCCACAGCCGCAGCGACAGCTCGGTCAGGTCGACGAGCGGCGTGCCCGTCGCCTCGGCGAGCTCGCGCATCGCCCGCGGGTACTCGCTGTGGGACGTGCGGGCGTTGCCCGCCGCGTCGAATCGGCGCCGCTCCACCGGGGTGACCAGGACGGGGTCCGCCCCACGCGAGTGCGCTCCGTCGATGTAGCGGGTCAGATACTCCTTGTAGGTGGTGTCCGGGTCGGTACCGCGGTTCGGGTCGGTCGTCTTGGAATCGTTGTGCCCGAAGGAGATGAGCAGGGTGTCTCCCGGCTGCATCAGGGGCAGCACGGTGTCCAGCTTGCCGGCGTCCGCGAAGCTCTTGGACGAGGCGCCGGACCACGCGTAGTCGAACACGGATGCCTTGCCGCCGGTCAGCAGCGGCAGGGCCTGGCCCCAGCCTGTGCGGGGGCGCAGACCGTGCTCGTAGGCGCTGGCCGTCGAGTCCCCGACGACGAACACCACGGGGTCGCGGCGCGGGGCGGCCGACGTCGAGGCCGTCGTCGGGGCGGCGGGCCCGGCCAACGCGCCCTGGGCGCCGACGAGGACCGCGGAGCCGGCGGCCAGGCCGAGGGTGCGCAGGATGGCGCGGCGGGAGAGCGTGAGGACGTCCATCAGCGATCACCCTCCGGGCTTCCGGCGGTGAGGATGGGTCCGGCCGTGCGCTCGAGCAGCGCCGGCAGCGCCTGCGGGGCGTGGACCGTGGTGCGCAGCTCCGGGGTCCACGACGTGTCCACGGCGAGCTGCTGGGAGGCGTCGACGGAGGCGTTGTGGGCGGCCAGCAGATCCGTCCTCTCCCCGTCCACCAGGTTGTTCGCGGTGTAGATGCCGGTGCCCCGCCAGTTCTTGATGACGCTGGAGGCCTCGACGCCCTCGATCGCGTTGTCGGTGACGTGCAGGTGGGACTCGGCGCCGGCGCCGAAGAGGTAGCTGTACTCGACCGGTGCGTCGTCGGTGGAGACGAAGTGGTTGTTGTAGACGTCGACCTGGCCGTAGCGGACGCGCGGGGCGCGCTGGCCGATGTCCTCGAACACATTGTGGTGGAGGGTGACCTTCAGCTTCCCGGGGTCGCCGCGGGTCGGCGAGTCGGTGGAGCCGATCAGCATCAGCTTGTCGTGGTCCTCGAACCGGTTGTAGGACATGGTCACGTAGTTGGAGCCGTTGGTGACGTCGACGGCGCCGTCGTGCATCTGGAAGGGGCGGCCGAAGTACTCGGGGAGCTCGTCGTCGAAGTTCGGCGCGTCGGTGAACGTGCTGTGGTCGATCCAGACGTTGGTGGAGCCGTTGATGACCTGCAGCAGGTCGTACTCGCTGTTCCAGCTGCCGGTGTCGCCGTCGGTGGGGTCCCAGGCGGGGAAGCAGTCCTTGGAGTCGCTGATGGTCAGGTTGCGGACGATCACGTTGTGCTCGCCGTTGATGCGGAGGGCGGCGCCCGTGATGCCGCTGTCCGGGTCGGCCCCGACGAGGGTGGTGTTGCTGGGGATGTCCCAGCGGATGTAGTCCTGCTGATGGCTCGCGGCAGCCTGCCGCGCCTCCTCCTGCGGCCCGGCGGGATCCTCCTCCCAGCCCCAGACGGCGGGGTCGTAGGCGGCGAGGTAGGCCTCGAGGCTGTACCCGGTGCCCCCGGCGTAGGCGTCGCAGGTCTGCGGGGCGCCGCCGGCGTCCTCGCTGGCGTCGATGACGCCGTGGACGCGGATGATCTTCTCGTCGTCGCCGGCCTCGAGGGCGGCGAGCAGCTCGGCCCGGAAGTCGACGTCGTACACGCGGTCCGCCGCCGCGGCTGCTCCGCCGGTAGTGCCGCCGTCGGCCGAGGCCCAGCCGTCGCCGTCGGGCAGGACCTGCCGCTCGAGCGGCGTGCGGGCCGTCTGGCCCGTCGGGTCCGCCTGGGTGCTGGGCGCCCCCGTGGCGGCCGCGGCGCCCGTGCCGAGGAGGGCCGCCGCGAGGAGGACGGCCGCCGCGGTGCGGGCGGGATGGATGGGAGTGCCGTGCGTTGCCGTGCTGCTTCGCCGTGCCATGGAGGGTCTCGTCTCTTTCCGTCGTTGGAAGGGAAACTGCGGCGCTCCAGCGGGCCGACGAGCGGTGATGTGACCCCCGTCACCGGAAGAGCGCTGCTCAGGAACCTAACAGCAAGCGCTTTCCCAGCGGGAGGGTCGATGCCTGATCGGTACGGCACGAGTCCCTCAGGGTTCGTCGTCCACCCACTCCAGAATGTCGCCCGGCTGGCACTCCAGGACCCGGCAGATGGCCTCGAGCGTGCTGAACCGGATGGCCTTGGCGCGGCCGTTCTTGAGGACCGCGACGTTCGCCGGGGTCAGGCCCACCCGCTCGGCGAACTCGCCCACCGGCATCTTGCGCCTGGCCAGCTCGACGTCGAGCCGCACGACGATCGCCATCAGATCACCCCTTCCATGTCGGTGCGCAGACGGGTGGCCTGGCGCAGCAGGGCGCGCATCACGAGCATGAGCAGGAAGAGGACCAGCCCGCCGAGCCCGACGACGCCGATCGCGATCACCAGGCCCGGAGCGACCCCGTCGTCGGAGCCGAAGTACGCCACGAGCCCGGCGAAGAGGCCGAGGCAGCCCCAGAGGACCAGTGCGACGGCGATCGCCCACAGGATGCCGTCCACCCAGCGGAACGCACTCTCCGAGAAGATCTCGCCCTCCTTGACCATGGAGAGCAACCGCCAGGTGCATCCGAGGACCACCTGGACGCAGAGGATCTCCACGATGAAGAACGCGATGAAGGGGATTCGCAGGGCGGCGGCGGGCGTTCCGTCCTCGCCCATGTCGTGGAACTGGCCGGGGACCATGAGGCACTGCGCCACCAGGAGGCCCGCGAACAGCAGGACCATGAGCACGCGGAGCGGCGTGACGAGTCGGTTGTCGATCATGGGTTGATTCTCGATCACAACCTATCGAAAGTCAACAGATAGTCTTCTCAGATCGCTTCTGCCGGACTGGCTACCTCGAGGACGGCTCGGATGTAGTCATCGCCGAAATCGACACGCGTCAAATGCCTGAACTTCACCTTCGTGAGGTAGTCATTCCAAGTACAGTCCGGATCGATCATCCTCACCAGGATCGATTTCTGCCCCACCTCGGTCGGCGCCGCGATCCACAGCATGTCCGGCCGTCGGGCCTCCTCATGCAGAGCCAGGGCGGGAACCTGCCGTGCGATGCCGGCGAGGAACCCTGCGGGATCACTGAGGTCGAGGGGGCCGGCCGGCGCGGACGGCGGCCAGGTGTGGCCCGTCCGGAGGGCCGGCAGGAACGTGGGATCGACCTTGACCCGGCGGATGTCCTCGAGACGCAGGAGCGTGAACCCGTCGAAATAGGCAGCGTCCCGCAATGATGCGAGCAAGACCCAACGCGCTCCGATATCGAGCACGATGCCCTCCACCCGCTCCTGCGGATCGAACCGGCGCCTGACGGCGACCGGCACTTGCTCGGCCGCCGACCGCCGCAAGCGAGCGCGGATCTTCTGAGGCGACATGCTCTTCTTCACCGCCACATCGTCCCATGAGCCAAGCGGCTACTGGCCGTCGTCTCAGACTCATGAACTAGTGCTCGGTAAAGGTGAACGTGCTTCGACGCAGTCTCCAACGTCGAGCGCTGGTCTCGATCGTCAGTGTAGGGACCGGACGTCGTCGAATGAGACTTGGCCGGTAGGTGATCTGGGCTTCCGCCCGCAAATAAGCGAGGACGAGATGAGCGAGTTCGCGAATCTCGTCCGCCTTCTCCTCTTCGTCGTCGCCATAGTCGAAGAGAATTGCACCGACATCCAAGTCCAGGATCCGAGCATCGAACCATTCGTAGGTGGCGCGCAGCTCAGCACGCCGAACCCGCCCATCGGGGCCTGCGTGTGCGCTCAGCTGGAGGCCGTGCATATGCGAGGAGTCGGACGCGAGGTCCTGCCAGGTCACGGGCTCGCCATCGAAGACCTCGGCCACAACCCGGTGCAGGAGTTCTCGGATGTTGATGGTCACGGCTCAAGCTTGGCACGGGTTTCGGCGACTCCGGCCAGAGAACGACCATCGACGTCGCACTCCTGCAGGCCTCCGGGGCCGGAGGGATGCAGGAGTGCGACGTCGGTGGTTCACGGCTGCACGGCTGCGACGCCGATGAAGCGCAGCTGCAGGATCACGACCTCGATGCCGCGGTCGCGGCCGGGCCGCGGACGCCTACTGGTAGACGTGCGGCGCGAGCGTGCCGATGAAGTCCAGGTTGCGGTACTGCTCGGCGAAGTCGAGCCCGTAGCCCACCACGAACTCGTTGGGGATGTCGAAGCCGACGTACTTCACGTCGATGTCCACCTTGGCGGCCTCCGGCTTGCGGAGCAGCGCGCAGACCTCCACGGAGGCCGGGCCGCGGGAGACGAGGTTGGACTTCAGCCAGGACAGGGTCAGGCCCGAGTCGATGATGTCCTCGACGATGAGGACGTGCTTGCCCATGAGGTCCGTGTCCAGATCCTTGAGGATGCGGACCACGCCAGAGCTGGTGGTGCCGGAGCCGTAGGAGGAGACGGCCATCCAGTCCATGGTCACGTGCGAGTGCAGCGCGCGGGCCAGGTCGGCCATGATCATCACCGCGCCCTTGAGCACTCCGACGACCAGCAGGTCCCGGCCCTCGTAGTCCTTGTCGATCTGCGCGGCGAGCTCGGCGACTTTCGCGTCGATCTCTTCCTTGGTGTACAGCACATGCGCCAGATCGGCGCTGACGTCATTCGAATCCACGAACGGGCTCCTGAAGTGTCGGGTGTCCCGCTCCGGCGCGGTGGCCGGGCGGGCGGCGGCTACACCCAAGGTTACCGCGCGGCCCGGACCGGTTCCGTCTCGCCCTCAGGCCGTGACCGGGACGCGGCGGAGGACCAGCACCGGCCCCTGGAACCCGTGCCCCCGTCCGTCGCGCACGCGGTACGCGGCGACGTGGCCGGCGAGCTGCACGGGACCCGCCGATCCGCGGCCCACCGCGAGCCGCTCCAGCGCCGCGGTGCGCTCGAATGTCGGTGCCTCCCCGCCCGCAGCGCGGACGGCGAGGCGCAGGACGCGCGGCCGCAGCGCCGCATCGAGATCCCGCACCGCGGGCAGACGGAGCACGACGTCGCCGCTCGCCGGAGCGCCCGTGTCCGATCGGCTGCCACCCGGCGGAAGGCGGAGTCCGGCGAGCGCCTGCTCGGCCTCGGCGTCGAGGTGGTCGGCGTCGGCCGCGGCGAGGGCCGCAGTGCGGGCGAGGTTCGCGGCCACGCCGCCGCCCAGCTCCCGCTCGAGGTACGGAAGGACGTCGAGGCGGACCCGGTTCCGGAGGGCGTCGCGCTCGGCGTTCGTCGGGTCGTGCCAGACCTGCAGCCGCTCGTGGGCGCAGATCGCCTCGGTGTCCGCGCGCCAGAGGCCGTCTGCCCGGCCCTCCGTCCCGGCCGGAGCCGAGCCGGCGTCCCCCCGGGAGGGTGTGCCGAGGAAGGGGCGCAGGAATCGCCCGCGCCGGGCGGGAATGCCGGCCAGGGAGCGCGTCCCGGACCCGCGCGCCAGCCCCAGGAGGACCTGCTCGGCCTGGTCGGAGAGGGTATGGCCGGTGAGCACAGCGACCGGCGGCCCGGGCTCGGCCGTCTCCCAGCGCCGCGCTGCCGCCTCGAGCGCGGCGTAGCGGGCGGCGCGGGCCTGCTCCTCCGTCCCCGGGGCCGGCACATCGACGGCTAGGACCTCCACCGGGGAGAGGCCTCTGTCCGTGAGCTGGTCGGCGGCTCGCCGGGCAGCATCGGCGCTGCCCGCCTGGAGTCCGTGGTCCACCACCACGGCGCCGGCCGCGAGCCGTCCCCTGCTGGCCAGGAAGGCGCAGGTGACGGCGAGCGCCAGGGAGTCGGCTCCCCCGCTGCAGGCCACGAGCACCCGCGGGGGCTCGATGCGCGGGGAATCGGAGCGCTGGGGCTCGCGACGCAGCGGCTCGAGGCTCGTCGGTTCACGACGCGCCGGCGGTGTGGCCGCGGGCCGGGGCGCGTCGTCGTCGTACCGGTAGTCGTCCCGCTGGGCTTGCGGCAGCTGCCAGGCGGCCACGGCCTCCCGGACGGCGGCCCGCGCGGCAGCGAGCTGGGGCGGCAGGTTCCCGCCCACGCTAGGCCTGCATGCGGTCGACCCACTCCTGCGGGTGGTGCAGCTCGTGCTCGGTGGGCAGGTGCTCCGGGCGCTCCCACACCCGGTTGAACCCCTCCATGCCGATCTGCCGCACCACCGCGGAGACGAACTTCTGGCCGTCGGCGTACTGGCGCATCTTGGCGTCCAGGCCGAGGACCCGGCGGAGCCAGTTCTCGATCGCCCCGCGGTCCGCGCCGCGGCGGGCGAAGCGCTGGCGGATGGTCTTCACGCTGGGAACGATCGAGCAGTCGACTCCGTCCATGACCACGTTCGCGTGGCCCTCGAGCAGGCTCATCACGGCGGTGAGGCGACTCATGATCTCGCGGTCGTGCTCGTCGCGGATGAGCTCGGTCAGGGGCGTCTTCTCGGTGAAGAGGCGGGTCAGCCGCTCGCCGAGGCTGTCCGCCTTGCCCAGCATGCCCTCGACCAGCTCGGCGATGCTGCCCAGGAGGTAGTCGCGCAGCCAGGGGGCGGCCGCGAACTGGACCCGGTGGGTCTGCTCGTGGAGGCAGACCCAGAGCCGGAAGTCGGCGGGCTCCACGTTGAGCTCGCGTTCGACCTCCACGATGTTCGGGGCGACCAGCAGGAGCCGGCCGGCCTCGGGCAGGTGGGGGCGCTTCAGGGGCGCGAACGGATCGAACTGGCCCAGCACCTTGGAGGAGAGGAAGGAGAGGATGGCGCCCATCTCCGCGCCCGTCGCCCGCGCGGTGACCGCCGCGGAGGTGGCGCTGAGCTTCTCCGAGTGCTTGGCGGCGGCCTCGCGCAGCGGGCGGTCGATGATCGCCTCGAAGCTGTGGACGTTCGCCCGCGCCCAGCTGGCCCGGTCGACGATCAGCACGTCGGAGTCCCGCAGGTCGCGTGCCGCCTCCAGCCGGGTGATCTCGTGGACGTGCCCGACGGCGGCATCGGCGTGGCGGCGCAGGTCCGCCACCACGGCGCTCGCCTCGGCGGGAGTGAGCTTGGGGCCGGGGGTGCCGAGCGTGGCGGCCGTCTTCGCGGCGAGCTCCCAGTGGATGAGGCGGTGATCCATGGGCCCATCCCATCACGGATGGAACCCCGTCGCTACGCGCAGCGGGCCGGCGGGAGGCCCCGACGGTGGCACCCGGGCACCGACTGATCGAGCCTGGGAGATCGCTGAACGATCCGCCCGCTCCCCTTTCGACGAGCGGCTGCCCCTTGTTAGCGTCCGGAGGGTACGCGGAAAGCACGCAGGGCGGCCGGCCCTGGGCAGAACGGCGTCGGCGGCCTGCGACCCAGCGAGAAGAGGAGCAGTGCCATGAACGATCTCATCAGCAGCATGCAGGCGACGCACCCCCGCGAGTTCACGGTGGGCGGCTCCGCAGTGGATCCGGCAGCTCTGGCCGAGTGCCTGGCCGCCTGTGTCGAATGCGCCCAGACCTGCACCACCTGCGCGGACGCCTGCCTCTCCGAGGACATGGTGGCGGACCTGGTGGGTTGCATCCGCCTCAACGCGACCTGCGCGGACATCTGCGCCGCGACCGCCTCGGTCCTGTCGCGGCGGCCGGAGGGCGACGCAGCCTACCTGCGCTCGCTCCTGGAGGCCTGCCGCGACGTGTGCGAGCGCTGCGCCCAGGAATGCGGCAGCCACGCCGAGATGCACGAGCACTGCAAGGTCTGCGCGGAGGCCTGCCGACGCTGCGCCAAGGCCTGCGCGGACCTGCTCTCGGCACTGGGTTGAGCGCGGCAGTGCAGCCTACCCCGCACCCCAGCGCCACCAGCTAGAGCGTCGTCAGGGCCGCTGCGGCGCGGTCGAGCTCCGCTCGGGCGGCGCCCAGACTGCCGGGCACGTCCCGGGCGAAGAAGGAGAAAGCCACCAGGCGGCCGTTCTCCGTCACCGCCAGACCCGTGAGGGTTACGACGCCGGCCAGCGTGCCCGTCTTGGCGCGCACCCGTCCGAGCGTCTGCTCCGTGCCGAGGCGGTTGGCCATGGTCCCCGTCGCGCCGGCGATCGGCAGCAGGTAGCTGACGTCGCGCAGGTCCTCGTGGCCCGCCGTGGTCACGGCGGCCATCATGAGCGCCAGCTGCTCGGGTGTCACCTGGTTGGCCGCCGCCAGCCCGGAGGCGTCGACGATGCTGGCCCCGGCGGTGTCGATGCCCATGCGTTCCAGCGCGCGGTTCAGGCCGTGCGCGACCCCGCCGAAGCTCGCCGGCTGGCCGAGCTCGATCGCGACGAGGCGCCCCAGCGTCTCGGCCACGTAGTTCTCCGAGTGCTGGGTCATCACCTCCACCATCTCGCCGATGGTGGGTGAGACCAGCCGGGCCAGTGGCTCCGCCGACTCCCCGCGGTCACCGCGGACGACCTCGGCGACCACCCGGCCCTCGCCCAGCTCGGCGGCCAGGGCGTCGCGGAAGGCTAGCGCGGCGGTCATCGCGGGGTCCGAGACGCGCGGCGCACCGGACGCGGCCGAGGCGCGGGCGGCGAACATGGCGATCGGCATCACGGGCGCGATGTTGTTGCTGGTCAGGAGTGACTCGTCCCAGTGCGGGCTCAGGGTGCTGCCGTCGAACAGGGTGTCCTCCAGCACCACCTGCACCGGCCCGGCCTCCCCGGAGTCCGGCCCCTCCGGCAGGGCCGCAGCGGTGTCGGCGGCCAGCACGGCCAGGCGCTCGGGCGTCAGCAGCACGTCGCCCCCGCCGACCAGCACGACGTCGCCCGCAGCGGAGTACGTGGACGTCGCCACGGTGCGGTCTTCGCCGAGGACGCTCAGCGCAGCCGCCGCGGTCAGCGTCTTCAGGCTCGACGCCGGCGTGCCGGGGTCGTCTCCGCTGCGGGAGAACACCTGGTCGCCGCTGGCGACGTCCACGACGGACCCGGTGACGTGGCCGGCCGCGGCCGGGAAGCTCTCGAAGACGGGGCCCAGCGCGGCCTCGGCGTCCTCCGCCGTGACCGGATCCTGCCCGAGCGGCGGGGCGACCGTGACCTGCACCGCCCCCACGGTGGGCAGGTCCTCCTGCGGGACCAGCGGCGTCGTCCGCGTGAGCACGGCCGGCGCCAAGTGGAGGAGATTGATCACCAGCAGGGCCACCACCAGGAGGACCATGAGGGCGAGGCCCGCGGCGCGGAGGCGGCGGCTGGACTTGCGACGCATCGGCGGCACCTCGTGATCGGCGGGACTTCGGGCGGGCGGGCGGCGCAATATACGCTTGCCATAGCACTTAAACACTAGTCCCGCGGGCCGCTGCCCCACGACTGCCCCGCGGAGCCACATCTAGGAGAGCCGATGAGCCACGACGTCACCATCGAGATCCCGGCGGGATCGCGCGTCAAGTACGAGATCGACCACGAGACCCACCGCCTGCGGCTGGACCGCGTGCTGTTCACCTCGATGCAGTACCCGACCCACTACGGATACTTCGAGGACACGCTGGGCGAGGACGGCGACCCGCTGGACGCGATGGTGTGGATCCCGGGCGTCGACCTGATCCCCGGCGTGATCGTCGAGTCGCGCCCGATCGGCGTGTTCAACATGACGGACGACGGCGGCGGAGACGCCAAGCTGCTGTGCGTGCCGACGGACAAGCGGTTCGACCACATCCGCGAGCTCGAGGACGTCGACGAGTGGCTGATCAAGGAGATCGAGCACTTCTTCACGCGCTACAAGGACCTGGAGCCGGGCAAGTGGGTCAAGGCCGAGGGCTGGCAGGGCCGCGAGGCCGCCGAGGCCGAGCTGGCCGCGTCCGTGGAGCGGTTCGACCGCCTCGGCGAGGAGTCCGAGGAGGACGAGCCGCAGGGTCGCGACGTCTGATCGACGACGGCGACGACGGCGCGTCCTGATCGACGGCGTAGGGCGGTCCACCGGTTCGGTGGGCCGCCCTTCGTCGTCTCGGCCGCGCTGCTCGCCCCGGGACGGGTCGGGTTTAATGGATTCGATGCCCTCCGTCCCGCTCCCGCGTCCGTCCCGGCGGCCGCGTCCGCGCCTGGTCCCGATGACGCCGCTGCAGCAGCTGCGCGCGCCACGCAAGCCGCTGCGCCTGCTGAACCTGACCCTCGGGATCGTGGTGCTGGGCATCGGCGTGGGCCTGTTCGTGCGCGCGGGGTTCGGCCTCTCGCCCTGGGACGTCCTGCACCAGGGCCTCAGCAGGCTGCTTCCCATCAGCTTCGGCACCGTGATCGTGCTGCTGGGGCTGCTGATCCTGCTGCTCTGGATTCCGCTGCGGCAGTGGCCGGGGTTGGGCACCGTCGTGAACACCTTCGCCGTCGGGCCGATCGCCGACCTGACGATCGCCCTGATGCCGCCGATCCACGGGCTCGGGTGGCAGGCCGGCGCCATGGCGCTGGCCACCGTCCTCGCGGCCTTCGGCACCACGCTCTACATCGGGGCGCAGTTCGGCGGCGGTCCTCGCGACGGCCTCATGACGGGGCTCCACTTCCGGACCGGGCTGAGCGTCCGCGTCATCCGCACCCTCATGGAGCTCACCGCGCTGGCCGTCGGCTGGCTCCTGGGCGGCGTGGTCGGCATCGGCACCGCGGTGTTCGCCCTGTCGATCGGGCCGCTCTGCCAGCTCTTCTTCCGCTGGACCGTCGTGGACCTCGAGCGCCGCTGACCCGACGGGCCGGTCAGTGGCGCCGGCCGGCTCAGCCGGCGACCTCCTCCCAGGCCTCCGCGATGCGCGGGAGCGCCCACTCGAGCTCGTGCCCGGCCTGGGCGAAGGGGATCCGCATCCAGTGCTCCAGCCCGTGGTCCTCCACGGCGAACATCGAGCCCGGCGCCAGCAGCACGCCGCGCCGGCCCGCCGCCGCGGCCAGGGCCGTGGACGCCGGCCGCGGCAGCTCGAACCACAGTGAGAGGCCGCCGGCCGGCCGGCGCGCCCTCCACTCCGGCAGCAGCTCCGCCGCCCGCTCCAGCACCAGGTCGCGGGTGGCCCCTAGACGCGCCCGCGTCTCCGGCAGCAGGTCGCTGCCGCGTTCCAGGAGCCGCGCGAGCACCAGCTGGTCCAGCACCGGGGCGCCCAGGTCCAGCGTCATGCGCATCCGCGCGAGGCCGCCGACCAGCGCGTGCGGTGCCCGGATCCAGCCGAGCCGCAGCCCGCCCCAGTGGGACTTGCTGGCACTGCCGATCGTCACGACGTCGTTGGAGAACCCGGCCATCGGGCGCACGTCGGGCTCGTCGTCCAGCCACAGGCGCGCGCACGTCTCGTCGACGATCCCCGTGGCCCCGGCCCGCCGCAGCTCCCCGGCCCACCGTTCGCGCACCTCGTCGGAGGCGAGCGTGCCGACCGGGTTGTGGAAGTCCGGCAGGCAGAGCATCGCCCGGGCGCCGCTGGAGCGCAGCGCGCCGGCGACGGCGTCCACGTCCGTGCCGTCGGCACCGATGGGCACGGGCGCGACGCGCACCCCGTGGTGGCGCAGCGACGTGACGCTGTTGGGGTACGTGGGGCTCTCGGCCAGTGCGACGGCGCCCGGCTTCAGCAGGAGCCGGGCGGCCGCAGCCACGCCGGCCAGGGCGCCGGCGGTCACGAGGACCTGCCCGGCGTCCGTCGGCACGCCGCGGCGGGTGTAGTCGGCGGCGATCGCCTCGCGCAGCGCCGGGACGCCGAGCGGGAAATAGCCCATGCCGCTGATATAGGCGGGCAGCTCGTCGAGGGCCTCCTGATAGACGGCGGCCAGCCCCACCGGGGCGGAGGGCGCGGCGCAGGTGAGGTCGACGCCGGTGGGCTCGCCGACGCCGTCGTACGCCCCCGAGGCGCCGCCGCGCGGCCCGAAGCCGCCGAGCGGCAGGGGCTCCGCGCCCCCGACGACGGGGCCGCCCGGGACGCGGGCGATGGTCCCGGCCCCGACGTGGGCGCTGGCGTAGCCGCGGTCGCGCAGTTCGGCGTACGCGCGGGAGACCGTGGTCCGGCTGAGGCCGAGCGTGCTGACGAGCTGGCGCTCGCTGGGCAGCGCGGTGCCGTGGATGATGCGGCCGTTGGCGATGAGCTGGCGGATGGAGTCGGACAGCCACGCGTAGGCCGGCCGCGCCGCATCGGGCTCGCCGAGCATCGCGGCGAGGCGGCCGCCGCCGAGGCGACGGGCGGGTGTGATGGTGGCCATGGAGCCATTCTGCTGCAATTGGCTATTTTTTCAAGGTCCAATCGCGAGCAGAGTGGAGGCATGGCACAGACGACCCACCCGAGGCTCCTCCCGCTGACCCCGCTCCAGCAGCTCCGCGCCGGACGGCTCCCGCTGCGACTCGTCAACCTGTTCGTGGGGCTCACCCTGTTCGGCGCCGCCATGGCGGTCTTCATCCGCGCCGGCCTCGGCCAGGCGCCGTGGGACGTCCTGCACGTCGGGCTCAGCACGCGGCTGCCCCTGAGCATCGGCACCATCATCATCCTGCTCGGCTTCGTGGTCCTGCTGCTGTGGATCCCGCTGCGGCAGTGGCCCGGCCTCGGCACCATCGCCAACGTCCTGTGGCTCGGCGTGGCCGCCGACCTCACCCTGTGGCTGGTGCCGCCCATCGAGGGCCTCGGCTGGCAGATCGCGGCCATCGGGGCGGCGCTGGTGGTCAACGGCATCGGCGGCGCCCTCTACATCGGCAGCCAGTTCGGGCCCGGCCCGCGCGACGGCCTGATGACCGGCGTCCACCTGCGGACCGGGATCAGCATGCGCCTGGTCCGGACCGTGGTGGAGGTGACGGTCCTCGCGATCGGCTGGTTCCTCGGCGGGATCGTCGGCGTCGGGACGGTCGCGTACGCCCTGCTCATCGGTCCGCTCACGCAGTTCTTCCTGCGCTGGAGCGTGGTCGAGCTCCCCGACGCGACCGTTCCGCCGGAGCACGACGCGACCGCCCGCCCCGCCGCCGAGCCCGCGGCCTGCCGCTTGTAGCGGCCGGACCTGGGCGAGCCCGGGCAGACCCGGCTGGCATACTGACGCCATGTACGTGGTGACCATCAACCAGCGGGACACGCGCGCGGCCGGGGACCGCGTCGACGACCTCGTCCGCGCCCTCGAGGACCTGCCGACGGCGTCCGCGTTCCGGCGCTCGGTGGCCGACGAGGCGATCGGCATCCTGACCGAGCCGGCCGCCGTCGTCACCGCGGCCCTCACCGCGCTGCGGGAGCGGCGCTGGAACGTCGGCATCGGCGTCGGATCCCTCCACGAGCCGCTGCCGGAGGAGCTCGACGACGTGCGCGGCCCCGCGATCGTCCACGCCCGGCGCGCGGTCACCGCCGCCCAGAAGATCGGCGAGCGCGTGCCGCTCGTGGTCGCCGGCCCGGACCCGGACCTCGCCGCCGAGGCCGAGGCAGTCCTGCGCCTGCTGGGCCACCTCGTGGCCCATCGCACCGCGGCCGAGTGGGCCGTCGTCGACCTGCTGGTCCCCGGGGTGCGCGGCCAGCACAAGGACATCGGCGCGGCCCTCGGGATCACCAGCCAGGCCGTGTCCAAGGCGGTCCTCCGCGCCCAGGCGAAGGAGGAGTGGGCCGCCCGGCCCGCCGCCGCGCGGCTGCTCGGCCTGCTGCACGCCTCCTGACGAGGCTGCCGGGCCGACGGGCGGGGCCGGTGCGCGCCGGACCTTAAGGAAATCCTCGGAAACCGCGTCACGATCCGCGGGCCGGGCGCTCTTTAAGGGTGACGCAGCAACCGCCGGCCCCGCCCGGGCCACCACCGCAGGAGACCGTATGTCAGCCACCGCCCGCCACCTGGCCCCCGCAGCACCGTCCGGCCTCGCGCGCCGCCGGGGCCCGAAGCCACCGGCCGGAGGGTCCGGATCGCCGTCGCAGTGCGGCCTCGTCGCCCGGCGGATGGTCGCGATCGGCCTCGGCGTCATCGCCATGGGCGTACTGCTCGTCGCCGGCGCGCTCTCCGCCGTCGGGGCACTCCTCGCCACCGCGGTCTGAGGGCTGCCGAAAGCCTGTCCCACTGGGGACGATCGTGCCTAGACTGGCG
Organism: Zhihengliuella sp.; assembly: GCF_031178195.1. Lineage (GTDB taxonomy): Bacteria > Actinomycetota > Actinomycetes > Actinomycetales > Micrococcaceae > Zhihengliuella. Next base: position 37,452 of record NZ_JAPSJL010000008.1, read on the forward strand.
GCACCGGCGCCCCCGCGGCGCGCAGCCGACCGCTAGGAGATCCCCATGGTTCCCGACATCAACATCTGGGCCGTCCTCGTCGCCACGGTGGCGTCGATGGTGGTGGGCATGGTCTGGTACACGCCCAAGACCTTCGGCAGCGCCTGGATGCGACTGGCGCGCGTGGAACCCGGGCAGGGGAAGAGCATCGCGGGGCCGCTGATCGTCAGCGCGATCGCCGCGTTCATCACCGCCTGGGTGCTGGCCGGGTCCGCGTTCATCGCCCAGGAGTTCTACGGCGGGTCGTTCCTAGCCAACACGCTCATCACGGGCGTGATCCTCTGGGCCGGTTTCACGCTCGCCCGATTCTTCACGCACGACGCGTTCGAGGGCCGGCCGGCCGCCCTGACCCTGCTCAACGCCGCTCACGAGCTCGTCGCCGTGCTGGCGATGGGCCTGGTGATCGGGCTCTTCGGCGTCTGAGGCCCCCGGGCGCGCGATCCGGTCCGCGCACCCGCCCGGACACCTGCCCGCTCCCCCTTGACCTTGACGTCGCGTCAACTTCTACCGTGGTGATCACGCCGCCGGAGCACCAGGCGGGAGGGACGAGACGGAAGGAGCGCCGTCGTGACGAGCGCGCAGCACGGAGCCGCCGCACACGGTGGAGCGGACCGCGAGTGGTCCATCCAGGAGGTCGCCCGGCTCACGGGGACCACCAGCCGGACGCTGCGGCACTACGACGACGTCGGTCTCCTGCCGCCGTCGCGCGTGGGGTTCAACGGGTACCGCTACTACGACGCCGACTGCCTCCTCCGCCTGCAGCGGATCCTCCTGCTGCGCGGGCTTGGCCTCGGCCTGCCGGCGATCCGGGAGGCCCTGGACGCCTCGGCGACCGGGACGGCGGCCTCCGCCCCAGGGCGGGCGGCGCAGGCCCGGGCGCTGGACGCGCACCTGGGCGTGCTCCGCGGCGAGCAGGAGCGGCTGGCGCGGCAGATCGCGTCGGTCGAGCGGACCATCACCACATTGAAGGGAGGTGGCGATCTCATGGCGGACACCATGTTCGACGGGTTCGACCACACGCAGCACAAGGACGAGGTGACCGAGCGCTGGGGAGCCGATGCCTACCGGGCGCGCGACCGCTGGTGGCGCGGCCTGGGCGACGAGGAGCGCGCCGCGTGGAAGGCCCGCGTGCGCGAGCTCGGCGAGGACTGGGCAGCGGCCGCCGCGGCGGGCGAGAGCCCGGCGTCGGAGCGCGCCCAGGCGCTCGCGGCCCGCCACGTCGAGTGGCTGGGCTCCGTGCCCGGCACGCCCGGGGCCGGTGGGGCGCCGGACACGGGCTACATCGCCGGGTTGGCGGATCTGTACGTCGCGGACGAGCGCTTCGCCGCGAACTACGGCGGCGCCGAGGGCGCAGGATTCGTGCGCGACGCCCTGCTCGAGTGGGTGCGCCGGCACGACGGCTGAACCCAGGGGGGAGGCCGGGCAGGCCAGGGGCGGGACCTGCCCGGCCCGCCCGGCCACACCGAGCGGGCCGAGCGGGCCGAGCGGGCAGGGCCGACTATTTAGGGCCGATCATGCCCGGGATTTCCCCACCGAGTCCATCAATATAGGCGCGCGGGCTTTTCCGTAATCGACTTAGGTTCGGCTAAGCTCGGTCATCGACGCGGGCGGTCCCGCGGCCTGATTCCGAGCCCCTGGAGCACTCATGAGGATCCGCACCCTCGCCTACGCCGCCCTGACGGCGACCCTGACCGCTGCCCTCGCCGGATGCGGGGCCTCCGAGCCCGTCCCGGAGGAGTCGGCCGCGTCCTCGGCCGCGGGCGAGGGCGTCACGGAGTACCCCCTGACCATCGACAACTGCGGCACCGAGGTCACGGTCGACGCCCCGCCGGAGCGCGTGGTGTCCCTGGACCAGAACTCCACCGAGATCCTCCTCTCCCTCGGGCTCGAGGACCGCGTGGTGGGCACGGCGTCCTGGACGGACCCGATCCTGCCGGAGCTCGAGGCCGCCAACGAGGACGTCCCGCGACTGGCCGACAACGCCCCCACCTACGAGGTCGTCCTCGGCGCCGATCCCGACTTCATCACCGCCTCCTTCGGCCGCCACCTCAACGAGACCGGCGTCGCCACCCGCGACCGCTTCGCCGAGACGGGCATCGAGACCTACCTGTCCCCCACCGACTGCGAGGGCGACGTCTCCATCAACGGCGGCGGCACGCGCACACAGCTGCTGGACGTCGAGTCCCTCTACACGGAGATCCGCGAGATCGCGGCCGTCTTCGACGTCCCCTCCCGCGGCGACGCGCTGGTCGCGGACCTGGAGGAGCGCACGGCCGCGGCGCTCGACGGCGTGGACGCCGACGGTGCGACGGTCGCCTTCTGGTTCGCGGACACGCGCACGCCGTACATGGCCGGCGGCTACGGATCGGCGGCGATGCTCGCCGACATGTCCGGCATGGAGAACGTCTTCGCGGACACCCCCGACGACTGGCCGGCCATGGGCTGGGAGGCCGTCGTCGAGAAGAACCCGGAGGTGCTGGTCCTGGGCGACCTGCAGCGGGCGCGCTTCCCCGGCGACCTGCTCGAGGAGAAGATCGCGTTCCTCGAGTCGGATCCCCTGACCAAGACCATGGACGCGGTGAAGAACAAGCGGTACATCGCCCTCCACGGCGCCGAGATGAACCCGTCCATCCGCTCCGTCGACGGTCTGGAGAAGATCGCGGAGTTCTGGAAGGAGCAGGACGCTGGCTAGCGCGGTCGTGACGGACGAGGAGAGGACCGGCGTGGCCGGCTCGAACCGGGGCGCGGTCGCGGCGACCGTCGGCGCGCGGAGCACGAACGCCGCCGGCGCCGCGGCGCCGCGCGTCCTGCGCACGCGACGGCGTCTGCGCACCGCGCTGCTGGGCACCGTCTTCACCCTCGGCGGCCTGGCCCTGCTGGTCCTGTCGGTCGGTGTGGCGATCACGCTGGGCCCGGCCGACGTCTCGCTCGTCAACGTGCGCGACGTGGTCCTGAACCACCTGGCGGGTGCGCAGATCCCCGTGCGCGTCTCCGAGGACGCGATCGTCTGGCAGGAACGCCTGCCCCGCGCCCTCGTCGCGGCCGCCTGCGGTGCCGGCCTCGGCCTCTGCGGGGCGATCATGCAGTCGCTGCTGCGCAACCCCCTGGCCGACCCCTACGTCCTCGGCGTCTCCTCGGGCGCCTCGACGGGCGCCGTCGCTACGGGCGTGCTGGGCCTCGGCGGTGCGGCCCTCGGCCTCTCCGGCGGCGCGTTCATCGGCGCGCTCGTTGCGTTCGCCCTGGTGCTGGCGCTGGCCCGGATGGCCGGCGGCGGCAACGACCGCGTGGTCCTCGCCGGCGTCGCCAGCACGCAGCTGTTCTCCGCGCTGACCTCGCTGGTCGTGTTCGCGTTCGCGGATTCCGACGAGACCCGCGGGGTCATGTTCTGGCTGCTCGGCTCGCTGGAGGGCGTGCGCTGGGACGACGTCGGGCTCTGCCTCGCCGTCGTCGCGGCGGGGACGCTCATCTGCCTGCGCTACGCCCACGCGCTGGACGCGTTCGCGTTCGGCGACGAGGTCGCCTCCTCGCTCGGGCTCAACGTGCGCCGCGTGCGCCTGCTGCTGCTGCTCATGACCGCGCTCATCACGGCCACCCTGGTCAGCGTGGCCGGGGCGATCGGCTTCGTCGGCCTCGTCCTGCCGCACGCGGCCCGCCTGCTCTTCGGCTCCAGGCACACGCGCGTGGTTCCGGCCACGGCCGTCCTCGGCGCGATCTTCATGGTCTGGGTCGACGCCGGTTCCCGCGTAGCCTTCGCCCCCACCCCGCTCCCCGTGGGCGTCGGCACCGCGCTGATCGGTGTGCCGGTGTTCATCGCCCTGCTCGCCCGACGCCGGAGGGCCGCATGAGCCTCACCGCCGAGAACGTCAGCTGGGAACGCGAGGGCGCGCTGATCGTCGACGGCGTGACCCTGCGCCCCGAGCCCGGAGCGACCGTCGGCCTGCTCGGCCCCAATGGGTCCGGCAAGTCCTCCCTCCTGCGCCTGATGCAGGGCGTCACCAGGCCGTCCGCCGGCGCGATCGAGCTGGACGGCGAGCCCCTCTCCTCGATCCCGCGCCGTGCCATCGCGCGCACGGTCGCGGTCGTCAGCCAGCACGCGCAGACCGACATGGACATCCTCGTCGAGGATGTCGTGCGCCTCGGCCGGATCCCCCACCGCGGCACCTGGGGCGGCGACCCGGACGCCGACCGCGCCGCCGTCGTGCGCGCCCTCGAGCAGACCGGCCTGAGCGACAAGGCCGACCGGCTCTGGCACACGCTCTCCGGCGGCGAGCGGCAGCGGGCGCAGATCGCCCGCGCGCTGGCGCAGGAGCCGCGCGAGCTGCTGCTCGACGAACCCACCAACCACCTGGACATCCGGCACCAGCTGGAGCTGCTCACGCTCGTCACCCGGCTGCCGATGACCACCGTCGTCGCGATGCACGACCTCAACCTCGCCGCGATGTTCTGCGATCACCTGGTGGTCCTCCACGGCGGATCGGTCGTCGCCGGCGGCACGCCGCGGGAGGTGCTCACGCCCGAGCTGATCCGCGAGGTCTACGAGGTGGAGGCGGAGGTCGCGTACGACGACGTCCGCGGCCGCGTGGTCATCTCCTTCGAGCCCGCCGTGCTCGCCAGCCGCTGCCCCCTGCCCGCCCTGCAGGGGCAGTGACGACGCCGCCCGGAACCGGGTGACGGACTCCTCCCAGGCCGCTATGCTCGCCGCACAGGCCTGACGCCACCCCGCGCACGGCGGATGCGGCGGCCCCGGGCCGGACCAACGGACTCGACCGCCAGGAGGGCCGCGCGATGCCCAGCGATGCCGAACGGAACGACGCCGGGGGCGTGGTGCTCCACGCCTCCCACAGCCATCTCTTCCCGGGCGCACGGCTCGCGGCGCCGGGGATCGACGGGCCGCTCGCCGGCGGCTCCCGCCCTCGATCGCGCGAGGCGCGGATCGTCTTCTCCGACTTCTCGGAGGCCGACGCCGAGCTGAGCCGCCCGGACGACGCGCCCTCCGGCCACCTGCTGCTCGACGTGGCCGAGTACCGCACGGCGCCCGGCCGGGTGATCTCGGCCCGTGCCTGGCTCGTGGAGCAGCAGTCCACCGGCGGCGACGGCGCGGCGGCGGGGCTCCGCGTCGTCGCCCGGGCCGATCTCCCCTGAGAGCACCCGGCGGCCGACCGGCGGCAGCACTCGGTGGGCCCCCGCCGGCGGGATAGACTCCGCCGGGATCGGACCGGACCGCACGGAGTCGCGGGATGAGGCGTGGAGCACGTTGTGACGTCCGGCTTCCGGGCGGTCTGGGCGCACGACCTGACACGTGTCAAAATGGTGCGCCTGCGCCCACCCCTGCCCATCTGAAGGAGCTGCAGCCGTGACCCACACCCCCGCGAGCCTGGCGGAGATCGAGCGTCTCATCCGGTTCGACACCACCAGCCGGGACTCCAACCTCCCGCTCATCGAGCACGTCGTCGGCCGACTCCGGTCCGCCGGCGTGGAACCCACCCTGATCCACAACGCCGAGGGCACCAAGGCCAATCTCCTGGCTACGTTCCCGGCCGCCGACGGATCGACGCGTGGCGGGACCGTCGTCTCGGCGCACACCGACGTCGTCCCCGTCGACGGCCAGGACTGGTCGAGCGACCCGTTCGCCCCCGAGACCCGCGACGGCCGCCTGTACGCGCGCGGCAGCGCCGACATGAAGTCCTTCCTGGGCGTCGCCGTGGCGAAGATCGACGACATCGCCTCCCAGCCGCTCGCCGAGCCGATCCACTTCGCCTTCTCCTACGACGAGGAGGTCGGCTGCATCGGCGCGGTGTCCCTCGTGGACGCGATCGTCGAGGCCGGCCTCGAGCCCACCGGCTGCGTGGTCGGCGAGCCCACGAGCATGCGGATGATCCGCGGGCACAAGTCCGTCAACGTCCTGCAGGCGCACTTCCGGGGCGTCGCCGCCCACTCGTCGCTGCCCACCGAGGGCGTCAACGCGATCGCGCACGCCGCCGAGTTCGTCCGGTTCGTCCACGGCGTCGCCGCCGAGTTCGCCCAGGACGGCCCCTTCGACGACGGCTACCTCGTCCCCTACACCACCACCACGGCCAACCGGATCGACGGCGGCATCGCCGTGAACACCATCCCCGCCGACTGCACGGTGACGTTCGAGTTCCGCTCGATCGCCGCCGTCGACCAGGAGGCCCTGATCGAGCGCTTCCGCGCCGAGGTCCAGCGCATCGGCGCGCTCATGCGCGAGCAGGACGGCTCCGCCGGCGCCGAGTTCACGATCGTCTCCACGGCCCCGGGGCTGGAGACGGCCGACGACGCCGCCATCGTCTCCCGGGTCGTCGAGTGGGGCGCCGACGCGAGCACCGGCAAGGTCACCTACGGGACCGAGGCCGGCCTCTTCTCCCGCGCGGGCATCCCCACCGTGGTCTGCGGCCCGGGCGACATCGCCCAGGCGCACGCCCCCGACGAATTCATCGAGCTGGACCAGATCGCCCGGTGCGAGTCCTTCTTCGACCGCCTCATCGCCGCGCACCGCGCCTAAGGAACGGAACCATGACCACCACCGCACCCCTGGAAGTTACGCCCGAGCGGCTCAAGACCGCCAAGAAGGCCGTCATCAGCAGCTCCATCGGCGCCGCCCTCGAATGGTTCGACTTCACGGTCTACGCCGCGTTCGCCGTCGTCATCGCCGCGAACTTCTTCCCCGCCGAGGGCGAGAACGCCCACGTCATCGGACTGATGCAGACGTTCGCCGCGTTCGCGCTGTCCTACCTCATCCGCCCCCTCGGCGCGATGATCCTCGGCAGCTACGCGGACCGCAAGGGCCGCCGCAACGCCCTGACGCTGACCATGATGCTCATGATGGTCGCGACCCTGATCATGGCGCTGGCGCCCACGTACGACCAGGTGGGCGTGTGGGCCGCCGCCGCGATCCTGCTCTCGCGACTGGTGCAGGGCTTCTCCGCCGGCGGCGAGTTCGGCACGGCCACGACGTTCCTGATCGAGTCGGCGCCGCACCGGAAGGCCTTCTACGCCTCCTGGCAGATCGCCGCCCAGGGCGCCTCGCTGCTGCTCTCCTCCGCCTTCGGGTTCGCGCTGTACACGTGGATGTCCGAGGAGGACCTGTACGCGTGGGGCTGGCGCATCCCGTTCTTCTTCGGCCTGCTCGTGGGCCCCGTCGGCCTCTACATCCGCGCGCGGATGAGCGAGACCGAGGAGTTCGTGAACACGGTCAAGGAGAAGACCCCGCTGAAGACCGTGCTGACGCAGCACCTCGGCCGCACGCTGGCCGGCATCGGGGTCATCGGCGTCGCGACGATCTCCGTCTACATGATCTTCTACATGCCGACGTTCGCGATCGAGCACCTCGACGTCCCGGCCACGGCCGGCTACCTCGGCGGTCTCGTCGCCGGCATCGTGATGCTGGTCGGCTCCCCGTTCGTCGGGGCGCTGGCCGACCGGGTCGGCGCCGGGCGCGTCATGACCGTGTCCGCCCTCGCCGCGCTCGTGCTCGCCTGGCCCCTGTTCGCGTTCCTGGTCGCGTTCCCGAGCGTGGCGACGCTGGTGGCCGTGATCGTGATCCTCGGCATCGTGATGACGTTCTACTTCGCCCCGCTGCCGGCGCTGCTCTCCGCGCTGTTCCCGGCGGCGATCCGCGGCTCGGGCCTGTCGGTGTCCTACAACATCGGCGTCACGCTCTTCGGCGGCATCGCGCCGCTGGTGCTGACGTGGCTGCTGGATGCCACCGGGGTCCTGGAGACGCCGGGCTACTACTACCTGATCATCGCGGTGGTCTCCCTGGTGGGCCTGCACTTCGTGCGGACCCGCTACCAGGACCGCTGACGGGCCGAGACCCGGACGCGCGGAGCAGATCCCCCGACGACGGACGCAGGGCCGGTCGATCCCGATTCCGGGGTCGACCGGCCCTGCGTCTCGTCCGGGCCCTGCCCGCGGCGAGTCGCGGCGATCCTGCGCTCAGGCGGCGCGGACCGACTCGGTGAGGATGTCGCGCAGGATGTCGGCGAGTCCGTCCTCCTCGACCGGGGCCGTCACCTCGTCGGCGACGTCCTTGACCTCCTCGGGGGCCTGGCCCATCGCGACGCCGCGGGCGGCCCAGGCGAGCATCTCGATGTCGTTGCGGCCGTCGCCGGCGGCGACCGTGACGGACGGGTCGACATCCAGCATGATCCGCAGCTCCTCGAGCGCGGTGGCCTTGCTGACGCCCTGCGCGGCGATGTCCAGCCACGCGGTCCAGCCCACGGAGTAGGTCACGCCCGCCAGGCCGATGCTGCGGACGGCCTTGCCGAACTCCTCGGCGGTCGAGTCGGTGGAGAAGACCACCAGGCGCGTGGCGGTGGCCTCCATCATGTCCTCGAAGTCCACGCCGCGGGCCTCGACGCCGAAGCTGGCATCCTGGAACCGCTCCGTGGAGAGGAACTGGCCCTCGTCGTCCTCCAGGGCGAACTTCGCGGTCGGCAGCGAGTGGCGCAGTGCCTTCAGGGCCGGCGCGGGGTCGAAGGTCTTCCGGTCGATGACCTCGTAGGCCTCCGGCAGCGAGGTGTCGATCCGCAGCGTCACGCCGCCGTTGGAGCAGACCGCGTAGCCCTCCTCGATGCCGAGCAGCTCCACGATCGGGAGCGTGGCCCCGAGCGAGCGGCCGGTGGAGACCACCACGGTGTGCCCGGCCTCGACGACGGCGCGTGCGGCCTCGCGGACGGCCCCGCTCATGTGCCCCTCGTGGTCCACCAGGGTCCCGTCCACGTCGAGGCAGATCATCTTCTTGTCATTCATCTTCCGGTCTTCGGTGCCGGTAGCCAGTGTTTCGATCATCTCCATAGTGAAGCACTTTCGGACGCGGCGCGCGACGCGCCACGGCACACCACCACCCCGCGGCAGCGGTTCTTCACCGGGGTTTCACCGGCTGCTCGCCGCCCCGTCCACCGCCGGTCGCGCCGCGGACGGGGCGGGGCGGGTCAGCGCTCCTCGGCCGCCGTCGTCAGCGTCTCGCCGCGGAAGAACGCGGGCCGGCGGACGTACTGGACCACCATGATGACGACCCCGATGCCCAGCACGGCCATGCCGAGCACGAAGACCAGGCCGAGGCCGAAGAGGTGCGAGCCGGAGCCGTAGGCGGGATCCATGCTGTCGATGATGGTGGTGAAGAACAGGATCATCAGGATGATCCCGCCGATGCCCGGGCAGAGCAGCTGGAACACGAAGTTCCGCACGGAGGCCGTGAACGTCCGGCGGAAGTACCAGACGCTCGCGAAGGCGGTGATGCCGTAGTACAGGCAGATCATCATGCCTAGGGCCGTGATGGTGTCCCAGAGGACGTTCTCCGAGACGAAGCGCATCACGGCGTAGAAGGCCGACGCGACGACGGCGGAGACGATCGTCGCGTAGCCGGGCGTGAAGAACCGCGGGCTGATACGGGCGAACTTCGGCGAGATGGCCCCGTAGTGGCCCATGGCCAGCAGGGTGCGCGCCGGCGAGACGAACGTCGACTGGAGCGAGGCCGCCGAGCTGGAGAGCACGGCCAGCGAGACCAGCCAGGCGAACGGGCCGAGCACCAGGTGCGAGAGGTGGAAGAAGACGTTCTCCTGGATCTCCTCGTTGCCCAGGCCGTACTCGCCCGTGCCGACGCCGGCGAAGGCGATGAGTGCCACCGAGAGCAGCAGGTACAGGCCCACGATGATGAGGACCGTCAGGGTGGCGGCCTTGCCCGGCGTGGACGCGGAGCCCTTGGTCTCCTCGTTCATCGTCAAGGTCACGTCCCAGCCCCAGAAGATGAAGATGGAGAGGGACAGGCCGGCCGCCACGGCGGAGAAGGAGTCGACGGCGAACGGGTTGAACCACTCGAGGGCGATCGGCGTCGCGTCGAACGCGCTGCCGTCCGCGACGTGCCTGAGCGCGGCGACGGCGAAGACCACCAGCACGGCGATCTGGAAGCCGACCAGCAGATACTGCACCCGCTGGGTGGTCTGCATGTCGCGGTAGGAGATGGCCGTCGCCGCCGCCATGAACGCCAGACAGGTGGCGACGTTGATCAGGGGGTTGCTCGTCAGGTCGGCGATCCCCGCGTTGCCCGTGATCTGGGCCAGGAGCAGATAGAGGAAGTCGACGGCGACGCCGGCGAGGTTGGACAGGACCAGGATGGTCGCGGCGATGAGGCCCCAGCCTCCCAGCCAGCCGATCCACGGTCCGAAGGCCCGGGTGGCCCAGGTGAAGGAGGTGCCGCTGTCCGGCATGGAGCGGTTGAGCTCCCGGTAGCCGAAGGCGACGAGGAGCATCGGGATGAAGCCGACCAGGATGATGGCCGGGACCTGCAGCCCGACGGCGGACGCCGTCGGGCCGATCGCGGCCGTGAACGTGTAGGCCGGGGCGATGCAGGAGATGCCGATGACGATCGCGCCGATCAGCCCCACGGAGCCCGCGCTGAGGCCCTTCTTGCTCAGGCCGCCGGACTGCTCGGCCGGCTCGCCGCCGGGGGCGGGCGCCGCGGCCCGCTGCGCTTCGGTGCTGCTCATGCTGTGGTTTCCTCGTCGTCGAAGGTCAGTTCGGTCTCCCGCGGCACGATCACCAGCGGGACGGGCAGGGCGCGCAGCATCTTGCCGGCGGTGCTGCCCAGGAAGATGCGGCCGCGGGAGGCCAGGCGGGAGGAGCCGACGACGACGAGGTCGCCCGGCTGCCACTCGGCCCGGCGGACGGCGTCCTCGATGCCGCGGCCCGTCGCGACGGCGACGTCGGTCACCGCCACCTCGGGCGCGGCGGCCTCGAGGAAGCCGCGGACGCGCTCGGCGTGCTCGTTCGCCGTCGCGGCCGCCTCGGGGGCGGCGGGGTCCTTGGCGTCGAGCGGGACGAGCGAGAGGACCCGCAGGTCGGTGCCGGTCCGGGCGGCGGCCGCCGCGGCCGCGCGCATGACCTCCTCGGCGCCGGGGCGCAGGCCGACGGCGGCGGTCACGCGCGTCAGGGGCGCCTCGGCCGGCGTCCCGCCCCCAGCGCCCCCGGCCGTGGTCGGTGCCACGGCGACGGGGACCCGGGAGGCGTGCAGGAGCGAGTTGGCGACGCTCCCGGTGCGCTCGCGCCCGCCGACCACGATCAGCGTGGTGCCCAGTCGGCGGCTCGCCGACAGCAGCCCGCCGGCGGCCGAGTCCGCCTGCTCCACGTGGGTGCCCACGCGGACGTCGTCCGGCACCGTGCCCGCCGCCTCGGCGAGCCACGACTCTGCGGCGGTGCGCACGTGCTGCGTGTAGCCGGCGTCGCGCGGCACCAGGGCGCCCCGCTCCGACGTGAGGACCATGACCAGCTCGAGCGTCGCGTCGAGCGCGCGCGCCAGGCGGACGCCGAGGCGCACGGCGTCGCCTCCGCCCGCGGTATGGGTGTAGCCCACCAGAATCTTCATGGGGATGCCTGTCCTCTTCCTCGTCGGCACCGGGCCGGGCCGGTTTCCGGCCCGGGGGTCTGTGCGTGGCCCGCTGCCGGCGCCCTGTGATCGGGCGCACCACGCGGGGCACAGGGACGAGCGTAGAGTTGTGCGGAACACATCTGCGGTGCCAATGTGTCAAAATGAACGACTTTCTTTAGCCAAAACGGCATGACCCGGACGGAGCCGTCGTGACCGCGACCCTGCGCAGCCTCCTGGCGGATCCCGACCTGGGACTCCGCCCGCTGACCGCCCCGGAGGACGGCGGATGTCTCGACACGCCGCTGACCTGGGTCGCGGGAAGCGATCTGGCGGATCCGACCCCCTTCCTCGGCGTCGGCAACGCCGTCCTGACCACCGGCGCCCAGTTCGGCGGCACGTCGCCGGCGCGGTTCAAGGACTACGCGGCCCGGCTGCGGGACAGCGGGATCGTGGGACTGGGCTTCGGGACCGGCGTGCTGCGCCCGGACGTGCCGCCGGAGCTCGTGGCCGCGTGCCGCGCGGCCGGCCTGCCGCTGTTCGAGGTCCCCTACCGCATCCCGTTCCTGGCGGTGATCCGCCGCGTCGCGGACAGCGTCTCGGCGAACCGGCACGCCCGCGAGAGCTGGGCCCTCGGCGCGCAGCGCGCCATCTCCTTCGCGTCCCTCCGCGCCGACGGCGTGGACGCGAGCCTCGCCGAGCTCGCCCGGCAGCTGGACCGCTGGGTGGCCCTCCACGACGCGGACGGGCGCCGGACCCACCTGGTTGGGGCCGGCGCGGGGCGGGCGGAGGATCCGCTCGTGGCCGAGCCCCTCGCCGTCGAGGTCTCGCGCCTGCTGGGGCGCGGTCAGCGCTCCGGATCCACGGTGGTCTGCGACGGCGACGCCCTCGAGTTCCAAACCATCGGCCGTCGCGGCGAGCTCCGTGGCGTGCTGGTCATCGGCGCCGGGAGCGACGGCGGGGGACGCGACGACGAGGGGGACGACGGAGGAGCGAACGATGGCGGAGCGAACGACGGCGGAGCGAACGGGGCCCTCGACCAGGCGGCCCGTTCCGTAGTCGCCAGCGTCATCGCGCTCGTGGGGCTCGCCCTGGAGCAGAACCGGGCGCTGAACCGCTCGCGCGCCGCGCTGCGCACCGGCCTGATGACGGCCCTGCTGGCCGGTGATCTGGCCCTCGTGCGCGACATCGCCCAGCGGATGGGGTCGCCGCTGCCCGCGGAGCCGGTGCGGGTCCTCTTCTTCAGAGCGCCGGAGGCCGGTCCGGACCGTCTCGACGGCTGGCTGGAGGACGCGATCGCCTCCGCCCCCGGGCGCCTGTTCGGAGCCTCGCACCGGGACGGCGTCGTGCTCGTGGCCGACGAGGCGGAGGCGCGCCAGGCCCTGCGGGCCGCGCGTCGCAGCCCGGCTACCCACACGGGGATCTCCGACGCCGTCGTCTACGCCGAGCTTCCGTCCGGGATCCGGCAGGCCGAGCAGGCCCGGGACCACGCGGAGCTGGTCGGCGCTCCCAGCGCGGCGATCTCCGACGTCGCCGAGAACGGCATGGCGGGGCTGCTCCCCGAGCTGCGGGCCCGGGAGGTCGCCCGGCGGCTGCTGGCCCCGCTGTCCCGCCACGACGACGGCTCCCAGCTGGTGGACGACCTGCGCACGTGGCTGGAGCACAACGGGCAGTGGGACCCGGCGGCCCGGGAGCTCGGCATCCACCGCCACACCCTCAAAGCGCGCATCGGCAGAGCCGAGCGCCTCCTGAGCCTGGACCTGTCCACCTTCGCCGGGCGGGCGGAGGTGTGGCTGGCGCTCCAGGCCGCCGGCTGAGCGCGGCGGCGGTGGAACCCTAGAGGACCGGCAGGACCTCGAGGCCGCCGAGGTACGGGCGGAGCGCCTCGGGGACCGTGACGGAGCCGTCGGCGTTCTGGTGCTGCTCGAGGATCGCGACGATCCACCGGGTGGTGGCCAGCGTGCCGTTCAGCGTGGCCACGGCGCGGGTCCGGCCCGGCTTGCCGTCGGCGTCGATCTGGCGCTCGCGGATGTTCAGCCGCCGCGCCTGGAACGTGGTGCAGTTCGAGGTGGACGTCAGCTCGCGGTACTTGCCCTGCGTGGGCACCCAGGCCTCGCAGTCGAACTTGCGGGCGGCGCTCATGCCGAGGTCGCCGGCGGCGGTGTCGATCACGCGGTACGGCAGCTCGACCTTCGCGAGCATCTGCTCCTCCCAGGCGAGCAGGCGGGCGTGCTCGGCCTCCGCGTTCTCGACGGAGGTGTAGATGAACATCTCCAGCTTGTTGAACTGGTGGACGCGGATGATGCCGCGGGTGTCCTTGCCGGCCGACCCGGCCTCGCGCCGGTAGCAGGAGGACCAGCCGGCGTAGCGCAGGGGCCCGGCGGAGAGGTCCATGATCTCGTCGGCGTGGTAGCCGGCGAGGGCGACCTCGGACGTGCCGGTCAGGTACAGGTCGTCGCGCTCGAGGCGGTAGATCTCGTCGTCGTGCGCGACGTCGAACCCGGTGCCCTGCATGGTCTCGGGCCGGACCAGCGTGGGCGTGATCATGGGCGTGAACCCGTTCTCCAACGCCAGATCGAGCGCCATGTTCATCAGCGCGATCTCGAGCCGGGCGCCGACGCCCTTGAGGAAGTAGAACCGCGAGCCGGAGACCTTGGCGCCGCGCTCCATGTCGATCGCGCCGATGAGCTCGCCGATCTCCAGGTGGTCGCGCGGCTCGAAGCCGTCCGCGGAGAAGTCGCGCGGCTCGCCGACGTGCTTGAGTACGGTGAAATCGTCCTCGCCGCCGGCCGGGACACCGTCGGCGATGAGGTTCGGGAAGGACCGCTGGAGCCCCGTCAGCTCCTCCTGGGCCGCATCGGCCGCGGCCTCGGCGGCCTTGACCCGCGAGGCGAGGTCCTTGACCTCGGCCAGGAGGGCCTGCTTCTCCTCGCCCTTGGCCTGCGCGACCCGCTTGCCGAAGGCCTTCTGCTCGGCCCGCAGCGACTCGAACTCCGCGATCGACTCCCGCCGGGAGGCGTCCGCCGCGATGATGCGGTCCACGAGCGACTCGTCCGCGCCGCGACTGCGCTGCGACGCGCGGAAGGCGTCCGGATTCTCTACCAGTTCTCTGACGTCGATCACGCGTACAGCCTAGCGAATCGCCGCGCCGCCGGGTCGCCGCCTATAGGCTGAGCCCATGCCGTTCGAAATGGTCGTCATCGTCCTCCTCGTCATCGCGATCGCCCTGGCCGTCGTGGCCCTGTTCTACGCCCGCTCGGTGGGCCGGCGCATCGCCTCCGCACCGGACGGCCCCGAACCTGCCGCCGAGGCGTCGGATGCGGTCGAGCTGCCCCAGGGGGCGCACCGCATCGCCGTCATCCTCAACCCGTCCAAGAACAAGGCGGCCTCGGCCAAGCGCCGCCTCGTCGAGGCCTGCGCCAGCGCCGGACTGGAGCCTCCCGTCTTCTTCGAGACCACCCCGGACGACGCCGGCTACCAGATGACACGCGACGCCCTCGAGGGAGACTTCGACACCATCATCGCCGCCGGCGGGGACGGCACCGTCCGCGTGGCGGTCGAGGTCATGACCGGTCACGACAAGGTCATGTCCGTCCTGCCCCTGGGCACGGGCAACCTGCTGGCCCGCAATCTGGACATCGACGTGGATGACGACGAGGAGGCCCTCTCCCAGGCGGTCTTCGGCACCGAGCGCAAGGTGGACTCGGCCCGCGTGCGGCTCACCCGGGCCGACGGCACCGTGGAGGAGAAGGTCTTCGCCGTCATCGCCGGCGTGGGCTTCGACGCCGAGATGATGGAAGCCACGGACAGCGAGCTGAAGGCCCGGCTGGGCGCCGTCGCCTACGCCGAGGCCGGGTTCCGCCAGATGGCCGGGCACCGCAAGACCGTCCGCATCACGATCGACGACGCCGAGGAGATGGTGGTCAAGACCCGCTCGGTCATGGTGGCCAACTGCGGCAAGCTCCAGGGCGGGCTGGTCCTGGCACCCGACGCCGTGATCGACGACGGCCTGCTGGACGTGGTGGTCATGAGCCCGCGCTCGGTCTTCGGGTGGGGGTGGATCGCCCTGCGCGGCATGCTGAAGCACCGGTCCAAGAAGGACCCGATCATCGACTACTACCAGGGCAGGCGCGTCACGCTGCGCGTCGACGAGGCGATCGCCGCGCAGCTCGACGGCGACACCGACGGCGAGGTGGTCCGGATGGACGTCGAGGTGCTCCCCGGCGCGCTCGAGGTTCGCTGCTGAGGCCTGCCTGAGCGCCGCTCAGGCGTGGCGGGCGCGGAGCTCCTCGATCCACCGGGCGGCGGCGGCGAACGCCTCGTCCGTGTTGTGCCGCTCCACCGAGGGGCGGTCCACGGGCACCGCGTCCTCGCCGGGCAGCCCGGCGGCCGGGTAGGAGCCGAGGAACCGCAGGTCCGGGCTGATCCGGTGCAGGCCGGCCAGCGCGTCGGCCATCCGGGCCTCGTCCACGTGGCCGTGGGCGTCGATCGAGAAGAAGTAGTTGCCCAGCCCCTTGCCGGTGGGCCGGGACTCGATCCGGGAGAGGTTCACGCTCCGGGCGGCGAACTGCTCCAGGATCCCCATGAGCGCCCCCGGGTGGTCCTCAGGCAGCGGGATGACCACGGTGGTCTTGTCCGCGCCGGTCGCCGCCGGCAGGGAGCCCGGCCGGCGGACGAGCACGAAGCGCGTCACCGCCTCCGCGTTGTCCTCGATCCCGCGGCGGAGGACCGTCAGCGGGTACTGCTCCGCGACCAGCGGGGAGCAGATGGCGGCGTCGACGTCGTTCTCCTCCAGCAGGAGCATGGCCCCCGCGGCGGTGGACGAGGACAGCATGAATTCCGCCTGCGGCATCTCGGCCTCCGCCCAGCGGCGGCACTGCGCCCACGCGTGCCCGTGGGTGGCGACGGTCCGGATTCGGGACGGGTCGTCGATCCCGTCGCGGGCCACCAGGTCGAAGGAGATCTGGACCAGGGCCTCGGCCACGATCTGCAGCGAGTGGCCGGTCGCGATCGCGTCGAGCGTCGCGGAGACGCCGCCCTCCACGGAGTTCTCGATCGGCACCATCGCCGCGTCGGCCGCGCCGGAGCGCACGCGGTCCAGGGCGTTGTCCACGCTGCTGGCGGGGACGCGCTCGGCGTCCGCGGCCCCGGGGACCTGCAGGAGGGCGGACTCGGTGAAGGTCCCGGCGGGGCCGAGGTACGTGTAGATCATCGGATGATGGGATCCTCGCCGGTCTCGCTCTGCAGCGGCAGGCCGGCCTCGAGCCAGGCGCCGGAGCCGCCGGCGACGTTGAAGGCCGTGTAGCCGTTGACCGTCAGGTACTGGGCCACCTGGGCCGAGCGGCCGCCGGTGCGGCAGATGACGTAGGTGTCCTCGTCCGGATCCAGCTCGTCGAGGCGCTCCGGGACCTCGTTCATGGGGATGTGCACGGCGCCGGCCGCGTGGCCGGCCTCCCACTCGTAGTCCTCGCGCACATCCAGGACCTTCGCCCCCTCGGGGATCTCGGTCGGCCGGACGGTCTCGAACTCGCTCATTCTGGGCTCCTCAGCAGTCGCTTCTACCGGTTCGACGGTGTCCCCAAGCCTATAGTGGGGAGCGATTGGCCGGCACACCACGGGACAGATCGGGGAGCCACATGACACAGGGTCCGAGGCCTGCCGACACCGACGGCGTCACGTCGCTGACGCTGCGCGAGTTGCGGGAGGCGCTGCGCTCCGGAGCCCTCTCCGCGCGGGAGGCCGCCGGGGCGTTCCTGGGCCGCGTCGCTCAGCGGAACCCGCGGATCGGCGCGTTCACCCGGGTCACCGCCGAGACCGCACTGGACGAGGCGGCCGCCCTCGACGAGCGCTGGGTCGCCGTCCGCCGCGCCGGCGCCGGCGATCCCGCCGGGCTCGCGCCGCTGCACGGGGTTCCGGCGGGGTGGAAGGACCTCTGGGACGTCGCCGGGGTCCCCACCACCTACGGGACCGCTGCGGTCCCGCCGCAGACGCCGGCGGGCGACCACCCCGTCGTCGCACAGCTCCGCGCCGCCGGCACCGTGAGCCTGGGCAAGACGCAGATCCCGGAGTTCGGGCTGAACTCCTACTCGGAGAACCTCGTGGCGCCGCCGGCGCGGAACCCCCTGGACCCGGCCCTCTCCGCGGGCGGCTCCAGCGGCGGCAGCGCGGCGGCGGTCGCGGTCCGGATGCTGCCGGCGGTGATCGGGAACGACGGCGGCGGGTCCGTCCGGATCCCGGCCGCGGCGTGCGGGCTGGTCGGGCTCAAGCCTGGCTTCAACACCGTGCCGGCGGACCGCTCGGCGCTCGCGGCGAGCGACACCGACGCCGGCGCCCGGGACGGCGAGCTGTATGTGGACGGCTACGGCGCCCCGCGCTTGGTGGTCTCCGGGCCAATCGCACGCAGCGCCGCCGACGCCGGAGCTCTGATGGACGCGTTGATGGGCACGGCGGTCGGCGCAGCCGCCGGGCCGAGACCCGGGAGCCCCGTCGGGCCTCCGGTCGGCGCAGGCCCGTTCGAGCGCGCTGCGCTCGGGCTGGAGCCGGAGCTCGAGCGCCCCCTGCGGATCGGCGTGAGTCTGACGAGCCCCTTCGAGTCCGTCTATCCGATCAGCGTCTCGGCGCCGGCGCGGCAGGCGCTGGAGGCGGGCATCCGCGCCCTGGAGGCCGCGGGCCACCGGATCGAGGAGGCGCGCCTGCGCTACGACCCGCGCTACCCGGACGCGTTCCACAGCGTCTGGACCTCCCGGCTGGCCGACCTGCCTCTGCCCGACGGTGCCGAGCAGGAGCTGACCGGGCTGACCTACCAGTTCCGCCGACGTGCGCTCGAGCGCACCGAGGACGCCAAACGTGCCGCCTCCGCCGTGCTCCTGGAGATCGCCCGCGACCTGCGTGCCCAGTGGGGGCGCTACGACGCGGTGCTCACGCCCGCCATGGCGCAGACGCCGCGGCCGATCGGCTATTTCACCGGGCCCGATCCGCGGCACGCGGACGGCGACCTGGACTACCGCCTGCAGTGCCAGTACACGCCCTACACGTCGATGGTGAACGTTTCCCAACTACCGGCTGGAGTCGTTCCCAGTCTCACGACCGCGGACGGACTGTCGATGGGCGTGCATCTGATCGGCCGCGCCGGCGCGGAGGCACGGCTGCTGGCGCTGATGGGCCGGATCGAGCGCGAACTGGCGTAAGGGAACGCCGCAGGTCGGCCGGCACTCCAGCTTCTGAGGTCCTGCTGACAGCCCATATGCGACGCACGGCATAGAGTCATCTCACAATGTGACACGCATCATAAAAGTATGCGAATGACTTCTGGGTGGCGTTTCATAGGGAAAATGACCACTACACAGCCGTCGCCCGGCGCGGCGAATCAGCGCGTGGAGAAGACGTTCTTCGGGCATCCGAGCATGCTCTTCAACCTGTTCTCGGTTGAGCTCTGGGAGCGCTTCTCCTTCTACGGGATGCAGGCCATCCTGGCCTACTACATGTACTTCTCGGTGACCGAGGGCGGCCTCGGGATCGAGCAGGGCCTGGCCCTGAGTCTCGTCGGCGCCTACGGCGGCGGCGTCTACCTCAGCACCATCCTCACGGCCTGGATCGCGGACCGGCTGCTCGGCTCCGAGCGCGTCCTGTTCTACTCGGCCATCGTCGTCATGGCGGGCCACGTCGCCCTGGCCGTGCTGCCCGGCGCCGTGGGTCTCGCCATCGGCCTGATCCTGGTCGCCTTCGGCTCCGGCGGCGTCAAGGCGGCCGCCGGCTCGCTCGTCGGCTCCCTCTACACGCGTGAGGACACCCGCCGCGACGCCGGCTTCTCCATCTTCTACATGGGCGTGAACATCGGCGCCCTCGTCGGCCCGCTGCTGACCGGCCTCCTCCAGACCCGCATGGGCTTCCACTGGGGCTTCGGCGCGGCGGCCGTCGGCATGGCGCTCGGACTGGCCGTCTACATCTCCGGCCGCAAGAACGTCCCGGAGTCCTCCCATCACGTGGCGAACCCGCTGCCGCGCGAGGGGCGGCGCAAGTTCGCCCTGGCGGCCGTGCTGGCCCTGGGGCTCATCGTCGTCGCGTTCCTCACCGGCCTGGTGAACCCGGCGAACCTGGCGAACACCATGGCCGTTGCCGCGATCATCGCCTCCGTCGTCTACTTCGTGGTCCTGCTGACCTCCAAGAAGGTCGAGGGCACGGAGCGCAAGCGCGTCACGGCGTTCATCCCGCTCTACATCGCGTCGGCGGCGTTCTTCGCGCTGTTCCAGCAGCAGTTCACCTTCATCGCCGTGTACTCCGAGGAGCGCCTGGACCGTCGCATCCTCGGCTGGGAGATGCCGGCCAGCTGGGTCCAGTCCATCAACCCGGTCTTCATCATCATCTTCGCCGTGGTCTTCGCGGCCTTCTGGACCAAGCTGGGCACCCGCCAGCCGTCCACGCCGCTGAAGTTCGGCATCGCGCTGGTGATCATCGGCATCGCCTACCTGGTTTTCATCCCGCTCGAGTCGCTCGAGATGACCCCGCTGCTGGCCCTCGTGGGCATCCTGCTGCTGGTCACCTGGGCGGAGCTCTTCCTGAGCCCCATCGGCCTGTCGGTGGCCACCAAGCTGGCGCCGGTGGCTTTCACCACGCAGATGCTCGCGCTGTTCTACCTGTCCATCTCGCTGGGCACCACGCTCGCGGGCATCCTGGCGGGCTTCTACACGGAGGGCAACGAGGTCCAGTACTTCGTCGCCCTCGGCGGCACGTCGATCGTCCTGGGCGTCGCGCTCATGGCGGCGACCCCCGGCATCAAGAAGCTGATGGCGGGCGTGAAGTAGCCGCACGCGACACGACGCACCCTCACGACGGCGTCGGACCGTCCCCCTCCACCGGAGCCGGGACCGGGCCGGCGCCGTCGTCCTGCTCGGGGAGCCCCCGCCACGTCCTGACCCCACGGCTCCAAGCCGTCGGGAGTGGCCACTAGACTGCCGGGAACGGGCCCCGCACAGCCGTGCGGGCCGAGGGCAGGCCGCACGGAGGTCGAGCGCATGGAACGGTTCCACCGGATCGTCGACGCGGTCCGCCACGAGCTCTGGCCGCTGCCGGCGGTCGGCATCGGCCTGGGCCTGGTCCTCGGCTTCGTCCTCCCGGCAGTGGACGGACGGCTGCCCGGCGCCCGCACGTGGCTCTCCGACTGGGTCTTCGGCGGCAGCGCCGAGGCCGCCCGGTCCATCCTCGGCACCATCAGCGGCTCGGTCGTCACCGTCACGACGCTGACGTTCTCGCTGACGCTCGTAGTGCTGCAGCTGGCGTCGAGCCAGTACACGCCGCGGCTGCTCCGCAAGTTCACCGGCGACCACGTGGTCCACGGGACGCTGGCGGTCTTCCTCGGGACCTTCGCCTACTCGCTCGGCGTCCTGCGGACCGTGCGGAACGAGCGCGCCGGGGAGGCGGCCTTCGTGCCCGGGATCAGCGTGACGGTCGCATTCCTGCTCGCCGTCGTCGTGGTGGTCCAGCTGGTGGTCTTCCTGTCCCACGTGGCGACCTCCATCCGGCTGGAGACGATCCTCCAGGACGTCGCGGAGGAGGGTCGGGCCGCCCTGCGCCGCGCGTACCGCGGCTCCCGCCCCGCCGACCCGTCGTTTCCCCAGGCCCATCCGGCCGCCGCGATCCCCGCGAGCGGGACCGGCTTCGTCACGGAGGTCGACGCCGCGTCGATCGCCTCCGCGGCGTCCGGGGGCGGCTGGACGGTCGAGATGACGGTGAGCCCGGGGGACTTCATCACCGCCGGCCAGACCGTGGGCCTGGTCCGCCGCGCGGAGACCGCGCACCGCCTGACCGGAGACGAGACGGCCGCGGCCGCCGGGAGCCTGAACGGGGCGATCGCCCTGGGCCGCGAGCGGACGGCGCTGCAGGACCCGCTGTTCCCGGTCCAGCAGATGGTGGACATCAGCAACCGCGCCCTCTCCCCCGGGGTCAATGACTCGACGACGGCGCTACACTGCCTCCACTACCTGGGCAGCGTCCTGACCGCCGCCGCCGCGCTCGACGTCCGGGACGACCACCAGTACGACGACGGAGGCACCCTGCGGGTGGTGACGCCACGGCCCGCCTTCCGGGAGATCGCCGGGCTGATGGTGCATGACGCCGTCGCCTTCGGCCGGGACCACGTCCACATCCTCTGCAAGGTGTTCGACCTGCTCCACGAGGCCGCCCTGTGCGACACCGCAAACCGGTACTCGTCCGACTTCCACGAGCTGATCGACGACCTGGTCGCCGCTCTGGACCCCGCCGACCGCACGCCGCGCGACGCCGAGCGGATCCGCCGCGCCGTCACCGGGGCGCGGGAGGCCGCCGTCGGCCGCCACGACCTCCTGGCCGGCGACGTCGCGGAGCGCACCGGCGACGCGTAGCGGGCCGGGGCGCCGCCACCGAAACAATGCCGCTGAATTGCCCCGCGCCCCTACTGCCCACGCCGAAGGCGTGGAAGGCTAAGGCCCATGGCTCACGAACGCGCAGGCACCACCGCTCAACCCCAGGACCTGATCGACGTCGACGCCCTCGTCGCCGCGTACTTCGACACTGCACCCGATCCGGACGACCCGGGACAGAAGGTCGCGTTCGGCACCAGCGGCCACCGCGGCACGTCCCTGAACGGATCGTTCAACGAGAATCACATCGCCGCCATCACGCAGGCGATCGTGGACTACCGCAACGGGCAGGGCATCGGCGGGCCGCTGTTCCTCGGCCGCGACACCCACGCCCTCTCGGGGCCCGCGCAGGACACGGCGCTCGAGGTCCTCGCCGCCAACGGCGTGCACGTGCTGATCGACTCCCGCGACCGGTTCACCCCGACGCCGGCGCTCAGCCACGCGATCCTCGCCCACAACCGCGGGCGCACCAACCCGGCCCACCATGCCGACGGCGTCGTCATCACGCCGAGCCACAACCCGCCGCAGGACGGCGGCTTCAAGTACAACCCGCCGCACGGCGGTCCCGCGGACTCGGACGCGACGGGGTGGATCGCCGGGCGCGCCAACGAGTACCTCTCCGGTGGGCTCGCCGGCGTGAACCGCGTCCCGCTGAAGGCGGCGAAGTCGGCCGAGACCACGGACGGCTACGACTTCCTGGACCGGTACGTGGGCGATCTCGGCAACGTGATCGACCTGAACGTCATCCGCTCGGCCGGCGTCCGGATCGGCGCGGACCCCATGGGCGGCGCCTCGGTGGACTACTGGGCGGCCATCGGCGAGCGCCACGGCCTCGACCTCACCGTGGTGAACGACGCCGTCGACCCCCGCTGGTCCTTCATGACGCTGGACTGGGACGGCAAGATCCGCATGGACTGCTCCTCGCCCTACGCCATGGCGTCGCTGATCTCCCGCGTCGAGGACGGGGCCGGCTTCGACATCGCCACGGGGAACGACGCCGACGCGGACCGCCACGGGATCGTCACCCCGGACGCCGGGCTGATGAACCCGAACCACTTCCTGGCCGTGGCGATCGACTACCTGTACCGCAACCGCCCGGACTGGCCGCAGGGCGCGGGCGTGGGCAAGACCCTGGTGAGCTCCTCGATGATCGACCGGGTCGCCGCGTCCCTGGGCCGGGAGCTGGTGGAGGTGCCCGTGGGGTTCAAGTGGTTCGTGCCCGGCCTGCTGGACGGCACGGGGGTCTTCGGCGGCGAGGAGTCCGCGGGGGCGTCGTTCGTCCGGTTCGACGGCAGTCCGTGGAGCACGGACAAGGACGGGATCCTGCTCTGCCTGCTCGCCTCCGAGATCCAGGCGGTCACCGGCTCCTCCCCGAGCGACCACTACCGCGGTCTGACCGCCGAGTTCGGCTCGCCGTCGTACGCGCGGATCGACGCGCCGGCGACGCGCGAGCAGAAGGCCTCCCTGGCGAAGCTCTCGGCCGCGGACGTGCCCGCGACGGAGCTGGCCGGCGAGGGCATCACCGCGAAGCTCACGGAGGCCCCCGGCAACGGCGCGGCAATCGGCGGGCTCAAGGTCACCACCGAGAACGCGTGGTTCGCCGCCCGGCCGTCCGGCACGGAGGACGTCTACAAGATCTACGCGGAGTCATTCCGCGGCGACGAGCACCTGGCGCAGGTGCAGGCCGAGGCGAAGGCCCTGGTGGACTCGGTCATCGGCGGCTGACCGCGGGCGGGACTCCGCGGCCGGGAGCGGCCCTGGTCAGGCGGGGGATTCGGGGCCGATCTCCCGGTGCCCGCCGGCCGACGGCTCGGCCCCGTCCGCTCCACCGTCGCCCTCGAGGAGCGACGGTGCTCCGCCCGTCTGCCGCGCGGCGGCGGCCTGCTTCGCCGACCCGGCGCGCACGGTTCGCATGACGTGGGCCTTGCCGCGACGGTAGGGCGGGTAGGCGATGCGCAGCGTGTCCACCATCGCCGTCTTCGAGAGCACGGGCCGTAGCTGGCTGAACGTCGCGAAGCCGTACCGTCCGTGGTAGCTGCCCATCCCGGAGGCCCCGACGCCGCCGAACGGCAGTGTCGGCACGGCCACGTGCAGGTTGCAGACGTTGTATGCGATCCCGCCGGCGCGGACCCGGTCCTCGAATGCGGTGTGCCAGCGGGGCCGGTCGCTGAACAGGTAGGCCGCGAGCGGCTCCGGGCGGGCCGCGATGAACTCGAGGGCGGCGTCGAACGACTCGACGGAGAGGATCGGCAGGATGGGGCCGAAGATCTCCTCCTGCATCACCGCGTCGTCGGGCGAGACGCCGAGGAGCAGGGTCGGCTCGATGTACAGCGACTCCGCATCGAAGTCGCCGCCGACCACCGTCACGTTGGGGTCGATCTCGGCGTCCTCGATGTAGCGGACCAGGCGGTCGAACGCCGCCCGGTTCACGATCCGCCCGTAGTCGCGGTTCTTCGCCGGGTTCTTCCCGTAGAAGGAGGCGAGGGCGCGGACCAGCTGGGCCGGCAGCCGCTGCGCGTCGGCGCCGACGAGCAGGACGTAGTCCGGCGCCGTGCAGGTCTGCCCGGCGTTGATGAACTTCCCGTGCGCGATCCGCCGGGCGACGGCCGCCATGTTCCCGTCGCCGACGACGGCGGGGCACTTGCCGCCGAGCTCGAGCGTCACCGGGGTCAGGTGCTCGGCCGCGGCGCGGGCCACGATCCGTCCCACCCGCTCGCTGCCGGTGAAGAGGATGTGGTCCCACGGCTGCTCCAGCAGGGACTGCGCCACGTCCGGGCCACCCTCGACGACGGCGACGACCCGCCGGTCCAGATACCGCGGGACCAGCCGGGCCAGCAGCGCGGACGTGGCCGGCGCCAGCTCGGAGGGCTTCAGCGCCACCGTGTTCCCGGCGGCGAGGGCGCCGACCAGCGGACTCAGCAGCAGCTGCACGGGGTAGTTCCAGGCGCCGATGATCAGCACCATGCCCTTGGGCTGCGCCTCCGTCTTGCCCATCGCCGGCTGCAGCGCCAGCGGCACCTTGACGTGCTTGGCCTCCATCCACTCCGTCAGATAGAGCTGGGCGTGGTGGATCTCGTCCTTGAGCAGCTCCAGCTCGGTCAGCCGCGCCTCCGCGGGGTGCTTCCCGAGGTCGGCCTCCAGCGCCTCCAGCAGGTCCTGCGTGTTCTCCTCGAGCAACCGGTCCAGGGCGCGCAGCTGCCCGGCGCGCATCCGCCGCGGGTGCATCAGGCGCGTGGACCTCGCGTCCTTCAGCCGTGCGTGCACCTCGGCGACGCCGGGCACGTGGGGCGCGCCGGCGTCGGACGCCTCCTCCGCAGGCGGGGCGGGGCGGCGGCGTGAGAAGAGACCCATGGCGTCAGACTACCGGCGGCGCGTGGGGCGCACGGCCAGCGTCTCGACGGTGCCGCGCGGGGGCATGTCGACGGCGGCGCGGACGGCCGCGGCGACGTCCTCCGGGGCCAGGTAGTAGGCGGCGTCGTACTCCTCGCCCAGCTTCTCCACCAGGCCGTGCTGCATGTCCGTGTCCACGCGCCCGGGGTGCACGCTGGACACGCGGACGCCATGGCCGCGCTCCTCCTCCCGCAGGGCGTCCGTGAACGCCCGCAGTGCGAACTTGGACGCCGCGTAGGTGCTGGACTTCGGCGACGCGGTGAACCCGGAGCCGCTGTTGATGGCGACCACCAGGCCGCCCGCCGCGCGGAGGGCGGGGAGCGCCTGCCGGGTCAGCTCGGCCACGGCGAAGACGTTCAGGCGGAAGACCCGCTCCCAGGTCTCGTACGACGTCGTCTCCACCGTGTTCCCGTCCTCCACCCCGGCAGAGTGGACCAGGACGTCCAGGCGCGCCGGCAGGGCCGCGTAGGGCGGGTGCTCGAGGTCGGCGACCCACGGTTCGGCCGACGGGAGCTCGCGCACCAGCGCGTCGACCGCGTCGGCGCCGCGGCCGCCGACCAGGACGTGGTGCGTGGCGCCGAGGTCGAGCGCGACGGCGCGGCCGATCCCGCGGGTGGCTCCGGTGACGAGGGCGACGGGACGGTCGGCGGTGCTCATGGGCGCTCCTTCGATGGCGGGACGTGGGTTCCTCCAAGCTACTCGCTGCGCGAGGCTCGCGAGATGCCGGTGGAGCACCTGGGCCTCGCGAGGCGCCGGAACAGCACCCGGGGCTCCGCGAGGTCGCACTCCAGCACCAGTACCCGGCCGTGGCCGGTGCTGGAGTGGCATCTCGCGGCGTCGAACGTGCTGGAACGCGACCTCGCAGCCCGGTCGGGGGGGGACACCGCCCCTACGCCCGCGCCCGATGTGACGGCTCCGGAGATGACGCCGCACACGCGGCGGCGTACGCTGGATGGCACGGCACGGGGTGTCCCCAGAGGACTGAGATCACACCCGCATGCACCTGATCTAGCTAGTACTAGCGGAGGGATGTCGCTTCATGGAGTCCATGGCGCCTCAAGACACGTCTGTATCCACCCCCGAGACCACGGCGCCCGGCGCCGCCCGCGACTGGGCCGGCCTGGCCGCGGAGCACCTCGCGGCCTTCCGGGCGGCGAGCCCGCTGGTCCAGTGCGCGACCAACTCGGTGGTCACCAACTTCACGGCCAACGTCCTGCTCGCCTCGGGTGCCGCGCCGGCCATGGTGGACGTCCCGGGCGAGGCCGGGCCGTTCGCGGCGATGGCCTCGGCGGTCCTGGTCAACCTGGGCACGCCGATGGACCGGCAGCGCGAGGGCATGCTCGAGGCCGTCCGCGCGGCCCGCACCGCGGGGACCCCGTGGGTCCTGGACCCGGTGGCCGCCGGCCCGCTGCGGCTGCGCACCGATTTCGCCCGCGAGCTCCTGCGCTTCTCCCCCACGGTGATCCGCGGCAACGCCTCCGAGATCCTCGCGCTGGCCGGCACGGGCGCCGGGGGCCGGGGCGTGGACGCGACGGACGACGTCGACTCCGCCACCGGCGCGGCCGTCGCCCTGTCCCGTCGCACCGGCGCCGTCGTCGCCGTGTCCGGCCCGGAGGACGTGGTGACGGACGGGACGACCGTGGTCCGGGTCGCCGGCGGCAGCGAGCTCCTCACCCGGGTGACCGGCGGCGGCTGCGCCCTCGGCGCGCTCGTCGCCGGATTCGTCGGCAGTACGACGCCGGCCGGCCGGCCGGCCGCGGAGGGCTCCCCGGCACTGGAGGCCACGGTCGCCGCGCACGCGTTCTACTCCGCGGCCGCCGAGCGCGCCGCGGCCGGGGCGACGGGGACGGGCAGCTTCCAGGCGGCCTTCCTCGACGCGCTCGCTGCGGTGGGACCGGAGGACCTGGCCAGCTCCCGCATCACGGCCGCGGCGGCGGAGGGCCCGTCCGAGGGCGACCGGGCCCGCAGCGGCGAGTCGGGCTGGGACCGGGACCTGGACCGCGTCGGTGGCATCCCCGCGGGCGGGACGGCACTGCCGCGCTCGGCTGCACTCCCCGGTGCCGCCACCCCGGTGGCCGAACAGGCGGGGCAGCGGATCGACCCGGACGATCTATCCGTGTACCTGGTCGCCGATGCGGCGACCGCCGGCGAGCGCCCGCTCGAGGACATCGTCGCCGCCGCGGTGGACGGCGGGGTCCGCACCATCCAGCTGCGCTGCAAGGACACGCCCGCCAAGGAATTCCTCCGCCA
The DNA here is from genome assembly GCF_031178195.1 of Zhihengliuella sp. Classification (GTDB taxonomy): domain Bacteria; phylum Actinomycetota; class Actinomycetes; order Actinomycetales; family Micrococcaceae; genus Zhihengliuella. The sequence continues at coordinate 64,905 of NZ_JAPSJL010000008.1, forward strand.
CGCCATCGCCTGCGCGGAGATCACGGCCGGCCGCGCGCATCTCCTGCTGAACGACCGGGTGGACGTCTACCTCGCAGCGGTCGCCGCAGGCGCCAGCGTGCAGGGCGTGCACATCGGGCAGAAGGACCTGCCCCCGCACTCGGTGCGCCAGCTCATCGGCCCGGACGCGGTCCTCGGCCTGAGCGCCTCCACCGAGGAGGACCGGGCCCGGCTGCTGCGCCTGCCGGCAGGCACCGTGGACTACGTCGGCACCGGCGCGGTCCGCGCGACCCCCACCAAGAAGGACCACCCGACGCCGATCGGCTGGGACGGCTTCGGCCGCTTCGCCGCCGCTGTCCGCGCCGCGGGCGGCCCGCCCTGCGTGGCGATCGGCGGCGTGGGCCCGGGCGACGCGGCCGACGCACGGGCCGCGGGTGCGGCGGGCTTCGCCGTCGTCCGCGCGATCTGCTCGGCCGAGGACCCGGCGGCGGCCTCGCGGCAGCTGCGCGACGAGTGGGAGGCCGCGGCATGAGCACCCACACGGCCCTCGACGCCCCACAGACCGCTGCGACGCCGGGAGCCGTTCCCGCGGCCGCTCCCGCCCCCGGCCCCGGCACGGCAGCGGCGGCCGGGGTGCGCGTCCCGAACGTCCTCTCCATCGCCGGGTCCGACCCCTCCGGCGGGGCCGGCATCCAGGCCGACCTGAAGTCGATCGCCGCGTGCGGCGGCTACGGCATGGCCGCCATCACCGCCCTGACGGCCCAGAACACGCGGGGCGTGTCCGGCGTGCACGTGCCGGATCCGGCGTTCCTGACGCAGCAGCTGGATGCCGTGAGCGCCGATGTCCGGGTCGACGCCGTGAAGATCGGGATGCTGGCCAGCGCCGAGGTCATCGGCGCCGTGCACGCGTGGCTGGCCCGCGAACGCGCCGCGGGCCGCGTCGCCGGCGGCGTCGTGCTGGACCCGGTCATGATCGCCACGAGCGGCGACCGCCTCACCGACGACGACTCCGTCGCAGCCCTGCGCGGCCTGCTCGCCGAGGCCGACGTCGTCACCCCGAACCTGCCGGAGCTGGCGGTCCTCGCCGATGCGCCGCTGGCCCGCACGTGGGACGAGGCGCTCGAGCAGGCGCGTCGCGTCGCCACGGCGGCGGACGTGCTCGTGGTCGCCAAGGGCGGCCACCTCGACGAGCTCGAGGCCGGGCACGACGGCGACGGCAGCGGGGCGCCGCGCGGATGCCCGGACGCGCTGGTGGGCCCCGACGGCGTCGTCCTGGAGCTGCCCGGGCAGCGGGTGGAGACCACGAGCACGCACGGCACGGGATGCTCGCTGTCCGCCGCGCTCGCGACCCTGCAGGCGCGGTTCGGCGACTGGCCGACCGCGCTGCGGCTGACCAAGCGGTGGCTGACGCGGGCGATCGAGGACTCGGCACGGCTCGAGGTCGGCGGCGGTCACGGGCCGGTGAGCCACCTGGGGCAGCTGTGGGACGGCCGTTCGGTCCCGGACCCGCGCGCGGACGTGGGCCACTGGTGGGACCTGATCGCGGACCTGCGCGCCCGCATCGACGACGTGTGGTTCGTGCGGCGCCTGGCGGACGGGACGCTGGACCGCGCGGACTTCGAGCACTACCTCGCCCAGGACTCGATCTACCTGCGGACCTACTCCAAGGTGCTCTCCCGGGCCGCGCAGCTGGCCCCGACGCTGGAGGAGCAGCGGTTCTGGGCCAACGGCGCCCACGAGTGCCTGGAGGTGGAGCTCTCCCTGCACCGGGCGCGGCTGGCCGAGGCGGAGGCACGGGGCGAGGCGCCGGCCCGCGCGGCCGACGCCGAGGTCGCGGCCTCTGCCGAGACCCGCTCGTACCTGAGCCACCTGCTCGCCGCGGCGGCCGTCGGCTCTTACGCCGTGGTGGTGGCGGCCGTGCTGCCCTGCTACTGGCTCTACCAGGACATCGGGACCCGGCTGGCGGCCGCGAACCGCCCGGACCACCCGTACGCCGACTGGCTGGGCATGTACTCGTCGGCGGAGTTCGACGCCGCGACGCGGCGGGCCATTGCGATCACGCAGGCGCAGGCCGACACCGCGCCGCCGGCCGAGTTGGAGGCGATGCTGGACGCCTATCTGGAGTCCTCGCGCCAGGAGATGGAGTTCTTCGCGCAACGACGGGTGGGCTGAGGCGGCGCGTGGGGCGCAAGGCGAGGCGGGCACCTCGACCGGAGGGGGCGCGACTTCTCCGGACTCGGCGTTCCCTCGAACGACCGCCCGTACTAGGTTGAGAAACAGGGATCGTGCGATCCACTGCTCGTCCGATCCACCGCGCCCGTGAGAGGAACGAAGATGTCAGATCCGACGCAGCCACCGCCGCAGCCACCACAGCACGGCGGGTACCCGCCCCAGCCGCCGAATGGACCCCCGCGGGGACCGGGCGGCGGCCCCGAGCCCTGGCACGGCCAGGGGCCCTACGAGCCGCACGACGGCGGACCCGATGCGAAGGGATTCTTCGGAGCGCTGTTCGACTTCAGCTTCCGCAGCTTCGTCACGCTGAAGTTCGCCAAGATCATCTACATCCTGCTAATCGCACTCGTGGTGCTCGGCTGGCTGGCGTACATCGTCCTCGGATTCGCCGCCGATCCGATGCTCGGTGTCGCCGCCCTGATCCTCGGCTGGATCCCCGGCTTCATCTTCGTGGTGCTCTTCCGCGTGAGCCTCGAGTTCTACATCGCGATGATCCGGACGTCCCAGAACACGGCGGCCACGAAGGCCGAGGTCGAACGGCTGCGGAACGACCTGACCGCCGGGTAGCGCTTCCCGCTCGGCCTCGACCGGGGTGAACCGCAATTAGTTTGTGCGCAAACTAATTGGATATGATCGGTGCGCGCGCTCCACCTGCGCAACGGTGCCGCCCCGGCGCCGACGGATCTCTCGACAGGACGCCATGAGCGACAAGCCACGCCCGATCGTCCGGGACACCACCGGACTCAGCCTGAACTACCGGTTCTGGTGGCGCCTGCAGTACCTGGGATTCGCCATCTTCGGTCCCGCCGACCAGCAGCCCCACCGGAGCCCCAGGGAGCACCTGAAGCAAGAACGCGCCCTTCGGGTGCTCCGCGCGCACGAGACGCGGGGAACCCAGGCCCCGCAGGAAGTCGTCGAGGCGGCCCGCGAGCTCTAGGGCCAGCAACCGCCCGGCCCAGCCCACAGGCAGAGCCGATGGGCGGGCGACTACCCGTTCGACCCGTGCCTACGGGCGACGCGTGGCAGCGGAGATCAGCTTCGTCATGCTCGCGTGGAGGGCCGCGAGCTCCTCGGCGTCCATGTCCAGGCGGGCCATCATCTGCGCCGGGATCCGCTCCGCCTGCGCGCGCAGCGCACGCCCCTCGGGGGTGAGCGAGATCCGCAGAGAGCGCTCGTCGTCGGGGTCGCGCTGGCGCTCGACGTAGCCCAGAGACTCCAGACGCTTGACGAGCGGTGAGACCGTCCCGGCGTCCAAGTGGAGCAGCGCCCCGACGTCCCGCAGCGACAGGGGCTCCCTCTCCCACAACGCGAGCATCACCAGGTACTGGGGGTGGGTGAGGTTCAGGGGCTCGAGGACGGGCCGGTAGGCGGCGATGACGGAGCGGGAGGCGACGGCCAGGGCGAAGCACACCTGCCGCTCCAGCGAGAGCGGGTCCTCAGCGTCCATCCGGAGTGCCGCCTTCCGCGTCCTGTTCCCGTCGGTCGCTCCGACGGCCTGTGGCGGGGCCGCAGTCGGCCGCGCCTCTCCCGCATTTTAGCCGCCTGACCACGGAGACCGGGGGTGGGCCCCCTCGCGGCGCTCGCACCTACAAGCGGTCGAGCGTGAAGTCCGCGGCATCCGGAAGCCTCTGGAACCCGGCTGCCGCGTACGTCGCCGTGGCCGGCGTGTTCGCCGCCGGAGTGCACACCAGCACGCTCGAGGAGCCCAGGGCGCGGAGGGCGTGCGCCGAGGCGAGGGTGATGGCCCGGCCGAAGCCGGAACCGCGGGCGTCCGGCTCCACGCCGAGCGGCTCGATCAGGCCGGGTCGGCCGGGACCCGCGGACCAGACGATCGACGTCGCCACCGGACCGCGCTCGGGATCCAGCGCCAGCAGGCACCTCGCCGAGGCGTAGGGGTAGCCATTCGCCGTCATCTGCCACCGGTCCACCGTGAACCGGGTGCTGTCGAAGGCAGCGGCATGGACCCGCGACCACGCGGCGACGAGCTCGGCGGCCGGGGAATCCGGCGCAGTGAAGCCGTCGCGCCCGACGTCGAGGCTCACGACGGGCACCTCGACGTCCGGCAGGCGGGCGTCCAGGTCGAGGACGAACGGCGCCCAAACCTCGCCGGGCTGCCAGCCACGGGCCGCGAACTGCTTCCGGAGAGCCGGACCGAACCGTGCCTCCACACTGACCGGCCCGTCCGGCAGCACCTCCCGCGACGGGTCGGAGAGGTCCGCGGCGATCGCCTGGGCGAGTGCTGCATCGGCGGCGGCGTGGGGCGCGATGCCCAGCCGCAGGACGTCCGGGCCGTCCAGCATTCCCACGGCCAGCACCTCCCGGCGCCCGGCCCAGATGCGCAGTCTGGCCGCGAGTCCCTCTGCGCCGATCTGCCAGGACCACCCGAGGTCGCCGGGATGGAGCTGGATGGGCAACCCGTCCTGCTGCCAGGAACGGAGCGCGTCCACGATGGCGGGGAGCTCGGGCGCCGTCGGCGTCCTCAGGTCGATGCGCATGCTATCCCTCTCCCGATCCCTGCCGGTCGTCGGATGATCCATGCGTCCGGCGGCACTCGAGGGCCACGCTTCCATACCGCGACGGGACCGGCCAGTGGAACCGCTAAAATCGGTGAGGCCCGGCGCGCGTGCGCCGCACAGGAGCGTCCGTCCGGAGCCATCGACCCCCTCCCCCCTCGGAAGGCCCTCCATGAGCAACCGCCTCGGCCTCGGCTGGAATCTGCACGGCGACGGCAGGACCATCCGTCCCGGCACCGTCGTCGCACCCGACGAACGGCTGAATTGGCCGCAGACCATCGGCGTCGGCGTCCAGCACGTCATGGCCATGTTCGGGGCCACCGTCCTGGTCCCGGCCATCACCGGCTTCCCGGCGACCACCACGCTGCTGTTCAGCGGTCTGGGAACGCTCCTCTTCCTGATCGTCACCGCGGGACGCGTCCCGAGCTACCTCGGCTCCTCATTCGCCTTCCTGGCCCCGGTGGCGGCGGCCACCAGCAGCTACGGCATGAGCGGGGCGCTCGGCGGCATCCTGGTCACGGGCGCAGCCCTGTTCCTGATCGGGTTGATCGTGCAGAAATCCGGCACGGACTGGATCCACCGCCTGATGCCGCCCGTGGTCATGGGCACCATCGTCGCCCTGATCGGTTTGAATCTGGCCTCCACCACCCTGACGCCCATGCAGGAGGTACCGCTGACGACGTTCGCCACCGTCGGCGCCATCGTCGTCTCCGCCGTCCTGTTCAAGGGCCTGCTCGGGCGCCTGTCCATCCTGGTGGGCATCGTCGTCGGATACCTCGTGGCGCTGGTGCAGGGGCAGATCGACTTCAGCATGGTGAGCGAGGCGGGCTGGGCCGGCCTCCCGGCCTTCGAGACCCCGACGTTCCACCTGGACATCATGCTGGTCTTCCTCCCGGTGGTCTTCGTCCTCATCGCCGAGAACATCGGCCACGTGAAGACGGTCAGTCTGATGACCGGCCGCGACCTGGACGACGTCTACGGCCGCGCGCTCATGGCCGACGGTGCGGCGACCATGCTGGCCGGTGCCGGCGGCGGCTCCGGCACCACCACCTACGCGGAGAACATCGGCGTCATGGCGTCCTCGCGCGTCTACTCGACGGCGGCGTACTGGGTGGCCGGCGCCGTCGCCATCCTGCTGGCCTTCTCCCCCAAGGTCGGCGCGGTCATCAACACCATCCCGGCGGGCGTGACCGGCGGTGCGGGCATCGTCCTCTACGGCATGATCGGCATGATCGGCGCGCGCCTCTGGGTGCAGAACCGGGTGAACTTCTCCAACCCGATCAACCTGATGACCGCGGGCACCGGCCTGATCGTCGCGATCGCCATGGGCTCCAGCGCGCTCATGTTCGGCAACCTGCAGCTCGGGGGCATCGCCGTCGGAACCATCGTGACCCTGCTGATCTTCCACGTGATGACCACGGTCGCCCGCGCCCGCGGCACCGAGCCGGTCGACGCCCCCGAGGACCAGGGCTCCCAGCCCAGCAAGATCGGTTGACGCTGTCGCCCGCCCCGGCGCGGCCCCTAGAATCGTCGGGTGGCTGAGTGGAACGAGGAGTGGGCGACCGAGGAATGGCGCCGGCAGGCGGACGAGTGGATCGCCATGGTGCTGGAGACGTACCGGATCGCGCCCACCGGTGCCGTGGAGCAACGGTTCAACGGCCTCTTCTCGACCCAGCTGACAGTGCCGACCGACCACGGCCAGCTGTTCTTCAAGGCGACCAATCCGGGGCAGATCGCGGAGGTCGCCGTCACCGCCACCGCCGCGAACCTGTGCCCTGAGCAGTTGGTAATGCCGCTGGCGATCGAGCCGCGGCGCGGCTGGATGATCACGCCGGACTTCGGCGAGACGCTGCTGGCCGTACCGAGCACGGACCACCAGATCTGGGCGCGCATGCTGCGCGACTTCGCGGCGGTCCAGCAGCATCTCAGCGGCTTCGGGGACACGCTCTTCGACGCGGGACTGCTGCATCTGGACCCGTCCTGGCTGCCCGACTACATCGACGAGCAGCTGGTCCTGCACGCATCCATGCCCGCCCTGCACCCGCTGCATCTCCCCGCCCGGGACGCGGAGGAGCTCGACGCGCAGCTGGCCGAGGTCAAGGGGATGTGCGAGTTCCTCGCGGCCGGGCCCGTCCCCCTGTCGCTCGAGCACAACGACCTACACCGGGGGAACACGTTCCTGCCGACCGCCCCGGACGAGCCGCTGCGCTTCATGGACCTCGGCGACGCGTACTGGGCGCACCCGTTCTCCTCACTGGGCACGCCGATCCGGGTGATGTGCGACGAGCTCCGCACCCGCCCCAACGATCCGCGGATCCGCCAGGTCGTCACCGAGTACCTCGCCCAGTGGGGCGACTACGGGACCGTCGACGAGCTCTGGGACTACGTGGAGCCGGCCCTGCGCGCGGGCAAGATGCAGCAGCACGCCATGGCGATGCGCATCCTCGCCGGCGCCGCCGAGGACGAGCTCCTCGAGCACGCCGACCTGGCCCTGCGGCCGCTGGCGGAGCTGGCGCAGCCGATCCTCACCGACTGACGACCGCCCCACCGGCGCCGAGAAGTCGTTCCGGGGGACACCGCCGCCCGCACGTCCCCCGAATCGACGGCTCGATCGGCTTCACGCGCGGACCGGTTCAGCCGGGAGGCCAGACCCCGCGCTCGCGGTAGACGCCCACCAGCACGTCGGCGCGGTCGGTCATGATCCCGTCCACGCCCAGGTCCAGGAGCCGGTGCATGGTCGGCGCGTCATCGACCACCCACACGTGCACCTCCAGCCCGGCCTCGTGCGCCCGCGCCAGGAAGCCCGGCTCCACCACGGTCAACGGCCCCTGCCGGATCGGGACCTGCAGCGCGAACACCCGGCGCAGGAACGGCCGCAGCAGCCGCCACGGCTGGAATCCGCCGCGGCTGAGCTTGCCGAGCAGCGTGAACGCGGCCACGAGCGCCATCCCGGCCGTGGCCCGCACCCGCGGGCTCCCGCGCCGCTCGAGCTCGCGCTGCAGGGCGCGCCGGCGCCGGTCGGAGAACGACGCCGCCACCACCCGACCGTGCGCGCCGTGCCGGATCACGGCGTCGGCGAGCGCCTGCACGGCCGGCTCGTCCTTCAGGTCCACGTTCAGCTCTACGTGCGGCCACGCGGTCACCAGCTCCTCGAACGTCGGGATGGGCTCGCCGGCCACGCGCACCGCGGCGAGCTCGGCGAGCGTCCGGTCGCCGATCCTCCCCGTCGCGCCGGTCAGCCGGTCCAGCGTCTCGTCGTGGAAGACCACCAGGTGCCCGTCCGCCGTCGTCCGGACGTCCGTCTCCAAGTGGGTGAAGTCCAGCTCGACGGCGGCGCGGAACGCGGCCATCGTGTTCTCCTCGCCATCCGGGGAGAACCCGCGGTGGGAGTACGCCTTCGGGCGGCGGCGCGGGCTCACGGGGCGGCCGGCCCGCGGTCCGACGGCGTTCCGGTGGAGCCGCCGGCTCGGTCCGACGGCGTTCCGGTGGAGCCGCCGGCTCGGTCCGACGGCGTTCCGGCGGGGCCGCCGGCTCGGTCCGGACGGTCGGCGCGTGCCGCGAGGAGCCGCTCGATCCGTTGCGCGACGCCGTCGTCGTCGAGTCCGCCGGTGACCTCCGCCGCGGCCGCCTTCGCGAGCCGGTGGCCGGAGCCCATGGCGCAGCCGAGGCCGGCCCAGGCGAGCATCTCGATGTCGTTGGGCATGTCGCCGAAGGCCGCGACCTGGTGCCGGTCGATGCCGAGGTCGGCGGCGTACCGCTCGAGGGCCACGGCCTTGTTGACGTCCGGCCGGGACATCTCCAGCAGGGCGACGCCGGGCGCCGAGTGCGTGACGGCCACCAGCTCGGCCACCTCGGGGTGCACGGCCCGGCGGAAGTCCTCCGACGTGCCGCCGTAGAGCTTGGCGAGGAGCTTGACCGTCCCCTCCTGCTCCAGCCGGTCCTCGGGCAGCGCTGCCGGTCGGACGCCGTCGAGCCGGAGAGCCTCCTCCTCCGTCACGAAGCCCGGCTCCAGGTAGAGCCCGGCGGTCGTCTCCGCCGCGAAGAGCGCCTCGGGCTCGAGGGCCAGGATCCGCCGGCGCACCTCGGTCACCGTGGCGGCGTCGAGGGTCCAGGAGTGGAGCACGCGCTCGTCCTCCTGGTCGTAGACGAGCGCGCCGTTGGAGCAGATCACCGTGCCCAGGTGCCCGAACGCGCGCTGTACCGGCCCGAGCCAGCGGAACGGGCGGCCGGTGACGAACACGATCTCGATCCCGGCGGCGCGGGCGGCCCGGAAGGCCTCGACCGTGCGGGTGGTGACGGTGCCGTCGGCGTGCAGGATGGTCCCGTCCAGATCGCTCGCGATGAGACGGATCCCCGCCGCCCGGTCGGGTGCGTCGACGGCGCCGGCGTCCACGGCAGCACCCTCCGCGGCGCCGCGGGCGGCCACTACTCGACCTCGCCCCGGTACGGCGGGTTGGCGCCGGCCCGGGAGACCGTGACGGCCGAGGCCCGCAGGGCGAAGTCGATGATCTGGCGCAGCTGGTCGGCGGGGAGCCGGCGCAGGTGCTCGCGGTTGGCGGAGCCGATGAGCTCCCGGTCCGCGATGCCGGAGAGCAGCGCGGCCATGAACGTGTCGCCGGAGCCCACGCGGTCGGCGACCTCCACGGTCCGGCCGGAAACGTTGACCTCTCCGCCGTCCACGAAGCCGGAGGCGCCCCGAGACCCGTGCGTCACCGCGACGACCGCCGGTCCCAGCTTCAGCCACGCCTTGGCGGTCTCGGTCACGCTGCGGCGCGGGTACAGCCAGTCGAGGTCCGCGTCGGAGGTGCGCACGACGTCGGACAGGCGGACGAACCGCTCGACCTGGGCGACGGCCTCGGCGTGGTTCCGCACGAAGGTGGGACGCACGTTGGGGTCGTAGCTGATGGTCGCGTGCGGGCGGGCCAGCTCCACGGCGCGCAGGACCGTGGACGCGCCCGGCTCGACCACGCAGGCGATGGATCCGGTGTGGACGAGCTGCGCGTCGGCGAGCGCGGGCTGGATCCGCTCCAGGCCGGGCAGCTCCCAGGAGAAGTCGAAGTCGTAGGTGGCGGCGCCGGCCGGGTCCAGCGTGCCGCGCGCGGTGGAGGTCGGTTCCTGGTCCGGTCCGAGGGCCTCCCGGACGGAGTTCGCCTGCAGGTACTCGCGGATCATCCGCCCGGGCTCGTCGTTGCCGTACCGGCCCACGAAGGTCACCGGGTGGCCCAGCCGCGCGAGCGCCACGGCCACGTTCAGCGGGCTGCCGCCCACGTAGGTCTTCGACGCGCTGATGCCTCCGGACAGCACGTCAACCAGGGCCTCGCCCATGACAGTCAGCAACGTTCCATCCTCACGTAGACTCCGCGCCCAATATACCGGCCGGCCCCCCGCCCGCCCGCCGGTCCGTTCCGGCGCGGTTCAGTCGGGCTCAGCTCAGTTGGGCTCAGCTCAATCCGGCGCGGTTCAGTCGGGCTCAGTTCAGTCCCGCTCGGCCTCCTCCAGCCCGGCCAGCCGCGCGAGCTCGCGCAGCGTCAGCTTCCAGGCCCGGCTCTCCGGGTCGATCAGCGCCAGGTGGTCCCCAGGCACTGGGCGGAAGCGCGGGCTGGCTCCGGCGCCGGCGGCCGCCTCGCAGTAGGAGTGTGCCACGGCGGCCGGCACGTCCTCGTCGGCCTCCGGGTGCAGGACGACGACGTCGACCGGCGCGGGGGCCAGCCGCGCCGGGTCGGCGTGGTGCCAGTCTTCCGGGGCGTCCACGGGGGTGGAGCCCATGAGGCGCCCGGCGGCGTCGTCGCTCAGCTGCATCTCGTGGGCCAGGTGGAGGTCCAGCAGGCCCGCCTGGCTGACCACGCCCGCGAGCCGGACGCGCGGTTCGGCGCCGACCGCACCGGCGTCGAACTCGCTGCGGTGCGCCGCCCAGACGGCCAGATGACCGCCGGCGGAGTGGCCCACGGCGTAGACCGGCAGCTCCCGGTAGGACTCGGGCAGGAGGTCGGCCAGCGCGTCGATGCCCGCGGCGACGTCCTCGAAGGTGGCGGGCCAGCCGCCGGCGTCCTCGGGGTCGTCGCCGTCGATGCGGCGGTACTCGAGGTTGGCGGCCACCCACCCGTGCTGGGCGAGGTCCGCCGCGAGCGGCAGGCCCAGGTCGGCGCCGTACGTGGCCCGCCAGTAGCCGCCGTGGATCACCACGGCCACGCCGCTCGGTTGTTCGCCGTGCTCGAGGCTCGGCAGGACCAGCTCCAGGAACTGGCTCGGGGACTCGCCGTAGTGGTGGAGCGTGTAGGCCACATCGGATGCGGCGTGGGGACGGTTGGACATTGCTACCTCCCGGGGAAGCTCGGTGTCTCCTTGGCCAGAAATGCCGCGCGGCCCGCGCGCGAGTCGTCGGTGGTGAACGCGTCGCGGAAGCTCGCGGCCTCCACCGCGAGTCCGTCCTCGGTGGGCAGGGCCGCGACGGCCCCGAGGGTGAGCTTGGCGTTCGCGACGGCGGTCGGGGCCTGCCGGGCGATCAGCTCGACGGTCTCCCGGGCGGCCTCCAGCAGGCTCTCACGGTCCGCCAGCACGCGGTTGACCAGGCCGATCCGCAGGGCCTCCGCGGCATCGATCCGCCGGCCCGTGAAGATCAGCTCCCGCGCCATGCCCGGGCCCACCCGCTGCTGCAGTCGCACGGACCCGCCGAACCCGGGGACCAGGCCCAGGGAGACCTCCGGCTGGCCGAAGCGGGCGGCCTCGCTGGCGAAGACGACGTCGCACGCCAGCGCGAGCTCGCAGCCGCCGCCCAGGGCGTAGCCGTCGACGGCGGCCACGACCGGCACCGGCAGCCGCTCCAGGTCCAGCGTCAGGCGGTGCATGCGCCGGGAGTACTCCTGCGCCTCGTCGGGGCTCATCGCGGACATCTCCCGGATGTCCGCCCCGGCCACGAACGCCTTCCCGCCGGCCCCGGTGAGGATCACGGCGCGGAACGGCCAGCCGTCGGCGAGGGCGGCCCCGGCGCGCGCGAGGACGTCCTGCAGCTCGTCGACGAGCTCGCCGGCGAGCGCGTTCAGCGCCTTCGGCCGGTCGATCGTCACGACGAGCGCGGACCCCTCCTGCTCTACGCGCAGGTGGCGGTACGCCTGCTCGGCGTCCGGGGCGGACGGTGTGCTCATCCTGCGGCTCCTCTGCTGCGGTCGTCCGGTTGCTGTGCCGTTGTCAGGCGGTCCTCCCCCGGCGCGGTGCTCGGGTGTGAGCCCGGACACCGGGCGACGCCCACACGGCCAGCTTGCCAGATCCCGCCCGCCGCAGACAGCCCCCGCCCCAGTTCGACGCCGCCCCCGCTCGGCCCCTCGCCCGAACAGCTCCGCGCCGGTCAGCCCGCACTCCTGCCGCTCGGGGACGGGTCCGGCTCAGCGGCGCGGCGGGTACTGCTTGAACTTGCGGAACTGGTTGGCCAGCGCCGCCGCGATGTAGAACCAGCGGCGCGGGTGCCGCTCCGCCCGGTAGACCAGCGGGTTGACGGTCTCACGGGACTTCAGGAGCGCGGCCGCGCGCTCGCCCACGGGCCCCACCAGGTGCTGGCGCAGCAGCGGCGCGGGCAGCACCGAGTAGAGGATCTCCTCGCGGGAGACGGTCAACCCGGAGGGGAGCTGCGTGGCCTCGAACCGCGGGCCAAGGAAGTCGCGCACGTAGGCGCGGGCGGGGTTCGCCCAGTGGCGCCCGCCGGCCGCTGCGGCGGCCGTGAGGTAGTAGTGGTTCCGCCCCAGCCGGGGGTTGAGCTCGAAGAACTTCACGACGCCGTCGCGCGGGTCCAGCTTGGCGTCGAACATCGCGAAGCCGCGCCAGCCGAGCCGCTCCAGGATCCGCCGGCCCTGCTGCACGAACGTCTCCGCGGCCGCGTCCGGCATCCCGGAGACGATCGCGGCGGAGTTCCCGAGGACGATCGGCGCGTGCTCCTCCACCGCCACCTCGCCGTAGGCCGCGTAGCGGGCCCTCCCGTCCGGGTCGCAGTAGAACGTCGCGAGCTTCATGTTGGAGTCGCCGCCGGGGATGAGCTCCTGCAGGATGAACCGGCCGCCGTAGCCGCTGGCGTCGATCCGGCCCAGGAGGTCGTGAAGCTCCTCGGGCGTATGGAGGGTGTGGACCTTCTGCTTGCCGGCGAACTTCGCCGCCACCCACGCCGAGGAGTCGGACGGCTTGCCGATCAGCGGGTAGGGGAGGTCGTCCGGCACGGCGCCCGAACCGGCGTCGTACACGTGCGTCCGGGGGTGCGCGATGCCGAGCTCGGCGCAGAGCTCGTAGAAGTTCTCCTTCAGCGCCGCCAGCTCCACCAGCTCCAGCGGGACGTACGGGATGACGTAGTAGTCCTCCAGGCGGGCCCGGTGCCGCGTGATGGTGGTGATGTGCAGGTCCAGGGACCCGAACAGCAGCAACGGCCGGTCCCCGTCGCCCTTCAGCTCGGCGCCGAGGCGCAGGAGGTGCTCGACGACGACGTCCTCGGCCATGCTCCCGGCCGGACGGACGTCGACGGCCACCGAGTGCTCCAGCACGCCGTTGGTGCCGGCCGGGACGGCCACGCTCGCGGCGCCGTAGGCCTCGTGGAACTCCCGGGCCAGCGAGTAGGTGCCGATGTCCCCGCCGAGGATGACGGGGACGAAAGTCTGGGAATCGGGAACGCGCATGCGTCCCAATCTAGCGGTCCGGCGGCCCGCCGCCGCGGCGCAGGTCCCGTGCGGCGTCAGTGCGGCGGCAGGTCGTCGGCGAGCGCGCGGCGGACCTCGTCCACGAGGCAGCGCATGTGCGTCTCGGCGCCCGCCCCGTCGCGCCGTCCGACGGCGTCCGCGACCGCCTCGTGCTCCGCGAGGGCCTCCGGCTGCGGCTGCAGGGGCATCAGGCCCTGGTGGGTGCGTCCTGCCAGGACCTCCGCGATGACGCCAGTGAGCTCGGCGAACATGGAGTTCCCGCTCGCCTCCAGGAGCAGCTGGTGAAAGGCGATGTCCACGGCGAGGAACTCCTCGAGCCGGCCGGATTCGCCGAGGACGCGCAGCTGCCGCGCGAGGCCCTGCAGCTCGTGCCGGATCTCGGCGCTGGCGCGGACGGCGGCGCCCGCGGCGGCGAGGGGCTCGACGGCGATGCGCAGCTCGGTGAGCTCGGCGTACTGGCGCTCGCGCCCGGGGCCGGAGAGCCGCCAGCGGATGACGCGGCGGTCGTACTTGGTCCAGTGCTCCGGCTCCAGGACCACCAGTCCCACGCGGCGGCGCGAGTGGACCATGCGCAGGGACTCCAGGACGCGCATGCAGTCGCGCGCCACGGTGCGCGAGACCCCGAAGCGCCCCTGCAGCGACTCCAGGGTGAGCCGGACGCCGGGGGCGTGGACGCCGTCGACGATCTCCTGTCCGAGCACCTCGATGATCGGGTGCTGGAGCAGGTCGGCGGCATCGTCGAAGGGCATGGGAGAATCCTAAGTCCTGTGATTGGTATTACCTTATCGGCGAAAAGGTGCTATCTTTTCTGAATCGCCGCTGAGGGGCTGGTCACACCCGTTCCGAGGCGGCACTGTTGGACCCAGGGATCCCCGGCCGCCGGCCGGACCCGGAGCCCGGGGACCGACGCACCTGCACCACCGCACGGCCAACGACGTCCACAAGGAGCCTCCATGTCCTCCCACCCCACCGGCACCGCCACCCACCTCGTGGTCATGGGTGTCTCGGGATCCGGCAAGACCACCCTCGCCAAGAAGCTGTCGGAGCGGCTGGGGCTCCCCTACGCCGAGGCGGACGAGTTCCACCCGCAGGCGAACATCGACAAGATGTCGCGCGGCGTGGCACTCACCGACGAGGACCGCTGGCCGTGGCTGCGCGAGATGCGGGACTGGATGAGCGCCAAGGCGCACGACGACGACGCCCGCGGCAGCGTCGTGACCTGCTCGGCGCTCAAGCACTCCTACCGCGACCTCCTCCGGGAGGCCGACGGCGTCGTCCTCTTCCTCCACGTCGACTGCGACCCGGAGGTGCTCACCGAGCGCATCACCGCGCGCAGCGACCACTTCATGCCGCCGAGCCTGCTCCCGAGCCAGCTCAAGACCCTGGAGCCGCTCGCCGCCGACGAGGCCGGTGCGCGGATCCTGAACGACGGCACGATCGAGGACCTCGTGGACCGCGCCCTGGCCGTCATCGACGACCACACCCAGAACAACCACCGCGCGAGCGCCCAGAGCGCTTGAGCGACCACGTCAGAGAATCAACGGAGAATCCATGACAATCGAAGGCTGGACCCAGACCCTGGGCGCCGGACCACTGCTGGCCATCGCCGGCGCGGCCGTGCTCCTGCTCCTGTTCCTCATCATCAAGCTCCGCGTCCACGCGTTCGTGGCGCTCATCCTCATCAGCCTCCTGACGGCGTTCGCCACGGGGATCCCCGCCGGCTCCGTGATCGACACGCTGACCTCCGGCTTCGGGTCGACGCTGGCCAGCGTCGCCCTCCTGGTGGGCCTCGGCGCCATGCTGGGCCGGCTGGTCGAGAAGTCGGGCGGCGCCAAGGTCCTCGCCGATACGCTCATCAACACCTTCGGCGAGAAGCACGCCCCGTTCGCGCTCGGCGTCGCCTCCCTGCTGTTCGGCTTCCCGATCTTCTTCGACGCCGGGCTCGTGGTCATGCTGCCCGTGGTCTTCGCGGTGGCCCGCCGTCTCGGCGGATCCGTGCTCCTCTACGGTCTGCCGGCCGCCGGTGCGTTCTCAGTCATGCACGTCTTCGTGCCGCCGCACCCCGGCCCCGTCGCCGCCTCCGCCTTCTTCGAGGCGAACGTCGGCTACGTCCTGATCATCGGCCTGCTCGTGGCGCTGCCGACCTGGTACGTCACCTGCTACCTGTTCGGCAAGTGGGCCGGCCGGAAGTGGCAGCTGCCCATCCCGAACATCCTGGGCGAGGCGAGTGCCGAGCACGAGGCCAACCCGCCGAAGTTCGGCGTCGTCGTCTCGCTGCTGCTCCTGCCGCTGGTGCTGATCTTCCTGAACACCGGCCTGAGCACGCTCGCCTCCGCCGGCGTGGTCTCCGAGTCCGCCTCCGAGTCGGGCTGGTTCCAGTTCCTGCTCACCGTCGGCTCCACGCCGGTCGCGCTGCTCATCACGCTCCTCGTCGCCGTCCTGGCCATCGGCATCCGCCGCGGCATGGGCAAGACGGCGATCGAGCAGACCCTCGAGGGGGCGCTCGGCCCGGTGGCCTCGGTCATCCTCATCACGGGTGCGGGCGGCATGTTCGGCGGTGTGCTGCGCACCTCCGGCATCGGCGCTGCACTGGAGGATGTGCTCGGCGACCTGGGCATCCCGCTGATCCTGGCCGGCTTCCTCATCTCCAGCATCATCCGCGTGGCCCAGGGCTCGGCGACCGTCGCCCTGACCACCACGGCCGGCCTGCTCAGCTCCGCCGTCCTGGCCGCGGACCTGAACGAGCTGCAGCTGGCCTCGATGGTCATCGCGGTCGCCGCCGGCTCCGTCATCGCCTCCCACGTCAACGACTCCGGCTTCTGGCTGGTCGGCCGCTTCTTCGACATGGACGTCAAGACCACGCTGAAGACGTGGACCGTCCTGGAGACGCTGATCGCCCTGATGGCCTTCGTCATCGCGGCCGTGATCTACGGGGTGGCCTCGCTGGGCTGACGCGGCGCCGAACTCGCCCGGGACCCATCACGGGCGCGGACCGACGAAGGGGGTGTCCCCGGCTCCAGGCCGGGGGACACCCCCTTCGCTCTGTCGTCCGCCCGGCCGTTCAACGCCGGCCTCGGCCCTTCCCGCCGGACTTGCCGCCGGACCCGCGGCCGGGCTTCGACGGCGCCCTGCCGCCTGCGGACTTGGCCCCGGCCTTCCCCGCACCGGTGCCGCGCGCGGGCGCCGAGGCCTGGCGCTTCCTCTGCGCCTTGGCGGCCTCCTCCTGTTGGCGCTGGCGCACCGAGGGCTGCCGGGACGACTCGGGGCTGCGCCCCCGGACCACGCCGACGAACTCCTCGATGAGCCGCAGCCGCTTCGATTCGGCGCTCTCCGGGTCGTCGAACGCCGGATCGGAGAGCGAGGGCCGCCGCCACACGATCGAGACCGCCGTCTTCTCGGCGCCGGCCACGACCCGGTGGACCACATCCTTACGGTGGTACAGCCGCGCGACGGACATCGGGACGATCACCAGGCCGGCACCCGTGCCGACCACCTCGATCGCCATCCGCGCCCCGCCCACCTCGGGCGGGTAGTCGGCGAGGTCCAGGAACGTCTGGTCCGCGAGATCCTCCAGGGGCACCTCGTCGTCGTAGAGCTCCACCTCGTGCTCGCGCGGCGCGCACACCACGGGCAGCTCCTCGTAGAGGACGATCGCGTGGTGCAGGTCGCCGGCGAGGCGCTCCCCCGCCGCGGACCGGACGAACACGACGTCGGCCCGCGCCGGGTCGTCGGCCGGGAGGTCCAGCAGCGCGCGGGGGTCGCCGGCGTCGTGCAGGACGGCGTCCAGCGGCACGTCGGGGAGCCGGTCCCGCCAGCGGGAGAGCCATTTGCCGGGGGTGACCCCGGGGACGTACGCGACGCGCAAACTGTTGTCTTCCACGCCGCTCAGCCTATTCCAGCTCAGACCAGGCCCTGGGCCAGCATCGCGTCGGCGACCTTGACGAAGCCGGCGATGTTCGCGCCCGCCACGTAGTTGCCCGGCGAGCCGTACTCCTCGGCGGTCTCGAGGCAGCGGTCGTGGATATCGCCCATGATCTGCTCCAGCCGGTCGTGGGTGAAGTCGAAGCTCCACGAGTCCCGGCTGGCGTTCTGCTGCATCTCCAGGGCGGACGTGGCGACACCGCCCGCGTTGGCCGCCTTCGCCGGGCCGAACAGGACGCCGGCCTCCGCGAACAGTTCCACGGCGCGCTGGGTGCACGGCATGTTGGCCCCCTCGGCGACCGCGAGGACGCCGTTCTCGACGAGCCGCCGCGCGTCCGCCTCGTCGAGCTCGTTCTGGGTCGCCGACGGCAGGGCGATGGTGCAGGGCACGGACCAGACGCTGCCCTCGGAGACGAAGCGCGAGCGCCCGCCGCGCAGCTGCGCGTACTCGGCGATGCGTCCGCGCCGGCGCTCCTTGACCTCCCGGAGGAGCTCGACGTCGATCCCGTCCTCGTCGACGACGAAGCCGGACGAGTCGGAGGCCGTCACGGCGACGGCACCGAGCTGCTGCGACTTCTCGATGGCGTTGATCGCCACGTTGCCGGAGCCGGAGACGGCCACGCGCTGACCCTCCATGCCCAGGCCGCGGGTGCGCAGCATGTGGTCGGCGAACATGACGGCGCCGTAGCCGGTGGCCTCGGGCCGGACCAGGGACCCGCCCCAGCTCACGCCCTTGCCGGTGAGCACGCCTGCCTCGAAGCGGTTGGTGATCCGCTTGTACTGGCCGAAGAGGAAGCCGATCTCGCGCGAGCCGACGCCGACGTCGCCCGCCGGGACGTCGGTGTACTCGCCGATGTGCCGGTAGAGCTCCGTCATGAACGACTGGCAGAAGCGCATGATCTCGCCCTCGGAGCGGCCCGCGGGATTGAAGTCGGACCCGCCCTTGCCGCCGCCGATCGGCATGCCGGTGAGGGCGTTCTTGAAGATCTGCTCGAACCCGAGGAACTTCACGATGCCGAGGTAGACCGTCGGGTGGAAGCGCAGGCCGCCCTTGTACGGGCCGAGCGCCGAGTTGAACTCCACCCGGAAGCCGCGGTTGATCTGGACCGTGCCCTGGTCGTCGACCCACGGCACGCGGAAGATGATCTGCCGCTCCGGCTCGCACATGCGGCGCAGGATGCCGGCCTCGACGTACTCGGGGTGGCGGTCGACCACCGGTGCCAGCGCTCCGAAGACCTCGGCGACGGCCTGATGGAACTCCGTCTCGCCCGGATTGCGCTGGAGCACCTCCTGACGCAGGTTCTCGATGTTGTGCACGTGGCCTCCTGATGGATCGTGGGGACTGCGCCGGCGCATGGCGCAGCACCGGCACACAGCGTTGGGTTCACTGCACAACGTAGCGGCGCTCGGACGCTCTCGCTATGCGGAAGGCCGATTCCGGCATTCTGTGACGTGGGCCCGGGCGCGGTCCGGGCAGCCGCGGCGATCGCCGGCCGCCCGGCGAGGGCCTCCTGGGACGACGACGGCGCCGCACCCGTGCGGGTGCGGCGCCGTCGACCTCCTCGTGCCCGCCGTCGAGGCGGACCCGCGAAGGTTACCGGTCGGTCTTGACGATGTAGACGTCGCAGGGGGCGTTCTGCGCGACCGAGGTGGCGACCGAGCCGAGCAGGCGGCCCAGGCCCTTCATGCCGACGTTTCCGACGACGATCAGCTGCGCCTCGAGGTCCTCGGCGGCCGTCACGAGGGCGTCGGTCGGCTTCCCGCGGAGGGCCTTGGTCTGGATGGTCGCGCCGGGCACGACCTCGCGCAGCTTGAACGCGACCTGGTTGGTCAGCTTCTCGGCCTGCTCGGCGCTGTCCAGGACCCAGGTGTCATTGCCGATCTCCACGACCTCGGTGCTGTCCTTGGCGTAGGCGGTGACGACCGTGAGGGGGGCGCCGAGGCCGGCGGCCACGGTGGCGGCGCGGGTCGCCGCCTTGAAAGACGTGGTGCTTCCGTCGACACCGACGATGACAGTTCCGGACATGTGCTTCTCCTTTGGTGGTCGAGCCCGGGAGGGCTCCGAATTCGAAATCGGTGAGGGCCCGCGGGCCGCGCCGGACTACTCCACGTTCGCGCGCAGGAACGAGACGGCGCGGTCCCACGCCAACCGGGCGTTCTCGGGGTCGTAGTTGCCGGCGGTGTTCTCGTCGTTGTGGAACGCGTGGTCGGCGTCGTAGTAGTGGAAGGTGACGTCGGTGCCCGACTCGCGGCGGATCTGCTCCTCCTGCTCGCGCGCCTGGTCCACGGGGTACATGGAGTCCCGTACGGCGTAGTGGCCCTGCACGGCCGCGGCGAGGCCGGTGTAGCTCTCGGGGACGGCCTGGCCGACACCGTAGAACGGGACCGCGGCCGAGACCTTCTCGCCCTGCTGCGCCGCGAGCGCCAGGACGAACCCGCCGCCCATGCAGAAGCCGATGGCCCCGACCGTGCGGCTCGTGACCTCGTCGCGGGCGAGCAGGTAGTCGGTGGCTCCGGCGAGCAGACGCGCGCCCTCCTCGGCCGGGAGCCTGGCCATCATCTCGCCGGCCTCGTCGGCGTCGTGCGTGGTCCAGCCGCCGAAGAGGTCCGGAGCCAGCGCGACGAAGCCGTGCGCGGCGAGGCGGTCGGCCACGTCGCGGATGTGGTCGGTCAGGCCCCACCACTCCTGGACGACGATGACGCCTGGTCCGCTGCCGTCCTCCGGGATCGCGATGTACCCGTGGGCCTGGCGGCCCTCCGACTCGAACGAGACATTCTGGTGCGGGGTCTTCTCAGCCACTGAACTCCTTCCGCGCGACGGTCCTGGTCCTCGCGGCCGCCCGTCGGGGCCGGCCGCTCGAGCCAGTCTATGCATGTGATCCACATTACAGATAAGTGCGACGGCGCTGTCGAGGGTTCTGCCCGGCGGCGCAGGCGCGCTGGCCGAGACGTTTCAATTCTAGGGATCCGGAGGGGTCCCGTGGGCGAATCGTGGCGGATGTCATGCGGACCGCAAGCAGAAGGACCGGCCCTCCCCGTGGGAGGACCGGTCCTTCTGCTATGAAAACTGTGTGCGCGAGGGGGGACTTGAACCCCCACGCCCTTGCGGGCACTGGCACCTGAAGCCAGCGCGTCTGCCAATTCCGCCACTCGCGCATGAGTTGTGCTCGTCGATCACTCGCCGAACAGCGAGAACAATCATAAGCATGCCCGGTGCCAACTTCCTAATCGGTACGGTGGGGAGCGGCCCGGACGCGGCGTCCGGGCCGGGATGACGCGGCGTCGGCCGGGAACCCGCGCGGTTGCGGTTTCGTTGCGATTGGGGACGGACGAGACCGGGCCCGACCGCGGCCTCAGGCGTGGCAAGTAGTATCGACCCAACGCCGCACCCTCCGGCGTCGGAGTCGTGCGTGCCGCTGGACGGCGTGCCCGGCCCCGGTGCGGGGGGAACGGGAACCGACGGAGAACGCAGGAAGGAGCAGCGCCAATGGGCTTGGTAGACAACGTTGAGCGCGGCCTCGAGAAACTCGTGACCAGCGTGTTCCGCGGCTCCGGCGGCGGTGGGGTCCAGCCGGTGGAGATCGCCAGCAAGATCCGCAACGAGATGGACCACGGCACGCTCACGGTGTCGCAGACCCGGACCATCGCCCCGAACGACTTCCAGGTGTCCCTGTCCGGGCCGGACTTCGAGCGGATCAAGAAGTTCGGCTCCGCCCTCCCCGAGGAGCTGTGCGACGTCGTCGTCCAGCACGCCCGGGGACAGCACTACGCGCTCACCGGCGACGTGTCCGTCGCCTTCCGCGAGGACGAGGAACTGCGCGACGGCGAGATCCAGGTGGCGGCCTCCATCGCCCGCGAGGGCGAGTCCTCCGCGCAGTCGCCCGCTCCCGCCCCGAGCCCCGCGGCCCCGGGGCCGTCCGCTCCGGCGCCCTCCCCCGCGGGCGGGACGCAGCGCACACAGCCGATCCTGCAGTTCGGCGGCAAGCGGTACGGGCTGAACTCCGACTCGATCATCCTGGGCCGCTCGTCCCAGGCCGACATCCCCGTGGACGACACGGGCGTCTCCCGCAGACATCTGGAGATCCGCCAGGAGAACGGCCGCACGTACGCCGTCGACCTGGGCTCCACCAACGGGAGCTACGTCAACGGCCAGAGGATCGACGGCCGCGCGGAGCTGTTCGACGGCTCCATCATCACGATGGGTCGTTCCCGCATCACGTTCCGACTGCTGCCTCAAAGCTCTGGAGAACGCTCGTGACAGAACTCGCCCTCACCGCGCTGCGCCTCGGCTTCCTGATCCTCCTCTGGATCCTGATCCTCAGCGTGCTCGGCGCCCTGCGACGCGACCTCATGATCGGCAAGCGGGCCCGGACCGCCAGCGCACCCGCGGAGTCCGAGGCCCCGGCGGCCTCCCCGCAGTCGCCTCCCCGGCAGACGGTCCACCGCCTCGTCCTCATCGAGGGGCCCCAGGCGGGGACCGAGGTGGAGCTGGCCGCCAGCCCGATCCTGCTCGGCCGCGCCCAGGAGGCCACGCTCGTCCTGGTCGACGACTACGCGTCCGCACGCCATGCACGCCTCTTCCCGCAGGGCTCCCGCTGGTTCATCGAGGACCTCGGCTCGACGAACGGCACCTACCTCGGCGAGTCCCCGCTGACCCGCGCGCAGCCGGTGGAGCCGGGCCAGCGCATCAGGATCGGCAAGACCGTGATGGAACTGAGGCCCTGACGTGAGTCAGAGCAAGCCTCTGGTCCTGCGGTTCGCGGCCGCCTCCGACGTCGGCAAGGTGCGGTCCAACAACCAGGACTCCGCCTACGCCGGCCGCTACCTCGCGGTCGTGGCCGACGGCATGGGCGGCCACGTCGGCGGCGATGTCGCCTCGGCCTCCACCGTCCTGGACCTGGTGCATCTGGACCAGCACACCACCGAGGACCCGGAGACGGTCCTGCCGGACGAGATCCAGACGGCCAACTCCATCCTGAACGAGCTGGTCAGCCAGAACCCGAAGCTCTCCGGCATGGGCACCACCGTGACCGCGCTCCTCCTCACGGGCGATACATTCCAGTACGCGCATATCGGCGACTCACGTGCATACCGACTGCGGGATGGAAAGTTCGAGCAGGTCAGCCGGGACCACACCTTCGTCCAGCGACTGGTCGAGGAGGGGCGCCTCTCCCCGGCCGACGCCGAGACGCACCCGCACAAGAATGTCCTGCTCCGCGTCCTCGGGGACTCGGACGCCAGCCCCGAGCTCGACATCCGACAGTTCCCGGTCACTCCGGGCGAGCGCTGGCTCCTGTGCTCGGACGGGCTCAACGCCGTCGTGCCGGACGCGATCATCGAGCGCATCGTGCGCGGCACCAAGGACCTGCAGGAGACGGCCGACGACCTGGTGCAGACCACCCTCGACCGGGGGTCGCCGGACAACGTGACCGTCGTCGTCGTCGAGGTCGCCGAGGACGACGGCACACCGCCCGTGCTCCCCCCGGCCCCCGCGGCGCCCGAGGAATCCGCGCCGGACACGGGCATGCTCGAGCGGATCACCGGGTCCGAGGACCTCGAGGCCAGCGCCGCGATCATCCGCCACGAGATGAACAACCGGCCCCACGTGCTGGTGGGCTCCGCGTACCTGGCCACCCAGACCGGCCACATCCCCATGGTCACGACGCGGTCCGCGCAGAAGCGCGCCGCGGCACTGCTCATGCACAAGACGCCCCAGCAGGAGGCGGAGGCCCTGGAGCACCTCCAGGAGGAGCTGTCACCACGACGGCGCTGGCTGATGCCGGCGTTCCTGACGCTGATGTCGCTGATCCTCATCGCGGTGCTGTGGTTCGGCTACCTGTGGACGCAGACCCAGTACTACGTGGGCAACGAGAACGGGCGGGTGGCGATCTTCAACGGCGTCTCGCAGGACCTGGGACCCGTGAAGCTCTCCGAAGTCGCCTCGGTGACGGACATCCCGCTCGACGCGCTCCCCGCCTACACCCAGCAGCGGCTCAAGAACTCCCTGCCCGCGCGGGACCTCGCGCACGCCCAGGAGATGGTCGACGAGCTGCTCGTGACCGCCCGGCGGTCCTGCCCCGTCGTCGTGCCCGCCGAGGACGAGTCGGCGGCGGCCCCCGCCAATCTCCCCGCCTACTGTGTGGAGGACGTCGATGAGTGACCTCCGGACGGCCCCCGTCTCCCGCCGCAACACCGAGCTGTGGCTGCTCTTCCTCGCCACGGGCGTCGCCGTCGGCGCCGGCTACCTGGCCGGCCTGACCGCGCCGGAGGGCCTCTCCCCCGAGTTCGTGAAGCAGGGCGGGATCCTGCTCGTGCTCGCCCTGCTCATGCACATCGTGCTGCGCATCTGGGCCAAGTACGCGGACCCGATCATCCTCCCGTGCGTCGTCGCGCTGAACGGCATCGGCATCGCCATGATCCACCGGCTGGACATCGCCTCCGGGGACACCGCGGCGAACCGGCAGCTGCTGTGGACGGGCGTGGCCATCGCGGCCGCCATCGCCGTCGTCTGGGCGATCCGCGACCACCGGATCCTGCGCCGGGCGACCTACATCTTCCTGGCGCTCTCCGGCCTCCTGATGGTCCTGCCGCTCATCCCGGGCCTCGGCGTCGAGATCAACGGCGCCCGGATCTGGGTGAACATCGCCGGGATGTCCTTCCAGCCCGGCGAGCTCGCCAAGATCACGCTGGCAATCTTCTTCGCCGGCTACCTCTCGAGCAACCGGGATCTCATCCTGCTGGCCGGACGGAAGATCGGCCCGCTGCAGCTGCCGCGCGTCCGGGACCTCGGACCGATGGTCCTCGCGTGGCTGATCAGCATCGGCGTCCTGATCCTGCAGCGCGACCTGGGCACCGCCATCCTCTTCTTCGGTCTGTTCATGTGCGTCGTGTACGTCGCGACGGCCCGCATCAGTTGGATCCTCATCGGGCTCGGCCTCGTGGCCGTCGGCGGGGTCCTCGCCGCGCAGTTCATGGGGCACGTCACGCGCCGCATCAACGGCTGGCTGAACGCCTTCGACCCCGAGGTGATCAACGCCGCCGGCGGCTCCCACCAGATCGTGCAGGGCCTCTTCGGCCTCGCGAACGGAGGGCTGTTCGGCACCGGCATGGGCAACGGCCGGCCGGACCTGGTCCCGTACGCGAACTCGGACATGATCATCTCCGCGCTCGGCGAGGAGCTCGGGCTGATCGGCGTGATCGCGATCGTCCTGCTCTACGTGGTGATCGTCAGCCGCGGCATCCGCGCCGCCCTCGGCACGCGGGACGCCTTCGGCAAGCTGCTCGCCTCCGGCTTCTCGTTCATCATCGGCCTGCAGTGCTTCGTGGTCATCGGCGGCGTCACGCGGCTGATCCCGCTGACCGGGCTGACGACGCCGTTCATCTCGGCCGGCGGCTCCTCGCTGCTGTCCAACTGGATCATCGTGGCGCTGCTGCTGCTGATCTCCAACAACGCCCGCAAGCCGCTGCCCACGACCGAGGACGTGGCGGTCCTGACCAAGAACGGGGGGAACGCATGAACCAGGCCATCCGGAACACGTGGATCGCGCTCATGGTCCTCTTCGTCGCGATCATGGGGTCCCTCACCTACGTCCAGTTCTTCACCGCCGACGAGCTCAACGCCAATCCGCTCAACCGGCGGCAGCTCTACCAGGACTTCGACATGGCGCGCGGCGCCATCCTCGTCGACGGGAGTCCGATCGCCGAGTCGGTCCGCACGGACCAGGGGCAGTTCGAGTACCAGCGCGTCTACCACGATCCGCTGCTCTACTCGCACCTGACCGGCTTCTACTCGCTGGCGGCCGGCTCCACGCACCTGGAGTCCGTCATGGACGAGTACCTGGCCGGCCGGAGCGACGAGCAGGCGTTCGACCGCCTCCTCAACCTCTTCACGGGCTCCTCCACCGAGGGCGCGTCCGTCGAGCTGACCATCGACGGCGCGCTGCAGCAGGAGATCTACGACATCCTGCCCGACGATGTCCCGATCACGGCGGTCGTCACCGACGTGAGGACCGGCGACATCCAGGCCATGGTCTCCAAGCCGTCCTACGACACCAACCTGCTCACCGTGCCCAGCACGGCGCAGGCCCAGGAGAACCTGCAGGCCATCGAGGAGCGCCCGGGGTTCAGCCCGTACCGCAACCCCGCGATCGCCGACCTGGTGGCCCCCGGCTCCACGTTCAAGATCCTCGACCTGGTGGCCGCGCTCGAGTCGGGCGAGTACGACGTCGACTCCGAACTGCCGAACCCGCCGAGTCTGGACCTGCCGGGTTCGAGCACGCCCCTCAGGAACTTCGAGGAAGGCATCTGCGAGCGCCGGCCCGAGGAAGCGTCGCTGCGCTTCATCGTGGCCCAGAGCTGCAACACCCCGTTCGCGCAGATCGCGGCGACGGTCGGCGAGGACGCGCTCAGGGACGTCTCCGAGCGGTTCGGCTTCGGCCAGCCGCTGAGCATCCCGCAGCGCGTCGAGCCGTCGCGCTTCCCGCAGGAACTGGATCCCGCGCTGCTCGCGCTGTCCTCCATCGGCCAGTACGACGTCGCCGCGACGGCCCTGCAGATGAACATGGTGTCGATGGGCATCGCGAACGACGGCGTCATCATGAAGCCGAACCTCATCGATCAGATCATCGCGCCCGACCTGAAGGTCCTCGAGGATCCGCAGCCGGAGGAGTTCAGCACGGCGACCACGCCGGAGGTCGCGGACCAGGTCACCGAACTGATGCGCGAACCGCTCGACGGCGGCACCGCCGCGGCGGCCCGGGTGCCGGGCCTGGACGTGGCCGCCAAGACGGGAACCGCGCAGATCGGCGGGGACAGCGACAACGTCAACTCGTGGATCACCGGGTTCGCGCCGGCGGACGATCCCCAGTATGCCGTGACCATCATGGTGCCGAACATTGACTACGAGACCGGCCATTCGTTGACCAGTCCCAACATGAAGAAGATCCTAGAGGCGGTGTTCAACAAGTGAGGCCTACATCGGGTATCACCCTTGGCGGTCGGTTCAAGCTGACGGACAGGATCGCCATCGGCGGGATGGGCGAGGTCTGGAAGGCGCAGGACCAGGTCCTCGGCCGGATCGTCGCCATCAAGATCCTCAAGGAGGAGTACACCGGCGATCCGGGGTTCCTCCGCCGTTTCCGTGCCGAGGCGCGCCACACCGCGCTCCTGAACCACAACGGCATCGCCTCCGTCTTCGACTACGGCGAGGAGGAGGGATCCGCCTACCTGGTCATGGAGCTGGTCCCCGGCAAGCCCCTCTCCGCGATCATCGAGCGCGAGCGGGTCCTGTCCACCGACCGCACGCTCTCCATCGTCGCCCAGACGGCCCGCGCGCTCGCTGCCGCCCACGAGCTCGGGCTGGTCCACCGCGACGTCAAGCCCGGAAACCTGCTGATCCTGCCGGACGGGCGCGTGAAGATCACCGACTTCGGCATCGCGCGCCTGGCCGACCAGGTCCCGCTCACCGCGACCGGGCAGGTCATGGGCACCGCCCAGTACCTCTCGCCCGAGCAGGCGACGGGCCAGCAGGCCACCGGCTCCAGCGACATCTACTCCCTCGGCGTCATCGGGTACGAGTGCGTCGCCGGGCGCCGCCCGTTCTCCGGCGAGTCCCAGATCGCGATCGCCCTCGCCCAGGTCAACGACACGCCGCCGCCGCTGCCGGACAACATCGACCCGCACATCCGGGCACTCCTGATGTCCATGCTCGCCAAGGACCCCGCGGACCGCCCGGCCGACGCCAACAAGCTGGCGGAGGCCGCCGACGCCCTGCGCGCCGGCAACAGGAGCGCCGCCGTCGCCGCGGTGCCCGGGATGCTCAACTTCGTCACCGACACGGCGGCCACGCAGGCAATCGGCACGGGCGAGGCTCCCACCCAGGCGCAGACCCGCGTGGTCCCCGGCCAGGCCAACCCCTCGACGTCGGAGCTCCCGGCCGTCGGGGCGGGCGCCGCCGCAGGGGCCGCCGCCGGCGGCGACTTCAACTCGATCGTCGGGGCCAGCCACGACTGGGAGGACACCGAGCACGACGACGCCGGCGAGGACCAGCAGCTCGCGCGCGAGCGCCGCAGCCCCTGGACGTGGCCGCTCATCGCGCTGCTCGCGCTCGTGGTCTTCGCGCTGCTCGGCGCCTGGCTCTTCCCGCTGCTGACCGGGTCCGACGACGATCCGGAGCCCCGGCCGTCGTCGTCGGTCTCGGCGTCCCCGAGCGAGACCGAGTCCGAGACGCCGTCGGAGTCGCCATCCGAGAGCGAGACCGCCCCGGAGACCACCTCGGCGCCGCCCAGCGAGACGGAGGACGAGCCGGACACCGTCACGGTCCGGGCCAACGACTACATCGGCCAGCCGCTGGAGGCCGCCCGTCAGGACCTGATCAACCGGGGCCTCCGGGTGGACACGGAGGGCCGGGAGAGCAGCGAGGCCGAGAACACCGTCCTGGACGTGTCGCCGACCGGCGAGGTCCGCGTCGGGCA
The DNA here is from genome assembly GCF_031178195.1 of Zhihengliuella sp. GTDB lineage: Bacteria > Actinomycetota > Actinomycetes > Actinomycetales > Micrococcaceae > Zhihengliuella. Next base: position 92,694 of record NZ_JAPSJL010000008.1, read on the forward strand.
GACCGTCACCCTGGTCTACTCGGTGGCGCCCGAGCAGCCGGAGCAGGTGACCGTTCCCTCGAACCTGGTGGGCCAGAGCGAGGACGCGGTCCGCCGGGCCCTGCAGGAAGCGGACCTGAGCCCGGTCCGCGCCGAGCGCAGGGCCAGCGACGAGCCGGCCGGCACCGTCCTCAGCGTCAATCCCTCCAGCGGATCGCAGGTCGCCCCGGGTTCCGAGGTCGCCTACGTCGTCTCGACCGGTCCGGAGCCCAGCGAGACGCCGGACCCCACACCCAGCCAGTCGGCCCAGCCGGGCGCCTCGGCCGGCCCCACGGCCACGACCTCGCCCAGCAGCTAGATGACCCAGAACAAAGTCCTGAACGACCGCTACGAGGTCCTCTCCCTCATCGGGCGCGGCGGCATGGCCGACGTCTACCGGGCCCGCGACATCCGGCTGGGGCGCGAGGTGGCCATCAAGCTCCTGCGCCGCGACATGGCGCGCGACCCGGTCTTCCAGGCCCGGTTCCGCCGTGAGGCCCAGGCCGTCGCGGGACTCAACCACCCGGCGATCGTCGCCGTGTACGACACCGGCGACGAGCAGGTGCCGGACGACCGCGGGAACGAGGGCACCAGCAGCGTGCCCTTCATCGTCATGGAGTATGTGGACGGCCGCACGCTCCGCGACCTGCTCAAGGACGGCGAGGTCAGCGTCGACGACGCCGTCGACTACACCCTCGGGGTGCTCTCCGCCCTCACGTACAGCCACAGCAAGTCGATCGTCCACCGAGACATCAAGCCGGCGAACGTCATGGTCGCGGACAACGGCCGCGTCATGGTGATGGACTTCGGGATCGCCCGGGCCCTCGCCGACGCCTCCGCCACGATGACGCAGACGCAGGCGGTCGTCGGCACGGCGCAGTACCTCTCCCCCGAGCAGGCGCGCGGCGAGACCGTCGACGTGCGCAGCGACATCTACTCCACCGGCTGCCTGCTCTTCGAGCTGCTCACCGGCCGGCCGCCGTTCGTCGGCGACAGTCCCGTGGCCGTGGCCTACCAGCACGTCGGGGAGGCTGCGCCGTCGCCGAGCGCCCTCAACGAGAACGTCCCGCGCGCGCTGGACACCGTCATCGCCCGCGCGCTGCAGAAGGACCGCGAGGACCGCTATCCGGACGCGGCCGCCTTCGCCGCCGCCCTGGAGCAGGCCCGCCGCGGCGGCGATCCCGAGGCCACCCAGCTCCATCCCGCCGTCGTCGGGCACGACGACGCCCGCACCGAGGCGCTCGCGGTGTCCTCGGCCGCCACGGCGGCCATCCCGGCGTCGTCCGCGGCCGGGCCGGCCCACCGGGAGGCGCATGCCGCCACTCCGGAGGACGGGGAGGACCACCACGCGGGCGCGCTCACGTACGACGACGGCTCCCACCTCGGCGGGGCCCCCGGCCATCGCGGCGAGGACCGCAGGCGCGGACGCGGCTGGGCGGTGTTCGCGACCGTCCTGGTCATCCTCGTCCTCGCCGGCGGCGCCGCCTACCTCTGGAACTGGTCGCAGCAGGTGCAGGCCGCCAACGCCCAGGTGTCCGTCCCGGCGGTCGCGGGGCTGGATCCCACCACGGCGCAGAACCGCCTCATCGACGCGGATCTGCGCGTGAGGGGGATCGTCGAGGAGTTCAGCGACGACGTCGACGAGGGCCTCGTGGTGGGCACCCGCCCGGGCTCGGGCGAGTCCGTGCGCGTCGACTCGCCAGTGGAGCTCGTCGTGTCCAAGGGGCCTGAGTCGGTGGAGATCCCCGACCTCGGCGGGGCGACCGAGTCGACCGCCCGCGCGTCGCTCGAGGATCTCGGGCTCGTCGTGGACACCGAGATGCGCGAGGAGAACAGCGCCACCGTCCCGCAGGACCGGGTCCTGTCCACCAACCCGGGTTTCGGCGAGCGGGTCCAGGCGGGCAGCACCGTCCAGCTCACCCTCTCCACGGGCCGGGTCTCCGTCCCGGACCTGATGGCCGAGGGGCTCACGGTGGAGGAGGCGGACGCGCTGGTGTCCGACCCCGCCGTCGGACTGTCCCTGCGGGTCGTCGAGGAGACCAACGCGGTCCTGCCCCCGGGCACCATCACCGGGCAGTCCCCGGAGGCCGGCGCGGACATCGAGCAGGGCGGGGTCGTGCAGATCACCGTGGCCACCGAGCCCGCCGCTCCGGCCGAGCCGACGCCTTCGGAGGAGTCCGAGTCGCCGAGTCCCAGCGAGTCAGCCGAGGAGTCCTCGGAGCCGGCGGAGGAGAGCTCGGAGGCCCCGGGCAACAGCGACCAGGCCCCGGGCCGCTCGGAGGCCCCCGGGCAGACCAAGCGGCCCGACGAGGGCTGAGGGCCCGACGGCTCGGCCCGGAGGTCCCCCGGGCGGGGCTGCTCGACCGGGGACTACTTGATGAGGGGGCTCAGCGTCGCGGCGCGGGCGGCGGCACCCTCGAGCCCGAGGCTCTCGAGCCAGTTCCCGAGCATCTGGTAGCCGCCCTGCGTGAGCACGGACTCGGGGTGGAACTGGACGCCCCACAGCGGAGCGCTCTTGTGGCACAGGCCCATGACGACCCCGCCGGGAGCGTTCTGGGACGCCGTGGTCCACGCCGTGATCGCCAGGTCGTCGCTGATGGTGTCCCGGACGGCGGCGAGCGAGTGGTAGCGCGTCGCGGTGAACGGGCTGGGCAGGCCCGCGAAGGGCCCGGTGCCGTCGTGCTCGACCAGCGACGTCTTCCCGTGCATGAGCTCCTCGGCGTGGGTGACGACGCCGCCGTAGGCCTCCGCGAGCGCCTGATGCCCCAGGCACACGCCGAGCATCGGCTTGGCGGCCGCTCCGCACCAGCGCACCATCTCGATGCACACGCCGGCCTCGGCGGGGTTGCCGGGGCCCGGGGAGAGGAGGACGCCGTCGCGTCCCGCGGCGAGCTCGATCGCCTCCTCGAGGGTGACGTCGTCGTTGCGCACGACCGTCGTCTCGGCGCCCAGCTCCTGGAGGTAGCCGACCAGCGTGTAGACGAACGAGTCGTAGTTGTCGATGACCAGAATGCGTGCGGTCATAGGAGGACCCAGCCAATCGTCGAATCGGTCCACAGGCTCACACGGCCGCTGACCCAGGGAAACACGTACACGAACAGGACCAGTATGACGCCGGCGAGGAGGGCGACGCTAATGAGGACGCGCAGCCAGAAGGGGCCGGGCAGGGTCCGGAAGAACCAGGCGTACACAGTGACTCCTCGTCGTCGGTGCGTTCGGGGTGCGGTCGAGGGGAAGGCTCAGCCGGTCGAGGCCGAGCCCCGGTCCGCGGCGGCGTAGGCCTCGCGGATCTGGTCCTGCGGTCCCGCCTCCGCGGGCCGGAAGGACTCCAGCTCGGCGTAGGCGATGATGCGCTGGGCCGTGCTGAAGATCGGATGGCAACTGGTCAGCGTGAGGATGTTCCACTCGGGTTCGGCGTCCGGCTGGTGCGGGACGGGGAGCAGGACCTCCGAGGCCCCGGGATTGACGATCTCCGTGTCCGAGTACTCGTACTGGTAGAAGCCCTCCCGGGTCTGGACGTAGAGCCGGTCTCCGTCGGTCAGCTGGTCGATCTCGTAGAACACCTGCCCGTGCGTCTGCCGGTGGCCAGCGAGGGCGAAGTTCCCCGGCTCGCCGGGCAGCTGCGTCTGCGGGTAGTGGCCGATCCCCACGGTGTTCAGCACGTCGAGTCCGACGCCGGTGCTCACCGGCCGGACGTAGTCGTCGTCGAAGCGCGGAACGTAGAGCAGGGCGAAGGTCCCCTCGCCGCCCGCGGCGGCCGGCGGCTCCCCGAACTCTGCACGATCGGCCGCAGCCTGCTCCTCCGGTGAGAGCAGCCGCCCGGTCGGCTCCGGAGCCGGTGCCGCGTCTCCGAAGTCCTCCAGGAGCCGGCTGGTGGCCTGGCCCTGCTGGCGGCCGGCCTCGAGGTTGGTCCACCACAGCTCCCAGACCACGTAGAGCATCAGGACGACGCCGAGGGTGATGAGCAGCTCGCCGAGCAGCCCGGCGACCCGGGCGGCCGGCGACCGCCGTCGTCGCCCGCGGGTTCGATCTGCCATGTGCGCTCCTGAGGCCCGCCTTCGACCGGGCGGGTTAGCTAGTATGGTGTAGCCAGACTACCGTCCGCCACGACCCGCAGGAGTCCGCCGTGCCCGAGTCCAAGACGCGCCGGAAGGCCCGCCGCCAGGCCGATCCGGCGGCCGCGACGGAGCGCATGCCCCTGCCGCTCTGGTACAAGATCATCATGTTCGGGTCGATGATCCTCGGACTGCTGTGGATCATCGTCTACTACGTGACGCAGAGCCTTTTCCCGATCATGTCGATCGGCGGCTGGAATATCGTGATCGGCTTCGGCATCGCCATGGTCGGCTTCTTCATGACCACGCGCTGGCATGCCTGACCGCGTGCCGTCCGGCCAGCGCACCGCAGATCCGCGGCCGGCAGCGGCCGCATCCGGAGCGCTCCCCTCGCCGCGGGGACTCTACGGTGCCGTCGCGCTGGTAGAGGTGATCACCTGGGCCCTCCTGCTGATCGGCATGGCCTTCAAGTACACCGGTGTGACCGAGGTGCTGGTCTCCATCTTCGGGACCATCCACGGCGTCGCCACCGTCGCCTACGTCCTCACGAGCCTCTTCGTCTGGGTGAACGAGCGCTGGAGCGTCGGTGTCGGCGTCATGGCTCTCGTGTCCGCCGTGATCCCGTTCGCGACCCTGCCGTTCGAGCGCTGGACCCTGCGCACCGGGCGCCTCTCCGCCGCCTGGCGTCTGGCTCCCGGTTCGGGCGGGGGAACCGCGGAAGCTCCCCGTGGACTCGTCGAGCGGCTGCAGGCCTGGTGCCTCGCCCGGCCGGTGACGGCACTCGTCGTCGGTGTCCTCTTGGTCGCCCTCATCACGGTGGCACTGCTGCTGATGGGTCCCCCAATCCCCGCCGACTAGCGTATATGCCATCGAAGGTATTTGTTTCGCGGGCATTTCAGGAATGGCATCCATGAGCTGGCTCCTGTCGTCGGCCTCCGGCCTGGCGATGGGCCTGTCGCTGATCGTCTCCATCGGCGCCCAGAACGCCTTCATCCTCCGGCAGGGCATCCGCCGCGAGCACGTGCTCCCGGTGGTGGCGGTCTGCATCGCCTCCGATGTCCTCCTGATCGGAGCCGGTGTCGCGGGATTCGGGTCCCTCGTACTCTCGGCCCCGTGGATCCTCCAGGTCGCCCGCTTCGGCGGTGCGGCGTTCCTGACAGCCTTCGGCGTCATGGCCGTACGCCGCGCCGTACGCCCGGCGGCCCTCACGGTGGACGAGACCGCGGGCACCTCGCCCGCCGGGCCCTCCGGTGCCGGGCGGCGGGCCCCCGTGCTGATCGCGCTGGCGCTCACCTGGCTGAATCCGCAGGTGTACCTGGAGACCGTGGTGCTCCTCGGCTCGGTGGCGGCGGCCCGCGGCGAGCAGCTCGGCGACACCGCACGGTGGTGGTTCGGCGGCGGTGCCATGACTGCGAGCGTCCTCTGGTTCAGCGCGCTGGGGCTCGGTGCCCGCTACCTGCGGCCGCTCTTCGCCCAACAGGCGGCCTGGCGCGTCCTGGACGCCGGCGTTGCGGTCATGATGTTCGCACTCGCCACGCTGCTCGTCGTCAACCCGCTGTAGCCGTCTCCTGGGGTGCTCGGAGGGGCTCGACGACCTTGCTGTACTCCACACTCCGCCGAATGGGGCGGAACCCGATCCGTTCGTACAGGCCGACGGCGCCGGTGGGGCTGTCGGAGTCGACACCGAGCTCGATCCGCTCGTACCCCGCGGCCCGCGCCTGCCGGACGACGTCCGTCAGGAGTGCCGAGGCGAGTCCTCTCCCCCGCGCGCGCCGTCGGGTCCCCACCAGCGCCACGTAGATCTCTCCTGCGTCCCATTCCTCGCTCAGGACGTAGGCATCGACCGGGTCCTCGGGGTATCTCGGATCCAGCGCCAGGCGGCTGAACTCGGGCCGGAAGGCGCTGCCGCCGACGAAGTGCTTCCACTTCTCGATACTGCCGGGGGTGAAGTTCCAGTGATCGCGGAACGCGTCGAGGTGGGCCCGGTGGACGTGTGGACTCAGGGCCTCGGTGATGCGGACCGGCTCGGCAGCGTGGTCGGAAGGTTCCGGCGGCGTCCAGACCGCCAGGTCGATGCGCATGTCCAGGAAGTAGCGGACGGCCTCGTAGCCGTGAGCGACCGCCAGCTCCTGGTAGCCATCGTTGGTGAGCGTGTTCCACAGGTCGATCTGCACCGGCAGCCCCGGGTGCCGCGCAGCGGCGAGCCGTCGGATCCGCGCCTCCCCCCGGGCGAGGATCTCCCCGCCGAGACCGCGGGCGCGAAAGTCCGGGTGGACTCCCCCGTCGAGATTGGCCTTGGCGACGCCGTCCTTGGCGGCCTCGCGGACGGAGACGGTGGAGGAGGCGATCATCGTGGCGCCGTCCCACCAGGAGAAGGTATCCAGCTCCGGGTCCCGGCCCGGGATGCTCAGCATCTCCCCCATCTGGACCGCATTGGCGACTTCCCCGCTGTCGTCGAAAGCCCCGACGGCGTTGTGGAGGACCGACCATGCCTCGAGGTCGTCGACGCCGATGGCCCGGGGCGGTCCGACGGATGCGCGGACCGGCGCAGCGCTGCCCGAAGTGTCACGGGCCATCGTCTCGGCGGCCGTCTCCGTGGACGACGCGGTGCCCTCTGGGCGAGGTGCGCTCATGGCTCTACTTCCCTGTGAGATATCGGGCCGGGACCCGGCCCGTCAAGACTGATTGATAATTCCCAACCATCAGCCTACGACGTCCTCCCCGCCAGAGGAAGGCCGCGACGGGGTGTTCTTCACCGTTCACACCGGATGCCCACAGTTGTGCACGGAAGTTATCCACAACTGGGGACAGTGCTGTGGGAAAGTGTGTTCGATTCGCTGCCATCTCGCCGCCCCGGTGCCCTCGAAACCTTCGAATCACACGCTTGTAAGTTATTAACACTGTGGACAATCGCTGTGGACAGCGTTCCGCCGGGGCTGCAGCCCTGGACGGGCAGCACCCGCTGGTCGCCCGGATCCGCGCGGCGGGGAGCAGACCGTCGCTCGATCGGACCATCTCGACCACGCGTCCCTCCGGAGGATGGCTCTCATGGCTTCACACGTGTGCACGGCAGTTATCCACAGGTGGGGATAGATGTGTGAATAATGACGCACGACAGCGGTGCCACTCGCTCGCTGGCCCGCGCTGGAGGGGATCCGCGCCAGGCGGAGTGTGAAGGGCCGGGAGCGAATGACACCGCTGTGAGTTATTAACACTGTGGACAAGCCGTGTGGACAAGCCTCGGGCGGCGCACCCCTTCGGCCCTACAGCGCGTAGATGCGCTCCGGCACGGTGCTCGCTCCCCACCACGTGAGAGCGACGAGAATCAGCGCGATCGCGACGAAGCCCGCGATCTGCACCGTGTTGCGGCGCCGGTGTCGGACGGCGGCGGCAGCGACGGGGGAGAGCTCCGGATCGGCCGACGGCCGGCGTCGTACCGAGAGCGTGACGACCGCGGCGACGGCCGCACCCGTCAGCAGGCCGCCCAGGTGCGCCTGCCAGGACACGTTGAAGCCGGGGATGAACCCGATCACCAGGTTGATGCCCACGATGATCAGGATGGGCACGAAGTTGCCGCCCCGGGCGCGGGTGACGATCAGCAGCGCACCGAAGAGCCCGAAGATCGCCCCGGACGCGCCGACGACGCCCTGCAGGGGATGATCGAGCAGCAGGACCGCGACCGAGCCACCGACGCCGGACAGCAGGTACAGCAGGGCGAACCGCAGTCGTCCCAGCATGGGCTCGAGCACACGGCCGATGATCCAGAGCGCGTACATGTTGAAGGCGATGTGCATCAGGAATCCCTGCGAGTGCAGGAACGTCGAGGTGATCATCCGCCAGGGCTCGCTGAGGATGTAGACGCCGGCCCAGAGCAGGCTGTTGGACAGCGTGGGGACGGCCCACTGCGCGAGGAAGGTGACGACGCAGAGGGCGATCATCGTGTACGTCACCAGCGGGCGGCCGTCGGTGGGGCGCGCGCCGAACGCGGTCCGCGCCACCGGGGCCGAGCGGTTGGCCTCGCGGACGCAGTCGACGCACTGCACGCCCACGGGCGCCGGACGCTGGCACTCGGCGCACGCGGGCCGACCGCAGCGCTGGCACCGGACGTAGCTCGGGCGGTCGCCGTGCCGCGGGCAGACGGGGGCGCCGGCGCTCTGGCCGTAGGCGGGGCCGTGGGGATCGCGGGGCGGGTCGTTGGGCAGTCCGTAGGACATGGCTTCCACTCTCTGGTTCCGATGGTGCTGTGCTGCGGGGCTATACGTCGTCGGGGAGGGCGCGAGGGTGCTTAACGAGCGTCGGTCCCGTGCGAAGACTCGCGACGGGACCGATCGGCTGGCCGGCGGGGCCGCCCGCGCGACCCGGGAGGGCCGTGCGGGGCGGTCGCGCACGAGCGGGACCTAGACGGCGACGACGTCGACGCTCTCGATAACGACGTCCTCGCGGGGCTTGTCACGTCCGTCGGTGGAGACGCGGTTCAGCTTGTCGACGACGGCGCGCGAGTCCTCGTCGACGACCTCGCCGAAGATCGTGTGCTTGCCCTGCAGCCACGTGGTGGGGATGGTGGTGATGAAGAACTGCGAGCCGTTGGTGCCCGGGCCGGCGTTGGCCATGGCCAGCTTGTACGGCGCGGTGAAGTCCAGCTCCGGGTGGATCTCGTCCTCGAACTGGTAGCCCGGGCCGCCGAAGCCCTTGCCCAGCGGATCGCCGCCCTGGATCATGAAGTCAGCGATGATGCGGTGGAAGATCGTGCCGTTGTACAGGGGGGTGCCGGTCTTCTTCTCGCCGGTCTCCGGGTGCGTCCACTCGCGCTCGCCCGTCGCCAGGCCGACGAAATTCTCGACCGTCTTGGGGGCGTGGTGCCCGAAGAGGTCGACCTTGATGTCGCCCTCGTTGGTGTGGATGGTTGCCTTGTGCGTGGGGATTGCAGTCATACCGCCATTCTTCCACGCACCTCCCGCGCGTAGGGGGCCCGCATCTGGGAGTCCCCTACGCGGTGAGTGAAAATTCCGGAGACAGCTCTGGCAGTGTCCTGAGAATCGTGGTCCGCCCGGGGCCTACGGCGTAGGCTGGGGCCAGAACCGCAAGCACTTCGGGAGGAAACCTGTGAAGAAGACAGAACGTGTTACCCGCGAGTTGGGCGATTCCGTCACGCATACGGTCGAGGGCGCACGCGACTGGGCCGCCCCGCGCGTCGACGCGGCCGTCAATTGGGCCGCCCCGCGCATCGAGCGCGGCATCGAGGTCGCCTCGCCGAAGCTCCAGGCCGGTATCGCCCGCGCCGCCGTCGAACTGTCCGACGGCGTCGCGAAGGTGACGCCGAAGCTCCAGGACTCCATCAACCAGGCGGCGCCGAAGATCTCCCGGTTCGTCGACGAGACGTCGCCGAGGCTCCAGCGCACGCTGGACAAGGCGACGCCGGCCCTCCACAACGCCCGTGACGCCGTCGTGGGGAGCTACATCCCGGCCGCCAGCTCCAAGCTGGGCGATGCCGCCGACTTCACGGCGCACAAGCTCGAGCACCTGAAGGTGGCCGCCCCGCTGCAGGAGGCCGTCGCCACGGTGACCAAGGACAAGAAGGCCCTGAAGAAGGCCCGCAAGGCCGCCGTCTCGGCCGCCAAGCAGGCGTCGAAGGACCTGAAGAAGTCCAAGAAGCGCCGGGGCAAGGGCTTCATCGTGTGCCTGGTGGTCGCGGCGGCCGTCGCCGCCGGAGTGGCCGCATGGCGCGCCTCCAAGCCGGTCGAGGACCCGTGGAAGACCCCGAGCCCGGTGGATCCGGCGCCGGTGCCTGCCGACTCCGTCGAGGAGTCGCCGGTGCGCGAGGCCGCCGACAAGGCGGTCGGCGAGGCCGAGGCCACCGTCGAGGAGGTCCGCGAAGCCATCAAGGGCGACAGCAGCAAGTAGCTCCCCGGGGAGCGGCAGGGCAGGCGCTGGGCGGAGGGATCCGTCCAGCGCCTGCCCTTTCCCTGTTCCGGGTAGATTGGCCCCTGTGAGCGGCCGCCCGAGCGTTTCCATCATCATCCCGGCGTACAACGAGGAGCGCATCATCCGGCGCTGCGTGACCGCGGCGCTGGAGCAGTCGGTCCCCGCCCACGAGGTCATCGTGGTCGACAACCGCTCGACCGACCGGACGCGGACCGTCGTCGCGGAGCTGATGGGGGAGCGCCCCGACGCGCCGCTGAGGCTGCTCCGGCAGGACGCGGAGCAGGGACTGGTCCCCACCCGCAACGCGGGGCTCGACGCCGCCACGGGGGAGGTCCTGGGCCGGATCGACGCGGATTCCCTCCTGGAGCCGGACTGGGTGGAGCGGGTGGTGCAATGCTTCGCGGATCCGGCGGTGATGGGCGCCACCGGTCCGGTGCACTACTACGACATGCCGCTGCGCCGGCTCGGCCTGCGGGCCGACGACAGCCTCCGTCGTCTCTCCCTCCGGGCCGTCTCGGGGCGGTACCACTTCCTCTTCGGATCCAACATGGCCCTGCGCGCCTCCGCCTGGGGGATCCTCCGCCACGAGGTCTGCCGGGACGAGGACGACGCGTTCCACGAGGACATCGACCTCTCCGTCCACATGGCCCGCCACCGGATGCCGATCCGCTACGTGCCGGGCCTGGTCGCCGGCATGTCGGCGCGTCGCCTCGACGACTCACCGCGCGACTACCGCTCCTATGTCCTGCGCTTCGACCGGACCTACCGGGCCCACAGCATCCGCGAGCCGCGGCTGCGGATCCCGATGCTGATCTTCCTCTCCATCTATTTTCCCGCCAAGCTCATGCGGCTGCTCCACGCCGGTCAGACGGCGGGGGAGCGGGAGGGGTGACGGTGAAGCGGCACGGCCGGCGTCGTCGGCGGTAGAGGCCGCCCGCCGAGAGCAACGGTCCGGAGCGCGCTGGATCCGGGCCGGAGGTGCCCGGGAACGACGGAATCCCCGGTCCAGATGGACCGGGGATTCCCAGTGGTGGAGGCAAGGGGACTCGAACCCCTAACCCTCTGCTTGCAAAGCAGATGCGCTACCAATTGCGCCATGCCCCCGTGCGGGTCAGTCTACGCGATCAGTCGCCTGATCCCAGACCGACTTCTCGGCTTCCGATTCGCGCCACTTCTTGAACGCGAAAACACCGGCGGCTGCTGCTGTGACGAGAACGATGAACCGCCTCATGGCCTCTCCTACCGGTGGGATTGCGTGGGCGTACCAGGACTTGAACCTGGGACCTCTTCGTTATCAGCGAAGCGCTCTAACCGCCTGAGCTATACGCCCCCATGGCCGCTTGGACCGAGATAAAACTTTACAACATGGATTTGCAGTCCAACAAATCGTGTCCCGCCGGTGTGGGGAACGTTACCGGCGGGACACGGTCCTGCCTGGTCAGTCGTCGGTCAGGGTGACGCCGATGCCGCCGACGAGGGAGGAGGAGATGTTGTAGAGGACGGCCGCGAGCGTCGAGATCGCGGTGATCAGGACGACGTTCACGACGGCCACGATCGTGGCGAAAGCAGCGATCTGGCCCAGCGAGGCGAAGTCAGCGAGGCTGAAGCCGGACTCCGAACCCGCGATCTCCGTGAGCAGGCTGTTGACGCTGTCGAACACGCCGGTCAGGTCCAGCACCGTCCACAGCACGACGGCGGCGACAACAGTCACGATGCCGAGCGCCACGGAGAGCAGGAAGGACAGCTTCAGCACGGACCAGGGATCGACGCGGCTCACGAGCAGGCGTGCCTTGCGAACCTTCGCCTTGGGCGCCGGACGCACCAGTTTCTGCTGTCCCGCCCCCTGCTGACCGGCGGGACGCTGGCCGGCCGGTCGCTGCTGACCGGTCGCCTGCTGCGGACGCTGCTGACCAGTCTGCTGCTGCGGACGCTGCGGGGCCGGCTTGCCGGCCGCGGACTTCGCGGCGCCCGACGCGGGCGCCCCGGTCGCCGCGGGGGCCCGGCCCGGAGTCGGCTTCCCCGACGCCGGCCTGGACTCCGGCCGCTGCTTCTCACCCGGCTGGGAGGCGCGCTGGGCATCGCCGCGCGCCGCCTCGCCGGCCCCCGGCTTCTTGCCGGCTACCGGTTCCTTGGACCCGGAGGCCAGACGCTGGCCGGCGGCTCCGCTGGGCGACTTCTGCTCTCCGGACGTGCGTGGAGCCTGGCTACCTTCGGGCCGGGGCGAGCCCGGGCGCGGAGTGTTGGGGGTGCTCACGCATTACCTCCGTCAATCTCTGGTGCTTCGCTCGCGGAGTCGGGCGCATCTGCCGTGCCCGCGTCTGCCGCGGCCTCCGGCGCCTCGTGCGGGGCGTCGTCGTTCTGCGCTGCGTCGTCGTTTAATTCCGGGTCCAACGGTACTTCATCATCCCCGGGGACTCCTGCGAGGCCACGCTCGGTGTTCCGTGCGACGGCGATGATCCGGTCCTTCTTGTCCGGCTTCGCGAAGATGACGCCCATGGTGTCGCGGCCCTTGGCCGGGATCTGGACCACCCGGGAGCGGACGACCTTGCCGCTCTCCATGACCACCAGCACCTCGTCGTCCTCGTTCACGACGACGGCGCCGACCAGGTTGCCGCGCTCGTCGGCCTGCTTGGAGACCTTGATGCCGAGTCCGCCGCGGCCCTGGACACGGTACTCGTCCATGCGCGTGCGCTTGGCGTACCCGCCCTCGGTGATCACGAGCGAGAACGAGTCGTCGGTGACGACGTCGGCGTTGAGCAGCTCGTCCTCCTCGCGGAACTTCATGCCAGTGACGCCGGAGGTGTTGCGGCCCATGGGGCGCAGCGCCTCGTCGGTCGCGGTGAAGCGCAGGGACTGGCCCTTCCGGGAGACGAGCATCAGGTCGTCCGTCTCGGAGATCAGGCGGGCCGCGACCAACTCGTCGCCGTCGCGCAGGTTGATCGCGATGAGGCCGTTGGAGCGGTTGGTGTCGTAGTCCGCCAGGCGCGTCTTCTTGATCAGACCGCGCTTGGTGGCCAGGACCAGGTACGGGGCCTGCTCGTAGGACTTCAGCTCCATGACCTGGGCGATCGTCTCGTCCGGCTGGAACGCCATCAGGTTGGCCACGTGCTGGCCCTTGGCGTCACGGCCCCCCTCGGCGAGCTCGTAGCCCTTCGCCCGGTACACGCGGCCGTGGTTCGTGAAGAACAGCAGCCAGTTGTGCGTGGTGGTGACGAAGAAGTGCTCGACGACGTCGTCGCCGCGCAGATTGGCACCCTTGATACCCTTGCCGCCGCGGTTCTGAGAACGGTACTGGTCGATCCGGGTGCGCTTGACGTAGCCGCCGCGGGTGATGGTGACGACCATCTCCTCCTCGGGGATCAGGTCCTCCATGGACATGTCGCCGTCGTAGCCCATGAGGATCTTGGTCCGGCGGTCGTCGCCGTACTTCTCGGAGATCTCGGCGAGCTCCTCGGAGATGATCGAGCGCTGGCGGGCCGGATCCTCGATGATCGACTTGAAGTCCGCGATCTTCAGCTCCAGCTCGGCGTGCTCGTCCTGAATCTTCTGCCGCTCGAGCGCGGCGAGACGCCGCAGCTGCATGTCGAGGATGGCCTGTGCCTGCAGATCGTCCAGCCCCAGGAGCTCGCGCAGGCCCTCGCGGGCGTCGTCCGCGGTCGGGGAGCGGCGGATGAGCGCGATGACCTCGTCGAGCGCGTCGAGCGCCTTGAGCAGGCCGCGCAGGATGTGCGCGCGCTCCTCGGCCTTGCGCAGCCGGTACTTGGTGCGCCGGACGATGACCTCCACCTGGTGCGCCACCCAGTGCCGGATGAACGCGTCGAGGGAGAGCGTCCGCGGCACCCCGTCGACGATCGCGAGCATGTTCGCCGAGAAGTTGGTCTGCAGGTCGGTGTGCTTGTAGAGGTTGTTCAGCACCACCTTGGCGACGGCGTCGCGCTTGAGCACCACCACGAGCCGCTGGCCGGTGCGGCCGGACGTCTCGTCGCGGAGGTCGGCGATGCCGGCGATCTTGCCGTCCTTGACCAGCTCGGCGATCTTGATCGCGAGGTTGTCCGGATTGGCCTGGTACGGGAGCTCGGTGATGACCAGGCAGGTGCGCCCCTGGAGCTCCTCCACGCTGACCACGGCGCGCATGGTGACGGAGCCGCGGCCGGTGCGGTAGGCGTCCTCGATGCCCTTGTGGCCGAGGATCGTGGCGCCGGTCGGGAAGTCGGGGCCCTTGACCCGCCGGATCAACTCCTCCAGCAGCTCCTCGCGGGAGGCCTCCGGGTTCTTCAGGTACCACTGGACGCCGTCGGCGACCTCGCGGAGGTTGTGCGGCGGGATGTTCGTGGCCATGCCGACGGCGATGCCCGAGGAGCCGTTGACCAGCAGGTTCGGAAAGCGGGCCGGGAGGATCGTCGGCTCGAGGTTCTTGCCGTCGTAGTTGGGCTGCATATCGACGGTCTCCTCGTCGATATCGCGCACCATCTCCATGGCCAGCGGGGCCATCTTGGTCTCGGTGTACCGCTGGGCTGCGGCGCCGTCGTTGCCGGGGGAGCCGAAGTTGCCCTGCCCGAGGGCCAGCGGGTAGCGCATGACCCAGTCCTGGATCAGGCGGACCAGGGCGTCGTAGATCGCGGTGTCGCCGTGGGGGTGGTACTGGCCCATGACCTCGCCGACCACGCGCGCGCACTTGTTGTAGGAGCGCTCGGGGCGGTACCCGCCGTCGAACATCGCGTACAGCACGCGCCGGTGCACGGGCTTGAGGCCGTCGCGCACGTCCGGCAGCGCGCGGCCGACGATCACGGCCATCGCGTAGTCCAGGTAGGACCGCTGCATCTCGGTCTGCAGGTCGACCGGTTCGATGCGGTCCATCTCGGCCTCGGTCACGGGGGCGGGCGCCACGACGGCGCCGGTCTGCTCACCGTCCTCGTTCAGGTCTCCGGGCAGGTTTTCGGGGGTCTCGTCACTCATCGAGCAATTCCTCTAAGTAGATTGCGCATCCGCGCAGAACTGGATCTGATGTGGGGTTCCGGATCAGATGTCCAGGAAGCGCACGTCCTTGGCGTTCTGCTGGATGAAGTTGCGGCGGGACTCGACGTCCTCGCCCATCAGGACGGAGAAGATCTGGTCCGCTGCGGCCGCGTCCTCCATGGTGACCTGCTGCAGCGTGCGGTGGGCCGGGTCCATGGTGGTGTCCCACAGCTCCGCGTAGTCCATCTCGCCGAGGCCCTTGTAACGCTGGATGCCGTTGTCCTTGGGCAGTCGCTTGTTGGCGGCCTGTCCCTCGCGGAGCCTGGCGTCGCGCTCGGCGTCGGTGAAGACGTAGTCGTGCGGGGCATTGGACCACTTGATCCGGTACAGCGGCGGCATCGCGAGGAACACGTAGCCGTGCTCGATCAGCGGGCGCATGTAGCGGAAGAGCAGCGTCAGCAGCAGCGTGGTGATGTGCTGGCCGTCGACGTCGGCGTCGGCCATGAGGACGATCTTGTGGTACCGCAGCTTGGCCAGGTCGAACTCCTCGCCGATGCCGGTCCCGAAGGCCGTGATCATCGACTGGACCTCCGTGTTGCCCAGCGCCCGGTCCAGACGGGCCCGCTCCACGTTCAGGATCTTGCCCCGCAGCGGCAGGATGGCCTGGGTCCGCGGGTCGCGGCCGCGCTTGGCGGAGCCGCCGGCGGAGTCGCCCTCGACGATGTAGACCTCGCACTCCGCCGGGTTCTTGGAGGAGCAGTCGGAGAGCTTGCCGGGCATGCCGAACGTCTCCAGCGGGGACTTGCGGCGGGCCGTGTCGCGGGCCTTGCGGGCGGCCAGGCGGGCCTGGGCCGCCAGCAGCCCCTTGCGGACGATGTCGCGCGCCGTGTTCGGGTTGCGCTCCAGCCAGTCGCCGAGCTCCTCGTTGACGACGCCCTGGACGAATCCCTTGGCCAGGGAGTTGCCCAGCTTCGTCTTGGTCTGGCCCTCGAACTGCGGCTCGCCGAGCTTGACCGAGATGACGGCGGTGAGCCCCTCGCGGATGTCGTCGCCCGTGAGGTTCTCGTCCTTCTCCTTGAGCAGGCCCTTGTCGCGCGCATAGCGGTTGACCAGCGACGTCAGCGCGGCACGGAAGCCCTCCTCGTGCGTGCCGCCCTCATGAGTGTTGATCGCGTTGGCGTAGGTGTGGACCGACTCCGAGTAGGCGGTGGTCCACTGCATGGCGATCTCCACCGAGATCATGCGCTCGGTGTCCTCCGTCTCGAAGGCGATGACGTCCGGGTGGACCATCTCGACCTTCTTGGAGGCGTTGAGGTACTTCACGTAGTCGAGCAGACCGTCCTTGTAGAGGTAGTCCACGACGCGGTGCTTCGGCGCGCGCTCCTCGGCCGCCGCCTCGCCGTCCGCGCCCTCGCCGGAACCGTCGGGGTCCGTGACGTCGTCGTCCGTGTCCGCGAGCGTGCGCTCGTCGGTGAGCGTGATGCGCAGGCCCTTGTTCAGGAACGCCATCTGCTGGAAGCGTGCGCGGAGCGTCTCGAAGTCGAACTCCGTGCTCTCGAAGATCGCCGGGTCCGCGTAGAACGTCTGGGTGGTGCCGGTCGCGTCCGTCGCCTCGCCCTGCTCGAGCGGGCCCTGCGGCACGCCGCCGTCGGCGAAGGACATTCGCCAGACGCTGCCCTGGCGGCGGACCTCGGTCTTCACGAGCCGCGAGAGCGCGTTGACGACCGAGATGCCCACGCCGTGCAGGCCGCCGGAGACCGCGTAGCCGCCGCCGCCGAACTTGCCGCCGGCGTGCAGGATGGTCATGACGACCTCGACGGTCGGCTTGCCCTCGGTCGGGTGGATGTCCACCGGGATGCCGCGTCCGTTGTCCTCGACGCGGACGCCGCCGTCCTGCTGCAGGGTGACCTTGATGTGGTCGCAGTGCCCGGCCATGGCCTCGTCGACGGAGTTGTCGACGACCTCGTAGACGAGGTGGTGCAGGCCGCGCATGCCGGTCGAGCCGATGTACATGCCGGGGCGCTTGCGGACAGCCTCGAGCCCCTCGAGCACCGTGATGGCACTGGCCCCGTAGTCGTTGGTGACGCGCCCGCTCTTCTCCGCGGGCGTATTGGCGTTCGGGTACTCCCCAGCTGCCTCCGCGCCGGACGCGGCTCCCCCTGGCGCGTCCTCCGTCGGTTCGGTCGACTGGTTGTGCTCAGTATCCACAGGCGCTGCAGACTCCTCGGGTGTAGGGAAGCTTACCCATGGATTCTACCGCCTGACCCGCGTTTTCGGTGCCGTTTGGATCACCTGTATGGCCTGAAAGGGCAAAAAGTGCCCCCAGAACGCTCCGAGACCCCCTGCGGGTGTCCCGGTACTGACAGGCACCCCCTGCGCTCCTGGCGGCCAATGCTTCCATATGCGCCGAACGGAATGGAGCGGGCTACCCGTAGGTGTCGCGCGGACCGCGGCCCTCGACAGTCCGCCGGCCCTTCCGCCAGCTCGGCGCCAGCGGCCCCAGCACCTCGATCCGGGTGACGATGCCGGGACCGAGCTTCTCGTCGAACGACTTCAGGATGCTGTGGCTGAGGAGCCGCATCTGGGTCGCCCAGCTGCTGGAGTCGCAGCGGACCACCACGGTGGTGCCCTCGAAGCTCTCGGGTCGGCAATGCGAGGCGACCTGGGGGCCGACCAGCTCGGCCCACCGCGACATGACCGATCCGACGGCGACCGGCGAGGTCCACCCGCGGTTCCGGACGAGTCGGCCCAGGACCGAGCCCAGCTCCTGGGGGTCGCGGCCGTCGTCGTACATGGCGGACTGGGTGCGCTTCGCGCGCTTGGCCCGGGCCTCCGCCTGGCGTTCGGCGATCGCCGCGGCCCGCTGGGCGTCGATCCGCGTCTCTCCGCGGCTCTCGGCCATCATCCGCATGCGATTCAGGGTCGCGTGCGCGGCGTCGAAGGTCTGTCCACGGTCCGGTCCCACCTCGGTGGGGGCCTGCCCGGCGGGGCCGTCGCCGGTCCGGCTGTGCTCCGGCTCGTCGCGGTCGCGGTTCATCGGCCTGCTCCGTCCCCCGGCTCACGCACGGTCGGCTCCGCGTCGGCCGGGCCCGAGCGCTCTGGCAGAGCGCTCCCCTGGTCCATCCCCTCCGCCGCGTCGCCGGCGGAGGGCCGGATCTCCGGTGGGGCTGGCTCCGGCCCGGTGCCCTCCTGCACGACGGCGCCCGGCGTCACGCGCAGGACGCGTCCGCCGAGGCCCTCGGGGACGTCGGCGTCGACGGCCGCGGTCACGATGACCTGCTCGGCGCCCGTCACCACAGCGGCGAGGCGGGCGCGGCGGGACGCGTCGAGCTCCGCGAAGACGTCGTCCAGGATCAGGACGGGCCCGGCACCAGGCCGGGGATCGTCGTCGAGCATGGCCTGGTACGAGGCGAGGCGGAGGGAGAGGGCCAGCGACCACGTCTCGCCGTGGGACGCGAAGCCCTTCGCCGGGGCCTCGCCGAGGGTGAGCAGCAGGTCGTCGCGGTGCGGGCCGACCAGCGTCATACCGCGTTCGACCTCGCGCGGTCGCTTCGAGGCGAGGCTCTGCCGGAGGCGTTCCTCGAGCTCGTCGGCGCCCAAACCGAGCAGGCCGTCCACTGAGTCCTGGCCGGGCTGGGACTCGGAGACCGGGCCGGTGCCGGGGACCTCGTCGTCGTCCTCGAGGTCCTGGACCATGGTGGAGCGGTACGTGGCGGAGACCGCCTTGCTGCCGTCGGTGAGCGAGGCATAGGCCGAGCCCAGCGGGGCGGCGATCCGGGAGAGGACGTCGAACCGGCCGCGCAGGACCCGGGCGCCGGCCTGGGCCAGATGGTGGTCCCACACGTCGAGGGTCGCCTCGTGCTGGCTGGTCAGCCGCCCGGCCGCGCGGGCGGATTTCAGGAGCGCGTTGCGCTGCTTGAGCACCCGCTCGTAGTCACTGCGCGTCGCGGCCTGATGGGGCTGCAGGACGACCAGCAGATCGTCGAGGAAACGCCTCCGGTGCGACGGATCGCCTTTGACGAGCGCGAGGTCCTCCGGGGCGAAGAGGACCGTGCGCAGGATCCCGAGGATGTCGCGGGCACGCACCGGATTGGAGCGGTTGATCCGGGCCCGGTTCGACCGGCCGCTGGTGATCTCGAGCTCGAGGGCCGTCGCCTGATTGTTCCGGACGACCTGCGCTCGGACGATCGCGCGCTCGGCACCGAAACGTAGCAGGGAGGCATCCGCCGTGACGCGGTGGGAGCCGAGTGTGGCGAGATACCCGACGGCCTCGGCGATGTTGGTCTTGCCGACGCCGTTGGCCCCGACCAGGACCGTGGTCCCGGGTGCGAGCTCGAGGTCCAGGTGCGGGTAGCTCCGGAAGTCCGTCAGCGACAGGTGTGAGATGTACACGCGGTGTCGCTGCGGATCAGTCGTTCGGCAGACGCACCGGCATGACGAGGTACCGGTAGGCGTCGGAGTCCTCGCCCTCGAGCGAGTCCTGCGCCGTGATCATGGCCGGCTTGGGAGCGGAGGTGAAGGAGAACCGCACGAACTCGCTGTTGAAGGCGTTGAGGCCCTCGCTGAGGTAGGCGGGGTTGAACGCGACCGTGATGTCCTCGCCGTCCAGGTGGGCCTCGATGGTCTCCTCGGCCTTGGCGTCCTCGCCCGTGCCGGCGTCGAGGGAGACCTGGCCCTGCGTGAAGGCGAGCCGGACCGGGGTGTTGCGCTCGGCGACCACGGACACGCGGCGCACGACCTCGACGAGCGACGATGTGCTCACGGTGGCATGGATCGGCGTGTTCTCGGGGAACAGCGAGCGGATCTTGGGGTAGTCGCCGTCGACCAGCAGCGAAGTGGTGCGCCGGCTGCCGCTCTCGAAGCCGATGAGATCGCCGTTCGCGGCCAGGGCGAGCTTCAGCTCGCCTCCGCTGGCCAGGGTGCGGGCGACCTCGTTGAGGGTCTTCGCCTTGACCAAGGCCGAGGTGGAGATGCCCGGGGTGAGGGGACGCCAGCTGACCTCGCGCATCGCCAGTCGGTACCGGTCGGTGGCGAGGAACGTGATGAGGTCGTCCTCGATCTCCATCTTGACGCCGGTGAGCACCGGGAGGGTGTCGTCCTTCGAGGCGGCGACGACGACCTGGCTGATGGCGGAGGCGAAGGCCTCCCCGTCGACAATCCCTGCGACCTCGGGCAGGGCCGGGAGATCTGGGTATTCCTCGACAGGCATGGTCGGCACATGGAAGCGGCTGCGTCCGCAGGAGACGTTGACCTTGGACCCCTCGGTCTCGAGGGTCGCCCGGGCCTGGGGGAGGCTGCGGGTGATCTCGGCGAGGAGCTTGCCCGAGACGAGGGTGGTCCCCTCCTCCTCGACGTCCGCTGCGATCTCGATGCGGGCGGAGACCTCGTAGTCGAATCCGGCGAGGGTGACGGTGCCGTTGCCGGCCGTCATCAGGATGCCGGCGAGGACAGGGGAGGGCGGACGCTGCGACAGGGAACGAGCAGTCCAAGAGACAGCCTCGGCCAGGACGTCTCTCTCAACACTGAACTTCACTGAACGCTCCGCCTTTCACAGCCACCGACATCGAACTACGCGTGCAAGCTTAGCCCGAAGGGCGAAGCGAAAGATACGCGCTCCAGCTCCGTCCCGGAGTGGTCGTTCCGTGGCTCGGAGGGCGGGTGTCCGGGATCGGGGACTTGTTATCTGGAGGTCTTCATTCAAGGGATAGGAGTGTTAATAACCGGTGTGGAAACTGTGGATAACCATCCTCCCCTGCGGCGTCGCGGGCTTTAAGGCTGTTCACAAGCTGTGGGCTCGCGGACCCGTCGACAGGGAGGGCCGGTGGACAGGGATCCGCGTGTTTTCCGGCCTCCACAGGTGACCCTGTAGTTATCCGCAGCTACGGGCCCCGGTCCACTTAACTGTCCACAGAGTTGTCCACAGCTGTGGTTTTCGTCGTGTCAGCCGCGGCGCTGCTGCTGCTTGATGCGGTTCGTCAGCTCCGTGACCTGGTTGAACACGGAGCGCCGCTCGGCCATGAGCTCGCGGATCTTGCGGTCGGCGTGGATGACCGTGGTGTGATCGCGGCCGCCCAGCACGGCGCCGATCTTCGGCAGCGACATGTCCGTGAGCTCGCGGAGCAGGTACATCGCGATCTGCCGTGCCGTGACCAGGGTTCGTGTGCGCGACTTGCTGTTGAGCTCCTCGATCGTGAGGCTGAAGTACTCGGCGGTCTGGGCGATGATCGCCTGCGGTGTGATCTCCTGTGCGTCCTCGTCGGTGATGAGGTCCTTGAGCACGGTCTCGGCCAGGGCCATGTCCACGGCCTGGTTGTTGAGGGAGGCGAAGGCCGTCACACGGATCAGCGCGCCCTCGAGCTCGCGGATATTGGTCGAGATCTTCGACGCGATGTACTCCATCACGTCGTCGGGCGCGCGCAACCCCTCCGCCTCCGCCTTCTTGCGGAGGATCGCGATGCGCGTCTCCAGCTCCGGCGGCTGGATGTCCGTGATCAGGCCCCACTCGAACCGCGAGCGCATGCGGTCCTCGAACCCGGCGAGCTGCTTCGGGGGCAGGTCGGAAGTGATGACCACCTGCTTGGTGTCGTTGTACAACGCATTGAACGTGTGGAAGAACTCCTCCTGGGTCGCATCCTTGTTCGCCAGGAACTGGATGTCGTCGATCAGCAGGATGTCGACGTTGCGGTACGTCTGCTTGAAGCTCGTTCCCTCGTCGTCACGGATGGAGTTGATGAAGTCGTTGGTGAACTCCTCCGAGTTCACGTAGCGGACGCGGATCCCGTTGAACAAGTGCCGGGCGTAGTGGCCGATCGCGTGCAGCAGGTGCGTCTTGCCCAGTCCGGAGTCGCCGTAGATGAACAGCGGATTGTAGGCCTTGGCCGGCCCCTCGGCCACGGCCGCGGCCGCGGCATGGGCGAACCGGTTGGAGGCTCCGATGACGAACGTGTCGAAGATGTACTTGGGGTTCAGCCGCCCCATCTCCTGGGAGTTCGACGGCGGCGTCGGCATGGGGGTCGGACCCGTCCGGGGCCGTGAGCCCTCGGCGCGGTACTCCGCGACGTTCTGCAGCACCCGGTTCTGGTCCGCCGCGTTGGCGATGCCGCGATTCTCCTCCGGCTGGTTTTCGGTGCTCGCCACTGCGGCGCGGACCGGCTCCGGGTCCGGGTCCCGCTGCTCGCGCAGCGAGGAGTCGACGCTGAACGCGCAGCGGATATCGGCCTCGAAGACCTGCTGCAGAGCGCTGGAGAGCGGCTCCGAGAGCTGCGTCTGGAGTACATCGCGGGTGAGGTCGTCCGGCACGGCGACCAGAAGGGTGGTGTCGATCAGCCCCTGCGGCTGGGCGAAGGTCACGAACGCCCGCTGGCGTGGGCTGACCCGGTCGTTCTGCTCCATGAGGTAGACGACCTGGCGCCACTGAGAGCCGAGATCGTTGGAGGCGTCCGAAGTCACGTGCCTGAGTTCCCTTCGAAGAAGTACGTCGAGCTGGCGAGGCGCCACCGGGGGCGTCCTCCCGGCACTGGTGGTGCTCGGGCCGGAGCACCCACTGTAGTCGATATCCACAGTCTTATTCACAGCCGTGGATAACTCTTGAGGTGAGCTGCGGCTGCGTCGGCCGTCCGCTCCTACCTACTTACACGCGTGTCATTCCGGTGGCGGAGGCGTGATCCACAGAATCCACAGGCGGTGTGGACAGGCTGTGGACAACGGCGCGCCGTCCACACCTGTGGACTTCGGATCCACACATTGTGGAGCGCCCCCAGGGACTCTCGCTCTGGGCGGTTCTCATGGCTGCCCCCCGTCGGTCAGAGGCGCGGCTGAGGGAGACGCCGGGGTCCCCCACGGCGCTCACCGGCGGGTCCATTTGACGGGCCGGCGCGGCGTCCCCTATCGTTGTTTAGTCCTGTGTGTCCGCTTTTGGTGGATTCTCATGCCCACGCTCGCAGCGGGGAGGACCGGGGGAACCCGGACCATCCGCCCGGCCGACGGGGCAGGGGAGCCCGAGAAGTCGGCACCGAATACGAGCGTCAGCCTGTTCTTCCCCCCTGTAGCAACGGGTTAAGGCGCATCAAATGATCGTCTTGGAGTTACTACTGTGAGCAAGCGGACTTTTCAGCCGAATAACCGCCGTCGTGCCAAGAAGCACGGCTTCCGTCTTCGTATGCGCACCCGTGCCGGCCGCGCCATCCTGGCCGCCCGCCGTGGCAAGGGCCGCAGCGACCTCGCTGCCTAAATCCGAGCAGTCCTCGCCGGCGCACCGATAGAACCGGACAGGTCGACAGACATGTTGCCGAAGGTTCACCGCGTGCGCACCGCGCGAGACTTCTCCACCACCGTACGTTCCGGCGCCCGCTCTGGGCGCCGGAACGTCGTGCTATATGCACACCGTCACGAGGGCGCCACGCGGTTCGGCTTCATCGTCTCCAAGGCGGTGGGGAACGCGGTCACCCGCAACCTCGTCAAGCGGAGGCTGCGCGCCATCGCGGCCGAGCTCCTGCACGAGTACCCTGACGGCTACGACGTCGTGGTACGCGCCCTGCCCGCAGCGGCCGACGCCGGTTGGGCCGAGCTCCGCGACGGCGTGCGCGCGGCCCTGCGCTCCGGCGTGAAGTCCGCTGCCCAGCGGGCGTCCCACACCGGGGCCGGAGGGAGAGCTCGACATGAGCGGGCAGCAGATGAGTAAGGACCGTGGGCCGGCCGACGCCGTCGTCCCCGGTCCCCCTCGGCCCGGACCGCTGGCACTGCTGCTGGACCTGCCGCGTCTGGCGCTGATCGGCCTGCTCAAGGCCTACCGCGCCGTGATCTCCCCGGTCTACGGCGACGTCTGCAAGTACTTCCCCAGCTGCTCCGCCTATGCTCTGGAGGCCGTGACGGTCCATGGAGCGGTGCGCGGACTGTACCTGGCGGTGCGACGCATCGGCCGGTGCAACCCCTTCAGCCACGGCGGGATCGACCACGTGCCGCCCGGCCGCCGGATTTGGCCGGAGGGCCGCACCCCCAAGATCATGGTGTTGAATCATCCACCGATTCCCGCCGACGATGAAGATGACGCCGCGAGCGCGGCACGAGGAGCTTGAGAGTAATGGGATTCTTCGACACGATCCTGTGGCCGTTCCGTATGGCCGTTTCCTGGGTCCTGCGTGTCTGCCACGAGGGCTTGGGCTTCCTGGGTCTGGACCCGCAGTCGGGCTGGAACTGGGCGCTGTCGATCGTGCTCCTGGTGATCGTCATCCGGTCCGCGCTCATTCCGGTCTTCGTCAAGCAGATCAAGGCCCAGCGGGCCATGCAGGCGCTCCAGCCGGAGCTGCGCAAGCTGCAGGCCAAGTACAAGGGCAAGAAGGACCAGCTCTCGCAGCAGGCGATGATCGCCGAGCAGCGCGAGCTGTTCAAGAAGCACAAGACGAACCCGCTCTCGTCGTGCCTGCCGCTGCTGATCCAGATGCCGTTCTTCTTCGCGCTGTTCACGGTGCTGAACAACGCGCACGTCGCCTCCGATGCCGGCGAGGGCATCGGTGCTCTCACGGCGGAGCAGACGCACAACTTCGCCGTCTCCTCGATCTTCGGTGCGGGCCTCTCCGAGACCTTCCTGGGCACCTTCAACTCCGGGTCGCCGCAGGTCCAGGTCATCGTCCTGTCGGTCGTCATGATCATCGCCATGGTGGCGTCGCAGTTCATCACGCAGCGCCAGATCATGACGAAGAACATGACCAAGGAGGCCCTCGAAGGCCCCTTCATGCAGCAGCAGAAGATGATGCTCTACATCCTGCCGCTCGTCTTCGGCATCGGTGGCATCAACTTCCCGATCGGCGTCCTCATCTACTGGACCGCCACCAACGTGTGGACGCTCGCCCAGCAGTACTACATCATCCGGCGCAACCCGACGCCCGGTTCCCAGGCCGAGCGCGAGCTCAACGAGCGCCGGGCCGCCAAGGGCCTGCCGCCCATCGGGCAGAAGCGCAAAGACGAGGCCGAGGCGGCCCAGGCACGGGCCGTCGCCATCGAGGCCAAGGGCCAGCGCGCGCAGCCGCAGCGCAAGAACCGTAGGAAGAAGTAGCCATGACCGAGGCCCAGGAAGTCCTGCCCGACGAGGAGTCGAGCGGCTCGCGTCTCGAGGAGGAGGGCGACGTCGCGGCGGACTACCTCGAGGAGCTGCTCGACATCGCCGACATCGACGGCGATATCGACATCGAGATCCGCAGCGGACGCACCTACATCTCGATCGTCCAGGAGGACGGCGACGAGTCGGCCCTCCGGGAGCTGCTCGGCCGCAACGGCGAGGGGCTCGAGGCCCTGCAGGAGCTCGTGCGGCTCGCGGTGCTCACCACCACGGGGAACCGCTCGCGGCTCGTGCTGGACATCCTCGGCTACCGCCGCGGCCGGACCGCCGAGCTGACCAAGCTGGCGGAGAACGCCGTGGCCCAGGCGAAGGACTCCGGCGAGGAGGTGGCGCTCGAGCCGATGTCGGCCTACGAGCGGAAGATCGTGCACGACGTCGTTGCGGATCTGGGCCTGCAGAGCGCGTCCGATGGCGAGGGGCCGGGGCGTCACGTCGTCGTCTCGGTCGAGGCGTAGCACCGACGTCGCGTCGGAACGAGCACGCCCACGGGCCGCGTGCCCGCATGCAGCGGGGGAGCGACGAGTTCCCGCGCGGAGACCGGCTGGAAGGAAACACGAGTGGTTGAGAATTTCACGCCGACGGACGCCGAGCGCGTTGCGGCCCAGACCGTCTTCGGCGACCGGCTGGAGCTGGCGGAGCGGTACGTGGAGCATCTGGCGACGTCCGGTATCGAGCGCGGCCTCCTCGGGCCCCGTGAGGTGCCACGGCTGTGGGGACGGCATGTGCTGAACTGCGCGGTCGTCACTGAGCTCATCGCTCCGGACGCCACCGTGGCGGACGTCGGCAGCGGTGCCGGTCTTCCAGGTCTGACCTTCGCCTTGGCCCGCCCCGACCTCGACATCACACTGATCGAGCCGTTGGAGCGCCGGTGCATCTGGCTCAACGAAGTCATCGATGACCTCGGTCTCTCGAACGTGAGAGTCCTGCGGGGCCGCTCGGAGCAGTTCTTCGACGACGTCGAGGTCGACGTCGTGACCGCGCGCGCCGTGTCGGCCCTGGCGAAGCTGGCCGGTCTCACTATCCCGCTGCTCGGTGGCCGGGGAGAACTCCTGGCACTCAAGGGTCGCAGCGCCGCCGAGGAAATCGAGAAGGCCGCGAAGGTCATCCGCAGACTCGGCGGTCGCGACGCCGAGGTGCTGACGACGGGTGCGGCCGTTCTGGACGAGCCGACCACGGTCGTCCGTGTCCCGGTGGGCGCGGCCTGAACCGATAGTCTGTATGCGCGTCCGCGTACGCCGCACACGGAAGTGAACCCCTTCTGGAAGAGTCTCGAGTTCGGAACAAGATGGACACCATGGATGACAGCACCCCGCTAGCCAGCCAGCTGCTCAACGAGAGCAAGCGGCGCGAGCGCCTCAAGGGTCGTGCGTTGCCAGAGCCGGATCGGACCCGCTTCTTCACCATCAGCAATCAGAAGGGTGGCGTCGGCAAGACGACGACGACGGTTAACGTCGCGGCTGCGCTCGCTCAGGCCGGTTTGAACGTCCTCGTGGTTGATATCGACCCTCAGGGCAATGCTTCGACGGCTCTTGGCATCGAGCACCATGCCGAGGTGGAGAGCATCTACGACGTTCTGATCAACGACGTCCCGCTCGAAGAGGTCATCGCCCCGTGCCCCGACTTCGAGACGCTCTGCGTGGCTCCAGCGACCATTCACCTGGCAGGTGCCGAGATCGAACTGGTCTCCCTCGTCGCACGCGAGCAGCGTCTGCGCCGCGCACTGGACGAGTACGCCAAGTACCGCGAGAAGCAGGGCATGCCGCGGCTCGACTACGTGTTCATCGATTGTCCACCGAGTCTGGGACTGCTCACGGTGAATGCGTTCGTCGCCGCTCGTGAGGTCCTCATCCCCATCCAGTGCGAGTACTACGCACTCGAGGGACTGAGCCAGCTGCTGAAGAACATCGAGATGATCCAGAAGCATCTCAATGGCGAACTGGTGGTCTCCACCATCCTGCTGACGATGTACGACGGCCGTACCAACTTGGCGGCACAGGTTGCGCAGGAGGTGCGTGAGCACTTCCCGAACGAGGTGCTCGAGGCCGTGATCCCGCGCAGCGTGCGCATCTCGGAGGCGCCCAGCTACCAGCAGACGGTCATCACCTACGACAAGAGCTCGACGGGTGCACTTTCCTACATGGAGGCCGCGGCTGAGATCGCTGATCGGGGCGTTACGGCCTAGCCGTAGAGGCTTGGTCAAGGCCCGCCCGGCATCGTGCCTGGCGGGCCTTGTCGTGGGCTGTAGGTCAGAAGCGTGGAGAGTCTGCCCCCTGCGCCCTGTTCCGTAGGTCGTTTCACGTGAAACGGAGAGCAGCTCGTGAGCGCTAGCTGTCACCCTGAAATGCACGCGCATCTCTCGTGGGCGCCGGTGTAGAAGGCGTCGTGTGGGATCACTGCGTCTTTACGGGAGTTCCCCGGTGCTGCCCTTCAAGGAATGCGTTTCACGTGAAACGATGCCTCGGGACGCGCACCTGCTCCTCCTGCGGCGCCGCCCTCTGAGCAGTCTAATGATGTGCGAGACGTCCGTAGCTTGTCTACGGGCTTGCGGCTGCGTGCTGAAGGGCCTGATCCGCCCGGCCTATCGGCCCGGTCGCGGGACGTGAGGGCCGCACCTGGGGAGCCCCAAACCAACCCACTGACTCTGCACGGAACCAGTGGCACGGCCACGGTCAGGGCGGAAGCGGCGAGCTGCTCGCCTCCGACGCAATGCGAGTTGCTTCGAGAGAGCCTATGGAGACGTAGCGTCGTTTCACGTGAAACGACATCTTCTCCGGGGAGAACGCGGAGGACGACCGTCAGAAATCGGTCTGAGTCGACCGCGCAGGGGTGGGTCGAGGGCGGGCACTGCGGACCCGGCGTCTGCGAACTCGGTCGGATCCGGATTGAGTCCGCGGCCAGCGGCCCAACACCGGGTCGGGATCGGGAATCGCTGTTGTCGTCCCGGTCTCGCCTGGCTGACAGAGCGCTCCGACAGCGCCGGTCGCGGGGCTGGGAGAGCTTCGCCCCCTGAGATTGCGGCCCGGACCGAGGATGCGCGAGCTCGTACTCAGAGGCAGCGGGGGAGATGTTCGCCATTGGGTCCGTTTCGCTTTGATGTGCCGGTCCTGTGACTTCTCGGCCGAGCTCTACCATCACCGTTGGATGGTGCCTCTGACGCTCGCGATGAGGCGCTGGAGGTGTTTCACGTGGAACCGATTCTCGCTGGGGACGTATGAGATGAGTTCGGCGAGTGCGGGCGCGGTTGATGTGGCCGGGGGACTGACGCACGGTGGATGCGGGGATCGCTCCGGTTTGACCAAGTACGGGAGGCGGTGTGCTGGCGCTAGGGGCGCATCGGAAGGCGCCTGGGAGCGTGCCTCCGCCGAGGGAACACGGGACGGCACCTCGTCCGCGAAGAAGCAGACGAGACGTGAATTGACAACTGTCGCTGGGCGAAAGCCAGAGTGGCTGAGCCTAGCGAGCCAGGTACCGCGCGGCAAGCAGACACGTCAAGTCCCCACTCGCTGAGCATGCACGCCGGAAGTGTGCTCTGTAGGTTGCGCCCTGTGAGAACCAAGTCGATCTCGTAGCGATTCACTGGGGGTGAGCGACCGGATGAGGGTCGGGGGGAGGGGGCGAACACCGGAGCGACATTCATTGGTACGCACTGGGGCTTCGGGCTGCATCGCTCCTTAAATGAACTGTGCGTGGTGGGCCGTCGTGCGCCGACGACCCGTACTGAATGGAGTACCTGTCACCGGTGGCTGGAATCTGCTCCGGTCGGCCCCTTGCGCGTGTTTCACGTGAAACGAGAGATGCCGAGCTGGACACCGACGCGGCGGTCGTAGGTCGTTGCCCAGCGAATGGGGTAGAAGGCACCAAGGGGATGGAGTCCCACCGGGAGCCGAACGCCTCGAGCACACCATCGAGGCAGTCACCGAACACAGACTGGCTGTACCTCAAGCTCGCGCGAACGCTTCGAGGGAGTATCAAGACCTGCTTCCTCGCAGACCGTCGTTTCACGTGAAACGATCGATGCCTCATGATCGGCCGCGCGAGAACGGAACCCGCAGCCGCTCATCGCACACATCCATACCGGGGCGCACCGACGAGACCACAGCTCGCTACCCCGATCATCGCGCCAGCGGCCTCCCAGGAACTCCGACGGGGCGCGGCGTCTACGAGTCGGCAACCAGGCCGATACGCGATGCGATCACCAGCGTTTCACGTGAAACCAGCGGCCGGGCCGGTGCCGCGCCGCTTCGTGCTCGGCCGCGGCGCCCTGCGCCCCTGGATAGGGGACCGGTATGTCCACAGGTTCGACTCGCGGGCCAGTAAACTAGGCGAAGGGCTGGGGCGGACTTTCCGCCCGCGGTGGTGCACTTCGAGAGGGAGTTGAATGACTGAGAAGCGACGGGGTCTAGGACGGGGTTTGGGAGCGTTGATCTCGAGCACGCCTCCGGCCGACCAGGAGGGCGAGGACACAGGGGTTGCCCTGTCGACGTCGCGTGCCGGCGAGCCGAAGGCCGAGAGTACCGATGTCATCGTCGGCGAATCGACGGCTCTGCGGGCCAAGCCCGCTGAGAAAGCCCTGAAGGCCCCTCAGAAGGACTCAAAGAACCCCGGCGGGACCCCGGCCGCGGGAGACCCCAAGACATCCCAGAATGGCCGCCGCAGGGCTCGGCCCGTCGATATGTTTTTCACCCCGGGGCCGGCCGCAGCGCCTGGAGTCGAGGCGTCCCCACCGAGCAAGAAGTCCACCGGCAAGGCCTCCGGAAAGCGTCCCGCCATGCCGGACGTGATCGGACAGGCCCGTGCGCGGTCGGCGTCGTCGGCCCCTGAAGCGGACCCGGTGCAGAATGTAGCGCCCGATGCGGTCGCCGAGGAGCTGGGCGACGACGTCAGCGAGGTTTCACGTGAAACGCTAGTCCCCGTACCCGGAGCTTCCTTCGCGGAGATCCCGGTCTCCAGCATCCACCCGAATCGCAAACAGCCCCGCCAGGTCTTCGACGAGGACGATATGGCCGAGCTGGTGCACTCGATCAGGGAGGTCGGCCTGCTCCAGCCGATCGTGGTGCGCCCCTCTCCAGAGGACGGAGCGGAGCAGTACGAGCTGGTCATGGGTGAACGCCGGTGGCGTGCCACGCAGGAGGCTGGGCTCGACACCATTCCGGCGATCGTCCGGCAGACAACCAACGAGGATCTCCTACGCGACGCCCTCCTCGAGAACCTGCACCGTTCGCAGCTCAACCCCCTGGAGGAAGCTGCCGCCTACCAGCAGCTACTGGAGGAATTCGGGTGCACGCAGGAGGAGCTCTCGGCGCGCATCGGGCGTTCTCGGCCGCAGATCTCGAACACTATCCGCCTCATGAAGCTGCCGCCCCTGGTGCAGCGACGCGTGGCTGCCGGCGTGTTGAGCCAGGGTCATGCGCGCGCCCTCCTCGCGCTGACGGACCCGGCCGAGGTGGAGCGGCTGGCGCAGCGGATTGTGGCCGAGGGACTCTCGGTGCGGGCCACCGAGGAGATCGTCGCGATGAGTGACGGGGTAGAGCAGAAGCGCAAGGCCTCCAGGCCGCGGTCCAATGCCCGCCACGAGCGCCTCGACTATCTGGCGACGTCACTGTCCGATCGACTGGATACCAACGTCAAGATCACGCTCGGCGCCAAGAAGGGCAAGGTCGCCATCGAGTTCGCGAGTGTGGATGACCTCAATCGCATCATGGGACTCATCGCGCCCGAAGCGGACCAGTAGTAGGTCGAACGTCTGGACACCACCGCCATGCCGTCCTCACGCGGGTTCGGCCAGGGTGTTGCGGGCCGAACGGTGCGTTACCAAACGAACTAGGTTGTGAATCGGAGCAAGTTCGTTCGGCGGTCCCGTATGGGGCTTAAAAGACGGTGGGCGGCAATCCCTTCTCGGGATTGCCGCCCACCGCTGCTTCACAGAACTCTCTACAGGTAGTCGGCGAACTCCTGCTCGATGACCTGCTTGGGCTTCGCGCCGACAGAGCTGGCGACGTGCTCGCCGCCCTTGAAGACGTACACCGCCGGGATGGAGGTGATGCCGTACTTGGCCGCGATACCCGGGTTCTCGTCCACGTTGACCTTCACCACGTCGACCTTCTCGGCGTGTTCCTCGGCGATCTGGTCGAGGATGGGGGAGAGCATGCGGCAGGGACCGCACCACTCAGCCCAGAAGTCGACGATGACGGGCTTGCTGTTGTCCAGCACGTCCGCCTGGAAGGTGGCCTCGGTGACATCTTTGGCAGTGCTCATTCTGTACCCCTTTCGGTGTGGGCTTCGGAGAATCAGAGGGAGGCGGTCGCGGATGCGTCTGCCTCGTCTTCGGCGCCCAGATCGTGCGAGACGCCCAGGTTGCCGAGGTAGTGCTCGACGTCGACGGCGGCAGCGCAGCCCGAGCCGGCGGCCGTGATGGCCTGACGGTAGGTCGAGTCGATGACGTCGCCCGCGGCGAAGACGCCGGGAAGGCTCGTCTTGGAGGTGCGGCCCTGAACGGCGATGTTCCCGTCCTCCGTGAGGTCCAGCTGGTCCCGGACCAGATCGACCCGCGGATCCGAGCCGATGGCGACGAACAGACCGGTGACGGGCAGATCGGTCGTCGTCCCATCGACGAGGTTCCGCACCTTCACGCCCGTGAGCTTTCCGTCGCCGTCGAAGCCCTCCACCGCGCTGTTCCAGATGAAGTCGATCTTGGGGTGCTGGAGCGCACGGTCCGCCATCGTCTTGGACGCGCGGAGCGCGTCGCGACGGTGGATGACGGTGACCTTCGCGGCGAACTTCGTGAGGAAGAGGGCCTCCTCCATGGCAGAGTCGCCACCACCGACGACGGCGATCTCCTGGTCGCGGAAGAAGAACCCGTCGCACGTCGCGCACCAGGAGATCCCGTGGCCGGAGAGCTCCTTCTCGCCCGGGAGGCCCAGCTCACGGTAGGCCGAGCCGGTCGACACGATGATCGCGCGCGCCTTATAGACCTTTCCGCTGGCCAGCGTGACGGTCTTGATGGGAGCTGCCAGCTCCAGGCTCGCGACGTCCTCGTACTGGATCTCCGCACCGAACCGGTCGGCCTGCTGGCGCATGTTCTCCATGAGGTCGGGGCCCATGACGCCCTCGGGGAACCCGGGGAAGTTCTCGACATCGGTCGTGTTCATGAGATCGCCACCGGCGGTCACGGAGCCGGCGATGACCAGCGGCTCCAGATTGGCGCGCGCGGTGTAGATGGCGGCCGTGTATCCGGCCGGACCGGAGCCCACGATGATGACGTTGCGGATCGACTCTGCTGCTTCAGTGGCCACTCGGGGTGAACCTTCCTGGTACGAGTCTCGACACGGGAGCGTCGAGGGGATGGGACGCCCCGCCCGCGGCGCTCAGCGCGGCGGGCAGGGCCGTTTCTGCCTACGTCAACCCTAAGCCGTCGGCGTCTATTCCCTCTACGCGGGGCCACCGGCGAGTAACGGAGCGCCGCCGGTGGCCCCGCAGCGGGTCAGCTGACCCTGAACTCGGCCAATTGGAGACCGTAGGGGCGCGAGTCGTTGTACGGGTTCGCCAGACGTGGGAGCTCCGTGACGTTGAAGAACACGTACTGTCCCTCGACGCCCTCGCCCTCGCTGCCGACCGGCACCGTCACGCTCGGACCGGTGAAGGACCCCTGCGTGATGGTCTGCGCGGACCCGAAGTCGTCGGACTCGCCGACGGCGATCTCGTACGAACCACCCGATCCGTTCAACCCGGAGAGCTCGATCTGGTTGATGGCGGAGACCTCCTCTAACTCCACGACGAGGATCATGTTGGACGCGAAACCGCCGAAGTCCGGCTGCGTGAAGGACAGCGAGCGGTAGAGGCTGGCCTCGTTGCCGTCGATGAGGTTCGGCAGCGTGTCGTCCGTCTGCGCATTGAGGTCCTGGGCGCCGGGGACGACGCGTTCGACGTCGCTCGCCACCGGAGCAACGGCCTGCTCGGTGGGCGAGGGGGCCGCGGAGGGTTCCTCCGTGGCGGAGGGCGACTCCTCCGACGTCGGAGTGTCGCCACCGGCCGTGGGCTCCTGCTCGTCGCCGCCGAGGGTGTTGAAGGCGAAGATCACGGCGACGATCAGGACCAGGCCCAGCAGGGCGCCGGCCACCAGGCGGGTCCAGCGCGGACCGCTCTCGGCCTCGTCCTCCTCCTCGTCCCGATAGCCAGCACCGGCACCGGCACCTGCTCCGGCCGCTGCCGCGTCGTCGTCCTGGAAGTTGCGCGCAGCCTCGGGGAAGACCGACGGCGCGCGCTCGGCGCCGGCGGCACCGGCAACCACACCCGCGCCCGCCGTCGCGTGGCGGCTGGACTCCGCCGCGTGGCCCGCCGGGGCCGAGCGAGGCGACGGCCCGTCCTGAGCCTCCGCCTCGGCGGGGCTCTCGACGCGCGGCTGAGCGCTCGTCGGAGCGGGGGGCTGCGGGCTGCCTGCCGCGGCACCAGCCGCTGCGGCCCCCGCCGCCCCTGCGGCGGCCCCGGCGGCGGCGGCGCCGAACCCCGGGCCGGACGCCTCCGGCTGGTCCTCATCCTCGTAGACGGTCACCTTGTCCGAGACGGCCGGGCCGGCCGCCGTCGGCGTCGGCTCCGCGACGGCGTGCTCCGCCGTGCGGGCGTCCGTCTCCTCTGCCGGTTCCTGCGCGGTCGCTCCACCGACGGCCTGCGCCTGGGTCTGCTGCTCGCCGGTGTCGAACTCGTCCGCCACGTAGTGGGTGGCGGCGTCGTCGCCCCCGTACTGGCCCGTGGCGTACGGGTCGGACGTGTAGAGCGCCGCGCTGTCCGGGGCGCTCTCGGGGGCGTCGTCGACGTCCTGCTGGTGGTTGTCCTGCTGGTGCTCGGCGGTGCCGACGTCCTCGCGGTCCTGGTCGGCCTCGCTCCGACGGCGCGCCGCGGCACTGCCCGCCGCCGCGGCGGCACCGGCCATGCCGGCGGCCGCGGCACCGCGCGCCTTGGAGAGGCGGGAGCGAAGGCCCGCGATGCGGTCCGAGAGGTTGATCTCCGGCAGCCGCTCGCCCAGCGGGCTCTGGCGGTCGTTCTCGTCGAGCTCGGCGTAGTACTCCGGATCGTCCTCGTACGTCTGCGGCTCGCGGGAACGGCTCTCGCCGAAGATCTCCGAGCCCAGCGTGTCCGTGTAGAAGGGCTCCACGTAGGGGCCCTCGGTCGCCACCATCAGGTCCAGCAGGTCCGTCGGCTCGGCCAGGTTGGTGATCAGGTAGGTCGCCCCGTCGGAGACTCCGAGGTCCAGCACCTGCACGCTGCTGTAGCGCTCGCCCGTGGCGATCTCGCGCGCGCTGGTGGTCATCTGCTCGGCGTTCTCGGGAGCGGCGACCGCGATGCTCACCGTGCGGTTGAGGACCTGGTCGATACCCTGGAGGACGACGTCGCCCTCGGCTGACGTCAAGACGCTACTGGTCACCTTGTACCGGCCGCCGAGAACGGTGCCGACGTCGATGGGCTGCGACACTATTGACTCCCAAGATTGTCTTCCGGGTACAGAGGACCCCTGTCGAATGCTGTGACCATGCTACCGGCCAGCCCCTGACTCGCGGGGAAGCGCGGTGGTCCGCCGTGATCAGCGGCGGCGGAGGCGGGAGACGTCCGGGATGCGGCGGGAGAGCGGGCCCAGGAACTCGCCGAGCTCCTCCACCTGGGCGGCCCGGAGCAGCAGGAGGTACACGAGTGTCATCGCCGTGCCCGAGGCCGCGAGCGAGACCAGCGCGGGGAGGATGCCGGAGAACGCGAAGCCGCCGTCGTACCCGCCCAGGAGCCAGAGGACCAGGCCGCCGGCGAGACCGGAGGCGACGGCGATCCAGCCGACGCGGATGTACGTGCCGGCGACGCGGCCGACCTCGTAGTCGCCGTGGCGGCGCACCACCAGCACGTGGGCGATGACGGCGCTGAGCACGTTGGTCACGCCGTAGAGCAGGGCGATCCCGACGACGATCCGCGTCGGCGGGACGACCGCGGACATCGTGAAGGCGGCGACGAGGCCGACGACGGCGATGGCCGTCTGGATGAGCATCGGCGTCTTGGTGTCCTCCTGCGCGTAGAAGACGCGGATCAGGAAGAAGTGGATGCTCTTGAACGGCAGGCCGAGCGCCGTCAGGACCAGGAGCTGGCCGATCGCCGCGCCGGCCGCGGCGCCGTTCTCCGAGGTGCCGCCGAAGAGGCGGCCCAGGGGGCCCGCGAGGACCACGATGGCGACGGACGCGAAGACGATCGGCACCGCCGTCGTCCGCAGTCCCTTGGAGACGAGCGCCGGGACGTCGCCGGCGCGGTGGTCGTGGAACGCGCGGGTGAGCTGGTTGAAGAGGACCGTGGCGAGGGAGAGCGCGAAGATCGAGTGCGGGAGCACGGTGATCAGCTGGGACGTGTTCAGCGCGTACTCGCCGGCGACGGTGCTGGCGCCGGACTCGAGCTGCTCGCGGGCCGCGGTGGCCTCGGAGGCGATGCGCGAGTAGAGCAGGGAGGCGAGGTTGCCGACCATCATCGAGGCGAGCGTCCAGGCGGCGATCTTCCCGACGTGCGTCAGCCCCATACCGCGCCAGCGGAAATTGGGGCGGATGCGCAGGCCCGAGGTGCGCAGCGGCCAGAACAGGACGATGGCCTGCAGGGCGATGCCGAGCGTCGAGCCGCCGGCGAGCAGCGCGGTCTGTGCCGGCGTCCAGGCGGCGAGTTGGTCGTCGCCGACCCGGAAGGCGCCGAAGAGGCCGATGTACGTCCCGATGACCGCGATCTGCACCACGTTGTTGACGACGGGCGCCCACATGAACCAGCCGAAGCGACCGTGGGCGTTGAGCACCTGGCCCACCACCGAGTAGACGCCGTAGAAGAAGATCTGGGGCAGGCACCAGTACGCGAAGGCCGTGGCGAGCGAGAGCATCGGCGGCGTCCAGCCGACCGTCAGGGCGTTGATGATGGGGCCCGCGAGCAGGGTCATCAGGCCCGCCGCCGCGGCCATGAAGACGACCGTGAGCGTGATGAGCTTGGAGGTGTACTCCGAGCCCCGGTCCTCGTTCTTGGAGGCCTTGATCAGCTGGGGGACGAGCACGACGTTGAAGACGCCGCCGGCGACGAGCATGAAAATGATCGTCGGGATGACGTTCGCCTTCTCGAAGATGTCGGCGATGGGGGTGACGGAGCCGATGGCGACGGCGAGCAGCGCCGTCCGCACGAAGCCGAGGACGCGGGAGACGGTGGTCCCGCTGGCCATGAGCGCGTAGGCGCGGGAGTTCTGCGCGGCCTCGCCGTCCTGCTCGGTGCCCGAACGGGTGGAGCCCTCAGTCGACATGCCGCGGAAGGACCTCACGGGCGAGCTCGGCGATGCGCCGCTCGTTGGGGAAGGAGAGGCGTCGGCCGAGGTCGCGCAGCGGCACCCAGTCGACGTCGACGGCCTCGTGGTCCGGATCGTTCTCCACCGTCAGCTCGCCGCCGGTGGCGCGCAGCAGGAAGTGGTGGACGGTCTTGTGGACCCGGTAGGTGGAGACGGTGAACCAGTAGTCGATGCTGCCCAGCGGGGCCAGCACGTCGCCCTGGATGCCGGTCTCCTCCTCGACCTCGCGGACCGCGGCCTCCTCGTTGGACTCGGCGCCCTCCGGGTGGCCCTTCGGCAGGCACCACTCCAGGCGCCCGCCGCGGTTGTACCGGGCGATGATCGCCACGGGGAGCTCCGCCTTGGCGACGTCCACGATCACACCGCCGGAGGAGACCTCCTCCACGGTCGGGAGCGTCTGCTGGCCCTGCTGCTGCGCGTGCGCGTGCGCCATTGACGCTGTCAACGGCGTGCGCTTGGGTGCGCGGGGTACAGGATGGGCCATGCATTCCACTCTAGCGAGGATTTCCACCGGGGTGCGTTCTTGCCCACGTCGGACGCGAGTCACCCGTCGTTCGGCCCCCGGACACCTGGATATCTGACACCATTAAGGAACTATGCAGCAGCTCCCCGCACCCGCCGCCCTCCAGCGCGCCCTGCCCGGCGTCGTCTTCGACCTCGCAGCACGCTTCACGGCGGCCGGCCACGAGCTGTCCCTCGTCGGCGGCCCCGTCCGCGACCTGTTCCTGGGGCGTGTCTCGCCGGATCTGGACTTCACCACGGATGCGACGCCGGAGCAGACTCTGGAGGTCGTCTCCGGGTGGGCGGACGCCGTCTGGGAGATCGGGCGCGAGTTCGGGACCATCGCGTTCCGCGTGGGCGGCGAGACCATCGAGGTCACCACGTACCGGGCCGAGGCCTACGACCCCGAGTCCCGCAAGCCCGTGGTGGCGTTCGGCTCGAGCCTGGAGGACGACCTCTACCGCCGCGACTTCGCGATGAACGCCATGGCGCTGCGCCTGCCGCAGCTGGAGCTCGTGGATCCGTTCGGCGGGTACACCGACCTCGAGGCGGGCGTGATCCGCACGCCGGGCGCGCCGGCGTCGTCCTTCTCCGACGACCCGCTGCGCATGATGCGCGCCGCGCGCTTCGCCTCCCAGCTGGGCATGGACGTGCACGACGACGTCCGGCGGGCCATGGTGGACATGGCCGAGCGGATCGCCATCATCTCCGCCGAGCGGGTGCGCGACGAGCTGGTCAAGCTGATCTGCGGGGACGCGCCGCGCGCCGGTGTGGACCTGCTGGTGGACACGGGGCTGGCGGAGAAGGTCCTGCCCGAGGTCTCCGCGCTGAAGCTGGAGACGGACGAGCACCACCGGCACAAGGACGTCTACCAGCACTCGCTGCAGGTCCTCGAGCAGGCCGCCGGCCTGGAGACGGACGCCGACGGGCCGGTGCCGGCCCCGGACTTCGTGCTGCGCTTCGCGGCGCTGATGCACGACGTCGGCAAGCCCGCCACGCGCCGGTTCGAATCCAACGGGGCGGTCACCTTCCGCCACCACGACGTGGTGGGGTCCAAGCTGGTCAAGAAGCGCATGCGCGCGCTCCGGTTCGACAACGACACGATCAAGGCGGTCGCGCGCCTGGTGGAGCTGCACATGCGGTTCTACGGGTACGGCGAGGCCGGCTGGACGGACTCGGCGGTGCGCCGGTACGTGAACGACGCCGACGACCTGCTGGAGCGGCTGCACCGGCTGACCCGCTCCGACGTCACCACGCGCAACCGGCGCAAGGCGGAGCGGCTGGCGCACGCCTACGACGACCTGGAGCGGCGCATCGCCGAGCTCGCCGAGGAGGAGGAGCTCGCCGCGGTCCGCCCGGATCTGGACGGCGAGGCCATCATGGCGCTGCTCGGCATCCGGCCTGGTCCCCTGGTGGGCCGTGCGTACCGGCACATGCTGGAGCTGCGCCTGGACCACGGTCCGCTGGAGCGCGAGCGGGCGGAGGCCGAGCTGCGGGCGTGGTGGGCCGAGCAGCCCGAGGCCGCCGAGCCGGCGGAGTAGTCCCGCGCGGTGCGACTCCGCGCTGCGGCGCCGGAGGGGCAGGGGCCGCTCCCGTCATGCGGCGGGTGCCGCCCCGCAGCGGTGACGTAGAGTACGGACCGGATCCCGGGTGGGCCCGGGCCGACGCGAACTGAGGAGCGATCTGTGCCGAACCAGCCCCGACTCTGGGTGGTCCGCCACGGCGAGACCGAGTGGTCCCGCAGCGGCCAGTACACCGGATTGACCGACATGCCCCTGACGCCGGACGGCGAGGCCCAGTCGCGCGTGGTCGGCCAGAAGCTCGCCAACTTCGGCATCGAGTTCAACCTGGTGCTCACCAGCCCTCTGGGCCGCGCGCGGAGCACCGCGGAGCTCGCCGGCTTCGCCGGGGCCGAGGTGGTGCGCGAGGCGCACGAGTGGGACTACGGCGACTACGAGGGCATCGAGTCCAACGAAATCCGGCGGCGGACGCCGTCGTACGTGATCTGGGACGACGGCGTGCCGAACGGCGAGCTGCTCGACGACGTCGCGGCCCGCGCCGATGCCGTCATCGAGCGCGTGCGCACCGAGCTCGACGACGACGGCCACGCGCTGCTCTTCACCCACGGCCACTTCAGCCGCGTGGTCGCGGCCCGCTGGCTGGGGCTGCCCGCGGACCGGGGCCGGCACTTCGTGCTCGGCACCGCACAGGTCTCCCGGCTCGGCTGGGACAAGAAGACGCCCGTGATCGAGGCCTGGGGGCTCTAGCCCCGGACGGGCTCCGGCTCGGGCGCGCCCCGCCGCCAGGACGGGCGCTGCCAGTAGGTGAGCGCGCGCAGCAGGCCCTCCACCGGCCCGCGCGCGAAGCGCCGCATCCACAAGGCGCTCAGCACCAGCTGCGCCGCGAAGACGGCCCCGCAGATCCCCAGCGCCGCGAACGGATGGACGCGGTTCGCCAGGTCCAGGCCGTAGTCCGTGTAGATCGCCACCATCACCACGGACTGCCCCAGGTAGTTGGACAGGGCCATCTGGCCGGCCGGTACGAGCGCGTTCCGCACGCGCCGGCCCGGCCCGCTGCGGAACAGGAGCAGCAGGGCCGCGACGTAGGCCGCGGTCAGGAACGGGCCGGTCAGTGCCGCCACCCCGAACGCGGCCGTGCTGCCGACCAGCGGGTGCAGGCCCACGTACGCCCACGCGGTCGCGGCCGCGCCCGGCAGACCCACGGCAGCGCCGACGAGCAGCACCCGCAGGAGCGTCCGGCGGGTCAGCCGCTCGAACCAGTGGTCCTTCGCCGCGGACAGGCCGACGAGGAAGGCCGAGAAGGCGACGGGCCCCTGGACGAAGACCATGCTGGCCAGCGTGCTCGGGTATATGCCGATCAGGAACTGCGCGTACGGCTGCGCCAGGAGATTCGCCGTCGCCGAGAGCTCGCTCTGCAGCATCGACTCGAACTCGGGTGCGGACAGCGCCAGGCCCATCAGCGCGGCGATCGCCACCATGCCGGCACCGACGACGCCGATGATGATCGCCGCCGTGACGCGCGCCGCCCGGGGGCCGATGTAGCGGAGCCCGAGCAGCAGTGTGCCGGCCAGCGCGTACGTCAGCAGGATGTCGCCGGTGAAGAGCAGCAGCCCGTGCGCCAGCCCCAGGACGAAGAGCCCGGCGAACCGGCGCAACGCGACGGCGGCGAAGTCGTCCGGGCGGCCTGCCGCCGCGGCCCGTCGCGCCGTGGCCTGCCACAGCAGCGCGAAGCTGTAGCCGAAGAGGAACGAGAACAGGATGTAGAACTTCCCCATGAGGAGACCGGCCACCAGCGCGTGGGCGGCGGTCCCGGCGGCATCGGTGGGGGAGGGGGTGCCGAGCAACGAGGCCGGATCGGCAAACGTCTGCACGTTGACCAGGAAGATGCCCAGCAGCGCGAACGCGCGGAGGGCGTCCAGGTCCACCAGTCGGTACAAGGTCGTCGCGCGGCCGCACGGCCCGGGGACCTCGGACGCACGGCCCATGGCCGTGGTGTCCACGGGCGCATGTCCCTCGGCGGGTGGGCCGGACGGCTCGGCGCTCGGTGCGCCGGCGCGCGGCGTGGCGGGGTCCTCTGCCTCGTGGCTCATGAGCTCCAGCGTAGAGAGCAGCGGGTCCGGTGGGTATCCGCCGAACGGCTGATCTTCCGAACCGCTCGCGCCCTCCCTCGATCCGGAGAAGTCGGCCGGGAGACGCCGGCCGCCGGGGGCGGGCGCCCCGCAGCGCTCTCCGAGGAGCATCCGCAAAAATTTTCGGATCACCACTGGCGCTCGCCGGGGCTTCGGCGTACAGTGATGCTTGCGATTGAGTTTCCTCAATCTGACATTGCAGGCATTCGAGCGCCGGGAGACCGGTGCTCGCGAGTGAAGGAGGTGGATTCGTGAACAAGAACATGGCGCTTAACGCAGTGGCACTCTCCCCGATCTACGCGGGCGGAGGAATCACCGCCGCGACCGGCTTTACCACCGGCCGGACCGACGACCGTCGTCGTTTCCGTTGCACGAACCGCCTCCGGGGCAGCCTGACCTAGAACGCTCACGCTGCTCCCGGGGCCTCTCCCATACACCGAGGCTTACCACCAGGAAGAGCAGCAATGTCCTCCCAGCAGACGTCGTTCCACTCGCAGGCCCCCCGTTCCCTCAGCGCCCAGATCGGCACCGAACGCGCCGGAATCGAGTTCTACTTCTCCGGCCCAGACTTCATCAGCGCCCGCCGGCACCACGCGGTGCGCGATGACCAGATCTCCGCCCTCCTCGAGCGAGAGGAGGTGAAGTACTGATGAAGCGCCGCAAGCAGTCCGGCAAGGCCAAGCAGATCAACCGGCCCGAGTTCGTCGACCAGCACAAGATCAACGCCGAGTCGCTGAAGGGCCACCGGCCCAACGTGCCCCACGAGATGTGGTTCCGCGTCAGGTGACGTCGCTGGAATCGGCGACCCCTGACCGGGATCTTCCAGCCTGAGCAACCGCTCGGGACCGCCGCAGCGGCGGTGCCGCCGAAGGAGAGGAGGAGTACAACATGATTGATTTTGCACCGGAGGCCTTCGCCTCCTGAGTTCCGCAGGAACCGCACGACGACGTCGCAGCCGTCCCGCGGAACCGAGCCCGGGCCCGTCGCCGCACCGAGAAGTGCACGCGGCGGGCCCGGTGCCGTTCGTCGCCCCGGCGTCCGCTCGCCCAGCATGCCGCGGGTCGGGCCGGCCGGCCTCGCCAGACCCTCCTTCGCGGGGCACACTGAGAACACGGGTCACG
Source organism: Zhihengliuella sp. (assembly GCF_031178195.1). Lineage (GTDB taxonomy): Bacteria > Actinomycetota > Actinomycetes > Actinomycetales > Micrococcaceae > Zhihengliuella. Next base: position 134,365 of record NZ_JAPSJL010000008.1, read on the forward strand.
CAGGGACGCCTGACCGATACAGGGATACCGCCGAGGATGTGCCGAATGATGGAGTCCGCGACACGTGCGCAACCGGTGTGCGCCGGGGTGCTGGCGATGGCCGCGCTCCTCCTGGTCTCCTGCAGCGCGACGCCTGGACCCCGACCCGCGCCGGAGTCTGCGTCCGGGACGGTGCTGGCTTTCGACGGAGCCCCTGAGTTCGTCGCCGGGACCTACACGCCCCTGGAGGGGTCCCCGGACATCCTGCGGCAGGGAGCCCTCCGTCCGGATGCCGCCGGCTGCCTGACCCTCGTCGAGGTAGACGGGACGGCCCACCCGATCCTGTTCCCCCGGGGGACACGGGTGTTGGAGGACGGAACGCTCCAGGTCCCGGGGAGGCTGGTGCACCGACCGGACGAGGCCGCGGATCGGGGTCGGGAGACGGTCGAGTACCGGGTCGGGGAAGAGATCACCGGGAGCGGCCCGGAGATCAGCGGGGCGCGCGCTCGTGAGGGCGCCGAGGGCGCCGTGCTGCCCGATGGGTGCTATCCGGCCGCCGAGCCCAGCTACTACCTTCTGGTCCCCTGATACGTCCCGAGGGGGCGCCGGGTCCGGGCCCCTATCCGCTCCGCGGGTTCGTTGGTAGCGTCGGAATGTGAGCACCGACACACCCGTAGGGGTTTCCAGCACCAGCGCCGGCGTCAAGGCCGGCCCCAGGCCCATCGCCGAGATCGCCGCGGCCGCGGGCATCCCCGAGTCGGCCCTGGAGCCGTACGGCCGGCACCTCGGGAAGATCGACGTGGACCAGCTGCCGCCGGGCGATCCGACCGGGGCCGTCGTCCTCGTCACCGCGGTCTCGCCGACGCCGGCCGGCGAGGGCAAGTCCACGGTCACCGTCGGCCTCGGCGACGCGCTCGCGGCGGCCGGGCACCGCACCGTGATCGCGCTCCGCGAACCGTCACTCGGCCCGGTCTTCGGCATGAAGGGCGGCGCCACGGGAGGCGGCGAGGCCCAGATCATCCCGATGGACAGGATCAACCTTCATTTCACTGCTGACTTCCACGCCATCACCAGTGCCAACAATCTCCTGGCCGCGATGCTCGACAACCACCTCCACCACGGCAACTCCCTCGACATCGACCCGGGCTCCATCGGCTTCAAGCGCGTGCTCGACATGAACGATCGGGCGCTGCGCCGGTTCCGCCTCGACTCCGGCGGTGGACGCGAGACAGGATTCGAGATCACGGCCGCGAGCGAGGTCATGGCCGTCCTGTGCTTGGCTCGTGACATCCCGGATCTCCGCCTGCGTCTGGGCCGGATCACCGTCGGGTTCACGCGCAGCGGAACCCCGGTGACGGCGGACGACCTGCGGGCGGCCGGGGCCATGACCATGCTCCTGAGGGAGGCCTTCAAGCCGAACCTGGTGCAGACCCGGGCGGGGACGCCGACGCTGGTGCACGGCGGGCCGTTCGCCAATATCGCGCACGGCTGCAATTCGGCCGTCGCCACTAACACGGCCCGGAGGCTGGCCGACGTGGTGGTGACCGAGGCCGGCTTCGGCGCCGACCTCGGCGCGGAGAAGTTCCTGGACATCAAGGCGAGGGCCGCCGACTGCGCGCCGACCGCCGTCGTGCTGGTGGCGACCGTCAGGGCGCTGAAGATGAACGCCGGCCGGGCGAAGGACGAGCTGGTCGACGCCGACCCGGCCGCCGTGGAGGCCGGGCTGCCCAATCTGGCCCGCCACGTCGCCAACGTCCGCCGCTACGGCTACGACCCGGTGGTGGCCGTGAACCGGTTCGGCACCGACACCGCCGCCGAGCTGGCCGTGATCGAGCGGTTCTGCGCCGAGAACGGCGTCCGCTGCGCGCTCACCGAGGTCCACGCGCGTGGAGCGGACGGGGGCGCCGAGCTCGCCCATCACGTGGGCGAGCTGCTGGACACGACGCCGTCCTACCGGCCGATCTACCCGCCGGAGGCGGACGTCGAGGAGCAGCTCGAGGCGATCGTGCGGACCGTCTACGGCGGCGACGGCGTCGAGCTGGCACCCACGGCCCGCGCGCAGCTCGAGCGGATCCGGGCCCACGGCTGGGAGCGGCTGCCCGTCTGCATCGCCAAGACGCAGTACTCCTTCAGCGACGACCCGTCGCTGCTCGGCGCCCCCAGTGGCTTCACCGTGCGCGTCCGGGAGCTGATCCCGCGGACCGGAGCCGGGTTCATCGTCGCGCTGACCGGGACGATCATGACCATGCCCGGCCTGCCGTCCGTCCCGGCCGCCGAGGGCATGGACGTGCTCGACGACGGGAGCGTGACCGGGCTCTCCTGAGGCCCGGCGCAGCCGGGCACCGCTCGGGCACGGCGGGACACGGCAGAGGCCGGCCCCTCCCGGCTGCGGGAGGGGCCGGCCTCTGGGCGAACGGGTGCCGGCGCTACTGGTCGGCGTCGCCGCGGATGAAGGCCTCGACCTTCTCGTGCGCGACGTCGTCGTTGTACTGCTCCGGCGGGGACTTCATGAAGTAGCTGGACGCGGAGAGGATGGGGCCGCCGATGCCGCGGTCCTTGGCGATCTTCGCGGCGCGGACGGCGTCGATGATCACGCCGGCGGAGTTCGGGGAGTCCCAGACCTCCAGCTTGTACTCCAGCGAGACGGGGGCGTCGCCGAAGTTGCGGCCCTCGAGGCGCACGAACGCCCACTTGCGGTCGTCGAGCCAGGAGACGAAGTCGGACGGGCCGATGTGGACGTCGTCCGCGCCGAGCACGGCGTTCGTGTTGGAAGTGACGGCCTGGGTCTTGGAGATCTTCTTGGACTCGAGGCGCTCGCGCTCGAGCATGTTCTTGAAGTCCATGTTGCCGCCGACGTTCAGCTGGTACGTGCGGTCCAGCGTGACGCCGCGGTCCTGGAACAGGCGGGCCATCACGCGGTGGGTGATGGTGGCGCCGATCTGGGACTTGATGTCGTCGCCCACGATCGGCACGCCGGCCGCGGTGAACTTGTCCGCCCACTCCTTGGTGCCGGCGATGAACACGGGCAGGGCGTTGACGAACGCGACCTGGGCGTCGAGGGCGGCCTGCGCGTAGAAGTGCGCGGCGTCCTCGGAGCCGACGGGCAGGTAGCAGACCAGCACGTCCACCTCGGCGTCCTTGAGGGCTTGCACGACGTCGACGGGCTCGGCCGTGGACTCCTCGATGGTCTGGCGGTAGTACTTGCCGAGGCCGTCGAGGGTGTGGCCCCGCTGGACCGTCACGCCGGTGGCGGGGACGTCCGCGATCTTGATGGTGTTGTTCTCGGAGGCCACGATGGCGTCGGCGAGATCCAGCCCGACCTTCTTGGCGTCGACGTCGAACGCGGCGACGAACTGGACGTCGTTGACGTGGTAGTCGCCGAACTGGACGTGCATGAGGCCGGGGACGCTGGCCTGGGGGTCGGCGTCCTTGTAGTACTCGACGCCCTGAACAAGTGACGCGGCGCAGTTGCCCACGCCCACGATTCCTACCCGGATGGGGTTACCCGACAACGTGACTCCTCAAGAGAATTTCGCGAAAAAAGGTGGACAGGGCATGGCAGGGCCGTGTCCACAGTCTTAATGAGTCTAAGTGACCACGGGGGCGGCGTATTCCCGGCGCGCGGAGTGACCCCCGTCTCGTCCGGGGTGGATCGGGGAGAATGCCGGGATGACCCAGAACCAGTTCCAGGGGCCCGGCGGAGCACCTTCGAGCGACGGCGGCCCGGCCATCGGCATCGACGTCGGCGGCACCAAGATCGCCGCGGGCCTGGTGGATGGCGGCGGACGGGTGCTCGAACGGACCGTCCGCCTCACGCCGCGCCCGGCCGGGGACCCGGCCTCCGAGGAGATGAAGGCGGAGGCCGTGGAGGCGGCCGTCGTCGCCGTCGTGCAGGAGCTCGGGGCGAGCGCGCCCGATGCGCCGGTGGGCGTCGGTGCCGCGGGCTGGATGGACCGCTCCGGCCGCGAGGTCCTCTTCAGCCCGCACCTCGCCTGGCGGAACGAGCCGCTGCAGGAGCGGCTCGAGTCGGCGCTCGGGCGGCCGGTGGTCCTGACCAACGACGCCGATGCGGCCGCCTGGGCCGAGTGGAGGTTCGGTGCCGCCCGGGACGAGTCGCACGTCGTGTGCCTGACCCTGGGGACGGGGATCGGCGGGGCGACGATCGTCGACGGCCGCATCCAGCGGGGCCGGTTCGGCGTCGCCGGAGAGTTCGGGCACCAGACGATCGTCCCGGGCGGCCACCGCTGCGCCTGCGGCAACCGCGGCTGCTGGGAGCAGTACGCGTCCGGCAACGCGCTCGGTCGCGAGGGCCGCGGGCTCGTCGAGGCGGGCTCGCCGGTGGCGCACGCGCTGCGGGCCGCGGTCGACGACGACGCCGCGCTCGTCACCGGGGCCCTCGTCACCCGGCTCGCGGAGGAGGGGGATCCCGCCTGCCGCGACCTGATCGAGGAGATGGGCCAATGGCTGGGGCTGGGAATCGCCAACCTGGCCGCAGTCCTGGACCCGGGGGTCTTCGTGATCGGCGGAGGCCTCGGCTCGGCGTCGACGGCCCTCCTCGAGACGGCCGAGCGTTCCTACCGGCGCTCGCTCAGCGGCCGCGGCTACCGGCCGTTCGCCCGGGTGGCGCAGGCGGAGCTCGGAGCCGACGCGGGGCTGATCGGCGCGGCCGATCTGGCGCGGGCACGCCGGACCTGACCCGGTCCCGGGCCGGGCGGCGCGCCGATAGGCTGGCCGCATGGCATCGACGTCGCCCCGCCCCCGGACCCCGGCTCCCCGGACCACCGCCGGCCGGACCCCTGCCGCCCCGGCGCCCGCGCGGATCACCGCTCCGTCGCGCAACGACTCCCTGCTGCGGCGCTTCACCGAGGTCGTGGGCGGCCCGCTGGGCCGGCACACCGAGCCGGGCGTGACGCCCACGGGCTTCTGGACGATCGACCGGGTCCTCATCGCCCTGACCATGCTCGGCGCGATCCTCGCCGTGGGCGTCAAGAACGCCTGCCGGGTGGGCGGTTGGACCGGCCTGAACGCCTACCAGTGGGCCTGCTACTCCGACTTCCCGGCCCTCTACTACGCGCGCGGCCTCGCCGAGAACCCGCTGGCGCCCTTCCTCGCCGGCTCGGACTTCGAGTACCCCGTGCTGATGTCCGCCGTCGCCTCCTTCACCGCCGCGCTGGTCACGCCGGGCGACTACGACCGATCGCTGGCGTTCTTCGACGTCAACGTCCTCTTCATCGCGGTGCTGTGGGCCGCCGTCGTGCTCCTCACCGCCCGGACGGCCGGACGGCGGCCGTGGGATGCGGCGATGGTCGCGCTCGCGCCCGGGATGATCCTCGCCTCGACGATCAACTGGGACCTCTGGGCGGTCGCCGCGCTCGCCGGGGCCATGTACGCGTTCGGCCGCGAGCGCACGCTCCTCGCGGGCGTCCTGATCGGGCTCGGCACGGCCACCAAGCTCTACCCGGTCCTGTTCCTCGGGGCGGTCCTGGTGCTGGCGCTGCGCACGGGCCGGTGGAGGGCCTTCGGCACGACGGCGGCCGGCGCCGCGGGTGCGTGGCTCGCCGTGAACCTGCCCGTGATGGCCTTCAACTTCGAGGCGTGGAGCGTGTTCTGGACGTTCACGCGGGAGCGCGAGGCCGGCTGGTCCTCGCTGTGGCACGCCTGGAACACGGTGGCCCGGGGCGTCGGCGCGGAGGGCCTGTCCGCGGAGACCATCAACTCCGCCGGGTTCTGGCTCTTCTTCCTCGCCTGCGTCGCCGTCGCCGTCCTCGGCCTGGCCGCGCCCCGGCGTCCGCGCATCGCGCAGCTGGCGTTCCTGATCGTCGCGAGCTTCATCCTCTTCAACAAGGTCTACTCGCCCCAGTTCGTCGTCTGGCTCGTCCCGCTGGCCGTCCTGGCGCTGCCCGGCTGGCGGGACTTCCTGGTCTGGCAGTTCTTCGAGGTCCTGCACTTCTTCGCCATCTGGGCGTACCTGTACTCGTTGGACGCCCAGCTCGAGGCCACGAACGCACTGGCGCCGTCCGCCTATGTGCTCGCCGTCGCCGGCCACATGCTCTCCCTGCTGTATCTCATGGGCCGGGTGGTGCACGGCATGCTCGCCCCGGAGGCGGATCCCGTCCGGCGCACGGGCGCCGGCAACGTGGTCCAGGACGATCCGGCCGGCGGGCCGTTCGCCGGCGCCGCGGACCGGCTGACGCTGGCCTCCCTGCGGGCAGGGCTGCGCCCCGCCGCGCGCGGCGCGGACCGCTGACGGGCCCGTGGACGACCAGCGTGAGCGACCACCGGGGGCGACCACTCTGGGGAAGCGGGGGCGAGGAGCGGGCCGTGCTCCCTGACCCCGGCGTCGCCCCCGGCTCCGCCGCGGGACTGGAGGCGGCCGTCGTCGGCTCCGGCCCCAACGGCCTCGCCGCGGCCGTCACGCTGGCCCGCGCCGGCGCCCGGGTCACCGTCTACGAGGCGGCCCCCGCGATCGGCGGCGCGGCCCGGACCGCCGTGCGCGACGTGCCGGGCGTGGGGGAGGTGCACTACGACGTCGGCTCCGCCGTCCACCCCACCGCCCTCGTCTCCGAGTTCCTCGCCGGGGTCGGGCTGACCGAGCGGGTCGAGTTCGCCCGCCCGGAGATCTCCTACGCCCACCCGCTGCCGACGGGCGGGGACACGGCCCGGGGCCGCGGCGGGACGGGGCCCGGCGGCTCCGGGGCGGCGGCCGGCCTGGCCTGGCGGGACCCGGACCGCACGCTGGCCGGACTCGCCGCCGCGGCGCCCGCCGAGGCGGACGCGTACCGCCGCATCGTCCTGCCGCTGGCCCGCCGGACGGAGGACCTCGCCCGGCTCCTGCTGCACCCGGTCCTGCCGCTGCCCGCCCTCGGCCCGCGCGGACGCGGCGCGACGACGGCCGCGCGCCTGGCGCTGGCCTCCGCGGCGCTCGCCGTCCCACCCCTGCACGGGGCCCTGACCCGCCGCGCGCCCGTGGTCGCCGCGATGCTGGCCGGGTTGCGCGCCCACCTGCCCGGCGGCGGGACCGGCCCCGGGGCGCAGGGGGCCGCGCTCCTCCTCGCCGCGCTGGCGCACGGCCAGGGATGGGCGATCCCGCGCGGCGGCTCGGGGGCCATCACGGGTGCGCTGGCCGCGGTCCTGGCCGAGGCCGGCGGACGGATCGAGCTCGGCCGCCGGATCGACGACCGGCGGGAGCTGCCCCAGCCCCTCGTCCTGTTCGACACCGCCCCGGAGGCCTTCGCCGCCGCGGTCCCGGGGCTGCCGGCGGCCGTGGAGCGCCGCCTGCTGGAGCGTCGGCGCGGACCCGGCGCCGCCGTCGTGCACTTCGTGACCGGTGCGCCCGTCCCGTGGGCCGACCCGCGCCTCGGCGCCGCCGGCACCCTGCACCTCGGCGGAGGCGCCGTGGAACTCGCGGCCTCCGAACGGGCGAGCCGGAGCCGCTTCCCGGCGGAGAACCCGTACGTGCTGTTGAGCCAGCCGTCCGTGGTCGACCCCGGCCGCGCCCCCGCCGGGCACCACGTGCTCTGGACATACACCCACGTCCCGCCGGGCGGTCCCGGGGCCGAGGCGGTGCGTGCCGCGGTGCAGGCGCAGATCGAGCGGCACGCCCCCGGGTTCGGCGCCACCGTGCTGGACGCGTGGGTCGAGGGCCCGGCCGACCTCGAGGCGGGCAACCCGAACTTGGTCGGCGGGGACATCGCCGGCGGCGCCGTCGACACGCGCGGGCTGCTCCTGCGCCCCGGATTCGGCCTCCGCTCGTCCCTCGGCGGCGCGCCCTGGCGCTCGCCGGCGGCCGGCGTCTACCTCTGCTCGGCGTCCACGCCGCCCGGTCCCGCGGTCCACGGGATGGCGGGCCACCTGGCCGCGCGGGCCGCCCTGGCCGACGCGCGTCTCCTCCGCAGGGCTGATCTTTGAGTCGAAGGGGCGCCATACGGCCGATTCCGTTCGCCGTTCGCGGCCGTAACACGCTAGCGTTGGAGAAACTGTTGCAGATGTCTCGGCCGGGTCGGGCCTGGAGACGCACAGTCCACAATCCGCGTTTGCCGGGGCAGAAACGAACGGCTGCCCCGGCAGACGCCTCCTTCTGAAGCGGAAGACCGGGCGCGGACGATGAGCCAGCCACAGGCCTACGATGCGGCCGACGTCAGCTTCGCCGAGCTGGCGGAGCGCCGCCGCGGGCCCCTGCTCCGCTTCCTGCGCCGGCATCCCCGCGGCACCGACGCACTGGTCGTCGCCTTCTACCTGGTCTCCGCGGGCATCCTGCTGACCCTGGCCGCCGGCCCCGTGCCGTGGCCGGCCCTCGGCTGCATCGTCCTCATCGCGGCCGCGCTCTGGTTCCGCCGCGCGGCCCCGTTCGCGGTGCTCGCGCTGGTCGCCGTCGCGACGCTCGCGCTCATGGTGGTGGACCCGTTCCACGGCATCTTCAGCCTGGGGCTCTGGCTGGCGCTCTACACGGCCGGGACCCAGTACACCTGGTGGCGCACGGCCGCGATGGCCATCCTCATGAGCGCCGTCCAGGTGCTCATGACCGCCCTGTGGGTCCTGCCGCACCTCATGGACCGGCAGCACGAGCCGCATATGGACGTGCAGATCGGCAGCTTGCCGGACGCGATCCTGCTGACCTCGGCCCTCACGGTCTCCGCGAACCTCATCTCCGTCGGCCTCGGCGCGGCGGTCCGCAGCAGCCGGCTGCACCAGGCCGAGCTGGCGAACTGGGGCCTGCGCGTCCAGCGGCTGGCCCAGATCCACGAACGGAGCCGGATCGCCCGGGAGATGCACGACGTCGTCGCGCACTCGCTCTCCGTGATGATCGCCCTCTCCGACGGCGCGGCGGTGGTGGTCAGGCGCAGCCCCGACCGCGCGCAGGAGGTCCTCGGCGAGCTCTCCACCACGGGCCGGCGCGCCCTGCGGGACATGCGCCGGGTGATCGGCGTCCTCCGCGAGGGGTCCGCCCCGCTGGAGCCGCAGCCCGCCGGGGCGACGCTGAACCAGATGCTCGAGGGCTTCCGCGTGGCCGGACTGCCGCTGGAGTACAGCGCGTCCGGCTGCGAGCTCCCCGACGACGCCGGGCTGCGCCTGACCGTGCACCGGATCATCCAGGAGTCGCTCACCAACGTGCTGCGCCACGGCCGCGACGTCACCCGGGTGACGGTGGAGTGCGCGGTCGCCGGGCACCCGTCCGGCGGCCATGCGGTCCGGCTCCGCGTGCACGACGACGGCCGGCCGGCCGGGCGCGGCGAGCCCCGCGGGCCGGAGGGCCGGGCGGCCCCGGCCGGGGGGCCGGGCGCCCCGGACGGCTCCGCCGCGGACGCCGCCGGGAGGCCCGGCCGCGACGGCGGCCCGCCCGGATCGGGCCAGGGGCTGCGCGGCATCGCCGAGCGCGTCGCCATCTACGACGGCACGTTCCGTGCGGGGCCGGACCCCGCCGGCGGGTGGAGCGTCGAAGCCGAACTCAGAGTCACCGCAGAAATATGCCCAGGGGGGAATACGGAAGATGACCAGTGAGATCAGCGTCCTGCTGGCGGACGACCAGCACCTGATCCGGATGGGCTTCTCGCTCATCCTCGACGGCGAGGAGGACCTGGCCGTGGTGGGCGAGGCGCCCGACGGCGCGGCCGCCGTGGAGGAGGCGATGCGGCTGCGCCCCGACGTCGTCCTGATGGATGTGCGGATGCCCGTCCTCGACGGGATCGAGGCGACCCGGCGGATCACCTCGGCCCTGCCGGACACGCGCGTGATCATCCTGACCACCTTCGGCCTCGACGAGTACGCGTACAGCGGGCTGGAGGCCGGGGCGTCGGCGTTCCTGCTCAAGGACGTGACCCCGCCGCAGCTCGTGGCCGCCGTGCGCGCCGCCGCGAACAGCGACGCGGTCGCCCCGCAGGAGACCAAGCGGCTGTTGGCCGAGTTCGGCCGCACCCGGGCCGAGGACCCGCTGCTGCAGGATCTGACCCGGCGCGAGCGCGAGGTGCTGGAGGCGATGGCCGAGGGGCTCTCCAACGCGGAGATCGCGCGGAAGTTCTTCGTCTCGGAGGCCACCGTGAAGACGCACGTGCGCCGGATCCTGACCAAGCTCCACCTGCGTGACCGGGTGCAGGCCGTGGTCTACGCGTACGAGACCGGCCTGGTGGTCCCCACCCAGGGCCTGGACTACTGAGGCGGCCGGCGTGAACATCGAATTCCTGCGCAGCCCCTGGTTCCTGCTCGCCGTGCTGCTGCTCGCGACGGGCGCCTTCCTGCTCACCGCCACCGCCTGGAACGTGGCCGGGTGGGCCCTGGTGGTGGTCGGCCTCGCCGCCGTCGGGTTCGCCCGCTACCGGCAGGGCTGACCTCCGGTCGGTAGGATCGGCTCCCAAGGACCTGAAACGAACGCTTGAGGAAGAGGAACCACCGTGGTCGACCAGCAAGCACTCAACGCCGCCCGGGACGTCGAGCCCACCGCGCTCGACCACGTCGAGGACCTCGCCGCGTTCGTCGCCGCGTCACCGTCCAGCTACCACGCCGCCGCGGAGGGCGCCCGCCGGCTGGCCGCCGCCGGCTTCACCGGTCTGGACGAGGCGGCGGACTGGCCAGCCCCCCCGGGTCGCTACTTCGTGGTGCGCGACGGCGCGCTCGTCGCCTGGGTGACCCCCGAGGACGCCGGGCCGCGGACCGGCTTCCATCTGCTGGGGTCCCACACCGACTCGCCCTCGTTCAAGCTCAAGCCGCGCCCGACCACCGGCGCGCACGGTTGGCTGCAGGCCGGCGTCGAGGTCTACGGCGGGCCGCTGCTGAACTCGTGGCTGGACCGCGAACTCCTGCTGGCCGGCCGGCTGGTGCTGCGCGACGGCACCGAGGTCCTGACCCGGACCGACCCGCTGCTGCGCTTCCCGCAGCTCGCCATCCACCTGGACCGCCAGGTCAACGAGGGCCTGACGCTGGACAAGCAGCGCCACATGAACCCGGTCTGGGGGACCGGGGCGCCGGCGCAGGAGGACCTGCTCGGGGTGCTCGCCGCGGCGGCGGGCGTCGCCGCCGCGGACATCGGCGGGTACGACGTCGTGGTCGCCGACTCCCAGGCCGGCGCGGTGTTCGGGCACGAGCAGGCGTTCTTCGCCTGCGGGCGACTGGACAACCTCTCCTCGATGCACGCGTCGTTGGTGGCGCTGATCGAGCATGCCGAGTCCTTCGCCGGGGCCGCGGCCGAGGGCGCGGGGGAGCCCGGCGGGGGCCGGCGGATCGCCATGCTCGCGGCCTTCGACCACGAGGAGATCGGCTCGGCCTCCCGCTCCGGGGCGTCCGGGCCCTTCCTGCAGGAGGTGCTGGAGCGTGTCTCGGGAGGGCTCGGCGCGACCGCGGCCGACCGCTACCGGGCGTACGCGGACTCCGTCTGCATCTCGGCGGACGCGGGCCACTCGATCCATCCGAACTACCCGGAGCGCCACGACCCCGCGAACCAGCCGCTCCTCGGGGCGGGCCCGCTGCTGAAGATCAACGCGAACCAGCGCTACGCGACCGACGGGGTCGGCGCGGCCCTGTGGGCCCGGCTGTGCGGGGAGACCGGCGTCCCGTACCAGGAGTTCGTCTCGAACAACGTCATGCCGTGCGGCTCCACGATCGGCCCGCTCACGGCCACACGTCTCGGGATCCGGACGGTCGACGTCGGCATCCCGCTGCTCTCCATGCACTCGGCCCGCGAGCTGTGCGGCGTCGCCGACCCGTGGCGCCTGGCCCGGGTCGCGGCCGGCTTCTTCGCCGCCTGAGCCCCCACCGACTGAAGCCCCCGCCGATCGAGGCCTGCCGGCCGGGCCTCGTCTGAGGGCTCCACCGGCGGATCCCGGATGGCCCAGGGACGGCCTCGCGTGCGCGCGAGGCCGTCCACTCGAACTTAAGCGCCAGCTGAACGCCCCGTGTGAATCCGGGCGACGGCTTGACCCGCCCGGCCGCCGTGACCGTATCGTTATTAAGTCACGTTTTGGTAACTGCCTATCTGGCGCCAAAACCGGAACGGCCCGTATCCCAGATCGTCCACGGGCCGTCAGGTCCTGAAGTCTATTCGGACGCCGGACGATCGCGCACTGAAGACCGGGGACGGTCTGAGCGTCGGGATGGCCCCTGGAGAGCTGTGATCCAGAAGAACAAGAACACCAAGAACTTCTCCCGTGCCGGCCTCGCCGGCGGTGCGGCAGTCCTCGCCCTGGCAGCGGCCGGCGTCGCGGCGGCGCCCGCCAACGCGGCCCCGACCTCCACGTGGGACGCGCTCGCCTCCTGCGAGTCCGGTGGCGACTGGTCCATCAACACGGGCAACGGCTACTACGGCGGCCTGCAGTTCAGCATGAGCACGTGGCAGGCCTTCGGCGGCACCGGCAACCCGGCCGACGCCTCCAAGTCGCAGCAGATCGCCGTCGCCGAGAAGGTCCTGGCGACGCAGGGCTGGGGCGCCTGGCCGGCCTGCTCCGCCAAGCTCGGCCTCTCCGGTACCGAGGCCTCCACCAGCAGCGACATTCAGGTCGAGGCCCAGGCGGAGAGCACACAGTCCGAGTCCGGCCAGAGCGCGGCCGCTGAGGCCGAGGCCCAGGCCCAGGCCGAGGCGGAGGCTGCCGAGGAGCAGGCCGCCGCCGAGGCACAGGCGCAGTCCACGGCCAAGCACCGGGCCGAGGGCCCCGCCTCGACCGAGAAGGCCACCGGCGGCGCCGGCAAGCACGTCGCCGAGGTCCAGGCCGAGGATTCCGGCGAGGACCACGAGGTCGCCAGCGGCGAGACCCTGGCCACCATCGCCGAGGACCACGGCATCAGCGACTGGCGCGCGATCTTCGCGCTGAACACCGACGTCGTCGCCGACCCCGACGTGATCTTCGTCGGCGAGACGCTCGACCTGCCGGTGAAGTAGTACCGGCCGATCGACCGACCGACTCCGTCGGGCGGGATCTCCGGGCAGGCCTGCCCGGTCCAGTGGCGGACCGCTTCCGAGCGGTCCGCCACTGGCGTGTCCGGGCGCCGCGCCGCCGTCGCGCTGTGCGCTGACGACGGCGTCGCGGCCGCCGGCACTGTTGTCCACACCTCACGCCGTCCGTCCCGGCGACGCCCTCGCGTCCGGTAGGATGGTGGAGGTTGTTTTTGCCCGCCCGCACATCGGGCGCGGCGTCCGACCAACGCAAAGAACCTCCTGTTACGGAGAGACCGTGACCGTTTAGCCCAAAGGAGGTGGGTTCACATGCGTAATTACGAACTTGCGGTGCTGATCGACCCTGAGGTCGATGAGCGTACCGTCGAGCCGACTCTCGAGAAGTTCCTGAATGTCGTTCGCAACGATGGTGGGACCATCGACAACGTCGACATCTGGGGCCGTCGCCGCATGGCTTACGAGATCCAGAAGAAGTCGGAGGCCATCTACGCCTTCGTCAAGTTCACGGCAACCCCGGCGACCTCCGCGGAGCTCGACCGCCAGCTGTCTCTGAACGAGAACATCCTGCGCGTCAAGATCTTCCGTCCGGAAGAGCCGAAGGCCGAAGCGAAGTAATTCGCCTCGAGTCCGCATCAGAAGAACCGATAGTCAGGAGACGTCATGGCAGGCGAAACCGTGATCACGGTCGTCGGTAACCTCACCGGCGACCCGGAACTGCGTTTCACTCCGTCGGGTTCCGCGGTGGCGAACTTCACCATCGCCTCCACCCCGCGGACGTTCGACCGGCAGACCAACGAGTGGAAGGACGGCGAGACGCTGTTCCTCCGCGGATCGGTCTGGCGCGAGGCCGCTGAGAACGTCGCCGAGACGCTGACCAAGGGCATGCGCGTCATCGCCCAGGGCCGGCTGAAGTCGCGTTCTTTTGACACCAAGGAAGGCGAGCGGCGCACCGTCATGGAGCTGGATGTCGACGAGATCGGCCCCTCCCTGCGCTACGCCTCGGCCAAGGTCACCCGCACCCAGCGCAACGCTGGCGGCAACCAGGGCGGCTTCGGCGGCGGCAACCAGCAGCAGGGCGGCTTCGGCGGGAACCAGGGCGGCGGCTTCGGCGGCGACTCCGGTTTCGGCGGCGGCACGGCTGCACCGGCCGGTGGCAATGGCGGCGGCTGGGCAGCTCCCGGCGCCGACAGCAACCCGTGGTCCACTCCGTCCGGCGGCAACGCCTCCGGTGGCGGCTGGGGCCCGGGCAGCGACGAACCGCCTTTCTAAACACTCACTATTCACCATCCCGCAGAAGACTCTGCGGGCTCCATAGAAAAAAGGAGCTCCACGATGGCTAAGGCTGATATCCGTAAGCCCAAACCAAAGTCCAACCCCTTGAAGGCCGCTGACATCACCGTCATCGACTACAAGGACGTCGCACTGCTGCGCAAGTTCATCTCCGATCGCGGCAAGATCCGTGCTCGTCGGGTGACCGGCGTGAGCGTTCAGGAGCAGCGCAAGATCGCGCAGGCCATCAAGAACGCCCGCGAGATCGCCCTGCTGCCCTACTCCGGCGCTGGCCGCGGCTAAGGGAAGGGACCCACAACATGGCAAAGCTCATTTTGACCCACGAAGTGACCGGTCTCGGCACCGCAGGCGACATCGTCGAGGTGAAGAACGGTTACGCCCGTAACTACCTTCTGCCGCGCGGTTTCGCCGTCACCTGGTCCAAGGGTGGCGAGAAGCAGGTCGAGTCCATCCAGGCCGCTCGCGAGGCTCGCGCCGTCGCGTCGCTGGAGGAGGCCAAGGAGCTGGCTGCGAAGCTGGCCTCCAAGCCGGTGAAGGTCCAGGTGAAGACCGGCGAGTCCGGCCGCCTGTTCGGCACCGTCAAGGTCGACGACATCGCGAAGGCCGTCGAGGCCGCTGGCCTCGGCTCCATCGACAAGCGCAAGGTCGAACTGCCGGAGCACATCAAGTCCACCGGTAACTTCGAGGCCACCGTGCGCCTGCACGAGGACGTCTCGGCGACCATCGCCCTGCAGGTCGTCCCGGCGGCCAAGAAGAAGTAGTCCCGCGCGGCACCAGCCGCACGGTTGCTTCAGCGCGGCGACAGCGCGCATCGACGAGGCCCCACCCCTTCGCGGGGGTGGGGCCTCGTCGCGTCGGGGGTGCCGGCGTCGCGTCGGGGGTGCCGGCATCGATGCATCGTAGTGTCGGCCTCGAGGCCGAGGGGCCGGGTCAGCGTCGGCGACGCGTCGCCAGCCACGCGAGGACCCAGCCGGCCTCCACGGCGGCATCGGCCAGATAGATCCGGCGGATGCGGCCGGACGAGCCGTAGAAGAGATCCACCAGACCGTAGGCCAGCGCGGAGCCCACGCCGAGGCGACGGGCCGTGCGGCGTCCCTCCTCGGTCGGCGTCGAGCGCAGGAGGGCGTAGCCGACGGCGATCGAGAATCCCGCGACCGTCTGGACGAGCCAGCGATCGGCCTTCGGGCCGGTGACTGCCACGAAGCTGCGGTAGTGGACCAGCGGCCACAGCCCCGCCGCCAGATCGAAGAGCCCGTGCGCCGTGGACAGTCGCCTCCACGCCATGCGTTCCCGCCTCCCCACTCGTTCCCCGGTCCCGGTCGGTTCCGGTTGCGGCTACCCTAGCGCGCGGCCCCCGCGAGCGATACGGGCACGCTCCTCGGGCCCGGCCGCCCCCGTGTGTCCCCGGCTTGCGAAATGTTGCGTCCGCCGTTGTCACAGAGGCGTCCCCGCACGTAACGTGGGGAGCGAATCAAGAGATTCAACGTCAAGCCCTGGCTCGTTGAACGGCAACCCTCCCTTTGCGGTAGTGGGGTGCTCCAGGTGATGATTCGGCCTTCCGGAACACGCCGGTGGGCAAGTACCGCGTCGCGGCCCGGCTTCCTCCGCCGGGTGGGCGCCACGACCACAGGCGGTGGCCATGACTGCACCCGAACCCGACCTCTCGACCGACCTCTCCGCCGGCGCGCTCCGGCAGGCCTTCGCGCGTCACCCCTCCGGGCTGGCGGCGCTCTGCGCCGTCGTCGACGGCGAGCCGCAGGGCATCGTGGCCTCCTCCTTCACCGTCGGCGTCTCCCTCGATCCGCCGCTGGTCCTGTTCGCGGTGCAGAAGGGCTCGCGCACCTGGCCGAGGATCCGCGGGGCGCTGCGCATCGGCGTCTCCGTCCTGGGGGCGACGCACCACGACGTCTGCCGGCAGATCGCCGCGCGCGACGGCGACCGCTTCGCCGGCGTCCGGTTCGACACGAGCGACGCCGGGGCCCTCTTCCTGCACGATGCGGCGCTCTGGCTGGAGTGCAGCATCGACCAGGAGGTCGACGCCGGCGACCACGCGGTGGTCATCCTCCGGGTCCACCGCCACGCCACGCACGACGGGGCCCACCAGCCGCTCGTGTTCCACGACTCGGCCTTCGCCACGCTCGCCGCGCCCGCGTACGTCTGACGCGGGCCACGCCGCCGGTCAGTGCCGCCGGATGTCGTCGACGAGCCGTTTGGCGTCCGCCAGACCGACGCCGGTGTCCTGGCGAACCTTCTTGATCGCCTCGACGAGTTTGCCCTCCTGGACCAGGCGCACCACCGCGGCGTAGTCCGCCTGGCCGGCCGGGCGCGTGGCGGGCGCGGCACCGACACCGGCCTGCGCCGTCGGATCGACCACCGGCGCGGTCGGCGTGCGCTGAGCGGTGGGCATCCGCTGCTGCGTCTCGTGGCGCACCCGCTCGGCCTCCCGCCGCTGCTCCTCGCGGTGCTGCACCCACTGCGCGTTGAGCCGCTGGATGTACTGCTCCTCCTCGCTGAGCTGCCCGGTCTTGGTGCGGCTGAAGACATACCAGAGGGCCCCGACGATCCCCGCGAAGACGGCGACGACGATGAATGCTTCGAGAAGCCCGAGCGAGAACATGGTGACCATCCTAGGTGGGCGGGGCGGCGCGGAGGTCTCCGCGGGAGCGATCGTCCGGCGCCGGGGCCCCCAGCACGCTGCGCGCGTGCTCGTAGCCCTCGCGGACCAAGCGCCGGAGCACGTCGGCATCGCCCTCGCGTCCCGAGGCGTACCGGTAGTGGTAGGACCCGTAGCCGACGATGGACGGTCCCCACAGGACGGGCGGCTCACCGGTGACGGACGCGAAGAGCTCCAGCAGTGCCTCGGCGTCGGCGCGGCGCCGGGCGTGCTCGACGGCGGCCACGAAGGCGTGGGCGTCGGCGGAGGTGGGGCGCATCACGGTCTCCGGCATGGACTCAGTATTCCAACGGGGCCGTGCGCCCACAAGGCCGTCGGGCACACGGCGGGCCACGTGTGGAGAAGCGGGGCTCTGCTGTGGATAAACGGGCGCGCGGTGGGTGTCCCGGTACCCCATTAGGAGCCTCAAGTGCCGCATCAACGTTCGGGAATCCACGCAGAATTTAACTTACCCACACCCGTGTATGAATGAAATACCTAGTCAGATAGGGTTGGGAAAGAGTCTTTCCCAACAATCCACAGCTGAGTCCCCAGACTGTGCACATGTCCACCGGCGATCCCCACAGGTTGCCCACATGGCCTGTGGACAAGGGGCTTTGAGGGGTACCCCCTCGGGTCTACTCTTACGGGGTCACGCGCGTAGTCCGGCGGAGCCGACGGCCCCGTCCGCGCCGCGTGGCAGGCGCCGTCGAGCGCCGCGACGGGCATGGTGAAAGGACTTCGGTGGCTCTGGCACGAACGGATGTAGAGGAGACCGGCAGCGCCGAGTTCGGCCGCACGCCGCCTCAGGACATCGTGGCCGAGCAGTCCGTGCTCGGCGGCATGATGCTCTCCAAGGACGCCATCGCCGACTGCGTGGAGGTCCTCCGCGGGCAGGACTTCTACCGGCCGTCCCACGAGTTGATCTACGAGGCCGTGATCGACCTCTACGGCCGGGGGGAGCCGGCCGACGCCGTGACGGTCGCGGACCTGCTCACCAAGCGCGGGGACATCAGCCGCGTCGGCGGACCGGCCTACCTGCACACCCTGATCCAGTCGGTCCCCACCGCCGCCAACGCCGGCTTCTACGCCGAGATCGTCCGCGAGCGCGCCGTCCTCCGGCGCCTGGTGAACGCGGGCACCAAGATCGTCCAGCTGGGCTACGCCCAGGACGGCGAGGTCGATGCGATCGTCAACGAGGCCCAGGCGGAGGTCATGTCGGTCGCGGAGCGCCGCGGCGCCGAGGACTACGTCCCCCTGCGCGACATCATCGAGGGCACCGTCGACGAGATCGAGTCCGCGGGCAGCCGTGGCGAGGGCGTCATCGGCGTCCCGACCGGCTTCTACGAGCTCGACGAGCTGACGCAGGGCCTGCAGGGCGGACAGATGATCGTCGTCGCGGCCCGTCCCGCCGTCGGCAAGTCGACGTTCGCGCTGGACTTCGCGCGTTCCGCGGCGATCAAGAACAACATGACCACCGTCTTCTTCTCCCTCGAGATGGGCCGGAACGAGATCGCGATGCGCCTGCTCTCCGCGGAGGCGAGCATCGGCCTGCAGGACCTGCGCAAGGGCACGGTCAAGGACGAGCAGTGGGCCAAGATCGCCAGCACCATGGGCAAGCTGAACGACGCCCCGCTGTACATCGACGACTCGCCCAACATGTCGCTCATGGAGATCCGCGCGAAGTGCCGGCGGCTGAAGCAGAAGCACGATCTGAAGCTCGTGGTCCTCGACTACCTGCAGCTGATGAGCTCCGGCAAGCGCGTCGAGTCCCGCCAGCAGGAGGTCTCCGAGTTCTCCCGCGCGCTGAAGCTCCTCGCCAAGGAGCTCGACGTGCCGGTCATCGCGCTCTCGCAGCTGAACCGCGGCTCCGAGCAGCGCACGGACAAGAAGCCGATGGTCTCCGACCTCCGCGAGTCCGGCTCGATCGAGCAGGACGCCGACATGGTCATCCTGCTCCACCGCGAGGACATCTACGACAAGGAGTCCCCGCGCGCCGGCGAGGCGGACGTGATCGTCGCCAAGCACCGCAACGGTCCCACCAAGACGATCGTCGTCGCCTTCCAGGGCCACTACTCTCGGTTCAGCAACATGGCCCCCGAGGGCAGCCTCTAGCGGCGGGTCCTCAGAGCAGGAAGGCCGGGTCGATCAGGTCGGTGCGGGGGTCCAGCGCGTAGTCGCTGTCCTTGTGCCGGTGGACGGCGGGCAGGCCGATCGCGATCGACTCCGCCGGGACGTCCCGGACGACGACGGCGTTGGCGCCGATCGCGGTGTCGTCGCCGATGGTGACCGGTCCGATGATCCGGCAGCCGGCCCCGAGCATCACCCGGTCCCCGACGATCGCGTGCCGCCGCGCCCCGAGGTCGACCGGGACGTGCAGGGTCCGACCGCCGATGGTGGTGCCCTGGTACATCATCACGTCGTCCCCGATCACGGTGGTCTCGCCGATGACGATCTCCGAGCCGTGGTCGATGAAGGGGCGCCGCCCGATGCGCGCCCCGGGGTGGATCTCCACGCCGGTGAGGAACCGGGCGCCCTGGCTGACCAGCCGGGCCAGCCCCCGGGTCCCCTCGCGCTGCCAGAGCGCGTGCGCGACTCGGTACGCCCAGATGGCGTGCACCCCGGAATAGGCCAGGGCGACCTCGGCGTCGCTGCGCGCGGCGGGGTCCTGGGCGCGGGCGGCCTTGAGGTCTTCCCGCATGAGGGAGAGCAGGCGCCTCATCCGCGGCGGTGGTGCTCGTCGGCGTCCGCGCCGGCGACCGGGACGAAGAGGTCGGTGCGCAGCTCCTCCGGGCCCATCTCCGGGCGCGGCTCCGTCACGTACAGCTCCCAGAACGGCAGCGACGCGGTGTAGCCCTTCTCGGCGATCCAGCCCATGAACTGTTCCCAGGCGCCCGCGAGCTCGTCGAAGGAGCCGAGGTGGGAGGTCACGGCGGTGGGCCCGCCGGGGATCTCCGAGGGCACCACCTCGACGCCGCTGGACGCGGTGCGCGTCCCGACCAGCGCATGGTCGACGGCGAAGCCGACCTCGAGGTCCAGTGAGTCCGTCGGCTCCCGGGTCATCAGGCCGAAGCCGGGCCCCACGGGGATGAGCCCCTCGGCCTCCAGCACCTCGGCCAGGGCCGCGAACGCCGAGTCGTAGAACTCGCGCAGGTCCTCGAACCGGATGTCCTGGCCGCGGACGACGGCGGTGCGCGCACTGGAGAGGCTCACGATCTCCGGGCTCTGGTGCGGTTCGGTGCGGAACATGGCGGCCTCCTGGGGTTGGTCGGGCGTCACCTTGAACTCTGATTCGACCCCGGGGCGGTGTCAAGGCCGCGACGGCGTGCGACGTCGGCCGTCCGCGCGGGTCCGGCGCGGGTCAGCCGCCGGCGACGGACTGGACCACCAGGACGTCCGTCCCGGCGGGCACCGCGGTGTCCTGACCGGAGAGGTCCCGGATGTTGTCCGCGCCCACGAAGACGTTGACGTAGCGGCGGACCTCGCCGCGCTCGTCCCGCACCCGGCGCCCGAACCGCGGGTACTCCTCGGCGAGTACGTCGAGCAGGCGGCGGACCGACGGCGGCCCGGCGTCGGCGTCGTACGGGACGTCGACCTCCCGCCGGCCGCCCAGGCCCGCGGCGAGCACCGCCGGGACCCGGACCGTCACGTGCGCCATCGCCTACTCCTCGGGGAACTGCGGGACGTACGGCTCCGAGCCCTGGGGGAGCGGCGCCCGCGGCACCACGGCGGCCTGGACGCTGAGGATGTCCGGCAGCCGCTCGGCGACCCGGACGAACGTGCCGCCCTCGTCGCCGCTGGCGTACACCTCCCCGGCGCGCGTGCCGAAGTAGACGCCCGTGGACTCCGGGTGGTCGTCGACGGCGGCGGCGTCGCGCAGGACGGTGTTGTAGTCGCGGTCCGGCAGCCCGTCGTGCTGCTCGGTCCACGTCTCGCCGCCGTCGTCCGTGCGGTACATGGACAGCCGGGCGTTCGCCGGCTTCCGGTCGATGTCCGCGCCCATGGGCAGGACCCAGCCCGTGCCGCCGCGGCGCGGGTGGGTGAGGAACGTGAAGCCGAAGTCCCCGGGGAGGCCGTCGGCGATCGAGGTCCACGAGTCGCCGGCGTCGTCCGAGCGGAAGACGCCGCCGTGGTTCTGGGCGTACAGCCGGTCCGGGTTCTCGGCGTCGCGGGCGATCCGGTGGACGCATTGGCCGAACTCGGGCTGCTCGTCGGGCAGGAAGCCGGCGACGATCCCACGGTTCTTCGGCGCCCAGGTCGCCCCGCCGTCGTCGGACCGGTAGACGCCGGCCGCCGAGGCGGCGATGTGGATCTGCTCGCGCGTCGGGTCCGGGGCCACCGTGTGCAGGCACGGGCCGCCGCCGCCGGGCTGCCACTGCGCGCGCTGCGGGTGGTTCCACAGGCCCTCGTTCAGGGCGAACGTCTCGCCGCCGTCGTCCGAGCGCCACAGCGAGTGCGGCTCGGCGCCCGCCCAGACGACGCCGGGCCGGTCCGCCGAGTCGGGGCGGAGGTGCCAGACCCGCTCGAGCGCGGTGTCCGTCTCGGGTGGGAACTTGATGGCCCCGTGCTCGGGCTCGGACCACGTGGCGCCCAGATCGTCGCTGGTCACGACGGTCGGGCCCCAGTGCCAGTCGAGGAGGCCGGCCAGGACGCGCGGCCGGTCGGAGCGGTTGTCGATGGCCACGGAGGATGCCTCGAGGACGAGGAAGTGCGGATCGGACAGGGTCCAGTGCACGCGGTCGTCGCTTGCCGCGAGCCAGAGGCCCTTCTTGGTGCCGATCGCCAGCAGAACCATGGTCTCCGGCGGAGCCGGTGCTGGTGTGCTCATGGCCACAGTCCAGCACCGCGGCCCCGGCGTGGCAAGACCTGCGCCCGGGTTCGTCAGCCGCGGCCCACGAACGGCATCCCGGCGGCCGTGATGGTCAACTGGTTCACGCTCGCGCTCGCCGGCAGGGAGGCGAGGAACTCGATGGTGCGGGCGGCCTCGTCCAGCGGGAAGGTCGGCTCCGTCCGGCGGGATCCGTCCGCCTGGAGCGCGCCGGTGCCGGTCCCGATCGCGGCCATCATGTCCGTCGCCGTGTTGCCGATGTCCAGCTGCGTGCAGGTGATGCCGTGGGCCCGGCCGTCGAGCTCGATCGACTTGGTCAGGCCCGCGATGGCGTGCTTGGTGGTCGTGTAGGCGACGGAGCGGGGCCGCGGCGCCTGGGCGGAGATGGAGCCGTTGTTGATGATCCGCCCGCCCGCCGGGCGCTGGTCCCGCATCCGCCGGAAGGCCTCGCCGGCGCAGAGCACGGCGCCGGTGAGGTTCACGGCGACGACGGCGTCCCACTCCGCGGCGGTCAGGTCGCCGACGTCGACCGCCGGGCCGAACGTGCCCGCGTTGTTCACGAGCACGTCGACGCGCCCGAAGCGTGCGACGGCGGCGTCGAAGAGGGCCGCGACCGAGTCCGGTTCCGTCACGTCCGCGGGCACCGCCAGGGCCTGCGGATGCCCGTCCGCGGTCGCCTCGAGGGGTGCGCTGCGGCGGCCGGCCAGGACCACGTTCCACCCGGCTGCGAGCAGCCGGCGGGCGCTGGCGGCCCCGATTCCGGAGCCGGCGCCCGTGATGACCGCGGTCCGCGGCTCGGGCTGCTCGGACGCGGGGCGGGGGGAGTCGGTGCGGTCGCTCGCGGTCATGGAGGGCTCCTCGGTCGGGGTCTCGGAGGGACGCTTTCGTGTCGGCACGTTGACATCGGGGACGTGACGGCTTTCACTAGGATACTACTGTGCGAAAAAACAATTCCGTATAGCGGTAACTGGATCGCATCGGCGAAAACCGCCGTTGTCCTCGGAGGGAAGACATGACCATCATCGATGAGCCCCGGTTCGCATCCGAACCGGACGCGGAGGAGCGGGCGGAGTGGATCGAATCGTTCGACTCCCTGCTGAAGGTCGGTGGCGCGGACCGCGCCGGCACCATCATGACCAGCCTGCTGGAGCGGGCCCGTGAGCGGCAGGTCGCCGTCGCGGCCGCCATCAACACCGACTACGTGAACACCATCCCGGCCGACCAGGAGCCCGAGTTCCCGGGCGACGAGGAGGTCGAGCGCCGCTACCGGGCGTGGATGCGCTGGAACGCCGCGGTCATGGTGCACCGCGGCCAGCACCCGGACATCGGCGTCGGCGGCCACATCTCCACCTACGCGGGCGCGGCGACGCTGTACGAGGTGGGCTTCAACCACTTCTTCCGCGGCAAGGACCACCCGTGCGGCGGCGACCAGGTCTTCTTCCAGGGCCACGCCTCCCCGGGCATGTACGCCCGGGCGTTCCTCGAGGGGCGCCTGAGCGAGCAGGACCTCGACGGGTTCCGCCAGGAGAAGTCGAAGGAGGGCCATGCCCTGCCCTCGTACCCGCACCCGCGGAACATGCCCGAGTTCTGGGAGTTCCCGACGGTGTCGATGGGCATCGGCCCCATGAACGCCATCTACCAGGCGCAGTCCAACCGCTACCTGCACAACCGCGGGATCAAGGACACCTCCGACCAGCAGGTCTGGGCCTTCCTCGGTGACGGCGAGATGGACGAGCCCGAGTCGCGCGGCCTGCTCCAGCTGGCGGCGAACGAGAAGCTCGACAACCTGAACTTCGTGATCAACTGCAACCTGCAGCGCCTCGACGGCCCGGTCCGCGGCAACGGCAAGATCATGCAGGAGCTGGAGGCCTTCTTCCGCGGCGCCGGCTGGAACGTCATCAAGGTCGTCTGGGGCCGCGAGTGGGACTCCCTGCTGTCCAGCGAGCACTCCGCAGCGCTCGTCGACATCATGAACCGCACGCCCGACGGCGACTACCAGACCTACAAGGCCGAGAACGGCGGATTCGTCCGCGAGCACTTCTTCGGCAAGTCGCAGGCCACCAAGGAGCTCGTCGCGGACCTGGGCGACGACGAGATCTGGAACCTCAAGCGCGGCGGCCACGACTACCACAAGGTTTACGCCGCCTACAAGGCCGCCACCGAGTTCAAGGGCAAGCCGACCGTCATCCTGGCCAAGACCGTCAAGGGCTACGGCCTGGGCCCGCACTTCGAGGGCCGCAACGCGACCCATCAGATGAAGAAGCTGACCCTCGACGACCTCAAGTCGTTCCGCGACTACCTGCGGATCCCGATCACGGACGAGCAGCTCGAGGCCGACCCGTACCGACCGCCGTACTTCCACCCGGGACCCGACGCGCCCGAGATCGAGTACCTCCTCGAGCGCCGCCGCGCCCTCGGCGGGTTCCTCCCCGAGCGCCGCCCCCGGCACACCGACGTCGTGCTCCCCGAGGAGAAGACGTACGCGATCGCCAAGCGCGGCTCCGGCAAGCAGCAGGCCGCCACCACCATGGCCTTCGTCCGCCTGCTCAAGGACCTGATGCGGGACAAGGGCTTCGGGAGCCGGATCGTGCCGATCGTCCCGGACGAGTCGCGCACCTTCGGCATGGACGCGTTCTTCCCGACGGCGAAGATCTACAACCCGGGCGGCCAGGAGTACCTGTCCGTGGACCGGGACCTGGTCCTGGCCTACAAGGAGTCGCCTGCCGGGCAGCTGATCCACCCCGGGATCAACGAGGCCGGCGCGGTCTCGGCGTTCACCGCCGCGGGAACCGCCTACGCCACCCAGGGCGAGCCGCTGGTCCCGGTCTACGTCTTCTACTCGATGTTCGGGTTCCAGCGCACCGGAGACTCCTTCTGGGCCGCCGCGGACCAGATGACGCGCGGCTTCGTCATCGGCGCGACCGCCGGACGCACCACGCTCACCGGCGAGGGCCTCCAGCACGCCGACGGGCACTCGCCGATCCTCGCCGCGACCAACCCGGCCGTGATCACATACGACCCGGCCTACGGCTACGAGATCGGGCACATCATCCGGGCCGGCCTCGAGCGCATGTACGGCGGGAACCACCCGGACCCGAACGTCATGTACTACCTCACCGTCTACAACGAGCCGTACGTGCAGCCGGCCGAGCCCGAGGGCGTCGACGTCGAGGGGATCCTCGGCGGCATCCACCGGGTCGCCGTGGGCGGGCAGGAGGGACCGAAGACGCAGCTGCTGGCCTCCGGCGTCGCGGTCCCGTGGGCCATCGAGGCCCAGCGCATCCTGGCCGAGGAGTGGGGCGTCTCCGCGGACGTCTGGTCCGTGACCAGCTGGACGGAGCTGCGCCGCGATGGGCTGGCCGCCGAGCGCGAGGCGTTCCTGGATCCGACGGCGGAGAACGCGCGGGAGCCCTTCGTCACCCGGCAGCTCGCCGGGGCCGAGGGCCCGATTGTGGCGGCCACGGACTACATGTCCCAGGTGCCGGACCAGATCCGGCAGTACGTGCCCAACGAGTGGGCCACGCTCGGGGCCGACGGCTTCGGCTTCTCGGACACCCGTGCCGCGGCGCGCCGGTTCTTCAACATCGACGCGCACAGCATCGTGGTCCGAGCCCTGCAGCTGCTCGCCCGCCGCGGCGAGGTCCCCGCCGAGGCACCGGCCCAGGCATTCGAGCGCTACCGCCTCGACGACGTCAACGCCGGCACCAGCGGCAACGCCGGCGGCGACAGCTGACCGGCAGCGCATGACAGAGGAGCGGGGCCCCCGCCCGGGCGGGGGCGGCGCGCGCCGGGGGGGGGCCGCGGCCGGCGGCGGGGG
>NZ_JAPSJL010000009.1 GCF_031178195.1 Zhihengliuella sp.
GGGGGAAACGCCCGGTCCCATACCGAACCCGGAAGCTAAGACCCACAGCGCCGATGGTACTGCACTCGGGAGGGTGTGGGAGAGTAGGTCGCCGCCGGACAACCATTACAGCTCAGGCCCCCGCAGAAATGCGGGGGCCTGACCTGTTTAACCACCCAACCACCGCAGAACAGGGCCGCTCCTGAATCCTCCGGCCTCGGTGAGTGCCATCCCCGCAGCCTACGAACCGCCGGGGCTCTGCCGCGATCGCGTGAGCCATTCGCGCAGGGCTGCGGTCACCCCGGGCGGATCCTCGTAGGGCGATAGATGCCCGACGCCATCGAGGACGACGACTTCCGGATCGCCGGCGAGCTTGGACTGAAGTTCGTAGGTCTGCTGCACTGGGATCCAGGGATCGTCTCGGCCCCAACCGATATGGGATGGGCAGCGCGTCGTGGCCAGGATCCCGGCGACTGGACGAGTATCGGCGGATTTGAGCGAGGCGATCTGCTGGTAGAACGCCGTCTGCCCGGACGAGTCCAGCCAGGGTGAGGCCAGCACATCGATGTCCTGAGGGGACAGGCTCGCCGAGACAGCCCCGGCGATGTATTCCCTGACCAGCGCGGCATGGAGATGCGAAGGAAGTTGGGCGAACACGTCGGCGT
This sequence comes from Zhihengliuella sp., assembly GCF_031178195.1. Taxonomy (GTDB): domain Bacteria; phylum Actinomycetota; class Actinomycetes; order Actinomycetales; family Micrococcaceae; genus Zhihengliuella. The sequence goes on from NZ_JAPSJL010000009.1 coordinate 645, forward strand.
TCTCTGCCACGAGACGGAAGAATGGCGACCCCCATGGGTCTAGCGTGAGTGACGGCATCCCACAGGGACAAGCCTGCGTACTCGACTCCGTGCAGCAGGTGGGCTCGTAGAGCCACCGCACCGCCGATATCATGTGCAACCACATGCGGCCTCTCGATGCCCCACATCCGTACCAGAGCGGCGAGCCGCTCCGCCTGCGTGGCGAGATCGGTCGCCACCTTCGGCCCCTTCTCCGACTCGCCGTAGCCCGGCATGTCCCAGAGGAATACTCGGTAGTCGATGCTTAGCTCGCGCGCGACGCCGGCCCAGATCCGAGAAGACCACGGCGTGCCGTGACACAGGACGAGTTCGCCCCCTGCGGGGTGAGTGGGCTCCAGTACCCGCGTCGCAACGGCGGTCCCGTCGATCATCACACGGCTTGGTTCCGGCAGCAGCGGTTCGCATGTCAGCATGGATCGACGGTAAAACCTCAGGTCGACCTGAGGTCAAGCGGAGAGGGCGCGCGCTATTGCGGATCGGGGAAGCTGCCAGACGAGTCGGCGTCGACATCCATGTCCTGCGGCACTGGGACGATGTGGGTGTGGTCGTTCCAGACCGAGCCGCATCGGGCCAGCGGGTCTATACCGAGGAACATATCCGGCGTCTCGGCATCGTACGGGCCTGCCAGAGCGTTGGAATGAGCCTTGCCGAGATACGCCTTGTCCTCCACCGCGACGAGGAGGGCCGTGCCGAGATCATCGAGAGAAGGCTGCAATCGATCCGCTCACAGCGGGCGCAGCTGGCAGATGCAGAGAAGTTCCTCGAGCACGTCGTCGGGTGCACTCATGATCTCGTCACGCGCTGTCCCGACTGCAAGAGATACCCAGCGGAGGAAGCGCAGATTCCTCCCTCAACCGGTTGAATCAGCGAGCTCCTGGCCGGGAACGTTCGGGCACATCACCCCCGGTCACGATGACTGTGCGAGACCCGGTTGTGAGCGGACCGATAGGCCAGATCGCCCCGAGGGAGGCCCCCGTTTGGCGGCCTCCAGTAGACTTGCATCTTGATGTTCACCGTCGTGACCCGATTCGAGGGGACGGCGGATAGAGGGAAAACCCAATGAGAGGAACGGCCACGTGGCTGATGACCGTCGCACGTCCGGTGCCGACCGTCCGGAAGGCGCTAACTCCAACCGCTCGCAAGGCGGTCAGCGTAATCGTGCAGGCGGGGCGCGGCCGTACAACGGTGGCGGTAGCCGCACTTCCGGTGACGGCGGCCGGGGCAACGCACCTCGCGGAGACCGGGATGGGCAGCGCAGTGGCTACGGCAACCGCGACGACCGCCCCCGCGGTGAAGGCGGCTACCAGAAGCGTGACGGTGAGCAGCGCGGTGGCTACGGCAACCGTGACGAGCGTCCGCGCCGCGAGGGTGGCTACCAGAAGCGTGACGGGGAGCAGCGCGGTGGCTACGGCAACCAGGGCAACCGTGAAGACCGTCCCCGCCGTGAAGACGGTTACCAGAAGCGTGACGGTGAGCAGCGCGGTGGCTACGGCAACCGTGACGAGCGTCCGCGCCGCGAGGGTGGCTACCAGAAGCGTGACGGTGAGCAGCGCGGTGGCTACGGCAACCGTGACGAGCGTCCGCGCCGCGAGGGTGGCTACCAGAAGCGTGACGGGGAGCAACGCGGTGGCTACGGCAACCGTGACGAGCGTCCGCGCCGCGAGGGCGGGTACGTGAAGCGCGACGCCGACGGCGGGCGCGGCCCAGCGCGCGGAGGCAAGCCCCCGTGGAAGGGCGACAAGCCCGCGGGCTCCCGTCCGCGCCGGGACGACGGCGGTCAGCGCGACGACCGCCGTCCCGGCGGCGGTGCAGAACGCTCCGACCGGCCCAACCGCGATCAGAGCTCCTTCAACCCGAAGCGTGGCGACCTCCGCAGCTCCAACCGTGCCGACCGTCCCCGGTCCCCGGAGATCGACGACGACGTCACGGGCAAGGAACTCGACCGCGCTGCCCGCGCGGAGCTGCGCTACCTTGAGGACCCCAACGGCACCTGGGTCGCCAAGCACCTGGTCATGGCAGGGCGCCTGGTCGATCTGGAGCCGGAGCTCGCCTACGAGCACGCACTTGCAGCCAGCCGACGCGGTGGTCGTATCGCCGTCGTCCGTGAGGCCGTGGGCCTCACCGCCTACGCCGCGGGTCAGTTCGCCGACGCCCTGCGCGAATTCCGCACCTTCCGTCGGATCAGCGGCTCCAACGTCCATCTGCCCATGATGGCCGACTGCGAACGTGGCCTCGGCCGTCCGGAGAAGGCCCTCGAGTTGGCCCGCTCCGAGGACGCCGAGAACCTGGACACGCCGCTCAAGGTCGAAATGGCGATCGTTGCCTCCGGCGCGCAGGCCGACTTGGGGAACCATCAGGCGGCCCTCGCGGAGCTGGAGATCCCGCAGCTGGACATCAACCGTGCCTACTCGTTCAGCCCTCGGCTGTTCACTGTCTACGCCGAGGCGCTCGAGGAGCTGGGCCGCCACGGCGAGGCGGAGAAGTGGTACTCGCGTGTCGTCATCGCCGAGCGCGCGCTCGGCTTGGGCGATTACGCCGACCCCGAGATCATGGATCTGGGGGAGGACGACGAGGACGAGCCGAAGCCGAGGGTCAAGGACATCCTGCCGTCCGACGGGCAGAGTGCCGGCGAGGGCCACCCCGCCGACTCGAAGGGCGAGGAGGGCATTGACGAGGAGGACGGCCTCCAGGTCGTCGACTCGTCCACCGCTGACGCTGACGAGGCCGACGACGCTGACTCCGACGACGAGGCCGACGAGGCCGACGACGACGCTGACTCCGACGACGAGGCCGACGAGGCCGACGACGACGCTGACTCCGACGACGCCGACGAGGCTGACGCTGACGCTGACGACGGCTCCGACGAATCGTCCGACAAGTCGGAGTAGCCGTGCTGCTGGATCGGTTCGACGCACTGCTGGCGGATCTCGACGGCGTCGTCTATGCGGGCGAGGAGCCTATCGACGGCGCTGCCGACGCCCTCGGCCGTCTCGAGGAGGAGGGTGTCAGCCTCGGCTACATCACCAACAACGCCTCTAGGTCGCCGACGGCTGTCGCCGATCACATCCGGCGGCTCGGCGCCCCGGCGTCGGCGGAGTCCGTCTTCGGTTCCGCCGATGCGGCGGCCGAGCTCCTCGCCGACCGTCTCGAGGCGGGCGCCAAGGTCCTGATCACGGGCAGCGAGTACCTGCGGTCCTGCGTCGAGGACCGCGGCCTCGTCCCGGTGAGCGATCACCGGGAGCGGCCCGACGCCGTCGTGCAGGGCTTCGATCCGACGCTCGGTTGGGCGGACCTCGCCGAGGCGTCGTACGCCATCAACGCCGGCGCGGACTGGGTCGCCACCAACACGGACTTCACGATCCCACGAGCCGAGGGGATCGCGCCCGGCAACGGCGCGCTCGTCAACGCCGTCGCGTTCGCCACCGGCGCGACGCCTGCCGTCGCCGGCAAACCCGAGCCCTACCTCTTCCACCACGCCGCCGGCCGGCTCGGCGCCGAACGCCCCCTGGTGGTGGGGGACCGGCTCGACACCGACATCCTCGGCGGCAACCGCGCGGGCTTCGCCACGGCCGCGGTCCTGACCGGGATCGACACTGTGCGCACCATCCTGGCCGCCGAGCCGGACCAGCGACCCGACTATTTGCTCGCGACCCTCGGCGACCTCTACCGGCCCTACCCCAGCAGGGACGACGACGGCGGCGAGGCCGTCTCCTGCGGGGACGAGCGGGCCGAGCTGGACGGCGCGACACTGTCCCTCAGCAGCGACAGCGTCGACGCCTGGCGGGCGGCCTGCGCGCTCTGGTGGCGCCTCCACCCGGAGGCGGCCGCCGCACCCGAGGCCATCCGAGTCGACGGAGAGGACCCGCGATGAGCGACGAGACGACGCCCGCGCCCGAGACCACCGGACACGACGCCGTCGACCGGGTGATCGACGGCCTCGCCGGGGTGCCGGACCTGCCGCTGGACGAGCACCTGGCCGAGTACGAGCAGGCCCACGCCGCCCTGCAGTCCGCACTCGACGGATCCGAGCAGGACCACCGCAGTGCCCTCCGCCGGGTGGCCGAGGGCAGCGGCCTGACCCACGACGCCGAAGACCCGGACGCCGAGGCCGGTGGCCCGGCCGGGGAGAGTGCCTAGTGACCCGTCTCGACCAGGAGCTCGTGGCCCGGGGCCTGGCGCGCTCGCGCACCCACGCGGCCTCCCTGATCGCAGCTGACCGGGTCACCGCCGACGGGCGCCCCGCCGGGAAGGCCTCGCTCAAGGTCGCCGACGGCACCGTCCTCCGGGTGAGCGAGCCCGACGGCGACGAGTACGTCAGCCGCGCCGGCCACAAGCTCGCCGGTGCACTGGACCGGTACCCCGACGTCGTCGTCGAGGGTCGGCGGTGCCTGGACGCCGGCGCATCCACCGGCGGCTTCACGGACGTCCTGCTCCGCCGGGGCGCCCGCGAGGTGGAGGCGGTCGACGTCGGCCACGACCAGATCGTCCCCGAGCTGCGGCAGGACCCCCGCGTCCACGTCCACGAGGGGATGAATGTCCGGCACCTCGACCCGGCGGACATCGGCGGTCAGGTGGACCTCGTGGTCGCCGACCTCTCCTTCATCTCGCTCACGCTCGTCCTCGGGCCGCTGGCCGCGGTGACGCGCCCGGGCGGAGACCTCGTGCTCATGGTCAAACCGCAGTTCGAGGTGGGCAAGGAGGCCCTGGCCCGCACCGGCGTCGTCACGGGCCCGGCGCAGCGCCGGTCCGCCGTCCTCAAGGTCGCCGAGGCCGCCGAGGACGCGGGCCTGGAGTGCCACGGGATGGCGCGCAGCCCCCTGCCGGGGCAGGATGGCAACGTCGAGTTCTTCCTCTGGCTGGGCCGGCCGGGAACCGCCCGTCCACAGGCCCGCGCCGCGGGTACGCTGATCGACGAGGTTGACTATTCTTGACGCAGTGCCGCACGCGGCCGTCCCCGAGGGCCGACGCGATCGCGGCCGGTGACGCGTGACCGACCCACGAGCGGCAACACGGAAGGAATGTATGCGACGGATTCTCGTCCTGGCTCACACCGGGCGGTCCGACGCGTTGCGGGCGACGTTCGACACCTGCGTCACGCTGCGCGACGCGGGGCTGATGCCCGTCATGCTGCCCGAGGAGCTGGCGGAGCTGACGCAGGCGCTGCCGCACCCGATGCCGGAGGTCCTCTCGCTCGGCGAGGACTCGACCCTGCAGGAGGTCGACCTCGCCATGGTGCTCGGCGGCGACGGCACGATGCTGCGCTCGGCCGAGCTGGTCCGCGGCTCGCAGGTGCCGCTACTGGGTGTGAACCTCGGCCACGTGGGCTTCCTCGCCGAGAGTGACCGCTCCGACCTGAGGCAGACGGTCCGGTGGGTCGTCGACCGCGACTACACGGTCGAGGAGCGCATGGCCATCGACGTCAACGTCTGGTTCGGCAACCGGCGCGTCGCGCAGACGTGGGCCCTGAACGAGGCCGCCGTCGAGAAGGCCGACCGCGAGCGCATGATCGAGATCGTCATGGAGGTCGACGCGCGCCCGATCAGCACCTTCGGCTGCGACGGCATGGTGCTGGCGACGCCCACCGGGTCCACCGCCTACGCGTTCTCCGCCGGGGGACCGGTGGTCTGGCCGGAGCTGGACGCGCTCATCATGGCCCCGATCAGCGCCCATGCGCTCTTCGCCAAGCCGCTCGTGGTCGCCCCGACGTCGGAGATCGCCGTCGAGATCCTCGCCCGCACCGACGCGCAGGCGGTCCTCTGGTGCGACGGGCGGCGGAGCATCAACCTCCCGCCCGGGTCCCGCGTCGAGGTGACTCGCTCGGCCACCCCGGTGCGGCTCGCACGCGTGAACCAGACGCCATTCAGTGAGCGCCTCGTGCGAAAGTTCGAACTGCCGACGGCGGGCTGGCGCGGGCCGGTCCACCACCCGGAGATCGACCCGGTGTCCACCGCGCTGCCGATCGTCGCGCACGGAGTCGAGGTCGTGGAGCCGCGGCGCAAGCAGGGGACGGAGGGCAAGGCATGATCGAGGAAATCCGCATCAACGACCTCGGTGTGATCGGCGAGGCCACGCTGCCCCTGGGACCGGGCCTCACCGTGGTCACCGGCGAGACCGGCGCCGGAAAGACCATGGTCATCACCGCTCTGGGGCTGCTGCTCGGGCGCCGCGCCGACGCCGGTGCCGTGCGCCACGGCGCCGGGCAGGCCGTGGCCGAGGCCAGTCTGCGTCTGCCGCCGGGCAGCCCGGTCGTCGAGCGCGCCGAGGAGGCCGGCGCCCTCGTGGAGCACGACGACGAGGGATCGGACCTGATCATCGCGCGCTTCCTCAGCGCGGCCGGACGCAGCAAGGCCGCCGTCGGGGGCCGCGCCGCACCGGTGGGTCTGCTCGGGGAGCTCGGCAGCGACCTCGTCGCCGTCCACGGGCAGAGCGACCAGCTGCGGCTCACGGGCGCGACCGCGCAGCGCCAGGCGCTGGACAAGTTCGCCGGCCCGGAGCTGACGGCGCTCCTGGAGGAGTACGGGAACGACTACCGCCGTTGGCGCTCCGTCACGGCTGAGCTGGACGAGCTCGTGGGCGCGGCCCGCGAGCGGCTGCGGGAGGCCGAGGGCCTGCAGGCCGCGCTCGAGGAGATCGATGCCGTGGCCCCGGAGCCCGGCGAGGACGAGCAGCTCAAGGCCGAGGCCACCAAGCTGGCCAACATCGAGGGGCTCCGCACGGCCGCGATGACAGCGCAGACGGCCCTCGCCGGCAGCGAGTTCAGCGAGGAGTACAACGCCCTCGGGCTGATCGCCGCCGCCAAGAGCGCCCTCGAGGGAGTGCAGGACGACGACGCCGAGCTCAAGGCGCTCGCCGAACGGCTCACCGAGATCAACTACCTCGTCTCCGACCTGTCCACCGAGGTCGCGAGCTACGCCACGGGCCTGGACACCGAAGGCCCAGAGCGGCTGGCCGAGCTGGAGGCGCGTCGCGCCGACCTGGGCCGACTGATCCGCAAGTACGCGCCGACCATCGACGAGGTCCTGGAGTGGACGCAGGCGAGCCGGGAGCGGCTCGAGGAACTCCAGGACGACTCCGGCCGGATCGACGCGCTCACCGCCGAGAAGGAGGAGCTCGAGGAGCGGCTGCGCGACCGAGCGGAGACGCTCAGCGAACTGCGCCGGAGGGCCGCCGCGGACCTCGCCGAGCGCGTCACCGCCGAGCTCGCCGCGCTCGCGATGCCGGACGCGCTGTTCACCACCGAGGTCCGCCCCACCGGTGAGCTCGGCCGCTACGGCCAGGACGAGATCCACATGCTCCTGCAGCCGCACTCCGGATCCTCGCCCCGTCCCCTCGGCAAGGGAGCATCCGGCGGCGAGCTCTCCCGCGTGATGCTGGCCATCGAGGTGGTCCTGGCCGCCGTCGACCCCGTGCCGACGTTCGTCTTCGACGAGGTCGACGCCGGCGTGGGCGGCAAGGCGGCCGTCGAGATCGGGCGGCGGCTGGCGATGCTGGCGCGGCACGTGCAGGTCATCGTGGTCACCCACCTGCCGCAGGTGGCCGCCTACGCGGACCGCCACATCAGAGTGATCAAGAACTCGGGCGCCGCCGGCGACCCCGAGGGCGGTGTCACTCAGAGCGACGTGGTCCTGCTGGACGAGAACGAGCGAGTGCGCGAACTGGCGCGGATGCTGGCCGGTCAGGAGGAGTCAGACACGGCGCAGGCCCACGCCGAGGAGCTGTTGAGAACCGCCCGAGATCATGTCTCCGTGATGGCCTGACCGGCCATTGGAGGAGACCGAGAAGTCCACGTGGTGGCAGAGAATGGTAGGCTAGAATTCCGTGGTGCAGCGTATTTTTTCCCGTGAGTCCCGGTCCGAAACGACAAAGCAGATCTTCGTCACCGGTGGTGTGGCGTCTTCGCTCGGGAAGGGACTGACGGCTTCCAGCCTCGGCCATCTTCTCCGAGCGCGTGGCCTGTCGGTCACGATGCAGAAGCTCGACCCGTATCTGAATGTCGATCCGGGCACGATGAACCCCTTCCAGCACGGCGAGGTCTTCGTGACCGACGACGGTGCCGAGACCGATCTGGATCTCGGGCACTACGAGCGCTTCCTGGACGAGAACCTCTCCGGGATGTCGAACGTGACGACCGGCCAGGTGTACTCGACTGTGATCGAGAAGGAGCGCCGCGGCGACTACCTCGGCGACACGGTGCAGGTCATCCCGCACATCACCGATGAGATCAAGCGCCGCATGCGCTTGCCCGCCGAGGGGCCCGATGCCCCCGACGTGATCATCACCGAGATCGGCGGCACCGTCGGCGACATCGAGTCGCAGCCGTTCCTCGAGTCGGCCCGCCAGGTCCGCCAGGACATCGGCCGCAGCAACGCCTTCTTCGTGCACGTGTCCCTGGTCCCGTACATCGGCCCGTCGCAGGAACTGAAGACCAAGCCGACGCAGCACTCCGTGGCCGCCCTGCGCTCGATCGGCATCCAGCCGGAGAGCCTCGTCATCCGCTCCGACCGGCAGATCCCGGACGACATGCGCGAGAAGCTCGCCCGCACCTGCGACGTCGACCCCGAGGCCGTCATCAACTGCGCGGACGCCCCGAGCATCTACGACATCCCGGTCATCATCCACGAGCAGGGCCTGGACGCGTACATCGTCCAGTCGCTCGGGCTGAAGTTCAAGGACGTCGACTGGACCGAGTGGCAGAAGGTCCTCGACGCGGTCCACCACCCCAAGGACGAGGTCGAGGTCGCGCTGGTCGGCAAGTACATCGACCTGCCCGACGCGTACCTCTCCGTCACCGAGGCGCTGCGCGCCGGCGGCTTCGCCAACCAGACGAAGGTGCGGATCCGCTGGGTTCCCTCGGACGAGTGCAGCACCGAGGAAGGCGCCGCGAAGGCCCTCGCCGGCGTCGACGCGATCTGCGTGCCCGGCGGCTTCGGCATCCGCGGACTCGAGGGCAAGCTCGGCGCCCTGAAGTTCGCCCGCGAGCGCAAGCTGCCGACCCTCGGCCTCTGCCTCGGCCTGCAGTCGATGGTCATCGAGTACTCCCGCAACGTCGTCGGCCTCGCCGACGCCTCGTCCACGGAGTTCGACCCGGAGACCACGACGCCGGTCATCGCGACCATGGCGGAGCAGCTCGACATCGTCGACGGCAAGGGCGACCTCGGCGGCACCATGCGCCTGGGCCTCTACGAGGCCCGGCTCGCGGAGGGCTCCGTGGTGGCCGGCACGTACGGCCGGACCCGGGTCTCCGAGCGTCACCGGCACCGCTACGAGGTCAACAACGGCTACCGCAAGCAGCTGGAGGAGCACGGCCTCGTCTTCTCGGGGACATCCCCGGACAACGAGCTCGTCGAGTTCGTCGAGCTCCCCGCCGACGTCCACCCGTACTACGTGTCGACCCAGGCCCACCCGGAGCTCAGCTCGCGCCCCACGCGCCCGCACCCGCTCTTCGCCGGTCTGATCGAGGCGGCCCTGAACCACCAGAAGGCCGCCCGGTAGCCATGCCCCGGAGCGACGGCGCGCAGCGGGACCACGGCGTCGAGTCCAGCAGGACTCTGCAGGACGCGGTGGACCCCTGCGTGCCGTTGTCGTCCGAGACCGTCTACACCGGACGGATCTGGAACGTCGTCACGGAGAGCTTCGCCTTCCCGCATAGCGACGCTCCGCTGGTCCGGGACTTCATCGACCACACCGGCGCCGTGAGCATCGTGGTCCTCGACGACCAGCAGCGGGTCCTGCTCCAGCGCCAGTACCGGCACCCCGTCGGGATGCGCCTCTGGGAGATCCCCGCCGGGCTCCTCGACGTCGCCGGCGAGCCGGCGCTCGACGCCGCCAAGCGCGAGCTCGCCGAGGAGGCGGATCTGGCCGCCGAGACGTGGCACGTCCTCACCGACTTCTTCAACACCCCCGGCTACTCCTCCGAGGCGCAGCGGGTCTTCCTAGCCCGGGGACTGCATAAGGTCCCCGACCACGAGCGGCACGTGCGCACCGACGAGGAGGCCGACATGGAGAGCGCCTGGGTCCCGCTCGACGAGGCCGTGGGCCTGGTCCTGTCGGGCCGCCTGCACAACCCCTCGGCCGTCGTCGGGATCCTCGCCGCCCAGGCGGCGTCCGCCACGGGCTTCGCCGGCCTGCGTCCGGCCGACGCACCGTGGGACGAGCACCCGCGCCTGCGCCCATGACGGCCCCCGACGCCGCGCCCGTCCGCGGGCCCGCCGCTGACGCCTCCCGCGGGGATGCCCCGGCACCCGCGACCGCCCTCGACCGCCAGGTCACCGCCTACTTCCAGCACCTGACGATCGAGCGCGGCATGGCGCCGAACACGGTCGCCGCCTACCGGCGGGACATCGGCCGGTACACGCGGTTCCTGTCCGGGCGCGGCGTCGCGGATGCCCGCGACGCGAGCCCGCGGTTGCTCTCCGACTTCGCACAGGACCTCCGGGACGGCAGCGACGGCGGCGCACCCCTGACCGCTCGCTCCGCGGCGCGGACGATCGTCGCCGTCCGCGGACTGCACAAGTTCTGGGCGCTGGAGGGCATCACCGCCGACAACACGGCCGCCGACCTGAAACCGCCGGCCACCGGATCGCGCCTGCCGAAGGCGATCAGCGTCGCCGACGTCGCCGCGATGATCGACGCCGTGCCCGCGGACACGCCCGCCGGGCTGCGGGACCGGGCGCTGCTCGAGTTCCTGTACTCCACGGGCGCGCGCATCAGCGAGGCCGTGGGGTTGGACGTCGACGACCTGCACTCCATCGCCGAGGGGGCCGGGGAGGCGGATGGCCCCGCCGTCGTGCGACTGTTCGGCAAGGGCTCCAAGGAACGGATCGTCCCCGTCGGCTCCTACGCCGCCCGCGCCCTGCAGGCGTATCTGGTCCGGGCCCGCCCCCTGCTCGTGACGAAGGGCCGCGGCACCCCGGCCCTGTTCCTGAACCTGCGGGGCGGCCGGCTGACCCGCCAGTCCGCGTGGACGCTGCTCAAGACCGCGGCCGAGCGGGCCGGCATCTCCGCCGACGTCTCCCCGCACACGCTGCGCCACTCCTTCGCGACCCACCTGCTCGAGGGCGGCGCCGACGTCCGCGTGGTCCAGGAGCTGCTCGGCCACGCGTCTGTGACGACCACGCAGGTGTACACCATGGTCACCGCGGAGACGCTGCGGGAGATCTACGCGACCGCCCACCCGAGGGCCACATGAGCGGCCCCACGCGCGTGGTTCTCTGCGCTGTGGTCCGGACCGAGGACGACGGCGCGCCCGCGGTCCTGCTTGGCGTCAAGCTCCGCGGCTTCGCCGCCGGGAAGACCGTCCTGCCCGGCGGCAAGATCGAGCCCGGGGAGAGCCCGGTCGAGGCCGCCGTGCGCGAACTCGCCGAGGAGACCGGCCTGGAGGTCTCCGCCGCGGCGCTCTCGAGCGTGCGCGAGGTCGCCCGGATCGACTTCGTCTTCCCCAACCAGCCCGCCGCGGACATGGACTGCACCGTCTTCCGGGTGGCGGCCGGCGCCCGGACCGCCGGCGGCGCCGCCGTCGTCACCGGCGAGCCCGTGGAGACCGACGAGCTGAGGCCGGTCTGGCACCGGCTCGACGCCCTGCCGGCCGAGAGCATGTGGCAGGACTCGGCGCGCTGGCTGCCCGACGTCGTCGCCCCGGCCGGGGACGGCGTGACCCGGGTCCGCGTGGTCCTGGCCGCGGACAACGAGACGGTGGCGGAGTACACCGCCACCGTCCTCGATCCGGCGGACTGACCGGCCCACCGGGCCGGCGTCGCCTACAGCTCGCGCTGCTCCGGCCCGTTGTAGGCGGCCAGCGGCCGGATGAGGGCATTCGCGGCGCGCTGCTCCATGATGTGCGCGGTCCATCCGGTGATCCGGGAGGCGATGAACAGCGGCGTGAACATCTCGGTGTCGAACCCCATGAGGTGGTACGTCGGGCCGGCCGGGTAGTCCAGGTTCGGCTTGATGCCCTTCGCCTCGTCCATCGCCTGCTCGAGCCCGTCGTAGAGGCCCATCAGCTCGGCTCGGCCGTAGTGCGCCACCATCGCCTCCAGCGCCGCCTTCATGGTCGGCACGCGGGAGTCGCCGTGCTTGTAGACACGGTGGCCGAAGCCCATGACCTTCTGCTTCTCGGCCAGCGCCCGCTCCATCCACTCCTTCGCCCGCGCGGCGGCCTCCTCGCGGCTCTCGTCGGAGCGGACGCCGATCTCGTCGAAGGTGTGCATGACGGCCTCGTTGGCCCCGCCGTGGAGCGGGCCCTTCAACGCACCGATCGCGCCCGTGACGGCCGAGTGCAGGTCCGCCAGCGTGGACGTGATCACGCGCGCGGTGAACGTCGACGCGTTGAACGAGTGCTCGGCGTAGAGCACCATCGAGACGCGGAAGGCGTCCACGACCTCGGCGACCGGCTCCTCACCGAACGTCATCCAGAGGAAGTTCTCCGCGTAGTCCAGGTCCTCGCACGGCTCCACGACGTCCTGGCCGCGCCGCCGGCGCTGGTCGTACGCCACGACGGCCGGGAACTTCGCGAACAGCGACTTGGCCTTCTCCAGCTCCACCCCGGGGGAGGAGTCCTCGGCGTCCGGGTGGATTGCGCCGAGCACCGAGACGGCGGTGCGGCCCACGTCCATCGGGTGGCAGGTGGTCGGCAGCAGGTCGATCGCCGCCTTCACCTCGGCGTTCAGGGCGCGGTGGGCGCGCTCGAACGCGACGAACTCCTCCAGCTCCTGCGCCGAGGGCAGCTCGCCGTTCCAGAGCAGGAGGGCGACCTCCTCGAAGCTCTTCTGCGCGGCCAGGTCCTGGACCGGGTAGCCGCGGTAGAGCAGCGAGTTGGTGTCCGGGTTGACCTTGGAGACGGCCGTGTAGTCGACGACGACGCCGGCGAGGCCCTTGCTGATCTCGTTCTCCGTCATGATGCCTCTTCCTTCCGGGTGCTTCTTACGGGTGAGGATGCTGGGTCGGTGGATGCGGGGTCTGCGGACCCGGCGCCGCGTCCAGGCCGGGGACCTGGAAGTTGAAGACGGACGAGTCGAAACGGTTGTACGCCTCGTAGTCCACGAGCTCGTACAGCCGCTGGCGCGTCTGCATCTGCTCGACGGCGGCCGTCTGGGACCCGTCGGCGGCGATGGTCTCGAGGACGCGCTCGGCCGCGCCCATCGCGGCCCGCAGCAGCGTCACGGGGTAGATCACGACGGCGATGCCCACCGCGGCCAGCTGGCTCCGCGTGAACAGCTCCGACTTGCCGAATTCTGTCATGTTCGCCAGGACGGGGACATCCACGGCCCGGCAGACGGCCTCGAACTCCTCGAGGCTGCGCATCGCCTCGGGGAAGATCGCGTCCGCGCCCGCGTCCACCAGGGCCCGCGCCCGGTCGACGGCGGTCTGCAGCCCGTCCGTGGCCCGGACGTCGGTGCGCGCCATGACGAGGAAGTCCGGGTCGCGCCGGGCGTCCGCCGCCGCGGCGACCCGCTTGAGCATGGTGTCCAGGTCGACGACGTTCTTCCCGTCCAGGTGCCCGCACCGCTTGGGGTTGAACTGGTCCTCGATGTGGCAGCCGGCGAGCCCGGCGTGCTCGAGCTCCTGCACGGTCCTGGCCACGTTCATCGGCTCGCCGAAGCCGGTGTCGGCGTCGACGATCGCCGGCAGGTCCGTCATGCGGGCGATCTGCCCGGCCCGGGTGGCCACCTCGGTCAGCGTGGTGAGGCCGATGTCCGGCAGGCCCAGATCGTTGGCGAGGACCGCCCCGGAGATGTAGACGCCGTCGTACCCCTTGTCCTCGATGAGGCGGGCCGAGAGCGGGTTGAACGCGCCGGGGAACTGCCGGGCCGCGCCGGGGACCAGCTGTTCGCGCAGCGTCCGGCGCTTCTGCTCGGGCGTGACGGTCGAGTACAGCATCAGAAGAGTCCCTTCGGTCCGGCGGACGGGTCGATCACGCCGTCGGCCGCGACGAGGTTCAGCCGGTCCAGCTCGCCGGCGCCGAGCCGCTCGACGTCCTGCACGGCCGCGAGGAACCGCTCGATCTCCGCCTCGGCGACGAGGCCCTCGGCGAGCGTGCGGAACTTGGCGATGTACTGTTCGCGGGCGAAGGGGCGCGCGCCGAGGGGGTGCGCGTCGGCGACGGCGATCTCGTCGCGCAGGACGCTCCCGTCAGTCAGCGTGATCTCCACGGAGCCGCCGAACGCCTTCTCGGAGATGTCCAGCGAGTGGTACCGCCGGGTCCACTCGGGGTCCTCCTCCGTGGTGACCTTGTGCCACAGCTCCACGGTGTCCGGCCGTGCCGCCCGCTCGGGGGCGTAGGAGTCCACGTGGTGCCAGGCGCCGTCCTGCAGGGCGACGGCGAAGATGTAGGGGATCGAGTGGTCCAGCGTCTCGCGGGAGGCGGTGGGGCTGTACTTCTGCGGGTCGTTGGCCCCGGAGCCGATCACGTAGTGCGTGTGGTGGCTGGTGCGGATGAGGATGCTGGCGACGTTGGCCGGGTCCGTGGCCTCCGGGTGCTCGCGGTGCAGCTTGCGGGCCAGGTCGATCCAGGCCTGCGCCTGGTACTCGGCCGAGTGCTCCTTGGTGTAGGTGTCCAGGATGGCGCGCTTGGCCTCGCCCGGCTCCGGCAGCGGCACCTCGTAGCGGGCGTCGGGCCCGTCGAGCATCCAGGCGATGACCCCGTCCTCGCCCTCGTAGATCGGGACCGGCGAGGTCTGCCCGCGCATGGCGCGGTCCACGGCCTCGAGCGCCATCTTCCCCGCGAAGGCGGGGGCGTGGGCCTTCCAGGTGGAGATCTCGCCCTTGCGGGACTGGCGGGTCGCCGTCGTCGTATGCAGTCCCTGGCCGACGGCCTGGAAGATCGTCTCCACGTCGAGCCCCAGGAGCGTGCCCAGGCCGGCGGCGGCCGACGGGCCGAGGTGCGCCACGTGGTCGATCTTGTGCCGGTGCAGGCAGATCGCCTTCACGAGGTTCACCTGGATCTCGTACCCGGTGGCGATGGCGCGCACCAGGTCGCGGCCCGTGGCGCCGGTGTGCTGCGCGGCGGCGAGGATCGGCGGGATGTTGTCGCCCGGGTGCGAGTAGTCGGCGGCGAGGAACGTGTCGTGGTAGTCGAGCTCGCGCACGGCGACGCCGTTGGCCCAGGCGGCCCACTCGGGGGAGACGCGCTCGCCGAGGCCGAAGACGTGGGCGCCGGCGCCGCCCGACGACGGCGCGTGGGCCAGCGCCTGCGCGCGCGCCGCCACGATGGGGGCCCGGTTCAGGGACGCGACGGCGACGGAGGCGTTGTCGATGATGCGGTTGACGATCATGTCCGCGACGTCCGGGGCGACCTCCACCGGGTCGGCGGCGACGCGCGCGATCTTGTAGGCGAGCTGGTCCTCGCGGGCGAGGTTTTCCTCGCTCCGGTAGACGCGGACTTCGTGGATCTGCATGGGGGTTCCTCTCGGTCGGAAGAGCTGGACGATCGGTGAGCGGGGCCGCCGGGAGCGGTGGGGAGCCGGAGGCCGGGACCCGGAGGCCGGGTCTAGGCGGGTGCGGCCCGCTGCCCGGGGACGTGGACGGCGGGGGGAGGCGCTGCAGGCGGGGCTGCGGGCTGGGCGGTGGCGGCGATGTGCGCGAGGCTGTGGAAGAGGTGCACCTCGGTGGCCGCTGCGGCGACGTCGGGCTCCCCGGCGGCGACGGCGCGGGCGATGGCGGCATGCTCGCGGGCCGAGGCACGCAGGCGCGGCAGGTCATCCCGGGCGAGCCGGCGGATCCGCTCGAGGTGCACGCGCAGCTGCCGGAGGGCCTGCGCCAGGTAGGGGTTGGCGGCGGCGCCGTCGATCAGGGCGTCGAGCCGGCCGGAGAGCTCGAAGTAGTGCTCCCGCACCCGGTCGAGGTCCTGTGCCGGGGCGGGGGAGTCCGCGGCGGCCAGGAAGGCTCCGGCGAGGGCGTCGAACTCCTCGGGGCCGCGATCCGCGGCGCGTGCCGCCGCGCGGGCGGCGGTCGTCTCGAGGGCCCTGCGCAGCTCGAACAGGTCGTCCAGGTGGTCGAGGGAGACCTCGGAGACGACGACGCCGCGGCCGCGCTGCTGCCTCGCGAGCCCGTCGGCCACGAGTCGGGCCAGGGCCTCGCGCAGCGGCGTGCGGGAGACGCCGATCCGCTCAGCCTGCTCGACCTCGCCGAGGACCGTTCCGGGCTCGAGCCGCCACTCGACGATGTCGCGGCGCAGCACCGCGTAGGCCCGGTCGCTGGCCCGGCCGCTCGCGACGTCGTGCTGCGGTGCTCCCATGCCGCCAGTGTATACATGTCGAGGCGAAGGCGGGAGCCCCGTCACGCAGAGCGCGGGCGCAGGCCCTGCCTGAGGCCGCCGGTCCCACGGCGTGGAGCGCCCTTCTGTATACAGAATCGACGCGTCGGGCCGGAAGGCGGTGGTGGGCGTCCACGCCCCGCCGGGGCGCGGGATCAGTCCGCGGCGGCCCAGGCGTACTCGAACTCGGGGCGGCCTCGGGTCCCGTGCCGGGGCCGGCGGCCGGCCTGCCCGGACGCGGAGAGATGCTCCAGGTACCGGCGGGCCGTCACCCGGGACATGTCCAGGGCCTCGGCCACTTCAGTCGCCGAGCGGGACCCGCGGCCGGCCGCGGCATCCGACTGGAGCAGGTCGGCGATCTGCTCCAGCGTCTCCCGGATGAGCCCCTTCGGCAGCGCCGCGGACGTCTGCGGCCGGAGCGCGGCGAACGCGCTGTCGATGCTGTCCTGCGTGGCCGCCCCGGCCGTGAGCGAGGAGTGGAAGCGGTCGAAGCCCTCGAGCTTCGCTGCGAACATGGCGAACGTGAAGGGCTTGATCAGGTACTGCGTGATGCCCGCGGAGACCGCCGTCCGCACCACCGCGAGGTCGCGGACGGCCGTGATGGCGATGATGTCCACGGTGCTCCCGCGGCCGCGGATCCGCCGGGCCACGTCCAGCCCGTGCAGATCCGGCAGGTTCATGTCCAGCAGCACCAGGTCCACGGGCGTCCCGGCCGCGGACTGCGCGTCCAGCTCCCGCAGGCCCTCCTGGCCGCTGCCGGCGACGGCCACGCACTCGAACCCCGGGACCCGGGCCACGAAGTCGGCGTGGGCCGCGGCCATGATCGGCTCGTCGTCGATCACCAGGACGCGCCAGGGCCGGCCGGCCTCCCGCGCGCTCATGCGGCCCTCCCGCGCAGGGGCAGCGTCGCGGTGAAGATCGCGCCGCCGTCGTTCTCGATCTGCAGGGTCCCGCCGAGGCGCAGGACCGCCTGCCGCACCAGGGCCAGGCCGACGCCGCGCGGGGCGCCGGAGCCGTGCGCGGCGGCCGGACCGGCCGGGATCTTCGAGGAGGCGCCGAAGCGCAGGAACTCCTCGATGAGCTCCTCGTCGAGGCCCGGCCCGGAGTCGGCCACCGTGATGAGCAGCTCGTCGCCCGTCGCCGCGAAGTCGGCCCACACCCGGCGCTCCTCGCTCTCGGCCGCGGCGTCGAACGCGTTGTCCAGCAGGTTGCCCGTGATGGTCACCAGGTCCCGTGCGTCGAGGGAGTCCGGCGGCAGCTCGCCGGACGCGGTGAGCGTCAGCTGGAGGCCCCGCTCGTGCGCCTGCGCGGCCTTGCCGACCAGGAGCGCGGACAGGTACGGCTCGTCGAGGGAGCGCACGACGTCGTCCGTGAGCTGCTGGGAGGCCTGGCGGTCCTCGACGGCGAACCGCAGCGCCTCGTCGGTGCGCCCCAGCTCGATGAGCGAGGCGACCGTGTGCAGGCGGTTGGCGTGCTCGTGCGTCTGGGCGCGCAGCGCGTCGGCGAGCGTCCGCATGGACTCGAGCTCGCCGGCCAGGGACTGCAGGTCGGTGTGGTCCTGCACGGTGGTGACGATGCCGCCGCGCTCGCCGGAGTGCTGGTTGAGGATCAGGATGCGCCCGTGGGCGAGGTGGACCTCGTCCTCGGCGGGGCGCCCGTCCGCGATGAGGCGGGCGACCGGCTCCGGCAGGCCGGCGTCGTCCACGGGGCGGAGGTGCCGCGGGTCCACGGGGGAGAGGCCGAGCAGCTGCGCCGCCCGGTCGTTGTAGAGCACCAGCCGGCCCCTCGCGTCAGTGAGCAGGAGCCCCTCCCGCAGGGAGTGCAGCGCCGAGTCGTAGTAGTCGAACAGGCGGCGCAGCTGCTCGGGGCCGAGGTCCAGCGTGGCCCGGCGGACGTAGCCGGCGATCGCGTAGGACCCGATCCCGCCGATGCCGAGGGCCAGCCCGGCGACGAGGCCGATCGCCGGGATGTCCGAGGCCAGCGCGACGTCCAGGCGGCGCGAGGTGACCCCGACGGCGACCAGGCCCACCAGCTCCGAGCGCCCCACGGCAGGATCTGCGGCCCCGGGGTCGGCGGCGTCCGGGGCGGCGCCGTCGCCCCCGCCCGGCGCCGGGGCTGCGGTGACGAAGACCGGGCTGATCGCCCGGACGGAGGGTCCCAGCGTCCCGGCGTACTCCTCCACGTGGGGCCGGCCCGCCCGGGCCTGTTCGATGCTCCCCAGGTATGGGTGGCCGATCTCGGCCGGATCCGGGTGCGTCACCCGCGTGCCGTCCGGCATCATGATCGTCACGAAGTCGACGTCGGCCTCCTCCAGCAGCTTCGCGGTGTAGGGCTGGAGCCGGGCGGAGGGGTCCGCGCCGGCGAGGTGTCCGGCGACGAACGGGTCGTTCGCCAGCGTCGCGGAGATGCTCTGCACCCGCGCTGCGGTCTCCTCCCGCATCCGGTCCCGTGTGTTGTCGTAGCTGACGCCGGCCAGCAGCGCCGAGAGCACGACGACGACGGCCAGCTGCCAGAGGAAGAGGCGCCGCGCCAGGCTCATGCCGTGCCCCTTCCGGTCGCGCACGTGAACAGTATGAACTCAAGGAGTGTGTTCTGCGACACGTCTCCCACGATGGGTGGTGAACACTTCCGGCGCCCCCGGGGCTCGACGACGAGCCCCCTCCCGGCGCGGGACCATCCTAGGAGGATAGATGACTGCTGCGAACACGGCCGTCGACGAGCGCCCGGCCCAGCCGGCGCCGCCGCGGAAGAAGGATCGCACCCACTGGCTCTACATCATGGTGATCGCCGCCGTCGTGCTCGGCGCCACCGTGGGCCTGATCGCCCCCGAGGTCGGCCAGGACCTCAAGCCGCTCGGGACCATGTTCATCGCGCTGATCAAGATGATCATCGCCCCGGTGATCTTCTGCACCATCGTCCTGGGCGTCGGCTCGATCGCCCAGGCCGCGACCGTCGGCAAGGTCGGCGGCCTGGCCCTGGGCTACTTCATGGTCGTGTCCACGTTCGCCCTCGCCCTCGGCCTGGTGGTCGGCAACGTCATCCACCCCGGCGAGGGGCTGGAGCTGCAGCCGTACGAGGCCGCCGCCGGCGGCGAGGAGAACCACACGGTGGACTTCCTGCTCGGCATGATCCCGGGCGACATCCCGGTGCTGCCCACCCTGGTGCTGGCGCTCCTGGTCGGCTTCGCCCTGCAGCAGATGGGCGAGTCCGGCGCCCCCGTGCTGCGGGCGATCCGCCACCTCCAGGCCGTGGTGTTCCGGCTCATGATGATGATCATGTGGGTCGCCCCGATCGGCGCATTCGGCGCGATCGCCGCGGTCGTCGGAGCCACCGGCTGGGCCGCCATCGGCTCCATGGCCATCCTCATGGGCGCGTTCTACGCCACGTGCGCGCTGTTCATCGTGGTGGTCCTCGGCGGACTGCTGAAGCTGGTCACGGGCATCAGCATCTTCAAGCTGCTGAAGTACCTGGCGCGCGAGTACCTGCTGATCTTCTCCACCTCGTCCTCCGAGTCCGCGCTGCCGCGGCTCATCGCCAAGATGGAGCACGCCGGCGTCTCCAAGCCGGTCGTCGGCATCACCGTCCCCACCGGCTACTCCTTCAACCTGGACGGCACGGCCATCTACCTGACCATGGCGGCCCTCTTCGTCTCCACGGCCATGGGCATGCCCATGAACCTCGGCGAGCAGATCGGCCTGCTGGTGTTCATGATCATCGCGTCCAAGGGCGCCGCCGGCGTCACCGGCGCCGGCCTGGCGACCCTGGCCGCCGGCCTGCAGGCGCACCGTCCGGACCTGCTGGACGGCATGGGCGTGATCGTGGGCATCGACAAGTTCATGTCCGAGGCCCGCGCGCTGACCAACTTCACCGGCAACGCCGTGGCCACGCTCCTGATCGGCAAGTGGACCGGCGAGCTGGACCGGGCGCAGACCGAGGAGGTCCTCTCCGGGCGCCGCCCGTTCGACGAGGCGATCATGGAGACGGTCGGCCACTGACCCCGCTCCGGCCTGGATGAGCCGCCGCCTCCGAGTCCGCTCTGGAGGTGGCGGCTCTTCTATGCCCCGATGCCGCGCAGGAGGGCCAGCGCGCCCCGGTCACGTCAGATATCGAGCGGGGGTCGCCCCTTCTCAGGGCATGCCCGCGCTTCAATTGCCCCAGGCCCGCGGATCAGTGCTCCGCATCAGATGTCACGGGCCGTCCCAAGAACGCAGCCAGCCGGTCCAGGGCTGTCGCGCCGTCACCGGCCGCCTGCTCGGGGGCGAAGCGCCCTGCGCGCGGGACGTCGGCCAGCTGGGCACGTGCGAACCGCAGGCTGTGCGCGGCCAGCGACTCCAGCAGCGGATCGGGGCCGAGGGGTTGACCGGTAGCCCGGGACAGGTCCCACACATGGGCCAGCAGATCGTACTGTCGGATTTCCAGCCGCTCGGCCCCGGTAGCCGCGCCCAGGGGGCCGGGGAAGCTCCGTTCGAGCACGCCTGGAGCGCTGCAGGCAGCGAGTAACCGGCGGGCAGAATCCGCGTAGGCGCCCGAGGGGTCCCCGTTCAAGACGTCGGTGCCGCGCTGCGGTGGCTGTCGATCGGAGAGCGCAGCACCGAAGACCAAGTTTATGCCGACTACGTGCGAGACCAGCTCGCGCACCGTCCACTCGGTGCAGGGTGTGGAGGCCGACCATTGCCCCGGCGCGACGCCGTCGATGAGCCGGCCGGCGATGGCCAGTGCGTGGCCGAGTTCTTCGAGCGATACATGCCGTGAGGTGTCCATAGTGCGGTCCACGCTTCCACGGGCGGTCGCCGAGTCCAAGCCCGCCGGCAAACTCGAACCGTCGTCCGGAACCTTTCACCTCAGCTTCAAGGTAAAGGCTCGCCGGTGAACGGAAGGCGTCGCGGCCGGGCGGCGGAGCGTTAGCCTTGAACGAGTTAGACACACGACGACGGAAGAAGTGGTTGCAACCGTGAGTGAGACTAAGGGAACCCGTCCCCGCGCTGGGCTGCTGAACGAGCCTCCAGTCCTGGGGCCCACGGGGCGTCCGCTGACCCACTTCCCGGAGCCGGAGCCGCTGAGCGTGCACGGTCCGGCGCGCATCATCGCCATGGTGAACCAGAAGGGCGGGGTCGGCAAGACCACGTCCACCATCAATATGGCCGCCGCGCTCGCCGAGTACGGCCGCAAGGTCCTGCTGGTGGACTTCGACCCCCAGGGCGCGCTCTCGGCCGGGTTCGGCATCCAGCCGCACGATCTCGACGTCACCGTCTACAACGTCCTGATGGACCGCAAGACGGAGATCGCCGACGCCCTGATCGAGACCGGTGTGGAGAACATCGACCTGCTGCCGGCCAACATCGACCTCTCCGCCGCCGAGGTGCAGCTGGTCAACGAGGTAGCCCGCGAGCAGGTCCTGGCGCTGGCGCTGCGCAAGGTCCAGGACGACTACGACGTCATCCTGATCGACTGCCAGCCGTCCCTGGGCCTGCTGACCGTCAACGCGCTGACCGCAGCGCACGGCGTGATCATCCCGCTGACCGCCGAGTTCTTCGCGCTGCGCGCCGTCGCCCTGCTGGTGGAGACCATCGAGAAGGTCCAGGACCGCCTGAACCCCGGCCTGTCCATCGACGGCGTGCTGGCGACCATGTACGACGCGCGGACGCTGCACAGCCGCGAGGTGGTGGGCCGGCTGCTGGAGGCGTTCGGGGACAAGGTCTTCGAGACCGTCATCAAGCGCACCATCAAGTTCGCCGACGCCAACGTGGCCGCCGAGCCGATCACCAGCTACGCCGGCAACCACCCCGGCGCCGAGGCCTACCGCAACCTCGCCAAGGAGCTCATCGCCCGCGGGGGGCCCCCGCCGCCCGCGGCCGCGGACCGGGGACGGCAGGGGGCGCCCGCGCGATGAGCGAAGTGAGCGCAGCGGAGTCGGCGAAGCCGGCGGGGGAGGACGCCCCCGCCGGCTTCGCCGTGACGCTGGAGCACTTCAGCGGGCCGTTCGAGGTCCTGCTGAACCTGATCGGCAAGCGCGAGCTGGACATCACCGAGATCGCCCTGGCGGCCGTGACGGACGAGTTCATCGCCTACATCAAGGAGCTGCGCACCCGGGTCGGGAACAAGGCCCTGGACGAGACCACGCAGTTCCTGGTGGTCGCCGCGACCCTGCTGGACCTCAAGGCCGCCCGCCTGGTCCCCTCCGGCGAGGTGGAGTCGGAGGAGGACATCGCCCTGCTGGAGGCCCGCGACCTGCTCTTCGCCCGGCTCCTGCAGTACAAGGCCTTCAAGGCCGTCGCCGCGGAGATCAACCGCCGGTACGTCAGCGAGGGCGGCCGCTACCCGCGCCAGGTCTCGCTGGAGCCGGAGTTCGCCGCGCTGCTGCCGGAGCTGGTCTGGAAGACCGGGATCGCCGATTTCGCCGCGATCGCCGAGAAGGCCCTGGCGCCCAAGCCCATGCCCGCCACCGAGGTGGGCCTGGGGCACCTGCACGCCCCGGCTGTCAGCGTCCGCGAGCAGGCGGCCGTGATCGCCGAGCTGCTGCGCGCCGCCTTCGAGGCCGCAGACGGGGCGGGCTCCAGCCTCAGCTTCGCCGAGCTCACCGCGGACGCCGACTCGACGCTGATGGTGGTGGCCCGCTTCCTGGCGCTGCTGGAGATGTACCGGGACAAGGTGGTGGACTTCGACCAGGCCGACCCGCTCGGCGACCTGCAAGTCCGCTGGACCGGCGACGAGGAGACCTGGAGCGCCGACCGGCTGCAGGAGGAGTACGACGACGTGGGGCCGGGTCCCGCTGAGAAGGAAGCCGCGGCCACGCAGGACGAGGAGACGGAGGAATCATGAGCACGCAGGCATCGACGGGCGCGCGGGCATCGACCAGTGCGCCGGCATCGACGGCGCGGTCGGCGGCGAGCCCGGACACCGGGGTCGACGTCGAGGAGTTGCCCGGCGGGCTGCGGGCCGGGCTCGAGGCCGTGCTGATGGTGGTGGACGAGGCGGTGCCGGCGGCCCAGCTGGCCCGCGTGTTCGGCGTCTCCGCCGCCGAGGTGGAGACGGAGCTGGAGGCGATCGCCGAGGCCACCGAGGGGCACGGATACGAGCTGCGGGAGATCGGCGGGGGCTGGCGGTACTACTCCCGACGTGACTTTGCTCCCTTTGTCTCCCGGTTCGTGGTGGACGGCCAGACGGCCCGGCTGACGCAGGCGGCGCTTGAAACTCTGGCCGTTGTCGCGTATCGTCAACCGGTTACTCGCGGGCGGATAGCGGCCATCCGCGGGGTCAACGTCGACTCCGTGATGCGGACGCTCACCCTGCGGGGACTCGTCGAGGAGGCGGGCACGGACCCGACTTCGGGCGCCCTCCTGTATCGGACGACGTCGTATTTTCTGGAAAGATTGGGACTGGGCAGTATTTCAGAACTGCCGAAGCTGTCGCCGCACCTCCCGGGCGTCGATGAACTCGACGGGCTCGACGGCGAATTCTGACTTTCCGGCGTGCCCCGCGCACGCACCGCGCACCACCGCCAGCGTTGCGGGATGCGCCCGCCGACCACACGAGACGAGAGAGACGAACCGGCGCCGCCGAGCGGCCGACCGGTGAGTCGATGTAAGGACACAGCATGAAGCAGACACCGTCAGGCTCCGGCCGCGGCAAGAAGCCCGCCGCCGGCGGCAGGAACAGCGGCGCCCCCGGCCGGAACAGCGGAGCCCCGGGCCGGGGCGGCCAGCCCTCCGGCAAGGGCGCACCGCGCACGGGAGGCCCGTCGTCGGGCGGACCCCGCTCCGGCGCCCCCCGCTCGGGCGGGCAGCGTCCCGGGTCCTCGCGGACCGACGGGTCGAAGTACAACGGCGACCGGTACGAGGGCTCCAAGTTCGGCGCGCCCAAATCGGGTGCAGGCAAGCCGGGAGCCGGTAAGTCCGGCGCCGGCAAGCCGGGTGCGGGCCGGGGCGGCCCGAAGGCGGGCGCCAAGTTCGGCAAGTCCACCGGCAAGCCGGACGCGCGCGGCGGCAAGCCGCAGCCCCGCAAGAGCGGCACCAAGCCCACCAAGGCGTTCGCGGGCGAGCGGTTCGGCCGCCAGCTCGGCGCCGTGGACCGCAAGCAGCGCGGCCCCGTCTCCCGCCCGGCCAGCACCGAGTCGTCGGGCGAGGGCGTGCGCCTGCAGAAGGTCCTCGCCAACGCCGGCGTCGCCTCCCGCCGCGTGAGCGAGGAGCTCATCGAGGAGGGCCGCGTGGAGGTCAACGGCGAGGTCGTCACCGAGCTCGGCGTCCGCGTGGACCCCACCCGGGACGCCGTCCACGTGGACGGCATGCGCGTGCAGACCAACGAGGAACTGAAGTACTACGTCTTCAACAAGCCCCGCGGCGTGGTCTCCACCATGGACGACCCGGAGGGCCGCAAGTGCATCTCCGACTTCGTCAAGAACCGCGACGAGCGCCTCTTCCACGTCGGCCGGCTCGACGTGAACACCGAGGGCCTGCTGGTCCTGACGAACGACGGCGAGCTCGCCAACCGCCTGACGCACCCCTCCTACGAGGTGCCGAAGAAGTACCTGGTGCAGGTCAACGGGCCGCTGCCGCACGGCGTCGGCGCGGAGATGAAGAAGGGCCTCCGCCTGGAGGACGGCTTCGCGAACGTCGACTCGTTCAAGCTCGTGGACTCCGCCCCCGGCAAGGTCCTGATCGAGGTGGTCCTGCACTCGGGCCGCAACCGGATCGTCCGTCGCCTGTTCGACGCGGTCGGCTTCCCCGTCAAGCGCCTGGTACGCCTGGAGATGGGGCCGCTGCGCCTGGGCGACCAGAAGCAGGGGACCGTGCGCGCGCTCGGCCCGCAGGAGGTCGGGCACCTGCTCGCCTCTGTGGGCATGTAGCGGCGGACCGGAACCCAGCGCATCGCGTCCCTGCACGGGGCGCATGCTTCACCACGACGACGGAAGGACACCATGACGGAGACGCACCTGCACGGGCCCGTGCTGATCCTTGGCACCGGCCTGCTCGGCGCCAGCGTGGGCCTCGGCCTCAGCCGCCAGGGCGTGGACGTCCTGCTGTCCGATCCGTCGCCCACCGCGGAGGCCATCGCCCAGGACATCGGCGCCGGGCGCATCCTCGGCGGGGGAGAGCACGACGTCGCCGCGCTCCAGCCGCAGCTAGTGGTCGTCGCGGCGCCGCCGGACGTCGCGGCCGCCGTCGTCGCCGATGCGCTGCGCACCTACCCGGAGGCGACCGTCGTGGACATCGCCTCCGTGAAGGCCAGCATCCTCGCCGCCCTGCGGCAGGCGGCCGACGCCGGCGAGATCGCACCCGAGGACCTCTCCCGGTACGTGGGCACGCACCCGATGGCCGGCCGGGAGAAGTCCGGGCCGGCCGCCGCGCGGGGCGAGCTCTTCACGGCCATGCCGTGGGTCGTCTGCGCGCACGCGGACGCCAGCCCGGCGGCCGTGCGCACGGCGGCGGACCTCGGCGCGGACCTGGGCGCCACGGTGGTGCGGATGGACGCGGCGGAGCACGACGCCGCCGTCGCACTGGTCTCCCACTTCCCGCAGATCGCCTCCTCCCTGCTGGCCTCGCGGCTCATGAACGCCCCGGCGCACGCGCTGTCGCTGGCCGGCAACGGCCTGCGGGACACCACGCGCATCGCTGCGTCCGATCCGCGGCTGTGGATCCAGATCCTCAGCCACAACGCCCCGGAGGTCGTGAAGATCCTCCACGGGCTCCGCGAGGACCTCAACCGGCTCATCGCCACCCTGGAGGACCCCGGCGCCGAGGGGGCGCTGCTGGATCTGGCGAAGCTGATGGAGGAGGGCAATGCCGGGCAGGCGCGCATCCCCGGCAAGCACGGCTCGCCGCCGCGCGCGTTCGCCGTCGTCACGGTGATCGTGGACGATCGGCCCGGCCAGATCGCCCGGCTCCTCGCCGACGTCGGCGAGGCCGGCGTCAACCTCGAGGACCTGCGCATGGACCACTCGTCCGGCCACCAGGTGGGCATGGTGGAGATCTCCGTGCTGCCGGGCCGGAGCGAGGAGCTCACCCAGTACCTCTCTGACCGCCAATGGAAGGTGATCCAGTGACCGCACCCGAAGAGACCCAGGCCGCCGGCGGCTCCGCCTCGGACAGTTCCGCGCAGGAGCGGCTGGTCGTCGCGATCGACGGGCCCTCCGGCAGCGGGAAGTCCTCCGTCGCCAAGGAGGCCGCCCGCCGCCTCGGCGCCGCCTACCTGGACACCGGCGCCATGTACCGGGCGGTGACGTGGCACTGCCTCGACGCCGGCACGGACCTGACCGACGCCGACGCCGTGGCCCGCGCCGTCCGCGAGGCGGACCTGTCCATCAGCACGGATCCGGGCCTGGAGCGGATCGCCATCCACGGCACCGACGTCACCACCACCATCCGCGAGCCGTTCGTCTCCGAGGCGGTCTCCGCCGTCGCGACCAACCTGGACGCGCGCGCCGAGCTGGTGCGCCGCCAGCGCGCGATCATCGGCGAGCAGCGACGGATCGTGGCGGAGGGCCGGGACATCACCACCGTCGTCGCGCCGGACGCGCACTGCCGGATCCTGCTCACGGCCAGCGAGGAGGCGCGGATGCGCCGCCGCGGGCTGCAGCTCGGCGGGGCCACCGCCGAGGCACTGCAGCGCCAGGTGGTGGAGCGCGATGCCAAGGACTCGACGGTCACCAACTTCACCACCGCCACCGACGGGGTCCACACGCTGGACTCCTCGGACCTGGACTTCGAGCAGACGGTTCAGGCCGTCCTGACGCTCGTGGAACGGGCCCCGCGCGCCTGAACCGGCCCGATAGACTGGAACGATTCTTGACAACGTTCTCCCCAGCAAGCGAAGGAACTTCACTGACATGACCGACACCCCCACCACGGGCGACGGCGACGAGTACCTGCCCTCGGGAGAAGACCACGTCGCCGAGCGCTTCGCCGGCATCTCCGAGGAGGACGCGGAGGCCCGCGTCGCCTCGCTGCGCGCCGGCCTCGCCGACTACGACCTCGACGACGAGGACGCCGCGCTCCTCGCCAGCATGAACGACGAGTACGACGACGAGGGCGAGGACTCGCTCCCGCCGGTCGTGGCGATCATCGGCCGCCCCAACGTGGGCAAGTCGACCCTGGTCAACCGCATCATCGGCCGCCGCGAGGCCGTGGTGGAGGACGTGCCGGGCGTGACCCGCGACCGCGTCTCCTACCAGGCCGAGTGGGGCGGGCAGGACTTCACGCTCGTGGACACCGGCGGCTGGGAGCACGATGCCAAGGGCCTGCAGGCCCGCGTGGCCGAGCAGGCGGAGATCGCCGCCGACCTGGCCGACGCCGTGATCTTCGTGGTCGACGCGACCGTGGGCGCCACGGCCACGGACGAGTCCGTGATGAAGATGCTCCGCCGGATCAAGAAGCCCGTCTTCCTGGTCGCCAACAAGGTGGACGACATCATGCAGGAGGCCGAGGCGCACGCGCTGTGGTCGCTCGGCTTCGGCCAGCCGTACCCGGTCTCGGCGCTGCACGGCCGCGGCACCGCGGACCTGCTGGACGACCTGGTGAAGAAGCTCCCGGAGTACTCCGCGTACGGTGGGCTCATCCCGCGCGGCGGCCCGCGCCGCATCGCGCTGGTGGGCCGCCCGAACGTCGGCAAGTCCTCGCTGCTGAACAAGCTCGCGGGCTCCGAGCGCGTCGTCGTCGACAACTTCGCCGGCACCACCCGCGACCCGGTGGACGAGCTCGTGGAGCTCGGCGACCGCACGTGGCGCTTCGTGGACACCGCCGGCATCCGCCGCCGCCAGCACATGGCGCACGGCTCGGACTACTACGCGTCCCTGCGCACGCAGGCGGCCCTGGACAAGGCCGAGGTGGCCGTGGTGCTCCTCGCCGTGGACGAGGTCCTCAGCGAGCAGGACGTTCGCATCCTGCAGATGGTGATCGACTCCGGTCGCGCGCTGGTCCTCGCCTTCAACAAGTGGGACCTGCTGGACGACGAACGCCGGTACTACCTGGAGAAGGAGATCGACCAGGACCTGGCGCACGTGGACTGGGCGCCGCGCGTGAACATCTCCGCCCGCACCGGCTGGCACAAGGACAAGTTGGTCCCCGCCCTGGACACCGCGCTGGAGTCCTGGGACCGCCGCATCCCCACCAGTAAGCTCAATGCGTTCCTGGGCGAGCTCGTGGCCGCGCACCCGCACCCGGTGCGCGGCGGCAAGCAGCCGCGCATCCTGTTCGCGACGCAGCCGTCGGCCCGCCCGCCGCGGTTCGTCCTGTTCACCACGGGCTTCCTGGATCCGGGCTACCGGCGCTTCATCACGCGGCGCCTGCGCGAGACCTTCGGGTTCGAGGGCACGCCGATCGAGATCAGCATGCGCGTCCGCGAGAAGCGCGGCCGCAACCGCTAGCCGGGAGTGCTCTGTACGACGGCGTGGGGTCGCGTTTCGTGACATTCCCGACGTCGCACGGGGAGCCCCGTGGCACGGCGGACGGCCGACATGGGGTACAGTATTCAAGGAGCTTTTCGCAGACGGTACCCCGCCCCGGCGGGGAGAACGTCTGCGAAAACTTCGGGCTGTGGCGCAGCTTGGTAGCGCACTTGACTGGGGGTCAAGGGGTCGCAGGTTCAAATCCTGTCAGCCCGACCGTGTGATGTGTCGGGACATCGTTGACAGATGTCTCAGCACATCGTTGACAGGAGGTCCTCCGAACCTATGGGTTCGGAGGACCTCCTTTTTTGTGCGTGGGTGCGGATTCGCCCGCAACTTGCGGTGAGGCTTCGGCCCGTCGAGTCGGTCGTCTACTGAGGTTTCTACCGTTCGGCCCCTGGAGCGTCGGACCGCGTGCTTCGGACATGTAGCGGTGTACGTTCCCCGGGACTGCGGTGCCCGCGCTCTGGGGCTGGTTTACACCTCTTTGGAGCCATATTCGACCGACAGTGCGTAGATCCACTGATGGCTCGCGCCGTACTTTGTGGCGGCCGCGGTGACGCTCAGGCCCTCCTCGAGCACGGAGCGGACGATGACGAGGTTCTTCTGCTTTCCCATGCCCGGCTCAACGCCGCAGTTGTCAACGATGTCCCGAGACACCTGTCAAGTATCACCGGCGGTGCCGCTCCAGAGACTGTCGACTATGTTCTGAGACTGTGCAAGAGAATGGCGAGTTGAAGCGGGTGCATGTCGCCCTGATGAGTCCCTCATCGTTTCGCCACGAGGCTCGAGCGTCGCACGACGCGCCGGTCCGGCCCGTTGTCTCCCCGTCGAGGTGGAATCGGGGATGAGCCTGGTGCTTACGTCGCTGCCGTGGCCGCCGCCGTCGTCGCGACCGAAGCTGACGGCTGACTCGGCCTCAAGATGCTTCAACTTGTCCGTGCTCCATGGAACCATCTATCTATGGACGAGCGCACGGAGCTGAAGCTCCTGAAAATTCCTAGTATCCGGTGTGGACGAACGCTCGGACTGTTACCGCATGCTCATCTATGCGACGGCAGTGTTGTGAAGCGGACATACTTAGGGGTCTCCGAAAAACATGCTTCGAAGCGAGCCGAGCGAGCACTTGGGCGTTCAGCCACAGTTCAGTTTGGGTTGTGATGGCTAGGCTTCTCCTATTCTTATCGTCATTGTCTCCCGGAATTGTCGTCGCCGGCATCAGGGCGGCAGGAGAGTTTGGCTTCCCGGGTTGGATCATCACACTGGTTGGAGTCGTTCTCATGCCCGTCGGCTTCTTCACCGTTCGGTCAAGAAAGGGGAACGCAGCCATTCCAACAGAAATTGTGTCAGTTAAGGATGAGACACTCCAGATTCCGACGTACTTGATTACATTCATATTCCCGTTTCTATTCGTCCAGATAGACGACCTCTGGACCTTGGCGGCCCTAGCAGTTTTCGTCGGGTTGGTCTCCGTCCTATTATGGAAAAACGATATTTCGTTAATAAATCCGGGTATGCTTGTTTCAAAGTATAGAATGTATGAGGTAGAGTCGGTGGATGGTCGGAATCTAATTGTAGTCTCAACCAGGAGGCCTTACGTCAGGGACTACGAGGACCTCCATCATTTGGCCGGACGCACTTATGTTTTATCAGATTAATAATCGTAGTTGGGGAGAATATGGATAACGAATTAAAGGATCTGACGCTCTTGCAGTTTTCGGAGGCCGATCCAATCACTTTGGCGGTCGGTTGGACGGTTGGCAAGAACACAAAGGTTCGCCAGATAATGCTTGGTGAAGATGTGAGCGCAGCATTCATGTCGGTAGCCATGCGCACGGTCGACGATTTGGGACAGCGTGAGGCCGCGGAGTGGACGCCGGATGCTGACCTAACCCCGGAGACATATTTGGTCTTGCGAGCGGATGAAGTTGGCGACGCGCCTACACTCACCAGTGATCATGACCATGGGAAGTCCTTTCTGAATGTTTTGGCTGAGGCGGAACGATTAGAGGCAATCAACCCCAGGCATTTACCAACTGGTGACGTTTCGTTTTACGCCATCGTTATCGGTAAGCCGGGTGCGAGGAAAGCTTTCATTAGACGCAGTAACCCAAGAAGAGGACTAAAGAGGGGGCGCATATACAGCACGTTAGGCGATTCTCTTCAGCGTGTTGAGGATCCAATTTTCGCATTTGACGACTGGGTGGACCTAGTCTTGGACGGACCGTATCTGTATATCTTAAGTCAAACAGTATTCGCTGCCTTCTTTAGAGATCAAGAAACCTTGGCAAAGAAGATTCCGGAATGGATTGACCAGTTAACGAATCATGTCCCGTTGGCGGACTCGAGTCGAGACGTGATAAGAGGGAAGGTTAGCCGCGACTCGCGCCTTAAGGCGCGGCTCGAAGCAATAGTCCGCCGCGGTCACTTGGGTGAAGTTACAGCAGAGACACTTCGCAGGGCCATGGAAGACAACGAACTGGATCCTGATCGTCTTTTAGATGAGAGTGGTAATCTTACGTTGGAGGAAGACGATGTCCCTCAGGTTTTGTACCTTTTGAATGAAGATCTATTTACTGGTTCGCTGACAAAAACCGGTTTTAGGGCTGATAGAAAAGCGGCGCGTTAATAAAGCGTGCGGAAGCCAAAAGTCGAGGACCCGGTGACGAACGTCATATGTTGCTTGTCAGCTATTCGATGCTACTTGAAATCTTCAAGGCTATATCTCTTGATGAATGAATGAAGTTGCCGACACTGGCGTAATGGCAGGACTCTCGGCTGGCGTATGCCAGTCGAGAGTCCTGCGCTTATCGCTTCTAACCATACTTTGCCCTTAGGCGCCTTTTCGATATTTGACTAATGATGAACGAGAAGGCTCTAAAGCTTTGTGGAGGTGGTGCCGGACTGGGGGCTTAGCATCTGAGTGGGACAGCGTGAGGTGATACCCGCGGGACCCGAGTCAACCCCTTCGGGCGTGGGTGCATTCTGCGGGTCTTGTTTGGTAAACCTAGATGTGCTCACTCGATAGCATCGTGAATTCCACTGCGGAAGGCCTCTTGCAGGAAAGATATTTTCATAGGGCCGGGCCTCGACCGACACCGCTATTTGCCAGATGGGAGATATTGTCTCTGTCGTATTCTCTCGCCGACGCCTCAAGAAGCCAACGTTGCGTAACTGTGTCCAAATAAGGGCTCGGCCGTTCATTACTTGATCGTCCGCCTCTTTTTCGGGAATTTCTTTGATGATTTTATCAGTGTGGCATGCCAATCAGTCAGACATTTCGGTCTAGGCGCGGGATGACGATTCGCTTGATGATGAGCAGGATCGCCGCGGTCACTGGGATGGCTACCAAAGCTCCCAGGAGCCCGAGCAGCGTGCCGCCGACCAGCGCTCCGATGACCACGAGTGAGCCTGGAACGGAGATGGTGCGGTTCATGACCCGGGGCGTGAGCAGGTAGGCCTCGAGCTGCATGTAGACGAGATACACGAGCGCGAAGACCAGTGCGTCCGTCGGGCTGGTGAAGAGGGCGAAGAGCGTGCCGATGCCCCAGAACAAGACCGGACCCACCAGTGGGATCAGCGTGATGCAGAAGGCGACCACGGCCATCAGCTGGGGGAACGGCAGCCCCAGGATGAGGTGCAGCACGAAGGTGAACACCGCGTTGAAGAGGGCCAGGACCACCATCCCGGCGAGGTAGCTGCCGACCGAGGCCGTGATCTCCTCCGTGAGCTCACCGACGATCGTCCGATTGCGAGCCGGGGCCAGCCGGATCAGTGACGACTTCATCGCCGGCAGGGAGGCCAGGAAGTAGAGACCCAGCACGAGGACGATCACGATTCCGGAGAGCGCCGTGGCGAGCGTGGAGCCGATCTGCAGGACGCCGCCGCCGATCGCAGCGAGATTGGTGGGATCCGTCAGGAACGCCTGCGCGTCGGCGAGCATCGAGCCGACGCGGTCACCGAACGTCTCTTGGAGCCACCGGTAGAGATCCGACTCCTGGAAGTCCGCGATCAGCGTGGGGGCGGACCGCACGAACTGCGCCACCTGGTTCACCACGGTGGGGATGATGAGCAGCAGCACCCCGGCGAGCGCCACGACGAATCCGAGGCACACGAGGACGATGCTCCACGCGCGGGAGAGCTTCCCGCGTGAAATGCGGCGGACGAGCGGATCGAGGCCGAGGGCGATGAAGAGTGCCAGCGCGACGTAGACGAGGACGGTCGAGAGGCTGGTCAGGGCCGCGCCCAGCGCGAGCGCGGCGAGGCCACCGAGGGTGAGGAAGAAGCCGGCCTGGAAGGGCCGGCGCAGGATCGCGCCGACGGCCCGGCCTGCGGTGGGGGCGGCCGTCTCAGTGGTGGGAACCCCATCGGTGCTCATATCCGTCACTCTAACCGGGCGAATGACCACCATCGGGAGGCGGTGCCGCGGGGCCGGCGCTGAGTTTCACTGTCCGATCCGCGACGGGGATGTCCCTACGCCGCACCGGCGGAACCGATGAGGTCGCGGGCGGTGCCCAGACTCGCCGCGGCCTCGGCTGGGGCGACTCGGATCAGGGCGAAGGCGGCGATGACGAGCCCGGTGACCACGTCGGCCAGTTGGCTAGTTCGTTCTCCGGGAAGCCCGGGGGAATGGGCCTCAATGCCGCGCTCGATCGCGGCCCGCAGCTCGCTCCGGTACTCCGCGATGAGCCCGGCGACCGCGGCGTCCTGGCCGATCGGGGCACCGGCGGCGTTGATCAGCAAGCAGCCGCAGGTGGCCGGCAGGGAGCCGGCCTGCTCGAAGGCCCGCCGCATCCCGTCCAGGTACTCGAGGACCGCGTGGGGTTCCACAGCCTCCGCCTGCAGGGGTGCGAGCCGCGGCCGCAGGATCTCGTCGAAGTAGCTGCGCACCGCGGCGTCGAAGAGTCCGCGCTTGGAACCGAACGTGTTGTAGATGCTCGAGCGGCTCAGCCCGGTCGCCTGCTCCAGCTCCGGGATGGACGTGTTGTCATACCCGGAACGCCAGAAGAGCGCGCGGGCCGCTCGGACGACGTCGTCCCGGGCGAAGGCCTGGGTCCGTGGCATCGCTCACCCTCCCTTTCTGTACAGACCATTACAGTATACATTGGTCCCATCAGGAGCCACCCGCAGAAAGGAAACCCGACCACCCATGTCTGATTTCAGCACCACGCAGATCCAGCTCGTCTCCCGCCCCACCGGGTGGCCGACGCCGGAGAACTTCCGCACCGTGGAGGTCTCCTACGGCGACCTGCAGTCCGGCGAGGTCCGGGTCCGCAACGAGTTCGTCTCCGTGGACCCGTACATGCGCGGCCGCATGAGCGACGCCCGCAGCTACGTGGCCCCCTACGAGCTCGGCACCACCATCGGCGGCGGCGCCGTCGGCCGCGTGGTCGAGTCCGCCACCGACGAGGTGCCCGTCGGCGCGCTCGTCCTGCACCAGCACGGCTGGACCGACGCCGTCCAGGCCGACGCCTCCACCTTCCGCGTCCTGCCCGAGCTGCCCGGCGTCCCCGACTCCGTGCACCTGCACATCCTCGGCATGACCGGCCTGACCGCCTGCGTGGGCCTCACCCGGATCGCCGAGCTCAAGCAGGGCGAGACCGTCTTCGTCTCCGGCGCCGCGGGCGCCGTGGGCACCGCCGTGGGCCAGATCGCCCGCCTCCTCGGCGCCGGGCGCGTCATCGGCTCGGCCGGCTCCGCCGAGAAGGTCGAGCTGCTCACCGGCAAGTACGGCTACGACGCCGCCTTCAACTACAAGGACGGCGACGTTCGCGAGCTGCTGGCCGAGGCTGCGCCCGAGGGCATCGATGTCTTCTTCGACAACGTCGGCGGCGACCACCTCGAGGCTGCCATGGCCGCGTTCAACGACGGCGGCCGCGGTGCCCTCTGCGGGGCGATCTCCGGCTACAACACCACCGAGAAGCCCGCCGGGCCGGACAACATGGCCAACATGATCACCCGCGGGCTCACCCTCAAGGGATTCACGCTGGCCTCCTACTTCCACGTCGCCCCCGAGTTCCAGGAGAAGATGAGCGGCTGGTTCGCCGAGGGCAAGATCTCCTACGACGAGACCGTCGTGGACGGCATCGAGAACACCGTCGACGCGTTCCTCGACATGATGCGCGGCGGCAACATCGGCAAGATGCTCGTCCGCGTCGGCGAGCCCGCCGGCCAGTAGCCCGGCTCCCGCCCTCGCCTCGGGACGTCGCCATCGAGCGGCGGGGCGGCGGGGCGATCGCCCTTGGGCGGCAGAGGCGGAAGGCTGAAGTGTCCGACGGAGAGGGCCCCGCGAGCATGCGCTCCGGGGGTCTCGCCGTTTCATTTTCTGCTCCCCACGTGCCCGTTTTCCTGCAAGCCATGTAAATAGTGGAAACGCTTGCACTCCTCGTCGGCGCCCGCCTAGTGTGCTCTGTATCACTCCACCCCGGTGCGCTGCGGGCTGGCCGGAACCACGCGAGTTTTCGCGACTCCGGGCCGGTCCGCGCCGCCGGGATCCATCGCCGCAGCGGGCACGCTGCGCTGACGCAGAGAAGACGAGGCAGCCTTCGT
Source organism: Zhihengliuella sp. (assembly GCF_031178195.1). Classification (GTDB taxonomy): domain Bacteria; phylum Actinomycetota; class Actinomycetes; order Actinomycetales; family Micrococcaceae; genus Zhihengliuella. The sequence continues at coordinate 35,861 of NZ_JAPSJL010000009.1, forward strand.
GAGGATTTCTTGGCCGGGCACCGGCGCGCGCCCAGACGGACAGAGCTCTACCGGACAGGGCTTGAGCGGGCAGAGCTCCACCAGACCGGGTGCGAGCAGACAGAACTCGAAGGGCGCGGGCGGCGACCGTACCTCCACCCCTCGCCGGTGGAGCTGGCGCCGGCCCCTCGCACTCGCGGCGGCCCCCGCCGTCGTCCTCGCCACCCTGGCCGCCGGCCCGGCGGTCCTGCCCGCCGCGGCCGAGGAGCGCACCGTCGCCCTGGTCGGCTCGCTCCAGGACGAGCTCGGCTGCACCGAGGACTGGCAGCCCGCCTGCGACGCGACCGAGCTCGCCCCCACCGACCAGCCCGGCATCTTCGCGGCGGAGTTCACCCTCCCGGCCGGCACGTACGAGTACAAGGCCGCCCTCAACGACGCCTGGGACGAGGCCTACGGCCTGGACGGCGGGCAGGAGAACATCCCGCTGACCATCGCCGGCGAGTCCACGCTGCGCTTCACGTACGACGACGCCACGCACCGCGTCAGCCTCCAGCCCCTCGATCTCGCCGCCGGCTACACCGAGGAGGACGCCGCGCTGGTCGCCGACCCCGTCCGCCAGGCCGGCAGCGACGAGCAGTTCTACTTCGTCATGACGGACCGCTTCGCCAACGGCGACCCGGCCAACGACACCGCCGGGATCGCCGGGGACCGGCTGGAGCACGGATTCGACCCCGCGGACAAGGGCTTCTTCCACGGCGGCGATCTCGCCGGCCTGCACTCGCAGCTGGACTACATCGAGGGCCTCGGCACCAGCGCCATCTGGCTGACCCCGAGCTTCAAGAACAAGCCCGTCCAGGGCGAGGGTGCCGACGCCAGCGCCGGCTACCACGGCTACTGGGTCACCGACTTCACGCAGATCGACCCGCACCTGGGCACCAACGAGGAGCTCAAGGCCCTCATCGACGACGCCCACGCCCGCGGCATCAAGGTGTACTTCGACATCATCACCAACCACACCGCCGACGTGATCGACTACGCCGGGGGAGAGCACGCCTACATCGACAAGGCCACCAGCCCCTACCGGGACGCCGACGGCAACGTGTTCGACCCCGCCGACTACGCCGGGACCGGCACGTTCCCCGCGCTGGACGCGGCGACGTCGTTCCCCTACGAGCCCGTGGTGACCGCGGAGGGGATCAAGGTCCCCGAGTGGCTCAACGACCCGACGCTCTACCACAACCGCGGTGACTCCACCTGGGAGGGCGAGTCCGTCACCTACGGCGACTTCGTGGGCCTGGACGACCTCATGACCGAGCACCCCACCGTGGTGAACGGGTTCGTGGACGTCTACCAGCAGTGGGTGGACCTGGGCATCGACGGCTTCCGCATCGACACCGCCAAGCACGTGAACTTCGAGTTCTGGGAGACCTTCAGCACCGAGGTCCGCGACTACGCCAAGGCCCAGGGCAAGGACGACTTCTTCATGTTCGGCGAGGTCTACGACGCCGACCCGGCCAAGCTCTCGCCGTACGTGCGCGAATCCGACATGAACTCCGTCCTGGACTTCACGTTCCAGTCCGGCGCGGCCGGGTACGCCGGCGGCAACTCGGCGCAGGTCCTCTCCCGGCTCTTCGCCGGCGACGACTACTACACCACGCCGTCCACCTCCGCGACGGCGCTGCCGACGTTCCTCGGCAACCATGACATGGGTCGGATCGGCCACTTCCTCCAGAACCAGGGGGAAACCCTCCAGCGCGACGAGCTGGCCCACGAGCTGATGTTCCTCACCCGCGGCCAGCCGGTGGTCTACTACGGCGACGAGCAGGGCTTCGCCGGCACCGGCGGCGACAAGGACGCCCGCCAGTCGCTCTTCGCCACCGAGGTGGCCGAGTATGCCGACCAGCCCCTGGTCACCGGCGAGACCGCCGGGTCCGTGGACCGGTACGACGCCGACGCGCCCCTCTACCGGCACATCGCCGAGCTCTCCGCCCTCCGCGAGGCGCACCCGGCCCTGTCCTCCGGCGCGCAGATCGAGCTGCACGCCGCCGACGGACCCGGCGTCTACGCGTTCGCCCGCGTGGACCGGACCGAGAAGACCGAGTACCTGGTGGCCGTCAACAACAGCACCGAGGAGCGCAGCGTCGAGCTGACCACCCTCACCGCGGACGCCTCCTACGCGCCGCTCCACGGCACCGACACCACTGTCGCCTCCGACGCCGCCGGGAAGGCGACGGTCACCGTCCCCGCCCTCGGCGCCGTCGTCCTCAAGGCCGACGCCACCGTGACCGCGCACGCCCTCGCCCCCGAGATCGGTGTCCCCGCCGCCGGGGCCGGCGTCGACGGGATGACCCCGGTCGCCGTCGACCTGGACGGCGCAGTCAACTCCGATGCAGGGGACTCCGATTCAGCGGGCTCCGACGCGGCCGACGCCTCCGGATCCGCCGCCGAGGGCTGGGCCGAGACCAGCTTCGCCTGGCGCGTGGCCGGCTCCGCCGAGTGGGCGCCGCTGGGCACCGCCGAGGACACCACCCCGCGCGTCTTCCACGACACCAGCGCGCTCGCCGCCGGCACGCTCCTGGAGTACCGGGCCGTCGCCGTCAACGCGGCGGGGGAGCGATACGCCGCCTCCACCTACGCCTCCGTCGGGAACAGCGTCACCGGCACCGAGCCGGAGGCGCCCGCCCCCGAGATCGACCAGGTCTCCGTCCCCGGCAGTCACAACTCGGAGATGGGCTGCGCCGGCGACTGGGACCCGGCCTGCGAGGCGGCCGCCCTGACCGAGCAGCCCGGCGGCGTCTATGCCGGCACGTTCGAGCTGCCCGCCGGCGATTACGAGTACAAGGTCGCCGTCAACGGCTCCTGGGAGACCAACTACGGCGCCGACGGCGCCCCCGACGGGGCGAACATCGCCTACTCGCACGAGGGCGGCCCGGTCACCTTCTACTTCGACCCGCGCACGCACATCGCGCAGTCGGACGCCGAGGGGCCGATCGTCACCCTGCCCGGCAGCCTGCAGGACGAGCTCGGCTGCCCGGCCGACTGGGCGCCGGACTGCCTCGGCACCCTCATGGCCGACGGCGACCGCGACGGCGTCTACGAGTTCACCGCGCAGGGGTTGCCCGCCGGCCCCTACGAGGCCAAGGTGGCCCATGGGCTCTCCTGGGCGGAGAACTACGGGGTGGACGGCGCGCGCGACGGCGCCAACCACGCTTTCACCGCCGCCGAGGGCACGCCCGTGACGTTCGCCTACACGCTGGAGACCCACATGCTGCAGATCTCCTCCGGGGACGACGCCGCCGATGAGATCGCCGGCGTCGGCGAGGAACGCGCCCACTGGATCGACGCGACCACCCTGGCCGTCCCGGCGGACCTGGGCAGCGGTGACACGTTCGCGCTCTTCGCCTCCGCGGACGCCGCCCTCCAGCTGGAGGACGGCACCGTCACCGGGGCCGAGCCGATCCCGCTGACGCCCGTCGAGGGCGGCCTCACCGGGGAGCAGCGCGAGCGCTTCCCGCACCTCGCCGAGTCCCTGGCCGTCCGCCTCGAGACGGACGACGCCGCAGCCCTCCTGCGCGGCCAGCTCGCCCTGGCGCGTTACGCCGCTGCTGCGGAGGAGCAGGCGGACGACGCCGCGGATGACGACGCCGATGACGACCCCGCGGATGACAGTGTGGCGCAGCCGACCCTGACGGCATTCACCGGGGTCCAGATCCCCGGCGTGGTGGACGACCTCTACGCGGAGGCGCTCGCCGACGTCGAACTCGGCGCGACGTTCACCGGCAAGAAGCCGACGTTCCGGCTCTGGGCGCCCACCGCCCAGACCGCCACCCTCCTGACGTGGCCGGCCGGCACCAGCGAGGGCGACGACTCCGGAGCCGACCCGACCCGCCACGAGGCCGAGCTCGACCCCGCCAGCGGCACCTGGACCGTCCCCGGCCACCCGCGGCTCGCGGACGCCGAGTACCAGTGGGAGGTGCGCGTCTACGCGCCGGAGACCGGGCGGATCGAGACCAACCTCGTCACCGACCCGTACTCCGTGGCCCTGACCCTGAACTCCCAGCGGTCCGTCGCCGTCAGCCTGCAGAGCCCGCACCACCAGCCCAAGCAGTGGCGCCAGGCCGCCGCGGACCCGGTGGAGCAGGACGTGGACCGGGCCATCTACGAACTGCACATCCGCGACTTCTCCATCGGCGACGAGACCGTCGACGAGGAGCTGCGCGGCACCTACGGCGCCTTCGCCGCGGACAGCGCGGGCACCGAGCAGCTCGCCCAGCTCGCCGACGCCGGCATCACCACCGTGCACCTGCTGCCGAGCTTCGACATCGCCACCATCGAGGAGGACCGCGCCGCGCAGGCCGCGCCGGACTGCGATCTCGAGACCTTCGGGCCCGCCTCCAGCGAGCAGCAGGCCTGCATCGCGGCCGTGGCCGCCGGGGACGGCTTCAACTGGGGCTACGACCCGTTCCACTTCATGGCCCCCGAGGGCTCCTACGCCCGCCAGCCGGACGGCGCCTCCCGCGTCGCCGAGTTCCGCACCATGGTGGGCGCGCTGCACGGCCTGGGCCTCGAGGTGGTCCTGGACCAGGTCTACAACCACACCGCAGCCTCCGGGCAGGCCGAGCGCAGCGTCCTGGACCGCGTGGTGCCCGGCTACTACCACCGGCTCGACGCCGCCGGCCAGGTGGAGACCTCGACCTGCTGCCAGAACGTCGCGACCGAGCACGCCGCCGCGCAGAAGCTCATGGTGGACGCCGTGGTCCTCTGGGCCCGGCACTACAAGGTGGACGGATTCCGGTTCGACCTCATGGGCCATCACTCGCGGGCGAACCTGGAGGCCGTGCGCGCCGCCCTCGACGAGCTCACGCTCGAGGACGACGGCGTCGACGGGTCCGCGGTCTACCTGTACGGGGAGGGCTGGAACTTCGGCGAGGTCGCGGACAACGCTCGGTTCGTCCAGGCCACCCAGGGCCAGCTGGACGGGACCGGTATCGGCACGTTCAACGACCGGCTGCGCGACGCCGTCCATGGCGGCAGCCCCGTCGACTCGTCGTCGACCTTCACGCAGGGCTTCGGCACCGGCCTCGGCACGGACCCGAACGGGGACCCGATCAACGGCACCACCGAGGAGGCGCTCGCCGACCTCGCCCACCAGGCGGACCTGGTCCGGCTCGGCCTGGCCGGGAACCTGCGGGACTTCGAGCTCCAGGCCTCCGACGGCACCGTCAAGCGGGGCGAGGAGCTGGACTACCGCGGGTCGCCGGCCGGCTACGCCGCGGAGCCCGGCGAGGTGGTCAACTACGTGGACGCGCACGACAACGAGACGCTCTACGACCTCTCCGTCCTGAAGCTCCCGCGGGAGACCACCATGGAGGAGCGCGTGCGGATGAACACCCTCTCGCTGGCCACCGCCACGCTCTCCCAGTCCGTGTCCTTCTGGCACGCCGGCACCGAGCTGCTGCGCTCCAAGTCGCTGGACCGGAACAGCTACGACTCCGGCGACTGGTTCAACCGGATCGACTGGGCCGGCCAGGAGAGCACGTTCGGCTCCGGCTTGCCGCCCGCCGCGGACAACGAGGCCAAGTGGGACCTCATGGCGCCGCTGCTCGAGGACCCGGCGCTCAAGCCCGACGCCGAGGCGATGGCCCAGGCGGAGGCGATGGCGCTGGACCTGCTGCGCGTCCGCTCGGAGGTGCCGCTGCTGACCCTCGGCTCCGCCGAGCTGATCCAGCAGAAGGTCACGTTCCCGAACAGCGGGCCGGACGCCACCGACGGCGTCGTGGTGATGCACATCGACGACCTCGTCGGCGACGACGTCGCGCCGGACCTGGCCGGCGCGCTGGTGGTCTTCAACGCCTCGCCGGATCCCGTCGCCGAGACCGTGGCCGGGCTCGCCGGACGGGAGTACGCCCTCACGGCGGCCCAGGCGGACGGGTCCGACGACGTCGTCAAGACGACGGCGTGGGACGCCGCGTCGGGAACCGTGACCGTTCCCGGGCGGACCGTCGCCGTGCTGGTGGAGCAGGAGTAGCACGGGCCTCCGGCGGCGGGGCGGTGCAGGGGGTCGGACGGCGGGCGGGTCAAGCCCGCCGTCCGACCCTGTGAATTACGGAGATTTCGCGTCGGACTAGGTGCATCGAGTGATAACAACATGATTAACTTGGGCTAGTCTGTTGGGACGTAGGCCATGCGGCGACCGGGAAGGAATCGGCGCCGCGGAGCGGCCGGATCGGTTTTAGAGGAGGAGACGCCATGGGTGCTCACGAGGGACAGGGCGAAGCGGTGCGCGAGCCCGGCGAGCGGGCGACGGAGACGACCAGCATCAGCCTGCCTCCATTGGCCGACGCCGCCGTGGCGAACCCCTCGCTCTCCGTCGAGGAGCGCGAGGCCATCGCAGCGCTCCCGGAGGGATCGGCGCTGCTCATCGCCCACTCCGGACCCAATCGCGGGGCGCGCTTCCTCCTCGACCAGGACGTGACCACCGCGGGCCGGCACCCGGACGCGGACATCTTCCTGGACGACGTCACGGTCTCGCGCCGCCACGCGGAGTTCCGCCGCCGGGGCCAGGACTTCGAGGTCGTCGACTCGGGCAGCCTCAACGGCACCTACGTCAACCACGACCGCGTGGACGCCGTCGGACTGCGCACGGGCACCGAGGTGCAGATCGGCAAGTTCCGGCTCACGTTCTACGCCGGCGCCCGCCGCGCCGACGTCTAGCACTGCCGACGCCCGGCCAGACCGGCCGGCACCGGGGACTGCCGACCACCGACACACTCCAGGAACAGGTTCATTGGTTTCATCTGCGAAAGCGCACCGGGGGGCCGCGGGCGAGGCGCCGCGGCCCCAGGTTCACAACATCGGCGAAGTCCTCTCCGAGCTCTCGGACGACTTCCCGCAGATCACCGCGTCGAAGATCCGGTTCCTGGAGGAGAAGGGGCTCATCACCCCGCAGCGGACGGCCGCCGGCTACCGCAAGTACACCGCCGGGGACATCGACCGGCTCCGCTTCATCCTCGCCCTCCAGCGGGACCAGTACCTTCCGCTGAAGGTCATCAAGGACTACCTCGACGCCGTCGACCGCGGCGAGCGGCCGGAGCAGCTCCCCGGAGGGCTCCAGCTCGCCCCACGCAGCGTCACCGAGCAGTTGGCCCAGGAGATCGCCGGCCACACCCGCGCGCTGACCCGCGCCGAGCTCATCGGCGCCACCGGGGCCGGCGAGGACCTCATCGACGAGCTCCTGCAGTACGGGCTCGTCAGCGAGGAGGACGGCCGCTTCGACGAGCACGGTCTCCGCGTGGTCAAGGCCGCCGTCAAACTGGCCGGGCACGGCATCGAGCCGCGGCACCTGCGCGCCTTCCGGACCGCAGCCGACCGCGAGATCAGCCTCGTCGAGGGGGCCATCGCCCCCGTGAGCTCCCGGCGCAGCGCCTCCTCGCGGGCCCACGCCCAGGAGACCGCCCGGGAGATCAGCGACGCCTGTCTCTCCCTGCACAGCGCGCTCGTGCAGGGTGCTATTTCCGAACTCGATCACTAGGCTTGGTGCACCGGAGTCCTCGAGGACTCCGCACCGCCGGCCCGAGGAGTGCAGATGCGTGAACTGGAAATCGTCGGCGTTCGGATCGAGCTGCCCTCCAACCAGCCGCTGATCCTCCTGAAGGAGGTCGACGGCCCCCGCCACCTGCCGGTCTGGATCGGCGCCCCGGAGGCGGCCTCCATCGCCACCAGCCTGCAGGGCATCACGCCGCCCCGCCCCATGACGCACGATCTGCTGGCCAGCGTCATCGACGCCGCCGGCCTGGTCCTCACGGGAGTCAGCATCGTCGCGGTGGAGGACGCCGTGTTCTACGCCCGGCTCCACCTCTCCAACGGGGCCGAGGTCGACGCCCGCACCTCCGACGCCGTCGCCCTCATGCTCCGCACCGGGGCGCCGCTGAACTGCGCGGACGCGGTCCTCGACGAGGCCGGCGTCATCATCGGCGACGGCGGCCAGGAGGAACGGGCCGAGCCGGAGGAGGCCGAGGCGCAGGTGCGCGAATTCCGCGAATTCCTCGACGACATCGAGCCCGAGGACTTCCGGTGAGAGACGCCCGCGACCGCCGCCGGAGCGTTCCCGGACAGTTCTCAGGTCGGTGTGCTCGCGACACGCCCTCAAGTTAAACTTGAAGGTCGTTGACCCCCGTCCCGGACCCCCGTAGCGTCAGAGCCAAGGTTTCCCGTTGCCCAGCGCGGCCCGGCACCGGCACAATGGATGGAGGCGTCCATCGGCGCCGCCGCGTGAGCACTTCCCCAAGGGGAGACCAAGACAAGGAGGGTTCACGTGAGTCCGACCAGTGATCACGGCGCGACGCCGACGGGCGAGGCCGCCCCGGCCGTCACCCATGCACAGGGACTTCTGTTCACCGAGGACCTGCCGGTCCTGGACGAGGACGCGGGCTACCGCGGTCCCATCGTGTGCAAGGCCGCCGGTATCACCTACCGCCAGCTCGACTACTGGGCGCGGACCGGACTCGTCGAACCCGCCGTGCGCGGCGCCCGCGGCTCGGGCAGCCAGCGCCTCTACAGCTTCCGCGACATCCTGGTGCTCAAGGTGGTCAAGCGGCTCCTGGACACCGGCGTCTCCCTCCAGCAGATCCGCACCGCCGTCTCCCATCTGCGCGAGCGCGGCGTCGAGGACCTCGCCCAGATCACCCTCATGTCCGACGGCGCCTCCGTGTACGAGTGCACCTCCGCCGACGAGGTCATCGACCTGGTCCAGGGCGGCCAGGGCGTCTTCGGCATCGCCGTGGGCCGCGTCTGGCGCGAGGTCGAGGGCAGCCTCTCCGAGCTGCCGAGCGAGCACGCGGAGGACGAGCTCTTCCCGCAGGACGAGCTCAGCCGCCGCCGCGCGGAGAAGAAGCGCACCGCCAGCTGAGGCGGCGGGCACCGCAGACCCGAGACAAGAACACGACGTCGGCACCCGGAGGGGTGCCGACGTCGTGCTGTCGTGTGGATCCGGTGCTCGCCGCCGGCGGCTGGCCGGTCAGGCGGAGGCGCGCTGGCGCGGACGGCGGGCGGCCACGGTCCCGGTGATGCCGCGCAGGAGCTCGTCGAAGTGCCCGGCGGTGCGGCGGGCGTCCTCGCCCGGCCACTGGTGGACCGAGTAGGCGGCGCCCTGGATCTGCTGCCAGTCCGGCTGCTCCGGCAGGACCGGGGTCAACAGCTGGTCCGCGAACATCTTGCGCATCTCCCCGAGGCGGAACCGCTGCTCGGTGGAGGTCTCGCGGTACCGGTTGGCCACCACGTGGGTGCGCGCCGGGCCGGAGGTGAACTCGTTGCGGAAGAGGTCGAGGGCGCGCATGGTCCGCTCGGTGCCGGCCACGGAGAACAGGCTCGGCTCGGCCACCAGGATCGCGCGGCTGCTGGCCATCCACGCCATCCGAGTGAGGCCGTTGAGCGACGGCGGGCAGTCGATGAGGACCAGTTGGTAGCGGCCCGTCCGGTCCAGCAGTGTCTTGAGCCGCTTCAGGTCGCGGGTGCGCAGGTCGGGGCGGTCGTAGATGCTCCCGAAGGCGCCGCCGACGGCGACGTCGAGCACGGGGGCCGAGCCGTTGGCCGAGCTCGCGCGCTGGATCCAGGGGCTGACGACGGCGTTCGCCTCCAGGTCCGCCTTGCGGATGCCCTTGAGCTGGCGGCCGATCTCCTGCTCCGGACGGTTCAGGGAGACGCCGAGGCCGGTGCTGGCGTCCGCGTGGGGATCGAGATCGATGACGAGCGTCGGGATTCCGGCCGACAGGGCGGCAGAGGCCAGCCCAAGCGTCACGGACGTCTTGCCGACCCCGCCTTTGAGACTGCTGATGCTGACAACCTGCACGGAACCGACCACGTCCCCTTCTGTGTCCTTGAATCCGGCGATCTACCCACTACATCATACGGTCAGGGGAGTGCTCCTCCCCAACACCCGCGGGGCCGTCGGCGGGGCTCGGGGCGAGACATCATTAAATGCAATGTGACGTGCTGTTCCCCACACATGCGACGGCGCTGTAGCGTAAGCGGAGCTGACTGACAGCGTCGTCGGACGGCCAGCACCTGTGTGCTGCCTGCCGGCATCCGTCCTGCCGATCGAAAGACATTCAGGAGCCGTATGTTCAAGAAGGTGTTGGTCGCCAATCGCGGCGAGATCGCGATTCGCGCATTCCGTGCGGGCTACGAGCTCGGCGCGAAGACCGTGGCCGTGTACCCGTACGAGGATCGGGGCTCGATCCACCGCCAGAAGGCGGACGAGTCCTACCAGATCGGCGAGGAGGGCCACCCCGTCCGCGCCTACCTCGACGTCGACGAGATCGTCCGGGTCGCGCGCGAGGCCGGCGTCGACGCCATCTACCCGGGGTACGGCTTCCTCTCCGAGAACCCCGGCCTGGCCCGGGCCGCCCGCGACGCCGGCATCACCTTCATCGGACCGCCGCCGGAGGTCCTCGAGCTCGCCGGCAACAAGGTCGCGGCCCTGAAGGCCGCCCGCTCCGCCGGGATCCCCGTGCTGGAGTCCTCCGAACCGAGCGACGACGTCGACTTCCTCCTGGCCGAGGCCGACCGGATCGGCTTCCCGATCTTCGTCAAGGCCGTCGCCGGCGGCGGCGGGCGCGGCATGCGCCGCGTGGACCAGCGCGAGGACCTGCCCGAGTCCCTCGGCGCCGCGATGCGCGAGGCCGGGACCGCCTTCGGCGACTCCACCGTCTTCCTGGAGCAGGCCGTCCTGCGGCCGCGGCACATCGAGGTCCAGATCCTCGCCGACGGCCAGGGCGACGTCGTCCATCTCTTCGAGCGCGACTGCTCGCTGCAGCGCCGGCACCAGAAGGTCATCGAGATCGCCCCGGCGCCGAACCTGGACGAGGACATCCGCCAGGCCCTGTATGCGGACGCGGTGAAGTTCGCCAAGGCGCTGAACTACCAGAACGCCGGCACCGTGGAGTTCCTCGTGGACACGGTCGGCGAGCGCGCCGGGCAGCACGTCTTCATCGAGATGAACCCGCGCATCCAGGTCGAGCACACGGTGACCGAGGAGATCACCGACGTCGATCTGGTGTCCTCGCAGATGCGCATCGCCGCCGGCGAGACGCTGGAGCAGATCGGCATCCGCCAGGAGGACCTGCGCATCCGGGGTGCGGCCATGCAGTGCCGCATCACCACCGAGGACCCGGCCAACGGCTTCCGCCCGGACGTGGGCACCATCAGCGTCTACCGCTCCGCCGGCGGCTCCGGCGTCCGGCTCGACGGCGGCACCGTCTTCACCGGCGCCGAGGTCTCCCCGCACTTCGACTCGATGCTCGTGAAGCTCACCTGCCGCGGTCGCGACTACGAGATGGCCGTCCGCCGCGCCCGCCGCGCGCTGGCGGAGTTCCGCATCCGCGGCGTCGCGACGAACATCCCGTTCCTCATGAACGTGCTGGACGACCCGCAGTTCGTCGCCGGCGACGTCGCCACCGACTTCATCGACTCGAGGCCGGACCTGCTGGTCGGGAATCGGTCGCAGGACCGCGGCACCAAGGCGCTGACCTACCTGGCCGAGGTCACGGTGAACAAGCCGCACGGCCCGCGGATCGACGGCATCGACCCCCGCCAGAAGCTCCCGCGCTTCCCCGGGGACAAGTCCGAGCAGCCCGAGCGCAGCCCGTTCGACGGACCGGCCGGCGCCGTCCCGCCGGCCGGCTGGCGGCAGGTGCTCCTGGAGAAGGGCCCGGAGGGCTTCGCCGCCCACCTGCGCTCGACCGACGCCGTCGCGGTCACCGACACGACCTTCCGCGACGCCCACCAGTCCCTGCTGGCCACCCGGGTGCGCACCCGCGACCTGCTCGCCGCCGCGCCCGCCATGGCGCACACGCTGCCGGGGCTGTTCTCCATGGAGGTCTGGGGCGGGGCGACCTACGACGTCGCGCTGCGCTTCCTGGGCGAGGACCCGTGGCGCCGGCTCGAGCTGCTGCGGGCCGAGCTGCCCAACGTCCCGCTGCAGATGCTCCTGCGCGGGCGCAACACGGTCGGCTACACGCCGTACCCCACCGAGGTCACCGACGCGTTCGTTGCCGAGGCGGCCGCGACCGGCATCGACATCTTCCGGATCTTCGACGCCCTGAACGACGTCAGCCAGATGGCCCCGGCCATCGCCGCCGTCCGCAAGACGGGCACCGCCGTGGCGGAGGTCGCCCTCTGCTACACGGGCAACCTCACGGACCCGGACGAGAAGCTGTACACGCTGGACTACTACCTGTCGCTGGCCCGGCAGATCGTCGACGCCGGCGCGCACATCCTGGCGATCAAGGACATGGCCGGGCTGCTGCGGCCCGCCGCGGCCGGCCAGCTGGTCTCCGCGCTGCGCGCCGAGTTCGACCTGCCCGTGCACCTGCACACCCACGACACCGCCGGCGGCCAGCTGGCCACCATCATGGCGGCGATCGACGCCGGCGTGGATGCCGTGGACACCGCCGTCGCCTCGATGGCGGGGACCACCAGCCAGGTCTCGATGTCGGCGCTCGTCGCCGCGCTCGAGCACACCGAGCGGGACACCGGACTGGACCTGGGCGCCGCCGCGGCCATGGAGCCGTACTGGGAGGCCGTGCGCGCCATGTACGCGCCGTTCGAGTCCGGCCTCGCCGGCCCCACCGGGCGTGTCTACCGGCACGAGATCCCCGGCGGCCAGCTCTCCAACCTGCGCCAGCAGGCCATCGCCCTCGGCCTGGGGGAGCGGTTCGAGGCCATCGAGGACATGTACACGGCCGCGAACGCGATCCTCGGCCGCCTGGTCAAGGTCACGCCGTCGTCGAAGGTGGTGGGCGACCTCGCCCTCCAGCTCGTCGGCGCCGGCGTCGACCCGGCAGAGTTCGAGGCGAACCCGCAGGCCTACGACATCCCGGAGTCCGTCATCGGGTTCCTCTCCGGCGAACTCGGCGATCCGCCCGGAGGCTGGCCGGAGCCGTTCCGCTCCAAGGCCCTGCAGGGACGGAACGTGAAGGTCCGCCTCGAGGAGCTCGAGCCCGAGGACTCGCAGGCGCTGAAGTCCGACTCGGCCACGCGCCGGTCGACCCTGAACCGGCTCCTCTTCCCGGGTCCGACGCGCGACTTCGAGAACCTCCGCGCCCAGTACGGGGACGTCTCCGTCCTCGGCACCAGGGACTACCTCTACGGTCTGACCCCGGGCGCCGAGCACGTGATCAGCCTCGGCAAGGGGGTGCGCCTGCTCGTGACTCTGCAGGCCATCGGCGAGCCGGACGAGAAGGGCATGCGCACCGTGATGTGCACCCTCAACGGGCAGATGCGCCAGATCACCGTCCGGGACCGCAACGTCGAGTCCACGGTCAAGGCGGCGGAGAAGGCCGACCCGGCCAACACCGGGCACGTCGCCGCCCCGTTCGCCGGGGCCGTGACCGCCACCGTCGCGGTCGGGGACACCGTCGAGGCCGGCGGCACCGTCGCGACGATCGAGGCCATGAAGATGGAGGCGGCGATCACCACCCCGGTCGGCGGCCGCGTCGCCCGGATCGCCATCGCCGGGACCGCGCAGGTCGACGGCGGCGACCTGCTCCTGGTGATCGACCCCGCCTGATCCGCGGGTCCCGACCGCTCGGCGTGTCTCGGAGGGCCGGTACCGCACCCCGCCAGGGGGCGCGGCACCGGCCCTCCGGCGCCTCCCGGCGGCCCGCCGCCCGTAGGTTAGGGTATTGCTGACTTTCAGGCCGACGGGCCGCTGTCCACCGACCACAGGAAGGCCTCCATGGCTGGCAAGGCACGCGAAGAGCACCCCGACGACGGCGCGCCCGAGCAGGGCGTGCCGGCGGGCGCGACTCCCGGAGAGGCCGGACCGGAGCCCGAGCCGGGCACGGAGCCGGAGCCCGGGGCGGCGGCGGAGGCCCTCGGCACCGTGCCGGAGCCCGGCGACGCCACGGCGGAGCGCCGCACGACCTCGGACGGCCCCGCTGCGGTGGACGAGGACGGCGAGCACGTCGCCGCGCCCGGGACGACAGGCGGGACGGTCGACGACTTCGCCGCCGCCATGGAGTTCCATCCCGCCGACGGGGTCGAGGCGGCCGAGCCGGGTATCCCGGCCGCCGGCACCCACACCACTCGCTTCCCGGCCGCCGAATCGGGGTCGGCGTCGAGCCGACCGACGCCCGAGGCCGGGGGAGACGGTCCCGCGGCCGAGGCCCCGGAGGAGCCCGCACCGAAGCAGGCCGAGCAGGCCGGCGACCTGACGGCCTCGCGCCTGCTGGCGCTGCCGCAGCGTCCGCCCGTGGGCGGCTGGCGGCGCTGGCTCTACAAGGCGACGCTCGGCCGCGTCAACGTCGGCGACTCCGACGCCGTACGCCTGGCGCGTCAGACGGAGCACAGGATCAAGGCCCCGCTCGAGGGTGGGACGCGGTTCGTCACCGTGCTCTCCCGGAAGGGCGGCGTCGGCAAGACCACGGTCACGACGCTGCTGGGCATGGCGCTGGCCGACGTCCGCGAGGACCGGGTGATCGCCCTCGACGCGAACCCGGACCGCGGCACCCTCAGCGACCGCTCTCCCGGAGGCACCCGCTACACCGCCCGCCACCTGGTGCAGAACCGGTTCATGATCGACTCGTTCTCCAAGTTCGCGCAGTACTCGGCGCGGGAGGGCTCGCGCCTGCACGTGCTTGCCTCGGACACCGATCCGAACGTCGCCCAGGCGTTCGACGACGCCGACTACCGGGCCGTGACCGACCTGGCGAGCAAGTTCTACTCGATCGTGCTGACCGACTCCGGCACCGGCATGGTGCACTCGGTGATGAAGGGATCCCTGGAGAAGTCCGACGTCGTCGTGCTGGTCTCCGGCGGGAGCGTCGACGAGGCGCGCCTCGCCTCCGAGACGCTGTCCTGGCTGGAGGCCCACGGCCGCACCGACCTGGCGGAGAAGGCGATCGTGGTCATCAACCAGTCCGCCGGCCTGAGCCGCGGCGTGAACGTGGACGAGATCGAGGCGCACTTCGCCTCGCGCGTGGAGCACGTGGTGCGGCTTCCGTTCGACCCGCACCTCGCCGAGGGGTCGCAGGTGGACATCGAGCGGCTCAAGCCCGCCACACGCGACGCCGTCATGGACCTGGCCTCCCTGGTGGTGGACCAGCTCCGCGGCTGACGGACCGACGAGCGGCCACGCCGCGAGGGGCCCGGGCGGCGGATTCCGCCCGGGCCCCTCGCCGCTGACACCCGCTGCCCCGCTCCTGCAGGGGCGCAGACCCTACTGGGCGGGCCTGGCGCCGGAGTAGATGTCGTCCACCACGGCCTGGAAGTCCTTCAGGACCTGTGCGCGCTTGAGCTTCATCGACGGGGTCAGGTGCCCCGAGTCCTCGGTGAAGTCGGACGGGACCACGCGGAACTGCTTGATCGCCTCGGCCTGGGAGACGGTGGAGTTGGCCTGGTCGATGATCTCCTGGATCTCCGCCTTCAGCTTCGGGTGCCCGGCGGCCTCCGCCACCGACATCTCGCCGAGCTCGTGCCGTTGCAGCCAGCCGGGCAGGGCCTCCTCGTCGATGGTCACGAGCGCCGAGATGAACGGCTTCTGGTCCCCGAGCACCAGGCACTGGGAGACGATCGCATGCGAGCGGATCTGGTCCTCGAGCAGGGCGGGGATCACGTTCTTGCCACCGGCCGTCACGATGATCTCCTTCTTGCGCCCGGTGATCCGCAGGTAGCCGTCGGAGTCGAGCTCGCCGATGTCGCCGGTGCGGAACCAGCCGTCGACGAACGCCTCCTCCGAGAGGTCGTCCCGGTTGTAGTACCCGCGCATGACGCAGACGCCCTTGCCGAGGATCTCGCCGTCGTCCGCGATCTTCACCGCGTTGCCGGGCAGGGGCGCGCCCACGGTGCCGATCTTGTTCAGGTTCGGCGTGTTCACCGTCAGCGGGGCCGTGGTCTCGGTGAGGCCGTAGCCCTCGAGGATCATGACGCCCATCCCGCGGAAGAAGTGACCGAGCCGCTCGCCGAGCGGAGCGCCGCCGGAGACCGCATACTCCACGTTGCCGCCCATGGCATGGCGGATCTTGGAGTAGAGCAGCTTGTCGAACAGAGCGTGCTTGAGTTTCAGGGGCAGTGGCACGCGCCCGGCGTCCAGTGCGCGCGAGTAGGCGATGGCCGTGTCCGCGCCGGCGTGGAAGATCTTGCCCTTGCCGCCGTCCTCCGCCTTGAGCATCGAGTTGTTGTAGACCTTCTCGAAGACGCGGGGGACCGCGAGCAGGAAGGAGGGGGAGAACGACTGCAAGTCGCCCAGGAGGTTCTTCACGTCCGGCGTGTGGCCCACCCGGGAGCCCGTCGCGACGGCGAGGACGGCGATGAACCGGGCGAACACGTGCGCCAGCGGCAGGAACATGATGGTGGAGGCGCCCGGGTGGACGCAGTCGCCCATCACGGCCGCCGCGTTGTCGCTGAGGTCGACGAAGTTGTAGTGCGTCAGCTCGCAGCCCTTCGGCCGGCCCGTGGTGCCCGAGGTGTAGATGATGGTGGCGACCGAGTCGATCCGCAGGGACTTCCGGCGCCGCTCCAGCTCGGCGTCCGGCACGTCGGCGCCGGCCCGGCGCAGCTCGTCCAGGCCGTCGCCCTCGAGCTGCCAGACGTGCTCCAGCGGCAGGTCCTCCTGCTCGGCGGCGGTGCGCACCACGTTCTCGTGCCGGCCGGCCTCGACGAATACGGCGCTCGCGCCGGAGTCGCCGAGGATCCACGCGACCTGGCTCGGGGACGAGGTCTCGTAGACCGGGACCGAGACGCAGCCCGCGAACCAGATCGCGAAGTCCACGAGCGTCCACTCGTAGCGCGTCCGGGACATGATCCCGACCCGCGCGCCCTGCTCGACGCCCGCCGCGATCAGGCCCTTGGCCACCGCGCGCACGTCGCGGGCGAACTCGGCCGCCGTGACGTCGGTCCAGGTGCCGTCGGCGGAGGGGATGGAGAACAGGGCGTGGTCGGGACGCTCGGTCTCCTGTCGCAGCACGAAGTCCGTGGTGTTGGCGTCCTGGGGGCTGATGACGAGCGGCGGGACGCTCTTCTCGCGCACGGGTGACGGGTGCACTGGATCCTCCAATCCATAGCGGCCCCGCGGCGGCTGGGGCCGCCGGGCCGGTCCTTCGAGCCACGCATCGGTGGCCTGCATCACAATCCTACTGGATGGTAACCACGGCGTCTCTCAGCGGACCTGCCTCAGTAGCGGTCGAAGAACTCGGCGGTCCCGGCGAAGATCGTCTCCGCGTCGTAGTCGAGCGTCGCCACGTGGTAGCTGTTCGGCAGCCGGGTCGCTCGCCGGTGCTCCGCGGGGGTGCCCACGCGGGCGTGGATGAGCGTGGAGTCCGACGGCGGCACCACGTGGTCCGCGTCCGAGGTGAACGTGGCGAGCGGGGAGACGACGAGCGGGAGCCGCCGTCGCACGTGCTTCATGAGTGCACCCAGCTGCGCGACGCCCGCCACGGGGGTGCGGGGGTAGGCGCCCTCGTCCTGGCCGGGGCGGGCGATGTCGTTGGCGATCGCCGGTGTCGACTTCACGACGTGCCGCAGCACGCCGGCCGTCCGCGCGCGGCGGTCGCCGAAGCTCAGCGCGGGGTTGACGAGGGCCAGGGCGGCCGGGCGGCGGTGCGTCGCGAGGTCGAGGGCCAGGGTCCCGCCCATGGACAGCGCCCCGACGTAGACGCGGTCGTGATTGCGCTGCAGTTCGTCGAAGGCATGCAGCACGGCTGAGGCCCAGCTCGGCCAGCGGGCGGAGACCAGGTCCTGCCAGGCGGTCCCGTGCCCGGGCAGCAGGGGGAGGCTGACGGTGTAGCCGCGGCCGCGCAGATCCTCCGCCCACGGCTCGAGGCTGACGGGCGAGCCCGTGAACCCGTGGACGAGCAGGACGGCTCGTCCGGCGGACCCGGCCGGCGGGATCGGCGATGTCGGGGTCGGCGATGTCATGGTGCGCTCCTGACCCACGGGATCCGCCCGGCGATGCGGCGCGCCGGGGTCCCGTGTGCTTAGAGTAGATCGTAAGCGACGGCCGCGGGCACTCCGTCGGGCGCAACGGCAGACTGTTCTGTAGGCGGAGGCAAGCACCGGTGTTCTATTGGGTCGTGAAGCGGTTCATCGTGGGGCCGCTCGTCAATCTGCTCTTCCGGCCCTGGGTCAAGGGACTGGACAACATCCCGGCCAGTGGCGGCGCCATCCTGGCCAGCAACCACCTCTCCGTCTCCGACTCGGTCTTCCTGCCGGTGGCCGTGGACCGGCCGGTGGTCTTCCTGGCCAAGAGCGAGTACTTTACCGGGCCCGGGCTCAAGGGCCGCATCACGGCGGCCTTCTTCCGGATGAGCAATCAGCTGCCCATGGACCGCTCCGGCGGCGCGGCCTCCGCCCGCTCGCTCGGCGCCGGCGAGAAGGCACTGCTGGACGGCAAGCTTCTGGGCATCTACCCGGAGGGCACCCGCAGTCCCGACGGACGGCTCTACCGGGGAAAGCTCGGCGTTGCCAAGCTCGCGCTCTCCACCGGGGTCCCCGTGGTCCCGATCGCCATGATCGGCACCGACAAGGTGCAGCCGATTGGCAAGACGGTCCCCAGCATCCGCCGGGTCGGCATGATCATCGGCGAGCCGCTGGACTTCTCCCGGTACGCCGGACTCGAGGACGACCGCTTCGTCCAGCGCTCCGTCAGCGACGAGATCATGTACGCGATCATGCGGCTCTCCGGCCAGGAGTACGTGGACGCCTACGCGTCGACGGTGAAGGCCAGGCTCGACGCGCAGAAGAAGGAGGCCAAGGCGGACTCCGCGCGTCAGGGGGCCGCGGACGGGCCCGGGACCGGCGCGGTCTGACGCAGCAGCGTTGCGGCCGGCACCTGCTCACATTACGGACGGACTGGGAGGCGGCGGCGTCCGGGCCTACGCTTGTCGGGTGAGCGAGATTGCAGAAGCCCCGAAGCCACTGACCACGCCGATCCCCGGACCGGCGACGGACCCGGGTCTCGACGCCTGGCGCGAGCTGCCCATCCAGCAGCAGCCCGACTGGCGCGGGACCGACGAGCACGCCCATGCCGTCGACGAGCTCTCGTCGCTGCCGCCGCTGGTGTTCGCCGGTGAGGTCGACGTGCTGCGCCAGCGTCTGGCCGAGGCCGCGCAGGGCAAGGCCTTCCTGCTCCAGGGCGGCGACTGCGCGGAGACCTTCGACGGTGCGACTGCCGACAAGATCAGCGCCCGCGTGAAGACGATCCTGCAGATGGCCGTGGTCCTGACCTACGGAGCCTCGATGCCCGTGATCAAGATGGGCCGCATGGCCGGCCAGTTCGCCAAGCCGCGCTCGTCCAACACCGAGACCCGCGAGGGCGTCACCCTGCCCGCCTTCCGCGGCGACATCGTCAACGGATACGAGTTCACCGAGGCCTCCCGCCGGCACGACCCGTCCCGTATGGTTCGGGCGTACCACACGTCCGCCTCCACGCTGAATCTCATCCGCGCGTTCACGCAGGGCGGCTTCGCGGACCTCCGCCTGGTGCACCAGTGGAACCAGGGCTTCAGCGCGAACCCCGCCTACAAGCAGTACGAGTCGCTCGCTGCCGAGATCGACCGGGCCGTCCGCTTCATGGACGCCTGCGGCGCCGACTTCGACGCCCTCAAGCGCACCGAGTTCTTCGCCGCCCACGAGGCGCTTCTGCTCGACTACGAGCGAGCCCTCACGCGCACCGACTCCCGCACCGGACTGCCCTACGACACGTCCGGGCACTTCCTGTGGATCGGCGAGCGGACCCGACAGCTGGACAGCGCGCACGTTGACTTCCTCTCCCGCGTCCGCAACCCCATCGGCGTGAAGCTCGGCCCCAAGACGACGGGCGACGACGCGCTCGCGCTGATCGACAAGTTGGACCCGAACCGCGAGCCGGGTCGCCTGACGTTCATCACGCGCATGGGTGCCGAGAACATCCGCGAGAACCTGCCGCCGCTGGTGGAGAAGGTCACCGCCTCCGGCGCCCAGGTGCTCTGGGTGACCGACCCGATGCACGGCAACACGGTCACCAGCGCCAACGGGTACAAGACCCGGCGCTTCGACGACGTCATGGACGAGGTCCGCGGGTTCTTCGAGGTCCACGACGCCCTCGGCACCGTGGCCGGTGGCCTGCACGTCGAGATGACCGGCGACGACGTCGCCGAGTGCCTCGGCGGGGCGGACCCGATCCGCGAGGAGCAGTTCGACGACCTCTACGAGTCGCTCTGCGATCCGCGCCTGAACCACCGGCAATCCCTCGAGATGGCCTTCCTGGTCTCCGGGGCACTCGCCGCACGCGGCCCGCGGAGCTGATCCCGGGCCTGCGCTCCGGCCCGTCCCGGCGGCTAGTCTGAGGCCATGTTCACCGAGGTCGACTACTTCACGCCGATGGTGCTGCTGGCCTGCGCGGTCATCGTCGGGCTCTTCGGGGTGCCGCTGGTGGTCCATGCCCTGTTCCGATGGCGCGCGTTCAGACGCGACTCCGAGTCCCTCCAGACCTACGCGCGGCGCCGCAGCCTCGGCGTGGAGTCTGGGCTGGGCGCGGTCCTGCTCCTCGGCGGGGCCGCGCTGGCGGTGGCCGGGTTGATGGGCCTGAGCCGGGCCGAGGATGCCGTCGTCGCCAACATCCTGCGGGCCGACCCCTCGATCGGCGCGGTGGAGGACTACCGCTGGACCGGTGCGCACGCGCTGGTGGACCTTCGCCTCACGGATGGTTCGGTCCACGAGGACGTGCGGGTCGTGATCGAGGACGACGGCCGGCCGGTCATCGAGGGCGTCCCCGGGTCCGCGGAGCCCACCGACGGCTAGGCAGCTAGACGACGCCGATGGTCACGGTCGATCCCTCCGGCAGCGTCCCGCCCGCAGGGTCCTGGGTGGCGACCGTGTTGAAGATAATGCCGAACGTGCCCTCGGTGACCTCCACCGCGAAGCCGGCCTCCTCCAGGATGCGCCGCGCCTCGTCGAGCTGCTTGCCGGTCACCCGGGGCACCTCGATCATCTGCGGGCCCTCCGAGACCACGAGGGACACGGTGCTTCCCCGCTCCAGTTTCCCCTGACCGGGAGTCTGGGCCATGACGGCACCCTCCGGGATGGAGGCGTGGTGCTCGCTGCCGGACTGCTCGCCGACGAGGCCGGCGGCCTCCAGCAGCCGGACGGCGTCGTCCAGCGCCTCGCCCACGACGTCCGGGACCGTCACCGGCGCCGGCCCGCGCGAGACGACGAAGGACACCCCGGTGCCGCGCCGGACCTGCTCGTCCGGGGCGACGGACTGGGAGACGATCTCGCCGGCGGCGATCGACTCGCTGTACTCCTCGGCGACATTGCCGACCGCGAGCTGGGCGTCCGCGAGGAGCCGGGCGGCGTCGTCCGCCGTGCGCCCGCGCAGGTTCGGGACGGCGAACAGCTCCGGGCCGCGCGAGACGATCAGCTCCACGCCCTGGAACCGGCGGATGGTGGCCTCGGCTTCGGGCTTGGTCCCGACGACGAGCCCGTCGTCGAATTCCTCGTGGTAGACGCGGCGCTGGGCGGCCTCGACGCCGAGCGCGGCGAGTTCCTTCACGGCCCGGTCCGCCGGCTGGCCCTGGAGGCTCGGGATGACCACGGGCGCCCCGGGGCCGGCGCCGAAGAACCAACCGGCCGTGCCGAGGATCGCCGCGAGCAGCAGGACGATGAGCCCCCAGATGAGGCCGCGGCCGCGGGTGTTGCGCTCCAGTCGGGCGGTCGGGACCTGCGCGGTCCGACGCCACCGGCGCTGCTCGAGCTTGGTCTGCCGGCGCTGCTGGCGGGGCGTGAGGGCGCCGGCGCCGTCGTCGTCCGGGCCGTCGTCGTCTCCGCCATGGGCGGGGGCAGCGGCAGGGGCGGACGCGTCCGCCGGTCCGGCCGGCCGGGGCACGGCGCGCGTGTACGCGCGGGTCTGCGCGTGGTCGGTGGGGATGACGCTCGTGGCGTCGTCCGCCCGAAGGGAGCCGTCCGGGTCCAGCACCTGCGTGTGGTCGTCCACGTCCGAGCGGTCCTGACCGTCCGCTCCGGTCGGGAGGACCGCGGTCGCGTCGGACTGCATACCGCCGCGCTGCCCGAGGACCTCGGTGGCACCGTCGGTGCCGCTCTCGTGCCCGGCAGCGGTACGGCCCGCGTCCTCGGTGAGGACGCTCGTCGCGTCGGCGTCGGCCGCGGCGTCGGAGGCGGCCACGGGCGCCTCGGCCTGCGCCCGGGCGGCCGCGGCCACCGCGGCGGGCGCGACGACGCCGAGCTGCTCGTCGGTGAGCGTCGACCGGATGTGCTCGATCTCCCCGAGTAGGGCGTGTGCGTCGTGGGGGCGCTTCTCCGGGTCCTTGGCGGTGCACCACTCGACGAGCTCGTCGAGGTCCTGGGCGAGACCCGGGACGCGGTGGGAGGGGGGTGGGACGGTCTCGTTGACGTGCTTGAAGGCGACGTTGATCGGCAGTTCGGCGGCGTGGGGCTGCCGTCCGGTGAGCAGCTCGTAGAGCATGATCCCGACGGCGTAGAGGTCGCTGCGCTCCTCGGCCGGCTCGCCGGTGACGAGCTCGGGGGAGACGTAGGCGACGGTGCCGACGAGCGTGCCCGTGGCCGTGTGGTTGGTCGTGGCGCGTGCCAGCCCGAAGTCGGCGACCTTGACCCGGCCGGTCGCCGGCAGCAGGACGTTCTCGGGCTTCATGTCGCGGTGGACGAGTCCGGCGTCGTGCGCGGCCGCGAGTCCCTCGGTCACGTCCTGCATCAGCTCGAGCGTGCGGCGGGGCGTCAGTGCGCCCTCGGCCCGGAGCAGGTCGCGCAGGGTCCTGCCGCGGATGTACTCCATGACCAAGTAGGCGTGGGGGCCGTCGACGCCCTGGTCCAGGACGTTGACGATGTGCTCGTGGGAGACCTTCGCGGCGTTGACGGCCTCGGCCTCGAAGCGCGCGACGACCTGCGGATCCTGCGCCAGATGCGGGTAGAGGAGCTTGACGGCGACGTCGCGGAGCAGGCGCAGGTCCGTGGCGAGGTAGACGGTGGACATGCCGCCGTTGGCCAGCCGGTGCTTGATCCGGTACCGGCCGTCAATCGTCTGCCCCTGGAGTGGGTCGTCTCGCAACTGTGCCACCGTTCGATCGTAGTCAGCTCGGGCCTAGCCGCGACGGACCGACGCGGGCCCCGGCAGGGGATTCCCGCCAGGCGCGCGGCCGCGTCGGCGCAGCACTCCCGGCAGTCACCCTCCGGCCGTGGGGCGGCGAAAAGCCCCGCGGCCGGGATGCCCGCGGGGCTCGTGATGCCAGCTGTGTGCCAGTGCTAGAGGCGCTCGTTGCGGAGCGCCGGTGCCGTTCCTCCGGTCAGGAGGCGCGGCGGGCGCGTGCGGCGCGGCGCTTGAGCGCGCGGCGCTCGTCCTCGCTCATGCCGCCCCAGACGCCCGCGTCCTGGCCGGACTCGATCGCCCACTGGAGGCAGGTGTCGATCACTTCACACGTCCGGCAGACGCTCTTGGCCTCTTCGATCTGCAACAAGGCCGGGCCGGTGTTCCCGACGGGGAAGAAGAGTTCCGGGTCCTTGTCCAGGCAGGCCGCGCGGCTACGCCAATCCATGCTCGATGATGCTCCTAAATCTGAGGTACGTGGTGGTCGGGACGAAGCGCTCGAGGTGCGTTCCCGACGGTCGAAGCGGATCTGGGCCGCGTGACACCGTGCCTCAAATCGCCGACAATCAAGGCTGTCACGTTACGTATACGTAAACAAGGGTCCAACTGGAGAAAACGAGGCCCGCCGGTGAGGCCTTCATCACAACTCTGCCCTATGATGTGCCCGTCGCGGAAGGGTGCCGATGCGCTTTCCTCCGAGCCTCCCGCGGCCGGCTCGTCTGTCCGGCTCGAACGGGCCGCCGACGTCCGACTAGGCTCGTGCGCATGACCTCCGATCCCGTCGAGCCGCAGCGGTCGCACCAGGTGCGCGCCGGGCTGCGCACGCCGCAAGTCCTGACTGTCGTGGCCGTCCTCGCCGCGGAGGCGCTCCTCATGCTGGGACTGGCGGTGGCCGCGCTGATCGAGATCACGAGCCCCGGCATCGTGGGAGTGCCTGGACGCGTCTTCCTCCTGGTCATGATGCTTGCCGCAGCGGCGTGGCAGGGCTGGGTCGCGTGGAAGTACCTCACCGGCAAGGCGTGGACCCGCGCCGCGATCGTCGCGTGGCAGGTCTTCCAGATCATCCTCGCCGTGCCCATGCTCGATCCAGGCAACGGCAGTACGACGGCACTCACCGGCTGGGCGCTCCTTGTGCCGGCCGCCGTCGCACTCCTCTGCCTCTTCTCCCGCAGCTCCACCGAGCACCTCGCCGCAACGGAGGCCCGTCGCTAGCCTGACCCGGCCCGGCCGCCCCTGCGTCAGGCGTCACGCGCCGAGAGCACGCAGAACTCGTTGCCCTCCGGGTCGGCCAGGACCGTCCAGGTGGCGTCGGCCGGCTGGCCGACGTCGATGACGGAGGCTCCCAGGCGGACCAGGCGCTCGATCTCGGCTGCGCGTTCGTCGTCGGTCTGCGGGGCGAAATCCCAGTGGAGGCGGTTCTTTCCGGTCTTCGTCTGGCCGGAGGGTACGAAGACCATGTTCGGCGGCACGCGTTCGAAGGGCAGCTGGCTGGTCAGCTCGCCGGCCCACGGCGGGACGACCACCGCTTCGAGCTCCGAGTCGACCCACACCTGCCATCCGAGGGCCTCGGCCCACCAGTGGGCCAGCGAGTGGTGGTCCACCGCGTCGACCACGGTCGAGTACCAGCGCAGTCCCACGTCAGCGGTCGTCGTCCGTCAGGTCCTCGCGCATCGGTGCGTCCTGCACCTCTTGCGGGTCCGTGTCGTCCGTGAAGGGTTCGCTCTGCCGGAACTCCTCGCGGTGAGCCGGCTTGGCCCCTTTGATTCCGCCGTCCGCCTCGTGCTGCATCTCCTCGTCCAGCTCGGGCCCGTGCTTGTCGCTGCCGCGCTCTGCCATGGCTACGCCTCCGCCTGCTTGCTCGTCTGGTCGCTCGCCGTCTGATCGCTCTCGAGATCCGGGCCATCGTCGTCGGCGATGCCTCGTTCGGCCCGGATCGCCTCGTCGGACGTCCCCGGCGGCGCCGGGTCGGTCGCCGGCGGGACGTCGGCCGGAGCGAAGTCCTCGAGGCCCGCGGCGGCCCGCTCCCGCTCCTCGGCGGCCGTGTAGTCCTCGTCGCTCACGTCCTCGGGCATCTTGCCGTGGCCGCGGCGAGTCGGTGTCACCACCGGGTCCGCGCCTGAGTTGATGACATCGTCCAGATTCGGGCCGTCCGGATCCTGGTTTCCTGGGTTCTCGTCTGCTCTCATGATTCCTCCCCGCGGCTCGGGAGCCGCTCTGGTCGATCGGGCCTACTGCTCCGGCCCGCACGGGGCCGGGGCTGAGAACGCTACGCCGGGACGGCAGCGAACGACAGGGATCGCTGGGTTCGGGTGCAAGGTTCTGCGAGACTTCCCAGAGAGCGTTCGGGTGCTTCCCGGAAGCTTTCTCCGAGCTTCGAACCTGCCCTTGCCAGCCGGTGGCCATGAGCCTATCTTGAGCATTGTTAGTCCCCTTGAAAGGCCAAATGCGGCCGGAACGCCGGCCCCGATCTCAAGGAAGGCAAACCGATGAGCACACCGTCCAGAACCGAGGCAGGCCGAACTGCGCTGCAGAAGACCGCCATCGTCGTGGGAGCCGTATTCCTCCTCGTCGGCATCCTCGGCTTCATCCCCGGCATCACCACCAACTACGACCAACTGACGTTCGCGGGACACCACTCCGAGTCGATGCTCATGGGCATCTTCCAGGTGTCGGTCCTGCACAACATCGTCCACCTGCTGTTCGGCGTCGCCGGGCTCGCGCTCGCCAAGAGCCACGCGGGGGCGTACAACTTCCTGCTCTGGGGCGGAGTCATCTACCTGGTGCTCTGGCTCTACGGCCTCTTCATCGACCTCGACAGCGCTGCCAACTTCGTCCCGGTGAACTCGGCCGACAACTGGCTGCACTTCGTCCTCGGCGTCGGCATGATCGGCCTGGCGCTGCTCCTGCGCCGTCGCGGGGATCCAGCCGACCGTCGATAGGACGCTCACCCGCGACGATCAGTCTCGAAACCACGGGCTGCCCCGGTGCGCGAGCGCCGGGGCAGCCGGCTGTCCGGTCCGTCGCGGTGCCCCAGTGTGTGATCGTCGTCGAAGGGTCGCCTCGTCCCAGCGCTCGGTGACCGCGTGGCTAGTCGCAGAAGATCTGAATACTCTGGAGCCGACCGTCGATCATCGTCATTCCCCGGCCAGGGGGCGCATCGTCCGGCGGGGTGATGCGCCAGTTCCAGAGATCCCCGTCGCTCGAGGATCGGGGGCCGAGGAGTATGCCGTCCGGGGACTGTCGCGCATGGTGGCCCAACGGGAGGCTGGTGTAGAGCTGTGGGCCGGGGCGGGCTGCCATGACGACGGAGGTCCCAGCATCGAACCACTCTTCGACCTGCCGCCTCGCCGCTGTGTCGAGGCGTGTGGCGTCGTCGATGAGTACGACATCGGGGCGTTGACGCTGCGACGCGGCGGAGCCGCCTGGACCCGCCTCCGCGGGGAAGGCCGAGGTGGGTGCCCCGGGGGGTTCCCACCCCGCGTCGTCCCCGCTAGGGCAGTAGAGAACATCGGCGGACGGTTGTCGCTCGACGATCAGTCTGCACACGGTGGCGAGCAGCGTTGTCTTACCCGTGCCCGCGGCGCCGATGACGACACCGAGACGCCCCGGGCACCAGGCCCAGGGTGACCCATCGGGGGATCGGAGCCCAACCGGCAGGTCCCCCGCGGGGTCTCCAGACCGACGTGGACGCCCAGAGCAGTTGAGCGGCCCGGCGCCGGACTCAGCGAGCGCTGTGCCTGAGCTGCGACGTGCCGCACGGGCAGGCAGCGGTATTGCGCGGAACTGGGGCAGATACGCCGGTGGAGCTGTCGGATCGTCCTCGGAGGATGACACCGGAGCCCCGGAGCCCTGGAATTCTGGCCGCGGGCGTCGATCGTCCAACGGCGTCACGAGTTGCGCGGCGATGCCCTCCGGCGGGGACTCCGGACCGATATAGACACTTCGGCCGGGGTGGGAGCGGACCGGTACGGTTCGCGGCCACATCATCGTGGTCTCCCGGCCGAGCCCGCTCGGGCACAGGAGACGATGCTCGGCGAGCGCGAAGAATCGAGCCGAGGTAAGGTCTCGATCCCCAGTGATCACAAGACTGATATTGCGCGTCTCCGCAGTGCGGGCGAGCCGCGCGAGCGTCTCGTCCAGTCGGGCGAACTGCTGGGTGGGGAGAGCGGACGACCACCCGGCGAGCGACGCGACGACAATCAGAGTCGGCGCTGAGAATCGTGCCTCGTCCAGCACGTCGAGAACTTCAGCCAGCCGTTGCGGGGCCTCTGATGAGGCCCATCCGGACACACGCGGCAACTCAGCCAGCCCACCGGTCATCGTGCCGGAGCCGTCCAGGACGTAGACGTGGTGTTCTTCGTCGAGACGGGCGACCTGGTCGACGAGATGTACCAGCGTCGGTCCAGCGCCCGACTGTGGCCCGCCCACCAAGGCCAGACGGCGCATCTCGATAGACCAGATAAGGGGGCGGTGGCGAAGACGCTCCACGTCGTCGAGCAGGCCGATGGGGACGGCGGACGCACCGCTGTCGCTGGGCGCGCCCGCTGTCGGCAGGTCGGACGGTGGAAGCCGCAGCGGCAGCTCCGGCGAGAACAGGGCATGTGCGGCACGGATGCAGTCTGGCTGGGCGAGAGCCATCGGAGCCGTGGGGAGGGGCCGCACCCCGCGGTGCGCTGACCGCTGCCGGCTGGCCCCGATCGTCGCCCCGAGCTCGGTCAGAGACCAGTGGAGGACGCCATCGGTGACGCGGGCTCCCTGGAACGCGATGGCATCCTCGCCGCTGCGGCGTAGGAATCCACGTCCCGGTACGTCGCCCGTGAGCCGCGCGGGCGAGGTGGTTCCGACGAGGTCCTGGGCGTCGAAGTCGCTGAGCACGCGCAGACAGACTGTCGTGTTGATATTGGCGCGCATCTCTGCGGTGACGACGCCCTGCGGGCGTTGCGTGGCCAGAACCAGGTGAACGCCGAGCGACCGGCCGACAGCGGCGATGCGCAGCAGTTCCGGCAGCGCCTCTGGGACCTCGTCGGCCAGGACCCGGAACTCGTCGATGACGACCAGCAATCGGGGAAGGAACTCCTTCGGCGAGGGCTGATCTGCCGTCACGGACCGTGCCGCGCTGTAGCCGGGCACGCCCAGCCTGCCGAGGACTCGTTCGCGACGTCGCAGTTCGTGCCGCAGGCTGCGAAGGAAACGGGCCGCGGATTCCTCGTTCAGATCGGTCACCAGCCCGTGGGCCTGCGGCTCGCGTGCGAACTCGCCGAGCGTGGCGCCACCTTTGAAGTCGACGAGGACCAACGCGAGCTCGTTGGGACCGTAGCGGTGAATGAGGGAAGCAAGCATGGTCCGCAGCAGTTCCGACTTCCCGGAGCCGGTGGTGCCGGCGACGAGAAGGTGCGGACCGTCCTTCACGAGGTCGATGTCGAGGTCCCCGGCCGTGTCCCGTCCCAGAGCGAACCGGAGTGCGTCGGCGGTGGATCTGGCCCATCCCGGTTCCGTGGGGAACCAGACGGCCGATCCCGGGAGCGTGACGCCCGCCGGACGGCGCGGCGAAGAACTGGCCAATGCCGCAGCGAAGCGCCGGACCGTCGACCGGCGGGCCCCATCGAGCTCCACGGGATGGCGTTCGTCGCCGCTCTCCAGCCACGCCCTTGGAGGTCCCTCGTCTTGCCGCTTCCGAGGTCGGGGCCCTGACCACCGCGGCGAGACCGACGTCGTTTCAGAGGACGACGACGTCACGAGGCGCCAGGCGTCTCCGGAGTGCGCGACGCCGTCGTACACCACGACCGAAGGTGCCGCTCTGCTGCAGCCTTCGCCCGGGCGTGCGGCTGCCGCGGAAAGACAGCGGACGCGCTCGGCGGCGGCCGAGTGCTCTGATTCCGGCACCAGCCAGACGGAGGGCCGAGCGCCGGATGCCTCCGGAGTACCGCATCGCACGCCCGGGACGAACTCCAGCTCGACGGGGAGCGGGCATCCCGGCGAGATGTAGAGGTCCACCTCGCCCTGCGCCGCCAGCTCCAGCAGGCGCACGACGACGGCATTGCCGACCGCAGGAGGGACCGCACCGCAGGCGCCGGGTGCCAGATCGAGGATTCGGGGCCCCTGGGCGGTCGGTAGAGTCGTCGGCCGTCGCCCCTCCTGAAACCGTACGACGGGCACGACGGGACCGGCACCCAGGCGCAGGGCGATCGAGGAGGGCCGGCGCTCGCCGTCGGCGTGTCCTCGGGCGGGCACCGGCCCGTCGTGTGGGCGCTGGGAGGCAGCTGTCCTTCCGGATCTCCGCTCGGCGATCACCCGGAGGACGATGTCGCCCAGAGGCGGGCAGGCGTTCTCCAGTACCTCGGCTTGGCGGACGGCAGTGTCCCGGAGGCGTGCGACGAGCCTGCGTCGTCGCTGGATCTCGGCGACCGCGGGCACGCCGCCCGTGAGCAGACCGAGCGCGCTGAACGCCAGGAAGTACCAGGATCCCAGGGCGAGCGCGAGGACGACCGCGATCGCCACCGGAGCGGCAGCCGACGTCAGCATCAGCCAGGGGCGGGACCGGCCCGCGCCCTCGCCGAAATCATCGGCCGGCAGAGAACACGACGCGGATGAGGAGGGGCCGGGCTCCGGCGGTCCCAGCACACAGAAGTCGGTGGTGCCCATCCGAAAGTCCTCTCCGAGGCGGACGGGCGATACGACACCGTTTCCGGCGCGGACTGCTATCCCCGAGGTGTCGACCGTGAGCGTCGCCTCGCACCGGGAGATGGCCGGATCCAGGACCAGGAGTTCGCCGGTGTCCCGGCCGATGCGGTAGACGCCCCGGGCGAGGGGGAGGATGCGGCCGCTGTCGGGACCGGCACGGGTGACCAGCCAAAGGCCGGGCAGGCAGGCCGCACTCGTGCTCTCTCGCGGGAAGGGAGTCAGCAACAACGGCTCGGAGGCGTCGATCGAGGGGAGATCGTGGAGGGGGACACCTCCAGCGAAGAGCTCGTAATGCACATCGCGACTGCGGAGCGCCCCGGCGAGCATTCGCCCCGTCGGCGATTGCGCTGCATCGAGGCGGAAGTGCCGAACCGAGCCGGTGCCGTCTGGAGTGCACCCCGCCACTGTGACATGGGCGTGCATCGGGTTTCCCTTTCATTTCGAGGGCCTCAGGGCGGTCTCAATCTAAGGCGGAGGCGAGGTTGTTCACGGGCGCAGGGGGCCCGTTGTGGATCGGGAAACACTTATCCACATCAGGAAACGGCGGTTGGTCGTCCTCCGGCCCGCTGGCTAAGGTCGGATAGTCAACGGATGAGACCTACCCCACCCGGGCCAGCAGAAGGGCTACACGACACGTGAACGGCGTCAAGATCGTGGAGGAAGAAGTACGTGAGGTCATCCGTGCTCGCGGCCTCGACCCGGCCCGGGAGAGCAACGAAGTGCGGAGGATCGTTCGCGAAGCAGTTCGCGACTATGACCAGCGGTCTATTCGTGGCGGTCTGCCACGGTTGACCACTCTGGACGAAGCGTTCCGCGTTGTCTTCGATGCCGTTGCCGGCTTCGGGCCGCTCCAACCCCTGCTGGACGATCCGGAGGTCGAGGAGATCTGGATCAACGGGCCGACGCAGGTCTTCTGCGCCCGACACGGTGTCAGCGAGTTGACGTCGATCCGGCTGGAAGCGGAGGAGATCCAGACGCTGGTCGAGCGGATGCTGAAGCCGTCAGGACGCCGGTTGGACCTCTCCTCACCGTTCGTCGATGCACAGCTTCCGGACGGGTCCCGGCTCCACGTGGTCATACCCGACATCACTCGCGAGCACTGGTCCGTCAATATCCGCAAATTCATCGCCCGGGCACAACGGCTCGAGCAGCTCGTCGACCTCGGGTCTCTCACCGCTCAGTCGGCTCGGTACCTGCAGGCCGCCGTCTCCAGTGGCATGAACGTGCTGGTCTCAGGAGCCACCCAGGCGGGCAAGACAACTATGCTCAACTGCCTCGCCTCCGCCATCGGGAGTCGTGAGCGCGTCATCACCATCGAGGAGATCTTCGAACTGCAGGTCAAGCGTCGTGATGTGGTCTCGATGCAGTGCCGTCAGGCCAACCTCGAAGGCGGCGGAGAGATCTCGATGCGGCGTCTGGTCAAAGAAGCGCTGCGTATGCGCCCAGATCGGATCATCGTCGGCGAAGTGCGTGAAGCCGAGTCCCTCGACATGCTGATCGCCATGAACGCCGGCATCCCGGCCATGGCCTCGTTGCACGCCAACAGCGCCCGGGATGCCATCACCAAGATCTGCACCCTCCCGTTGCTCGCCGGCGAGAACATCTCGGCGCAGTTCGTGGTGCCCACCGTCGCGTCCAGCATCGATCTGGTCGTCCACTGCGAGAGGACCGTCTCCGGTCACCGGCAGATAGCCGAAATCGTCAAGCTCGGACGGCGGGTGGAGAACGGCATCATCGAGACGTCGCAGGTCTTCGACCGGCGAGACGGCGCGCTTGTCGTGAACGAGACTGCTGACCTCGAACACGACAAGTTCGACCGGCACGGTGTCCGGACGGCCGATCTCCTGACGGCAGTTCCATGAGCCTGCTGCTGGGAGCCCTCTTGGGGCTGGGACTGCTGCTGGTCTGGCAGTCGTTCTGGACGCGTCCGGAGAAACCGCGCCGCAACCGACGAGCGAGTCGGTTCGAGCGGTTGATCCTCCGGTCGGGAGTCCGCGGTCTCACCGTGAACGGCTATTACGCCGCGTCGGCCGTTTGCGCCGTCCTAGTCGCTCTGGTGGTCCTGATCCTGACCACCTCGCCGGTTATCGCCACAGTCTTCGCGCTTTTCGGATCCCTGGTTCCGACGGCGGTTCTGCGGTGGCGGGCGAATAAACGGACCAATGACCTCCGGGAACTCTGGCCGGATGTCGTCGATCACCTGCGGTCAGCCATCCGCGCGGGGCTTCCGCTACCCGACGCTCTCTCCCAGCTCTCCACCCAGGGGCCGGCCGAGCTCCGCGAACACTTCCGCGAGTTCGCCCTGGACTACCGAGCGACGGGTCGATTCGATGACTCCATCCAACGGCTCCGCCACCGGCTGGCCGACCCGGTGGCGGACAAAATCGTGGAGGCCCTGCGCATCACCCGCGAGGTCGGCGGCTCCGACCTGGGGATCATGCTCCAGACACTGAGCACCTTCCTCCGGGAGAGCGCCCGCACCCGAGGCGAGCTGGAGGCGCGGCAGTCCTGGACCGTCAACGCCGCGAGGCTGGCGGTCGCCGCGCCATGGATCATTCTCCTCCTGCTGGCGATGCAGCCGCAGGCGGTCGCGGCCTACTCCACCCTCGCCGGCGCCTTGGTGCTCGTCGGCGGACTCGCGGTGTCGGCCGTGTGCTACTGGGCGATGCTCCGCATTGGCACGCTGCCCCAGGAAGAGCGGGTGATCAAATGAGCGCTATGACCGCCTGGGCGGTCGCGGTGGGTCTTGCCTTCGGCTCCGGAGCCTGGCTCGTCGTGATCCGCAGTCCTGCTATGCGAGCGACGCGTTTCGCGGACCGCGTAGCACCCCAGCTCCGCACCGGACGTCCGGAAGCCCGTCTGCTCGAAGACGCGGGGGAGCCCTCTGCCTTCGGTCCGCTGGCTACGATCTTCGCGCCACTCCTGCGCGATCTTCTGGTCTGGGTGAACCGGGTCAATCCGGTCGGACGGAATCTGGAGGACCGCCTCGGACAGGCCGGACTGCGGATGACGCCCACAGACTTCAGGGCATCCCAACTCGTCTGGGCAGCCGGCGGATTTGCGGCCACTGTCGTTTGGTCCGTCCTGGCGGCGGGGCTCGGTACCGTCAACTGGTTCGTTGCCGGTGTCCTGATCCTGGTCGGGACGGTGGGCGGCTACGTTCTGCGCGAATGGTTCCTCGGAGAACAGGTGCAACGCCGCCGTCGACGCATCCTGAGCCAGTTCCCTGCGATCGCCGAGTTGTTCGCGCTCGCGGTCGCAGCGGGCGAGAGCACCACGGGAGCGATCGAACGGATCGCGCGCACGGCGGAGGGCGACCTTGCGGACGAGTTCAAGCTGACGCTCTCGGGTCTGCGCTCAGGACAGACGCTCTCCTTCGCCCTGCGAGCCATGTCGCGTCGCGTCGATCTCGCCGCGATGGGCCGGTTCGTCGATGCGCTGACCGTGGCCATCGAACGCGGCACGCCGATCGCGGATGTAGTGCGCGCCCAGGCGCAGGACGTCCGCGACGCCGCCAAACGCGAGCTCATGGAGACGGCGGGCAAGAAGGAGATCGGCATGCTGGTGCCCGTCGTCTTCGGAGTGCTCCCGTTGACGGTCGCGTTCGCCGTTTTCCCCGGCCTGTCCTTGATCGACCTCAGCCTATGACGCGTGTAGGCACCCCGCCCGGCCCGCCCTGAACCTGTCTTGACCGCTAATTTCACTTGCCCCGCTCATCAAGAGGAGACAACACATGAGGAAGAACCCCGGAAAAAGCATGGAAATCGGCCACCGCTTGCTGCTGGCGACAATGAGCGCAGTCCTCATGCTGGCTGAGCGTGCACGCCGCGACGAGCGTGGCGACGTGCCGGGCTGGGTGATGATCACGTTGATGTCCGCCGTCCTTGTCGCCGCGCTGCTCGCCATCGCCGGGCCGCGTCTGAGCGCTCTGTTCCAGCAGGCCATCGACCGCGTCTCCGGCCTGGGCTGACTGGTGACCGGGCACGGGGCGATGCGCCGTCGCCGCCCAACCACCCGTTGCGAGGAACGACGATGGACAGGATCCGGAAGTGGCAGGTGCCCACGTCGGGCAGCGAATCCGAGCGAGGCACGGCCGTCGCGGAGTTCGTCATGGTGGTCGCGCTGCTGACGGCCGTCTTCCTCTCTGTCCTCCAGCTGACACTGTTGCTCCATGTGCGGAATACGATCATGGACGCTGCTGCTGCTGGGGCGCGCTACGGCACACTGGCAGATCGGAGTCCCTCTGATGGAGTCGCCAGGACGCGAGAAATCGTCAGCGATTCGCTGTCGCCGGTTTTCGCCGAGCACGTGACGGCGCGGAGCATCAGTCGCGGAGACCTGCAAGGACTGGAGATCACGGTGGAGACCCACGTGCCACTCGTCGGATTTCTGCCGGTCGCGGGCCGCATGAGCGTCGAGGCGGAGGCGCTGCGCTATGACTGAACTCTCCCTGTCCCAGGAGCCCCGTACCGCGCCCCCAGGGACTCGGATGGCGCCGCGCTCAAGAGGCGGAGTCGTCTGGAGCGACGAGGCTGGATCCGCCATCGTCGAGTTCACGATGCTGGGGGTGCTGCTGCTGGTACCGCTCGTCTACGTCGTCCTGGCAGCCGGTCAGTTGCAGGCGGCCAGTTACGCCGCAGTCGCGGCCGCGGACCACGGAGCCCAGGTCTTCGCGATGGCGCCCGGTGAATCCGCGGGAGCAGCGAGAGCGAACGACGCCGTCCAACGGGCCGTGGCGAACATGGACCTTGGAACGGACGGAGCCGAGATGACGTACCGATGCCATGACGGGTGCATGAGTCGCGACGGATCGGTGACGGTCACCGTGCGCGTTCCAGTCCCGCTCCCGCTGCTTCCGCCGGGGGTCCAGACCTCCGTCGGGTCGGTCAGTGCGGAGTCGACGCGCGTGTTCGGGACGCTGTGATGGGTTGTCACCACCCGCGGGCAGGCCGCCCCGCGTCCGACGCCCGCCGACGGCGCCGATGCGAGGGCGAGGACGGGCAGACGACCGTGCTGATCATCGGATACGTCATGATTGCGCTGCTGGCTCTCGCCGCGATGCTCGCTGCGACGTCGGTCAATCTGGAGGCCCGGAGGCTGCAGTCGGTCGCGGACAGTACAGCCGACGCCGCAGCCAACGGAGCGACGACGACATCGAACGGGATCAGCGTCGGTCTCACCGACGGGACCGTCAGGGCGCGCTCAAGCGCCTTCCTCGCCACCATCAACGCCGAGGGGCGCTTCACGGGGCTTCGGCTGGATTCGGCGCGGGCCTCGGCCGACGGGACGACGGCGTTCGTCCGTCTCACCGCGACAGTCCGACCGCCGATCGTCGGCTGGATCACGCCCTGGCAGATACCGATTCACGTCTCTGGCGACGCACGGACCGCGATGCGGCAGTAGGCTCGCTCCCACGGGGTGCTCGTCGGCGACCGGAGGAGAAGCAGGACCCGTCCGTCAGTCGCCGAGAGCCAGGATGCCGCGCGAACTGGCCTCGACGACCTCATCCAGCCACTCCGGAACGGAGCTGCGGACATAGGGCCGGACCAGCCCGTAGGGCCCCTCGATCGCAGCCATCCGGACCAGGGTCTGGTGCCGCTGCGTCCGCCGGGGATAGCGCGCTTCGGCGAGTTCGGTCAGCCGGCGGTGGACGTCGACGTTCACCTGCTCCACCTCCGCCCGGCAGGACACCGGCGCGGTCTCCGCCAGACGGGACTGGCGGAACAGCGTCATGGCGGCGGCGTCGGACTGGTGCTCGCGCGTGAAACTAGGGACGGAGACGGCCATCCCCAGCAGGGCGCGCTGCGGGTCGGGGTCGCCGCCGGCAGCGAGATAGTGCTCGTGGAAGCGGCGGACGCTGCGCAGCCACAGCTGCACGAGGAGCTCGTCCCGGGAAGGGAATCGGTGGTAGATGGAGCCACTGGGCGCGCCGAGCCGGCGGGCGATGGCGCCGACCTTCACCTCCGTCCCGTGCTCCAGGACCTCGCGCGCCGCCGCGTCCAGGATCCCGTCGTGGGAGAACTTCGCTGCCGGCATCCCTCCATGCTAGCCCTCTGGCGAGAGGCCTCTCTAGAGAGTAGTCTCCAATAAGCGCGACGAAGGAGGCGGCTGTGCGCCGATCACTGTTCACTGGCTGGAGCGGGCGGGCGCTCGCCCCGTGTGCTGTGCTGACCGCCGCGGCCGGGATCGCCCTCGCGGTGCAGGGTCAGGCGGCCTACGCGGACCGCATCTCGCCGGTGTGGGCGCCGCTCGTCGGCGCGTTGCTCGCCTTGATGTGCGTGGCCGCGACCCGGCGCCGCAGGCTCTGGTGTATCGCCGCGACGGTCTTCCTCCTGCCCCCGACCATGGCGGGCGTGTTCCATGCGCTGCGGGTGCTGGGGGCGATCCCGTTGCCGGTCGACTGGCTGGCCCTCGTCGGCTCTGTCGGCGCCGCCCTCACTCTCTGGGCGGCGTGGGCGCTCTGCGACCCGTTGCGGAGCGGGAACGGCCGCCCGCTCCAGACACCCCGCTGGGTGGCCCTCGCCGGACTGTGCGCCGCCCTGGCCTATCCGGTGCTGAAGACCCTCTGGCTCGTCGGGCTGGACTGGCTCACGCCGCACGGTGTGAGCCACCGGGTCGACGCGGCCTACGCCGTACCGGTCGCCCTCGCGTTGCTCGGCGGAGCGGCCACGGTGGTCGCCCTGCGGTGGTGGGACGCACCCGCGCCGACCTGGGCGCACCCGGCGGCCGCGACCGGGGGCCTGATGCTCGTGGGGCTGGGGGCCTGCGGTGTGAACGCCACGCTCACGACGGCCACGGCCGAGGGGCCGGCCCTCGGCGCCGTGGTCTACGGCAGCTGGCTGCTGTGGGGCCTCGCGACGCTCGCCGTGGCGGCCAGGCTCTCCCCGGCGCGAGGCGCCCCCGTTGCGTCCCGCGCGGCGCCTCTGGCCCGCTGAACTCCGCCCGGCCAGGGCGAGGCGTCCGCGTCTGCCGGTGCGCCGTCGCGGTGAGCGGCGGCCGCGGCCGGTGCTCGATCGCGTAGGCTTGGGTCACCATGGCTTCAATTGATTTTTCCGAGGAGATCCGCGCGCTCCGCGCCACCTACGCCAACGTCGAGCAGGTGATCGACGTCGAGAAGCTGGAGGCCGACGTCGCACGCCTCTCCGAGGCGGCCGGCGTGCCGGACCTCTGGGACGATCCCGCCGCCGCGCAGAAGATCACCTCCGAGCTCTCCCACCGCCAGCACGAGCTCAAGCGCGTCCGCGAGATCGGCAGCCGCATTGACGACCTCGAGGTGATGGTGCAGCTCGCCGCCGAGGAGGACGACGCCGACACCCTGACTGAGGCCGGCAACGAGCTCACTGCGCTCAAGCGAGCGCTCTCCGAACTCGAGGTCGTCACCCTGCTCTCCGGCGAGTACGACGAGCGCGCCGCCGTGGTCACCATCCGCGCCGGCGCCGGCGGCGTCGACGCCGCGGACTTCGCCGAGATGCTGATGCGCATGTACCTCCGCTGGGCCGAGCGCAAGGGCTACCAGACCACCGTCATGGACACCTCCTACGCGGAGGAGGCCGGCCTGAAGTCCGCCACCTTCGAGGTCAACGCACCGTACGCCTTCGGCACGCTCTCGGTGGAGGCGGGCACGCACCGGCTGGTGCGCATCTCGCCCTTCGACAACCAGGGCCGCCGCCAGACGTCGTTCGCCGCGGTCGAGGTCATCCCGCTCATCGAGCAGACCGACTCGATCGAGATCCCCGAGAACGAGATCAAGGTGGACGTCTTCCGCTCGTCCGGGCCCGGCGGGCAGTCCGTGAACACCACCGACTCGGCGGTGCGCCTGACGCATATCCCGACCGGGATCGTGGTCTCCATGCAGAACGAGAAGTCGCAGCTGCAGAACCGCGCCGCCGCGCTGCGCGTCCTGCAGTCCCGGCTCCTGCTCGTGAAGAAGCAGGAGCAGGACGCCAAGAAGAAGGAACTCGCCGGCGACGTCAAGGCGTCGTGGGGCGACCAGATGCGCTCCTACGTCCTCAACCCGTACCAGATGGTCAAGGACCTGCGCACCGACCACGAGGTCGGCAACACCGGCGCCGTCTTCGATGGCGAGATCGACGACTTCATCGACGCCGGCATCCGCTGGCGGGCAGGTCAGCGCACCAACGCCGAGTAAGCGCTCATTAACTCCCTCTAGTGACCCAGCCCACTCCGGGGGCTAGGATCGGGGCAGGCGGCCGGACCGGTCGCCGACACCGTCGCGGGAGGACCCATGGCCATCGACAAGACCTTCAGCAGCGCCGACGAGGCGGTGGCCGACATCCCGGACGGCGCCACCCTCGCCGTCGGCGGGTTCGGGCTCTCCGGCAATCCCATGGCGCTTATCGAGGCGCTGCTGGAATCCGGCGCCACCGACCTCTCCGTGGTCTCCAACAACTGCGGTGTCGACGGCTGGGGTCTGGGCCTCCTGCTCGCCGCGGGACGGATCCGGAAGATGACCTCCTCGTACGTGGGGGAGAACAAGGAGTTCGCCCGCCGATACCTCTCGGGCGAGCTCGAGCTCGAGCTCACGCCCCAGGGCACGCTGGCCGAGAAGCTCCGCGCCGGAGGCTCCGGCATCGCCGCCTTCTTCACCCGTACCGGCGTCGGGACCCTCGTCGCCGAGGGCGGCCTGCCCCAGCGGTACGACGCCGACGGGAACGTCGTGCAGGCCTCCTCGCCGAAGGAGGTGCGCACCTTCGCGCCCGGGGGAGTCGAGAACGAGTACGTGCTCGAGGAGTCGATCGTCACCGACTTCTCCCTGGTGCACGCGCTGCGCGGGGACCGTCACGGCAACCTCGTGTTCAACAAGGCCACGCGCCAGTTCGCCCCGCCCGCGGCGATGGCCGGACGGGTGTGCATTGCCCAGGTGGAGGAGCTCGTCGAGCCGGGCGAGATCGACCCCGACCAGGTGCACCTGCCCGGGGTCTACGTCCACCGCATCGTCGAGGTCGGGCCGGACATCGAGAAGCGGATCGAGAAGCGGACCGTCCGCGCGGCGGAGGGGGAGGTCTGAGATGGGACTGACACGCGATCAGATGGCGCAGCGCGCCGCCCGGGAGCTCAACGACGGCGACTACGTCAACCTCGGCATCGGACTGCCGACGCTCGTGCCGAACCACGTGCCCGACGACGTGACCGTGGTGCTCCAGTCGGAGAACGGGATCCTCGGCGTCGGTCCCTACCCGCAGGAGGACGAGGTGGACCCGGACCTCATCAACGCCGGCAAGGAGACCGTCACGGTCAAGCCGGGGGCCAGCTTCTTCGATTCGGCCACCAGCTTCGCCATGATCCGCGGGGGGAAGATCGACGCGGCCATCCTGGGCGCCATGCAGGTCTCCGTCGCCGGCGACCTGGCCAACTGGATGATCCCGGGGAAGATGGTCAAGGGCCCGGGGGGAGCCATGGACCTCGTCCACGGTGCCGCCCGCGTGATCGTGCTCATGGAGCACGTCGCCAAGGACGGAACCCCCAAGATCCTGCCCGAGTGCACGCTGCCGCTCACGGGGCGCGGGGTGGTGGACCGCATCATCACCGACCTGGCGGTCATCGACGTGACCGACGACGGGCTGCGGCTGGTCGAGACGGCTCCCGGGGTGAGCGTCGAGGACGTCGTCGCCGCGACCGGTGCGCCGCTCACGACCGGTTGAGCGGCGCGCGAGCCCTGTGATCACGGCTCAATAACGACACGCAGGAGGTCCTGCGGGGGCGCGTCCCCGTCGACGACTAGAGTGCGAGGTGCCGGTGCTGTCACTTCTCCCAGCAAAAGTCCCGCGCCCATGATCGAAACCGGTGGTCTGCGCGGGCGGAACCGACATGATTCGATTCGAGAGCGTCACGAAGGTCTACGACCAGAAGTCGCGCCCCGCACTCAACGACGTCGACCTCGAGATCGACCGCGGGGACTTCGCCTTCCTCGTGGGTCCATCCGGATCCGGGAAGTCGACGTTCCTGCGCCTGATCCTCCGCGAGGATCGCGCCACCACCGGCAATGTCTACGTGGCCGGCAAGAACGTCGCTTCCGTGCCGTCCTGGCGCGTGCCCCGGCTGCGGCGTGGCATCGGCGTCGTCTTCCAGGACTTCCGCCTCCTGCCGAACAAGGACGTCTTCGGCAACGTCGCC
Organism: Zhihengliuella sp.; assembly: GCF_031178195.1. Classification (GTDB taxonomy): domain Bacteria; phylum Actinomycetota; class Actinomycetes; order Actinomycetales; family Micrococcaceae; genus Zhihengliuella. The sequence continues at coordinate 75,747 of NZ_JAPSJL010000009.1, forward strand.
TTCGCCATGCAGGTGATCGGGCGCAAGCGCCACGCCATTCGCGAGACGGTGCCCGAGGTCCTCAAGCTCGTCGGGCTCGAGGGCAAGGAGCGGCGGCTGCCGCACGAGCTCTCCGGCGGCGAGCAGCAGCGCGTGGCGATCGCCCGGGCCATCGTGAACAAGCCGGGCATCCTCCTGGCCGACGAGCCGACGGGCAACCTCGACCCGGCCACCAGCGTCGGCATCATGAACATCCTCGACCGGATCAACCAGAACGGCACCACCGTCGTCATGGCCACGCACGACGACGACATCGTCAACAGCATGCGCCGCCGGGTCGTCGAGCTGGACAACGGCAGCGTCGTCCGCGACGAGAGCGCCGGTGAGTACACGGCCATGATCCCGATCGTCAACGCCGACGGCACCCGCGAGCTACGCCCGGCCAAGGGCATCGCCCCCGCTGCCGGCGGGCAGGCCATCGCCCCCTTCGACTCCGAGGAGGACGAGCTGTGAGGCTCGCATTCATTCTGGGCGAGATCGGCACCGGTCTCCGCCGCAACCTCTCCATGGTCGTCTCGGTCGTGCTGGTCACCTTCGTCTCGTTGACCTTCGTCGGCGGCGCGGCCATGCTCCAGCAGCAGATCGGCCAGATGAAGGGTTACTGGTACGACCGTGTCCAAGTCGCGATCTTCCTCTGCGGCGAGAACTACGGCAGCGAGACCTGCGCGGACGGCGCGGTCACCGAGGAGCAACGGGCCGATATCGAGGCGATGATGGAGTCGCCGGCCGTCGCGCAGTACATCGAGAGCTACGTCTACGAGTCCAAGGACCAGGCGCTCGGCCACTTCCGCGAGCAGTTCGAGAACTCGCCGATCGTGGACACCGTGACCGCGGACCAGCTGCCGGAGTCCTACCGCATCCGACTCGTCGACCCGGAGAAGTACGAGGTCATCAACGAGCTGTTCTCCTCGATGCCCGGTGTCGACGTGGTGGTGGATCAGCGCGAACTGCTGGAGCAGATCTTCTCCATCATGACGGTCGCCTCGTTCGTCTCGCTGAGCATCGCCGGCATCATGATCGTCTGCGCGGTCCTGCTGATCGCGACGACCATCAGGCTCTCGGCCTTCAGTCGACGGCGGGAGACCGGCATCATGCGCCTGGTGGGCGCCTCGAAGCTGGTGATCCAGCTGCCGTTCATCCTGGAGGGGGTCATCGCGGCCCTCATCGGTGCCGCGCTCGCCACGGGTGCGCTGTGGGCCGTGGGCCAGTTCTTCATCGAGGGCAAGCTCGCCAAGGAGTATCCGGACACGGCGTTCATCTCGAGTTCCGACGTCTGGATCATCGCTCCCGGCCTCGTCGCCCTGGGCGTGGTTCTCGCCGGGGTCTCGTCAATGTTAACTTTGAGGCGGTACCTTAAGGTTTGACCGTTGTCATTCCGTGACAACACCTGCATCACCACCGCGTGCTCCGCGAACCGGGGAGCGCCGACCGGAAGGATACTTCTTGGCACAGCGACAGAGCTGCACCTGGCCTCGGGCCGTCCTCAGCAGCGCAGTGGCGGCGATGCTGGTCCTGAGTCTCGGTGCGACTGCTCGCGCCGACGACCTCGACGACAAGAAGCAGGAGATCGAGCAGCAGATCGACGGGCTGCAGACGGACCTGGAGTTCCTCGACGCAGACATCCAGGAGACCGCGGCGAAGCTGCAGGAGTACCAGTCGCAGCTGCCGGCCGCGCAGCAGGCACTTGCTGACGCCGAGGGACGCGTCCAGACCGCGAGCAACGAGGTCGCGGCCCTGGCCGGACGCGTGGCCGCCGCAGAGCAGACGCGCGACGACCTCAACCGCCAGCTCGAGGAGGACGAGGCGAAGATCGCCGAGACCCGCGAGATGATCGGACAGATCGCGACGTCGGCGTACAAGCGCGGCGGCGTCTCCACCGACCTCAGCCTGATCCTCGGTGCGGGCGAGGGCGGCGACCTCGCCAACGGCCTCGACCTGGCCGGGCAGGCGCTCCGCAGCCAGAATGCCGCCCTGACCGACCTCACGCAGCGCGCGGCCACCGAGCGCAACGCCGAGGCGCGCCTGGCCGCCGTCGAGCAGGAGATCAAGGAGCTCAAGGCCGAGGCCGACGCCGCCCTGGTCCGCGAGCAGCAGGCCCGCGACGCGGCGGCCGCGCAGAAGCGGGAGGTCGACTCGCTCATCAGCAAGGCGGCCGCGCTGAGCGAGGAGCTGGAGGCGAAGAAGCCGCAGATCCAGGAGCAGATCCAGGCCCACCAGGCGGAGCACGAGCAGGTCGTCGCCGACATCGCCGAGCGTCAGGAGCGCCTCCGCCGGGAGGCCGAGGAGGCCCGACGCAAGGCCGAGGCAGAGGCCAAGCGCAAGGCCGAGGAGGCTCGGCAGGCCGCCGAGCGCGCCCGGGCGCGCGCGGACGCCGCCGCGAAGGAGGAAGCCGAGCGCAAGCAGCGCGAGGCCGAGGCGGCCCGCAAGGCTGCCGACGAGGCCGGGGGAGGCGCGCCGTCGTCGAGCAGCGGCGGCGGTGGGCAGAGCAGCGGCGGCGGCAGCTCGAGCGCCAGCACCAGCTCGTGGGGCCTGCAGTCCCCGGCCCCGGCCGGCGCCTACATCACGTCCGGCTTCGGCTGGCGTCCCACGCCGGCGGGCACCATCGACTACGGCGGAGCCGGCGGCTACATGCACGCGGGCCTCGACTGGGGCGTCGGCGGTGCCTGCGGCCGGCCCGTGTACGCGGCCGCCGACGGCGAGGTCTGGTTCTCCGGCTGGGGAGGCAGCTCGGGCAACAAGGTGACGCTGAACCACGGCGTGGTCCGGGGCAACGCCCTGGCCACCAACTACCACCACCTCGCCTCGCAGGCGGTCAGCGAAGGCCAGAACGTCTCGCGCGGTCAGGTCATCGGCTACGTCGGGACCACCGGCAACTCGACCGGCTGCCACCTGCACTTCGAGACCATCCTCAACGGCAAGGCCGTCAACCCGATGGGTCTGCTCTGATCCTCGGGTGAGTGCCGCCGGAGGCGGCTCGGAGCGGTCCGCGGCGCATCCCGCCGCGGACCGCTCGCGTTCGCGGGTCTGCCGTAGGATGGAGGTTCTGCCATGGGGTTGAGTACGACGACGAAGGGAGGTTCCGTGGGCAAGAAGACGGAGGCCAAGGATCCCAGCAACAGGGTCATCGCGAGCAACCGCAAGGCACGTCACGACTTCGAGGTGCTCGACACCTACGAGGCCGGCATGGTGCTGACGGGCACCGAGGTGAAGTCGCTGCGCGAGGGCAAGGCCTCGCTCGTCGACGGTTTCGCGCAGTTCTACCGCGACGAGCTCTATATCGAGCAGATCTACATCCCGGAGTACCTCAACGGCTCCTGGACCAATCACACGGCGCGGCGCCGGCGGAAGCTGCTGCTCCACCGCCAGGAGCTCACGAAGATCCAGCGCCAGCTCGGCGATGCCGGCAACACGATCGTTCCGCTGCAGCTCTACTTCAAGGACGGCCGGGTCAAGCTCGAGATCGCGGTCGCACGCGGCAAGCGCGAGTTCGACAAGCGGCAGACGCTGCGGGAGAAGCAGGACAACCGCGAGGCGCTGCGCGCGATGCGCGAGCGCAACCGGCGCAGCGCCTGACGCCGACCGATGGCCCCGCCCGGCGCGGAGGGAGGCCCGGGTCGACAGGCGCTCGCGGGTGGCCTATCGTTAATGGGTGCCGCTCAGCGGTGCACCGAAGCTGTCGGGGCCGGGAATGAAACCGGCGTCGAGGGCGTTACACTGAAGGTCTGCGGTTCCGGCCGCGGAGGTCGCCGACGGTTCGCCGTCGTTGACAACAGAATACGGGGATGATCGGTTTCGACGGTGTGAGTCGCGTCGGGAGAAGCGGGCCGAGGATGCAGAGTTATCTCGTAAACGCTCTCTGCAAAACAATAAGTGCCGAATCTAAGCGCACTGACTTCGCTCTCGCTGCCTAAGCAGCCAGACAGTCCGTCAGCCAGAGGTTGCTATCGCCCCTGAATCTGGCGTCGATTAGATAGCCACTGCTGAGTGCACTTGTCGCTGGTGCACTCGGGACTTTTCAGCGACTGTGCCCAGGGATGACGAGCCGCTTGTTTGCGTGACGGCTCATGGGGCAGAGAAAACCCACAGCAAACTGCGCCCGGAGAAGACCAGGCAACACCACATCGGACGCGGGTTCAATTCCCGCCATCTCCACCCCTGAAGGGCCCCGGGATCACCTCGATCCCGGGGCCCTTCGCATGCCCGAAACCCCACGTCGCAGCGTGTTTCGTCGCGGTGCAACGGTGATCTGTGCGGGCCCGCGCCGTGCCCTAGAATGGTGAAGCCGCCGACCACTGGAGACGCCCCGAGGCGAACTCCGCAGCAGCGGCGTGCACTCAGCAGACCGGCAGAGAGGCGAACTAACGTGAAGGCAGCCAACGCAGCATCCTTCGTCCTCGAGGTCGCGTTCGTCTGCTCGGTGATCCTCTGGGCCATCGACGTCCCCGGGCTGAGCCCTCTGGTGGCGACCCTCGCCGCCGGGATCCCAGCGCTCGTCGTGACCGCGGTCTTCCTCTCCGCCCAATCGAAGTGGCGGCTGCTCTGGCCGTTGCGCGGCGTGGTCGCGCATCTGCTCTACCTCGGCGGTGCGATCGTGCTGATCGTGCTCGGATATCTCACGCTCGGCTGGATCTTCGTGCTCCTGGTGCTCCTCTCGGCGGTGCTGAACTGGCGGCTCCGTCGGGGCTTCGCCGCGCAGGACGCCGACATCGCGGCGAGCCGGAGCCGCGCCAGGGAACGCCGTCAGGCCCGCAGGACCGGAGCGACCGGACGCCGCGCAGCCCGGTGAGCTAGGACCGGTGAGCGAGGACCGGTGGGCGACGCGGACGCGCTAGCCCCCGGCGAGCCTCCACGTCATCCAGGCCGCCGCGGTCAGGCCGACGGCGGCGCCGCCCCAGCCGAGCAGCACGTTGAGCGAGAGGTTCAGCAGCGCTGCCCACCGGCGGTCCTCCCGCCACAGTGACGCGGTGGCGACGGCCAAGGAACTGTAGGTGCTCAGGCCCCCGCAGAGCCCGGCCGCGACCATCGTCTGGACCGCGTGGCCCAGCCCGAGCGATCCGGATGCCCCGATGGCCGCGCCCAGCACCAGCGAGCCGAGGACGTTCACCAGGAGGGTGCCGCGGGGAATGCGGAACGGGTGCGGGGGAGCGAGCCGGCCGTCCAGCCAGACCCGCAGGACGGATCCAGCCGCCCCACCCAGTCCGACGGCGATCACGACGCCGAGGGTCATCGCTCCGGCCTCCGCTCGTGAGGGGACTGTGTGTGCGGGTCCGGCGTGGCCGGATGCGGCATCGTCGGATGGCTCCTCGCGGCGCCGTGCCTGCTGCCGATGGCCAGACCGGCCGCCGCCAGCAGGCAGCAGACCAGCGCCATGCCCAGCGTCCAGCCCAGGGCGCCGGCGATGACGCCGGGGTCCGGCACGGAGGGCCCCGGGAGGGTTCGGCCCGGCAGCGACAGGACGCCCGGGAGCATCACCGCGACGGCCGAGAACGTCGTGAAGGAGCCGAGGAATCCGCCTCCGAGCGCCAACCGCCAGCGTTCGCCCATCCGGCCCGATGCCTGCCACCACCCGGTCAGGAGGCCGAGCACGAGGCACCCGGCCGCATTGGCTGCGAGCGTCCCCCACGGCAGGTGCGCGGCGTCGTCGTATGCCACGGAGAGGCCGAGGCGCGCGAGCGTGCCCGCGAACCCTCCGGCCCCTACCGCCAGGAGGGACCGGAAATCCGGTCGGCCGGTCACGGCTGCCTCACGCGTCCAGCCGCCGCACCCAGATGGAGCTGACGGCGGCCTCCGGCAGCACGGTTCGGGCCGGCGCCACGTCCAGGGTCGCGCCGGGAACCGCGCCGGCGTCGGCGCAGGCCCGCAGAATGTCCGGGCTGGAGTCGCTCACGCGGACCACCAGCGCTTCGCCGTCCGTCACCGTGTCCAGCCGCTCCGCCTCCTGCCGGCGCGGATCGCCCTGCGAGGTGGGGATCGGATCGCCGTGCGGGTCGGCCGTCGGATGGCCCAGCAGGGCGTCGATCCGGTCCACGAAGCGCTGCGAGACGGTGTGCTCGAGCACCTCGGCCTCGTCGTGCACCTCGTCCCACGAGTACCCGAGGTGCTCCACGAGGAAGGACTCGATCAGGCGGTGGCGGCGGACCACGGAGAGCGCCGCGCTGAGTCCCTCCGGGGTCAGGTTCACCGAGCCGTACGGCGGGTGGTCCAGGAAGCCCCGCGAGACGAGCTTGCCCACCATGGCCGTCGCCGAGGCCGGCGCGACGCCCAGAGCGGTGGCCAGCCGCCCCGTGGTGACGTCGGCGGGCGCCCACTCGCGCAGGGCGTAGACCACCTTCAGGTAGTTCTCCTCGCTGGGGCTGAGGCGGGGGACCGGGCTCGCCGGGGCCTCGGCCCCGGGCGCTGACGTCTCGGGCCCCGGGGCCGGGGGCGGCGGGTTCTCGGGCGGCGGGTTCTCGGGCGTCGGGTTCACGCGGCGGTCCTTCTGGCACGGGCTCGGGGGATGAGGCCCTGTTCGGGGGCTCCGACATACGCTACCGCGAAGGCCAGCGCCTGGGTCAGGACGATCGCGGCGCTGGCGGAGACGTCGACGTAGTAGGCCGCATAGAGGCCGGCCACGGCGGACGCCACGCCGAGCCCGGCGGCCCAGACCAGCATCCGTCCGAACCGGCGGGTGAGCAGGAACGCCGTCGCGCCGGGGATGATGAGCATCGCGACCACGAGGATGATGCCCATGGCCTGCAGGCTCGTGACGACGGTCAGCGCGAGCAGGCCCAGGAGCAGGAAGTGGAGGACCCGCGTGTTGATCCCGATCGCGTGCGCGTGCACGGGATCGAACGCCATGAGGGTCAGGTCCTTGCGCAGGTAGAGCACGACGGCGAGGGTCAGGACGCCGAGCACGCCCACCTGCACGAGCTCGCCCGTGCTCGTGCCCAGGACGTTCCCGAACAGGATGTGGCCCAGGTCCACCTCGCTGGGGGTCTTCGAGACGATCGCCAGGCCGAGGGCGAAGAGCGTGGTGAAGACGACGCCGATCGCCGTGTCCGCCTTCAGGTCGGTGGTGGAGCGCAGCCCGCCGATGAGGAGCACGGAGCCGAGGCCGAAGGCCAGCGCCCCGACGGCGAAGGGCAGGCCGAGCAGATAGGAGAGCGCGACGCCGGGGAGCACGGCGTGGGAGATCGCGTCGCCCATGAGGGACCAGCCCATCAGGACGAGCCAGCAGGACAGGACCGAGCAGACGAGCGCGGCCGCCAGCGCTGCGAGGAGAGCATGGGTCATGAAGCCGTAGGAGAACGGCTCGGTGAGGGCGTTGAAGACGGTCTCGATCATGGCGTGTCCTCCGTCGTCCTGGGGGTGTTCGGGTCCGGGGCGCCGCCCGGCCCGGGTGCTCGGGTCCGGTCGCTTCCCGGGGCCGGGCGCTCGGCCCGACCCGGTCCGCTGAACGCCTGGGCCAGGTTCGCCTCGGTCAGTACCTCCGCCGGGGTCCCGGACGCGACGACGCGCTGCTGCAGCAGGAGGGCGCGCGAGCAGTACTCGGGCACGCCCGCCAGATCGTGCGTGGACATGAGGATGGTCCGTCCCTCGTCGGTGAGGCGTCGGAGCTCGCCCATGATCAGCCGCTCCGAGGCCGTGTCGACGCCGGCGAACGGCTCGTCCAGCAGGAGTAGCTCCGCGCCCTGGGCGATGCCGCGCGCCACGAACGCCCGCTTGCGCTGCCCGCCGGAGAGTTGTCCGATCTGCCGGTCGGCGAGCCCGGCCAGGTCCACCCGGGCGAGTGCGTCGGCGACGGCATCGCGGTCGCCGGGGCGGGGCCGGCGTGAGCGCCCCATGCGTCCGTAGCGGCCCATCATGACGACGTCGTGCACGCTGACGGGGAACGTCCAGTCCACGTCCTCCGCCTGGGGCACGTAGGTGATGAGGCCCGATTTGCGGGCCGACGTCGGGCCGCGCCCGAAGAGGGAGACGGCACCGGCGGTGGGGGACACCAGACCCATGAGGGCCTTGAACAGCGTGGACTTGCCGCTGCCGTTGACGCCGATGAGCCCGCAGAGCTCGCCGGCCGGCAGGGCGAAGTCGACGTCGTCGAGTGCGCGGACGCTCCCGTAGTGCACGCTGACGCCGCGCACCTCGATGGCGGTGGTGGTCACGGGCGGGCCTCCGTTCCGAGGGCGTCGGTGATGAGCTCGAGGTCGTGGCGCAGCAGCGAGACGAAATCCGGAACGGGGCCGCCCGGGGGCGAGATGGAATCGACGTAGAGCGGGCCGGCGAGCTCCGCGCCCGTCGCCTCGGCCACGTGCCGCTGCGCTCCGTCGTCCACGGTGGTCTCGCAGAACACGGCGGGCACGTCGTGCGTGCGGACGAAGTCGATCTGCGCCTCGATCTGCCGGGGGGTCCCCTCGACGTCCGAGTTGACGGGCCACAGCGAGTGCTCGCGCAGGCCCAGGTCTCGCGCCAGATAGGAGAACGCGCCCTCGCAGGTCACCAGGGCGGCGTCGTCGGGCAGCCGGGCGGCGGCGTCCGCGACGAGGGCGTCCAGCTCACCCTTGAGCCGGTCCGCGTTCGCCCGGAAGTAGTCGGCGTCCCGGGGACTGAGCCGGGCGAGTGCCTCGGCCGCGTTGTCGGCGTACACGGCGGCCGCCGAGGGGGCCATCCAGGCGTGGGGGTTGGGACGGCCGGAGTACTCGCCCTGGGCGATGTCGATCGGCTCGACGCCGGCCGAGAGGATCACGCGCTCGGCCTCGAGCGTCTCCGTGAACTGCTCGAACCAGCGCTCGAGGCCCAGCCCGTTGTCCAGCACCATGTCGGCCTCCTCCAGCCGGACCAGGTCAGACGGCGTCGGCTCGTAGCCGTGGATCTCCACGCCGGGCTTGGTCAGCGAGATGACCTCGACCCGGTCACCGGCGACCGTCTGGACCAGCGAGGCGAGGACGCTGAACGTCGTCAGCACCACGGGCCCGTCGGCGGCGGGTGCTCCGGCGGTCGCGGAGCCGTGCGACGGCACCGTCGCATCGGGTGCGGAGCAGGAGGTCAGCGCGGCGAGCCCGGCGAGGGCCAGGGGCAGGACCACGGCCCGGAGGGCGCCCGCGCGCAGGCTCCCGGGCAGCGGGCGCGGTCCCGGCGGGCCGGCGACAGATTTAGCCATGCCTAAAAACGTCATGGCTCAATAGTGCACCCCGGCCCGCGCACGCGCAATCCGGGCCGCGGCCGTGACGCGGGGAGACCTGGTGCCGGTCGCTCGAGGGAGGGGTAGCGGGGGCGCGGATCTTCAGCGGGGAGCGAGGATCCCGAGTACCTGGTCGTGGAGGAGCGCGTTGGTCGCCAGGGCGTTGCCGCCGTCGCACCCCTCCACGCCGTCGAGCGACGTGAAGCGTCCGCCGGCCTCGCGGACGATCGGGACGAGCGCCGCCATGTCGTGCAGCGCGAGCTCCGGCTCGGTGGCGATGTCGACGGCTCCCTCGGCGAGCAGGCAGTAGGACCAGAAGTCGCCGTAGGCGCGGGTACGCCAGACCTGGTCGTGCAGCTCGAGCATGCTGTCCAGGCGGTCCTGCTCCTTCCAGCCCGTGAGGCTGGAGTAGGAGAGCGAGGCATCCGAGAGCTGGCCGACCTTGGAGACCTGGAGGCGGGAGGCACGGGTCATGGACTTGCCGGCGAAGGCGCCCATGTCCTTGGCGGCCCACCAGCGCTTGCCCAGTGCCGGGGCGGAGACGACGCCGACGACCGGCTCGTCCTCGTCCATCAGCGCGATCAGCGTCGCCCAGACGGGGACGCCGCGCACGAAGTTCTTGGTGCCGTCGATCGGGTCGACGATCCAGCGGCGCGGTCCGTGGCCGGTGGTCCCGAACTCCTCGCCGACCACGGCGTCGCGGGGACGCGAGCGGCGCAGCTGGCCGCGGATGGCCTCCTCGGCGGCCCGGTCGGCGTCCGTGACCGGCGTCAGGTCCGGCTTCGTCTCCACCGACAGGTCGAGCGCCTTGAAGCGGTCCATGGTCACCGAGTCGACGTTGTCGGCCATGACATGGGCCAGGCGCAGGTCGTCGTTGTACGTCATCACGTCGCGGGTCATGGATTCAAACCTACCGCAGGGCCGTCGCCGCAGGTCACCGCATGACCGGACGGCTGACACCGGGCCGGGCGAGCGCCGTCGGCCGGACGACGCCGTCTACTCGACCGTTCCGAGCTCCTTGACCGTCTCCGCGTCCTCGGCGCCGATGAGGCGCCGGTAGGAGGCGAGCCGCTCGGGGCCGCGGTCGCCGGCGTTCCCGGAGGCGACCCAGGCATCGAGCCCGCAACCGGGCTCGGTCGCCGCGTGCGTGCAGCCGCGCGGGCACGACTGGGAGCCGGGCAGGAGATCCTCGAACCCCTCGAGGATCCGGTCCGGCTCCACGAGGGCCAGTCCGAAGGAGCGGATGCCGGGGGTGTCGATGAGCCAGGAGCCGGCGCTGGCGTCCGGGATCCGCAGCGCGAGCGCCGAGGACGAGGTGTGCCGTCCGCGCCCGGTCACCGCGTTGACACCGCCGGTGGCCCGCTCGGCACCGGTGAGGGCGTTCACGAGGGTCGACTTCCCCACCCCGGAGTGGCCGAGGACCACACTGACCTGGCCGTCCATCAGGGCGAGGAGGCTCTCGAGCGCCTGCCGCTCGAGGCGGGCGGACGCGCCCTCGGCGGAGCGGGCATCGACCCCGCTGGCCTCGTCGGCGGTGCTGCGGCTGACCACGATGTCCAGATCGAGGTGCGTGTAGTTCGCCAGCAGGCCCGCCGGGTCCCTGACGTCCGCCTTGGTGACGCAGAGAACCGGGTGGATCCCGGCATCGTAGGCGGCGACGAGGGCACGGTCGATGAAGCCCGTGCGGGGTTCCGGGTTCGCGGCGGCCACCACGATGACGAGCTGGTCCGCGTTGGCGACGACGACGCGTTCGACCGGATCCGTGTCGTCGGCGCTGCGGCGCAGCACCGTCCTGCGCTCCTCGATCCGCACGAGCCGGGCGAGCGCGTCGGGCTGGCCGGAGGTGTCGCCGACGAGGCCGACGAAGTCGCCAGGGACCACGGGGCGCCGGTTGAGCTCGCGGGCCCGGGCCGCGACGACGAGGCGCTCCTCCCGGCCGCCCTCGTCGACGAGCGCGGTGTAGCGGCCGCGGTCGACCGTGATGATCCGTCCGCGGACCGCGTCGGCGTGGGCCGGACGGTCCTTGGTGCGTGGCCGTGTGCCCCGCTTGTTGGGACGGATCCGGACCGAGGACTCGTCCCAGTCCTCGTGGCGGCGCCCCATCAGGCGCCCTGGGCCGGCGCCGTACTGACCGGGGCGGCCGCGGCGGATCGGTCCGCTGTCGCCGCCAGGCCGGTCCACAGGTCGGGGAACTCGGGCATCGTCTTGCCGGTGGCGGCGATGTCCTCGACGAGCACCCCGTCCACGGCGAGGCCGAGGATCGCGGCGAACGTCGCCATGCGGTGGTCCGCATAGCTGCGCACGAGCGCGCCCGAGAGCGGTCGCGGCCGGATGACCAGGCCGTCCTCGGTCTCCTCCGCGTCGCCGCCGAGGCGGTTGATCTCCGTGACCAGGGCCTCGAGCCGGTTGGTCTCGTGCCCGCGCAGGTGCGCGATGCCGGACAGCCGCGAGGGGCCGTCGGCCAGGGCGCAGAGCGCGGCGACGGTGGGTGCGAGCTCGGACGTGTCGGCCAGGTCCGCGCCGTGGACGGCGCCCGTGCCGCGGACGGTGAGCACGCCGTCGTCGTACTCCACCTCGCCGCCCATCCGGGCGAGGATGCTGCGCCACTGGTCGCCGACCTGCGTGGTCTTCTCGGGCCAGCCCGGGACGCGGACGGTGCCGCCGGTGGCGAGCGCGGCGGCCAGGAAGGGGCCCGCGTTCGACAGATCCGGTTCGATCTCCACGTCGAGGGCGCGGACGGGGCCGGGCGCCACACGCCACGACGACGGCGCGGCGGATTCGACGTGCACTCCGCTCTCGCGGAGGACCTCGACCGTCATGCCGATGTGGTCGAGGCTGGGAACGGACTCGCCCACGTGCTCGACCACCAGACCGCCGGGAAGGCGCGCGCCGACGAGCAGGAGCGCGCTCACGAACTGGGAGGACTGGCTGGCGTCGATCCGCACCCGCGTGGGCTCGGCGGCCGAGGACGTGGCCAGCTCTCCGCCGGAGACGGTGAAGGGGAGCGAGCCGCGGCCGTCGTCGTCCACGTCGACGCCGAGCTGGCGCAGGGCGTCGACGACGGGGCCCATCGGCCGGGTGCGGGCGTGCGGATCGCCGTCGAAGGTGGCCTGCAGCCCGGTGAGCGCTGCCAGCGGCGGAACGAAACGCATGACCGTGCCCGCCAGGCCGCAGTCGACCGCGACGGATCCGCGCGTCTCGCGGGCGAAGTCGATGGGGGTGACCGCCAGATCCGGTCCGTACGGGCCGGACCCCTCGATCTCCTCGATCCCCGCGCCGAGCGCGCGCAGCGCCGCGATCATCAGCACCGAGTCACGGGAGTGCAGCGGCTTGCGCAGGCGGGAGGGGCCGTCGGCGATGGCTGCGAGGAGCAGGTAGCGGTTCGTCAGGGATTTCGACGCCGGGACCACGACGGTGGCGTCGACGCCGGAGCGGACGCGGGGTGCGGGCCAGCCGGCCGCTCCGGCCTCGCCGGGCCCGGGCGATCGGTGCGCGTCAGTGCTCAAGAATGCCCTCGGCGGTCTTGGCGGCGCTCTTGGCGCTGCGGCGGACGGTGCGGGAGGCCTTCTGACCGGCCTTGGTGAGATCCTTGCGGGCGCTGCGGCCGAGGTGCTGGGCGCGCCACGCGACGGAGGGGGCACCGCTCGTGTCGGCCGCGGCGAGCAGGACTCCGCCGGACAGCGAGGCGGTCTTCAGCTTGTCGGCGACGGAGAGGTCCTTGTAGTCGTCGGCGGCACCGATGAGGGACGAGACCACCAGGGCTGTGGCGGACAGGCGCGGGGAGCGGCCGAGCGCGTAGAAGAGGCCGGCCACCAGCTGCACGCCACCGAGCAGGCGGGCCACGGTCTCCGGCCGGTCGGCGAGCGAACGGACCTGCGGGCACTTCGACGCGATCTTCTTCAGGCTGCCGCGGAGGTTGTCGGCGGTCTCCTGCGGCTTGGTGAGGCGCTCGTATCCGGCATACACGAAACTGGATGCGAGCAGCGGGCGGGCGAGCACGCGGATGGCAGACATTCTTCCTCCAACTGGTTGAGGCGACGTTGTCGGCACTAGTCTTGCAGATTTTCCCGGCGCCGGGCCCCAGCATGACCGGTACTCAGGGAATAGCCAGCGTGGGTGGTGCGTTGATCCGAGCAGACCGGGCGGATTCCGCACGGTGGCGGACCGGCAGGAGCGACGAGGAGCGAGGTGGGCATGAGCGCAGGAGGAGTCCTGTTGGAGGCCCCGGGCCCGAGCGTAGACTGGGCGGCGATGACCGACTCAACAGATGGCCTGATCACCGCCGACTCCGACGGCGCCGCGGCGGAGACCGACGCCGAGCGGGATGCCCGGTTCGAGGCCGACGCGCTGCAGTACGTGGACCAGTTGTACTCGGCCGCGCTGCGCATGGCACGGAATCCCAGCGACGCCGAGGACCTGGTCCAGGAGGCGTACGCCAAGGCCTACTCCGCGTTCCACCAGTACAAGCCGGGGACCAACCTCAAGGCCTGGCTCTACCGGATCCTGACCAACACGTACATCAACCTCTACCGGAAGCGGCAGCGCGAGCCGCAGCGCTCCAGCACCGACACGGTGGAGGAGTGGCAGATGGCCCAGGCCGCCGAGCACACGTCCACGGGACTGCGCTCGGCCGAGGCGGAGGCCCTGGACCACCTGCCGGACTCCGCGGTGAAGGACGCGCTGGCCGCCATTCCGGAGGAATTCCGGCTCGCGGTCTACTTCACGGACGTCGAGGGGTACGCCTACAAGGAGGTCGCCGAGATCCTCGGCGTGCCGATCGGCACCGTCATGTCGCGCCTCCACCGCGGGCGCAAGCAGCTGCGCGAGCTCCTGGCCGACTACGCGGCGGAGCGCGGGCTGGGGCGGAGCAGCGGCAAAAAGACCACGGGCACTGAGCAGGAGAAGAAGTAATGGGCGACTGCAACTCGCTGGGCGATTGCGATGACACGCGCATCGAGCGCCTCTATGAGTACCTGGACGGCGCGCTGTCCAAGGAGGACCTCAACGATGTGCGGCGCCACCTCGAGCATTGCTCGGAGTGCGCGCAGGAGTACGACCTCGAGTGCATCATCCGCTCGGTGGTGAAGCGCAGCTGCACGGATACGGCGCCGCAGACGCTCAAGAGCCGCATCATGATGCGGATCAGCGAGATCCGGATCGAGGTCGGCCACGGCTGATGTACCGAGGCGGCTGCCTCGGCCTGTTACCGCAGGGCTCGCTGCAACGAAGGAGGCCGGCACCAGTCGAACTGGTGCCGGCCTCCTGTGCTTCGCGGCGGGAACGCTCCCGCCGGACGCGTCGACTAGCTGTTGGGACGCTTGCCGTGGTTCGCCCCGCCACGCTTGCGGTCGCGACGCTTGCGAGCTCGCTTGCTCATGGTGACTCCTTCGTTCGAGGTTTCATCCGAAAAGGACTGCCCATTAGTCTTCCATACCGGTCGGGCCCGGCCTAACGCAGGGCCGGCTCAGCCGGCGGTCGGCTCGGCCAGGCCGAGCCACTGATACCAGCCGCGATGCAGGACCAACCACGCCACGAGGCCGTGCCCCGCCTGGCCCGGCACACCGGAGTTGGCCGCCAGGTCCGATCGCCACTGCTGGTGGTTTTGGAGCGGCGAGAAGGTATCGACGAACGCGTGGTGGCGGCGGCTGGTGACATCGGCGTAGGCGGCTGAGAGCTCGGCCAGACGGGCGTTGCGCTCGGCGTCGAGGCTCGGGGGAGGCCCCACCACCAGGGCCTTGATGCTCGCCTGCGAGGCCGCGTCGAGGATGTTGGCCAGATTCAGCCGGCTGCGGGCCGTCGAGAGGTCCTCGTCGAGATCGGCGTCGGAGAGAGCGATGACCACGCGATTCTCGGCCGCTTCGGAGAACCGCGGCCCTGCCTCGGCCAACCAGCGCTGCGCGAGCGCCTCGGTGCCCTCCCGCGGCGCCGCCAGCTGGAAGCTCTCGATCCTGACGTCGTCGTTCTGGGTGCGGGCCAGGACGCGGCCGTACCAGCCGAGCGCCCGCGGGTCCCCGTGCCCGGCCAGCAGTTCGTCGCCGACCGCGACGAGGCGGATGATGCGCTGTTCCACGAATGACCTTTCTGGTGGGGTAAGGGCAACCCTAGCAACGCGCCCTGTTAATCGAGTGATCCGGTCGGGGACCGACTCGGACCACGAGGGGGACGGACGCGGCTGCGTCCGTCCCCCTCGTTGCCGTGCGTGCTATCCCTGGTGGGAGAACACCTGGTTGAGTAGTGTGGCCTGCTCGACCTCGTGCCGCTTGTGCGAGCCCGCCGCCGTGGAGGCGGAGGCCGGACGCGCGGCGAGGTGGAGCTCCCGGTCGAGCTCGTCGGCCAGGCTCAGGCCGATGAACGGCCAGGGGCCCTGGTTCTGCGGCTCGTCCTGGGCCCAGACGACGTCGGCGTTCGGGTACTTCGCCAACTCCGCCCGGATCTCGTCGACGGGGAGCGGGTAGAGCTGCTCCACGCGGACGATCGCGATGGTCCCGTCCTCGGCCTTCTTCCGCGCGGCCGCCAGATCGTAGTACAGGCGACCGGAGACCAGCACGACGCGCTTGACCTTGCCCGCGTCCAGCTCGCCGGCGTCCGGGATGACCTTCTGGAACTCGCCCTGCGTGAATTCCTCCACCGAGGAGGCCGCCGCCTTCAGGCGCAGCAGCTGCTTCGGAGTGAACACCACCAGCGGCTTGCGCGGACGGGCGTAGGCCTGGCGGCGCAGGAGGTGGAAGTGGTTGGCCCCCGTGGTCGGGTTGGCGACGACCATGTTGTCCTCGGCGCACATCTGGAGGAAGCGCTCGATCCGGGCGGAGGAGTGATCCGGTCCCTGGCCCTCGTAGCCGTGCGGCAGCAGGAGGACCACCGACGAGCGCTGGCCCCACTTCTGCTCGGCGGAGGAGATGAACTCGTCGATGACCGTCTGGGCGCCATTGACGAAGTCGCCGAACTGCGCCTCCCAGAGCACCAGAGTGTCCGGGCGCTCGACGGAGTAGCCGTACTCGAAGCCCATCGCCGCGTACTCGCTGAGCAGCGAGTCGTAGATGCGCACGTTCGCCTGGTCATCGGAGAGGTGCTGCAGCGGCATCCACTCCTCGCCGTTGGAGCGGTCGTGGAAGACGGCATGGCGCTGGACGAAGGTGCCGCGGCGCGAGTCCTGGCCGGCGAGTCGCACCTGCACGCCCTCCATGGCCAGCGAGCCGAACGCGGCCATCTCCGCGAAGCCCCAGTCGATGCCGCCCTCGGTGGCCATCTTGTGACGGCGCTCCAGGAGGGCCTTCAGCTTCGGGTGGACCGTGAAGGTCTCCGGGATCTCGACGTGGACCTCGCCGATCCGCGCCAGGGTCTGCGGGCTGATGGCGGTCGAGTGGGGGCTCGCCACACCCTCGTCGCGCTGCGAGTCCGGCAGCTCGAGATCGTTGATCGTCCCGTCGGCGTTGATGACCGGGATCGGGGACGTCTGGGCAGCGTGCGTCTCCGAGAAGACGCGCTCCAGACGCTCCTGGTAGTCGCGCAGCGCCTGGTCGGCCTCCTCCTGCGTGATGTCGCCGCGGCCGACGAGGGCCTCGGTGTACAGCTTGCGGGTGGAGCGCTTCGCCTCGATGAGGTTGTACATCATGGGCTGGGTCATCGAGGGGTCGTCGCCCTCGTTGTGGCCGCGGCGGCGGTAGCACACGAGGTCGATGACGACGTCCTTGTTGAACTTCTCGCGGTACTTGAACGCGAACTGCGCCACCCGGACCACGGCCTCGGGGTCGTCGCCGTTGACGTGGAAGACCGGCGCCTGGATCATCTTGGCCACGTCGGTGGAGTACACGGACGAGCGCGACGACGTCGGCGCCGTCGTGAAGCCGACCTGGTTGTTCACGACGACGTGGATGGTGCCCCCGGTCCGGTAGCCGCGCAGCTGCGACAGGTTCAGGGTCTCGGCGACCACGCCCTGCCCGGCGAAGGCGGCGTCGCCGTGCACGAGGATCGGCAGGACGGAGAACCCGTCGCTGCCCTTGTTCAGGCGATCCTGCTTGGCCCGGGCGATGCCCTCGAGCACCGGGTTCACGGCCTCCAGGTGCGACGGGTTCGCCGCCAGGTACACCTTGGTCTCGTTGCCGTGGTCCGAGACGTACTTGCCCTCGGTGCCCAGGTGGTACTTGACGTCGCCGGAGCCCTGCACCGAGCCGGGCACCTGCGTGCCCTCGAACTCGCGGAAGACCTGGGCGTAGGTCTTGCCGGCGATGTTGGTCAGCACATTGAGGCGGCCACGGTGGGCCATGCCGATGGTGACCTCGTCCAGGCCCTGGTCGGCGGCGTCGGAGATGATCGCGTCCAGCAGCGGGATCAGCGACTCCCCGCCCTCCAGGGAGAACCGCTTCTGGCCGACGAACTTCGTCTGCAGGAACGTCTCGAACGCCTCGGCGGCATTGAGCTTGCCCAGGATGCGCAGCTGCTCCTCGCGCGTCGGCTTGGAGTACTCGTGCTCCAGCTCCGACTGGAACCAGTCGCGCTCCTCGGGATCCTGGATGTGCATGTACTCGATGCCGGTGGTGCGGCAGTAGGAGTCGCGCAGGACGCCCAGGATCTTGCGCAGCTTCAGGCGCGGCTTGCCGCCGAATCCGCCCGTGACCCACTCGCGGTCCAGGTCCCACAGGGTCAGGCCGTAGGTCTGGATGTCCAGGTCCGGGTGCCGGCGCTGGACGTACTCGAGCGGGTTCGTGTCGGCCATCAGGTGGCCGCGGACGCGGTAGGCGTGGATCAGCTGCTGGATGCGCGCGATCTTGTTGACCTCGAGCTCCACGTCGACCTGGTTGTCGGCGACCCAGCGCACTGGCTCGTACGGGATGCGGAGCGCCTCGAAGATCTCGTCGTAGAAGCCCTGCTCGCCCAGGAGCAGGCTCTCGACGATGCGCAGGAACTCGCCCGAGCCGGCGCCCTGGATGACGCGGTGGTCATAGGTGGAGGTGAGGGTGATGATCTTGCCGATGCCCTGGTTGGCGATCGTCTTCTCCGCGGCGCCGCGGAACTCGGCGGGGTACTCGAGCGCGCCGACGCCGACGATCGTGGCCTGCCCCTTGGACAGCCGCGGGACGGAGTGGACGGTGCCGATGCCGCCGGGATTGGTCAGCGAGACCGTGGTCCCCGCGTAGTCGTCGGCGGTCAGCTTGTTGGCGCGGGCGCGGCGGATCAGGTCCTCGTACCCGTTCCAGTACTCGGTGAAGTTGAGCGTCTCGGCCTTCTTGAGGTTCGGGACCGCCAGCATGCGGGTGCCGTCCGGCTTGGGGAGGTCGATCGCGATGCCGAAGTTCACGTGCGCGGGCTGGACGGCGGCGGGCTTGCCGTCGATCTCGGCGTAGGTCACGTTCTGCGACGGGAAGAGCTTCAGCGCGCGGACGACGGCGAAGCCGATCAGGTGTGTGAAGGAGACCTTGCCTCCGCGAGCCCGGGCGAGGTGGTTGTTGATGACGATGCGGTTGTCGATCAGGGCCTTGGCGGGCACGGCGCGCACGGTCGTAGCGGTGGGGACCGTCAGCGATGCCTCCATATTGGTGACGATCGCCTTGGCCGGACCGCGCAGCGGCGAGACCTTGTCCTCCTCCGTCGACTCGACGGGCTCGGACTTGGGGAGTTCGGCCGGGATCGGGGCGGCCTTGGCCGGCTTCTTGGCCTCCTCCTTCGGAGCCTCCCCCTGAGAGGACTCGCCCTGGGCAGCCGGGTCCTTCGCTCCGGCGTCGCCCGTGCCGGGCTCGCTGGGGACCCGGTCGGCGGAGCGTCCGGCGGTGGACTCGCTCGAGGCATCGGCAGTGCTGGTCGTCGAGTCGACGACGCGTGCGTGGGTCGCGGCCGCACGCGGGGCGGCGTCCCGCGGCTCCTTCGCCGGTTCAGCCGCGGCCGGCGTCGCCGCGTCCCGGTTCGGGGCGCCGTCCTCGCCGTCCTCGAACGATTCGAAGATGTCCCACCACTTCTTGTCGACCGAGTTCTTGTCCTCGCGGTACTGCTGGTACAGCTCCTCGACAAGCCACTCGTTGCCTCCGAATTCCTCCGTCAGCTGGTGGTGCGGTTGATCTGGCACGTTGATACGCCTCTTCCCTGGGTTGCCTCGCCGCAAGCACCGCGCGGTCATGCCGCCACAGTGCAGTTTTGGACCTCGAGCCAGTCTAGTGACAATCGCGGCGCCGTTGCGAATCCCCCAGGGGACGATCGGCCGGAGGCGTTTCCCCCTGCGACGAGCGGTCCCGCGGCACTCGCTGCCCGGCTTGTCAGGCGCGCTCGGCCGGCTCCGAGGGGCCTGCCCCGTCGTCGTGCTCCGGCGTGTCGCGCGGCGGGCGGTCCGAAGGCGAGGGGTAGGGCGAGGGGGAGGGGGAGAGTGCCTCGTCGAGGGCGGCCAGTAGCCGGGCCTCCCCGATGACGCGGAAGTGCCCCATGGACTCGAGCTCGATGTTCACCGCGCCGGGAAGCCGGCTGCCGCCGGGGATGTGCGGGTCGAAGCTGCTGTAGACGCTGGTGATGCGCTGGTTGACGTGCAGGTTCTCCCGCAGCTGGCGCAGCGTGGCGTTCCGGGGCGAGAAGGCCCGGATGCTCGGCGCGAGGAAGAAGTCCGCGTACACCGACCCGGAGAAGGGGGAGTTCACGGCGACGAGCCGGGCCACCCGGTCGCCGGCCCCCGGCATCGTCATGAGGTACTTGCCGATCAGCCCGCCCTTGCTGTGCGCGACGAGGACCACGTCCCGGAGCTCCTGCTCCTCCAGGTAGTCCTTCACGAGCGCGGCCATCGCGGGAACGGTGCCGCGGTTGTAGCCGAGCTTGGAGACGACGTGCACCGGGTGCCCTGCCCGGTGGAGGTGCTCGGCGACGGGGTGCATGAACTGCCAGTTCTCGTAGATCCCCGGCAGGAGGACCACGGGTGGCTTCGAGGATCCCTCCGGGCGCCGCGCGTAGGCCGCGGCCTCGCGCCGGAACAGGAAGCCATGCACCTGCCAGTAGCCGACGTACGCGTAGTCCAGGGCCCAGGCCCACCCGAGCCGGACGCGTCTGCGGAGCCATCGCAGGGGCCCGCGGCCGGCGCGGCCCCTCACAAGGCCTCCGGCAGGCAGATCCGGGCGACGGCCCCCGGGCTCCCGTGCATCGCCACATGTGCCTCGCCGGGGATCTCCGCCACCTGCGCGGCCGGGCTGGACAGCCGCAGCCGCTCCAGCCACGCCAGCGGTGCGATCGGGTCCCGCTCGCCACGGATCAGGCGCACCGGGCCGTGCACCCGCTCCAGGGTCTCCTCGAGGCGATGCGCAAGCATCGGCCGGAGCGTGCGGAAGTACCAGACGGGGCCGGCGCGGAAGTAGTCGGAGAGCACGACGGCGTTGGCCGCTGCGGACTCGTGCAGCATGTCCTGGGCCAGCCGGAGTCCCTGGCGCAGCGCCGTGCGCTCCCGATCGTTCGTGGTGGGGCCCAGCAGCACCAGCGACCGGGCCAGCCCGGGGTGCCGGGCGGCGGCCTCGGCCGCGACCTGGCAGCCCATGGACTGCCCGACGAGGACGACGTCGGAGATGCCGGCCCGGCGCAGGGCCTCGGCGGCGGCGTCGGCGAACTCGGGGATGGCGAGGGTCCGGCCCGGCTTCGGCATGGAGCCGAAACCGGGGAGCTCGATCGCGTGCACCGCGGTCCGCTCGGCGAGCACGGCCGCCAGCGGTTCGAAGTACCGCGGCGAGACGCCGATCCCGTGGATCAGGACTACGGGCGGCACCGATCCGCGGCGGGTGCCCGCGGAGACGAGACCGACCAGGAGGTCGCCGACGGCGACGCGAGTCCTGCGGTCCCAGGGCCCTCGCGGCGACCTCCGCCATCGTGAGTACGCTCTCGGCAAAGTCGTCATGCTCCAGACTAGGCTCCCCGGGCCGGCTCCGCAGGGCCAGGCCGGCGCGTGGCTCGCGCGGCGCCGCAGCCCGGGCGGGCTCCGCGGGCCCGCCGGCAGGGTCTGCGGGCCGGGCACGACCGGACCGGCCGTGTCATGGACGTCTGCGGGGTGCCCGGGTCTGCCTCTAGACTGGAGGCCTTATGGACAGTCACTCTCTTGGCCGGCCCGTCGCTACCGTAAAGGGTGCGCGAAGTGCCGGCATCGCCCCAGTCTCTGTTTCTCACCACCCCGCCTCCCCTCGACCCGACGCCGATGCCGCGACCGGTCGCCCGGTCCCGTCGTCGGACGCGGAGGCTGCGGCACCCTCCAGCGGTGCGCAGGACCCCGCCGGGGACGCGTCCGGCTCGGAGCCCTCCCAACGGGTCCAGCCCGCATCCGCCGGCCCTCGGGGGGAGTGCTGAGATGGAATTCCTCTACCTCGGCTTCGGCCTGCTGCTGATCCTGGGCACCGGCTTCTTCGTCGCCGTCGAGTTCTCGCTCGTGGCGCTGGACCAGGGCAGCGTGCGCGCTGCAGTGAACGCCGGCGACACGAAGGCCGAGCCGCTCCTGCGCTGCCTCCGGTCGCTCTCGACCCAGCTCTCCGCCTGCCAGCTCGGCATCACCGTCACCACACTGCTCACCGGCTACGTCATGGAGCCGTCGGTCGGGCGCCTGCTGACCCCGGTCCTCGAGGGATGGGGTCTCGGCGCGGCCGCGGCCCCCGCATCGCTCGTCGTGGCCATGGTGCTCGCGACGCTGCTGTCGATGCTCATCGGCGAACTCGTCCCCAAGAACCTGGCGATCGCCAAGGCCTTCCCGCTGGGCCGGGCGCTCGCCCGGCCGCAGCTGATGTTCACCGCCGTGTTCCGCCCGGCGATCGTGGTGCTCAACGGGTTCTCCAACCGCGTCCTGCACCGCTTCGGGCTGGAGGCCAAGGAAGAGCTCTCCAGTGCCCGCAGTCCGCAGGAGCTCGCGTCCCTGGTGCGGCGCTCGGCCGACCTCGGCACCCTCGACCGGGACACCGCGAACTTCCTGTCGCGCTCGCTGCGCTTCTCCGAGCGGACCGCCGCCGACGTCATGACGCCGCGGCCGCGGATGGAGGCCGTGCGCGCGGAGGCGCCGCTGGCGGACGTCATCGGCCTCGCCCGCCGCACCGGCTACTCCCGCTTCCCGGTCATCGGCGACTCGGCGGACGACATCCTCGGCGTCACCCATGTCAAGAAGGCCGTGTCCGTCCCGCGTGAGAAGCGGCCCGGCCTGGTCGCCGCCAACATCATGTCCGACATCATCTCCGTCCCCGAGACGGTGCACCTGGACTCGCTCCTCTCCGACCTGCGGGAGGCCAACCTGCAGGTCGCCGTCGTTCTGGACGAGTACGGGGGCACCGCGGGCATCGTCACGCTCGAGGACCTCGTCGAGGAGATCGTGGGCGACGTCGCCGACGAGCACGACCGGACGCTGCCTGGCGTGCTGCAGGCCGCCGGCGGGGACTGGTACTTCCCGGGTCTGCTCCGGCCCGACGAGGTCGGCGAGCAGATCAAGGGCCTGACGATCCCGGACGATGCCGCGTACGACACGGTCGGCGGGTTCATCATGGACCAGCTGGGGCGGATCCCCGCCGTCGGGGACTCGATCGACTGCGACCACGGCACGCTCGAGGTCGTCCGCATGGACGGCCGCCGGGTGGACCGGGTGCGGTTCGTGCCCGCCCGGGACGACGACGCAGGCCACGACGGCGAACGCGCCGACGACGAGAGGAGCACCCGATGAGCGACTGGATGGGCATCTTCTGGCTCGTCGTTCTGCTGATCGGCAACGCGTTCTTCGTCGGCGCGGAGTTCGCCGTGATGTCGGCGCGCCGCAGCCAGGTCGAGCCGCTCGCGGAGTCCGGCAACGCGCGGGCCAGGACCGCGCTCTACGCGATGGAGCACGTCTCGCTCATGCTGGCCGTCTGCCAGCTGGGCATCACCGTCTGCTCCCTCCTCATCCTCAACGTCGCAGAGCCGGCCATCCACCACCTGGTGGCCGGCCCGCTGGAGGCCGTCGGCGTCCCGTACGGGATCGCCGGGCCGGCCGGATTCGTCGTCGCGCTGCTGCTGGTGACGTTCCTGCACGTGACCTTCGGCGAGATGGTGCCGAAGAACATCGCCGTCTCGGTCGCCGACCGAGCCGTGGTGCTGCTGGCAACGCCGTTGGTGGCGATGTCGAAGGTCTCCTACCCTGTGGTCGCCCTGCTCAACTGGCTGGCCAACGGCCTGCTGCGGCTGATGCGCGTGGAGCCCAAGGACGAGGTCACGTCGACGTTCACCCTGGAGGAGGTGCACAGCATCGTCGCCGAGTCGACCCGGGAGGGCCTCGTCGACGACGAGTCCGGGGTGATCTCCGGCGCCCTCGAGTTCTCCGAGCACGTCGCCGGAGGACTGATGGTCCCGCTCCACGAGGTGGTCACCCTGCCGGGCACGACGACGCCCACGGAGTTCGAGCGCGCCGTCGGCCGCACGGGGTTCTCGCGCTTCGTCATGGAGGACGACGACGGCGATCTGGCCGGCTACCTCCACCTCAAGGACGTCATGAGCATCCCGCCGCACCGCTCCGACGACCCCATCCCGGTCACGCGCCTGCGCTCGCTGGCCAACATCGGGTACGACGCCGAGGTGGAGGACGCGCTGTCCGTCATGCAGCGCACGGGCTCCCACCTGGCCCGCGTGATCGCTGCCGACGGAGAGACGCGCGGCATCCTCTTCCTCGAGGACGTGATCGAGGTGCTGGTCGGCGAGATCCGCGATGCCACCCAGTCCCGCGGGGCCCGGCGCCGGGGCGGCTCGGCCCACGGGACCAGCGCCGCGACGCCATAGCCAACGGCTAAATGAAAATCATTCGCATTTGATGTAGGGTGGGGGCGTCCGGCCGGAGGCTCCCACCCCGCCGGGACGACCCCGATGCTCAGAACCGCGGCTGCCGGAGCCGGTCCATCCGCTCCGGCGCCCTCGATGCGAAAGGCAGGACGCCCCGTGCGCCGTCGACCTCTTCCCCTCCTCGCTGTCGGCCTGACGGCCGGGACGCTCGTCCTCGCCGGCTGCTCGACCGGTGCCGCCTCCGGCGGCGGTGACGAGGGCGGCGCCGGCGGCATCACGGTGGTGGCCTCCACGAGCGTCTACGGCGACATCGCCGAGAAGATCGGCGGCGACGGAGTCAGCGTCGAGTCGATCGTCGATTCGGTGGCCCAGGACCCGCACTCCTACGAGGCGACCGTCCAGGACAAGCTGGCGGTCTCGAAGGCCGACGTCGTCATCGCCAACGGCGGCGGATACGACGCCTTCATGGAGCAGCTCCTGGCCGATACCGAGGTGGATCCCGCGCGGATCGTGACCGTCTCCGAGCTCGCGGAGGCCGCGCATGCTGAGGGCGACGCCGCGCCGGGGGAGAACACGGGAGGCACCGCCTCGCCGGAGGCCTCCCACGAGGGGCACGACGACGCAGCCCACGACGAGGCGGCCCACGACGAGGCCGCCCACGGCCACGAGCACGGAGATGGCAACGAGCACGTCTGGTACGACTTCCACGTCATGCAGGCCGCGGCCGAGGAGGTGGCCGCGGCGCTCGTGGCGGCCGACCCCGGGAACCGTCAGGCCTACGAGGACAACGCCGCCGCCCTGGGAGCGGAACTCGGGGAGCTCGAAACCCGGGTGCAGACGCTCGCCGAGGGCGCGGGGGGCCGCAGCTACGCCATGACGGAGCCGCTGCCGTACTACCTCATGGAGGAGGCGGGCCTCACCGACGCGACCCCGGAGGGTTACAGCGAGACCGTCGAGCACGGCGAGTCCGTGCCGCCGCTGCTCCAGAAGGAGCTGCTGGACGCCCTGGCCGCAGGCGAGATCGCCGTCCTGGCCTACAACCCGCAGAGCGCCAGCCCGCAGACGGAGGCCGTCCGGGCCGCCGCCGAGGAGGCCGGAGTGCCCGTCGTCGACCTGACGGAGACGCTCCCGGACGATCAGGATTATGCTGACTGGATGTCCGCGAACCTCGACGCGCTGGAGGCGGCCCTTGCCGGCTGACCCCTCCACCCCGCCCGACCGTCGCGCCGCACCGGCCGATCCCGGCGCATCTCTCACCCCAGCGGTGAGCCTGCGCGGTGCCACCATGGCGTTCGGCGACCGCGTCCTCTGGCAGGACCTCGACCTCGACGTCGCCCCCGGCGAGTTCGTCGCCGTGCTCGGCCCCAACGGGTCGGGGAAGTCGACCCTGCTGAAGGTCATCCTCGGGTTCAAGGAGCTCTCGGCCGGCGAGGTGCGGATCGACGGCCGCGCCCCGGACCTGCGGGCGCGCAACGTCGGCATCATCCCGCAGCAGAAGACCTTCCCCGAGGACACGCCGCTGCGGGCCCGGGACATGGTCGCCCTCGGCATCGACGGCCACCGCTGGGGACCCCGGTTGCTCGGGCGCAGGAGGCTCAGGGAGCGTGTGGACGCGCTGCTGGAGCAGGTGGGCGCGTCGTCCTACGCGGACCAGCCCGTCGGGATCCTCTCCGGCGGAGAGCAGCAGCGCCTGCGCGCGGCCCAGGCCCTGGCCGACGACCCGAAACTGCTCCTGTGCGACGAGCCGCTGCTCTCGCTGGACCTGCACCACCAGCGCGCCGTCTCGTCCCTGATCCACCACCAGGCCTGCGACCACGGAGCCGCGGTCCTGTTCGTAACCCACGAGATCAACCCCGTCCTGCAGTACGTGGACCGCGTGGTCTACCTCGCCGGCGGCCGGTTCCACATCGGCACCGTCGACGAGGTGATGACCAGCGAGGTGCTCTCCGACCTCTACGACAGCCCCATCGAGGTGTTCCGCACCAACGGCCGCATCGTCGTCGTCGGTGTCCCGGAGACCATGGAGCACCCGCACGGACTGCACGCCGAAGCGATCCACGAGTCGGAAGACGACGCCCGATGAGCCCGAACGACCTCTGGTCGACGATCTTCTCCTTCGAGAACTACGCCGAACTGCTGCCCCTGGTGCAGAACTCGATCATCGCCGGGGCCCTGCTGGGCCTGGTCGGCGGGATGATCGGCGTCTTCGTCATGATGCGGGACATGGCGTTCGCCGTGCACGGCATCGCCGAGCTGAGCTTCGCCGGCGCTGCGTTCGCGCTCCTGATCGGGGCCAACGTGGTGGGCGGGTCGATCGTCGGCGCGGTCCTGGCGTCCCTCGTCCTGGGCCTCATGGGCGCCCGCGCCAAGGACCGGAACTCGATCATCGGCGTCCTGATGCCGTTCGGACTCGGACTCGGCATCCTCTTCCTGGCGCTCTACGAGGGACGCAGTGCCAACAAGTTCGGCCTGCTCACCGGCCAGATCGTCGCGGTTGACACCGTCCAGCTCGGACTCCTCGCCGGCTGCGGCGCGGTGGTGATCGCGGGCCTGCTCCTCATCTGGCGGCCGCTCACCTTCGTCAGTGTCGACCCGGCCATCGCGGCCTCCCGCGGCGTGCCCGCCGGCTGGCTCTCCGTGGTGTTCATGGTCCTGCTGGGCCTGGCGGTGGCGCTGTCCATCCAGATCGTCGGGGCGCTGCTGGTGCTGAGCCTGCTGATTACCCCGGCCGCCGCGGCGCTCGCGGTGTCGGCCCGGCCGGGGCTAACGGTGGCGCTGTCGGTCCTGTTCGCGACCGTGTCCGTGGTCGGCGGCATCATGCTGGCCCTCGCGGGCCGGCTGCCGATCAGCCCGTACGTCACCACGCTCTCGTTCCTGATCTACGCGGTGTGCCGCGTCATCGCCTGGCGGCGGACGCGGGTGCGGCACCGCATCGCCGTCTGAGACGTGCACGACGGCGGTGCGTCGCGGGGCGGTCCGAGCGACCTCGCCGGACGGTCTCCGGGCTGCCGGACGCGTCGCGCCGTCGTGGGGGGCTACCCCCGGGAGCAGTCTGGGCAGAGCCCGAAGATCTCCACGGTGTGGCCGGGGTCGGTGAAGCCGTGCTCGGCGGCGATGCGTGCGGTCCATGCCTCCACGGTCGGGGCCTCGATCTCGACGGCTCGCCCGCACTGCCGGCAGACCAGGTGGTGGTGGTGCCCCGCGACCTCGCAGCGGCGGTAGATCGCCTCGCCCTCGCCGGAGCGGAGGACGTCCACGGCGCCGTCGTCGGCCAGGGACTGCAGGATCCGGTAGACGGTCGCGAGCGAGACCCGGTGGTCGCGGTCGTGGAGCCAGCGGTGCAGGTCCTGGGCGCTGACGAAGTCGTCGAGTTGCTCCAGCGCCCCGGTCACCGCCCGGCGCTGCTTGGTGACGCGGACGGTGCCCTCGCGTCCCTCGGCCGAAGCCGGAGCGGGGGCCGCAGCGGCAGGCGCCGCAGGGGAGGAGGGCGCCGGGACGCCGTCGGCCGTGCTGCGGGTGGGGTCTGGCGTGCCGGACATGCTCGCTCGCTCCTGCTGGTCGCCTTCTTGAGAACCGTTCCAGCCTACCAGCGGGGTCGATCCCGGCCGCCCAGCCGGGGTTGACCGCGCCGTGCCGGTGAATAGGGTGTGGCCATGGAACTCACGCGATTCGGACACTCCTGCGTCCGCCTCGAGCGCGACGGCCGCGCCCTGGTGATCGACCCCGGCACCTTCGCCGACGCCGCCGGCGCTCTGGCCGCGGGGCCCGTCCACGGGGTCCTCGTCACCCACGAGCACCCGGACCATCTGGACCACGACGTCGTCGTGCCGTGGCTCGCCGAGCACCCGGAGGTGCCGTTCCACGCGCCGGGCGTCGTCGTCGACGACGTGCGCTCGCGCCTGTCCGGGCGGTCCGGGCTGCACACGGCCGAGGCGGGGCAGAGGCTCGACGTCGCCGGGTTCGAGGTCCACACCGTCGGCGGGCAGCACGCCGTCATCCACCCGCTCATCCCCTACGTGGCCAATCTGGGCTACGTCGTCGACGGGAGCGTCTACCACCCCGGGGACGCCCTCGTGGTGCCGCCGGTGGAGGTGGACACCCTCCTGGTCCCGCTCCACGCGCCGTGGTCGAAGTCCGCGGAGGTCATCGACTTCGTGATCGCCGTCCGCCCGCGCCGCGCGATCCCGATCCACGACGGCCTCCTCAACGACCGCGGGCGCGAACTCGTCCTCGGCCATGCCGCCCGCCTCAGCGCGCCCTTCGAGGTGGAACTCGTCGATCCCGTGCCCGGTGAGCCCCTGCGGCTCCCGCCCCGCCGGAGAGCGCACGCGTCGGGTACATTCGAGCCATGAGCACAGTCTTCACCAAGATCATCGACGGCGAGATCCCGGGACGCTTCGTCTGGAGCGACGAGAACGTCGTGGGCTTCCTGGACGTGCGGCCGCAGACCACGGGGCACGTGCTGGTGGTCCCGCGCCGCGAAGTGGACCGGTGGACCGAGGCCGAGCCGGAGCTGCTCGGCGAGGTCATGCGCGTCGCGCAGGCCATCGGACACGCCCAGGTGGAGGTCTTCGGCTCCGCGCGGGCCGGGCTGACCGTCATGGGGTTCGAGGTCCCGCACCTGCACGTCCACGTCTGGCCCGTCGACTCGATGGCCGACTACGACTTCGCCCACCCGCAGGGCGCCACCGACGACGCCAGCCTCGACGCGGCGGCCCAGTCGCTGCGCGACGCGCTGCGACGCGCCGGCCATGGGGACGCGGTCCCCGCGGACTGAGCCGCGCCGACGCCTCGTCCGCCCGGGAGGGCGTCCTCAGCGTCCGGCGGGCAGCGCGGCCGCGGCCTCCCGCATCGCCGTCCTGATGCGCTTCTCGGAGACCGTGTGGGCCGTGCCGAGCTCCTGGGCGAAGAAGCTGACGCGCAGCTCCTCGATCATCCACTTCACCCGCGACAGCGCAGCCGGCGTCCGGACCCCGGTGGGCACCCGGTCGAGGGCGGCGTCGTACTCGTCCTCGAGCGCCTGGACGGCGAGCATGTGCTGGTTGTCCCGGGTGACCGCGCCGGCCTCGAGCTTGTCGAGCCGGATCTCGATGGCGCGCAGATAGCGCGGCAGGTGGGCCAGCTGTGCGTAGCCGGTCGCCGCGACGAAGCCCGGGTGCACCAGCTGGTCCAGCTGCGCCCGGATGTCGCTGAGCGCGTGCACGAGGGCCAGCGAGGACGCCTTCTTGATCCGCTGGTTGATCCGCCTCGCCGCCGAGAGGGCCTGCTCAACCACGGCGGTCACCGAGAACACCGTGTCGATCAGCTCGGCCCGCACGTGCTGGAAGAGCGCGTCGAACTCCGCCCGCGTGAACGGCAGGTCCGCCGGCACGAGCTTGTCGATGGCCGTCAGCGCGCAGTCGGCGATGAGCGACTCCACCGAACCGTGCGGGTTCTGCGTGAAGACCAGCTTCTCCTTGTTGTTCAGGTGGTCCAGGACGTAGCGGTTCGGCGACGGGACCTTGAGCATCAGGAGGCGCACGACGCCGGAGCGGTGCGCCGAGAGCTGCTCGTCCTCGTCGCGGAACACGGTCAGCCGGACCGAGTCGCCGTCGTCCACGAGGGCCGGAAAGCCGGTGATCGTCTGGCCCGCGACCTCGGAGCTGATCCGGCGCTCGATGGCGCCGGAACGGCCGAGGTCCTCCGTCCAGTCGGTGAGACCGGACCGCTCCCAGACGACGGCGGCCCCTGCACCGGTGCTCGGACTCGAACCGGAGGGGGGCCTCTGCGTGCCCCGACCGGCGGCGGCTCCGCTCCGGCGCGAGTCCTCGGCGCTGTGCCCGTGGCCGGTCGCCTTCCCGCCGGGGGCGTTCCCGCTGCGCCCGGGCACGGCGGTCGGGGTGGCGGCGTCGGCCAGCTGTTCGCCGCCGGCGCCGAGCGAGGCGGCGAGGGCACGCCGGTTCTCCGCCGCGAGGCGCTCCTGGAGCAGGGCGAGACTCTTGTCCGTGCCGAGGACCCTGCCGCCGTCGCCGATCACCTGGAAGGTGGGCTTCAGGTGCGGCGGGACGGCGTCCCAGTTCCACGAGCCGGGTGGGACGATCTCCCCGCGCAGGCGCCGCAGGGCCAGCTCGAGGGAGGGTTCCAGCTCGTCCGCGGCGGGATCGAAGTCCCGCTCGAGCGCCCCCACGGCCTGGCGGGCGACGTCGGGCGCGGGGACGAAGTTCTTCCGCACCTGCTTCGGCAGCGACTTGATGAGGGCGGTCACGAGTTCGTGCCGCAGGCCGGGGATCTGCCAGCGGAACCGCTCTGGATCGAGCTGGTTCAGGAACAGCACCGGGACGCGGACCGTGACGCCGTCGGTCTCCCTCGCCTCCTGGGTGGGGTCGAACTCGTAGGTCAGCTCGAGCGAGAGGCTCCCGTGCCGCCACTGGCGCGGGTAGGCCTCCAGGTCCACGTCGTCCGCGTCGACGGCGAGCACGGCGTCGGGGTCGAAGTCCAGCAGCGCCGGGTCGTCCCGCCGGGCCTGCTTCCACCAGCGGTCGAAGTGGCGTTCGGAGGTGACCTCCGCACCGAGGCGCTGGTCGTAGAAGTCGAAGAGATCCTCGTCCGAGATCCGCAGGTCGCGGCGGCGCAGACGCGTCTCGAGCTCCTCGACTTCTTGCAGCAGCTTCCGGTTGCGATGGAAGAACTTGTGGTGGGTGCGCCAGTCGCCCTCGACCAGCGCATGGCGGATGAACAGCTCCCGCGCCAGGGGAGCGTCCACGCGGTCGTACTGGATCCGGCGCTGGGCCACGATCGGCACGCCGAACAGGGTGACCTTCTCGTAGCCCATGACGGAACCGTTGCGGCGCGACCAATGGGGCTCGGAGAAGCTGCGCTTGACCAGATCGCCGGCGACCTCCTCCACCCACTCCGGCTTGAAGATCGCGACCGTGCGGGCCCAGAGGCGCGAGGTCTCGACGAGCTCGGCGGCCATCACCCAGTCGTGCTTCTTCTTGAACAGGGCCGAACCCGGGAACACCGCGAAGCGGGTCCCGCGCGCCCCGACGTACTCGCGCTTGCGGTCGTCCCAGAGGCCGATGTGGCTGAGGAGGCCGGAGAGCAGGGAGGTGTGGATCCGCTCCTCGAGTCCCGAGGGATCGACAGGCCCGGGGGCGAGCGTGATGCCCAGCGGCTTGGCGAGCTGGCGCAGCTGGGTGAAGAGGTCCTGCCACTCGCGGACCCGCAGGTAGTTGACGAACTCCTTCTTGCACAGCCGCCGGAAGGCGGAGGAGGAAAGGTCGCGCTGCCGCTCCTGCAGGTATTTCCACAGCAGCAGGAAACTCGTGAAGTCCGACTTCTCGTCACGGAACCGTGCGTGCAGCTCCGCGGCGCGCTGCCGCTGGCCCGTCTCCTCGCTCGGGCGCTCGCGGGGGTCCTGGATGGTCAGCGCGGCCGCGAGGACCATGACCTCCTTCGCGCACCCGCGACGGCCGGCCTCGATGATCATCCGCCCCAGGCGCACATCGAGGGGCAACTGGGCCAGCTGCCGGCCGATCTCCGTGACCCGCGGGCTCTTCCCGGCCGTCACGGCGCCGAGCTCGCGCAGCAGGGTGACGCCGTCGTTCACGGCCTTGGCGTCCGGCGGCTCCACGAACGGGAACTCGGAGACCTCGGCCGGGGAGCGGACCACGCCGATGGCGCTCATCTGCAGGATGACGGCGGCGAGATTGGTGCGCAGGATCTCCGGGTCCGTGAACTCCGGCCGGGACTCGAAGTCCTCCTGGGAGTAGAGGCGGATCGCGATGCCGTCGCTCACGCGGCCGCAGCGGCCGGAGCGCTGGTTGGCGCTGGCCTGGGAGACGCGCTCGATCGGCAGCCGCTGGACCTTGGTCCGGTGCGAGTACCGGGAGATGCGCGCGGTGCCCGTGTCGATCACGTACTTGATGCCGGGAACCGTCAGGGACGTCTCCGCCACGTTGGTGGCGAGGACGATGCGCCGCTGCGGGCCGGTCCGGAAGACCCGGTGCTGCTCGGCGAGCGACAGCCGCGCGAACAGGGGGAGGACCTCGGTCCCGGCGAGGCGCCGGCTGGCCGCGATCCTGGCGCGCAGGGCCTCCGCGGCATCGCGGATCTCCCGCTCGCCGGAGAGGAACACGAGGATGTCGCCGGGCGGCTCCTTCGCGAGCTCGTCGACGGCGTCACAGATCGCGTCCACCGGGTCCCGGTCCTCGTCGCGGGCCGCGGCCTCGTCGTCGAGCTCGTCGGCGTCGTGTGCCTCGGCCGGGTTCAGCGGCCGATAGCGAATCTCCACCGGGAACGTGCGCCCGGAGACCTCGATGATCGGCGCGGGGCGCTCCGGCTCCCCGAAGTGCTGCGCGAAGCGCTCCGGGTCGATGGTCGCCGAGGTGATGACGATCTTCAGGTCCGGGCGCTGGGGGAGGAGACGCTTCAGGTAGCCCAGGAGGAAGTCGATGTTGAGGCTGCGCTCGTGGGCCTCGTCGATGACGATGGCGCTGTAGCGCTTGAGCAGCTTGTCGTGCTTGATCTCCGCCAGCAGGATGCCGTCGGTCATGACCTTCACCCGGGTGCGCTTGGACACCTCGCCCGTGAAGCGGACCTGGAAGCCGATCTCCTCGCCGAGGTCGACGCCGGTCTCCTCGGCCAGGCGTTCGGCGACGGTGCGGGCCGCCAGCCGGCGCGGCTGGGTGTGGCCGATCATGCCGCGCTCGCCGAGTCCGAGTTCGAGGAGCATCTTCGGCAGCTGGGTGGTCTTGCCGGAGCCGGTCTCGCCGGCGACGACCACCACCTGGTGCTCGCGGATGGCCGCCATGATGTCGTCGCGGCGTGCGCTGACCGGCAGTGTCTCGGGATAGGTCAGGGAGATGGCCATGATGCCCGCCAGTCTATCCGCGGGCCCGGTCGCCCGCCCGCCGACGACGTACCGGGCGCGAACCTGTCGCCGCGTGGGCGACCCGACGGGATCCGGAGGCCGTTGGATCGACCCGGGGACGCGAGTCAATCCGGACGGTCGTCCACGGGAGCGGCCGCAACTCCGGCCGCTGGATGGACGATTCGTCGCCGGATTCCCGATACAAGCGCAATTTCGCAGCGCTGGTCCGTCGGAAAGCACCGAACCGTCCAGGGTGGCCGGTCCGGAGAGTAAAAAGTGATGTTTCTCACGGGTAGGATTCTGAGTACTTCGTGGGGGAGTCGAATGGACTGGGCGTTCCCCGTAGATGCGGGTATCCCCGCTGCAACAACAAGGAGCATCATGAAACTCGCAAAGGCAGCACAGGTCGCGGCAGGCATGGCCGCGACGGCGCTCGTCCTCTCCGCCTGCGGCGGATCCGGGAACGGCGGCGACGGCGGGGACGGTGGCGGCGGAGCCGCCGGCGAATCCGTCAAGATCGGGATCAGCCAGATCCAATCCCACCCGTCGCTCGACGCGGTGCGGGAAGGCTTCAAGACCGGCCTCGAGGAAGCCGGCTACACCGATGTGCAGTACGACGAGCAGAACCCGCAGGGCGACCAGGCGACGAACACGGCGATCGCCGGGCAGTTCGCCGCGGACTCGGAGATCGATCTGGTGCTCGGCATCTCGACGCCGTCCGCGCAGGCGCTGACCCAGTCCGTGACGGGGGTGCCGGTCGTCTTCTCGGCCGTGACCGACCCGGTCGAAGCCAGCCTCGTCGAATCGCTGGAGGCCCCCGGCGGCAACGTCACGGGCACCAGCGACAAGAACCCGGTGAAGGAGCAGCTCCAGCTGCTCCAGGAGCTGAGCCCCAAGGCCAAGAAGGTCGGCATCGTCTACTCCTCCGGCGAGGTCAACTCGCAGGTGCAGGTCGACTGGGCCAAGGAGGCCGCGGACGAGCTCGGCCTGACCATCGAGGTGGCCGCCATCTCGGCGTCGTCCGAGGTGCAGCAGGCTGCCGCAGGCCTCGACGTCGACGCGTTCTATGTGCCGACCGACAACGCGGTGGTCTCCGCCCTCGAGGGCCTCCTGCAGGTCGCCCAGGACAAGGGCGTTCCGGTCATTTCCGCGGATGGCTCCTCGGTCGAGCGCGGCGCGACCGCGACGTACGGCATCAACTACGAGAAGCTCGGCGAGCAGACCGGCCGCATGGCCGCCCGCATCCTCGACGGTGAGGCCGATCCGGCCACCACGCCGGTCGAGACCATCGAGGAGGTCGAGCTGTACGTCAACACGACCGCAGCGGAGAAGGTCGGCGTGGAGATCCCGCAGGAGATGCTCGACGAGGCCGCAGAGGTCTACGAGTAGACCTCGTGGCAGGGCACGGCGGCCGGAAGGCCGCCGTCCCGACCTCCAGCACCCTCCCTGCATGCCGTGTGGCCGGTCCCGCGACCGGCCACACGGCATGCCGAAACGCACCTTCCCACCACAAGCCAAAGGGATCCACCCATGATCACAGCGGTTGAGCTGGGTCTGATCTACGCGATCATGGCCCTGGGGGTCTACCTGACCTTCCGCATCCTCGACTTCCCGGACCTGACGGTCGACGGCTCCTTCACCACCGGTGCCGCCACCGCGTCCATCCTCATCGTCAACGGCACCGACCCCTACCTCGCGACGGCCGTGTCCTTCTTCGTCGGCGCGCTCGCCGGCGTCATCACCGGTCTGCTCCACACCAAGGGCAACATCGACGGCCTGCTGGCCGGCATCCTGACCATGATCGCCCTCTACTCCATCAACCTGCGCATCATGGGCAAGGCCAACGTGCCCCTCCTCGGCGAGGACACCGTCCTCTCCCCGCTGCGCGACAACGGCCTGCTCGGCACCTGGCCCTCGGTCGGGCTGCTGTTCGTCGGCTGCCTCGTGGCCGTGGCGATCATCGTCTGGTTCCTCCACACCGACCTCGGCATGGCCATGCGCGCCACCGGCGACAACCCGGAGATGATCCGCTCGCTCGGCGTCAGCACGGACAACCAGAAGATCCTCGGGCTCGCGATCTCCAACGGACTCGTCGCCCTCTCGGGCGCCTTCATCGCCCAGTACCAGGGTTTCGCCGACATCGGCATGGGCATCGGCCTCATCCTCATCGGCCTCGCCTCGGTGATCGTCGGCCAGGCGATCTTCTCGCAGCGGTACATCTGGTTGGCCGCCCTCGCGGTGGTCTTCGGCGCCGTCATCTACCGCGTGGTGATCCAGTTCGCGCTCAACGCCGGCCTGGAGGTCAACGACATGAAGCTGATCTCCGCAATACTCGTGGTGCTCGCCCTCGTGCTGCCGCAGATGAAGGCGTTCGGCGCGCTGGGCCGCCGCCTGCGGATCACCTCCCGCGGCGCCCGGGACACCGACCCGGACCCCGCCGTCGAGCCGGAGCCGAAGGAGGCTCAGAATGCTTGAGATCGCCAACCTGAACAAGACGTTCTTCCCGGGCACCGTCAACGAGCGCCGTGCTCTGCGCGACATCAACCTCACGCTGCAGGAGGGCGAGTTCGTCACCGTCATCGGCTCCAACGGCGCCGGCAAGTCCACGGTCCTGAACATGGCGGCCGGGAAGCTGTTCCCGGACACCGGGACCGTCCGCGTGGACGGCGAGGATGTCACCAAGCTGCCAGACTTCAAGCGGGCCAAATACCTCGGCCGCGTCTTCCAGGACCCCATGGCCGGCACCGCCCCCACGATGACCATCGAGGAGAATCTGGCCCTGGCCCTGGGACGCGGGCAGTTTCGCGGGCTCGGCACGGGAGTGACGAGCAGGAAGCGCGAGCAGTTCGTCGACGAGCTCGAGACGCTCGAGCTCGGACTCGAGAAGCGGCTGAAGACCAAGGTCGGGTTGCTCTCCGGCGGCCAGCGCCAGGCGCTCAGCCTCCTCATGGCCACGCTCACCGGCCCGAAGATCCTCCTGCTCGACGAGCACACGGCCGCGCTGGACCCCCAGCGGGCCGCTCTGGTGACCCGGCTGACCATCGAGGCCGTCGACCGGCACCGGCTGACGACGCTCATGGTCACGCACAACATGGAGCAGGCGCTCAAGGCCGGCAACCGGCTGATCATGATGCACGACGGTCAGATCATCCTGGACCTCGACGCGGAGGCGAAGGCCGCTATGACGGTCCCAGGACTGCTGCACGAGTTCGAGAAGATCAAGGGCGCCCAGCTGGACGACCGGACGATGCTCCAGTAGCACCGGCGGGAGCGCGGGGCGGGCACGGCTGCGGCCCCGCGCCCCCGCCCCGAGGACGACGAAGGCCCCGGAACCACCGATTCACTCGGCGGTTCCGGGGCCTTCTCACACGGTGCCCTCGAAAGGATTCGAACCTTCGACCTTCCGTTCCGGAGACGGACGCTCTATCCCCTGAGCTACGAGGGCCTTCATGCCCCACGCGCTGACTGCCGCAGGACCTAGAAGAGCTTAGCAGGACTCGGCCCGCAAACCCGAAATCGGCCCGACCGCGTCGCCGAGCACCCGGGCCGGTCGCGCCCCGCCGGTCGTCGGTCGGGGAACGGGCGGGCACGACCGCTATCCTTGACGCGTGACTCCAGAACAGCTCTCCCATGCCATTTCCGCTGCCCTCGCCGAATCCGTCGCCGCCGGCGACTTCGCGGTCGAATTACCGGACACGGTGAAGGTGGAGCGACCCAAGAGCAGGGAGCACGGGGACTGGGCGACCAACGTCGCCCTCCAGCTGGGCAAGAAGGCGGGGATGAACCCGCGCGACTTCGCGCAGGTGCTGGCGGCGCGGCTGGAGACCGTCGACGGGATCGCCGGCGCCGAGATCGCGGGCCCCGGCTTCCTGAACATCACGCTCGATGCGGCCTCCGCCGGCGCGCTCGCGCAGAAGATCGTCGAGGCCGGCACCGAGTACGGCACCAACGACGCATTGGCCGGACGCGTGGTGAACCTCGAGTTCGTCTCCGCCAACCCCACCGGCCCGCTGCACATCGGCCACACCCGATGGGCGGCCCTCGGCGACGCGATCGGCCGTGTCCTGCGCGCCTCCGGCGCCGACGTCACCCGCGAGTACTACATCAACGACGCCGGCAACCAGATGAACGTCTTCGCACAGTCGGTCTACAACCGTCTGCACGGCCTGCCCGTGCCCGAGGGCGGCTACCCCGGGGCCTACGTCCAGGAGCTGGCCGAGGCGGTCCGTGCGCGGCGCCCCGGCGTCGAGGAGCTGCCGGAGGCCGAGGCCCTCCCGGTCATCCGCGACCTCGCCTACCGCGCCCAGCTCGAGGACATCAAGGCCACCCTGGCGGACTTCGGCGTCGAGTTCGACGTCTACTTCTCCGAGCAGGAGCTGCACGACGGCGGCGCGGTCGAGCAGGCGGTGGCCCGCCTGCGCGAGCAGGGCCATGTCTTCGACGACGGCGGTGCCGTCTGGCTCCGCACCACCGACTTCGGCGACGACAAGGACCGCGTGCTGCTGCGCGCCAACGGCGAGCCCACGTACTTCGCGGCCGACGCCGCGTACTACCTCTCGAAGAAGGACCGCGGCTTCACCGAGAAGATCTATCTCCTGGGCGCCGACCACCACGGCTACGTCAACCGGCTCAAGGCGATCGCCGCGTGCGCCGGCGACGACCCGCAGGCGAACATCGAGATCCTCATCGGCCAGCTGATCTCCGTCAACGGGGCCAAGCTGTCCAAGCGCGCCGGCAACATCATCGAGCTGCGCGACCTCATCGACTGGCTCGGCGCCGACGCGCTGCGCTACTCGCTGGCCCGCTACCCGGCCGACTCGCCGATCGCGATCGACCCGGAGCTGCTGCAGAAGAAGACGAACGACAATCCGGTCTTCTACGTCCAGTACGCCCATGCGCGTTCCTGCGCCGCGGCCCGCAACGCGGCCGAGAAGGGCGTGGACCGCTCCGCGTTCGATGCCTCGCTGCTCACGCACGAGACCGAGAACGACCTGCTGGCCCTCCTGGCCCAGTACCCGCACCAGGTGGCCCAGTCCGCCGAGTTCCGCGAGCCGCACCGGGTGGCCCGCTACCTCGAGACCCTGGCCGGGGCGTACCACCGCTGGTACGGCGCCTGCCGCGTCGCCCCGCTGGCCGACGAGGAGGCCACCGACCTGAACCGCACGCGCCTGTGGCTCAACGACGCCACCACCCAGGTCCTCGCCAACGGCCTGGCACTGCTCGGCGTCACCGCACCGGAGAGGATGTAGCGCATGCCCGCCTCCGCACTCGCCCCCGCCTGGCTCTCCTACCCGACGGACGCCAACGCGCTCCGCGAGCCCCTCTGGGCCGCCGGCGTCGCCCGGAACGACGACGGCGAGGTCGCCGTCCAGGGGATCCCGGTCTCCGAGCTCGCCCGCGAGTTCGGGACCCCCCTGTTCGTCCTGGACGAGGACGACTTCCGCGCCCGCGCCCGCGCCTTCCGCGACGCGTACGACGAGGCCTTCGCCGATCTCGGCGGCGGGGTCGACGTCTACTACGCCGGCAAGGCCTTCCTCTCCGTCGAGGTGGCCCGCTGGGTCACCGAGGAGGGGCTCCGGCTGGACACCTCCTCCGGCGGGGAGCTCGCCGTCGCCCGCCGCGCCGGGGTGCCCGCGGCGAACCTCGGACTGCACGGGAACAACAAGTCGGTCGCCGAGATCGAGGCCGCCCTGACCATGGGCCTGGGCCGGATCATCGTCGACAGCCTGGACGAGCTGGAGCGGCTCGGCGCGATCGCCGAGCGCCTCGACGTCACCGGCCGGGTGATGCTGCGGCTGACCCCGGGCGTCCACGCCTCCACCCACGAGTACATCGCCACGGCGCACGAGGACCAGAAGTTCGGCCTCTCCATGGTGGACGACGGCGGGGGAGCGCCCGCCGAGCGCGCCGTGGCCGCCGCCCTGGCCCACCCGCACCTCGAGCTGCTGGGCATCCACGCGCACATCGGCTCGCAGATCTTCGACGCGGCCGGCTTCGCCGTGGCGGCGCAGAAGATGCTCGGCTTCCTCGCCCGCGTCCGCGACGAGCACGGCGTCGAGCTGCCCGAGCTGGACCTGGGCGGTGGCTACGGCATCGCCTACACCGAGCAGGACACGCCGCGTCCCCCGGCCGAGCTCGCGGCCGCGATGGCCGGCGTCGTACGCGAGACCCTCGCCGAGCACGGCCTGGCCGCGCCGCGCCTTTCCATCGAGCCGGGCCGGGCGATCGTCGGGCCCGCCGCGTTCACGCTCTACGAGGCCGGCGTGCGCAAGACCGTCCAGGTGGACCACGCGGACGGGACGCTGCCACGCCGCTACGTCTCCGTGGACGGCGGCATGAGCGACAACGCCCGCCCCGTGCTCTACGACGCGGACTACACCGCCGTCCTCGCCTCTCGTGTGACGGACTCTGACGCGATTGTTTCCCGCGTGGTTGGCAAGCACTGCGAATCCGGTGACATAGTCGTCAGGGATGTCTACCTGCCGGAGGACGTCGCTGCCGGCGATCTGCTCGCCGTGCCCGCCACCGGTGCCTACTGCTGGGCTCTGGCCAGCAACTACAACTATCTGGGGCGCCCGGCCGTCGTCGCGGTCCGGGACGGACGCGCGCGCGTCATCATCCGCAGGGAGACCGAAGACGACTTGTTGGCCCGAGACATGGGATAGGTACTGATTGATGACTGTGAAGGTTGCGCTGCTCGGCTGTGGGAACGTGGGATCGCAGGTGGCGCGGATCCTGCTGGAGCAGTCGGACGAGCTCGCCGCCCGCGTGGGCGCGCCGCTCGAACTGACGGGCATCGCGGTCCGCGATCCCGAGGCACCCCGTGAGGGCGACCTGCCGCGGGACCTCCTCACCACGGACGCGCACACCCTGATCGACGGCGCCGACATCGTCATCGAGCTCATGGGCGGCCTGGAGCCGGCCGGCGAGTACATCGAGCGGGCCCTGCGCCGCGGCGCGTCCGTGGTCACCGGCAACAAGGCCCTCCTGGCCGCGCGCCTCCCCGAGCTCACCGAGGCTGCCAACGACGGCGGTGCCCAGCTGCTCTACGAGGCGGCCGTCGCCGGTGCCATCCCAATCCTCCGCCCCATCCGCGAGTCCCTCGCCGGCGACGACATCACCAAGGTGATGGGCATCGTCAACGGCACCACCAACTACATCCTCGACGCGATGGACAGCTCCGGCGCGCAGTTCGACGAGGCGCTGGCTGACGCGCAGCGCCTCGGCTACGCGGAGGCTGACCCCACCGCCGACGTCGAGGGGCACGACGCCGCCGCGAAGGCCGCGCTGCTGGCCTCGCTCGCGTTCCACACCACATTCGCTCTCGAGAACGTCCACTGCGAGGGCATCACCTCGATCAGCGCGGAGGACGTCGCCGCGGCCGAGGACGCCGGCATGGTCATCAAGCTCCTCGCGATCGCCGAGCGCGGCACCGACGCCGGCGGCGGCGAGGGGATCAGCGTGCGCGTGCACCCCACGCTGCTGCCCCGCGAGCACCCGCTGGCCGCCGTGCGCGGTGCGTTCAACGCCGTGTTCGTCGAGGCGGAGAACGCCGGCGAGCTGATGTTCTACGGCCAGGGCGCCGGCGGCGCGCCGACGGCCTCGGCCGTCATGGGCGACGTCGTCTCCGTCGGCCGCACACGCGCCACGCAGGCCGCCGGCGCCTCCGTCGCCGAGCCGCAGCCGCGCCCGTCCCGCCCGCTCGGCATCGAGGACGCCACCACCAGCTACGCCCTGAGTCTGGACGTCTCCGACGAGACGGGCGTGCTGGCCGAGATCGCCGGCATCGTCGCCCGGCACGGCGTCTCGATCGAGACCATGCGCCAGACCGCCTCCGCGGAGGACGGTGCCGGGTCGGCGCGCCTGCGCATCATCACGCACGTCGGCCGCGAGGCCGCCCTGGCCGCCACGGTGGCCGACATCGAACAGCTCCCCGTCGTCAAGGCGGTCTCGTCCGTCGTGCGAGTCGAAGGAAAGTAAATGGCACATCAGTGGCGCGGCGTCGTCCGCGAGTACGCAGACCGCCTCCCGGTCACCGAGCAGACCCGGGTCATCACGCTGGGCGAGGGCGGCACCCCGCTGGTGCACGCCCCCGCGCTCTCGGCGCACACCGGCAACGAGGTCTACCTCAAGGTCGAGGGCATGAACCCGACCGGCTCCTTCAAGGACCGCGGCATGACCATGGCGATCACCGCCGCCGTCAACGCCGGGGCCAAGGCCGTGGTCTGCGCCTCCACCGGGAACACGTCCGCCTCCGCGGCCGCCTATGCGGCGCAGGCCGGTCTGACCTGCGCGGTCCTGGTGCCGGACGGCAAGATCTCCCTGGGCAAGCTGAGCCAGGCGATCGCCCACGGCGCCGAGCTGCTCCAGGTGGACGGCAACTTCGACAACTGCCTCGAGGTCGCCCGCAAGCTCAGCGAGAACTACCCGGTGTTCCTCGTGAACTCCGTGAACCCGGCCCGGATCGAGGGCCAGAAGACGGGTGCGTTCGAGGTCGTCGACATCCTCGGCGACGCACCCGACTACCACCTGCTGCCGGTCGGCAACGCGGGCAACATCACCGCGTACTGGAAGGGCTACAAGGAGTACGCCGCGCCGTACGCGTCGGAGACCGCCGGCGAGCTGCCCGCCGTATCCACCCGGACCCCCGTCCTGTGGGGCTTCCAGGCCGAGGGCGCCTCGCCGATCGTCAAGGGCTATCCGGTGACGGAGCCAGAGACCATCGCGACGGCGATCCGCATCGGCAACCCAGCCTCGTGGGAGCAGGCCGAGGCCGCCCGCGACGAGTCCGGCGGTCTGATCGACTCGGTGACCGACGAGGAGATCCTCGCCGCCCACCGCTGGCTCTCCTCCAAAGAGGGGGTCTTCGTGGAGCCGGCCTCCGCCGCGGGCGTCGCCGGGCTCCTGAAGTACCACGCGGCCGGCGAGGCGCCCGAGGGCAAGACCATCGTCATCACGGTGACCGGCCACGGCCTCAAGGACCCGCAGTGGGCCCTGAAGAACGCCGACGGCGAGGACGTCCAGCCCACCAAGGTGCCGTTCGACGTCGTCTCCGTGGCCGCGGCGCTCGGCCTGGAGGCATAGCGCCCCGTGGAATCAGCGCACGCGCCGCGGATCCGGACCGGCCAGCACGTCACCGTCACCGTCCCCGCCACCACCGCCAATCTCGGTCCGGGTTTCGACAGCCTCGGGCTGGCTCTGGACCTGACGGACACGCTCGAGGTCCGCACCCTCGCCCGCGGCGGTCTGGACCGCGACCTGCCCGGAGGCTCCGCGAGCGACTCCGCAGGGACCGACTCCGCAGCAACGGGGGACGCCGCCGCCCTGTACGAGGAGCTGACGACGCCGCAGGCGCGGGTCCGCGTCCTCGTCACCGGCGAGGGCGCCGAGTCGCTGCCGGACGACGAGACACACCTGATCGCCCGCACGATCCTCGAGCGCTGGGAGCAGCTCGGCGTCGCCGCTGCGGATCTGGAGATCCGGGCGACCAACCGGATCCCGCACGGCCGGGGACTCGGCTCGTCGGCGGCGGCCATCGTCTCCGCACTCGCCGCAGCCGACGCCCTGCTGCCGGAGACCGCTCGCGGCGGGCTGGACGGCCGCGACGCGCTCTTCGAGGAGGCCGCCCGCCTGGAGGGGCACCCCGACAACGTGGCCCCGGCCGTGTACGGCGGGCTGACCCTGTCCCTCACGGACGACGGCGGGATGCGCACCCACCGGCTGCCGCTGGACGCCGAAGTGGTCCCCGTGGTCGCGATTCCCGACGTCGAGCTCTCCACCCGCGCGGCGCGGGGACTGCTGCCCGCGACCGTCCCGCACGCCGACGCGGCGGCGAACTCGGGCCGCGCCGGACTGCTGATCCACGCCCTCACCAGCGCGCCGGAGCTGCTGCACGAGGGAACCCGCGACTACCTCCACCAGGACTACCGCGCCGAGGCCATGCCGGAGTCGAGTCGGCTCATCGCCGCCCTCCGAGCAGCGGGATACGCCGCCACCGTCTCCGGCGCCGGGCCAACGGTGCTGATCCTGGCCCACGGGTCCGACCAGGCCGAGGCCGTGGCCGCGCGGGTGCGCGCCGGCGAGTTCGACGACGGATCCGGCGCCTGGCGCGTGGAGATTCCGGGCCTGTGCGCCTCGGGTGTTATGGTGGAGAGGCATTAGCGGCCAGATCATGCTGGCGATGCATCGAGCATCGGTCTTCCATCCATGGTTTCCCTCCGGCCCAATGCGGCTCTCGCCGCCCAGACGTCCATGGGCATCCCTGATGCTCATCGACGGTGTTCAGTGCATTTCGCCTCTGGCCGGACACGCGTGAGTCCGAACGCCCATCGCGGCGTGTTCTCGACATAGGTCAGGCACCACCTCTCCGCGTGCCTGACGAGACACCATGACGCGGGCCAGATCTGACCTGACCCGCCCGACGAGGGAGAAGGAAACCTTCGTGACAGAAACCACGAGCCTCGAAGCAGGCGTGGACAAGACATCCGCCAACAACACCGGCCTGGCCGGACTCAAGCTGGCCCAGCTGCAGGCCCTCGGCTCGCAGCTCGGTATCACCGGCGCCCGCCGCATGCGCAAGTCCGACCTCGTGACGGCCATCGCCGACCACCAGCGCGGTGGAGCCGTCGCCGACCGGTCCAAGAAGCCGGCTGAGGCCGCCGCCGAGCAGTCCGGCACAGACGACGGCGCCCAGGCCAACGACGCCGCCCAGGCCGACACCGCGACGAAGGCCAAGTCCTCCAAGGCCAGGAGCGAGGGCCCGGTTGACACGGCCGAGTCCGACGACGCCGCCGAGGCGCCGGCCAAGCGCACCAGCCGCGGCCGCCGCAACCAGAAGGCCGCGGCGGAGCCGCAGGCACCGGCCGAGGCCGTCGCGGAACCGGCGAAGGAGTCGGCCTCCCAGGAGCCAGCAGCCGAGCAGCCCGCCGCCGAGGCCGAAGAGGCCACCGGCCGCGGTCGCCGCGGCCGCCGGGGCTCCCGCCGCGCCGAGTCCGCGCA
This sequence comes from Zhihengliuella sp., assembly GCF_031178195.1. Taxonomy (GTDB): domain Bacteria; phylum Actinomycetota; class Actinomycetes; order Actinomycetales; family Micrococcaceae; genus Zhihengliuella. The sequence goes on from NZ_JAPSJL010000009.1 coordinate 119,519, forward strand.
GACCGACACCTCAGCACCGGCCGACGAGTCGGCACCGTCCAATGGGTCGGCACCGTCCAACGGGTCGGCACCGTCCAACGGGTCGGCACGGGGCGATTCCGCCGGCCAGGGCGACTCCGACGCTGCGGCCGACAAGTCCGGCGAGTCGTCCCAGGACGCCGCTCGCAAGACCAGCCAGGAGCCCGCGCGGAACGAGGGCTCCGAGAAGGCCGATGCGGCCTCCGAGCGCCAGCCCGCCCGGGACGACAGCTCCGACGAGCAGAACGAGCGCGGCGGACGCAACCGCCGCGGGCGCAACCGCCGTGGCCAGCGCGACGACAGTGACTCGGAGCAGCGCAATGACCAGCGCGGCAACGATCAGCGCGGCGCCGACCAGGGCAAGCAGCAGGACTCGGACCAGGGCGGCGACAACGACGACCGGAACGACGACGACCGCGGCGAGCGCCGCAATCGTCGCAATCGGAACCGGAACGACCGGAACGACCGCAACGACCGTTCGGATCGGAACGATCGCAACGATCGCAAGAACAACCGCAACGACCGCAACGAGCGCCGTCGGGGTCGCGGTCGCGGCAACCAGCCCGAGGTCGACGAGACCGAGCTGAGCGACGACGACGTCCTGCTGCCCGTCGCCGGCATCCTCGACGTCCTCGACAACTACGCATTCCTGCGCACCTCCGGCTACCTGCCGGGGTCGAACGACGTCTACCTCTCCCTGAACCAGGTCAAGAAGTACAACCTGCGCAAGGGCGATGCCGTCGTCGGCGCCATCCGCGCCCCGCGCGACGGCGAGAGCAACAGCAATGCCGGGAACCAGCGCCAGAAGTTCAACGCCCTGGTGAAGCTGACCAGCATCAACGGCAAGGCGCCGGAGGACAACAAGAGCCGCGTCGAGTTCAACAAGCTCGTGCCGCTGTACCCGCAGGAGCGCCTGCGCCTGGAGACCGACCCCAAGCTCGTCGGGCCGCGCGTGATCGACCTCGTCGCGCCCATCGGCAAGGGCCAGCGCGGCCTCATCGTCTCCCCGCCCAAGGCGGGCAAGACGATGGTGCTGCAGTCGATCGCCAACGCGATCACGCTGAACAACCCGGAAGTGCACCTCATGATGGTCCTCGTGGACGAGCGTCCCGAGGAAGTCACCGACATGCAGCGCTCGGTCAAGGGCGAGGTCATCGCCTCGACGTTCGACCGCCCGGCCGACGACCACACCACGGTCGCCGAACTGGCCATCGAGCGGGCCAAGCGCCTCGTCGAGATGGGCATGGACGTCGTGGTGCTCCTGGACTCCATGACCCGTCTGGGCCGTGCCTACAACCTGTCCGCGCCGGCCTCCGGCCGGATCCTCTCCGGCGGTGTGGACTCGTCTGCGCTGTACCCGCCCAAGCGCTTCTTCGGCGCCGCTCGCAACATCGAGAACGGCGGCTCGCTGACCATCCTCGCCACCGCCCTGGTGGAGACCGGGTCCAAGATGGACGAGGTCATCTTCGAGGAGTTCAAGGGCACCGGCAACATGGAGCTGCGCCTGTCCCGGAAGCTCGCGGACAAGCGCATCTTCCCGGCGGTCGACGTCAACGAGTCCGGCACGCGCCGCGAGGAGAACCTGCTCTCCCCGGACGAGGTCAAGATCATGTGGCGCCTGCGCCGCGTGCTCTCCGGCCTCGACACGCAGCAGGCCCTCGAGGTCCTGACCACCAAGATCCGGGAGACGCAGTCCAATGCGGAGTTCCTGATGACGGTGAGCAAGACCACGCTGGCCTCCAAGTCGGAGAACTAGCGACACAGCGCGCCCGGAGCCGCACCCCGCGCGGGGTGCGGCTCCGGGCGCGTCCGCGTTAACGCCGTCGTGCTCCTCCCCGCTCTGCCCGACGCCGGGCCGGGACGGGCACGACGGCGGTCGCGAACGAACCGCATACACTAGACAGGCGCGCAGCCACGCGCCGGAGGCGCCGCCGCCAGAACCGCCCACGCCGGGCGACACGGAAAGAAGTGAGTGATGTTTGAGTCCGTCCAGGGCCTGCTCGACGAGCACGCCGAGCTGCAGAAGCAGTTGTCCGACCCCGCGGTCTACGCCGATCAGGCGAAGGCGCGCAAGCTGGGACGGCGCAGCGCGCAGCTGAACGGCATCGTCGAGGCGCACCGGCGCTGGAAGCAGATGAGCGAGGACCTCGAGGCCGCCCGCACCATGGCCGACGAGGATCCCGAGTTCGCGGCCGAGGCCGAGGAGCTCGAGGCCGCGCTGCCCGCAGCGGAGGAGAAGCTGCGCCGGCTGCTGATCCCGCGCGACCCCAACGACGCCCGCGACGTGATCCTCGAGGTCAAGGGCGGCGAGGGCGGCGACGAGGCCGCCCTGTTCGCCGCGGACCTGCTGCGCATGTACTCCCGCTACGCGGAGGCCAGGGGCTGGAAGACCGAGCTGATCTCCTACACGGAGTCCGACCTCGGCGGCTACAAGGACGCGCAGATGGCCATCAAGGGCAACTCCAACGATCCGGCAGAGGGCGTCTACGCGCACCTGAAGTTCGAGGGCGGGGTCCACCGCGTCCAGCGTGTGCCCGTGACGGAGTCCCAGGGCCGTATCCACACCTCGGCCGCCGGTGTCCTGGTCCTGCCGGAGGTCGACGAGCCGGAGGAGATCGACCTCCACCCGAACGACCTGAAGATCGACGTCTACCGGTCCTCCGGCCCGGGCGGCCAGTCCGTGAACACCACGGACTCCGCCGTGCGCATCACGCACCTGCCCACCGGGATCGTCGTCGCGATGCAGAACGAGAAGTCCCAGCTGCAGAACCGCGAGGCCGCCCTCCGCGTCCTCCGGTCGCGGCTGCTGGCGCACCAGCAGGAGCAGATCGACGCCGAGAACTCCGCCGTGCGCGCCTCCCAGGTGCGCACGATGGACCGCTCCGAGCGCATCCGCACGTACAACTTCCCGGAGAACCGGATCGCCGACCACCGCACCGGGTACAAGGCCTACAACCTGGACACCGTCATGAACGGCGAGCTGGACCCCGTCATCCAGTCCTGCATCGAGATGGACGAGGCCCAGCGCCTCGCCGCCATCGGCGACGAAGCGCAGCCGTAGACCGTGCCGGCGCCGGGCCTGGACCCCTTCCTCCGGGAGTGCGCCGCGCGGCTCTCGGCCGCCGGCGTGCCCTCGCCGCGTGCCGATGCAGAGCTCCTCGCCGCGCACGTCCTCGGCGTGGGCCGCGGGCGGGTCGGTGCGCTCCGGCTGGCGGGCCACGCGCTCGCGGACGACGACGCCGAGCGCCTCGCGGCGCTGGTGGACGAGCGCGCGGCGCGAGTGCCCCTGCAGCATCTGACCGGCGTGGCGCACTTCCGGCACCTCGAGCTGCGGGTCGGCCCGGGAGTGTTCGTCCCGCGGCCCGAGACCGAGGCCCTGGCGGGCCTGGCGATCGATGCGGCCGCGGCGGTGATCGCGCGGCGGGGGAGCGCCGTCGTCGTCGACCTCGGCACGGGATCAGGCGCCATCGCCGCGGCCGTCGCCTCCGAGGTGCCCGCCGCGCGCGTCCACGCCGTCGAGCTGAGCGAGCACGCGGCGGCGTGGGCCGAGCAGAACCTCGCCCCGCACGGCGTCGACCTGCGCGTGGGCGACCTGCGGACCGCCTTCGAGGACCTGGACGGGACGGTCGACGTCGTCGTGTCCAACCCGCCCTACATCCCCGCCGGAGCGGTGCCCGTCGACCCGGAGGTGCGCGAGCACGATCCCGGACTCGCCCTGTACGGAGGAGGCGCCGACGGCATGGAGCTGCCGCGCGCCGTCGAGCGGACCGCGGCCCGGCTGCTCGTCCCCGGCGGCCTCGTCGCGCTCGAGCACGCGGAGGTGCAGGAGGAGGCCATGCAGGAGATGTTCCGCGGGGCCGGGGCCTGGGCCACGATCGCCGGGCACCGCGACCTGACCGGGCGGCCGCGCTGCACGTCGGCCGTCCGCCGGGAGGGCTGAGGTTCCGCTCCCGCTTCCCGGGGATCGCCCGGGGAACGTGCGAGAATGCATCTCGTGACTTCACGATTCGACTGCCAGGACGCCGCTGACCGCACCGCAGGTCTGGATGCTGCCCGGGAGGCCCTCGCGGCCCGACAGTGCGTCGTACTCCCCACCGACACGGTCTACGGCATCGCCGCTGACGCGTTCTCCCCGCAGGCCGTCGCCACGCTGCTGGCGGCCAAGGGTCGGGGCCGGACCATGCCGCCGCCGGTGCTCATCCCGCGCCCCGAGACCCTCGACGGGCTGGCCACCGAAGTGCCCGATGCCGCCCGCAAGCTCGCCGCCGAGTTCTGGCCGGGTGCCCTGACCATGATCCTCAACGCGCAGCCGTCCCTGACCTGGGACCTCGGCGAGACCAAGGGGACCGTCGCCCTGCGCATGCCCGACGACGACGTGGCACTGGAGCTGCTCCGTGCCGTCGGCCCGCTGGCCGTGTCCTCCGCGAACCGCTCCGGGAACGCGGCCGCAACGAACATCGACGCGGCGGAGGACCAGCTCGGCGAGGCCGTCGCCGTGTATCTCGGCGACGGGGAGCGCCGGCAGGGGGAGCAGGACGCGCTGCCGTCGACCATCGTCGACTTCACCGGCGACGTGCCTGCCGTCGTCCGTCAGGGAGCGATCGCCCTCGACGACCTCCGCCGCGTGGTGCCGGAGATCCTCGGCCTCGGCGAGCAGCCGGCCGGCACCGAGGAGCGCGGTTCGGCACTCGACGCAGCTGGCTCGGCCGTCACGGACCATCCGGAGGCCTCGGCCTCTGACTCGGGCTCCGCCGGGACCGGGGCCGGACCCGGCGTCACGGACCCGTCCGAGACGACGGAACGGTAGACCGGCCCCGCATGACCTCCTATCTCGTCCTGATCGCGCTCTCGTTCGTGACGGCGTTCGCCTTGACGCCGCTCGTCCGGCGGATCGGGCTCCGGGTCGGCGCGGCGTCGTCGATCCGGGACCGCGACGTGCACAGCGTCCCGATCCCCAAGCTCGGCGGCGTGGCCATGATCATCGCCATCCTGGTGGGGCTCGGCGTCGCCTCGCGGATGGATTTCCTGCAGGGCTCGTTCGCCGACCCGGGACCGGCCGTCGGCGTCCTCGTCGGGGCGCTGCTGGCGCTGGTGCTCGGCATCGTGGACGACCTCCTGGACCTGCGCTGGTACGTGCAGCTCGTCGGACAGGTCAGCATCGGCACCGTCGTGGCGCTCTCCGGGGTCCGGCTCGAAGCCATGCCCGTCGGCTGGATCGGCATCAAGTCCGGCCCGGTCCAGTTCGCGCTGACCGTGTTCCTGATCGTCCTGACGATGAACGCCATCAACTTCGTCGACGGGCTCGACGGCCTGGCCGCCGGCGTCGCGGTCATCGGCGCTACCGCGTTCTTCATCTACTGCTACACGCTGGCCCGTACGATCAACCAGTTCGACCACTCGAACTTCGCGGCGATGCTGATGGCCCTCCTCCTGGGCGCCTGCCTCGGATTCCTGCCGCACAACTTCAATCCGGCCAAGATCTTCATGGGGGAATCCGGGGCCCTGATCATCGGCCTGATGATGTCCGTCGCCGCCATCATGGTCACCGCGGACGTCGGCGCCCAGGAGGGCTACCGGTTCCGCAATATCCCCGCGTACATGCCGATCATCCTGCCGGTGGCCGTCATCCTGCTGCCGCTGCTGGACTTCGCGCTCGCGGTCATCCGGCGCACGGCGCACGGCCGCTCGCCCTTCTCCGCGGACCGCGGCCATCTGCACCACAAACTGGTCGACGGCGGCTACACCCAGCGCCAGGCCGTCCTGGTCCTGTACCTGTGGTCGGGGATCGTCGCGTTCGGGTCGGTGGCGTTCATCTTCCGCCAGTTCGACTGGAAGACCATCGTGGCCGTCGACCTGCTCCTCGCCATCGGCGCGGGCTATCTGACGATGCGCCCGTGGCTGCGCCGGGGCGTGGCGCAGCGGCGTCACGCGGCGGGCCTCGACCGGCCGCCGCACCACGGGTCGGGCAACGAGCCCCCGGGCGACGCCGGCGGCTGAGCCGACCGCGCACCGGACTCTCTACGTACTGTAGAATTGTGCGGGTGCCGTGGGGCGGCCGGTGGGCCGCCTCCCGCCGCACACGACTCTCCGCCAGGACCAGACCGACGGGACGTACATGGGCAGGACCGCTCCGCAGCACGGCGCGCGCATCCCGCGCGCTGCGGGGGAGACCCCGCAGCCGTGGCTGACGCTGCTGCGCGCCTGCTCGCTCGCCTCGGTGGGCCTGGCCGCCGCGCTGGCCATCGCGGGACTGCTGGCAGCGGGAATCGAGGCCGCGCTCAGCGCCATCGGGGCGGTCGTCCTCGTCCTCGTCTTCTTCGGCATCACGCTGCTGATCGGTCATGTCGTCGGCCGGCGCAACCCGCGCGCCGCCCTCGGGGCGTTCATGTTCGGGTACCTGATCAAGGTGGTCGGTTTCGGCGCTGCGGTGTTCCTGCTGGGCACGCCCGACTGGATCGACCGGCTCTGGTTCCTGATCGGCGGGGTCGCCGGAGTCGTCGTCTGGCAGGCGACGGAACTGATCGTCTTCTCGCGGCTCCGCTTCCAGTTGTACGACGACGAGTCCGCCCCGGCGGACAAGGGAGGCCGACCGTGAAGGACGACCACTTGGTCCATCGCGAACCGACCAACGGCTCGTGGACCCGCGAGTTCATCAACTACGGCGTTGGCGGGTTGATAGCCTTCGGTTTGATAGGCTGGGGTTTGGATTTCTTGCTGCAAACTCGCTGGATCTGGATCGCCGGCGCCGTTCTGGGCGCCGTAGCGGGATGCCTCCTGGCGAACGAGCACCGCAAGGCCTACCGGCAGCGCCAAGACCGCGGCGACACCGCCTCCTAAAGACTTCACGAAGTACACGTCCGTGCGATCATCCGACGGACACAGATATGCCCAAAGACGGACACTGCAGAGAGGAAACGCGTTGATCGCGCTTGCGCTTCCGGCGGCTACCAACGAATCCGAGGGATTCGTTCCCCCGACGATTGATGATTTGCACCTTCCGGAGATCCTTCCGTGGGGAGCACACTACGGCGAGGGATTCGGCAAGCAGATGCTGCTGGTCCTGCTCTCCGTCGCCCTGATCTCCTGGTTCCTGGTCGCTGCCTCGCGCCGCCGCCAGATGGTCCCGGGCAAGTTCCAGTTCCTCGGCGAGTTCAGCTACAACTTCGTCCGCAACAGCGTGGGCAAGGACCTGATCGGCGAGAAGGACTTCCGCCCGTACGTCCCCGTGCTGGTGTCGCTGTTCTTCTTCATCCTGGTGAACAACCTGTTCGGCTCGATCCCGCTGCTGCAGCTGCCGACGACCTCGCACGTGGGCACCTCCTACGCGCTGGCCGGCATCGTGTACATCCTCTGGATCGTGCTCGGCATCCGGACCCACGGCATCGGCTACTTCAAGGTCGCCGTCGTCCCGTCGGGCGTGCCGAAGGCGTTCCTGCTCCCGGTCGTCCTCATCGAGATCGTCTCGAACTTCGTGGTCCGCCCGCTGACGCACTCCCTGCGTCTCTTCGCGACCATGCTCGCCGGGCACATGATCATCGCCCTCGCAGCCTCCGGCTCGGCCTTCCTCCTGACCCAGACCTCGGGCATCGTCCCGGCGCTCGGTGTGCTCACCATGGCCGGGGGCGTCGGCATGTACCTGTTCGAGATCTTCATCCAGGTCCTGCAGGCCTACGTCTTCGTCCTGCTGACGGCCGTCTATATCCAGGGCTCGATCTCCGAAGCCCACTAATTAGGTGTCCCTCTTCGCGGGGGTCGACGTTAACGCAATCAACCTGCCCGATCGGTCCGACCGAGACGGCATCGTGAAAGGAAAACAATGGAAATCTCCGGCAACCTCAATGCGATCGGTTACGGCCTCTCCGCCATCGGCGGCGGCATCGGCGTGGGCCTCGTGTTCGCCGCCTTCATCAACGGCGTCGCCCGTCAGCCGGAGGCCCAGCGCGTCCTCCAGCCGCTGGCCTTCATGGGTCTGGCCTTCACCGAGGCGCTCGCCATCCTCGGTCTCGTGTTCGCCTTCGTCTGGCAGTGATTTCGGGCTGAACTTACCCAAAGTCAGTCCATACACTCTTCAGAAAGACGGGTGAAGTATGAACGACGCAGTTCTCTATGCGGCTAGCGAGGCCTCTAACCCGCTGGTCCCGAACGTGTGGGAGATCCTGGTCACCACGCTGGGCTTCGCAGTACTGCTCTTCATTGTGACCAAGTACGTCGTCCCTGCGTTCGAGAAGACGTACGAGGAGCGTGCACAGGCGATCGAGGGCGGCATCGCCAAGGCGGAGGCCGCGCAGGCCGAGGCCAACGCCGCGCTCGACGAGTACAAGAAGCAGCTCACGGACGCTCGCGCGGAGGCCAACCGCATCCGCGAGGAGGCCCGCGCCGAGGGCGCCCAGATCCTCGCGGATCTGAAGGAGAAGGCCGCTTCGGAGTCCGCGCGGATCACCGAGCAGGCCCACGTCCAGATCCAGGCCGAGCGCAACGCAGCGATCACGTCCCTGCGGACCGAGGTCGGCACGCTGGCCACGGAGCTGGCGAGCAAGATCGTGGGCGAGTCGCTCAACGACGACGCCCGCGCGGGCCGTGTCGTGGACCGCTTCCTGGCTGATCTCGAGACCCAGCAGAGTGCAGGTGCATCGAAGTAATGGCAGGCGTATCGAGCGAGTCATTGGCTGCGGCGCAGGCGCGGCTGGAACCGGTTCTGGCCGACGCTGACCTGTCGCTCGCCGAGGACCTCTTTTCCATCCTGGGCCTGCTGGACAGCAACGCCGGTCTGCGCCGCGCCGTGACGGATCCGGCACGCGACGGCAAGGACAGGGCCGCGCTGATGTCGCGGCTGGTCGCCGGCAAGGTCTCCGCCGCGGCGGAGAGCATTGCGGCGGACCTTGCCTCCGCGCGCTGGCGCTCGGCACGCGACATCGGGGACGCCCTGGAGACCCTGGCCGCGACCGTCGCCGTCGCGGTGGCGGAGCGGCACGGCGGCTCCGAGGGGCTGGGGGCACTCGAAGAGGAGCTCTTCGCGTTCACGGAGGTCGTCGGCTCGAGCCACGATCTCCAGCGTGCCCTCGACGATCCTCAGGCCGGCGGCAGCGCCAAGGCGGATCTGGCCCTCAAGCTGGTCCCGCTGGCCGGCGAGCCGGCCCGGCTGCTGATCCGCCAGGCCGTCTCGGCCCCGCGCGGCCTGAAGCCGGCCGCGCTGGTCAACCGGTTCATCGAGTTGGTGGCCGAACGGCAGCAGCGGTGGATCGCGCACGTCAGCGTCACCCGTCCGCTGACGGAGGACCAGATCAACCGGCTGCAGGCCGGGCTGAACAACGCATACGGTCGCACGCTGACGCTCAACGTCAGCGTGGATCCCGACCTCATCGGCGGCATCCGCGTCGCCATCGGCGACGAGGTGCTGGACGCGACCATGGTTGCGCGCCTGAACGAGTTGCGCCGCAAGGTGGCGGGCTAGACGCTCCGGCGTCCACCCGCCGCATTCAGACTGAATCAAACATCAGGTCGTCGCTCTGGGTCACCAGGGAAGGCGACAGAACACAGGAGAGCAGGGACTGCAGATGGCCGATTTGACCATCAATGCCGATGACGTCCGCAATGCCTTGACCGAGTTCGCGGCGTCCTACGAACCGGGCGCCGCAGATCGGGTCGAGGTCGGTCGCGTCACCACGGCAAGCGACGGCATCGCCAAGGTGGAGGGTCTTCCCTCCGTCATGGCCAACGAACTTCTTGAATTCCAGGACGGCACTCTGGGCCTGGCCCAGAACCTCGACACCCGCGAAATCGGCGTCGTGGTCCTCGGAGACTTCACCGGCATCGAAGAGGGCCAGGAGGTGAAGCGCACCGGCCAGATCCTCTCTGTCCCCGTCGGCGACAACTTCCTCGGCCGCGTGGTCGATCCGCTCGGCAACCCGATCGACGACAAGGGCCCCATCCAGGCCGAGGGCCGCCGTGCCCTCGAGCTGCAGGCCCCGGGCGTCACCGAGCGCAAGTCGGTCCACGAGCCGCTCCAGACCGGCATCAAGGCCATCGACGCCATGATCCCGATCGGCCGTGGCCAGCGTCAGCTGCTCATCGGCGACCGTCAGACCGGCAAGACGGCCATCGCCGTCGACGCCATCCTGAACCAGCGTGCCAACTGGGCGTCGGGCGACGTCAACAAGCAGGTCCGCTGCATCTACGTCGCCATCGGTCAGAAGGCCTCCACCATCGCCGGCGTCCGCCAGACGCTGGAGGACCAGGGTGCCCTCGAGTACACGACGATTGTCGCCTCGCCGGCCTCCGACCCCGCCGGCTTCAAGTACCTGGCCCCCTACGCCGGCTCGGCGATCGGCCAGCACTGGATGTACGGCGGCAAGCACGTCCTCATCGTGTTCGACGACCTGTCCAAGCAGGCCGAGGCCTACCGCGCCGTGTCGCTGCTCCTCCGCCGCCCGCCGGGACGCGAGGCCTACCCGGGCGACGTGTTCTACCTGCACTCCCGCCTGCTCGAGCGTTGTGCCAAGCTCTCCGACGAGCTGGGTGCCGGATCGATGACGGGTCTGCCGATCATCGAGACCAAGGCGAACGACGTCTCGGCCTACATCCCGACCAACGTCATCTCCATCACCGACGGTCAGATCTTCCTGCAGTCGGATCTCTTCAACGCCAACCAGCGTCCGGCCGTCGACGTGGGCATCTCGGTGTCCCGCGTCGGTGGTGCCGCGCAGGTGAAGTCGATGAAGAAGGTCTCCGGCACGCTGAAGCTCGAGCTGGCCCAGTACCGGGACATGCAGGCCTTCGCCATGTTCGCCTCGGACCTGGACGCCGCCTCGAAGCAACAGCTGACCCGCGGCGCGCGTCTCATGGAGCTGCTCAAGCAGGGCCAGTACAACCCGTTCCCCGTCGAGGAGCAGGTCGTGTCCGTCTGGGCCGGCACCAACGGTCACCTGGACGACATCCCGGTCGCCGATGTGCGCCGGTTCGAGGGCGAGTTCCTCGACTACCTGCGTCATCGCACGAGCATCCTCACCACGCTTGCCGAGACCGGCAAGATCGAGGACTCCACCGTCGATGCGCTGAACAACGCGATCACCGAGTTCAAGAAGGGGTTCCTCGGCGAGGGCGACGACGCGCTCGTCGGCCCGGGCCACGAGGAGCACGCTCCGCTCGATGAGGACGCCGTCGGCCAGGAAAAGATCGTCAAGCAGAAGCGCTGACATCGGCCGCCGCCCGGGTGGGCCGGTCCTGAGGACCGGCCCACCCGGGCAGCGGACAAGGAAAGGAAAAACATGGGAGCCCAGATTCGGGTCTACCGCCAGAAGATCGCGTCGACGCAGTCGATGGGCAAGATCTTCAAGGCGATGGAACTGATCGCCACTTCCCGTATCGGCAAGGCCCGCAGCCGCATGGCCGCGTCCCTGCCCTACGCCAACGCGATCACCCGTGCTGTTTCTGCTGCCGCGTCCGCGTCGGATGTCGAGCACCCGCTGACCACGGAGCACGCGCAGGCGCGCCGCTCCGCAGTCGTGGTCCTGACCTCCGATCGAGGCCTCGCCGGCGCCTACTCATCCAGCGTCCTCAAGCGGGCCGAGGCGCTCACCGAACTCCTCCGGGAGGAAGGCAAGGAAGTCAAGTTCTACCTGGTCGGCCGCAAGGCCCAGGCGTACTTCGACTTCCGCGGGCGCGACTACGCGAAGGTCTGGACCGGCGGAACCGACAACCCGGGATTCGAGATCGCACGCGAACTCGGTGCAGCCGTGCTCGAGGACTTCGTCGGCGAGTACGAGGACGGCGGCGTCGACGAGATCCACGTGGTGTACACGCAGTTCAAGTCGATGGTCCTGCAGGAGCCGGTCGTGACGCGCCTGCTACCCCTCGAGGTCGTCGAGGAGGAGGCCACGGACAGCTCGGACCTGCTTCCGCTGTACGAGTTCGAACCGGAGCCCGAGCAGGTGCTGGACGCCCTGCTGCCGCGCTACATCGAGTCCCGGATCTTCGCCGCGCTCCTGCAGGCGGCCGCTTCGGAGCTCGCCGCACGCCAGCGGGCCATGAAGGCCGCCGGCGACAACGCCTCCGAGCTTGTGAAGAAGTACACGCGACTTCGCAACAACGCCCGTCAGGCCGAGATCACGCAGGAACTGACCGAGATCGTGGGCGGTGCGGACGCACTGAACGCGTCCTAGCCAGCCGAACAACACGTAACCCCCCGCTATTTACACGAGCGAAGTGAGAGACATGACTGCCCAACTGAACGAGCAGGGAACCGCAGCCGCGGGCGCCGGTGCCACCGGCCGCGTCGCGCGCGTGATCGGTCCGGTCGTCGACGTCGAATTTCCGGCCGACGCCCTCCCCGCCATCTACAACGCACTGACCACCACGGTGACGCTGAACGGCGTGACCAAGACCCTGACCTTCGAGACCAGCCAGCACCTCGGTGACAACCTGGTCCGCGCCATCTCGCTCCAGGCCACCGACGGCCTGGTCCGCGGCACGGTCGTGGTCGACACCGGCGCCTCGATCTCCGTCCCGGTCGGCGACGGCGTCAAGGGCCACATCTTCAACGTCCTGGGCGAGCCGCTCGACGTCGAGGCATCCGAGATCCAGGCGAGTGATCGCTGGACGATCCACCGCGATGCTCCGAAGTTCGCGGATCTCGAGGGCGCCACCGAGATGCTGGAGACCGGCATCAAGTCGATCGACCTGCTGACCCCGTACATCAAGGGCGGCAAGATCGGCCTCTTCGGCGGCGCAGGCGTCGGCAAGACGGTGCTCATCCAGGAGATGATCACCCGTGTCGCCCGCAACTTCGGCGGCACCTCCGTGTTCGCCGGCGTCGGCGAGCGTACCCGTGAGGGCAACGACCTCTGGGTCGAGATGGAGGAGGCCGGCGTCCTCAAGGACACCGCCCTCGTCTTCGGCCAGATGGACGAGCCGCCGGGAACGCGTCTGCGCGTGGCCCTCTCGGCCCTGACCATGGCGGAGTACTTCCGCGATGTGCAGAACCAGGACGTGCTGCTCTTCATCGACAACATCTTCCGCTTCACCCAGGCCGGTTCCGAGGTCTCCACGCTGCTCGGCCGCATGCCGTCGGCCGTGGGCTACCAGCCGAACCTCGCCGACGAGATGGGTCTGCTGCAGGAGCGCATCACGTCGACCAAGGGCCACTCGATCACCTCGATGCAGGCGATCTACGTCCCGGCCGATGACTACACCGACCCGGCTCCGGCGACGACCTTCGCCCACCTCGACGCGACCACCGAGCTCTCGCGTGCGATCGCCTCGCGTGGTCTGTACCCGGCGATCGATCCGCTGACCTCGACGTCGCGCATCCTCGACCCGCAGTACGTGGGCCAGGAGCACTACGACGTGGCCGTGCGCGTCAAGCAGATCCTCCAGAAGAACAAGGAACTGCAGGACATCATCGCGATCCTCGGCGTGGACGAGCTCTCCGAGGAGGACAAGGTCACGGTCGCCCGTGCCCGCCGCATCGAGCAGTTCCTCTCGCAGAACACCTACACCGCCAAGCAGTTCACCGGCGTCGAGGGTTCGACGGTCTCCCTGAAGGACACCGTTGAGGGCTTCAAGGCCATCTGCGACGGCGAGCTCGACCATGTGGCCGAGCAGGCGTTCTACAACGTCGGCGGTCTCGACGACGTCGAGCGCCAGTGGGCCAAGATCCAGGAACAGACCAAGTAGCCATGGCCGAACTCGAAGTCGAAATCGTCGCTGCGGACCATTTCGTGTGGTCCGGGGCAGCGACTCTGGTCAAGGCGCGCACCAGCGACGGCGACATCGGCGTGATGCCGGGCCACACCCCGGTCCTCGCGGTGATGGAGGCCGGTCAGTTGGAGATCACTCCGGTGAACGGCTCGCGCATCACGGTCCAGGCCGACGGTGGCTTCTTCTCGGTCGACAACAACCGGGTCGTCATCGTCGCCGACAACGCCCAGCTCGACGAGGCCGCGGCAGCGGGAAACCGATAGTCCGGCCTTGAACGACCTCGGACTGCTGATCATCATCCTGGCCGCCGTGGCGGTCGCGCTGATGATGGGTGCCCTGCTGCTGCGCAGGTCGCAGCTGCGGGGCGCCCTGGGCACCTTCGACGCCTCCATCTGCCTCGTCTCCGGACGGTGGCGGATGGGGGTTTGTCGTTATGCGGAACAAGAGCTGGAGTTCATGTCGCTCTACTCGCTCTCGCCGATTCCGCGGCACCGCTTCCAGCGCAGCCAGCTGCAGATCAATGGGTGGCGCGAACCCCAGGGGGCTGAAGCGGCCAAGCTGCCCGGCGGCTGGATCGTCGTCGGGCTGGGCCACGGCGGCCAGGAGTTCGAGCTGGCCATGAACTACGGCGCCTATACCGGCCTGAGCGCGTGGCTGGAGGCAGGCCCGGTGGTCGGGATCGGCACCTGGCGCTAGGTCCTCCCGGTGCCATCGGGAGAGGCCGTACACGACAGGAGGGGTGGGAACGGAAGAACCGTTCCCACCCCTCCTGCGTTGCGTCCGGGCGTCTACAGCCCGACGACGCCGGTGGCCTGCGGGCCCTTGGTGCCCTCGCCGATCTCGAACTCCACGCGCTGGTTCTCGTCCAGTGTGCGGAAGCCCTGGGTCTGGATCTCCGAGTAGTGCACGAAGACGTCCTGCTCCGCGCCGTCCGGCGTGATGAAGCCGAAACCCTTTTCGGCGTTGAACCACTTCACGGTTCCCTGAGCCATTCTTTTCCTCCCGATCTCGATGTCGCTGCCGGCAACCGTTTCACCGGCAGTGCGGGGGAGTCGGCCAGGGAAAAGTCCCGGAGCCGCAAAAACTGATGTTTCCCACCCGCGTAGTGCTTTGCGGGATCGATACAACCAACACAAAGACTGGTTTCAGACTCACACACGCTCGTGGCCCCGGCAAGAGCCCCGGACCAACATTGCGTGAATTGACCTCGGCCGGAGCGGCCGGGGCGTACGCGACCTCCGTATGACGTCTTCGTGACACGACGTCCGACCTCTGATCGCTCCGGCTGGAGGCCGTCGCTCAGGAGAGCACGCGGCGCCCGTGTCGGTAGACGGCCAGCGGCTCGAGCTGCTCCGTGGCGACAAGGACGTCGGCGCTGAAGCCGGCGTGGAGCTGCCCCACCTCGTCGGCCAGCCCGATCAAGGAGGCAGGGATGCTCGTCGCTGCGGGCACTGCGCGCTGGACGGGGATCCCGGCGGCGACGACGCTTCGCAGGCCGTCGAGCAGCGTGGAGGTGCCACCGGCGAGCCTGCCGTCCGCGGTGCGCCCGACGCCGCCGGACACGGTGATCTCCTGATCGCCGAGGCGGTGCGTGCCGTCGCTCAGTCCCACCGCCGAGGTGGCGTCCGAGACGAGCATCAGCGCGGACTCGGGGAGCAGGTTGAAGAGCATGCGGACCGTCTGCGGCGCCAGGTGGTGGCCGTCGCCGATGACCTCGAGGACGGCGTCTTCCTCGGCTGCGGCGTCGAGGGCCGCCCCGGCGGCGCCGGGCGCCCGATGGTGCCAGGGAGCCATGCCGTTGAAGCAATGCGTGACCGTGGGCACTTCCGCGTAGCCGTCGAAACCGGCCGAGTCGAGCTCCTCGGCGGCCAGGGCGAGGGATTCGGCGGCGGTGGCGACATCGGCGTCGGTGTGGCCCAGCGAGGGTACGACGCCGTGGGTGACGAGCTGCTCGACCAGGGCGTCGCTGTCCTCGAGCTCCGGCGCGTAGGTCATGGTGCGCAGCTGTCCCGCGGCGGCCTCGGCGAGGGCGTCGACTAAGTCGGCGTCGTAGGCCAGGAGGTGTTCGGCGGGCTGCGCCCCGCACCGTGTCGGCGCCAGGAAAGGGCCCTCGGCGTGGACGCCGGCGATAGTCCCCGTGGCAGCGAGGGCGCCGAGCCGCTCGCAGGCGGCGACCATGCGCTCGGCAGGGGCCGACATGATGGAGGCGAGCAACGTCGTCGTCCCCGTGGCGTAGAGCCGGGGGAGGGCGGCCTCGATCTCCTCCTGGCTGGAGCTGGTGAAGTCCACGCCGTAGCCGCCGTGGCAGTGCAGATCGACGAGACCTGGCAGCAGGAGTGCGTTCCCGGGCAGGTCCTCCACCGCATAGGTCGACGGGCCCGCGTCGCGGGCGAAGACATCCCACGGCCCCACGTAGTCGAGCCGGTCCCCGTCGATCACCACGACGGCGTCCATCAGCTGCAGACCCTCCGTCACCACCGTCCCGCGCAGCGCGAGGCGCGGGGAGCCGGCCGCGGCGGGCTCGGTCTCGGGGGCGGCGGGCACTGGGCCCGAGGAGGCGTCGTCGGGGGACGTCGGGACGGGGAGGGGGACCATGGGCCCATCCTAGGGGAATGCGGGGCGGGCCCGACAGGGCGGCCGGGCCGGAGCGGACTCGGCGGCGCGCCTAGAAGAGCCGGGAAGCGGAATCGTCGACCCCGCGCATCTGGTCGTAGTCCAGCGTCACGCACTCGATGCCGCGGTCGGTGGCGAGCGTGCGGGCCTGCGGTTTGATCTTCTGGGCGGCGAAGATGCCGCGCACCGGGGCCAGCAACGGGTCGCGATTCATGAGCTCGAGGTAGCGTGTCAGCTGCTCGACGCCGTCGATGTCGCCGCGACGCTTCAGCTCGATCGCGACCGTCCGTCCCTCCGCGTCGCGAGCGAGGATGTCGACCGGTCCGATGGCCGTCATGTACTCGCGACGAACCAGGGAGAAGCCGCTGCCGAGAGTCTCGATCTGTTCGGCCAGCAGGCGCTGCAGGTCGGCTTCGACGCCGTCCTTGATGAGCCCCGGATCGACTCCGAGCTCGTGGGTGGAGTCGTGGATCGTCTCGTGGATGCGGACGATCAGCCGATCGTCGCTCTTGGCGTTCTGGACCCGCCAGACGGCTTCGACGCCCGACTCCCGGTCGTCCTCGTCCGGCTCGACGGTACGCAGGACCGCCGGCGGGCTCATCCAGTTCAGGGGCTTGTACGAGCCGCCGTCGGAATGGACGAGGACGGAGCCGTCCGCCTTGACCACCAGCAGGCGTGTGGCCAGCGGGAGGTGGGCGCGCAGACGGCCCTCGTAGTCTACGGAGCAGCGGGCAATGACGAGACGCACAAGAGGACACTCTAGCGAGGTGCGCCGGATCGCGCAGGCCGGCCCTTGTTGGCACAATGGCGGACATGCCCCGATCGCACCTTCCGCGCCGCCCGTCCGCCGCCCCGGGCAAGGGGAAACGTCGCAACAAGTGGCAGGCCGCGGCGGAGGAGCGTCCCGTCGAGGACATGACGTTCGGGTTCCCCTCCCGCCAGAGCGCGCGCGACGGAGAGTGGCACGTGCGCCGCATCGCCGGGCACCGTGCAGAGAAGCACTACACCTGCCCCGGCTGCCACCTGCAGATCGCCCCGGGAGTCGAGCACATCGTCGCCTGGCGGGCCGACCACTGGTCCGGCGACGAGGTGGCCGCCGCCGGGCGTCGGCACTGGCACGCGCACTGCTGGAACACGCGTACGGGCCGGTGAGTATCCCCGCCGGGCTGGTCTGCGGGGCTTCATCGTGTGAGACTCGTCCCAAAGTGGGAACCATCGGGCGTGACCGCGTCGTTATCATTGAGATCGGGCGGCGCGCCCCTGTGGACCCCAGCAGCGCCGTGGTCGAGTCCTGTTCCCAGCCGTAAGGTGAGTAAGTCCGTGAGAATCCTGTCAGCCGCCGTCGCGATCGTGCTCGGCGCCGTCGCCCTGCTCGTCGGGATCGGCCAGAAGACCTTCTGGGCGCCGTCCGAAACACTCACCGCCAGCGTGTCGGGGCTGCCCGATGCCCCGCTGACGGTCATCGAGCCCGCCGTCGCCGACGTCCACGACGAGCCGGTCGAGATCACGATCGAGTCCCCGGCCGAGTTCAACGTGATGCTCGGGCGCAGCGGGGACGTGGACGCCTGGGCCGAGGGCGCGGCCGTCAACCGGGTGACCGGGATCGACGCCGAGAACTTCACCGTCCAGACCGAGCACGTCGAGGGCGAGGCGTCCGTGCCGAGCCCTGCGCAGTCGGACCTGTGGGTCGCCACCGACAAGGTCGACCAGCAGACCACCCATACCTGGACGGAACCGGCCGAGGGCGATTGGTCGCTCCTGCTGGCCGTCGACGGGGAGCAGCCCGCGCCGGTGGACATCACCTTCGAATGGCCGAACGACGCCGGCACCCCGTTCGCCCTGGCGCTGATCATCATCGGCGCCCTCCTGCTCCTGTTGGGCCTCATCCGGCTGATCATGCCCGGCGGGAAGCCGGGCGAGAAGGCGGGCGAGGAGACCACCGCCAACGGAGGCACGAACGGCGGGAAGCCGACGAGCGGCGTCGCCCGCCGTGTCGTGGCCGCCGTGACGGCGGTCGGGCTCGGCTTCGGCGGAGCCAGTGCCGCTCACGCCTCTCCCAGCGGCGAGGCCTCCGAGAGCGCCGCCTCCGAGAGTGCGTCCGCGACGCCGTCGGAGTCCGCGCCGGAATCCGCCCCGGCCGATGGGGAGTCGGACGCCGAGTCCGCCGAGGAGGACCGCTACCCTGTGGTCCTGGAGACCCAGCTGGAGCGGATCCTCACGGACGCCTCCGAGACCATCGCCGCAGGGGACGAGGCGCAGGACGTGGAGGCGCTGCGGCCGCGCATGGACGGCACCGCGCTTGCCCTGCGGGCACTGAACTATCAGCAGCGTCAGGACGGACTCGAGGTCGACCCGGCGGAGCCGGTCGCCGCCGGGCCCATCCTCTCCGCCGCCGTGACTACGGATACTGCCTGGCCGCGAACCGCCGTCGCCGTCACGCAGGTCGAGGGTAGTGACTTCCCACGCGTCCTCACGCTCGAGCAGGCGTCGCCGCGTGAGAACTACAAGCTCGTCAACAACGTGCCGATGCTCCCGGGCACCAGTTTCCCCGGCATCGCGGTCGGCGACCCCGCCGTCCAGCCGCTCGACCCCGCCGATGAGAACGGGCTCCTGGCCTCGCCGGAGGCCGCGCTCAACGGGCTGAGCCAGTTCCTCTCCGACCCGGCTGCCGCCGAGAAGGACCTCTTCGCCGAGAGCGTCTTCATCCAGCGCGTGCACGAGGCACAGGAGGCGGTGCGCGACAACGAGGACAACCGCGAGTTCGCGCGTGTGAACTTCGAGCGGGCCGTCGACGTCTCCGAGACCAACGTCCTGGCCACGCCCGACGGCGGAGCCATCGTCACCGCCGCCATCGACTCGCGGATGCTGACCATGCCGGCGGAGGAGGGCGGCACGGTGTCCCTCGTCGACGAGCTGCACATCGAGATGGCCGGCGACGACGAGACGACCGGCACCGCGACGTTCAGTTATACCGATACCGTGGCCCTGTACATCCCGGCCTCGGGCAGCAAGGACAAGATCCAAGTGATTGCGGGCGACACCACCCTGAAGTCCGTGACCATCGACGAGTAAGGACGAACCACCCGGCATGAGCCTCCCCACCGAACCGACGCACGAACCGACGCCCGGCTCCCACGAGCCGATCGCTGCACCGGCCTCGACCCGCGGCGCCGTGGACCTCTCGGCCCTGAGCGGGCAGCCCGGAGGGGCCCCCGCCGGGAGCGGGGCTCCGTCCGCAGGAGCCACCTGGGTCAAGCGCATCGGCCAGGCCGAGTTCGAGCAGGCCCTCCAGTGGTCGACGACCGCCCCAGTCGTCGTATCGCTGGGTGCTGCCTCGGCTCCCGAGTCGGTCCAGTTGGACGAGGCGATGGGGGCCCTGATCGATGGCTACGGCGGGCGGCTCGCCCTGCTCCTCGTGGACGCGCAGAAGGAGCAGGCGGTTGCGCAGGCCTTCCGGGTGCAGCAGATCCCGGCCGTCGTCGCCGTAGTGCGGGGCCAGCCCGTGCCGCTCTTCCAGGGTGCGGCGTCGCCGGAGCAGATGAAGTCCCTCTTCGACGAACTCCTCCAGCTGGCGGTCCAGCACGGTGTCACCGGGACGCTCGCGCCGTTTGCCGCTGCAGATCCCCAGGCCGAGCCGGAGCTGCCGCCACTGCACCAGAAGGCCTTGGAGGCGCTGGATGCCGGGGACTACGCTGCGGCCGAGTCGGCGTACCGGGAGGCGCTGGCCCAGAAGCCCAACGACCACGACGCCGAGATCGGCCTGGCCAACGTGCAGTTGCTCGGTCGCGTGCAGTCGATGGACGCCCAGGTCGTCCGCACGGCCGGCGCCGACCGACCGGACGACCTCGAGGCGCAGCTGGACGTCGCGGACCTGGATCTTGCCGGCGGCCACGTCGAGGATGCATTCCGCCGTCTGATCGGCTTCGTCGCCCGTAGCTCCGGCGACGAGCGCGAGACTGCGCGGACCCGCCTGGTCGAGCTGTTCGACGTCGTCGGAGCTCAGGACGACCGGGTGCGAGCGGCGCGCCAGCGGCTCGCGCGCGTCCTCTTCTAACGGCCAGCTGCCGGGCCGACGCCCTCCCGACGGCGGTGGAGAGCCCGGGCGAGGCTCGCAGAAGGGCGGCAGTTTCATCCGAAAGGATGAAGCCTCCGCCCCTTCGCCATTGCTAGATTGGCGCCATGGTCGACGAGGGCACGGACACGGGACACCCGCACGCAGCGATCGCGGTGCGGGGTCTGGGCAAGCGCTTCGGCGAGAAGGTCGCGGTCAACGCCATCGACCTCGACGTGCCGGCGGGATCGTTCTACGGGCTTGTCGGGCCGAACGGGGCCGGCAAGACGACGTCCCTGTCGATGGCCACCGGCCTGCTGCGACCGGACGCCGGACGGGTGTGGATCCATGGAATAGACGTCTGGGAACGACCCCTCGAGGCCAAGCGGATCCTGGGCGTCCTCGCCGACGGCGTGAGGCTTTTCGACCGCCTCACCGGCCGCCAGCTCGTCACCTACGCGGGACGGCTGCGCGGCATGGATCCGACGACGGTCGCCGAGCGGACTGAGGATCTCCTCCGGGTCCTGGACCTCGAGGATGCCGCTTCGAAGCTCGTGGTCGACTATTCGGCCGGCATGACCAAGAAGATTGCGCTCGCCACCTCCCTCATCCACTCGCCGCGCGTGCTGGTCCTTGACGAACCCTTCGAAGCAGTCGACCCCGTGTCGGCGACCAACATCCGCTCGATCCTCGCCGGCTACGTGGAGCGCGGTGGAACGGTCGTCGTCTCCAGCCACGTGATGGACCTGGTTCAGCGGATGTGCTCGCATGTGGCCGTCATCGCGGCCGGCAACGTGCTGGCCGCCGGGACCGTCGACGAGGTACGTGACGGCGCCACCCTCGAGGATCGCTTCGTGGACCTCGTCGGCGGCCGGGCCCAGGGCGGGGGGCTGCAGTGGTTGCAGAGCTGATCCGGCTCAAGGCCGCACTCCTGGTCAACGGCTTCCGGCGCAGCCCGTGGCAGCTCGTCGGCGTCGTCCTCGGAGCGCTCTACGGTCTGTTCATCACCGCCATGCTGATCGTCGGGCTGTTCGGCCTGGGCGGGAATGATGACCGCCTGCTGATCGGCACCGTCCTGATCCTGGCCGGTGGGCTGACGACCCTGCTCTGGGCCGTGATCCCCGTCCTGGCCGCCGGCGTAGACGCGACCCTCGACCCCCAGCGCTTCGCGTCGCTGCCGATTCCGCGCCGCGACCTCGCCGCGGGCCTGCTGCTGACCGGATTCGTGGGCGTCCCCGGTGCCGTGACGGTGATCCTCTTCCTCGCCCAGACGCTGGCCTGGCGTCAGTGGACGACCGCGGCCGTCGTAGCGTTGCCGGCCGGAGCGCTCGGAGCCCTGTACTGCCTGGCCCTCGCCCGGATGACGACGACCGCAGCGCATGCGCTGACCGCCAGCCGGCGCTTCCGCGAGGTCGGCACCATCCTGCTCTTCGTGCCTCTGGTCCTGCTCGGCCCCATCATCGGCGGGATCGAGAGCTGGATCTCCTCCGAGGGGTCCGAGCTGATGGGATGGCTGCCGCAGGTGGCCGACATCGTCGCCTGGACACCGCTGGGAGCCTTCGCCGCGCTGCCCGCTGACGCTGCTGCCGGGGCGTGGGCGGTCCTCGGGATCCGACTGGCCGTGGCCCTCGCCTACCTCGCGGCAACCGTGGGGCTCTGGGCCGTGCTGCTCCAGCGCTCCCTCGAGCAGCCCGCGAGCAGCGGCGGAGGCGGCCGGTCCCATGCCGGACTCGGAACCCTCCGCTGGTTCCCGGCGGCGCCGTGGGGTGCCGTGGCGGGCCGGGCGTTGACTTACTGGTTCAAGGACCCGCGGTACGCCGCGAGCATCGTCGTCGTCCCGTTGATCCCGATTGCGTTCTGGTATGCCTCCTCCCAGGCCGGATCGCCGTTTATGCTCTACGCCGCGGCGCCGCTGGTCGCGGTCATGCTCGGTTTCTCGATTTCCGCCGACGTCTCCTACGACTCGACCGCGTTCGCCCTGCACGTCACCACAGGTCTCCGGGGCGTTCACGACCGGCTCGGCCGGGTCGTGGCCTGCGCGGCGATCTCGGTCCCCCTCGTCGTGCTCCTCTCCTTCATCCCGCTGGCCGCCGGCGGCGACCCGGTGGATGCGCTCGCGATCCTTGGAGTGAGCCTCGGCGGGCTGCTCTCCGGGCTAGGCGTGTCGTCGGTTGTCTCGGCACGATGGACCTACAGCGTCCCGCTGCCCGGGGAGAATCCCTTCAAGACGCCGCCTGGAGCGGGCGCGCGGGTCGCGATCGTGCAACTCGGGACCTTCGCTGTCGCCACCCTCGCCTTGCTGCCCGAGCTGGGGCTGCTGATCGCGTACTTCGTCACAGGGCATCCCGTCTACGCGTGGCTGACGCTGCTCGTGGGACTGGTGCTCGGCGGGGTCCTGCTGGCCCTGGGCGTCCGGGTCGGCGGCCGCTGGTTCGACGCCCGGCTGCCGGAGCTCATGCAGGCGGTCACACTGAACAAGTAGGGCGCGGTTGATAGAATGGAGCTCATGAGCCTGCCTGCGAACTCCATCGAGAACGATCCCTTCGACGGCGGAAGCCGCGGTGGTACCGCGACGGTCGAGCGCGAGGAGACCCGCCAGCTGATCGAGCCGGGCGACTCCGAACGGTTCGCGCACTACGTGCGCAAGGAGAAGATCATGGAGTCCGCGGTCACCGGTGACCCGGTGATCGCGTTGTGCGGCAAGGTCTGGGTCCCGGGCCGGGACCCGCAGAAGTTCCCCGTCTGCCCCGAGTGCAAGGCCGTCTACGACGGCTTCCGCGACGCCGACGAGAACAGCTGACGCGCCGGAGGCGCCGCGGCGCCTCAGCGCTGAGAGCTGAATGACCGTGCGGCCCGCTGCCGCGTCGGTTCACATCGTCGACTTCCGAAGGGGACACCCGTGACCGAAGCGCTCTTCACCGTGGGCGAGAGCATGCCCCCGGCCTATCCGGAACGCGCTGCGTGGGGAACCGCGCCGAAGCTCAGGCAGTGGCAGCAGGAGGCCCTGCAGCTCTACATCGACAAGTCGCCGAAGGACTTCCTGGCCGTCGCGACGCCGGGTGCCGGCAAGACCACGTTCGCCCTGCGCATCGCGCGGATGCTGGTCGACGCGGGAACGGTGAACCGCATTACCGTCGTCGCTCCGACGGAACACCTCAAGAGCCAGTGGGCGGACGCAGCGGCGAGGATCGGCCTCTCCATCGACCCGAACTTCAAGAATTCCGACGGCCGCCACGGCGCCGGTTACATCGGGGTGGCGGTGACCTACGCCCAGGTGGCCTCCAAGCCGTTGCTGCACCGGGCCAAGACCGAGGCCGCGCGTACCCTGGTGATTCTCGACGAGATCCACCATGGCGGTGACGAGCTCAGTTGGGGCGACGGCATCCGGGAGGCGTTCGAGCCTGCCACCAGGCGTCTCGCGCTGACCGGTACGCCCTTCCGTTCGGACACGGCCGCCATCCCGTTCGTCGACTACGTCGAGGACGGAGAGGGAATCCGGCGCTCCAAGGCCGATTACACGTACGGTTACGGCGACGCGCTCAAGGACAACGTGGTCCGTCCAGTGCTCTTCATGGCCTACTCCGGCCAGATGCGCTGGCGGACCAGCGCCGGCGAGGAGATGGAGGCCAACCTCGGCGAGGGATTCACCAAGGACATCACTGCCCACGCCTGGCGCACGGCGCTCAACCCCGAGGGCGAGTGGATTCCAGCCGTGCTCTCGGCGGCGGACCGGCGGCTCAGCGAGGTCCGCAGGACCGTTCCTGACGCCGGCGGCCTGGTCATCGCGACGGACCACGATGATGCCCGCGCTTACGCCGCGCAGCTCGACGCGATGACGGGGGAGCGGACCACGGTCATCCTCTCCGACGACCCCAAGGCCTCGAGCCGGATCGAGGAGTTCTCTGCCGGGGAGAGCCGATGGATGGTCGCTGTCCGCATGGTCTCCGAGGGCGTCGATGTGCCGCGGCTCTCGGTGGGTGTGTACGCCACGAGCACCTCCACTCCACTGTTCTTCGCTCAGGCCGTCGGCCGCTTCGTCCGCTCGCGGAAACGCGGAGAGGTCGCCAGCGTTTTCCTGCCCTCCGTGCCCATCCTCATGGCCCTCGCCAACGAGATGGAGGTCGAGCGCGACCACGCTCTGGACCGGCCGGAGAAGCACGTCGAGGATCCGGACTTCGTCCCGGAGGAGGGCCTGCTCGACGAGGCGAACCGTGAGGAGAAGGCCTCGGATGAGCTGACGAAGCAGAAGTTCGAAGCCCTGCAGTCGAACGCTTCCTTCGATCGCGTCCTGTTCGACGGCGGGGAGTTCGGCACCGGCGGCGCCATCGGCTCGGACGAGGAGCACGACTTCCTCGGGATCCCTGGACTGCTCGACGCCGACCAGGTGGGGGCGCTGCTCCGGCAGCGCCAGGCGGAACACGTCAAGCGCCGCTCGTCGGCGTCGGAGCAGGCGTCGGCGGCCGCCGTCGTCGACCACCGTCGGTTGCTGGACCTGCGCCAGCAGCTCGCCAAGAATGTCTCGGCCTGGGCAGCCCGCACCGGTACCGCGCACGGGTCCATCCACAACAAGCTCCGCGAGGTCTGTGGGGGACCGCCCGTCGCCCAGGCGAGCGCGGACCAGCTGGACGCACGGATCAAGAAGCTCCAGGACTGGTTCGTCGGCCGCAAGTAGCGTCGGACCCGGAGGCCGCGGTTCGAGCGGCGCAGCTCGGCGAGCCCGGGGTCGACCGGCCGGGCAATTCGAGCCAGGGTGCCCGTCCGGTCAGCGGTCTGACTGGCTCAACGAGTGACGAGCTCGGTCGGGATCACTGGCTCGCCCTTCTGCAGCTTGCGGGCGATGCCCGGCAGCTCCTGCACGCTGGCCTGGTGTCGCTCGGCGGCTCGACGCACGCCCTCGGGGCCCGTGAATCCGGGCTGGACCTCCCCGTCGAGCACGAGGGGGACGATCAGCTCGCGATCGTTTGAGTCCGCTTCCGGGCGGAACCCCACGCCGACCAGCTCGGCCGTGGCACGCCCGCGCTCGTTGATCTGGCGCACCGCCAGCTTCCTGCCCCCCACGCTGGCCTTGTTCTTGGCGGCCTTGGCCACGTCGACGAATTCGCCGGACTCGTTCTGCCGAGAGACCAGCTTGTACACCATGGACGCTGTCGGCGCGCCGGAGCCGGTCACTAGCGATGTCCCTACGCCGTAGGCGTCGACCGGCGCCGACTGCAGGGCAGCAATGGCGTATTCGTCCAGGTCGCTCGTGACCATAATGCGCGTGTTGTGGTTGCCCAGGTCGTCCAGGAGGACGCGGACCCAGCGGGCCTGATCGACCAGATCGCCTGAGTCCAGGCGGACGGCGCCAAGCTCGGGCCCGGCGACCTCGACAGCCGTGCGGACGCCTTCCTCGACGTCGTACGTGTCCACCAGCAGAGTGGTGTCGCGTCCGAGCGAGGCGACTTGTGCCTCGAATGCCGCGCGTTCTGAGTCGTGCAGCAGCGTGAACGAGTGCGCCGCAGTCCCGACCGTCGGCAGACCGTACCGGAAGCCAGCCTCTAGATTGGAGGTGGAGCCGAATCCGGCGATCACCGCGGCGCGGGCGGCGGCCACGGCCGACTCCTCCTGCGTGCGGCGCGAGCCCATCTCCACGCACGGGCGACCGTGGGCCGCAGCGACCATGCGCGATGCGGCGGACGCAATCGCGGAGTCGTGGTTGAGGATCGAGAGAATCAAGGTCTCCAAGATGCACGCTTCCGCGAACGTCGACTCGACAGTCAGCAGCGGGGACTGAGGGAAGTAGAGCTCGCCTTCGGCATACCCGTGGATGCTACCGGTGAAGCGGAACTCACGTAGGAAGTCGAGCGTCGGGTCGTCCACTACACCGTTGTCCGCGAGGAAGTCGAGCTCCTCCATGGAGAACCGGAACCGTGGCAGCGCTTCCAAGATCCGGCCTGTGCCGGCGACCACGCCGTAGCGACGGCCCTCGGGGAGTCGACGGGAAAATGCCTCGAAGACGGATCGGCGGTGCGCAGCTCCGGACCGCAGTGACGCCTGGAGCATCGTCAGTTCGTAATGGTCGGTGAAAAGCGAGGTCGGCTGCTGCCGCATGGGTGGCTCCTGCTGGGTGCTGACGTACTGGCCGGGACGCGCTGGCGCTGCCGATCACTCTAAACCGTTCGGAGCTGTGAACCGTTGCCGCCGTTCCGTAGGCGGTCAGCTCAGAAGGGGATGGGTGTCGGTTCGGGTGGGTCGAGGGGCAGGAGTGCTGTCTGGTCGGCTGTTTCGGGGTGGAAGTAGGGGTTGCGCATCAGGGGCCTCTGCGGGTCGACGGTCGCCGGTGGGCGCCAGAGTGGGATGCCGGTGGTGGTGTCGATGTCCCAGGTGCTGTTGTCGGCCAGGGTGTGGTGGAACAGGCAGCACAGGGCTCCGTTGGATACGTCGGTGGTCCCGCCTTGGTGCCAGGGGATGATGTGGTGGGCCTCGCACCAGGTCGCCGGGACCGTGCAGCCGGGGAACGTGCACCCCCGGTCGCGGATGGTGAGGGCGCGGCGCTGGGCGGCAGTGAAGGTCCGCTGGGCCCGCCCGAGGTCCAGGACCTGGCCCTGGTCGCCGAGCACGGCCGGCAGCACCGCCGCGTCGCAGGCCAGTTCCCGCAGCTGCGCCGGCGGCATGGTCGGGGTGTAGATGCCCCGGCTGATGGGCAGCCGCCACGACGAACCACCCGACAGCTCAGCCAGTGAGTCGCCCGACGGCTCATCCGGTAACTCGCCCGGTGGGTCATCCGGTGAGTCGCCCGATGGACCGGGCCGGGCGGCTGGGCCGTTGAGCCCGTTGGGCCCGTCGGTTCCGTTCGTCTGGTGCAGCAGGGTCTGGTGGTCGATGGTGACCATGACGACGGGGCGTTGGCCGCCGGTGGAGGGCAGCCGGTCCGTGGCCAACGCGATGTTCAGGGCGGCGAGGATCCCGTCGAGCTCCTGCTGCGCCCGCGACCGATCATCCGCGAGCGCGGCGCCGGGCTCGGGCAGGAACGCCACCGGAACCGCCGAAGCACCGGGACCCGGATCAGGATCAGGATCAGGGCCGGCACCGGCGGCGACGCCGCCGCCGGCGGTCGTCTCGCCGCCGCCGGCCGCGGAACCGCCATGATCCTTCTCGTGCTCGTGCTCGTGCTCGTGCTCGTGCTCGTGCTCGTACGCGTGCCCGTGCTCGTGTCCGTCGGCGTCGGCGTCGACGCCGACGTCGCTGCTCGTGCCCGTCCGGTCCGTCTCCGCCGTGGCGGTCGCGGAGTCGCCACGCCCGTTCTCGTTCTCATTCTCGTGTCCGTCGACGCCGCCACCGGCGTCCGTTCGCGCCCCGCCGGCCGCGGATACAAGCCCGTCGGCGGCCACGTCGGAAAGCGGGCCGCCTGCTCCCGGCCCATCCTGGCCGTCGGCGGCCACGTCGGAGAGCGGGCCGTCTGCTCCCGGCCCGTCCGTATCGGGGACGGGCCCGCCGGCGGCAGATCCCTTCGCTCCGGTCGCCTCGTCGTTGATGTCGTTGATGTCGTTGATGTCGTTGATGTCGTTGATGTCGTTGTTGGTGCGGGGGTTGGTGGCGGCGCCGGTGACGGTGCGGAGGATCTCGAACTGCGCGGTCGTGACGTTCAGGTGGAACCGGTGCAATCCCTGCCGCCGGCCCTTGTAGAACAGTCCCTGCTGGGACTGCTTGACCGCCGCGGAGGGCTCGAGGCCGTCCTGGTCGATCGCGACCTCCCACTGCTGGGCCACGGCCTCGACAGTGCGCGGATCGAAACGCCGGGCCGCCTGCGCGAGGTTCTCCTCCATCGCCTCCCACATCCGCACCGCGTCCGGGCCGAGCTGTCCGGCCCGCGGGGCCACCCGGTCCAGGCAGCGCACCGCGATCACCGCGGCCTCCGCGGAGACCTCCCCGGCAGCAGCAGCCTCGCCCAGGTGCGGGTACCTCGGCACCAACGCCTCACCGGTGAGCGCACGGCGGGGCAGCAGAGACCCGGCCAGGTTCAGGCGCCGGTTCGTCTCGGTGGTCGTGACGCGTTCGGCGTGCCGGTACCAGTCCGCGGTGCTCTTGAACTCCGACAATCCCCGGCCCGTCCCGCCGGCCCCGGCCCCGGCGAGATCGGCCTCCTCCGCGACCCGCGCCCCCAGGACCCGCCCGAAGTCCGTGCCCCGGCCCACGCCCTCGAGCAGGTGCACCAGCCGGGCCGCCGGCCCCGGATCCCACGGGCCTTCGCAGACCGCCTCGGCCGTCTCCGCGAGAAGCTCCCGGACCACCACACCCAAGGCCTCCCACCGCTCCACCAGGCCAGAGCGCCCGAGCGCGGAGCCTGCGGCCACCGCCGAGGCCACAGCGGCGGACCCGTCAGGGGGAGTCTCTGCGGCCCCGGCGCCAGAAGCGGACGAAGCCGAAGGACCCGGCCACGGATCGGTCGACACGGCAGAAACAGGCGCGGCATCTGCTGCTGCTGCCGCAGGCGCTCCGCCCGCCCCATCCGCTCCGGTGAAATCCATGTATCCATCCTCGCCCGCCATCAGGTTGGACGCCCGGACAGCCGGCACCACTGTGCACGGCAACGCCCGCCAACGGACCTGTGGAGGACAAGTCGCTGGGTCTGGACCCCTCTGCCGTTGCGTCAGCCGGGGACAGGAAAGGGCCACGGCCGCCGCTCCCGGTAAGGAGGCGCCGACCGCACAGGGAACGTGTGGGTCCGGGCACTGGAGGCCGCGTGGGCTCCTGGCGTGGGCGAGACGGCGAAACGGATTTAGACTGGAGGAATGCCCGTGCTGACCCCCGAGACAGTGGAAGAGACCGCGGCCGACACGTCGCCGGCCTACGAGATCCCGTACGTCCTGATCGTCTGGAACGATCCGGTGAACCTCATGAGCTACGTGAGCTGGGTGTTCCGCAGCTACTTCGGCTACTCGAAGGCCAAGGCCGACGAACTCATGATGGAGGTCCACACCCTGGGCCGATCGGTGGTGGCTACCGGGTCGCTGGAGAAGATCGAGGCGGATGTGGCGGCGATGCACCGTTACGGTCTCTGGGCGACGTTCAAAAGGGCGGATGAGGCCTGATGGCGCGCGCCTTCAAGAACACCCGTCGCGGAGTCACCGGCCATCTGGAGCGCGCGGAGCGCGATCTCCTGCGCAATCTGTTCGACGACGTCATCACCCTGCTGGAACCGGACGAGGACGCCCCGGCCGTGCCGCCGTCGTCCCCTGAACGGGATCCGCTGTGGGAGCTGACGGGCCTGAGTCCGGAGGACTTCGCGGCCAGCGCTGGGGGAGCAGCGGTCGAGCCGCCCCGAGACCCTGCCCTGCGGCGACTACTGCCGGACGCAGTGAAGGACGACGACGCCGCCTCGGCCGAGTTCCGCGGCCTCACGGAGCACGCGCTCCGGCAGTCCAAGACGGCCTCGCTGCGGGCTGCGAAGCTGGCGTTGGAGACCTCGCGTCTGCATCTGGACGACGCGTCGGCTCCGCGCTTCGCTGCGGCGCTGAACGACGTTCGGCTCGTTCTCGCGGAGCGGCTGGGCATCGAGACGGAGGAGGACGCCGAACGCGTGCACCGGTTGGAGGACTGGGCGGAGGCCGAATCGGTCGACGACTACCTCGCACTCGTCTACAACTTCGTCACCTGGGCCCAGGACAGCCTGATGGTGGCATTGTCCGACCGAATCGAGCTGGACCTGGACGGCCCCTTCGGCGAGGGCCACGTTCGCTAGGGATGTCGGGATGATCACACGGGCGCCGGCGACCGCATCGGATATTGTCGGGTGATCATGAACGTCGTTCCTGTCGGCACCGGTGAGGTGCCCCATCCTCCGCAGTCCGCGGAGCCGGTGCGGCAGCTGCGCGCCTCGGCCCCCATCGGGATCTTCGACTCAGGCGTCGGCGGCCTGACCGTCTCGCGCGCGGTGCTGGACCAGTTGCCCAACGAGTCGACGCTGTACGTCGGCGACACCGCTCGCAGCCCGTACGGGCCGCTGCCGATCGCCGAGGTCCGCGCGAACGCCCTCGGAATCATGGACGAGCTCGTCGACGCCGGTGTCAAACTTCTGGTGATCGCCTGCAATTCCGCCTCGGCCGCCGTGTTGCGCGACGCGCGGGAGCGTTACACCGCGCGGTACGGCATCCCGGTTGTCGAGGTCATCCAGCCAGCCGTCCGGCGCGCGGTCGCCGCGACCCGCAACGGCCGGATCGGCGTGATCGGCACACGCGCCACCGTGGGCTCGCGCGCCTACGACGACGCGTTCGCCGCCGCCCCCCATCTGCAGGTCTCCTCGGTCGCGTGTCCGCGGTTCGTCGAGTACGTCGAGCGCGGCGTCACCACGGGCGAGGAGCTGCTGGCGACCGCAGAGGAGTACCTGGCCCCCCTCAAGGCGGCCGGCGTCGACACCCTGGTGCTCGGCTGCACGCACTACCCTCTGCTGACCGGCGTCCTCTCCTACGTCATGGGCGACGGGGTCACACTCGTCTCCAGTGCCGAGGAGACGGCCAAGGACGTGTACGCGGCCCTGATGCGTACGGGGCTCTCGCGGGTGGACTCCACGGACCCGAGCCATCACTTCATCGCCACCGGCGACGCGACCGCCTTCGAGTCGCTCGCGCGCCGGTTCCTCGGTCCCGAGGTGCTCGGCGTCGAGCACGTCGATCACGTCGCGGCTCGCTACCCGACGGGTTCCATCGCTATGGTGACTCCAGAGATGACCGCCCGTGCGTCCATCGGCGACAGTGCCAGGAAGTAGACCATGAAACTCACCATCATCGGCTGCACGGGCTCCTTCCCGGGCCCGGGATCGCCGGCCTCCTGCTATCTGGTGTCAGCGTTCGACGGCGAACGCGAATGGAAGATCCTGCTCGACCTCGGGTCGGGCGCGCTGGGCGTCCTGCAGCGCTACACGGATCTGAAGGACCTCGACGGGATCATGATCACGCATCTGCACCCCGACCACTTCATGGACCTGTGCGGCATGCATGTGGCCATCCGGTGGGATCCGAACGGCTGGGGGCGTGAACGGATGACCGTCTACGGTCCCGGCGCCACGGAGGACCGGATCGGCACCGCCTACGGGCTGGCGCCGACGGACCCCGAGGGCATGCACAAAGACTTCGACTTCCGTGCCTGGGAACCTCTGACGCCGGTCGAGATCGGTCCGTTCCGGATCACCCCGTACCCGGTGCGCCACCCCATCGAGGAGGCGTACGCGCTGCGCGTGGAAGCGACCGAACCGGTGGCCGACGGGACCCTCATGACGTCCGTCCTGACCTACTCGGGGGACACCGACGCGTGCGAGGGCCTGAACGAGGCCGCCCGCGACGCCGACATGTTCCTCTGCGAGGCCGCGTTCGAGGAGGGCAGGGACGACGCGATCGAGGGCGTCCACCTGACCGGCAAACGCGCGGGGGAGGCCGCGAGGGACGCGGGTGTCCACCGGCTCCTGCTGACCCACATCCCGGTCTGGACGGGCATCAACCAGGTCGTCGACGAGGCGACGGAGGTGTACGACGGCGGCATCGCCGTCGCGGTCTCCGGCGTCACCTACGGCGTGTGGTCCGGCACGCGGCTCGGAGACCCACGCGACATGCCGACCGCTCCGGTCGCGCTCGTCCGTCCGGATCCCGAGCAGCGCGTGTGGCCGGGCCGTCCTCGGCGCGCGCCGGGCAGTAGGGGAAGCGGGCGCTAGCCACCGCTGCACCGCGCGGGGCCCCGGGAGTGCCCCAACCGAGGGGCCGTCGCGCCTAGACTTGAATGCATGACGAGCACACCCCCACAGGCCAGCGTGACCGCAACCGGAGCAGACATCCTGCGCGCCGACGGGCGGACCAACGACCAACTCCGACCGATCACCATCACCCGCGGCTGGTCGAGCCAGGCCGAGGGCTCGGCTCTGATCGAGTTCGGCAACACCCGAGTGCTGTGCACCGCCTCCTTCACCGAGGGCGTGCCGCGGTGGCTGAAGGGCGAGGGCAAGGGCTGGGTCACGGCCGAGTACGCCATGCTGCCCCGCGCGACCAATACCCGTAGCTCGCGCGAGTCAGTCAAGGGCAAGATCGGCGGCCGCACGCACGAGATCTCCCGGCTCATCGGCCGGTCCCTGCGGGCGATCATCGACACCAAAGCGCTGGGCGAGAACACGATCGTCCTCGACTGCGATGTGCTCCAGGCCGACGGGGGGACGCGAACCGCGGCGATCACGGGGGCCTTCGTCGCACTGGCCGAATCGATCCGCTGGGCCCGGCAGCAGGGGCTCGTCCACAGGAATGCCAAGGTCCTCACGGACACCATCTCTGCGGTGTCGGTCGGCATCATCGACGGCCTGCCGATGCTGGATCTGCCCTACGTCGAGGACGTGCGCGCTGAGACCGACATGAACGTGGTGGTGACCGGGTCAGGGGACTTCGTCGAGGTCCAGGGCACTGCCGAGGGCGCCCCGTTCAAGCGCGAGGAGTTGGACGCCCTCCTGGATCTGGCCCTGGCCGGCACAGCCGAGCTCTCCCGGATCCAGCGTGAGGCCCTCGGGGTCGAGGGCGGGGAGAGCCTGTGAGCGGGCCAGCCCCCCGACTGGTCCTCGCCACGCACAACCAGGGCAAGGTCCGCGAGCTGCGCGAACTGCTGCGCGGACAGGTCCCCGGCCTGGACGTGGACACCCAGGTCGTCGACGCCGGCGCCGTGGACGCCCCCGACGTCGCCGAGACCGGGCTGACCTTCGCGGAGAACTCCCTGCTCAAGGCGCGCGCCGTCGCCGAGGCCACCGGCTTGCTGGCCATCGCCGACGACTCGGGGCTGGCTGTGGAGGTGCTTCATGGCGCCCCCGGGATCTTCTCCGCCCGTTGGGCCGGCCGGCACGGTGACGATCAGGCCAATCTGGACTTGCTCCTGGCGCAGCTGCAGGACATCCCCGACGAGCACCGCGGAGCGGCGTTCGTGTGCGCCGCGGCACTGGCGGCGCCGCACGGCGACGCAACGGTGCGGGAGGGGCGACTCGAGGGTCGGCTGCTGCGCGAACCGCGGGGGGCCGGCGGTTTCGGCTACGACCCCGTGCTGCTTCCCGTGGGCGAGACCCGCAGCTGCGCCGAGCTGAGTCCGGCGGAGAAGAATGCGATCAGCCACCGCGGTCAGGCCTTCAGGGCGCTGCTGCCGGAGATCACCGCCGCACTGGCGGGCTGACCCGCCCCTCCACCGGCGAGGGCCGGTGGAGCCCCGACGATTGGATCCATGTGAATGCGATGACGACAACCGCGCCCGCTTCCGGCGGATGGCTCAGCGGCCTCGCCGACTGGGCTGTCGGCCTGATGGAGACGATCGGAGCGCCAGGCGCGGCCCTCGCCATCGCCCTGGAGAACCTGCTCCCTCCGCTGCCCAGCGAACTGATCCTGCCCATGGCCGGGTTCGCGGCGAGCCGCGGCTCCTTCACCATCGCGGAGGCCTTGATCTGGACGACCCTCGGGTCCGTCGTCGGCGCGTACCTGCTGTACTGGATCGGACGGGCGCTCGGCAGAGACCGCACCCGCCGCCTCTTCGGTAGACTTCCACTGGTCTCCCCGGAGGACGTCGACCGGGTCGAGGCGTGGTTCGACCGGCACGGGAGCAAAGCCGTGTTCTTCGGCCGCATGGTACCCGTCTTCCGGTCGGTGATCTCGATCCCCGCTGGAGTGACCGCTATGCCGCAGAGCCGGTTCCTGACCCTGACCTTCGCCGGCAGCGCCATCTGGAACACGATCTTCGTCCTCGCCGGGTACTTCCTCGGCGAACAGTGGCACGTGGTGGAGCAGTACGCTGGCATCTTCCAGAAGCTCGTCGTCGCCGCGATCGTCGTCGCGGTGGCCATCTGGCTGCTCAAGCGGATCCGTGCGCGCCGAGCCTCCCGAGACCAGAACCCCGCCGCCTGAGCACCGACTGCGAGCCATGACTTACGACTTCACCGCCATCGACTTCGAGACCGCCAACGGCTTCCGTGGATCGGCCTGCTCCGTGGGCGCCGTCAGAGTCCGGAACGGCCGCATCGTCGAGGAGCAGCTGTGGCTGATGCGGCCGCCGGCCGGCTACGACCATTTCGACCCACGAAATGTCCAGATCCACGGCATCACCCCGGAGCGGGTGGCTTCGGCGCCCCGCTTCCGCGAGGTCTTCGGAGCCCTGAATGATTTCATCAACGGGGACCTCGTCGTCGCGCACAACGCGGCGTTCGACCTGGGCGTCATCCGCTCCGCCCTCGAGGTCTCGGAGCTGTCCGGGCCCGCGTTCGAGCACGCCTGCACCGTCATCCTCTCTCGACGCAGCTACCGGTTGGCGTCGTACTCGCTGCCCTTCGTCGCCGAGGCCGCCGGGGTGCCGCTGATGAACCACCATGATGCGCTGGAGGACGCGCGCGCCTGCGCCGGAATCATGATCGACGTCGGACGGATCCACGGCGCCGCCGCCCCGCGGGAGCTGAGCGCAACGGTCGGAGCCGCCTTCAGCACGGCTCCGGCCTACGCCGTGGGCGACGAGCTCTCCCGTGCCACCCGGGACGCCCGCAACTGGAGGGCCAGCGGCGCGCCCATCCCGAAGCAGCCGGACTGGGCCGTGTGGCCGCAGGAGGGCCCGAACCCGGATCCCGATCCAAGGGCTGATGCCTCACATCCGCTGTACGGCCAGACTGTCGTCTTCACCGGCAATCTCGGGATCAGCCGCCCGGAGGCGAAGCAGCGGGCGGCCGGCTGCGGAGCGCAGACGGCCAGCCGTGTCACGCGCAGCACCAGCATGCTGGTCGTCGGCGACGGATTCGTCGCCACGGACCTCCGGTCGGGCCGTCTGACCTCGAAGGCCCGGCAGGTCCTGCGCTATCGGGAGGCCGGGCAGGAGGTCGAGATCGTCTCGGAGGGGGAGTTCCTCCAGATGGTCGGCGGAGGCTGGTCCGAGGGGACGCGCGCCGCCCGCTCCGGAAGCGCGGCATTCGGCGACGCCGCCTCCTGAACGCGGTACTCCTCCGCAGTCGCCAGCATCGGCGAGGCCGCCGGGCGCGGTCCGGAGACCTGGGTCAGGCCGGAAGGACGAGCATCCGCCAGCGGCGAGCCGTCTCCACGGCCAGAGAGGAGCCCCGCCGGTCGCGCCACGTCCCCGGAAGTGCCGCAGTACCGTGGGCTGCGCCGGCGAGGGCCAGCGACAGAAGCAGAACCCCCGGGTCCTCCGCAGCCGTCCCGGCCAACAGTCGATCGGCGGCCCCTTCCGGCCCGGCCGCCGTAACCACGGCCCCGAGCGCGGGGCCGAGACCGGGGACGTCGCGGTGCGCCGCGTGGAGTTGTGCGAGCACGGCCCGCGCGTCCTGGGCCGAGACCAGCTGCCGCACCGCGGCCGCAGTCGTCGCGGCCGGTTCGAAGAGACTGCGCTGCGAGATCAGTGCGGCGGCGTCCGTCCCCAGATGCCGTGCGGTGGCATCGGCGGTCTGCGGAAGGAGTCCTGGCACGGCAGCGCAGAGGAGAGCCGCGGCGGAGTCGGTCCCGGACGAATTGGGGCGGGACGTGCTGCCCATCTCCACCCGATCCAGGGCTGTGGCCACCGCTCCGGGGGCACGTGTCAGCCGGTGCCCTGGACCTCGCACGACGTCGTCGTCGATCCAGCGGTCCAGCGGTTCCGGCGCGCCGGCGGGGAAGGCACCGGTCGTGCGGCGGTGCCAGCGCAGGGCCGCCAGCCACATGCATGCGGCCTCGTCCGAGCCCACGCCCTGATTCGCCCATTCGAGCGCCTCGAGCAGCCCGTCCGCGATGTAGAGCTGGAGGAGATGCAGGCCGTCCAGTTCGTCCGGGGCGGAGACCAACCCGGGAGCGGCCCAGAACGCGGTGGCACGGTCGAGGAACACGTCGACGGAGAGGGGCGGGGGTGTCGTTGGAAGGCTCACTCCTCCATTGTCCACGTCGGCAGGTGTCCGTGCGCCAACGTATCGGCGTCGCGTCCTAGGTGTTCTGTCCTTGGAGGTTGGGTACGCGGTCTGCCGGTGAGGCGCCTGCGAGTGCGGTGTGGCCGCGGTGGTGATTGTAGTGGTGTAGCCAGTCCTGGAAGGCGGCGACGCGTTCGGCTTCG
>NZ_JAPSJL010000001.1 GCF_031178195.1 Zhihengliuella sp.
ACCAATTCACCAAATAAAACAATTTGGTATCAACAAACTTGGCACACTATTGAGTTCTCAAACAACAGACACCCCGGACTACCACAACCAGGACCATTCATCCCGACCGCTTCGCTCCGAAGCAACTTGTCAACCTTACCTCAGTCCGTTCAGCGTGTCAACTCGACTCCGCCGAACCTCCTGAGAAATTCATCCGCCGTTCTCCGTCAGGCTTCGTTTCCGTTGCCTTCCGTCCCCGGCGCGAGAAAAAACTATACACGCCCCGGGGCACCCTCGCAACTCGAGGGGCCACCTCCCCGCGGGACGCGCTCGGATCCCCGGAATCCCGGGCCGTAGCCCGCCTCCGCCGCCTCGTCAGCGCGTCTCCGGGGTGCCCTTGGCCGGGGTGAAGTAGAGCACAGAGAACGCCGGGACGGTGATGTCGGCGCTGGCCGGCTGTCCATAGTGCGGCTCGGGCTCGGCCTCCAGCCCGCCGGCGTTCCCGAGTCCAGAGCCGCCGAACTCCTCGGCGTTGGTGTTGACGGCCTCCGTCCACCGGCCGGCACGCGGCAGGCCCAGGCGGTAGCCGTGATGGTCCGAGCCGGAGAAGTTCGCGACGACGACCACCAGTCCGCCGTCCGTCCCCCGACGGGTGAACGCCAGGATGTTCCCCAGCGCATGGTGTGCGTCGATCCAGTCGAACCCGGCCGGGTCGTTGTCCTGGTTCCACAGCGCGGGCGTCTGCCGGTAGGCCTCGTTGAGCGCCCGCACGGAGAGCTGCACTCCCCGGTGCGCGGGCGTCTCGGTCAGCCACCAGTCGAGCCCGTGCTGCTCGCTCCACTCGGACTCCTGGGCGAACTCCGTCCCCATGAAGATGAGCTGCTTGCCCGGGTGCGCCCACTGGAACGCCAGGTAGGCGCGGACCTGGGCAGCCTGCTCGTACCGTCCGCCCGGCATCCGGCGCAGCAGCGACCCCTTGCCGTGCACCACCTCGTCATGGCTGATGGGCAGCAGGTAGTTCTCGCTCCATGCGTAGGCCAGGGAGAACGTGATCCGGTCGTGGTGGTACTGCCGGTGGATCGCGTCCTCCTGCATGTACTGCAGCGAGTCGTGCATCCAGCCCATGTTCCACTTCAGCCCGAACCCGAGGCCGCCGTGCGCGGTCGGACGGGTCACGCCGTCGTACGCCGTGGACTCCTCGGCGATCATGATGATGCCCGGGTAGCGGCCGTAGGCGGTGGCCGTGGCCTCCTTGAGCAGGGCCACCGCCTCCAGGTTCTCGTTGCCCCCGTGCACGTTGGGCTCCCACTCGCCGTCCTCGCGGGAGTAGTCGAGGTAGAGCATGGAGGCCACGGCGTCCACGCGCAGGCCGTCGACGTGGAACTCGTCCAGCCAGTACAGCGCGTTGGCGACGAGGAAGTTGCGGACCTCGTTGCGCCCGAAGTCGAAGATGTGGGTCCCCCAGTCCGGGTGGTCGCCCCGGCGCGGGTCCGGGTGCTCGTAGAGCGCCGTGCCGTCGAAGCGCGCCAGCGCCCACTCGTCCTTGGGGAAGTGCGCCGGGACCCAGTCGAGGATCACGCCGATCCCGGCCCGGTGCAGGGTGTCGACCAGGTAGCGGAAGTCGTCGGGCGTGCCGAAGCGAGACGTCGGCGCGTAGTAGCCCGTGACCTGGTAGCCCCAGGAACCGCCGAAGGGGTGCTCGGCCACGGGCATGAACTCCACGTGGGTGAACCCGAGCCAGCCGACGTACTCGGCGAGCTGGTGCGCCAGCTCCCGGTAGTCCAGCCCGGGGCGCCAGGAGCCGAGGTGGACCTCGTACACGCTCATCGCGGACTCGTGCGGGTTGCTCGCCGCGCGGGCCGCCATCCACTCGTCGTCGTGGAACGCGTAGGCGGACTCCGTGACGACCGATCCGGTCCGCGGCGGCACCTCGGTGCACCGGGCCATGGGGTCGGCCTTGTCCCGCCACACGCCGTCGGCACCGAGGACCTCGTACTTGTAGACCGCGCCGTCGCCGACGCCGGGGAGGAAGATCTCCCACACGCCCGAGTGGCCCAGCGAGCGCATCGCGGTGCCGCCGCCGTTCCAGTGGTTGAAGTCGCCCTTGACCCGCACGGCACGCGCATTGGGTGCCCACACCGCGAAGCTGGTGCCGTCGATGTCCCCGAGTGCGGAGTGGTAGCGCCGCACGTGCGAGCCGAGCACCGTCCACAGCCGCTCGTGCCGGCCCTCCCCGATCAGGTGCAGGTCCAGTTCCCCGAGGGTGGGCAGGTGCCGGTAGGGGTCGTCCTGCAGGACGGGCCCGGCGTCGGCGTACGTGGTCCGCACCCGGTAGTCGGGCACGTGCCCGGGGCGGGCGGTCTGCGGCAGGACGGCGACCCAGACGCCGCCGTGCTCGTGCTGCATCGGGAGCGTCTCGCCGGAGTCCAGCACGACGTCGACCGACTCGGCCAGGTGCCGCAGCGCGCGGAAGGTGACGGCATCGTCGTCGTGCAGGTGCGCGC
The DNA here is from genome assembly GCF_031178195.1 of Zhihengliuella sp. Lineage (GTDB taxonomy): Bacteria > Actinomycetota > Actinomycetes > Actinomycetales > Micrococcaceae > Zhihengliuella. The sequence continues at coordinate 2,484 of NZ_JAPSJL010000001.1, forward strand.
CGAGCACCGCGTGCGGCTGGTGGTACGTGCCGTGCGCGACGGCGTCGAGCACGTCCGGGGCGATCGGCAGTGGTGCGGGGCGGGCGGACTGATGGGTCATGCGGTGCTCCGGACGATGTGGAGGATGTGCGCCGGCTCCTGGTAGGGATCCAGCCGGACGTAGTTGTGCTCGCCCCACCGCCAAGTCTGGCCGGTGAGCAGATCTCGGACCTCGAAGCGGCCGTCGTCGTCGAGGTCGGCCGGCGTCAGGTCCAGGGCCGCGAGGTCCAGGGTGACCGTGGACTCCCGGGCGGCGTGCGGATCCAGGTTCACCACGACGACGACGGTGTCCGCCGGCTCGGTGTCGGCGGCGTCCAGCAGGCCGCGCGGGGCCGGCCTGGACTTGGAGAACACGAGCGTGGCCTCGTCGGTGGCCGTGTGCAGGTGCAGGCTGGCCAGGTCCCCGAGGGCGGGGTGGGCGCGGCGGATCTCGTTCAGCCGCGTCAGGTACGGCGCGATGGACCGGCCCTCGGCCTCGGCGGCCGCGAAGTCGCGCGGCTTGTACTCGTACTTCTCGTTGTCGACGTACTCGCCGGATCCCGGCCGGGCGGCGTTCTCGCAGAGCTCGTAGCCCGTGTAGACGCCCCAGAGGGGGCTGCCCGTGGCGGCGATGACGGCCCGGAGCTTGAACGCCGCCGGCCCGCCGTACTGCAGGAACTCGGGCAGGATGTCCGGGGTGTTGACCCAGAAATTGGGCCGGAAGTAGGGAGCGGTCCGGTGCGAGACCTCGGTGAGGTACTCCTCCAGCTCCTCCCGAGTGTTCCGCCAGGTGAAGTACGTGTAGGACTGCTGGAACCCGGCCTTCCCGAGGGCATGCATCATCGCCGGGCGCGTGAACGCCTCGGCGAGAAACACCGCGTCCGGGTGCCGCTGGGAGACCTCGCGGATCAGCCACTCCCAGAACCAGAGCGGCTTGGTGTGCGGGTTGTCGACGCGGAAGATCCTCACCCCGCGCTCGATCCAGAGCAGCACGATCCGCAGGACCTCCTCGCGCAGGCCCTTCGGGTCGTTGTCGAAGTTCAGCGGGAAGATGTCCTGGTACTTCTTCGGCGGGTTCTCCGCGTACGCGATCGAGCCGTCGGCGCGCGTGGTGAACCACTGGGGGTGCTCGGTCACCCAGGGATGGTCCGGCGATGCCTGCAGGGCCAGGTCCAGGGCCACCTCGAGGCCCAGTTCCCGGGCACGGTCGACGAACGCCGCGAAGTCCTCGACCGTGCCGAGGTCCGGGTGGATGGCGTCGTGCCCGCCCTCGGCCGCGCCGATCGCCCACGGCGAGCCGGGGTCGTCCTCGCCGGCGGTGAGGGTGTTGTTGGGCCCCTTGCGGTGGGTCCGCCCGATCGGGTGGATGGGCGGGAGGTAGACGACGTCGAATCCCATCTGCGCGACGGCGTCGAGCCGGCGCTGGGCGGTGGCGAAGGTGCCGGACGCGTACCGGCGCGTGCCGTCGTCGTACTCCTCCTCGAGGACGGCGCCCTCGGAGCGCGGGAAGAACTCGTACCAGGCGCCCTGCCCGGCGAGGCGGCGCTCGACGAGCAACGGGTACGCGCCGCCGCGGGTGACGTGGCGGCGGATCGGCCGCTCGGCCAGGAGGGCGGTCAGCTCGGGCGCCTCGGCCGCGGCGAACCGCTCGGCGACGCTGCGGCCGGTGTCCTCCAGGACGCGGGCGACGCCGCGGAACACCTCGGCGTCGGCGGCGGCGGTCTTGCGGTCGCGGGCGGCGGCGGCGAAGAGCCGCGCGCCCTCGGCGAGCATGAGCTCCTCCTCCAGGCCCGCGCCGATCTTGATACCCGCTGCGTGGTGCCACGTGCCGTAGGGGTCGTCCCAGCCCTCGATCTCGAAGGTCCAGGTGCCGACGTCGTCGGGGCGGAGGGTGGCGTGCCAGCGATCGGTGCCCGGCGCGCCGGGGGTCATCCGGACCCGCTGGGCCGCCGTCCCGTCGGGCCGGTACAGCACCGCGGTGGCGCCGACCGAGTCGTGCCCCTCGCGGAAGCAGGTCGCGGAGACCGGCACGTCCTGCCCGGCGACGGCCTTGGCAGGGAAGCGGCCCCCGTCCACCACTGGCTGGACATCGGTGACGGGGATCCGTCCGAAACGCGTCGCGGGAAGTCTCTTCACACGCTAGACGCTAGTGGGCACGGGTGGGCATGCCAAGGGTTTGACCGAAAACGACGCAGGTCAGCACGCGGGGACGCCCGGCCCGGCCCGGGTCCGGCCGGGACGCGGGCGCCGACGGCGGCGCCGTCGGTGCCCGGCGCGGGCCCCGGCCTCAGCAGCGGAAGACGGCCACCGAGTTGGCGGCGACGGTGTGCGCCGCACCGGCCCCCAGGACGGTGCCGCGGCGGGGGCGGTCGTCGGGATCCGTGCTGAAGCGGAGATCGAAGCGCAGATCGTCCTCGTCGCGGCCGATGAACTCGCGCAGCTCCTCGCCGTGCGGCAGCGTCAGCTCGACCGGCTCCAGGGTTCCGTTGAAGACCACCAGCCCGTCGAGCCGACCCTCCGGGGACCCGATGAGCAGCTGCATGACCCGGGTCCCCGGGTCCACCCACTCCTCCTCCTGGAGCGGCTCCCCCGCCGTGTTGAACCACAGCAGGAATCCGCTGTCGTCGTGGGCGGGGTACGTGTAAGGCTGGTTCGCGAGGAACTCGCGCCGGATGCGCACCAGGGCGCGCGTGATGCCGAGCATGGCCTGCTGGTCCGCCGTCAGGTCCCAGTGCAGCCAGGACATGGGGTTGTCCTGGCAGTAGGCGTTGTTGTTGCCGGTCTGCGTCTTGCCCCGCTCGTCGCCGGCGGTGATCATCGGCACCCCCAGCGACAGCAGCAGGGTGGCCATCATGTTGGAGGCCGTCTTGAGCCGCTCGTGGTTGATCCCCGCGTCGCCGGTCTGGCCCTCGACCCCGTGGTTGTAGCTGTGGTTGTCGCTGGTGCCGTCCCGGTTCTCCTCGCCGTTGTCCTCGTTGTGCTTGCGGTCGTAGGAGACCACGTCGCGCAGGGTGAAGCCGTCGTGAGCGGTGACGAAGTTGACGGAGGCGAGCGCCCCGCGGCCCGACGGCGCGAAGAGGTCGCGGGACCCGGCGAGCACGGTCGCCAGGGAGGCGACGGAGGAGCCGTGCTCCCCCGCGGCCAGGCGGCCGTGGTCAGCGGCCCAGAAGGTGCGGACGGTGTCGCGGAACTTGTCATTCCAGTCGGCGAATCCGCGGGGGAACCGGCCCGTCTGCCAGCCGCCCGGGCCGACGTCCCACGGCTCCGCGATCATCTTGACGCCCGTGAGGGTCTCCGAGGCGGCGATCGCGGCGAAGAAGGGATGCTCCGGGGTGAACGCGTTATTCCCGTCGCGGCCCAGCGTCGCGGCGAGATCGAAGCGGAAGCCGTCCACCTGGAACTCCTCCACCCAGTAGCGCAGCGAGTCCATGGCCATCCGGATGACGGCCGGCTCGGTGAAGTCCAGCGTGTTCCCGCAGCCCGTGGTGTCCAGGTAGTGACCGTCCGCGGTGTGCCGGTAGTAGTGGTGGTCGGCGAGGCCGCGCCAGGACAGCGCCGGCTCGGCGGGCCCGCCCTCGGCCGTGTGGTTGTAGACGACGTCGAGGATCACCTCGATGCCCGCGGCGTGCAGGTGCTTGACCATGCCCTTGAGCTCGTCGCGCACGGCGGCCGGGCCGGCGGCGCGTGCGGCGGCCGTGGCGTAGTCCTGGTGCGGGGCGAAGTAGCCGAGCGTGTTGTAGCCCCAGTAGTTGGGCAGGCCGAGTTCGCGCAGGTGCGGCTCGTCGATGTGGAAGTGCAGCGGCAGCAGCTCGACGGCGGTCACGCCCAGCTCGCGCAGGTACCCGATCATGGCCGGGTGCGCCAGCCCCGCATAGGTCCCGCGCAGCTCCTCCGGGAGCTCCGGGTGGAGCATCGTCAGGCCCTTGACATGGGCCTCGTAGATCACGGTGTCCCGCCACGGGATGTGCGGGCGGCGGATCTCGCCCCAGTCGAAACCGGCGTCGGGGACGTACACGCCCCAGTAGTTGCCGTCGTCGTCCTGCTCGATCGCCCGGGCGTAGGGGTCCACGAGCAGTTGGCCGCTCTCCGGGCGCTCGGCCCCGTGGGCCCAGAACGCGTAGCGGGCGCCCGGGCGCAGGCCCTCGACGGCGCCGTGGTGGGCGCCGTCGGTCAGCTCGGTGAGCGTCGCCGGGGCGAGCTCGCCGCCCGGGACGGTGAACCAGACGTCGACGCCCCCGAGCTCGGGGGCGAACACGGACACGTTCACGGTGTCGGCGACGTCGGCGATGCCGGCGACGTCGTCGTGCACGCCGCGCGGGAAGGGGCGCGACGGGTGGCCCCGGCCCTCGAGCGAGGCCGGGACGTTCAGGGGTTCGGTCATGACAGCGTCCCGGGTCCTCATGCGCCCCGGCGCCGGGAGACCTCGTAGAGGGAGATGCCCACGGCCATCGAGGCGTTCAGGGACTCCATGGCGGAGTCGATCGGGATGGACACGATCGCGTCACAGGTCTCGCGGACGAGCCGGGAGAGGCCCTTGCCCTCGGAACCGACGACGATGCACAGCGGCTCCGTGGCGAGCTGGAGGTCGGGCAGCTGGACGTCGCCGTCGCCGTCGAGTCCGACGACGAACACGCCCATCGCCTTGATCTCCTTCAGGGCGGTGGTCAGGTTGGTGGCGCGGGCCACCGGCACGCGGGCGGCGGCGCCTGCGCTGGTCTTCCAGGCCGCGGCCGTCATGCCCACGCTGCGGCGCTCGGGGACGATCACACCGTGGCCGCGGAACGCGGAGACGGAGCGCACGATCGCACCGAGGTTGCGGGGATCGGTGATCCCGTCCAGGGCGACGAAGAGCGGCTGCGTGCGGATGTAGCCCTTCTGGGCCCGGGCCACGGTCGCCTCGGCGAGCTCGATCGCCTCGGCGTACTCGTAGGGCGGGACCTGCAGGACCAGACCCTGATGGACGGCGTCGTCCGTCATCCGGTCCAGCTCCTGCTTGCTGGTCTCCAGCACGGCGATCCCGCGCTCGGCGGCCAGCTTGAGCGTCTCGCGGACGCGGTCGTCCACGTCGATGCGGGTGGCGACGTAGAGGGTCTTCGCGGGGATCTCGGCGCGCAGGGCCTCCACCACGGAGTTGCGGCCGGTGACCATCTCGGCGGCGTTCTTGGAACGGCCGGTGCGTCCCCGCCCGCCCTGCTTGGCGTTCGAGCGCTCGGAGAGCTGCTTGGCGCGATAGGCCTTGTGGTAGACGCGCTCCTCCGCCTTGGGCGTCGGGCCCTTCCCCTCGAGGGACTTCCGGCCGTGGCCGCCGGTGCCGACGGAGGGGCCCTTCTTCGTCTTGCGGACGGCGCCGGGACGCTTGGGAGTTGCCATGATTCGGATCCTTGTCACGTGTGTACTGAGTCGCGCGTACTGAGCCGCGTTCGAACCGTGCCGCGCTGGGATGTCGCCGGGAGCACAGGGGGCCTGCAGCGGCACAGGGCACGGCTCGAGAGAAGGCCCCGGGCAGGGACCATCCTACGCGGGCGATGCGGGCCCGGCGCGAGGGACCCGAACTCTTGAGCAAGCCTGCATGCAACGCGGTGCTGCTGGCGGGTCCTGGCCGGCGGCCCGTGCCGGCGCCCGCTCCCGCGCCAGCGCGGGCCTGCGGGCTAGCCGCCGAGGCTCCAGCGGGCCCCGTCGGTCGAGTCCTCGACGACCACCCCGGCCGCGGAGAGCGTGTCGCGAATCGCATCCGCGGTGGCCCAGTCCTTCGCGGCGCGGGCCGCGGCACGGGCCTCGAGCTGGGCCTGGACGAGCACCTCGAGTGCCGTGGTCACCCGGGGGTCCGTGCCGGCGTCGTTCCCGGCGTCGTCGAGGCCCAGGACCTCCGTGGCCGCGGCGGCCTGCGCGTAGGCGGCCGCGACCGCGTCGCGCTCGCCGGCCGCGAGCGCCGTGTTGCCGGCCCGGACGGTCTCGTGGAGCGCGGCGAGGGCCTGGGGGACGTTCAGGTCGTCGTCCATCGCGGCGGCGAAGGCCTCCGGGACGCTGCCCGGGACGGCGTCCGCCCCGAGCAGCTGCTGCGCGTTGCGCAGGAAGGTGTCCACGCGCTCGACGGCGGCCGCGGCCTCGGTCAGCGACGTCGGGCTGTAGTCGAGCTGGCTGCGGTAGTGAGCCTGGCCGAGGAAGTAGCGGACCACGCGCGGTGCGGCCGCCTCCAGCATCTCCTGCGGGGAGACCGTGTTGCCGACCGACTTGGACATCTTCTCGCCCTCGAAGGTGACCATGCCGTTGTGCATCCAGAAGTTCGCGAAGTCCTGCCCGGCGGCCGTCGACTGGGCCAGCTCGTTCTCGTGGTGCGGGAACCGCAGGTCCAGCCCGCCGCCGTGGATGTCGAACGCGTCCCCGAGGTACTTCCCGGCCATCGCCGAGCACTCGAGGTGCCAGCCCGGCCGGCCGCGGCCCCACGGGCTCGCCCAGGACGCCGTCTCCGGGTCGGTGTCCTTGTGCCCCTTCCAGAGGGCGAAGTCGCGGGGATCCCGCTTGCCGCGGGGGCCGGCGTCGGGCGCGGCCTGCATGTCCTCGATCCGCTGGTGGGTGAGCGAGCCGTAGGACTCCCAGGAGCGCACGTCGAAGTAGACGTCTCCGGAGCCGTCGAGCGCCGGGTAGGCGTGGCCGCGCTCGATCAGCTCGGCGATGAGCTCGTGCATCTCGCCGATGTGGCCGGTGGCGCGGGGCTCGTAGGTCGGCCGCCGCACGCCCAGGGTCTGGTAGGCGCGGGCGAACTCCTGCTCGAACCGGTACGCGAGCGCGAACCAGGGCTCGTTCACGCGGTAGGCCGGGTCCGGGACGAAGCCCTCGGCGAAGGACGCGGCGGACTTCTCGAGGATCTTGTCGTCGATGTCGGTGACGTTGCGGACCACGGTCACCCGGAGCCCGCGGTACTCGAGCCAGCGGGTCAGGATGTCGAAGGCGATGGCGGAGCGGATGTGCCCGACGTGCGGCATGCCCTGCACGGTGGCGCCGCAGTAGTACAGGCCCACCTGCCCGGGGACGAGCGGCGTGAAGTCGCGGACCTGGGCCTGGCGGGTGTCGTAGAAACGGATGCTCACCCGCACAAGGGTAACGGAATGGCCGCACGCGTCCCGGCCGCGGCCGGGCTACGCCCGGAAGACCAGCGCGCTGGCGTAGGCGGTGACGCCCTCGCCCGCCCCCTCGTAGCCGAGACCGTCCGACGTCGTCGCCGTCACCGTCACAGGCGCCCCCGCGGCGGCGCTCAGGACCCGGTCGGCCTCCTCGCGCCGCGCGCCGAACCGGGGCCGGTTGCCGACGAACTGGACGGCCACGTTCCCGATCTCGAAGCCGGCAGCGCGGACGAGGCGGGCCGCCTCGGTCAGCAGTGCCGCTCCCGAGGCGCCGGCGAGCTCCGGCCGCAACGTGCCGAAGTGCGTGCCGAGGTCGCCGATCCCGGCCGCCGAGAAGAGCGCGTCGCAGGCGGCGTGAGCAACGGCGTCCGCGTCCGAGTGCCCCTCGAGGCCGCGCTCGCCCGGCCAGTGCAGGCCAGCCAGCCAGAGTTCGCGATCGCTGCCCTCGGGGGCGAACCGGTGGACATCCGTCCCCACACCGATCCTGGGCAGCGAGGTCTGGTCGCGGTCCATGGTCTCCTCCGTCTGGTCGACTGGACTCTGGTCTGCTGGCTTCTGGTCTGCTGGCTTCTGGTCTGCGGGCTCGGTCCCCGCGGGCCCCGGACGGAGGGAGGCCTCGGCGATCCGCAGGTCCAGGTCGGTAGTGATCTTCAGTGACTCGAGGCTGCCCGGCACCAGGTGGACCGGGAGGCCGGTCAGCTCCATGAGCATCGCGTCGTCCGTCACGGCCTCGGACCGGTCGCCGCCCCAGGCCTCGGCCTGGCGGTGCGCCGCCACGAGGGCCGCCCGGACGAATCCCTGCGGCGTCTGCACGGCGCGCAGCGCAGAGCGCGCGGGGGTGTCGTAGACCTGCTCAGGGGCGATCCCCCGGTCCTCGGCCGGCACTGCCGTCTTGACCGTGTCCACCACCGGCAGGGCCGGGACCACGGCCGTCGCGCCGGCCTCCAGCGCGCCGACGACCGCGAGGAAGACCTCCGGCGGCGCGAGGCAGCGGGCCGCGTCGTGCACCAGCACGACGTCGGCGTCCGCGCCGATCGCGTCGAGTCCGGCGCGCACGGAGGCGGTCCGCGTCCCGCCGCCGGCCACCAGGACCAGACCGCTCTCGTTCCGCCCGGTCTCGCCGGCACCGGCGGGGACGCCGCCGAGCTCGCGACCGAGCCGCCAGAGCTCCTCGCTCTCCCGTGGCAGGACCGCGACGATCTCCGCGGCCGGCAGGGCCCGGCGGACGCCGCGGAGCGCGCGGGCGAGCATCGGTTCGCCCGCGACCGGGACCAGGGCCTTGGGCATGTTGCGTCCGAGCCGGGTCCCGCTCCCCGCGGCGACGACGACGACGGCGACCCGGGATCCCGGGCCGCGCGGGTCGGGCGCCGGTGCCGGGTCGGGCGACGGCCCACCCGGGTCCTGCGCCCTCGGCGTCTGAGCACTCAAGGTCGGACGGACGGTGGAGGGCGTGGGTGAGTTCACGTCAGCACTCTATCGACTGCGGCTCCGCCGCGGGGAGCGGGGGCGGGGCGGGCCGGCCCGCCCGTCCACCGGAGGCGCACCGGGCGGAGCTCGACCGGACCGTTAAAGCAAAACAGCCCGTCCCCTCGAGGGGAACGGGCCGGTATGCCTGCGTAAGCCGCTGCCTGCGCTGCGCGGAGCGCCTAGGAGGCGAGCACCTCGTCGAGCATGCTCTCCGCCTTGACCTCGTCCAGCTTCTTGGCCAACGCCAGCTCGCTGATGAGGATCTGCCGGGCCTTGGCCAGCATGCGCTTCTCGCCGGCCGAGAGCCCGCGATCGTGCTCGCGGCGCCACAGGTCGCGGACGACCTCGGCCACCTTGATAACGTCGCCCGACGCCAGCTTCTCGAGGTTCGCCTTGTAGCGACGCGACCAGTTGGTCGGCTCCTCGGTGAACTCCGCGCGAAGGACGTCGAAGACGTCGTCCAGACCGTCCTGATCGACGACGTCGCGCACGCCCACCAGATCCACATTCTCCGCCGGAACCTCGATCGTCAGATCGCCCTGGGCGACCTTCAGCTTGAGGTACATCTTCTCTTCGCCCTTGATGGTCCGCATCTTGATCTCCTCGATCCGTGCGGCCCCGTGGTGGGGGTAAACTACCGTCTCGCCAACCTCAAAAACCATGTTTGATTTTCCCCTTTCCCACAGACAAGTTTATCACGAGCCTGCTGGAAATTCCGGCGCGTTGCCCTTCCACCCCCGCCCCGATGCGCAATAATCCGCCCGCAGCGCAACGCGGGGTCGCCGCACGGGCCGCTGTGACGCCGGCACCCCCGGACCGGGCGGAGAATCTCTTCTACAACGAGTAGGATTGACGCGAATGCCATCGCAGCGGGCCCGGCCCGGTGCGATCGACCAGTCGAGACCGAACCTGATGAGGAGTTCGTGCAGTGATCACCGCACAGAAGACGCGCGGACGCCGCGCCCTGGCCGCCGTCGCGCTCGGCCTGGTTGCCCTGAGCGCAACCGGCTGCGGCGCCATCAACGACCAGGCCACCGCCACCGAGTACGCAGCGTCCGACGGCGTGAACTTCACCGCCGGCGATGTCGAGGTCCGCAACCTCATGCTGGTGACCACCGGTGCCAACGCCGAGACCCGAGTGCTCGCGAACGTCATCAACGGGTCGGACCAGTCCGCCGAGCTCGAGCTGGGCATCAACGGCTCCTCCGTGACCATCGAGATCCCGGCCGACACCACGGTGCCGCTGAGCGAGGACGACCACAAGGCCACCGTCCCCGCCGCCGGGGCGATCCCGGGGTCCATGATCCCCGTCGACGTGACCGTCGGCAGCGAGTCCACCGAGCAGTCGGTCCCCGTCATCGACGGCACGCTCGAGGAGTACCGCCAGTACCTCCCCGAGGGGTACGAGCCGGAGAACAACGAGCACCTCAAGCACGCGGAAGAGGAAGAGGCGGGCCACCACTAGCCGCCCCGCGGTGCCGGCGACAGGACGTCGGACGGCCACCGCCAGCGCGAAGGGCTGCGGCCCCGGCCCACCGAGCGGTGGGCCGGGGCCGCAGCCCTTCGTCGTCGGAGGCTCAGGCCTCGAACTTGTAGCCCAGCCCGCGCACCGTCACCAGGTGCTGCGGGTTGGACGGATCCGGCTCGATCTTCGAGCGCAGGCGCTTCACGTGCACGTCGAGCGTCTTCGTGTCGCCCACGTAGTCCGAGCCCCAGACGCGGTCGATCAGCTGCCCGCGGGTGAGCACCCGCCCGGCGTTCCGCAGGAGCATCTCCAGCAGCTCGAACTCCTTCAGCGGGAACGGCAGGGGCTCCCCGCCCACGCTGACCACGTGGCGCTCCACGTCCATCCGCACGGGCCCGGCCTGCAGGGTCGCCGTGACCAGCTCCTCGGGCTCGGCCCGCCGGCGCAGCACGGCGCGGACGCGGGCCACGAGCTCCCGGGAGGAGTACGGCTTGGTGACATAGTCGTCGGCGCCGAGCTCCAGCCCCACGACCTTGTCGATCTCGGAGTCCTTGGCCGTGAGCATGATGACCGGGACGTTGGAGCGCTGACGCAGCTGCCGGCACACCTCCGTGCCGGACTGCCCTGGCAGCATGAGATCGAGCAGCACCAGATCGGCGCCGGCCCGGTCGAACTCCGTCACCGCGTCCAGCCCGTTGTCCACGACCTCGACCTCGAAGCCCTCCTTGTCGAGCAGGTAGGCCAACGGGTCGCTCAACGATTCCTCGTCCTCGACCACCAGAATCCGCGTCATCAGTTCTCCTCCTAGTGCGTCGCGCGCGAACCGCGCGGTTCGTCTACGGACGGCGGGGCCTCCGCCGTCGTGCCTTCCTCGAAGACCGGCAGCCGCACCGTGAACGTCGACCCCTGGCCGGGCTGGGACCAGACGGTCACCTCGCCGCCGTGGTTGGACATCACGTGCTTGACGATGCTCAGACCGAGCCCCGTGCCGCCGGTCTGGCGGGACCGGGCCGCGTCGACCCGGTAGAAGCGTTCGAAGATCCGTTCCTGGTCGTCGGCGCTGATGCCGGGGCCCTGATCCGTCACGGACACCTCGACGATGTCGTCGCGCACCCGGACGCCGACGCCGACCGTCGTGTTCTCCGGCGAGTAGCGGATGGCGTTGTCCACCAGGTTGCGGAACGCGGTCATCAGCAGATCCGGGTCGCCGTGGACGACGGCGTCCCGGGCACCCCCGACCTTGACGACGATATTCTTTCCCTCTGCGGTGAGCTTGTTGCGGTCCACCGCCTCGGCGATGGTCTGCGCGACGTCGACGGGCCGGCCGCGGAGCACCACGTCGGTGCCCTGCAGGCGGGAGAGCTCGATGATGTCCTGGACGAGCGCGGAGAGGCGGTGCGTCTCCTTGTGCAGGCGGCCGGCGAAGCGCTTGGTCGCGACCTCGTCGCCGGCGGCGTCCTCGATGGCCTCGGCCAGGAGCGAGACGGCCCCGACGGGCGTCTTCAGCTCGTGGGAGACGTTGGCGACGAAGTCGTTCCGGATCGCCTCGGTGCGGGTGATCTCGGTGCGGTCGTCGGCCAGGAGCAGGATGTACCGCTCCGCGAGCGGGGCCACGCGCACGTGGACGACGATCCCGCCCTGGCCCAGCGGGCCGCGCGGAAGCTCGAACTGGCGCTCCTCGATGACACCGTCGGTCCGCACCCGGGCGGCCAGATCCAGCAGCTCCTGGTGCACCACGGTGTGCCCGCGGACCAGGCCGTACGCGTAGGCGGCCGGATTGGCCCGGACGACGCCGTTGACCTCGTCGATGACCACGAACGCGCGCCCGACGATGGAGAGGATCTCGGCGGTCCCCTCCGGCAGCGTCGGCTCCAGGACCTCGGGCACGGCGTCCCGGCGGCGCTGGCTGATGTGGAAGGCCAGCAGCCCGCCCACGCCGAGAAGCAGGCCCGTCAGGCCCGCCAGCACCAGGAGAAGGGAATCCATCACTGCACCAGCTTAGGCCGGGCCGGACGGCGGTTCCCGCCATCGCGGGCACCGCGGCCCCCGGTTCACCCAACGTTCACTTGCCCCGCCCGGACGGTTTACTTAGTAGTGTCAGTGTGATCAATTGAGCCAGACCGCCTCTCGCAGGTTTCAGGACGCCAGGTTCTGATGAAAGGACCCCTTAATGCGCAAAGTCTTCCAGGCCGAACTCCAGACCATCGGCGAGGAACTGATCAATCTGTCCAAGCTGGTCGCCGAGGCGATGGAGCGGGCCTACGAGTCATTCGCCCAGGCCGACACGCAGCTGGCGCAGGAGGTCATCGCCGCCGACGCTCGAATCGACTTCCTGCAGAACAAGCTCGACGAGCATGCGATCGACGTCCTCGCACTCCAGGGCCCGGTCGCCTCGGACCTGCGCATGATCGTCGGCTCGCTGCGCATGAGCGCCTCGCTGGAGCGCATGGGCGACCTGGCCCGGCACATCGCGCAGCTGACCCGCCTGCGGTTCCCGAACCAGGTGGCCCCCGAGTCGGTGCAGCCGACGTTCGCCGAGATGGCCCGCCTGAACATCGAGATCGCCATGAAGGTCGGCGAGCTCCTGGACACCCGCGACCTCGCCATCGCCGCGGAGATCATCGGGCTGAACAAGGAGATCGACGACCTGCACGCCTCCGTCTTCAAGGCGATCGCCAGCGAGGACTGGAACGAGTCGGCGCCGACGACCACGGACGTGACGCTGGCCAGCCGCTACATGGAGCGCTTCGGCGACCACGGCGTCTCCGTGGCCCGCAAGGTCAACTACCTCGTCACGGGCGAGTGGGAGCCGAACCTCAACGACTCCGTCTGAGACCGGTCGGCCCCGCCCGTGCCTGAGGCGGGGGCGCCGGGGGCCGCAGGGGCTCGACACGATGAAAGGGGAGGTCCCGGCATGGCGCCGGGACCTCCCCTTCTCGTCTGCCGTCCGCCGGGACGCCGCGTGCGGGTCGTCGCTACTTGCGGCCCTGGCTCGCGACGGCCTTGATGGCGTCGGCCGCCGCGTCGGGGTCCAGGTACTTGCCGCCGGCGACGACCGGCGTGAAGTCCTCGTCCAGCTCGTAGACCAGCGGGATGCCCGTGGGGATGTTCAGCCCGGCGATCTCCTCGTCGGAGATCCCGTCCAGGTGCTTCACGAGCGCGCGCAGGGAGTTGCCGTGCGCGGTGACCAGAACGGTCTTCCCGGCGACCAGGTCAGCCTTGATGTCCGACTCCCAGTACGGCAGCATCCGCTCCAGGACGTCCTTGAGGCACTCGGTGCGCGGGGCGTCGTCGCCGAGATCCGCATAGCGGGGGTCCCCGATCTGGGAGAACTCCGAGGAGTCGTCCAGGGGCGGCGGCGGGGTGTCGTAGGAGCGGCGCCACTCCATGAACTTCTCCTCGCCGTACTCCTCCAACGTCTCCGCCTTGTTCTTGCCCTGCAGGGCACCGTAGTGGCGCTCGTTCAGCCGCCAGTTGCGCCGGACCGGGATCCAGAGGAGGTCGGCCGCCTCGAGGGCCAGGTTCGCCGTCGTGATCGCCCGCTTGAGCAGCGAGGTGTGCAGCACGTCGGGACGCAGGCCCTCCTCGGTCAGGAGCTCGCCGCCGCGCTTGGCCTCGGCGCGGCCCTGCTCGGTCAGGTCGACGTCCACCCAACCGGTGAACAGGTTCTTCTCGTTCCAGTCGCTCTGCCCGTGACGGAGCAGGATCAGGGTGTAAGTCATGGATTCATCCTACAGAGAGGCCGCCGCCGGGCCTCGGCCGCGGCCTCGCCGGCGGTAACGTTCCGGGTAACTTTCCCGCGGGCGCCGTCGGATCCCGACGGCCCCGGCGGCGCCCCGTCTCGTGCGGCCGGGCACGGGCCGCGGGACGCGGCGCCGGCAGGCCTCAGTAGCTGTAGCCGCCGCGGCCCGAGACGGCCGGGCGCACGTCCGCGAGGTACACCGCGGCCACGCAGGCGGCGATGAGCTGGAGCAGCCCGGCGCTCCCGCCGTAGACACTCAGCAGGCAGAACAGGGTGGAGCCGGCGGTCAGCGCCAGCCAGAACCCCTTGGTGCGCTTGCCCTCCCGGGCGAAGTTCGCCGCCGGGCGGCGCACCGCGTCCAGGAACGCCCAGACGGCGAGGACGAGTGCGACGACGCCCAGCGCCAGGAAGAGATAGTGCTCGATCGCGTATGCCAGACCCATGCTGACAGTCTAGGCGTGCGGCCCGGCCGCATGGTCGAGGGCACGCGCCAGATCCGCCCAGAGATCCTCGGCGTTCTCGATCCCCACGCTGAGCCGGATGAGGTTCTCCGGGACGCTCGGCGCCTCCCCGGGGTGCCGGCGGCGCCGCTCCGCAAGCGATTCGACGCCGCCGAGGCTCGTGGCCGGGGTCCACAGCTCCAGCGCCGCCACGACGGCGTCGGCCGCCGCCCGGCCGCGCGCTGCGCCGCCGTCCCCACCGCCGTCGTGCGCGGGGCCCGCGCCGGGGGCGACGGTGAGGGAGACGACCGAGCCGAAGCCGTCCATCTGCGCGGCGGCACGCGTGTGGCCCGGGTCCGAGGGCAGCCCCGGGTACCGGACGGACTCCACCGCCGGGTGAGCGGCGAGGCGCTCGGCGAGCAGCTGGGCGGTCGCCTGCGAGCGCTCGAGGCGCACGGCGAGCGTGCGCATCCCACGCAGCGTCAGCCAGGTCTCGAACGGGCCGGCGATCGCGCCGTGCAGGGTCCGGTAGGCCAGGAGCCGCTCGCGCAGCGGCGCCGACGACGTGACGACGGCCCCGAGGATCACGTCCGAGTGGCCGCCGAGGTACTTGGTGGCCGAGTGGACGACGACGTCGGCGCCGGCCTCCAGCGGGCGCTGGAGCAGCGGGGTGGAGAAGGTGTTGTCGACGACGGTCAGGACTCCGCGCTCGCGCGCCGCGGCGAGGAGCGCCGGCAGGTCGGCGACCTCGAGCATGGGGTTGGTGGGGCTCTCGGCCCACAGCAGGACGGACGGCCCGTCCTCCGCGGCGGCGCGCGGGGTGGCGGCCGACGCGGTGTCCAGGGCGGCGATGACGGCCTCGGTGTCCGCGATGTCCACGTGCACCGCGCGCAGACCGGTCCGCCGCGTCAGGTCCCCGACGAGGGCGAGGCTGCCGTTGTAGCTGTGACGCGGCAGGACGACGGTCCCCCCGGCCGGCAGCAGCGACATGGCCGCGGCGATGGCCGCCATCCCGGAGCCGAAGGCGAGGGCGGGCAGCTCGGCGCGCTCGAGCTCCGCCAGCGTGGCCTCGAAGGGGTCCCAGGTGGGATTGGTGAAGCGGGCGTAGCCCCGCTCGCCGGCGTCGGGCAGGCCGGCGCCGCGGAAGGTGGAGGAGAGCACGATCGGCGGGTTGACCGGCTCGTCGGTCTCGTGCGGCGGGCGCCCCGACGCCACGACGACGCTGTCGGGCGCCAGAGCGCCACGGCGGGTGTGCGTGGAGTCCTGCCCGATGCCCTGCTCTGCGGTGCCTTCGCTCATGGTGACGAGGGTAGGGCGCGGCGCTGTCCACGGGCCAGCCCGCGACCCTCGGCGACGGCATTGTTGCGGCTAGGCTGGTGGGGTGAGCCAGCAGCATGAGGACCCCCGCACGCCCGAGCCCTCGCCGTCGGCCCACCCCGGACCGGGCCTGTTCGTGGTGTTCGAGGGCGGCGACGGCGCCGGCAAGTCGACCCAGGCGGCCCGACTGGCCGAGGCGCTCGACGCCGCCGGCGAGACCGTCCTGCAGACCCGCGAGCCGGGCGGGACGCCGATCGGAGAGAAGCTGCGCTCCCTCGTCCTCGACCACGGGCACGGGCCCGTGGACCCCCGCACCGAGGCGCTCCTCTTCGCCGCCGCGCGCGCCGCGCACGTGGAGCAGGTCATTCTCCCCGCCCTCGCCTCCGGGCAGGTGGTGGTCTGCGACCGCTACATCGACTCCTCCGTCGCCTACCAGGGCGTCGGACGCGGCCTCGGGGCCGAGGACGTCCTGGGCCTCAACCGCTGGGCCACGCAGGGCCTCCTCCCCCACCTGACCGTCCTGCTGGACGTGGCCGCCGAGGACGGGCGCCGCCGTCGCACCGTCCGCGACGCCGGCGGGGCCGACCGGCTCGAGGCCGAACCGGACGACTTCCACACGCGCAACCGCCGGGCCTTCCTCGACCTGGCCGCCGCCGACCCGGAACGGTACCTGGTGCTCGACGCCGGTCTGGGCGTCGACGAGCTCGCCGCGTCCGTGCTCGCGCGGGTGAGCGGGCTGCGCTCCGCCGGGGCGGGCGCATGAGCGTCTGGGACGAGCTGCCCGGGCAGGAGCAGGCCGTGGCGCAGTTGGAGCGCGCCGTCGCCGACGGCAGTCCGGCCCACGCCTGGCTGTTCACCGGCCCGCCCGGCTCCGGGCGGTCCAACGCGGCGCGGGCCTTCGCGGCCGCGCTGCAGTGCGAGCGGGGCACCGGGTGCGGTGCGTGCAAGCCGTGCCGGCTGGCCCTGGCCGGGGCCCATCCGGACGTCGCCATGGTGACCACCGAGAATGTGAACTACATGATCAGCGACGTGCGCGAGCTGATCACCAAGGCACAGGACCGCCCCTCCGGCGGGCGGTGGCGCGTGATCGTCATGGAGGACGCGGACCGCATGACCGAGCGGACCACCAACGTCCTGCTCAAGGCCATCGAGGAACCGCCTCCGCACACGGTCTGGGTCCTCTGCGCCCCGAGCCCGGCGGACGTGCTCGTAACGATCCGCTCGCGCTGCCGCCCGCTGGGGCTGCGCGTGCCCAGCCGGGACGCCGTCGCCGAGCTGCTGATCCGCCGCGACGGCCTGACCCCGGAGCAGGCGGAGTTCGCGGCCCGGGTCAGCCAGTCGCACATCGGCGTGGCACGGCGGCTCGCGCAGTCCGAGGAGGCGCGGATGCGCCGGGACAAGACCGTCCGCCTGCCGCTGTACCTGCGCACCGTCGCCGACGCGGTCGCCGCGGCCGGGGAGATCGTGGAGATCTCCACCAAGGAGGCCACCAGCTCCGCCGAGGAGCGCGCCGCGACCGAGACCGCCGGGCTGCGCGAGCTGCTCGGGCTGGAGCCGGACGCGCAGATCCCGCCCCAGCTGCGGAGCCAGTTCAAGCAGGTGGAGGAGGCCACGAAGCGCCGCGCCCGGCGCGGCGTCACCGACTCTCTCGACCGCGCGCTCATCGATCTGACAACCGTCTACCGCGACGTGCTGGTCCTCCAGCTCGGCACCGGGACGGAGCTGGTCAACGACTACCTGTCCGAGCCGCTCCGCCAATTCGCCGCCCGGAGCTCCGCGACCGATACGCTGGCGAGGATCGACCTCATCGCCGAGGCACGACGGCGTATCACGGCCAACGTGACGCCGCTGCTGGCGATGGAGGCCATGATGGCCGGCCTCCTGCCGCGCCGCAGCTGACCGACGCACCCGCGCACCCCTCCCCTGCACCCAGGAGCCTCTCCCCGCATGACCCGACGCACCGGCCTCCCCGCGCACCCCCACCACCGACCGGGCGCGCGCCGCGCCCGGTGGACCGGAGCGCTCGCAGCGGCCGCCGCCGTCGTGCTGGCCGCTGCCGGCTGCACGCCGCAGCCCGACGACGCCGGGCCGGAGCCGGCGGAGGTCCCGGCCGGGCTGGAGCGCTTCTACGCGCAGAACGCCGCCTGGGAGTCGTGCCAGGGCAATTTCGAGTGCGCGCGCGTCGAGGTGCCGCTGGACTACGCCGAGCCGGACGGGGAGACGATCGAGCTGGCGATGATCCGCAAGCGCGCGCCCATGCCCGAGGGGTCGCTGCTGGTGAATCCCGGCGGGCCGGGCGCCTCCGGAGTGCAGCTCGTGCGCAACACTGCGACCTCGACGTTCTCGACTGAGCTGCGCGAGAACCTCCACCTCGTAGGCTTCGACCCGCGCGGGGTCGGCGAGTCCGCGCCGGTGGAGTGCCGCACCGACGAGCAGCTGGACCAGGGCCGGGCCGGGGAGCCGCTGTCGATCGCCGAGCTGGGGGCGCTGTGCGACGAGAAGAACGGCGAGATCCTCGCCCACGTGGACACGGACAGCGCCGCCCGCGACCTCGACATCCTGCGCGCCGTCAACGGGGACCAGGACCTGCGGTACCTCGGCTTCTCCTACGGCACCAAGCTCGGGGCCGCCTACGCCGACCTCTTCCCCGAGAACGTCGGGCGGATGGTGCTCGACGGGGCGATGGACCCCACGCTCGGGATCTCCGAGGTGACGTTGGCGCAGGCGGAGAACTTCCAGCAGGAGCTGCACGCGTTCGTGGAGTGGTGCGGGGCCGAGGGGTCCTGCCCGCTCAGCGGCGGGGTGCAGAACGGCCTGGACGAGCTGGACCAGATCATGGACCGGCTCGAGGAGGAGCCGATCCCGGTCGAGGACGGGCGCACGTTCACCGAGGAGGAGTTCGTCAACGCGCTCCTGCTGCCCATGTACGACGACGGCTGGCGTCAGTCCTTCAGCGAGGCCCTGAACGAGCTGCAGCGGGAGGGCACCGCGGAGTCGCTGATGTATCTCGCCGACGCCCGCTCCGGCCGGCTCGACGACGGCACGTACGCCGACAACTCCTGGGACGCGTTCACGGCGATCAACTGCCTCGACTACCCGGAGCCGAGGGTCGACGGCGCCGCGCTGGACCGCGCGCTCGACGATGTCTCCCCCACGCTCGGGTGGTACCTGGGCGGGGACCTCTCCTGCAAGGACTGGCCGGCACCGGCGGTCGGGGACCTGGAGCCGGCGAAGCGGCTGACCGGGGACGCGGAGGCCCTGGTCATCGGGACCACGGGCGACCCCGCGACCCCCTACGAGTGGGCTGAGTCGCTCGCGGAGCAGCTGGGGCCCAACGCGCACCTGGTCACGTACGAGGGACACGGGCACACCGCCTACGGCCGCAGCAACGACTGCATCACGCGGGCGGTCGACGACTTCCTGCTCGACGGCGAGGCCCCGGCGGAGGGACTCACCTG
Source organism: Zhihengliuella sp. (assembly GCF_031178195.1). Lineage (GTDB taxonomy): Bacteria > Actinomycetota > Actinomycetes > Actinomycetales > Micrococcaceae > Zhihengliuella. The sequence goes on from NZ_JAPSJL010000001.1 coordinate 21,512, forward strand.
CTGAGGCCGGACGGCTCGCCGTCGGGCCTCAGCCGACGCCGGGCCGGAGGGGCGGACCGCGTTTTGACCCGGCGCTGACCTGTCCTATAAAGTTGTCGCTCGTGGGAAATCCTCGGATCGCCCACGGTGCCTCCTTAGCTCAGTCGGTAGAGCGTTTCACTCGTAATGAAAAGGTCGCCAGTTCGATTCTGGCAGGGGGCTCAGCGCGTGGAGCGGCCGATCTGCAGAGGCAGGTCGGCCGCTCCTCTCATTCCCGGTCGTCTCCGCCCGGGGAGACGGCGAGGCGCCGCCCGGGTGCCGGGCGGCGCCTCGCCGTCGTCCTGCGCGCGTCGACTACTCGAAGTCGCTGACCGCCGGGTCCGGGCCGATGCGCCCCTCGGCTCCGCGGTCGAGCCCGTCGATCCGGGCCAGGTCCTCCTCGTCGAGCGTCAGCCCGAGGGACTCCCAGTTCGCGACGATCCGCTCCGGCGTCACGGACTTGGGAATGACCACCAGACCGTTGGCCAGGTGCCAGGCGATGACGACCTGCGCCGGCGCCGCCCCGTGCTTCTCGGCGATCTCGGTGATCACCGGGTTCTCCAGCAGGTCGGAGCGGTTGCCCAGCGGCGACCACGACTGGTGCAGGATGTCCCGGGACTGCTCGTACTCCCGGAGGCTGCGCTGCGGGAAGTAGGGGTGCGTCTCGACCTGGTGGATCGCCGGGACCACCCCGGTGGCCTCCTCGATCTCCTGCAGGGCCCCGACCGTGAAGTTGGAGACGCCGATCGACTTGACCCTGCCCGACGTCTGCAAGTCCACGAGGGCCTTCCAGGTGTCCACGTACTTGCCCTGCTTCGGCTGGATCCAGTGGATGAGGTAGAGGTCGATGTACTCGAGACCGAGCCGGTTCAGCGACGCGTCGAACGCCGCCAGCGTCTCCTCGTAGCCCTGGTCGGCGTTCCACAGCTTGGTGGTGATGAACAGGTCCTCGCGCGGCAGACCGGACGCCGCAATGGCCCGGCCCACGCCCTCCTCGTTGCCGTACACCTTCGCGGTGTCGATGTGCCGGTAGCCGGCCGCGAAAGCGTCGCCGACGACCTTCTCGGCGACATCGTCCTCGACCTGCCAAACCCCGTAGCCGAGCTGCGGGATGGTGTTGCCGTCGTTGAATTTCAGGACCGGTGATTCATAGGTTGTCATGGCCCTCATCCTGCCATCGAAGACGCCGGTCCGGCAGACCGCCTACGCGCACGGCGTAGCGCTCGGTCGGACGGGAATAAGGGCGGGCCGGCCGTCGGTTGAATCGTTTCTCTCCGCCGTCGGCCATCGCCCGGGGAATCCGTGCCCGGATGCACGAATCGCGGGGACGGCAGTGCGCCGGCCGTCAGCGCAGCGCTTCGACGGCGGCCCGGGCGCAGCGGACGCCCTCCACCACGACGTCGGCGCGGCGCCGGACACTGTCGAGTCCCCGCGCGAGGTCGGTGGACGCGTGGCTCTCGGCGTCGAGCCGGGCCATGGCGGCGGCCTGCGCGGCCTGCGCGACGTCGTTGGCCGCCTTCGACAGGGCGCGGTGGACCGCCGAGGCCCCGGGCGGGATGTCGGTTCCCTCGCTCGGCCGGGCCGCCTGGGCCTCGACGCAGATGCTGCGCACCTCGGGGAGCTGGTCGGCCAGCCGGTTCGCGATGGCGACCAGCCCGTTGTAGAGATCGTTGTACTGGGCGTCGTCCTCGATGCCCTCGAGGACCTGGTGGAAGCGGTCGAGCCCGCGCTCGAAGCGGTCGTGGGCACGGCGCCACACTCCCAGTCCCAGCTCCTTGGTGTCGCGGTGCGTGCCGCGAAGTCGTGCGAAGAGACCCACGGCTCCATCTTGCCACGAACGCCCGGACGGGCGGCGGTCCCGCCCGGCCTCCCCGAGGGCCGGCGGGCACGAGCCCCGCGCCGGAGGCCGGGGCCCTCAGGGCCGCAGGAGGATCTTGCCGCGGTGCTCGCCCGAGTCGAAGTAGGCATGGGCCGCGGCGGCATCGGCGAGCGCGAACACGCGGTCCGTCGTCGGCCGCAGGCGCCCCGCCGAGACCATCGGCCAGACGTGCCGGCGCACCTCGCCCATGATCGCCGCCTTCTCCGCGGCCGGCCGCGCGCGCAGCGTGGTGGCGATGATCCGGCCGCGCCGGCCCATCAGCGCCGCGAGATCCAGCTCGCCGCGCACGCCGCCGGCCAGCCCGATCACCACGAGCCGGCCGCCGGTGGCCAGCGCGGACACGTTGGCGCCCAGGTACTTCGCGCCCACGACGTCGAGGATCACGTCCGCGCCGTGGCCGCCGGTGGCGGCGCGCATCCGCTCGGCGAAGTCCTCGGTGCGGTAGTCGATGAGGACGTCCGCTCCCAGTCCCGCCGCGTAGTCGAGCTTCTCCCGGGTGCTGCCCGTGACGGCGACGTGGGCGCCGTAGGCCTTCATGATCTGGATCCCTGCGGCGCCGATGCCGCCCGAGCCGCCGTGGATCAGGACCCACTCCCCCGGGCGGACCCCGGCCTCCAGCACCAGGTTGGACCACACGGTTGCGGCGACCTCGGGCAGCCCGGCGGCATCGACCGGATCGACACCGGACGGGAGCGGGACCACCTGGCCGGCCGGCACCGCGACGTACTCCGCGTACCCGCCGCCGGCGAGGAGCGCGCAGACGGGTGCGCCGTCGTCGTACTCCCCCGCCGCGGACTCGACCCGCTCGCCGCGCGCGGCGATCGTGCCCGAGACCTCGAGCCCCGGGATGTCGCTGGCCCCGGCCGGCGGCGGGTAGACGCCCTTGCGCTGCTGGACGTCGGCCCGGTTCAGTCCGGCGGCCGCCACGCGGACGAGGACCTCCCCGGGACCGGGGACCGGCACCGGGCGGCGGACGGACCGCACGACGTCGGGCCCGCCGGCGCCCTCGAAGACGGCCGCGGTCATCGTGTGGGGGTGGGTCTCGGTCATGCGTTCTCCTCCTGCGTCCGGATGGGGGTCGGTCGGCGTCAGTCGAACAGCTGCGCGACCCGCAGGAGCGTCTGCCACACGCCGAAGAGCAGCGGGACGCCCACCAGCAACCAGCCGAAGACCACGCGTCCCACTGCCAGGTCGGTCTCCGGCCGGTCCTCTCCGGCCCCCGTGGCGGCACTCTTGGCGCCCGGGCCGTCCGGGTGCGCCGCCCGGGACTCTGGGCTGCTCCCGGCCGAGCCGCTCGGCGCACGGACCGGCTCGGGCACCGGTTCGGCGCCGCCGACGGGCTTCGCGTCCGCCGGCTCGTGGAAGCGTGAGTGGACCGGCCGGATCAGGGCATTGGCGACGAGGCCGATGCCCAGCAGCACGACCATCGTGAACAGGACCGGCCGGTAGTTCTCGGCCATCATGGTCCCGGGCTCGCCCTGCGCGTCGAGGAACCCGTTCACGATCGCGGGCCCGGCGATGCCGGCGGCCGACCAGGCCGTCAGGAGCCGTCCGTGGATGGCGCCGACCTGGTACGTGCCGAAGAGGTCCCGCAGGTAGGCGGGGGCGGTGGCGAACCCGCCGCCGTAGAAGGAGATGATCACGAACGCGAGGAAGATGTAGAGCAGGCGGCTGGTGTCGCCGAAGAGGGCCAGGACGGTGTAGAGCACCGCCCCGACGCCCAGGTAGACCATGTAGATGGGCTTGCGGCCGATCCGGTCCGACGTCGACGACCACGCAAACCGGCCGAGCATGTTGCCGATCGAGAGCAGGCCCACGAAGCCGCCCGCGACCGCGGCGGACACGGCCGACGCGCCGTCCCCGGCCCGGAAGAAGTCCTGGATCATCGGGGCGGCCTGCTCGAGGATGCCGATGCCCGCCGTGACGTTGAGGAACAGGGCCGCCCAGAGCAGCCAGAACTGGGGCGTCCGGACCGCGTTCCGGGCGGAGACGTTGTTGTCTGTAACGAGCGCCGACTTCCTGGCCTGGCTCGGGTCCCAGCCGCGCGGACGCCAGCCCTCAGCGGGGACGCGGATGGTCAGGGCGCCGTAGAGCATGAAGAGGAAGTAGACGACGCCGAGCGTGACGAACAGCTGGCCGACGGCGTCGCCGGAGGGGATCCAGCCCTCGGTGCCGGACTCCGGGTCGTAGAGGCGCATCAGCCGGGTGGACAGGGGCGAGGCCACCAGGGCGCCGCCGCCGAAGCCCATGATCGCCATGCCGGTGGCCATGCCCGGGCGGTCGGGGAACCACTTCATGAGCGTGGAGACCGGGGAGATGTAGCCGATGCCGAGCCCGATGCCGCCGAGCAGGCCGTAGCCGAGGTAGACCAGCCAGAGCTGCTGGGAGAAGATGCCGGCGGAGCCGACCAGGAAGCCGGCGGACCAGAAGCAGGCGGCGACGAACATGGCCTTGCGCGGGCCGGACCGTTCCACCCAGGTGCCCATGACGGCGGCCGAGAGGCCGAGCATGACGATCGCGATGGAGAAGATGATGCCGATCTCGGTCAGGCTCGCGTCGAAGTGCTCCACGAGCGCCGTCTTGTAGACGCTGGTGGCGTACGCCTGCCCGATGCACAAGTGGACGGCCAGCGCGGCGGGCGGGATCAGCCACCGGTTGAAGTTCTGCGGCGCTACGGAATGCGACCGGTCCAGCCAGCTCATGCGTCCTCCTCGTTGGCGTCCGCCGCACCGGCGGACCGTGCCCGCCGCCAGCGGATCGCTGTGACTCGACCGCTCGGTGGAGACGGTCACCCCGCATTGTGCCTCAGGTCGGGGTACACGTGGAAGAACCGCTTCGGGTGTCCTTGCGCTTCGGCGCGTCCGGCGGCCGCCGCCGGCTTTGGCGGCGCGCGCCCGCTGGCTCTAGAGTTGGTCTCTCCGGATGGTTGTCCGAGCGGCCTAAGGAGCCGGTCTTGAAAACCGGTGTGCGGCGACCCCGCACCAAGGGTTCAAATCCCTTACCATCCGCGCCGGCGAAGGCCCCTGCTCCCCGTCTCGACGGGGAGCAGGGGCCTTCGCCGTCCCCGGGGCACCGGCGTCAGGCAACCGTCGTCGGGCAACCGTCGTCGGGCAACCGGCATCGGGCCACCGGCGTCGAGGCGCGCTCGGCGCGCGTGGCCGGACTGCGAAGGGCGGCGGGTCAGCCGGGTACGACGACGGTCCGCGCCCCGGGGGCCGGGCCGTCGCCGTGGGTGGCGAGGACGACGATCCCCGGGTAGTCGCGGACGAGCTCGCGCAGGGCCTCCCGGCCCGCGCGGTCCAGCTCGGCGTCGATCCGGTCGAGCAGGAGCAGCGGCGGCGTCCCCAGCAGCGCGCGGGCCATCCGGACCTGGGCGCGCTGGGCGATGGACAGCGGCTGGCCACCGTTCCGCAGGAGGGTCCGGAGTCCCTGCGGCAGCGTCGCGTCCCAGGCCGCCGGGTCGGCCCCGGCCGCGGCGAGGGCCGCGCACGCCTCGTCCTCCCCGGCGTCGGGCACCCGGTAGCGGACCGCCCGCAGGATGCTCCCGCGCTCCAGCGGCAGACCGGAGGCCGCATGGCCGACGAGCAGGCGGCGCTCCCGGGCGCCCGCGGCGGCCAGGTCCCGGCCGCCGAGTCGGCACTCCGCCCGGTCCGGGGCCAGCCCGGCGAGCTCCTGGAAGACAGCCTCCACCTGCGCGTCCCCGCCCACCAACCGGACCACCTCGCCCGGCACCGCGCTGATGAGCGGGTCGGCGGCGACGCCGTCGTCCACCGACGGACGGGCGAGGACCAGGGGGCCGGGCGCGGATCCGCCGTCGGCGCTGGCCCCTCCGACCCTCCCCGGACGGGCGTCGCCGGCGGAGTCGCCCCGAGCGGGCCGGGCCGTCGCCGACTCGACCGCGGCGGGGCGGGCGACCCCGGACTCCTCGATGACCGGGGCGATGATGCGCCGCGCGGCCCGGAAGTTCTGCCGGTACTCGACCACGCGGCCGAGCTCGGTGCACTGCGCGCCGATCACGCCGGCGAGCATGAGCGCGCTGGCCGCCGTGGCAGCGTCCACGCGGCCGCTCGAGGCGAGCAGGCCGACGCCGAGCGAGGCCGCGATCGGCGCCACCATGGCCGCCGAGCGGAGCCCGCCGGTGATCCGCGCGCGCGACAGGGCCGCCTCCACGACGCGCTGGCCCGCACGGTCGACGCGCCGGGCCTCCCGGGACGTGCCGCCGCCGAACCGGACGGCGTCGCGGGCGTGGACCGTGTCGGCGACCTGCGCGGCGAGCCGGCCCCGGGCGCGCCGGACCGCGCGGGCCCGCTCGTAGGCCGGGCGCGCCAGGACCAGGAGCACCGCTACGAGCAGCAGCAGAGGTACGCCGACCGCCACGCCGAGCCAGACGTTGGTCAGGCAGAGCCACCCGAGGGTGACGACCACGAGCGGGATTCCGGCCACGAGCGGCGCGATGCCCTGGGCCACCCAGTTCCGCACGGCGGTGAGATCGTTGGTGCTGCGCGCGATGGTCACCCCGGCGCTCCGCGTGCGCTCGGAGTCCAGCGTGGAGCGCACCAGCCTCACGCGCAGCTCGTGGATATAGTCCTGGCCGAGCTGCTCCGCGACGAGGCCCTCGGCGAAGACGCTGGCGCCCACGGCGACGACGGCGGCCGCCGCCGCGACCAGGAGCCCCTGCACGGGCGCCCCGGTCCCGGCCGCGCCGACGAGTCGGCCGGCCAGCGCCGCGGCCAGGACGGACGCCCCGGCACGCACGAGGGCCAGCACGACCAGGCCCGCCAGATACCAGCGACGGGAGCCGATCAGCAGGGGCGGCAGTCGGCGATCCCGTCCGCATTCGTCCCGGCGGCCCTGCGCCTGGCCGTGCTCTAAGGGCTCGCGCTCCACCGGGCCGCTCTCCACCGGGCCGCTCTCCCCCCGGCCGCTTCCCCGCCGGATGTGGACTCGCCCCGGGGCGGGCGGCGGTGCACCGGCGGAGGTCACCGGCGAGCCCCCGCGAGGAGGCCTGCCGCCACCTCCGGCCGGCAGAGGTCGAACGTGGGGATGATGCGCTCGGGGACGTGGCCCGCCGCCTCGGCCGCGGCCAGCGGCGACGCGGTCAGCACCCCGGAGATGGCGGCGACCTCCACGCCCGACTCACGCAGGATGCGGCTTCCGGAGAGCGCGCCGAGCGCTTCCTGCGCGGCGAACAGCGTGGAGTCGACGAGCCGGTGGAACAGCGGGTCGGCCAGCAGACGCCCCGTCTCCCCCTGGAAGACCCCGTCGGCGATCTCCAGGACGATCACGTCCGGGGACTCCTCGGCGAGCGCGGCGACCATGCTGGTGAGCAGTCGGCAGATCTCGTCGTAGTCGGTTTGGAACGTGGTGGGGTAGCCGAAGTCGGTGAAGTCCATGACCCGGGTGGCGCCGGCGTCACGGAAGAGGTTGACGTCGTTGCCGGCTCCCGTGCCGGTCACCTTGCCGGCCGCGACGGTGAGCCCGCTGTTGGCGAGCCCGTTGACCAAGCAGCCGACCGTGGTGGACTTTCCGGAGTTCATGGAGGAGCCCAGCACGGCGAAGATCGGCGGCAGCGCGCCCGGCAGCCCGTCCTCGGAGACCAGGCGCTCCGGCGCGTGGTCGCGGAGGTTGACGACGCCGTCGCGGTCCGCGAGCAGTCCGATCGGCTCGATCCGCGTGGCCGCGTCGACGCGGGCGTGCGCGTCGCGGACCTGGGAGGCGAGGCCGCCTCCGGCCACGAGGTCGCACGGTTCCAGGGACGAGGGCACGTAGGCGAGGAACTGGTCCGGGGCGTAGCGGTGGCCGTAGGCCACCAGGATCTCCTGGCCGGGGAAGAGCAGGGCCTTCCGCGAGACCGGGCTCTCGAGCCGCTTGTGCTGCCCGATCTCCAGCACGCGCGCCAGAACGACGTCGCCGGGCTGCGGGACGACATCGGCCCCCGAGCGCAGCCCGAACCCGGAGGGGGCCGCCGCCGCGTGCTCGGCGACGTAGCGGGTGGTGTAGGCGGGGCGGGCGGCGAGCAGCCGCGCCGCCGGGAGTGCCTCCTCGCGGAGGCCCGGCCGCACCGCCTCGAACGTCGGGGCGAAGAGCGGCTCGGGCTCCACGGCGGCGCTGCGGAAAGCGGGGCTCGAAGCGTCGGGGCGGCCGGCGGGACAGCCGGCGGGACGGTCGGCGGGGTCGTGCAAGTCGTTCAGGCCGGGGCTGGAAACGGTGGTCGAAGGCCGGGTGTCGGTGACGGTCATGATGCGCTCCTCGCGGTGGTCGATCGGCGACGGCAGGACGTCCGGTCGCAGTACCCATCTAGTCAGAGCCAGATGAGGTGCGGATGAGAGACACAGGAGGGCTCGATGAGAGGACGCCCGCATCTCCCCGCGGGCGCCGGCGCTCCACCCCGCGGACACGGTGACGCAACTCACCGTTCATGCAAGACTGATGAACTCTGAAGCGATCGCTTGGCGTCCGCGTCGCGGACGTGCCGCCATCGTCCTCGCTCCCGCCCTCGAGAAGGAACCTCCCGTGCATCCACACCCCACCCGTCCCGCCGCCGTGGCGGCGACCCTCGCCCTAGCGGCCGCCCTCACCGTCGCCCCGGCGGCGTCGGCAGCGCCGGCCGCACCCGCACCGACCGCATCGGCGACCGCGAGCGGCGTCGTCATCAACGAGGCCTACCTCTCCGGCGGCAGCCGCAACGCCGTCTACACCCACAAGTTCGTCGAACTGCTCAACACCTCCGGCGCCCCGGTGTCGCTGGAGGGCTGGAGCCTGCAGTACCGCTCCGCCTCCGGCACCGCGGCGACGCACTCCTCGGTCGAACTCTCCGGCACGATCGACCCCGGCGAGACGTTCCTCGTCGCCGGTGGGAGCAACGGCACCACCGGCGCCGCGCTGCCCGGCCCGGACCTGACGACGTCGTTCAACCCCGGCGGGACGAACGGCACCGTGGTCCTCGCCGAGACGACCGAGCCGCTGACCCTGCCCACCGGGTCGGTCGTCGGCGTCGAGGACGTCGCGGACCTGCTGGGCTACGGCGGCTCCAACACGTTCGAGACGCAGACCGCCGCCGCGCCCTCCAGCAACTCGGATCCGCGCTCCTTCAACCGGACCGACGGCGTCGACACCGACGACAACCGCGCCGACTTCACGCTCAGTGCGGAGATCACCCCGACGCCGTCGGGCGGGACCGGCGGCCCCGGCACCACCCCCGAACCCGAGCCGGAACCGGCGCAGGAGGTCTCCATCGCCGAGATCCAGGGCACGGGCGCGGCCAGCCCGCTCTCCGGCGAGCGCGTCTCCACGCGGGGCGTCGTCACCGCCGCGTTCCCCACCGGCGGGATCGACGGGTTCTTCCTGCAGACCCCCGGCACGGGGTCCGACGACGGCGATGCGGCCAGCCACGGCGTCTTCGTCTATGCGCCGGACGCCGTGCCGGGCGTCGTGGTCGGCGACCACGTGGAGGTCACCGGCACCGCGACGGAGTACTACGGCATGACCCAGGTCGACGCGACCGAGGGACAGGTCTCCGCCCTCGATGAGCCTGCGGAGGCCGTCAAGCCGCTCACCGCGGCGTGGCCGGCGACCGACGCGGAGCGCGAGCGCTACGAGGGCATGCTGTGGCAACCGGAGGGTCAGTGGACCGTCGCGGACAACTACTCGCTGAACCGGTACGGCGAGATCGGCCTCGCCTTCGGGGAGAGCGCGCTGGTCCCCGGGGAGGCGCGGCTGCCGCAGCCGACCGACGCGGCGCCCGCCGGGTCGGACCTCGCCTCCGCGATCGAGGCGGAGAACGCCCAGCGAAGCGTCACGCTCGACGACGGCGCGACCGTGAACTTCACGGGCGGCAGTCGAAACCAGGACATCCCACTGCCCTACCTCTCCCCCGGGACGCCCGTGCGCGTCGGCGCGGCGGCAACGTTCACGTCCCCGGTGGTGCTCGACTACCGATACGACTTGTGGCGCTTCCAGCCCCAGACCCAGGTGACCGGCGAGAACCCGGGCGACGCCCCGGCGTCGTTCGCCGACACCCGGACCACGGCGCCGGCCGAGGTCGGCGGCGACGTGCGGATCGCCTCCTTCAACGTCCTGAACTACTTCACCACCACCGGCCGGGAGTTCGTGGAGGAGCTCGGCGGCAGCTGCTCCTGGCACACCGACCGCGACGGCGAGCCCGTCGGCACCAATCGCTGCAACCCGGACGGACCGCGCGGCGCCGCCGACGAGGAGGACCTCGAGCGCCAGGAGGCCAAGATCGTCGCCGCGATCAACGGGCTCGGCGCGGACGTCGTCTCGCTGGAGGAGATCGAGAACTCGGCCGCGTTCGGCCAGGACCGCGACGAGGCCCTGGCGACCCTGACCGCAGCCCTCAACGAGGGGGCCGGCACGCCGGTCTGGGACTTCGTGCCCAGCCCGGCGGACCTGCCGGCGGACGAGGACGTGATCCGCACGGCGTTCATCTTCAAGCCCGCGGCGGTGAAGCCGATCGACGAGTCGGTCATCCTGGACGACCCCGCCTTCTCCAACGCGCGCCAGCCGCTGGCGCAGGCGTTCCAGAAGGTCGGCGGGAACAGCAAGACGCGCTTCCTCACGATCGTGAACCACTTCAAGTCCAAGGGCTCCGCGCCGGACGACGGATCGGCCAACGACGACGCCGGCGACGGCCAGGGCGCCTGGAACGCGGCCCGCGTGGCCCAGGCCGAGGCGCTGGTGGCCTTCGCCGAGGAGATGACGCAGGAGCGGAACACCGAGAAGGTCTTCCTCACCGGCGACTTCAACGCCTACACGCAGGAGGACCCGATGCGGGTCTTCCACGCGGCCGGCTACACCAACCTGGGCGCCGCCGCCGATGGGGAGAAGGAGCACACGTACCTCTACGGCGGGCTGGTCGGCTCGCTGGACCACATCCTGGCCTCCCCCGCGGCGGCCGGGCAGGTCACCGGCCACACCGTGTGGGACATCAACGCGGACGAGCCGATCGCCCTGGAGTACAGCCGGTACAACTACAACGCGACCGACTTCTACGCGCCGGATCCCTACCGGGCCTCGGACCACGACCCGGCGATCGTCGGCGTCGACCTGCCGAAGAAGTAACGGCCCGGGCCGCCGCCTCGGGCCACCTCGCCGGCCGCGGCCCGGGCCTGGCCTGCCTGGCCTGCCTGGCCTGCCTGCGGCCGGCTACCGGGCGGCGAGCCGGACGATCTCCACGGCGACGGCGTCCGCATCCGCGAGGGTGCGGGCGCCGTCGTCGTCCGTGCCCTCCGACTCCGCGGCGATGGCCGTGCCCCACTGCACGCTGGAGAGCTGCAGGCCGAGCACGAACAACGCGCGGTGCGCGACGCCGTGGGCGTCGACCAGGCGGTAGGGCCGCCCGACGACGTCGAACCCCGAGCCGGGCATGAGCTCGCCTTCCTCGGTCGGCATCGCCCGGGGGCGGGCCAGTCCGTCGTCCTGGAGCTGGCGGAGCAGCTCGGACGCGGTATGGGCGACACGGTTGGCGGGCATCATGGCCTCGAGCATGTGGTGCGCGGTGGCCGGGGAGGCATCCACCCACGGGGAGGACGCGGTGAACACGCCCGCGTACTCGCCCTCCTCCTCGAGGGAGAAGACCGGGTCCGGGCCGAGGAAGCGCACGATGCCGGCGCGGCAGAGCGCGATCAGCTCCTCGATGCGGCGCAGGGGCGGCCCGCTGGCAGTGCCCTCGACCAGCGGCTCGAACCAGCGCTGGAGCTCGTCGGTGCGGGAGACCTCGTCGACGAGCCCCTCGGCGACCATGCGCTTGATCAGGAGCCGCCCGGCGTGCAGGGCGCCAATGGCCATCTTCAGGGGGTCGTCCTCGCCGGCCGCCGAGGAGCGGGCGTCCTCCTCGAGGTAGGCGATCACCGCCCGTTGGTACTCGTCCCCGTCGGTGAAGCCCCGCTGGGCGAAGGGGTGGCCGAGCGCCGGCACGTCGAGCCAGCCGACGCCGGGCGCGAGTTCGTCGACGAGGCCGGCCAGCCGCGAGCGCCAGACCTCCTGGCCGTGGACACGCGTGCCCTGCACGGTCTGGTCCGGGTGGCGCGGTGCATCGAGGATCTCGTCCATCCGCGTCAGGAACCCGGCGGGGTCGGCGAAATCGTCCGGTCGCACGCGCGCGGCGACCGTGTAGAACGTCCGCAGCACGTCGCGGTGCAGCAGCGGCCAGACGTGGGCGTCGAACCCGACCTTGCCGTGCGGCTCGCCGGGCGCGCCGGCCGCGGCGAGCGCGTGCACCCGCTCGAAGGTCAGGTAGGCCAGCTCGACACTGGGCGGCACGAAGGCCGGCACCTCCGCCTTGGCCCGGTAGGGGACGCCGCGGCGGGACCCGGCGAAGATCAGCGGCTCCCGGCCGCTCGGACGGTACTCGAGGCGGCGGCCGGGCTCACGGCCGACCGGGTGGAAGTCGCCGCCCCGGCCCTGGGTCAGCTGGGCGAGCGCGTCGAAGAAGTTCAGCCCGAGCCCGCGCACCAGCAGCGGTTCGCCCCCGGGGAAGATCGACCAGTCGACGTCGGAGGGCACGTTCGGGCCCTGGTACACGAGCCCGAGCTCCTCGGCCCGCTGCCCGGCCGCGGCCTGCCGCGGATTCAGCTCGGCCGGGACGTGCCCCACGGCGAGGACGACGGCGTCGGTCTCCAGCGTGCTCGTCTCCCCGTCGGCGGAGCGCAGCACGAGCAGGTAGTCGGTGCCGCGCTTCTCGAGCCGCACCGCCGAGGCGGGCACGTGCTCCACGGAGGCGACGGCGGGGTGCTCCCGCAGTCGCTGGGCGACGGCGTCGTACACGTGCTCGAGGTACCGCCCGTAGAGCGCCCGCGACGGGTAGTCGCCGGGACCGAGGGCGTCGAGCTCCGCGAGCTCGACCGGCGCCAGGGTGGCCCCGTCGCCGCGGAGGCGGCGCCACTGGTCGAACGTCAGGCCCGGCTCGCCCGCGCGGCGCGGCGGGGCGACCGTCGGGTACACCGCGGGCGTGTTCATGAGGAAGAGCCGGGACTGCCGCGGCGACCAGACGTGACCGGACCCGGGCCGGTACGGGTCCACCACGCGGAGGTCGATCGGTCCCGGGACGGTCTCCCCGGGCGCCGTCGCCGACTCGAGCCGGGCCAGGAGCCGCTCCAGCGCCGAGGTCCCCCGGGGGCCGGCCCCCACCACCGTGACGACATACCGTTCGCGCCGCATACCACTCTCTCCAAAATCAGTCCGGCCGGTTCCCTGTCCCCGGTCCTGCACCCCGGTCCCCGCACCCGGGCCCGGATGCCGAGGCCCGCGCGCCGGTACCGCGTGCCCCTCAGCGTAGCGCGGCGCACGGTTCGTCCCCGCCGGGAGCCGGGCCCGCGGCCTAGACTGGCTCGCAGGCGCCCGCCCGCCGCGAGCACGTGTTCCGGTGGACGGCGGGCGGAGGCCCGGACGCGAGGGGAGCACCGATGGACGGAACCGGCACGGCACTCGGCGGCGACGAGGCGGCCGTCGGCGAGACAGCGGACCCGTTGGCGTGGCTCGAGGACATCCACGGCGCCGAGGCGCTCGCCTGGGTACGCGAGCGCAATGCGGAGACGGAGGCCTGGCTGCGACACGGCGGCCCCGGCGTGTCCGGCGACCCCGGCGCATTCGGTGGCTCGGGCCCGGCCGGGGACCTCGACGACGCCGACGGGCCGGAGCGGGACGGGTGGCCGACGGTTCCGACGGTTCCGACGGTTCCGACGGTTCCGGCGGCTACGACGCCCTCGTCGACTCCCTGCAGGAGGTGCTGGAGGCCGAGGACCGGATCCCCGGCGTCGTGAAGCGCGGTCACCACTACTACAACTTCTGGCGCGACGCCGAGCACCCCCGGGGCGTGTGGCGGCGGACCGACTGGGCCTCCTATGTGACGGACGAGCCGGAGTGGGAGACGCTTCTGGACGTCGACGCGCTCGCCGCCGCCGAGGGCGTCGACTGGGTGTACTCCGGGGTGCAGATGCTCCGGCCCGCCGCCCGCGAGCCCTACGCACGCGCCCTCGTGAAACTCTCCCCCGACGGCGGCGACGCCGTCCGCGTCCGCGAGTACGACGTCGTCCGGCGCGCCTTTGTCCCCGCCGCCGAGGGCGGCTTCGACTTCGAGGTGGCGAAGTCGCGGGTCTCCTGGGCGGGTCCGGACGCCGTCTACCTGGCGTCGGACTTCGGTCCCGGCTCGCTCACGCGCTCCTCCTACGCGCGGACAGTCAGGATCGTGGAGCGCGGGCAGGACGTCGGCACGGCGCGCGAGGTCTTCGCGGTGGATCCCGGGCACGTCATGGCCGTGGTCGTCCACGACCAGACGCCCGGCTTCGAGCGGACGCTCGCGTTCGACATGGTCGACTTCCACCGCGCGCGGACCCACCTGCTCCGCACGCTCCCGGACGGCGGCGAGCAGTGGATGCGGATCGAGGTGCCGGAGGACGTGCGCGTCGACGTGCACCGGGACTGGCTGGTCTTCGCCCCGCGGACCGACTGGCGCCTCCCGGACGGTGCCGTGGTGCCGGCGGGGGCGCTGGCCGTCACCGCCCTCGAGCCGTTCCTGGCCGGCGAGCGGGACGTGACGGTGGTCTTCCGCCCCGACGCGCGCACGGCCCTCCAGGGGTACTCGTTCACCCGCGACTACCTGGTCCTCGCGGTGCTGGAGGACGTCGCCTCCACCGTCCTCGCCGCCGACCCTACCGCCGGGTGGCGCCTCACCCGGCTGGAGACCGGCGCCGAGTTCGAGACGGTCTCCGTCACGGCGGTGGACGACGAGGACCCGGAGCGCCCCAACGATGTCTGGGTGACCCGATCCGGCTTCCTCACCCCCACCACGCTGCTGCGCGGCACGCTCGACCCCGCCGAGCCGGATCCCGACGCCGAGGGCGAACCCGTCCCGGGCGTCGAGATCGTCGCTCTCGCGCCGGTCAAGGCGGCCGGATCGCACTTCGAGACCTCCGGGCTGCGGGTGGAGCAGCACTTCGCCACCAGCGACGACGGCACGCGGGTGCCGTACTTCCAGATCGGCCCCACCCGGCTCGTCGCCGACGGGCAGAGCCCCGTCCTGATGACCGGCTACGGCGGGTTCCAGGCGAGCCTGACGCCGTCGTACTCCGCCGTCGTGGGGCGCGCCTGGCTGACGCGCCGGGACGGGCACGACCGGTCGGGCGTCTACGTGGTGGCCAACATCCGGGGCGGTGGCGAGTACGGACCCGAATGGCACCGGGCCGCCCTGAAGGAGCGGCGCCACCGGGCCTACGAGGACTTCGCGGCGGTCGCCCGCGACCTGATCGACCGCGGCCTCACCTCGCCGGAGCGCCTGGCCGCGACGGGCCGGAGCAACGGCGGGCTGCTGATGGGGAACATGGTGACCGGCTACCCCGAGCTGTTCGCAGCCGTCTCCTGCGGGGTGCCGTTGCTGGACCTGCGGCGGTACACGCGCCTCTCGGCCGGCCATTCCTGGATCGCGGAGTACGGCGACCCGGACCTGCCCGAGGAGTGGGAGTTCATCCGCACATTCTCCCCGCTGCACCGGCTCGACGACGTGCCCGAGGCGACGCGCTTCCCGGCGACGCTGATCTGGACGGCCACGAGCGACGACCGGGTGGGGCCCGTGCAGGCGCGGAGGATGTACGCGAAGCTGGCCGAGCGGGGCGCCGAGCACGTCCGCTATCACGAGGACCTCGAGGGCGGACACGCCGGGGCGGCCGATCAGCGGCAGGCGGCCCGCCTGCTCGCCATGAGCTACGAGTTCCTCTGGAGGCACACAGCGGCCCCCGTTTTGGCAAGGGGGTGACCGATTCGCTAGTCTTGTCTGGCTGGTTCTTCCAGCGGTCTGGAGACGTGCCGGAGCGGCCGAACGGACTTCACTGCTAATGAAGGGTCGGGGTTAAACTCGACCGGGGGTTCAAATCCCCCCGTCTCCGCCAAAAACCCCCTCGTCAGAGGGGGTTTTTTGTTGCCCCGTGCCGCGTGTCCCGACGGGCCTGGGGGCCGGGGCAAGGGCTACTTGCCGCCCTGGAAGCTCGTCAGTACCTGACGGACCACGGGCTCGGGCAGGCCGGTGAAGTCGACGACGATCCGTCCGGCCTCCTCGAGTCGCCCGGCACCGAGGTGCTCGAGGAACTCGGCCCGCAGGGCCGGCGGGAGGTCGGCGGAGTTGAACGAGACGGGCCCTTCGGGGCCCTCGCCCTCGAACCCGAAGTCGGAGACGCCGTCGCCGATGCCGCCGTTCTGCGCCGCGGGGGCGGACTCGAGGAGCGGCTGGATCTTCTCCTTGGTCAGCCCCGAGAAGTTCGCGAAGAGCTCGGCGGCGCCCTCGTAGTCGCGGTCGCGCATCATGGACTGAAACTGGTCCGCCTCGGCGGGCGGCAGGTCCGCCGTGCTGAACTCGCGGGCCTCGCCGTCCACCTGCTCGGTGATCTTGTAGGTCGCGACCCTCCGGTCGGCCTCACTGCCGAACTGCTCCGTCCAGTCGGAGGGGATGACCAGCTCGCCGGCGGGCCCGTGGCCCGACGGCCGGTCACGCTTGGGCTGCTCCGGCTCGCGCTGCTCCTGCTCCGGCGCTGCGGAGTCGGGACGTTCAGGGCCGCGCTCGGAGCGGTCGGTGCCGGGGCGCGGACCGGGTTTGGGCACCGGCCTGTCGTCCGGGGCGCCGGTTCCGCCTGCGGCCGGCGCCTCGGGTCCCGCCCCGTGCTCCGCCTCCGGTCGCGCGGTCGGGAACTCCGGCTCCTCCGCCTCGGCGGCAGGGCCCTGCGGCGTACCGGGGGTCTCCCGCGCGGCGTCCATCAGGTCGCGGGGGCCGTGGATCTGCGGGAACTGCTCGAGGCTGCGCACGGCGATGATGCACTTCTTGACGCTCCGCTCGCCCGTGGCGCGCTGGTACTCCTGCACCGCGCCGAGGAAGTTCCCGCTGCCCAACTGCCGGTAGATGGCCCGGTGCTGGTCCGCGTTCAGCCGCGCCGAGGCCTCGCGCGCGCCCTCGGCGTTGACGTGCGCGGCGACGTCGGCCGCGTTCCGCTTGCGCAGCGTGGAGACTCCCCACCACAGGAGGGTCAGCACGAGCAACGGAATCAGGACCCAGAACAGCGCTTCCAGCATGCAATCCAGTGTAGTAGCTCGCGGCCTACGCGCTGAGGGCGAGCGTGAAGGGCAGGACGCCGGGTGCTCCGGCTCGTCGGAGCACCCGGACCGCCTCGGTCAGCGTCCACCGGCTGTCGGCGATGTCGTCGACCAGGAGGACGGGGCCGGAGGCCGCCGCGACGTTCGGCGCCATCTGCTCGGGCACGCCGAACTGTCCGTAGACGTCCGCCAGCCGGAAGGCGCTGCTGCCGCCGGGGCCGTTGCGCGGGCCCTCGTGTGTGTACTCGAGCTCCCCGCCGTAGGGCAGCTTCCCGATCTCGGCCAGACCCCGGGCCAGCGAACGGATGAGCTGCGGGCGCCGCCGCGAGGGCAGGTTCAGCACCGCGACCGGCCGGTCGGACCAGCCCCACTGGGCGAGGACCTGGACGCAGGCCCGGAGCATCTCCTCGGGGATCGGCGCATCGGGGGCCTCCCCCTCGAAGATCGCGCGCAGGGGGCCGCCCCACCCGAGGTCGGTCAGCCTGGCGAGGGCCCGGCCGGGGGTGCTGATCTCCTCGGGCTTGATCTTGCCCTTCAGCGGGACGCCGAGCCGGTCCATGCCGCCCGGCCACATGGCACGCGGCTCGAGTTCGACGCCGACGCGGCCGAGCGCGGCCTGCGCCCCGGCGGTTGCGGACTCCTCGATGCCGGTCGGGTACCAGGCGCCGGCGCAGTTGTCGCATCGGCCGCACGGGGCCGCCTCGGGATCGTCGAGCGCCAGGGCGAGGAACTCCATGCGGCACGACGACGTGTTCTCGTAGTCGAGCATGGCGTTCTGCTCGGCCACACGGGCGGCGGCGACGCGCGCGTACCGTTCGCCGTCGTAGGTCCACGGCACGCCGGTGGCCGCCCAGCCGCCGGAGACCCGCTGAACCGCGCCGTCCACCGCGAGGACCTTCAGCAGCAGCTCGAGCGGCGTCCGGCGCAGGTTCACGCGGGCCTCCAGCTGGGGCGCGGACAGGGTCCCCGACTCGTTCAGCGCCGCCAGGACCGCCTCGGCGCGGTCCCGGTCCGGCATGGAGGACGTCGCGAAGTACTGCCAGATGTCCCGGTCCGCCGTCCCGGGCAGCAGCAGCACGTCGGCGTTGTCGGTCCCGCGGCCGGCACGGCCCACCTGCTGGTAGTAGGCGACCGGCGAGCTCGGCGCCCCGACGTGCACCACGAACCCGAGGTCGGGCTTGTCGAACCCCATGCCGAGGGCGCTGGTCGCCACCAGCGCCTTGACGGCGTTGGCCTTGAGCGCCTGCTCGGCCTCCGCGCGTTCCTCGGTGCCGGTGCGCCCGGTGTAGGCGAGGACGTCGTGACCGGCCTCGCGCAGGGCACGCGCGATGTCCTCGGCCCCGGCGACGGTCAGCGCGTAGACGATGCCGCTGCCCGGCAGGGAATCCAGATTGGACAGCAGCCAGGCGAGCTGGCTGCGCGGGCTCGGGAGCTTGAGCACACCGAGCCGGAGGGACTTGCGTGCCAGCGGCCCGCGCAGGACGAACACCTCGCCGGCGTCCGCGGCGAGCTGCTCCTGGACGTCGTGGACCACGCGCTCGTTGGCGGTCGCCGTCGTCGCCAGGACGGGCACCTGTCCCGGCAGGGCCCGGATGAGGTCGCGGATGCGGCGGTAGTCGGGGCGGAAGTCGTGTCCCCAGTCGGAGATGCAGTGCGCCTCGTCGATCACCAGCAGGCCCATGCGGCGGACCAGCTCCGGAAGCTGCTCGTCGCGGAACCGCGGGTTGTTCAGGCGCTCCGGGGAGACCAGCAGGACGTCGACCTCGTCGGCCGCGAGGCGGGCCCGGATCTCCTCCCACTCGAGCGCGTTGGCGGAGTTGATGGCGGCGGCGCGCACGCCGGCCCGCTCGGCGGCAGCGACCTGGTCCCGCATCAGCGCGAGCAGCGGGCTGACAATCAGCGTGGGCCCGCCCCCGCGGGCGCGCAGGAGGAGGCTGGCCACGAAGTAGACGGCCGACTTGCCCCAGCCGGTGCGCTGGACGACGAGCGCCCGGCGACCACCGGAGACCAGCGCCTCGATGGCCTCGAACTGGCCGGCGTGGAAGTCGACGCCCTCGCGTCCGACGAGCCGCCCGAGGACGTGGCCGGCCTCGGCGCGCAGCCCGGTCCCCGCCGCCGCGCCCGGGGCGACGCCGCCCTGTCCCGGCGCGGCGGGCGGTGCCGCGTATCCGGTGTGCCCCGCGGTGTTCGATCCTGCGTTCTCAACCATGCCGGCCAGTATGTCAGCCGATCCTCACAGATAGGCGGGAGGACCTCACGGGTGTGGACGACGCCGGCTCGGCCCACGGTCGGGCGGCGAGTCCGGCACGGCCGGCGCGCTCCTACTATGCTCGTCGTCGTGGACAGACTGAATCTCACTGACTCATTCAAGGCGTACGACGTCCGCGGCGTCGTGGGCTCGACCCTCACGGCCGCGGCCGTCGAGGCGGTCGGCGCGGCTTTCGTGGACGTGCTCGGCCTGGCGGGGCGGCCGGTGCTGGTGGGCCGGGACATGCGCCCGTCCTCCCCCGGGTTCGCGGACGCGTTCGCCCGCGGGGCCGCGTCGCGCGGCGGGGAGGTGCGCCTGCTGGGTCTCGTCTCGACCGACGAGCTGTACTTCGCGTGCGGCACGCTGGAGGCCGCCGGCGTGGTGTTCACGGCGAGCCACAACCCCGCCGAGTACAACGGCATGAAGATGGCCAAGCCCGGGGCCGTGCCGGTCTCGGCCGACACCGGACTGTTCGAGATCCGCGACCTCGCCCAGCAGTACCTGGACGAGGGCCTCCCCCAGCCGGTGGCCAGCGGGGGCATCGCCGAGACCGACGTGCTGGCCGATTACTCCGCGTACCTGCGCTCGCTGGTGGACTTGTCCTCCATCCGCCCCCTGAAGGTCGTGGTCGATGCGGGCAACGGCATGGGCGGGATGACGACGCCGGCCGTGCTCGGGGACGCGATCCTGCCCGCGCTGCCGCTGGAGATCGTGCCGCTGTACTTCGAGCTGGACGGCACCTTCCCCAACCATCCCGCGAATCCCCTGGAGCCGGAGAACCTGCGCGACCTGCAGGCGGCCGTCGTCGAGCACGGGGCGGACATCGGACTGGCGTTCGACGGCGACGCCGACCGCTGCTTCGTCATCGACGAGCGCGGCGAGCCGGTCACCCCGTCGGCCATCACGGCGATGGTCGCCCGCCGGGAGATCGCCCGTGCCCGCGCCGGCGGCGAGGAGGCGCCTGTGGTGATCCACAACCTCATCACCTCCCGGGCCGTCCCCGAGCTGATCGAGCGCGAGGGAGGGCGCGCCGTCGAGACGCGCGTGGGCCACTCGTTCATCAAGGCGGTCATGGCCGCCGAGGGCGCCGTGTTCGGCGGCGAGCACTCGGCGCACTACTACTTCCGCGACTTCTTCAACGCCGACACCGGGATGCTCGCGGGGCTCCACGTGCTCGCGGCGCTCGGCGGCCAGGACCGCCCGCTGTCCCAGCTGGCCGAGGAGTTCGACCCGTACTTCGCCTCCGGCGAAATCAACTCCCGGGTCGAGGACAAGGACGCCGCGGCCCGGGCGGTGCTCGCGCAGTTCGCCGACGGCTGGGAGTCCGACGCCGACCAGCGCGGGACCGTGCGCGCCGCCGGCCTGAACGGTCTGGTCGGCACGGGAACGAGCGTCGGCACGATGGACGGTCTCACGGTGTCCGCGGAGGACGGCAGCTGGTGGTTCAACCTCCGTCCGTCCAATACCGAGCCCTTCCTGCGCTATAACGGCGAGGCCACCGAACGTGGCACGATGGAGGCTGTCCGCGACACCGTCCTTGAAATCGTCAGGAGTCACGCATGACCACCAACCGCATCGCCGATCTGGGCGCCGCGGCGCACGAGGAATTGAACCGCCTGCTGGGCACTTCGCTGGGCATCGCCCGCGAACAGCTCGAGGAGCACGGCGTATTCCTGCCCTTCGCCGTCGGGCTGACGCCCTCGGAGGGCGACGCCGACGGCGAGATGCGCCTGCTGGCCGTCCAGCCGCCCGAGGAGGCGGAGGATCCCGAGGCCGACATCGACGCCGACGTGATGATGCAGGACCTGATCGCCGTCCTGAAGGAGCAGAAGGACGAGTTCGTCGCCGTCTCGATGGTGTCCGACGTGACGCTCCTGGAGGAGGGCCGCGACGCCATCCACGCCGCCGGCGAGCACAGCCTCGGCGGTGCCGTCGCCGCGCTGCAGGCCTACTCGGCCCCGGCGCCCGACGCCGACGAGCCGGTCTGGGACTTCGCCGAGCCGAGCGTCGAGTCGAGCGACCTGGTCGTCTGGGCGTAGGCCCCTCCCGAATCCGCACGCGCCCGTCCGGGGCCGCACCGACCGGTGCGGCTCCGGACGCCGTCGTTTAACGACTCGACCGCAACCGCAGGGGCCGCTCCACCCGCGCGACCGGAGCCGCGCTCACGCCTCGCCGAGGCGGGGGTGCGGCTCCGTCCGCTCGGCCCAGCGGCGGACGACGGCGTCGAACAGCAGCGGCTCCTCGAGGTTCCACGCATGGTGCGCCCCCGGGGCCAGTCGGACGGTCGCCCGCGGGATCGCCCGCTGCAGCTCCGCGAGGCCCTTGCGGACGAACGCGGGCTCGCGGGCGCCGGCGGCGAGGAGGACGTCGGTCTCCAGGCCGTCGAGCTGCGGCGCTCCCCCGCGGGCCACGTCCTCGGCCACGGCGCGGAGCGTGGCCGCCTCGGCGTCGTCGGTCCCGGCCGTCTCGAGGGCGCCGTACGCTCCGGCCTGGGTCCGGACGAACCGGTCGGCGCCCCACATCCGGGGGCGCGTGCGGGCGGCGGCCCGCTGGGCGGACGTCTGCGGCAGCACCGGGAGGCCGGTGAGGAATGCGGTGCCCACCAGCTCGGGGTGGCGCTCCAGGACGCGCAGGCCGACCAGTCCGCCGAGCGAGATGCCCACGAGGTGGACGACGCCGGTGTCCACGCGCTCGGCCACGAAGGCCGCGACGTCGTCGGCGGCGCTCTCGAGGCCCTGCCACGGCTCGCCGCGGCGCGCGCCGTACCCGGGCAGGTGCGGGGTCAGCACCCGGTAGTCGCCGAAGGCCTCCACCTGGCGGTGCCAGGACCAGTTGCCCGTGGCACCACCGTGCAGGAACACGATGGTCCGGGTCGGGCCGCCGTCGGTGCGTGGGCGGCGGGAGGGATGCACCTCGGGGTAGATCGCTGCGTTCACGGCAGGTTCCTCTCCACCTGGCGCAGCCATCTGAGCTCCGACTCGGCGTGCCCGATGCTCCGCTCCAGGGTGGCAGCCATCAGGTAGGCGCGGCGGTCGAATCCCTCGAGGTCTCCCAGCTCGGCCCGCTGCCCGCGGTAGTCCTCGAGCTGCGCGGCGACGCGGGCACGGCGTTCCTGCAGGAGCAGCACGACGGCGTCGCGCTCGAGTTCCCCGGCGAAGAAGATCCGCCCCAGGAACGGTTCCCGGGCCGGCTCGGCGTCCGGCTCCGCATTCAGCCAGGCGCGGAGCGCGCCACGACCGGCATCGGTGATGTGGTGCTCCTTGCGGTCCGGGTAGTTCTCCTGCGGGACCACCTTGACGACGGCCATCCCGGTTTCGACCAGCTGGCCCAGGGTCCGGTAGATCTGGGCCTTGTCCGCGTTCCACACGTGCCCGATGCTCGCGTCGAAGTGCCGCTTGAGGTCGTATCCGGTCATCGGCGCCAGGGTGAGGAGGCCGAGAATCAACCGTGCAAGGATCATGAGCCGATTCTTCCATCGGCTAGTCGCCACGTCGCCTAGGCGCGCTGACGACCGGGGGCCGGGGTCCGGGACGCCGCTGGCCCGGGACGTCGTCGCGTCCCTGGCCAGCGGCATCGGTGCCTCGGGGCCGCTCAGGCCCCGAAACGCTCCTTCAGGCCGGCGAGCTCGTCGCGCAGGGACGCCGGCAACGCCTCGCCGAAGTTGGCGTACCACGCATCGATGTCCTCGACCTCGGTCCGCCACTCGTCGGCGTCGACGCGCACGGCCGCCTCGACGTCGTCGGCCGTGTACCCCTCGAGCCCCGTGAGGTCGAGCGCATCGCCCGTCGGGACGAAGCCGACCGGCGTCTCCCGTGCGCCGCCACGGCCCTCGATCCGCTCGGTGACCCACTTGAGCACGCGGCTGTTCTCGCCGAAGCCCGGCCAGGCGAACCCGCCGTCCGCCGTGCGGCGGAACCAGTTGACCAGGAAGATCTTCGGCCGGCGCTCGGGATTGAGCCGGCCCGAGATCTTGTCCCAGTGGTTCAGGTAGTCGCCGGCGTTGTAGCCGATGAACGGCAGCATCGCCATGGGGTCGCGGCGCACGACGCCGACCGCCCCCGCCGCGGCCGCCGTCGTCTCGGAGGACAGGGTGGAGCCCATGAAGACGCCGTTGGCCCAGGAGCGGGCCTCCGTCACCAGCGGGATGGTGGTCTTGCGGCGGCCACCGAAGAGGATCGCGTGGATCTCGACGCCGTCCGGGTTGTAGTACTCCTGGGAGAGCATGTCGATCTGGCTGATCGGCGTGCAGAAGCGGGAGTTGGGGTGAGCCGCCGGACGGCCGGAGTCGGGCGTCCAGTCGTTTCCCTGCCAGTCGGTCAGGTGCTCGGGGACCTCGTCGGTCATGCCCTCCCACCACACGCCGCCGTCGTCGGTGAGCGCGACATTGGTGAAGATCGAGTTGCCCTTGGCGATGGCGCGCATGGCATTCGGGTTGGTGGACCAGCCCGTGCCGGGCGCGACGCCGAAGAGGCCGTACTCCGGGTTGACGCCGCGCAGCTCGCCGTCCTTGCCGATGCGCATCCAGTTGATGTCGTCGCCGAGGGTCTCGGCCTTCCAGCCCTCGATGGTCGGGTCGAGGAGGGCCAGATTGGTCTTGCCGCAGGCCGAGGGGAACGCGCCCGCGATGTTGTACGACCGGCCCTCCGGGCTCGTCAGCCGCAGGATCAGCATGTGCTCGGCGAGCCAGCCCTCGTCCCGGGCGATGACCGACGCGATGCGCAGGGCGTAGCACTTCTTGCCGAGGAGCGCGTTGCCGCCGTAGCCGGAGCCGTAGGACCAGATGGAGCGCTCCTCGGGGAAGTGGACGATCCACTTCTCCTCGTTGCACGGCCAGGGCACATCCTCCTCGCCCTCGGCCAGCGGCGCGCCGACGGAGTGCAGAGCGGGGACGAAGGAGGCGTTCTCGGACTCCATCTTGCGCAGCACCTCGGTGCCGATGCGGGCCATGATGCGCATGGAGGCGACCACGTAGGCCGAGTCGGTGATCTCGACGCCGTACTGCGGCTGCTCGGCGTCGAGCGGCCCCATGACGAAGGGGATGACGTACAGGGTGCGTCCGCGCATCGAGCCCGTGAAGCGCTCGCGGAGAATGGACTTCATCTCCTGCGGGTCCATCCAGTTGTTGGTGAAGCCGGCGTCGCGCTTGTCCTCGGAGCAGATGTAGGTGCGCTCCTCCACCCGGGCGACGTCCGCGGGGTCCGAGAACGCGGCGTAGGAGTTGGGGAACAGCTCATCGCTGAGCTTGCGCAGGGTGCCCGCTTCGACCAGTCCGGCGGTCAGGCGATCGTTCTCCTCCTGACTGCCGTCCACCCAATAGACATCAGCCGGCTGCGTCATCTCCGCCACCTCGTTCACCCAGGCGGCGAGGGCCTCGTGCGTCGTCGGCATGTGTGCCTGCTCGTCACGAACCTGCTGATTCAAGCTCACGCTCATGTCCATTCCCTCCATTGGGCTGTTACTGGTGCATTCGATGCTAGGTTGCCGTTCTGTCGGCCTCCTGTGACAGACGTCTCCGCGACGGGCTCGCAGCATCCGGGTCGCCGGCGACTCCCGCGGGATTCCGGGGTTTACACCGTCTGTGGTGTGATGCAAGTCACATAGACCGGTCTAGCTCCCGCGTCGTTCGGCGCGCACGGCGCGGCATCACCCCGCACCTCGGGGACATGCCGAATTTGCACGCCCGTCGGACTCGTGTAAAGTTATTCGAGGTCGAACGCACCGCGGTCGGCCGGATAACACAAGATGCGCCCATAGCTCAGCTGGATAGAGCGTCTGTCTACGGAACAGAAGGTCAGGGGTTCGAATCCCTTTGGGCGCACAGATCGAAGAATCCCGGGAAGCGGTTCCGCCGTTTCCCGGGATTTTTTCGTGCTCCCGAGCGCCCGGCCGGATCGCCGACCGGTCACCCCGGATACTCGACCGTCCCGCCACTGGCCACGGCCCCACGCGTCAACTCGGCGGGCGCGACCCGACCACCGGGCATGAGGTGCCGCACATCGGTTCCGCGCGCGAGGAGGTGGTCGGCGATGATGCGGCGGTGGCACCGCCACCAGACCGCCTCGGAGCACATGATGGCGGGCCGCGCCTCACGGGCGATCTCCAGCAGCTCGGCCAGTCCGCCGTCGAATTCCTCCGAGAGCGCGTAGTCGGCATAGTTGTGGAAGCTGCGGTTCTGCCAGAAACCGTTGACCTCCGGGTCGATGGCGCGCTGGAGGTTCCGCCGGCCGCCGAGGGCCGCAATGCGCCGGTAGACGATGCCGTGCTCGGACAGCCCTGCGGCGAGGCTCTCCGCGTTGAACTGCGGGTGGCGGTTCGAGCCGGGGAGGCTGCGCACATCGACGACTGCCGTCGCCCCGGCGCCCTGGAGGAGATCGACGAACTCGCCCAGGGGGTGCGTCGAGTGGCCGACCGTGAGGATCTCCGCTTCCGCCTCAGGCATCGGGCGCTCCTAGTCCTCGAGGCGCTTCAGCGCGCCGCCCTTGTGCGCGGCGACGTGCTCCGTCTTGTCGCTCTCGATCTCGTACTGGGGCTCCTCCTCGCTCGCGCGGCGGCGGTGGCCCTTGTACTCGAAGTCGGACGTGTGGACCTTGACGATCCGGCCGGAGACCCGGCCCGCCTCGGAATTCCAGCTGACGTGGTCGCCGACCTTGAAGTCCCGGCTCATCGGGGATCCCCTCTCTCCTCGCGACTGGGTGGGACGAAGTCCGTCACGCGCGCGTCGCGCCCGTCGAGTTCGGCCCAGGCGGCCGTCGTCTCGAGCACGGTCAGCCCGGCCGTGGGGTACTCCATGGCCAGCTCCATGACCGCCTCGTGGTCGGAGTCGGCCGAGGCCAGACGCAGGGCGAGGTCCTGGAGCGTGGGCATGTGCCCGATGACGAGCAGTGTCCCGACGCTCCCGGGGGTCTCGTTGACGATCGAGAGCAGGCGGGCGACATCGGCGCCGTACACGCGCGAGTCGACGTACGGCGTCGGGCCCCGCTCACCGAGCACGTGCGAGACCCAGACGCAGGTGGAGCGGGCGCGGAGCGCGTCTGAGCACACGATGTAGTCCGGTACGACGTCGTGCTCGAGCATCCAGTGCCCGGGACTCGGAGCCTCCTGCTCGCCGCGCGAGCCCAGCGGCCGATCGCGATCCTCCACGCCGAACAGGAAGTCGGCCTGCGCATGGCGGAGGAGCAGCAGCCGCTTGAGGTGATGGCGGTTCATGCCCCCACCCTACTCACGCACCGGCACCCGGGGGCAGGGCACGGGGAGGCACTGAGGCCTCGCGCAGCGCCTTCGCGGCGCCCGGAGACGACAGAGCGGCCCCGGGGCATCCGAAGGGATGCCCCGGGGCCGCTCCGGCAGTCGGTCGGGACGACCGGCGGCCTGCCTAGATGGAGTACTCCGGCGCCGCCCAGACGACGACCTCGGGGTGCTCGTAGAAGCGGTAGCCCTGGCCGCGGACGGTCCGGACGGTGTTGGCGAGTCGGCCCAGCTTGGAACGCAGCCGGCGGATGTGCACGTCGATGGTGCGCTCGTTGGGCACCTCCTCGGCGTTGCGCCACAGGTTGACCAGCAGCTCGTCGCGGCCGACGGTGCGCGTGCCGTTCTCGACCAGGTAGTTCAGGAGTTCGAACTCCTTGTAGGTCAGGTTCAGCGACTCGCCGTCGAGGTGGACCTCGCGGCGCGACAGGTCGATCAGCACGCCGGACGGCCGCGGCGCGGCCTGCTGCGGGCGCTGCTCGCCGCGCGGGCGACGGGAGACGGTCGGGTCGCCCAGGGCCTGGCGGACGACGTCGAGGCTGTCACCGGTGGCGTCGGCCGGGGCCAGCGCGACGGCCGCATGCGTCTTGGCGTCCGGGGCCAGCGTCTGCAGGAAGGCGCGGACCTGGGTCGCCAGCTTGCCCAGCGAGGTGCCGGCATCCTGCGCAGCGGCTTCGTCGAGGCCGACATAGAGGACGAACCCGCGGGCCTGCGTGTCGTTCTTCACCGGCTGCGGTCCGGCCTGGCCGTTCGGGGTGACGACCGGCGTCGGCGCGGTCATCGGCTGCTGCTCCTGCATGCCCGGCACCGCATGGAGCGGCCGATAGCCCTGCGGCGCCCCGTAGCCCGCCTGCGGCTGGCGCTGGGCGGCGGCCGCCCGGTTCTGGGCGTTGCGGACGGAGATGTGGACGTATCCGGATGTCACGGACATGCTTTACCTCTTAACTGTGCGAAGAGCAGGTGGCGCCGCCGCAGTCCGTCCGCCGAGGCCGGGAAGCCGCCGGCGGTCGTCTGTGACGATCACACCACCCAGTGTGACGGGGCTCTTAGCGAACCCGCAAGTAACATTCGTCGCTACTGTTCAGTATTTGAGACGAATGGGGCCGATTGTGAGGATGATCACATTGCCCACATCGACAGTTGAGGCTTCAGGAATTGAACAAATTGCCCATCCTGGGACCTCCGCACTGGCAGCCGCAGAGGAAAATGAACGTCGAATATATCTTTATGAGGGCCATCGTATAACTATTCATGCTCCGCGAGGGGTTCACACGGTGGATTCCCAGCCGGTGCCGCTTGACTCGGAGCACGCACCGTGCCGCTGATTTCACAGGGCCGGCACAGGTCCACCCTAGATCCGGCCCACCTCGCGGGTGCACAGTTGGAGCATGACTCCCGAACCCTTCGCGCCGCACCAGCTGCCGCGACTGCATCACCCGGATGGGACGCCGGTCCGGGTCCTCGTCGTCGACGACGAGCCGTCCCTGGCCGAACTGGTGAGCATGGGCGCGCGGATGCTCGGCTGGGACGCACGCATCGCCGCGGACGGACCGGGCGCCGTCGCACTGGTCAAGGAGTTCTCCCCGGACGTCCTGGTGCTGGACTGGATGCTCCCGGGCTTCGACGGCCCCGAGGTCCTGCGCCGGGCCCGCGCCCACCTGCCCTCCGTGCCGTGCCTGTTCCTCACCGCGAAGGACGCCCAGGAGGACAAGATCGCCGGGCTGGCCACTGGTGGCGACGACTACGTGACCAAGCCGTTCAGCCTGGAGGAGGTCCTCCTGCGCCTGCACCGGCTGGTCGAGCGCTCCGGTGTCGCCGCGAGCGACGCCTCCGAACTCGTGGTCGGCGACCTGGTGCTCGACCTCGACCTGCGCGAGGCCCGGCGGGGTGGCCAGACCATCGCGCTGACGGCGACGGAGTTCGACCTGCTCCGGTTCCTCATGGAGAACGCCCGGCGGGTGATGAGCAAACGGCAGATCCTCGACAACGTCTGGGACTACGACTTCGGCGGCCAGGCCAACATCGTGGAGCTGTATATCTCCTACCTGCGTAAGAAGATCGATGCCGGGAACGAGCCCATGATCCACACGGTCCGCGGGGCGGGGTACGTCCTGAAGCCGGCCCCGTGAACCCTCGCACCGGCCTTCCGCCGCGCCCGGCGTCCCCTCCGCCGGGAGCTCGCCGCCCGATGTCCCTGCGCTCCCGGATGCTCCTGGCGCTCCTGGGCATGCTGGCCCTCGTGTGCCTGGTGATCGGCGTGGTCACGTACTCGGCGATGTCGAGCCAGCTGCACCACCGGCTGGACCAGGACGTGGCGCAGGCCGCGGAGCGCTCCGCCTCCCACCTGTCCCAGTCCGGGACGGCCGACCCGCTGCGGGCGCCCGGCCAGGCGTCGGGCACGCTGAGCTTCCTGCTGGTGGACGATCGGCTGGGCGTCGGCGGCGTCCTCGACTCGACGACGGGCGAACGGCGGACGGTCTCCGCGCTGTCCCCCGGCGATGCCGAGGCGCTGCTCAGGACACCACCGGACGGGCGCGCCCGCACCCTGCAGCTGAGCCTCGGCGGCTACCGCGTGATCGCGTTGGAGGTCCGCGGGACCACGCTGGTCACCGGACTGCCGACCGCACCGGTCCAGTCGACGCTGGGCCAGCTCGCGTGGACCATCACCCTGGTGGCGGCGTCCGGCCTAGTGGCGACGGGACTCGTCGGCTCGCTGATCGTGCGCCGCTCGCTGGAGCCGCTGGAGCGGGTGGCCGCCGTCGCGGACGGCGCGGCGAGGCTCCCCCTGGAGGCCGGCCGGGTTGAGCTGGCAGAGCGCGTCCGCGCCGTCGATGCCACGCCGGGGACCGAGGCCGGGACCATGGGCGCGGCGCTGAACCGGCTGCTGGACAACGTGACCTCGGCACTGCAGGCCAGGCAGGAGACGGAGGAGCGGCTCCGCCGATTCGTCGGCGACGCCTCCCACGAGCTGCGCACCCCGCTGGCCGCGATCCGCGGCTACGCGGAGCTCGTCGGCGCCACGGAGCACCTGAGCGACGACGGACGGTCCGGCCTGGACCGGGTCGTCGAGCAGAGCCGGCGGATGGGCGCCCTGGTGGACGATCTCCTCCTGCTCGCCCGCCTCGACGCGGCCCGCGATGGCTCAGTCGCTCCGGCTCCCGTGGAGGACGTCGACCTCTCCCGGCTCGCCGCCGAGGAGACCGCCGACTTCCGCGTCGCGGCCCCGGGGCACCGCTGGCGCCTGGAACTCGCGCCGGAACCGGTCCTCGTGCACGGGAACGCGGCCCAACTGCGGCAAGTGTTCGTCAACCTGCTCTCCAACGCGCGCAAGCACACGCCCGACGGGACGGAGGTGACCGTGTCGCTGCGCACCTCCGGAGCCGGCGCGGACGGCACGACGGCGGTGCTCACCGTGGCGGACGACGGCCCGGGGATCCCCGCCGACTTCCTGCCGCACGTATTCGAGCGGTTCGCCCGGGCCGACGCAGCGCGCTCGGGCGGGGAGGGCACGACCGGGCTGGGCCTGCCGATCGTCCAGGCGATCGTCGAGGCGCACGGCGGCAGCATCTTCGTCGACAGTCGGACCGCAGACGCGCCCGACGCCGCCGGGCGGGGCTGGACCCGGTTCGAGGCGCGGCTGCCGCTGACCTAGCGGGCCGGGCGACCGAGTCGGCTAGTGCGCCAGGCCGTACAGGCGGTCGCCGGCGTCGCCGAGGCCGGGCACGATGTACGCCTTCTCGTCCAGTCGCTCGTCGAGCGAGGCGAGGACCACGTGCAGCCGCGCGTCGTCCCCGTGGGCGTCCTTGAGCCGTTGCAGCCCTTCGGGCGCGGCGATGAGGCAGATGCACGTGACGTCGTCGGCTCCGCGGTCGAAAAGGAACTTGATGGCCTCGATCAAGGTCCCCCCGGTGGCGAGCATCGGGTCCAGGACGAAGACCTGGCGGCCCGTCAGGTCGGCCGGAAGGCGCTCGGCGTAGGTGACGATGTTGAGCGTCTCCTCGTCTCGCGCCATGCCGAGGAAACCGACCTCGGCGGTCGGCACCAGCCGCGTCATGCCCTCGAGCATGCCGAGACCGGCCCGGAGAATCGGGACCACGAGCGGGGTCGGCTTCGCGAACGCCGTGCCCGTCGTCGTCGCCACGGGCGTCTCGATCTCGACCTCGACCGTGCGGACGTCCCGGGTCGCCTCGTAGGCCAGGAGGGTCACCAGCTCGTCGGTCAACTGCCGGAAGACCGGCGAGGGGGTGGTCTTGTCGCGGAGAACGGAGACCTTATGGGCGACCAGCGGGTGGTCCACAACCTGTACACGCATGCTCCAAAACTACCAGCAGGGCCCCTGCGGGCCCGGCGGCTCCACTAGGCTTGGACCGTGATCTCGCGCGCGTCCGTCCACGAAGAGTGGATGGGCCTCGCCCTCGCCGAGGCCCGCGCTGCGCTGACGACGGCGGATGTGCCCATCGGCGCCGTCGTCCTCGATCCGGAGGGCTCGATCATCGCCGTGGGGCGCAACCGGCGCGAGGCCGACGGCGACCCGACCGCTCACGCCGAGGTGGAGGCGATCCGTGCGGCCGCCGCCGCGCTGCGCGGCACAGGGCACGACGACGGGTGGCGGCTCACGGACTGCACGCTCGTCGTGACGCTGGAGCCGTGCGCGATGTGCGCGGGAGCCATCGTCCTGGCGCGAATCCCCCGGGTCGTCTTCGGGGCCTGGGACGAGAAGGCCGGGGCCGCCGGCTCGGTGTTCGACGTCCTGCGCGAGCCCCGCCTGAATCACTTCGTGGAGGTCCACGCCGGTGTCCGCGAGCAGGAGTGCGGTGAGCTGCTGCGCTCGTTCTTCCAGCGCAGGCGCTGATCCCGTGCGTCAGCCGGGAGCATTCCAATCCCGCATCGGGGCACGGCCGGCGCTCCCGCGGGAGGGCCGATTTGAGCGGATCGGAGAGGCTCCGGTACAGTAGTCCAGTCTGGTGACGTGTCCGAGCGGCCGAAGGTGCAACACTCGAAATGTTGTGTACGGTAACCCCGTACCGTGGGTTCAAATCCCACCGTCACCGCCAGCCGAAAAGGCCCCGAGAGCTCATCTCGGGGCCTTTTCCGTGTGCGCTTCTGCGGGTGCCGGCTACCCCTTCGCCGAGCCCGCGAGGAGACCGCGGACGAAGTACCGCTGGAGTGAGAAGAACACGATCAGCGGCACCACCAGGGAGACGAACGCGCCGGCCGTCAGGCGGGCCCAGCTCTGGCCCCGCGAACCGGCCAGCTCGGCCAGCCGCTGGGTCAGCGGCGCCGTATCCGGGGTCCCGGAGGAGAAGACCAAGGCCACGAGCAAGTCGTTCCAGACCCAGAGGAACTGGAAGATCGCCACCGAGGCCAGTGCCGGCATCGCCAACGGCAGCACGACCTTCAGGAAGATCTGCCCGTGCCCCGCGCCGTCGACGCGCGCTGCCTCGATCACATCGCGGGGGATCTCCGAGATGAAGTTGTGCAGCAGGAACGTCGCCAGCGGCAGCGCGAAGATCGTGTGCGCGATCCAGACCGGCAGGTACTGCTGGTCCGGGATCATCGGGATGACGTCGCTGATGGAGCGCATCGCTGGGTGCAGGAAAGCGACCGTCATCTGCAGCAGTGGGATCAGAGCCAGCTGCAGCGGGACGATCTGCAGGGCGAAGACCAGGACGAACAGCGTCGAGGAACCCTTGAACTTGATCCAGGCGAAGGCGTACGCCGCCATGGCCGCGAGGGCCAGGGGGAAGAGCGTCGCCGGGATCGCGATGAAGAGCGAGTTGATGAAGTACTCGCCCAGCTGCGGCGCGGACGAGGACCCGGAGAGCAGCACCTCCTGGTAGTTCTGCAGCGAGAATCCGGGGTTCTGGAATACGGTCCACCAGCCGGTGGACTCGATCAGATCCGGCTCCCGGAACGAGGAGAGGAAGAGCCCGAACGTGGGGATCGTCCACAGCACGGCGATGACCAGCGCGATCACGGATGCGACGCGCGACGTCATCCGCTTCTTGACGCGGCCCGCCTTGGCCTCCACCCGGCCCCGTTCGACGGGCGGCGTGGGTACGGCTACCTGGGTCATCGGATCTCCCTCTGCTTCCGGAGCACGCGGATGTTGTAGACGACGATCGGCGTCACCATCAGGAACAGGATCAACGCCAGGGCCGCGCCACGGCCCGGCTCACCGGCGCGGAACGCCTGCGTGTACATCTCGTTGGCGACCACGGAGGTGTCGAAATTGCCGCCGGTCATCGTGCGCACGATGTCGAAGACCTTGAGCGTGGCGATCGTGATGGTAGTGACCACGACGACGATCGAGGATTTAATGCCGGGCACGGTCACGTTGAAGAAGCGCTGGATCGGGGATGCTCCGTCCAGCTCGGCGGCCTCGTGCTGCTCCGCGGGCACGCCCTTGATGGCGGCCGAGAGGACCACCATCGCGAAGCCGGTCTGGATCCAGATCATGACCACGATCAGCGCGAAGGTGTTCCACGGCGAGTCCTGCAGGATCTGCTGCGGTTCTCCTCCGAACCAGACGATGATCTGGTTGACCAGGCCGTACTGCTCCCTGCTGGGCGAGCGGTAGGCGTACATGAAGCGCCAGATGATGCTGGCGCCGACGAACGAGATCGCCATCGGCATGAAGACGAGCATCTTGTAGTACTTCTCGCCGCGGGACTTGTCGATCAGTACGGCGTAGACCAATCCGACCACGGTGGAGATGGTCGGCACGAGGAGCACCCAGAGCACGGTGTTCCAGAGGGTGATGAGCGCCTGCGGCTGGGTGAACATCCAGATGAAGTTGTCCATGCCGTTGAAGGCACCGGTCCGGTCCGTGAAGGCCATGAAGCTGGTACGGATCGCCGGATAGATCAGACCGACGGCCAGGAGGAGCATCGCCGGGCCGAGGAAGAGGGCGAGCTGGATGAAATCCTTGCGCCCTCTGGAACTGCGGTCGAGGAAGAAGAGGATCAGCCCGAAGACCGCGATGAAGGCCACGATGCCGGTCGCGAACTGGAGGATCTTCCCCATGAGGTCGAGTGATGTCATGTTGTCTCCGTTCTTCGATGGGCGGACGACTCACGCCGTCCGCCCATCGAAGGTGAAGGGGCCCCGAGTTCGCTCGGCGCCGTCGGACTCAGGTCTACGGCCAGCTGCTCTCGACCTGCTTCAGAACTGCCTCGGACTCTGCGCCGCTGATCCAGTCGACCATGGCCTTCCAGAGCGAGCCGGCGCCGACGGCACCCGGCATCAGGTCCGATCCATCGAAACGGAACGAGGTCTCCGGGTTCTGCAGCATTTCGATCGAGTCGACCAGGAGCTGGCCCGAGGTCTCCGCCGCGGCCGGATCCACGCCGCTGTTGGCGGAGATGACGCCGCCGAGCGAGACGCGCTCATTAGCCCAGGTGTCCGAGGCCAGGAACGTCTGGACGGCCGTGATGGCCTCCGACTCGCGGAACGCGCCGACCAGCTCGCCACCGCCGGTGACAGCGGGGGCCCCTTCCTCGGTCCCGGGAAGCAGGAACGCGTAGACGTCGCCGTCCTCGGCGATGGTCGTACCTTCCGGCCAGAATCCAGCGTAGAAGGACGCCTGGTGGTGCATGGCGCACTCGTCGTCCAGGATCGGAAGGCCCGCCTCGCCGAAGTCCGTTCCTGCGATCGTCGAGACGTCGCCGAACCCGCCGTTGACATAGTCCGGGTTCTTGATCAGAGCGCCGACGCGGTCGAGCGCCTCGACGATACGGGGATCATTGAACGGGATCTCGTGGTTGACCCACTGGTCGTACACCTCGGGGCCGTGGAGCCGGAGCACGTAGTCCTCCAGCCAATCGGTACCGGGCCATCCCGTAGCCTCCTGCGAGCCGAAACCGACGCACCAGGGCTTGTTGCCGTCGGACGCGATCTGCTCCGTCAGCTCGTCCACCTCGTCCAGCGTCGTCGGCACCTCGTAGCCGTTCTCCTCGAAGAATGCTGGTGAATACCAGATGTAGCCCTTGATATTCGCCATGAGTGGGGCCGCGTAGAACTCGCCGTCGACCGTGCCGTAGCCCTTCCAGTCCTCGCTCCAGAACTCATCGACATTCGCTTCGACGGAGTCAGCGGCCGGCACGAGGTGCTCCTGGGCCACCATGGTCGCGAGCAGGCCCGGCTGCGGGAAGAACGCCAGATCGGGCGCGTTGCCACCCTGGGCACGCACGTTGATCTGCGTCTCGAACTCGCCTGATCCCTCGTATTCGATATCGATACCCGTGCAGGATTCGAAGTCGGCCCAGGATTCGTTCAAGAGGTCGGCCTCGACGTCGATGATGGAGCCGTAGGCCGAGACGGTCTCCCCCTCGAACGTGCCGTACTCCTCGTACTGGCTGCAGTCCGTGTCTCCCCCGGCCTGCGGATCCGTGTCCCCCACGCAGCCGGCCAGGGCGAGCGAGGCGACGCCCACCATCCCCAACGACAACGCGGCTCTGCGATGTGTGTGCTTCACGTGAACTCCTGTGCTCGAAATGCCATCGGAAAGCTGACCAGCCGCCCGTGCAACCGGTTCCACTGGTACCGTAACGTACATCACACGGACTCCCAAGGGTTCGGGTGGAGGATTTCGGCTACAGATCGGTCACGACGTGCGGGGGCAGCGTCGCGTCCCGGACCCACTGGGCCGTGCGAGCAGATCGGAGATGAGGATCGCATGGTCACCCTCGCGGACGTCGCCCGGAGGGCAGGAGTGTCCAAATCCACCGCCTCCCGCGCCCTCTCCGACGGCCGCGTCTCGGCGGCGACCCGCGAGCACGTCCTGCGCATCGCCGCGGAGCTGCACTACGTGGCCTCCCCGGCGGCCGTGAGCCTGGCCACCGGCCGGACGGGGACCATCGGAGCGATCGTCCCGACGTTCGACACCTGGTACACCTCCACGCTCATCCGCGGCCTCGCCCATGCCGCCCTGCGGCACGACTTCGACCTGCTGCTCTTCGAGCTCGGCGAGCACGGCGAGCACCGCGACCGCGCCTTCGACCACTTCCGGCGGCGGCGGCACGTCGACGCCGTCTTCTCCGCCAACTTCGCCCTGACCCGCCGCGAGGTCGGCGCCCTGCGGGACCTCGGCATCCCGGTCGGAGCCATCGGGGGCCCGACCCCGGGCATCCGCACCTGGTGCCTCGACGACGAGGCGGCGGGACGGCTCGCGACCCAGCACCTCCTCGACCACGGCCACACGGACATCCTGTTCGCCGGGGGTCGCCCCGACGAGGAGCTCGCGATGTACGTGGCGGAGGATTCGCGCCACGCCGGCTACCGCGCGGCCCTCCGCGACGCCGGCATCACGGCCCGTGCGCCTCGACCCCTGATGCCCACCGTCCCCGCCGCCAAGGAGGCGGCCACGGCAGTCCTCGCCGCAGCGGACCGCCCCCGAGCCGTCGTCGCGGCGAGCGACGAGATCGCCATGGGCTTCGTCCTCGCGGCCCGCGGCGCGGGCGTCTCCGTTCCGGGGGACGTGTCCATCGTCGGGATCGACGACCACCCCCATGCCGCGGCCTTCGGCCTGACGACCATCCGCCAGCGGCCCGCCGAGCAGGGGCGGCTGCTCGTCGACTGGCTCGTCGGCCAGATCGACGAGCCTTCCGGCGAGCGCCACCACACGGGCCTACTGCCCGAGCTCGTCGAGCGCGGTTCGACCGGACCGGCCTGACCGGCGCGACCGACCGGCGCGACCGACCGGCGCGATTGAAGGTGCCGTTCCGTGGGCGCAGGAGTGACTCGCATCACCTTCAGGTGTGATAACGATGACGCAACGATCCCGGGGTGCACCACTCGGCCGCCAGCCGTTCCCGGCGCTCCACCACTGGTATCGGGACCCGCGGGCGGCCTCGAGGCGGGGACGCGGGGCGCCCTCCGTGGCATGGATCACTGCTAGGGTCTTGGCTTTGTCCGGCGCGGAGACCCCGAGGAGCACGCACCGCGCCTCCTCACCGGGTTCGGGCGGGGCTCCCCGAGCCCCGCGCAGCGCTGCGTCTCGCGCCACACCGCGCACGCACGCTGCCGGATGGCCCTGCCCCCGATCCGAGGAGTTCCCGTGGACGCACCACGGCCGACCCACCTTCCCGTCCGTCCCACCGCATCGGCCCGACCGGGCCCGGCAGGGGGCGGCGGAAGCTACCCGCACGACACCCATCCGGGCCTCGTCCCGGGCATCGCGGTCGACGAGCAGCGCGTCCGCTACAGCACCGATCGACTCGTCTTCGGCGTGGCCGCGGTCCTGATCGTCGGCTTCATCCTCTGGGGCATCACCAGCACGGATTCGCTCACGACGGTCTCCGGCGTCGCCCTGACGTGGGTCGTGGCCAACACCGGCTGGCTGTTCAACGTGCTCGTCGCGATCGTCCTCGGCTTCCTCATCTACCTGGGGCTCAGCCGCTACGGGAAGATCCCGCTGGGACGCGACGGCGAGAAGCCGGAGTTCAAGACGTTCTCCTGGATCACCATGATGTTCTCCGCCGGAGTCGGCATCGGGATCTTCTTCTTCGGGCCCTACGAGCCCCTCTACTACTTCATGAACCCGGCGCCGGGCGCAGCCGACCCGGAGACCGTCGAGGCCATGCACAAGGCCATGGCGCAGACGCTCTACCACTGGGGCTTCCACGCGTGGGCCCTCTACTCGCTCGTCGGAGCCGCCGTCGCCTACGGCGCCTACCGCCGCGGCCGGGTCCCCCTCATGAGCTCCATCTTCACCCCGGTGTTCGGCCGAGACCGGGTCAACGGCTGGCAGGGCAAGGCCATCGACATGCTCGCGATCATCGCGACCCTGTTCGGCACCGCGGCCTCGCTCGGCATCGGCACGCTGCAGATCGGCCGCGGCGTCGAGATCGTCACGGGCATCGGGGAGATCGGGAACACGGCCCTGATCGCGATCATCGTGGTCCTGACGATCGGCTTCATCCTCTCCGCGGTCTCCGGGGTGGGCCGGGGCATCCGGTGGCTGTCCAACATCAACATGACCGCCGCGTTCGGCCTGGCCGTCTTCATCTTCGTGGCCGGACCGACCCTGTTCCTGCTGAACTTCCTGCCGTCGGCCACGTTCGAGTACTTCGGCGACTTCTTCGAGATGATGACGCGCAGCGCCTCGTGGGGCCCTGAGGCGGCTGCCTTCTCCGAGGCCTGGACGGTCTTCTACTGGGCCTGGTGGGCCTCCTGGGCACCCTTCGTCGGCATCTTCCTGGCCCGGATCTCGCGCGGCCGCACCCTGAAGCAGTACATCTTCGCCACCCTGGCCGTCCCGTTCATGGTCTGCATCCTGGCCTTCGGGACCTTCGGCGGCACCACCCTGTGGATGCGCGCCAACGGCAACGAGTCCATCACCGCAGACACGTCGCCGCAGGACCTGCTCTTCAACCTCCTGCACTCGTTGCCGCTGGGGACCGTCACGCCGTTCATCGCGATGTTCTGCCTGGCGATCTTCTTCATCACCTCCGCCGATTCGGCCTCGCTCGTGATGGGCACGCTCTCGCAGCGCGGCAACCCGACGCCGGACAAGAAGGTCACCGTGTTCTGGGGTCTGGCCATGATGGGCATCGCGGTGGTGATGCTGCTGATCGGCGGCAACGAGGCGCTCTCCGGCCTGCAGAACCTGATCATCGTCTCGGCTCTGCCGTTCGCGGTCATCCTGCTGGTGATGATCGTCGCGTTCTTCAAGGACCTGCAGACGGATCCGGCGGTCATCCGCACCGAGTACGCCCAGACCGCGCTGGAGAACGCCGTCCGCTCCGGCATCGACGAGCACGGCGACGACTTCGCGCTCTCGATCGAGAGGGCGCCGGAGGGCGAGGGCGCGGGCGCCGAGTTCGATTCCCACGCCGGCGAGGTCACCGAGTGGTACCAGCGCTACGACGAGGACGGCAACCCGGTGGGCTACGACTATGAGCGGGGCGAGTACGCCGACGGGTGGACACCGGAGACCGGGGCCCTGGGCACGATGGAGGCCTCCCCCGGCCTGACCGTCGACGGTCAGGCCGCGGCGGGTCGCGATCCCGACGGCGTGGCCGAACGGGAGCCCGCCCGGTAGGGCCCGCCCGCCGTGGCCCGGTGCCCGTTCCCGGGCGGCCGGGCCACGGTGGAAGACTGGGCCCATGGCAATTCGGGTGTTGGCGATCGGCAAGAAGCACGAGTCGTGGGTGCGGGAGGGCATCGACCGCTACGGGCAGCGCATGAAGAAGCCGTACGACGTCGCCTGGCAGCTCCTGCCCCACTCCTCGCGGGAGGCGGACGCGGCCCGGGCGGAGGAGTCGGAGCGGCTGCTCGGCAAGGTCTCCGCCCAGGACTACGTGGTGCTCCTGGACGAGCGCGGGAAGAATGTGGACTCGCCCGCGCTCGCGCGGACGCTGCAGCAGCAGTTCGACACGTCGAGGCCGGTCACGGTGATCATCGGCGGCGCCTACGGGGTGGATGACTCGGTGCACCGGCGCGCGGACTTCGTCTGGAGCCTGTCCAAGCTGGTGTTCCCGCACCAGTTGGTCCGGCTGGTCCTCGCCGAGCAGCTCTACCGGGCGCAGGAGATCTCCGGCGGGCGCCCCTACCACCACGTGTAGCCGCCCCCGCGCAGGCGCCGGGAGCGGCCGGGCCGGATGGCCTAGAATTCCAGTCGACTGACGCGTCGGCCCCACGGCCGGTTGGGGGACCGCTACGCAGCGTCCATCCAGTTCGACCGGTTAGGAAGAAGACTGCATGCCGCGCAGAGACCTCACCCGCTTCGCCGGCCTCCGGCACACGGAATTCGCCTCCATCGAGGACTTCCTCGCGTCACCCCTGCCCGACGGCGTGGTGACGATCTACTACCACGGCTCCCCCCTGGACCTCCTCATCCAACCGGAGCCCGACGCCGACACGACGCTCGTCGTCTTCCACTCCGCGCTCTCGCCGAACATGCAGACCCTGCCGGTCTTCTCCGGCCTCGGCGTGACCGAGGGCCTCGGCCTGAACGTGGTCTGCGTGGCGGATCCGAGTCTCGAGCTGGACGACGAGCTGAACATCGGCTGGTTCTCCGGCAATGCGCGCCAGCCCCTCCAGCAGGACCTCCCGGGCGTCCTGCGGCACGTGGTGGACGGGCTGGGCGCCGAGCACCTGGCGTTCTTCGGGGCATCGGCGGGTGGTTTCGCCGCCCTGCACTACGCCGCCCACTTCCCCGGATCGCTGGCGGTGCCGGTCAACCCGCAGATCATCCTGAGGGACTTCGCCGACGTCGACGTGCTCGCCTACGGCCGCTCCGCCTTCGGCGCCGAGGACCTCGCCGAGGCCCGGACCGCGCTGACCGAGCGGATCGCCGGGGACCTGCGCCAGGCGTACACCGGGCGCGACGACGTGACCATCGGTTACGTCCAGAACCTGCGCGACGGCCGGCACTTCTGGCGGCAGCTGAGCCACTTCATGATCGCGGTGCAGGACACCGCGGACCTGCTGATCCTCACCGGCGACTGGGGCCTCGGTCATGTGCCGCCGCCGAAGAGCGTCAACCGCACCGTCCTCGAGGCGGTGGCCGGGGCGCACGGCGACTGGGCGGCGTCTCTGGCCCGCATCGGGTTCCGCGGGGGTCTCACCTTCGAGGACCTCAAGGCCGAGCAGGCCGCCCTGCCGCCGGCGGAGGCCGCCGCTCCCGTCGCCGCGGAGCCGCCCGCGCCGGAGCCCGCTCCGGAGGCTGCGCCGGAGACCGTCGCGCCCACCGCGGCCGGCGGCGGATCGCACGGCGAGCCGTCACCCGGCGAGGTGGGACTGAGGGCGGAACGACGGCGGCCAGCCGTCCTCCGAGGCCTGCGGGCGGGCGCCGCGAGGGTGACGTCCGCCCTGAAGCGCCGCCTGCTGTAGCGCACCAGACGCCGGACCGGGACATTCGGGCCGTACGGCGTGGCGGGCCGACGCTTCGGGTACGGTAAAACCACTAGTGAGCAAAACCTTCAGCGCAGGCCCAGCGAGGTGAAGAGTATGTTCCACCGCAACGCACGCCCGGACGCCCCGGACCGCACGGCCCGCCGTGCCGCCGGGACGCATGCCGCCGCCGTCGTGTGCTCCGGCATGCCGGCCGATGACTCGCTGGAATCCGCCGTGCTCGAGGGAGCCCCGCTGGAGGTCGCGCCATATCGCGTTCAGTTCTGACCCGGTTCAGCCCCGCGACCCGCGAGTGGTTCGAGGGTGCCTTCAGCGCGCCCACCCAGGCGCAGGACGGTGCCTGGGAGGCGATCAGCCGCGGCGAGAACGCCCTGGTGGTGGCGCCGACCGGCTCCGGCAAGACGCTCTCGGCCTTCCTCTGGGCGCTCGACTCGTTCGTCCGGCACACGCGCGACGAGGAACCGGACGGGCAGGCACCGCCGACGGCCACGGCCCCGGAGACCCGGCCCGCGTCTGAACCCGCAGCCCCGGCGACGGTCCCCGCAGTCGCCGACCCGGCGCCGTCGTCCGCGGCCCGGAACCGGCAGAAACGCGCCACCCGGGTCCTGTACATCTCGCCGCTGAAGGCGCTCGGCGTGGACGTGGAGCGGAACCTGCGCAGCCCGCTGATCGGCATCACGCAGACCGCCGCCCGGTTGGGCCTGCCCGCCCCCGAGATCCGCGTGGGTGTCCGTTCCGGCGACACCCCCGCCGGCGAGCGCCGCAAACTGCTGACCAACCCGCCGGACATCCTCATCACGACGCCGGAGTCGCTGTTCCTCATGCTGACCAGCCGCGCCCGCGAGACGCTCGGCGCGGTGGACACGGTGATCGTCGACGAGGTCCACGCCGTCGCCGGGACCAAGCGCGGCGCCCATCTGGCGGTCTCCCTGGAGCGCCTCGACGCGCTGTTGCGGAGGCCGGCCCAGCGCATCGGCCTCTCCGCCACGGTGGAGCCCCGCGAGGAGGTGGCGCGGTTCCTCGGCGGCACCCGCCCGGTCACGGTGGTGGCGCCCGAGTCGACCAAGAAGTGGGACCTGACCGTCACGGTCCCGGTGGAGGACATGACCGATCTCCCCGCGGCGGCGTCGGCCCACGACCAGGGCCCCGCGTCGGGGCTCCAGCCGCAGGCGAGCATCTGGCCGCACGTCGAGGAGCGGATCGTCGACCTGATCGAGGCGAACCGCTCGACGATCGTCTTCGCGAACTCGCGCCGCCTCGCCGAGCGGCTGACCGGCCGGCTGAACGAGATCCACGAGGAGCGCCTGCAGCTCGCGGCCGAGCAGGCGGCGCCCGCCGGCGGCCCCTCCGATCCCGACCGGGCCGCGGGCGGGGACCGCGACGCCGACTGGGCCGCCGCGTGGGAGGGTCTGCGCGAGGGTGCCGCCGCCCGCCCGGAGCCGACCCGCACGCCGGCCGAGATGATGGCCCAGGCCGGCCAGACCTCCGGCGCCCCCGCGGTGCTGGCGCGCGCCCACCACGGCTCCGTGTCCAAGGACCAGCGCGCCGAGATCGAGGACGCCCTGAAGTCCGGCCGGCTGCGCTGCGTGGTCGCCACCAGCTCGCTGGAGCTGGGCATCGACATGGGCCTGGTGGACCTGGTGATCCAGGTGGAGTCGCCCAACTCGGTGGCCTCGGGCCTGCAGCGCGTGGGCCGCGCCGGGCACCAGGTGGGCGCCGAGTCGCGCGGCGTCTTCTTCCCCAAGCACCGCGGCGACCTCCTGGACACCACGGTGACGGTGGAGCGGATGGTCCGCGGGGCCATCGAGCCGCTAAAGATCCCGCAGAACCCCCTGGACATCCTCGCCCAGCAGACGGTCGCGGCCGCTGCGCTCGGCGAGGTCGACGTGGAGGAGTGGTACGACGTCGTCCGGCGGTCCGCGCCGTTCGCCGCCCTGCCGCGCTCGGCGTACGAGGCGACGCTGGACCTGCTGGCCGGGAAGTACCCCTCCGACGAGTTCGCCGAGCTGCGCCCCCGCGTGGTCTGGGACCGCGACGCGGGCACGCTCGAGGGACGCCCCGGCGCGCAGCGGCTCGCGGTCACCTCGGGCGGCACCATCCCCGACCGCGGGCTCTTCGGCGTCTTCCTCGCCGGCGACGAGTCCGGCGCCAAGCGCGTCGGCGAGCTGGACGAGGAGATGGTCTACGAGTCGCGGGTCGGCGACGTGTTCGCGCTCGGGGCCACCAGCTGGCGGATCGAGGACATCACCCACGACCGCGTGATCGTCACCCCCGCCTACGGCCAGCCGGGCAAGCTGCCGTTCTGGCACGGCGACGGGCCCGGCCGGCCCGTGGAGCTGGGCTACGCCGTCGGGCGCGCCCGCCGCGAGCTCGCCGCCCTCGGCGAGGACGACGCCGTCGCCCGGCTGTCCGCCGCGGGCCTGGACCCGTGGGCGGTCTCCAACGTGCGGGCCTACCTGGAGGCCCAGCGCGAGGCGACGGGCAGCATCCCGTCGGACCAGACGCTCGTCGTCGAGCGGTTCCAGGACGAGCTCGGCGACTGGCGCGTGGTCCTGCACTCGCCGTTCGGCATGCCGGTCCACGCCCCGTGGGCGCTCGCCGTCGGCGCCCGGCTGCGCGAGCGGTACGGGCTGGACGGGGCCGCCATGGCCTCCGACGACGGGATCGTGCTGCGGGTGCCCCTGATGGAGGACGAGCCACCGGGCGCCGACCTCTTCCTCTTCGACCCGGAGGAGCTCGACGACATCGTCACCCGCGAAGTGGGCGGGTCGGCGCTGTTCGCGTCCCGGTTCCGCGAGTGCGCGGCCCGGGCGCTGCTGCTCCCCCGGCAGAACCCCGGCCAGCGGACGCCGCTGTGGCAGCAGCGGCAGCGGTCCGCGCAGCTGCTGGACGTGGCGAAGAAGTACCCGACCTTCCCGATCATCCTGGAGACGGCCCGCGAGTGCCTGCAGGACGTCTACGACGTCCCCGCCCTGCGCGACGTCGCCGCGGCGGTGGGCCGGCGGGAGATCCGGATCGCCGAGACCACCACGCGCCAGCCGTCGCCGTTCGCCCAGTCGCTGCTCTTCGGCTACGTGGCGCAGTTCCTCTACGAGGGCGACTCGCCGCTGGCCGAGCGCCGGGCCGCGGCCCTCTCGCTGGACCCGACGCTGCTCAACGACCTGCTCGGCCGCAGCGAGCTGCGCGAGCTCCTGGACCCGGACGTCATCCGGCGCACCGAGGCGGAGCTGCAGCGGACCGCGCCCGACCGCCGGCTGCGCGGCGTGGAGGGGGCCGCCGACCTGCTCCGTCTGCTCGGTCCGCTGACCGCCGAGGAGCTGGCGCTGCGGCTGCGGCCGGACGGCGAGGCCGCCGACACGGAGCCGGCGGGGGGCGCCCCTTCGACGGAGTCGACCGACGACGCCGGGGCCGAGGACGCGAGCCCGGACGGGGAGGGGGTCGACGACGGCGGCCACGCCTCGGTGGCGACGGCCCGGGCCTGGGCGGAGGAGCTGGTCCGCAGCGTGCGCGCCCTGCGCGTGAACGTCGCCGGGCGCGAGGTCTTCGCGGCCATCGAGGATGCGGCCCGGCTGCGCGACGCACTCGGGGTGCCGCTGCCCATCGGCGTGCCGCTGGCCTTCGTCGAGCCGGTCGAGGACCCGCTCGGCGACCTGGTGGGCCGGTACGCGCGCACGCACGGCCCGTTCGCCTCCGCCGAGGCGGCCGGCCGGCTGGGGCTGGGCGTCGCCGTCGTGCACTCGACCCTGCAGCGGCTGGCCCAGTCCGGGCGCGTGCTGGACGGGGAGTTCCGGCCGCGGGAGCTGCTGCCGGCGGAGCACCGCGGCGGCGACGCGGGACTCGAGTGGTGCGACGCCGAGGTCCTGCGCCGGATCCGCCGCCGCTCCCTGGCGGCCCTGCGTGCCGAGGTCGAGCCGGTAGACGCCGCGACGTACGCCCGCTTCCTGCCCGCGTGGCAGTTCGTCGGCGACGGCGAGACCGCCGCCCCCCAGCTGCGCGGGGCCGACGGCGTGGCGGCCGTCGTCGAGCAGCTCGCCGGCTACCCGGCGCCGGCGAGCGCCTGGGAGACCCACATCCTTCCCGCCCGCGTCGCCGACTACCGGCCCGGGCTGCTGGACGAGCTGCTCGCCTCCGGCGAGGTCCTGCTCACCGGAGCCGGTGCGCTGAGCGGCAACGACGGCTGGGTCGCACTGCACCCGGCGGGCACGGCCGAGCTGACCGTCAGCGGGACGGCCGCCCCGCAGCCGGATCAGCCGGCCGTCCCCCCGGCCGACGAGGCGGAGGCGCCGGCCGCGGCGCGCGACGCGGTTCTGTCCACGCTCTCGACCGGGGGCGCGTACTTCTTCCGCCACCTGGCCGAGGCCCACCCCGGCGTCCCGCAGCCGGACCTGCTGGACGCGCTCTGGGAGTTGTTCTGGGCCGGCCGCCTG
Organism: Zhihengliuella sp.; assembly: GCF_031178195.1. GTDB lineage: Bacteria > Actinomycetota > Actinomycetes > Actinomycetales > Micrococcaceae > Zhihengliuella. The sequence continues at coordinate 66,279 of NZ_JAPSJL010000001.1, forward strand.
ACCAACGACACGTTCGCCCCCGTCCGCGGGCTGCTCGACGGCGGCCGCACCGCCCACAAGGCGCGCGCGTCGACGCCGCGCTCGCGGCTGGCCCGCCCGTCGCGGCTCGGCCTGCGCTCGGGACTCCGCGCGCGGCTCGAGTCCGGCGGCGGGCCGGGCGCCGGCTCGGGGCTGCGCACGGGTCTGCGCTCGGGTCTCGGCGGAGACCACAGCGGGCACGCCGGCGGCGATGCCCAGGCGGTCACCACCGGCGTGCTGACGCCGGCGCAGCAGGCCCGGGCGGCCGGCCGCTGGTCGCTGGCGCCGGCCCCCGAGCGGGACGCCACGCTGCGCGCCCACGCCACCGCGGAGCTGCTGCTGGACCGTTACGGGGTCCTCACCCGCGGCCCGGTCGCCTCCGAGGAGGTCCCGGGCGGGTTCGCGCTGCTCTACAAGGTCCTGGCGCGGCTGGAGGAGGCCGGGCACATCCGCCGCGGCTACTTCATCGAGCACCTGGGTGCCGCGCAGTTCGCGCTCTCGGCCACGGTGGACCGTCTACGCGCGCACGTCGGCTCGGGCGGACGGGCCGGCCTCGACGGCGGCGGCGCCGGGCCGGACGCCCTGCAGTACAGCGCTGAGGCCTCCCGCCGCGCCCCGCTCGCCGTGGCGCTCGCCGCCACGGATCCGGCCAACCCGTACGGTGCGGCACTGGGCTGGCCGGCGGCGCCGTCGTTCTCCGGCGAGGAGGCGTCCCGGCACCGCCCGGGGCGGAAGGCGGGGGCCGTCGTCGTCCTGGTCAACGGCGCGCTCGCGCTCTACGTGGAGCGCGGCGGCCGGACCGTCCTGGCCTGGACGGAGGACCCGGCCGAGCTGGCCGCGGCCGCCGAGGCCCTGGTCCGCGCCCTGCGCGCCGCCCGGGTGGAGAAGATTTCAATCGAGAAGGTCAGCGGAGTCCCGGTCCTCGGGACGCCGCTGGCGCAAGCGCTACGTGCCGCCGGGTTCTACGCGGCGCCGAATGGGGTGAGATTCCGTGCCTGAGGGTGATTCCGTGCACCGGGCCGCGCGCATGCTGGACGCTGCGCTGACGGGCCACGTACTGACCAAGACGGACTTCCGGGTGCCGCAGGTGGCCACCGTGGACCTGGCCGGGCGGCCGGTCGACTCGGTGTGCGCCCGGGGCAAGCACCTGCTGATCCGGATCGGGACGGACCCGGCGCAGCTGCTGACCATGCACACGCACCTGATGATGGACGGCCGCTGGGAGGTCTACGCACCCGGCGAGCGCTGGCGCGTGGCCGGGCACAAGGTGCGCTGCGTGCTGACGAACTCGACCTTCGAGGCGATCGGCGTGGACCTCGGGTTCCTGCGGCTCTTCCCCTCGCGTCTGGAGCCGCAGGCGGTGGGGCATCTGGGCCCAGACCCGCTGGGGCGGGACTGGGACCCGGACGAGGTGCGGGACCGGATGCTGAAGGAGCCGGAGCGGGCCGTCGGGCTGGCGCTGCTGGACCAGCGGAACATGGCCGGCGTCGGCAACATCTACCGTTCGGAGGCGCTGTTCGTGTGCCGGGTGCACCCCCTGACGCCGGTGGGCGAGGTCCCGGACCTGCCGCGCCTGATCGAGCGCTGCTTCCTGATGCTCCACGCCAACCGGGACCGCGAGCGGCGCAAGACCACCCCGGCCGAGCTCCGCGAGCCGTACTGGGTGTACCAGCGGGCCGGCCGGCCGTGCTTCCGCTGCGGCACGGCGCTGGACCTGCTGCGCATCGGCCCGGTGAAGCTGCAGCAGGACCGCGACGCGTACGTGTGCCGGACCTGCCAGCCGGACCCCGCCGCGTAGACCGGACGGCGGCGGCTGGGCGTCCGCTGGCGGCGCGCTCCCAGCTCGCTGCGGATCCGCCGGGAGACTCGCCCCGCCGCGGCCGAGCGGCGTACGTTGTGAACTGGACGGCGTCCGTCCCGGCACGCCCCGCGTGTGCCGGAGCGGAACGCGCCCGCGCCTCCGACCGGCGCACGAGTGGAGAAACGAGGAGCCGAGAGATGCCCACCGTGGGAGTGATGGCCGACCCCGGCCTGCCGGAGATCATCTCCCGTCAGGTCCACGGCGTCGTCGAGAAGAACCTGGCCGCGTACGACGGCGAGGGGTGGACCGTCGTCGTCGAGCGCGGCGCCCTGCCCCTGAACGACGACGGGGACATCCCGCTCATGGAGCGCTCCTCGGCGCTGCTCTCCGAACGGGGCTGGGACTACATCATCTACGTCACCGACCTGCCGCGCACCTACGACGGACAGCCGCTGGCCTACGAGCTCGAGAACGAGACGAACGCCGCCCTGCTCTCGCTGCCGGCGCTCGGCCTGTGGCGCCTCACCGCGCGCCTGCGCACCCTGCTCACGGACCTCTCGCTCACCCTGCACGAGCGGCAGGCGCCGGAGGAGGAGCGCCGGGAGTCGAACATCCGGACCCCCGGGGTGCGCACCGCCCACCACGAGGACGACGACGGCCGTGTCTTCGTCACCCTCGACTCCCCCGTGAGCCGGCTGCGTCTGCTCGCCGGCATGGTCCGGAACAACCGTCCGGGCCGGCTGCTCACGGCGCTCTCGACCTGCATCGCCACCGCCGCCGCGGCCGGCGCCTTCGGCATCTTCTACACGAGCATCTGGAACATGTCCGATGCGCTGCCCGCCCGCCGGCTGTTCCTCATCAGCATCGTGGCCGTCCTGACGCTGAGCGTCTGGCTGATCGTGCGCAACGGCCTCTGGACGCGGCGGGCGAGCATCGAGCAGTCCGGCACGGCACGGGTGGGCGTGGGCTCGGCGTCGAACCAGGCCGCGCTGGACAACGCCGCGACCCTGGTCACGGTGGTCCTCTCCGTGGGGTTCATGTACGCGGTCCTCTTCACGGTGCTGTTCGCCGGCTCCATCACGATCGTCGACTCCGGATACCTGGAGTCCCAGCTGGAGCACCCCGTCGACGTCGGCGACTACGCCACCCTGTCCTGGCTCGCCGCGTCGCTGGGCACGATGGCCGGCTCGCTCGGCTCCAACTTCGACAGCGACGCGGACATCCGCGAGGCCACCTACAGCCGGCGGGCGCGGCAGCGGCGCCAGCTCAACGAGGGGGCCGAGGAGGGCGAAGCCGTCTAGCCGCCCGGCCGCCGTCGTCCCGTCTCCGCGGGGCTCCCCCCGCGTCGACCACCCCTCCCCACGGGCCCCCACGCCCGTGGAGCACCGCGCCCGCGGGGCGCTGCGCCCATGGGACACTGGAACGGTGGCCATGAAGTCTCCCCTCCCCGTCCGGAACGGCGTCGGCGCAACCCGGCTCCGGCTCCCCGAGGCACCCCGCGCGGGCCAGGCCACCGTGCTGGAGCACCTGGTCGCCCGCTTCGGCCACATCGACCCCGGCGAGATCGCGCAGCGGTTCGACGACGGCGAGGTCGTCGCGCGCGACGGCGCTCCCCTGTCCCGGGCCACGCCGCTGGGGGCCCACGATTTCGTCTGGTACTACCGGACCCTCCCCCCGGAGACGCCGATCCCGTTCGAGGAGCGCGTCCTGGCTCAGGACCGGGACCTGCTGGTGGTGGACAAGCCGCACTTCCTGCCCACGACGCCCGGGGGCGGGTTCCTGCAGGAGTCCGCGCTGGTGCGGCTGCGCAACCGGCTCGGCCTGCCCGAGCTGACGCCCATCCACCGCCTGGACCGGGCGACGGCGGGCGTGATCCTCTTCTCCGTCCGCGCCGAGACGCGCGGGGCCTACCAGACCATGTTCGAGCGGCGCACCGTGCGCAAGGAGTACGAGTGCGTCAGCGCGCTCCCCGCCGGGGTACGGGGCGACGGCCTGCGCGGCGGGGACGATTCCGTGGACCTCCACGACCTCGGGGGCTTCCGCGGCCTCGGGGACTTCCGCGATCTCGGGAACCCCCGTGATCTCGGGGACTTCCGCGAATTTCCAGTCGTGGTGCGCAGCCGCATCCGGAAGACCAAGGGGGAGCTGCGGGTGCGGCTCGAGGACGGGCCGGCGAATGCCGAGTCCGCCGTCGAGCTGCTCGCGACCGGCGCCAGCGGGGGCCACCGGGCGGGTCTGCCCGTCGCGCACTTCCGGCTCACGCCGCACACGGGGAAGACGCACCAGCTGCGCGTGCACATGGCGTCGCTGGGCCTGGGCATCCTCAACGACGTCTTCTACCCGGACCTGCTGGACAAGGCCCCGGACGACTACGATCGCCCGCTGCAGCTGCTGGCGCGCAGCATCGAGTTCCCCGACCCGGTGACGGGGAACCGCCGCCGCTTCGAGTCGGGCCTCCGGCTCGCGGAGGCGCCCGTCGCCGAGGCACCCGCCGGCCCGCCCGCGTGATCGAACCCGGGACGGGTCCCCTCGGGCTCGACGGCGGCGGCCTCTGGTACCACCTAGCCACGTTCGTACTCGTGGCGCTCGATGCCGCCTTCCCGCCCCTCCCCGCCGAGCTGCTGGTGCTCGGCTCCGGCCCGCTGGCCGCCGACGGCCGGGTCTCGGCCCTCTGGGCCTGGCTGGCCGCCGCGGCCGGATGCCTCGCCGGGGACCTCGGGCTCTACTGGGTCTTCCGGCGCGGCCTCACCCGGTGGCTGGACCGGTTCCGGGCGGGGCGCTGGGTCCACCGCAACACCGTGGCGGTCATGAACCGGCTCGGCCGCGACGCCACCTACGCGTCACTGCTCGGCCTGCGCTTCGTCTCCGGCGGGCGGACCGCCTCGGTCGCCGCCGCGGGCCTCGCGGGCGTCGGGCCGCGCCCCTTCGCCGTGCTGGCCGCCGCCGGCTCCGGGATCTGGGCGGCCTGGATGATGCTGCTGGGGCATCTCACGCAGTCGGTCACCGGCTGGCCGACGTGGGCCGCCACACTGGCGTCGCTGGTCCTCGGCGCGGCGATCGCCGCCGCGCTGGCCGGCGCGCTGACGTGGGCGGACCGTCGTCGGGGTCCCCGGGCGTAGGCTGGAACCATGGCTCAGGATGCAACGGCACAGGATTCCACCCTGCCCTCCCCCTCCCCCGCGCGCACCGCCTGGCAGCAGTGGCGCATGCTGCGCGAGGAGTCGCTGGCCGCCGAGTTCGGCTGGCTCACGCTGACCAGCTACCAGTGGCTGCCCTCCGCCCCGGCGCCCGTGGAGCTGGTCCCCGGGCGCTTCGGCGCGGGCCCCGACGGCGCGGTCTTCGAGCCCGACGGCGCAGAGGTCCTCGGATGCGACGACGACGCGCCGGTGACCGCCCCGCTGACCCGTGCACTCGCCGAGGGCGAGTCCGTCGACTGGCTGCGCACCCGCGACGTCACGGGTCAGGACACCGTGGTGGAGCTGGGCGTGCGCGGCGGTCGCTACATGGTCCGCACGCATGCGCGCCGGAGCCCCCAGCTGGACGCGTTCGACGGCGTCCCCACGTTCGACTACAACCCCGCGTGGGTGGTGCCCGGTCGGTTCGAGGCCTACCCGGAGCCCCGGCCCGTGGAGGTCGGCACCTACCGGCCGGACACCCGCCTGGACAAGGTGCTCGCGGGCGAGGTCGTCTTCGAGATGCCGGCGGCGTTCCCGCACCGGCTGGCCGCCGAGCAGAACCCGGACGGGTCGCTCGCCATCGCCTTCCACGACGCCTCCAACGGGGACACCACCCCGGAGTGGCGCTTCGTGACGGTCCCGGCCCCCGGTCCCGACGGGACCGTGACCCTCGACTTCAACCGCACGCTCTTCTACCCGTTCGCATTCTCCCAGTTCGCGGTCTGCCCCCGCCCGCCGGAGGGCAACCGGCTCGAGATCGCCGTCAATGCCGGCGAGCGCTCGGAGCGCCCCGCCCCCACGGGCGGGTTCGCGACCGGCGGGAACCCCACGGGCGTGAGCACCACCGGTGGGCCGGCCACCGGCGGGAACCCCACGGACGGGAGCACCACCGGTGGGCCGGCCACCGGCGTGGACCCCACGGGCGGGACCGCCACCGCCGAGGGTGGCGCCCGCCACACCGGGGAATAGCGGCCGCGCGGGGTGGGTTCGGCCTGAGTGTGAGCACACTCTTCAGCCCCGTGACCCTGTCTACCCCCGACGGCGACGGCCTGGCGCTGCGCAACCGCGCCGTCGTCGCACCGATGTGCCAATACTCCGTGGACGCCGAGGACGGCGTCCCCACCGATTGGCACCTGTCCCACCTCGGCGCGCTGGCCGCCGGCGGGTTCGGCCTGGTGATCGCCGAGGCGAGCGCGGTGACGCCCGAGGGGCGGATCTCCCCGCGGGACACCGGCCTCTGGAACGACGAGCAGACCCGCGCCTGGCGGCGCATCACGGACCTGATCCGGGCCAACGGCTCGGTCCCGGGAATCCAGTTGGCCCATGCCGGCGCGAAGGCCTCCACACAGCCGATGCTGCCGGGCCTCTCCGAGTCCACGGTCCCGGAGGACGACGGCGGCTGGCCGACCGTCTCCTCCTCGGTCTCGGACGCGTTCGGGCTCGCCCCGGCGCGGGAGCTGACCGGGGAGGAGATCGAGCAGCTGATCGCCGATTGGGCCGCCGCCGCCCGCCGCGCCGACGAGGCCGGCTTCGACGTCGTGCAGATCCACGCCGCCCACGGCTACCTCCTCCACCAGTTCCTCTCGCCGCTGGTCAACACGCGGACCGACGAGTACGGCGGTTCCTACGAGAACCGCACGCGCCTGGTGAAGCGGATCGTCGAGGCCGTGCGCGATGCGTGGCCGGCGCACAAGCCGCTCGCGGTGCGCTTCTCCGGCACGGACTGGACCGACGACGGCTGGACCCTGGCGGAGACGGTGCGCCTGGCCGGGGAGCTGCGCGAGCTCGGCGCCACGGCGTTCGACGTCTCCTCCGCCGGCATCGGCCGCTACTCGGGTCCGAGGTCGGCCCCCGGCTACCAGACCGCGCTCGCCGCGGCGGTGAAGGCCGGACTGGAGGGCACGGACTCGTTCGTGACCGCCGTCGGGCTGATCACCACCGGCGTGCAGGCCGAGCACGTGCTCGTGACCGGTCAGGCCGACGGCGTCGCGGTCGCCCGGGCGGCCCTGGAGAACCCGCACTGGGCAGCCGTGGCCGCTCGCGAGCTCGGCGTCCCGGCCGAGGAGAACCCACGCGCGACGCCCCTCTGGCGCGGACACTGGTGAGCCACCCCTGACGTGCCGCTGCGCCGTCGGCTCGGCTGGCGGAGGCCCCGCCGACCGCCGACGGGAAGCAGCGAAAGCCGGTGCGCTCCCCCGCCATCGCGGCGGGGAGCGCACCGGCTCTCGTCGTTCGGTCGACGCAGCCGGCCGTCCGGCCCGTCAGTGGGCCGCGGGCGCGTGCTCGGCCGCCGGCTCGTCGGCGAAGACCGACTTGCGCATGAAGCAGGACAGGATCAGGACCAGCACGGCGAAGACCGCCGCGGCGAGGAAGCCCTGCTGGTAGCCCTCGACCTGGGCCTGCACCGGGCCGAGCCCGTCGGCAGCCGCACCCGCGGTCCCGCTGGCCATGATCCCGACCAGCAGGGCCGTCCCGGCCGCGCCGCCGAGCTGCTGCAGCGTGCTGAGCACGGCGGATCCGTGCGAGTGCAGGTGGTGCGGCAGCGGGTTCAGCCCGGTGGTGAAGGCCGGCGTGAACAGCAGGGCGAAGCTCAGGGACATGAGCAGGTGCGCCACGACCATCATCCAGACCGGAGTGGTCTCGGTCAGCTGCGTGTAGCCGAGGAGGACGGCGACCAGGACGACGCCGCCCGGCACCATGAGCGGGCGCGGCCCCACCCTGTCGTACAGGCGACCGACGACGGGCGCCAGCAGACCCATCAGCAGACCGCCCGGCAGCAGGAGCAGCCCGGTGCCCAGCGGGTCCAGGCCGCGGACGTTCTGCAGGAAGAGCGGCAGCAGGATGATGATGCCGAACAGGGAGACCATCGCCATGACCATCAGCGCCAGGGCAAGCGTGAACGGGCGGTAGGTGAAGGGCCGCAGGTCCAGCAGGGCGCGGTTCTCGCGCTGGAGCCGGAGCTGCAGCAGCGTGAAGCAGGCCAGCAGGACCAGGGCCACGCCGATGGCGACGAACGGCGTCGTGTCCGGACCGGAGGCCGAGCCGGCCGCCGCCCCGTGACCGCCGCCGAGCGTGCTCAGCCCGTACACGAGCAGGCCGAAGCCCGGCGCGGCCAGCAGCAGCGAGGGGACCGAGAGCGGCTTGGCCTCCTCGGCCTCGCCGCCGAGCAGCCGCGCGCCGATGACGAGGGCGGCCAGGGCGACCGGCAGCACCAGCAGGAAGATCCAGCGCCACTCGAGGAACTGGAGGATCAGGCCGGAGATCGTGGGACCGATGGCGGGGGCCACGGAGATCACGATCGACACGTTGCCCATCATGGCGCCGCGCTTCTGCGGCGGGACGATGTCCAGGATCGTGGTCATCAGCAGCGGCATCATGATCGCCGTGCCGCACGCCTGGATGACGCGGGCGGCCAGCAGGACGCCGAAGACCGGCGCCATCGCGGCGAGGAGCGTCCCCGCGGAGAAGAGCACCATCGCCAGGATGAAGACGGTGCGGATGGCGAAGCGGCGCAGCAGGTAGCCGGTGGTGGGGATCACCACGGACATGGTCAGCAGGAAGGCGGTGGCGAGCCACTGGACCGTGGACTCGCTGACGTCGAACGCCACCTGCAGACGCGGGAGGGCGACGTTCATGATGGTCTCGTTGAGGATCACGACGAACGCCGCGATCAGCAGCGTCAGGATCGTGGTGCGTGCGCGCGGATCGAGTCGGTCCGGGCGGCGCTCGGAGGTGGCGGCGGAATTCTGCACTGGGGGTCCTTAACGTACGACGCCGTTCGCGCCCCGGCGCGGTGGCGACGGGACGGTGCGACGAGCGGGGCTGCGGGTGTGTCGACGGATGACCGCGACTTCCGGGTCGGGGCGCCCGGGCCGGCGGCCGGTGATCGGGTCCCGGGAGAGCCTCCACAGCTTACCCCCGTCGATTGAGTTACCGGGGGCAATGAGAGCAGGATCTCATCTGATTGATTCTTCTCAATCAGTAAGTCTGCCACAGGAAACCGTGGTGCACCAGCGGACGGCCGCGACGGATCCGGTCGACGCCCCCGGTCGGCGCGGAGCGGATCGCCCGGCCGCCTCCGTGCCCCGGGCCGTCGAGTGCGCTAAACATGAGGTATGAGCGTTCGCACACCAGACCCCTACCCCGGGTGGCTGTCCGAGGAGGACCTGCACGAGGCGCGCCAGCGGCTGCCGATCGCCTACGTCGAGGCCATCCCGGTCCGCGTGGACCCGCTGGGCTACGTCTCGGAGGTCGGCCTCCTCTACACGGCGGACGCCGACGCCCGCTTCCGGTTCGCCTTCGTCTCCGGGCGGGTGATGTACCGGGAGACCGTGCGCGCGGCCCTCATCCGGCACATCGAGCAGGACCTCGGCCCACTCGCGATGCCGCAGTTGCCGCCGTCGCCCGCCCCGTTCACCGTGGCGGAGTACTTCCCGTCGCCGTCGGAGACCGGCCTGACGGACGACCGCCAGCACGCGATCGCCCTCTGCTACGTGGTGCCCGTCCGCGGCGAGTGCAACCCCCGGCAGGACGCGCTGGAGCTGAACTGGATGAGCCCGTCCGACGCCCTGAGCGCCGAGGTCTGCTCCGAGCTGCCCGGCGGCCGCGCCAACATCATCCGGCAGGCCCTCGCGCACGTCGGCTGGTGCGAGTAGCGCCCGCCGCCCACCCGACCCGAGAGGAAGAGGAAGGCCCCGTGCAGACCCCGCAGCCGGAAGACCCCGTCTACGTCCGGAGCGTCCGGGCCGAGCAGGTCCGCCCCGGCGACCGGTTCATCACCCGCCACGGCTCCCCCAGCGCCCCGGTCTCGTCCCTGCGCGTCCTCCCGGACAGCTTCGGCACCCCGGCGCTCGTGGAGGCGACGCTGGCCAGCGGCCAGAAGGCCACCATCGCGTACGGCTCGTCGATCCGCGTCCACACGGCCACGCCGACGCCGTCGCTGACCTACGAGGACCTGCAGGCCCTGCCGGTGGAGGCGGAGTCCCCCGAGGCGGTGCTGCTCTCGATCGCGGAGCATTACGCCGAGGACCCCGGGATGGTCGAGCGCATCGGCAAGCTGGCGCGCGGCGTGAATCTCAAGGCGGGCGCGCATCTGGAGGACCTGTACGCGCTGACGCAGCACCTGGTGGTCGACCGCGACGACCGCGCCAGCGCCTGGCGGCTGCTGGACATCCTGACGGAGATCCCGTTCGACGGGAACTTCGGGCGCTGGAAGTCGGTGGAGGCCGCCCTCGCGCTGGCCGCCTTCCTCGCCTACGACGGCGGCGACCTCGACGCCGCGGAGCGGTACTCCGCGGTCCTGCGCCAGACGGACCACGAGGAGCAGGACCCGGTCCAGGCGAAGCTGACCGCCGAGCTGCGGCAGCGCCAGCTGGACGAGCCCAACCTGTTCGACCGGGAGATCCACCGGGCCGTCGCCGCCCGCGACCCGGAGACCGAGCGCCGCTGGCGCCTCCAGCGCCTCGGCACCCTGCTGTATCTGCTGGCCCACGGCGGGTCCCGCACACTGGACGCGGCGGAGCTCCGCCGTCGCATCCACCACGAGCTCAGGGCGCTCGGCACCCCCGGCGAGCAGCAGGGCTGGAGCGCCTCCTGAACCAGCCCGGGCTCGGCGGCACGGGCCGACCCGGGAACCCGTCCGACCTGCGCGCAGCAGGCCGGACTGCTCCTCCGGACCCGCCGTCCGCGTTACTCGTCGTGTCCCTGGTCGTTACTCGTCGTGTCCCTGGTCGCCGCTCATCTGTCCGCTCGCCGGCGGCGTCTCCCCGGGGCTGACCCCTCCGCCGTCCTCCAGTCCGGCGTCGCGCTGCTGCCCCGGATCCGGATTCGCGTCCTCGGCGTGCTGCGCACCGGCCCCGCTGCGGGAGGCGTCCTCCGTATCGGCCAGGTCGCTGCCTCCGAGGTCGGTGGCCGGCACCTGGCCGGTGTCCTCCGCTGCCTCGCCTGATCCGTGCTCTGCTTCGTTTCCGTGATGTCCCATGCCCGCATCATGGCACCGGTCCGGCGCGCGGTGAAGAGGAGCCCGCATGGGAACTCCCTGACAACCTCCGGGAGCCCTTGACCGTTCGTCGTGCCGGGTCGCTAGGGTGAGCGCACAGGGCGCTCGCGCCGGCACCGGCCCGGCACCGCGCGGTGCCCCGGGACGGAAGCAGAAGACCCGCAGCAGACGACCCCGAACAGACGACACGGAGCAGACATGGTCCTCCTCGGATTCCACGCCTCGCACGAGCAGATCGGCCCCCGGCAGCTGCTGGAGGATGTCCAGCGGGCGGAGCGGGCCGGATTCGGCGCCGCCCTGTGCTCGGACCACCTGAATCCGTGGGGGCGGGCGCAGGGGCATTCGGGGAACGCCTGGGCCTGGCTCGGGGCGGCGCTGGCGAGCACGCAGCTGCGTCTCGGCGTGGTGACCGCCCCCGGCCACCGGTACCCGGCGGCCACCTTCGCGCACCAGGTCGGCACCCTGGCGGCCATGTTCCCGGGCCGCTTCTGGGCCGCCGTGGGCACCGGGGAGTACGTCAACGAGTCCGTCACCGGGGAGCCGTGGCCGCCGAAGGACGAGCGGCGCCGCCGCGTCGACTCCACCGTGGAGGACCTGCGGCGCCTGCTCGCCGGGGAGACGGTCACGAACCGCGACCCGCTGGCCAGACTGGAGGGGATGCGGCTCTGGGACCGACCCGACGTCCCGCCCCCGCTGCTCGCGCCGGCCGTCTCGCCGGAGAGCGCCGCGTGGGCGGCGCGCTGGGCCGACGGCCTGATCACGCTCAACCAGCCGGTCGAGACCCTGCGCCGCGTCGTCGAGGCCTACCGCGGCGCCGGGGGCCGGGGCCCACTGGTCCTCCAGATCCACCTCAGCTGGGCGGAAACCGACGCCGAGGCCGAGTCGATCGCCGTGGACCAGTGGACCACGAACGTCATCTCGCCGCCGGCCACCTGGGACCTGCCGACCCCGGAGCACTTCGAGGCCGCCACGCAGGCGGTCCGCCCCGAGGATGTGCGCGGCGCCGTCGTCGTCTCCTCCGAGACCGGCGAGCACGTCGAGCGGCTGCGCGAGTACGCGGCCCTCGGGTTCGAGGAGATCTACCTGCACCACGTGGGGCAGGACCAGCGCCCCTTCATCGAGGCCTTCGGCCGGGACGTGCTGCCGCACGTCGCCGACGACGGCGTGCCGGCCCCGGTCGGCGAGGGCCCCGGGGCGGGAGGAGCGCGATGAAGGGCACCGACACGTCGGATCTGTGGTGGAAGACCGGACTGATCTACTGCGTCGACGTCGAGAGCTTCCTGGACTCGAACGGCGACGGCGTGGGCGACCTCGCCGGACTGACCCGCCGCATCGACTACCTGGCCGAGCTCGGGGTGACCTGCCTGTGGCTCATGCCCTTCTACCCGACACCCGGGCGGGACGACGGCTACGACATCACGGACTTCTACAACGTCGATCCGCGGCTGGGGAGCCTCGGGGACCTGGTGGCCCTGGTCCGGACCGCCCACGACCGGGGGATCCGCGTCATCGCGGACCTGGTGCTGAACCACACCTCCGACCAGCACCCGTGGTTCCAGCGGGCGCAGGAGGACCCGGAGAGCCCGGAGCACGACTTCTACGTGTGGCGGGACACGGAGCCGCCGGACACCTCCGACCTGGTCATCTTCCACGGCGAGCAGAAGAGCATCTGGTCCAAGAGCAAGAAGGCCGGCAAGTGGTACCTGCACCGCTTCTACAAGCACCAGCCGGACCTCAATGTCTCCAACCGGCGGGTGCGCAACGAGATCGCGAAGATCATCGGTTTCTGGCTGCAGCTGGGGCTCGACGGCTTCCGGGTGGACGCCGTCCCGCAACTGCTCACCGTGGGGTTGCACGACCAGATCGAGAACGACGGATTGACGGATCCGCACGGCTACCTCGGCGAGGTGCACGCCTTCATGCGCCGCCGCTCCACGGACGCGATCCTGCTCGGCGAGGTCAACCTCCCCTACCGGGAGCAGGAGACGCTCTTCGGCACGCCCCCGGCGGTGGAGCTGGACCTGATCTTCGACTTCGTCGCGATGCAGAACCTGTACCTCTCGCTGGCGCGCGGCGAGGCCGGCCCGCTGGCGGCCGCGCTGCGCACCCGGCCGCCGATCGACGACGTCAACCAGTGGGTGACCTTCGTGCGCAACCACGACGAGCTGGCCCTGGACCAGCTCGGGGAGGCCGAACGCGAGGAGGTCTTCGCCGCGTTCGCTCCCGAGGAGCGCCACCGCGCCTTCGGGCGCGGCATCCGCCGCCGGCTGCCGCCGATGCTCGAGGGCGACCAGCAGCGGATCAGGATGGTGTACTCGCTCATGTTCTCCCTGCCGGGGACACCGGCCCTCTTCTACGGCGAGGAGCTGGGGATGGGCGAGGACATCGACGCCGAGGGCCGGCAGGCGGTCCGTTCGCCGATGCAGTGGGCCCCGGACGCGTCGGGCGGGTTCTCCGAGGCCGCGCCGGAGGAGCTGGTCGCGCCCGTGGTCGGCGGCGACTTCGGCCCGGAGAACATCAACGCGCACGACGCCGCCGCGGACTCGACCTCGCTGTTCAACTTCATCCGCCGCCTGGCCGCGGCGCGGCGCCGGTCCGTGGTCCTCGGCTGGGGCTCCACCGAGTTGCTGGAGCAGCCGGAGACCGCCGTCCTGGCGCATCGGGCCGCACTCGACGGCCAGGACTTCGTGGCCGCGGTGCACAACTTCTCCGCCGAGCCGGTCGAGACGCGGGTGCTGATCCCCGATGCCGAGCCCGGTGACGAGCTGGAGATCCTGGTCGACGTCGGATCGGCCGGGAACGATGCGAAGGAGCCGATCGACGCCGGCGAGCACCGCCACCGCATCCGCAAGCTCACGGTCGAGGACGACCGGCGGGTCCCGGTCGCCCTGGAGCGCTACGGCTTCCTCTGGTTCCGCCCGTTCCGGCTGGGACCCGACGGCATCTTCTAGCCACGGCGGATCCGCACGCGATCCCTATCGGCGCCGGGTCCGTGCGCGGCCGCGGGCCCTGCCGAGCAGCCGCGGCGCGACCACCACCGCCAGACCGACGGCGGAGCCGATGACGGTCTCGACCAGCCGGTCGTACAGCAGCGCGGTGTCCAGGCCGTGGGTCAGCGAGATGCCCAGGATCGCCAGCGGCGTCACGAACGCCTGCGCGAAGAAGTAGTTGCGGAGGATGAACATCTCCGCGGCGAACTGCAGCAGCCCCATCAGCAGCAGCGTGGCCACCGGGTGGGGGCTCAGCGCCGCGATCCCGGCCGTCAGCAGCAGTCCGGCGAGCGTCCCGGCCACACGGTGCACACCGCGGGCGACGCGCTGCCGCGTGGACTGCCCCACCAGGGGCACGACGGCGGCGACCATCGCCCAGTAGCTGAACTCGGTCCCCAGCACCGGCATCAAGAGGGTCGCGACGATGCCGGCGCCGGCCGGCGCGACGAAGTAGCCCACCGCGTCCCGCCACACCCGCCGACGCGCCTCAGGGTCCAGCGGGGCCTGCTGGACCGGCCGCCACGGCGTGCGCCGGTGCGGCAGCAGCCGGCCGGCCTGCCCGAGCAGCAGCGAGAGCAGCACGGTCAGGCCGGCGGTGAGCATCCCCTCGCCGATCGGCAGCGGCGCCGCGGCCCCGGCCGGCAGCGAGGAGATCGCCGCGAACGCGAAGACCTGGAAGAGCGATCCGGCGGGCCGGATCCGGTTCAGCCCGGCGATGACCGACGTGATCACGGACACCACGGACGTCAGCCCGACGGCGACCCAGATGCCCGCCCTCTGCCCGTGCAGCTGCGAGACGGGCTCGACCAGATACCACCCCGCCAGGGCCGCCGCGAGGATGAGGAGCAGCATGTAGGCGCCCACCTGCCCCTGGCGCACCAGGCGCGGCCGGTGCCCCACCACCCGGCCGTAGATCCCCGTGAAGGCGGCGAACACGACGAACAGGGAGAGGTCTAGGCGGTCCAGCTGGAGCAGCACGAACAGCGGCAGGAAGATGCCCAGCCCGCAGCGCAGCCCGAGCCAGTGGTCCTCCCGCGCGGGACCGAGGCGGAAGAGCTGGCGCCAGTGCAGGGGATCGCTCATGCCTCCCTTTCTACCCGCATCGATGCGGCAGACTTGGAGGCATGACCGTGCCAGAGACCTCCGTGACCGACTCCGCTGCCGCCCCCGCCACCCGGGCGGCCGCGCCCGCGTCCGCCCCGGACGTGCCGCCGTCGCACCCCCGGCAGTCCGAGTTCGGCTTCACGGTGGGCACCCGGCTGCCGAACGGCCGCGGCCGCACCGGCGTCATCCGCACCCCGCACGGCGAGATCGCCACCCCCGCGTTCGTCGTCGTGGGCACCAAGGCGACCGTCAAGGCGGTCACGCCGGAGGCCGTCTCGGACCTCGGCGGACAGGCCGTGCTGGCCAACGCGTACCACCTGTACCTGCAGCCGGGCGCCGACGTCGTCGACGCCGCCGGCGGCCTCGGACGGTTCATGAACTGGTCCGGCCCCACGTTCACCGACTCCGGCGGCTTCCAGGTGATGAGCCTGGGCTCCGGGTTCAAGAAGGTGATCGACATGAAGGCCGCCGACTCCTCCGGAGGGGACGACGCCGTCGCGCCCGGCAAGGAGCGCCTGGCCAACGTGGACGACGACGGCGTCTGGTTCAAGTCCCACCTCAACGGCGACGTCCACCGGTTCACACCCGAGGTGTCGATGGGCGTCCAGCACCAGCTCGGGGCGGACATCATGTTCGCGTTCGACGAGCTGACCACGCTGCACAACTCGCGCGGCTACCAGGTGGAGTCCCTCGAGCGCACGCGCCGGTGGGCGGAGCGGTGCATCCGCGAGCACTTCCGGCTCACCGACGCCCGCGTGGGCAAGGACTACCAGGCCCTGTTCGGCGTCATCCAGGGTGCCCAGTACGAGGACCTGCGGCGCACGGCGTGCCGCGACCTCGGCGCGATGCCGTTCGACGGGTACGGCATCGGCGGCGCGCTGGAGAAGGAGAACCTCGGGACGATCATCGGCTGGTGCGCCGAGGAGCTGCCCGAGGACCGGCCCCGGCACCTGCTGGGCATCTCCGAGCCCGACGACGTCTTCACAGCCATCGAGAACGGCGCCGACACGTTCGACTGCGTCTCCCCCACGCGGGTGGCGCGCAACTCGGCCTTCTACACCCCGCACGGCCGGTTCAACCTCTCCGGCCGGCGCTACCGGACCGACTTCACCCCGCTGCAGGAGGGCTGCGACTGCTACACGTGCACCCACTACACCCGCGCCTACATCCACCACCTCTTCAAGGCCAAGGAGATGCTCAGCCACACCCTCATCTCCATCCACAACGAGCGGTTCGTGGTGGGCCTGGTGGACGCCGCGCGCCAGGCGATCGAGGACGGGACGTTCGACGAGCTCAAGGAGCGCGTCCTCGCGGACTACTACGCCGGCACGGGCGACCCGCAGGGGCTGTAGCCGGCCCGCCGGCGGCGGGGCCGGACCGCCCGCGGGCCACGCCGGGAGCCCGCCGACGGACGCCGCGGACCGGTGCGCCCGGCACTGCGCCGGGGCCGCCGTCGCACCGTTCTATGACGCCGCCGACAGGCGGGATCCGCGCCACGTTGGTACCGTGTGAGCCATCTGACGTGACGACGGGGTCGCGTGAAGTCCGACTGCCGCGGCGATCCCGCGGCGTGATCGAGGAGATTCATGCCCCACGAGAGAACACTTCACAGCGCCCGGAACCAGGCCGCGCAGGAGCCCCGGAACGGGGCCGCGGACGACGTCGTGATCGGCGCGGCGGACGGTACCGCGGACGGTGCCGCGGACGGTGCGACGGCGGAGGCCGCGGCCCGCGCGGTCGCCTCCCACGAGATCCCCGAGGCGATGCGCCACGACGTCGGCCTGCTCGTCGGCTTGCTGGGCCAGGTGCTCACCGAGTACGGCGCCGACGGTCTGCTCGACGACGTCGAGCGGCTCCGCGGCCTGACCATCGAGGCGCTCGGCGATCCCGACGGCGAGGCCCTGCGGTCCGCCGAGGAGCTCGTCGAGTCCTTCACCACCGAGCGGGCCGAGGAGGTCGCCCGGGCCTTCACCTGCTACTTCCTGCTGGCCAACCTCGCCGAGGAGCAGCAGCGGATCCGCGCGCTGCGGGCCCGCGACGGGCAGGTCCCGCTGGAGGAGCAGGAGCCCTCCGAGTCGGTGGCCGCGGCCTTCACGCACCTGGCCGGCGAGGTCGGCCGGGACGAGGCCGAGCGCCGGCTGCGCGAGCTCCGCTTCCACCCGGTGCTCACGGCGCATCCCACCGAGGCACGCCGCAACGCGGTCTCCGCGTCCATCCGCCGGATCGGCGACCTCCTGGACGAGCGCAACGACCCGCGACTCGGGGCCGGTGCCCGCGACCGGACCACGCGCCGGCTGCTCGCCGAGATCGACAATCTCTGGCGCACCGCGCAGCTGCGCGTGGCCAGCCCCTCCCCGCTGGACGAGGTCCGCAACGCCCTGGCCGTCTTCGACTCGTCCTTCTCCAGCGTCTTCGCCGCGGCCTACCGCCGCATGGACGACTGGCTCCAGGGCGAGGCACGCGGCACCCGGCCGCCCCTGGCGCCGTCGTTCATCCGGCTGGGGTCCTGGATCGGCGGCGATCGCGACGGCAACCCGAACGTGACGGCCCAGGTCACGCGCGCCGCCGTCGGGCAGGCCGCCGACCGGGTGCTCGCCGAGCTCGCCGAGCGCACCCGCCGCGTCGGCACGGCCCTGACGCCGGACGAGCGGTTCGCGACGGCCTCCGCCGAGCTGACGGCCCTGTGGAACCGGCAGCGCCAGCTCTCCGACGAGCTCACCGACGCCGCGGCCGCGCACTCCCCCAACGAGCCGCACCGGCAGGTGCTGCTGGCCGTGGCCGGCAGGCTGGACGCGACCCGGGCCCGCGACGCCGACCTGTCCTACGCGCGCCCGGACGAGCTCCTCGCCGACCTCGCCGTGGTGCAGGACTCGCTCGCCGCGGCCGGGGACGTCCGCGCCGCGTACGGTGAGCTGCAGGAGCTGATCTGGCAGGTGGAGACGTTCGGCTTCCACCTGGCCGAGCTGGAGGTTCGCCAGCACTCCAAGGTCCACTCGCAGACCCTGCAGTGGCTCGCGGACCCGGAGTCGGTGGAGCGGATGGCCGTCCCGGGCGAGGAGGTGCTGGAGACGTTCCGCGCGATCGCCGCCGTCCAGCAGCGCTACGGCGTGGACGCCGCCCGTCGGTACATCGTCTCCTTCACGACGTCGGCCCAGAACCTCGCCGATGTCTACACGCTGGCCGAGCACGCGCTCGGATCCGCCGAGGACGCCCCGGTCCTGGACGTGGTCCCGCTGTTCGAGACCTACCAGGACCTGCAGAACGCACCGCGGATCCTCGAGGAGATGCTGGAGATCCCGGCCGTGCAGCGCCGGCTCGAGGCGACGGGGCGCCGGCTGGAGATCATGCTCGGCTACTCGGACTCCGCCAAGGACGTGGGGCCGGTGGCCGCGACGCTGGCACTGTACGAGGCGCAGGAGAGGATCGCCGCCTGGGCGCAGCGGCACGGCATCCTCCTCACCCAGTTCCACGGCCGCGGCGGCGCCCTGGGCCGCGGCGGCGGACCGGCCAACCGGGCGATCCTCGCCCAGCCCCCGCACTCGGTGGACCTGCGGTTCAAGGTCACCGAGCAGGGCGAGGTCATCTCGGCGCGCTACGGCCACCCGGAGATCGCGCTGCGGCACATCGAGCAGGTCGCCGCGGCCACGCTGATGGCCTCGGCGCCGTCGACCGAGCAGCGCAACGCGCGTGCCGCGGAGCGCTTCGCCGATCTGGCCGCGCGCATGGACGCCGTCTCGCGGGAGCGGTTCGACGGGCTCGTCGGCGCCGACGGCTTCGCGCCCTGGTTCGCGCAGGTCACGCCGCAGGACGAGGTGGGCCTGCTGGCCATCGGCTCGCGCCCGGCCAAGCGCGGTCTCTCCGTGGAGTCGCTCGAGGACCTGCGTGCCATCCCGTGGAACTTCGCGTGGAGTCAGGCCCGCATCAACCTGACCGGCTGGTACGGCCTGGGCTCGGCACTGGAGGCCGTCGGGGACACGGACCTGCTGCGCTCCGCGTACGCGGAGTGGCCGCTGTTCCGCGCACTGATCGACAACATCGAGATGTCGCTGGCGAAGACGGACCGGCGCATCGCCGAGCGCTACCTCGCGCTCGGCGACCGCGACGATCTCGCCGCCCTGGTGCTGGAGGAGCTGGACCTGACCACCAAGTGGGTCCTGGCGATCACAGAGCAGGACCGGCTGCTGCAGGACCACCGCGTCCTCGGCCGCGCCGTCGAGTTGCGCAACCCCTATGTCGACGCGCTCTCGCTGCTGCAGCTGCGGGCGCTGCGCACCCTGCGCTCGGAGGACGCCGGGAGTCTGGACGACGCCGAGCTCGACGACCAGCGCGACCTGCTCCTGCTGACGCTCAAGGGCGTCGCGGCCGGCCTGCAGAACACCGGATAGGCGGGCGTCGGGAGACCCACGGCCGGCCGCGCCGACCGCCGACCCGGCCGGGCTCTCCCGGACCGGGCTCTCCCGGGCCAGGCTCGCCCGGTCCGCGCCCTCGGCGCACGACGACGGCGGCACCCGCGTGGGTGCCGCCGTCGTCGTCCGTCCGCCCGTCCCGCCCCCGGGACCGCCCGTGCCACAGAGCCAGAGAGCCGCGGTTCAGCGGCGCCGCGTGCTTTCACCGTCGCCCCCGCCGTTGGTTAGAGTCGGAAGCATGGAGCCCCTCGCGCGTCGACCGCTGCTGCCGGAGACGCTGCGCGGACGCCTGACGCTGTGGCTGATGCTCTCCACCGCCGTGCTGGTCCTGGGCTACTGCGGCTCGCTCCTGCTGCCGGAGGAGCTGCCCGCTCCCGACGCCGGCAGCGCGTTCAAGGTTCTCTTCACGACGCTTCCGCTCCTGTACGGTCGCGGCGGACTGCAGAGCGGCCGTCCCCGCGCCGACGGCCCCCGCGGCCAGCAAGCCGACTGAGCGCCGCGGCCTGAGCGCTTCCTCGGCGCCGGAGGTCAGGCCGCGTAGGTGGGCTCGCGGCGCTTGAACCAGGCGATCACGGCGGAGGTGACCGGGACGAGGATGACCTCCACGGCCGTCTTGTAGAGGAATCCGACCACCACGTAGTTCACGAAGGTGCCCGCGTCCGTGATGCCGATGACCCCAGCGGCGATGGAGCAGAAGATCAAGGTGTCGGCGAACTCGCCGACACCCGTGGAGCCGATGAGCCGGGCGACGAGTCCACGCTCCCCGAAGCGCTCCTTCATCCGCACCAACACCCACGAGTTGAGCGTCTGGCCGGCGGCGAAGCCGAGCAGCGACGCGGCCACGATCTGCCACACCGGGCCCAGCGTCGCGGCGAGCGCCTCCTGCCCCTCGTACCACTCGGCGCCGGGCAGGGCGATGATGACCCAGAAGCACAGGCTGGTGAAGGCGGAGAGCGCGAAGGTTGTGACGATCGCCCGGCGCGCGGCCTTGAACCCGTACACCTCGGATACCACGTCGCCGAGGATGTAGGCCATCGGGAAGAGGAAGAAGCCGCCGTCGGTGACGATCGGCCCGAAGGTCACGCCCTTGGTGGCGCCGATGTTGGACAGGACGACGACGACCGCCATCAGCGCGAGCACGGTGGCGAAGTAGGGGCTGCCGGCCGAGGCGAACGCCGCGTGGGCGGTGCGCTGGGGCGCAGTGGAGCGAGGAGTGGCTGAGGCCATGAGGTGAGTGTCCCGTTTCTTAAGTGGTTCGCCTGGCGCCCCGGGCGATGTCCGCCGGCGCCGGCTGTATTAGCACTTGCCCCGCAATTCTCCCACGCACCGCCCCTCCTTAAGCCCCGCTGATTGCGCAACCCCGTCCCGGCCAACATAATGGCGCCATGCGTCCACTCCTCCGCGGCCTCGGCCTCGTCTCTGTCCTGAGCCTCGCCGGGGCGTCCCTGGCCGCGTGCAGTCCGGCGCCGCCGGATCCCCGTCCGGCCGCCGAGGCGCTGGTGGAGGCCCTCGACGCCGGCGATCTTTCGGCCGTGCCGATGACGGGGGTCGAGCCTGCCGCGGCGACCGAGACCCTGACGACGGCGTACGGATCGCTGGAGGCGGTGGACCGCGACCACTCGCTCGTCTCCGTCGCCGTCGACGAGGACTCCGCCGAGGGCGACGGCCCTGCCACGGCGACGGGTACGATCCGCACCGTCTGGGACATGGACGAGACCGACAACGACTTCACCTACGAGACCCGGGCCACGTGGGAGCTCGACGAGGAGTCCGACCGGTGGCAGCTGCGCTTCGATCCCGCACTGCTGGCGCCAGACCTCGCCGCGGGAGAGTCGCTCGCTGTCTCCTACGAACCGGCCCCGCGCGGGGAGATCCTCGGTGCCGGCGGCGACGTCCTCGTGACCGAGCGGCCCGTGGTCCGGGTGGGCATCGACAAGACCCGCGCCGAGGCCGACACGTGGGAGTCGTCGGCCCGGGCGCTGGCCGAGCTGGTCGGCGTCGACCCGGACGCGTACGCCGAGCGGGTAGCGGCCGCCGGCGAGCGCGCCTGGGTCGAGGCGATCGTGCTGCGCGACGACGAGACGCGGACGGCCACCGACGCCGAGATCGCGGCCATCCCGGGCGCCGCCGCCAACCCGGACACCCTGCCGCTGGCCCCGACCCGCACCTTCGCCCGCCCCCTGCTCGGTTCCGTGGGCCAGGCGACGGCGGAGATCATCGAGGCGTCCGACGGCCGCGTCAGCGCCGGGGACCAGGTGGGCCTCTCCGGTCTGCAGTCGGCCTACGACGCCACACTCGCCGGGACCGCCGGACTGACGGTCTCCCGCTACTCCGCGGAGGGAGAGCCGGTCGCCGAGCTCTTCTCGGCCGAGCCCGCCCCCGGAGCGGATGTGGAGACCACGCTCGACCGGGACCTCCAGGCCCTCGCCGACTCGCTGATCGCCGACTCCGCCTCGCCGGCCTCCATCGTCGCCGTCCGCCCGTCCGACGGCGCTGTCCTCGCCGCCGCCTCCGGCCCCGAGGACAACGGCTACAACACCGCCCTACTGGGCCGGTACGCGCCAGGCTCCACCTTCAAGGTGGTCACCGCCCTCGCGATGCTGCGCGACGGCGCCACCCCGGAGACCGAGGTCCAGTGCCCCGAGACCATCACGGTCGACGGCCGGTCCTTCAAGAACTACGACGGCTACCCGGAGTCCTCCCTCGGGACCATCACCCTGGCGGAGGCGCTCGCCCAGTCCTGCAACACGGTCTTCATCCAGGCCGCCGGCGATCTCGGCGCACCGGCCCTCGCCGAGGCCGCCGCCGCCCTCGGCCTGACGGCGGAGGCCGCCACGGGGCTGGAGGCCTTCCTCGGCTCGGTCGCCGCCGACTCCACGGGCACGGAGCTGGGCGCCAACGGGATCGGCCAGGGCGTCGTCCAGTCGTCCCCGCTGGGCATGGCGACGGTCATGGCCTCGGTCGTCGCCGGCGGCACCGTCCAGCCGCGGCTGGTCGTCGATCCGGCGCCCGAGGGCGCCGCGTCGGCAACGGGATCGCCGGCGGAGTCGACCCCGCCATCGGAGTCGGACTCGTCGTCGGCGTCGGACTCGTCGTCGTCTGCGGCGCCGGCCGAGTCCGCGCTGACCGACGAGGAGGCCGGGACGCTCGCGGCGATGATGGCGGGGACGGTGGAGCGCGGCACACTGACCGACCTGCAGTCGGTCCCGGGGGCGGCTGTGATCGGCAAGAGCGGCACGGCCGAGTACGACGCCGAGCAGAACGCGCACGCCTGGGTGATCGCGGCGCAGGAGGACCTCGCCGTCGTCGCCTTCGTCGAGGACGGACAGGGCGGCTCGCAGACGGCCGGGCCCCTGGTGCGCGACTTCCTCACGGGCGCGCGGGAAGCCTCGGCGGCCGAGTAACCAGCCGCCGCGTCGCCAGCAGGCCGATGGGTCGCAGGCAGCCTCGGACCAAGGTGGCAACCTGCACAGCCCGGTCCCGGGAGGAGGGCGCTTCGCGCGAATGCAGGACCGGGCCCCGCCCCTAAAATGGGGGCCATGACTTCCACCGACTACGCCACGGCCCCCGCCGTCACGCTGACCATCGCCGGTTCCGAGGCGACGGGCGGCGCCGGCGCGCAGGCCGACCTGAAGACCTTCCAGCAGCTGGGGACCTACGGCATCGTGGCCCTGACCTGCATCGTCTCCTTCGATCCGAAGGAGAACTGGAACCACCGGTTCGTCCCGGTGGAGCCGCAGGTCATCGCTGACCAGTTGGAAGCCGTGCAGGAGTGCTACCGCGGCCGGCTGGACACCGTGAAGCTGGGCATGATGGGCTCCCCGGCCACGATCGGCACCGTCGCCGACGCCCTGAAGGGCCAGGACTGGCGGCACGTCGTCCTGGACCCGGTGCTGATCTGCAAGGGCCAGGAGCCGGGCCACGCGCTCGACACCGACGAGGCGCTCAAGGCGGAGCTGCTCCCCCTGGCCACGTTCGTCACGCCGAATCACTTCGAGGCCGAGCAGCTCTCCGGACTGAGCATCCGGGACGAGGACGGCCTTGCCGCCGCGGCCAAGCGCATCCACGAGCTCTCCGGGGCGGCGGTCCTCGCGAAGGGCGGCGTCCGCCTCGCCGGCGGGGACGCCGTCGACGTCTTCTACGACGGCGAGACGCTGGAGGTCCTCCGCGCGCCGAAGATCGGCGAGGTCGCCGTCTCCGGGGCCGGATGCTCCCTGGCTGCAGCCATCACCGCCGAGCTGGCCAAGGGTGCGACGCCGCTGGAGGCCGCCCGCACCGCCAAGGCCTTCGTCACCCGTGGCATCGAGCGTCGCGTGGAGTCCAACGCGCCGTTCGACGCTCTCTGGCAGGGCTGAGACACCCCTCCTCGCACCGTAAATATCAAAGAAGTCCTTGACAAGTGATCGAGGTCACCTAGGCTGGCTCGCGGAGGCCGCCCGTGCATCACGCCCGGATCGGCCTCCCGCGCCGCCTCACGACGTGCGCGAATCCTGAATCCAAGGAGCAGCATGTCCCACTCGCACCGTTCCCGCCGGGCCGCCCGCGGCCTGTCGCGGGCCGTGGCCACCTCCGCGGGCCTCGCGCTCGCGGTGACCATGGCCTCGCCGGCCCAGGCGACGCCGTCGGACCCGCCCGCGGATGCCATCTCCGGCACCTCGCTGAAGGGCCACGACGCCGCACTGTCGCCGTCGCTCGCCCGCGCCGAGGGAGAGGTCTCGGTCTTCGTCCAGTTCGCAGGCGAAGGCGCCTACGAGCAGACGCAGCCCGAGGCCGTCCTGAAGCGCCACGGCAAGCCGGTCGACAAGTCGGCCAAGGTCAAGGAGATCCGCAAGAACATCAAGGCCCAGGGCAAGGCCGCCGCGAAGGCTGCCAAGGCCGAGGTCATCTACACGACCACGAACACGCTCCCCGGCGTCGCGCTCCGCGGGGACGCGGAGCAGCTCCGCGCCCTCGCCGAACGCGACGACGTCGTGAAGGTCAGCGCCATCACCCCGAAGACGCCCAGCAACGCGGGCGCCGTCGTCGACACCCGCACCCTGAACGCGTGGCAGGACCTCGGCGCGACGGGCGAGGACACCACGATCGCGGTGCTCGACACCGGCGTCGACTACACGCACGCCGGGTTCGGCGGCCCCGGCACCCGCGAGGCCTACGAGCAGGCACAGGCCTCCACCGAGCTCCCGGGCCCGGACTCCGGGCTGCTGGACCCCGCGAAGTTCATCGGGGGCTGGGACCTGACCGGCGACGACTACAACGCGAACCCGAGCGCCGACAGCTACCAGCCGATCCCCCACCCCGACCCCAACCCGCTGGACTGCGCGTCCGCCGGCCACGGCTCCCATGTCGCCGGCAGCGCCGCCGGCTACGGGGTGAACGCGGACGGGACCACGTTCCGCGGCGACTACTCCTCGCTCACCGAGGCCCAGGTCGCCGAGCTGAAGGTCGGCCCCGGCACGGCCCCGCTGGCCCAGGTGGTCGGCATCCGCGTCTTCGGCTGCGAGGGCTCCTCCGCCGTCGTCGGACAGGCCCTCGACTACGTGCTGGATCCCAACGGCGACGGCGACTTCTCCGACCGTGCCGACGTCGTGAACATGTCGCTCGGCTCCGACCACTCGCCGGTCGACGACCCCGAGAACGACATCGTCGACGCCCTCTCCGAGGTCGGCATCCTCTCCGTGGTCGCCTCCGGCAACGCCGGCGACGTGACCAACGTGGGCGGCTCCCCGGGCAACGCGGCGTCGGCGCTGACCGTGGCGAACAGCGTCGGCTCGACCGTCACGCTCGACGGTGCCGAGGTGCTCGCCCCGGCCGATGTCGCCGGCCGCGCCGCCGGCCAGTACTCGCGGAACTTCGACTACCAGACGGCCACCGAGGAGCAGCTCACCGGCGAGGTCGTCATGGCGCCCGCGGACAACGCGTTCGGCTGCGACCCGTGGCCGGCCGGCACCGATCTGGGCGGCAAGTGGGTCTGGATCCAGTGGGAGGAGGACGGGTCCTTCCCGTGCGGCTCCGCCCAGCGCTTCAACAACATCGAGGCCGCCGGCGGCGCCGGCGTCGTCCTCGACTCCCCGCGACTGGTGTTCGACGCCGGAATCGCCGGCAACGCGACCATCCCGGGCATCCAGCTGAACCAGACCTTCTCGGAGAAGCTGCGCCCGGCCGCCGAGGCCGGGACGCTGCAGATCCGCCTGGACGCCGAGTGGATCGGCTCCACCAAGGCGGAGTCCGGCGCCCTGGACACGCTCAACGCGAGCTCCTCGCGAGGCATCCACGGCAGCGACGGCACGGTCAAGCCGGACGTCGCGGCCCCGGGCACCTCCATCGGCTCGGTGGGCGTCGCGACCGGCAGCGGCCAGGCCGTCATGACCGGCACCTCGATGGCGACCCCGCACGTGGCCGGCCTCGCCGCGCTGCTCTACGGCGCGGACGACTACACGCCGTACCAGGTCAAGTCGATGCTCATGAACACCGCGACGGCGGACCTCGAGACCGCCGAGGGCGAGGTCTATGGGCCGAACCGCGTGGGCGCCGGCCGCGTGGTCGCCGACGCCGCGCTGCAGACCCCGGCCCTGGCCTACGCCACCGACGCCCCGGAGCGCACCTCGCTGGTCTTCGGCGTGATCGAGCTGGGCACCGAGGCCTACACGGCGACGAAGTCCGTGACCGTGCAGAACCTCTCGGACGTCGAACGCACCTACGCCCTCTCCTACGAGGCGGCGACGGAGATCCCGGGTGCCGCCTACTCGCTGAGCGCTGACAGCGTCACCGTTCCCGCTGGCGGAACCGCCACGCTCGACGTCACCCTGACGATCGACCCGGCACAGTTCGCCAAGACCATGGACCCGACCATGGACGCCACCCAGCAGGGCCTGGCCCGCCAGTGGCTGGCCGACGCCACGGGCCGTGTCGAGCTCCGCGCGGACTCCGTCCCGACCCTGCGCGTCCCCGTGCAGGCGGCCCCCAAGCCGGTCGCGGCGATGGAGGCGGCGAAGAAGTCCAAGGTCCGCGACGGCGAGGCCTCGATCCAGCTCTCCGGCCGCGGCGTCGACCAGGGCGAGGGCTCCGAGAGCATCACCTCGCTCGTCTCGCCCTTCGAGCTCGGCGCGAGCTCCGGCGACCAGCAGGACTCGACGACGCCGGGCGCGAACCAGATGGACCTGTCCTTCGTGGGCGCCAACTCGGACGCCTCCGAGGTCGGCGCGGCCGACGGCGTGCTGAGCATCGGCGTCGCGACCCACGACCAGTGGGCGCATCTGGCCGGCGGCATCGAGATCAACGCCGAGTTCGACGTCGACCTCGATGGCACCGCGGACTTCTACACAGTCACCACGCGCTACGACGACATCGATCTGGACGTGGCGGCGACCTTCGACGCCGAATCCGGCGAGAACGTCGACGTCTGGCCGGTCAACCTGGCCCAGGGCGAAACGGACACGAACCTGTTCGACTCCAACGTGGCCAGCCTGCCGGTATCGCTCGCCGCGCTCGGGGTGACCGAGGACCAGCAGATCAACTACCGCGTCGCCACGTACAGCGTCTACTACACGGACGACGACGGCCGCTCCATCCCCGTCGACGCCACCGACTGGATCGGCTACAACCCGGTCTCCCCGGAGGTCTCCTTCGGTGGACTGCTCTTCGCGGACCTGCCCCAGAGCACCCTCGAGGCGACCGTGGCCACCAGCCCGGCCGGCCAGAACGGCAAGGGCAAGCCCAAGCCTGAAGCCGAGGCGCTGCTGCTGCATCACCACAACGCCCTCGACGCGCGCGCCGAGGTGGTGGAGTTCAAGTAACCCAATGAAAACCAGCGGGCCGTGCCCGCGGCGGGCAGATCCCTCCGGGGATCAGACCGCTGCGGGCACGGCCCGCTTCTATGTGTCGTTGGCCGGAAATCGACCTGACCTTCCTTTTTCCGTTCTCCGCCGGGAGAACATTCCACGGAGCCCGCTTCTACTATTCCGTATTGTGGAAATTGATTATCCTCTTGTGAAATCTCTCCCGCCCGCCTACCTTTGAGATGCCCGCCGCAGATGTGACGGGCCTCTCACAATCGAACGAATGGGTTCCGACCGATGAAGATTTCACACGAGGCCACGCTGAAGGCGAGTTCGGCGCCGGCCAAGAAGCGGCGACTGCATCAGTCGCTCTTCTTCCAGATCCTGATCGCCGTAGTCGCGGGGGTGCTGATCGGCCATTTCTGGCCGACGATCGGCGAGCAGCTGAGGCCGCTCGGAGACGGCTTCATACGTTTGATCAAGATGATCATCGCCCCGCTGATCTTCCTGGTCATCGTCACCGGCATCGCCGCCGTGGGCGATGTGAAATCCGTGGGCCGCGTGGGAGTCAAGGCCCTGATCTACTTCACCGGCGCAACCCTCTTCGCGCTCCTGTTCGGTATGGTCGTTGCCAATGTCGTCCAGCCCGGCAAGGGCTTGAACATCGATCCGGCCACGATGTCGCAGGAGGCCCTGGATGAGAAGACAGGGGGCGCCCAGCCGCACGGTGCCTCGGAGTTCCTGCTCGGCGTCATTCCCGAGAGCGCGCTGGGTGCTTTCGCCGAGAACTCGCTCCTCCAGGTGCTCTTCTTCTCAGTCTTCTTCGGCATCGCCGTCATCGTCCTGGGCCAGGACCGCTGCCGCCCGCTGTTGAACATCTTCGAACTGGTCCTGGAGATCGTCTTCAAGATCATGTCCTGGATCATGCGGGTCGCACCCATCGGCGCCTTCGGGGCCATGGCGTTCATCATCGGCCAGTACGGCATCGAGACGCTCGGCACCTACGCCAAGCTCATCGCTGCCTGCTACGCAGCTGCGTTGATCTTCATCGGCCTGCTGTTCGTCGTCGCCTGGGTCATGGCCGGCGTGCCGCTCTGGTCCTTCATCAAGTACACCCGCGAGGAGTTCCTCCTGGCGCTGGGCACTGCCTCCACCGAGGCCGTCATGCCCCGCATCATGACGAAGCTGACACGGGCGGGCTGCTCCCGGGCCACCACGGGCCTGGTGATCCCCACCGGCTACTCGTTCAACCTCGACGGCGCCGCCATGTATCTCTCCATCGCTGTCCTCTTCCTGGCGCAGGCCTTCGGCCACGACCTGACTATCGGCCAGCAGCTCGCCGCCCTGGGGATCCTGCTGCTGACTTCCAAGGGCATGGCGGGCGTGCCAGGCTCCTCGTTCCTGGCACTCTCGGCGACGGCCGCGGCACTCGGGATCTTCCCCGTCGCCGGCGTCGCCCTGATGCTGGGCGCTGACCGCCTCATGGACTCCATGCGCGTCGCCGTCAACCTGCTGGGCAATTGCGTTGCCACCTTCGTCGTCGCCAAGTGGGAGAACCAGTTCGACCGCGGCGTGATGCAGCGCGCCTTCGCGGGCAAGCTCACGGACGAGGACGAAACCGAATTCCAGCGTCAGCACTCGCCCGAAACGGTCGCCGTACTCGGCGGCGACGGAGCCCCGGCTCCAGCTTCCGTCCAGACGGCCCAGCCCCTGCCGACAGCCGGCGCCGCACGATAGGCGCCCCGCCCAGCGCGCCCCTGCATGCTGCAGTATGAGCGGGCGGCCAGGAGCATCAGCTCCCGGCCGCTTTCTCGTCCCGGTCCCGCTCTCTCCGCTATCCGCGCACGAGCGGGAGGTCCTTCCACTCGGTCGTGAACTTCGGCGAGGAGAACTGCCGCCGCATGCTCCACGCGGCGGGCTCGGAGAGGCCGCCCCGGCCGAGCCCGATGGAAGTCTGACCGAAACGCGACTTGACGCGCCCGAGGACCTCGCTGAGCTGGGGCGCCTCGTCCGGGCAAGCGGCGCCTGCCGGACTGTCGTGGTCAGCGGCGAGCGCGGAGAACAGGTCCAGCTCCTGCTGCAGCGGCGCGCCGGCAGGGGTCAGGCCGGAGAGCACCACGCCCGCGCGGGCGTACGCAGCGTCCGGCGCCACCCGCCCGCCGAGGGCGTTGACGGCGGCGCGGACGATCTCGATCGGATCGTCTGTCGGGGCCGCAAGCGGCACGGACACGGTGGGATTCGACGCGGGCCCGGCGGCGAAGCGGCTGGTCCCGGCAAACGCGGTGACCACGCTGGCGCGCAGTCCACGGGACGCGAGTCGGGAGGCTGCGCTCTGGGCGTAGACGGCCATGACCTCGCGCATCTCGGCGGCCGAGCCAACGGGCTGGGAGAACGAGCGGGAGAACATGATCTGGTGGGCATCGGCCCGCTCGTCGATCGGCGGAATGCACGGGGTCCCGTTGAGCTCGAGCACGGTGCGCTGCAGCACCACGGAGAACTTCCGCCGGATCCACGCGGGGTCGGCGTCGCGGAGATCGGCGACCGTGCTGATGCCCAGGCCCTCGAGTTTTTCGCCGCTGCGCCGACCGACACCCCACACCTCGGTGGCCGGCAGCCGCTCCTGCAGTCGTCGCAGCTGTTCGGCGGGCATGGAGCCCAGGGAGCAGACCCCGCCGAACCCCGGGTTGTTCTTCGCCACGTGGTTGGCGAACTTGGCCAGCGTCTTGCTGGAGGCGACGCCCACACAGACCGGCAGGCCCACGTGGCGACGAACGGCCTCCCGCACGGTCCGGGCGGCCTCGACAGCGGCTGTCGCGTCGCCGTCAGGGAGGCCGAGAAACGACTCGTCGATGGAGTAGATCTCCTGCCACGCGCCGAACCGGCCGATGACCTCCATCGCCCGCGCCGACATGTCGCCGTAGAGCTCGTAGTTGCTGGACCGGGCGACCAGCCCTTGCTGCTCGGCCAGGGGCGCCAGCTTGAACCACGGCGCACCCGTGCGAATACCCAGGGCCTTGGCCTCGGCGCTGCGCGCCACGACGCAGCCGTCGTTGTTGGAGAGTACGACGACGGGGCGGCCTTCCAGACCCGGGTCGAAGACGCGCTCGCAGGAGACGTAGAAGTTGTTGACGTCGACCAGGGCGAAGAGGTGCCCGCTCATAGCCGGTGCAGGCTCCGGGTGACAACGCCCCAGACGACGAACCCGCCGGCGATGCGCTCGAGCGCCGGTTCGCCCGGCGGCAGGGGGTCGGTCTCGAGTGCGCCGCCCTCGCCGTCGTGCCGGAGCCGACGGACGACCAGTTCACCGCCCACGACGGCGACCACGACGTTCCCGGGGCGCGGCGTGCGGGCGCGCTCGACGATGATCTCGTCGCCGTCCGAGATGCCCGAGGCGGCCATGGAATCGCCGGTCACGCGCATGACGAACGTGCTGGTGCGGTCCGGGATCAAGTGCCGGTTCAGGTCGATGCCGCCGTCGTAGTAGTCTCCGGCCGGCGACGCGAACCCGGTCGCGGCCTTCGGGCGGACCGTACCCGCCGCGTGGTCGGACGACTCCATGGCACCTCCTCGACGCCCCGCGTCATCCATCGAACAAACTTTCGATCCTCAGTCTAGTGCTGGCCCCGGCCCTCCGCCACGGAGGGTGACCGGCGGGGTGAGACCCAGCCGTGGAGGGCGAAAAGACGGATGAAGGACCGCCTTCTTCCGGTCCGCCCGGCCGCGCAGCCCCCGTGCGGCAGTCCACTGGTGCGCATGGATACACTCGACACCACCTCAGTCACGCACCTCCACGCCACCGGGACACCCCCGGGGATCCGCCGACGGCGAGTCCTCACGGGAGCCGCCTGGTCCGTGCCGATCATCGCCGCCGCGGTCTCGGCGCCAGCCGCGTCCGCCAGCCCCTCCACCGGCGGCCAACTGACCTACCCGGCGTCCTTCCGCTACAACGGGGCGGGGCTCCAGGTCGAGCAGACCTTCATGACCGCGACGGCGGACGGCTTGGCTGCCGGCGTCGCGACCGGGACCATCACCCTCACCGTCACGGCGCCTGCGGGGACGACCCTGCAGACGCTCACGCTGAACGCGGGGTGGGTCCTGACGAACCCGGACTCCACCAACGGCGTCTTCATCTTCGTCCACTCAGAGGGCGTCGTGACCGGCCGGGACGGGACGCACAGCTTCTCGCTGCCGACCTACACCCTCCGGACGCCCGAGGAGCCGCCGGCCCCCGGCTCGGTCACTCTCTCGTGGACGAGCGACAACTTCACGGGCGGTTCGGCGACCTACACCGGCTAGCCCCGAGCAGGAGTCCACGAGCGACGATTCGCACCAGCCCGACCGCCGGCACGGGAGGGGGTGAGGAAAAGGGTTAAAGGCTCAAGTAAGTGTCAATACCCCGCCCTCCCCGGTTCCCCCGTGCCCAACGCGACGTACCCTCGGGGATACCGGCTGTTCCGCCCAGCCGGATCCGGGGGAGGCGACGCATCGTGGAGGAGAGGCTCGCGGGGACGATTCCGGTCTGGACGCGATTCCACACTGTAGCTCCTGACGTGCGCCTCGTCGGCCTGCGCGGACCCCTCGGCTCGGGCAAGTTCGATTTCGCCGCCCGGTGGATCCGCTGGCAGGCGTCGGAGTTCGGCCGACGGCCCTTCCTCGTCGACGCGCGCGTTCCCGGCGTCGACCTGCCCGGCCGGCCCGACCCCGGCGAGGCGGCGTGCGTGCTCCTGCCTCCGGAAGCCGCTGCGGAGGCCGCGCTGCGGGCCCTGGGCGGCTTCGTGCTGGGGCCCCGCATGCTCATGCTCACCCGCGACGAGGCCGTGGCCTCCCTGTGCCCGCACGCCACGGCCCCGGAGGCCTTCGCGCCAGTCGTGGACCAGGCGCGCCGGTACGTCGGCGGCTGGCTCCACGGCCTCGCGTTCCTGACGGCCCCGTCCGCCCTCCCGATGACGGAGCGCGCCGAGCAGCTGCTCCCCGCCGTCGAATCCGCGTGGCTGCCTTGGCTCCTGGCGCAGGACGAGCCCGAGCTCCTGCTCGATGCCGGATTCCTGCCCCGGCTCTCCCCCGGCCTCCTGACGGCCCTGACGGGGAACGACGACGGCCCCGGGCTCCTGGACCGGGCCGTCCGCGCGGGGCTCGCGCAGGAGGGGCGGGTGCCGGACCTGATCCAGACCGCCGTGATCGGGCAGGTGCGGCGGACCCGGGAGCCCGATGCGGGCCTCCGGTTCGACGCCGCCACCCGCGCCCTGGCGTCGGAGGCGGGACCGGTGGAGGCCCTGCGCTACGCGGTGACTCACCGGCGCTGGACCGCAGCCTCCGACCTCGCGCGGCGTGCGTGGCCCCGGCTGCTCAACACGGATCCGCAGTTCCTCATGGAGACCGTGCGCCTGGTGCCCGAGCGCTTCGCCGAGGCGCATCGGGAGAACGTCATCGGCCGGATCCTGCTGGACCTCCTGGGTCCGCTCCGGCGCGATGTGCCCTTGCAGTTCGTCGACGTGCCCGAGCACCCGCCGGGGCTCGAGGAGTTGCGGCTGACCCTCCGCCACTCCCCGCGGCGGGATCACGTGCTGACCCTGAACGGGTTGACGCTGCTGACGATGTACGAGCGGACCATCGGACTCTATGACGACGCGGCCAAAACCGCACGGAGGTCCCTGGCGCTCGCGTCGACGCTGCCCGGCGGGGATCAGGGCAGCGATCTCTCGGTCGCGGCGCTCCACGCGGGGCTCTCGTTGCTGCTGATCGACGACGCCGAGCGCGCCCTCGAGGCCTTCGAGCTCGCCTGGCACCACAGCGGGGTGCGGAAGAACCCCTATTCGGCCTCGGAGGCTGCGGCGACGGCGGCTCTGGTCCAAGCCGAGCGCGGCGGGCGCGACGCGGCGCTCGGGTGGCTGGAGCGGTTCGAGCACGTGGCCGCCCTCGAGTGCTGGAACATCCCACGGGCACGGGACAAGGCGAACGTCGCCCGCGCGCTGCTGGCGCTCGACGAGCTCGACCGCACCGCCACGGCCGAGCACCTGGAGCGTCTGCGGCACCAGCCGGAGATCGCAGAGCTGTGGCCGTTCAGCGTGCTGGCACGGGTCCGGCTGCAACGGCTCCAGGGCCACCCGAGCCTCGCCGGCGAGACGCTCTCCGCGGTGGTGCGGCAACGCCGCCGCCAGGCCACGGCTCCGCTGTCCCGACGGGCTCTCGCCGTTCTGCGTGCGGAGGCACTTCTCGCCGGCGATCGACCGCACGAGGCCCGCGACTTCGTGCGCTCGACGATGGAGGGCATGCCGGAGGCGATCGTCTGCGACGCGTGGCTGGCGGTCGCGTTCGATGACAAACGGCTCCTGGCCTCCGCGCTCCGGCATGTCGACGACCCGACGCTGGCTCCCCGCTTGCAACGGCTCCTGACCGGTATCGCGGTGGCGATGCGGAACTCCCCCGTGGAGATCGAGGCCGTGGTCCGGGACCACGTCGCGGCGGGCCTACCCCTCCTGGGGCTGGTCCCCTATTGGAGATCGACGGCGGCTCGCGACCTGATCCGCGATCAGGGTCTCTTGCCGCCGGCGTGGGAGGTCCGACTCGACGGACTGGCCATGACGGAGCAGGATCCGGGCGAGCGGCGCCCCTCCCTGACGGTACGGGAGCGCGAGATCCTGTCGGCACTGGCTGACGGCAAGTCCCGGCCGCAGGTCGCCCAGGAGCTGTTCGTCTCGACGAACACCATCAAGACGCAGACGTCCGCCCTCTACGCGAAACTCGGAGTCTCCACTCGGGAGGACGCCGTGCGAGAGGGCGGACGTTGGGGCTACCTGTGAGCCGCGCGGTGAATGCGTCGAGTGACGCGCCGACTTAGACGGTACGGACTGCGACGCCGGGGGTCAGCCGCGGCAGGCGCTCGTGGACGGCGTCCTCGCCCGGATGGCCGACGTTGATCACCATGAAGGAACGGTGTCCGGTGCCCTCGTTGAAGGCGGCGTCGACGGCATCTGCGTCGAAACCGGCCATCGGACCGGCATGCAGGCCCACTGCCCGGACGGCCATGATGAAGTAGCCGGCCTGGAGCCAGGCGTTGTTCTTACCGACCTCGAGCCGGGCGCCTTCCTCAGCGAACATCTCGACTGCCTGCGGGGCGTGCGGGAAGACCTCCGCGAAGTGCTCGGTCCACGCCGTGTCGAAGGACAGGATGGCAGTGGCGGGAGCCGACTGCGTCTTCGGACGGTTGCCCTCGGCCATGGCGGGGACAAGGCGCTCGCGGGATTCGCCCGGCTCCACCCAGGTGATGCGGAGCGGCTGGTTGTTCATGAGCGTCGGGCCGAACTTCATCAGCTCGTAGATCTCGGCCAGCTGCTCGGCCGAGACCGGCTCGTCCGAGAACGTGCGGATGCTGCGGGCCTCACGGAAGAGCAGGTCAGCGGCTTCGTCGTCGATGGCGAGCGGGCGGGTCATCGTGGTTTCGACGGTCATGGAGGGATCCTGTCGGTCGGGAAGCAGTGTCCTTCGCGTCAACAGACCAAGTCGCCGTGGCCATACCGATTCGAGGAGTGAGATCCGTCATACCACCCCGTCGCCTGCCGCCGGAGTCTGGGCCACCGCCTCGTGTTGGTTCATCAGACTCTTTCGAGACCGGGTTCCCTCTTCGTTCACTGTCGGCCGGCTCACTGCCGGCCGACCCCAACGAATCGAGTGGATCGGGTGAACTGCCTAGAAGGGGATGGGTGTCGGTTCGGGTGGGTCGAGGGGCAGGAGTGCTGTCTGGTCGGCTGTTTCGGGGTGGAAGTAGGGGTTGCGCATCAGGGGTCTCTGCGGGTCGACGGTCGCCGGGGGTCGCCAGAGTGGGATGCCGGTGCTGGTGTCGATGTCCCAGGTGCTGTTGTCGGCCAGGGTGTGGTGGAACAGGCAGCACAGGGCCCCGTTGGACACGTCGGTGGCCCCGCCTTGGTGCCAGGGGATGACGTGGTGGGCCTCGCACCAGGTCGCCGGGACCGTGCAGCCGGGGAACGTGCATCCCCGGTCGCGGATGGTCAGGGCGCGGCGTTGGGCGGCAGTGAAGGTCCGTTGGGCCCGCCCGAGGTCCAGGACCTGGCCGTGGCCGCCGAGCACGGCCGGCAGCACCGCCGCATCGCAAGCCAGTTCCCGCAGCTGCGCCGGCGGCATCATCGGGGTATAGACGCCCCGACTGACGGGCAGCCGCCACGACGAACCACCCGACGGCTCATCCGATAACTCGCCCGACGGCTCAGCCAGTGAGTCGCCCGGTGGGTCATCCGGTGAGTCGCCCGGTGGGCCGGGTCGGGCGGCCGGGCCGCTGAGCCCGTTGGGCCCGTCGATTCCGTTCGCCTGGTGCAGCAGGGTCTGGTGGTCGATGGTGACCATGACGACGGGGCGTTGGCCGCCGGTGGAGGGCAGCCGGTCCGTCGCCAACGCGATGTTCAGGGCGGCGAGGATCCCGTCGAGCTCCTGCTGCGCCCTCGACCGATCATCCGCGAGCGCGGCGCCGGGCTCGGGGAGGAACGCCACCGGGACCGCCGAAGCACCGGGACCCGGATCAGAATCAGGATCAGGGCCGGAGCCAGCGGAGCCAGCGGCGCCGGCGGTCGTCTCGCCGTCGCCGGCCGCGGAGCCGCCATGATCCTTCTCGCGCTCGTGCTCGTGCTCGTGCTCACGCCCGTGCTCGTGTCCGTTGGCGTCGATGCCGACGCCGCTCCTCGTGCCCGTCCGGGCCGTCTTCTCCGTGGCGGCCGCGAAGTCGCCACGCCCGTTCTCGTTCTCGTTCTCATTCTCGTGTCCGTCGACGCCGCCACCGGCGTCCGTTCCCGTCCCGCCGGCCGTGGAGCCAATGAGGCCCGCATCGGCGGCCGCGTCGGAGAGCGGACCGTCTGCTCCCGGCCGGTCCGTGTCGGCGGCGGGCCCGCCGGCGGCAGGTCCCTTCGCTCCGGTCGCCTCGTCGTTGTTGTCGTTGTTGTTGCGGGTGGTGCGGGGGTTGGTGGCGGCGCCGGTGACGGTGCGGAGGATCTCGAACTGCGCGGTCGTGACGTTCAGGTGGAACCGGTGCAATCCCTGCCGCCGGCCCTTGTAGAACAGTCCCTGCTGGGACTGCTTGACCGCCGCGGAGGGCTCGAGGCCGTCCTGGTCGATCGCGACCTCCCACTGCTGGGCCACGGCCTCGACAGTGCGCGGATCGAAACGCCGGGCCGCCTGCGCGAGGTTCTCCTCCATCGCCTCCCACATCCGCACCGCGTCCGGGCCGAGCTGTCCGGCCCGCGGGCCCACCCGGTCCAGGCAGCGCACCGCGATCACCGCAGCCTCCGCGGAGACCTCCCCGGCGACAGCAGCCTCACCCAGGTGCGGGTACCTCGGCACCAACGCCTCACCGGTGAGCGCACGGCGGGGCAGCAACGACCCGGCCAGGTTCAGGCGCCGGTTCGTCTCCGTGGTCGTGACGCGTTCGGCGTGCCGGTACCAGTCCGCGGTGCTCTTGAACTCCGACAACCCCCGCCCCGTCCCGCCAGCCCCGGCCCCGGCGAGATCGGCCTCCTCCGCGACCCGCGCCCCCAGCACCCGCCCGAAATCCGTGCCCCGGCCCACACCCTCGAGCACGTGCACCAGCCGGGCCCCCGACCCCGGATCCCACGGACCTTCGCAGACCGCCTCGGCCGTCTCCGCGAGAAGCTCCCGAACCACCACACCCAAGGCCTCCCACCGCTCCACCAGGCCAGAGCGCCCGAGCGTCGAGCCTGCGGCCACGGTGGACGCCGCCGTGCCGGTCGACGCGGAAGAAACAGGCGCGGCAGCCGACGCGGCGTCTGCAGCTGCCGCTGCTGCCGCAGACGCTCCGCCCGCCCCATCCGCTCCGGTGAAATCCATGTACCCATCCTCGCCCGCCATCAGGTGGGGCGCCCGGACGGCCGGCACCACTGTGCACGGCAACGCCCGGCAACAGACCTGTGGAGGACAAGTCGGCGTCCTCGCCTGATTCTGGGCATGGCACTGCCCGCGGCCCCGGGCGAGGACCGGGAACTGCGGACAGAGATACGCCGGATTGATTCGTCGACGGCCTCAGTAGTTGATGACCTGCGGCGCTCCCAGCTGCTTGAGCCCCTCGACCCCGAATTCGAGGCCGAAGCCCGACTGCTTCATGCCGCCGAACGGCATCCGCGGATCCACGGCGCCGTGCTTGTTGATCCAGACCGTGCCGGCCTCGATCCGCGCGGCGACCTCGAGGGCAGCCTCCCGATTCGACGACCAGACCGAGCCGCCGAGCCCCACCTCGAGGGCATTGGCCATCCCGACGGCGTCGTCGACGCTGGAGTACTTGATGATCGGCAGCGCCGGCCCGAACTGCTCCTCGGCGACCAGCGGGTTGTCGTTGTCGATGTCCGCCACGAGCGTCGCCGGGTAGAAGTAGCCGGGAGCGGAACCGTCCGGGTTCCCACCGGTCAGGACCCGCGCTCCGGCGTCCCTGGCGGCCTGCACCAGCTGCGCGACGACGTCGTACTGGGCCCGGTTCTGCAGCGGTCCCAGGACGTTCTGCTCCTCGAGGCCGACGCCCATCGGCATCGCCTCGGCGACCTCGACGAGGGCCGCGCAGACGTCGTCGTACACGTCCTCGTGGACGTAGAGGCGCTTGAGCGCCGCACAGGTCTGGCCCGTGTTGATGAACGCGCCCCAGAAGAGATCCTCGGCGATCGCCCGCGCGTCCACGTCCGGCAGGACGATGCCGGCGTCGTTGCCGCCGAGCTCCATGGTCACGCGCTTGACCGTATCCGCGGAGTCCTTGATGATCCTCTTCCCCGCGGCCGTGGAGCCGGTGAACATGATCTTGGCGACGTCCGGGTGCTCCACCAGCAGCGCGCCGACGTCGCGGCGGCCGGCCACCACGTGCAGCACGTCCGCGGGGAGAGCCGTGCTCATCACGTGCGCCAGGGCGAGGACGGACAGCGGCGTGTTGCCGGACGGCTTGACCACCACCGCGTTGCCCATGCGCAGCGAGGGCGCGATCTGCCAGACGGAGATCATCATGGGCCAGTTCCACGGCCCGATCGCCCCGACGACGCCGAGCGGCCGGTAGTGGAGCTCCGCCCGGCCGCCCTCGTCGTCGAACAGGACCTCTGGCTCCAGCTCGAAGCCGGCGGTCGCGCGCAGCCAGGCGACGCAGGCCCCGACCTCGAAGCGGGCGTTGGGGCCGTTGAGCGGCTTGCCCTGCTCGCGGGAGAGCAGCTCGGCGAGGGCCTCCGCATTGGCCTCGACCGCGTCGGCGGCGGCGTTCAGGGCCGCGCTGCGCTCGGTGTGGCTGCAGGCTCCCCACGCCGGCTGGGCGGCGCGGGCCGCAGCGATGGCGGCCTCGAGGTCCTCGGCGGTCGCCTCGGGGGCACGTCCGACGACGGCGCCCGTCGCCGGGTCGAGGATCTCCCGGCCGCCGGTGGCGGGCTGGACGGCGTCCAGCAGGTCGGCGGCCGTGCTGAAGCGGGCGGATCCAGTGGACTGGTCCCGGGTCGGCTGGGGTGACTGGGCCTGGGGTGACTCGGTCTCGGTGGTCATCGTTGCTCCTGCGGGTTGGAGGGGGGGTGAGTGGTGCGTTGATCGGCGGGAAGGGAGGTCCGGTGCCCATCGTCGTCGACGAGCGCTGCGCGGGTCTTGCCCGCAGGCGCACCGGTCTTGGACCAGCGCGCGCCGTTCGCTGCGCGCCCGGCCGGGCGCGGCGGGGTCATCGGCCGGTCCCGGCGCCGATCCTTTCGTAGACGTCCGGACGACGACGGCGCAGGCCGAGTGCCCAGAGCGAGGCGGCGGCGCCGGCGGCCAGGACGAGGGCCGGCAGCAGCCAGCTCAGCACGCCGCCCTCGGAACCGATGAGGACCCCGAAGTTGGCGAGGATCATGAACAGCAGCACCAGCAGGGCGGCGCCGGCGAGCAGCGGCGCGTAGAACGCAGTCCACGCGCCCTCGCTGCGGGGGTGCCGGCGGAAGAAGCCGACCACCGCGAACGACGTCAGGGTCATCAGCGCGACCAGTCCGAGCGCACCCATGTTGGTCAGCCAGGTGAAGAGCGTGATCACGGGGAACAGTGCACCGAGCTCGTGGCCGGCCCCCGCGACGGCGAAGGCGACGATGACCGCGAGGGCCACGGCCGACTG
Organism: Zhihengliuella sp.; assembly: GCF_031178195.1. GTDB lineage: Bacteria > Actinomycetota > Actinomycetes > Actinomycetales > Micrococcaceae > Zhihengliuella. Next base: position 105,662 of record NZ_JAPSJL010000001.1, read on the forward strand.
GACCAGCGACCCGGCCACGGGCGCCTGGGCGCGGTTGGTGCGGGCGAGGATCCGCGGCAGGACGCCCTCGCCCCCCATCGAGAAGAGGTAGCGGGCAATGACGTTGTGGAACGCAATGAGGGCAGCGAGCACGCTGGTCATGAACAGCAGGTTCCCGAGGACGATGAACCATCCCGCCACCCGGCCCTCCAGGAACACGAACATCAGGTCCGGGCCGAGCTCGGCGGAGCGGGCGACCACGGCGGAGTCGCCCTCGCCGACGGCCATGGCCCAGGCGGAGAATGCGTAGAACAGAGCGATCACGACGATCGCGACCAGGGTGGCCCGGCGGGCGGTGCTCCGCGGGTCCTCGACCTCCTCGTTGTAGATCGCGCCGGACTCGCACCCCATGAAGGCGGCGATGCTGAAGACGAGCGCGGCGCCGACGCCCGCCGAGAAGAGCGCGCCCGGCTCGAGCGATGCGGTGGTGAGGCCCTCGGGGGCGGCCCCCAGCGCGACGACGTCGTACACCAAGACGATCAGGAACTCGAGGGCCACGACGAGGCCGAGGACCTTGGCCGAGAGGTCGACCTTGTTGATGCCGAGGAGTCCGACGACGGCCCAGCCGGCAAGCGCCGTCGTCCACCACGGGACCGTGACGCCGAACGTGCCGGCCAGGAACGACGAGAGCACGAAGCCGAGCATCCCGTAGATGCCGATCTGCATGGCGTTGTACGCGACGAGCGCGACCCAGGCGGAGCCGACGCCGGCCCAGCGGGTCAGGCCGAGCGAGATGTAGGAGTAGAACGCGCCCGCGTTGGTGACCCAGCGGCTCATGGCGGTGTAGCCGACGGCGAAGACCATGAGGGCGACGCCGAGGACGAGGAAGGACAGGGGGATGCCGAGGAGGCCGGTCACCGCGTAGTTGCTGGTGACGCCGCCGGCGACCACCGTCAGCGGCGCGGAGGCCGCGATGATCATGAAGGCCAGCGCCGGGACGCCGAGACGACGGCGGCCCAGGCCCGCGGAACCGTCGGTGCCGGGTGCGGCGGTGCCGTGCGCGGCGGCGTGCAGGGCGTCGGCCGCGGCGGGAGACGTGGACGACGATGCGCGCAGGGTGGGTCTGCGGCTAGGTCCTGCTCCGGTTCGAGTCGCTTCGGGCATGGGGGCCTCCTGGGGATAGCGGTCGACGCGACGGTGCGCCGAATCCCAGTGTGGTCCGCCTCACTTTATTTTCTCTAGCCGTAGAGCGTCAGTGGCTTGCCACTCCGTGCACGCCCTTGCGGTAGGCCGCCGGCGAGGCGCCGTAGGCTGTCCGGAAGGAGCGGCTGAAGTGGGCGGCGTCGATGAGGCCCCAGCGGGCGCCGATCGCGCCGACCGGCACCTCGGCCTGCAGCGGGTCGGCGAGGTCGCGGCGGCAGTTCTCCAGTCGGCGGGTGCGGATCCACTCGGCGACGGTGTGGCCGGAGTCGGCGAACAGCTTGTGCAGGGTCCGCGTGGACATGTAGTGCGCCGCCGCGACCAGGCCGGGCGAGAGGTCCGGGTTGCCGAGCTGGCCCTCGATGAAGTGCTGCACGCGCCGGAGCTGGCGGCCGCGGGAGAGCGCCTCGGAGGTGTCGCGGCTGCCGATCTCGTCCGCGAGGAGCGTACCGAGCAGGTCCACGGTGTTGGTCGCCAGCCGGTGGCCGATCGGACCGTCGAGCGTGGGCAGGAGTCCGCCGATCTGCCGCAGGAACGGCCCGATCGCTCCGCCGAGCCGCTGGTCGGAGCCCATGGCGACGGCCGTCAACTCGGCCACGTCCGGCGCCGAGAGCCCGAGCATGTGCTGCGGGAACATGAGGACGAAGGCAGAGAACTCCTCCTCGTAGGTGATGGTGTAGGGCCGTTGGGTGTCGTAGATCGCCAGGTCCCCGGGGCGCAGCACCGTCTCCCGGCCATCCTGCGCCAGGAGCCCCGTCCCACTGAGCTGGATGCTGAGCTTGTAGAAGCCGCGCCGCTCCTCCGCGATGCGGGCAGGGGTCCGCTCGACGCGCTGCGGCGCCGCGTCGATCCGCATCATGCCCACGTCGGCCACTGTCCCGCCGCCAACGCTGCCGCGGAAGCCGCCCCCGGTCACGGGGCGCGCCTCCAGGGGCACGAACGAGTTCGAGACGAGTCGCTGCCAGGCGTCGAAGTCGGTGGCGGTGTGTAGCTGGTACATGAGGGCGCCCTGTGGTATGGATCACGAGTGGATGTAGCCCCAATGTAGACAACGCGGGCAGGCTTGTCACACCCAGCCCTCCCGCGCGCTGCCCCTAGGAGCCCTGCCGGACCTCCGGTCGGAGGTGGCCGAGCTGCACGCCCAGCTGCTGCTCGAGGTGCCCGACCGAGTTGAACGACGTGTCCAGCACGGCCGCGCCCTGCGCGCCGAGCAGGAAGTTCAGGAGGGACTCGACGGCGGGGTCGACATCGAGGTCGGGCCGGATCTCGCCCGCTGCCATCCCCTCGCGCATCCAGGCGCGCATCCGGCCGCGCCAGGTCAGCATGGCGCCGTCGTTGATCTCGGCGAGCCCGGGCTCGTGCAGCGCCAGCTGCCAGAACGGCAGCACCACGCGGGCTTCGTCGAGACGCTCGGCGTCCAGCGGGAGGACCTCGCGGGCGAACCGCTCCAGGGCGAGCATGCCGTACGCGTCGGCGACCGACCGGTCGATCCGGCGGTTCGTCTGCTCGAAGACGTACGTGTAGGTGGCGCGCGCGAGCTCGGTCTTGGTGGGGAAGTACGGTTTCAGGGCGCCATTGGCGAACCCCGCTTCCGCGGCGACGTCCCGCAGCGTGAGCCCATCGAGCCCGCGCCGGGCGACCACCCTGCAGGCGGCCTGGGCGATCTCGTCGCGACGGGCCGCATGGTCGACGATCTTGGGCATGACGACATCCTAAGTCCGCGACCGCCGCGAGGCTCCCGCGAGATGCCGCTCGAGCACCGGTTTCGCCCCGGAAACCGTGCTGGAGGGGCATCTCACAGGGGCGGCGGGGCTGGACCGGCATCTCACAGGGGCGGCGGGGCCGGACAGGCATTTCACGGGGTCGGCCGGGCCGGACCGGGCGCCCCGCTGCCCCACCTGTGCCACTACGGCATCTCACGGAGCCCTGCGGCATCGAGGGGATCCCGGGCGGGCGTCCGCCCGCGGCGACCGCGAAGCCCGGGACGCCTCGAAGTCGCACTCGTGCAGCCTCTCCGCGCCCAGGGGCTGCATGATCGCGACGCCGATGCATCAACCCTGCAGAGTTGCGCCGCCGACGGAACCAGCCTGCAACACGGCGACGCCGACAGCCCCTCCGACCCGCCCCTTGCCACCTCCGGGCCCGGTACGTATTCTCTACGCCAAGAGAAAATAAAAGTGGCTCGCATCACAGGTCGGTGCGACGGCCGCCACTCCGCACGCCACATCACTCCTGGAGGAACCATGTGCAGCCCCGCCTCGCCCCCGTCGCTCGCGACCGATCCGTCCGATGAGACCGGTGCCGTTCCGGCAGCCATCGAGCCCGGCGTGTCCAACGGGTCCGACGGGTCCAATGGGTCCGACGGGTCCGACGGCGCCTATCGGCTCCCGACCGCCGAGGAGATCGCCGCCGTCCGCGACCTCCTTCGACGCGAAGGCCAGCTGACGGACGCGCACCGGGTCGCCTACCTGGGCCTGCTCGACCCCCGCCGTGGCCCCGCGGCGGATCGCGCCCCCGCAGCTCGTCGCTTCCGGGTCTTCACCCTGAACTCGGCCGACGGCACGGCCGCGGACCTCGTGGTCGACCAGACGGCGGACCGCGTCGAGTCCGTGACCGCCCTGGACACCGCCGAGACCGGCGAACTGCCCGTCATGGAGCAGGAGTTCGCCAGGGTCGAGGAGATCCTCGCCGCCGACACGGACTGGCGGGCAGCCATCGCCAAGCGCGGTCTGGAGCTGGCCAAGGTGCGCGTGGCACCGCTCTCGGCCGGCTTCTACGACTACCCGGAGGAGCGCGGCACCCGCATCCTGCGCGGCCTCGCCTTCTACCAGGAGCACGAGACCGACTCGGCCTGGGCGCACCCGATCGACGGGCTGGTCGCCTACGTCGACGTCGTCCGCGGGCGGGCCACACGCGTGCTGGACAGCGCCGTCGTACCCGTCCCCCAGGAGCACGGGAATTACACGGACCCGTCGCTGACCGGCGAGCCGCGCACCACGCAGCGGCCCATCAGCATCACCCAGCCGGAGGGCCCGTCCTTCACGGTCACGGACGGCAACCACGTGGAGTGGGAGCGCTGGAGCCTGGACGTCGGCTTCGACATGCGCGAGGGCCTGGTCCTGCACAACATCTCCTTCGACGACAAGGCGCCCGACGGCGACGTCCGCCGGCGCCGCATCCTCAACCGGGCGTCGATCGCCGAGATGGTGGTCCCCTACGGCGACCCGTCGCCGGTACGGAACTGGCAGAACTACTTCGACACCGGCGAGTACCTGATCGGATCCTGCGCGAACTCGCTCGAGCTCGGCTGCGACTGCCTCGGCGAGATCACCTACCTCTCCCCCGTGATCGCGGACAACTTCGGCAATCCGCGCACCATCCGCAACGGCATCTGCCTGCACGAGGAGGACTGGTCCATCCTGGCCAAGCACTCGGACCTGTGGAGCGGCGTCGAGTACACCCGGCGCAACCGGCGCCTCGTGATCAGCTTCTTCACCACCGTGGGCAACTACGACTACGGCTTCTACTGGTACCTCTACCTGGACGGCACGATCGAGTTCGAGGCGAAGGCCACCGGCATCGTCTTCACCTCCGCGCAGCCGGACGGCGACTACCCGTACAGCTCCGAGCTGGCCCCCGGACTGGGCGCGCCGTTCCACCAGCACCTGTTCGGCGCGCGGCTGGAGTTCGCGCTCGACGGCGGCCCCGGCCGAGTGGTCGAGGAGGAGGCCGTGCGCCTGCCCCTGGGGCCGGACAACCCGCGCGGCAACGCGTTCACGCGGAAGCACACGGTGCTCCGGCGGGAGTCGGAGGCCGTCCGGGACACCAGCATGGAGACCGGACGGACGTGGCTGGTGCAGAATCCGGAATCGATCAACCGGCTGGGCGCCCCGGTCGGCTACAAGCTCCACCCGGAGGGGAACCCGACGCTGCTCGCCGACCCCGGCTCCTCGGTGGCCCAGCGCGCGGCGTTCGCCACCCGGGCCCTCTGGGTCACGCCCTACGACGAGTCGCAGAAGTACCCGACCGGCGACTTCGTGAACCAGCACCCGGGCGGGGCCGGCCTACCGGAGTGGACCGCCGCCGACCGGAGCATCGACGGCGAGGACCTGGTCCTCTGGCACACGTTCGGCCTGACGCACTACCCCCGGGTGGAGGACTGGCCGATCATGCCCGTGGACGCCACGGGGTTCAAGCTGCGCCCGGAGGGGTTCTTCGACCGCTCGCCGGTGCTGGACGTGCCGGCTCCGGCGACGGCGCACTGCGCCTCCACTCCCGGGGCCGGGGCCGCCGGCGAGTCCGGGGCGGGGCAGTGCGGCTGCGACTCGCAAGGATAGCCGTCGCGCTGCTCGGCTGCGCGACGGCGGCGGCCCACGTGGCGCTCCTGCCGGACATGGGCGCCCGCCACGGCTGGGCAGCGGCCGTGCTGATGGCGGCGGTGGCGCTCCACTGCGCGGGGTCCGCGCTCCACGCGGCCGGCCTGCGGCGCCGTCGTACGACGGCGCACGCCGCACCCGCCGCTGCGTGCGGCGGCGAACTCCCGGCGACCCTGCGCCGGGTCACGACGCCGTCCGGCCCGAGGCCCTGCCCTCGCTCCCTGCTCCACGTGCACGGGTGCGCGGCCGCGATGGTACTGGTCCACGCCGCGCTGGTGCTCGGTCTGCCCGGCCACGCGCACGCCGGCGGACACGGCGGCGGACACGGCTTTGGGCACGACGCCGGCCACAGCGGCGGGATGCTTGCGATCCTCGGCCTCGAGCTCGCGCTCGCGCTCTGCTGGGCCGCCGGGTGGGCCCGGAGCCGCAGCCTCCCCGCGGCACGGGGCCCCGCGGCACGGGTCCCCGCGGCACGGGTCCTCGCGGGACGGTCGCCGGGCCGAGCAGGAGGGTGGACGGGCTCCGGGGTCAGCCGCGGAGCAGGTGCAGCAGCGAGTCGACCTGCCCGCGCAGCTGGTGGGCGGAGTTGAACGAACCGTCGGCCAGGGCACCGGCCTGCGCGCCGCTGATGAAATTCAGAACCATCTCCGTGACGCCGTCGACCGAGACGTCCGCGCGGACCTCGCCGTCGGCCATGGCCTCGCGCAGCCAGGTGCGCATCTGCAGGCGCCACGACGCCGTCAGGGCGTTGCCGAGGGCAGCGAGCTCCTGGTCGTGCAGCGACATCTGCCAGGCCGGGACGAGGACCCGGGCGAAGGCGAGGCGCTTGTCATCCAGTGGGAGCAGCTCGAGGACGAAGAGGCGGAGCGCCTCGATGCCGAAGTGGCCGTCGACGGCCGTGGCGATGCTGGCGTTGGCGCGGTCCCGGGCGTGACCGAAGGCGGCCCGGGCCAGGGCGGACTTGCTCGGATAGCAGCGGGCCATGGTCTGCCGGCTGACGCCGGCCTCGGCCGCGACGTCGGCCAGGGTCATTCCGTCGAAACCGCGGCGGGCCACGACCGCCGTGACCGCCTCGGAGTACTCGAGGGGGCGCAGTTCTAGATGAGGCATGCCGATTATCATAACGCCGCGCCGGAGCGTCCGAGGCGCGCTTTTAAACCGGTGTCTGGAGGATCAGAACGCTCCTTCGAACCGCTTCCGGGACGAATTGTTTCCTCACGGCGGCGGTGAAAAGACGAACCGACGCCGGCGCGCCCGGACCCGCCTCTTCCCGGACACGGCAGCGCCCTCCCGGGACGGTTCCCGGGAGGGCGCTGCGGGGCCGGCCCGTCGGGGCGGCCGGTGTGCCGGCGCGGCTAGGCGTCGACGGTGATGACGGTGAAGACGGGCTTGCGGCGCAGGGCGCGCTGGGCCCAGCGGGTCAGGCCGGCCGCGATCGCCTTCTCGGCGTCGGGGCCGGTTTTCTCGCCCTTGAGGCCGTTGATGGTCTTCTGGACGATCCCGGTGGCGGCGTCCAGGTCCTTCTTGTTCAGCTCGAACCCGAGCGGGAAGAACTCGGGGTCCTCCTCGAGGGCCCCGGTGTCCGGGTCGACGATCGCGAGGACGGTGACCGCGCCGTCCGCGGCGAGGCGGACGCGGTGTGCCAGCGACTCCTCGGTCGCAGCGCCGGCCACGTTGTTCTCGACGTACACGTACTCGGCCGGGATGTGCCCGGCGACGCGTGCCACGCCGTCGACCAGGTCGACGACGATGCCGTCCTCGCCGATGATCGTGTTGCGCGGCTCGACGCCGGTGCGGATCGCGAGCTCGGCATTGGCCTTCAGGTGGCGGTGCTCGCCGTGGACGGGCAGCACGTTCTTGGGCCGGACCAGGTTGTAGCAGTACACGAGCTCGCCCGCGGAGGCGTGGCCGGAGACGTGGACCTTGGCGTTGCCCTTGTGGACCACGTTGGCACCGAGCTTGGTCAGGTCGTTGATCAGCCGGTAGATGCCCGACTCGTTGCCCGGGACCAGCGAGGAGGCCAGCAGCACGGTGTCGCCGTCGGCCAGGTCCACCACGTGATCCTGGTTCGCCATGCGGGCCAACGCGGCCATCGGCTCGCCCTGGGAGCCGGTGCAGATGATGACGACCTTCTTCGGCGGGAGCTTGTCCAGCTCCTTGAAGTCCACCAGCATCCCCTTCGGGATGGTCAGGTAGCCGAGCTCCTGCGCCGTGGTCATGTTGCGGACCATCGAGCGGCCCAGGAAGGCGACCTTGCGGCCGTACTTCTGCGCGGTGTCGATGACCTGCTGGATGCGGTGCACGTGCGAGGCGAAGCTGGAGACGATCACGCGGCGCGGGGCTGTGCGGATCACCTGGTCGATCGCGGGCACCAGGTCTGCCTCGGCGGCCAGGAAGCCCGGGACCTCGGCGTTGGTGGAGTCGACGAGGAACAGGTCCACGCCCTCCTCGCCGAGGCGGGAGAAGCCGGCCAGGTCGGTGATGCGGCGGTCCAGCGGGAACTGGTCCATCTTGAAGTCGCCGGTGGCCAGGGCCAGACCGGCGGGCGTGCGGATCGCGACGGCGAGACCGTCCGGGATGGAGTGGTTGACCGCGAGGAACTCGAGGTCGAACGGCCCGAACTTGCGCCTGTCGCCCTCCTTCACCTCGATCATCTTGGCGTTGATCCGGTGCTCGGCCAACTTGTTCTTCAGGAACGCCAGCGTCAGGCGCGCCGAGATCACGGGGATCTCGCGGCCCTCCTTGAGCAGGTACGGGACACCGCCGATGTGGTCCTCGTGGCCGTGCGTGAGGACGACGCCGACGACGTCGTTCCAGCGGCCGCGCAGGTAGCTGAAGTCCGGCAGGATCAGGTCGACGCCGGGGTGCTGCTCCTCGGGGAACAGGACGCCGCAGTCGACGATCAGGATCTTGCCGCCGTACTCGAAGACCGTCATGTTGCGGCCGATCTCGCCGAGGCCGCCGAGGGGGACGACGCGGAGGCCGTTCTTGCTCAGCGCCGGCGGGTTCTTCGAATTCGGATTATTGCGGGTATGACGTTTGGTCATCTCATCCTTTGCGTGGGCGCCACTCGAGGGCGCTATCTATGGGCGCCACAGGAACAGGGCGCAGAAAGTCTGCCCCCAGCCTATCAGCGCGCGTGGAGCCCCGCGTAGGCTCGGCCCATGACGGCACCCCTGGTCTACATCACCTTCCCCGGCACGGCCCGCGAGGCACTCGGTTTCTACGCCGACGTCTTCGGCGGGGAGCTCTCCCTGCACACCTACGCCGATTTCTCCCGCAGCGACGGCCCGGGTGGGCTGATCGCGCACGGCGTGCTCGACGGCGTCGTCTCGCTCGCGGGATCCGACGCCGCCCCGGGCGAGCCGGCCATCGACCCGCGCGGCCTCCGGCTCTCCCTCCTGGGCACGGCGGAACCGGCGGAGCTCCATGCCTGGTTCGACCGGCTCGCGGAGGGCGGCGAGGTGGTGGACCCGCTGGCGCCGAAGCCGTGGGGCGCCACGGACGGACAGGTCAGGGACCGGTTCGGTCTGCCCTGGCTGATCGGCTACGAGCCCGCCGGCTGACCAGCTCGAAGCCGCCAGCGGTCTATCAGGGCCGCCAGCGGTAGCGGTGCTCGGGCCGTCCCGCCGAGCCGTACCGCGGCCGCAGCTCCGCCCGGTCCTGCCGGGTCAGCAGATCCAGGTACCGCCGCGCGCTCACCTTGGAGATGCCGCATGCGCGCGCCACCTCGGCGGCCGAGGCGTCGGGCGTGGCCGAGGGGGTGGCCATCGGGGCGGCGGTCCCGTGGTCCGTCGCCGGACCGGTCAGTTCCCGCAGGGCCCCGGCGACGAGGTCCAGGGTCGGCTGGGAGAACCCCTTGGGCAGCGATTTCGCCGGCGCGTCCGACGCCGGACCGCCCGTCACGCCGGCGGCCGCCTCTCCCCGGGCGCCGCCCACCAGTTCGTCGACGGCGGCCTGGCGCGCGGGGTCGACGGCGTCGCGGTCCCGCGTGCCCCCGGACTCGCTCGCCCGGGTGGCCCGGGACGAGCGGAACATCTGGAGCCGGCGCGTGAACTCGACGACGGTAAACGGCTTGACCAGGTAGTCGTCGATCCCGCTGCCGAGCGCGCTGCGGACCGTCTCGGCCTCGGCGGCGGCGGTGATCATGATGACCCCCGCGCGGTGCCCGGCCGCGCGCAGCCGCTCCAGGACGTCGACGCCGTTCGCGTCCGGCAGGTGCACGTCCAGCAGGATCAGGTCCACGGGCTCGGCCGCCAGGAACGGCTCCACCTCGGCCCCGCGGCCCAGCGTCCCTGCGACCTCGAATCCGTCGGCCGCCTCGACGAAGAGCCGGTGCATGCGCACCACATCGGGGTCGTCGTCGACGATCAGCGTCCTGATCGTCGACTCGTCCTCCGCTCCGGTCACTGCCGCTCACCCGCTTCCCCTGGTCCGTTCGAGATGCCGCCGGTCGGCCCGCCCCCGGTCCGTTCGCTCTCGGCCGGGGCGTCGCCCCAGCGGGCGGTCAACCGCGCCCCGCCGAGCTCGGAGCGGTCGACCTCGATGCTCCCGGACCGCCGCTTGATCATACGGTCCACGAGCGCCAGGCCCACCCCGCGCCCGGCCGCCTCCTCGCTGGGCTTGGTGCTGACGCCGCGCTGGAAGACGCGCTCGACGTCCTCCGGGGCGATGCCCGGCCCGGAGTCCTCCACGCGGATCAGGAAGGCGTCGCCCGTCCCGCGCACCAGGACGCGCACCTCCCCGCCGTCGCCCGCGGCGTCGATGGCGTTGCTGAGCAGGTTCCCGGCCACGGTGAGGACGTCGTCGTCGGCCTCGAAGCCGCTCCCGGTGACGGACTCCGGTGCGACGGCGAAGCCCACGCCCCGCTCGCGCGCCACCGCCGCCTGGGCGGCGAGGACCCCCGCGAGCCCAGGATCGGAGACGACGACGGCCGAGCGGTCCGTGGGCCCGGCGATCCGCTGGATGTACTCGAGCGCGGCCTCGTGCGCGCCGACGGACAGGTACCCGGAGAGGACGTGGAGCCGGTTGGCGAACTCGTGGGTCTGCGAGCGCAGCGCGTCGGTCAGGCCGCGCTGGCCGTGCAGCTCGCGCAGGGTCGCCTCCAGCTCGGTGCGGTCCTGCAGAGTGAGGGTCTGGCCGGCCGAACGGCCGTCCGCGAGCGTGGCGGCCCGGCGGGCCGCCAGCAGCATCCGCTCCCCCACCAGCACCAGTCGCGTCTCCTGGTGCTCCGGCGGCAGGCGCAGCAGCTCCAGCAGCTGCGGGTCGAGGACCTCGGCGGCGGGCCGGCCGGTCAGGGCGGCGAGCTCGTCGTCGTCGGGCTCGGCGAACCCGAGGAGCCGCGCCGCCTCCCGGTTGAACAGCGTGATCCGGCCCTCCGGGTCCACGCCCACCACGCCGTCGCGCACGCTGTAGAACAGGGCATTGCTGGACTGCAGCAGCCCGGCGACCTCCTCCGGCTCCACCCCGTAAATGCGCCGGCGGATGGACCGCGCCGCCCACAGGCTCAGCACCGTCCCGACGGCGGAGGCGCCCAACACCCAGGGCGCGAACCCGAGGACCAGGCCCGCGAGCTCGCCGCGCACCTTGTGCTGCAGGATCCCGACGGAGACCGTGCCCACCACGGCGTCGCCGTCGTACACGGGCTCCTTCACGCGCAGGGTGACGCCGATGGTGCCGCGCTCGACCCCCTTGAAGGACTCGCCCTCGAGGACCAGGGAGTGGTCGGTGGAGACGGGTTCGCCGATGCGCTCCGGGTCCGGGTGGGCGACGCGCAGCCCGTCGAGGCCCACCACCACCACGTAGTCGACGCCGGAGGTCTCCTGAGCGAGGCGGGCGAGCGGCGCGATCACCTCGACGTCGTCCTCGGTGTTGAGCGCGGCGGCGACGTCGGGCTCGTCGGCGATCTCGAGCGCGACGGTCCGGGCGCGGTCGTAGGCGCGGTCCTGGATCCGCTGGTCCTCGAAGACCATCACCACGCACGCGACCAGGACCATCAGGCCGATCACGATCGCCACCTGCATGGCGGCCAGCCGGGCGCGCAGGGGCGCCCGCGCCGGCCTGCGGCGCCGGGCGGCGCGGGAGGCGGCGTGGGCGTCGGAGCCCTCGGGGCGGGCGCTCGGCATGGTCCCTCCGGCCGTTGCGTTTGTTTTTCTTTCGTTGCTTATGACCCAAACCCGGATTCCGGTGTGCCCGGGGTCACAGCGCTGTCATCGTAGTGAGTCAAGCACGCACCCAATCTACGGAATGCGATGAGGAACAACACAGTGAAACGCATACTCTTCGGCGGCGCCGTGGCGGTCGTGACCGCCCTGGCGCTCGTCAACGCCGCCAGCACCGGCGGGGAATCGACCGCCCGCAGCAAGCTGGTGCTCATGGCGCCGGCGTCGCCGGGCGGCGGCTGGGACGGGTTCGCCCGCGAGTCCCAGCAGGCCATCAAGTCCGAGGGCATCAGCAACAACGTCCAGGTCGTCAACGTGCCCGGCGCGGGCGGCACCATCGGGCTGAGCCAGTTCGCGCAGATGGAGGGCCGCTCGGACATGTTGATGGTCACCGGCGGCGTGATGATCGGCGCGGTCGAGCTGGCCGACTCCGGCGTCGGCCTGGACGACGTCACCCCGCTCGTGCGCATGTCGGACGACTACTCGGTCATCGTGGTCCCCGCCGACAGCCCGTACGAGGACCTCGGCGACTTCATCGAGGCCTGGAAGGCCGACCCCGGCGGCACGTCGATCGCCGGCGGGTCGCTCGGCGGCATCGACCACCTGCTCATGGGCCTGGTGGCGGAGAAGGTCGGGATGGACCCGCGCGACGTCAACTACATCCCCTACTCCGGCGGCGGCGAGGCGATCACCTCGGTGCTCTCCGGGACGACGACGGCGGCGGTCTCCGGCTACAACGAGCTCTCTGACCAGATCGAGGCCGGCAACCTGCGGGCCCTGGCGATCTCGTCCGCGGAGCCACTGGAGGGCATCGACGTGCCGACCTTCAAGGAGGCCGGCGTGGACGCCTCGATGGCGAACTGGCGCGGCCTGGCCGCCGCACCGGGCATCAGCGACGCCGACAAGGCGGAGCTGGTCGAGATCATCGAGGAGTACCGCCAGACCGACCACTGGCAGGACGCGCTCGAGCGCAACGACTGGACGGACAGCTTCATGGTGGGCGAGGAGTTCGACCGCTTCCTGGAGCAGGAGACCGCGACCACCAACGAACTCGTGGAAGGACTGGGACTGTGAGCGCCACCGACACCGCACCCGTGGAGCGGGAGACCGTCAAGATCACCGGGTTCTGGTCCGGCCGCAGCGAGCTGGTCGTCTCGGGCCTCGTGCTCGCCCTGGCGACCGCCGTCGTCGTCGGGATCCTCACCATGGACGTCAAGGGGGACACGGTCCCCGGACCGCAGTTCTTCCCGACCATCGTCGCCGTGGCGCTCTACGCCATCGGCGTCCTGCACGCGATCAGCGTCATCCGCACCCGGCGCTTCCCGCACGGCGGCGGCTCGCAGAGCCCGGACGTCTCCTCGGACATGCTCGCCGAGCTCAGCCACGCCGAGCGCGCCGAGGTCTACGGGCGGCGCGGCGACCGGCCGCGCGCGGCCGGCCGCGTCCGCCTCTACTCGGACTGGAAGACCATCGGCCTGGTGGTCGGCGGGGTCGTCCTCTTCATCCTGGCCCTGCCGGTCCTCGGCTGGGTCATCACGGCGGCAGGTCTCTTCTGGGTGATCTGCAAGGCCTTCGGCAGCAAGCGTCCCGTCTTCGACGTCGGCGTCTCCCTGCTCTTCTCCTCGATCACCCAGCTCGCATTCGGCGCCGGCCTCGGCCTGAGCCTGCCGTCCGGCTTCCTGGGAGGGATGCTCTAAATGGATCAGCTTTCGCACCTGATGGAGGGTTTCGCCGGCGCACTGACGCTCGCGAACCTGGTCTGGGTCATCGTCGGAGCGCTGCTCGGCACCGCCGTCGGCGTCCTGCCGGGCCTCGGCTCCTCGATGGCGGTGGCCCTGCTGCTGCCCGTGACCTTCAGCCTCGACCCCACCGCCGCGCTCATCATGTTCGCCGGCATCTACTTCGGCGGCATGTTCGGCGACTCCACGGCGGGCATCCTGCTCAACACACCGGGCGCCTCCTCGGCGATCGCGACGACGTTCGAGGGCCACCGGATGGCCAAGAGCGGCCAGGCCGCCCGCGCCCTGGCCACGGCTGCGATGGGCGCCTTCATCGGCGGGCTCCTCGCCAGCACCCTGGTCGTGTTCTTCGCCCCCACGCTGGTCAAACTGGCCACCGAGTTCGGGCCGGCCGAGTACTTCGCCCTGGCGGTGTTCGCCTTCGTGGCGATCTCCTCGGTGGTGTCCGACTCGATCATCAAGGGCCTCACCACGCTGTGCATCGGACTGGTGCTCGCCATGATCGGCGTGGACGACTCGTCCGGCACCACCCGCTTCACGCTCGGCTCCCAGCAGCTCTTCGACGGCCTCTCGATCGTCGTCATCACGGTCGGCCTGCTGGCTCTGGGCGAGGTCATCCACGTGGCCTCCCGCGTCCACCGCGACCCCAACGCCGTCAGGATCCCGGCGAGCGGGCGGGCCCGGCTCAGCCTGCCGGACTTCCGCAAGGCCATGCCGGCCTGGCTGCGCGGCACGGCGTTCGGCGTCCCGTTCGGCATTATCCCCGCTGGCGGTGCCGAGATCCCGACCTTCCTGGCCTACGGGACCGAGAAGCGCCTGGCCGCGAAGCGCCGCGACCAGGAGTTCGGCACCACGGGCTCGATCAACGGCGTCGCCGCCCCGGAGGCGGCCGGCAACGCCACGGCGGGCATGGCCATGGGCGCCCTGCTCGCCCTAGGTCTGCCGGTCTCCGCGACAGCGGCCCTGATGCTCGCCGCCTTCCAGCAGTACGGCATGCAGCCGGGCCCGCTGCTCTTCGAGCGCTCCGGCGACCTGGTCTGGACGCTCCTGGCGTCGCTGTTCGTCGGCCTGATCATCCTGCTGATCATCAACATGCAGTTCGCGAGCTTGTGGGCCAAACTGCTCCTGGTGCCGCGCCAGTACCTGTACGCGGGCATCACGGTCCTGTCGATGCTCGGCGTCTACGCCGTGAGCTCCTCGCTCGTGGACCTGTGGTTCCTGCTCGCGATCGGCGTCCTCGGCTTCGTGATGCGGCGCTATAACTTCCCGGTGGCACCCGTGCTGATCGCGGTCATCCTGGGCCCGCTGGCCGAGACCTCGCTGCGCAACGCGCTGACGGTGTCCGAGGGCGACCTGGGGTACCTCGTCTCCTCGCCGGCGACGATCATCATGTACGCCCTGCTGGTGGTGGCCGTGGTCTACGCCGCGGTCAAGCACTCGCAGACGCGCAGGGCGGAGCGGGAGGAAGCGCGCCTCCTCGAGGACGCCTAGCGTCCGACGCACTGAAGAGAACACCCGCGAGAGGTGGCGGCCCGTACGGGCCGCCACCTCTTCTGCTGCGCGGGGCCGCGCGGTGCGGCGCGGCGCGGGCGAAAAATGTCTGAGATCTCAGACACCTTCGGGTCGGGTTCAATCATTGAAGTCCACACCAATTTTGCCGCTGAACGGGCGGTCAGGCCGCACGTGCCGGACCTGCTGCGGACAGCACCACGCCCGGTCCGGCGGCGCCCTGACGGCCGACACGGCGCGACCAGCCTGTGACGTGTGTCATCATCATGGGTGATCATTCGTACTCCCCTGGAGGTTTTAACATGAGCGACGTCTTAGGTGCCATCAATGACGTCATCTGGAGCGACTGGCTCGTCTATCTGTGTCTGGCGGCCGGCGTCTACTTCTCCGTCCGTTCCCGGTTCATGCAGGTCCGCCACTTCAAGGGCATGATCAGCCAGCTCGTCCGTGGAGAGACGTCGCCGTCCGGCGTCTCCTCGTTCCAGGCGCTGGCCATGTCGCTGTCCGGACGCGTGGGCACCGGCAACATCGCCGGCGTGGCAACCGCGATCGCCTTCGGCGGCCCCGGTGCGATGTTCTGGATGTGGATGGTCGCGTTCCTCGGCGCGTCGACGTCGTTCGTCGAGTCCACGCTGGGCCAGATCTACAAGACCCGCGATCCGCTGACCGGCGAGTACCGCGGCGGCCCGGCCTACTACCTCAGCCGCGCCCTCGCGCACACCCGCGCCGCAGGGGTCTTCAAGGTGTACGGCTACGTGTTCGCCGCCGTCACCGTCCTCGCCTGCGGCGTCCTGCTGCCCGGCGTGCAGGCCAACTCGATGGCCACCGCCATCGACGGTGCCTGGACCGTCAGCCCCTGGATCGTGGCGGTCGGCGCCGTGATCGTCCTGGCGTTCGTCATCATCGGCGGCGTCAAGCGCATCGCCACGTTCGCGTCGTTCGTCGTGCCGTTCATGGCGCTGGCCTACATCATCCTGGCCCTCATCGTGGTGCTCATGAACGCGTCGGTCCTGCCCGAGGTGCTGGGCATGGTCTTCCGCAGCGCCTTCGGCCTCGATTCCGCCTTCGGCGCCGTCGTCGGCCTGGCGGTCATGTGGGGCGTCAAGCGCGGCGTCTACTCCAACGAGGCCGGCCAGGGCACGGGCCCGCACGCCGCTGCGGCCGCCGAGGTCTCGCACCCGGCCAAGCAGGGCCTCGTCCAGGCGTTCGCGGTCTACGTGGACACCCTCTTCGTCTGCTCGGCCACCGGATTCCTGATCCTGTCCACCGGTGCCTACCGCGTGTTCCACGGCGGCAGCGAGGACGGCGGGGTGCTCGCCGAGGGCGGTCTGCTCTCCGCCACCGCCGTGGTGGGGCCGCAGTTCGTCCAGGAGGGCTTCGACTCCGCTTTCTCGGGCTTCGGTGCCTCGTTCATCGCGTTCTCGCTGATCTTCTTCTGCCTGACGACGATCATCGCCTACTACTACATGGCGGAGACCAACCTCCGCTTCCTGGTGGGGACGTCCTCGACCACCCTGATCCCGGGGATCAAGGCGAGCATCGGCCGAGTCACCACCATGGCGCTCCAGGTCGCGATCCTCATCGCCGTCGCCTACGGCACCGTGAACACGGCCGCCGACGCGTGGCTCATGGGCGATATCGGTGTGGGCCTGATGGCCTGGCTGAACATCATCGGCATCCTGATCCTGCAGCAACCGGCGTACAAGGCGCTGCGCGATTTCGAGCGCCAGAAGAAGCTCGGCATTGACCCGGTGTTCGACCCGAAGGCCCTCAACATCGTCGGCGCAACCTTCTGGGAGTCCTACGACCGCGACCGCTCCAAGGAGCCTGTGGCCTAGTCAGCGTCGATCGCCCGCGGCCAGCCCGGGCACCGTCCGGAAGCAGCCCCGTACGCACGAAGCCGCCGGCCCCCTCATCGGGGCCGGCGGCTTCGTCGTTCTCAGAGCGGGGAGCCGATGATCCGGAACTTGAACCCTCCCCGGTTCCCAGTCAGCAGCGGCATCGCCTCACTGATCGCCGAGCGGATCGAGGTCCGTTCGAGCGCCTCGCGGTGCGCCTCCTCGCTGGTCCACTGCTCGATCACGAACACCGTGCTGGAGTGATCGTCGCTCACCCCGACGTCGTAGGTCAGACAGCCCGCATCGACCAACTCGGGACGATGGCGCGTGAGGATATCGATGAGTTGATCGCGCTTGCCCGGTTGCGCTTCCAGTGTTCCAACGGTGACGAAGCTCATGGCTCGACGCTACGACTCTCCGCGGGCCGGGGCAAGACCTCGGTCGCTCCGCAGGTCTCGGCCCCGCCCGAACCGCGTGCTACTTTGTGCTCGACGGTCGTCCCGCTCCCCCACGAGAAAGAGTCGTCATGACGCAGATCAACATCAGCCGTGCGGTCGGGATCAACGCGACCCCGGACCAGATCCGCCCCTTCCTCACCGACTTCCGCTCCTGGCGCGACTGGTCCCCCCTCGACGAGCTGGACCCCGCACTGCACCGCGAGTACCGCGGCGCGGAGACTGGTGTCGGCGCCGTTTACGAGTGGTCGGGCAACAAGAGCACGGGCAGCGGCGTCATGACGATCACCGCGGTCACCGAGGACCACGTCCAGATCCACCTCGAGTCCCACGAGCCCTTCAAGGGCTCCAGCGACCACACGTTCAGCCTGGATCCGGTCCCGGGGAAGACCGGTCCCGGTCCCAAGGAGACCACGGAGGTCACCTGGACGATGGTCGGTTTCCCGCAGGGGGTGCGCGGCCTCGTCGCCAAGCTGTTCGGCAGGCTCGAGCCGCGCATGGCCGAGGCGATCACGCAGGGCCTGCTCAATCTGAAGGACCGGATGGAAATCGAGCCACCGGTCGGCGGGACGGAGCGGGCTGGAGCCTCGCTCTGACGCAGCGCCCTCTGGGCATCTGCCCGGACAACGCAACGCGCCCGCGCCGCACTGGCGCCGAGACGGACGGAGCGGGTGCGGACCGCGCTGGATCGCGAGGACCGCACCCGCTCCGTCGTGTGGCCGAGGCAGTCCCC
This sequence comes from Zhihengliuella sp., assembly GCF_031178195.1. Lineage (GTDB taxonomy): Bacteria > Actinomycetota > Actinomycetes > Actinomycetales > Micrococcaceae > Zhihengliuella. Next base: position 123,652 of record NZ_JAPSJL010000001.1, read on the forward strand.
GCTACTGGACGTTCCAGACGGCGGGCTCGCCGTTGACGTCGAACGTGGCGCCGACGCGGAGCATCGCTCCCTCGATCGCCTCGGCCGGGACATCGAAGCACGTCTGGTAGGACGAGGTTCCGCCGGCGGTCAGGTTCGGCTGCTCGATGCCGTTCCTCTCGAGGACCGCGGTGCAGGTGCTGCTGGAGTAGATCCGGGCGTCCGACCCCACGAGCTCCGCGGTCAGGTCGAGCCACGGGGTGCCCTCCTCCGTACCCTCGTAGGCGACGGTGAGGTCGACGAGGACGTGCTGGCCCGTTGCCGGCTCGTTTAACTCGTTCACGGCGGCGATGTCCTCGCCGGCGTCCAGGTTCACGGCGTCCACTGTCACCTGGTAGTCGCCGACGGCCGCGGCGGTGCCGAGCTGGTTCGCCTCTGTCGCGGCGGCGGCTGACTGCTCCTCCTCGGTGGCCGCGCGTTCGCCGGTCTCGGCCTGCTCGATCGTCTGGTCCACGGCGTCCTCGGCGCCGTCGAGGACGGACACGTAGAACGCCTGCGTCGCGAAGACGACCACGATGGCCATCACCGCGATCACGGTGGACGCGATGCCGAAGCCCTTGCCGCCGTTCCGCCTGGACGCCATGACCAGGGAGGCGATGCCGAGGCCCAGCGCGATGACGCCGAGGACTGCGGCGACGTTGTTGATGATCGGAAGCGCCGAGAGGCAGATGGCGACGAGCGCCACCACGAGTGCGGTGATGCCGAGTCCGCGGCCCGCGCGCGTCCTCGGCTTCGCCCCCGTCGGCGCGGACGGAGGCTGGGTGGTCTGTTCCGGATGGCTCATTTCTCCCCCAAGAGGTCGGTGATGATGTCGGTCCCGAGAGTGCTCGGGACCCAGCTCGAACAGTAGGCAGTGCCACCCACAGGATGGCGTCGAGGATCCTCGAGGGGACCTCACGGCGGCCCGCACCTAGATCGGGGCGGGTACGCGAGCACCTTCCAGCGAACTCCAAGGAGCTGTCCCTGTTCTTTCAGGAAGCGCTTGTTAGGTTCGGGGAACAGGCGGCCGGACGGCCGCCGCACCTCAGTTCCCTTAGGAGGATCTCAGACCATGCAGATCAAGAACTCGGAAGAACTGTTCGTACGCCTGCTCTCGCTGGCCAACAGCGCGGAGCAGCAGATGACCAAGGCGCTGCCCAAGCTCGCGCGTGCGGCTGAGAACCCCAAGCTCGTCGAGATGTTCGAGCACCACCTCGAGGAGACCGAGGGACAGCTGGAGCGCATCGACCAGGTCGCGAGCACCCTGGACATCACGCTGAAGCGGATCAAGGACCAGTCCATGGCCGCCCTCATCGGCGACGGCGAGGAGTTCATCGAGGCCACCGAGAAGGGCGCGCTGCGCGACGCCGCCCTCGTGGGCGCGGCCCAGCGCGTGGAGCACTACGAGATCGCCGGATACGGCACCCTCTGCGCCTTGGCCTACGAGCTGGGCTACACGGAGGCGAAGAACATCCTCGCCGAGACGCTGGCGGAGGAGAAGTCGACCGACGAGAAGCTCACCTCCGTGGCCGAGTCGAAGGTCAACAAGCAGGCCTAGCGGCCCCTCCGTTCCGGAGAACCGGAGGAGACGAACGGCCTCCGGTTCTCCGCAGGACAGACGAAGGCCCCGGGAGAGACGAACGGCTCCCGGGGCCTTCGTGCGCGCGGCCGGGGTCTCGACCCGCCCCAGACGAGGCGCCGGGGAGACGTCAGAGCCAGCGGGTCATGAAGACGCTGTTCTCATCCTCGACGTACGTCCCGAACGGCTCGCAGGGAGCGAACCCCTCCGACGCGTACAGGCCGCGCGCGGCGGCGAAGTAGTCCTCCGTGCCCGTCTCCAGGGAGATGCGCCGGACCCCGCGGGCCGCTGCGTCGCCCACCAGGAGGCGCACCATGGCTCGCGCGAGCCCGCGGCCGCGGTAGCCCGCGTGGGTGCGCATGCTCTTGAGCTCCTCGTGACCGGCCTGCGGCTCGCCGCCGGGGCCGTGCACGACGGCGATGCCGCCCGTCGCGATGAGGGCGTCGCCGTCGTACGCCGTCCACAGGCGGACGGACGGCCGGTCCAGACCGGCCAGGTCGAGCGCATGCACGCTCTCCGGCGGTGACGTGGCCGCCATGTCCGCGAGGTGCTCGCCGAGGAACGCCTCGAGGCGCGGGTCGGCGAAGTCGGCGCGTCGGACGGCGAAGCCGACGAGGCCAGGGGCGGATGACGTTGCGGTCACGACGGCGATTCTACGGGCCGCGGCGTCCCGCCCGCCGCGGACGGGTCGCGCGGTGGAGCCGGTCAGAGGTCCTGCTCGGCGAGCCATTCGTCGGCGATGGTCGCGGCCGGCAGCTGCTCGTCGACGCTGCGCCCGTTGAGCTCGAGGAGCTCCTCGGAGGTCAGCGCCGCGCTGACGCCGTCGATCACGCCGGCGGCCTCGTCACTCACGTTGTCGCTGGCCAGCGGCACCAGGTGCGAGGCCAGGAACAGACCCTCGGTGTCCTCGAGCACCTTGAGTCCGTTCTTGCTGATCGACGGATCGCCCGTGTAGACAATCGCGAGCTGGATGTCGCCGTCCTTGAGCGCCTTCACGGTGAGCGGTCCGCCGCCGTCCTCGATCGGGGTGAACCCCACCTCCACCCCGTACGCCTCCGCGAGGCCCTCGGGGCCGTTGGGCCGGTTCTCCGCCTCGGAGTTGGCGCCCATGGTCATCGGCACGTCGATGTCCTGCAGGTCCTCGATCGTCTCGAGGCCGTGCTCGTCGGCGAACTCCTGCGTGACCGCGTAGGCATCCTGGTCCGTGGCCGGGGCCTGGTCCAGCACCCGCAGTCCCTCGGGCGTGGCCTCCTGGAGCTCCGCGTAGACGTCCTCGCTCCGGGTCGCCTGGCTGTCCGGTACCCAGTACTTCAGCAGCGGCCCCGTGTACTCGGGGAACAGGTCGATCGAGCCGGACTCGATCTCCGGCAGGTATGCCTCGCGCTGGCCGATGCGGAACTCGCGCTCCACCTCGTGCCCGGCGTCCTCGAGCGCCTGCGCGTAGATCTCGGCGACGATCTCGTTGGAGTAGTAGTCCTGGGATCCGACGACGATCGGTCCGGACGCGGCCGAGCCGCCGTCGTCGGTGCCGCCGGACCCGGAGTCCAGCGGGTCGCCGGACCCGCAGGCGGTCAGTGTCAGGGCCGCGGCGGCGAGCGCGCCGGTCAGGCCGGTCAGGCGTCGGAGGTTGCTGTCCTTCATGCGTGCGCCTTTCGGTTCGTTGTTGTCTGGAGCCTAGCGGCCCGGCGGGCCCGGCGCTGCAGTTGCGCCAGGAGGACTTCGGCCAGGAGGGCGAGCGCGGCCACCAGCAGCGCCCCCGCGAGCATCTCGGCGTAGTCGCGGGACTTGAGCCCGGAGAACAGGTAGCGGCCGAGGCCGACGTCGGCCAGGTACGCGGCGAGGGTCGCCGTCGCGATGACCTGCAGGACCGCCGCGCGCAGGCCGCCGATGATCACCGGGGCGGCCAGCGGCAGCTCGACCCGGGTGACGATCTGCCATTCGCTCATGCCGACGGCGCGGGCCGCGCCCGTGACGTTCGGGTCGACGGCCTGGACGCCGGAGTAGGCGCCGGCGAGCAGCGAGGGGACGGCCAGGACCACGAGGGCGAGGATCGGCGCCTGGACGCCGATCCCGAGCCACAGCCCCAAGAGGGTCAGCAGGCCGAGCGTGGGCACGGCCCGGGCGGCCCCGGCGATCCCGACGACGGCGGTGCGCCCGCGCCCGGTGTGCCCCACGAGCACGCCGGCCGGGAGGGCGACGACGGCCGCGGCCGCGACGACGGCGGCGGTCACGAGGACGTGCTCGCCGATCCGGCCGCCGATGGCACCGGGCCCGGACCACTGGGCCGGGTCCGTCAGCCAGGCCCAGGCCTCCAGGAGCAGGCTCATGCGCGGCCCCCGTTCCCGCGCTCGCCCCGGACGGCGGGCTGCAGGGCCGACGGCGGGAGGAGCGACGGCGTCGTCCCCGCCCCGACGGCCGAGGCGCGTGTCCACGGGGTCGCCGCGCGGGCGGCGAGCACCACGAGCCCGTCCAGCACGAGCGCCAGGAGCACGGTGGCGACGACCCCGGTGACCACCTCGGCGACGATGCCGCGCTGGAAGCCGTCCGTGAACAGGGTGCCGAGGTTGGCGACGCCGATGAGCGCGCCGATGGTCACCAGACCCACGGTGCTGACCGTGACGACGCGCAGTCCGGCGGCGATCACGGGGACGGCCAGCGGCAGGTCCACGGCCCAGAACATCTGGCGGGGCGAGTGCCCCACGGCCACGGCGGCCTGCCGCACGGCCGGATCGACCGAGGCGAAGCCGTCCGCGACGCTGCGGACCAGCAGTGCGACGCCGTAGACGGTGAGGGCGATGATCATGGTCGCCGCCGAGCGCAGCGGCACCCCGAAGACCGCCGGGACCATGATCAGCAGGGGCAGTGCCGGGATGGCGTAGAGCAGGCTCGCACCGGAGAGCAGAGCACCGCCGAGCCGCGGGCGAGCGTGGGCCAGCCAGCCGATCGGCACCGCGATCAGCAGGCTGAGCAGGATCGCCGGGAGGCTGAGCAGCAGGTGCGCCCACGTCAGCTCCAGGACCAGCCCCCACGAGTACTGCAGCCAGGTCACGCGCTGCCCTCCAGGACGCCGATCGGCCGGCCCGCGGCATCCACCAGGATCCGCCGTCCGCCGACCTCCTGCTCGTGGATCCGGCGCTCGTGGCGGTCGGCGCCGATGAAGCGCCGGACGAAGTCGTCGGCGGGCGCGGCGAGCAGTTCGGCCGGAGTTCCGGCCTGGGCGATCCGCCCGCCCTGCTGGAGCACGACGACGTCGTCGCCCAGGCGGAAGGCCTCATCGACGTCGTGCGTGACCAGGAGGACCGTCTTGCGCAACTCCCGCTGCAGGCGGCTGAGCTCGTCCTGGAGCTCGCAGCGGACGATCGGGTCGACGGCCCCGAAGGGCTCGTCCATGAGGAGGACCTCCGGGTCGGCGGCGAGCGCGCGGGCGACGCCCACACGCTGCTGCTGGCCTCCCGAGAGCTGGCCCGGGTACCGGCGGCCGAGCTCGGAGTCCAGGCCGACGCGCTCCAGGAGCTCCGAGGCCGCGTGGCGGGCCTGCCGGCGGCCGGCGCCGTCGAGCACCGGGACGGTGGCGATGTTGTCCAGCACGTCGCGATGCGGCAGGAGCCCGCCGGCCTGCAGGACGTAGCCGATCGAGCGGCGGAGCCGGACGGGGTCCGCACCGGCGACGTCGCGGCCGTCCACGAGGACGGTGCCGGAGGTCGGATCGACCATGCGGTTCACCATGCGCAGCAACGTGGTCTTGCCGCATCCGGACGAGCCGAGGAGGACGGTGATGCTCCCGGCGGAGACCGTACGGCTGAAATCCTCGACGGCCACGGCGCCGCCCTTGTAGGTCTTGCTGACGGATCGGAATTCGAGCATCGAGACTCCTCCACTCCCCTGGGGTGCTGTCCAGCCTATACGCGGGCCCGCCCGAGCGGACCGACGGTCCGGGCCGTTCCGAGGTTCGACGCTGAGGCGGTTCGCCCGGGAGGGAGGTTCGCCGCAGAGGAGACCGTGCAGGAATTCGGACGGTTCCTGAGAGCTTCCTGGGAACTACTGCCGGGCTGGCTCCCGTCGGTTCGCGAGCTGTTAGCTTGACGCAAGGGCTGACATGGGAAGACACGAGCGCGAGGAGCCACCGATGGACTTGGAGATCGGCCAGCACAGAGAGTTCCAGAAGAAGGAGTGGCTCGCCACGCGGATCGGCTGGGTCCTGATCGCGCTCTTCCTGCTGGCCGGCCTGCTCGGGTTCCTCGGCCCGGGCCCCTTCAGTCAGACCACCGCCACGAGCGATTCGGGCTACGTCGCCGTCGAGTTCCAGCGCATCGGGCACAACAACGCCGACGACAACCTGACCCTCGACCTGTCCAACGAGACCGTCACCGACGGCAAGGTGACCGTCCATCTGACCGGGACCTGGCCGGAGAGCGTGGACATCACCGGCGTCTCGCCGCAGCCCAGTGCGGAGTACGCCGTGCCGGGCGGGACGGCGTACGAGTTCGAGGTGCTCGACGGTGCGGACGTCTCCGCATCCTTCGCCTTCCGCGCCACCGGCTACGGCCCGCTCGATGCGACCGCCTCCGTGGACGGCGACTCCGTCGACTTCACCCAGTTCGTCCTACCGTAGGGAGCCATCATGGACGCCGTACTCCGCGCCCTCGCCATCTACCTGATCCTGCTGCTGCTCTTCCGGCTCATGGGGAAGCGGACCATGAGTCAGGTGACGACGTTCGACTTCGTCCTGCTGCTGATCGTCGGCGAGGCCACACAGCAGGCGCTCCTCGGCGAGGACTTCTCGATCGTGCAGGCGGCGCTGGTCGTCGCCACGCTCATCGCCTTGAGCCGCTTCTCCGACTTCCTCGGCTGGAAGTTCCCCACGTTCGGTCGCGTCACCGAGAGCGTGCCGCTGGTCCTGGTGCAGGACGGCAAGGTGCTGGACGACGTCCTCACCAAGGAGCACCTCACCGCGGACGAGATCATGGACGCCGCCCGCGAGACCCAGGGGCTCGAGCGGATGGACCAGATCAAATGGGCGGTGCTGGAGCAGTCCGGCACCATCAGCGTGGTCCCGCGGGAGAACGCCGCGCCGAAGTCCTGACGGGATGGCCCGTCAGCAGGCTTCCAGAACTGGCCGCCCGGCGCGTAGCAACGCGGACCGGTGTAGCCGGGGTAGCCGCCGCCACCCGACGACTCACTACTCGACGGCGACAGTGGTGCGGACCGGCGTCGGATGGTCCTGGGCTGGACGAGGAGGTGCACTAGTCTTCTATGCCATGGGCGCTGGGCGACGGCTGGCGCGCGAGCAAGGAGGTCGACCTTGGAGTCGCCTGAGACGACTGCCGCCGTGGAGACGACGGAGCAGGAAGCCGCCAGAGTCCACCGGCGGACGCTGACCGTGGTGATCCTCAGTCAGATCCTGGGCGGCGCGGGTCTGGCGGCCGGCGTCGCGGTGGGCGCCCTGCTGGCCCAGGACATGCTCGGCTCCGACGCCCTCTCCGGGCTGCCGACTGGCCTGTTCACCCTCGGGTCGGCGCTGGCGGCGTTCCTCGTGGGCCGCTCCACGCAGAGCTTCGGCCGCCGAGTGGGCCTCGCCTACGGTTTCATCGCCGGCGGCATCGGCGCCCTCGGCGTCGTGATCGCAGCCACCACGGGCAGCCTGCCGCTGCTCTTCGCCTCGCTGTTCGTCTACGGGGCCGGCACGGCGACCAACCTCCAGGCCCGCTACGCCGGCACCGACCTGGCCCCTGCGGACCGGCGGGGGTTCGGCACCAGCATGGCGATGGTCGCCACCACCGTCGGTGCCGTCGCCGGTCCGAACCTGATCGACCCACTCGGGCGGTTCGCCGACTCGCTCGGCGTCCCGACCCTGGCTGGGCCGTTCATCCTCGCCGCGGCCGCCTACAGCGCGGCCGGACTCGTGCTGTTCGTCTTCCTGCGCCCGGACCCGTACCTGCTGGCGAAGCGCATTGCAACGGATGCCGCAGCGCGGGAACCGGTCGGGTCGGCGCCCCGGACGGTGCCGAAGGTCGGGATCGGCGCCTCGGTGGGTGCCACGGTGATGGTCCTGACCCAGATCGTGATGGTCGCGATCATGACCATGACGCCGATCCACATGCGCGCCCACCACCACGAGATGGCCGCCGTCGGGCTCGTCATCGGCATGCACATCGGCGCGATGTGGCTGCCCTCCCTCGTCACCGGCACCCTCGTCGACAAGCTGGGGCGCACGCCGATGGTCATCGCCTCCGGCGTCACCCTGCTGCTGGCCGGGCTGCTCGCCGCCACCGCTCCGGGCGACTCGCTCGGCCTGCTCATCCTCGCCCTCGTGCTGCTCGGCATCGGCTGGAACCTCGGCCTGGTCTCGGGCACCGCCCTGGTCGTCGACGCCACCGTCCCGCAGAACCGCCCCCGGACCCAGGGCACCATCGACGTGCTCATCGCCCTCGCCGGAACCGGAAGCGGCGCGATGTCCGGTCTGGTTATGTCCGCGACCAGCTACCAGATGCTCTCCCTCGGCGGCGGCGTCCTAGCACTGCTGCTCATCCCCGTGCTGATGTGGGCACGAGCCAAGCACCCCCTCCGCGTTTGACGAGCGGACCGGCGGCCGGTGTCCCTACGGAAGCGGGGCGGGCTCGTCGATGCGCTGGTGACCGGGGGTCGTGTCGATCCCGAGATCCTTGGCGAACAGGGTGCGCGTGCCGGTGTAGACGCCGTCGGCGTTCTCGTCGAGCTCGAAGACGCGCGTGCCGCGCAGCCGGTGCTGCTCCGCGCCGGGCAGGCCGTAGGTGCCATACCCGGTGCCGGGGCCGTAGCCCAGCTCGATCCCGTAGTAGTCGCCCATGTAGGTGTTGATGTGGTCGTGGCCGACGTAGACGCCGCGGACGTCGCCGCGCTCCTGCATCGCCGCGTAGAGCCCGGAGTTCCAGGCGCCGACGTAGACGTCCTCGTGCTTCTCGCCGACGATGCCATGCTTCTTGGCGGCGGCCGCGTGCGTGGCCGGATCGGAGCCGAACTGGCTGCCGAACCACAGGTGGTGGTGCTCCCAGAGCGGGATGTGGAAGAACGCCAACGACGGGATCTTGCGGCCGTAGCGCTCCTCGGTGGCGAGCGAGGCTTCGCGGTACCAGTTGACCTGGTCCGCGTGGATCCAGTCGTAGTTCTTCAACCCCTCGCGGCTCTGGCCGCCGATGGTGCCCGGAGCGTAGCGGTTGGAGTCGAACAGCCAGACGCCGAAGGCCGGCTCGTTGGCCCGGGAGGAGCGGATGAGGAGCTGCCCGTTGGAGTGGCCGTACAGCTTGGGGTCGATCGCCGGGTTGAGGTTGTTCGGGTAGACGTCGTGGATCCAGTCCACGATCTTCTGCTCCGTCATGCCCGTGTCGTTGCCGAGCGAGTCCTCGTCGTGGTTGCCGAAGACCATCGCCCACTTCACGCCGCGCTCCTCGATGGGGCGGATGATGTTGTTGTAGGCCTGCTTGACCTGCTGCTCGGTGGCCGGGCCGCCGTTGATGGTATCGCCGTTGAGCACCACGAGGCCGGGCTTCTCGGTGTCGAGCGACGTCTCGATGAGCTCGATGGTGCGCCGGTCCGTCAGGTGGGTGTCCTGCGTGTCGTTGATCTGCAGGATCTTCAGCTTGCCGTCGTCGTTGAACCGCACCGGCATGGAGGTGGCGGGCTTGGCAGGCTTCGCGGCCGCCGGGGCGGCGCCGGCGGCCGCGCCGAAGAGCCCGGCGACGGTGGCGAGCCCGGCCCCGGCGAGGACGCCGCGGCGCCCCACGCCGTTCGGGCCGGTGCTCTGGCGGGCAGGGGTGACTGGGGTATCGGAAGGGTGGGAATCCATACCCGGAACGGTAGGGCGGCCGCGTGAACCGGCGGTGACGCCGCGGGAACTTCAGGGTATCCAGCATCCGACGACGATTGTCGGGCACTGCTCGGCATCACAACATGATCACTTTCCGGTTGACGCGCTCTCTTCGTCCTCACCCGAGGTACGGTCCCGAGGCGGAGCCTCGCGCGTCGCGGAGTAGAGCAGCATGTCCCGCGGCTCCCCCGCGATGACCTGATAGGCCGGCAGCAGTTCCTCGAAGCCGTAGCCCGCCCGTTCGGCCGTGCGGATCGAGGCCGCGTTCCACGGCTCGATGTAGAGCGCGATGCGCTCCAGCCCCGGGACTGTCCACCCGAACTCGGTGAGAGCTGTCAGCGCCTCGGCAGCGTACCCGCGGCCGCGCGCCGACGGCACGACGGCGTATCCGGCGGTGGCGAGCCCCGTGCCCAGTTCCCGGAGCCAGAGTCCGCAGTGCCCGACCGCCTTCCCGGTCGACGCCTCCTCCATCGCGAACGAGAATCCCGATCCCTCCGCATGGCGGCCCTGCTGACGCTGCACCCACGCGTGCGCCTCGGCTCGGTCCGCGTGCGCTGGAAGCGTCCCGATGTGCGGGATGTAGGGATCGGTGGACAGCTCCTGCGCCATCGCCGCGTCCGTCTCCAGGACCGCACGCAGGCGGATCGCTCCGCGGGTCGGAGCCCGGCTCGGCCAGGGCGGGAGGGGAGACGGTGTCATCACCCCATCATGCAGCGCCAAGCCCCAGCGCGGTACCGGTCGGACATCCCGCTTCGGACTGACGACCGGCCGGGCGAGAAGTTTTCTGCCGTCCCTCCAATCCACTTCCCCCCTCGGCTCCGAATGACCTGTGTGACCGCGCAAGAGCGGTAGCGACCACCAGAATCAAGGAGCACCTCATGAGCACCTCTCACACCCAGGGCCGCAGCGGGGTCACGCTCGCCGCGCGGACCGTCGGAGCGGTCTTCCTCCTGGTCGGCGTCCTCGGCTTCGTGCCGGGGATCACCAGCAACATCGGCGACCTGTCCTTCGCCTCGCACCACTCCGGAGCGATGCTGCTCGGCCTGTTCCAGGTCTCCGTCCTGCACAACGCGGTGCACCTGCTGTTCGGCGTCGTCGGACTCATGGCGGGCCGCAGCCCGGCGGGCGCCACCCGCTACCTGGTCTGGGGCGGCGTGATCTACCTGGTCCTGGGCGTCTACGGCGTCCTGGTCCCCCACGGCAGCCCCGCGAACTTCGTCCCCGTGAACGGCGCGGACAACGTCCTGCACTTCGGTCTCGGCATCGGCATGGTGGCGCTCGGCGTCCTCCTCGGCCGCGCCGTGAAGGCCACGGCCCGCACGGCCTGACCCCCCCTCGACAATCCACATCCGCACAGCACGTCAACCATCAAGGAGATCGTCATGAAAACCACCAAGCTGCTTCCCGTCCTCGGCGTCCTCGCCACCGCCACGCTCGCCCTGGCTGCCTGCTCCGGCGGCGGCTCGGAGGAGACCATGGAGCCGAGTTCCTCGGCGCCGGCCAGCGCCTCCTCCAGCCCCTCGGCCCCGGCCAGCGAGTCCGCGGACACCATGGACCCGGCCGCCAACCTGGTCGGTCCCGCCTGCGCCTCCTACGCCGAGCAGGTCCCGGATGGCGCCGGCTCGGTCCAGGGCATGGCCCAGGATCCCGTCGCCGTCGCGGCGTCCAACAACCCGCTGCTGACCACGCTGACCAAGGCGGTCTCCGGCGAGCTGAACCCGGACGTGAACCTGGTGGACACGCTCAACAGCGACGAGTTCACCGTCTTCGCCCCGGTCGACGAGGCCTTCGCCGCGATCCCCGAGGCCGACCTCAACGCGGTGGTCTCCGACGCCGACATGCTCACCAGCGTCCTGACCTACCACGTGGTGCCGGGCCAGATCGCGCCGGACGAGATCGTCGGCGAGCAGGAAACCGTCCAGGGCGGCACCGTCGAGGTCGCCGGCGAGGGCGACGAGCTGACCGTCAACGGTGCCAACGTCCTCTGCGGCGGCGTCCAGACGGCCAACGCCACCGTGTACCTGGTGGACCAGGTGCTGATGCCCGCCGCCGAGGAGAAGTAGACGGCGCAGCAGGCGGCCCGGTAGCCGGCATGAAACCGTCGGGCCCCGGAGTCCTCAGGCAGTGATCTGCGGCCCCGGGGCCCGACGCCACCGGCACCGCAGCCACCCGGCAGCACCGGGGACGGACGGCCCCGCGAGGGCCACGGGAAAGTTTTCGAGAGGAGGCGGGTGAAGTGGAACCGGACTATGGAAGCATGTGGATCGTGAACCTGCCCGGCAGCGCTCGGTCCAAAGCCGACCCCGCACCCCTCGACGCGATGCTCGCCCGCGTCGCCCTCGGCGACGAGGCCGCCTTCGAGGCCCTCTACGACGAGGCGTCCGGCATGGTCTTCGGCCTCATCCGGCGCGTGGTCCGCGATCCGGACCTCAGCGAGGAAGTCCTCCAGGAGGTCTTCGTGGAGGTCTGGCAGCAGGCCACCCGGTTCGACCCCGCTCGCGGCAGCGCCCGCTCGTGGATGTTCACGCTGGCCCACCGCCGCGCGGTGGACAAGGTCCGCGCCACGTCCTCGAGTTATCGGCGGGACCTGGTGCAGGGCATCAAGGACTTCCAGGAGTCCACGGACGACGTCCAGGAGACGGCGGTCCTGCGGGCCGACGTCGAACGGGTCCTGAAGGTCCTGGAGACGCTCACCGAGGTCCAGCGGGACGCGATCCGGTTGGCCTACTACGGGGGCTACTCCCACCAGGAGGTCGCGGCCCTGCTGCACGTCCCGCTGGGGACTGTGAAGACGCGGATACGCGATGGGATGATCGTTCTGAGAGACAGGCTGGGGGTGGCGTGATGAGTGACCACAAGCATTCGATGACCGGGCTCTGGGCGCTCGACGCCCTCGACGACGCCGAACGCGCCGAGGTGGAGCAGTACCTCGCGGAGAATCCGGAGGCCGCCGAGGAGGCGCGCACCCTCCGGGAGACCGCGGCCCATCTGGGAGCGGCCGCCGGACCCGCGACTCCCCCGGCCCGCGCCAAGGCGGACATCATGTCCGCCATCAAGCAGACCCGCCAGTTGCCTCCCCTGCCCCATCAGGAGGCGGCGGCACCGGACACGAACTCTGCGGAGTCCACGTCCGGGAACCAGGACGACGACGGCGCGGACTCGCGCTCCAGCGTCCGCGGGTCCGACCCCGCGGGCGGCACGGCCCCGGCCGATGCCGCAGCCGAGGCCGTCGGCGGCGAGGCCGACCTCGGGACCAACGTGGTCCCGCTGGCGGCGTACCGACGCAAGCAGCGCTCCCAGCGGCTGCTCGCGGCCGCCGCGGCGGTGCTGCTGGTCGCCACGGGCGTCCTGACCGGCGTCGTGATGGTCCAGCAGAACGAGCTCGACTCCACCCAGGAGCAGTTGGCGGACTCCGCCCGCTACCGGCAGGTGGTGGACGGGATCCTCGCCTCCGCCGACGCGACCACGGCAACCGTCCCCTCGGAGAGCGGCGGCGCGGTCCACCTGACGTACTCGGCCTCCGAGGGCGCGATGCTCCTGAAGTCGTCCGGCCTGCCCGAGCTGCCCGCCGACCGCGCCTACGAGCTCTGGCTCATCTCCGCCGACGGCGCCGAGCCCGCGGGTCTGCTGACCCCGGAGCAGGCGGCCGGCAGCGAACCCAAGATCCTCCAGAGGTCCATGGAGGGCGTCACCCACTTCGGCATCACCGTCGAGCCCGCGACCGGTTCCGAGCAACCGACCACCGACCCGATTGTGCTCAGCGAACTCTAGCCAGTTCGGTGCCGACCCACTCCTGAAGTAGAGGTCAGATCATGGCACACCGCACACGAGCCATCCGTTACATCGTCGCCGGACTGGGCGCGGCCCTGGTCCTGCTGGGGGTCGCCGAGGCCGTCTCCGCCTTCTTCTCGGCGGCGTCCGCACCGCTGGTCGCGATCGGCGGAGCCTTCATCGACGTCATCCCGCCGTGGGTGAAGGACGCGGCCATCGCCCTGTTCGGGCTGTATGACAAGCTCGCCCTGTTCGCCACGATGGCCCTCGCGGTCGCCGTCCTCGCCGCCGGGATCGGGCTGCTCGCCCGGCGCCGCCGCGGCGCGGCCCTGACCGCCGTCGTGATCCTCGGCGTGGTGGTCGGCGCCGTGGTGGTGAGCCGTTCGGGCACCACACCCGTCGACGTGATCCCGACGCTCGCCGGTACGGCCGCCGGGCTCGCGGTCCTCGCCTGGCTGGCCCGGCTCGCCGATGCGGCCGAGGGCGCACCAGCCCCCTCCGGTACGACGGCGGGCGGTCCCGACCGGCGCCGGTTCCTCCGGGCCGTGGGGCTCAGCGCCGTGGCGGGCGTGGGCCTCATCGTCGCCGGCCGCGCCGTCGCGGGGATCCGCCACGGCGTGGACGCCGCCCGCGAGGCGCTCAAGCTCCCGGCCGCGGCGCGGAAGGCCCCGCCGCTTCCGTCCGGTGTGCAGGCACCGGTGGAGGGCATGCCGCCGTTCACCACCCCCAACGGGGAGTTCTACCGGATCGACACGGCGCTGGCCGTCCCCCGCGTGAACCCGGCCGACTGGCGGCTGCGGATCACCGGGCTGGTGGAGCGCGAGATCGAGATGAGCTTCGATGAGCTGCTCGCCGAGGACCTGGTGGAGGCGGACGTGACGCTGACCTGCGTCTCCAACCCGGTCGGCGGGGACCTGGCCGGCAATGCCCGGTGGTTGGGGGTGCCGGTGCGACGGCTGCTGGAGCGGGCCGGCGTCGACCCCTCGGCGGACATGGTGCTCTCCCGCAGCGTCGACGGGTTCACGGCGGGCACGCCGCTCTCCGCGCTGACGGACGAGCGGAACTCCCTGCTCGCGATCGGTATGAACGGCGAACCGCTGCCGGAGATCCACGGGTTCCCTGTGCGCATGGTGGTGCCGGGCCTCTATGGGTACGTCTCCGCCACCAAGTGGCTGGAGGAGCTGAAGGTCACCCGCTTCGCCGACGACACCGCCTACTGGACCGATCGCGGCTGGAGCGCCGAGGGGCCGATCAAGTTGGCCTCGCGGGTGGACGTGCCGCGGTCCTTCGCGAACGTCCCGGCGGGCCAGGTGACGATCGGCGGCACGGCGTGGGCGCAGCAGCGCGGCATCTCCGCCGTCGAGGTCAAGATCGACGACGGCGACTGGGTGCCGGCCGAGCTCGCGGCGGCCGCGAACGAGGACACCTGGCGGCAGTGGTCCTTCGCCTGGGACGACGCGTCGCCGGGCCGGCACGAGGTGTCGGTGCGGGCGACGGACGGCGACGGCGTGCTGCAGACGAGCGACCGGGCGGACCCTGTGCCCAACGGGGCGAGCGGCTGGCACCGCATCCAGTTCACGGTGGAGGGGTGAGCGCTCTGCCGCCTCGGACGAGGTGCTACTCGCCGCCTTCGTTTGGCCGGCTCCAGACCTCAACGAGCAGTTGCTGCGCCTCCTCGAGGCCGAGACCTTCGATCTCTTCAGCCGTCATGTGCCGCGTCTGTTTCAGTCCCTCGACGATCCATTCAGGAAGGTTCGTGTGGGGGCTGGGCTCGGCTTGCGCGTGAATCTCGCGATAGAGCGGCCCCAGCGCTTCGACTACCTCTGCGAGGGGTTTGGCTAGTGGGCTGCCAGACCGGCCGAGCGCTTCCACGCGCTGCGCCATCTCATCGTAGATCTCCCTGTCGGCGCGCACCCCGGCCGCCCAGACCTCGGCGATCTCAAGGACCGGATCATGATTTTCGTCGCGGGTCTCACGCCAGACGATCCTCCAGTCCCGATCACCGACAACGAGCTTGCGAAACCCGAGTAAGTTGCCCAGCAGCGGCTCGCCAGCCTGTGGCGAGCGCTCTAGGAGAAGCATCTTCTTGAAGACCTTCCGGACAATCTCCGGATCTTTTCTCTGCAGACGATGGAGGTCCTGGACAGCATCCTCGGTCAGCCGAACGCGACACTTCCGCTCGTTGGAATTCACTGCAGGGCGTCAGTGCTCGAAGCGCTCGGCGTCGAGTTCGACCTCGAGCTCCCCGCGGTCTATCCCGAAGGCCGCCATGGCACTGTCGAGATCGGTCCGTACGCCAGAGTCGGTCGCGATTCTCGTCATCAGCAACGCAGCGTCTCGGAGCGACTCCCTGTCCCGTCGAAGCCCTTCGATCTCACGTGCGGAAATGACTTCTGCGACTACCCGCCCATGCTTGGACAACGCGATCTCGCGTCCCGATTCGGCGGCGTTGACAAGATTCGAGATGCCAGCCCGAGAAGCCTCCGTGATGCTCATGGTCTCCATGGCTCAAATCTACACAGATTTCTACATAGATTCAAGGAGGGCAAGAGGCTGCGCTTTGTGCCGCCCCCGAGTGCGGGAGGCTTTTGCGTCCACCTTTGGGCGCTGGTGGTGATGGCGAGGAGGGATGCCGCCAGCTCGAGCACTTCGCGGAAGTCCCCATCCAACAGTTGAATCTGCGAGCTCGACTCCCAGTTCCATGGCAGCCCTTCACGCCTCCTTACGGTAGACGTGCACTTCAGTGAGCTGCCGCAGGTCCAGCACCTGACGGCCGCTCGTCTCCGGGTCACCGTCGAGAATGCCCTCGATGCGTTCCGTCATCGCCTCCCCTGTCGGCCGATTCGGCGGCCAGGAAGGTGCTGACGGTCTGCCAGCGCCGCAGATAGTCGGCGCGTGAGATCTGCTCGGTCCAAGGGATTCTAATCCCGCGGACGGTTTCGAAACCGGGCAGGTCCTGGGGCCGGAACGCCGTCTCAGCGCGTCCGACTTGGGCAGTGGTGCCCGGATGGGCGATCTCGTGGGCTGCCAGATCCCACAGGCAGGTCGGGTCGGGCCCGTTCCAGATCAGGCCGAGCATTCCCCCATCCGTGAGTACGCGTGAGATCTCCCGGCAGGCGGCCGCCTCGTCAAACCAGTGGAAGGCCTGCGCCACCGTCACCGCGCCCTGACTCTCGGCAGGCACCGGAATCGATTCGGCCGTGCCCACTAACGCCTCCACATCGGGATAGCGGCGTCGCAACTGCTCGAGCATGGCGGACGACGGGTCGACGGCGAGCACGGCATCGGCGCGGTCGAGCAGCAGTCCCGTGAACTTGCCGGTGCCGGCTCCCAGATCGAGCACGCTGGCGACCTGCTCCGGGAGGATCTCCTCCGCCGCCTCACGCGGGAAGCCCGGCCGGAACCGCTCGTAGTCCTCTCCCGCGGAGAGGAACGTCTGGGCCAACGTCTCGCGCATCATGCCAGCACCCTACGCGGACACGCTTCACAACGGCAGGGATCGGCTGCCGCAGCGTCAAGGGGTCTCGCCGATACTGTGGACTCATGCTTCGCTGGGGGAAGAAATCCGCATCAATCCTGTCCGCATCAATCCTGGCCGTCGGCGCCCTGCTGGGCGTCGATGCCGCGGGCCCGACGGCGCCCGCGGCACACGCTGCCGAGACGATCACGGCCGACCGCCTCGCCGGCGCCGACCGCTACGCGACGGCCGTCGCCGCCTCCAGATCCGCGTACCCGGGCGAAGCCGACACCGTCTATCTGGCCACCGGCCTGGACTACGCCGATGCCCTCGTCGCGGCCCCCGCCGCCGCTCACGAGCAGGGCCCGCTCCTGCTCACTCGACCTTCCAGCCTGAATGCCGCCGTCGCGACGGAGATCGACCGCCTGAACCCCGCGCGGGTCGTGGTGGTCGGCGGGACCGGCGCGATCGGGGCGGACGTCGTCCGATCCGTCGAGGAGCTCGGCCCGCAGGTCGAGCGGCGCGGCGGGGCGAACCGCTACGAGACCGCCAACGCCGTCGTACGCGGCGCCTTCGATGCCGCCGACCAGGCGTACATCGCCACGGGACTGAACTACGCTGACGCGCTCTCGGCGTCGGCCGTCGCGGCCTCGCGGAACGCGCCCGTCCTGCTGGTCAAGGGCACCGCGTCGAGCGTGCCCGCGGCGACCGCGCAGACCCTGCGCGACCTCGGCGCCGCGAGCACCGTGGTGGCCGGCGGCCCGGCGGTCGTGAGCCACCCGATCGTCAGCGAGCTGGGCGAGTTCGGACCCCGCCGCGTCTACGGGCCGGACCGGTTCGAGACCAACCGCAGGCTCAACGCGGACCTGGTGCAGGCCTCCACCCGCGCCTACCTCGCCACCGGCTTCGACTACCCGGACGCGCTGGCCGGCGCGGCGATCGCGGGCGCGCAGAGGTCCCCGCTGTACCTGGCGCGGCCGCAGTGCGTGGCCGACGCCATCTCCGCGGACCTCTACGCCTCGCCGGTCACGCAACTGACGCTGGTGGGCGGCCCAGGCGTGCTCTCCGACGACACCGGCCGGCTCGTCTCCTGCACCCCGAAGTGGCAGTTCAACGCGGACCTGCCGAAGAGCAGCCAGACCGTCCTGCAGCAGCTCGAGGCGATCCCGGTCAAGGGGCGCGCCCCGAAGACCGGATACACGCGCGCGGAGTTCGGGCCCACCTGGGCGGACGTGGACAACAACGCCTGCGACACCCGCAACGACATCCTCCGCCGGGACCTGCGCAACATCGTCCTCGGCAGCATCAGCGGCTGCCGGGACTACACGGTGATGTCCGGCATTCTCGACGATCCCTACACGGGGACCACCATCGACTTCCAGCGCGGGGTCGGCACCAGCAACGCCGTGCAGATCGATCACGTGGTGGCCCTGTCCGACGCCTGGCAGAAGGGGGCGCAGCAGATGACCGAGCGCCACCGCACCCTGTTCGCCAACGACCCGTTGAACCTATTGGCCGTGGACGGCCCCGCCAACGGGTCCAAAGGCGATTCCGACGCCGCCACCTGGCTGCCGCCGAACAAGGTGATCCGCTGCGACTACGTCACGCGGCAGACCGCCGTGAAGGCGAAGTACGGCCTCTGGGTGACGCAGGCCGAGCATGACGCGATCGAGACCGTCGTGAGCACCAAGTGCCCGGGCCAGAAGGCCCTCGCCGTCACGCCGGTGAAGTAGCGGGACGGTCAGGCGCCGGCGGGGGTAACTGGCGGCTCCGCCGACCACGGGAAGACGATCCACTCGTCGGTGCGGCGCCAGACGAAGTCCGGGTCCACCACGGACGCCGACTTCGCGTAGAGCACGGCACTGCGCGCCTCGGCGCCCTGGCCGCGCAGCAGATCCAGCACCAGGGCCAGCGTGCGGCCGGAGTCGGCGACGTCGTCGACCACCAGGAGCCGCTTCCCGCGGATGGCGTCCTCGTCCAGCAGCGGGGCGAGCAGGACCGGGTCCGGCAGGGTCTCGTGCACGTCGGTGTAGAACTCGACGTTGATGGCGTCGGCGAGCTTCAGGCCCAGCGCGTAGGAGAGCGAGCCGGCCGGGAGGAGCCCGCCGCGGGCGACGGCGATGACGATCTCCGGGCGGTAGTCGCTGTCGGCGATCTGCTGGGCGAGCTCGCGCGAGGCGGTGCCGAACAGGTCCCAGCTCAGGATCTCCTTCACGGGCAGATCGGCGGAGTCGGCGTGGTGGGCGAGATTCATCGGGGTCCTCTGTGGATAGTGGGCCGCGCCGGTGGCGCGGCGGCTGCGCTTCGGGATGGCGTCGATACTACCGGCGCGGACGGCTCCTGCGCGGGGACGGTCTCCGGGGCGCAGACGGGGAACGACGACGGTGCTCACCCCGCGGGGGCGAGCACCGTCGTCGTGGGGGCAGGGCTCCTGCCCGCCGCCGGTGCCTGCCGGCGGCAGGCACCGGCGGGCCCGCAGCAGACCGGGCGGCCTCAGGCGGTGACGGCCTGGGCGTCGATCTCGACGAGCATGACCTCGTGCGGCAGATCCACGAAGACCGTGGTGCGGCACGGGAGCTGGCCGCTGGGGACGTTCTCGCGGATGAACTCGCCGTAGACCTCGTTCATCGCGGGGAAGTCCTCGCGCTTGGTGAGGTAGACGCGGAACATGACGACGTCCTCCACGGAGGAGCCGCCGGCCTCGAGGATGGCCTTGACGTTCTCCAGGGTGCGCCGGGTCTGGACACGGACGTCGCCCTCGCCGATGTACTTCTCGGTCTCCGGGTCCATGGGGCCCTGGCCCGAGACCTGGAGGATCGGGCCCTTCTTGATGCCCTGCGAGAACGTGTGCGCGGGTGCCGGAGCATTCTGGGTGCGGATGATTTCCTTGGTCATGCCGGGTTCCTTTCTTGGGGGTTCCAGCCGAGATCGGCGGAGATGGCTTCGGTGGTGGACAGCAGGGAGGGCACCAGGCCCAGGAGCCCCTCGAAGTCGAGGAGGACCACGGGCACGGAGGTGGATGCGGCAGCGACGACCCGGCCGGATGCGTCCCGGATGGGCGCCGCGACGCAGTGGACGAACTCCTCGTGCTCGCGCTCGTCGAGGGCGTAGCCCCGCTCGGCCACCTCGGCGAGGGCCGCGAGGTACTCCTCCGGGCTGGAGACGGTGTTCTCCGTGTAGCGGTGGTAGTTCAGGGAAGCGGCGATGTGCTCCTGCCGCTCCCGGGGCAGGTCGGCGACGAGCACCTTGCCGACCGCGGTGGCGTGCAGCGCCGCGGTGAGACCGACGCGGGAGTACATGCGGACGGCGTGATGGGACTCGAGCTTGTCGACGTAGACGACGTCGGGCCCCTCGAACGCCGCCAGGTGCACGGTCTGCCCGGTGGCACGGTTCAGCTCCTCCAGGTGGGGGCGTGCCACCGACACGATCCCGCGCTGCTCCATCGCCAGCGCCGAGAGCTCGAAGACCTTGGAGCCGAGCCGGTAGCGGCCGCGGCTGTCCCGCACCGCGAAGCGGCATTCCTCCAGCGTGTGCAGCTGGCGCATGACGGTGGTCTTGTGGGCCTCGGCGCCGGCGGCGATCTCGTCCAGGGTGGCCGGCTGCCGGGAGATCTGCTCGAGCAGTCCGAGCGCCCGCTTCAGGGTTTCACTCATGCGGTCCACTTTCGCACGCCGGATCCGGGCCCACGGCCCCCGCGACGGGCCCGGTCGCCTCGGATCCCTCGCCCGCCCCGGGGCCCGGCAGCTCGAAGCCAGCGGCGCTCACCCGGATGGCGCTCCAGTGCTCGTCCGGTGCCGCGAGGACGCGCTCGAGGACCCCGGCCGGTGGCAGCGGTCCGCGGTCCGTGCGGACGGTGAGGGTGCAGGCGGCGGAGACGTGGCCGTGGCGCAGCGCGGAGCGCTGGTCGGCACCACGGAGAACCTCGGCCAGGTAGCCGGAGGCGAAGGCGTCGCCGGCACCGACGGACTCGACGACGTCGACCCGCAGCGCGGGGACCTCGGTTCGCGTGCCGTCGGCGGCCAGTGCGACGGCGCTCGTCGAGTCGTTCTTGACCACCAGGACCGCGGGGTCCGGCAGGAGGGCGCGCAGCTCCTCCTCGGTGCGGACACCGAAGGCGGTCTCGGCCTCGTCGCGGCCCACGAGGACGATGTCGGCGCGGTTCGCCAGCGCGGCGAGCCCGGCGGCATCGCCGTGGTCCTCCCACAGGGCAGGGCGCCAGTTGACGTCGAAGGAGACGAGCCCGTCGCCGGGCCGGTCGGCGAGCAGCGACTCGACCATGGCGTGGCAGTCGTCCGAGAGTGCGGGGGTGATGCCGCTGAGATGGATCAGCCGGGCCTCGCCCAGCGCCTCGCGGATCCCGGCGCGGTCCAGGAAGCCCGGGCTCATCGCGCTCGCAGCGGAGCCGGCGCGGTAGTAGACCATCTTCGCGGTGTCTTCGGCCGCGGGGTCCTTCAGGTACAGCCCCGTACGCCGGGCCGGGTCGAGCTCCACGTGGGACACGTCGACGCCGCCGTCGGCCAGGGCCTTGCGGATCCGCTCGCCGAAGGCATCGTCGCCGAGGCGGCTCACCCAGGCGGTGGGCACGCCGAGCGCGGCGAGGCCCAGGGCCACGTTGGACTCGGCCCCGCCGACGGAGACCTGGAGCTCACGCGTCCGGCCGAGGGGCTCGCCCGCGGACGGGGTCAGCATCGCCATCGTCTCGCCGAGGCAGACCGCTTCCGCCATGAGTTCCTCTTCCCCTCGTACCGCCGGCACGGCGGCCACCCCTGAGCGGGTGGCCGACTGTGCGGTGAATCACCGAAGCCATTGACGGCCTCTGCCAGCAATGCTAAACATGATCTCATCATTCTTGCAATAGCCGTTGCAATATTTGCAATCTAGGAGTTTTCACGTGAACGGATCGACTGACGCGGTCGCCGGCATCGACGCCGCACGCCTCGCGGGCCTCAAGGACGAGGTACTCGACTGGCGCCATCAGGCCGTCCCGAGCCGCTTCCACGGTTCCACCGCGGCCGAGTTCGCCGCCGCCCGCCCGTCGCTCGGCGACCTCCAGACACCGCTGCTGACCCTCGACCGGGCGGCGCTGTCCGGCAATATCCGCCGGTTCGAGCGGTGGTGCTCGGAGCGCGGAGTCCTCTACGCGCCGCACGGGAAGACCACCATGTCGCCGACGCTCTGGGCGGAGCAGCTCGCCGCCGGCGCGTGGGGCATCACCCTCGCGAACGCGCAGCAGGTCCGGGTGGCGCTGCAGTTCGGCGTCCGGCGGATCATGGTCGCGAACTCCCTGACCGACCCGCAGGCCGTCACCGACGCCGCCCGCGCCGGCCTGGCGGGCACCCGGATCGTCTCCTGGGTCGACTCGGAGCGCACGGTCGCGCTGCTGGCCGGCGTGCTGGCGGAGCTCCCGGAGGCCTCCCTCGACGTCATCGTCGAGCTCGGGGCGCCCGGCGGCCGGACCGGAGCCCGCACGGACGAGGAGGCGCTCGCCGTCGCACGCGCCGTGGCGGCCGAGCCGCAGCTGCGCCTCACGGGTACGGGTGGGTACGAGGGCAGCCTCGCCCACAGCAGCGACGCCGACGCGATCGCCGCCGTCCGCGGCTACCTGGAGCGCATCGGCGGCCTGCACGCCCGGTTCGAGGCCGAGGACCTGTACGGCACGGACCAGGTCCTGCTCACCGCCGGCGGCAGCGCGTACTTCGACGACGTCGCCGACGTCCTCGCCCCGCCCTCGCGCGACGCGGACGCCGGCCGCCCCGAGGTCCGCGTGCTCCTGCGCAGCGGCGCGTACATCGTCCACGACGACGGCTTCTACCGCGGCATCTCCCCGCTGAGCCGGAGGGACCCCGACGATCCCGGCGCGTTCCGTTCGGCGATGCACGCCTGGGCGCGCGTGGTCTCCCAGCCCGAGCCCGGCCTGGCCATCCTCGACGCCGGCAAGCGCGACCTGCCCGTGGACGAGGGCCTGCCGGTCCCCCAGCTGATCGGCCCAGCCCTCGGCGCGCCGATGACCGCGCTGGAGGGCGCGAGCATCACCGCCGTAAACGATCAGCACTGCTTCCTCGCCTTCGATCCGCAGCTGGCGGTCGCCCCGGGCGACGTGGTGCGCCTGGGCCTGTCCCACCCGTGCACCGCCCTGGACAAGTGGCAGCTGATCCCGGTCCTCGACGACGTCCGCTCCCCCGAGTCCGCCCAGGTGGTCTCGACCGTCCGCACGTTCTTCTAGGAGGCCGGCCGCATGACAGCTGCATCGATACTCATCACGCGGGCCACGGTGGTGGACGGCACCGGCGCGGACCGCTACCCGGCGGACGTCCGGCTCGCCGACGGCGTCATCGCCGAGGTCGGCGCGCCCGGGACGCTCAAGGCCTTGCCGGGCGAGGAGTGCGTCGACGCCGAGGGTCTGGTGCTCAGCCCCGGGTTCATCGACATGCACGCGCACTCGGACCTGTACCTGCTCACCCATCCGGAGCATGCGGCGAAGCTCTCCCAGGGCGTCACCACCGAGGTCCTGGGCCAGGACGGGCTCTCCTACGCCCCCGTCACGGACGCGACACTGCCCGTGCTCCGGGAGAAGATCGCCGGCTGGAACGGAAACCCGGAGGACTTCGACTTCTCGTGGCGCTCGGTCGGCGAGTACCTGGACCGGCTGGACGCACCGGACGCCGACGGGCAGCGGATCGCCACGAACGCCGTCTACCTCGTCCCGCAGGGGACGGTGCGCGCCGCGGTCCTCGGCTTCGGCGAGCGCCCGGCCGACGACGACGAAATCGCCGCCATGCGCCGAATCGTCGCCGCCGCCATGGAGGAGGGGGCTGTCGGCATGTCCAGCGGACTCACCTACACGCCGGGCATGTATGCGACGACGGCGGAGCTCGGCGCGCTGTGCGCCGAGGTCGCCGCGCACGGCGGGTTCTTCTCACCGCACCACCGCTCCTACGGCAAGGGCGCCCTGGAGGCGTACCGCGAGATGATCGAGCTCAGCCGGGCCTCCGGCTGCGCCCTGCACCTCGCGCACGCGACGATGAACTTCGAGGAGAACCGGGGCCGCGCGCCGGAGCTGCTGGAGATGATCGACGCGGCCCTGGCCGACGGCGTCGACATCACCCTGGACACGTACCCCTACCTGCCCGGCGCCACCACGCTCTCCGCCGTGCTGCCGAGCTGGTCCTCGGCCGGGTCGGTCGACGACACCCTGGCACGGCTGGCCGATCCCGCCTCGCGCGAGCGGATCCGCCGCGCCCTGGAGGTCGAGGGCTCCGACGGCTGCCACGGCGTCACCGCCGACTGGTCCACGCTGGAGATCTCCTCCGTCCAGAACCCTGAGCTCACGGACTGCATCGGCCGCACCGTCGCGGACATCGCGGCGGCCGCCGACGAGGACCCGTTCGAGACGTTCTGCAGCATCCTCACCCGCGACCGGCTGGCCACGGGCATCCTGCAGCACGTGGGGCACGAGGAGAACGTCCGCGCCATCATGCAGCACCGCGTGCACACCGGCGGCAGCGACGGGCTCCTCCATGGGGCCAAGCCGCACCCGCGTGCCTGGGGCACCTTCCCCCGCTACCTCGGGCAGTACTGCCGCGAGCTGGGGCTGCTGTCGCTGGAGGAGATGGTCCACCACCTCACCGGGCGACCCGCCGCCCGGCTCAAGCTGGACCGCCGCGGCGTGATCGCCGAGGGCCACGCGGCCGACGTCGTGCTGTTCGATCCCGAGACGGTCGACGCCGCCGCCACCTTCCCCGATCCCAAGCAGCCCGCGCGCGGGATCGAGAGCGTCTACGTCAACGGTGCCCTCGCGTGGCACCGGCAGGAGGCCACCGGCGCCCGTGCCGGCCGGGCCCTGCGCAGAACCGAGAAAGGCACCAAGGCCAATGACTGAACTACTCGAGACCCGCCTGCGGGAGGACCGCGCGCTCGCGGTGGTCCGTGCCGACAGCATCGCGGACGCCGCCGGGCTGGCCGCGGCGCTGGCCGAGGGCGGCATCAGGTCCGTCGAGCTCACCTTCACCACCCCGGACGTCGCCCGGCACATCCGCCGCATCGCGGACACGGCGAGCGACCACGGGGCCGTGGTCGGGGTCGGAACGGTCATGACCGCCGACCAGGCGCGCGAGGCGATCGACGCCGGCGCCCAGTTCCTCGTCACCCCGGGCCTGCGCCCCGAGGTCGCCACGGTGGCCCGGGAGGCGGGCGTGCCGTTCTCGCTCGGGGCGCTGACCCCCACGGAGGTCGCGCAGGCACTGGACCTGGGCTCGGACATCGTCAAGATCTTCCCCGCCCGGGCCCACGGCCCGCAGTACCTGAAGGACCTCCAGGGGCCGTACCCGGGCGTGAAGCTGCTGCCCTCCGGCGGCATCAACGACGCGAACGCGAACGAGTTCCTCGACGCCGGCGCGCTGGCCGTCTGCTGCGGCACCTCCGTGGTGCCGCCGCAGCTGGTCCAGGACGCCGAGTGGGACCAGATCTCGGCCCGCGCCGCAGCCTTCACCCAGGGCATCGCCGCCCACCGCCGCTGACGCGGAACGCGCGAGCCTCCGCAGTCCCCCGCACCACCCGTATCGCTCACACCTCTCCTCAGAACATAGAAAGGAGGTCGGCCTGCCATGGCTGATTTCCTCGACTGGCTCCGGTCAGACACCCTCGGCCTGCTGCTGCTGGCCGCGGCCGGCATCGCCGTGCTGCTCTTCCTCATCATCCGGGTCAAGATCGAGCCGTTCATCGCGCTCGTCGGCACCGGCGTCCTCGTCGCCCTCGTGGGCGGCATCTCGATCGAGGCACTGGTGGGCTCCCCGCTGGGCGCCTCCGATGCGCTGATCGAGAAGGGCTTCGCCGGGATCCTCGGCCACATCACCCTCATCATCGGCCTCGGCACCGTCCTGGGCTCCATCCTCGAGCACTCCGGCGGCGCCCAGGTGGTCCTGGACCGCCTGGTGAGGATCTTCGGCGAGAAGGGCACGCCGGTCGCCATGGGCGTCACCGGCTTCGTGCTCGGCATCCCGGTCTTCTTCGACATCGGCATCTTCGTGCTGGCCCCGCTCGTCTACGTGGCGGCGGCGCGCGGCGGCAAGTCGCTGGCGCTCTACGCGCTGCCCCTGCTGGCCGGCCTGTCGGTGACGCACGCGTTCCTGCCCCCGCACCCGGGCCCCGTGGCCGCCGCCGGCTTCTTCCAGGCCTCGCTGGGCTGGATCATCATCATGGGTCTCGCCTGCGGCATCCCCGCCTGGTGGGCCTCCGGCATCGTCTGGGGCCGCTGGATCGGCAAGCGCGTCTTCGTCGAGGTGCCCGCCATCCACCGCGAGGCCGCCCAGGACGATCTCGGTGGCCCGGCCCCGTCGCTCGCCGCCGTCGCCACGACCATCGGCCTGCCGATGCTCCTCATCCTCGGCGCCACGTTCGGCACGGTCTTCCTGCCGGCGAACCAGCTGCAGCAGACGCTGATCTTCTTCGGCAACCCGGCGATCGCCCTGACCGTCGCCGTGCTGATCGCCATGTACATCCTGGGCATCCGCCGCGGTGTGACCACGCAGCAGCTCTCCTCCATCGCCGCCGAGTCCCTCCGCCCGGTCGGCATGATCCTCCTGGTGGTCGGTGCGGGTGCCTTCTTCGGCGCCGTCCTCTCGGCCACCGGGGTGGGCGACGCCGTCGCCGGGACCCTCTCGGCGGCGGGCCTGCCACTGGTCGTCTCCGCCTACGTCATCTCCTGCGGCATGCGCATCGCCCAGGGCTCGGCGACGGTCGCAATCGTCACCACCAGCGGCATCCTCGCCCCGGCGGTGGAGTCGATGGACCTCTCGCAGCCGCAGCTGGCGCTACTGGTCATGGCGATCTCCTCGGGCTCGATCATCGCCAGCCACGTCAACGACGGCGGCTTCTGGATCGTCGCCAAGTACTTCAACATGTCGGTCAAGGACACCTTGAAGACGTGGACGGTCCTGGAGACCGTGCTCTCGGTGGTCGGCTTCGCCGTCGCCGGCACCCTGTACGCGATCGTCTCCTGACGGAGCCGGAGGACGCGGACGACGACGTCGCGCCCCTCCGTCGCGCACCACTCCAGCGCACCAGCGACGAGCCGCCCCGGACACCCGGGGCGGCTCGCGCTGCTTGGCCGACGGAATAGGCCCCGTCCCCGCGACGTTGATGCCGACCGTGAAGAACATCGGATTCCTGTCCTTCGGTCACTGGACCGACTCGCCGCATTCGGCCACCCGCAGCGCCTCCGACGCGCTGCTCCAGGCCATCGATCTAGCAGTCGCCGCCGAGGAGCTGGGAGCCGACGGCGCGTACTTCCGCGTCCATCACTTCGCCCAGCAGTATGCGTCGCCGTTCCCGCTGCTCGCCGCCATCGGCGCGAAGACCAGCCGGATCGAGATCGGCACGGGCGTGATCGACATGCGCTACGAGAACCCGCTCTACATGGCGGAGGACGCCGGCGCCGCGGACCTGATCTCCGGCGGCCGGCTCCAGCTCGGCATCAGCCGCGGTTCGCCCGAGCAGGTGATCGACGGCTGGCGCTACTTCGGCTTCGAGCCCGCCGAGGGCCGCTCCGACGCCGATATGGGACGCCAGCATGCCGAGCGGTTCCTGGAGGTCATCGAGGGCGAGGGGTTCGCCGAGCCCAACCCGCGGCCGATGTTCCCGAACCCGCCCGGCCTGCTGCGCGTGGAGCCGCACTCCCCCGGTCTGCGTGACCGCGTCTGGTGGGGCTCCGGCTCCACGGCGACTGCGAAGTGGGCGGCGAGGCTCGGCATGAACCTGCAGAGCTCCACGCTCAAGGACGACGAGAACGGCAAGCCCTTCCACGTCCAGCAGGCCGAGCAGATCGAGATCTACCGCCAGGCGTGGAAGGAGGCCGGCCACGCGCGCGAGCCGCGCGTCTCGGTCAGTCGCAGCATCTTCGCCCTAACGGACGAGCGCGACTGGGCCTACTTCGGCCGCGACCGCTACAGCTCGGACCAGGTCGGCAACATCGACGAGAAGACGCGCGCCGTCTTCGGTCGCAGCTACGCGGGCGAGCCCGACGAGCTCGTCGCCAAGCTCCGCGAGGACGAGGCGATCGCCGCGGCGGACACACTCCTGCTCACCGTGCCGAACCAGCTGGGCGTGGACTACAACGCGCACGTGATCGAGTCGATCCTGGAGCACGTGGCACCGGAGCTCGGTTGGCGTTGACCGTGCCCGGAGCACCGGCACGAGGTTCCCTCTTTCCGTGCCCCGGGGCTGCGGCTAGGGTCGAAGGGGGGGTGTCGATTCGACGATTCGTCTCCTGACGTTTAACTTTCCTGCTCAGGAGGGGAAATGACGCTTCACGAAGCGATCAACGAGATCCTGCTCGAAACAGGACGGCCGATGACGACTACGGAGATCGCGGCGGAGGTCAATGCGCGCGGGGCCTACAAGAAGCGAGATGGCTCTCCGGTGACACCATTTCAGATCCACGGCCGAACGAAAAACTACCCCCGTCTATTCAGCCGGTCGGGGAGCACTGTCTCGCTCTGCGCGTGGGGCGATGATGCTGCTTTCCTGTGCTCCCACGCTACACAACCTGATAGGGAAGTCGGGGGCCCGATCACCGTCTCCGCTGTTGAACGGCCCGCTGCTGTAGGCCGGCTCGAATCACTGCTCCTGGAGGAGCGAGCCTTCCGGCCGGCCGGGTCAATTGACCCCGAGGTTCCAAATGAACCGGGCCTGTATGCGATTCGGATCCACGAAAGGTCTTCACTGCCTGAGCCATTCGCGGCGCTCAGTCAGTTGAGAGGGCACGACTTGCTGTATGTCGGCATCGCGCGGCAGAGCCTGAAGCGGCGCCTCCTGGGGCAAGAACTCCGTGGGCGGGGACACGGCACTTTCTTCCGGAGCATCGGCGCCGTCCTCGGATACAGACCGGTGGCAGGCAGTCTCACGGGCCGCGGCAATACACGGAACTACTCGTTTCCTCCCACCGATACTGACGCCATCGTTCATTGGATCAACCAGCACCTCCTCGTAAATTGGATCAGCGCCTCGACTGACCACGAGGCCCAAGAGCTGGCGCTCATCAGAAAGCATCGTCCCTTGCTGAACCTCCAAGGGAACCCGGCTCGACTCGGGGAACTTGCCGCTCTCCGGGCGGAGTGCGTCCGGATCGCCAATTCGCCACTGTGACTCGGCCGCTTGGACTGCGGGTGTTCGTCCGACAATGCTCTCTGGCCAGCCCGCGCTTGCGATGGTCCTTATTGAGGCGCAGGGGAACCCACCCACCGACAAGTTAACTCAAGCTGATCGTCGCGCGGGTTGCGATCACGCTGATCAGTAGTGCACTCCGGTTCGCGTCCGAAGAGGCGACGGCGGCCCGGAGTCTGCGGATCACCGGAATCGTGGTCGCCCTGATCCCTCTGATGGCGCTCATCATCGCCCACGTCTTCTTCCGCTTCGTCCCCTTCGACGAGTGGCAGCACGGCGAGGACTTCTCCTACTTCGTCCCCTTCGTCTCGGTGGAGCAGGAGTTCACGTAGGAGCCCCCTGCCCGGCCCCGGGCACAGCTCGAGCCGTCGATCCGGGGGATCAATTCGCGCATTGGTCCCTCGAAACGACGGCTCGCTGCGCCCTCGCAAGCGTTGCGCCGGAGTCCTACCGGGCAGCGAGCGCCTTCTGCCGGCGGTAGGAGACCACGGTTCCGATCACCACGATCGCCAGGGCGATGAGGAAGATGCCGGAGCCGATCACGTTGGCCTGTGCCGGGATGCCGCGGGTGGCGGCGACGTAGATGAACTTCGGGAACGTGTCGAAGCTGCCGGAGTTGAAGTTCGCGATGATGAAGTCGTCGAAGCTCATCGCGAAGCTCAGCAGGGCGGCTGCGACGACGCCCGGCAGCAGCAGCGGGAACGTCACCTTCCAGAAGGTCGTCCGCGGCGACGCGTACAGGTCGCCGGCGGCCTCCTCCAGCCGGCCGTCCAGCGCCGAGACGCGCGCCCGGACGGTCACCACCACGAACGCCATGCAGAACGTGACGTGGGAGAGGACCACGGTCCAGTACCCCAGCTCCCATCCCAGGTTCAGGAACTGCGCCAGCAGCGAGGCGCCCAGCACCACCTCCGGCGTCGCCAGCGGCAGGATGATCAGGATGTCCGCGAGCTTCCGGAACCGGAACTTGTACCGGGCCAGGCCCAGCGCGATCGCGGTCCCCAGCACGGTCGCGATGATGGTCGCCACGAACGCCACCGAGAGCGAGTTGCCCAGCGCGTCGCAGATGTTCGGCGCCCCGCACGGGTTCTTCCAGTTGGCCAGCGTGAAGCCCTGCCACGTCAGGTTGGTGCGGGCGGCGTCGTTGAAGGAGAAGACGAAGATGTACGCGATCGGCACCAGCAGGTAGACGAACGCGAGCCCGCCGATGACCGGGACCAGCCAGCGGCCCATCCGTTGCTTCAGGCCCATCTAGAACAGCTCCTTCGTGCCGAACTTGCGGATGTACAGCATGACCAGGATCAGGATGACCACCATCAGCACGGTGGAGAGCGCCGCGGCCATCGGGTAGTCGACGATCTGGAAGAACCGCGAGTCGATCACCTGGCCGATCATCGACGTGTCCCGGTTGTTCCCGAGGATCGCGGCGTTGATGTAGTCGCCGGAGGCGGGGATGAACGTCAGCAGGGTTCCCGCGAAGACGCCCGGCATGGACAGCGGCAGCGTCACCCGGCGGAACGCGGTCATCGGCGACGCGTACAGGTCGCCGGCCGCCTCCAGGAGGCGGGTGTCCAGCCGCTCCAGGCTCGCGTAGATCGGCAGGGTCATGAACGGCAGGAAGTTGTAGGTCAGGCCGGCGACGACGGCGATCGAGGTCGCCGTGAGCCGCCCGTCCTCGGGCAGGATCGCGACGAACCGCAGGGCCTCCACCACGAACCCCTCGTCGGCGAGGATCTGCTTCCACGCCTGCGTGCGGAGCACGAAGCTCGAGAAGAACGGGGCGATCAGGATGACCAGCAGGATCGAGGCGAGCAGCTTGTGCTGCCGCAGCCGGACCGCCACCAGGTACGCCATCGTGTACCCGATGAGCAGCGCCAGCACGGTCGCGATGCCCGCGAAGAGGAAAGACCGCACCAGCGGCTCCCAGTACTGGCTCAGCGCGACGGCGTAGTTGGAGATCTCGAACGCGGGCACGAAGACGCCCGTCTCGGCGCCGGGCGGCTTCGCGTACAGCGACATCGCCAGCAGCACGAACACCGGCGCCGCGAAGAACAGCAGCAGGTAGACGAACCCGGGGACGATCAGCCCGACGCCGATCCGGCCCCGCGCCTTCTCCGCCCTGCGCTCGGTGGCGGACAGCTCCGCGGCCGGCTCCGGGCGCTTCGGCTCCGGCCGTCGCACGGCGGGGGCGCTCATGCGTCCCGCTCCGCCGCCCCGGCGGCGACGTCGTCGTCCCCCGCCAGACCGAACGTGAAGTCCGGGTCCCAGCACATGACGGCCGGGTCGCCGGCGCGCCCCGTGGCCTGGCCCATGTTCTGGGTGAAGGTGCCGACCGTCCCGACGCCGGGCACGTCCACGAGGTACTCGGTGGAGACGCCGGTGAAGGACGCGTCGATGATGGTGCCGTCGAGCCGGTTGTGCCCGGCCGGGACGGTCTCCTCGCCGGAGGTGAAGATGCGCATCTTCTCGGGGCGCACGCCGAGCACCACGGCACCGTCGTGCGCCACGGCGCGGTCGGTCCGCAGCCGCTGGACGCCGCCGGCGGCCTCGACCAGCAGGTAGTCGCCCTCGCGGCCCACCACCGTGCCGTGCATGAGGTTGGACTTGCCCAGGAAGTTCGCCACGAACGCCGTGCGCGGCAGCTCGTACAGCTCCCGCGGGGCGCCCATCTGCTCGATCCGCCCCTCGTTCATGACGGCCACGACGTCGGCCATGGTCATGGCCTCCTCCTGGTCGTGCGTGACGTGGACGAACGTGAGCCCGAGCTCCGTCTGGATCTGCTTCAGCTCCACCTGCATCTGCCGGCGCAGCTTCATGTCCAGGGCGCCGAGCGGCTCGTCGAGCAGCAGGACCTGCGGCTTGTTGACCACCGCGCGGGCCAGGGCCACGCGCTGCTGCTGCCCGCCGGAGAGCTGGGCCGGCCTGCGGCCGGCCAGGTGCCCCAGTTCCACCAGCTCCAGGGCCTCCTTGGCGCGTGCGACGGCGTCGCGCACCTTGCGCTGCTTGAGGCCGAACGCCACGTTGTCCAGGACGGACATGTGCGGGAACAGCGCGTAGGACTGGAAGACCGTGTTGACGGGCCGCCGGTGGGAGGGCAGGTCGGTGACGTCCTCGTCGCCGATGCGCAGGCGCCCCTCGGAGGGCTGCTCGAGGCCGGCGACCATGCGCAGCGTCGTCGACTTGCCGCAGCCGGACGGGCCCAGGAGTGCGAAGAACGAGCCGGACGGGATGGTCAGCGAGAGGTCGTCGACCGCGGTGAACGCCGCGAACCGCTTGCTGACGTGCTCGATCACCAGGTCCGCTCCCCCGGAGGCCCCGGGGACGACGGCGCCACCGTCCTGCTGGTCGGTCGCGGCCGTGGTGGTTGCTTCGGTGCTCACTGGTGCGGCTCCCCTGCGGTCTGCTGCCGGTTTCGGTGCTGTGTGGGTCAGGTGCTGCGTCGTCATGCTCAGACGCCTATCGCCTCGGCGAACATCGAGGAGAACTCGGTCTCCTCCTCGGGATCGAGCGTCCGGATGATGCTGACGTTGGCCAGGAACTCGTCAGTCGGGAAGATCAACGGGTTGTCCACCAGCGTGGGGTCGATCCCCTCCATCGCCTCGCGGGCGCCTTCGACCGGGCAGATGTAGTTCACGTAGGCGGCCACGGTCGCGGCGACCTGGGGGTCGTAGTAGTAGTCCATGAGCTGCTCGGCGTTGGACTTGTGCGGGGCGCCGATCGGCACCAGCATGCTGTCGCTCCAGAGGGTGCCGCCGGCCTCAGGGATGGCGAACTCCCACTTGTCGCCCTCCTCGAAGTTCAGCTGCGTGATGTCGCCGGACCAGCCGATGACGGCCAGCGCGTCCTCGGAGACGAGGTCCTCCTTGTAGGAGTTGCCGCGCACCTGGCGGATCTGGCCGTTGGCGATCTGCTCGGCGAGCAGGTCGGTCGCGTTGCCGAACTCGTCCGCGCCCCAGTCGCCGGTGATGTCCACGCCCTGCTCGAGCATGATCAAGCCGATCGTGTCCCGCTTCTCGTCGAGGACCTCGACGCGTCCCTTCAGCTCGGGGTTCCAGAGGTCGGAGATGGACTTGAGCCCGCCCGGGACCTTCTCCTTGTTCCAGGCGATGCCGGCGAAGCCGGACTGCCAGGTCAGGGAGTGCTTGCGGCCCGGGTCGAAGTCCACGTCCTGCAGGGTCGCGAGCAGGTTCTTGGCATTGGGGATGTTCCCGTGGTCGAGTTCCTGCGTGTAGCCCTGGCGGATGAGGCGGGCGACCATGTGGTCCGTCAGGGTGACGATGTCCTGGCCGATGTCCTGCCCGCGGGCGAGCTGGGCCTGGACCTTGCCGTAGTAGGAGTCGTTGCCGTCGACGTCCTCGGAGTAGTTGACCGTCAGGCCGGACTGCGCCATGAACTGCTCCAGCGACGGGTACTTCTTCGTCTGCTCGTCGTAGTCCAGGTAGAGCGTCCAGTTCGCCCAGTTCACCACGGGCTCCTCGGCGGAGACGTCCTTCGCGGGTGTCAGCGCGGCCGCGGAGGATCCGCCGCCGGTGCTCGCGCCGGAGGTTCCGCAGGCGGCGAGCAGGCCGGCCAGGCCCAGGCCGCCCGCCCCGCCGAGGAGGCGGCGGCGGCTGAGCTGGGCGGAGACCAGCCGGTCGAGGCGGGGATCGTTGGACGGGCGGCGGCGGTTGAAAGGCTGCGGTGCCATGGAGCGGCTCCTCGTGGTGCGTCGTTGCGGGACGGCCCGGCGATACGGCCGGATGTGATGTGCCCCACATCCTGCCATCGTCCCGACGCGCAGACAAGGGTTTCGTGTGTAAATTTTCAATTTCGCAACTGATTCAGTCGAGATTTTCGATTCCGACGTCGTTTTCCCTTCCCAAGCGCCCGCCCCGCCACTATGGTCGACATCACACACCGGCGGTTCCCGCCTCCCCGCGGCGGACGACGGCCGCTCAGCACAAGAAGGTGATACTGACGTGACTCGCGACGCCGTGCAGTCCAATGCCGAGTTCCTGGTCCAGGACGAGATCTCCCGGGCCATCATCGAGGAGCTCCAGCGCAACGGGCGCCAGTCCTACGCAGCCGTGGCCAAGGAGGTCGGGCTGAGCGAGGCCGCCGTGCGGCAGCGGGTCCAGAAACTCATCGACGCGCAGGTCATGAAGATCGTCGCCGTCACCGATCCGATGCAGCTGGGCTTCACCCGGCAGGCCATGGTCCTCATCCAGAGCCACGGCGACCTCACCGCCACCGCCGACCGCGTGGCCGAGCTCCCCAACGTGGACTACTGCCTCGTGACCGCCGGCCGCGTGGACATCCTCGCCGAGGTCGTCTGCACGGACGACGAGGACCTGCTGCAGACCATCAACACCATCCGCCAGATCGAGGGCGTCGCGTCGTCGGAGACGCTGACCTACCTCTCCCTCCGCAAACAGGAATACGACTGGGGTACCAAATGACCATCGCAGACACCACCCACAGCACCACCAGACCCGCGACCGCCGGACCCGCGCCCGCCGGCGCCACCACCGCCGCGGCCACCCGACCGGGCACCACGCCCCGGGGCACGGACCGGCAGCAGGCTGCCCGCGACCACCTGTGGATGCACTTCGCCCAGCACTCCCGGCTGATCGAGGGCGGCAGCGTGCCGACCATCGTCCGCGGCGAGGGCCACCACGTGTACGACGACGCCGGCCGCCGCTACATCGACGGCCTCGCCGGGCTCTTCGTGGCCCAGGTGGGCCACGGGAGGGAGGAGCTCGCCGAGGCCGCCCGGAAGCAGGCGGAGAAGCTCGCGTTCTTCCCGCTCTGGTCCTACGCGCACGAGCCGGCGATCGACCTCGCCGAGCGCCTGGCCCACTACACGCCCGGGGACCTGAACCGGGTCTTCTTCACCACCGGCGGCGGCGAGGCCGTCGAGTCCGCGTTCAAGCTGGCCAAGCAGTACCACAAGCTCACCGGCAACCCGGGCAAGTACAAGGTCATCTCCCGCGCCCTCGCCTACCACGGCACGCCGCAGGGCGCCCTGGCGATCACGTCCCTGCCGGGGATGAAGACCCCGTTCGAGCCCCTGGTGCCCGGCACGTTCCGGGTGCCGAACACCAACTTCTACCGCGGGCCGGAGCAGTTCGCCGACGACGAGGAGGCCTTCGGCCTGTGGGCCGCCGAGCGCGTCCGCGAGGCCATCGAGTTCGAGGGCCCCGACTCCGTGGCGGCGGTGTTCATGGAGCCGGTCCAGAATGCCGGTGGCTGCTTCACTCCCCCGCCGGGCTACTTCCAGCGGATCCGCGAGATCTGCGACGAGTACAACGTGCTCATGGTCTCCGACGAGGTGATCTGCGCGTTCGGCCGCATCGGCTCGATGTTCGCGTGCCAGGACTTCGGCTACACCCCGGACATCATCACGTGCGCCAAGGGCATGACCAGCGGCTACTCGCCGATCGGCGCGATGATCGCCTCCGACCGCCTCTTCGAGCCGTTCTCCCGGGGCGACACGACGTTCCTGCACGGCTACACGTTCGGCGGGCACCCGGTCTCGGCCGCCGTCGCAATGGCCAACCTGGACATCATGGAGCGCGAGGGCCTGAACCAGCGGGTCAAGGACAACGGCCCCGCCTTCAAGGCGACGCTCTCCAAGCTCACCGACCTGCCGATCGTCGGCGACGTCCGCGGCACCGGCTACTTCTACGGGATCGAGCTGGTCAAGGACAAGAAGACCAAGGAGACGTTCACGGAGGAGGAGTCGGAGCACCTGCTCGCCGAGTTCCTCTCCCATGCGCTCTTCGACGCGGGCTTGTACTGCCGCGCCGACGACCGCGGCGACCCCGTCATCCAGCTGGCGCCGCCGCTGACGATCGGCCAGGGCGAGTTCGACGAGATCGAGCAGATCCTGCGCGGCGTGCTCACCGAAGCCTGGACCCGGCTGTAGGGGACGGCGGAGTGGCACAGAC
Source organism: Zhihengliuella sp. (assembly GCF_031178195.1). GTDB lineage: Bacteria > Actinomycetota > Actinomycetes > Actinomycetales > Micrococcaceae > Zhihengliuella. The sequence goes on from NZ_JAPSJL010000001.1 coordinate 159,408, forward strand.
AGAGGCAGCACGGGCGGACGGGACACGGACCGACACCGGAGGGTCCGGCACGGCGCGGGCCAGCACAGAGCGCCCTGCCGCAGGACGAACTGGTGCAACGCGAGCCGGGTTGCGCGGGCTCGGCGCGTGGCTGCGCGGCCCGCACGAGACGGCGTTCGACGCCGCCGAGCGGGACGTGCCGGCCGGCCTGGCCGCGCGCAACCTCGCCGGCGTCCGCGAGGCCGTCTACTGGTGGGACACCGCCGACGCACCCGAGGCGCTGCCCGCGTTCGGGGAGCCCGGCGCCCTCGCCGGCCCCGGCTCCCACGCCACGGACCTCGCCGTGGTCGGCGGCGGCTACACCGGGCTCTGGGCCGCCCTGATGGCCAAGGAGCGGGACCCGGACCGCGACGTCGTGCTCCTGGAGGGCGCTCGCTGCGGCTGGGCGGCGTCCGGCCGCAACGGCGGCTTCCTGGAGGCGAGCCTCACGCATGGCGACTCCAACGGCGAGCAGCACGCGCCGGCGGAGAACGCGCGGCTGAAGGAGCTCGGCGCGGAGAACGTCCGCGAGATCGCGGAGACGCTCGAGCGCTACGGGATCGACGCCGACTTCCGGGCCACGGGCGAGATGATCCTGGCCTCCGAGCCGCACCAGGTGGACGAGCTGCGCCAGGAGGCCGCCGAGACCGGCCGCGAGCTGCTGGAGGGCGCGGACCTGCGCCGGCGCCTGGACAGCCCGCTCTACCGCGCGGGACTGTTCGACGCCGACTCGACGGCGATCGTCCACCCCGCCCGGCTGGCGTGGGGCCTGCGCCGGGCTGCGCTCGACGCCGGGGTCCGGATCGTGGAGAACACGCCGGTCCGCTCGCTCGAGCACGGGGGCGGCTCCCGGGGCGAGCCGTCGCGCGGCAGCATCCGGGGCCGCGTCCGCGGTGCCGGCGACGGGCCGCCGGTGCGCCTGCGCACGGACGGCGGCGACGTCGTCGCGCAGCAGGTGGTGCTGGCGACCAATGTGTACCCCTCGCTGATCAAGCGCCTGCGCTGGTACACGGTGCCGGTGTACGACCACGCGATCGTGACGGAGCCGCTGACGCCGGAGCAGGAGGCGGCGATCGGCTGGGACGGGCGCGAGGGGCTGGCGGACATGAACAGCCGGTTCCACTACATCCGGCCGATCGACACCCCCGAGGGGCTGCGCATCCTGGTGGGCGGGTACGACGCGCTCTACCACTTCGGGCGGAGCCTGCGGCGGGAGTACGAGCACTCGCCGGCGACCGCGCGGCGCCTGGCCCAGCACTTCGCGGCGATCTTCCCGCAGCTGGCCGACGTGCGGTTCACGCACAGCTGGGGTGGGGCAATCGACACTTGCAGCCGCTTCTTCAGCTTCTTCGACCTGACGTGCGGCGGGCGCGTGGCCTCGGCCGCGGGCTTCACGGGCCTGGGCGTGGGCGCCACCCGGTTCGCGGCCAACGTGATGCTGGACCTGCTCTCCGGCGAGCGCACGGAGCTGACGGAGCTGGAGATCGTGCGGAAGAAGCCGCTGCCGTTCCCGCCGGAGCCGCTGGCCTGGCTGGGGATCCGCACGACGACGGCCGCCATGATCCGCTCCGACCGGAACCGCGGGCGCCGCGGGCCGTGGCTGCGTGCGATGGACGCGGTGGGCATGGGCTTCGACTCGTAGCCGGCGGTCGCCGACTGCGGGCCCAGAGCGGACACAGCAAGGGAGGGTGGGTTGCCGGTTCCCCGGCGACCCACCCTCCCTCGTGTGGCGATCCGTCCTGCGACGAAACGTCGTTTCGGGGGACGACCGGTCACGGCCGTCCCCCGAAACGACAGTTCGCTGCGGGGACGGGCCGGCCCCGCGGCGCGTCAGTCGGCGATGTAGAGCAGACGCTTGTTGACGAATTCGTCCATGCCCAGCGGGCCCAGCTCGCGGCCGAAGCCGGAGCGCTTGACGCCGCCGAACGGCATCTCGAAGGACTCAGCGCCCGGGGCGTTGACGTTGGTCATGCCGACCTCGAGCTTCTCGGCTACCTTGCGGGCGCGCTCGACGTCGGTGGAGAAGACGCTGCCGCCCAGGCCGAACGCGGTGTCGTTGGCCAGCTTCAGTGCCTCGTCGTCGTTCGCGACCTTGTAGACGGCGGCGACGGGGCCGAACAGCTCCTCGCTGTAGGCACGCATCTCCTTGGTGATGCCCGTGAGCACGGCCGGCGAGTAGTAGCTGGCCGGGCCGTCGAGCAGCTCGCCGCCGACGTGCAGGGTGGCGCCCTTGGACACGGCGTCCTGGACCTGCTCGTGCAGCTTCTCCGCGGCGGCACGGGAGGACAGGGGCGCGAACGTGCCCTCCTTCTCCTCGGCGGGGTCACCCGGGACCAGGCCGTTGGCCTTCTCCACGAGGCCGGCGACAAAGTCGTCGAAGATCTCCTCGGTGACGATCATGCGCTTGTTGGAGTTGCAGGCCTGGCCGGTGTTCTCGATGCGGGTGGCCCACGCGGTCTCGACGGTCTCGGAGACGTCGGCGCTGTCCAGGACCACGAACGGGTCGGACCCGCCGAGCTCCATGACGGACTTCTTCAGGTGCTTGCCGGCCAGGGAGGCGACGGCGGAGCCGGCGCGCTCGGAGCCGGTCACCGAGACGCCCTGGATACGCGGGTCGGCGATGATGTCGGCGATCTGCTCGTGCGTGGCGAACAGGTTCTGGTAGACGCCCTGCGGGACGCCGGCGTCGTCGAGCAGCTTCTGCATGGCCAGGGCGGAGCCCGGAACCGTCTCGGCGTGCTTGAGGATGATGGTGTTGCCGAGCATCAGATTCGGGGCCGCGAAGCGGGCGATCTGGTAGTACGGGTAGTTCCACGGCATGATGCCCAGCAGCGGGCCCACGGGGCGGCGCTGGATGATCGCCTTGCCGCCGATGAAGGACTCGATCTCCTGATCCGCCGTGAACTTCTCGGCGTTGTCCGCGTAGTACTTGAAGATGTCGCCGCAGAACTCGGCCTCGCCGATGCTCTCGGAGAGGGGCTTGCCCATCTCGCGCGTGGCGATCCGGCCGAGCTCCTCCTTGCGCTCGTAGAACAGCTCCGCGATCTTCTGGCCGATGGCGACGCGCTCGGCCATGGGGCGTGCGCCCCATTCGGCGTAGGCGGCCTGGGTGGTGTCGAGGGCGGCCGCGACGTCGGCGTCGGTAGCCGTCTCGAAAGTCTCTTCGACCTGGCCGGTGGCCGGGTTCAGGATCTGGTACCGCAGGGCGGACGATTCCGTCATGTGTGTTCCTCTCTTGCTGCCGGGCCGGCCGCGATCACGGGTGAGATCTGGTGGCGTGCCGTCCGGCATCGAGCCAACGAAATGAAGGCGATTCATTTACTGCTACGAATGTACCGCGCCCACGGGCTCCCTGTGAAGAGCCACCGTGAACCGGCTCACTCCATCGTAGGGGCTCGGGCCCGCGCACCGCCCGGATGCCGACGCCGAGCGCAAACGGGGCGAGGTGCAGCCGCAGCCCGTGCGGTCGGGGTGAACTCCGGTTACTCATGATCCGCAGGCGATCCGTTATGACTAACGGCCCGCTGCGCGATCTGCTGCGGAGGCCAGCGCAGGCTCGGCCGGGGCTGCCGCGCTCGCCCCGACCAGCTCCTCCAACAGGAACCGTGCGCCCTTCTCGCCGATCAGGATGGACGGCGCGTTGGTGTTGCCGGTGGTGACGGTGGGCATGATGGACGCGTCGATCACGCTCAGCCCCGCCACGCCGACGACGTTCAGCCGCGGGTCCACCACGGCGCCGTCGTCCGTTCCCATCCGGCACGTGCCTACCTGGTGGTGGTAGGTGACCGCGTTCCTGCGGATGTAGTCGACCAGCTGCTCATCGGTCCGCACGTCCGGGCCCGGGTAGACCTCTACGGCGCCCCAGCCCTCGGCGAGCGCCGGCTGGCGCATGATGTCGCGGCACTGCTTGAGGGAGAACAGGAACGCCTCGAGGTCCGCGGGATCGGAGAGGGCGCCGAGGTCGATCGCCGCCGGGTCATCCAGGCCGGGCCCGGTCAGCCGGATCTCCCCGCGGCTCCTCGGCGCGACGATCCCGGAGTGCAGCGTGAACGCCGAGCCCTCCACCGGCTCCATGCCCGGGGAGTACATGGGCACGGAGAAGAAGATGGGCTGCGTGTCCGGGGCGTCGAGGTCCGGCCGGCTCCGCGCGAAGAGGTGGGTCTGCGTGACGGACACGCCGGCCAGCGGCGCCTCGATGTCGCGGGCGGTGGTCCGCCCGATCACGGGTGCCAGCAGGTGGTCGTGGAGATTCTTGCCGACGCCGGGCAGGTCGTGGACGGGTTCGACGCCGGCCTCCGCCAGCTCGGCCGCCGGGCCGATCCCGGAGCGCAGCAGGATCTGCGGCGAGCCGAGTGCGCCGGCGGCCAGCACCACACGGTCCGCGCGCGCCTCGGCCGTCTCGCCGCCCAGCCGGTAGCGGACGCCGACGGCTGCACCGTCCTCGACGATCACCGAGTGGACCTCCGCCCCGGTGACGATGCGCAGCCGGTCCCGGACGGGCTTGAGGTAGCCCTTCCAGGTGTTGATCCGCTCGCCGTCGCGGATGTTGACCTGCTCCTTGGAGACGCCGTCCAGGTACTCTCCGTTGTAGTCCGGGTTGTAGCGGACGCCGGACTCGACGGCGGCGTCGAGGATCGACTGGTGGATCGGCGCGAGCTCGTAGTCGTTGTCCACGGGGATGGGCCCGCCGACGCCGTGGTACTCGTCGGCCCCGCCCGAGTAGTCCTCGATCGCCCGGTAGACCGGCAGGACGTTCTCCCACGCCCACTCGGGTCCGCACTGCTCGGCCCAGCCGTCGAAGTCGCTGGGCGCGCAGCGGACCCAGATGGTCGCGTTGAGCGCGTGCGAGCCGCCGAGCACGCGGCCGCGCGGGAGATGGATGGCCTGACCGGCGGTGCCCTCCATGGGCACGGTGTAGTAGTCCCAGTCGTCGGGGCCGTGCCAGAGCTCGCCGAGGCGTCCGACGTCGTGGATCGCCGGGTTGGTGTCCTCGCCGCCGGCCTCGAACAGGACGACGTCGACCCCCGCGTCGACGAGCCGCCGCGCCACCACGGATCCGGCCGAACCGGCTCCGACGACGATCACGCTCTGCTGCTGCTCTTCCATGCCGTGCCCTCCGCTGTGCTGGGTGATGTTCCCTCGACTCTCCACCGGAGGGCGCGCCCCGACCTAGTGATTCAGGGCACAGAGCTTGGACGCCGGCGCACACCCGGCGCCCGCTCCCGGGAGCTGGCCGACGGCCTCGACCGGGCGGCTGGTGATCGGGCGGCTCGCGATCAGGCGGCTCGCGGCGCTCGGCGGCTGCTCGGCGCCCGCCTGCAGATCCATCCGGCGGATCCCGCAGTGCGCGCAGCGCACGTAGAGCAACCGCCCCTCCAGCGTGGTGTGGGCCGACTCGGTGATCCAGGCGTGTTCCCTCATGTCCCTCACCATGCTGTAATGCCCTTATGCAACTCAACCCTTACGGCGAGTATGCGGTCCTGCTCGCCGCGTCGCTGGCGAACGACTGGCCCGCGGACCGCGACGCGCTGGAGGCGAGGACGCGGCGGTTCGGCATGACCATGGCGTTCCCGGTGCGGGACGACGATCTCGCCGCCACGCGCGCCGTGATCGACGAGTGGCTGGCCGTCGTCGACGCGGCCGAGGAGTCCCGGCGGGCCGGCCTGCTGAACGCCATGATGGCCGCGGCCACGGCCTACCCGCGGCTGACGGACCACGACGACGAGGGCTGGCACCTCCACTACCGGGACGACCACCAGGGCCTGCCCCACGTGCTCCGCGCGGTGATCAGCGTCGGCACCGCGCTGCACCTGACCACCCGGGGCATGCACCGCCTGTCCCGGTGCGCGGCGGGCGCCACGGGCGAGGACCCGTGCAGCGCCGTCGTCGTGGACGTCACGCGCAACGGCCGCCAGCGCTACTGCTCCGTGCGCTGCGCCAACCGGGACGCCGTCCGCCGCCACCGGGCGCGCGCCGGCCGGCGCGGCAGCGAAGCGCGGGCCGCCGGATGAGCGATCGGCCGCACGATCCCGCGCTGGCCTCGCCCCGGCTCCACTGGATGGACTTCCTGCGCGGCCTGGCCGTGCTGCTCGTGGTGGTCATGCACTCCAACGAGCACGGCGGCGTCGCGCTGCCGTGGTGGACGGACGCCAACGAGTACCTGGCGCCGTACCGCATGCCGCTGCTGATGTTCCTCTCGGGCTTGCTGGTGGAGCGCTCCGTGGCCAAGCCGCTCCCCCAGTACGTGCGCGGGAAGATCACCGCCATCGCCTGGCCGCTGGCGGTCTGGCTGGTCCTGTACGGGCTGCTCGCCCGGGACGGATTCGGGATCCCCGCCGATCCCTTCCGGTACCTGACCAGCGGGGACTACCTGTGGTTCCTCATCGCCCTGCTGGCCTGCTACGGGCTCACCGTGCTGTTCAAGCCGCTCATCGCGGCGCTGCCGGAGACCCACCACTGGGGCTATCTGCTGGTCTTCGCCGCGGCGGTGCTCCTGGCCACCGCGGTGGCGGTCGAGCCGGGGCTGAGGGGGAACACGCTCTGGTACGGCGCGTTCTTCTTCCTCGGCGCCTGGGCCCGGCCCTCTCTGCGGCGCTGGCTCGACGCGCCCTGGGCCGCCGTCGTGCCCGTCCTGCTCCTGGTGGCCGCGGCGTCCTACGCGACGGTGCGGGCCGGCGTCCCCAGCTTCGCGTCGCTGATTGGCGCGGGGCTGTCCGCCCTGGGGATCGCGGTGATCGTCTGGATCGCGCCGCGCCTGCCGCAGTCGGCGTTCCAGCGCTTCGTGACCTGGTGTGGGCGCAGCTCGATCGTCGTCTACGTGGTGCACTTCCCGGTCCTGGTGCTCCTGCGGGACCGGGTCCTCCCGGCGGGTGCCCTGCCGGACACGGCCCACGTGCTGGTCCTGACCGCGGCGACGCTCGCGATCACCGTGCTCTTCGTCTGGGCCCGCCCGTGGACGCCGTGGCTCTACACGATGCCGCAACATCTTCAACAGATCGGCCGGCGCGGGACCTAGGATGAACCCCTGACGGGGCCGGCCAGCGGTCCCTGCGAGTGGACCGAGGGAGCACCATGACACGGCGCCTGAACGTGGCCTTCATCAAGGCCGGATGGCATGCGGAGATCGTCGACCGGGCCCTGGAGGGCTTCGTCGCGGACATGGACGCCGCAGGGCAGGAGCACCAGCTGGAGGTCCTCACGGTGCCCGGCGCGTTCGAGATGCCGCTGCAGGCGCAGCGCCTCGCCGCGTCCGGCCGGTTCGACGCCGTGGTCGCCGCGGCGCTGGTGGTCGACGGCGGCATCTACCGGCACGACTTCGTCGCCCAGGCCGTGGTGGACGGGCTCATGCGCGTCCAGCTGGACACCGGCGTCCCGACGTTCTCCGTCAGCCTGACGCCCCACCACTTCCAGACGGCGGAGCACGAGACGTTCTTCTACGACCACTTCGTGAAGAAGGGCGCCGAGGCGGCCCGCGCCGTGCGGATGGTCGCCGCCCTCGACACCGAGACGACCGGCGCTGCCGAGTAGGGGGCCCTCAGTGAACGACGCCGTGGACTACGCCGTCGTCGGGGCCGGTCTCGCCGGCGCGGCGACGGCCTGGCGCCTGGCACAGGCGGGGCACCGGGTGGCCCTGCTGGACGCCTCCGGGCCGGCGAACGCGAGCGGCTCGTCCCACGGGTCGGCCCGGATCTTCCGCTACGGCTACCCGGATCCGCTCTACACACGGCTGCTGCGCGAGGCCGAGGAGGGCTGGGCCGAGCTCGAGCGGCTCCACGGCGCCCCGCTGATCACGCGCACCGGCTGCCTCGACGCCGGCGAGCGCCGCGACCCGCGCGGCCTGGCCCGCCTGCTGGCCGAGACCGGGGTGGAGCACGAGCTCCTCTCCCCCGCCGCGGCGGCCGAGCGCTTCGGCGACCGGTTCGCCTTCGGGACCGAGACGCTCTGGCACCCGTCCGCCGGGGTGCTGGACGCGGAGTCGACGGTGAACGCGATGGTCGCGGCCGCCGTCGGACAGTCCGCCACGCTGCTGACGGACTGGCCCGTCGCCGCGGTGACCCGCCGGGGCGCCGGGTACATGCTGGAGTCCGACGACGGCCGGCGGCTGTCCGCGCACCGCGTGGTGGTCGCCGCGGGCGGCTGGCTGCCGCGGATGCTGGGCCGGCTGGACCTGCCGACGGCGTTCACGCGGGCGCTGCCGGAGTTCACGGTGATGCAGGAGGCCGCCTTCCACTTCCCGTACCGCAACGAGTCCTTCGCGGAGAACGCGTCGCCGTGGCCGACCAGCATCCACTACCTGCCGGAGATGATCGTCTACACGCTGCCGGGCGGTCGGGACGCGGGCTTCGCCGGGCAGAAGGTCGCGGAGTTCAACGGCGGCACGCCGGTCCCGGATGCCTCCGCGCAGACCGGCCGGATCACGGACGAGCAGCGCCGGCGCATCACCGACTACGTCGCCGCGTACCTGCCCGGCGTCGAGCCCGAGCCCTACGCCGAGACGACCTGCCTGTTCACGAACACCCCGGACGAGGACTTCGTGTTCGACCGGCACGAGGGGCTCACGGTGGTCTCCGCGTGCTCGGGCCACGGCGGGAAGTTCGCGCCGCTGCTCGGGACGTTGGCGGCCGGCCTGGCCACCGGGGAGCGCGAGGTCCCGGCGCAGTTCCGCCCCTCGCGGGGGTAGCCACCCGTGTCGGCTGCGCAACCGTGACTCATAGAGTGCGCAAGATCAGGGGTCCTGATGCGCTCGAACTTTCTAGGTACTGACGAGTCGTCTGGCCGACGATTGCAGCGCTTGTAGTTGCGTCACAAATCAAGCAGCTTGATCGCCATCGCCAAGCGGACCGCCGCACGGAGGCCGTTGTTTGCCTTACTGGAGTTCTTCGACTCGAAGCCGAGTGCGCATTGCAGGGCACGAAGACGGCAGAGACGTACGTCAAAATGTTTCAAGCCAATGAGCTTTTTGTGAAGGCAATCGCTCTTCTCGCTTCGCAGAACGACGGGGTCACCTCGTGGATTGGGCAAGTTAGAATGAAAGTCTACGAAGAAGTCGACAAGGCAATTGCCGAAGACGAGATTTCCTCGGAAACAATAGGTATTCACACCTCTTCGGCAACCAAGCTGGTAGCCGAGGCAATGGAAAACCTCCTGAACTGGCACGCGGGCAAGATCGATAGCGAGTGGTTCTCCGCTCAACAGGTCCAACGGACGGACTAGACGAGCCGCCTCTGTAGTTCGCTCGGGGGTTTATAAGGAAACCGCCTCTGCCGAGGGCTCATCCTTCTGAAACCACGCGTGGGGGCGGCTTGTGGAGGCGCTCCATCTGCCCTGTTGCCCAGCCCAAAATCCTGGCACGGGTGACGTGCCGGGCGTGGACGTGTTCCAGCGGATCGTGGGCGTGCTCAGCGCCAAGGCGCTGGAGCGCGGACTCGCCCCCATGCTGGTGCCGGACCTGACAGGCCGGAGCATCCCCATCATCTCCTTCATGCTGGACGGGTACATCGTCCTGAACCCGCACCGGAACGATCCGGTGGTCGAGCTCCTGCGCAACCGGGGCATCCCGTACGTCACGCAGGGCGCCGACCCGCAGCGCCCGGACTTCCAGGCCTGGGCTTCGGAGGACGACGCCGCGAGCTGCCGCACCGTGCTGGACCATTTCGCCGCCGGGGTCCAGTCAGGCCTGCAGGCCGGCGGTCTGCACGTGCCGGACGACGTCCTGGTGGCCACTGGCTCCGATTCGGAGCACGCCGCCACGTGCGCCCGCCGATCAGCGCCATCCATCTCAATCCGGCGGCCACGTGAAACGATCTGCTGGACCTGCTGGAGCAGTGCATGACCGACCCGCCTACCGTGGCGCACCGCCGGACGACGACCCGTTTCCGGCCGCGCAGCTCGTCCCGCCGCAGCGGCTGACGTCTCAAAGCGCGTCGACCGCGCCGGGTACGCAAACCCCACTCTGAATGTCCAACAAGCCTTGCCCCAGTGGGGCGGACTTTGCTGGTTGGACGTTCTGGACGTCCCCATGGTATGGGTCTCACTTCTTGAGACACGCCGGCCCTGGCGCAGTGATTCGGCGTCGCCACACCGCGGGCAGGATTTTTGCGCTCAAGTCGCGAGCCAGCCGTCCTGCCTCAGCAGCAGCGCTCGTCGCCGTGGCAGTGATCCTCGGCGGCGTCGTCGTCCTCGAGGATCATGCCGACGGACATGCCGCACGTGTCGCCCTGCCAGGCCTCGATCCCCTCGCGGATCGCGAAGGCCACGATGACCAGACCGGCCACGGCGTCCGCCCACCACCAGCCGAGGAGGCTGTTCAGGACCAGCCCGGCGAGGACGGCCGCCGAGAGGTACGCGCAGATCAGCGTCTGCTTGGAGTCCGCCACGGCGGTCGCCGAGCCGACCTCCCGGCCCGCCCGGCGCTCGGCGTAGGACAGGGCGGGCATGACGATCAGACTCAGCGCCGTGAGCACGATGCCGACCGTGCTGTGCTCCGGCCGGGCCTGCGTGACCAGGGTGAGCACCGACGTCGTACCGACGTAGGCGGCGAGCGCGAAGAACGCGACGGCGATGACCCGGAGGGTGGGCTTCTCCCAGCGCTCGGGATCGCGGCGCGTGAACTGCCAGGCGACGGCGGTCGCGGAGAGGACCTCGATGGTGGAGTCGAGCCCGAAGCCGATCAGCGCCACCGAGGATGCGATGGCCCCGGCGGAGATGGCGATGACGGCCTCGACGAGGTTGTATCCGATGGTCCCGGCCACGATCAGCTTGATCCGGCGGTGCAGGGTGCGGCGGCGTTCGTCGGTGAGCGTGCGGGCGGCCATCAGCAGGTGCACCCCGCGCCGTTGCAGCAGTCCGGCTCGGCCGCGACCACCACACTCATCAACTGCTCCAGCGCCGGGGCGAGGTGGCCGTCGGCCAGGCGGTAGAGCGTGCGCCGCCCCTCCGGCGTCGCCTCGACCAGGCCGCAGCCGCGCAGGCACGTCAGCTGGTTGGACATGACCTGCCGGGAGACGCCGAGCGCTTCGGCGAGATAGGACGGGTAGGCCGGGGCCTCGCGGAGGGCGAGGAGGATGCCGGCGCGCGTCGGGTCGGAGAGTGCGTAGCCGAGCCGGGACAGCGCGGTGACGCGAGTGAGGGAACCAGTACTGGCAGGCATTCCGCCAGAGTACAGGAAACGATGAATCATCCGGCGCTTACGGCGTTCCGGCCTCGTCTTCTACGCTAGTTTGGACGCCATCAACAGCGAGCATTCGGGGGAAGCGTGGCGGGCAAACAGGTACGACTCTTTTTGGTCGACGGAACGGCCGGCGGCCTCATGACCGCTGAAATCATGAATTGGACCGGCCACCTGCTGAAGGGCAAACGCGAACAGCTCGACACCATTCGCAAACGTGATGAAGCGAAGCGAACCGGGATCTATCTCTTGCTTGGCGAGGATCCGACCAGCGGTGGGAAGCTTGCGTACATTGGCCAGAGCGACGATGTCGCCAAGCGCCTTCTCAACCACGACTCCAAAAAGGACTTCTGGAATGAGGTCGTCGTCGTGACCTCCAAGGATGCAAACCTGACCAGCGCGCACGTCCGTTTCATCGAGTCGCAGCTCGTTCGCCTGGCGAAGTCCATTGGGCGCGTTCCGCTCGAGAACGGCAACGAGCCGACGGGCGGGGCCGACCTGCCTGAAGCTGACGAGTCGGACATGAACTACTTCATCGAGCAACTGCGCATCGTACTCCCCGTCCTAGGCGTGGATCTTTTCCGCGGTCGGCCAACTCCGGCTCCGGCCGACCTCGAGATCGGCTCCATCCCGACGAGCCCCGCCGAGAACGTGTCAGCATCATCGACCGCGAGCTTCCTAGCCGACGTGCCAGGCTCACCGGTTTTCCGCCTTCAACGGCCCAAACTAGCCGTGGATGCAAGCGCCCAGCTGATCGACGGCGAGTTTACGATGCTTGCCGGTTCTTACGTTGTCCCCGCCATGCGCCCACCCAAGCACGGCCACAACACCTCGACCGAACGAGCATACGAGATGCGGCAGGCGACGCTACAGGGGCTGGTTAATGATGGAAGCATCGTCGTGAATAACGAGCGCGGCCGCCTGTCCCGCAACGTCGTGTTCTCCTCCCCGTCGGCCGCCGGAGCGGTTGCACTTGGTCAAGCCAGCCTCAATGGTCGCACTGCATGGCTGACACCGGACGGCCGCAGCTTTGCAGCGTGGGAAGCATCTTCGTTGGCCGAAAACTAGACGGCTGGTCCAACTCTGTGGAGGCGACGAAGCGTCCAACTCATCGTCCTGTTGCCCTTTCCCGGTACACCATCGGTCAGCTTCCCTGAGCCCGAACCATCGAGTACACCACCGGGCCGCCAGGGACCTGCGTCGTTTCGACGACGGCGAAGCCGAGTCGCTCGTAGAGGCGCACGTTGCGGCCGTCCGACGTCTGCAGGGCCACCTGTGCGCCGCGCTCGTCGATGACGGCGAGGCCCGCCGCCGTCAGAGCCGTGCCCAGGCCAGTGCCCTGACGGCTCGGATCGACGCCGACCGTCTCCAGGGTCCAGGCGCCGTCGGGGACGTCCGGGAGACTGAGCCCCATGAGCCCCGTCAGGCGGTCCCCGTGGAGTTCGGCGATCCGCTCGTGCACCGAGGGCTCGGGCTCGGCTGCATCGGGTGGCAGAAACGCGGCGACGGCGGTGATCCCCTCGTCGACGAGCACCAGACCGTTTTGGAGCGCGTGCCCGAGATAGAGCCGCTGGAGCTCCTCGAGGCGCTGCGCGTAACCCTCCTCGGGGATGGCCGACCGCGTCCAGGCGTAGTCCTCGAAGGCGGCGGCGAGGGTGCGGGCCGCCGCGTCCAGCTCCTCCCCTCGGGCTGGACGGATGGCGGCCGCCGTCGTCCCGCGTCCATGCGCCTTCATGCCTTACTTCTTCCTCTTCGGTTTCTTGATCCGGGGGCGGCGAGGCTCCTCGATCCCCACCCAGACGCGGGTGCGCTTGCGCTCGATGACGATGAACACCATGCCGAGAAGCCACAGGGGAACCTGCATGAGGAACGCGACCTTGAACGCGGACAGCGTGTAGTCAGCGGGCTGGCTGGCGCCCTGCAGGTCCATGGCCATGCCGATGAACAGAATCGCCAGCAGCGCCGCCAGGAACCCGCCCACGTTGGTGATGCCGGTGGCCGTGCTGAGCCGATGGCTCGGATTGTGGGTGCGAGCCTGGTCGAATGCGATCATCGACGCCGGGCCGCCGACGGCGAGCGCGATCGCCAGCACGAACAGCATCCACAGCGGTGCCGGTCCCGGCCAGAGGATCACGATCAGCCAGGCGGCCATCTGGATTCCGACGGCGGGCAGGACCAGCCGGCGTGAGCGGTGCACCGGCGCCCGCGCGGACAGGGTGCCCACGAGCGGTCCGACGAGGATGCCGGCCACCACCAGGGTGCTGGCGACGGCGGAGGCCTGGGCGAGGCTGAGGCCCTGACCGACCGTCAGGAAGGGGATGCCCCACAGGATGACGAACGCCGTGCCGGCGAACGGTGTGGAGAAGTGCGTCCAGAACGCCAGCCGCGTGCCCGGGTGGCTCCACGCGGCCCGGATGCCGACTCGGGTGTCCACGGAGCTTTGCACGATCTCGATGGCTCCGGTGTCCGTATTGACGGAGACGTCCGCGCTCCGCTCCGGCGGATGGTTCTTCACCAGCGCCCAGACGAGGATCGCGAACAGCACGCCGAGCCCGGCCAGGCCGCCGAAGGCGATGGACCAGGTGGTCGAGTGCAGCAGGGCCGCCAGCGGGATGAGGGCGACGATCTGCCCCAGCTGGCCGAAGATGCCGGTCAGCTGGACCATCACCGGGCTCCGCTGGGCGGGGAACCACGTGGCGATGAGGCGCAGCACGCCGGGGAACACGGCGGCGTCGCCGGCGCCGAGGAGCATGCGGGCGAAGACGGCGATGCCGACGGTCGGCGCGAAGGCGATGGCGATCTGTCCCACGGCCATCAGAATCATGCCGATCGCCATGATGGGGCGTGCGCCGAACCGGTCCAACCACAGGCCCACCGGGATCTGCATGGAGGCATAGACCACCAACTGCAGTACCGCGAGCATCGAGAGCATGGAGGCGTCGGCGTCGAACCGCTGGGCCGCGTCCACCCCGACGGCGGAGAGCGAGGTGCGGTTGGTGATGGCCAGGACGTACGCCAGGACACCGACGATCCAGATGGACCACATGCGCCACGAGGGGGTGACGGAAGGAGTAGTGCTCACGTACTGCGACCTTACTCCTGGCCCCAGCCCGGAGCTATCGAGGCGACTCGGGACCGCCGGCAGAGGCCTTGCGCTCGACCCCCGCGACGACGGGCTCAAGGACCACCGGGGCGAGGGCGGCCACGCTCGTCGCGCCCAGGGCTCCCACAGGCGGTTCAGGCTGGTGTCACGGATTACCAGACTGCCCGGACTTCTGATTTAATCAGAATCATTCGCATCTAGAGGGTCCTTGTCTCCCTCGGACCAGCGCTTCGACCTCTGATCTAGGAAGTACACCTCTCGATGGCCACCGCTCCGCCGCTTACCGCTTCGCCCTCAGGCACCGCTCTGGTCTCCCTCGAGGACGTCTCCGTCACGGCCCGCCGCACCGGCGCGCCGCTGCTCGCCGTGGAGGCACTGGCCCTCCGCCCGGGCACGCGCTCGGTGGTCATGGGGCCATCCGGCGCGGGCAAGTCGCTGCTCCTCTCCTCGCTCACCGGCCGCCTGCCCGCCGGCGCCGCCCTCAGCGGGTCGCGCACCGCGGCGCCGGGCCTGCGCATCGGGTTCGTCCCGCAGCGCGGGTCCGAGGCCCTGCACCCGCTGCTGCCCGTGGCCCGCCAGCTCCGGGCCGTCACGCGCGCCGGCGCGGCCCGCACGGCCGAGGTGCTCGCCGCCGTCGGACTGGACGCCGAGGCCATCGGCGGGCGGCGTCCGGCCGAGCTCTCGGGCGGGCAGCTGCAGCGCGTGGCGATCTCGCTCGCGTTCCTCGGCTCCCCCGCGCTGGTCATCGCCGACGAGCCCACGAGCGCCCTGGACAACACCTCGCGCGATGAGACGCTGGCGATGCTGCGGGACCTCTCGGCGACCACGGGCAGCGCCCTGGTGGTCGCCACCCACGATCCGCTGGTGCGGGAGCAGCTCGACGCCGACCTCATGACGATCGACGCCGGGCGCGTCCTGACCGGCGCCGCGGCCCCGGACCGCACGGCGGTGGCCGCGTGAGCGCACCCCTCCTGAAGGCGCGCGGGATCAGCGTCGCCTACGGCACGCGCCGGCGCCCCATCACCGCTCTGCATCCCACCGACCTCGACCTGCACGCCGGCGAGTCCGTGGCCGTCGTCGGCCGCTCCGGCGCGGGCAAGTCCACGCTGGCGGAGATCGTCCTCGGCCTGCGGACCGCGAGCACCGGCCACGTCAGCGTGGCCGGCGAGCGCTTCTGCGGCGCGGGCCGGGCCCCGCACCGGCGGTGCCGCCACCTGGTCCAGGGAGTCCCGCAGGACGCGGGCGCCTCGCTGCCGCCGGGTGTCCCGGTCCGCGTCTCGATCGAGCGGGCCATCGACCGCCTGGGCGTGGGCCGTCACGACGCCCGCGCCGCCGCCGGCGCCGCCCTCGATGCCGCCACGGCCGCGGACCGGATCCTCGCCGCGGCGAAGATCGCCCACCTGGATCCGGCCCTGCTGGACCGCACGCCGCGCCAGCTCTCCGGCGGCCAGGCACAGCGCGCAGCGATCGCCCGCGCGGTCGCCGTCGGACCCCGGCTGATCGTCGCCGACGAGCCCACCAGTGCCCTCGACGCCCGCACCGCCGCCGGGCTCGCCGATGCGCTGCTCGCCCTGCCGGGCCGCACGGGCGGCGCGCTGCTGCTCGTCACGCACGACGACGCCCTCGCCGCCCGCTGCGACCGCATCCTCACGGTGCGCGACGGCGTCGTCACGCCGGCACCCGGCGCCTCCCGCCCGGGCACCGCGGAGCGCGCCGCGTGAGCGCCGCTCCCGCCGTCCCCGCCGTCCCCGCCGTCCCCGCCGTCGAGCCGGGCGGCACGGCCCAACCGCTGCGCGCCGTCCTGGTGCTGCAGCTGGTCTTCATGCTCGGCTTCTCCTCGGTGGTGCCGTTCTTCGCGGCGATCGGCCAGTCCCGGTTCGGGCTGGACGCGGCCGCCATCGGCGCCCTGGTGGGCGCGCGCGTGATCGCCCAGCAGGGACTGTTCGTGTGCGGCGGGTTCCTGACCGACCGCTTCGGCCCGCGCCGCCTGCTGGTCGCCGGCTGCCTGCTGCGCGCCCTGGCGTTCGGGATCATCGCATGGGCGCCGGACGCCCCGGCGTTCGTGGTCGGCGTCGTCCTGGTCGGGATGGCCGGGGCGCTCTTCTCTCCCGCCGTCGACGCGCTGGTGGGCGGCATCGACGCCGCGCGCCGCACCCGGAGCCACCCCGGCCCCGGGAGGGAGGGGAACGACGGCGGAGCGGCCACCCGCCGCGGCCCCGCCCCCTTTGCGGCGCTCGCCCTCGCCGGCGAGACCGGCGGCATTATCGCCTCGCTCGGCGCCGCCCGCTTCATGCCGGACCACTCCGCGTCGCTCGCGGCGCTGTCGGCGGCGATCTTCGTCGCGGCCGCGCTCTCCGTGCACCGGCTGGTCCCGCGGACGGAGGCGGCCGCCGACGCTGCCACCGCCGGTGACACCGCAGGACCCGGTACGGCGGCCGATGCCGCGGAGCCCCGACCCGCCCCGGGGGACCCGGTGCGCGTGGTCCCCCTGGCGGTCGCCTGCTCGGCCCTCCTGGCCGTCTACACGCAGCTGTTCTCCACGGTGCCGCTGGCCCTCGCCGAGCACTCGCTCTCCGCCGGGCACATGGGCACCGTCGCCGCGAGCCTCTCGGCCGCCACCCTGGCGTTGCAGTGGCCGCTCTCCCGGTTGGCGGAGCGGCTGGGCCGCTGCACGGCGGTCATGCTGGCCCTGTACGTCTCGGCGGCGGCCTGCGCGGTCGCCTTCACTGGGCAGGCCTACCTGGCGCCGGCGGCGCTGCCATGGCTGTTCTGCGCGGTCGCGGTGCTGGTCGGGGTCTCCATGATGCTCGGCAACCCGTCCGCCCAGTCGCTCATCGCGGGCGGCTCAAGCCGTTGGCGCGCCACCCGGCTGGCCTTCCTGCCGACCGCCGGCGGGCTGACCGCCTTCCTTGCCACCACCGCCACCGGCTCCGTCGCCGAGCGCTTCGGCACGCTCGCCTCCTGGCCGCTCGCGGCCGCGCTGCCGGCCTTGATGCTGCCGCTGGCGTGGTACGCCCTGCGACCGGCCCACGAGCTGCGGCACCGCCCCCTGAGCCGACCCGACGCGAACCGCCGCTCTGCGAACCACCACGACGCGGACCGCAGCGTGAACCACCACGCTCCGGGCCGCCCGGCTCGCCAGTACTCCGCCCCCGAGGACGCCTCCCTTCCCGAGGACCTTTCCCTTCTCGAGGACCCCTCCCTTCCCCAGGACAAGGAACAGATCCGATGACCCACCTCCGCCAACCCGCCCGCCGCCGCACGCTCACCCCGGGCACCGGCCTCCTCGCCGCCGGTGCGCTCGCGCTCACCCTCCCACTGTCCGGCTGCTTCTCCACCGACCCGGCCGATTCCGCCGGGGCCGCGGGCGGCTCCGACGACCAGCGGATCTCGCTGGCGATGATGCAGCCGCCGCGCTCGGGCCTGAACCCCATGAGCGACGACGCCTTCAAGCTCTCCCGCTGGAACACCGCCGAGACCCTGGTGGCGCTCGACGACGCCAGCGACCCCGTCCCGCTGCTCGCCACCGAGTGGGAGCAGACGGACGAGCTGACCTGGCGCTTCACCATCCGCGAGGGCGTGACGTTCCACGACGGCACGGAGCTGACCGCCGAGGCGGCCGCGAACTCCCTGCGCGTCGCCACCGAGTCCACGCCGCTGCCGCGCATCCTCGACGGCGTCGACCTCCAGGTGGCGGTCGACGGCGACCAGGTGGTCCTCACCACCGGCACGCCGGACCCGCTGCTGCCCAACCGGCTCTCCAGCCCGCAGCTGTCCATCCTGTCGGAGGCGGCGTACGACGGCGACACCATCAGCCCCGTGGGCACCGGCACCGGGCCGTTCGAGCTCGTCGCGGTGGACGGCACCTCGAGCGCCACGCTGGACCGCTACAGCGACTACTGGGGCACCCCGGCGGCCGCCGCCGGCATCGACGCGGACTTCGTCCCGGACGGCACCGCCCGCGCCGCCGCCCTGCGCACCGGCACCGCGAACGTCGTGGAGACCGTCCCGGCCGGCCAGGCCGCCTCGATCGACGAGGACCTGCTGCACGAGGTCCCGATGCCGCGCACCAACACGCTCTACCTGAACGCGGAGTCCGGCCCGTTCGCGGACCCGGCGGTCCGCGCCGCGGCCCGCGAGGCGATTGATCGCGCGCAGATCATCGCCTCGGCGTACGAGGGCCGCGCGGACGAGGCCGTCGGCCTGCTCGGCCCGGCGCTGCCGTGGACGCTGGAGGAGCGCGGCGGTCCGGAGTACCACGCGATCCTCGCCGAGCGCGCCGAGCCGGCCGCCGTCGACGGCGTGCGGATCAACCTCGGCACCTTCACCGACCGGGCCGAGCTGCCGGAGGTCGCCGTCCTGCTGGAGCAGCAGCTCGAGGCCGCCGGGTTCGTGGTGGAGCAGGACGTGCGGGAGTACCAGTTCATCGAGTCGGACGCGCTGGAGGGTGCGTTCGACGCCTTCATCCTCTCCCGGGCCACCATCCTGGACTCCGGCGACCCGGTGGCCTACTTCGGTGCCGATTTCACGTGCGACGGCGGGTTCAACCTTTCCCAGCTCTGCGACGAGGACGTGGACGCGGCCATCGCGAAGGCCTCCCAGGCGCCCGCCGGCGACGGCCGGCGGGCGGCGATCATGCGGGCCGAGGCGGAGATCCTCGCGACCGACACCGCCATCCCGCTGCTGCACGAGCGCGTCATCCAGGGCGAGACCGGCGGCGTGGTGGACGCGGTCCGCGACCCCCGCGAGCGCACCCTCGTGACCGCCGAGACGCGCCTCGAGGGAGGCCGGACCGAGAGCGGCGCCGATGCGGACCAGTGACCGCCGGGCCCTGATCTCGCGGATCCTCGCGGGACTGGGCCTACTCGGCATCGTCGGGGCGCTGCCCTGGCTCTCCCAGCGGGACCCGGCGCTGTCCGTGCTGCGCGCCCGATACTCGGAGCTCGAGCCGACGCCGGAGGCCATCGCGGCCGTCCGCGCCGAGCTGGGGCTGGAGGGCGGCCCGGTGGCCATCAGCGCCCGCTGGTGGGAGGGCGTCCTGCACGGCGACCTCGGGACCTCGTGGGTCTCCGGTGCGCCCGTGGGCCCGGGGGTCTGGCACGCCGTCGGCGTCTCCGCGACGCTCACCGTGCTGGCGCTGCTGGTCAGCTTCCTCGTCGCCGCCGCACTGGTGGCGCCGGTTCTCCGGGCCATCGCCCGGGACCGCCCGGTGCGCGGCTCCGGACCCGTCGGCGTCGCGATGACGGCTCTGCCGGAGTTCCTGCTCGCCAGCGGCCTGCTGGTGATCGTCGCGGTGCACCTGCAGTGGCTGCCGCCGTACGGCTGGACGGGGTTCGGCTCGGCCGTCCTGCCCGCGCTGGCGCTCGGCATCCCGGGCGGCGGGCTCTTCGGCCGCCTCCTCGGCGACGCCCTCGCCGGCTCCTCCCGGGAGACGTGGGTGCAGGTGTGGTGCCTCTCCGGCGCACCGCGGCGGGTCGTCCTCGCCGCGGTCCTGCGCCGGGCTTTGGCCTCCGTGGTGGACCAGGTGGGACTGATCTTCATCGGCGTCCTCGGCGGTGCCGTCGCGGTGGAGCAGGTCTTCGCCATCCCCGGCCTGGGCCGCTACCTGCTCGGCGCCGCGAATTCGCAGGACCTGCCCGCCCTGCAGGCGGGTGTGCTCGCCATGGCGGCAGCCGCCGTCGTCATCGGGGTCGCCGCCTCGGCGACCCGGCTGTGGCTGCTGGGCGGGCCGCTGCCCGCCGGCGCGGTCTCCCCTCCGCCGGAGCGGCCGCACGGGGACCGGCTGGCGCAGTGGACGTTCGGCGTCGGGTGCGCGCTGCTGGCGCTGCTGCTGGTGCTCGGGCTGCCGCGGGATCCGTTCGAGATCGTGCACGAGCGCCTCGCCGCGCCGTCGTGGGAGCTGCCGTTCGGCGCGGACGCGAGCGGGCGGGACCTGCTCGCCCGGGTGGCGCACGGCGCGCTGGGCACCCTGGTGCCGGCGCTGGGCATCGTGGTGGCGGCGGTCGCCGTCGGGCTGGTGCTGGCGTTCGTGCCGAATGCGGTGCGCGGGCCCATCGAGGTCGCCAACGCGACCCCGCCGATCATCGCGGGTGTGATCATCGCGGCCCTGTTCGGGCCCACGGTCGGCGGCGCGGCCGTGGCGGTGCTGTGGGTGAGCTGGCCGCCGCTGGCCTCGCACGCCGTGGCGCTGGTGGAGGAGGCCAAGGCGATGCCGCACGTGAAGTGGCTGCCGCTGGCGGGCGTGCGGCCGTTCGAGGTGATGGTCCGGCACGTCGTCCCCGTGGTGGCGCCGGCGCTGGCGCGGCACGGGATGCTGCGCCTGCCGGGCGTGGCCCTGGCGCTGGCGTCGCTGGGCTTCCTGGGCCTGGGCGCGCAGCCGCCGGCCCCCGAGTGGGGGCGGCTGCTCGCGGAGGGCATCGACTACGTGGAACGGGCCCCGTGGACGACGGCGGCCCCGGCCGTCGCGCTGATCCTGATCTCGGTCATCGCGGTGGCCGCGGCGTCCCTGCAGGGCTCGAACTTCCGTTGGCCGCTGGCGCCCCGCCGCGCAGCGACCTCCGCGGCTCCCGTGGCTCCCCGCGAGCCCGAGCCCGCCGACGCGCCCTAGGGGCCCTGCCCCCCGGCCTCCCTCCGCCGCGCTCGACCGGCCGTCCGCACCACGGGGTTGCCAGCGCGGGTGGGCACCTTCTCCGAATCGGCCCGTGATTGACATCACACCAACGCCTTCCCTAAGCTCGGAGCGGCACCCGGGAAAGCGCTTACCAAGAGGTGTCACTACCCTTCAGAGGAGATCAGCACAGATGTCCACGGCTATCACTGCACCCAAGCAGAGCAAAGAACCCGGAGCGAAGCCACGGCGGAAGAAGCCTTCCAAGGTGGCCGCCGGCAGCCTCTCGGCGATGTATCCCGTCGCCTTCATGGTGATCGTCTTCGCCGTGTGGTGGGGCGTCACCTCGGCCGGCATCGCGCCCGCCTACATCCTGCCCTCGCCGGCCGATACATGGGCGGCCATGACGGACAACGCCGCGTACCTCGCCCAGCACACGTGGGTCACCACCTGGGAGACGTTGATCGGCTTCGCGATCGCCATCGTCGTCGGCATCGCCGTCGCCGTGGCGATGGTCTACAACAAGACCATGGAGCGGACGTTCTACCCCATCATCCTGTTCGCCCAGGTGGTCCCCAAGATCGCGATCGCCCCGCTCTTCATCGTGTGGCTCGGCTTCGGCCCGCAGCCGAAGATCCTGGTCGCCGTCCTGATGGCGTTCTTCCCGATCGTCATCGCGGGCATCTCCGGCCTCCGCGCCGTCGACCCCGAGGCCCTGGAGCTAACTTCGATCATGGGCAGCTCGCGCTGGAAGGTCTTCACCAAGGTCCGCTTCCCCGCCGCGCTCCCGGAGCTGCTGGGCGGACTCAAGGTCGCCGCGACGCTGGCCGTCACCGGCGCCGTGGTCGGCGAGTTCGTCGGCGCCAACGCCGGCCTCGGCTACGTCATCCTCCAAGCCAACGGCAACATCGACACCGCGATGCTGTTCGCCGCGCTGATCATCATGTCCCTCATGGGCGTCCTGCTGTTCATGATCCTCGACGTGGTGGAGCGCCTCTCCATCCCGTGGCACGCCTCCCACCGCAACAAGGACGCCTAGGCGCTCGCGGCCACTGGCCCTCCACCGTTCGGGCGCAGGACGCGCCCCGCACCGACGATCCAAGCTCACTCAACCGCTCATTGCCGAGCGAAAGCCAAGGAGACACCATGTCCTTCCGCACCCGCACCCTCCGCGTCGCCGCAGCCGTTGCCGCCTCGGCCGCCGTCGTCGGCCTCTCCGCCTGCGGCGGATCCACCGAAGCCTCCGGCGGCGGCGCCGACGGCGAGGTCCGCGACGTCACCCTCATGCTCAACTGGTACCCGTACGGCGAGCACGCGCCGTTCTACTACGGCGTCGACGAGGGCATCTTCGAGGAACACGGTATCAACCTGACCATCAAGGCCGGGCAGGGCTCCACCAAGACCGTCCAGGCCGTCGGCCAGGGCCAGGTCGACTTCGGCTGGGCGGACACCCCGCCCGTGCTGGCCAACGTGGACAAGGGCGTGAAGGTCAAGAGCATCGGCGTCTTCCTGCAGACCACGCCCTCCGCCGTCCAGGTCTTCGCCGACTCCGGCATCGAGAGCCCCGCCGACCTGGAGGGCAAGACCATCGCCGTCTCCTCCGGCGACGCCCCTACCACCACCTTCCCCGTCTTCCTGGAGGCCGCCGGCGTCGAGGCCGACGCGGTGAACCAGCAGAACCTCGACGCGGCCGGCAAGATGGCCGCCATGATGTCGGGCCAGGTCGACGGCCTGATCGGCTTCGCCCACGACCAGGGCCCCACCATCGCCGCGAAATCCGGCAAGGACGTCGAGTACCTGCGCTACTCGGACGCCGGACTGAATTTCTTCTCCAACGGCCTCGTCGCCAACGCCGCGGACATCGAGTCCGATCCGGAACTGATGGAGGACATGCTGGCCGCCGTCTCCGAGTCGTTCGAGGCCGCGATCGAGGACCCGGAGGCCGCCGCGGCCTCCATGGAGGGCAAGGACCCGCAGCTGCCGGCCCAGGACGTGGTGCTGGAGCAGTGGAAGCAGACCATGGAGCTGCTGCACACGGACGCCACCGAGGGCATGGCCCCGGGCCTGAACGATCCGGCCGACTGGGAGAACACCATCAAGATCCTCTCCGACGCCGGCATCATCGAGGAGGCCAAGCCAGCGGAGACGTACTTCGACGGCTCGTTCGCACCGGAAGGCAAGTAGATGAGCGTCACGGTAGAGGAACGGGAGCCGGCCACGATGACCGATACGGCACTGGTGGACGTCGAGAACGTCGGCATCACCTTCCAGACCAGGAAGAACACCGTGGAGGCGCTCCGCGAGGTGGATCTGAAGGTCAACCAGGGGGACTTCGTGGCGCTGGTGGGTCCGTCCGGCTGCGGCAAGTCCACGCTGTTGCGGTCCATGGCCGGCATCATCCAGCCGACCACGGGCACGGTGTCCCTGCGCGGCGAGGAGATCGAGGGCCCGCGGCAGGACGTCGGCTTCGTGTTCCAGCGTCCGGCGCTGCTGCCGTGGCGCGATGTCCAGCGCAACATCATGCTGCAGGCGGAGATGCGCGGCATGGACAAGAACCAGGCGAAGGCGCGCTGCGAGGAGCTACTGGAGCTGACCAGCCTCACCGGGTTCAAGAAGTCCCTGCCGCACGAGCTCTCCGGCGGCATGCAGCAGCGCGCGGCCCTCTGCCGGGCCCTGCTGCACAGCCCGGAGATCCTCCTGATGGACGAGCCGTTCGGTGCCCTGGACGCGCTGACCCGCGAGCACCTGAACTCCGAACTGCAGAAGCTGTGGAACTCCACCAACATGACGGTGGTCCTGGTGACGCACTCGGTCGCCGAGGCCGTGTACCTGGCCACGCGCGTGGTGGTTATGGGCTCCCGTCCCGGCCACATCATCGAGGAGTTCGACGTCGACCTGCCACGTGAGCGCGACTACGAGGCCACGATGGCGGATCCGGAATTCCACCGGGTGGCCCACGGCGTCCGCGAACTGCTCGGCGGCGCGCACGGCAACCATTAGCAAGCCCCGCACGCAAAGAGAGGTCCCCGCCGACCGCGATGGTCGGGGGGGACCTCTCTTCTCAGCGTCTGGGTACTCAGCGGCCCCGACGACGCTTGGCGCTGGCGAGGGGCTGCGGGCGCACTCTAGGCCCCGCTCGAGAACTCGTCAGCCCGCCGCCGGCGGGCCGTGGACCACTTGGTCACGGCGGTCGCCACGAGGAGGGACACGCAGACCACGATGATCAGTCGCCCCCAGAACGGGACGCCGAAATAGGTGTCGGCGACGAAGCTCACCGCGAAGGCCGCAACGAAGCTCGTGAGGACAATCAGGGACTGACGCATGGGTTCAGTTTCTTCCTACGCTGCAGCGGCCTTCGACGCTGCAGTCCCGTCCTCGAGGATCACCTGGCGCAGCTGCGGGACCGGGACCGTGTGCTCGCCGTGGGCGGCGATCCGGATGACCTCCACGCAGCGCGGTGCCGCGGAGCCGTCCGCGCTCAGGATCCACGGGCCGATCATCACCAGCGACTCGTCGGAGGCGGCCGCCGTCGCCACCCCTGAGACCACGAACCGGCCGTAAGGGTGCTGCTCGAACGCCCCGGTCACCAGGTCGCCGTGGCGGATCTCCTGCGCCGCGGTTGGCTGGCCGGAGATCGTCTCCGGCGGGACCGCCGGGTACTGGCGGACCTCCTGCTCGGGCCGGCGGATCGCCACGGGCTCGTCCGAGCGCTTCTCGTTGTCCAGCTTCCCGGCGATCGGGACGCCGCCGATGAGCAGGTCGTCCAGATCCGTCAGGTGGGGCACCCCGGTGATCAGGTAGGAGCCGTAGCGGGCCGAGCGCATCAGCACCGTGGCGGGCTCGCCCGGCGTCACGCCGGCCAGCTGGCGTTTCATGCCCGCGACATCCCGGCGGGGCGGCCCCTGCAGTGCGTCGGCGAGCGTCGGTCCTGTGGCGCCGTCGGTCTGATTGATTCCCGTGGTCATGGGTTCCCCTTCGAAGTGGCTGGCCTATTCTGAAGACCGCATCCATCTAATCATCGGGCGCCCCGAGAATCGGACGCCGGTGTCGCCGCCAAGGAGCCGCATGAGAACCATCGACCTGCCTGGAGTTGCCCTGCCCGCACCCAACGTGGTCCAGGGGCTGATGCGGATCCAGGAGTTGGATGATCGCGACGTCCGCACCCTCGTGGCGACCGCCCGCGACGCCGGGATCACGTACTTCGACCACGCGGACATCTACGGTGCGGAGCTCCACGGGTGCGAGCGCCGCTTCGCCGAGGCGATGCAGCTTTCGGCGTCGGAGCGCGAGCAGTACACCCTTCAGACCAAGGCGGGGATCGTCCGGGAGGGTCCCTACTTCGACTTCTCCTACGAGCACCTCGTCGCCTCCGTCGAGGGTTCGCTGAAGGCGCTCGGCACCGACTACATCGACGTCCTGCTGCTGCACCGCCCGGATGCTCTGGTAGAGCCGGAGGAGGTTGCACGCGCGTTCGATCACCTCGAGACCGCGGGCAAAGTCCGGGCGTTCGGCGTCTCCAACCACACGCCCCGGCAGATCGAGCTACTGCGGCAGTACGTGCGGCAGCCGATCATCGCCAACCAGGTCCAGCTCTCCCTCACGCACGCGCCGATGCTGGCGCAGGGCATCGCAGCGAACATGCAGGGGCTGGAGCAGTCGGTGACCCGGGACCACGGGCTGGTGGACTACTGCCGGCTGCACGGCATCACGCTGCAGGCATGGTCGCCATTCCAGTCCGGGACCGGCGAGGGCCCGTTCCTCGGCTCCACGAGGTACCCGGAGCTGAACCGGGCCATCGAGCGGATGGCGGAGAAGTACCGGGTGCCGCCGATCGCCATCGCGGTCGCCTGGATCACGCGCCACCCGGCCGGAATGCAGGTGGTGCTGGGCACCACCACGCCCGAGCGCATCACGGGCGCCGCGCAGGGATCGGAGATCCCCTTGACCCGGGCCGAGTGGTACGAGCTCATCCGCCTGGCCGGATACGTCGTGCCGTAGGCGAGGAATCCCCTAGTCGGCGTGCGACTGGACGACGTCGGCGCGGTGCCGCAGCTCGGGTCACCCGAAGAGGCACAGCGACAGGGGCACTGATCTAGCTGTTGGGAATCCGGAGGGCGCGGAGAGCATTCCAAGGACGATCTAGTTTCGATTCAGTCCGTGTCTACGCGTTGCCAATGCCTCCTTGAAATGGCTCTCCGCTACATCGATTACGTGTGTAGGCGTCGCCGGGTCGAAGACGCGAAGTAAGGAGAAGCGATAGGCCTCCGGGTTTAGGTTTCGCAGTTCGACATTTCCTCCGTGCCCGTTGGCCGCATAGGAACCCCACCGCTGCCGGATGCTCTCGGCGCCATCTGCTTTGCCGACATACTGGCGGCCATCCGTGGTGTAGGTAATCAGGTAGACCCCGGCAACCGATCCGAGAGCTGTACGCCAAGCGGCGTACCGATGCTCCCGCATCACCGCTTGGAGTTGACCGTAGTCAAGGATAAGTTCGTCGAATCCTGGGAACGGCACTGGATTCGAGTCAGCAATTTCCATGACCGGGTAGCCCGCTGCAGTCGGGCCGTTGAGTCGCCATGTCCGAGGCGACCTCCATCCCACCACCAGTCGCTCTCGGAGATCTGCCATCAGGTCCGTCTCGACGAGATCGAAAACCCTCCGGGTGCCGTCGTTGAGGATCTCGCCGCGATTCTCCATGACGGACCACAGACGAGCGCGGTCACCGCCCTCGCGGATGAATACCACCCAGTACTGCGGCGGTACAGCTGGGAAAATACGGGTGTTCGCTGACTGAGTCCGCGTGTACTCGAAGATTTCTTCATACGTTGAATCGGCATGAATGCCTCCGAAGCCGTCGCCATGATCGCGTACGTAAGCATGGCGAATCGCCTGCGCATCGCTAGGTTCGATGCCAGCGCTTCGCAACAACCATTCGAGCGTCAACGCCACTATGCGTCCCCTGTCCGGCCACACTGCCCTAGCCGTCCGGCTGGCTCCGTTAGGCTACCAAGTCCGCCGAGCTGAACGGCGCCCCGTCGATAGGACCCCTCTTGGGCAATACGGCATGAATGCTCTACTCCTTCGGCGCCGCCCCTTCCAGCGACTCCATACTCTCCGGGCCAGTGCCAGTTGGGCCGGTGTAAGGCGTCACCTTCCCGGTCTCGTCCACGGAGTACACGTCGATATTCAGGCGGTCGCGAATGCGCTGCGGCACACGGAGCGCGGCTTTCAGACCGTCATCGGGAACGATAACGGCGAACCGCGCGTCGTCGAGGTGCTCCGCCGGCATCCGCCGGAGCAGTTGGCCATAGAGAGTGTCGACATCCAGCCCAATGGCCGATGTGCGTCCCTTCGCCTCGCCGAAAAGCAGTTGCTTCCCTGGCCCGGAGGCCCGGACATCGCAGTGCTCGACCTCGTACTCGACGGTCCACCCTCGCTCCGTCAGGTACCGGCCGAATGCCCCGACGACCCGCTTCTCATCTCCGCGCATGATGTCTCCCCTCACACCGTTTCGGTCCACGCATCGTCCCACGGTGCGGGTAGCCGGTCCATGGTCGTCCCCTCTGAAACCGAGCGGAGCTACCGGCGCATCGGGGCTTGGGAGACAGGATCCTTGGACACAGGGACGACGCCAGCGCGGCGTTGCATCCAGTGCGCCACCTGGTCAAGCAGCTCGAGGTATCTCTCTGCCTCCCAGGCGGACCTGCCGATGAACAGCCCGTCCACGCCGGGCACGGACAGTATCTGGAGGGCATTGTCCGGGGAGACCGATCCGCCGTAGAGGACGCCTCGGAGGCTTCCCCCGAATTCACGGTCGATGGCGTCAAAAACGGGTGCGACGTCCTCGGGGGCCGCCGGTCTGCCGTGCTGCCCGATCGCCCAGATCGGTTCGTAGGCCACCAGTACCTCGTCGGTGCGGGGGACTTCCAGGATTGCCGCGCGGATCTGCGCCAGCACGTGCGGCACCGATTGCCCGGCCCGAAAGACGCTGTCCGGCTCCCCGACACACACCAGTGGTATCAGCCCGTGGCGGAGGACGCTGCGAACTTTCCGGTTCACGGTTTCGTCGGTCTCTGCGAAGTGCTGACGCCGTTCGCTGTGACCGAGCTCGACGATCCTCGCTCCGGCGTCGGCGACTTGGGGAACCGAGACCTCCCCGGTCCAGGCGCCGGCATCCTCCCAGTGCGCATTCTGCGCGCCGACGAGAACGGCGGACTCCGGCCCCAGGGCGGCGCTGACCGTGGACAGCGCCGTAGCCGGCGGGATGACGAAGGGCTGTAGCCCCGGCCACCGGTCCGGCCCGGTCGCCGCCAGAGCCTCCGCATAGGCCCTGGCTTGGGCCAGCGTCTTGTTCATCTTCCAGCTAGTGCCGACCCAGGTGGTCATGCACGGGCCGCCGGCTCTTCGTAGGCGCAGATCGCCGCAACCTTCTCGGCTGAGGCGGAGGTGGTATCGAAGGTGTAGCCGAGCCATTCCCGGACCAGTCGACGGGCCACCTCCTGACCCACCACCCGCTGGCCGAGGCACAGCACCTGCGCGTTGTTGGACAGCACGGCGCGCTCGACGGAGAAGGAATCGTGGGCGGTCACGGCACGGATGCCGGGCACCTTGTTCGCCGCGATGGCGACTCCCATACCGGTGCCACAGATCAGTAGCGCCCGGTCCGCCTCCCCGGCGGCGACCTTGCGGGCCGCTTCCACCGCGATGTGCGGGTAGGCGGTGTGCCCATCCGCGCTCACGCCGACGTCGACGACGGACTCGACGCGGTCGTCGGCGAGGAGATCGGCCTTCAGTGCTTCCTTGTAGTCGAATCCGGCGTCGTCGGAACCGATGATGAGGCGATGGGTCATGATTCTGCTCCTGCGAGGGTAGTGGCTGGGTTGGTGAGCTTTTCCGCTGCTGCGGTCATGAGGAGGGCGAACGATGTGGCCCCCGGGTCCGGATGGCCGAGGCTTTGTTCCCCATGGGTGCGTGCCCGGCCGCGCCGGGCGGCGATCCGGGCTGTTTCGGCGGCGGCGTCGGTCGCCGCGGCCGCGCCGAGACGCCAGGCCTCGGACAACGGGAGACCCCGCGCGTGGGACTCCTTCAAGCGATCGACGAAGGGGACGAGCGCATCCACCATGGTCTTGTCCCCCACTGATGCTCCGCCGCGATCCAGGACGGCGGAGACGCCGGCGTCCACGGCGGCGACGATCTCCGCAGAGGAGGCACCGCCGTCGTCCGTGAGCGCCGCACCGGTCGCCACGAGGGCGGCGCCCCATAGTGCGCCGGAGGTCCCGCCGGCGTTCTCGGACCAGGCTTCCCCCGCCCGGGCCAGGAGGGTCCGGATGCCGGCCCCTCGCGCGAGGGCCTCTTCCGCAGCGGAGCGGGCCGCGGAGGTTCCGAGCACCATCCCCTGACCGTGGTCGCCGTCGCCGGCGAGTGCGTCCAGATCGCCGAGGAATCGCTCGGAGGCCTCGGCGGTCGACGCCATGGCGCCGAGCACGCTGGTCGCCATCGCGGCGAGCCGCTGTGAATCGGGCGCACCGGATGCGATTTCATCCGCTCGAGCAGGCCCGGCTCCGCCGAGTTCGACGACGTCGGCCCGCCGCTCCCTCGGGGCCATCGAGCCGGTGCGGAAGGCCGGTGTGTCCGCTGGGGCGGTCCAGCAGGCCTCGAGCTCGGGGTCCAGGAACGTCACGCTGAGGGACAACCCGGCCATATCGAGGCTGGTGACCTGCTCGCCCACCTGGGGGGCCACCACGGTGATGCCCGCTTCGTCCAGGCGTTCGGCGACCCGCGCATAGACCACGAACAGCTCCTCGTACTTGGTGTCGCCGAGGCCGTTGAGCAGCACGGCCGCGCGGCCCTCGTAGCCCCCGGCACCCCGCTCCGGCTCCTCAGCGAGAACGCCCTCGACCAGCAAGTCCGCCACGGCCTCTGCAGTGCCCAGATCCTGTTGCGAGATCCCGGGCTCCCCGTGGATGCCGAGCCCCAGAGCCATAGTCCCGTCCGGAACAGTGAAGAGCGGTTCGCTGGCGCCGGGGAGGGTGCAGCCGCCGAAGGCCACGCCGAGGGAACGCGTGCGTTCGTTCGCCCGCCGTCCGATCGCCTCGACGGCGTCCAGATCGTCACCTCGTTCGGCGGCCGCGCCCGCGATCTTCAGCACCAGCAGGTCGCCCGCGATGCCTCGGCGGTCGCTGTGCTGCTCCGGGGAGTTGGAGGCGATATCGTCGCTCACGGTGAGCACACGGACGTCGATCCCCTCGGCGCGCAGCATCTCGGCGGCCTGACCGAAGTGCAGGACGTCGCCGGCGTAGTTCCCGAAGCCGAGGAGCACGCCTCCGCCGCTCTCGGCCGCCCGGGCGACGGAGTACACCTGCGAAGCAGCCGGCGACGCGAAGACGTTGCCGCACGCTGCTCCGTGGGCGAACCCCGGACCGACCCAACCGGCGAAGGCCGGGTAGTGCCCGGATCCGCCGCCGAGGACCAGCGCGACCTGCCCGCGCGGCGATTCGGTGGACCGCACGACGCCGCCGTGCACGCCCTGCACGTAGTCAGAATGCGCCAGCGTGAAGCCGCGGAGGGCGTCGGCGGCGAACCGCTTGGGGTCGTTGGTCAATCGAGTCATGTCATTCCCCCAGTTTCACGGCGAGGATGCGGCGGATGTAATCACGGTTCAGAGCGCTGACGGAAAGGCCGTCGCCGCCGTAGTGCTCCACGCAGATCGGACCGGCGAATCCAGCGTCGAGCGCCATCTCGATGGCCCGGCGATAGTTGATGTAGCCCAGTTCCATGGGGGCCGGGGCCGTGAAGTAGGCGCCAGTGGCCGGGTCGAAGTCCCGGAAGTAGTTCTTCACGTGCCAGTAATTGGTGTGCGGCAGCATGGTCTCGAGCATCTGCTCCCAGTGCTCCACGGGTCGGTGCAGCCGGACGATGTTCCCGAGGTCCGGGTTCAGGCCGACGTTCGGCAAACCGATCTCCTCG
Source organism: Zhihengliuella sp. (assembly GCF_031178195.1). Classification (GTDB taxonomy): domain Bacteria; phylum Actinomycetota; class Actinomycetes; order Actinomycetales; family Micrococcaceae; genus Zhihengliuella. The sequence continues at coordinate 190,269 of NZ_JAPSJL010000001.1, forward strand.
ACGAACTCGACGCTGTCCCGCGCCGCCTCGAGATACGTGCCCTCGTAGAGCTCCAGGGAGATCTCCACCCCGAGCTCGCCGGCGCGCTCGCCGATGCGCCGGAAGCGGTCGACGGCGGTGCGGCGTACCGCGGCGTCGTCTGGGTCCTCGGCGCCGGGTGCGTGCCAGAACCACTGGGCGCGCAGCTGCTGCTCGGTCAACGGGCGGTGCAGACCGAGGCAGACGACGCCGATCCCGAGCCGAGCCGCGCCCTCGACCGTGCGCAGGGAGTACTGGAGATTGGCCTCGGCCACATCCGGGTCCGGATCTACGACGCTCTGCCGGGTCACGGAGATCGCGCTGAACGCGAGGCCGAACTCCGCGGCCGTCGCGAGGAGCTCGCTGCTGCTGCCGGCGGTGAGGTCGCCCGGGCGGATCCACGAGTCGGTGAGGTCCACATGGTCGAATCCGGCGGCGGCCACCTCGCGCAGAGCAGGGCGCCAGCGCTCCGCGGAGGCATCCGTCAGGCGGGTGCCGTCCCCCAGGGCACCGGGGAAGGACATCATCGAGGCACCGATGGGCCAGGCCGCGGATGTCCACCCGGGGGGACCGGGCGGTGCGCCGGGCTCGGGTCGGGTGTCCGCGCCAGCGAGCGCCGGGTTCAACGTCATGGGTACCTCCAGAGAGTCGGGCGATCGTTTCGTGGATGCTATAGGATCTTGTATGATCTAGACAACACTGCCGGGCCGGTAGACTCCCGGCATGACCGCTGACTCGACCCCCTCCGCCCCGCCTCAGCTCAGCCGCAAGATCCTGCGGGACGACGTGTATGACACCCTGCTGGAGATGCTGCTGGACAGCAGGATCAAGGCCGGTTCGTCACTGAGCATCGACGCGCTGGCGCGTCAGCTCGGGGTCTCCCCCACGCCGGTGCGCGAGGCGCTCGTGCAGCTCGAGCACACTGGCCTCGTCTCACGGGCCGCACTCAAGGGGTACCGGGTGGCACCACCACTCTCCCCGGAGCAGATGGCGGAGCTCGTCGACGCCCGCATGGTCGTCGAGCTGGCGGCCATCGAACGCGCTGCAGGTCGCGCGGCCGAGGTCGTCCCCGCTCTGAGGGCCGCCCATGCCCGGCATGCCGGGGTGATCGCCGAGATGGGCGCCCTCGGCGACGACAGCGCCCACCACACGGCGGCGAGCATGCGCCGATACTTCGACGCCGACTGGGGCTTCCACACCGTCATCATGCAGAGCAGCGGCAACCGCTACCTGCTGCAGATGCTCGAGGGCCTGGGAACGCACGTGCACCGGCTGCGCCAGGCCGTGGGGCACGGCGTCTCCGACGCCTCCACGGCCCTGCACGAGCACGCCGAGATCCTCTACGCCCTGGAGTCCGAGCGACCGCAGGATGCAGTCGAGGCCATGCGCCGGCATCTGCAGGGGGTGCGCTGCCGCGCGGTGGCCGATGAGGAGAACGCCGACCACGCGGACTAGCCCTCCCGTGGAGAGTTTTCGCGAGCCTCCTTGCGCCCCCAGTGTGACCTCTGTCATGATGGCGACCATCGATCCAATAGGATCCTTGATTCGAGAATCATCGCCTCCATCCCTTCCGCACCGAGGAAAGAACATGACCTCAACTCTCAGCCCGTCCCGCCCCCGGATCGCCCTGACGATGGGCGACCCCTCCGGCATCGGCCCCGAGCTAGCCGTCAAACTGCTCGCTGAGCCGGCGAACCTCGCCCGCGCCGATGTCCTGGTGCTCGCCAGCCGGGCCGAGGTGGAGGCGGCTGCCGCTGAGGCGGGCGTCGTCGTTCCCCTCGCCGCGGCGCCCGACCCCGAGCATGCCACCCCTGTCGGCAGCGACCTCCAGGACCGAGCGGTCCCTCGTGGACAAGTCAGCAAGGAGGCCGGCGAGCGGGTCAAGGCGGACCTGCTGAAGGCGCTCGCCATGTACAAGGCCGGCGAGGTGGACGGCATCATGTTCACCCCGCTCAACAAGACCGCCCTCCATCTCGCCGGCATGAATGAGGAGGACGAGCTCCGCTGGTTCGCCATGGAGCTGGGCTACGAGGGGACGACGTCGGAGCTGAACTTCGTCCCGGGGCTGACCACCTCGCGGGTGACATCCCATGTGGCCCTGAAGGACGTCGCGCCCAAGATCAATGAACGCTCGGTGCTCGAGGCCATCCGCCTGCTGCACTCGGTGATCCGTGACTCAGGCGTCGAGGCGCCCCGCCTGGCGGTGTGCGCGCTGAACCCGCACGCGGGAGAGAACGGGCAGTTCGGGCGCGAGGAGATCGATCACATCGCCCCGGGCGTGCAGCTCGCCCAGCAGGAGGGCATCGACGCCTCCGGGCCGTTCCCCTGCGACACGATCTTCATCAAGGCTCGCGATGGCGAGTACGACGGCGTCGTGACCATGTACCACGACCAGGGGCAGATCGCTATGAAGCTCATGGGGTTCGACCAGGGCGTCACCGTTCAGGGCGGGCTCCCGGTCCCGATCGCGACCCCGGCGCACGGCACCGCCTACGAGATCGTCGGCCAGGGCATCGCCCACACCGGGCCCACCCAGCGTGCCTTCGACATCATCACGGCACTGGGTCAGCGCACAGCCGCTCACACCCAGTCCTGAGCTCCTTCCCTCATTACCGTTTTTCCCTCATACCCGTTCCACTAAGCAACTCCCGCACTCACCCTTCATCCCGGAGCACCGGATCTTTCGCAGCAGCACCCTTCCGGAGCCCCACTCTCAACGAGGAGATTCCCATGCACGCCAAGAAGACCCTGCTCCTGACCTCCGTCGCCATCCTGGGCACGGCGACGCTGGCCGCATGCTCATCGACCGGCGGCGACGCCGGGGCCGAGGCGGCCGGCGACTACTCGCCCGGCGAGCGGATCACGATGACCGTCCCGTTCAGCGCCGGCGGTGGCTCGGACCTCGCCGGGCGCGCCACGGCCAGCGGCCTCGAGGACGTCACCGGCACCACCATCACGGTCGAGAACCGCGACGGCGGATCCGGCGCGGTCGGGTACTCCCACTTCATGGGGCTCGAAGGCGACCCGACGCAACTACTGGCCACCGAGACGGCCCTGATGGCGCTGCCGCTGGTCCAGGACGTCAAGTTCGACTACAACACGTTCACGCCGATCATGAAGATGGGCGACGACTACACCTTGGTGACCGTCGCACCCGATTCGCCGTTCGAGACCTGCACCGATGTGGTGGAGGCCGCCCGCGACGGGCGCGTCGTCGCCGCCGTCTCGGGGACGACGAGCCTGGACTCGATCGTCTTCAGCCTCATCGAAGACGATCAGGACATCGAGTTCGACCGCGTCCCGTACGAGTCCGGCAGCGAGGTCCTCGCTGGTCTGATGGGCGGGCACGTCGACGTCGCATCCCTCAACCCGGGCGAGATCGCCGGGCAGCTCGAGTCCGGCGACCTCAAGGCCCTGTGCGCGCTCGCCCCGGAGCGGTACGAGTACGAGCTGCTGGCAGACATCCCCACGGGGCAGGAGCAGGGGATCGATGTGGCGTTCGCCCAGTTCCGCGGCTACATCGCCCCGGGCGGCATCGACGACGAGGCGAAGGAGTACTGGGTCGAGGCCGGCCGCGAGTTCGCCGACTCCGAGGCGTTCACGGAGTACATCGAGGCGAACTACATGCAGGCCGCGCCGCTCTACGGCGACGAGTTCACCGCCTACCTGGACGAGTACAACGAGAACCTCAAGAAGGGCCTCGGAATTGAGTGACACCCAGACCCGCGCCTCCGTCTCGGGCATCGTCGGCAACGCGGTCCTCGCCGCCGTCGGCGGCGCGGCCCTGGCCGGGGGCCTGGGATTCGGCGTCACCACCGAGGCGGGGCTGATCGGTCCGGGCTTCCTGCCCTCGGTGGCGGGCGCGCTGGTCCTCGTCTTCTCCCTGGTGGAGATCGTCAGACTGTACGCTGCCCGCCCCGCGGCGGCCGCACCGTCGCCGTCAGAGGCGTCGTCGGCCGTCGCGGAGGAGGCGCAGGGCACAGTCGGTGACCCCCCAGCGGACGGTTCCAAGGCGCTGGATACCTTCGGACGCACCGCCCGTCAGCAGACGACGGCGGTGTGGAAAGTCTTCGGGACCATCGGAGCAGCCGTCCTGCTGGTGCCCCTCCTCGGCATGATCCCGGCACTGGGGCTTCTGGTGCTGGCCCTGGGACTGTGGGTGGAACGCCGCCCGGTGGTCCCAGTCGTGCTCACATCCGTCGGCGCGATGGTCTTCGCGTACATCGTCTTCGTCCGGGTCCTACACGTCCCCGTGCCCACCGGACCGCTCGGATTCGTCTAGGAGAACCCCATGATCGACAACCTCCTGCTCGGCTTGGAGACGGCCGTCTCGCCCGAGAACCTCCTCTGGTGCTTCATCGGCGTCGCGCTGGGAACGGTGATCGGCATGTTGCCCGGACTCGGCGCCACCACCGGTGTCGCAATCCTCCTGCCCATCACGCTGACCATGGAACCGGTGACCGCGCTCATCATGCTGGCCGGCATCTACTACGGGTGCCAGTACGGCGGATCAATCAGCTCGATCCTGGTCTCCACGCCGGGCGACTCCTCGAGTGTGGTCCTCACCCTCGACGGCTACCAGATGGCCCGGAAGGGACGGGCAGGCGCCGCGCTGGCGATTGCGGCGATCTCATCGTTCGTCGCAGCCATCCTCTCCCTGCTCTTCCTGATTCTCCTGGCGGCTCCCATAGCCTCCTTCGCGCTGAAGTTCGGTCCCGCGGAGAACCTCGCGGTGATTCTGCTGGGCTTGGCCACCATCGTGTCGTTCTCCGGGAGCAACGCGGTCCGCGGGCTCAGCATGGCCGCCCTCGGCATCCTCGTCTCCACCGTGGGTGTGGCCAGTGGCTTCTCCACGGACCGCTTCACCTTCGGAAACGTCAACCTTCTCAGCGGCATCCCGTTCATCGAGGTCATGATCGGCCTCTTTGCAGTCGGCGAGGTCCTTCACCAGATCCGCCGAGGCGGCGAGAAGCCGATCCGTGCCCGATTCCGCGACATGATCGTCACCCGCAGCGACCTGCGGCGGGCGGTCGCGCCGACCCTTCGCGGTTCGGGGATCGGCCTCGGGCTGGGCGTTCTGCCCGGCGCGGGCGCCACCCTCGCCTCGTTCATGTCCTACGGGATCGAGAAGCAGGTCTCGAAGCACCGGAACGAGATGGGCAGCGGCGCCATCGAGGGCGTCGCGGCCCCGGAGGCGTCCAACAATGCGGCAGCCAACGCCAGCTTCATACCCACCCTCGCCCTGGGCATCCCCGGCGGCGGTGCGACGGCCGTACTGCTGGGAGCCTTCATCGTGTTCGGGCTTCAGCCCGGACCGCTGCTGTTCGAGTCGCAGCCCGCGCTGGTCTGGGGCCTGCTGGTCTCGTTCTTCTTCGGCAATCTCCTGCTTCTGGTGCTCAACCTGCCGCTGGCACCCGTCTTCGCCCAGGCCCTGCGGCTGCCATACAGCTATCTGTACCCGGTGATCATCTTCACGAGCCTCATCGGGGCGTACGCCGTCGGGAACAACCACTTCAGCCTCTGGGTCGTCTTCGTCGCCGGGCTGGTGGGCTACCTGATGAAACAGTTCGACTTCCCGGTCGCGCCGCTGGTCCTCGGACTCGTGCTCGGTCCGCTGCTCGAGAAGGCGCTGGTCCAGACATCCGCACACGGCGAGGGTAATCTGCTGGTGATCTTCCAGCAGCCGATCTCGCTCACGCTGACACTCGCGGCCATCGTCCTGGGTGTCGGCCCGGGACTCCTTCGAACGCTCCGGGCTCGGCGCAGTGCAACCACCCGGACCAATGAGAGGCAGGACATTCACGCCTGATGTAGGTCAATGAGACAGCGTGAATCGCCGCCAGGCTGGCCTCCTGGCGGCGATTCGTCCTTTGTGCGGTGTGTTTCCATAATGCGGCGTATCTGGTCGAGCCACTACACGTGGACGCTCTCGAAATGCTGCAAGCGTTCATCTTCCTGAGCCACGGTTCTGCTCCCGGTCACCGTCACAGGGATGGGTTTCCCAGCGCTGCACAGGCCTGGAAGCTCGTGGTCATCTAGCCGGCCAAGGCCCACTCCCAGCCTGGACCGCCCTGATCCAGGAGCGACGTGCCCTCCCATGCCGGAACATCAAGCACAACCCATCCGGTCGCCTTCTGCGCAGGGCCGACCGCATCCACAGTCTCGACTGAGTCTAGACAACTGTAAACAGCCATGGATCCCAGATCGCCGTTGTAGGTCGTGCCCTCGACGGAAACGAATGTCCACATTGCGGGGTTTACGACGAAGTCGCCAGGGCCGCTCTCCTCAAAGTTGAGACTCCCTTCATAGACGTTAAGTCTGTGTCCCGAGAGCCTGCTGGAAAGTCGAGTTGGGTGCAGCTTTCGGCAGCACCTTTCGGATTCGTTCAAGTGCCTCGAGGGGCGTGGAGCCCGTGACCAGGGACCCGTAGAGCGCCGCGACGGTCGGTGTCCGGGACTCCATCCGGACGCAGTGCAGGAGGACCCGCTTGCCGTCGGCCCGGAGTTGGCGGATCGTCTCCGCGGCATCGTTCAGCGTGAACTCGGTGTAAAGGTTCTCGTGCCCGTCGACCAGCCAGAACTCCGCGTGGTCGTTCGGCGCGGCGACCCGGGCCTGCTCCGAGCCCACGCGGCAGAGGCTCACGACGGCGTCGTACTCGGCGGTGGCGAGCGCGCCCACGGGACCGAGTAGCACCCCGTCGTCGTCGGGGTGCGGCACGACGGCGCCGTCCTCGGCGCCCGGCCACTCGCTGTAGTCCACGTGCGCCACGGCCGGCCACGTGTCCTCCCGGCCGGAGCGGAGGGCCAGCTTCATCGTCAGGCCGATGAGGTCGCGGGCGCGCAGGCCCGGCCAGCCGTGCAGGAGGCGGAACCACTCGTTCGGGATCGCGGGCACACCGTACGCCGCGCCGAGCAGTGAGCCGGCGATCGCCGCCACGGTATCGGTGTCCCGGCCGCCGCGGACGGCAGCCTCGAGCGCTGCCTTGAAGTGTCCGGGCCCGACTGCGCCGTCGGCCGCAGTGGCGGCGATCGCGCTCCAGGCGCCCTGGAACGCCTGGACGACCCAGCCGTTGCGGTCGAAATCGCGCGGCAGGCTGGCCTCGGCCGTCTCGATGCGCTCCAGCCAGGCGGCGGAGCGTTCCGGCGGCAACAATTCGAGCCCGGCGCGGATGTCCAGCTCGCCGCTCAGGACCGCATGCCGGATCGCAACGGTCCAGAGGCCGCAGGCCTCCCCGGCCTCCGGATCGAAGTGGGTCAGCCCGCTGATGCGCACCGCTGCCGCGTAGGCCTCCTCCGGAGTGCGGTCCAGGAAGGCCAGGGCCACGGGCGACGTCCGCATGAGACTGCCGTTGCCGCCGGACTTGCCAGCCCGGCGGTGCGTCTCCTCCGCCGCCACGACGGCGTCCGCCGAGTTCACCTCCGGCCGGTGCTCGGCCGCGGCACGACGACGTGACCGCTCCAGGACGCTCCGCGTCTGCGCGCCGACGTCGGAAGCCGTCAGGTCCCACTCCGCCCACTGCCGCACCATGTCGTCGCACGCCGCGTCCGTCAGCTCGCTGCCCGAGCGGATCAGGGCCTGGGCGATCGAGATCGCCATCGACGTATCGTCCGTCCACTCGCCCGGTGCGAACGGGCCCAGCCCGCCGCCGATCATGCCGACCGGTTCAGTCGGCTCCATCGGCGAATGGAACTCGTAGCCCGCACCCAGCGCGTCGCCGGCGGCCATGCCGGTCATGACGCCGGCGATACGAGCGTTCTGCTCAGATGAGAAGTCCATGGTTCCCCCTTTCGCATGACCCTAGGCCCCAGAGCCTTGCCGAGTACACATTGCACAGACATCTCACGGCGCGCGCGGCAGCTCGGCAACGTCGAACTCACGCTGGAGGCGCGGGCGGCGGCGGTGTTCTTCACGTAACTCAAGAATGAAGTCGTCGACGGATGTGGCTTGCTCCGTCTCCCTGGCCAGTCGGCGCATCCGCGCCAGGCGACGGGCCGCTTCCTGGTAGTTCCGCGCATCCGCAGCAACAAGGAAATCCGAAACAATCTCCCGCAGAACTGGTAGCACGGCCAACGGGTCAACCTGCTGGTAGTCCTCGACGAGCATGTCCCACACCCGCAGATCACTCAGGTTCAGCTCATGGGCCAAGTTCCACGCGCGTTCAACATCCCCGAGACCCCGGTAAACGAACAGGACGGCCTCCTTCGGAGTGGAGGACAGGCGCTGCATGACCTGCTCCGCGAACTCTGGCCAACGCGCGCCAGCGACCTGATGCAGCGCAGCCGCCTGCTCACTGTTCGGCCATCGATCGAACATCCACTGCCGCGCGTCCAGAAGCTCATCAGGCCGGTGCTCCGCCAACAATTGGCACCACTGGGCAGCAGCGCGATGTGCTTGAAAGCCACGATCAAACTCGGCGCCGCGGCGCACCCAGGTGATGGCGTCGTCGTAAGCTTCAATCTCTTCCAGTGCCGCGGCCGTCTCCGTGAACCACGCGGCTGCCCTGCCGTCGCGCAGGTGCGTGCGGACAATCGCCTCCACATCCCTGTCGTAGACAGCCAGTCGTTGCGCGTTCCACTGGAGGAGAAAACGTTCGTGAGAGTAACCATGACGAGAGTCGAACGAAGTCTCCGCAGAATCAAATCCGCACTCGTCGGCCTTCTCCTTCAGCCGCTCCCGGTATCGATCCATGCCCTCGGGCCCGAGCGCGGGACCATAGGCCACCGGGTCGATGGTAAAGAAGTCCACCTCCTGGTGGAACTGGAACTTGATCATCCAATCGACGAGCTTGTCCGGCGCAATACCGGCCGCGGCGGCTGCGCGCGGGTGCAGTTTCAACAGGCTCCGACACGCATCGCCGATCACTCCGGAGGAATCGTCGGCTCGGAGGACTACCTTCAGTGCTGATGCGATGGCGCGCTGGGTGACGTTGTAGACCTCCACTGGATCATAGGTGCGGTCCTCGTGAGCGGCCTGGAGCGCGGCAATAGCATCGTTCATCTGGAAGCCGTGATCCATCGCGGCGTAATAGCTCAGGTGGGCCCGAGTACGAATCCGCGGCAGCACCACATCAGCAAGGGAAGCCATGTCACCAGCGTGCCAGACCGCGCTGGCCAACGGCACCTGGCGTTCCTCACCACCTACGGGCCTAGTAGGTGAACCATGTGTCGCCGCGGCGAGCGTTCCCCCTCCGCAGGCGCCATCGTCAGAGCATCTGCCGGAGCCGGCTCCGGACGGCCGGCCCGGCAGCGGACCCCACTACACCACCGCCGCTCCCGCCGTCAGCCGTTCGAGTTCGGCGCGTACCGCCGGGCGGTCCTCGGCGGCCAGGGCTTCGCGCAGGGACGCGGCGAGGACGCCGTCGATCCGGACCCGCTGCCCGGACTCGGCCGACGCCACGGCGGCCTCGACCATCGCCAGGCTCCGCACGTTATGCACCGCCTCCGACTGCGGCTCCCGGCCCGTGCGCAGACAGTCGACGAACTCCGCGAGCGCCCCCGCGATCTCCTGCTCGCGGGGTTCGACCGCGGCCTCGGTCGGCTCCCCGCCCTCCCCCGGCACGTGGACGGTCGGCGCGTGGTCGCCGTCCCACAGGGCGGTCCCGCGTTCGGCGCTCACCCGCCACTGCCCGTTCCAGCTGGTCTCGGCGCCGGGCGCGCACCAGCTGCCGGTGTAGACCAGGCGCGCGCCGCCGTCGAACTCGAAGACGGCGGATGCGTTCGCCGCCCCGCGGTACCAGGACCAGCCGGGGTTGTGCTCCTCGCAGTACACGGAGACCGGGTCGCTGCCGATGATGCGGCGGGCGGCGTCGAAGTGGTGCACCGCCATGTCCACCAGCAGCACGTGGTCCATCTCCTCGCGGAAGCCGCCGAAGTGCGGGGCCTTGAAGAAGCCGCAGTCCACCGTGCCGATCTCGCCCAGGTGCCCCACCTCGCGGGCGAGCGCGTCCAGGGCGGCGAAGTAGCGCCGCGACTGGCTGATCATCAGCAGCTGCCCGGCCGACCTCGCCGCGGCCGCCTGGCGCAGCGCCTCGGCGACGGTGGGCGCGGCCGGCTTCTCGCACAGCACCGGCAGCCCGGCGAACAGCGCTTCCTCGTTCACCGCCCGGTGCGCCGCCGGGACGGTCACGTTCACCACCGCGTCCGCTCCGGCCCGCTCGGCGACCTCGGCCACGGACTGGCCCAGGACGACGCTCTCCGTGCTGGCTCCGCCCTCCGGGAGCCCGGCGGCGAGCTCGGCGAGCGCAGCCCGGGCGGTCTCCAGGTTCAGGTCGACGACGCCGACGAGTTCCGTCTCGCTGCTGGCGGCGATGGTGCGCAGCCAGTTGCGGCCCATGCCGCCGGCGCCCACCTGCACCACCCGCAGGGGACGCCCGGCCGGGAGTGTTGCGAAGTCGCTCAATTCTCCATCGCTCCTTCGTACCCGTGGCCGTTATAGAAGTCCTCGCGGTCGTAGCGCAGCAGGGTGGGGGTGGAGCGCTCGGGGCGCAAGGTCTTGGCCCACTCGACGCCGTTGGCGATCACGCGGCGGACCTCCTTCTGGTGGTAGACGGGGTAGTCCTGGTCGCCCGGGCTGAAGTAGAAGATCCGGCCGTGGCCGCGCCGGTAGGTCATGCCGCTGCGGAACACCTCGCCACCGGTGAAGGTGGAGAGGAAGATCAGCTCGTCGGGGGCGGGGACGTCGAACTGCTCGCCGTACATTTCCTGCGCGGGGATGACGAACGGGTGCGGGATGCCGCGGGCGATCGGGTGCGTGGGGTCCACGGTCCAGACGAGCTCGCGGTCCTCATCGGAGCGCCAGCGCAAGGTGCAGGTGGTGCCCATGAGCTTGGTGAAGATCTTGGACCAGTGCCCGGAGTGCAGGACCAGCAAGCCCATGCCGTCCAGCACGTGGCGGTGGACGCGGGCGACGATCTCGTCGTCGACCTCCGCGTGGGCGGCGTGCCCCCACCACACGAGGACGTCCGTGGCCGTCAGGAGTTCCTCGGTGAGGCCGTGCTCGGGGTCGTCGAGCGTGACGGTCCGGACGCTGGCCCGCTCGCCGAGATTCTCCTCGATGCCCTCCTTGATGGTGGTGTGCATGCCGTCCGGGTAGATGTCGCGGACCTTTTGCTGGACCTGCTCGTGCCGGTTCTCGCCCCAGACGACGACGTTGATCGGGTATTCGGGAGTGGTGGTGCCGTTCAAGGTGTGCTCCTTGGTAGAGGTATGGGTGGTGGGCGGCTGCTTGACCGCGGCCTACTTGACCGCCGATTACTTGACAGCGCCCCCGGTGGCGCCGGCGGCGATGAACTTCTGCGCGATGAGCAGCAGGACAATCGCCGGCAGGGAGGACAGCACCGCGGTGGCCATCACGGCGCCCCAGTTGGACACCTGCGTGCCCAGGTACTGGTAGATGCCGAGCGTGACCGGGCGCAGATCGTCCGTGGTGGTGAGGGTCAGCGCGAACAGGAAGTCGCTCCAGGCGAAGAGGAACGCGAATAGCCCGGCGGTGACCACGGCGTTTCGGGAGACGGGCAGCGCGATCGCGACGAACGCGCGGACGTGCCCGGCGCCGTCGACCCGGGCGGCCTCGAGGATGGACGGCGGCAGGCCCTGCATGAACGCCCGCAGGATGAGGATCGCGAACGGGATGGAATGCGAGGCGTCGGCCAGGATCAGGCCGACCGCCGAGTTGAGCAGGCCCACCGAGTTGTAGGCGGCGTAGAGCGCGTTGGCGATCACGATGCCCGGGATCATCTGAGCGACCAGGATGACCAGCAGTGCCGCGTCGATCCAGCGGTAGCGGAACTGCGCCAGCGCGTAGGCCGCCGGCGTCGCGATCAGCAGGCTGACTGCAACGGCGCCCAGCGAGATCACCAGCGACGTCACCAGGTTGGCGCCCTGGTCCTCGATGGCGGTCGCGTAGCCCTCGAAGCTCGGGTTCAGCGGGATGAAGTCGGCGTTCAGTGTGTTGCCGGACGGCTGCAGCGAGGCATTGACCATCCAGTACACCGGGAACAGCATGACGGCCACGAAGATCACGCCGAGCACCGTGTAGACGGTGTCCTTGCGGGACCGCACGGACGTCGGCCGGTAGTCGGGGCGCTGGGTGACCGGTGTGGTGGCAGCGGGGCCGGCGGCGGCAGTAGGGGTTGTCATGGCGGCTCTCCTCTCTAGTTGGCCGGCCGGCGGGTGGTCCGCAGGTACACGAGCGCGAACACCAGCGAGATCAGGATCAGGACGTTGCTGAACGCGGCGCCCACGCCGAACTCGAAGTCCACGAACGAGGACTGGTAGGAGCGGATGGCGATGGTCTGGGTGGCGTTGGCCGGGCCGCCGTTGGTGAGGCCCAGGATGATGTCAATGACCTTCAGCGTGTAGACCACGCCGAGGACCAGCACCACGGAGATGACGCCCTTCAGGTTCGGCAGGGTGATGTGCCAGAAGGCCTTCCACCCGGTGGCGCCGTCCAGCGCGGCGGCCTCGTACTGCTCCTCGGGGATCTCCTGCAGGCCCCCGTAGAGGATGGTCACGTTGAACGGGATGCCCACCCAGATGTTCACGAGGATCACGGCCAGCAGCGCGTAGTCGGGATTGGTCAGCCACGGGATCGCGTCCAGGCCCACGGCGCCGAGCGCGCGGTTCAGGACGCCGCCGTCCAGGTCCATGATGGAGCGCCAGGTGGCGCTGGCGACGATGAGCGGCAGCAGCCACGGCAGCAGCAGGATCGCGCGCAGGAAGTTGCTGAGCGGGAACTTGCGGTGGAAGAACACCGCCAGCGCCAGGCCGATCGCGAACTGCCCGGCGATGGAGCCGAACGTGAACACCGCCGTGTTCCACAGCGCCGGGACGAACAGCTGGCTGCTCATCGCGGTGACGTAGTTGGTCAGGCCCACCCACGGCGCCTCGCCGGTGAAGAAGGTCTGGGTGGTGTAGTCCTGGAACCCCATGACGATGTTCTTGACCACGGGGTAGCCGAAGAACAGCACCACGTAGATCGCCGCGGGGACGATGAACATGAACTTGACGACGTCGTCGCGCCGCAGCCGCTTCCGCCGCGCCGGCGGCTCGGTGCCGCCGGCCGCCGCGGGCGGGCTCACGCCGTTGATGTGCTCTTGGATCACGGACATGGGATCAGCCCTGGCCTGCCTGCTCGAACGCCTCCTCGGGCTCGGCCTGGCCGGTCAACGCCAGCTGGATGCCGGTGTAGATGTCCGTGGCGGTCTCCGGCCAGTCGGTGCCGAGCTGGCCGGTGCGGGAGCGGGCGTTGCGGACCTGCTCGGCGAACGCCTCCATGGAGGGGACCTCGGCGACGTAGTCGTCGATCAGGTCGGTGCGGGTCGGCACCTTGTAGGTCGCGGTGGCGATCGCCATCTGGTTCTCGTCGTTGGAGATGCACTCCACGAACTCGGCGGCCTTGGCCTGCTTGGCCTCGTCCCCGGTGTTGGGCACGGTCCAGACCTCGCCGCCCAGGGGCGCCACCGGCGTCGCACCCTCCTCGTTGACCGGAACCTGCACGGACGCGTACTCCACGTCCGACTCCTCCAGCGCCGGGATCTGCCACGGGCCGTTGACCATCATGGCCAGGTTGCCGGCGACGAACTGGTCCTTCACATCCGCCTGGGACCAGTTGAGCACGGACTCGGACGCGGAGCCGGACTCCACCAGGTCCACCCAGAGCTTGAGCGCCTCGGCGGCCTCTGGGCTGGTCAGATCGGTCTCGTCGGCACCGTTGGTCCACATGAACGGCAGGAACTGCCAGGCGCCCTCGTAGGTGGCGACGGCGGAGAAGCCGACCCCGTAGCGGTCCCCCTCGGTGAGCTGCGCGGCGGCGGCCTTGAGCTCCTCCCACGTCTTCGGCGGCTCGATGCCGGCCTCGTCGAGCATCTCCACGTTGTAGAAGAGGCCCAGGGTGTTGACCACGGGGCCCAGCCCGTAGACCTCGCCCTCGTAGCTGGCCGCCTCGAGGATGCCGTCGGCGAAGCCGGAGGTGTCCACGCCGTACTGACTCAGCGGGGTGAGCCCGCCGGTCTGGGCGATCTCCTGCACGTCGGGGTTGTCCAGCATGAGGACGTCGGGGAGCGTGTTGGAGGACGCGCGCTGCAGGACCTTCTGGATGAGGTCGGCCCCGGGCATGGTCTCGCGCTCGATCGTCACGCCGACCTCGGTGCCGCACGCCTCGAGTGCGTCCTGCCAGAGGGTCTTCTCCGGCTCGTTGTTGTAGTAGTCCAGGACGGTGAGGGTCTCCACCTCTCCCCCGTCGGAGGCGGTGGACCCGCCGCCGCAGGCGGTCAGGGCCAGGGGGACGACGGCGGCGGTGGCCGCCGCGGACAGCAACCGCCGGCGAGTGCTGGATGCGTGGGTCTTCTTCATGGTTCTCTCCTTGATCGGGTCAGGATGGTGCGGGCAGATGGTGAAGCGGTGTGCAGTGAGGGGAAGGAAGCGTCGGGGGCGCGGACTGGCGAGCGCTAGCCGACCGGCGTCATCCGGGAGCCGTGGGCCGCGCTGGCCTCGACAGCGGCGAGGACCCGCTGGACGTAGGCGCCGGACTCGAACGAGGGGTCCGGGGCGGTGCCGGCGGCGATGGCGCGGGTGAGACTCACGGCCTGGTGGACGAAAGTGTGCTCGTAGCCCAGGCCGTGGCCGGGCGGCCACCAGGCCTCGAGGAACGGGTGCTCGGGCTCCGTGACCAGGATGCGGCGGAAGCCGGCCTCGGCGGCGGGGAGCGCGTGGTCGTGGAACCAAAGCTCGTTGAGGTTCTCGAAATCGAAGTACACGGATCCGGCGGATCCGTTGATCTCCAGCTGGACGGCGTTCTTGCGGCCGGTGGCGAAGCGGGTGGCCTCGAACGTGGCCAGGGCGCCGGTGTCGGTGCGGCCCATGAAGAGCGCGGCGTCGTCGACTGTCACGTCCCCCATTCCGCTTCCGCCGGCCGTGGCGGACAGCCCGCCGGAGGCCGACGGCAGCGGCCGCTGCTTCACGAAGGTCTCGGTGAGCGCGCTGACCTCGGTGAGGCGCTGGCCGGTGACGCAGGCGGCCATATCGATCAGGTGGGCGCCGATGTCGCCGAGGGCGCCGGAGCCGGCGCGGTCGCGTTGCAGACGCCAGACCAGCGGGAAGCCCGGATCGACGATCCAGTCCTGCAGGTAGCGGGCGCGGATGTGGCGGATGGTGCCGAGGCGGCCGGCCGCGACGAGCTGCTGGGCGTACGCAATGGCCGGGGTGCCGCGGTAGCTGTAGCCCACCATGGACTGCACACCGCACTCCGCGGCGGAGCGGGCGGCGGCGACCATGGCGTCCGCCTCCTCGGTGGAGTTGGCCAGCGGCTTCTCGCAGAGCACGTGCTTGCCGGCTTCCAGAGCGGCGATGGCGATGGGCGCGTGGAGATCGCCCGGGACGCAAATGTCGATCAGGTCCACGTCCGCCGACTCGACGAGTCGCCGCCAGTCGGTCTTCACGTAGGCGATGCCGAAGCGGGCGGCGAAGGCGCCGGCCCGGTCAGTGTCCCGCCCGCAGACGGTGGTCACCTCGGGACGCACCGGCAGGTCGAAGAAGCGTGGGGCGCTCTGCCAGGCCTGGGCGTGGATGCTGCCCATGAACGAGTGCCCGATCAGGCCGATCCGCAGGACTGGCGGCGACGCCTGACCCTCTGGTGAATGCGGCATGACGCCCTCCTCTCGTCGTCGATGGCCCGGGGGCCGCGGCGCTCTCGGCCCGGTTGAGCCAGATGGAGCGGTCAGATTGACCATCCATCGGTTAAGCGCTTAACTAGCTGGAAGACGAGTATGGGGTGCCTCAGATCACACTGTCAACCCTCAGGCATACTGTTGGAACCGAGAGGAGGGCGAACATGGCCACCATGCAGGACGTGGCGCGGCAGGCGGGGGTTTCCATCGCCACGGTGTCGTTCGTTCTCAACGGCACCAAGGCGGTGACGGAGCCGACCCGGAAGCGCGTCGAGGCTGCGATCGCGGAGCTCGGCTATCGTCGCAATCCCGCCGGCAGCGCACTGGCGCGGGGGCGAACGGACATCATCGCGCTGCTCTATCCGGCGCTGCAGCGCCAACTGCACGCGACGGCCACGCGGTTCTTCACGAGCGCGGCGGAGCGGGCGAAGGAGCGAGGCTTCAGCCTGGTCATGTGGCCGGCTGCGAACGAGGCGCACGAGATCGACGAGCTGACACGCAGCGGCCTGATCGATGGCGTGCTGCTGATGGAGGTGCAGCTGGAGGACGAGCGCGTGGAGGCGCTCCGGAAGGGCACCACACCGTTCGCGCTGATCGGTCGCACCCAGGATCCGACCGGACTGCCGTACGTCGATATCGACTTCGAGCAGACCGTGGTCTCAGGCATCGAAGAGCTCGTCGCGCGCGGACATACGAACATTGCGTTTTTGTATGACCACTCGGGGCCATCGACCCTGCACGGTTACGGCGCCATCGCACGGGCAACCCGGACCTTCCAAGACGCCGTCGCGCAGTCCGGGCTGAGCGGTGTGACGGTCGACTGCGGGGAGAACCCGCGTGCAGGCCGCAAGGTGGGAGAGACGTTCCGGGAAAGTCATCCGCACGTCACTGCGGTGCTGATTATGAACGAGCTGGCCAGCCCGGGCTTTATGACGGGGCTCCGCAAGGCGGGGACCTCAGTTCCGCAGGATCTGTCGGTCCTGTCATTGGTCTCTTCTGACACCGTGGCGACGATGTGCGACCCGGAACTCGCGTTTATGCGCGCTCCGGCCGAAGAACTGGGCCGACTCGGCACGGATGCAGTGATCGACCGCATCACGCACCCGGACTCAGCGCTTCCCCACACGTTAGTGCCCTGTGAAATGATGCCAGGCTCCTCGCTCGAGTGACTCCAGCCCGTCTAATTACCGCATCAAGACTTCGTCGAGCGAGAAATGTATGAGTGGAAGTCGTGCAAGCTTGCCTGACGCGATCCCCCTCTAACCCACTTAAACTAATTCTCCCTTGACGAAACCCAGCGAAACGCCTATACAAAGACGCGGCACCTGCCTGAGATGCCTCCGAGGAGGACTATTCACAGTGCACCGCCCCCTCCCCTGCGGCGGCCACATATGCAATGATTGCCCAATGGATCGGATCACATCAGCATACCTCGAAGACTTCCGGCGCCAACAGGCCCTACCCCAAGGAGACCAACCGACAACCTTCGAGCATTTTGTCAATTATTGCGTCCTGTCTGACGTCTACGATGATGAATTCAATATTGTCGACGTTCGGACCGGGGGTGATGGTGATTTGGGATTGGACGGGGTTGCCATAATCGCCAACGGCACCCTCGTCTCCAGTGTCAATGAAATCTCAGACCTAAGCGACACAAATAGATATTTAGACATTCGATTTATTTTCATTCAAGCCAAGTCGGGTACTAACTTCAAAGGAGAGGAAGTGGCGGCATTCGGCGAAGGAGTATTGGAGTTCTTTGCTGACACCCCAAGCTTGCCGACGTCCGACGACATAGATGCAGCACGAGAATTAATGCAGTGGATCTACGATCACAGTTCTCAGTTTAAACGGGGACGACCGACTTGTGAACTCTTCTTCGCAACAACGGGAAAGTGGGCGGACGATAAGCACTTGCAGGGATTGGCTGCGAAAGCAAAGGCGCGACTGTCGGATCTCAATCTCTTTAGTAAAGTCAGCTTTAAGCCGCTCGGCGCAGTCGAACTTCAAGGTAGCTGGCAGCGAAGCAACAATGCAACTTCCGTGGAATTTACATTTGCCAATAAGGCGACCCTTCCCGACATTAATGGTGTAACAGAGGCTTATGTCGGCGTGCTTCCCCTTGAGGAATTTCTGAAGATCATCTCCGACCAGGAGACAGGGAGTATTCGAAAGCATATTTTCGACGATAACGTCCGCGATTTTCAAGGCGACAACCCGGTCAACTCTGAGATCGCCAAGAGCCTGTCGACAAACGAAGGCACCAACCAGTTTGCGGTTTTAAACAATGGAGTGACTCTGGTAGCACGAGGTCTTGAAAGTACGGCGAACAAATTCTTAGCAACAGATTATCAAATCGTTAATGGATGTCAGACAAGCCACGTCCTCTTTAATGCCAAGGATCAGCTACCGCCAAATCTCGGGATCCCGTTCAAAGTTATTGCAACGAACAATGAAGAACTCATTAATTCAATTACAACAGCTACAAATCGGCAAACCGAGGTCAAGGACGAGGATCTGTTCGCCCTCAGTACGTTCCAGAAGCAACTGGAAGCTTTTATGTCTTCCGTGGAGGACCGCTATAGACTTTACTACGAGCGGCGTTCGAAACAGTACAACGTTCAAGAGGTTGAAAAGGTCCGCATAATTACAAAGTCACTGGCCCTCAGAGCCTTCGCAGCCATGTTTTTGGATGAACCCCGCAGGGCCGCAAACTATTACTCGGAACTAAAGTCAATGGTAGGAAGTTCGATTTTCAATCCAGACCATAAATTGGATCCCTACTACACCGCCGCCTACGCATACTACAAGCTGGAATACTTTTTCCGAAATGGTCAATTACCAGTGCGCTACAAGCCAGCCCGATATCATCTGCTAACCGCAGCTCGACATATCGCCATGGAAGACGAACAAATGCCGTCGCTGACGGCGAATAAAATGGAGCGCTACTGTCGCACATTGAACACTCAATTATGGGATGACGCATCTTCTATACTGCTCTTTAATAAAGCAGCGTCAGCAATTGACCAGGTCTTACAAGGCGGAGAACTCAAGCGCGATACCGTCAAAGTTCAGTCGTTTACTGACGCAGTGCTAAAAGTAGTCCGACAATGACACTTTCAATTTGTACTAAATTAGGCGTCGTATCGAAGGGGGGCGGAATCGCGGGGCGCACGGATGTGGCATTTGTACAGGCTCACGTGGTGGCAGACGGAACCGCGCGCCTCCACGGCCAATGCTTGGATACATGCGCCGCTTGTCCGGCAACTGGCTCGCTTGGAGCGACTCTTCATTGCCCCGTAACCTTCCTCTTAACTCGATCGGAGACGGGATCGGGGTGGCTGGTCTGTCGGGCCCGGCATGGTTTGGTCTGGGAGAACGCAGAGCTTTCGAGCTATATGAGGTCGCAAAGAAGCTGGCCGACTGGCTGAGCCGGCGGCTCTGCCCGGGTCGCGTTTGGTCGAGTTTCTTCTGTAATCAACGATCCGGCTTTTCTGCCGAGACAACGGCGTTCCATGCGGGGTCGGCGTCGACAGTCTGCAGTCTCGGTCCGTTTCCCCGCGCCGCACCCCAGCCCACTCGACCCTCATGAGTTTAGATGAAAGGCGGAGGCGATCAGAAGCGGTGTAAGATCGCCCGCGGCGCCAAGCATATCCGGCATCGCCCAGTGCCACTCATATTGCCCTTCTACAAGCGAGATGACGAATCGAGCGCCCTACACAGTGGGTTCGTGGGTTCCCGGGCTTACCCGGATTAGCCTCGACTCGACGCTTCTCCCAGGGGTATGCCTCGACGCCGGTAAGTAGTTTCTGGAAGAAATCGAAGTGTTCCTGTCTCTACTGACTATGCTGAAACTAGCTGCATAAGCTCGCCGTAGTCTGTCACCACGTTGTAGGTGACTTTCTGATCTTGGTTCTCGCTGAGGACCGCGAATAGCTTTTTGGCACATTGGATCTTGGCGTTCTCCACGCCCTTGAGCTGCAAGGAGGACAATGAACCTTTAGTCTCAGCGACGAAGTAGACGTGTTTGACGCTCCCTTCCGTGAAGGCGATAGCCCAGTCCGGGTTGTAGTCGCCCACCGGCGTCGGGATGGAGAACCCGCGCGGCAGCTTCGCATAGACCGCCACCTCTGCACTCTGGTCCAGCTCATTCACGAACGCGCGCTCCACCTCGGAGTCAGTCACCGCGTACTCGTACACATGCTTGGCAAGCTTTTCGCCGGCCTTGGAGAAATCCTGAACAATCTGGTTGCGGGTGAAGATCGCTGAGTCGTGCCGCTCATCGAGCGTGTCGTAGGTCAGGTGCTCCACGATTGTTGTAGCCTTCTGCTCATTGATGATCCGCGTGGCCTCCGCAATGAATTGCTCCGGATTCAGCTTGAATTTCGCGAACGTCGTAGGCCGCACGCCCCGGAGGATTGAGGCCGCAGTGCGCCGGGTCAGCTGCGTGTTCTCACTGATCTCGCCGAGAAGGTCGTATTTAATCCGCGAGTTGGCGCTCAATGACTCGGTATGCGTTCGGCTGCCCCCGGCTTTGAACCCCGTCCCAGCTTCCAAATGGTCCGCTTCAAGACCATCACGTTGACTGCCTGATTCCACTACGTACTGCAAAGAAGCAACGTGCAGCTGTTCATCGAGTTTCGGCACACACTTCTTGACCAGCTCGACCGAATCGAAATCCACCTGGTACACCGCCTTGTGGTTGATCCGGTTCCAGAGCGCCTGGAACTCCTTCTTCTCGAAGTTCGCCTGGTTGAGGGGAATGAGCTTGGACTTACGGTCGTTCTCCGGCGCGGGCACATCGCTGTAAAGGCGGTCGACGACGGGCAGCAGGTAATCGACAACGGGCGCCAGCGACTCGGGAGCGGACGCCATCACGCCCTCATCCCGGGCCTTCTTGTACGCATCTGTGAGGGTGTCGTCGTCGCCGATGTAATCGTTCCTGATGAGGTATCGCATGAGCTGCTTGGCCAGCTCGTCCTCGATCACGGATTCCGCGCCATCGGCGTTGACGTAGATCTGACCTGTGAAAAACTCCTCACTTGCCTTGCGCGGCCGCACGGAGAGCACTGCGGCAATCTCCGTCTGGAGGCCGGTCACGAAATCATCGTAGGACTCGTCGCACACAACCGTCAGGTCATTGATCTCGTGCACCGTGGCCGGATGGTCCATGCGCTCGCCATGCTGGTTCACTGCCAGGCGCAGACCGCGGCCGACCTCCTGGCGCCGGGAAACGGTGTTGTCACTCTTCTTGAGCATCCCCATAACGAAGACGTTGGGGTTATCCCACCCCTCGCGCAGCGCCGAGTGAGAGAAAAGAAAGCGCAGCGGTGTCTCCAGGTCCAGGAGGCGCTCCTTGTCCTTGAGGATGAGGTCGTAGTCGTCCGCGTCCCTAGCGCTGCCCTTCTCATCGCCTGTCTTAGCCACGTTCGGGTCCACTTGGCGACCAGTCTTCTTGTCGATCGAGAAGTAACCGCCGTGGATGTCCCGCGCCCCATCGCGTCGCAGGTACTCCTGAAAGGCACGTGTGCACTCGTCCAGCGGCAGCTCGCCGAGCACCTCGTCCCGAATCAGCGCGTATTCCTCCTCGAAGATCCGGGCGTACTCCCCGAGCGTGTCCTCGCGGGAGTAGTCACGGTACTTGGCCACCTCGTCGATAAAGAACAGGGAAAGCACCTTGATGCCTTGAGCAAAGCGGGTTCGCTCCTTCTCGATGTGGGATCGGATCACCTCGCGGATCTGAATGCGCCGCTTCTGCTCCTCGGTCACGTCATCGGTCGCCTCGCCGGCGAAGACCTGATCGCCAGAAGAGAGTTCGATGAAGTCCTTGACCGCATCCACGTCAGTGACCACTAGATCTTTGTACGCTTCGAGTCCACCGGACAGGTCATGTAGGCGCTCGCCTTTCGTCACCCGCTTGGGCAACCGCCGAATCGGCCCGCCCTTCGTCTGTACTTCCAACTCGATCCTCGCCGACGGTGCTGCACCCTTTTTCACCTCGATCGCGTCTACGTATAGGTAGGCGGTGGAGCCGGCCAGGCCCCGCACGGTAATGCCGCGGACGCTGATCTTCTTCACCAGTTTCTGGTTGTACGCGTCTACTGCGTCCAACCGATGGACTTTGTTGTACTCGTGGTATGGCTTATGCGTCGCGGAGTACCGCAGCACCATCAGTGGATCGAACTTCGCGAGCGACTCCAGCGAGGCCGAGGCCTTCTTGGGCTTGCCGTTCTTCGGATTGAACTCCTCACCGAACCGCTGCGGCTCGTCAACAATGACAATCGGGCGGTTCGCCCGAATCACCTCGATCGGCGCGCGCGACTGGAAGTCGTCCAACGTATCGTAGATGCGCCGCTGATCCTTCCCCGTAGCGTTGAAAGCCTGGATATTGATGATCATGGCCTGAACGCCGGCGTCGGAGCTGAAGCGCTCCAGCTCGTGTAGTTGCCGCGAGTCGTAGATGAAGCAGCGAGGCTTGGTCCCGTACTCCTGTTGAAAGTGCTCGGCCGTCACGTCGAAGGTCTTCTTGACACCCTCGCGTATAGCGATCGAGGGCACCACAATGATGAATTTGGACCACCCGTACCGACGGTACATCTCCATCATCGTCTTGATGTACACGTAGGTCTTGCCCGTGCCCGTCTCCATCTCCACGGTCAGGTTCGGCGCATTGGGTGCTGCCTTACTGATCGCCAAGTCGTACGACGGCGTTAGCCCCTTCGCCGTCTGCGTCGCCTGAATATTGGCCAACAGTTGGGCAGCGCTGAGCGCGATCTCGGCATTACGCAGGCCCGAATCAGGCGTCTTGCTGTACTCGAAGGCCCGCCCCGGCGCTGAGGTCTGTCGGCCGGGGTCGATCCGGTAGGAGATGCCATCATGCTTTGGCTGCCCCGCGAACACCTCCAGGACGGCGTTGACGGCCTCGGTCTGATATTGCTGCGTCTTGAACTGAAGTTTCATGTTCACAGCGCCTTCACCGAGGTGTCTGGTGAGAGCTCCTTGAAGACCTGCTCCGCATTGATTCGCTCGGCGTCGGTGGCGAAGGCGTCGTCCCGGAAGACCGCGCGGACTGGCTCTCGCTCGGCGATCTGACGCATCAAGGCGCCGGTGACGGACTCGGCGAAGCACGCGATCAGCCCGCCGTCGTGCACCACGAAGACCTCGCGACCGTCGATCTGTTCGCGCTGGATGGCCAGGCTCAGATCCAGCCCCCAATCGAGCATGACCTGGAACAGTAGATCCTCACCGGTGCGGTCCGGCTTGATGCTTGACTCGAAGGACATCAGCTCGTCCTGCGCGTACTCGTCTGGCGTGACGAGAACGTCTGCCATGTTGGTGCTGTCAATCCGGAAGGCACGAAAGCCAACGTCAATGCGGCCGCTTGCCAAGCCTGCATCCTCGACAATCATCTTGCCTGCTCGGCGGATACGTTCGCGGGCAACGTCCGCAATCGAGGAGTAACCTGCCCGAGCGGCCGCAGAAGTCGGTTCCGGAGCCTCATCAAGCTGAACACCGATATACCGGCGATTTCCCCCGTCGACAGCGTTCTGCGCCATGACGGCATGCATGGTACTCGCCGAACCTGCAAAGAAATCAAGGACGATGGAATCTGGATCCGTAGCTGCTTGGAGTACGTACCGGATTAGTCCGGTCGGCTTCGGTGATTCAAAGATGGCCCCATTCCCGAAAAGCGCCGCGATTTCGGCGGACCCGGCCGCGTTGTAGGGCGCAAAGTCCCAAAGAGTCGTCCACGTCGTCCCCTCTTTCACGTTGCTAAGGAACCTCTTCAGCTTCGGCGACGACGAATCATCTCGGCCAAAATAAATCTCATTATCCTCGATAAGTTGGGCCATGCGCGCCTGATTGAAGCGCCAATTTCCCTGATTTGGAGGCCAAAATTCCTGCCCATTCCTGGGATTGACGATCGGGTAATTTAGGCTCGCCACGTAGCGACCGCCTTTGACGTTCGCCGTCAAATCACCGGCAACCCATGGGCCTTTCGGATGGTTATCAGGGTTCTTATAGCGCGCAATTTGCTCTTCCGATCGAGGTCGCAGTCTTATTCCAGAAATACCTCGTCGCGAATAGACAAGCATATAATCGTGCTGTGCCCCCATTGCGCGGTCATTTGGTGGTGTATTGCGTTTCTTCCAGATTATTTGGCCAATAAACTGGTCTTCACCAAAAACCTCATCACACATGCGGCGAAGATTCGAAATCTCACCGTCATCCATGGAAATAAATATAACCCCATCATCAGCGAGCAGCTGTCGTGCAATCCGCAGACGCGGGTACATCATGCTGAGCCAGTCGCTATGAAAGCGTCCATTGGTCTCCGGGTTGGTCCGCAACCGCTCGCCTTCTTCGCTTGTTTGGCCCGACCTCGCGAGGTATTCCTCGGTGGTCTCAGCGAAGTCGTCGTTATAGACGAAGTCGTTGCCCGTGTTGTAGGGCGGGTCGATGTAGATGAGCTTTACTTGGCCCAAGTAGGACTCTTGAAGCAGCTTGAGCGCGTCGAGGTTGTCGCCCTCGATAAAGATGTTCTGCGCGGAGTCGAAGTCCACGGACTCGTCCCGCATCGGCCGGAGGGTCTTAGCGATCGGGGCATTAGCGGTCATTGCCGCCTGACGCTTGCCCGGCCAATCCAGCTGGTACCGCTCCTGTGGCCCTTCCACAACGTGGTCCGCAAGTTCCTGGCGCAGTGCATCGAAGTCGATGGCATGCTTGACGTTTCCCTCGGCATCGCGGGTTTCCCTCACGACGTTCGGGAAGAGGTCAACGATCTTCTCGATGTGCGCCTGTGTCAGATCGGGTGAGGTCATGCGTAGCTTCTCCACGGCGGCCTACTTTCGGGTGTCTTCGAGCTCGGCCTGGAGCGCTTTGAGGGCGCGACGGAGCTCGAGCTTGCGGTTGAATTGGGGTTCATTGCGGAGGCGACGCCGCATGGCGGCTACATCGCGCTCAAGCTTGTTAACGCGGCTGGCTCGTTCGGCCAAGTCCTCCGGTGTCTCACCGATCCGGCCCGTCACTGGAAGTAGTGTCTCAAGGAGCTGCGCGTACAGCGCATCCAAGGAAATGGCCGTGGGCAGAGAAGTTCGAGGAGTAGTTCCTGGCACCCAGACAGTGGAGTGGAAGGCCCTGGATTTCCGGGCCGCAGCAGCCATCCGGCCTTCCTCGCCGCGAGTGCCAGTACGAAGGATCTCGAAGAGGATGGGATGAGGCACGGCGGCGTCGATGGCAGCGAGAACGGGCTTCGCTACGTCCTCGTGCTTGGCTTTGATCCGGAAGACCTGAACTTCTGGCAGGTCTTCTGTGCCCGGCAGATTGATGGTGGATTCGGCGAGCTTGAACGCCCACTCGATGCTCGCGACCTCGGAGACAAAACGTTCGCGGACGGTGGCGGATACGGTTCCGTGCTTGTAGAACATCTCCTTGGGCACTCGGCGACCAAACTTCGCGGCCGGAGGCCAGTCGAAGAGCTGTGCGATTGGAACGCCCGTCACGCCGGATCCACCACGGTGATGAAGGCAATGAGTTCGAAGTCGTCCAGGGCGGAGATGGTGTGCGCGAGGGCCGTGGTTGGGCCCACCGTAAACAGGCTCTCCAGATCCTTCTTCTCCGTCACATCGATCATGGAGGCGATGGCCTGGGTGAGCTGGTCCGAGTAGTGACTCATCTCGGCGCCGTCGTTGGTGGCCCGATTGAAGGTGTCTACTGCCTCGGCAACCGGCTCCGTGACGCCGCGGCACCCGGCGCGCATGAGATCCAGGAGGCGCTTGGCTTCCGTGTGGTCGGCAACCACAGAACTCTGCTCATCCAGATAGACCAAGTAATGCGGGTGCAGGCGATTGCCGCGATTGACTTCTTCGGGCGCGTTGATGTTCCGGAGCGCGAAAATCACGCCCGGGACTAGGCCCTTGTCCCGATCCGAAGGGACAACTGCGTGGAGGCCCTTGGGATGTCCGGCCAAGTCGCCGTGCGCCTTGGTGAAACCGAGGAGGTCCATGCGGAAATCGTTGAGACCCAGATCCGTGATGGACACGCCCGTGCGAACATCCTCCAGATCAATGACCTCATCTTGGAGGCGTTTGAGCTGTGCTTTGCGGTAGGCAGCGTCCGCGCTGTCCGGGTCCAGGATGTTGTCATCTCCCGTGCCCGCCACGTTGGCGATCACCATGCGTCCCTCGACGCGTTCCTTCAGATTGATGTAGGCGTCCAGTGAGATGTCCGGCCAGAAGTTGACCATCCGGATCACGGAGTTGACGGAGCCGATGCGATCCACACGTCCGAAGCGCTGGATGATGCGGACGGGGTTCCAGTGAATGTCGTAGTTGACTAGGAAGTCGCAGTCCTGCAGGTTTTGGCCTTCGCTGATGACATCCGTGCCGATCAGGACGTCGATCTCCCGGGAGTCTCCGGGCATGATGGCGTCACGCTGCTTGGACCGCGGGGAGAACAGCGTCATGACTTGTTGGGCGTCGAGGCCCTTGCCGACCTTGGTGCGTACGCCGTGGCTGCCGCCAGTGATCACGGCGATGTTCAGGCCGGGCTTTGCGAGGATCGGGGCAAGCTCGCGGTACAGATAATCGGCAGTGTCCGCGAACGCGGAAAACACTAGCACCTTGCGATTGCCCGGGTTCAGGGGATTGTTGGCCTTGTCTTCGATCAAACGAACGAGCCGTTGAAGCTTGCTGTCATGAGTCGGATTGACGTCGCTGATGGAAGCCAGGAGCTGCTGGATGACCTGGGCGTCCTCGGTGAGATCGCGCTGCCAGGTCTCCACGTCCATGTCGGCCAAGTCGATCTGCATGCTCTTCCCTACCGTGGCGCTGGTTGGGAACTCGAAGTCGTCGGCCTCCGATTCGAGATCCGTGAGGGAGGAAACGATGTTGTCGATGCGGGAAGCATGGTTGGCTACGGCTTCGAGCGATGAATCCACCGCATCTTCGAGCCGCCGAAGAGTGAGGCGGAAGGCCTCGACGCTGCTTTCGAGGCGCTTCAGCAGATTGACCGTCATAAGCTGCCGCAAGCCTTGCTCACGGCCACTTTGTCCGGCGCTACCGCGGAAGTTTTCCGAGGTCTTCTCAGCGGTTGGTTTCTCGTATTTATCGAGGCGGCTCGGGAAGACGTACTTGAGCGGAGTGTAGACCGCGAGTGTTAGCAGTTGAAGCTGCTCAAAAATCTCATCGAACTTTGGCGCGTCCGCGAGATCGGTCAATGGCTCCCGAAGCGAAAGAGGAGCCAAGCGCGTAGGAAATGCACCGACGTCGTTCATGTCATAGAAGGACTGGATGTGCTTGCGTGACCTCGCGATGGTCACGGCGTCGAGGAGCTCGAAGAAATCGAAGTCGAGCATCTGCAGGATGCGGTCCGTCGTGCGATACTCCGGATCCAGCTTGGACCACTCGTTAAAGGCCTTCTGGGCGTCCGCAAAGACCTTCTCCACTGAAGTGGAGAGGCCCAAGTGGTCCGAGAGGCCCTCCGACTCGCCCTCGTAAGCGAGCTGGAGCTGATTCTTGAGGTCGTTAAAACGGTTGTTTACTGGCGTGGCCGAGAGCATGAGAACCTTGGTCTTCACACCCTCGCGGATCACCTGCCGCATCAGGCGCTGGTAGCGGGACTCCTTCTCTTCTGAGTAGTCCGCGTTCCTGAAGTTGTGCGACTCGTCGATGACCACCAGGTCGTAGTTGCCCCAGTTGACTCGATCCAGGCGCAGCCCGAGTGATTCGCCCTTGGTTCGCGAGAGGTCCGTATGGGCCAGAACGTCATAGTTGAACCGGTCACTGGCGAAGAGGTTCGTGGTCAGATTCGCGTTGTAGTTGGTCCAGTTCTCCGCAAGCTTCTTCGGGCAGAGCACGAGAACGGACTTGTTCCGAAGCTCGTAGTACTTGATGACCGCAAGTGCCGTGAAGGTCTTACCCAGGCCGACAGAATCAGCAAGGATGCAGCCGTTGTAGGTCTCCAGCTTGTTGATGATGCCGGTCGCGGCGTCACGCTGGAAGTTGTAGAGGCTCTTCCAGACCTTGGTGTCGAGGTAGCCGGTGCGGTCATTGGGAAGGACGTCCTCGGTGATGTCTTCGAGGAACTCCGAGAAGAGGTTGTAGAGGATCAAGAAGTAGATCCGTTCCGGGGAATTCTCTGCGTAGACGCTGGCGATGTGATCACGCACTTTCTGCGTGACGTCTTGGACTTGATCCGAGTCGGACCAGATCTGATTGAACAGCGAGAGGTACTGCGCGGTCATGGGCGTCTCGTCGATGCGGTGCACCATGTTGGACACAGCGTCACCGGATTCGTAGCCCAGATCTGCGGTGGTGAAGCCCTGCAAGGGCATATAGGCCGCCTGGCTGTCGACGACGGCGAATTGCTGCATGGGTTTACCCGTGGCGTTGGACTTGAATGTTACTTTGCGGCGGACCCAGTCGGCGCATTCGCGGGCGATTGCTTTCTGCGTGAGCTTGTTTCTCAACCGCACCTCGAATTCGGAGCCCGCGAGCGACGACTCCGCCGAGCCGTGGGGGATGAAGAACTCGCGGCGTTCCTTCCGGAGCATGTCCGTAGCCTTATCTGCCACGAACGACGGCGATGTGAAGATGAACTCGAGTTCCGTGACCTGCTCGAGCTGCTCACGTAGAGCTTCCAAAGCAAATAACGAGAAGGTCGAGGCCGCGATACGAACCTTGGAACCGGGGGCGATAGTTGCCTTCAGGTCATCGCCAAGCCGTTCGGAGATGTTGTCGATGATGCGCACGGTCAGAATCCCGCCTCGTTTGCATTCTTGCGGCGTCCTAGTCCCATGAAACCATGTGGGCTGCCAGGACCGGGCATCGCCCCACGAATGTCAGCCGACTTACCACTATGGCGGCCCGTGCCGCTTACGGCACGGTAGCGGACAGGCTCCCTCTGGCCTGCGGCGAGCAGCCGAGGAAACAGGCACCTAGGCGACACGGCGGACCGAGTACTGACAACGCGGAGGAACACCGTTGCTCGCCGCGCGCGTAGGGCCAGTCTCCTAGACAACGCTCCCCCTTGCATAGCCGATTCTGAAGCATGCGATAGCCTACTCGGTCCCTGGAAGCGCAGACTGTCACGCCTCCGTCAGCATCCATCACGGTCGTTTGGCGCCGTTGCGAACTCCATACGACCTTGTGACGACGGTCTATTTCCTAAAGAGCGCAAAGACTCCCCCTCGCACCTCTATCCGTATGCGTTCCCCGCGTTCCAGCAAGGTTGCCATGACCTTCTTGCCGACGCCCAGCGTGCCGGATCGGGTCCCGTTCGGACGCCACTGCACGCGCCTTTCTTCGCCATCGATCACCAGAGTCACCATGCCGGGCTCCTCGGGAAACACATACTTCGAGGCAGAGGGGATGCGGAGATTGCTTCGCAATCGATCCTTGTCCGTCACAGGCTGACTCCATACAACTACAGGTGTCGACGTCGACTCGTCCGCGGGCTCCGCGGCGTAATGGAGAAGTCCATGATGCTTCAGTTCGCCAGACGCCACCCTCACATTTGCGAACGGAGCGATCCGCTCCTGATCAAAGAGGGATGCGGCGTCATCGTCGGTTACATGGCTCGCGAACGATTTCAGCATCTCTCGCTCGGCGCGGACGGGATCTTCGCTCGGCGCGAAGTGCAGGTACAGCGCGTCAAGATTGGCGATGGACTTCAGCCACCAACCGCCGGCATGCGGCCTCGAGGCGCCCATCGGCGTGCCATAGTACTGGCCGACTCGTAGCCGCAGCGAACTGCCAGTTTGGCCGACATAGAGGACCGGCTCCGCGTCCAGCCAGAACCGCGACAGGCGATGAGCGAGCGTAGCCACATTCGCTGGTTCGCCGTCGACCGAGAGACGGGGGCATGCCTCGAGAAGACCGGCCAGCCGTGCCGCAGAAGGCAAGAACGGCGTCAATCGTTGGCCCTCCGGGTCTTCGCTAGTGGAGACGCAGTACACTCCAGGCTGATTCGTCGGCACGGGCTCACCCCATCGGACCACGCCCTGGCGTTCGAGTCCTGCGGCTGCGAAGAGTTGTTGAACAGAGACCGGCATCGTCTGAACCTCCTAATGGGTGAACCATTTGTCGCCGCGGCGGACGGTCTCTCCGGCAGCTCCGTTCTCGAGGACTGCGGTGACCTGCTTGAGCTCTGGAGCGTCGAAGTAGATGTTGTCCAGGATGGTCACAGCGATGCCCTGAAGCTCGATATCAATGGTCATGTGGGGTCCTTGCAGATGCGGCTGCTCGAGCAGTGCTGCGTCGAGGTACACCACAAGCTCGCCGGGAGCCGGCGAGCTCCAGCGCGTGATCAGTTTGAATCCCGCCGACAGCTCAGCGATCTCGTCAGCGCGGATTTTCGTGAGCCACTGATTCATCTTCTCGTCGGCCCACTCCTGGCCGATGAGCGTCGACGCCGGCTCCGGGTTCTCGGCCGCCATTGCGGCCCTCTCCCTGAAGGGCACGCGGATCTCCCATTGCCCACGCGTGTACGAGCTCGACGTCTCACCGTTCGCCGTCTTCGCCGTCACGCGTTCCAGCTCCGGATACTCAGCGGCCGTCCGGTCGATGATGTCGCGCGCTGCCGGCTTCAGAGCAGCCAGAGCTCCCGGCGCGTCCTCTAACGTGACGACTAGTTCGCCGTCGTCCCCCGGCATCGTCGACTGGATGAAGTACCCGGGAATCACCACGGCGTCGGGGCACTCAGCTCCATGCGCAGCCAACCAGGACTCAGTCACTCGATTGGCCCAGGCCTGCCCGTCTGTGGCCGGTGTGGGATACGTCCACACCTCACAGAACTCGTCGAACGCCGCTGCGGGGCGGCCCCTCACAACGGCCTCCTCCTTGATCGCCGCAGCACGCGGGGTACGGTCGCTGTTCTTTCCGGCACCCTCCGAGCCAGTACTGGAGGGCGCCGAGCGCACGTCTGAAGCGACTGCAGCGGCGGTGATACCGGTTGTTTGGCTCGCTGAAGCGGCCGCGGCGAGAGGGTCATCGTCTGCGCGCACGACCGGCGCCGGTGCACCCCGGGCCTGATTGACCAAGTGCACGATGCCGGCCGTCGCCCCGGCCGCGACGAGAGCCACCACCACGGCCATTGCCGCGGCGATAAGAACGAGACGCGACATCGCGGGTCGCGCCAAATCGCTAGGCTCCCTCTGTCCAGCCATGATCCCCCAACCGCTGCGGCGGGCGTTCCCCCTCGGCTCGCCCTAGTGAACACGCAGCTCGGCTTTCCCTGCACCCTAGCCCAGCGCAGTCAGCCCACGCCACGGGACCGGGCGGTGTTGGCAGCTCACAGTCTGGACGTCACGCGACCTTGACCACTGGCGAGAGCTGTGCCACACTCATGCAATCGATTCCATGGAATCGATTGCAAATGTTCACCTCTCGCGCAAAGGAGCCGGGGATGCAGACCGTCACCCTCCGGGATGTCGCACAGGCCGCCGGGGTCTCCCAGGCCACCGCGTCCCGCGTGCTCTCCGGCAATCCGGCCACCAGCGCCGTCGCCCGCGAGAAGGTCCAGGCCGCGGCCGCGCAGCTCGGCTTCTCCCCCAACGCGCAGGCCCGCTCCCTCCGCTCCACCCGGACGGACAGCATTGCCCTGCTGATCTCCGACGTGCGCAACCCCTACTTCGCCGACCTCGCACACTCCGTGGAGCTCGCCGCCCGCGAGCTCGGCCTGGTCACGTTCATCGGCAACGCGAACGAGGACCCGGAGCAGCAGGACGAGTTCCTGGGCGCGATGCTCTCCCGCCGGGTCGACGGCGTCCTCGCCGTCCCGCAGGGCCTCGGCGATGCCTCCCACGCCACCGCCACCCCGGCCCTGGAGCGGCTGCTGGCACGCAGGATCCCCACCGTGCTCGTGGACCGCACCCTGCCGGAGGTCCCCGCGCTCAGCGTCACCGCCGAGTCCACGCAGGCGGTGCACAGCGCCGTCGGTGCCCTGCACGAGCTCGGCCACCGGCGCATCGCCGTCATCGGCGGCCCCGAGCACACCTCCACCGCCCAGGAGCGCTACGCCTCCTACGCCGCCGCGCTCCAGGCGCACGGCCTCCCGCTGGACCAGCGGCTGATCTTCCACGGCGACTTCCGCAGCGCCACCGGCGCCGAGGGCGCCCGCTGGCTGCTCGAGCTCCGGCAGGACCCCGAGACGTGCCCCACGGCCGTCCTCATCGCCGACTCCCCCATGGCCATCGGCGCCCTCGCCGTCCTGCGGGAAGCCGGCGTGCGCATCGGTACCGACCTCAGCGTGGTGACCTTCGACGAGATCGAGGCGTTCGCCTTGCACGACCCGCCGCTGTCCACCATCAGCCACGACGTCGGCGCGATGGGACGGCTCGCCGTCGAGGCCCTCGCCTCGCTGCTCAACGGTGAGGCCGACCAGACTGCCCAGACCGCCGAGACCGCCGTCGAATCGAGCGTCCTGCGCAGCGAGTTCACCTGCCGCGGCTCCGTCGGCCCCGCGCCCGGCGCACCGACGGCTGGGCCAACGACAGTGAAAACGACGGCGCCAACAAGTCCACCGCCGCCAGCCACCTGACCCTCCCGTCCCCCGCCCACCCGTTCAACGACGAATGGAGCAACACCGCCATGAGCCCGCAACCCGTGCTGACCTTGGACTCCGTGTCCAAGTCCTTCGGGCGCATCGAGGTCATCCACGACGTCACCGTGGACGTCTACCCCGGCGAGGTCACCGTCCTCCTGGGTGAGAACGGCGCCGGCAAGTCCACGCTGATCAAGATGATCGCCGGAGTGCACCAGCCCACCTCCGGCCGCATCCTGCTGGACGGCGAGCCCGTGTCCATCACGGACACCAAGACCTCCGAGTCCCTCGGCATCGCCACCATCCACCAGGAGCTGAACCTGGTCCCGTCCATGACGGTCGCGGAGAACATCACGCTCGGCCGCACCCCGCGCCGCTTCGGCGTGATCAACCGCGCGGAGATGCGCCGCATCGCCCGCGACGCGCTCGCCCAGATCGGCCTGGATCTGGACGTGGACACCCACGTGGGCGAGCTCGGCATCGCCCGCCAGCAGCTCGTCGAGATCGCCAAGGCCCTCTCGCTGGACGCGCGGATCCTCATCCTCGACGAGCCGACCGCCGCCCTGACCACCTCGGAGATCGAGGCGCTGTTCGACGTCGTACGCGACCTCAAGGCCAAGAACGTCGGCATGGTCTTCATCAGCCACCACCTGGACGAGATCGCCGCGATCGGCGACCGCGTCAACGTCCTGCGCGACGGCGGCTTCGTCGCCCAGGTGCCCGCCACCACCGACGAGGACGAGCTGATCCGGCTCATGGTGGGCCGCAGCATCGACAAGCAGTTCCCCCGCGAGCCCGGCGTCACGGTGCAGAACACCCCGGGCGACGGCGACGCCGCGGCGCCCGGGAGCACTGCGGGATCCGGGGCCGCCCAGCCCCTGCTGGAGGTCAAGGGCCTCAACGCCGACGGCCTGCGGGGCATCGACCTGTCCGTCCGCCCGGGCGAGGTCGTCGCCCTGGCCGGGCTCATGGGCGCCGGCCGCACCGAGCTGCTGCGCTGCCTCGCCGGCGCGGACCACTACGCCTCCGGCGAGGTCCGCGTGAACGGCCGCAAGCTCAAACCGTACGACGTCGCCGCCGCCACCCGCGCGGGCGTCGGCCACGTGCCCGAGGACCGCAAGACGCAGGGCCTGGTGCTGGACGCCTCCGTCGCCGAGAACATCGGCTACGCCACGATGGGCGCCACCTCCCGGTTCGGGCTGGTGGACCGCCGCGGGCAGAAGGCCCGGGCCGAGAAGATCGCCGAGCGCCTGCGCATCCGCATGGACTCGATCGAGCAGCCCATCCGCTCGCTCTCCGGCGGCAACCAGCAGAAGGCCGTGTTCGGCCGCTGGTTCAGCGCCGGGTCCAAGGTCCTGCTGCTGGACGAGCCCACGCGCGGCGTGGACGTCGGCGCCAAGGTGGAGATCTACGAGCTCATCAACGAGATCACCGCTGGCGGCGGCTGCGTCCTCATGGCGTCCTCCGACCTGCCCGAGGTGCTCGGGATGTCGGACCGGGTGCTCGTCATGAGCCAGGGCACCATCGCGGGCGAACTGCCCACCGCCGAGGCCACCCAGGACTCGATCATGCAACTCGCGGTCTCCAACGTGCACCGCGACGAAGAAGAACCCCACGCCGCCTCCGCCGACACCGGAGATGAAGGAGCCACCGCATGAACGCCGCAGCGAAGCAGCGTCACTTCGACCTCAAGTCGTTCCTCGCCAACAACGGCGCCCTCGTGGGGCTGGTGGTCCTCTGCATCGCGCTGTGGATCGCCACCCCGCACTTCCTGACCGGGCCGAACCTGATGAACATCGGCATCCAGGTCTCCACCATCGCCGTCATGGCGTTCGGCCTGACGTTCGTCATCGTCGCCGCCGGCATCGACCTCTCGGTCGGCTCGGTCGCCGCGCTCTCGGCGATGGTGTCCGCCTACTGGACCACCACGGCGGGGCTGCCGGACGGGGTGAGCATCCTCGTGGGACTCGCCGTCGGCGCCATGTCCGGCCTGGTCACGGGCATGATGAGCGCGTACGGCAAGCTGCCCACGTTCATCGCGTCGCTGGCCATGCTGACGATCGTCCGCGGCCTGACCCTGGTGGTCTCCGACGGCCGCCCGATCTCCACCTCCGAGTCCGTGTCCTTCCTCGGCTCCAACCTGGGCCCCGTGCCCATGCCGATCATCGTCATGGTGGTCACCGGCCTCATCGCCGCGTTCGTCCTGAACCGCACCATCATCGGCAAGAACGCGTTCGCCGTCGGCGGCAACACCGAGGCCGCACGCCTGTCCGGCATCCCGGTCAAGCGGGTCCTGGTCACCGTGTTCGCGATCTCCGGGCTCTTCGCCGGCCTCGCCGGCATGCTGCTCGCCGGACGCCTCGACTCCGCCCAGCCCACCCTGGCGACGGGCTACGAGCTGGACGCGATCGCCGCCGTCGTCATCGGCGGGGCCTCCCTCGCCGGCGGCGTCGGCCGGATCAGCGGCACCCTGGTGGGCGCCCTGGTCCTCGCCGTGATCCGCAACGGCCTGAACCTGCTGTCCGTCTCGTCCTTCTGGCAGCAGGTGGTCATCGGCGTGGTGATCGCCCTCGCCGTCGGATTCGACGTGATCCGCCGCAAGAACGTCCGGCACTAGCCGCACCCGAACGGCGGCGCCCGAACCGCAGCGCGAGAACCGCCGCGCCGGACCTCCCCAGAGAACCACCGCACCATCCGTCCAGCACCACCGAACCGCACCACCCCATCGAAGGAGAACCATCATGAAGAGCAACGTCGCTCGCCGCGTGGCCGCCGCCGGCCTCGGCCTCACGCTGGCCCTCACCCTGTCCGCCTGCAACCGCGGGGAGGACGCCGGCCAGAAGGTCACCCTGGCCGTGTCCACCCTGAACAACCCGTTCTTCGTCGACCTCCGCGACGGCGCCGAGGACGCCGCCGAGGACCTCGGCATCGAGCTGGACGTCGTCGACGCCCAGAACGACTCCGCCACGCAGGCCAACCAGCTGGCCACCGCCGCCTCGGACGGCTCGGCCGGCGTGATCGTCAACGCCGTGGACTCCGCCGCCGCCGGCTCCGCGCTCGGCCCGGTGGTCGACGCCGGCCTGCCGGTGGTCGCCGTCGACCGCGCCGTGGAGGGCGCCGAGGTGGCCTCGCTGGTCGCCAGCGACAACGTCGCCGGCGGCGAGCAGGCCGCCAAGGCGCTGGCCGAGGCCGTGGGCGGCAAGGGCCAGATCGTGATCCTCGAGGGCGTGCCCGGCGCATCCTCCACCAACGAGCGCGGCGAGGGCTTCACGAAGGGCCTGGCCGAGTTCCCGGAGATCGAGGTGGTGGCCCAGCAGACCGCGCAGTACGACCGCGCGACCGCCCTGGACGTCACCACCAACCTGCTCGAGGGCAACCCGGACATCGTCGGCGTGCTGGCGATGAACGACGAGATGGCACTCGGCGCCATCCAGGCCCTCGGCGCCCGCGCCGGCGAGGACATCCACGTGGTGGGCTTCGACGGCACCGAGGACGGCTTCGCCGCCGTCGAGGACGGCAAGCTCTACGCCACCATCGCCCAGAACCCGGAGGAGCTGGGTCGCCAGTCGGTGGAGGTCATGTCCAAGGTCCTCGCCGGCGAGGAGGTCGAGGAGCTGCAGAACGTCGCCGTCGACACCGTGACGGTGGAGAACGTCGAGAAGTTCTCCGACTAGTCACCGGGCCCGCCCCTGGGTGCTCCGCCGCACGCGAGGCGGAGCACCCGCCCCACTCACACCACCACGCACCGCACCCGAGAGAAACGAAGAAGGAATGAACCAGCCAGCACGCGTCACCGTCATCGGCTCCAGCAACGCGGACCTCGCGGTCTCCATGCCGCGCCTGCCCGGCCCCGGCGAGACCGTGCTGGCCCACTCCTTCACCGTCTCCCCCGGCGGCAAGGGCGCCAACCAGGCCCTCGCCGCCGCCCTGGCCGGGGCCTCCACCGAGTTCGTCGGAGCCGTGGGCCGCGACGCCAACGCGGACGAGGCCCTGCGCCTGCTCCGCGAGGCCGGCGTCGAGCTCGGCCGCGTCCGCACGGTGGACGGGCCCACCGGCGTCGCACTCATCTCCATCGACGACGGCGGCGAGAACTCCATCGCCGTCGTCCCCGGCGCCAACGGCACGGTGACCGCGGACTTCGTGCGCGAGGTCGGCGGTGGTGAGGGCGCCGGCGGGCTCGGCCACGTGGTGGTCCTGCAGGGCGAGATCCCCGCGGCGGCGGTCGAGGAGGCCGTCCGCCAGGCGACCGCCGGCGGGTCCCGCGTGGTGCTGAACCTGGCGCCCGTGATCGAGCTGGCAGCGGAGGCCGTCCTCGCGGCCGATCCGCTGGTCGCCAACGAGCACGAGGCCGCCCTGGTCCTCGAGATGCTCGGCGCACCCGTGGCGGCTGACGCCGACGCAGAGACCATGGCGCGCGAGCTCTGCGCCCGCGGCCTGCGCAGCGTGGTCATCACGCTCGGGGCGGCGGGCTCGCTGGTCGCCGAGGTGGGCCAAACCGAGTACGACGGCGGTCGCGACCAGCGCCGCGAGCCGGCTCTGACGCGCGTGGAGGCCGTCCGCGTCTCCGCCGTGGACACCACCGGCGCCGGCGACGCCTACACCGGCGCACTGGCCGCCCGGCTGGCCCACGGCGACTCGCTGGTGGAGGCCGCCGGCTTCGCCGCCAAGTTCTCGGCCGCCTCGGTGACCCGTCCGGGCGCCCAGGCGTCCTACCCGCGCTCGCTGGACGCCCTCTAGAACGCCGTCGTCCTCCTCCCCTTCCCGCCTGCTCCCCCGCAAAGGACTCCCGTGCTGAAATCCGGCCTCCTCAACCCCCACCTGCTGCACGCCCTGGGCACGCTCGGTCACACGGACACCATGGTGATCGCGGACTGCGGGCTTCCGCTGCCGCGGACCGCCACGGTGGTGGACCTGTCGCTGGTGCCGGGTCTGCCGACGTTCGCGTCGGTGCTGGACGCCCTGGCGAAGGCGCTGGTGGTGGAGGGCGTCACGATGGCGTCCGAGGCGCGAGGGCAGCAGCCCGAGGCGCAGGTGCGGGAGCACTACGCGGATGTCGAGTTCGTCAGCCACGAGGAGCTGAAGGCACGACTTCCGGAGGCGAAGGTGATCGTCCGCACCGGCGAGACGACCCCGTACGCGAACGTGATCCTGCGCAGCGGGGTCGGCTTCTAGGTTCCGGAGCGCGATTCGTCGAGCAGGAGTACCCTGCCGGCAGCTGGTTCACCGACGTTATCCGGCGGTGTCGTTCCGAAACTCTCTGTACTTCTCCACGAGACTGATCTGATCGGCGGCCATGCCGGGGTTCTGGCCCTTGGCCAGCATCCAGCCGGTGACTGCCTGGACCGCCTCGTCCATCTTCCGGAACCGCTCACGGGTCAAACTGCTCCAAGCTGTCGGAGGGTCCGACTACGGTCTGCGCATGACCAACTCGTGCTCCGTTCGATCATCGGCTCTCGAGCCCTTGGAGGAGGAACGCGCCTTCTTCCGGGCCCGACGGCGCTCCAGTGCCGCACAGAAGCATGCGGCCATGGCGTCGGGGCGAACTGGCGTGGAACTCTACTCGGCGATCACGGAGCGCTTCTCGCTGCCCTTGCTAGACGTTCCCGATCTTTCCGGCATTGACCCCCGTCCAGCCGCCCAACGACTACGGGCGGAGTGGAAGCTCGGTTCCGATCCCCTGCCGAACTCAGTGCAACTGGCAGAGTCGCGCGGCGTACGGGTGCTCAGCCTTCCGGACGGCCCGGCGGATGTCGACGCCTTTAGCCTCTGGGAAGGCGACCGCCCCTACGTCTTCCTCTCGACGATGAAGACACCGGAGCGCTCACGGTTCGATCTGGCCCACGAACTCGGACATCTCGTCATGCACGCTGGCCTGAGTTCGGCCGATGAGAACGAGCGCGATGCCGAGCGGGAAGCAGACCAGTTCGCCGCTGAGTTCCTCATGCCACGTGCGGCACTCCAGGCGTCGGTGCGGCGCGAGCCGTCAATCGATGCCATTCTGCGGTCGAAGGGGCGCTGGGGCGTTTCCGCTATGGCACTCGTGTACTCATGTCACAAGGCAGGGCTGCTCTCCGACTGGTCCTACCGGCGCTCGTGTACCGAGCTCGCTAAACGCGGCTACCGCACTGGCGAACCCGAAGGAATGCAGCGCGAGACCTCTCGCGTCTTCCGATCGACGCTTCCCGCCCTGCAGAGTCCCAGCAACAGGGGGTCCACCAGCCTCACCGGGCGGCTCGGCGTCTCCCTCGACGAGATCCATGGGCTAACGTTCGGCCAGGCCTTGGCCGGAGTCACCGAGACCGTAGGCGCGACGCGGGATCCAGTCGACAAGCGCCCCCGCGGACACCTGTCGCTGGTGCGCTGAGCAGAGCCGGATGGCCTTCTAGCTCGCCACCCGATCGGCGGAACGACGGCTCTGCACCTCTGGGCTGGCGTCGGCAGACCGATTCCGGAACGCCCGCCGGCCCGTGCTGACCAGCATGAGGGCCAGCAGCAGGATGCCCACGTAGCCGTTGACCACATAGACGATGTTGACCATCTGCGAGAACGGCAGCACCAGCCCGATGACCGTGCCCGCGGCCGCCAGGCCCAGGGTCAGGCTCTTGAACGGCACCGTCTTCTCGGCGAAGACGCGCGACGAGACCGTCCACAGCAGCGGGACCGCCGTCGTGTAGATGCCGGCCAGGATGATCACCGAGAAGCCAGACGCGAGCAGCGGGCTCAGGTCCGCCGCGAGGACCAGCATCGGGATCTCCGTCCCGTTGACCCGGGTGATGTTGGCCAGCAGCCCCAGTCCGACGACGATGCACGCCAGCGAGAAGACGGCTCCTCCGAGGAGCCCACCGGAGGCGGCCTCCCGACGCGTGCGCGCCGTCTTGCCGAGCGCGGTGAGGAACGCGGCCAGCCACAGCATGCAGAAGCCCACGTAGGACAGACCGGCCAGGAACCAGTTGGTGGAGGCCTGCGTCAGTTCCAGCGTCGGCAGGAGGTGG
This sequence comes from Zhihengliuella sp., assembly GCF_031178195.1. Lineage (GTDB taxonomy): Bacteria > Actinomycetota > Actinomycetes > Actinomycetales > Micrococcaceae > Zhihengliuella. Next base: position 229,485 of record NZ_JAPSJL010000001.1, read on the forward strand.
TGCCCGCCGACCACGCCGGTGCCGCGCACGAGGCCGAGGAGGCCGAGCCCGACGGCGATCACGACGATCAGCGGGCCGATCCTGCCGATCACGTCGACCAGGCTGCGCAGGCCGAACCACACCGTGATGCCGACCGCGACGGCCAGGCCGATCCCGCCGAGGTACTTGGAGAGGCCGTAGTGCTCCTGGAAGACGGCGCCGGCACCCGCGACCATGACGGTGAAGCTGAGGAACACGAAGAGGATCGAGAAGGCGTCGAAGAAGATCCCCAGGTGCTTGCCGCAGTAGAAGTGGAAGATCTGCGACGGCCGGGCGAACTGCTTCCTCTGACCGGTCGTGAGGAGCTCCACGCACACGTAGGTCATCAGGACGAGGACCAGCAGTCCCGTGCCGAAGATCCCCCAGTAGCCGTAGGAGGTGAAGTACTGGAGGATCTCCTGCCCCGTGGCGAAGCCGGAGCCGATGAGGAAGGCGATGATGGCGCCGGCATAGGTCAGGGCACGCGGGAGGCCCCTCTTCTCGGCGGTGTCCGGACGGACTTGGGTCGGCGCAGATTCGGCCATGGCAGCGATGTACTCCCGTGCAATGAGGTTGCGTCGGCAACTGATATATGAGATGTATTTTGACGGTATGTCACAGGTGTGACCCAGTCAACAACATTGCTCGACGCCGAGACCGAACTCGGAGACCAAAGGGCATGGCGCGGCTGTCACGCGGCCTGATATATTAGTCATATACTAGTCCTCGCTCAGATCGAGGGCGCCTCGACAACTCGATGAGGAGTGGAACGCATGCCGCAACTCGCCAACCGGCTCGAAAGGCTGGGGACCGAAACCGCCTTCAGCGTCGCCCAGGCCGCCGCCTCCTGGAAGGCGAAGGGGAACACCGTGTACCCCTTCCACCTCGGTGACATCAACATCCCGACCGCACCGCACATCGTCGAGGCGATGAACCAGGCGATCGCCGACGGCTATACCGGCTACTGCCCCGGCCCCGGCATCCCCCAGTTGCGCGAGGCCCTGGCCGAGGACATCGGATCCCGCCGCGGCCTGAACTACACCGCGGACAACGTCGTCGTCATGACCGGCGGCAAGCCCGTCATCACCAAGTTCCTCCAGACCGTGATGAACCCGGGCCAGGAAGTGCTCTACCCCAACCCCGGCTTCCCGATCTACGAGTCCCAGATCGAGTACCTCGGCGGCACGGCCGTCCCGTACGGCTACCTGCCCACCGAGTCCGGCTTCGCCATCGACATCGAGAAGATCCGCGCCTCGATCACCGAGAAGACCGTCGCGATCATCTACAACGACCTGCAGAACCCCATCTCCGCGGAGTCGACCGACGAGGAGCGCGAGGCCGTCGCGCAGCTCGCCCAGGAGCACAACCTCTGGGTGCTGTCCGACGAGGCCTACTTCGAGACCCGCTACGAGGGCTCGTCCAAGTCGATCGCCGCGCTCCCGGGCATGGCCGAGCGGACCGTCATCCTCTACACCTTCAGCAAGAAGTTCGCGATGACCGGTTCGCGCCTCGGCTGCGCCGTCGCGCCGCTGGAGATCGCCAACGTCATGAGCAAGCTCAACACCAACGACGAGTCCTGCACCACGCACTACGTGCAGTGGGCCGGCATCGCCGCCCTGCGCGGCCCCCAGGAGCCCGTCCAGGAGATGCTGGAGACGCTCAAGGAGCGGCGCGACGTCGCCTGCGAGATCCTCAACGCGATCCCGGGCTTCTCCGTCGCCGTGCCGCAGTCGACCTTCTACCTGTTCCCCGACGTCACGGAGGCCATGGAGCGGAAGGGCTTCACCGCCGTCGGCGACTTCGCCACCGCGGCACTGGAGGCCACCGGCGTCTCCTTCTGCACCCGCGAGCACTTCGGCCGCCGCCTGCCCGACGAGGACCGGCAGTACATCCGCCTGGCCTACTCGGGCATCGAGACGGACGCGATCCGCGAGGGCCTCGGCCGGCTGCGGGAATGGATCGAGGAGGCAGCATGAGCCGCGTCGTCGTCACCGGACGCATCCCGGAAGCCGCACTCGAGAAGCTCCGCGCCGAGCACGAGGTCGATGCCTGGACCGGACAGGAGTCGATCGACCGCGACGAGCTGCTGCGCCGCGTGGCGGGAGCAGATGCCATCGTCAGCCTGCTGACCGAGCGGATCGACGGCGAGCTGCTCGACGCCGCAGGGCCGCAGCTCCGTGTGGTCGCCAACGTGGCGGTGGGCTACGACAACATCGACGTCCCGGCGTGCCGGGAACGCGACGTCGTCGCCACCAACACGCCCGGCGTGCTCACCGAGGCCACGGCCGACATCGCGTTCGGCCTCATCCTCACGGCCACGCGCCGACTGGGCGAGGGCGAGCGGCTGATCCGCTCCGGCACCCCGTGGAAGTGGGGCATGTTCTTCCTCCTGGGCAGCAGCCTGCAGGGCAAGACCCTCGGGGTGGTCGGCATGGGCGGGATCGGCCAGGCCACCGCGCGCCGGGCCAAGGCGTTCGGCATGGAGGTCGTCTACCAGTCGCGCAGCGAGATCGATCCGGCCGTTGCGGAGGAACTCGGTGCCCGCCGCGTGGAGCTCGACGAGCTCCTGAGCGTGTCCGACGTCGTCTCCCTGCACTGCCCCTACGGGCCGGCCACGCACCACCTGATCGGGGCCGAGCAGCTCGCCGCCATGAAGGAGTCCGCCTACCTGGTCAACACCGCGCGCGGGCCGATCATCGACGAGGAGGCGCTGGCCGCCGCGCTCCGCGCCGGGCTGATCGCCGGGGCCGGGCTGGACGTGTACGAGCACGAGCCCCGCGTGCATCCGGACCTGCTGGACCTGGACAACGTGGCCCTGGTGCCGCACCTGGGCTCGGCGACGGTCGAGACGCGGACCGCGATGGCGACGCTCGCCGCCGACAACGCACTCGCGGTACTCGCTCGCGAGGAGCCGCCGACGCCGATCCGCTGATCTAGGTCGGCACACGACGCCGCTGCCGGTCCGAACGCCACTGGGCGCTCGGGCCGGCAGCGGCGTCGTTGTGTCGATGCCCACAACGATGACGAAATCGCTGCATTTAAGCTGAAACTTCAAGTTCCGACTGATGCACTTGTACCCATGACCAACACAGCTTCCACCGCATCCACTGCAGGGCGCCTGCTCCTGCGCGTCGTCGTCGGCTTCATCTTCGTGGCCCACGGCTGGCAGAAGTTCAGCCAGTTCACCATCGCGGGCACTACCGAGTCCTTCGCCCAGATGGGCGTCCCCGCGGCGGAGATCGCGGCGCCCTTCGTGGCCGGCCTCGAGCTGGTGGGCGGCGCGCTGCTGATCCTCGGGCTGCTGACCCGCCCCGTCGGCGTCCTGCTGGCTCTGAACATGCTGGTCGCCCTGGTGCAGGTGCACCTGAGCGCCGGCGTCTTCGTCAGCGACGGTGGCTACGAGCTGGTGCTGCTCCTCGGCGCCGGTGCCGCCGCGATCGCCCTCCTCGGTGCCGGCCGTGCCTCGCTCGACGCCGCACTCTTCGGCCGCCGCCAGGGAGCGCTCGCGAAGCTCGCCTAGCCTCATCGTTCACTCGATCGCTCGCTCATGAGCGCTCAGTAGTCCCGAGAGCATCGGGCGCCGGCCATGACGGCCCGCGCCCGGTGCTCTCTTGTCTTCTCCTCTCCTTCGAGGGCCTTACCCCTCGCCGCCGTCCGCGGGATACGGGTGACCACGCAGCAGACGGGCCAGGTGGACGGCATTGCGGGCCGCGCCCGCCGTCGTCGAGGCCACGGCCTCTGGGACCTCCTCGAGGTCCTGGTAGTCCACGCTCTGCATGGCCTCGCCAACCCAGTAGGTGCCCGCCTGCGCCGGGACGGTGAAGCCGACGTCGCTGAGGGCCTGCGTCAGGTCGGCGATGGTCTTGTGGGCGCCGTCCTCGTTGCCGACGACGGCGACGATCGCCGTCTTGTCGTACATGATCGGCCGGCCCCGGTCATCGGTCTCGGAGAGTTCGGCGTCCAGACGTTCGAGGACCCGCTGGGCCACGCTGCTGGGATGCCCCAGCCAGATGGGGGTGGCGATCACCAGGATGTCCGCGTCCAGGACCTGCCGGCGGATCGCCGGCCACTGATCGCCGGCACCCATGTCCGTCTTCACGCCCGGTCGCACGTCATGGTCCACCACCCGGACGGAGGACGTGCGCACGCCGTGCCGCTCCAGCGCCTCGAGGACGCGGCGACCCATCAACTCGCTGCTGGACGGAGCCGGCGACGGCGTCAATGTGCAGACCAGGGCGAGGGCTGAGAGTTCGGGCATGGCTGATCTCCTTCAGGCGTGGCGCGTTCCGGCCGGATGCGGCCCACGCTAGGCCTCCCGGGAGCCCCTGTGAACACCTCGGACACGACCGGAACCCGGCAATGCCTACTTTCTCGTCACCCTTCGCTCACCACGTGGCGAGAGAAAGTTGAAACCTCTGCTACCCGCGATTAAAGAGAGGAAGCGCCTCCGGTCGCTAGTCGACCGGAGGCCCTCCGGGGCGAGGGAGGTCACCCCTTTCCCAATATCGAACCCGCTTTCGACTTCGCCGACTTACTTGATGAATCAGAAGCCAGCTTCTTGCCCGCGTCGCTCAAGCTCTTCTTCGATGGCTTCGCACTCTTACCCATCCCATATCACCTCCCACACGATCGGCTATTGTCGAACGGCTACCGACCAGCGCAGCTCTTGCACAGTCGATAGCCACCTGTTCCGGACGCACGGTTCCGGAAGGGGATCTGCTGCCCGGTAGGGCAGTCGTTATAAACATGATGGACATCCGGATCGCTCGGATTTGTTGAGTGGTACGCGCTAACACGCATGTGATCCTCCTTCAATCGGGACCACAGTTTTGTGGTCTCGATCACCGTAGCGATCGCCTCTCACATTTTGGCTCCGCCTGCCTGCGGAAATGGGATTCATCGAGAACCAAAGTGCGTCACGCCGTTTCAGGAACACTTCTGGACCACGCGCATGAACGCATGAGCAGTAAGCATCTCCACAGAGGATCCGGCGACGCCTACCGAACCCGGAGCGGTGGGCGCGTCAGCCGACGATGCTGCCCAGCGCCGTCGTACCCCAGAAGGCCGAGGCGCCGATGACGAGGGCGAAGCCCGTCAGCCACACGAAGGACGGCACCCCGCTCATGCGGGAGAGCAGGTAGGCGTCCGAGTCCCGGCGATCGCCGCGCCCACCGTGGACGGCGGCGACCTTGAACCAGTCGCGCACCGCGCCGACCAGCAGCGCGATCCCCAGGACCAGCACGACGACGCCCACGTTCGCCGGCGGCAGGAACACCACCAGGGCCTGCGCGACGGCGGCGCAGACCAGGGCGATCAGCATGCCCCAGCCGTTGCGGATGAACAGCAGCGAGACCAGCAGCAGGGCCGCCCCGAGGGAGAGCGCGGCGCCCGCCCAGCCGGCCGAGGCCGCCCAGATCATCAGGGCGCCTGCAACCGCCGGGGCCGGATAGCCCCAGAAACCGGACCAGACGCTGCCCACCGTGCCGCGCCCGGCGCTGATCATCTCACCCGAGTGATCCAGACGCAGCCGGATCCCCCGCACCACACGTCCGGTCATCAGGGCAGCGAGGGCGTGACCGAGCTCGTGCACGAACGTCACGTAGAGGCCGAACCAGCGCCACGTCGCCCGCGGGATGGACAGCGCCGCCGCGACCACGACGACGATCACCACCGGCTGCGTCTCCAGCTGCAGGGGCGCCCCCTGGGCGAAGCCGTCGCGGAGCGCCTGCCACCATTGCTCGATTCCTGTCATCACGGCCATCACCCTAGGCGGCAAAGCTGTGGCCGGGCTCGGCGCCGGGGCACCCGGCACTCGGCGGTGATCGCAGACCCCGGGGAGTCCGAAGGTCTGAACACTCTTGACACGGACCCGAATTCGAGAGACTTTGTACATGTCAAATACCCCCTAGGGGTATATCGCGACAGGAGGTCTCATGGATTCGCGCAATTCATTGGCGGCGAGCGCCACACTGCACTGCCTCACCGGGTGCGCCATCGGCGAGATCCTCGGCCTCATGATCGGCACGGCCGCGGGGTTCTCGACCGCAGCGACGATCGCGCTGGCCGTCACCCTCGCCTTCTTCTTCGGGTACCTGCTCTCCGTCATCCCGATCCTGCAGAGCGGAGCGGGATTCCGGGTCGCCGTCAGGGTGGTGCTTCTTGCGGACACCCTCTCCATCGCGACGATGGAGATCGTCGACAACGCGGTGATGGCGCTGATCCCAGGAGCCATGCACGCCGGGCTCGTCAACCCCGTCTTCTGGTTGGGCATGATGATCGCACTGGCGGTGGCCTTCGCAGCGGCCTTTCCCGTCAACCGGTACCTGATCGCCCGCGGCAAGGGCCACGCCCTCATGCACGAGTACCACGAGTACCACGACGACCACGAACGCCACGAAGGCCACGAAGGCCACGAAGGCCACGAAGGCCACGAAGGCCACGACCATGATGACGGCACGGGGGAGCACCACCGAAAGGACCAGTCATGAACACCAAGATCCTCGCGGCCGGCGTCGTCGGCTTCCTGCTCGGCGGGCTCGTGGTCTCCATCGCAGCCCAGCTGGAGGAACCGGCGCACGGCGAACCGGCCGGCATCCACCAGCCGCTCGGCGGCTGACTCGCGGCGGCGCGAGCACGGAGACGCGGAGTCTCGGGGTCTGCGCGTCAGCGCCCCTGCGACGACGCCTTCGTCAGGTCCTCCGCGAGCATCACCAGGATGCCGCTGGGCCCGCGGACGTAGGTGAGCTTGTAGACGTCCCCATAAGTAGCGACGCCCCGGAGCGGGTGGCAGCCGTGCCGGGCCGCGATCTCGAGCGCCGCATCGATGCTGTCCACCGAGAAGGCGACCCGGTGCATGCCGATCTCGTTCGGGAGGGTCGGCTCGGTCTCGATCGCCTCCGGGTGGAGGTACTCGAACAGCTCCAGGCGACCCTGGCCGTCCGGGGTCTGCAGCATCGCGATCTTCGCGTGGTTCCCGTCGAGTCCGACGGCGGTGTCAGCCCACTCGCCGCTGACGGTGTCCCGGCCGAGGACCGTGAGCCCCAAGTCGGTGAAGAAGGCGATCGCGGCCTCGATGTCGCGGACGGCGATGCCGACGTTCTCCAGTCTGATGGCCATGCGCCGCATGCTACCGAGCCGGGGCCTCCGGGTCACCAGTACGCTCGGAGCATGCGTTCACCGATCGAACGGTACCTGCGGGACCTGCACCAGGAGCTGACCGGGCTCACCGACGGCGTCCCGTTCCAGAACATCCCGGGCATGGCCGACGCCGACCCGGGCGACTTCGCCATCTGCCTCGCCACGGTGGACGGCCATGTCTACGAGGTCGGCGACTCCCGCACCGAGTTCACCATCCAGTCCATCTCCAAGCCCTTCACCTACGGGCTTGCGCTGGAGGACCACGGGCTGGACGCCGTCGACCGCAAGGTGGACGTGGAGCCCTCCGGCGACGCGTTCAACGAGATCTCGCTCGCCCGCGACACCGGCCGTCCCGCCAACGCCATGATCAACGCGGGCGCCATCGCCGCCGCCTCGCTGATCAAGGGCTCCGGCGGGCGCGACGGCTTCGGTCGCATCCTCGACATCCACTCGCGCTTCGCCGGCCGCTCGCTGGACGTCTCCGAGCGGGTCTTCGCCTCCGAGTCCGCCACCGGCTACCGCAACCGTGCACTGGCCCACCTGCTGCGCAGCTTCGACGTCATCGAGGACGATCCCGAGCGCGCCGTCGAGAACTACTTCCGCCAGTGCTCCATCCTCGTCAACGCGCGCGACCTCGCGCTCATGGGCGCCACGCTCGCCAACGGCGGCCGCCAGCCGCTCACCGGCGAGCAGGTGGTGGACCTGGAGACGGTCCAGCGCATGCTCTCCGTCATGCTCACGTGCGGGATGTACGACGACGCCGGCGCCTGGACCAGCGCCGTCGGGCTTCCGGCGAAGTCCGGTGTCGGCGGCGGGCTCATGGCCGTCCTGCCGGGCCAGCTGGGCATCTCGGTCTACTCCCCCGCGCTGGACCGGCACGGTTCCTCGGTGCGCGGCATCGCGGCCGCCCGGCGGCTCTCCGCCGAGATGGGGCTGCACTTCGTCAAGGCGGCGCGCATCGGCCGGTCCGCCATCCGCGCGCACTACCCCATCACCGATGCCCCGTCCGGGGTGCGCCGCGGCCAGGAGGCGGCCGACCTCCTGACCGAGCAGGGGCACCGCGCCCAGCTGGTGGAGCTGCACGGGGACCTCCTCTTCGCAGGCGCCGAATCCGTGGTCCGGCACGTCAGCTCCCTGCCGGATGAGGTGGAGATCGTCCTGCTGGACGTGCGCAAGGTGGACGAGGTGAACGACGTCGCACTGAACCTCATGGAGGAGCTGCGGCGGACATTCGAGGTGGACGGACGCCGCATGGCCGTCATCGACGACGCCGGCCGCATCTCCGAGGTGCTCTGCGCCGGCCGGACTCCCCTGTTCCCGGGCAGCACCGAGGCGATCGAGTGGGCCGAGGAGCGCCTGCTCCGCCGCCACGGCCGTCCGGGGCTGGTGCCTCGCACGGTGGCGCTGCCGGACTTCGCGGCGCTCGTACCGCTGTCCGCAGAGCAGATCGCCGCGCTCGAGGAGCGCATGGAGGACCGGGAGTACGACGACGGCGACCTCATCCGCCGTTCCGGGCAGAAGTTCGGCGGGATCTACTTCATCGTCTCCGGGCGGGTGGCCACCAGCACGGTGCGCGACGGGCACCGAGTCCGGTATACCACGCTCGGCCCGGGCATGACGTTCGGCGAGATCGCGCTCGGCGGCGGTGCACCCGTGCGGGTCCGGGCGGAGGAGAAGGTGAGGGTCCGCCTGCTCTCGGCCGATGCGATCGAGCGGTTGGAGCGCGACGAGCCGGAGCTGGCCCTCGCGCTCTGGAAGGCCGTGGCCGTGGACGCCTACACGCGGGTGGAGCAGAACCTGCAGGAGGTGGCGGTCCGCGACCGCGACTGACGGCCGGAACAGTGCCTCCGCCGAGCAGTTCCTCCCCCGTTCCTACGACTGGCCCGTCGGCTCCATCCCGTGAAACCGCCGCACAGCTGCTGCCGTTCTCTCCCTTGCTGGTGCCTGCTGTGGCCCTGCTCGGCGTCGTTGGAGCACTCGTTGCCCTGGCGCAGAAGGCCAGAGCGGACCGCAACAACGAATGGTGGGATCGGACCGAGTTCGCCCTCCAGAAGAGCATCTCCGAGGATCCGGGCGAAGAGGTCATCGGTGCAGTGATGATGTCCCACCTAGTCCCCGGACAAAGGCAGTTCCTCGATCCGTCCACCTGGAGAAAGTCGCCGGCGAGGAAACGGGACCTCGTGATGGTGCGCGAGGCACTCGCCGAATTCGACGCGCTCTACCTCGGCTTCGACGAGGAGACTATGGTGGCTTCAGGAAGGGAAATCGATGATGGAACAGGGCAAACGCGCGTATACAGCGCGGGAACTGCAGATGCGGAAACGTGCGAGCCAGATTCGAGCCGAGACGATCGTGAAAATCGACCGTAGGTTGGGGCGTGCCACTCCGGAATCGATCGTGAAGCGCGCCCGCGAAGACCAGGACCAGCGCAGAGCCGGCTGATCTCCCCTCCGCTCCTCATGAGTAACCTGGCCCCGACGCGGCCGTCCCTGTTGCCGTGAGCATGATTGCGGTCCTCTGTGTTCCCTCGTCCGACATCGAGGGGAAACCCGCAGGCCTCCTATTTGTCGTTCCTCTGGAGTATCGTCGCGCTTGTCAGAGCGTGCTCGGCCCAGCTCTGGCCTTCACTCCAGCAGAGAGAGACACCATGCATCAGTCATTCCCGGTCCGGCTCATCGCCGAGGCCCTCGGAACGTTCGTGCTCGTCTTCGGTGGCTGCGGCAGCGCGATCTTCGCCGCGTCGGTCATCGCGGAGGGTCCTATCAACATGGGCATCGGCTTCGTCGGCGTCGCGCTGGCCTTCGGCCTGACCGTCCTCACCATGGCCTACGCCGTCGGCCACATCTCCGGAGGCCACTTCAACCCGGCCGTCACCCTCGGCGCCGCCCTCGCCGGCCGCGTCGAGTGGAAGGCCGTCGGCCCGTACGTCATCACGCAGATCGTCGCCGCCTCGGTCGCCGGCCTGGCCCTCTTCGCCATCGCCTCCGGACGCGAGGGATTCGACGCCGTCGAGTCCGGCTTCGCCTCCAACGGCTACGGCGACCGCTCGCCGGACGGGTACTCGCTGGTCGCGGCCCTACTGATCGAGATCATCCTGACGGCGATCTTCCTCTACATCATCCTGGGGAGCACGGACTCGCGCGCGCCGCAGGGCTTCGCACCGCTGGCGATCGGCCTGGGCCTGACGCTGATCCACCTGGTCTCCATCCCGATCACCAACACCTCCGTCAACCCGGCCCGCTCGCTCGGCGTCGCCTGGTTCGCCGGCCCGGAGGCGCTCGGCCAGGTGTGGCTCTTCCTCGTGGCACCCCTCATCGGCGCGGCTATCGCCGGTCTGACCTACAAGATGTTCTTCCCGAACACCGAGGACGTCATCCTGGAGCGCTAGGCGCGTGCCCGCTGCAGGCGGAACGACGTCGAACGAGTGGTCCGGGAGCTGCCTCCCGGGCCACTCGTCTCGTCTCGTGCCGCGCGGGGCCGGCCGACCGCCGTCGTCAGCCCAGCGGCGGCAGGAGCCCACCGAGGCTCACGGCCGCGCCCACCACCGTGCCGGCGAGGACCTGGCTGGCGGTGTGGTGGGTGATCCGGATCCGGCTCCACCCCACCAGTGCGATCAGCACGACGGCCAACTGCGGACCCAACGGCAGGGGCGCCAGGCAGTGCAGGGCCGCGAAGGATGCCACCGCGGCATGGATCGACAGCTTCCAGAACAGGTTCGCGGCGCCCGTGATCAGCAGCCCGGCCAGGAACAGGCCCATCTCCGCGAACACGATGGGCGACGCACCCATCAGACGCAGAAGGCCCAGCCCGGCAAGGATCGAGACCAGCGCGATGAGCAGGATCGGCCACCGCTGCTCCCGCCGCGTGACATGGAGATCCGTCACTCGCGCGGTCATGCGCATCCAGACGAGTACCGCCCAGGGAATGACGATCGTGAACGCCGCCGCGACCAGCGTGGGCGCCCATGCCACCGCCGCATATCGGAGCGGGATGCTGAGCAACACCAGGGTGCCGAGCACCGTCGGCGAAAGGACGTGGGACACGACGCGGGCGACCTTCTGCACCATCACATCCTCGTCGAGCGAGCTCGCGCCCACCAAGCCGATGCACGCGATATGCCAGTACGCATCGCTCCGCGGGCAGACTCCCCCTCCACAGCGTCCGAGAGGCATGCCCTCGTCCCAAGGGGATGCGGGTTCCCACCACCGGCACTACCCGACTTCTTACCGTTGCACCCATGGCCCATTTCTCCTTGGCACCGGCATCGGCACCGTTCCACCTTCTACTCGCGCTGGCGGAGCGAGTCGCACGATGGCCACGTCCAAGGCCATCCCTGCCGCCCCGGTTTCGAAAATCGAAACTCCCCGCTAGAGTGGGCGGCATGGACCCTGACTTGATTGGTCGCGTCCAGCAGATCCGCAACGACGTCGGAATGTCCCAGACCGATTTCGCTGATGCTCTGGCGACTACGCCGAGCAAGCTGAGCAAGTCGCTTCGCGGGGCCCGGCGGTTCACGACCACCGAACTGGCCCTGGCGGCGGAACTCGGCAAGACGACGGTCGATTGGATTCTGACTGGCTCGGCTCCTCCTTCCTATGCGCTCGCGGCTCGGGCCGAAGCATCTTCGTGCCCTGACCACGTCGCTGCGCTGGTCGAGCGCTTCCACAACGCCCACGACCAGCTTCATTGGGATGCTCCGCGCAAACCCGCCCCCTTGCCCGAAGTTGAATTCCCGCGGGGAATGCTCGACATCTCTTATGGGCAACAGCTGGCGGCCGAAGCTCAAGGTCGGCTTCGCGATGCCGGCGTCGACATCCGCGCAGTCGATCTGGCCGAGGCCGTGGAGCAAGTCTTCGACGTCGATGTTGCCATCGTCCCGCTGCCGGACGGTGTCTCCGGCGCTTCGTGGGAGACGGACGATTTTCGAATTGCGCTAGTCAACGCCCACGAACCGCTGGTACGTCGCCGCTTCACACTCGCACATGAGCTTGGACATGTATTCTGCGGCCACGCCAGAGATCTCATTCGCGAGGCCGACCTGAGGTCGACGAGCCAGCCGGAGCGGATTGTCAATGCTTTCTCGGCAGCGTTTCTCATGCCGCAGGATCTCCTCGCAGAGACCATCGGAACCGAGCCGAGCCTGGGCAGCCTGGCGGCGGCCGCAGTGGAGTTCCGCGTCGCCCCGATTGCCCTTGGGGACCGTTTGACGAATCTTGGCCTCGTCGACGAGGGCCTCCTGGATGAGTTCCAGAAGCTTCGATTCGCCGACTGCATCAAGCTGGCCGATCGCCTCGACCTCGTCGAGGAGCTAGCCCTCACGAAGCTCCCAGAGCGACTCCCGAGCCGCCTCGTTGAGGGCCACGCGAGCCTGTACATCACGGGCGAGGCAACGGCTCGCCCCCTGGCGGCTCTGCTGGGACTGTCCCAGAACGAAGTGCGGCAACGCTTTGGAACCCAAGGCTGATCCGTGTCGCGGCTGCTCTTCCCCGACAACACCGTCCTCTGCAACTTCGCAGCAGTCCATCGGATGCCGCTGTTACGCGACTTCCTGCGAGGCGATGGCCGCTGGACGCAGGCCGTCTTCGCTGAAGCGCGCAGATCTTCCGACTTCTTGCCGGCCCTGAGTGAGCTTCTGTCCGCACAATGGCTCGGCGAACCGATCGAAGTCGTCGACAATGGCATCGAGCGAATCCGGCGGGTCGTCTTCGGCGGCACTCCCAGCGAACCCACCCGCCATCTGGGCGAAGCCGAGACGTGTCACCTGATTCTCGAGCATGAGGACTATGCTGGCGCCGCTTGGATCACGGACGATCGCGATGCCTATGAATACGCTCAGGGAAAAGGCATCCAGACAATGGACACCTTGTACATTCTGATGGCTCTCGTGAGCGACGGCGACTTGACTCCTGAGATGGCCCACGATCTCCAGAACGCCATGGTCGACGTGGACCGCAGCCTCCTTAGGACCTTCGGGAAGCCAGATGATTTTCGACGCTAGAGAGAGCCCGCACGGCTCCGCGTAGCATGGCGCCATGAGCAGTCGTGATGCGCGGAATCCTGGCCAGCCGACCGACAGTGGCGACTCGTTCGACGGAGCCGGTCCGGACGAGCACCGTCGGCGGATCCTGGTGGTCGGCGGCGTCGCCGGCGGCATGAGCTTCGCCGCCCGCGCCCGGCGCCTGGACCGGCACGTCCGCATCACCGTCCTGGACCGCGGCGACTACGTCTCCTTCTCCAACTGCGGACTCCCCTACTACGTCGACGGCGAGATCGAGGACTCCTACCATCTGGCCCCGCGCACCCCGGAGACGTTCGCGCAGCAGGACATCGACGTGCGCCTGAGGCACGACGTCGTCGCGCTCGATCCCGACGCCCGGACCGTCACGGCCCGCGTCACCGACGAGTCCGGCGCCACCCGCGAGGAGACCTTCGAGTACGACGACGTGGTCCTCTCCCCCGGCGGCGACGCAATCATCCCGCCTATCGACGGCCTCCAGGCCGGGTTCGATGCCGGCCGCGTCCGCACCCTGCGCACCGTCGACGACGCCCTCGCCCTCCGCGGGCACGTCGATGCCGGGGCGCGCACCGCCGTCGTGATCGGCGGCGGGTACATCGGCGTCGAGGCCGCCGAGGTCCTCGCCCGGGCCGGGCTGGACGTGGCGCTGGTGCAGCGCTCCGAGCACGTCCTACCACCGCTCGAGCCCGAGATGGCGCGCCCCGTGACCGAGGAACTCGAACGCCTCGGCATCGCCGTGCACACGGGTGCCGAGGCCACCGCCTACCGGCACGACCGCGAGGCACCCGCCCTGGTGCTGGAGCACGGCACGGCTCCCGGGGACGGTACGGAGCTGCCGGCCGACGTCGTGGTGGTCTCCGCCGGGATCGAGCCGGCGACGGGCCCCTTCGAGGCCGCCGGCATCGTCTGCCAGGACGGCGCGCTGATCACCGACCCGCACGGGCGCACCAACGTGCCCGGGGTGTGGGCGGTGGGCGACGCTGTGGCGAGCGACGACGCCGTCACCGGCGAGCGCCGGGTAGTGGCCCTCGCCGGTCCGGCGAACCGGGCCGGGCGGGCCGTGGCCGACGCGATGCTCGGCGTCGACGCGCGCCCCATCCCCTCGGCCCTCGGCACCGCGGTGGTGCGCGCCGGAGAGCTGACGGCCGCGATGACCGGCGCCAACCGGAAGACACTCTCGCGGGCCTCGATCCCGGCGCACACCGTGCACCTCCACCCGACGCCGCAGGCGGGCTACATCCCCGGCGTGGAGCCGATCCACCTGGTGGTGCACTTCGGGAACGACGGGCGCCTGCTCGGTGCGCAGGCGGTGGGCGAGGTCGGCGCGGACAAGCGGATCGACGTGCTGGCGACCGCCCTGCGCGCGGGCCTGGGCGCCGACGACCTGGTGGACCTGGACCTGGCCTACGCACCGCACTACGGATCGGCGAAGGACCCCGTGAACCTGGCGGGGATGCTCGGGCAGGACGTCATCGACGGCTCCCTGCGCCTCTGGTACGCCGAGGACACGGAGTCCGTGCTGGCCGAGGCGCTGATGGTGGACGTGCGCGGCAGCGAGGAGTTCGCCGAGGACCGCCTGCGCGGCTCGGTCAACATCCCGATCGAGGAGCTCCTCGACCGCCTCGACGAGCTGCGGGACCGCGCCGACGGAGGACCGGTCCGGCTGCTGTGCTCGACCGGCGTGAAGTCCGCCGCCGCCCACCGCATCCTGGCGGAGGCCGGGTTCGACTCGGCGTCGCTCTCCGGCGGGCTGGTCACGCTGTACGCGGCGCTCGGCCCGGAGGCGCGGTGCCTCCTGGCCTGACCGGCACCACCAGCAAGCACTCAGCGATCCGTCAGGGCGGGCATGGTTGATTCGTGGAGTATTGGGTCCAGCACGGACCGACAGCCCACCACCGCACGCCGACCGAAGGAGGCGCCATGCTGCTGCTCAGCCCCGCGACCCGCCTGTCCCCGCGCGTCGGACTCCCGCTTCGCCGCAAGCTCACCGTGGCCGTCGTGGGGATCGACGGCGCCGGCAAGACGACCGCCGCCAGCCACCTCGCGGCCGACGCCGCCGACGCCGGCTGGCCCGCGCAGTTCATCAAGAATCCCTCAGGCCGGCGCTGGCTCTCCCGGCTCCAGGCCCGCCTGGGCATCACCGTCCCGGCGCGCCTGCTCGACGGGCTGGAGACCGCGGTCCGCACCGGCACCGTTCTGCGCTCCACCGCGTCCGCGGAGCGCTTCGCGGGCCTGACCGTGATGGACCGCCATCTCGCCTGCCAGTCGGTGCTGCGCGAGGTCCGCGGCCTGCCGGCCGGCCGCTGGCTTCCCGCGCTCCACCGCGTCCTGGCCCGGCGCGCCGGGACGGGCCGGCGCTTCGGCGGGCCCGACGTCGTCGTGCTGCTGGACGTGGACCCCGTCACCGCGCTGGAGCGGATCACCGCCCGCGGCGAGGACAGCGAGAGGCTGGAGCACCTGCGGGCCGCCCGCGAGGCGTACCTGCGCCGAGCCGAGGCCGAGGGGTGGACCGTGATCGATGCCATCCGCGAGGCCCCCGAGGTGCTGCGCGACCTGCGCCGCGCGGTCCTCTAGCCCGGCGCTCCCCGACAGCGCCAGGTCGAACGGTCGTTTCGAGGGACCCGAGGCGCCGATCGTCCCTCGAAACGACGGTTCGGGGAATCGACAGGCCGCGCGGCGCTCAAGTGGTCTGGCGCTGCTGCCGGACCACCAGGTAGATCAGGTAGGGCGCGCCGACGACGGCGGTCGCCACGCCCGCGGGCAGCGCCACGGCGAACAGCCGGGCGGCCGCGAGGTCGGCGAGTAGGATGAACAGCGCGCCCACCAGCGCCGAGGAGACGATCGGCGGCAGCGTCGACCGGGTCATGAGCTTGGCGATCTGCGGGCTCGCCAGGGCGACGAACGCCACCGGGCCGGCGAGCACCGTCGCCGCGACGGCCAGCAGGGTCGCGACGCCCAGCAGCCAGACGCGCGTGACATTGATCCGCATGCCGAGGGCCACCGCGGTGTCCTGGTGCAGCGCGATGACGCGCAGGCTCCGCTGGGACAGGAGCGCGGCGAGGAACCCGGCGCCGACCAGGGGGATGATCGGCAGGACCTGGGCCCAGTCGCGCCCGTTGATGGTGCCGGTCATCCACGTCAGAGCCTGCGCGGCGTTGGTGACGTCGCCGAGAGTGAGCATCCACGTGGTCATGGCCGCGGCGAGCCCGGAGAGCCCCAGCCCCACGATGATCAGCCGGTTCGATTCGAGCCCGGACCTCCACGCCAGCACGAACACGGCGAGGGCCGTGAGCACACCGGCCAGGGCCGCGCCGATCGGCAGGCCCAGGGTCGCGGCGATCCCGGAGAGGCCGCCGGCCGTTCCCGCCAGCACCAGCACGGCCACCGCCCCGAACGAGGCGCCCTGGGTGATCCCCAGGACGTCCGGGCTGGCCAGCGGGTTGCGGGCGACCGTCTGCGTCAGCGCGCCGGCGACGCCCAGGCCCGCCCCCGCGACGACCGCCGCCAGCGTGCGCGGCGCGCGGAACTCCGTGACGGCCAGCTCGGTCCGCCCGTCGGGCGCCTGCCCGGCCAGCGTGGCCAGCACGTCCCGCAGCGGGATCTCCGAGCCGCCCACGGCGATGTGCCAGGCGGCGGCGAGCACGCACGCCAGCCCCAGCAGCAGCGGGACCGCGAGGCGCCGCAGCCACGCGGCCCCGGCCAGACGGGGTACGACGGCGGTGCGCGGCCGGCGCTGCGTGCGCCCCGGGGCCGGGGCTGTCACCATGACGGCGGCGGCCGCGGCCCTGGTCCGCGGGGCGTCCTGCGCCGCGGTCTCCGGCGCCGGAAGGCTCGTTGCCGCGGGGCTCGTTGCCGCAGTGTCGGGCGTCGCGGTATCGGATGCCGCAGCATCGTGCGCCTTGACGGCCGGCGTGGTGCCGGTCGGCGTCGTCTCGATCGAGGTCATACCGCCACCACCTTCCGGCGGCGGGCGATATAGACGAAGACCGGCGCGCCGATCATGGCCACCACCACGCCCACCGGCAGCTCGCCCGGCCGGGCCATGACCCGCCCGGCGACGTCGGCGACCAGGAGCAGCGCGGCGCCGGTCAGGGCGGCCGCGGGCAACAGCCATCGGTAGTCGGCGCCGATCGCCCAGCGCACGATGTGCGGGACCAGCAGGCCCAGGAACGCGATGGGCCCGGCCACCGTCACGGCCGCGCCGGTGAGCAGGACGAGCGCGGCGAGGCCGACCCCGCGGGCGCGCGCCGTCGTGACGCCGAGCGACGTCGCCACAGACTCGCCGAGGGCCAGCGCGTTCAGCTGCGTGGCGTTGAGCCAGGCGATGGCCGCACCGACCACCAGCAGTGGCCAGAGGATCTCGAGCGCATCGGACCTGCCGGCCACCGAGCCGACCTGCCAGAACCGCAGCGTCTCCAGCGCGGCCTCGCTGAGCAGCACGATCCCGGAGACCACCCCCGTGCACAGCGCGGTGACGGCCGCGCCCACGAGCACCAGCGTGGTCGGCGAGCCGCCCCGCCGGCCCACGTGCCCGATCCCGAACACGACGACGGCGGCCACGAGCGCGCCCGTGAAGGCGAGGACTGCCTGAACGGCGTAGGGCTGGGGGCCGAGCGCCGCCGTCGTGCCGACGATGGCCAGCGCGGCGCCCTGGTTGATGCCCAGCAGGCCCGGCTCGGCAATCGGATTGCGGGTGTGCCCCTGGACGAGCGTGCCGGCCATGCCGAGCGCGGCCCCGACGGCGAGCGCGGTCACGGTGCGCGGGGCCCGCAGTTCGCGGATCGTCACGTCCATGACGGTGCCGGTCGGCGCGAAGATGGCGTGCAGCGCCTCGGAGACCGTATTGGAGGCGGAGCCGATGCAGAGGCTCAGGACGGACACCACGGCGACGGCGCAGGCCAGGACCGCGAGCACCAGCAGGGGACGCCCCCGGGACGCGGCGCCGGCCGGGGGGCCGCCGGCCTCGAGCGGTGTCGTCGGGCGCGGTGCCGCCGGGCGCGGTGCCGCGTCGACCGGGGACTGGGTCGGGGCGGTCTCGGGCTGGCGGGTGGTGGTCACGGGGATCCTGGGGTGGGGCGGCGGTGGTGCCCGTCGAAGTGTGACGGAGGCGGCAGAAATTAGCTTAGACCATGGTAGCGTTTTGGTCGCTCGGTCGGGTTAGGCGACCCTAAATTCGGCACCGGGTGTAACGCCACCGTTCGCACACTCGAATTTCCCCTGAGGAGAACCAGTATGAAGAAGACCCGCTTGGCCATCGCGGCGGTCGCCGCGGCCGCGCTCCTGGGACTGACCGCCTGCGGCGGCGGCTCCACCGCCGGCGACGCGTCCGACGCTCCGGCTTCCGCCAGCAGCGCCGAGGCCGCCGAATTCCCCAAGACGGTGGAGCACTTCCGCGGCAGCACGGAGATCCCCGAGCAGCCGCTGCGCATCGCCGCACTGGACCCCAGCTACGTGGACGCGACCATGCTGCTGGGCGCCGAGCTCGTCGCCTACACCCAGTACCGCCAGGGCAGCAACCCGTTCCCCGAGTACCTGGGCGACGTGAGCGAGCTGACCGACGAGGCCGTCAACGTGGGCACCATCGCCGAGCCGGACCTGGAGAAGATCCTGGAGGCCGAGCCGGACCTGATCATCACCGCCGACGTCCGCCAGGGCGCCATGTACGACCAGCTGAACAAGATCGCCCCCACCGTCATGTCCGAGTCCACGGGCCCGACCTGGAAGGAGAACGTGGTGCTCCTGGGCGAGGCCATCGGCAAGAAGACGGAGGCCGAGCAGGCCGTTGCCGACTACGAGGAGCGTGCGGCCGCCGTCGGTGCCGCGATCCTCGAGAAGGACCCCGAGGCCACGTACTCTCTCATCCGGTTCGCCGGCGAGGACACCGCGCGTCTGTACTCGTCGAACTCGTTCATCGGCGAGATCATGGCGGACATGGGCGTCCCGCGGCCGGAGGGCCAGCCGGACTCCGAGGAGGAGATCATGGTGGCGCTGTCCACCGAGCAGATCCTCGAGGCCGACGCCGGCCTCATCATGGAGTCCACCTGGAACCCCGGCGGCGCCGAGGGCGAGGCGTCGGTGGAGCAGCGCGACCGGTTCCGCTCCAACCCGCTCTACTCGCAGCTGACCGGCGACATCCTCGAGGTCGACGACAGCGTCTTCCTCTCCTCCGTCAGCATCCAGGGCGCCAACGAGGTCGTGACGCAGCTCGCCGAGCACTTCGGCGTCGACCCGCAGCTGGAGCAGTAGCCCGGACGCGACCGCCGGCAGCACCCGCCACCGGACCCCACGGAGCCCGCAGCCGCCCCGGCGGCTGCGGGCTCCGTCGTCTCTGGGCGGGAATCCCTCAGGCGCGGTCGCGGACGTGGACCCAGGCCGGGAACGGATCGTGGAAACCGGCCCACTCCCGGGGCCCGGCGAGGAGCTCGTCGTCGGTCAGGACGGCGGCGTCGAGCAGTCGGCGCAGACGTTCCTCGTCCAGCCCGATGCCAGTGAGGATCAGATCCTGCCCCACGCACAGCGGCTCCTCGGCCGCGCCGTCCTCCTCGAGCGGCAGCAGGTCGAACATGCGGCCGACGTGCTCCCACTGCGCCGTGATGCCGGACCGGGTGGCCAGGCGCGCGAACCCCGCCGAGCGCACCACCCGGCCCGCGCCGCCCCGCTCCGACCCGCCCAGTTCCGGGCTGCCCCGGTCCGACCCGCCCCGCTCCAGCTCGTCCAGCGCCACCCGCAACCGCTCGGGGTGGAAGGGCCGTACCGAGTCGTAGCGCAGGGTCGAGACCCGCTCGTCGCGGATGCGCGGCGCGAAGGAGCTGGGGTGGTCCGAGTTCAGACGGCGGATCCACCCCGGCCGCAGCCCGGTCGGCGTATTGGGTGCGCCGCGACGGTCGTCGTCGAGCCACCGCTGGACGTCAAGCTCCAGGTGCGCCGTGGGGTTGAGGTGGCTGATCAGGCTCACGACCAGCGAGACGTCGGGCCCGGTCAACCCGCTCCAGTTGGTGACCGCCACGACGGTGGCGAACTCGATCTGGCGCACGGCAAGCAGGGCCCGGGCAACGAACCCGGGCAGGTACTCGCCGTCGAACAGGTCCTCCAGCAGGTGCGCGGCGTCCACCACGCAGACGACGTCGGCCACCGGCCCGGGCGAGCCGTCGCCGTCGAAGAGGCCGATTGCGTCGAGGACGGGCACCTCCGCGGGCAGGTCGACGACGATCCCCCGCACGTCGTCGCGCCCGGCGGCGACGTGCAGCGTGGCCGCGAGATCGTCGAGCCACCGGGGCAGCCGGCGGGACGGGCCCGCCTCGCCCGGCGTCGAAGCGCTGGCCGCCGAGCCCCGGAGCACCGAGCCGTCGAGCACCGGGCCGCCGAGCACCGAGCCGCCGGGCCCTTCCGGCCGGACGATCGTCGCGCCGCGGGCCCGGGCGATCGCCGAGGCGTGCTCGTGCCGCTCCGGCGCGCAGGCACCGACCACCAACACCGTCTTCACCTGGCCCATCCGTTTCCTTCCCCTCTTCTGGCGTACGCCCCGGCCGAGCGCGCGTGCCCGACCGATCGTGCCGTTTCCACTGATCGTGCATTCTTCATCGAGCTAAGCATAGAATGAGAATCATTCGCAATTGAAGGGAAGGGAATCATCATGAAGGTCCGCAACTCGCTCAAGGCCCTGAAGCAGCAGCCCGGGTCGCAGATCGTCCGCCGCCGCGGGCGGGTGTTCGTCATCAACAAGAAGAACCCCCGGCTGAAGGCGCGCCAGGGCTGAACCCGACGTCGGCGGTCCCCGGCACCATGGGCAGCTCTCCCCATGGTGCCGGAGCCTCGACCGCTCTACGGTTGGACTCGACCGCCCCGTCCGCCGACCCTCGGAGACCTCATGCGCTACCGTCTCGACCAGCCCGAGTTCAACAACTCGCTGCGCTCGTGCGACGACGTCGTCCTGGACCTGCCGGCGCATGTCCTGGCGATCGAGGACGCCGTCGCCGACCTCAAGCTCGCGCTCGACGGCACCGACTGCGGCGGGACCGTGGAGACGTGCGGTGCGGATGTGATCCTGCCGGACGCCCGCGCCACCGTGGTCCGCTGCGAGAACGCGGTCGGCGCCGGCTGGGGCGTCAGCGTCGCGATCGCCGAGGGCGACGAGGACATGGCCGACGCGGCGAGGCTGGACGCCCGATGAGCCTCTTCACCATCGACTACTCCGGACTGGACACGCTTCCCGAGGACAGCGGACCCCTCCGCACGGCGGCCCGCTCCCTGAAGACCGTCGGCGACGGATTCGACACCGAGGTGACGACCGCCGGCACCCGCTGGGGCCGGGTGCAGAACCACTACGAGGGCCCCGGCGCGGAGACCCTCGCGGCCGCGCTGAAGCCCGCCGTGACCGACGCCGGGCAGCTGGCCGACAACCTGACGACGCTGAAGGCCGCGGCCATCGCCCTCGCCGACGAGGTCGACGACCTCAACCAGCGCCGGAAGACCTTCACGGGCACCACCCAGCCGAACGCCGAGTCCGCTTTCAAGCGGAACCACCCCGCTCAGGCCGCGCCCGGCTACGACGTGCAGCACACGGTCGCCGAGAACAACCTGCAGGACGAGTTCGACGTGATCGCCGGCGACTGGGCGCAGGCCCAGCAGACGTTCAACACCGCCGTCGAGGGGATCGCCCGGATCAGCACCAACACGGGGGCGCACTTCGACTACGGCACCAACTCCACCCGCATCGGCGAGGCAGCGCGGCTGTACAGGCTGGCGACCGCCGGCAACGCGACGCCGGACGACGTCGAGGCGTACTACGCGCATCTCGCGAAGCTGAACGAGGACGAGATCGCCGCCTTCGGCGCCATCCACCCGGAGGCGCGCGTGACCCCGCCGCCGCTGCCCACCGAGCCCGCCGTCGGGAACGGCTTCCCCTCCGGCAACCACGGCGCCGCCTGGTGGGACGGGCTCTCCCCCGCCCAGCAGGCCGCGCTCGGCCTCGCCCTCCCGGCTCTGGTCGGCAATACCAACGGCGTCCCCTACACGGACCGCTCCGCTGCCAACGTCCGCACGCTCAAGCTGGTGCTCGACGATCCGGCCTACACCGCGGAGCAGCGGAAGGCCTTCGACTCGATCGCCGACGCCCTCGCCGAGGGCGACACCTCCGCGGACCCCGGCCGCCGTTACCTGACCCACCTGATCCCGGACGACCCGGCGTCGGGCCGGGCGCTCGCCTCCGTGTCGATCGGCAATCTGGACACCGCGGACGACGTCACGGTCTCCGTCTCCGGCATGGGCAGCGGGACCCACAACATGGACGGCGAGGTAGACAACGCCCAGGGCGTCTACAACGGCCTGACGGGGGACCGCGCCGTCGTGACGTGGCTGGGCTACGACAGCCCGGACAAGCCCGGCTGGTACGGCCTCGAGTCCGGCACGACCTCCACCGAGGTGCTGCGCAACGACCACGCGAATACCGGCGGCATGCAGCTGGCGCACTTCCTGGACGGGTTCCACGAGACCCGGGACCACCACGGGGACGTCCCGACGACCAACGTGATCGCCCACTCGTACGGCACCACGACGGCGGCCGCCGGCCTGACGCAGACCGAGCACGCCGTCGACCGGTACGTGATGTACGGCTCCGCCGGCATCGACCCGAAGGTCGCCGACCATGCCAGCGATTTCAACGTCAAGCGCAACGACGAGGGGCGCCCGCAGGTGTACGCGACGATGGCCTACGACGACCCGTGGGCGGCACTGGGGCAGATCGCCTCCGAGCGGCTCTCGCCGACGGCGGAGGAGTTCGGCGCCTACACGTTCTCCTCCGACGGCGAGGGCAACGTCCCCGGCAAGGTGGGGAACGTGCACGACCAGGCGACCTCCCCCGAGGACGACGACTGGGGCTACCTCGAGGAGCGCGGCCAGTCGTACAACAGCATCACCCGGATCCTGGACGGGAAGGCGGAGAGCATCGACTACATCGACGAGAGCCGCTACGACCGGGACCCGAAAGACCACCTCGAGCTCCTCCATACGGCCACGCAGACCGACGAGTGGATCGCCGCACTGCAGGATCACGTCGCCGAGGGAGTCCGCGTCACCGGCGAATGGCTCGGCGACCGCAAAGACGACCTCGTCGATGGGGCCGAAGCCACCGGCGAATGGCTCGGCGACCGCAAAGACGACCTCGTCGACGGAGCCGAAGCCACCGGCGACTGGGTCGAGGACCGCGGCGAGGACGCCGCCGAGGGGATCAGCGACGCGTGGGGCTGGGCGAAGGACAAGGTCACGTGAGCGACGGCGACGCCGGGCTGACGCCCTACGCTGGGGGCATGTCCCGCGCGATCCGAACCGCCGCTGTCCTGCTCCTGGGCGCTGCCGCGCTGACCGGCTGCATCGCCCCGGGCACGACGGGCCCCGAGACCACCACCGAGACAGGAGCCGAGATGTCGGAGAACCCCACGATCGAGGAACTGCGCGCCGATGCGAAGCGCGTCCTGGGTGCCTTGCACGAGATCGTGCCCGGCGCGACGGAGAAGGAGGAGTTCTTCGCGCGCATCGATGCCCTGGCGCCCGCGTCCTGCGGGTCGAGCGGGACGCTGCGTCTGGCACCGGCCCTGGAGGGCGGCGGAATCGAAGATCCTGAGGCCTTCATCCTCGAGGCCGAGCGGATCCTCGCCGAACTCGGCATCCCCAGCACTCCCGAGGACCGCAATGGCGTCCTCGACGAGGACGCCTACGTGGGCGCCGGGCTGCCGGATGGGCGGATGGTGGCGATCCAGGCCGGCCCGGAGCGGACCATGGTGCAGTACGAGACCGTCTGCTCCAACGACGAGAGCCTGCGCGACGCGCTCGACCAGGCGCGCGACGCGGCCCTAGAGACCGGCGACGACGCCCCGCAGTCGGCGCCGAAGCCCTCGCGCTGGGGCATTCACAGCTGACCGGGCACTCGATACGCTGCGAACCATGGAACTCTCACTGGACACGCTCCTGGAGCTCGAGCACCGCGGCTGGCAGGCGCTCTGCAGCTCGCGCGGCGGTTCCTTCTACGGTGACCTCATGACGGAGGAGGCCCTGATGATCCTGGTCAACGGCGCCGTCATGGACCGGGGAACGATCGCCGCCACGCTCGACGAGGCACCGCCCTGGGCCGAGTACTCGATCGACGAGCCGCGTCGCATCCCCGTCGGCGAGGACGCTACTGCCCTGGTGTACCGGGCACGGGCGACGCGCGAGGGGCAGGACGAGCCCTTCACCGCCCTCATGGCCAGCACGTACCGCGTGGTCGACGGCGTCCCGCGGTTGGCGCTCTACCAGCAGACGACCGAGACCCACTGACGCACCGCGCGTCCAGACTGGCGCGCCGCCTCCCCTGCCTGGGGGTCGCAGGGGATCAGCCCCGGCGGCCACCGCGGCCCTCGTAGGGGTGCAGCAGCGCGGCGACGGCGATCCCGGCGACCACGCCCAAGCCCGTCCCAATCAGCCGGTCCGAGACCAGCTGCAGCGGCGTGGCCGGTGCCGAGAGGTCCGTCATGAGCAGGATCAGGGGCGTGAAGAAGCCGAGCGCGAGCCCGTAGTTCTTCGCCATGAACGACTCCGTGGGCACCAGCAGCACGATCACGAGCAACGCCTTGACCGTCAGGGGGAACGCGGGCAGCAGCAGGAGCGCCGCGATCACGAGCCCGGCGACGGTGCCGACGAAGCACTCGATGCCGCGGCCGACCCTCCCCCGCAGCGTCGCCGCGGCCAGCGGCACGGTGGCCGCGGCCGCCGCCCAGCCGACGTGGCCGACGCCGAACCCGAGGGCGGCGGCGGAGGCCAGAGCGACGGAGACCCCGTACCCCAGGGCCCGCCAGCGCGCCTCCGCGGCCTCGACCGGCGGCGCCGAGCCGGGCCCGGGCACCACCCGGCGGGTGCCGAGGATCCCCAGGCGGGTCAGCTGCCCGATGCCCAGCGAGAGCGCGGCGGTGGCGCCGTAGATCGCCAGCGCCAGGAGCAGGTCCACCTGGCTCTGCGGCAGGGCCGCCAGCGACCCGAGGCCCAGCACGCCGAAGAAGGGGACGGCCGGGCGGAGCCCCACGCGCTCGGCCGCCCACGAGGCGGCCGCCGCGTAGAGCACCGTGCACAGCGCGATGGCGCGGGGATCGGCGTCGTACCAGGCCAGAACCAGGCCGACGACGACGGCGACGCCCAGTCGGACCGTGGCGATCGCCTGCTGACGGAGCCGGGCGCCGGGCGGCTGGCCGCGCCCGAACATGCCGACGAACGAGCCGAAGACCGCGTAGACGAGCAGCTCGGGGCGTCCTGCCGCGAGCAGGACCGCCCCGGGCACGGCGAGCCCGATCCCGACGCGCAGAGCAGGACGGTGGTCGGTCTGTCGGATGGCCCGGAGCATCAGGCGCCGGCGCGGCCGGGGACGGCTCCGCAGCAGCGGGGGCGGGCGGCTTGGGCCACGGCGGACTCTCCTTCGATCGGGCCCGCGCCGCGGTGGTGCGGGACTGCTCGGGTCCTCCCATCCTCCGTCGGCGGCCCGGCCCGCGTCCAAGACCGGAGGCCGATCACCCGATAGGCAGTTCCTATCGAGCGAGCGCGACCGTCGTCGCCTTGACGGCGGAACACCACGTCAGAAGCGGGATCAGTCCCGAGAGAATTCGCGCAGCCTATCGACCCGTCCGGCCACCTCGAAGAACGCCCGGGTCAGCACCGACGCCGGCTCCGCCGCGCTCGCCACCAGCGCCACGCGGCCGCCCACGGGCGGACCGGCCAGCCGATGCACGCGGATGCCCGCGGGCACGGGCAGGGCCGCCAGCCACGGCTCCGGGACCACGCTCGCCCAGCGGCCGGTCGCCACATGCGCCAGCAGCGTGGCCACGGAGTCCGTCTCGATCCGCGGGGCCGCGCTCAGGCCGCGCTCGGTGAGCGCGGCATCGAGCGTCTGCCGACCGCGCATCCCGGGTTTGAGCAGGCACAACGGCAGGCCGAGCGCTTCCGCCCACTCGCGGGGCGCGCCCTGCTCCGGCACCAGCGCGTCGCCCGCGATGAGCACCTGGCGCTCCCGGTAGAGCGTCCGCACGCGCACGCCGTCGTCCTCGCCGCCGTCGTCGCCCAGGTAGACGATGCCGGCGTCGAGCTCGAAGTCACGGACGCGCTCGACCACGTCGCCCGAGCGCAGGCTCGTCTCCAGCGACACCCGCACCAGCGGGTGCGCCGCGCAGAAGGGGTCGGTGAGCAGGGCCGCGACGGTCGACGCCGCGGGCACCACGCCGAGGCGCAGCTCGCCGGTGATCCCCTGCTGCAGTGCGGTGACCTCGTCGCGCAGCGAGTCGTGGTCGGCGAGGATCCGGCGGGCCCAGAGCAGGACGCGCTCGCCCTCCGGGGTCAGCCCGTGGAAGCTGTGCCCGCGGCGGACCAGGGGGACGCCGAGCTCGCGCTCGAGCTTGCGGACGGCCTCGGAGAGGGCCGGCTGCGAGACGAAGCAGGCACTCGCGGCGCGGGCGAAGTGGCGCTCACGGGCGAGGGCGACGAAGTACTCGAGCTGGCGGAACAACACCCTGACATTGGACCACGACGCCGGCGCGGGCGGCAGTGCGGCCGGCGACGCCGTCGTCGTGGTCCCGGGCGGGGGCGTCCGCCGACGCCCCCCGGCGGCTACGGCTTGGGAACGATGCCGGAGTCGGTCAGATAGGCGGTGGTCGGCGCGTGCGGGATCTCCTCCCAGCGCTCCGGGTCCTCCTGCTGGACGGCGCCCGTGGCCATGCCCGTCAGCAGCGCCTCGAGGGCGCGCACGTTCTGCTGGATCGAGCGGCCGCGGGCCTTCTGGCCGAGGCTCCCGTCGCTCGAGTTGCCGCTGGTCTCGAAGAAGACCATGGGGTTGGAGTGGCCCTCCGGGTTGAGCCCGTTGTGGTTGAGGCCGAGCATCATGGCCGAGGTGACGCCGCCGTGGATGTCGATCTCGTAGCTGCCGCTCACCTGGTAACGGTCGATGTTGACGTAGCCGTACCGCGAGAGCTCGTCGTACACGTGGACCTGCATCTGGCGCGTCAGGACGTCGTAGGCACCGTCGGCCAGGGTCGGGAGCGTCGGTCCGCCCGGGGCGAGCGAGATGCCGAGCGAGAGCGTGACGGCGTCGTCCGTGCCGTGCTCGCGCTTGAGGCCCTGGTGGTGGATGTCGATGCCGAAGGCCGGGTCCACTCTGGTCCAGTACTCGTAGAACGCCTCCGACTCGGCGGCGACGAACTTCCCGTCCATCCAGTCGCGGTTGAGGTCGATCCGTTCCTCGGAGCCGTCCTGCAGCACGGTGTGGCGGATGTTCAGCTCCGAGCCGTCCGGGTTGTACATGGGGATCACGTGGAACGTGTACTTCTCCCGCAGCGTCCGGTACGTCGCCGAGCCGTTGCTGCTGAGCTCCTTCAGCAAGGCCATCAGGGACTCGCCGCCGTAGGGCTCGTTGCCGTGGATGCGGCCCTGCAGCCAGACGTTCTCCGGGCCGGAGCCGATGGTGGCGACGTAGAGGTCGCGGCCCTGCTCGGAGGTGCTGTGCGCCGTGCCCGCCTCCGCGAGGGTGAAGACGTCGAGGCCGTAGCGGCTGGTCCGCTCCAGCCGGGCGAGCTCGGCGATCATGCTGTCGTACGTCATGAGGCTGGCCGTGCTGGTGCGCCCCTCGGGCGACGGGAACTCGGGCCCGGCGAGCGCCGGTCCGGCCAGGGAGGTCGGGAGGGCGACGGAGAGGGCCGCCGCTGCGGCGAGGGACGTGAAACGACGTCGGTTCATCTGGTGGCTCAAGTGGATCTCCTTAGCGGGCGGCCGCGTCGAGGGGGCCGCGCTTCCGTCCGCTGCGTCCGCACCCTCGCGGAAACAGCCGGGCGACCTCACCCGTTGGGTTCTCCCAAGGACTCACGCGAGCCTATGCAGTGGCTCACACCGCCGTCAATGCCGGCTGCACGCTCTGCATCTGTAGCACTAGTCTACCGACATCGGTAGACTAGTGCTATGGAGATCACTGTTTCCGAGTTTGCGGAGAGAGCCGGCATCACTCCTCGGAGGGTTCGCCAACTAGCCGAGTCCGGTCAACTGCCCGCTAGACGGGCCGGTCATCAGTGGTTGATCGAAGAGGAAGCGGTCAATCGTCAACCCCGCACGCGGCGACCCTTGAGCCCCAAGAATGCGTGGGCTCTGGCGAGCTGGCTCGAAGGACAGGATGACGTGCCAGCCTACCTGCGCTCACGGTTCCGGCAGTTGGCCTCTCGTCTCGGAGAATCCGAGAGACCCGAGCGCCTCCTCGCCGATTGGTTCGCCGTCCGGGCACCGAAGCACTCGTACCGCGCAGATCCAGCGGACCTTTCGGAATTGCGACGCGATGATCGCCTGACGCTGACCGGCGTCTCCCACCCGAGTTCCACGTTGCAGTCAGGACACGAGGTCGATGCATACGTGGGACCGGACGACCTCCCGAATCTCGTCAACGAATGGCTGCTCGTGGACGACGCCTCGCATCGTCCCAACGTGACACTGCGCGCCCTACCGGGACGCCCCTCGACCGTGCCACTGGCAATGGTCGCTGCGGACCTAGCCGACCACTACGGCACGCGTGAGACGGCGGCCGCCCGCACCCTGATCCGATCGCTACTGTCATGATCGAACTCCCTGATGCACCCTCGCAGCAGGTGGCCGCCTGGCATGCACTATTCGAGATTTACGAAATGATGCCTATCGGCTGGACCTTGATCGGGGGACAAGCCGTCTTCCTGCACACCATCGATCGGAGCGGTCCCGTGGTTCGAGCGACCGAGGACGCCGATGCCGCGCTCGATGTTCGAGAACGATCGGATATGCTCTCGGTCTTCACTGGCGGCCTGGTACGCCTCGGATTCGAGTCGGCTGGAGAGAGTCCCGATGGCCATCAGCATCGATGGACCCGGGGAGATGCAGCCATCGACGTGCTCATCCCACGGTGGACGGGCGAACGGACAGCTAGGCGAACGGGCGTCACGGGTGGAACGACCATCGAAGCACCTGGAACTCAGCAGGCCTTGGCCCGTTCCGAGGTCCGTTCGGTCTCCATCGGCGGAAAGACGGGGAACATCAACGTCACGTCCTTCTTGGGTTGCCTCATCGGCAAGGCAGCCGCCCTTCGAATCAACGACGATCCGAAGTGGGAGAGACATCTCTCGGATGCACTGTCACTGCTATCCCGCCTACGGGCCGCTGACGTTAGAGGTGTCGACTTTTCTCCGGCGGAGAAGGCCCATCTGGCGAAGCTCCTCGAATCACTTGAGGCCTCGCCGAAGCTCGTCGGCGCATTCCCCGAGGGACGAGCCGCTCTCCAGCGGCTACGTTCAATTGCCCGCGGCTGGAACAGCACGGATCCGAACCTGAAACTCAAATGACGGATGAACTTATACCCTTCAGACGTCCCGCCGGGTCTTCTGCCCCCAAAAGTCCGCTATAGTGCGCGGCGGAGCAGTGCCGCCACGACGATCCCCGACTCCCCACCGATGACGATGCCGCCCAGCCGTCAACGGCGCGCGTCCACGTCCGCGCCGAGTGACGCCGCGCGTCTGCCTCGTCTACGGCAGTTCCTGGTTCAGGAGCTCCACCACGGTGCCGACCGCCTCCTGGACGGTCTCCGGGCCGCGCGTCACCTCGACGATCGCCCGCGACAGCTCCGGCGTGCGGACCACCTCGGCGAGGAACAGAGCGACGTCGTCGCGCGGGATCTCGCCGTACTCGACCGCGAGCCCGGCCGTCACCCGGCCGTTGCCGTCGTCGTTGGTCAACCGGCCCGGCCGCACCACCACCCAGTCGAGACCCGAGGTCGTGGCGATGATGTCGCCGCGCTTCTTGGTCCGCATGTAGTGCTCGAACGACGGCGTCGTCTCGCGACCGCGCGCGGCCTCCGGCATCGCCGAGACCACCACCACGCGGTAGACCTTGGCCTCCTGCGCGGCCCGCAGGGCCTTCTCGAGCCCCTTGCCGTCGATCAGCGTGGTCTGGTCCTCGCCCGTGCCGTGGGCTCCGGCGGTGAAGACGACGGCGTCGCACCCCTCGAGGATCTCCTCGAGGTCGTCGTCGGACCCGTCCACGAGGTCGAACTGGTGTCCCGCGGCGCCAGCCCCGGAGACGATCTCCGCCTGCTCCGCCCGTCGGAAGACGCCGACGGCCTCGTCGCCGCGTTCCGTCAGAATTCTGCACAGCCTGCTGCCTACTCCGCCGGCCGCTCCAATCACTGCAACTCTCACGATCACCACTGCCTTTCGCAGAACCGCTTGCTTTCAGGACAGCAGTCGCGGCGGCCGGGCGCAAGGCTTATTCGCTGGGAGTTCCCGGGGCGGTTCCGGCACCTCGCCGGGCCGCGAGCCGGGAGTCGCGGCACGCGTCACCGCACCGGCGCATCCTGCCCGGCCGACCTCCTCGCCGGCCTCTACAGTAGGGGCGTGACAAGCATCTATTCGCCCGCCGTCCTGCTGGTCCTGGTCTCCCTCTTCTGCCAGCAGCTCGGTGCCTCCATCGCGGTGACCATCTACCCGGAGGTGATGGCCCAGGGCGTCGTCGCGATGCGGTTCGGGTTCGCGGCCCTGCTGCTCCTGCTCTTCACGCGGCCGCGCTGGAGCACCTTCCGCTCGATGGACCGGGCGGCGTGGACGGCGGTGGCCGGGCTCGGCCTGACCATGGCGGCCATGAACTCGCTGATCTACGAGGCGTTCGGGCGGATCCCACAGGGCGTCGCCGTGACCCTCGAAGTGCTCGGGCCGCTCGCGCTGTCCGTCATCGCCGGCCGGCGGCTCATCGGCCTCCTCTGGGCCGGACTCTCCCTGACGGGCATCGTGATCCTGGGCCGCGACGGGTTCGACGCCGCCGACGGCCTCGATCCGGTGGGCGTCCTCTGCGCCCTGGGGGCGGCGGCGTGCTGGGCCGGGTTCATCCTGACCAACCAGCGCGCCGGCCGGCACCTGCCCGGTGTGCAGGGGCTGGCCATCGCCATGGTGATCGGCAGTCTCGGCACGGTCCCGATCGGCTTCGCCACCGCCGGCACGGCCCTGCTCCGGCCGGAGGTGCTGGCGATCGGCGTGGGCATCGCGATCCTCTCCTCCGCCTTGCCGTACGGGATCGAGATGCACACCCTGCGCACGCTGCCCGCCTCCCTCTTCGCGATGATCACGTGCCTCTCGCCGGTCGTCGCCGCGCTCTCGGCCCTGGTGGTGCTGCATCAGCAGCTCGAGCTTCCCGACCTGGTCGCCATGCTGCTCGTCGTCGCCGCCTGCCTGGGGGCCGTCCGGTCCAGCAACCGCCCGGCCCACCCGGCCTAACCTCAGCTCGTCCCGAGGGTTGCACCGCCCAGGGCCGGCCAGTTCCGGAGGACTACCCCTCCCGAGGGGCTGCGTCTCCCGAGGGGCGGCGCCTCGGCCCGGTCCGCTCACGTGTCGCTGGTCGCCGCCTCCGACTCCGGCAGACGGTAGCCCACCATGCCGTCGGTGGCGCCGAGGACGACGTACTCCTCGTTCCGGTGGCCGACCCGGCGCAGCTCGCCGACCGTCGGCGCCGCCTCGGCGACCGCACGGTCCTCGCGGTTGCAGGCGAAGGACGCGTCGGCGCGCGGCGGAGTGACGAGGTCGTCTCCACGGCTCCAGGTCCCGGAGCCACGGCTGGCGGAGAACCGGCGAACTTCGAGACTCTCTCGCGGCGCCGTGCAGATCACGGTCTCCTCGAAGGCCTCCGCGAGTGGCGACCGTTTCCCGGATTCCATCGAGACGGCGAGGGCCTCTCCAGCAGCGTCCACGAGCTGCACGTGTTCGGCTCCGGGGGCGATCAGGGGGCGGCCGTCGATCGCGTCCAGGACGGTCGTCCCCGTCTCGACGCGCCACAGCTCGTCGCCTGTCTCCAGATCGATCCCCGCGACGTAGGCGACCACGCCTTCTTCGGCGAGATCCGGTCCCTCGTCTGTATCGGTGCGCGTCAGCGTGCCCTCGGCATACCCGCACACCACGAGGACCTGCAGCTCCTCGTCGAGGCGGGATTCCTCGCAGCGCGACGTCCCCGGCACCGACCAGAGCGTCTCCCCGGTCTCGCGGTCGAGCCGCACTGTCCTCTCTACCGCGGGCAAGTCGAAGACCGTGGTGGTGCCGTCCTCGGAGGTCTCGAAGTGCCCGAACGCCGTGCCGACGAGCGGCGAGCCCTCGGAGTCGTACCAGCCCCATCCGGCCTCGAGCTCGTAGCCGTCCCCGAAGACCTCGGAGTACGTCCGCGTCCACGCGATCTCCCCGTCGCGGCCGTAGCCGAGCTCGGCTGCCTCAGCATCCGTGCCCGGCGACACCGAGAGCCGGTCCCCCAGCATCCACGCGCCTCGGTCGACGAGCGGGATCTCGCGCTCGGCCGGGTCGTGGTTCTGCCAGCGGCCGAGCTCCCAGTCGAAGGCCACGTGCGTGTCCGGGGACCAACTGCCCCGATCCGGGCTGGTGGCGTACCACCACGAGGCCCGGGCGCAGAACGTCTCGCCGCAGTCCTCGGGCATGCTGGCATAGGCCGGCTGCGCCCGGGCGACGCCCACGCGCTCACCGCTGGCCGCGGCGACGACGCGCAGCTCGCCCGGGCCGTCGTCGACCGGCGCGTAGTAGGCGGCGTAGGTCTCGCCGTCCCGCTCGACGGTGGCGACGGCGGGGACCCGGCCGCCGTCCCGCGATCCGAACAGCGCCGGCTCCCGCCACAGCTCCTCGCCAGTGGCCACCTCCCGGGCGAGCAACTGCATCTGACCGCGGTCGGCGACATACGCCAGCACGACGTCGTCCACCCACACCAGATCGCTCATCAACTGGTCGCCGGACTCCCAGACGAGCTCGGCCGACGCCTCGAGCCGGCGCTGCTCGGCCGCCGCGGCGCGCTCCTCCTCGCTCGGCCCGCAGCCGGCGAATGCCAGCACCCCCGCCAGGCCGAGGACTGCGGCGACCGCCGCCCGCACACCGGGCACGGAGCCCCGTCGTACACCGGACCGTCGTCGAACGCGGGAACGGCGGCCCGCCCCGGTGGGACGGACACCGGGGACGGTACGGTGCGGGGCGGTCCTGGAAGGGACGGTGCTGGAAGGGACAGTGCTGGAAGGGACGGTGCTGGAAGGGACGGTGCGGGTGGCGGTCACGGCTGCTCCTGGCGGGTCGTCGGGTGGGCCGTCCGAACCTATCCGGCGGGCAGCGGCGGTTTCGACCCCTGGCGCCGACCTGTGGACAACGTCCCCGGGGCGCCTCGGAGGAGGTCGGCCTCCGCGTCGGTGAGCGGCTCGAACCGGTCGCCGTGCAGGACCTGCAGCGTGCCATCGGCGACGTCCAGGAAGAGGCCGATCAGGCGGACGTCCCGACCGTCCAGCAGGCGTTCCAACTGGTCCAGCGCGACGGCGACATTCACCTGGGCGAGCTGGTCGTGCTCGCCCAGTCCGGCTGCCGCGGCGCGGGCGCCGACCGGGTGCCCCGCCCGCCAGGACCGGATCGCCGGCGCCGCGTGCGCGAGCCAGTCCCCGACCGGCCCCGGAGCGGCACCGGCGGCCGGCTCCGCGAGGACGGCCCTCAAGGCGCCGCAGGACGAGTGGCCGCAGACGATCACGGTGTCCACGCCGAGCTCGTCGACGGCGAAGAGCAGCGGCGCGGAGACCGAGGCCTCGGTGCCCGGCACGAGGTTGCCCATGTTGCGGGCAGTCAACAGGTCGCCGGGGCCGCTGCTCGTGATCAGGTTCGGGACCAGCCGCGAGTCCACGCAGCCGAGGAAGAACGCCCGCGGCTCCTGCCCGGCGGCCAGCCCCCGGTACACGTCCCGCAGCCGCGGCGCCTGCCGGCGGTGGTACTCGCGCACACCCGCGACGAGCGGATGCGCCTCGGCCGGACCGCGCGAGGACCTCAGCCACGAGCCCCACGGGAGCAGCCCGCGCGGGCTGACCGGCGCCGCCTTCCGCGGACGCTCGGCCGGCGAGACGGCGAGCCCCGTCGCGGAGGCGGGCCCGGTAGGACCGCGGCCGGTGCGATCGTGCCCGCCGTGGTGCGCGGCGTCGTCGTGCCCATCGCCGTCCCCGCCGCGCTGCTCGTAGCGGGCCACCCAGTCGGAGAGGTGGTCGCGCGCGGCCGGGTCGAGGTAGTCGACCAGCAGGTCGACCTCCACGACCTGGCCCTCGGGCAGCGCCTGCAGGTGCCGCAGGACCATCGGCATGGCGAGGAACGTCAGGCTGCCGCGGAGGTCGACGAGCCACAGCTCCCGGCCGTCCGGGGCCTCGCCGGCGCGGCGGACGTCCACGGTCAGGCGGAGCACCCGCCACAGGACCAGGGCGACGGCGGCCAGCAGCCCCAGCAGGACGCCCTCGATGAGGTTCAGGAGGAGGACGCCGAGCACCGTGACCGCGTAGATCCAGAGCTCACCGCGCGCCCGGGCCTGCGCGATGTCGCGGCGCCGCACCAGATTCACGCCCATGACGATCAGGAGCCCGGCCAGGGCGGCAAGGGGGATCTGCTCGATCAGCCCCACCAGGACCAGGGCGAACAGGAGCACCCAGACCCCGTGCAGCACGGCGGAGGCCCGGGTCCGGGCGCCGGCGGCGACGTTGGTGGAGCTGCGGACGATCACGCCCGTCACCGGGAGGCCGCCGAGCAGGCCGGACGCGGAGTTGGACAGGCCCTGACCCACCAGCTCGCGGTCCAGGTCCGCCCGGCGTCCCTGGTGCAGCTTGTCCACGGCGACGGCGGAGAGCAGGCTCTCGACGCTCGCGATCAACGCGATCGTCAGGACCGCGCCGGCCACGGCCAGCGGGGTGCCCTCCGGCAGCGCCACGTTCCCGAGCGCGTCGGAGAGATCGCCGCCGAGGTCCACGCGTTCGGCGCCGGGCAGCCAGAGGGCGGCGGCGACCGTGACCGCTGCGACGGCCACCAGCTGGCCGGGAACGGCCCTCGCCCGCGCGGGCATGCGCGGCCAGCGCAGGAGGAGGACGACGACGCCGGCCGCCGAGACGACGGCGTGCGGATTCATCCCGGCGGCGTTCGCGACGGCCGCCTCGACGTTGGCCAGGGGGCTCGACTCCGAGTTGCCCCCGAGCGCCACATTGAGCTGGCCGAGCACGATCGAGATCCCGATGCCGGCAAGCATCGCACTGACCACGGTGGGCGAGATGGCGAGGGCGTACCGTCCCAGGCGCGTGACGCCGAGGACGATCTGCAGGATGCCGGCGGCGGCGGTGATGGCGCAGGTCGCGGCCCAGCCGAACTGGGCGACGACCTCGGCGACCACCACCGTGAGGCCGGCGGCCGGCCCGCTCACCTGCAGGACGGATCCGCCGAACAGGCCGGCCACGATCCCGCCGACGACGGCGGCGATCAGACCGGCGGCCACCGGGGCGCCGGAGGCGACAGCGATGCCGAGCGAGAGTGGGACGGCCACGAGGAACACGACGAGGGACGCCGGCACGTCGAAGCGGGCGTCGTGGCGGAGCCAGACCCGCCACCCGGGGACGACTCCTGGGTCCTGCGAGCGGGCGCGGGACGTCGCCGGCGGAGAACTGGAGGAAGTGGACACGGCTACTCCTTGGTGCATCTTCGGTGTTGTTTCCCGGGCCCGTCCGGCCCGGCGCCGTCAACGTATTTTTGGAAGATGAGCCGAGAATGAGAAGGAGGCCTTCATGCCTCGTGTTACGCCTGGTGACCAGGGATTCTGTCCGGAATGACAGGGAATTAGAACCCAGAGAATTAACAGGGACAGGTAATTCCGTTCATGACCGGAAAATTACGTGCCGAATAAACTAACGGGCCGCTCTGGGGCGAGTGAGGATTCTGCACGCCGGAGGAGACGCGCTGCGCTCGGCGTCAGCGGCTCGAGTCGGCCACCTGATCGTGGAACCAGACGATGTGCTCGGCGACCAGCCGGGCGGCGTCTGACCGGCGCCCGTCGGAGACCGCCCCGAGGATCTCCCGGTGTTGCGCGCGCAGCGTGCCGACCACACGGTCCCAGTCGGCCTCACTGTTGATCGACTCGGCCACGTAGTCGCGGATGGACAGGCGCAGAGACTCCATCATCGCCTCGATCACGGCATTGCCGGCCAACGAGGTCAGGAGCACGTGGAA
Organism: Zhihengliuella sp.; assembly: GCF_031178195.1. GTDB lineage: Bacteria > Actinomycetota > Actinomycetes > Actinomycetales > Micrococcaceae > Zhihengliuella. The sequence goes on from NZ_JAPSJL010000001.1 coordinate 265,710, forward strand.
CCGCGAGTCGAGGTCGTGGAACTCGCTGCGCGGCGTCGCGGGGTCCTCCATGGCCCGCAGGAGCTCCGCCGCCTCGTCGAGGACCGAGCGGCTCCGCTCCGGATCGGCCTCGAGGTCTGTTGCCCCCGCGGCCCATGACTCCAGCAGGATGCGGGTCTGTACGATCTCCTCGACCTGGAGCTGGCGCGTGGCGACGTGCATCCGCAACGCGGCGGCGAGCCCGGCCGCCGGACGCGACACGACGACGGCGCCGGACCTGGGGCCGGAACCGGTGGCGGTCCGGACGACGCCGAGCACGTCGAGGATCCGGATGGCGTCCCGGACCGACGCCCGCGAGAGGCCATGCATCTCGGCCAGGGCGCGCTCTCCCGGGAGCTGGTCGCCCAGCTTCAGCGCGCCCGAGCGCAGTTCCGCCTCGATGGCCTCGAGCACGGCCTCGTAGGCCCGCGGGCTGGAGGGCTTGGGGGGCTGGCTGTTCACCGATTAATCCTCGCACACGGACGAGGGAGCGCGCCCGGAACCCGCGCACCCCCCTCCCCTCGTTGCGTGCCGACGGCTTCACCTGCCGCGGCAGGCGTGCGTGCGTTCAGCCTACCGAGGACCGGCCTGTCGGCTGCGGGGCAACCAGCCGCGGCCGCTGCTTCAGCATCCACCGGATCGCCACGGCGATGCCGGCCAACAGGAGGACCAGCATGGCCGTCGCGAGGTTCAGCCCCAGCCCGTGGATGATCAAGAGTGCGAGCGTTCCCGCGGCCAGGCAGTAGTAGATCGTCACGATGACGGTCTTGCGCAGCAGGTCGCCCTCACGGCCCAGCATCCCAACGGTGGCGGACGCGGCGACGATGTTGTGGATGGAGATCGGATTGCCACCCGCACCGCCCACGGCCTGCGCGGCGACGACGGTCTCCGGCGGGACGCCGATCTGGGCCCCGGTGGAGAACTGGAACTGAGAGAAGGTCAAGTTGGACACGGTGTTGGAGCCCGCGACGAAAGCGCCGAGGGCACCGACCCAGGGGGCGATCGCGGGCCAGGAACCGCCGGAGACCGCGGCGGCGGCCTCGGCCAACGTGACGGGCATGCTGGAGAGGCCGGACGCATTGAGCTCCGGGCCGGACTGGATGAGGATTCGGACCAGCGGCAGCGCGAACAGGAGCGCAACGGCGGTGCCGAAGAGCTGCCCCGCGGAGACCTTGAAGGCGCGAGCGATCTGTTCCCGGTTCATGCGGTGCAGCACGAAGCCGAACACCGCGGCGAGGATGAGCATGAAGCCCGGAAGGTAGAACGGCTGCACAGTCGTACTGATGCCCGTCCCCAGGATGTCCTCGACGGGGATGGCGAGCCCGACGAGGAACTCCTTGAGATCCGGAATGACGCGGGAGGCAACGAGCAGCACGCCCATCAGAACGTAGGGCGCCCAGGCGCGGAGCGTGCTCATCCCGGACAGGTCGGCGGCCTTCGCCGGTTCCAGCGTTCCGGTCCAGCGCGCCTCCCAGCCCGAGGCGGGGCCGAAATCGAAGGTGTCCCGGGGCATCAGGAACCCGCGGCTGGAGGTGTACATCACGATCACCAGGCCCAGGAGGCCGCCGAAGAGCGAGGGGAACTCCGGCCCGAGGAACTTCGCGGTCAGCACCGAAGGGATAGTCATTGCGACGGATGCATAGAGGGCGAACGGCCAGATGGCCAGGCCGTCGCGGAAGCGCCGCTCCGGACCGAAGAAGCCGGTGAGCATGCAGACGAGCAGCAGCGGGATGAGCAGGCCGACGACGGCGTGGATCGCGGCGACCTGGAAGCCGATCGCGTTCACGAATTCGGGCATGGTCAGGCCGAGCACCTCGACGCGCTCCGCGACGGCGGGATCGCCCCCGAGTCCCTGGTTGACGCCGATCAGGATGGGCGTGCCCACGGCCCCGAAACTGACGGGGGTGCTCTGCACGATCAGACCCACCATCACGGCGGCCATGGCCGGGAAGCCCATCGCCAGGAGCAGCGGTGCGACGACGGCGGCGGTTGTCCCGAAGCCGGAGGCTCCCTCGATGAAGCTTCCGAACAGCCAGCCGATGATGATGGCCTGGACGCGGCGGTCCGGGGAGATGTTGTTGAATCCGGCGCGGATCGTGGACATCGCACCGCCGACGGTCAACGTCGAGAGCAGCAGCAGGGCGCCGAACACGATGTAGAGCATGGTCCCGGCGACCACGAGCCCCTCGAGCGAGGCGGCCACGATGCCGGAGAAGTCCATCCTCCACACCAGCATCGCCACGACGATGGCGACGACGTAGCCGACGGGCATGGCGTATTTCGCCGGCCAACGGAGGCCGGCGAGGAGCACGCCGACCACCAGGATCGGCGCGAGCGCCAGGAGCGCGAGTACAGCCAGGTTGTCCATATCTCTGGTCCTCTCTGACCAGTCCCGCGCTGCGAGGGGGTCCCGCGAGGTCGCGCCGAGACGGCGAAGGTATGGTCTGACCACAATGGTCCGACCACAGAAGCATAACCCAGGACGTGAGGCACGTCACCCCCGGACGGCGCCCGGTGGAGTGGTGGACGCCACTGCAGAAGCGTGCCTACTATGGTCTGACCACATACCGAGAGAAGCCCTCCATGCGAATCGCCCTCTTCGCCACGTGCATCGTGGACGCCATGTACCCGCGCGTCGCCCGCGCCACGGTGCGGATCCTCGAGCGCCTCGGCCACCACGTCGTCTTCCCGTCCGGCCAGGCCTGCTGCGGCCAGATGCACACGAACTCGGGATACTTCGACGCCGCCACCAAGGTGGTCGCCAACCACGTCCGCGCCTTCGAGGCCGACGAGTACGACGTCGTGGTGGCGCCCTCCGGGTCCTGCGTCGCCTCGGTGAAGCACCAGCACCCCATGCTGGCCGAGCGCAGCGGCGACGCCGGGCTCAAGACCCGCGCCGAGACGATCGGCGCCAAGACGTACGAGCTCTCCCAGCTCCTCGTCGACGTGCTCGGCGTGACCGACGCCGCCGCGCAGCTCGGCAGCCACTTCCCGCACACGGTCACCTACCATCCCTCGTGCCACGGCATGCGCCTGCTGCGCCTCGGCGACCGCCAGCTGAACCTGCTGAGGACGGTCGGCGGGATCGACGTCGTCGAACTCCCCGAGGCAGACCAGTGCTGCGGCTTCGGCGGCACGTTCGCGATGAAGAACTCCGAGGTCTCCAGCGCCATGCTCGAAGACAAGGCCCGGAACATCTGCTCCACGGGCGCCTCCCTCTGCTCGGGCGGCGACGCGTCCTGCCTCCTGCATATCGGCGGCGGCCTGTCCCGCTCCGGCGCGGCCGCCGGCACGCTGCACTTCGCGGAGATCCTCGCCAGCACGCTCGAGGATCCGGCCCGGCTGCCGGACTCGAGTGGCACGACGGCGGGCACGGGCACCCCCACGACCACCGGCACGGCGACCGGGACGACGACGGGAGCGACACGATGAGCACCACCTTCGTCGGGATGCCGGGCGTCCCCGGCCGCGGCAACCTGCACGCCGAGCTCCCCTTCCCGAAGGCGGCCAGGGCGGAGCTGACCAACCCGCAGCTGCGCGCCAACCTGCGCCACGCCACCCACACCATCCGCGACAAGCGGCTCCGCGTGGTCGGCGAGCTGCCGGACTGGGAGGATCTGCGCCAGGCCGGCGCCGACACCAAGAACGCCGCCATGGCGAACCTGCCGGCCCTGCTGGAGGAGTTCGAGCGGAACTTCACGGCCCGCGGCGGCACCGTCCATTGGGCGCGCGACGCGGACGAGGCCAACCGGATCGTCACCGATCTGGTCCGCGCCACCGGCTCGCCGGAGGTCGTGAAGGTCAAGTCCATGGCCACCCAGGAGATCGGCCTCAACGAGCACCTCGAGGAGCAGGGGATCCCCGCCTTCGAGACGGACCTCGCCGAGCTGATCGTCCAGTTGGGCCACGACAAGCCCAGCCACATCCTCGTCCCCGCGATCCACCGGAACCGGACCGAGGTCCGCGACATCTTCCTGCGCGAGATGCCCGACGTCGACCCCGCCCTGACGGACAACCCGGCCGAACTCGCCATGGCCGCCCGCGCGCACCTGCGCCGGAAGTTCCTCTCGGCGCGCGTGGCGGTCTCCGGCGCCAACTTCGCGCTCGCGGACACGGGCACGCTCGGCGTCGTCGAGTCGGAGGGCAACGGCCGCATGTGCGTCACGCTGCCGGAGACGCTGATCACGGTCATGGGCATCGAGAAGGTCCTGCCCACCGCGCAGGACCTGGAGGTGTTCATGCAGCTGCTGCCACGCTCGTCCACCGGTGAGCGCATGAACCCCTACACGTCCCTGTGGACGGGGGCGACCGCCGACGACGGGCCGCAGGACGTACACATCGTCCTGCTGGACAACGGCCGCACCAACGCACTTGCCGACCGGTACGGCCGCACCGCCCTGAACTGCATCCGCTGCTCCGCCTGCATGAATGTGTGCCCGGTGTACGAGCGGACCGGCGGCCACGCCTACGGCTCCACCTACCCGGGGCCCATCGGCGCGATCCTCTCGCCGCTGATGACCGGGATCGAGGCCGAGGACAACGGCTCGCTGCCCTACGCCTCCAGCCTCTGCGGCGCCTGCTACGACGCCTGCCCGGTCAAGATCGACATCCCCGAGATCCTGGTGCACCTGCGCGGCGAGGACGTCAAGGCCCAGCACGCGCACCGGAGGATGCCCACCGAGATGGACCTGCTGATGAAGGGCGCCGAGATGGTGCTGAGCTCCGGCCGGATGCTGGCGCTGGCGGAGAAGGGGCTGCCCCTGGGACGCCTGCTGGCCGGACGGGACAAGAAGATCAAGAAGCTGCCGGGCAAGCTCGCCGGCGGCTGGACGGCGTCGCGGGACATCCCGGCGCCCCCGGCGCAGTCGTTCCGCGACTGGTGGAAGAAGGAGGGCCGCGCATGAGCGCGCGCGAGGAGATCCTGGGCCGCATCCATGCGGCGCTCGCGGACGCCCCGGTGGCGCCGACCGTGCAGCGGACCTACCGGCGCGAGGCCGACCTGACGGGCGAGGAACTCGTCGAGATGCTCGTCGACCGGCTCGTGGACTACAAGGCGAACGTCGACGTCGTCGTCTCCGCCGACCTCCCCGCGGCGCTCGAGCGGCGGCTCGCCGCCGCCGAGTCCTACGTGGTCCCGCCCGGGCTGGCGGAGTCGCCGTGGTGGGGCACGCCGGCGCTGGCGGCCGACCCCCGCCGGGTGGTGGACGCGGTGCCCGCGCCGCTGTCCGTGACGGACCTGGACACGACGTCGGCCGTGGTCACGTCCTCGGCGGTGTCCGTCGCGGAGTCGGGGACCATCATCCTCGACGGCTCGGCGGAGATGGGCCGCCGCGCGATCTCGCTGGTGCCGGACCACCACGTGTGCGTGGTGCCGGCGTCGACGATCGTGCAGCTGCTGCCCGAGGCGCTTCCGCGCCTGGACATCACCCGCCCGCAGACCTGGATCTCCGGGCCGAGCGCCACCAGCGACATCGAGCTGGAGCGCGTCGAGGGCGTGCACGGACCGCGCGACCTCGACGTCGTCATCGTCACCGACCTGTAGCCCGCCGGTCCCGCGCCGCCTTCGGGGCAGCGAGCGTCGGCGAACCGTCGTTTCGAGGGACGGTTGGGGCGTCCGGTCCCCCGAAACGACGGTTCGACGCCCCGGTCCTCCGGGGGCGCACTGCGCCGGAGACCAGCAGGTCGGAAAGGGCCCGCCCCCCGGCCCCGCCCCGCGAGTTGAAACGTCTCAAAATGCGAGTAGACTGGACCGCGATCACAGGAGACTGAGGTCACAGGTCCACGTGAGGCCGGTCAACCGGGTATCGGTTCGGGCGGGAGTCCCGCCGGCACCCGCCTCGCCCCGGGCGGACCGACCCGCCACCACATGGACCCCGTGCATTCGAATCATGAAACGATTCATGCACCGGGGGCCGGCCGTCGAATCCGAACGAGGGAGTTTGCATGGACGCCACCAGCGGCACGATCGCCGACCTGGTCGAGCTGGGCCCGGATGTCACCGCCACCCGCGCCTGCTTCCTGCTGCACATCCGGCCCGAGCGGCTGGCCGAGTACGTCGAGGTCCACCAGCGCGTCTGGCCGCGGATGCTCGACGCGCTCCGCCGCCACGGCTGGCGCAACTACACGCTCTTCCTGCGCGAGGCCGACGGCCTGGTGGTCGGCTACTTCGAGGCCGACGACGTCGCGGCGGCCCAGGCCGCCATGGGTGCCGACCCCGTCAACGCCGAGTGGCAGGCCGAGATGGCGCAGTTCTTCGTCGAGGGCAGCGTCCAGGAGGCGCTGCTCCCCTACTTCCGCCTCCCCGAATAGGAACAGCATGTCCGCTCCAGCACAGAGCAGCAGCCGCCCGCACATCAGCGGGTGGAAGGCGACCATCGCCGTCGCCATGTCCAACTACATCGAGGCCGGCTCGATCATCGCCCTGGCCACGTCCCTGACCTTCTGGCAGGACTACTTCGGCTTCTCCAACCTCATGGTCGGACTCGTCGCCGCCGTCAGCGCCAACGCGTTCGGCGCCGCCGTCGGCGCGCTCATCGGCGGCCAGCTCGGCGACCGGTACGGCCGCAAGTTCATCTACACGTACGACCTCGTCGTCTACATGCTCGGCACCCTGCTGGTGGTCTTCGCCGCGCACCCGGCGATGCTGCTGACCGGCGTGGTCCTGACCGGCATCGCCGTCGGCGCGGGCGTGCCCGTCGCCTGGACGTACATCGCCGAGGAGGCCCCGGCCACGGACCGGGCCAAGCACGTCGGCTCGGCGCAGCTCGCCTGGTCGCTCGGCCCGGCGCTCGTCTTCCTCTTCGCCACCATCGTGGTGCCGCTGGGCCTGCTCGGGTCGCGCATCATCTTCGCGCACCTGTTCGTCGTCGCGCTCGTGACCTGGTGGGTCCGGCGCGGCCTCGCCGAGTCGGACACCTGGAAGAAGTCCAACGCGGAGCGCCTCGCCTCCGAGGCGTCCACCGGCATGCCGCGGCGCAACTACCGCGAGCTGCTCTTCAACCGCGGCAACCTGAAGGCGCTGCTGTTCCTCACCGGCGTCTACGCCCTGTGGAACCTGGTCGCGGGGCAGATGGGCATCTTCATGCCGCGCGTGTACGAGACCGCGGGCGTGGAGTCCGGGACGCACCAGAACCTGCTCCAGGTCCTCCTCTGGACCTGCACCGTGGCCGCCACCTACTGGGGCTTCATGAAGTACGGCGACCGCGTCTCCCGCCGGAAGCTCTACATCGTCGGCGCCGCGCTCGGCATCGCCGCGTGGGTGCTGCTGGTCTTCGCGCACATCACCATGCCGCTGCTGATCGTCTTCGCCGTCCTCTGGGGCGTCTCGGCGGGCATCGGCGCCCAGGCGTTCTACGCCCTCTGGGCCGCGGAGATGTTCGCGACCCGCTACCGGGCCAGCGCGCAGGGCGTCCTGTTCTTCGTCGCCCGCATCCTGGTGGGCGTGCTCAGCTACTGGTTCCCGACCATGCTGGCCGAGCAGGGCGTGCCGTTCGTCGGCTCCGTCATGATCGCCCTGCTCGTCGCCGCGCTGGTCATCGGCGCGATCGGCGCGCCGAACACCAGCGGCCGGACCCTCGAGGAGATCGAGGCCGAGCGCTACGGGACCGCCCCGGGCCAGAGCCCGGCGGACGTCTCCAGCACGACGCCGGCAGCCGGCACCCGCTAGCAGGCACGCCTCAGCACCGGAACTGAGCCCCGGCCCGACCAGTACCCCCTCTCCCCTCGAGGCTGGTCGCGGCCGGGGCTCGCGCGTCTCGGTGGTGACGCCCGCGGCGCGGTCGGACGGTCAGCCTCCCCCGCCGCCCGTCGCAGGCCGTCGGCCGCTGCCCGTGGCGCCGCCGTCGATCGACTCGCGGGCCGTCGGCCCGTCCCCCGTCATGGCGAGCAGTTGCTCGCCGAGCCGGGCGGCCGCCGCTGCGGCGTCGGCCGGTTCGAGGATGCGGCAGGGGAAGCCGAGCCGCGCGACGTGGAAGACCACGAAGTCCGGCGACGACGCCCCGGCGGTGAGCACGCACGCGTCCGGCCCGTCCGGCTCGATGGTCGCCGCAACGGCCGGCACGCGTGCCCGGACCTCGGCGGCCGGCGCCTCGACCCGGATCCGCGTCACGGAGGGGTAGGGACTGGAGGAGATCGCCCGGCCCACGAACTCGACCGGGTCCGGCGCCTCGCGCGGGCGGAACCGCCACCCCGTCCTGCGGACCGTGCCCACGCGGTCCAGACGGAAGGTCCGCCAGTCGTCCCGGTCGACGTCGTACGCCATCAGGTACCAGCGCCGCCCCGCCGAGACCAGACGGTACGGCTCCGCGCGCCGCTCGGCCAGATCGGAGGGGCGCCCGTACGCCGTGGCGTAGTCGAAGACGATCCGCTCCGGGGTGCGGATCGCCCGCGCGATCTCCACCAGCGTCGCCGAGGGCACGGACTCGCCGGCCGCGCGCGAACCGTCGAGCGAGACAGTCGACTGCGCGACGGCCTCCACCGAACCGCGCAGCCGCGAGGGCAGGACCTGATCCAGCTTGGCGAGGGCGCGCACCGCCGCCTCCCCCGCCCCGGCCACACTGCCGCCGGTGGCCAGCCGCAGCCCGACGGCGACGGCGATCGCCTCCTCGTCGTCGAGCAGCAGCGGCGGCAGCGCGCGGCCAGCCTCCAGGAGGTAGCCGCCGGCGGCGCCCTGCTCGGCCCGGATCGGATACCCGAGGTCCCGCAGGCGCTGGATGTCGCGGCGCACCGAGCGGGTGGTCACCCCGAGCTCGGCCGCGAGCTCCGTGCCGGACCAGACCGGTCGGGACTGCAGGAGGTTGAGCAGGCGCAGCGCGCGCTGCAATGTCTCGGCCATGTCCACAGCCTCCCACGGACAGCGGACAGATCCTGTCCTATATAGAGGTCAAAGTGGAGTCATGGAAACAGAACACACCGTCCACAAGACCCTCGAACACCGCTGGAACGAGCGCCTGGTCGAGCAGCTCGACGTCCACTGGCGGGTGGCTCTCCGGCCCCGCCTCGAGGGGCTGACCGACCACGAGTACCGCTGGGAGCCCGTCCCCGACTGCTGGGACGTGAGGCCCCGCGGGGAGAGCGGGCCGGCGTTCGACGGCGCGCTGACCGGCGGCGCCGGCGACTTCACCATCGACTTCGCCTTCCCCGAGCCGACGCCGCCGCCCGTGACGACCATCGCGTGGCGGCTCGGTCATCTGATCGTCGGCGTCCTCGGCGCCCGAAACGCGAGCCACTTCGGCGGCCCCGCCATCGACTATCGGACGCATGAGTACGCCGGCACCTCCGCCGCGGCGCTGGAGCAGCTGGACGACGTCTACGCGCGCTGGGTCTCCGGGGTCCGCGGCCTCGGGGAGGACGGGCTGTTCCGCCGCTGCGGCCCGGCCGAGGGGCCGTACGCGCAAAGCCCGCTCGCCGACCTCGTCCTGCACATCAACCGGGAGGTCATCCACCACGGAGCCGAGATCGCGCTCCTGCGCGACCTCTACGTCCATCGAGCCGGCGGCACGGACTGACGCCGTCCGCCCGGCCCCGGCCGCCCCCTCCCCACCGACCCTCCGCGGCCGATCCAGCCCCTCTGAAAGGAACCACCATGCCCGCCATGCCCGGCCCCGTCGCCGACGAGAAGTCCTCCCTCCTCGCCTTCCTGAATCAGCAGCACCAGAACTTCCGCACCGTCGCCTACGGCCTGACTGACGATCAGGCGCGCCTGGCCCCCACCGCGTCCACACTCTCGGTCGGGGCACTGATCAAGCACGCGGCAGCGTGCGAGGCCGGGTGGGTGGACCGGATCGCTGCCGCGCCCGGCTACCCCGCCGCCGACTCCGTCCCGTTCGAGGAGGCCGCCGCCGCGTACGCCGCCCAGTACCGGATGTCCGAGGCGGACACGCTCGAGGGACTGCTCGCCGCGCTCGACGAGCAGGAGCGCATCACCGAGACGATCGTCCAGGCGGCAGACCTGGACGCCGACGTGCCGGTGCCGCGCAACGCACCCTGGTTTCCCCGCGACATCGAGGCCTGGTCGGTGCGCTGGGTACTCGGGCACCTCATCGAGGAGCTCTCCCGCCATGCGGGCCACGCGGACATCATCCGCGAGAGCGTCGACGGCGCCACCTGGTTCGAGCTCATGGCCGGCATCGACGGGATGGCAGAGACGCCCTGGCTCAAGCCGTGGCAGCCGGCGTGACGACGCCCCTCCCGCCACGGCGTTCCGGCGTCGGGCCGCACCACGTCCGGCGGCACGGCATCGGGCAGTGCGGTGGATCCGGGTTCTTCGTCTCTGGATTGCCTCAAACGTCTGGTCAGCGCCCTCCCAGGCTTGCTTGACTCGGGAGGGGCTCCGCCCGGGCGGCGCACCCTGCTGTGCCCGTGCGCACGCGACCCGATGCCGACCGCCTTCCGAGGAGGAGCCACATGCGACCGCAACCGCCCCACGAGACCCGAACCGAACGCGGCTCGCCCCGCCCAACCGATTCGTCCGCCCGCCCGTCCCCCGGCCGCCGCCGGCGGGCGGCCCGGACCGCCGGCGCCCTCGCGGCGGCGGCTGCGCTCTTCCTCGGGGGAATCCAGCCAGCTTCCGCGTCCCTCCTCGGATCGCTGGCGGGCGGCGTCGGGCTCGGCGTCGGCGAGGACAGCGTCGGGCTCGAGGTTGAGGTCGACCTCGGGCCGCAGGAGGACCGAGGCTCGGTCTCCGCGGTGGTCGCCGCCGAGGAGGCCGCCGCCGCGGTCGCCTACTGGACGCCCGAGCGGATGCGCCTGGCCCAGACTGCGGATGCCCTCGTCGCGGACAAGATCCCCTCCACGACCCTGCTGAACCTCTCCGTCGAGCTCGGCCAGCCCACCAGGATCCGGGGCAACACCCCCGTCCTCGAGGACAGCTCCGGCGCCGGCGGCGCGCCGGAGGCGGAGACGCAGTCGGACGGCACGACCACCGAACCTGCCTCTGCGGGTGCCGCGGAGACTCCCGTACCCCACATCGGCAAGGTCTTCTTCACCATGAACGGCTCCGACTACGTCTGCTCCGGCAACGCCGTGGCCTCCGCCAACGAGTCGACCGTCGCGACGGCCGGACACTGCCTCCACGACGGCCCGGGCTCCTTCGCCTCCCGCTTCGTCTTCGTCCCCGCTTACCAGAACGGCTCGACCCCGTACGGCAAGTGGGCCGCCACGGAACTGCACACCACACCGCAGTGGGCCGCGGAGGGCGACCTCTCCTACGACGGCGGGTTCGCCGTCGTCGCACCGCAGGAAGGGGCGAGCCTCTCCGACACGGTGGGAGCGTCCGGCCTCGCGTTCAACCAGGCCCGGGGGCAGACCTACACCGCCTACGGCTACCCGGCCGGGGCACCGTTCGACGGCGAGACGCTGCAGTCCTGTCACGGCACGGCCACCGACGACCCGCACGGCCAGACCGCCTCGCAGGGGATCCCGTGCGACATGACCGGCGGCTCATCCGGCGGCCCCTGGTTCCTCGGGGATGGCTCCGGGGGCTACCAGAACTCCGTGAACAGCTTCCGCTACTCGGACCGGGAGACCATGTTCGGGCCGTACTTCGGCAGCGACATCCAGCGGGCCTATCAGCAGGCGGAGCGCTAGCCCGGGCGTCGCGACACCGCACGGGATCGCCTCGAACCCACGGCGAGCGGGGGCCGGGCCGGCCTGCCCGGCCCCCGCTCGCCGTCGTCGTGCCACCGCCGACATCCGCGGAACGACGCCCCTGCCGCGCTGCCGAGCCCGGGACGAGCGTCGATTTTTCAGGTTCTTTTGCTCAAGGGGCTAGTCAAAGTTCCGTCTTCTTGTTTGACTCTGTCCGTGACCCGACTGTGAACCAGGTCACGATTTGGAAAATCCACCACCTCTAGGAGGACCCATGAACGCAGCAGCATCCACCCCGCGCCGTCCCGACGAGGGCCGGCCGGCCTCTGGCCGGCGCCGAGCGGCGAGCATCCTCGGCGCCGTGGCGCTGGGCGCCGCCCTGTTGGTCGGCGGCACGCAGGCGGCCGCGGCCGACCCGAGCGAACGTGCCGGGACCGTCTCGAAGGGCATCTCGAAGCAGGAGGCGTCCTCGGCGGTCTCCTACTGGACGCCGGAGCGCATGAAGAACGCCACGTCCGCCGAGGTCCTGCTGGATGACAAGAAGAAGTCCAAGCCGAGGATCGAGATCGGCGCGCCGACCAAGATCAAGGGCGAGCGCCCGGTCCAGAAGGCCAAGCCGACCAAGAACACCTCGGAGACCCCGGTCTCCCACATCGGCAAGGTCTTCTTTACCATGAACGGCTCCGACTACGTCTGCTCAGCCAACGCCGTGGTCTCCGTCAACGAGTCGACGGTCTCCACCGCCGGGCACTGCCTGAACGAGGGCCCCGGCGGCTTCGCCTCGCGCTTCGTCTTCGTCCCCGCCTACGAGAACGGCTCGGCACCCTACGGGACGTGGGCCGCCACCGAGCTGCACACCACCCCGCAGTGGGCCAACCAGGGCGACATCACGTACGACGGCGCCTTCGCCGTCGTCGCCCCGGTCAACGGCCGGACCCTCACCGACACCGTCGGCGCCTCCGGGGTCGCGTTCAACCAGGCCCGCGGTCTGACCTACAGCGCCTACGGATACCCGGCGGCCCGCCCCTTCAATGGTGAGACGCTCGAGTCCTGCTACGGCAAGGCGACTGACGACCCGTACGGCCAGACGCAGTCCCAGGGCATCCCCTGCGACATGACCGGCGGCTCCTCGGGCGGCCCGTGGTTCATCGGCGCCGGCACCAACGGCTACCAGAACTCCGTGAACAGCTTCGGCTACTCCGGCGTCCGCAATACGATGTTCGGACCGTACTTCGGCACCGACATCCAGAACGCCTACCAGCAGGCCCAGAGCTAGACATGATCGACAACCCGGACCAGGATCCGCCGGCCGAGCACCGCATCGTCGCGAGCCCGGACGAGCAGATCGCCCACTTCACCCGCGAGCGCCGGCGTCAGGCGACGCCTCGCGAGATGGTGCTGCCGAGCCCCGGGGACGGCGACGACGACGCCCCCGAGGACGCACGCACCGGGCGGGACGGGGCGTCCGGGGACCCGGCGGCCGAGCACGGGGACACCGCATCCGGGGATAACGGCGAGCCGTCGCAGGACGACGGCGGCCGGTCCCCCGGTCCGTCGGAGCAGTCGCCCGGCCCCTCCGGGCGGTCGGGCGACTCCGGCTGACCGGAGCCGTCCCCCGCCGAGGGCCCGCGCGCGAGCTGCCGGGCCGTTGTCCGGCGACGCCCCGGCCGGGAGAGGTTCACTGCCTCTCCCGGCCGGGGCGCCTTCGTCTGCACTGCGTCGTCCTCGGCACTGCGTCTTCATCTGCGCTACGTCGCCCGCAGGCGGGGCGGTCAGCGCTCCGAGGGCTCGTAGCGGACGGGGTCGGCGGCGACGGACGCGCGGAGCTCGGCCAGGCCGCCCGCGATGAGTCCGGCCGCCCGGGCCTGGACCAGCAGGTTCCCCTGCGCCGTCGCCTCGACCGGCCCGGCGAGCACCGGGAGCCCCGTGGCGTCCGCGGTCAGCTGGCACAGCAGCGCGTTCTGCGAACCCCCGCCGACGATGTGGATAACCTCCGGCCGCTTCCCGGACAGCTCCGACGCCTGCCGCAGCGACGCCGCGTAGCCGGCGGCGAGACTGTCCATGATGCAGCGGACGGTCGCGGCCTGGTCGGCGTCGACAGGGCCCCGGGCCGCCGACGGCGCGCTCCCCCGGCCCGGGTCGGCCGTCGACGCTGCGGGTTCCGGCACGCTCCCGCCGTCGGACTCCACGGCGGCACGGAGCCGCGCCGGCATGCCGCCGGGCGCGATGAACTCCGGGGAGTTCGCGTCGACCACCGGCCCGCCGGCCGGCAGGGCCGCGGCGGCGGCCAGCAGGTCGGCCAGCGGCTGCTCCCGGCCCTCCTCGGCCCAGGCCCGCGTGCACTCCTGCAGCAGCCACAGCCCGCCGACGTTCTGCAGGTACCGGATGGTCCCGTCCACCCCGCGCTCGTTGGTGAAGTTGGCGCGGCGGCTCTCCTCCGTCAGCACGGGCTCGTCCAGCTCGAGGCCCACCAGCGACCAGGTTCCGGAGGAGACGTACGCGAACTCGCGATCCCCGGCTGGTACAGCCACGACGGCCGAGGCCGTGTCGTGCGAGCCGACGGCCACCACGCGCACGGCCGGGTCCAGCCCCGTCTCCGCGGCGACCTCCGGCAGGAGCGTCCCGTAGGCCTCCCCGGGCGCGATGAGGTCGGCGAACACCTGCGGCACCCCGATCGCCTCGAATACCTCGGCGGACCAGGCGACCTCCCGCGCGTCGAACAGGGCCGTGGTGGACGCGTTGGTCTCCTCGGTCCGCTCGGCCCCGGTCAGCCAGTAGGCCAGCAGGTCCGGGATCATCAGGGCGCGCTGGCCGGCCAGATCCCGCTCCGCGGCCAGCTGGTAGACGGTGTTGAACGGCAGGAACTGCAGCCCGCCGATCGCGTAGAGGCGCTCCGGCGGGATCGCCGCGTGCACGCGCTCGACCACGGGCTCGGTCCGGCCGTCCCGGTACGCGTGCGGCGGGGCCACGAGCTCGCCGTCGGCGTCGAGCAGCCCGTAGTCCACGGCCCACGTGTCGATGCCGATCGACACCACGCGCTCGCCGCTCTCCCGTACGACGGCGGCAGCGGCCTTCAGCCCGTCCGTCACCTCGCGGTGGATCGCCCGGGCGTCCCAGTGCAGGGTGCCGTCGATCTCGGTCACGCCGTTCGGGAACCGGTGGACGATCTCCATCGCCAGGCGCCCCGGCCGCCCGGCGTCGCCCGGGACCAGCCGTCCGATGATGACGCGCCCCGACGAGGCGCCGATGTCCACGGCGATCATCGCCTCGCCCGGTGCGGCGTGCGCGCCCGGACCGGACGTCGTCGTACTCACCGCCGTCGCCTAGCGCAGGAACGCGGCGGCCACGCCGGCGTCGACCGGGATGTGCAGGCCGGTGGTGTGGGACAGGTCCGCGGTGCAGAGCGCGAAGACCGCGTTGGCGACGTTCTCCGGGAGCACCTCGCGCTTGAGCAGGGTGCGCTGCGCGTAGAACTTGCCCAGGTCCTCCTCCTCCACGCCGTACACGGCGGCGCGCTTGGCGCCCCAGCCGCCGGCGAAGATGCCGGAGCCGCGGACCACGCCGTCGGGGTTGATGCCGTTGACCTTGACGCCGTACTCGCCGAGCTCGGCGGCCAGCAGGCGGACCTGGTGGGCCTGGTCGGCCTTGGTGGCCGAGTAGGCGATGTTGTTCGGGCCCGCGAACACGGAGTTCTTGGAGGAGATGTAGACGACGTCGCCGCCCATGTCCTGCGCGATCAGCACCTTGGCGGCGGCACGGGAGACGAGGAAAGAGCCCTTTGCCATCACGTCATGCTGCAGGTCCCAGTCCTTGACCGAGGTGTCCAGGAGGGACTTGGACAGGGAGAGGCCGGCGTTGTTGACCACGAGGTCCAGGCCGCCGAAGGCCAGGACGGCGGCATCGACGGCGGCGGCGACCTCGTCCTCGCTGGTGACGTCGGCGCGGACGCCGATCGCGACGTCGGTGGAGCCGATCTCCGCGGCGACGGCCTGGGCCTTCTCCAGGTCCAGGTCGGCGATGACCACGCACGCGCCCTCGGCGGCGAGGCGCTCGGCGATGGCCTTGCCGATGCCGGAGGCGGCGCCGGTGATCAGGGCGATGCGGGTGGCCAGCGGCTTGGGCTTGGGCATGCGGGCCAGCTTGGCCTCCTCCAGTGCCCAGTACTCGATCCGGAACTTCTCCGACTCGTCGATCGGGGCGTACGTGGAGACGGCCTCGGCGCCGCGCATGACGTTGATGGCGTTGACGTAGAACTCGCCGGCGACGCGTGCGGTCTGCTTGTCCTTGCCGAAGCTGAACATGCCCACGCCCGGGACCAGGACGATCGCCGGGTCGGCGCCGCGCATGGCCGGGGAGGAATCGTCCGCGTAGCGGTGGTAGTAGGCCGCGTAGTCCTCGCGGTAGGCGGCGTGCAGCTCGGCCAGGCGTGCCTTGGCGTCCTCGATGGAGGCGTCCGCCGGGAGATCGAGGACCATCGGCTTGACCTTGGTGCGCAGGAAGTGGTCCGGGCAGCTGGTGCCCAGGGCGGCGAGCTCGGCCAGACGCTCGGAGCCGAGGAACTCGAGGACCTCGGGGGCGTCGGTGAAGTGGCCGACCTGCGGCTTGTCGGTGGAGGCGAGGCCGCGGATGACCGGGGCCAGTGCGGCGGCCTTGGCGCGGCGCTCCGCCTCGGGGAGGGCGCCGAAGCCGGACTTCGCGGCACCGAACGGGTCCTTGCGGCCGTGCTCGGCGATGTACTGCTCGGCGGTGCGGATGATGTGCAGGGAGTTCTGCTCCGACTCCTCGGCCGTGTCGCCCCAGGCGGTGATGCCGTGGCCGCCGAGGATGCAGCCGATCGCCTGCGGGTTCTGCTCCTTGATCCGGGCGATGTCCAGGCCGAGCTGGAAGCCGGGGCGGCGCCACGGCACCCAGACCACCTGGTCGCCGAAGATCTCGGCGGTGAGCTTCTCGCCGTCGACGGCGGTGGCGATCGCGATGCCGGAGTCCGGGTGGAGGTGGTCCACGTGGGCGGCGTCGACCAGGCCGTGCATGGCGGTGTCGATCGAGGGGGCGGCGCCGCCCTTGCCGTGCAGGCAGTAGTCGAACGCGGCGACCATCTCGTCCTCGCGCTCGACGCCCGGGTACACGTTCACGAGCGCGCGCATGCGGTCCAGGCGGAGGACGGCCAGGCCCTGCTCGGTCAGGGTGCCGAGGTCTCCACCGGAGCCCTTGACCCAGAGGAGCTCGACGTCCTCGCCGGTCACCGGGTCCTGCTCGGTGCCCTTGGCGGAGGTGTTGCCGCCGGCGTAGTTGGTGTTGCGCTTGTCGGCGCCCAGGCGGTTGGACCGTGCGATCAGATCGGCGACCGTCTGGTGGGTCTGGCTCTGCGGCGTCTCAGTGCTCATGGCTTCTTTCCTTCGTGAGAGAGGTGCGAAAGTCGCGGTATTCGTAGCTGATGGGGGAAGGGGGCGGTCGCCGGTGAGGAGGGCGGCGAAACGCTCGACGGTGTCGACGGCGCGCGGCGCCTCGTGAGGGCGGTTCAGGTAGCCGTGCGTGGCGCCGGGCTCGACGGCGAGCTCGATGTCGGCCCCGGCCTCGCGGAGCGTCGCGGCGAAGGCCTCGGCGGAGACCCGCAGCTCGTCGAGCTCGGCGACGGTGATGCACGACGGCGGGAAGCCGGCGAGCTGCTCGATCGTCGCCGTGCCCGGCACGGCCTCGAAGGGAGCGCTCTCGGCCGGACCGGCCGAGCCAAGGTAGTTCTCGTAGAACGCCCGCACGACCGCGGGGGCGAACTGGTCGGTCAGTCCCGCCTCGGCCAGGGCGGACCGGAGCTCCTCCCCGACCGGTGGCTGGATGGCGTGGAGGGTCGGGTAGGCCAGCAGCACGCGCCAGGGCACTGAGGTGTCGGGGGCGGAGGTCCCGGACACCGAGGCCACGGGTCCGGCGGGGGCGTCGAACCCGTCCGAGCCCTTCCCGGCGACCTGTCGGTGGCCGGCGAGCAGGCGCAGGGTGGCGCCGGCCGCCAGGTTCGCACCGGCGCTCGCGCCACCGAGGGCGACCCGGGCCGGGTCGGCACCGAGTTCGTGCGCGTGCTGGCGCGTCCAGGCGTGAGCGAAGACGATCTCCTCGAGCGCCACGGGGAAGTGGACGCCCGGGCGGACCTCGCCGCCCCAGCGGGCCTCGCCGTTGAGCGGAGCGAGCCGGTAGTCGACCGAGACGACCGCGACGCCGCGCTCGGCGAGTCTGCGGGCCACCCAGTCGGCCTCGGCCATGTCCAGGTCGCCGACGGCGAATGCACCGCCGTGCGCCCAGACCAGAGCGGGGGCCGAGGGCGGCCGCGGCACCCGCCCGCCGCCGTCGGACGACTCCGGGCCCGCCGGCAGGTAGGTCCGCACGGGGAGGCCCCCGTGCGGTCCGTCGAGCACCAGGTCTCGGATCATGCGCCCCAGCTGGCCTGCTGCCCGCCCTGGCGCTCCTCGTTAATCCGGGCCTGGTAGCCGGACTCGGTATAGGCGGCCAGCGGGTCCGCGGGCAGGCCGCGGGACTCGCGCCACTCGGCCAGCGCCGGGCGAACGTCCGTGTAGAAGGCGTCCATGAAGACCGCGTTGGCCGCCAGGACGTCCTGGTTGCCGCGGGCCTCGGCGAGGGCGTCCTGGTCCACGAGCAGCGCGCGGGCCGTCATCTCCTGGACGTTGAGGACGGAGCGGATCTGCCCCGGGATCTTCTCCTCGATGTTGTGGCACTGGTCCAGCATCAGGCCCAGGTCCGTGCCCTCGTCCAGGCCGCCGCCGCGCACGACCTCGGCCATGATGCGGAAGAGCTGGAACGGGTCGGCGGCGCCGACGATCAGGTCGTCGTCCGCGTAGAAGCGCGAGTTGAAGTCGAACGAGCCGAGCTTGCCGAGGCGCAGCAGCTGCATGACGATGAACTCGATGTTGGTGCCGGGCGCGTGGTGGCCGGTGTCGAGGCAGACCTTGGCCTTGTCGCCCAGCGCCGCCACCTGGGCGTAGGACGTACCCCAGTCCGGGACGTCCGTGTGGTAGAACGCCGGCTCGAAGAACTTGTACTCGAGCACCATGCGCTGCTCGTCGCCGAGCGCGGCGTAGATCTCCGCCAGCGACTCGGCCAGGTTGTCCTGACGCTGGCGCATGTCGCCCTGCCCGGGGTAGTTGGTGCCGTCGGCGAGCCAGATCTTGAGGTCCTTGGAGCCCGTGGCGGTCATGATCTCGATGCACTCGAGGTGGTGGTCGATCGCCGCGCGGCGGACCGCGGCGTCCGCGTGCGTCAGGGAGCCGTACTTGTACTGGTCCGCCTGGAACGTGTTGGAGTTGACGGTCCCGATGGTCATGCCCAGGTCCTCGGCGTAGCGGCGCAGTGCCGCGTAGTCGTCCACCTTGTCCCACGGGATGTGGAGTGCGACGGCGGGGGCCAGGCCCGTGGTCCGGTTGACCTGGGCGGCATCGGCGATCTTCTCCTCGACGGTGCGGGGCGTGCCCGGGGTGGTGAAGACCTTGAAGCGGGTGCCGGAGTTGCCGTAGGCCCACGACGGGACCTCGATGGCCAGGCGCTCCAGCTGCGGCGCGATGGCGCTCAAGCCGGCGGCGGACAGTGCGGTCATGGGATTGCCCCTTTGAATCGTTTCAGAAATACGATTCAAATGTAGGATGGGGCGGACATCCTGTCAAGTGCGTCACACGGAGGAGTACCCATGAGAGCCGCCAGCGTCAAGGACGTCGCCGACCGCGCCGGGGTCTCGGTGGGCACCGTCTCCAACGTGCTGAACAATCCGGACCGCGTCGCCTCCGCCACGCGCGAGCGCGTCCAGGCCGCGATCGCCGAGCTGGGGTTCGTCCGGAACGACGCCGCCCGCCAGCTCCGCGCCGGCCAGAGCCGGACCATCGGGCTGGTGCTCCTGGACGCCGCCAACCCGTTCTACGCCGCGCTGGCCGCCGGCGCCGAGGACGAGGCGGCGCAGCACAACTCCACCGTGCTGCTCGCCAGCAGCCAGGGCGATCCCCGCCGCGAGGAGCGCTACATCGACCTGTTCGAGGAGCAGCGCGTCCAGGGCCTGCTGATCAGCCCGGTGGGGGATCCCTCCGCCCGCCTGGCCCAGCTCGTGGGCCGGGGCGTCCCCACGGTCCTCGTCGACCGCGACGCCGAGGCGGAGACGTACGGCTCCGCGTCGGTGGACGACGTCCACGGCGGCCGGCTCGCCGTCGAGCACCTGGTCGCCGGCGGCCGCCGGCGGATCGCGTTCCTGGCCTCGGATCCGGGCCTGCGCCAGGTCGCGGACCGCTTCGCCGGGGCGCGGGCGGCCGCGGAGGCGGCGGGAGCCGAGCTGGAGTTCGTGCGGACCTCCGGCATGACAATCCTCGGCGGGCGGGCCGCGGCGGCCGACCTCCTGCGGCGGGAGACCACGCCGGACGCGATCTTCTGCGCCAACGACCTGCTCGCCACCGGCGTGCTCCAGGCCCTGATCATGGACGGCCGCTACCGGGTGCCGGAGGACGTGGCACTCGTGGGCTACGACGACATCGAGTTCGCCTCCAGCGCGATCGTCCCGCTGACCACCGTCCGCCGGCCGGCCGAGGAGATGGGCCGCACGGCCGTGCGGATGCTCCTGGGCAGGGCCGACGTCGAGCACACCGTGTTCAAGCCGGAGCTCGTGATCCGCGCGAGCACGGCGCGCGAGACCGGCGAGGCGAGCGCAGCCCACTAGGACCGCTCCGCGCAGCCCTACCGCGGGAGCTGCGGAGCGCGCAGCTGCCAGACGAGCGCGACGACGGCGACCGCCGTCAGCACCGACATGGCCACGGGCAGCGAGGCCGCCATGGTCGTGACGCCGATCGCGGGACTGAGCACGATCGTCGTCGCACGCATCGCGAAGCTGACCCACGTCACACCGCTGTGCGGCGGCAGGCCGGGGACCGCGTCGGCCTGCGCGAAGGCCACGGGCACGGTGACCGCGCAGCCGAGGCCCGCCACCACCAGACCGAGCAGCGTCAGCGGGACATTCGGGGCCCAGGCGGCCGCGAGCAGTCCGACGGCGACCGCCGCCAGGGAGATCAGCAGGGCCCGCCGGTCGCCCAGCCGGTCGATCACCCGGTCGCCGAGCAGCCGGCCCACGAACTGCGCGCCGAGCAGGACGCTCACGCCGATCCCCGCCGCACCGGCGGGCAGCCCCCGCTCGCTGGCCAGGAGGACCGCGGACCAGTTCCCGCCGATCTCCTCCACGCTGATGCCGGCCAGCGCCACCAGCGCCAGCGGGATGAGGAACTTCGCGACGCCGCGGCCGCCCAGCGAGGCGGCGGGGGCCTCCTCGGCGACGGCCGCTCGTTCGGGCAGGAAGTTCCGCGCCGCCCACGCCATCGATGCGACGCACACCGCGCCCCACACGGCCAGGTGGGCCACGAGCGGCACGTCGGCGACCGCCATGACCGTGCCGACGCCGCCGCCCACCGCCGCGCCGATGCTCCACCCCGCGTGCATGAAGTTCAGCAGCGAGCGGCCGTACGCCTCCTGCACGCGCAGCCCCTGCGAGTTCTGGCCGACGTCCACGCACGCGTCCCCCACGCCGCAGAGGAACAGCCCCAGGAGGAACAGCCACGGCAGCCCGACGACGACGCCGGTGGCCGCCACGGTCAGGGCGAGGGCGCACCAGAGGGTGCCGAACGCCGTCGTGCGCGGGGTGCCGAAGCGGCGCAGGACGGCCGCCGGCAGGTGGAAGGCGGCGGCGCCGCCGAGCGTCATGCCGACCACGAGCAGGCCGAACACCGCCGGACTGACCCCCATCACGTCCTTGACCTCGGCGTAGCGGGCCAGCATGGAGGCGGGGAGCGCGCCATTGGTCGCGAAGGCCAGCATGGCGGCGACGCGGGCGCGCCGGAGCACGGGATCTGGATGCATGAGGTCGAGTCTTCCGCATTCTCCGCCGGCTGGTGAAAAACAACGACGGCGCGTCGGACTCGGGCGACCAGCGGGTCCGGCCCTGCGCCGAACGCGCGTCCCCCTCGGACGCCGGCCGTACGCTGGGAGCGCCCCGTGCCGCATCGCGGCCCCGCTCCCCCGACCCGCCCGCCGAGGAGAACAACCCATGATCCGCGAGCATGCCCTGCTCCCCGTGCGCGAGGACCTCGAGCTCGAGTTCGAGGCCGCCTTCGAGCACGCCCGCACACTCATCGCCGCCAGCCCCGGCTTCCGCGGCCTGACGCTCTCCCGGTGCATCGAGCGCCCGTCCACCTATCTGCTGCTGGTGGACTGGGACAGCGTCGCCGACCACGAGGAGGGCTTCCGCGGCTCCGCCGGCTACGAGCAGTGGCGGGCGCTGCTGCACCGGTTCTACGAGCCGTTCCCGCGCGTGGAGCACTTCGAGACGGTCGCCGCGGTGGTTGACCCGCATGCGTAGGCTGGGACCGAGTCCATCGAGAGGGGAATGACATGGCGAAGAAGTCGTGGGCCGAGCTGACCCGGCAGCAGAAGTGGCGCCTGGGCGTCCTCGGCGTGGCACAGCTGGCCCTGCAGTTCGTGGTCCTGCGGGACATCGCGGAGCGCCCGGCGGAGGAGGTCAACGGCCCGAAGGCGGGCTGGATCGCCGCGAGCTTCCTCAACTTCGGGGGGCCGCTGGCGTATCTGGCCTTCGGCCGCAGGAACTAGCACCCACCCCCTGGCCCGGGCCCGTCCACTGCGGACGGACCCGGGCTTTTCTGCGTCCCGGGGCCGGCAGCCCGGCGGCAGCGCATCGGCGTCGCACTCCTGCAGGCCCACACCCGCTTCGGCCTGCAGGAGTGCGACGCCGAGCCCCGGGAGCTGCAGAAGTGCGACCTCGAGCCGCGGGACCTGCAGGAGCGCACCCTCGATCTCTCCCGCCCCGGACTATGACCGCAGTCACATGTGCCCTACAGTTGGAGCAGGCGCTTGTTCGACTATCGAACCGGCCGTTCTATTATCGAACACAGGGGATGCAGCGACCCCGTCACGAAGGAGTGAGGAAGCCGTGCAATTCCACCACCAGGGCTATGTCTCCGGCGACCCGCGGGTGCAGCCCGCGGCCGGCGTCGGACTGGACCGCCCGGAGGAGCTCCCGGACCGGGTCGACGTCCTCATCGTGGGGACCGGCCCCGCCGGTATGATCACCGCCGCGCAGCTCTCCCAGTTCCCGGACGTGACCACCCGCATCGTCGAGCGCCGCCCGGGCCGGCTGGCGATCGGCCAGGCGGACGGCATCCAGGCGCGCAGCGTGGAGACGTTCCAGGCCTTCGGCTTCGCCCAGCGCATCACGGAGGAGGCGTACCGGATCACGGAGATGGCCTTCTGGAAGCCGGACCCCGAGGACCCGTCCCGCATCATCCGCACGGCCCGCCCGGAGGACGACCCGGCCGGCATCAGCGAGTTCCCGCACCTGATCGTCAACCAGGCTCGCGTGCTGGACTACTTCGCCGAGTTCATGAGGAACTCCCCTACCCGCATGGAGCCGGACTACGGCTACGAGTTCACGGGCCTGGAGGTCGACGACGACGCCGAGTACCCCGTGACCGTGACCCTCGCCCGGACCGCCGGCGAGGACATCGGCGAGGAGCGCACCGTCCGCGCCAAGTACGTGGTGGGGTCCGACGGCGCCCGCAGCCGGGTGCGCCAGTCGATCGGCTGCTCGCTGGCCGGGGACCAGGCGAACCACGCGTGGGGCGTCATGGACGTCCTCGCGGTGACCGACTTCCCGGACATCCGCCTCAAGTGCGCCATCCAGTCCGGCAGCGGCGGGAGCATCCTCCTCATCCCGCGCGAGGGCGGCCACCTCTTCCGCATGTACGTGGACCTCGGCGAGGTCGACCCCGAGAACCACGGAGCCGTGCGGAGCACCACCATCGACGAGATCATCGCCAAGGCCAACGCGATCCTCAGTCCGTACACCCTCGACGTCCGCAACGTCGCCTGGCACAGCGTCTACGAGGTGGGCCACCGGCTCACCGACCGGTTCGACGACGTCGTGGCGGAGAAGCGCGGCCGGCGGACCCCGCGGGTCTTCATCACCGGCGACGCCTGCCACACGCACAGCGCCAAGGCGGGCCAGGGCATGAACGTCTCCATGCAGGACGGATGGAACATCGGCTGGAAGCTCGGCCATGTGCTGGAGGGGCGCAGCCCGGAGAGCCTGCTGGCCACGTACTCGGCCGAGCGCCAGGTGGTGGCGCAGAACCTGATCGACTTCGACCGGCAGTGGTCCACCCTCATGGCCAAGAAGCCGGAGGAGTTCGAGGACCCCTCGGAGCTCGAGGAGTTCTACGTCCGCACGCAGGAGTTCCCGGCCGGGTTCATGACGCAGTACTCGCCGTCCATGCTGGTCGCCGAGGCGGAGCACCAGGATCTCGCCACCGGCTTCCCGGTGGGCAAGCGCTTCAAATCCGCACCGGTCGTGCGCGTGTGCGACGCCGTCCCCCTGCACCTGGGGCACCACGCCAGGGCGGACGGCCGCTGGAGGATCTACGTCTTCGCCGACCAGGCGGAGGCCGGCGGCGCATCGGACGTCGCGGAGTTCGCCGCGTGGATCGGCGACGCGGCGGACTCGCCGTTCGCGGCCCTGCCCGACGGCGTCGCACCGAACGATTGGTTCGACCTCAAGGTGGTCTACCAGCAGAAGCACAGCGAGGTGGACCTCGGCGCCGTGCCCGCGGAGTTCAAGCCGCCCATGGGCCCCTTCGGGCTCACGGACTACGAGAAGGTCTACGCGGCCGACCCGCGGGAGGACATCTTCGAGGCCCGGGGCATCGCGCGCTCGGGCGCCGTCGTCGTCGTCCGTCCGGATCAGTACGTGGCGCAGATCCTGCCGCTGACGGCGACGGAGGAGCTCGGCCGGTTCTTCGCCGGCGTCCGCGGCACGGCGCAGCCGCCGAGCGATGTGCAGCTCGGGGACGCAGCAGAGCCGATGAGCGGAGCGCAGGCGGTGAGCGGCGCAACGCCGTCGCACTAGCCAGCACGTGAATGGGCGGCCCGGCACGGAGACGTGCCGGGCCGCCCGTTCCTCTCCGAGGCGCCTGCCTCGATCAACGGCCGTCGCCGCCGGGACGCTCGGGAACGCGCCCGCTGGCGCTGCTAGACCTCGAAGTCGCCGAAGCCCCCGCCGTCGCCGCCGAAACCGCCGAAGCCACCGCCCTCGCCGCCGAAGAGGCCGCCCAGCAGCCCGCCGGCCTGGTCCGTCAACCCCTCGCCGGCGGCCGTGATGCCCTCCCCGGCGCCCGCGATGCCTTCTCCGGCGCCGGCGATACCCTCCGTCAGCCCGTCGCCCGCGCCGGAGAGCTCCTCGCCCAGGCCGCTGAAGCCATCCAGGAGCGGGCCGGCGATCGCGGTGCCGATGAAGGCGCCGGCCACGCCGGCCATCAGTCCCGCGCCCAGGCCACCTGCCGCCCCTGCGGCCAGGCCGCCCATCCCGGGACGACGGGAACCACCGCCCTGTGCGCCGCCCCCGCCGAGGAGCTTCTCCATGAAGCCCGGGCGGGAGACCTCGGCCCGGGTGGCAGCCCGCGCCAGGTCGTGCGGCCGGTCGGTACCGGGCCGCTCGGCCGGCGGCAGCTCCTCGGAGAGCTCCGACTGCAGGAGTGCGCGCTGCTGCGGCGTGAGGCGGGCGAAGGCCTCCTCGTGCGCGCGCTCCATCTCCTGCGGCGGCGCCGTCCGCAGCATGTAGCGGTACTTCTCGATCGCCGCCCGGTCCTCGCGGGACATGGCGGCCGCGTCACCGCCCGGGGCGCCCTGCGGCCGCTGGCGACCCGAGTCGGGCCCGCGATTCTCGTACCGTCGGTCACCATGGCCGCCGCGGCCTCGGTCCTCGTAGCCGCGATCGTCGTAGCCGCCGGAGCCATAGCCCGGCTGGCGGTCGGCCTGCCGCCCGCCCGGTCCGCGCTGGCCGTCCCCGCTGCGCTGCTGGAGCTGCTCGCGGACGTAGTCGCCCGCCATCTGCTTTCCCTTGCGGACCAACTTGTCGAACATCGCCACGGTGCGGCCTCCTCGTTCTCGGGTGCGGCACGATTCCCACCGCGCCTCTCCCCGTTAAACTCCCACGCCCGGCCGGGAGTTCCCTCACCGGGCCCCCTGAGTCGGCCATCGAGACGGACGTCCGCCCGCCGTCCACCGCAGAACTAGATAACTTAGTTATATAAGTCTGTTATGCTGTTGCGCGTGTCCAGCACCCCCACCACTGCAGAGCTCATCAGCCGCCTCCTCGGTTCGGCCTACCGCACCACACGCCTGGCGGCCCACCTCTCCCCCGCACTCCGCGGCGACACCAACTACCGCGTCCTCGGACTGCTGCGCCAGTTCGACGGCGTGCGGGTCGGCCAGATCGCGGCGCACGAGCGCATCAGCCAGCCCCGCGCGACGCAGATCGCCGCGGACCTCGAGGCGGCCGGCCTGGTGGAGCGCGGCAGCGACCCCGAGGACCGGCGGGCCTCCCTCCTCCGGATCACCGCAGCGGGCAGTACCGCCCTGGACGAGCGGATGATCCAGCTCGCCGAGCTGCTGGAGCCGCGCTTCCCGGACCTGGACGAGCAGGACCGGGCCGCGATCGCGCGGACCATCGAACTGCTGGAGGCCGCGACCGGCGACTGACCGGCATCCGAGCGGGCGCCGGCGCACCCAGCGGCCCGCCGAGGATCCACCACGACCACGACCACCGACCACCGATCGACCCCGAAGGACCGAACACCGCGTGACCCGAGTCCCCACCGTCCAGCAGAATTCCATCCTCGACCAGCCCCGGGCCGTGTGGGCCCTCGCCTTCGCAGCGGTGATCGCGTTCATGGGCATCGGCCTCATCGGCCCGATCCTGCCCACCGTCACCGTCCAGCTCGGGGCGACGCCCACCCAGACCTCGCTCCTCTTCACCAGCTACCTGGCGATCACGGGGCTGGGCATGTTCTTCACGAGCTGGGTCTCCTCGCGGATCGGTTACCGGACCACGCTGATGCTCGGACTGGCGGTCATCGTCGTCGCGTCCGCCCTCGCCGGGTGCGCCACCTCGATCGAGGCGCTCATCGCCTTCCGCGCCCTCTGGGGCCTGGGCAATGCGCTCTTCATCTCCACGGCCCTGGCCTCGATCATCAGCGCGGCGAACGGCAGCGCCGGCTCGGCCATCATCATCTACGAGGCGGCGCTCGGCCTCGGCATCGCCATGGGCCCGCTGGCCGGCGGCCTGCTGGGGACGATCGGCTGGCAGGCGCCCTTCTTCGGCACCGCGGTGCTGATGCTGATCGCGTTCGGCTCCATCCTCTTCTTCCTGCCCCGGAGCGGATCGCGCCCGGAGCACGCATCGGTCGGGGCGCCCTTCCGCGCCCTGGCGGTGCCGTCGATCCTGACGCTCGCCGTGGCCGCGTTCCTCTACAACATCGGCTTCTTCGTGCTGATGTCCTACACCCCGTACCCGCTGGGCTTCACGTCCCTCGGCATCGGGATGGTCTTCACCGGCTGGGGGCTCGGCGTCGCCCTGACCAGTGTCTTCGGCGCACCGATGCTCACGCGGAGGATCTCGCCGCGGCGCGTGCTATGGGCAATGCTCGCGCTGTTCGCCGCCGCGCTCGCGGTCACCGGCTTGGAGGTCGGGAATACCCCGGCGCTTGTGGCCATGGTGGTGGTCGGCGGCCTGATCATCGGCGTCATCAACACCGTTCTGACCGAGTGCGTGATGGAGGCGAGCGACCTGCCCCGCGCGGTCGCGTCCTCGTCCTACTCCGGCGTCCGCTTCCTGGGCGGTGCCATCGCCCCGCCGGTCGCCGCGGCCCTCGCCGCGGCGTGGACGCCGACGGTCCCGTTCCTCTTCGGCGCCGGCGGGGTGCTCCTGGCCGCCGTGCTGGTCCTGGCGGCCGGCCGGGTGCTCGAGCGCACCGAGGAGCCGTTCCACGAGTCGCCGGCGCAGGAGGCGGAGGCCATCTCGCTGGGCGAGTAGGACAGGACGGCGGCCGCGCCGACCCCTCGGACGATGGACGCCGCAGGCGTCGACTCAGGCCGGCGCAGCGGTCCCGGTCTCGAGGCGGTGCCAGATGAGGGCGACGTGCAGCGCGGCCCGCGACTCGGCGTCGTCGAGCGAGACGCCCAGCTTGTCCTGCAGCCGGGCCAGCCGGTCGTAGAGCGCCGCGCGGCTCAGGTACCCGGTGCGAGCCAGCGCCGACTTGTTCCCGCCGTGCTGGAGATAGAGCTCCAACAGCTCCAGCGACGCGGCGTCGCCGTCCTCCAGCAGCCCGGCGAGTTCCGCCTCCGCGAACGCCCGCACCCGCGCATCCGTCCGCAGCAGGGACAGCAGCCCGCGCAAGCGCAGGTCGGCGAACCGGAAGAACGGGCGCGGCCGGGTCTCCAGGGTCCCGGCGATCTCGGCGACCTGCACGGCCTCGTCCAGGCCCGCGGCCGCTTCCAGCAGCGCCGGGCGGCTGCGCCCCACCCCGACGGTCCAGCCGGCGTCGGACTCATTCTGCCGCCGCCGATCGGCCAGCCGCGCGCAGATCCCCTCCAGCATCTGGTCCTCCAACTGCCGGGCGCCCACCGGGAGCAGCATGCCGATCGAGCCGGCGTCCTTGCCCGCGGCGAGCATGGTGCGATGCGAGCGCCGGACCACCTCCACGAGGTCGTCCATGAGCGCCCGCTCGCGGAGCTGGAGGCTCGTGGGCGCCTCCGCGGGGAGCCGGTCCAGGCGGAACACCACCGGCAGATAGTAGGGGGCGTCCTTGAGCCCGAGCGCCCCGGCACGCGTCCGGGCCGCCGACTCCGTCAGGGTCGCCGAATGCTGCAGCTCGTGGATCAGGCCGGCCTGCGCCTGGTAGAGCAGCTCGCGCTCGTCGCGGCCGGCGATCCGCGCCAGCGTGAGCGCCTGACCGGCGCGCTCGAGCACCTGGACCGCGTCGTCGTCGTCCTCCAGCGGCCCCGGGACCACGAGCCGCCCCCAGCGCCGCCCGGCGAGCCCCACCGGCGTCTGCAGCCAGTCCTCCGTATCGCCGCGGCGCCCGGTCCGCTCGAGGTAGCCCACCAGCCGGGCCCGGCCGGACCAGTCGCGCAGCAGCTCGGCCGAGTCCTCCGCGTGGAACGCCAGGACCCGGTGCGCCACGTCCTCCAGAACCACGGGCGCGCCGAGCAGTCCGGCCGTCCGGTCGACGATCCGCTGCTCGCTGGCGCTCTCGAGCGAGAGCTGCGTGAAGACCTCGTGCACGCGCCGGGCGCGCTCGACGCGGGCGAGCTGCTCCCCGACGAGCATGCGGTGCGCCACCTGGGTGATGCGCACGAACCTCACCTTCCGCGTCAGCAGCACCACGGGGAATGCCCGTCCGACGACGGCGGTGCGCAGGTGCGCGATCGCCTCCGGGGCGGGGCGCGAGTGCTCGTCGACGAGCTCGATCACGGCCCCGGCGGCCCCGGCCGCCTCCAGCTCGTCGAGGAAGCCGGCGGTGGCCTCCGCCGAGTGACGGAACGCCTGACCGGTGGTGAGCACCAGCTCGCCGCCCTCGAGCAGCTCGGCCACGTGCGCCGAGTCGCCGACGTGGACCCAGCGCACGACGGCGTCCAGGCCATCCGCGCCGGCCAGGACCTCGGGGTCCCCGGCGCGGATCTCCTCCTGGTCCAGCACGGCGGCGAGGGTGAGCCCCGAGGCGGGGGCATCCGGTGCAGGGGCTTCCGGGACGGGAGTGCCCGAAGGCGATGCAAGGGTACTCATCGACAGATCGTAGCCCTAGGCGTCCGAATCCCGACAGGTTGTCTCTACCGTCGATGTAACAGAGGTCTCAGGATGGAGGCAGAAGGCGCTCACAGCGCAAGCACCACAGAAGGAACCGGCATGCAGACCATCACCAAGACGCTCGGCCACTGGATCGACGGCGCGGAGTTCGACGCCGAGCAGGGCGGCCGATTCGCCGACGTCACGAACCCCGCCACGGGGCAGGTCACCTCCCGCGTGGCCCTGGCCTCGGCGCAGACCGTGGACCGGGCCGTCACGGCCGCGAAGGCCGCCTTCCCCGGCTGGCGTGACACCTCGCTGGCCAAGCGCACCACCGTCCTGTTCGCGTTCCGCGAGCTGCTCAACGCCCGCAAGGGCGAGCTCGCCGAGATCATCACGGCCGAGCACGGCAAGGTCCTCGACGACGCCCTCGGCGAGATCTCCCGCGGCCAGGAGGTCGTCGAGGTCGCGTGCGGCATCGCCCACCTCCTCAAGGGCGGCCACACGGAGAACGCCTCCACCAAGGTGGACGTCCACTCCGTCCGCCAGCCGCTGGGCGTCTCCGCCATCATCTCCCCGTTCAACTTCCCGGCCATGGTGCCGATGTGGTTCTTCCCGGTCGCGATCGCCGCCGGCAACACCGTCATCCTCAAGCCCAGCGAGAAGGACCCGACGGCCGCCAACTGGATGGCCGAGCTCTGGCGCGAGGCAGGCCTGCCGGACGGCGTGTTCAACGTGGTCCACGGCGACAAGGAGTCCGTGGACGCCCTCCTGGACCACCGCGACGTCGACTCCGTGTCCTTCGTCGGCTCCACCCCGATCGCGCAGTACGTCTACGAGCGCGGCACGGCCTCCGGCAAGCGCGTGCAGGCCCTCGGCGGCGCGAAGAACCACATGCTGGTCCTGCCGGACGCG
Source organism: Zhihengliuella sp. (assembly GCF_031178195.1). GTDB lineage: Bacteria > Actinomycetota > Actinomycetes > Actinomycetales > Micrococcaceae > Zhihengliuella. The sequence continues at coordinate 295,888 of NZ_JAPSJL010000001.1, forward strand.
GATCTGGACCTCGCCGCCGACGCCGCGGTCAACGCGGGCTACGGGGCCGCCGGCGAGCGCTGCATGGCGATCTCCGTCGTCGTCGCGGTGGAGTCCATCGCCGACGAGCTCGTCGCCAAGATCGCCGAGCGCACGCGCACGCTGCGCATCGGCGACGGCACCCGCGGCTGCGACATGGGCCCGCTCGTCACCGCCGCCCACCGCGACAAGGTCGCCTCCTACATCGACGCCGGCGAGGCGGCCGGCGCCGAGCTGGTTCTCGACGGCCGCCAGGTGGACCCGGACGCCGACGGCGAGGGCTTCTTCCTCAACCCGACCCTGTTCGACCGCGTGACCACGGACATGTCCATCTACACGGACGAGATCTTCGGCCCGGTCCTCTCCACGGTCCGCGTCGAGAGCTACGACGAGGGACTGGAGCTGATCAACAACAGCGAGTACGGCAACGGCACGGCGATCTTCACCAACGACGGCGGCGCGGCCCGCCGCTTCGAGAACGAGGTCCAGGTGGGCATGGTCGGCGTCAACGTGCCGATCCCGGTCCCCATGGCCTACTACTCCTTCGGCGGCTGGAAGGCCTCCCTCTTCGGCGACACCCACGCACACGGCGCCGAGGGCGTGCACTTCTTCACCCGCGGCAAGGTCGTCACCAAGCGCTGGCTCGATCCCAGCCACGGCGGACTCAACCTCGGCTTCCCGACCCACTCCTAAGGAAGAGGACCATGACCAAGACCACGACGACGGCGGCCGTCGCCCCGACGTCCGAGCAACTGGACGCCGGACGCCGGGCCTACGAGCTGGATCGCGCCCACGTCTTCCACTCCTGGTCCGCCCAGGAGACCCTGGATCCGATGTCGATCGTCAAGGCGCAGGACGTCTACGTCTGGGACGCCGACGGGAAGCAGTACCTGGACTTCTCCTCGCAGCTGGTCAACACCAACGTGGGGCACCAGCACCCGACGGTCGTCAACGCGATCGTCCGGCAGGCGACGGAGCTGTGCACGGTGGCCCCGCAGCACGCCACCGCGGCGCGCTCGGAGGCGGCGCGGCTGATCGCCGAGCTGACGCCGGGGGACCTGAACCGGGTGTTCTTCACCAACGGCGGCGCCGACGCGAACGAGCACGCCATCCGCATGGCCCGCCTGCACACCGGGCGGAAGAAGGTCCTCTCCGCGTACCGCAGCTATCACGGCGGCACCCACCTGGCGATCAACGTCACCGGCGACCCGCGGCGGGTCCCGAACGACGACGGCGACTCCGGCGTCGTGCACTTCCTACCCGCCTACCCGTACCGCTCCTACTTCTCCTCCACGTCCCCGGAGGAGGAGACGGAGCGGGCGCTGCGGCACCTCGAGGACATCATCGTCCTCGAGGGCGCCGGAAGCATCGCGGCGCTGGTGCTCGAGTCGATCCCCGGAACTGCGGGCATCTACGTTCCGCCGCCCGGGTACATCGAGGGCGTGCGCGCGCTCACGGCCAAGTACGGGATCGTCTACATCGCCGACGAGGTCATGGCCGGCTTCGGCCGCGCCGGCAAGTGGTTCGCCGTCGAGCACTGGGGCGTCACCCCGGACATCATCACCTTCGCCAAGGGCGTCAACTCCGGCTACGTGCCGCTCGGCGGCGTCGCGATGTCGGAGGCGATCTATCAGACGTTCGCGCAGCGGCCCTACCCGGGCGGGCTGACGTACTCCGGCCACCCGCTGGCGTGCGCCGCGGCGGTCGGGGCGATCACGGCGATGCGCGAGGAGTCCATGGTCGAGAACGCCGCACGCCTGGGCGAGGAGGTCTTCGGCCCCGAGCTGCGCGCCATGGCCGAGCGTCATCCCTCGATCGGCGAGGTCCGCGGCGCCGGGTGCTTCTGGGCGATCGAGCTGGTGAAGAACCGGGAGACGAGGGAGCCGATGGCCCCCTACGGCGGCTCGTCACCGGAGATGAACGAGCTCATCGCGGCGCTGAAGGCCGCTGGGCTCCTGCCGTTCGCGAACTTCAACCGCCTCCACGTGGTGCCGCCGCTGAACATCGGCGAGGAGGAGGCGCGGCGCGGTCTGGCGATCATCGACGAGGCGCTGAGCCTGACCGACCAGCACGTCGTCTGACACCCGTCCGCACCGGGAGCGGGGAGGGAGCCGAGCGGCCCCCTCCCCGCTCGCGTGTCCGGTGGGACCGGGTCCGGTGCCGGACGGCAGGTGCACGGAGGTCAGGTGCGGAGGAGTCAGGTGAGCCCGAGCTCGGCGAAGGCGGCCACCAGGCCCTCCTGCCGCGGCGGCGCCGCCGTCCGGTCCGCCAGAGCCAGCAGGCGCTCCGAGGCGCCCTCGATGACGATCCCGACCCCGGCGAACTCGATCATCTCCAGGTCGTTCTCCCCATCGCCCGCGGCGACCGAGTCCTCGCGGGCGATGCCGAGCCGGGCGAGCGCCGCCGCGACGCCGTCGGCCTTGCTGATCCCGCGCTGGTAGAGCTCGCCCGTGTGCCGGCCCTCGTCCGCGATCGAGTTCTCGACGACGGCGATCCCGTCGCCGATCTCCTCGACCAGGCGGGCCATGGGGACGGAGCTGTCCATCACGGACACCTTCGAGAACGGCACCTCGGTGCGCTTGCCCGCCGGCCGCAGGGCGCCCAGGATCGCGGACGCCCCGGCGCCGACGCCGCGGTCGAAGTGCTCCTGGATGATCGCCCGGAAGCGTTCCTCCGCAGCCGGCGGGACGTGGAGGAACTCCTGCGCCTCGAGCACGTAGACGACGTCGTTGGCGTCGAGGACCTCGACCGTCCGGGCCGCCAGATCCGCGGGGAACCGACGGTCCACCAGCACCTCCCCGGCGACCTCGACGTACGCGCCGGCGCTGGCGACGACGCCGTCGAAGCCCGCTCCGAGGAGGTCCGCGGACAGCATGGACGTGGGCCGGCCCGTGCAGAGGAAGACCTTGTGCCCCGCCGCACGGACGGCTCGCACGGCCTGGGCGTGCCCCGGCGGGACCACCCCGTAGTCGGCGTAGGTCCCGTCGACGTCGAGGAAGACCGCCCGGACGGCGCCGCCGCGGCCCGGGCGCGCGGGAGAGCTGTGAGGCTGGGATCGCATGCTGGGATCCTACCGGCGTCGGCTGCGAGGCGGAGCAGCCTGTGGCCGGTCGGGTCGTGCACCTCGAAGGATGCTGGCGCGACGCCGTCGGACCGGTCAGTCGGTGTGCGACTCCAGGAAGCGGTAGACCTCGGTGTCATCCACACCCGGGAACGCCCCGGGCGGCATCGCGGCGAGGAGGTGCTCGTTGGCCCGGGTGGCCGGCCACGCGTGGCCCTCCCACGCGGCGGCGAGCGTCTCCGGCGGGCGCCGGCAGCAGGTCTCGTCGGGGCACCGGGACTTGGAGCGCTCCGTGGTGTCGCGGCCGCGGAACCACTTCGCGTGCTCGAACGGGACCCCCACCGAGAGCGAGAACAGCCCCGCCGAGTGGCGCTCGGTCCGCGCGGTGCACCAGAACGTCCCGTTCACAGTGTCGGTGTACTGGTTGAAGGCCCGGAACTTGTCCGGCACGTCGAAGACCACCCGGCTGGTCCAGTACCGGCAGATCGCTTGCCCCTCGATGGCACCGGTGTGGTCGGCGGGGAAGTTGACGCCGTCGTTCTCGTAGGCCTTGTGGACGATCCCGGACTCGTGCACCTTCTGGAAGTGCGTGGTGATGCCCAGGTGCTCGGTCGCGAGGTTCGTGAACCGGTGCGCCGCCGACTCGTAGGACACCGCGAACGCGTCCCGCAGGTCCTCGATCGCCAGCTCCTTCTGCGCCCTCGCCCGCTGGAGCAGCGCCACGGTCTGCCGCTCCGGCATCAGCAGCGCCGCGGCGAAGTAGTTGGTGTAGACGCGCTGGCGGAGGAACTCGGAGTAGTCCGCCGGCGTCCGGTGCCCCAGCACGTAGTTGCCCAGGGCCTGCAGCAGCACGGACCGCTGGTCGTGCCCGCGGTCGTCCTGGGTCAGGTAGATCCGCTTGTTCTTCAGGTCCGTCACGGAGCGCGTGGAGTGCGGCAGGTCGTTCACGAAGCGCAGGCTGAAGCCCAGATGGTCGGCCAGATCCGCGGTCACGTGCTGGGACAGCGGTCCGTCGCTGTGCCCGACGGCGTCGAGCAGCTCCTGCGCGCCGCGCTCCAGCTCCGGGTAGTAGTTGTTGCACGCGCGCATCTCCGCGCGGAGCTCGGTGTTGGCCCGCCGCGCCTCCTCCGGGGTGGCGGCCTGCTCCTCGAGCCGCCGCGCGAGCTCCCGCTGCAGCCCGACCAGCGACTCCAGTACGTCGATCCCCAGCCGGGAGGAGACCCGGACCGTCGGCAGTCCCAGTGACTGGTACAGCGGTCCGCGCTGGGCCCGCTCCAACTCGATCTCGAGGGCGGCACGGCGGCTGGGCGGGCCGCCGCCGAGCAGGTCGTCGACGCTCGTCCCCACGGCGGAGGCGAGCTGTTTGAGCAGGCTCAGCTTGGGCTCGCGCCGGCCGTTCTCGATCAGGCTCAGCTGGCTGGGCACGACGCCGACCGCCTCGCTCAACCGGTCGAGCGTCAGCCCTGCCTCCTTGCGGGCATGCCGCAGCCGCCGCCCCAGGGCGATCACATCGACGGCGTCGTCCTCCGGTTGATCGCGGGCCGGGGGCGCCTTGCGCGTCCGGTCGGGTGGGGTCATGCGTCGAGCGTACGCCACGCGCCCGCGCGGGGCACGGCTGCCACCGGGCTCACGCCGGCGTCGTGCCGCCTCCGACGGCGATCCGGGTCAGGAGGTCGGCGGCGACGCTCACGGCGATCGTCGCCGGGAGCTTGCCCGGCACCCCGGGCAACCCGATCGGACAGTCGATCCCCTCGACTGCGCCCTCCTCGTGGCCCATCGCGGTCAGGTTCGCCTTGAAGCGCGTCCACTTGGCGTCGGAGCCGATGAGGCCGATCGAGGCGAGGCCGGGGTGCCGCAGCGCCGCATCGCACAGGTGCAGGTCCTCGGCGTGGTCGTGGGTCATGATGAGCACGTGGGCGCCCTCGGGCAGCCGGCCGATCACCTCCTCGCCCATCACGGCCGGTTCCGGGTGGATCCGGGCCACCGACGGCTCGAGGACGTCCAGTCCCTCGAGCTGCTCGGGGCGCGAGTCGCTCAGGTGCAGCTCGAGGTCCTGGCGGGAGAGGATGCGGGCGAGTTCGAGGCCGACATTCCCCAACCCGAAGATCGCGATGGTCGTGGGGACGCGCAGCGGTTCCAGCAGGACCGTCACCTCTCCTCCGCAGCACTGGCGCCCGTACTTCGCCGGGGCCTTGTCGTTCAGCCGCAGCGTCAACAACTCGGGGCCGGCCGCGGGGTCCGCCAGCATCTCCCGCGCCCGGATCACGGCCGTCATCTCCAGATTGCCGCCCCCAATGGTCTCGAGGACCGCATCGGCGGTGACGATCATCTTGGCCCCCGCCTCGCGCGGGGCGTGGCCGCGGACGGCGGCCAGCGTCACGAGGACGGCTGGCCGCCGGCTGCGGCGGAGGTCGGCGGCCGCATCGATCCAGGTCATGGCATCGACGCCGCTGCCCTCTGCGGATCCGGCGCACCCGGAGCCTGCGCCTCGGGCGACGACGGTGCGGAGGCCCCGTGCGCCGTCGCCGTCGGACTCGGCGTCGTGCCCTCCGGGGCCTGCGCCCCCATGGGGCTCTCCTCCGCGGGCCTCTCCGCGCCGCCGCGCACGCTCTGGATCGCCCAGAAGACCGCCTCCGGCGTCGCCGGCGAGGCCAGCTCCACGGAGCGTCCCGGCGCGCCGAACTCGGCGACAGCCTGGCGGAGGGCCTCCCGGACGGAGAACGCAAGCATCAGCGGTGGCTCGCCCACGGCCTTGGAGCCGTAGACGACGCCCTCCTCATGCGCCTTCTCCAACAGCGACACGTTGAAGACCTCCGGCATCTCGGAGAAGCTCGGAATCTTGTAGGTACTCGCCGCCTGCGTGGCGAGACGGCCCCGGGTGGGGCGGTCGCTCGTGTCCCAGCGGAGGTCCTCGAGCGTCATCCAGCCGGCGCCCTGGACGAAGCCGCCCTCGATCTGCCCCAGGTCGATCAGCGGAGAGAGCGAGTCGCCGACGTCATGGACGACGTCGACCCGGCGGAGCGTGTAGGACCCGTCGAACCGGTCGACCTCGACCTCGCTGGCCGCGACCCCGTAGGAGAAGTACTTGAAGGGTTCGCCCTTCATAATGCTTAGGTCCCAGTGCAGCCCCTCCGTCCGGTAGAAGCCGGCCGCGGAGAGCTGGACGCGCTGGAAGTACGCCGTGCGCACCAGGTCGGCCCACTCCAGGGTCTCCCGGGTGCTCAGACCGCTGACGACGCCGCGGTGGAAGCGGATCTCGTGGGCGGGGACGCCGAGCCGGGTCGCCGCCACCTGGGCCAGCCGTCCCCGGATCTGCTCGCAGGCGTCCTTCACGGCCCCGCCGTTGAGGTCGCTGCCGGAGCTGGCGGCCGTCGCGGAGGTGTTGGGGACCTTGTCCGTGCGCGTGGGCGCCAGCCGGACGGTCGGCAGCGGCACCCCGAGGGTGGTGGCCGCGACCTGCAGCATCTTGGTGTGCAGCCCCTGGCCCATCTCCGTCCCGCCATGATTGACCAGCACGGACCCGTCCTTGTAGACGAGCACCAGCGCGCCGGCCTGGTTGAACGCGGTGAGATTGAAGGAGATGCCGAACTTCACGGGCGTCAGTGCCAGCGCGCGCTTCCGGTGCTCGTGGGAGGCGTTGAACGCGGCGATCTCCGCCTCGCGGCGCCCCACGTCCCCGGTCGCGAGGACCTGCTCCCACGCGGCCGCCAGCCGGTCCGGGTGGCGCACCGGCTGGTAGTAGGGGGTGTCCTGCCCCTCCACGTAGAAGTTGCGGCGGCGCAGCTCCCGGGGGCTGAGACCCAGCCGCGGGGCCACCCGGCCGAGGATGTCCTCCATGACGAGCATGCCCTGGGGTCCGCCGAAGCCGCGGAACGCCGTCTGGGAGGTCTTGTGGCACTTGGCGATCCGCCCGTGCACGCGGATGTTCGGCACCCAGTACCCGTTGTCGATGTGGCACAGGGCGCGGGTCAGCACCGGTTCTGACAGATCGAGGCTCCAGCCCCCGTCGGCGGTGAGCGTCGCGTCGAGCGCGAGGATGCGCCCGTCGTCGTCGAACCCGATCCGCCAGGAGGAGTGGAAGCCGTGCCGCTTGCCGGTCATGGTCATGTCCAGCGTGCGGTTCAGGCGGACGCGCACGGGCCGGCCCGTGAGCACGGCGCCGAGGGCCGCGACGGCCGCGTACCCGTGCGGCTGCATCTCCTTGCCGCCGAACCCGCCGCCCATGCGCAGCACCTGCACGGTCACCTGGTGGGCGGGGACGTCGAGCACGTGGGAGACGATGTCCTGGGTCTCGGTGGGGTGCTGGGTGGAGCAGTTGATCATGATCTGCCCGCCCTCGTCCACGGAGGCCAGGGAGTTCTGGGTCTCCAGGTAGAAGTGCTCCTGCCCGGCGAACTCGAACTCGCCCTCGAACACATGCGGCGCATCGGAGAACGCCGCACCGACGTCGCCCTTGTCGATCTCCGGCCGGATGCCGTGGTAGCTCCCGGCCTCGATCGCGTCCCGGATGGTGACCAGGGACGGGAGGGGCTCGTAGTCCACCACGACGGCGGCGGCGCCGGCCTTCGCGGCCTCGAGGTCCTCGCCGAGGACCCAGGCGAGCGGCTGGCCGTAGAACATGACCTCCTCGACGGGAAGCATCGGCTCGTCGTGCTTCGCTCCCTGGTCGTTGACGCCGGGGATGTCCTCGGCGGTGATGACCCGCACGACGCCGGGCACGTCGGCGGCGGGTGCCGGGTCGAGCCGCAGGATGCGTGCGTGGGCGTGGGTCGACTGCACCGGGTAGGCGTGCAGGACCCCGACCATGCGGTGGACGAGGTCGTCGGTGTAGAGGGCCGTGCCGGTGACGTGTTCGACGGCGGACTCGTGCGGATGGCTCTCCCCGACGATGGAGCCGGTGGGGCGCTGGGACAGGTCGCTCATGGGTTACTCCCCCTTCCGGGGCCGGGTGGTGGCCAGCTGCTCGGCGAAGAACCGCTCGAGCGAGGACTCGAGCATGGCCCTGCGGTAGGCCGCGCTGGCACGGTGGTCGTCGAGCGGGGTGCCCTCGGCGCCCAGGACGGGTGCGGCGGCGCGGATGGTCTCCAACGTCCAGGGCCGGCCCTCGAGGGCCGCCTCCGTGGCGCGGGCCCGCAGCGGCGTCGCGGCGACGCCGCCCAGGCCGATGCGCGCCTTGACGACCACGCCGTCGTCCACGGTCACGGCGTAGCCGATCGCGACGCTGGAGATGTCGTCGAAGCGGCGCTTCGAGATCTTCTGGAAGGAGGTCAGTGGCGCCAGGGGCCGCGGGATGCGGATCGCGGCGATCAGCTCGTCGGTGGCCCGCACCGTCTGGCGGTAGCCGGTGAAGTAGTCCGCCAGCGGGACGGTCCGGCGGCCCCCGGAGGACACGAGCACCAGCTCGGCCTCCAGCGCCAGGAGTGCCGGCGGGGTGTCGCCGATGGGCGATCCCGTGCCGAGATTGCCGCCGATCGTCGCGCCGTTCCGGATGAGACGGGAGGCGAACTGCGGGAACAGCTTGCCCAGCAGGGGGATGCTGCCGGCGAGCTCCCGCTCGAGCTCGCTGAGCGTGCAGGCCGCCCCGAACTCGACCGCGCCGTTGGAGACATCGATCCGGCGCAGTTCGGCGAGCCGGTCGATGGCGACCACGGAGCGGGCGCGGGCTCCCTTCAGATTGACGTCGACGCCCCAATCGGTGCCGCCGGCGACGACGACGGCGTCCTGCTCCTCCGCCAGGATGCCCAGGGCCTCGGCGAGCGTGGCGGGCCGACGGTAGCGGCCCGTCTCCCCCGACGGCGTGTCCGCTCGGTGCAGGTCGGTGGCCGCTGGTGCCGGTGCGGGGCGGGCGAGCCGGGCGGCGAACGGATCGTCCTCGTCCGGCGTCCCCAGGGCGAAGGCGGCGTCGCGGATCGGGCGGTAGCCGGTGCACCGGCACAGGTTCCCGGACAGCGCGTGGAGATCGAATCCGTTCGGACCGCACTCGTGGCCGTCCCGGTCTGCGTCGGCCGCGGCTACCGGTCCGGAGGCCGCGTCCGGCGCGGGTGCGACGGCGGCGCGCTCGGGCCGGTAGTACTCCGAGGCCATGCTACAGACGAAGCCCGGCGTGCAGTAGCCGCACTGCGATCCGCCGCTGCGCGCCATCTCCCGTTGGACCGGGTGCAGGTCCTCGCGGGTCCCCAGCCCCTCGGACGTGAGGACCTCCTGGCCGTCGAGCGCGGCGGCGGGGAGCAGGCACGCGTTCAGCGCCGTCCAGCGGGTGCCCTCGCCGTCGTCGCGGGCCACGAGGATCGCGCAGGCGCCGCACTCGCCCTCGGCGCAGCCCTCCTTGCAGCCGATGAGGCCCTCTTCGCGCAGGAAGTCGAGGGCGTTGGTGTGGGTGGGTCCGTCGAACTCCCGGACGGTCCCGTTGACAGTGACGAAGCACCGTGCTGCTTGAATTGTCTCCGCGGTCATGCCGCCTACCTCCGACGCCTCGGCAGTGAGGCGCTCTGTCAGAAAGAAATGGGTGAAAAAGGGAACGGGCCATCGGGGACGGCCCGAGGCGGGGTGCTTCCGCGGTCGTGAGCCCGCCTGAGGCCGCGTGCCGCGGAACGGCGCCGGGGGTCCTGAACTGCGCTGGGTCCTGAATTGCACTCAGGTCCTTCGCAACAGGACCATGCGGACAGGGCCGTACGGGCAGGAGGGCATCGCGGCCGCGACCGGCCGCCCCGCAGGGTCGGCGGCACAGCACCGCGGGGGTCAGTCGCCGTGGGCGATCTGCCCGGCTCCCCAGGCACCGCATCCACCCATGATCATCCTCCAGCTATTCCGAATCATGGAAATATTCTTCACTCTCTCGAAATTCTGACCATCCGGGCGAGGTATGTCAAGCATCACATCGGGCCGCCCGGGAGCGGACCGGGGTTGGCGGCTACCCGAGGAGCGCGGTGATCGGCCCCCGCGCGAAGTACACCAGGAACCCCGCGGCGACGATCCACATCAGGGGGTGGATCTTCCGGTAGCGGCCGGCCGCGGTGTTGACGACCACCCACGCGATGAACCCGACGCCGATGCCGTTGGCGATCGAGTACGTCAGCGGCATGGTGATCAGCGTCAGGAAGGCCGGGAGTGCCGAGGAGAACCGCTTGAAGTTGATCTCGCGGATCTGCGTGCACATGAGCGTGCCCACCAGGACGAGGGCGGCGGCCGCGACCTCGATCGGCACCACCGAGGTCAGCGGCGTGAAGAACATCGACCCCAGGAACAGGACTCCGGTGACGACGGCGGCGAGCCCGGTGCGCGCGCCCTCACCGATGCCCGCGGCCGAGTCCACGTAGACGGTGTTCGAGGACGATGAGCCCATGCCGCCGCCGACGGCCCCGAGGCCCTCGACGACGAACGCCGCCTTCAACCGGGGGAACGTTCCGTCCTTGCGAGCCAGGCCGGCATTCCGGGCCAGACCGGTCATGGTGCCCATGGCGTCGAAGAAGTTCGTGAACACGAGCGTGAAGACGAGCATCGTCCCGGCGAGGACTCCGATCCGGGAGAAGGCCCCGAAGAGGTCGAACTCTCCGGCCAGGCTCAGGTCCGGCACGGAGACGATCTGCCCTGAGAGGACCGGCGTGTTCAGATGCCACCCGTGCTCGTTCCCGGCGGACATCGGACCGAGGCGGAGCACGGCCTCGACGATCGCCGCCAGCACGGTGGTGGCGACGATCCCGATGAGGATGCCGCCCTGGACGCCGCGCGCCACGAGGGCGCCCATGATCAGCAGCCCGACCACGAATACCAGGGTCGGGACGGACACGATCGACCCGCTGTCGCCCAGCTGGACCGGCGGCCCGCCCACGGTCCGCGTCACGAAGCCGGAGTCGACGAAGCCGATGAACGTGATGAACAGGCCGATGCCGACGGTGATGGCGGCCTTGAGGTCCTGGGGGATGGCTTTGAAGATGGCCGTCCGGATGCCGGTCAGTCCGAAGATCACGATCAGCACGCCGTTGATGACCACCAGTCCCATGGCCTCCGGCCAGGTCACGTCCTGGATCACGGACACGGCCAGGAACGAGTTGATGCCCAGGCCGGCCGCGAGCCCGAAGGGCAGGTTCGCGACGAGGCCGAACAGGATGGTCAGCGCACCCGCGGTGAGGCCGGTCATGGCGCCGACCTGCGCGGCGGGGAGCCAGCCCCCGGCAACGTCGACCGGCGCGGCCTCGGCGCTGAACCCACCGAGGATGAGCGGGTTCAGGATGACGATGTAGGCCATGGTGAAGAACGTGACCAGGCCGCCACGGAACTCCCGGGACAGCGTCGATCCGCGTTCGCTGATCCTGAAGTAGCTGTCCAGCAGCCGGGCCGGCCCGGGCGCCGCCGGGGCCGGTGCGGGAGTACCCGTGGGGCCGGGCGTCGCCCTCGAGGGCTGGGTCGTCGTCATGGGGCCGCCCTCCCTAGTAGTCCACTCGGGTCTCGAGTTCGCCCCAGGCGCGGAACGGCCTCAGGTGCGCCTCGGCACCGGGAACCTCACGGACCACCGGCATGAGCGCACGGTCGGCGTCCTGGGCGAAGTAGTCGTAGAAGACGGCGTCGTCGAATCCCGCGTGGGCGGCGTCGTGGCGGTCGGCGGCGAACACCACGCGCTCGATCCGGGCCCACAGCGCCGAGGCCAGGCACATGGGGCAGGGTTCGCAGCTGGAGTAGAGCGTGCAGCCGCTCAGGTCGAAGGTGCCCAGCCCGCTGGCGGCCGCGCGGATCGCGACGACCTCGGCGTGCGCCGTGGGGTCGTTGCTGGCGGTGACCCGGTTGACCCCCTCGAACGTCCTGCCGTCGGGGGCGACGACGAGGGCGCCGAAGGGCCCACCCGCGTTGAGGACATTGGTGGTGGCGATCTCGATGGCCATCGACAGGTAGTCGCGGCCGGTGGTGGGGACGTCCATTGTGAGGCTCCTGGAATACTCGCCGGACCAGTCGCAGAGCCGATCGACCCCTACGGTCGCTCGAGTCCCGGTGCAGCCGGTCGGCTGGAAACGGATTGACCTAACGCCCGGTAGATAGCGACCCGACCCGCGGGTGCCCGCCATAGACAGTCACCGACCGTACCAAGCTTCTGTGATCTGCGCCACACTTTTTGGAAAAATCTTCTTGCCTAGCGGTAGCGAGCAGCGTCGGCGGCGCGGCTCCCGCCACCGGAGGGTTCGCCTCCGCTGCGGTGCGCGGCCGGTCGAATTCACAGGAAGGCCGACGACGCGTCGGCCCGGCGTGACCCTCCGTTAACGGCCGCCGGACACCGTGGGGAGACGTTGGGGGACATCCGACCGCTTCTACGGAGGACCACACGTGAACTCGACCTTCCGCACGAACCATCGACCCGAACGCCACCGCTCGACCAGCATCACCCGTGCCGCCACGGGCACCCTGGCGGCCGGCGCCGTCGCCCTGCTCGCCGCCACGGCCGGCGGCGCCGCCGCGACCGCTACCCCCGCGCCGTCGGCACCCGCCGCCTCCGCCCCCGGCGAGTGGGCCGAGGAGGCCTACCGCGGCGACGTCGAGGTCGTCCCCGGCTCCGGCGACGCCGACGAGACCCTCGAGGGCGTCGTGTTCGACGACAGGGACCGCGACTCCACGCAGGACAACAACGAGCGCGGCATCAAGGGCGTCACCGTCTCCAACGGGCGCGACGTCGTCACCACCGACGCCCGGGGTGCCTATTCGCTGCCGGCCTTCGAGAACATGACGGTGTTCGTCACCCAGCCGGCGGGCTGGCAGGTGCCGGTCGACGCCGACAACGTCGCCCAGTTCTCCTACAACCACCTGCCCGAGGGCTCGCCGGAGCTGAAGTTCGGCGGCATCGACGCCACCGGGGCGCTGCCCGAGGCCGTGAACTTCCCGCTGGCGAAGTCCAAGACCACCAAGTCCAAGGAGCAGCACTGCCTGATCGGCGGCGATGTGCAGACCTACACGCAGGAGGAGGTCGAGTACGCGAAGAACGGCGCATTCGCGGACCTCGCCGAGCGGACGGACTACGAGGGCTGCGGCGCCCTTTTCATCGGCGACGTGGTGGGCGATGACCTCTCCCTCTACCCGCAGACGCGCGAGCTCGCCGGCATGCTCAACGGGCCGGCGCGCTTCCTGCCCGGCAACCACGATCTGGACTTCGACGCGACCGACTCCGCGCACACGTTCGACACCTTCCGCGCGAACCTCGGCCCCGAGTACTACTCGTACGACGCCGGCCGGGCCCACGTCGTCGCACTGAACACGGTGGAGTTCCCGACCCAGCAGCCGGCCCGCAAGGGCGATTACACCGGCTCGCTGGACGAGCGCCAGCTCGAGTGGCTGCGCAACGACATCGCCAACACCCCGGAGGACAAGTTGATCGTCCTCGCAGCGCACATCCCGCTGCTGGACTTCGCCGATCAGGGCAGCTCCAAGCACCAGGTGGCGCAGGTCAAGGAGATCTACGAGCTGCTGGAGGGCCGCGAGGCGATCGCGCTCGGCGGCCACACCCACAGCATCGAGAACCTGCGCGCCGGCGACCGGCTCGAGGGCTGGAAGGACGTGATGGGCGTCGACGAGCTGCCGTTCACGCACATCACCGCGGGCGCCATCTCCGGCGACTGGTTCTCCGGCCAGCTGACCGAGGAGGGCTACCCGGAGGCCGTGCAGCGCGACGGCGGCCGCCCGGGCGTGCTGACGCTGGACATCGACGGCACCGACGTGACGGAGCGCTTCACCGTCCGCGGCGAGGACGCCTCGGACCACGTGAACTCCGACCAGATGAACCTGGGTGTGAACACCCCGCGCTACCGCGAGTGGTTCGAGGCGAACAAGGCTGACAAGGGCGAGGCCGAGGAGTTCGCCGAGCCGCTCGCCGTCTCCCGCGACGACCTGGCCGGTACCACTTGGCTGACCACTAACTTCTGGATGGGCTCCACGGGTTCGGAGGTCGAGGTCTCGATCGACGGCGGGGAGGCCGTGGCCGCCGAGCGCACGCAGAAGATGGAGGGCGAGGGCCAGCTGGTCGGCGCCGAGTACTCCGACCCGGTGGCGGTCCAGCAGCAGCTGGTCCACGGCGGCTCGCTCGCGGACCGCATGATGCACCTCTGGCGCCTGGAGCTGCCGGCCGATCTGGCCGCCGGCGAGCACACGGCCACCGTGACCGCGACCGACGTGCACGGCCGCGAGTACACCGAGGAGCTGACCTTCACGGTCGCCGACTGACACTCGTCGGCCCCGAGGGCACCCGACGACGGCGAGAGGGCCTCCATCGCGCCGTCGACCGTCGTGAATCTGTCCGCGTCCGATATCGGGGAGTCCGGCATGGGCGCGACATTCTCGCCGCTCACTGTGAATCGGCCGGCCGGGCCTCCGAGCACGATGTAGACCTCGTGCTCGGGCACCCATTCGAGGAAAAGAAGCACCGAGTCCCCACCGCGAAACAGCGGATCCTCCTCGACGTCGTGCAACACGCCCTCGTGTACACCGCCTGTCTGTCGAACCACTATGACCTCGGACTCGGGTCGCACGCCCGAGCTATGGAGCCACTTCCTAACGGACAATGTCGCGTCGCTCAATGGAACGCTACCAGCCACTAGGTCGGCGAATTCCGTCGACTGCACCTCCGCGACAACAATTCCATCCGCAGCGTCTTTCAATTCCTTTAATGTTTCAAATTCCCCAGGGTAACTCAATTGGGGATGCACCGTAGCCGTGGGTTCCGCACTCGGACCCGCGCCTCCCGCACAAGCCGAGAGAGACAATCCTGCTGCCAACGCGAGTGCGAGAATTCTAAATTTCATGTTCGTCATTGCAGCCCACCCTCAGTAGAGCGCGTTAACGCCGTTTATGTCGTCGACTTGTGGTGTATTATGGATCCTTCCACTCGTGGCGGGGTACATTACTGCATACCTATTGGATACGTGCGCCAAGCCGACAAGGTGCCCAACCTCGTGAACGGCAACTCCGCGAACCTTGGCATAAGAGTAATATTGAGTGTACCTAGAGTTTAGAACTCCTACAGAGCCGTTATAAAAATATCCGCCACTGTACCGGTATTGCGCAAGCCCATCCCAGGAGACATCCGACCGATAAGCGGTCGTGAGCGTGACCTGAGCGGCCGGTGAGTTTGAGTACCGCACAGCGAGATCTCTCATCTTATCCCAGTCTGCAATAGCGCCATTCCATGCGCTATTATGACTTCCATACTGCCCAGGATGTGGATGAGTAGTAACGCTGGCATATCGCCACTTGGCCCCAATGTGCGCATATGCTGAAGCGGATTCAGCTCCGACCGTCACAAAAGACCCGATAGCGGCAATCGTAATTACTGAGGCGACAGCACGAATTGGAAATTTTTGTTTTCTCATCAGCATCCTCCACGCTCCGCTCACGAGGGCCCACCCCGTTCGAATTAAGTGTTCCAGCCCTCAATCGCTCAATTGGCCTCGAGATGCGAACCTTGCGTATGTTTTCGATGAAGTCAATGGTTGATGCCAAACTGATACCAAAGGTCGCCAGCGGCCGGGTAGGCAGACGAATCTGTCCATCTGCGTGGTTGGTCATCCTGCACACTCGATCGTGCGAGGTTCGGGGGCGCATATTCATCAGCGGTCGCAGTCAGTAGCCAGCGTCACGGAGAACAGATTGCTCCGAATTCGACCGTTGCACCATATGGCCATGGCCCTTAGTCTGGCATGACCATTAGATGTTGTGGGTCATGACGTTATGACAGTTCCGGGACGTGAGAAGGGGTAGCTCTTCGCGGCAGGATTGATATCCGCGAAGAAACCATTCCCTGCGAGGAGCTACCCCTCATGTCCCACTCTAACGCCGCACTGACCCCTGTCGCCCGCCTGAAGGTCGTCGAGGCTTGCCAGCACCGCCCGAAGGCCCATGTCGCGGCCGAGTTCATGATCAGCCGGGCCACCGTGACCAAGTGGTGCCGCCGCTACGCCGAGCACGGGACCGCCGGCCTGCAGGAGATCTCCAGCAGGCCGCACGCCTCCCCGTCGCAGACCCCGCCGGAAGTCGTGGCCCGGATCGAGGCGCTGCGGCGTGATCACAAATGGTCCGCGACCCGGATCGCGTTCAAACTCGGCTGCGAGGGGATCCGCATCAGCCCCCGGACAGTCGGGCGCTGGTTCGCCCGCCTCGGCATCAACCGGCGCCGGCACCCGCTCCCCGACGAGGAGAACTCGAGGAAGACCTCCCGGAAGATCACCGCCCGGTACCCCGGGCACATGGTGCACCTGGACGTGAAGAGGACCGGCCGTATCCCCGACGGCGGGGGCTGGTTCGCCCACGGCCGAGACAGTGAACAGGCCCGCGCCGCCGAACGTGCGAAGGCCAAGAAAGGCGCCCGACGCGGGTACGTGTACCTGCACACGATGGTGGACGGATTCACCCGTCTGGCCTACACCGAGACCCTGCCCAACGAGCAGGCTCCGACCACGATCGGATTCTTCCATCGGGCCCGGGCGTTCTTCGCCACCCACGGCATCACCCGGATCACGCGGGTGGTCACGGACAACGGGCCGAACTACACGGCGAAGAACTTCGTACGATCCGTCTTGGCGACCGCCGCCTCTCATCAGCGGATCCGAGCGTACACGCCCAGGCACAACGGCAAGGTCGAACGCTACAACCGGATCCTCGCCGAGGAGTTCCTCTACGCCCGCATCTGGACCTCAGAGGACGAATGTGCCGAAGCGCTAAAGACATGGGTGATTCACTTCAACTACCATCGACCCCATAGCGCCGCGAAGGGACACCCACCCGTCTCACGCCTCCGGGCCAGTGCCACCAACGTCATGGCCTCATACACCGCCGACGCCACCGGACAGCGAACGACGGCGGTGCCGGACCTGGAAATGGTCCGGCACCGCCGTCGTCGTTCAGCCCACCGCTCCCCCTCGGCACGCGGGCCCAATCAGAGCGGGGTGACGTAGGCCCCGGCGATACCGCCGTCTACCAGGAACTGGCTCGCCGTGATGAAGGAGGAGTCGTCCGAGGCCAGGAAGGCGACGGCTGCGGCGAGCTCGTCCGGCTCGGCGAAGCGGCCCAGCGGCACGTGCACGAGCCGGCGCGCGGCCCGCTCCGGATCCTTGGCGAAGAGCTCCTTGAGCAGGGGTGTGTTCACCGGGCCGGGGCAGAGCGCGTTGACGCGGATGCCCTGCCGGGCGAACTCCACGCCGAGCTCCCGGCTCATCGACAGGACGCCGCCCTTGGACGCCGAGTAGGAGATCTGCGACGTGGCGGCCCCCATCACGGCCACGAAGGAGGCGGTGTTGATGATCGATCCCCGGCCCTGCTCCTGCATGTACGGGATGACGTGCTTGCAGCAGTAGTACACGGAGGTCAGGTTGACCTCCTGCACCCGGCGCCAGGCCTCGATGCCGGTCTCCAGGATGGACGCGTCGTCCGCCGGCGAGATGCCCGCGTTGTTGAAGGCGATGTCGACGCTCCCGTGCGCCTCCTTCGTCGCCTTGAAGACGTTGACGACGTCGTCCTCGTTCGTGACGTCCGTGCGCACGAACAGGCCGCCGACCGACTCGGCCGCGGCCTGGCCCGCCTCGTCGGAGCAGATGTCGGCGATGACCACCTGCGCCCCCTCGTGGGCCAGTCGCCGGGCCGTGGCCAGGCCGATCCCCGAGGCCCCGCCGGTGATGACGGCGCTGCGGCCCTGGAGTCGGTTGCTGACCAGCCCGTTGTACGGCGCTGCGTTGGTTTCTGTCACTGGATGCTCCTAGGTGTCCGGTGTGGGATGTCGGGTGTGGCTAGTCGGTGGAGATGAAGACGTTCTTGACCTCGGTGAAGGCGTCCAGGGCGTCGGGGCCCAGCTCGCGCCCCAGTCCCGATTGCTTGAATCCGCCGAAGGGGGTGGAGTACCGGACCGAGGAGTGGGAGTTGACCGAGAGGTTCCCGGCCTCGACGCCGCGCGAGACGCGCAGGGCGCGGCCGACGTCGGAGGTCCAGATCGACCCCGACAGCCCGAAGGCGGAGTCGTTGGCGATGCGGACGGCGTCGGCCTCGTCGTCGAAGGGGACGACGGCGACCACGGGTCCGAAGATCTCCTCCTGCAGGGCGCGCGCCCCGGGATCGCGGGGCGTCAGGACCGTGGGCGGGAACCAGAATCCGCCGCCCTCGGGGGCCTCTCCCTGGAAGGCGACTTCGGCGCCGAGGCGGCCCTCGCCGTCGTACACGTAGGAGGCGACGGCGTCCCGCTGGGCGGCCGAGATGAGCGGACCCATGTCGGTGCCCTCGTCGCCGGGGTCGCCGACCCGGAAGGCCTTGACGGCGGGCTCGAGCAGCTCGAGGAAGCGATCGTAGGCGCTGCGCTGGACCAGGATCCGCGAGCGGGCGCAGCAGTCCTGCCCGGCGTTGTCGAAGACGCCCCCGGGGGCGTTGGCGGCGGCCTTCTCCAGGTCGGCGTCGGCGAAGACGATGTTGGCGCTCTTACCGCCGAGCTCCAGCGTGACCCGTTTGACTTGCTCCGCGCAGCCGGCCATGATCCGCTTGCCGACGCCGGTGGAACCGGTGAAGACCACCTTCCGGACCGCCGGGTGGGTGACGAACCGCTCCCCCACCACGGAGCCCTTGCCGGGGATGACCGTGAGGACGCCCTCGGGGATTCCCGCCTCCAGCGCGAGCTCGCCGAGGCGGATGGCGGTCAGCGGTGTGAGCTCGGCCGGCTTCAGGACCACGGTGTTCCCGGCGGCCAGCGCGGGGGCGAGCCCCCAGCCGGCGATCGGCATGGGGAAGTTCCAGGGGACGATCACGCCGACCACGCCGAGCGGCTCGTGGAACGTGATGTCGACGCCGCCGGCCACGGGGATCTGCTGCCCCAGGTGCCGCTCGGGCGCGGCCGCGTAGTAGGTCAGGACGTCGCGTACATTGCCGGCCTCCCAGCGGGCGTTGCCGATCGTGTGGCCGGCGTTCTGAACCTCCAGCTTCGCGAGGTTCTCGAGGTCGGCGTCCACCGCGGCGGCGAAACGGCGCAGGAGGCGGGCGCGGTCCGCGGGCGCCACGGCCCGCCAGGTCTCGAAGGCGGCTGCGGCCCGCTCGATCGCCCGGTCGGTGGCGGCGACGTCGGCCAGCTGGACCTCGCGGATGCCCCGGCCCGTCGCGGGGTTGAGGACGGTGAACGAGCTCATGCGTGGCTCTCCTGTCGTTGGTGTCGGTGGGCGGTGGCCGCCTCGATGAAGCCGGCGAACAGCCTCGCGTCGGCGGGGTTCTCCTCGGGGTGGAACTGCACGCCGAGCACCCAGCCCGGCGCGGCGGGGCACTCGACGGCCTCGATGGTCCCGTCGGGGGCCCAGGCCGTGGCCCGCAACCCCTCGCCCAACCGCTCCACCGACTGGTGGTGGTAGCAGGGCGAGGTGGCCGACTCCCCCAGTAGCTCCGCGGTGAGCGATCCCGGCGCGGTGGTGAACTCGACCGTGCCGAAGACGCCCGGGGACGGCTGGTAGCGCGACTCGGGCAGCAGGTCCGGCACATGCTGGTACAGCGTGCCGCCGAGGGCGACGTTGAGGATCTGCGCCCCCCGGCAGATCGCGAACAGGGGCAGCCCGCGCTCCAGCGCGGCACGGGTGAGCCGGATGTCGTGGTCGTCCCGCTCCGGCTGCGAGGCGGTGCTCGGGTGCGGCTCCGCCCCGTAGTTCGCGGGATCCACGTCGACGCCGCCGATCACGATCAGCCCGTCCAGCCCGTCCAGCACGGACTCGTCCGTGCCGACCGGCGGCAGCAGCAGCGGGGTGCCGCCCGCGGCCACCACGCCGGTGACGTACTTGCCCGGCACGATCGCGGCGGGACTGGTCCAGACGCCCCAGGACGCCTGCTGCCAGTAGGTGGTCAGCCCGATCCGCGGCCGTCCGGCGACGCGGGGCCGGCCCGTCTCGGTTCCCAGAATCGTCGGCTCCATCAGTGGCGCTCGAATCCCCGGCGGACCTCCCAGTCCGTGATGGCGGCGTTGAACTGCTCGAGCTCGACGTCGGCGTAGTGCGTGTAGTGGTCGACGACCTCCTGGCCGAAGACCTCGCGGGCGATGGCCGAACCGGCGAAGAGCTCGCGGGCCTCGGCCATCGTGTGCGGGACGTGCTCGGCGTCGGAGTCGTACGCGTTGCCCTCGACCATGGGCGGCAGCTCCAGGCGGTGCTCGATGCCGTAGAGCCCGCCGGCGAGCATCGCCGAGAGGGCCAGGTACGGGTTGGCGTCGGCCCCGGGCAGCCGGTTCTCCATGCGGGCGGACTGCCCGGCCCCGACGAGGCGGACGGAGCAGCTGCGGTTGTCCAGGCCCCAGGCGACGGCGGTGGGGGCGAAGGATCCCTTGGCGAACCGCTTGTAGGAGTTGATGTTCGGCGCGTAGAAGAGGGTGAACTCGCGCATGGTGGCGAGCACGCCGGCGATGAAGTGGTCGTACAGCGGCGTGCGCCGTCCCTCCTCGGCGTCCCAGAAGGCCAGGCCGCCGTCGAGCCCGCGCAGGGACATGTGAATGTGGCAGGAGGACCCGTCCCGCTCGTTGGGCTTGGCCATGAAGGTCACGGACTGCCCGCGCTGGGCCGCCATCTGCTTGGCCGAGAGCTTGTAGAAGACGTGGTTGTCCGCGGTGGTCACCACGTCGTCGTACCGGAAGGCGATCTCGTGCTGGCCGAAGTTGCACTCGCCCTTGGCCGACTCGACGATCATCCCGGCGTCGTACATCGTGTTGCGGATATCGCGCAGGAGAGGCTCGACGCGCATGGAACCGAGGATCGAGTAGTCCACGTTGTACTGGTTTGCCGGCGTGAGGTTCAGGTAGTGGCCGTCGTGGGCCTCCTCGTAGCTGGTGTTGTAGACCATGAACTCGAGCTCGGTGCCGGCGAGCGCCCGGTAGCCGAGCTCGGCGGCCTTCTCCTGCTGCGCGCGGAGCAGGCTGCGCGGCGAGACGGCGACGCGGCCGCCCGAGGTGTAGTCCAGATCCGACTGGATCATCGCCGTGCGCTCCAGGTAGGGCACCCGGCGGATGGTGTCGAGGTCCAGGTCGAACTCCATGTCCCCGTAGCCGGTGTCCCAGCTGGTCATCGAGTATCCGTCGACCGTGCGCATGTCGGTGTCGACGGCCAGGAGATAGTTGCAGGCCTCCGAGCCGCTCTCCAGGGCGGAGTCCAGGAAGAACCGGCCGTGGATGACCTTGCCCTGCAGACGTCCCTGCATGTCGGTGAAGGCGACGATCACGCTGTCGATCTCGCCGCTCCGGACGGCCTCGCGGAGCTGCTCGACGGTGAGCATCCTGTCGTTGCGCGGATGTGAAGTCATGGTCCTGCTTTCCTGGTGGGTGTCGTCGGCATGGGCCTCGTCGGCGGTCAGGGGGTTCATTTGAGCGTCTTCTCCGAGTCCTCGAGCATCGCGAACTCCTCCTCGGGGGCGCTGGCGACCAATCGGTGGCGGCTGTAGAACCAGAAGTAGGCAATCGCGGCGAGGAAGACGACGGCGGTGATGCCGGCGGCCTTCGCGTCCAGGACGAACGTGGCGACCAGGGCCACGACGGCGAGCACGAGGGCGATGCCGGTGGTGACGACGCCTCCGGGCGTCCGGTAGCCGCGGGCCAGGTCCGGCTCCTTGACCCTCAGCATGATGTGGCTCAGGTTCAGCAGGACGTAGGACACCGTGGCGCCGAAGACGGCGATGTTGATGAGCAGGCCGCCGTCGCCCGTGGCGGCGGCGAGCACGAAGCCGACGGTCCCGGGGACGAGCAGGGCGACCCACGGGGTGTGCCGTTTGGACGTGAGGGAGAGGAAACGCGGGAGGTAGCCGGCGCGGGAGAGGGCGAAGAGCTGCCGCGAGTAGGCGAAGACGATCGAGAAGAAGCTCGCGACCAGGCCGGCCAGCCCCGCGTAGTTGACGATGTCGGCCACCAGTGCGTTCTCGCCGTAGGCCGCCCGGAGCGCCTCGGGCAGGGGCGAGTCGGAGGTGCCCATCGCGCTCGCGCCCGCAGTGCCCGGGACCAGGACCAGCATCGCGGCCCCGGAGACCACCAGGAACAGCATGGCGAAGATGATGCCGCGCGGCATGTCCCGGCGGGGATCGGCGGTCTCCTCCGCGGCCAGCGGGACGCCCTCGATCGCGAGGAAGAACCAGATGCCGAAGACGAGGGCCGCGAGCACGCCGGGGACGCCGAAGGGGAGGAATGCACTGGATCCCACGGACCCGTCCGGGACGATGTCGAAGAGGTTGGCCGCATCGAAATGCGGGATCAGCGCAATGGCCGTGACGAGCAGGGCGACGACGGCGACGGCGGTGATGCCGAACATCAGCTTGAGCGCCTCGCCGACGCCCCAGAGGTGGATGCCGATGAAGACGATGTACGTCACCAGGTACACGGGCCACGAGTTGGTCAGTCCGAACAGGCCCAGGGCCTCGATGTAGCCGCCGATGAAGGTCGCGATCGCGGCGGGCGCCACCGCGTACTCGATGAGCACCGCGACACCCGTGGCGAATCCTCCCAGCGGCCCGAGCGCCCGGCGGGCGAACCCGTAGCCGGCTCCCGCCGTCGGGAGCGTCGAGGAGAGCTCCGCGAGCCCGAAGACCATGCACGTGTACATGACCCCCATGAGCACGAAGGCGATGAGCAGGCCGCCCCATCCGCCGACCGCCAGGCCGAGGTTCCAGCCGGAGAAGTCGCCGGAGATGACGTAGGCGACTCCGAGGCCCGCGAGCAGGATCCACCCGGCGGCACCGGACCTGAGCTGTCGGTGCCGGAGATAGTCCTGGTCCACCGAGTCGTAGTCGATATGGGGTGCACGTGCCATGGTCGCCCTCGCTGCCGAGTTGGGATGTGTTCGTGGCCCGAACCCTCAATGGGATGATTTCAGACCTTTGAATCTCCTCAACTGTGAGTCACGTTACGGCGAGCGTCAAGACTTGGCGCGTTAAGACTTCGTTTCAAGGGTCTACTACTGCACCAATTCCGTGGCGCCACGGGCCGTGGCATGCTGTTGCCATGGGTACACCCGACAAGCAGCAGGCCCCGCCCTCGGCGAGCTACCGCCTGCTGGGCGTCGCCCGCAAGGGCAATGCCTTCGAGGAGACGGTCGAGCACCTGCTGCGGGGTTTCCGGCTGGGCCTCTTCCCGCCGGGCGGCAGGCTCCCCCCGGAGCGCGAGCTGGCGGAGGAGCTGGGCGTCTCGCGGGCGACTCTGCGGGACGCCCTCGCGGAGTTGCAGAAGGCCGGGTACCTGACCATCCAGCGTGGGCGCTACGGCGGCGCGATGGTCGCCACGGAGCTGCCCACGCGGGGCGCGGTCCTGGACTCCGGTGACCTGGAGCTCGTCGAGGATGTCCTGACCTTCCGGGCCGTGGTGGAGCCGGCGGCGGCGGCGCTGGCGGCCAGGGCGGCCCTGACCGCGGCGCAGCGGAACGGCCTCCTGGACACCCTGCGGGCCGTCTCCGCGGCCGGCCCGGGCCAGTACCGCCCCCTGGACGCCCGCCTGCACATCGCCATCGCGGAACTCACCGCGTCGCCCCGGCTCGCCGCCGCCGTGGCCGAGGCCCGGGCCGCGACCAGCGACCTGCTGGACCGGATTCCGTTCCTGGCGCCCAATATCGAGCACTCCGACGTCCAGCACCAGGCCATCATCGAGGCGATCCTCGCCGGAGACCCGGAACAGGCGCGGGGTCTCATGGCCGAGCACCTCGAGGGGACCGCGGCTCTCCTGCGCGGCTTCCTCGCCAGCGGGGACATCCGCACCGGCGCCTGACGCGCCGGTGCCGTCAGCGCGCGGGCTGGCGGCGCGGGACCCAGCTCATGCAGTAGTCCAGGTTCGCGATGACGGTGCGCACGGCGGCCTCCGCGTCGCCGGCGGCGATCGCCTCCACGAGCTCGTCGTGGCCGGAGGCCAGGCAGCCGTCGAACCCGGCCTCGAGCCGCTGCACCATCTTGGTCCCGTGGAAGACGTCGCCGAAGCTCGCGTAGAGCTCGTGCAGCAGCGGGTTCCCGGACGCCTCGGCGACGCGCAGGTGGAAGCCCCAGTCGGCCTCCGACCAGCCCGGGTAGTCCGCGGCGTCCCACGCCGCCCGGCGGCGGGCGAGCAGCTCGCGCAGCTCGGCGACGACCAGCGGGTCCGCGGCCTGCGCGGCGAGCCGGGCGGTCTGCGTGTCCAGCGCGAAGCGGACCTGGAGCACGTCCTCGTCCGCGTGCTCGCGGTAGACGCGCTGCGCCGTCGCACTGATCTCACTGGTGGCGCGCACGTAGGTCCCGTCCCCGCGCAGCACCTCGAGGAGCCCGGCGTGGGCGAGCGCCTTCACGGCCTCGCGGAGCGTGCCGCGGGAGACGCCGAACTCCGCGACGAGCTCCGGTTCCGGCGGGATCCGCTCCCCCACAGGCCAGCGGCCGGAGGCGACGGCGTCCCGCAGCCTCCCGACGACCTCCTGCATCAGGGGCGCGCGGACCGGCCCGCCGCTCATGCGCGCGCCTGCCCCGGCATGCGGCCGTAACGGCTGATCCGGTAGCCGAGGACGAACTGGAGCACGGTGCAACCGATGAGGATCATGAGCGGGACCGTCCAGGAGCCCAGCGCCCCCTGGAGCAGCCCGAGGCCGAACGGGCCGATCGCCGCGACCAGGTAGCCCAGCGACTGGGCGAGCGTGGACAGCGCCGTGGTCTCCGTGGCGGTCTCGCCGCTGCGGCTGATCAGCAGCATGAGCAGCGGGAAGATGCCCAGGCCGAACCCGATGAAGACGGACGGGACGGCCGCGGCCCCCACCGGCAGGACCAGCAGGGCGACGGTCCCGACCACGTAGGACGCGCAGGTCAGGACGAACGCCGGGCGCAGGAGCCGGGGCTTCGACGCCATCCAGAGGACGATCATCACGGTAGGGATGCTGACCGCCTGCAGCAGACCGAGCATGAACCCGGCCGTCGCGGCGTCCAGCCCGCGGGTGACCAGCATGTGGGGGTACCAGCTCATGAACGTGTAGACCAGCAGCGCCTGGACGGCGAAGAGGGACGTGAACAGCAGGCCCTTGCGCGTGGCGAGCATCGGCCACGGCGAGACGTGCGGGGGAAGCGGGCCGGACGAGCGTTGCGCCGCGGCGGCGATGGGCAGCAGGACCAGGAGCGCCAGGGCCGCCGGGACGGCCCAGGCGGCGAGGCCGAGCGTGGGCGAGCCCAGCGCGGTGGCGATCGGGAAGCTGAAGGCGGCCGCCGCGGTCGCGCCGACGGACAGCGTCACGCTGTAGGTGGCGGTCATCGCGGCCGTGCGCCGGGGGTGGTGCTCGCGGATGAAGGACGGCATCGCGACGTTGCAGACCGCCAGCCCGCACATGCCGAGCACCGTTCCGACGAGCAGCAGCCACGTCGACTCGACGGCGCGGACGGCCAGTCCGAGGGTGAGCAGCACGAGCGCGAGGGCCAGGGCGCGCTCGAGCCCCGTGCGCTTGACCAGCCAGGCGGTCCCGGCCCCCGCGAAGGCGAAGCAGAGCACCGGGATGGTCGGCAGGAGCGAGGCGACGAACGTCCCGTAGCCGAGCATGGCCTCGAGGTCGTGGTACAGCGGCGCCGCCGAGGCGATGCCGGCGCGGAGGTTCAGACCCACCAGGACGACGGCGGCCACGGCCAGCAGCACGGCGAGCCAGCGGCGGGGCTGCTCCGCGGACGACGCCGCGGAACCAGCTGCCGGCTCCGCACCTTCCGCCGCCCCCTCGAGCTGCCCAGGCTGCCCGGGCCGCTCGGACGGCTCGGTCAGGATCGCGGCCTCGGCGAGCGCAGTGGGCGGTTCCGGGCGGGTCGCATCGGCGGCGGTCTCGGACGTCATGCTTAAACATTAGACGTCTGATGTTTGCCTGGGCGAACTTCGTGATGGACTCCACGGGGCGCTCCCCGCTCCGGGCCGCCGACCGTGGCCACCGGAGGTCCGGGAGGCCCTCAGCCCTCGCTGCGGCGCCGGACGATCTCGTTGACCCAG
The DNA here is from genome assembly GCF_031178195.1 of Zhihengliuella sp. Taxonomy (GTDB): domain Bacteria; phylum Actinomycetota; class Actinomycetes; order Actinomycetales; family Micrococcaceae; genus Zhihengliuella. The sequence continues at coordinate 321,879 of NZ_JAPSJL010000001.1, forward strand.
ATCGGCACGTACGGCGACGTGCAGTTCGGCGGCGTCGGATAGTCCTTGAGGACGCCCAGGCGCTCGCCGATGTCCAGGGCGCGCTCCCGGTGCTCCGCATGCTCGATGCCGATATTGCCGAGACAGGTGTTCATCGCCCATTGCAGGCGTTCCGGGGCGTCGCGCATCTCGGCCTCGATGGTCTCGAGCAGACCGGGCAGATCGAGCCCCTCCGGCTTCTTCACCACCCGGTCGCTCGTCAGCGCCCAGCCGGCGCTGGCGACTACGGGGTCGGCGTCGCCCAGCCAGGAGGTCCGCAGCTCCTCGGCATGCGAGCTCTTGCGGACCACGTACGCGACGAGCCAGTCCTGGACCTTCGGGGCCCGGGCGTCCCGGAGCATGGCGTCCAACTCGTCGCGCTCGAACGCCTTGGGCCGGCAGATCAGGAGCGCCAGCAGGCGGGCCGCCGCGTCTCCGGTGGCCCACAGGTCACGCGCCAGGTCCTGCTGCGTCTTCAGTCGCTTGGCCACGGCCCGCAGCTTGGTCAGGTTCACCCCGTGCTCGTCGCCGTGTCGCTCGTTGACGGCGCGGACCCTCGGATCCTCCAGTTCGGCCAGTTCCGCCATGACCTCTTCGAGAGTCTCCGCCATCGCTCCTCCTCCGCTCTCGCCTGCAGTCCTCGACCGCACCGGCTCGCCCAACTGCCCCCAGCCTAGGCCCGCTCTCGCGAGACGGGGAGGCCTCGCGGCTCCCTGCGGCCCAGCTGCGCGGGACGCGCTGACGCCGTCCGGCGGGCCCTGTCCGCCAGCACCACCCGCTGTCTTTTCCATGCTCCTCCGCGGGCCTATCCTGAGCATGCAGCCCCACCCGCCGCCACCAGCTCGGGCGGTCGCCGCCACCGCAGCCTCCGCCATCACCGAAAGGCCCGCCATGTCAGTAGAGCAAGCAGAGCCCGCCGAATCGGCCGAGGCCGTCAGCCGCCGTCTGCACCTGGAGCCGGGCGACGCGGTCTTCGTCATCGGCGGAACCCCGGAGGAGCACCAGCTCCTCGAGCCGCTGCCCGACGGCGCCGCCAAGGTCGACGCACCCGCCGAGGCCGACGCGGCCGTCCTCTTCGCCGCGGTGCTGGAGGACCTAGAGATCCTGCTGGATCAGAGGCTCACGCCCCTGACGGCGGCCCGCGCCGTCTGGGTGGGCTACCCGGTCGACGACGAGCTGACGCGCCCGGCCGTGGACGACGCCGTGGCGGCCCGCGGCTGGGCGCCCGGGGCCGAGACCGCGCTGTCGGACGCCTGGCGCGCCGTGCTCATCGTGCCGCGGCCCGCCGGGACGCGCTGGGTCCCCTCGGCGGAGGAAACGGCCGATGCCCCGGCCGACGAACAGCCCGACCCGTAGGACCGGACGGACGACAACTCCGGCACTTTTACTCGAAATGAGAAGAAGTGCAGAAATTTTCTTCACCAACCCCTATTGACGGGTCGAAATCTGGCGAAAAGTTGATCCCACGACGAGGCGCCACCGGAACCCCACCGGCACGGACCACACGGTCCGGCACCTCGTGAAGACGTTCCGCAACGGACGATCACCGAGGGAGTCAACGATGACGAACAGCCAGAACCGCGAGCAGGAGACCCAGCAGCGCATCGAGCGCCTGGAGCTCGAGTGGACCGCCGACCCGCGCTGGGAAGGCATCACCCGCGACTACGCCGCCGCCGACGTCGTACGCCTCCAGGGCACGGTCCAGGAGGAGTACACGCTGGCCCGCCGCGGCTCCGAGAAGCTGTGGAACCAGCTCCGCGAGGAGAACTCCACCGGCGCCTACACGAATGCGCTCGGCGCCCTCACCGGCAACCAGGCCGTCCAGCAGGTCAAGGCCGGACTCCGCGCCATCTACCTCTCCGGCTGGCAGGTCGCTGCCGACGCGAACCTCGCCGGGCAGACCTACCCGGACCAGTCGCTCTACCCGGCGAACTCGGTGCCGCAGGTGGTCCGCCGCATCAACAATGCGCTGCTCCGCGCGGACCAGATCGAGCACGCCGAGGGCGTCAGCACGGTCGAGGACTGGCTGGTCCCGATCGTCGCCGACGCCGAGGCCGGATTCGGCGGCCCGCTCAACGCCTTCGAGCTCATGAAGTCGATGATCGGCGCCGGCGCCGCGGGGGTGCACTGGGAGGACCAGCTGGCCAGCGAGAAGAAGTGCGGCCACCTCGGCGGCAAGGTGCTCATCCCCACCGGCCAGCACGTCCGCACCCTCAACGCGGCCCGCCTCGCCGCGGACGTCTCCCACGTCCCGAGCGTCATCGTGGCCCGCACCGACGCCGAGGCCGCCACGCTCCTGACGTCCGACGTCGACGAGCGGGACCAGCCCTTCCTCACCGGCGAGCGCACGGCCGAGGGCTTCTACAAGGTCCGCAACGGGATCGAGCCCTGCATCGCCCGCGCCAAGGCCTACGCCCCGTACTCCGACCTCATCTGGATGGAGACAGGCACCCCGGACCTGGAGCTCGCCCGCCGGTTCGCGGAGGCCGTCAAGTCCGAGTTCCCGGACCAGATGCTCGCCTACAACTGCTCGCCGAGCTTCAACTGGAAGAAGCACCTGGACGACGAGACGATCGCCAAGTTCCAGCGCGAGCTCGGCGCCATGGGCTTCACCTTCCAGTTCATCACCCTGGCCGGATTCCACGCCCTCAACCACGAGATGTTCGACCTCGCCCACGGCTACGCACGCCGCGGCATGAGCGCCTACGTGGAGCTGCAGGAGCGGGAGTTCGCCTCCGAGTCCCGCGGCTACACCGCCACCAAGCACCAGCGCGAAGTCGGCACCGGCTACTTCGACGCCGTCTCCACCGCCCTCAACCCGGGCGGCTCCACCCTGGCCCTGGTGGGATCCACCGAGGAAGGCCAGTTCCACTAACCCCTCCAGGACGACGGCGGTGCCCGCCGCCCCTCGGCGAGGCCCGGCCACCGCGAGGCGTGCCGGCCGCCCCGGCGAGGCACCGCCGTCGTCCTCCCCCTTCACTTCTCCCGAGGAGACCGCCATGAACAACCCGATCACCCTGAACGGCATCACGATGACCGCCTCCCCCGTCTGCCAGCAGCAGCGGGTCATCACCCCCGAGGCCCTGGACTTCCTGGGCGAGCTGCACCGCCGGTTCGACGGCCGGCGCCGCGAGCTCCTCAACGCCCGCGAGCAGCGCCGGCAGGCCATCTCGCGCGGCGCCGACCCCAAGTTCCTGCCGGAGACCCGGCACATCCGCGAGGACGACTCGTGGCGGGTCGCCCCGATCGCGCCGGGGCTCGAGGACCGCCGCGTGGAGATCACCGGCCCCACGGACCGGAAGATGACCATCAACGCGTTGAACTCCGGGGCCAAGGTGTGGCTGGCCGACATGGAGGACTCGCTGACGCCGAACTGGCGGAACGTGGTCAAGGGGCAGCTGAATCTGCAGCGCGTGCTGGACCGCGAGATCGACTTCACCACCGAGGAGGGCAAGGAGTACCGGCTCACGGGCGAGACGCTGACCGACCTGCCGACGATCGTGGTCCGGCCGCGCGGCTGGCACCTGCCGGAGAAGCACCTGCTGATCCAGAACCAGCCGATCTCCGGTGCCCTGGTGGACTTCGGGCTGCACTTCTTCCACAACGCCAAGCGCCTGATCGAGCTCGGCCGCGGCCCGTACTTCTACCTGCCGAAGCTGGAGAGCCACCAGGAGGCCCGGCTGTGGAACGACGTGTTCGTCTTCGCGCAGGACTACCTCGGCATCCCGCAGGGCACTGTCCGGGCGACCGTGCTGATCGAGACGATCACCGCGGCGTTCGAGATGGAGGAGATCCTCTACGAGCTGCGCGACCACGCGGCGGGCCTGAACGCCGGCCGGTGGGACTACATCTTCTCCATCATCAAGAACTTCCGCGAGCGCGGGCCCCGCTTTGTGCTGCCGGACCGCTCGATGGTCACCATGACGGCCCCGTTCATGCGGGCCTACACCGAGCAGCTGGTCCGGGCCTGCCACCGCCGCGGCGCCATGGCGATCGGCGGCATGGCGGCCTTCATCCCGAACCGGCGCGACGAGGCGGCGAACGCCGTCGCCTTCGAGAAGGTCACCGCGGACAAGACCCGCGAGGCCGAGGACGGGTTCGACGGCTCGTGGGTCGCCCACCCGGACCTGGTGCCCGTGGCGCGAGAGGTGTTCGACGGCGTGCTCGGCTCGCGCCGGAACCAGCTCGACCGCTCCCGCGACGACGTCCAGCCGGACGATGTGGCGCTGCTGAACGTCGCCGCGACGCCGGGCCTCATCACCGAGCAGGGCGTGCGCAGCAACATCGAGATCGGCATCCGCTACATCGAGTCGTGGCTGCGCGGCAACGGCGCGGTGGCCCTGCAGAACCTGATGGAGGACGCCGCCACGGCGGAGATCTCCCGCTCGCAGATCTGGCAGTGGATCCACCAGGGCGCCGTCACGGACGACGGCGAGCTCATCACCCGCGAGTACGCCACGGAGCTGCTCGAGGAGGAGTTCGCCCGGATCCAGCGCTTCGAGGGCGACCGGTTCGACGAGGCCCGGGAGATCTTCGAGGCGGCCGCGCTGGCGGACCGGTTCCCGGACTTCCTGACCCTGCCGGCCTACAACCGGTACCTGTGCGAGACCAAGGAGCTGCAGACCGCGTGAGCTGAGCGGGCAGCCGGCGGAGATCCCGCCGGCGCAGTTCCGACCGATGTGGCGGCGGATCCCCTTTCCTGGCAGAGCAGGGGGTCCGCCGCCATGGCGTGGCGCGGGGTTTTTGGCGCTGAGCGGTGTTCTCGGGAGCGCCTTGTTCTACGGAGCGCCGTGTTCTACGGAGCGCGGTGTTCTACTGGCGGTTCTACTGGGAGCGGTGGCGGCGGACGAGCAGGACCGCCGCCGTGATCGTGAGCAGCGCACCGCCGACGGCCAGCGCCGCGAGGCCCGGTCCCGCCAGGGAGGCTCCCTCCACGCCCACGGCCCCGGTGTGGTCGGCGTCGAGGCCGTCGCCGTCCGGAGTCCCCGGCCCGGCCCCCGCGCTGCTCGTCGGGTCGGAGCCGGCCGGCGCGGAACCCTCCGCGGCCGACGACGCCCCGCCGTCGGAGGACTGCGCACCGGCGTCCGCCGAGGAACTCGTGCCGGACCCGGGCGCACCCGAGCCGCCCGCGTCCGAGTCGCCCGCGTCCGTGCCGCCGGGGCCCTGACGGTCCCCTCCCGCGTCGCCGGATCCGCCCGGCCCGGTTCCGCCGGGGCCCTGGCCGCCGTCGTCCGCCGAGGCCCCCGAGCGGTCCGTCGCGGATCCGCCGGCGCCCGGGCCCGCTGGATCGGTCGGGGCCGGGTCACCGCTCGACGCGGGCGTCGCCCCGGGTGCCGGATCCGGCGCGGCACCGTCCGGATCGGCACCGTCCGGATCGGCGGGCTCCGGCGTGGACGACGTAGGCCCCGGGGTCTCGGTCGGGGTCGGTTCGGCCGGGTCCTCCGACGGTGCGGGGGCACCGTCGCCGACCACCTCGACGGAGTAGTCGACGATCATCGAGCTGGAGTAGCCGTCGGTGGCCTGCATCGTGAAGTCGTAGGTGCCCGGCTGCGTGGGCGCCGGCAGGCTGAAGCGGCCGTCCTCGTCGACGGCGTAGGCGACCGCGCGGGACCCGCTGGAGCGGACCATCACCTGGACGTTCGTCGCGGCCCCGGGGACGACGCCGGCGATCGGCTCGCCCGGGGCCACCTCGCCGCCGCGCGGGGTCGAGGTGATCTCGGGGTCCGCCACCGTCCCGCTCGTCGGCTGCGGCGTGGGGGCCGGCGTCGACGTCGAGCTGCTCGAGGTCCCGTCGGTGGGCGCGGGACCCTCCGGTTCCGGCGTGGCGGCCGGTTGGTCGCTGCCCGACTGGTCGTCCGTGGAGTCGGAGCCGCTCGTCTCGGGCGCGGTGGTGTCGGCCGCGGTCGCCGCCGGCGCGCTGCGCATCGCCGGCTGAACGCCGGGGGTCGCGGCGGCCGCAACAGCGGGGGCCGCGAGACCCGCCGCGGCCAGCAGGGCGGCGGCGGCCGCCGCGTGCCATGCGGTCGTCCATGGTCGGGTCGAAGTCATACCCCAGCGCTTTCCGTCGGGTCGGGCCCGCCTGTCGATTCCGGGCTGCGCGCCCGCGGCGCGTTCTGCCTGCTGCGCACCGCCGACGGGTGCGTCCGATCCAGCGTAGGCGCATCAGTTAGATAACAGCAAGGTAACGATCCACCCCGGGGATCCCCGGCGGGCACTTACCCTCGACTGCCGCGAGGGGCGGCGGACCCGCTAAAGGCCCTCTGATCTGCATGGCAGCGCGCCCGCGGACGGATCGGGGTTCCGTTGCCGCACCGAGACCAGTAGCGTCGCCCTAGAGCCCGGGTTGAGGCGGGAACGCCACCCGGGGCGGCTCGCAGGCACGGACCACCCGGCCGTGCCACGAGAGCCCGACGGACGAAGGAGAGAGCCATGACCCGCATCGCCATCATCGCAGGCAGCACCCGCCCCAACCGGCAGGCCAGGACCGTGGCCGACTGGGTGCTCGAGCACGCCGCCCAACGCAACGACGCCGACTTCGAGCTCGTCGATCTGGCCGACCAGGGCCTGCCCCTGCTGGACGAGCCGATGCCGCCCTCCCTCGGCGAGTACACCAAGGAGCACACGCGGGCCTGGGCGGAGCGGATCGCGTCCTTCGACGGCTTCGTCTTCGTCACCCCCGAGTACAACCACTCGGTGCCGGCGGCCCTGAAGAACGCCGTCGACTTCCTCTACGCGGAGTGGAACAACAAGGCGATCGGGTTCGTCAGCTACGGCAGCGCCGGCGGGACCCGCGCCGTCGAGGCGTGGCGCCTGATCGCCGCAGAGGTCCAGATGGCCGATGTCCGGGCCCAGGTGTTCCTGCCGTTCTCCACTGACTTCGCGGAGAACCAGTCGTTCGAGCCCAGCGACGGTGCCACCGAGGCGCTGGGCCCGCTGTTCGACCAGGTCGTCTCCTGGTCGGAGGCCCTCCGCGCCGTCCGCGAGCGCTGACGCGCAAGGCTCCCCGAGAGGGCGACGGCGATCGGCAGGGTGGCCGGCAGGTGGCCGGGAATCAGGCGGGGAGGCGGCGCGTTGTCCCCGTCATGACCGAAACCCCCTCCCCCGCCGCGCCGTTGCGCGCCCCCAGCCCGACGGCCCGCCTACGCGTGGACATCTGGTCCGACGTCGCCTGCCCCTGGTGCTACATCGGCAAGCGTCGGTTCGAGGCCGCGCTGAGCCGCGTCCCCTTCCGCGACCGCGTGGACGTGTCCTGGCACAGCTTCCAGCTGGACCCGGGCCTGCCGGAGCACTACGACGGCACCGAGCTCGACTACCTCGCCGAGCGCAAGGGCCTGCCACGCGAGCAGGTGCTGCAGATGTTCGAGCAGGTCTCCTCCGCCGCGGCCGGAGAGGGGCTCGAGTACGACTTCGACGCCGTGAAGGTCGCCAACACGTGGACCGCGCACCGGTTGCTCCACCTGGCGGCCGAGCACGGCGCGGCCGACGCCCTGAAGGAGGCCCTCCTGTCAGGGCACTTCGAGCACGGCCTGGACCTGGGCTCGCGGGACGAGCTCCTCGCCGCGGCGACGGCGGCCGGTCTGCCCGGGGACGCCGTCGTCCGCGTCCTCGACACCGATGCTTACGCCGACGCGGTGCGCGAGGACGTCGAGCAGGCCCGGGCGCTGGGCATCGGCGGCGTCCCGTTCTTCGTCCTCGACATGAAGTACGGCGTCTCCGGGGCGCAGTCCGCGGAGGCCCTCGAACAGGCTCTCACCCAGGCGTGGTCCGAGCTCCCGGTGCTGCAGCCGGCGGCCGGGAGCGCCGCCGGGGCCGCGTGCGGGGTCGACGGCTGCGACTGATCGTTCCGTCCGCGACGGTCCGTCCGGACAGGGAGAAGCCCGGAGGGCCGATGCCTTGAGCGTCGGTCCTCCGGGCTTCTCCTCTCCCGTGCCCCAGCGGTCCGGGGCCTCGAACGGGCGGGGTCAGGCGTGCATCTCCTCGAGCTCCTTGCCCTTGGTCTCCTCCACGAACTTCCAGACGAAGATGAAGGACAGGACCGCGAACGTCGCGTAGAGCCCGTAGGCGAGCGTGAGCCCCACGTTGGCCAGCGGCGGGAACGTGTAGGTGATGACGAAGTTCGCCAGCCACTGGGCGGAGGCCGCCACGGAGAGTGCGACGGCACGGAGCCGGTTCGGGAACATCTCGCCGAGCAGGATCCAGACCACCGGGCCCCACGACATGCCGAACGCCACGACGAACAGGTTGGCGGCCACGAGCGCGATCATGCCCCACGGCTGCGGCAGGTTGACCACGGCCTCCCCGCCCGGCTCGGTCGCCGGGGTGACGATCGCCTGGCTGAAGGAGATCGCCATGGTGAGCAGGCCGACCGCCATGCCGGCCGAGCCGATCAGCAGCAGGATCTTGCGGCCGATCTTGTCCACCAGCATGATCGCGACGACCGTGACGACGATGTTGACGATGGACGTGACCACGGAGATCGTGAACGACGCCGACTCGGCGAAGCCCACGGACTTCCAGAGCGTGTTGGAGTAGTAGAAGATCACGTTGATGCCGACGAACTGCTGGAACACCGAGAGCAGGATGCCGACCCAGACGATCGGCAGGAGCCGGCCGTTGCCGCCCACGAGGTTGTGCAGGCCCTGCTTGGTCTCGATGTTGATGGTCGCCTTGATGTCGGCGATCTTGGCCTCGACCTCCTCCTTGGTCTCGAGCCCCATCACCTCGACCAGGGTCTTGCCGGCGCGAGCGTAGTCGCTGATGGCCACCAGGTAGCGCGGGGATTCCGGGAGCCGCAGGGCGAACAGGCCGTACAGGATCGCCGGGACCGTCTCCGCCAGGAACATCCAGCGCCAGGCGTCGAGGCCCATCCAGCCCAGGGCGTCCGACCCGCCCAGGGCGCCGGCGATGAGGGCGTTGGAGAGCAGGGCAGCGAAGATGCCGGTCACGATCGCCAGCTGCTGCAGCGCGCCCAGGCGCCCGCGGCTGTGCGCCGGGGAGATCTCGGCGATGTAGGCGGGGGCGAGCACGGACGCCATGCCGACGCCGATGCCGCCCAGGAAGCGCCAGAGGATGAGGTCGACCACGCCGAACGCGAAACCGGAGCCGAGGGCCGAGGCGGTGAAGAGGATCGACGCCAAGACCATCGCCCAGACGCGTCCCTTGCGGTCGGCGATGGGTCCCGCGCTCCAGGCGCCGGTCATGGCGCCGAGGAGGGCGCACGAGACGGCGAAACCCGTGAGACCGGGGCCCAGGCCGAAGTCGCTGCTCATCGCATCCACGGCGCCGTTGATGACGGAACTGTCGAAGCCGAAGAGGAATCCGCCGACGGCGGCCGCGATGGCGACGCCGATGACCCGCCGGGGAGTCTTGTGGTGTGGGGTAACTGAGACGTCTGACATGGCGGACATGCTACCCCCCGGTAGGCGCTGTGCGAATGGCGTCCCCGCCGAGGTGCGTCGGGCGGCGGCTACGGGCCGACGAGCCGGCGGCCCGTCATCGGCGGCCGCGGCGCAGTGGCCAGGACGAGCAGTGGCCAGGACGAGGGGCGGGACGAGGCGCGCCGCGACGGGACGCGGATCACCGGCAGACGAGCGGTCCGGGCTCGGTGCTCACTTCGGCCGCCGGCTGCAGCTCCTGGAAGCTCTCGCCCAGGACGAGCCGCACGGTCACCCCCGCCATGTCGTCGTCGCGTTCGTAGGCGGCGCCGGGGAGCTGACGCTGCACCGTGAGCGCGGCGTCGTAGCCCTCCGGTCCGCTCACCACGAGACCCACCATCCCGCGCGACGGCAGCGAGTCGTTGCCGAGCACGCCCGGGCGGAAGCCGCGGTCGACGAGCTGCGCCCGCGTTCCCTCGGCGAGGCCGGGCCGGCTCGTGGCGTTGTAGACGTCCACCGTCACCCCGGCCGGATCCAGATACTGCCGTTCCCCCGGCGGGCACGCGGGCTCCGAGGGCGCCGCGGCCGCGTCGGAACCGGGCTGCGGCCACGACAGGTCGAGTCGCTTGGTCAGGACCAGGTAGCCGGCCACCCCCATGGCGACGACGAGGAGCAGGACGAGGACGAGCGCGATCCCATGCCGGAGGCGGCGCCGGTAGTGCTCCGGATTCTCCACGTGCTCGGGATCGTCGACGGCGTCGGTCAGCTCCTCCAGGTCCGCCCCGGTGTAGACCTTCCGGCCGTCCCACTCGAGCGGCCCCTCCCCGGTCCGGCGTTTCATGCCCCGGCGCCCCTGGCCGCGTCGGCCTGCGAGCCCGCACCGTCCAGGCGCAGCACCCGCGCGTGCAGGACGGCACGCTGGTGCAGCGCCGTCCGCACGGCGCGGTGCAGGCCATCCTCCAGGTACTTCTCGCCACGCCACTCCACCACGTGCGGGAAGAGGTCGCCGAAGAAGGTCGAGTCCTCGGCCAGCAGCGCGGAGAGGTCCAGCGTCGTCTTGACCGTGACGAGCTGATCCAGCCGGATCTGCTCGGGCGGGATCTGCGCCCAGTCCCGCGGCGTGGTGTACCCGTGGTCGGGATAGGGGCGGTGGTCGCCGACTGATTTGAAGATCACCGTCCCAGCCTAGACAACGCCACGCCCGCTCCCAACGGCCGCCACGACGGCGGTGAGCAGCCCACCGGCGCAGCGCGCAACGCCGTCGTTCCCCGGACTCCTCCTCCCGACTCCGTCAAGGGGTCCGCAACCCTGCGTCACGGGCGGAAACCGAGCGTCACAGATGCTGGGGCGGCCGCAACAAATGGCCATACGGTGTCCGCATGGCTACAGTTCGCACTTCCGTCCCCGTGCTGGACCTCTCGACGGCCCGTCTGACCGACGGGCGCTTCAACCCCGAGTTCATCGACGCCCTGCGCGACGCCGCCCACAACGTCGGCTTCTTCCAGATCGTCGGCTACGGGGCGCGCCCCGGCCAGCCCGCCGAGCTCCTCTCCACCCTCGCCGAGTTCTTCGCCCTCCCCCTGGAGGACCGTCTGGCCCTCGACAACCGGAACTCCGCCCAGTTCCGGGGGTACACCCGCCTGGGCAAGGAGATCACGCAGGGCCGCGCCGACTCGCGCGAGCAGATCGACTACGGGCCCGAGCTGCCCGTGCGCGCGGACGTCCCGGCCGACCAGCCGTACCTGAACCTCCAGGGCCCCAACCAGTGGCCGGCGGGATTCCCGCGGCTGGAGGCGGCCGCCATGGAGTGGGCCGAGCTGATGAGCGGAATCGGCGCCGAGCTGCTCAGGGCCATCAGCGTCTCCCTCGGCCTGCCCGAGGACCACTTCGCCGAGCCGTTCGACGGCGACCCCGCCTGGATGGGGAAGCTGGTCCACTACGTGGGCGGCCAGATCCCGGAGGCCGGCACGCAGGGGGTGGGATCGCACGCCGACTACGGCTTCGTGACCCTGCTGCTGCAAGACCAGATCGGCGGGCTCGAGGTCCAGCCCTACGGGCAGGACGAGTGGATCACGGTTGAGCCGATCGAGGGGGCCCTGGTGGTGAACCTGGGCGAGATGCTGGAGGTCGCCACGGACGGGTACCTCATGGCCACGATCCACCGTGTGACGGCCCCGCCGCCCGGCGTCGACCGCTACTCGGTTCCGTTCTTCTGGTCCCCGCGCCTGGACGCCGTGATCGACCGCGTGGAGCTGCCGACCGAGCTGGCCGCCGAGGCGCGCGGCGTCTCCGACGACCCGACGAACCCGATGCTCGCCTCCTACGGGGCCAACGTGCTCAAGGGATGGCTCCGCGCCCACCCGGAGACCGCCGCGAAGTTCTACCCCGAACTGGTCGGGGCCACGGCCCGCTAGCGTCCCGTCCGGACCGGGTCGGTCTGCGGGGAGCGCCGCTCCAGCTCGAACAGCACCCAGGACAGCACTGCCGCGCCGACGGCCATGACCGCCCGCGGCCTCGCCACGCGGCGGGCGGTCAGCGCACGGTGGATGCGGGCATCGATCGCCGCCCCGCCAGCGGCGCTCGCATAGACGGCCCCCGCCAGGAGCCCTCCGACGGTGATCGCGCCGAGCGTCGAGGCCCGACGGGCCGCCGTCGCGTCCGACTGGCGCTGCTCAGTGCCCTCCGGGTCCGGGCCGTGCGCGTCCGCGGCGGTCGTGAACGAGGTCCGGAAACCGGACCTCCAGCCCAGGCCGCCGAGGGCCCCGACGACGAGCGCCAGCCCGGCCCGGAAGCAGCGCCTCGTCGCCGGGCGGAACGTCGTCGGATCCACCAGGGTCGCGGCGCCGGTCAGCGCGGCCTGCACCAGGCCCGCCGTCGTCGACTCCCTCCAGTGCGAGCAGTCAGACCCGTGCTGCTGGAGCGGCTGGACGGTGCTGGAAGCGCGGTCTGCGGTCATACGTCCAGCCTACGGCCCGCGCTGGTCCGGTGCCGGGCCCGTCTCAGCGATCGACTCCAGCACCGACGCCCGGGCGCCGGAGCGGAGAACGACCGGGGCTCGCGGCGCACGCCCAGACAACGCGCCTCCCTTGACGCTCGCTCAGCGTACGCCCAGAGCCAGCGAAGAGTCCCCGGAACTCCCTTGAGCAGGACTTGGATCGCTCCTAGCGTCGGAGACGTCGGCACCGGATGGACCGGAGGCGACGCAAGCAGAGGCAAGTAGAAGGGAGTAAGACATGGCTGACAACAACAACCCGGGCCAGTTCGGAAACCGGAACGACACCGAGGAGCAGGCCTCGCGCGGGGGCCAGCAGAGCTCCGGCAGCTTCGGCGAGACCAACAGCGCCGACCCCAGCCGCGCCGGCGAGCAGGGCGGCCGCGAGAGCTCCGGCAGCTTCGGCGAGCCCAATAGCGCCGACCCCAGCCGGGCCGGCCAGCAGGGCGGCCGCGAGAGCTCCGGCAGCTTCGGCGAGCCCAATAGCGCCGACCCCAGCCGCGCAGGCTCCCAGGGAGCCGAGGCGCAGCCGACCGAGGCCAAGGCCGAGGGCGGGCGCAACAGCCATTGATACCGATCGAGCATTCGCATGAGGGTGCGGGTCCGGAACCGACCGGGCCCGCACCCTCGCTTGTTCGGTCCGCTTCCACCACGTTTTCCAGCTCGTTCTGAATCCGATCCGTCCGCCACCCCGCGGGCGCTGAGTGAGGAGTTGAGATGTTCCTTCACAAGCAGGCCCTTCAGTACAAGTCCACTCCCGAGAAGCCGGACGCCGTCTACGCCCGGAAGCTGCAGGAGGTGATCGGCGGCCAGTACGGCGAGATCACGGTCGCCATGCAGTACAGCTTCCAGGCGTGGAACACGCACATCCCCGGCAAGTACCGCGATCTGCTCTTCTCCACGGCCGCCGAGGAGTTCGGCCACGTGGAGATGCTCGCGACCATGGTCGCCCAGCTGCTCGAGAAGGCCCCCGTGGGGGCGACGGAGGAGGCCGTTCAGGACGATCCCGCCGTGGCGGCCGTCATCGGCGGGACCGACGTGCAGCAGGCCATCGTGGCCGGTGCCGGCGCACGTCCCGTGGACAGCAACGGCAATCCGTGGAGCGCCGCCTACGTGACGGCCAGCGGCAACCTGCTCGCGGACTTCACCTCGAACGTGAACGCCGAGATGCAGGGCCGCCTGCAGGTGGCGCGGCTCTACCACATGACGGACGACCCCGGGGTCCGGGACATGCTGGCGTTCCTGCTCGCCCGGGACACCATGCACCAGAACCAGTGGCTCGCCGCGGCCCGGGAACTGCAGGAGGAGTCGAAGGAGAACCTGCCGGTGCCGAGCAACCTGCCGCAGAGCAAGGAGCATCAGGAGTACTCGTACCAGGCCATCAACTTCTCCGACGGCGAGCAGATGGCCGACGGTTCGTGGGCCCGCGGCACCGCCCCCGACCAGCTCGGGGAGTTCACCTACGTCCCGACGCCGATGGACGGCACGCCCATGCCGCCACCCACGCACCCGGACGCCCGCTTCTTCGGCACCACCGGCGTCCCCAACGTCGCCGAGCAGGCGGCAGCCACGGCCCAGGACAAGCTCAAGCGCGAGTAGCCACGGCCGGCACCGGCGGCACGGGTCGACGTTCAGGCCCGCAACGCCACGACCGAAACAGACAGGCGGGGCCCCCGCCCCCCGCCCGGGGGCCCCCCGGGAGGCGCGGGGTGTGCCCGCAGCGCGGGGTTTTACTTCCCCCCCCCAACCCCCCCCCCCCACCCCCCCGGGGGCCCCCCCGCCCCCCCCCGGGCCCGCCGCTCTGTCTGCGCTGTGTCTCCGCTCTGCGCTGGGTCACCGATCTGCGCTGTGTCTCCGCTCTGCGCTGGGTCACCGATCTGCGCTGTGTCTTCGATCTACGCCGGTCTCCGCTCAGGCGGGACGGAGCCGGACGTGGCCGTCGGAGACCATCAGCTCGTAGCGGGGCTGAGGGATGCTGGCGGGACCGGTGTCGACCGCCCCGGAGCCCAGGTCGAACGCGCTCCCGTGCCACGGGCAGACGATGCACCCGTCCCGCACCTCTCCCTCGGCGAGCGGGCCGCCCAGGTGCGAGCACGTGTTGTGCAGCGCCCGGATCCGCTCCCCGGTCCGCAGGACCATGACCGGTTCCCCGTCGACGTCGACGACGGCCGGCGTGCCGTCGTCGAAATCGTCGATCCGGCCGACCTCGACCCAGTGCTCCGTGGGCTCCGGCGCGCCGGCGCGGTTCACGCCCACACCCTGGGCGTAGGACAGGTGGCCGCCGAGGAACCCGGAGGCGCTGACCACGCCGAGCCCTGCGAAGGACAGGCACCGGCCGAGTCCGCGGTGGCCGGCGCGGCGGCTGAGCAGCGAGGCGAGGTACAGCACGCTGGCCACGGAGTTGGCGGCCGCGTGGACGAAGCCGACACGGCGCTCCGCCCCCTGCGTGTAGGACCAGTCGTGCAGGCCCGTGGCCGCCGCCGGGACGGTGCCGAGCAGGCCGGTCGCGACGGCGGTGTCCGCCGCCTCGTCCTGGCCGCAGACATCCAGGACCGCGGCCATGCCGTAGGCCCCGAGCGGGACGGCGATGAGCGCCGGGTGCAGGGGGTGGCCCAGGTGCTTGCCGCCGAGCAGGTTGCGGATCGGCGGCGGGGACAGCACCGCGCTGACGCTGGACGCGAGGGGCCCGGCCACCCGGTCGAGGTCCCTCCACTTCTCCAGTCGGGACAGAAGGGGTTCGAGGTAGTTCACGTCGGCCTTCCTTTCTCGCAGCTGGTCGGCCCGTTCAGCGGGCGTCTGGTGCGAGCTTCGCCCGTCCGGTCCGGAAACGCAATGGTTCCGCGCCCGCGGTCAGCGACGGTACAGCGCTCCTGCAGCTGATCCCCAGCTCAGCCGCTCAGCCCGCGCCCAGCACCAGCTGGGCGATGAGGACGGAACCGAGGAACGTCCCGGTCAGGACCAGTAGGCCGACGGGCACGATGCGCCAGCCGACGCTGCCGAGGACGCGCGCGTCCCGCCCCAGGCCGAGCCCGGCGAGCACGAGCACCGGAGTGGTCATCGGCAGGAAGTCGATGGGCTCCGCCAGCGCCAGCACGCCGCCGGCGATCGGCGACCACGGCAGGGTGGCCAGCATGGCCAGCGTCATGGTCACCACGAGCGAGGAGATCCGCAGGTACCGATGCGCCAGCATGCCGACGACCACGAAGGCGACGATCATGCCCACGCCGGGGAGCACGTCGAGCGAGACGCCGCCGCCGGCGGCCCAGACGGCTACCAGCATCAGCACGGCGGTCAGGCCCAGCAGGGACCAGTCCGACGCCGCCTTTCGCGGTGCGGCCTCCTTCTTCGGCACCACCTTCGCCTCGGGCAGGACCGTATCTGCCTCCTGCTTATCGGCGCGGCCCCGCGTGAGGAAGCGGTAGAACCGGTCGGCCAGCGGCAGGGCCACGTAGACGCCCATGTAGAGGCCCAGCGCGGAGCTGAGCAGGTTGCTGAGGGCCGCCAGGGCGAGGATGTCGCCCTGCATGGCCGGGAACTGGGCGGCGACCGCGTTCGAGGCGGCGGCCATCATGGAGCCGGAGCCGACGCCGGACCCCATGGCCAGCGCCAGCGGATCGAACCAGCCGGCCCCGGCGAGGATCGAGGCCAGCAGGCCGACCCAGAGGGCGCCGAACACGGTGCCGAAGACGTACATGGCGAGCACGCCCCGGGTCTCCGCGGAGTCGACGCCGTAGCGCTCGCCCGTCATGGCGAACGCGCCCTCGCGGGCGATCGAGAAGGTCGCTCCGATCGACGCGCGGCCCATGCCGAGCAGGACCGCGATCGGCATCGCCACGACGATGGTGAAGAGGTTGCCGATCTCCTGGATGATCAGGGCCGGACCCGCCTGGAGCAGGACGGAGATGTTCTCGCCGACGAGGAACGCCAGCCGGGTCACCAGGAGCAGGACGCCGACCTGCATGGCGGCCGACGCCACACGCTGCGTGTGCTCCGGGAAGGGCTTGAGCCGCTGCAGGCTGACGGCGGCTCCGAGCAGGAGGCCCCAGATGAGCGGGAGGAGCGTCAGCGTGCCGATCCCGATGCCGATCTCGTGGGTGCCGATCAGCTCGGCCGCGATCGTCACCGCCCCGCCCACGAGCACCAGCGGGATCCAGAGCCGGGCCCCGGTCCTCGACGCCGCGTGCGTCGTCGCGCCGGCGGTCATGCCCGGGCCTCGCTGCCGGACGCGACGGCGAGTGCCGCGTAGGGGGCGCGCTCGGCCTGCTCGGCGAGCAGCCCGCGCCGCACCGAGGGATCGGAGGCGACGTCGGCGATGGCCCGCGCCATGGCGATCGCGCCGTCGATCGCGGCGTCGTCGCCGCCCGGTGCGACGGCGTCGTCCGCGAACGCCCGGGTGTGCGGCGGGTTGCCGCTCCCCTTGACGTCGATCATCGGGTGGATGGAGGGCAGGTACTGGGAGACATTGCCCATGTCCGTGGAGCCGCCGGTCATGCCGCTGGCGTCCTGGACGGTGCGCCCGAGCCCGCGGACCGCGTCGGCGAACGGCCGGGCCAGCCGCGTGTCCTGGAGCAGCGGCGCGTACTCGGGCTCCGTCTCCTCGAACTCGACGGTGCAACCCGTCGCGAGCGCGCCGGCCTCGAAGCAGGCGCGGACGCGACCGCGGAGGTCGTGCAGCCGCTCGAGGTCGAACTCGCGCACCTCGAAGTCCACGATGGTCCGCTCCGGGATGATGTTGGTGGCCTGACCGCCGTCGCGCACGAAGAGTCCCACGCGGGCGGTGGCGGGCAGCTGCTGCCGGAGGAGGCCGACGGCGACCTGCGCGACGACGGCGGCGTCGCCGGCGTTGACGCCGTCGGTCGGCGCGGCCGCCGCGTGCGCGGCCCGGCCGGAGAACGTCGCCGCGAACCGGGAGACCCCCTGCGTGTACGTCGTGGCCGGGTCCGCGTCGGCCGTGCCCGGGTGGACCATGAGCGCCACCGTGTGGTGGTCGAAGCATCCCCGCTCCAGCATGAGGACCTTTCCGCCGCCGTGCTCCTCGGCCGGGCAGCCCACCACCTCGACGGTCAGGCCGAGCTCGTCCGCGACGGCCGCCAATCCGATCGCGGCGCCGACGGCCGCGGCGGCGATGATGTTGTGGCCGCAGGCGTGGCCGATCTCCGGCAGGGCGTCGTACTCCGCGCACACCCCGACCACGAAGTCGCCGCTGCCGAAGCGGGCGGTGAAGGCCGTGGGCAGGTCTGCCACGCCCTCGGTCACCTCGAAGCCGGCGCGCGCGAGCTCGTCGCGAACGCGTGCGGCCGCGCGGTGCTCGGCGAAGGACGGTTCGGCGTAGCCGTGGATGTCGCGACTGAGGGAGACGAGGCGGGCGCGGGAGTCGCGGATCGCTCCGTCCAGGCGGTCGCGGAGGGCTTCGGAAGTCATGGGGGACATCTCCTGGGAAGGTGATACGAGTCACCCCGAGCGTACGAAGGGTTGTACTCGAGACCGCTGTAATGCACGATCTCATCATGAACGATGACTCTCTGCACGATTCCGTCACTGCGGGGGCCCTGCGGGGCGGACCGGGCGCGGCGACGCGCTCCGCGCGGGACGCTCACGGCAGGGACGCCGTCGTGCTCGACGAGGACGACCTGCGGCTGGTCCATGCGCTGCAGATCGCTCCGCGGGCGAGCTGGGCCGAGCTCGGCCGACTCCTGGGCATGGCCCCGTCCACGGCCGCGCGCCGGTGGGCGCGCCTCGAGGAATCCGGCGCGGCCTGGGTCTCGTGCCAGCCGATCGACGACCCGGGCTCGTCCATCGCGGTACTGGAGGTCAGCTGCCGGGCGGGGTCGGCACTGGCCGCCGCCACGACCCTCGCCGCCGACTCGGCGGCGATGACGATCGACATCACGTCCGGATCCCGAGACCTCCTGGTCACCGTCACGCGGCCGGACCAGCTCACGCTCAGCGACTACCTGCTGGAGCGGGTCGGCCGGATCCCCGACGTCGAGTCGGTGCGCAGCCACGTCGTCGCCCGGGTCTACACGGACGCGAGCCGGTGGAGGCTGCGGAGCCTCTCCAAGCGCCAGGAGGAGGCGGTCGGCGCCGTGGCCGCGTCGGGCACCCGGCACGGCCCGGCCAGCCCGTTGGACCGGCGCCTCGTGGAGCTGCTCTCCACGGACGGGCGGCGACCGGTGGCGGACCTGGCGGAGCAGCTGGACGTCTCGGAGAGCACGGTGCGCCGACGCCTGCAGGCGCTCTCGGCAGCGGGATCGCTGCGGCTGCGCTGCGAGGTCGCGCGCGATCTCACCGAGTGGCGGGTCCTCGAGTGGTTCTTCCTGCGCGTCCCGCCGGACCGGATGGACGAGGCCGGACAGGTCCTGGCCGGGATCCCCGAACTGCGGACCGCCCTGTCGATCGCGGGACCGACGAACCTGATCGCCGCCGCGTGGCTGCGCACCGTGACGGACGGGCAGCGCCTGGAGGCACGGCTGCGGCAGCAGATGCCGTGGCTCGAGTTCGTCGACCGCAGCGTGGTGCTCCGGCCCGTGAAACTCGTGGGCCGGCTCCTCGATCCGCGCGGATTCGCCGTCGGGACCGTGCCGCTCGTGGCCGACCGGCAGGCCTGAGCCACCGGACCAGACGACGGCGCCGCACGGTGAGCGCTGGAGCCTCGGAGCCCCCAGCGCCAGCGGTGACAGCGGTGGCGGGTCCGTTAACGACTTCGG
This sequence comes from Zhihengliuella sp., assembly GCF_031178195.1. Classification (GTDB taxonomy): domain Bacteria; phylum Actinomycetota; class Actinomycetes; order Actinomycetales; family Micrococcaceae; genus Zhihengliuella. The sequence goes on from NZ_JAPSJL010000001.1 coordinate 340,970, forward strand.
GCGGGACACCACTCGCTGGTGTCCCGCCCGAAGACTTCGGCGGAGGATGGGGTGTCTAGTCTCAGAACATAGTTGACACTCTCTGGCGCGGGCACCCCCGGTGATACTTGACAGGTGTCTCGGGACATCCTTGACGGTCCGACGGGAGTGATAGTTGACACCTGTCTCGGGACATCGTTGACACCTGCGGCGTTGAGCCGGGCATGGGAAAGCAGAAGAACCTCGTCATCGTCCGCTCCGTGCTCGAGCAGGGCCTGAGCGTCACCGCGGCCGCCACGAAGTACGGCGTGAGCCGCCAATGGATCTACGCGCTCCTGGCCGAGTACCGAACCGGCGGCGCCGAGGCCCTCGAACCGGCCTCCCGCGCGCCCCACCGCCGCCCGATCACCACCCCGGAACCGGTCCGGCAACGCATCCTCGAGCTGCGCCGGCAACTCCACGACCAGGGAGCCGACGCCGGCGCCGAGACCATCGCCTGGCACCTCGAGCGCGAAGGGGATGCCCCCGCCCTCCCGGGCGACGATCCACCGGATCCTCCGCACGGCCGGGCTCGTCGCCCCGGAACCGCGCAAGCGCCCAAAATCCTCCCTGCACCGCTTCGAGGCCGCCGTGCCGAACGAGACCTGGCAAGCCGACATCACCCACTGGCCACTGGAGAACGGCGCCGCCGCAGACATCCTGGACTTCCTCGATGACCACTCCCGCTACCTGCTGCACCTGCAGGCCTACCGCCCCTGCACCGGAGCCGACGTCGTGGAGGCCATGAACGCCCTGATCAAACGCTACGGAGCCCCTGCCTCGACACTGACCGACAACGGCATGGTCTTCACCTCCCGCTTCGCCTCCCGTCCCGGCGCCAGGAACGGATTCGAGACGCTCCTGGCGACCCACCGCATCCAGCAGAAGAACGGCTCCCCGGGCCACCCGCAGACCCAGGGCAAGATCGAACGCTTCCATCAGACCCTCAAACGCTGGCTCGTCCGCCGCCCGCTCGCACCCGACCTGCCCGCCCTGCAAGCCCAGCTCGACGAATTCAGGCACTGGTACAACCACGACCGTCCCCACCGGGCCACCGGCCGCCGCACCCCGGCAACCGCCTACGCAGCCCTACCCAAAGCCGTCCCCGAGAGCACGCCCGAGCAGGGATACCGCACCCGCACAGACCGCATCGATGCCAACGGCAAAGTCAGCATCCGCTACGCCGGCCAGCTCCGCCACCTCGGCATCGGACGCGCCCACCGCGGCGCCCCCGTCCTGCTCCTGATCCACGACGACCGCGTCACCACGACCCACTCCGGAACCGGAAAGATCATCGCCGAGCACCGCATCGACCCCACCCGCGACTACCAGCCGAAACTCCGCCCGGACTGAACCCGCACCCAGGCACGAAAAAAGGAGGTCCTCCGAACCCATAGGTTCGGAGGACCTCCTGTCAACGATGTGCTGAGACATCTGTCAACGATGTCCCGACACATCACACGGCGGAGGATGGGGGATTTGAACCCCCGAGGGCGTGAACCCAACACGCGTTCCAGGCGTGCGCCATAGGCCGCTAGGCGAATCCTCCAATGGCACTCGACTCCGATCCCGCGACCACGCCGCAGCATCAAAATTGAGCAGGCTCCAGCCTACCCGAGACGCGCCGGAACCGCGAATCCGGCATCTCCTGCAGCGATTTTCCCCGCCCGCCGCCGATCGGCTAGACTCATTGATCGGCCCCTCATGTGGTGTCATCCTGCTGAACTCCCCCAGGACCGGAAGGTAGCAAGGGTAGGTGGGCTCTGGCAGGTGCATGAGGGGTCTTTACTTTTCCCGGCTGTCTCGCGGAAGGTGTCCCATGGGTTATGGCCGCTACGCCCCGAGCCCGTCGGGCGAACTCCACCTCGGCAATCTCCGCACCGCCCTCCTGGCCTGGCTCTTCGCCCGCTCCACGGGACGCGGCTTCCTCCTGCGCATCGAGGACCTGGACCGCGCCCGCGCCGGCGCCGAGGAGGCCCAGCTCCGCGACCTCGCCGCGATCGGCCTCACGTGGGACGGCGTCGCCAAGCGCCAGACGGACCGCTCCGCCGGCTACGCGGACGCGCTGGACCGGCTGCGCGCCGCCGGCCTCCTCTACGAGTGCTTCTGCACCCGCCGCGACATCTCCGAGGCGCCCCGCGCCCCGCACACGCCGCCCGGCGCCTACCCCGGGACCTGCCGGGACCTGCCCCCGACCGAGCGGGACGCCCGCCGCGCGGAGCGCCCGGCTGCGCTCCGGCTGCGGTCCGACGTCGTGCAGTTCACGGTGCGCGACCTCCTCCACGGCGAGTACACGGGCGTCGTGGATGACTTCGTGATCGTCCGGAACGACGGCGTGCCCGCCTACAACTTCGCCGTCGTCGTCGACGACCGCCTCCAGGGCGTGGACCAGGTGGTGCGCGGCGACGACCTCCTGTCCTCCGCGCCGCGCCAGGCCTACCTCGCGACCCTGCTGGACGCCCCGGTCCCGGAGTACGCGCACGTGCCGCTGGTCCTCAACGCGGACGGCAAGCGCCTCGCCAAGCGCGACGGCGCCGTCACGCTGGGCGATTTGTCCACCACTCGCGTGGTGGACGGCGTGGAGTACGACGCCGTGGGACCGGACCGGGTGCGCGAGGTGCTGCTGGAGTCGCTGGGGCTGCCGGGCGGCTCCCTCGCGGCGGCGCTCGAGGCGTTCGATCCGGCCGCGCTGCCGCGCGAACCGTGGATCCTCGACTCTCCCCTCACAGGTGTCTGATCCGGCGTGCGCGGCCGTGCGGGAGGGGCTAGGGTTTTACGCGTGAGTACAGCCCTTTATCGCCGATACCGGCCGGACACCTTCGCGGAGGTCATCGGGCAGGAGCATGTCACCACACCCCTGATGACGGCCCTCGAGAAGGACCGCGTCAACCATGCCTACCTCTTTTCCGGTCCGCGCGGCTGCGGCAAGACCACCAGCGCCCGCATCCTGGCCCGGTGCCTGAACTGCGAGCAGGGCCCCACGCCGAACCCCTGCGGCCAGTGCCCCAGCTGTATCGACCTCGCCACGGGCGGGGCCGGCTCGCTGGACGTCATCGAGATCGATGCGGCCAGCCACGGCGGCGTCGACGACGCCCGCGACCTGCGCGAGCGCGCCACGTTCGCCCCCACGCGCGACCGCTTCAAGATCTTCATCATCGACGAGGCCCACATGGTCACGTCGGCCGGTTTCAACGCGCTGCTCAAGATCGTCGAGGAGCCGCCGCCCCACATCAAGTTCATCTTCGCGACCACGGAGCCGGACAAGGTCATCGGGACCATCCGCTCCCGGACGCACCACTACCCCTTCCGGCTGGTGCCGCCGGAGACCCTCATGGAGTACCTCGAGCGGCTCTGCGCCCAGGAGGGCGTCCCGGTGGCCCCGGGCGTCCTGTCGCTCGTCCTGCGCGCCGGCGGGGGCTCCGTCCGGGACACGCTCTCCGTGTTGGACCAGCTCATCGCCGGTGCCGGCCCCGACGGGCTGGACTACGAGCTCGCCGTCTCCCTCCTCGGCTACACGCATGCCGCCCTGCTGGACGACGTCGTCGACGCGCTCGCGGCCAACGACGCCGCCACGGTCTTCGGCGTCGTCGACCGCGTGGTGCAGACCGGGCACGATCCGCGCCGGTTCGTGGACGACCTGCTGGAGCGGTTCCGCGACCTGATCATCGTCAAGGCGATGCCGGACAGCGCCGCGCAGATCATCCGCGGCGTGCCGGAGGACCAGCTGGACCGGATGCGCCAGCAGGCCGCCACGCTCGGCCAGGGGGAGCTCAGCCGCTCCGCCGACGTCACCAACCAGGCGCTCACCGAGATGTCGGGCGCCACCAGTCCCCGCCTCCACCTCGAGCTGCTGTGCGCGCGGCTGCTGCTGCCGGCGTCGGACACCGGCGAGAACGGAGTGGTCGCCCGCGTCGACCGCATCGAGCGCCACCTGACGCAGGGCGGCGCGGCCCCGCTGGCCTCCGGCCCCGCCCAGTACGACGCCGGTTCGCCCGCAGGCGCCCTCGCCGACTCCGGTGCCGGGATCGACGGCAACGGCGGAGCCGCCGCCGTGCGCGAGGCGCTGCGCGCGGCCAAGGCGCGGCAGGACCAGGACGGCCCCGCCGCGGCGCCGCCCGCCGTGCCCGCCGAGGCTCCCGCGGCCGAGACACCCCCCGTTGGGACACCGTCCGCTGAGGCACCGTCCGCTGGGGAACCTGCGGCGGCGGCCCCCGCCGCCGGAACCTCGGCCGCTGCAGTACCCGCCCCGGCCGCCCCGGCCGAGGGATCCCCGGCCGTCGGAGGGCTCTCCGGCCCGCCGGCGTCCCCCGAGACAGCGGCTCAGGTCAACGCCTCCGGGGCCCCACAGGCCTCCCCCTCGAGCGTGCCCGCACCGCAGGAGTCCTCCGCGTCGGGCGGAGTCCCGCGCCCCGCGGCCCCGGCCGAACATCCGGCGGACGCGCGAACCGACCATGCGACCGCACACCAGCCATCGCCGCAGTCCTCGGCGGAGCCCGCTCAGCAACCCGCGCCGCCGGCTCCCGCACCGAGCCCGGCCCAGGGCTCCGCGGCAGACTGGGGAGGCACGTGGGCGGCCGTTCCGGAGCCCCCGCGGCAGACGCCGGCCCCCGCAGCGTCCGCCGGCCAGTCGGCACCGGCTCCGACGCCGACTCCGACGCCGACTCCGACCCCGGAGCCGTCCGCCCCCACGTCGGATCCCACGTCCGGTCGGACCCCTGCTCCTACCTCTGCTCCGACGGAATCACGGTCCGCTCCCGGGTACCCCGCCCAGCAGCCGTCATCCTCGCAGCAGGATGCCGGCGAGCAGCCGACCGCGGAATCCGCCCCCAGCCAGCCCGGCGGGACCGGCTCCGTGGAAATGTTCCGCCGCGCCTGGCCGGAGGTCCTCAAGGTCGTGGCCGGCGAGCGCCGCGCCGTGCAGATGAACCTGCAGCAGAACGCGGCGGTGTCGGGCTTCGACGGGCGGATGCTCACGGTCTCGTTCGCCAACCCGGGCGCGCTGGCGCACTTCACCAGCCGCCCTGACAATGGGGCCCTGCTGCAGTGGGCCATCAACCAAGTGCTCGGCGTCCAGGTCGAGATCGACGTCGCTGCGGGAGGGTCCGTTCCGACGGGTGGTTCCGGCCCAAAAGCTGATCGCCGGCCCGAGCCGGCGTCCGCAGGGAATCCGACGGGGAACGCGTCGACTCGCGCGGCTGCCCCGACGCCGCGGCCGCAGTCCAGCCCTCCCCGGGACATCCCGCCGTTCCGACCGGAGCCGCAGCTGCAGGAGCACTACGAGCGCCCCGCTGCGCCCGAGTGGACGGAGTTCCCGCCCGCCGACGCGACCCAGCCCGCCGAGACTGGAGAGTCCCGCCCCGTTGCCGGCACCGCCACGCCGTCCGAGCCGCAGGCCTCGACGGAGGTGCCGGCCAACACCGCGCGGCCGACCACGTCGGCAGCCTCGGCAGCTTCCGCCGCTTCGGCACCTTCGGTCGATTCCGCCGCTCCGGCACTCTCGGCGGATGCCACCCCTTCGGCACCTTCGGCAGATGCCACCGCGTCGGCACCCTCGGAACCCTCGTCAGGCTCGGCTGCTTCAGCACCGTCAGCAGGTTCGGCCGCGGAGGCCGAGCCCGTAGGACCCGCACCCTCGGCGTCATCCGCCGCCTCCGCACCATCCGCTCCGTCGCCTGCGTCCGCCGCACCGCAGCATCCGGACAGTCGCCCGCACGCCGGCTCGGCCCCCGTCCCTCCCGAGAGCAACGACACCGCGCCGGCCACTGGCGGCTGGGACCCCGCCGATGGCTGGGTGCCGCCGGACGAGCCCCCGGCGGAGGACGAGCCGCCGTACCCGTACGACGACGGTGGATGGGCCGATGCACCAGACACGGCCAACGCGCCCGGCCCCTCCACCACGACGGATGCGGCCGGACGGTCTGCTCAGCGCGCGCAGCCCGGCGAACCCCAGGGCCAGACCCCCGCGAGTGGCCTCGGGCCGCCACCAGTCATCCCGCCCGCCCCGAAGGGGCCGACGCCGCCGCCGCCGTCGTGGGCCGGCTCAGCCCTGCCTCCGACCATGCGCCCGGAGGCCAGCGAGAAGCCTGTCGCCCCGGAACCGGACCAGCAGCGCGCCCAGAAGGTGAGCCGCTACCAGCGCCTCCTCGCCCAGGCCCAGGGTGACGGCGGCTCGCCGATCCCGGGCGGGGTCTCCCGCGGCAGCGGACTCGACGGCACTCCGGGCACCGGCGGCGCCCCGTTCGGAGGATCCGGCGAGGGCGGCACCCCGGCGGGCAGTACGCCGTCGTACTCCGGATCCTCGAACCCGGGGATGTCGGGTCCCGGAGCGTCGAGCACGGGGGCTCCGTCCCCGGGAACGCCCGGAGGCTTCAGGGGCGCCGGACCGGCTTCGGGTGCGCAGGTCGTAGACTCGTCCTACGCCGGGAGTCCGGCGAACGGGACCGAGTACTTCGAGCCCAGCGACGACGACATCGCGATCGAGGACTCCACGCTGATCGGCCGGGCCGCGATCGAGCGGATCCTCAACGGACGGCTGATCGAAGAACGCGGTCTCGACGGAACGCCCGTCAACTAGGCGCCCCTAGGGCGCCGCATCCGAGTGTGAGGTTTCGTGTACGAAGGCGCAGTCCAAGAACTGATCGACGAGTTCGGCCGGCTCCCCGGCATCGGACCCAAGTCGGCCCAGCGCATCGCCTTCCATATCCTGGAGGCCGACCGCGAGGACATGAACCGACTCGCCGACGCCATCCGCGTGGTCAAGGACAAGGTGAAGTTCTGCTCCATCTGCTTCAACGTGACCGAGCAGGAGACGTGCAGCATCTGCCGCGACCCCAAGCGGGACGAGACCGTGCTGTGCGTGGTGGAGGAGTCCAAGGACGTCATGGCCGTGGAGCGCACGCGCTCCTTCCGCGGCCGGTATCACGTGCTCGGCGGCTCCATCAATCCGATCGGCGGCGTCGGCCCCGACCAGCTGCACATCCGTGAGCTGCTCAGCCGGCTGAACGACGAGAAGATCCAGGAGATCATCATCGCCACCGACCCGAACCTCGAGGGCGAGGCGACCGCGACCTACCTGGGCCGCCTGCTCGGCACCATCGGCATCCGGGTCACCCGGCTCGCCTCCGGTCTGCCCGTCGGCGGTGACCTCGAGTACGCGGACGAGGTCACGCTGGGCCGCGCCTTCGAGGGCCGCCGCACGCTCAACAGCTGACGGCAGGCGCTTCTAGCGCGCCCGCTCCTCCAGCCGGAATCCGTCCGCGATCTCCAGCAGCCGGTCGCGGTAGTCCGTCCACCACTGCTGGCCGGTCTGCGGCAGGTTGCTGTTCCCCTCGAGGAGGCCGGCGCTCCCGTCGATGGCCTCGCGCACGATATCCGCGTGGCCGGCGTGCCGGGAGATCTCCGCGATCATGTGCACCACGAGCCGACGGACCGTCGTGTCGCGGGACGCCGGCCCCCACCAGGGGACGTGCCCCGGCGCGTCGAGGCCGAGCTCGTCGATGGCCGCCTCAGCCCGCTCGGCGGCCCGCCGGTAGAAGTCGACCACCCACTCGCGGCTCTCCTCCGCCGTGGCGTGCATGTCCGCGTTGGGCTCCGCGTCCTCCGCCATCCACGAAAGCTCCTCCTGCTCCCGGCCGAGCACCTGCCCGAAGTAATCCGTCTCCACACTGGCCACGTGCTTGAGCAGGCCCAGGAGGTTGGTGCCGGTCTGGGTCATGGGCCGGCGCACGTCGTACTCGCTCAGGCCGTCCAGCTTCCAGAGCAGGGCCTCGTGGGCCTCGCGCAGGTAACGCTTGAGGATCTCGGTCTCCGTCGTCGTGCCCTCGCCGCTCATGCTCCCACCCTAGTTCAGGCGACCCGGGTGCCCGTGGCGAGTTTCCGCGCCGGGGTGACCAGCCGGCGTCGTCCGTCCGCCATGAGGAGACCCACGAGCACCAGCTGCACGCCCAGCCCCACCGGCCACAGCGGCGGCATCTCGCCCGGGTTCATGGAGGGCTCCGGCTGCCGGACGCCATTCACGCAATCGGGACCGTCGACCCCGTACTGCGCCATGCGCACCCCGACCTGGACGGCGCCGAGCGGCCCCTCCGGCGCGTAGTCCTGGCCGGCCGCGGCCGGCTGCGTGGGAACAGCGTCCGCGACCACGACGAAGGGGTTCGCCGCGAGCATCCACGCGGTGCGCTCGGTATGGAGGATGGTCCGCTCGATCGGCTTGTCGGTGCAGATCTCGTCCTCCGGCCGGTACACGAAGTCCGCGTGCTCGGCGTCGAACTCGCGCCAGAACCGCTCCTCGTCCTCGATCGGCTCGCCGTTCTCGTCGAGCGGGACGCCGTTCTCGTCCATCTCGACGTTGGCGTACGGGTCCTGGGGGTTGACCACCTCGTAGTCGGTGACGGTCTCCTGCGTCATGCTCAGGCTCAGTCCGAACCCGATGAGCGTGCCCAGGCCCAGCAGCGCCACCACCAGATAGGTGCCGACGACGGCGAACAGGGGGCGCGTGGAACGGGCCGAGATGCCGACGCCGATGGCGCAGGCCACCCCGAGCTCGACGGCGCACATCAGCACGAACAGGGGGACCGCGGGCAGGTACACGTCCCCGTAGGACATGGCCCAGGCGAGCATCGGCAGGGTGACGATGAGGAACGCGAGCGCCGCGATCCAGGAGGCGAGCCACTTGCCCCAGAGCAGCTGCCCGGGTGTGAGCAGGGTGTTCTGCAGGATCGCCAGGGTGCCGCCGGCGCGGTCCCCCGTGATCGTGTTGGCGCTCAGTGCCGGGGCGACCAGCAGCCCGAAGAGCAGGACGAAGGAGATGACCAGCTCGAACATCATCTGGCCGACCTGCTCTGCCTCGGCCGTGCCGAGCACCAGTGGCGACGCCGAATAGGCCGCCAGCGCGGTGACGGCGAGGATCACCAGGAACCAGACCACCAGCATGATGAACCAGGACTTGGACCGTACCCGCTGCCTGAGCTCCAGCTCGACGACCGTCCTGATCCCGCTCAGGTAGCCCAGGCTCGCTGCCTTCTCGTCACTCACTGGCCGGCCTCCGGGTTCCTGCCCTCGCGATGGGCACTCGTCATTCGGTGCACCTCGGCCGCGTAGACCGAGCTCATGTAGGTCTCCTCGAGGGCCCCGACGCTGGGGGCGAAGGCGGAGACCGCGACCCCCGCGTCGATCAGCTCGCGCAGCAGCTGCGCCGCCTGGAGCTCGCTGGAGGCCTCCACCAGCGCCTCGGGCCGGCGCTGCCCCGCGGGAACGGTGAACAGGACGCCCAGGTCGGAGAGGGTCCGCAGGAGGTGCTCCTGGTCCAGCCCGCGGATCGTGTAGCCGCGCAGCTGCTCCTCGACGTCGTGCACGGACTGGTCCCGCACGGTCTGGCCGTCGGCGACGAAGACCGCCCGGTCGGCGATCTCGTCCAGCTCCGACAGCACGTGCGAGCTGACGACGACGGTGCGCCCCTCCGCCGCGAACTTCCGCAGGAGGTTCCGCAGCTCGATCCGGGCTCCCGGGTCCAGACCGGAGGCGGGCTCGTCGAGGAGCAGGACGGCGGGGTCGTTCATCAGTGCGCGCGCCAGCGAGAGGCGCTGCTGCTGGCCGCGGGAGAGGACGCGCGCCGGCTGCTTCGCCAGCGGCGTGAGCTTGACCATGTCGAGCAGCTCGTCCGCACGCTCGCAGGCCCGTTCCTTGGTCATGCCGTAGAGCCGGCCGACGGCCACCAGGATCTCCCGGGCCGTCAGCGCCTCCCACACGCCGAGCGTGTCCGGCATCCAGCCGATCCGGGCGCGCACGTCCCGCGGGTGCTCGACGACGTCGAGCCCCCCGATCCGGATGGTCCCGGCGTCCGGCCGGAGCAGGGACGCCAGCATCAGCAGCAGCGTGGTCTTGCCGGAGCCGTTGGGTCCGATAAACGCCGTGACCTCGCCCGGCGCGGCCGTGAAATGGATGTCCTTGACGGCCTTCACCGGGCCGAAGGCGCGCGCGAGCCCGGTGGCGACGATGCCGCCGCCCTGCCGCGCCGCACCGCTGACTCCGGCGTCGTTCCCGACGTCGTTCCTGACGTCGTTCCCGGCGTCGACGGTTCCGTCGTCGCTCCCGGCGCCCTGCGGCTCCCTCGGTGCCCCTGTCACGGAATCCTCCTCGCTCGCGGCCCCACGGCCGCCCCGGCCTCAAGCCTAGAAAACTCATCCCGTGGCCGGACACCTCCCACGGGATGAGTTTGCGGCGGGGGGACTCATCCGGTGCGGGAATATGACCCGCCCGGTTCACGAAAACGGGCGGCCGTCCGGGCGCTCGATACACTGATCGGCAGCATCCACGGCCCACCCGCGGCCCGGCGCCGCCCGGCGGGGCGGAGTCGCGGCAGCCCACCACCAGCCGGTGACGACACCGGGAGACCCCTTCAGGAGAGTGCTACGGCATGAGCCTCATTGTGCAGAAGTTCGGCGGATCGTCCGTGTCCGATGCCGAGGGCATCAAACGGGTGGCCCGCCGGATTATCGACACGAAGGCGGCCGGGCACGACGTCGTCGTGGTGGTCTCCGCGATGGGCGACACCACCGACGAGCTGCTCGACCTGGCGGGCCAGCTGACCACGGAGGCTCCGGCGCGCGAGATGGACATGCTCCTCTCCGCCGGCGAGCGCATCTCCATGGCGCTGCTGGCCATGACGATCGACGGCATGGGCGAGCGGGCCGTGTCCTTCACGGGCAGCCAGGCCGGCATGATCACCGACTCCGTGCACGGTAAGGCCCGCATCATCGACGTGTCGCCGGAGCGCGTGCGCCAGGCCGTGGACCGCGGGTACGTCTCGATCGTCGCGGGCTTCCAGGGCATGAGCCGGACCAGCAACGACATCACCACCATGGGCCGCGGCGGCTCGGACACGACGGCGGTCGCGCTCGCGGCGGCGCTGAACGCGGACGTCTGCGAGATCTACACGGACGTCGACGGCGTCTACACGGCGGATCCGCGCATCGTGGCCTCGGCGCAGAAGATCGACCGGATCTCCAGCGAGGAGATGCTGGAGATGGCCGCGTCCGGCGCGAAGATCCTGCACCTGCGTTGCGTGGAGTACGCGCGACGGTTCGGAGTGCCGCTGCACGTGCGGTCCTCCTTCAGCCCGAACGAGGGCACCTGGGTCATGCCCAGCCCCGACGACCAGATCAAGATTCAAGAGGGAGAGCCCTTGGAACAGCCCATCATCTCCGGCGTTGCCCACGACCGCTCCGAGGCGAAGGTCACCGTGGTGGGTGTGCCGGACATCCCCGGCAAGGCGGCTCAGATCTTCGGTGTCATCGCGGGTGCGCACGCGAACATCGACATGATCGTCCAGAACGTCTCCACGGCCGGCAAGGAGAAGACGGACATCTCCTTCACCCTGCCCGTGGTCGAGGGCAAGGACGCGCTGGACGCGCTCCGCGCCGCGATGAACGAGATCGGCTTCGAGGCGATCGAGTACGACGACCAGATCGGCAAGCTCTCGCTGATCGGCGCCGGCATGCGCTCCAACCCGGGCGTCTCCTACAAGTTCTTCCAGGCCCTCCACGAGGCCGGCGTCAACGTGGACATGATCTCCACGTCCGAGATCCGCATCTCCGTGGTCACCCACGCCGACAAGCTGGACGAGGCCGTCCGCGCCGTGCACGGGGCCTTCGGCTTGGACGCGGACGTCGAGGCGACGGTCTACGGCGGCACCGGCCGCTAGTTCCGGCGCCCTCCGTGGGGCCGCCCGTGCCTGGCCGCCACATGGCAGGCCAGCACGGGCGGCGCCCCTCGGCGGAGCCGTGACAGATTCCGGACGAGTCGACGCAGAACCGGCGTTGGCCCGCCCGTCCCTCCATCGGCGTCGCCATCGTGCAGGCCCGATGGCTCGACGTCGCAGTCATGCACGCCGGACGCATCGACGTCGCGGTCTGACAGCCCCTTCGCGTGAATCGGATGTCGGAGTGCGACGTCGATGCGTTGCCGCGTCCGGGTCGCTCCCCCGGCGCGGGCGCGAGATGCCGCCCCAGCACGCTCGATGCCGCGAGATGCCGCCCCAGCACCAGTTTCCCCCGAGAACGGTGCTGGATTGGCATCTCGCGGCCTCGCCACCCGCGCCGGTCAGCGCTCGGGCGCCAGCGTCTTCGAGAAGACGGCCTCCCCGAGCGCGTTGCGGAGGGTCACGGTGAACTGATCAGCCTCGTCGAGCTCGACGTGGCCGAAGAACTGGCTCTTCCCGTCGCGCGGGGATTGGTTGGCCCGCTCCCCTGCCTTCGCGAAGGCGACCTCCGGGCCGAAGGTGCCGTCCATCTTGTTGGGCCCGAACGAGCCCGCGTTGATGGGCCCCGCCACGAACTCCCAGAACGGTTCGAAGTCGGTGAACGCGGCACGCTCCGGCGAGTAGTGGTGGGCGGCGCAGTAGTGGACATCGGCGGTGAGCCAGACGATGTTCTTCACGCCGGCATCCTTGAAGGCCTTCAGCAGCCGGGCGAGCTCCAGCTCCCGGCCCAGCGGGGCGCCGTCGTCCGCGTTGGAGATGGACTCCTGGGCGTCGCCGTCGGGCACGACGATCCCCAGCGGCAGGTCGGAGAGGATCACCTTCCACGTGGCCTGGGAGCGGCGGACCTCCTTGATCAGCCACTGCAGCTGCTCCTCGCCGAGGATCGGCGTGGCGTGGGGTTCCATTCCGTCGGTGTTCTGCCCCTTGAAGGTGCGCATGTCCAGCGAGAAGAGGTCCAGCTGCGGCCCGCGTTCGATCTTGCGGTAGATGCGCGCCGGCTCGAACCCGGTCCCGCGCCGCATGGCCCGCGGATCCGCGAGTGGCTGGTACTCCTGCCAGGCGCGACGGCCGCGGGCAGCCAGGGTGTCGACGTCGCGCACCGTGTACCGCTCGTCCTCGAGGACCTCGCCGTGCCACCAGTTGTTGGTGGTCTCGTGGTCGTCCCACTGCGCGATGACCGGAACCTCGGAATAGAACGCGCGGACGTTGGCGTCCATCAGGTTGTAGCGGTGGCGGCCGCGGTACTCGTCGAGGGTCTCGGCGACCTTGGCGACCTCCGGCGTGACCAGGTTCCGCCAGATCTGCCCGTCCGGCTCCTCGACCGTCTCCGCGATCGGTCCGTCGGCGTAGATGGTGTCGCCCGAGTGGACGAAGAAGTCCGGCTTCACCGCGCGCATCGCCGAGTACGCGAACATGCCGCCGATCTCCTCGTTGATGCCCCATCCCTGGCCGGCGGTGTCGCCGGTCCAGACGAAGCTCTGCCCGCGCGGGACCTCTCCGCGGCCCCGCCCCGGGCCCCGTCCGACGGCGTTCGGGCCGGGTGCCGTCGAGAAGCTCCCCTCACGGGACTCGCCGAGGTTCCCGTGTTCGTCCTCGAACGCCATGGTCACGGCGAAGCGACTGCCGGAGGGCAGCTGGGGGGCGGCGATCTTGGCGGTGTAATCGGAGTCCTCCGTGGCCCAGCCGCTGCGCAGCGTCCGCGCGAAGGCGCCCTTGCCGCGCAGGACCCGGCCGTCGGCGTCGACCGTCCGGAGGGTGGCGACGAGCCGCCCCCGCCCCGACGCGCGCGACCAGAGCACCGCCGAGTCCGTCCCGGCGTCGCCGAACTGGATGCCGGACGGGAGCGTCAGCCGCTGCCGGACCAGGCCGGGCGAAGCGGTGCGCAACAGTCCGCCGGCCGTCGCGGGCGGGGCGGTCACGGCGGCGGCCAGACCGGCGCCTCCGGCCGCGAGCGTACCGAGGACCAGGGAGCGTCGTGAGATCTCAGGCATGCCTCCGAGTGTGGAACACCCGGACAACGCGGCGGTGAACCCGCCATGGCCACGGTCTGACGATCCGGTGCGGCAGTACGCTTGAGCAACCCGACTGAGGAGCCCGATGCCCTTCCGCCCGCTTGCCGCCGCGCCCGGGGCCGACGTCGAGGTGCCGGCGCCCGTCGTGGAGTACGCCGCCGGCCGCGGCGTCGGACCTGACCGCGTGCTGCCCGTCTGGCGGAACGAGCTCGGCGGCCTCACCTTCAAGCTGGTCCTGCCCTCCGGCGGCACCGAGTTCGCCAAATGGTCGCCGGTCGCCGCGGGCCTCGATCTACGGGCCGAGGCAGAGCGCCTCATCTGGGCGGCGGACTTCACGCCGGTCCCCCGCCCGCTCCACACGGCCCGGCACAACGACGGCTCGCACCTCCTCGTCACCGCCGAGGTGCCCGGGGAATCGGCGGTCTCGCCGCGCTGGATCGCGCAGCCGGAGCAAGCCGCGCGGGCCATCGGCACCGGGCTGAGGGCCCTGCACGACGCCCTGCCCGTGGACGGCTGCCCCTTCGACTGGTCGCTCGGCTCGCGGCTCGCGCGCGCCGGGGACGCTGCCCTCGGCCGCGCCCTGGCGGCAGAGGCCCCGAGCATCGACCGGCTGGTGGTCTGCCACGGCGACGCCTGCGCGCCCAACACCCTCCTGGACGACGACGGCGCCTGGTCCGCGCACGTGGACCTCGGGTCGCTTGGGGTCGGCGACCGCTGGGCCGACCTGGCCGTCGCCGCGTGGAGCACCGAGTGGAACTACGGCCCCGGGTTCGAGCACCACGTCTACGAGGCCTACGGGATCACGCCGGACGCGGAGCGGATCGAGTTCTACCGGGCTCTCTGGGACGCCACCTGAGGGCGCGGCCCGTTCGCGCGGCTCCTAGAATGGCAGGGATGACCTCCCTCCCCGAATCCGCGTGGCTGCCGCGCGCCCTCGCCCACCGCGAGCGCGTGGAGCGATTCGCCGCGCCGTTCGTGGAGCGCCGGAGAAGTCAGCGCAGGCACCCGGTCGAGGACTTCCTCTTCACCTACTACACCCAGAAGCCCGGCCAGCTGCAGCGCTGGCACCCGGGCGCCGGCGTCGTATTGGACGGTGAAGCCGCCGCGGAACGGCGTGACTGGAAGTTCTACACGGAGCACGACGGCGGCGTCGGACTGGATCAGGAGGCCTTCGGCGCCGCTCGGGCGGAGGCGATCCGGTTCGCGCGGATCATCCTCGCCGGGACGGCCAGCCGGCCGGGGAACTTCGCATGCTTCGGCCTGCACGAGTGGGCGATGGCGTACAAGTCGGAGAGCAACGGGATCCGGCACGAGTACCTGCCCCTGCGGCTCGGCGCGTCCGGAACCGACCGGGTGGTGGAGGAGCACCGGATCCGGTGCACGCACTTCGATGCGTTCCGGTTCTACACCCCGGAGGCGGCGCCCCTGAACGAGCTGCAGCCAACCCGCGAGACGCAACGAAACCTCGAGCAGCCGGGCTGCCTGCACGCCAACATGGATCTCTACAAGTGGGCCTACAAGCTCACGCCCGCCGTGCCGAGCGAACTGGTCATGGACTGCTTCGAACTGGCGTGGGACATCCGGACCATGGACATGCAGGCGTCCCCGTACGACCTCTCCGACTGGGGCTACGAGCCCATCCGGATCGAGACGCCCGAGGGCAAGGCCCGGTACGTGGAGCTCCAGCGCCAGTTCGCGGAGCGGGCGGACGTGCTGCGGGCCCGGCTGCTGCAGGTCGCCGAGGCGCTGCCCTCCGCCTAGCGGCCGCTAGCTCGGAGCTCCCTCGATCTCGACGGCCGCGGCCCAGAGGAAGTCCTCCCCGCGGTCGCCGGTATCGGCCGTGATCTGGAGGTACCCATCGTCGCGCACGGTCCGCTCCTCGATCGCGAAGTACTGGATCGTATCCTCCCCGGCGCATTCGATGTCGGTCGCCGATCCATTCACCGTCAGCGTCAGCTCGACGCCCGCGGGCAGGCAGACGACCCGCCCGGTCAGCACGGTGCTCTGCTCCTCCTGCGGCGGCAACTGCACCCGTGTCCGGACCTCGCCCCCACCGCCGCCTCCGGCGCCGGCGATCCCTCCCAGGAGTTCCCCGCCTTCGGCCTCCAGGACCGCGAAGAGGCGCTCCGCCTCGTCCGCCTCCCCGGCCGAGGTCCCGGTCGCCGAGGCGGTCTCCCGCGGCTCCGGTGCACTGGACGTCGCCTCCGCAGGCTCCGGCGGAGCCATGCCAGACTGCTCCGCCTGCCCAGAGCAGCCGGCCAGGAGCGCCGTCGTCCCCAGTAGCGTCCCCAGCAGCGTCACCGCACGCGCCATTGCCCCCGACTGTGTCCGCGCCATGGTCTCTCCCCCTCCGATCGAATCCCCGCCGCGGCCGTCGGTCGCTCGGCTGCGGCAGCCGTCTCGCGGCCGCGCCGCTTCCGGCCGAGCCTAGCGGCCGCCCGCGGCCGGCGACAGGCCCGTGCCAACGCCGGTGGACCGTCGTCACCCACCGGCCGAACCGGGCGCTGAGCTGGCTTTCCGGGGAACGGTTCGAAAGTCACAGGCGCGACCCCGACGCTGTGACTCGGCGCACCGACGATCTAGGCTGTGCTCAAGCATCACCGAAGCCGCGCCCGGCGGAGCGCCGACGACGCCGCCCCGGGCCCCGGCACCACCCGTCAGAAAGAGGTCCGCCATGAGTTCCATCCTCCTCGCACTCATCGGCATCGCAATCGTCATTGCGGGCTACCTGCTGTACTCGAAGTACCTCAGCAAAAAGGTCTTCGCCCTCGATCCCGGCTACCGGACGCCGGCCCACCGCTACGAGGACGGCGTCGACTACGTGCCGACCAACAAGTACGTCCTCTGGGGCCACCACTTCACGTCCGTCGCGGGCGCCGCACCCATCGTCGGTCCGGCCATCGCCGTCATCTGGGGCTGGCTGCCGGCCCTCCTCTGGGTCACGCTCGGCACGGTCTTCTTCGCCGGCATGCACGACCTCGGCGCCCTCTGGGCCTCGAACCGCAACCGCGGCCAGTCCATCGGCACCCTCTCCGGCCGCTACATCGGCGCCCGCGGCCGCAATCTCTTCCTGGTGGTCATCTTCCTGGTGCTGCTGATGGTCAACGCGGCGTTCGCCGTCGTCATCTCCAACCTGCTGGTCTCCACGCCGACGGCGGTCATCCCCGCCTGGGGCGCGATCGTCGTCGCGCTGCTCATCGGCCAGGCCATCTACAAGCTCAAGTGGAGCCTGCCGGTCGTCTCGATCGTCGGCGTGCTCGCGCTCTACGGCCTGATCCTGCTCGGTGATGCGTTCCCGGTGGTCCTGCCGGACGTCATCATGGGTCTGAACGCCAACGCCTTCTGGATCATCGTCCTGTTCGTGTACGCGGCGATCGCCTCCATGCTGCCCGTGTGGATGCTGCTCCAGCCGCGCGACTACATCAACGGCCTGCAGCTGTTCATCGCGCTGGCGATCCTCTACGGGGCGATCATCATCTCCGGCCCCACCATGGTGGCCCCCGCCTTCAACACCAACGTCCCGGAGGGCACGCCGTCGCTCGTGCCGCTGCTGTTCGTCACCATCGCGTGCGGCGCCATCTCCGGTTTCCACGGGATCGTGGCCTCCGGCACGACGTCGAAGCAGCTGGACCGCGAGACCGACGCCCGGTTCGTGGGGTACTTCGGCGCCGTCGGTGAGGGTCTACTGGCCCTCGGCACGATCATCGCCGTGTCCGCCGGCTTCCAGACGGTCGCCGAGTGGGAGGAGATCTACTCCGCGTTCGGCGAGGGCGGCGTGGGTGCCTTCGTGAACGGCGGCGGCGCGATCGTCAACCAGGGCCTCGGCATCCCCGAGTCGCTCTCGGCCACCATCCTGGCGACCATGGCCGTGCTCTTCGCGGCCACCACCATGGACACCGGCGTCCGCTTGCAGCGGTTCGTGGTGCAGGAGGTCGGCCAGATCGCCGGGGTGCGGGTCCGCCCCGTGCTCGCCACCCTGATCGCCGTGGCCGTGACCGTCGCGCTGACCTTCAGCGCCGGCGCGGACGGCTCCGGCGGCATGCTGATCTGGCCGCTGTTCGGCACCACCAACCAGCTGCTGGCCGGCCTGACCCTGTCGATCGTGGCGGTGATGCTGCTCAAGCGTCGCCGCCCCGTCCTCCCGGCGCTGATCCCGCTGACCTTCGTGCTGGTCATGACGGTGATCGCGCTGCTGGTCCAGATGGTCGACTTCTACCAGGCACAGAACTGGTTGCTGCTGGGACTGGACATCATCATCCTCGTCGCCGCCGTCTGGGTGATCGTGGAGGCCATCACCGCCATGGGCCGGGCCCGCCGCGAGCCGGCCGACCTGGACGACGCCGACGAGGACGCCGACGCCCTCGCCGGCAGGTAGCGGGCCGAGCAGCATGGGCCGACTGTCCGCCTTCGCCGCGGGCCTGCGCGAGTTCTACATGGCGCCCTACCGGCGCACGCTCGCGCGGGCCCAGCGCGACGAGGAGGACCTGTTCATGATGCTGGTCCTCTCCGAGGCGCTCGGCGTCCCGAACCCCGCCAGCTACTACACGCTGGAGCTGCTGCCCGTGATGTTCGACCGATTCCACGACTGGCACCGGCGGATGGGGATGGACCGCTCGCCGCTGGACTCGATCTCCTGCTGCTGACCGCCCCACCCGGACCACGAGAGGACCAGATGACCACCGCGAACAACGCCGCGCCGGCGGCGGAGGCCCTGCGCGGGCTGGCCGCGGGAGCCCGCGTCGTCTTCTTCTCGGGCAAGGGGGGCGTCGGGAAGACGACGACGGCGGCAGCCACCGCCGTCGCACTCGCCGACGCCGGGGAGCGGGTCCTGCTCGTGTCCACCGACCCGGCGCACAACCTCGGCCACCTCTTCGAGCGTCGGCTGAAGGACACGCCGTCGACGCTCGCGACCACGGCGGCCGGCGGCCGGCTGGACGCCCTCGAGATCGACCCGGCAGCGGCCACGGCAGGACACCTGAAAGAGGTCGGCGCGACCATCCGCGCGATGATGCCCGAGCACCTGCACCGGGAGGTCGACAAGTACCTCCGGCTCGCGGCCGACGCGCCCGGCACGCACGAGGCCTCCGTGCTCGAGCGGATCGCCGAGCTCACCGAGGAGCTCACGGACACGGACGGCTACGACGTCGTCGTCTTCGACACCGCTCCGTCCGGGCACACGGCCCGGCTGATGGCCCTGCCCGACCTCATGACCGCGTGGACGGACGGGCTGCTGCGCCGACGCGAGGCCAGCGAGAGGTTCGGCGAGGCCGTCGTGGGGCTCGGCGGGAAACGGCAGGCGGAGGACAACCGGGACGCCAGGATCCGGTCCGTGCTGACGCGCCGGCGGGACCGGTTCGCCCGCCTGCGGGGGCTGTTGGCGGACCGGGACCGGTGCGCCTTCGTGCTGGTCCTCGCCGCCGAGCGGCTGCCGGTGGCGGAGACCATCGAGTTCCACGAACAGCTCCGGGCCCAGGGCATCGGCGTGCGGGCCCTGGTGATCAACAAGCGGTCACCAGGGGACGCCGGGGAGTTCCTGGCGCGGCGCCGCAAGGCGGAGGAGCGCTACGTCGCCGAGCTGCGACAGGCCGTGCCCGACCCGCCCGTGCTCAACATCCGGCTCGCACCCGACGAGCTCCGCGGTCTCGATGGCCTGTGGAGCCTGCCGGACCTCGTCGAGAACTGAGGCGTGGAGGGCTGAGGCCGGCCGCCCGTCCCGCGCGTGAAGTAGTTTCAGAGCATGGAGTTCTTGATCCTGCTGGTGGGACTGCTGTTCGGGACCGTGCTCGTGGTCGGGCTCGGCGAGCGCATCCGGCTGCCCTACCCGGTGCTGATGCTGCTGTTCTCAGCGGGCGTGGCCTTCCTGCCGTTCATCCCCGAGCTGCGGATCGATCCGGAGCTGATCCTGCCCCTGTTCCTGCCGCCGCTGCTGTTCGCGGCGGCCCAGCGCAGCTCGTGGTCCGTCTTCCGGTTCCGTTGGCGCAGCCTGGTACTGCTCGCTGTGCTGCTCGTGGCCGTCACCGTCGCGGTCGTGGCCGGTCTGGCCTGGTGGCTGGTCCCCGCCCTGGGCGTCCCGGCCGCGATCGCCCTCGGCGCGGTCGTCGCCCCGCCGGACCCCGTGGCCGTCGAGTCCGTGGCCAGCAAGGTGAGCATGCCGCGGCGGCTCGTCTCGACCCTGCAGACCGAGGGCCTGTTCAACGACGCCATCGCGATCGTCATCTTCCAGGCCGCCGTCGCTGCGGCGGTCAGCGGCGGCGAGGTCGGCTGGGGCATCGTGCCCGCGTTCCTGCTGGGGGCGGCCGGCGCGGTGCTGCTCGGGCTCGGCATGGCCTGGCTCGTGGGGACGCTCAACCGGTTCGTGCCCAACCTGATCGCCCGCTCCGCGACGACGCTCGTGGCCCCGTACGCCGTCTACCTGCTCGCCGAGGAGGCGCACTGCTCGGGCGTCGTCGCCGTCGTCGTCACCGCCCTCGAGCTCGGCCGGCGCGCCCGGCCGCAGGACTCCGAGGAACGGCTGACCCGCGCCGCGTTCTGGGACGTCGTCGAACTCCTCACCACAGGCGTCGCGTTCGGCCTGGTGGGCATCGAGATGCGCTATGTGATCCAGGGCGAGGGCGCGGACCTGCTCGGCTTCGTCCCCGGCATCGCGGTGGTCTGCGCGGCGGTGCTGCTGGTGCGCCTGCTCTGGATGATGGCGATCCTCCGGCTCGGCGGCACCGAGCGCCGGAGCAAGGTCCCCGGGTCGCTGAAGGAGGTGCTGGTCCTGACCTGGTGCGGTATGCGCGGGCTGGCAACGCTGGCCCTGGCCCTCGCGCTGCCGGCGACGACCGAGGCCGGGAATCCCCTGCCGGAACGCAACTTCGTCATCGCGGCCGCCTGCGCGGTGCTCCTGGTGACGCTCGTGGGCCCGGGCCTGACGCTGCCCTGGCTGATGCGGCGGCTCGCACTGCCGGACGACCACGCCGAGATCGAGCGGCAGGAGCGGGCCTTGGCCCGACGCGCCCAGCAGGCGGCACTGAAGGCGGTGCGGCACTCGACGGCGGCGCAGAAGCTGCCTCCCGAGCGGCGGACCGTGCTGGCCAAGCGCATGGAATCGCTGCACACGCTGCTGGAGAGCGACGTCGAGGACGACCCCGAGAAGATGCGTGCGCTCCGCCAGACGCTCTCGGTGATGGACGAGGTCCAGCGGCAGGCGTTGAATGTCGCCCGACGGGAGGTGCTCGCCGCGCGGAAGGCCCCTGGCACGGACCCGGAGGCAGCCGACGTCGTGCTCCGCCGGCTGGACCTCCGCACGGTCACGCTGGATCGGTAGGCCGGGCCAGGCGGACTCGTCGGGCGGGTCGGGCGCAGCCGGTCGCGCCGGGCATCCCCAACCCTCAGGCGCGGGCGAGACTCCGCCGGACCCGCCGGTCCACTCGGCGGATCAGCCGACGTCGCCCGTCACGTAGAGCCAGCGGCCGTCCTCCCGACGGAAGCGGCTGACCTCGTGCATCCGGTGCCGGGCGCCGGAGTCGTCGCGGAACTGGGCGACGAACTCGACGGTGCCGACGTCGTCGAACGGTCCGCCCGCCGTCGTGCTCACGATGGTCAGGCTCCCCCACGCAGGGCCCGGCTCCATCAGGCCGGCCAGCGGCGGGCGTTCGGTCCGGTCCCACGTGCGGTGGAGGTAGCGGGCGAGCCGGCCGGGGTCGCGGTCGAGGAGGGCGTAGGCCGAGTAGCGCGAGCGCATGAGCGCCTCGGCGGTGGGCGCGGTGCCGCCGGAGTGGAAGCGGGCGCAGCAGTCGCCGTAGCTGTCGCCCGTGCCGCACGGGCAGCGCTGGGACGGGTCGATGGTGGCGGGCATGCCTCCAGCTTAGGCGGCCGGACGACGAGGTCGGGCTCCGTTCCCGTGGAGGGCGGTGCCGCTCCCCTGTCGAGGTGGAGCGCGCGAGGAAGGCACTGGACGGTCTCACCACCTACGACGAGCTGATGGGAACCGCGTGAGTGCCGCCCGTCACCCGTGGGCCTGGCCGAGTCTGCGGCCCGGTAGACTGGTGGCGCAAGCTCGCGGAGCGCCCCTCGGCGTGAGACGGCACCCCTTCCGCGGGCGCCCATCCCCTCGCGCACAGGAGTAGCACCGGATGCCCCGGATCGTTGTTGATGTCATGCCCAAGCCCGAGATCCTGGACCCCCAGGGCAAGGCGATCGTGGGCGCCCTCCCCCGCCTCGGTTTCGACGCCTTCTCCGGCGTCCGCCAGGGCAAGCGCTTCGAGCTCGCCGTCGACGGCGAGGTGACCGAGGCGGTCCTGGCCCAGGCCCGCGAGGCCGCCGAGACGCTCCTGTCGAACCCGGTCATCGAGGACGTCGTCAACGTGCAGGTGGTTGAGGACTAACGATGACGGACCTCCCCCTGATCGGCGACTACTCGACGCCGACCACCGAACTCTCCGGCGCCCGCATCGGCGTCGTGACCTTCCCCGGCACCCTGGACGACCGGGACGCCGCACGCGGTGTGCGGATGGCCGGCGGCGAGGCCGTGGCTCTCTGGCATGCCGACGAGGATCTGCAGGGTGTCGACGCCGTCGTCATCCCGGGCGGCTTCTCCTACGGCGACTACCTGCGCGCCGGCGCCATCGCCCGCTTCGCCCCGATGATGGACCGCATCATCGACGCGGCGAACTCGGACGCGAAGCTGCCCGTGCTCGGCATCTGCAACGGCTTCCAGATCCTCACCGAGGCACACCTCCTCCCGGGCTCGATGGTGAAGAACGACCACCTGAAGTTCATCTGCCGCGACCAGATCCTGCGGGTCGAGAACAACACGACCGCGTGGACCAACCAGTTCGCGGCCGGCCAGGAGATCAGCATCCCGCTGAAGAACCAGGACGGTCAGTACGTCGCCGACGAGAAGGTCCTGGACGAGCTCGAGGCCGAGGGCCGCGTGGTGTTCCGCTACGTCGGCTGGAACCCGAACGGCTCGCGCCGCGACATCGCCGGCATCTCCAACGCGGCGGGCAACGTCGTCGGACTCATGCCGCACCCCGAGCACGCCGTCGAGGCGGGCTACGGCCCCGACCACACCGGAACCGACGGTCTGGGCTTCTTCACCTCCGTCCTGACCCAGCTTGTTGGAGGAACCAAGTGAGCGCCGAAGTCGCCGAGAAGGAATTCAACATCGACACGGTCGACAACGCGGCCGCGTCCCCCGACGTGGAGCTGCCCTGGGCCGAGCTCGGCCTGAAGCAGAACGAGTTCGAGGAGATCGTCAAGATCCTCGGCCGTCGCCCCACCGCCGCCGAGCTGGCGATGTACTCGGTGATGTGGAGCGAGCACTGCTCCTACAAGTCCACCAAGAACCACCTGCGCCAGTTCGGGCAGAAGGTCACGGAGGAGATGAAGAAGGACCTCATGGTCGGCATCGGCGAGAACGCCGGCGTCACCGACCTGGGCGACGGCTGGGCCGTCACCTTCAAGATCGAGTCCCACAACTCGCCGTCGTTCGTGGAGCCGTACCAGGGGGCGGCGACCGGCATCGGCGGCATCGTCCGCGACATCATCTCCATGGGCGCCCGCCCGGTGGCCGTGATGGACCCGCTGCGCTTCGGTGCCATCGACCACCCCGACTCGCAGCGCGTGGTGCACGGCGTCGTCTCCGGCATCGGCGGCTACGGCAACTCCCTCGGCCTGCCGAACATCGGCGGTGAGACCGTCTTCGACCCGATCTACCAGGGCAACCCGCTGGTCAACGCCCTCGCCGTCGGCACCCTGCGCCACGAGGACCTCCGTCTGGCCAACGCCTCCGGCGTCGGCAACAAGGTGGTCCTGTTCGGGGCGCGCACGGGCGGCGACGGCATCGGCGGCGCGTCGGTGCTCGCCTCCGAGTCGTTCGACGACACGAAGCCGTCGAAGCGCCCCGCCGTCCAGGTCGGCGACCCGTTCGCCGAGAAGGTGCTCATCGAGTGCTGCCTCGAGCTGTTCAAGAACTCTCTCGTCGAGGGCATCCAGGACCTCGGTGCCGCCGGCATCTCCTGCGCCACCTCCGAGCTCGCCTCCAACGGCGAGGGCGGCATGCGCGTCGAGCTGACCGACGTGCTGCTGCGCGACCCCACTCTGACCCCGGGCGAGATCCTCATGTCCGAGTCGCAGGAACGCATGATGGCGGTCGTGACGCCGGAGAACGTCGCCGCGTTCGAGGCCGTCATGGCCAAGTGGAACGTCGAGTACTCCTGGCTCGGCGAGGTCACCGACGACGACCGCCTGATCATCACCTGGAACGGCGAGGTCATCGTCGATGTCGATCCCAAGACGGTCGCGCACGACGGACCGGTCTACGACCGCCCGTACGCCCGCCCGGAGTGGCAGGACGCCCTCCAGGCGGACACGTTCCGCGGCTCGGTGAACGCGGCGATCCTGCCGTCCACCGGTGACGAGCTGAAGGCCGCGGTGCTCGAGCTGATCGCCAGCCCGAACATGTGCAGCAAGAACTGGATCACCGACCAGTACGACCGCTACGTCGGCGGCAACACGGCCCTTTCCTCCCCCGACGACGCGGGCGTGGTCCGCGTCGACGAGGAGAGCGGCCTCGGCGTCGCCATCGCCACGGACGCCAACGGGCGCTACACCTATCTGGACCCGTACGCCGGCGCGCAGCTCGCCCTGGCCGAGTCCTACCGCAACGTCGCCACGTCCGGTGCCGTTCCCGCGGCCGTCTCGGACTGCCTGAACTACGGCTCCCCCGAGGACTCGGACGTCATGTGGCAGCTGGCCGAGGGCATCCGCGGCCTCTCGGACGCGTGCATGGAGCTGGGCGTCCCGGTCACCGGCGGCAACGTCTCGCTCTACAACCAGACCGGCGACAAGGCCATCCACCCGACCCCCGTGGTCGCCACGCTCGGCAAGTTCGACGACGTCGCCCGCCGCACGCCGTCGGGCTGGCGCCCGGACGCCGACGGGCAGGCGATCTACCTGCTCGGCGAGACCTACGACGAGCTGGACGGCTCCGAGTTCGCGAACCTCCGGGGCCACCTCGGCGGCCTGCCGCCGAAGGTGGACCTCGCCAAGGAACGTCTGCTCGGCGAGCTGCTGATCAACGCGTCCCGCGATGGCATGATCGACGCAGCCCACGATCTCTCCGAGGGCGGCCTCGCGGCGGCGTTGAACGAGATGGTGCTGCGCTACGGCGTCGGTGCCCGCGTGGCACTGGACGACCTGTGCGAGCGCGACGGGATCGACGCGTTCACCGCGCTGTTCTCCGAGTCGCAGGCCCGCGCGGTCGTCGCAGTCCCGCGCTCCGAGGAGGTCCGCTTCAACGACATGGTCGGCGCGCGCGGCTACGCCGTGACCCGACTCGGCGTCGTCGATGCCGAGTCCGGAGCACTCGAGGTCCAGGGCCAGTTCACGGCCACGATCGACGAGCTGCGCGAGGCGCACGAGGGAACCCTGCCGAAGTACTTCGGCTAGACACCCGACATCCCGTACGACGGCGGCGCCGTCACCTTCCAGCGGAGGGTGGCGGCGCCGCCGTCGTGCTGTGCCCGGCGGCGATCAGGCCATGGCCCGCCTCGATCGCCGACGGGTGGGCGGGGGCCGGGCGAACGGCGTGAGCAACGTCCAGCCGGAGGGACCAGGGCTTCCGCAGCGGTTCGCGCCCCGAGCCGGTCGACTGAGCGGGTTCCGCTCCGGCGCGCTCCACTACGGCGTCAGGACCACCTTCACGCACCCGTCCTCTTTCTTCTGGAAGGTCGAATACAGGCCCGGCCCCTCGGCGAGCGGCGCCCGGTGCGTCACCAGATCGTCCAGGCCCAGCGGATCCGCCGGGTCCTCGGTGAGGGGCAGCAGCCGGTCCGTCCAGGCGCGGACGTTGCACTGGCCCATGCGCAGCTGGATCTGCTTGTCGAACAGCTTCAGCATCGGCATCGGGGTCGCCTGCCCGCTGTAGACGCCGCTGAGGGAGACCGTTCCGCCGCGGCGGACGGCGTCGATGGCGGCGTGCAGCACCGATGTCCGGTCGACGGCGGCGGTCTCCATGACCTTCTGGGCGGCCTTGTCCGGCAGCAGGCCCGTGGCCTGCTGGAGGAACGATGCCGGCCCGTCGCCGAGGAGTCCCGTGCCGTGGGCCTCCATGCCCACGGCATCGACGACGCCGTCAGGCCCGCGGCCGGTCATGTCCCGGAGACGGGAGGGGACGTGCTGGTCCAGCTCCAGGACCTCGACACCGTGGCGCTCGGCCATGGCCCGACGCTCCGGCACGGGGTCGATGCCGATGACGCGGTAGCCGCGGTGCCGGCCGATCCGCGCCGCGAGCTGGCCGACGGGGCCCAGCCCGAACACGGCGAGCGTCCCGCCGTCGGGCACGGCCGCGTACTCGACGCCCTGCCAGGCGGTCGGCAGGATGTCGGAGAGGAAGAGGTACCGGTGGTCCGGCAGGTCGCTGCCCACCTTCACGCAGGAGTAGTCGCCGTACGGGACGCGCAGATACTCGGCCTGGCCGCCGGGGACGCTCCCGTAGAGCGCGGAGTAGCCGTAGATCGCCGCTCCACTGCCCTTGGCTGCGACCTGCGTGGTCTCGCACTGGGACTGCAGCCCGCGCCGGCACATCCAGCACTCGCCGCACGCGACGTTGAAAGGCACGACGACGCGGTCGCCGGGCCGCAGTGATAGGACTTCGCTCCCGACCTCGTCGACGATGCCCATGGCCTCGTGCCCCAGAACGTCGCCCGCCTCCAGGTAGGGGCCGAGCAGTTCGTAGAGGTGGAGGTCGGAGCCGCAGATTGCCGTGGAGGTCACTCTGATGACGACGTCGGTTGGCTGCTGGATGCGCGGGTCCGGCACCTCCCCGTAGCCGATACTCCGCTTGCCCTGCCAGGTCAGTGCTCTCATCGTCGCTCCCCGGGGTCTCGATGGTCGTCGATCCTATGGTCGTCTCCAGCCGGCCGACCGGACGTCCGGTGCCGGGCGTCTTCAGTCAAACACGAGGGCCACCGCAAAGCCGTGGGCTTCAGCGAATTGCCAGCGAACGGAAAGACACCACGGTCATTTCCCGAGTCGGTGGACAAGTCCCGGGGTTGAGGTTATGTTGAGCGCACATGCCCGTCACCGAGGTTGGGGGACGGTGTGAAGTCTCGAGGATCTTGCCCTGTCGGAGCCTGTTTTCTTCACGGACTCCGCGCGGGGCCCGAGTTGAGGGAGCTCCCATGAAGACGTTCTTCGGATCCGACCGGCACACTGTCGTGGCCCCGAGCCACAGACGACGCCTGCTCGCACCGGCCGTCGTGGCCGTCGTCGCGCTCGGAATGAGCGGATGCGCCACTGGTTCGCAGCCAGACGAGCCTGCCGAAGGACCTTCCTTCGAGACGGACGCGGAGATGCAGGGTGAGCTCACCATCATGGGCTTCAATCCGGACGCGGACGAAATCGCTCGGACGCGTACCGACGTCGCCATCGAGGCCGTCGAGGGAGCAGAGGTCAACGTCGTCGAAGGGGAGTTGGACGTCCAGCAGTTCCTCTCCTCCATCGCCTCCGGCGAGGCGCCCGACCTCATCTACGCGAACCGCAACCAGCTCGGAACGTTCGCGTCCCGCAACGCCATTCTGCCGCTCGACACCTGCCTGGAGGCCGAAGGCGTCGAGGTCGGCGACTTCCGCGAACCGGCCATCGAGCAGGCCACCTTCAACGACAGCCTCTACGGACTGCCCGAGTTCAACCAGGTGCAGATCGTCATGGCCAACGACGACCTCCTGAAGCAGGAGGGACTGACCACGGGCGACGTCGACGGTTCCGACTGGGAAGCCGTCGCCGCCGCGAACGAGAAGCTCTCGCGCTCGGAGAACGGCGGACTGACGGTCATCGGGTTCGACTCGAAGCTGCCGGAATTCCTGCCTCTCTGGGCCAAGGCCAACGGCGCGGATCTGATCTCGGAGGACGGCCGCACGGCGCAGCTGGACGACCCGAAGGTGATCGAGGCGCTCGAGTTCGCGGTCGGCATCTATGAGGCCCAGGGCGGCTTCGGCGACGTCAAGGCATTCCGCGACTCCGCCGACTTCTTCGGCGCCGGGAACCAGTTCGCCTCCAACACCCTCGGCGCGATGCCCATGGAGCAGTGGTACGTCAATATCCTCAACGACGTCTCCCCCGAGGCACCGATGGCCTTCACGACCTTCAAGGACAAGGAGGGCGAGCCGCTCAGCTACGCCACCGGTTCCGCGTGGGCCATCCCAAGCGGCGGCAGCAATCCGGCCGCCGCCTGCCGCTTCCTCGCCGCGATGACGAAGACCGACACCTGGATGCAAGCCGCCGAGGCGCGCGCCTCCGCACGCGAGGAGGAAGGCAAGCCGTTCACCGGCCTCTTCACGGGCAACCGGGAGGCGGACGAAGAGATCCGCAGCACCTACGTCGAGACCTCGGAGGCCCTGACCGGCCCGTGGGCCGAAGCCGTCGATGCCTCCTACACCGCCAACGAGAGCTCCTTCTCCCAGCCAGCGACGCCGGCCGACGCGGAATTCGAGCAGGCGTGGCTCGACGGGGTGAACCGTGTCCTTACCGGCGAGCAGACGCCCCAGGACTCCATGGCAGCGGCCCAGGAGGAGGCGCAGGCCGCTCTGGACAAGGCCTGGGCCGAGTGGGACGACAGCGAGGCCGGATCCGAAGGCTAGTCGACGACCATGGAGAATACTTCCGTCTCCGGTCCCGCCGCGGGTCTGCGCGCGCGGCGGGACCGCGCTGCGGACACCGTCGACTTCCCAGTCCGGCCGGGCCAGCGGCGAGCCCGCCGGCGACACGTCCGCAACGCACTGCTGTTCATCTCACCCTGGATCCTCGGCTTCCTGATCTTCACTGCCTGGCCGATCCTGTACAGCGGCTACCTGTCGCTGACGGACTACGACGTCCTGACCGACCCCAGTTTCATCGGGTTCGACAACTACGAGGCCCTCGCCGCGGATCCGAAGGTCGCCATGGCGTTGCAGAACACCTTCATCTTCGCGGCGATGTCCGTGCCGACCAACATCGTGCTGTCCCTCGGACTCGCGGTCCTGCTCCAGCGGACCATCAGAGCCCGCGGGTTCTTCCGTACCGCCTTCTACCTGCCCAACATGACCCCGCCCGTCGCAGTCGGCGTGCTGCTGCTCCTGCTCTTCAATGGCCACAACGGTCTGGTCAATGACGTGCTCGAGTTCTTCGGTATTCCCGGTCCGGCCTGGACCACCGACCCGACCTGGGTGAAACCGGGCCTGGTCCTGATGAGCCTGTGGACCCTCGGGGCCTCCGTCATCATCCTGCTCGCAGCGTTGAACAACGTTCCGCGAGACCTACTGGACGCCGCACGCGTCGATGGGGCAGGACCGGTCCGTCGCTTCGTCTCAGTGACGCTGCCGATGATCTCCAGCACCCTGTTCTTCTTGGTCATCGTCAACACGATCGCCGGCATGCAGTCCTTCACCGAGGCCTACACGGCCTACTTCGGCGCCGGCAACGACACCTACAGCAACGATGCTGCCCTGTTCTACGTGATCTACCTGTTCCGTCAGGCCTTCGAATTCCTCAACATGGGATTCGCCTCGGCGATGGCATGGCTGCTGTTCCTGATCATCATGGTCATCACCGCCGTTCAAATGGTGGTGGGCCGCCGGATGGTCTTCTATCAGGGGGAAGACGGTGGATAGTACGACGACGCTGCCTGCGGCAGTCCCAGAGTCCAAGACAGCCAGCCGAGCCGCGCAGGTCCGGGCGCGAGCCGACTTCCGCGCCCATCAGAAGGGCTGGCTGGGCCGCGGCCTGATCATCGCACTCCTCACGCTCGCGACCGTCGTCTTCGTCTACCCGCTCATCTGGCTGGTGAGCGCCTCGCTCAAGCCGCGCTCCGAGGTGTTCGACAACAAGCTCATCCCCGAGTCGCCGACCATCGAGAACTACATCACCATCTGGCAGGAAGCACCGCTCGCCCTGTGGATCGGCAACACGCTGCTCGTCACGG
This sequence comes from Zhihengliuella sp., assembly GCF_031178195.1. GTDB lineage: Bacteria > Actinomycetota > Actinomycetes > Actinomycetales > Micrococcaceae > Zhihengliuella. Next base: position 370,704 of record NZ_JAPSJL010000001.1, read on the forward strand.
TGCTCGCCGCGGTAGCGGTCACGTTCAGCAGCGCCCTGGTGGCCTGGGGCTTCTCGTACTACCGGTTCCGCGGACGCGATGCGCTGTTCTTCCTCGTACTCGCCACCATGATGCTCCCCGGTGCCGTCACCATGATCCCCACCTTCCTCATCTGGGACGCCCTGGGACAGGTCGGAACACTGACGCCGCTGTGGGCGGGGAACTTGTTCGGCTCAGCGTTCTACATCTTCCTCATCCGTCAGTTCTTCCTGGATCTGCCCCGGCAGGTCTTCGAGGCCGCACGGATCGATGGCGCCACGGACTGGCAGATCTTCACCCGCATCGGCGTCCCGCTCTGCAAGCCTGCCCTGGTGGTGACGCTGCTCTTCGAGGCGCAGGCGGCCTGGACGGATCTCATGCGGCCGCTCATCTACCTCCGGGATTCCAGCACTTTCACGATCCCTCGCGGCCTGAAAGCCATGCTGGACCAGTTCGGATTCGCGGGCAACTGGCACTGGGAGCTGATCGTCACGGCCGGAGTCATTACCACCGTGCCGATGATCATCCTGTTCTTCATCGGGCAGCGGCACTTCATCGAGGGTGTCGCCACCACCGGAGCCAAATCATGACATCGATCCACCATGGAGCCACGATCCCGCATCTGCGGGCCCCGGACCTCGCGCCGGCATTCCTCTCCCGCGGTTACACGTTCATCGGGTGGCACTGTGACCGGCTCGGGACTAACGCCTTCACCGGTCGCCTACTCGGGCAGCAGACCCTGTTCCTGCGTGGAGCGGCGGCCGCCGAGCTGCTCTACACGCCCGGCCTCTTCCCCCGGCCTGGTGCGCTGCCGCGGTCTGCCGTCGTGCTCCTCCAGGACCGAGGAAGCGTCCAGACGCTGGAAGGCGAGCAGCATCGCCGACGGAAGCTGCTCTTCACCTCTCTGGCCCGCCCCGGCGAGACGCAGCGGTTGGCCGACCTCTTCGACGAGGAACTCGCCTCCGCTCTCCCCGCCTGGCGCGCAACCGGGCGCATCCGGCTCCACGACGAGGCAGTCCGCCTGGTGGGCCGGGCCGCAATTCGTTGGGCCGGTATCCAGACCGACGACACCGACATGGACCGGCGTGCGGCCGAACTCGGCGCCATGGTGGAGCATGCCGGGTCGGTCGGGCCGATGAACTGGGCGGCCCGACTCCGCCGACGCGGCACAGAAGCGTGGGCGCGGACCTTGATCTCCCGCACACGACACCACCTCGACGCGTCCGGGTCTGTCGACGGCACATTTCCTCTCGACGTGGTAGCCAGTCACGTCGAGGCCGACGGCGAGCGGCTGGACGAGGCGGTCGCAGCCATCGAGCTATTGAACCTGCTTCGCCCCATCGTCGCAGTGTCCCGCTTCATCGCGTTCGCAGCGGTAGCGCTCGACGCGCACCCACAGTGGAAGCGGACTCTCGCCGCTACGAGCGGTGCGGAGGCGCCCCACCCGCAAGCCGTCGACGCGCCCAACCGCGGAAGGGACGTCGACGACGCTGTCCTTCCGGCCGCCCGGCGCTTCGCCGAAGAAGTCCGGCGCACCACACCGTTCTTCCCCGCAGTCGCCGGCCTCGCCGCACGCGACTTCGCTTGGGAGGGAACCACATTTCCCGCGAGGACTCGCGTCATGGTCGATCTCTATGGAACGAACCATGATCCCCGCGTCTGGGAGGATCCACGTGCCTTCGACCCTGATCGGTTCGAACGGGTCAGCATCACCGCTGACAATCTGGTCCCGCAGGGGGCCGGGGAAGTCGAGGCTGGTCACCGGTGCCCTGGCGAGGCCATGACACTGGCGCTCATTCAGCGGGCCACGCTGGCTCTGGCCCGAATGGATCCCGTGCTTCCAGCTCAGGACCTATCCGTGGACCTTCGGCGGCTTCCGGCCCTGCCCGCGTCGGGAGTCATCCTCGATATCCACTGATTGGATCCGGTCTCCCCATTCGGTCGGACGTTCTGTGGTCGGTAGTGACGGCTCCACCTTGCCGGTCGTCAGGCCATCCGTCGATCCACCCATTAGAAGGGGATGGGTGTCGGTTCGGGTGGGTCGAGGGGCAGGAGTGCTGTCTGGTCGGCTGTTTCGGGGTGGAAGTAGGGGTTGCGCATCAGGGGCCTCTGCGGGTCGACGGTCGCCGGTGGCCTCCAGAGCGGGATGCCGGTGCTGGTGTCGATGTCCCAGGTGCTGTTGTCGGCCAGGGTGTGGTGGAACAGGCAGCACAGGGCCCCGTTGGACACGTCGGTGGCCCCTCCTTGGTGCCAGGGGATGACGTGGTGGGCCTCGCACCAGGTCGCCGGGACCGTGCAGCCGGGGAACGTGCAGCCCCGGTCGCGGATGGTCAGGGCGCGGCGCTGGGCTGCGGTGAAGGTCCGTTGGGCCCGCCCGAGGTCCAGGACCTGGCCCTGGCCGCCGAGCACGGCCGGCAGCACCGCCGCATCGCAGGCCAGTTCCCGCAGCTGCGCCGGCGGCATCATCGGGGTGTAGATGCCCCGGCTGATGGGCATTCGCCACGACGAACCACCCGACGACTCATCCGATAGCTCGCCCTGTGGGTCATCCGGTGAGTCGCCCGATGGACCGGGCCGGGCGGCCGGGCCGCTGAGCCCGTTGGACCCCTCGGTTCCGTTCGTCTGGTGCAGCAGGGTCTGGTGGTCGATGGTGACCATGACGACGGGGCGTTGGCCGCCGGTGGAGGGCAGCCGGTCCGTGGCCAACGCGATGTTCAGGGCGGCGAGGATCCCGTCGAGCTCCTGCTGCGCCCGCGACCGATCATCCGCGAGCGCGGCCCCCGGCTCGGGGAGGAAAGCCACCGGGACCGCCGAAGCACCGGGACCCGGACCGGGATCAGGGCCAGCGCCAGCGGCGCTGGCTCCGCTGGCGGTCGTCTCGCCGTCTCCGGCCGCGGAACCGCCATGATCCTTCTCGTGCTCGTGCTCGTGCTCGTGCCCGTACGCGTTCTCGTTCTCGTCGGCGTCGACGCCGCCCGGGCTGCTCGTGCCCGTCCGGTTCGCCTTCCCCGTGGCGGCCGTGGCGTCGACGCCGCCACCGGCGCTCGATCCCGCCCCGCCGGCCGCGGGTCCAAGCCCCTCGGCGGTCACGCCGGAGAACGGGCTGTCAACGGCAGATACGTCATGCCCGGCCGTGTCCGGGGCCCCACCACGGGGCCCGCCGGAAGACGTCCCCTCCGGTCCCGCCGCTGTCCCGTGCGGGGCCTCGTCGTTGTTGTTGCGGGTGGTGCGGGGGTTGGTGGCGGCGCCGGTGACGGTGCGGAGGATCTCGAACTGCGCGGTCGTGACGTTCAGATGGAACCGGTGCAATCCCTGCCGCCGGCCCTTGTAGAACAGTCCCTGCTGGGACTGCTTGACCGCCGCGGAGGGCTCGAGGCCGTCCTGGTCGATCGCGACCTCCCACTGCTGGGCCACGGCCTCGACAGTGCGCGGATCGAAACGCCGGGCCGCCTGCGCGAGGTTCTCCTCCATCGCCTCCCACATCCGCACCGCGTCCGGGCCGAGCTGGACGGCCCGCGGGGCCACCCGGTCCAGGCAGCGCACCGCGATCACCGCAGCCTCCGCGGAGACCTCCCCGGCGACAGCAGCCTCACCCAGATGCGGGTACCTCGGCACCAACACCTCACCGGTGAGCGCACGGCGGGGCAGCAACGACCCGGCCAGGTTCAGGCGCCGGTTCGTCTCGGTGGTCGTGACGCGTTCGGCGTGCCGGTACCAGTCCGCGGTGCTCTTGAACTCCGACAATCCCCGCCCCGTCCCGCCGGCCCCGGCCCCGGCGAGATCGGCCTCCTCCGCGACCCGCGCCCCCAGGACCCGCCCGAAATCCGTGCCCCGGCCCACACCCTCGAGCACGTGCACCAGCCGGGCCGCCGGACCCGGATCCCACGGACATTCGCAGACCGCCTCGGCCGTCTCCGCGAGAAGCTCCCGGACCACCACACCCAAAGCCTCCCACCGCTCCACCAGGCCAGAGCGCCCGAGCGTCGAGCCCACAGCCACCGCCGATACCCCGGCGGCGGACCCGTCAGAGGGAGAGTCTGCGGTCTCGGCGCCAGGAGCGGACGATACCGAAGGACCCGGCCACGGATCAGTCGACACGGCAGGACCGCCTGCCTCGACGGAGGACACAGGACCGGCAGAGGAGACCGCGGCGGGACCATCCGAAGCCGGCACCGTGCCGGTCGACACGGCAGAAACAGGCGCGGCATCTGCTGCTGCCGCAGACGCTCCGCCCGCCCCATCCACTCCACCGGTGAAATCCATACCTCCATCCTCGCCCGCCACCGGACTGGACGCCCGGACGGCCGGCACCACTGTGCACAGCAACGCCCGGCAACGGACCTGTGGAGGACAAGTCCACTACCGCAGCGGCCGGCCGCCGTCCTCGGGTGCAGTCAGGAGACCAGGATCTGCGTCGACGTCTCCTTGAGTTTCGCGTTGGCCCAGCGCATCTGGCGCAACGTGTCGGGATGGCACCGCTTGGTGACGTCCAGCAGATCGGTGTGCTTGATGCCCTGAGCGGCCTGCGCGAGCATCTCCCAGTCCGCAGAGACCCCGGATGCCTTTGTATACACCTCCCGGAGATCGATCAGCATCAGAAGCTCTGCCTTCGCCCTCCGCCCGATGAGTTCGCTCCCCTTCTCGAGCACATCGTGGAGCACACCCGATTCGCTGTCCGGCTCGGGGTTCAGGTCCTGACCGTAGCGCTGCCCGATCTCCGCGATCTCGCGAACGTGCCGATGCGACCAGCCGGCCAGATCCCGCGCCAGATGGTAGATCTCGTGATCGACCTTGTGCCGCTCGGACACGTGCAGCAGCTTCTTCGCCAACTCGTTCTCGGAGTGGTGGATCTCGTGCAGGACCAGTCCGATCTTCATCGCGCAGCTCCCTCCGTCGTCGCGCCACCGGCGGTCTCAGGGGAACGACGGCGGCCGCCGACTTCCTCGCTCGCCGTCGCCGAACCGTCCCCGACCGTGCGGGTGCCGAGGTCCGCAACAGGCGCAGACGCCGTCGTCGTCGGTGCCTTCGAGGGGCCGCTCCCGGCGGCGATCCGCTCGATGCGCGCGGCCGCCGTCTTGAAGATCGGCTGCTTCGAGGCCGGGTCCCAGTCGGTGATGGTCAGCTCGTTGGCCGCCCGGCCGGCGCCGTCCGGCTCGTGTCCGCCGGACGTGTCCCAGTAGCCGTAGTGGAACGGCAGGAACAGCGAGCCCGGGCGGATCCCGGTGATCCGCACCTGGGCCTCCACGCTCCCGCGCGGGCTGCTTACCCTCGCCAGATCGCCCTCGGCCAGTCCGGCAGCGTCGGCGTCGGACTCCGAGACCTCTACCCACACCTCGGGTGCGGCGTCCTGGAGCTGCGGCGCCCTCCCGGTCTTCGTCCGCGTGTGGAAGTGATAGAGCGTGCGCCCGGTCATGAGTTGCAGGGGGTAGTCCTCGCTCGGCAGCTCGTGCGGCGGCAGGTAGGCGGCGGCCTTGATCACGGCCTTGCCGGAGGGGTTCATGGACCGGTACTCGTCCGGTTCCAGCGGAGCCCCCGTCACCAGATCCCGGCCGTAGCTCTCGCAGTAGTCCGGCGCGCTCCAGAACTTCCCGTCCTGGTAGATGCGCTCGGTCCCGTCGGGATGCTCGTCGTTGCACGGCCACTGGACGCCGGACCCGCCGCGGAGCTTCTCGTAGGTGAGGCCGGTATAGTCGCACGGCCGCCCGCGCGTGCACTCCTTCCATCCCTCGAACGCACCCTCCGCGTCTGTCCACTTCACCAGCGGGTCGCCGTCCTTGTCCCGCAGATCGAGCCTGCGCGCGTAGTCGATGAAGATGTCCAGATCCGGCTTGGCCTCTCCCGGCGGGTCGACGGCCTTCTCCGAGAGGTGCACGGTGCGGTCCACGTTGGTGAACGTCCCGGTCTTCTCACCCCACGTCGCGGCGGGCAGGACGACGTCGGCCAGCTGGGCGGTCTCCGACATGAAGATGTCCTGGACCACCAGGAGCAGTCGCTCCTGCTGGAGGATCGAGCGGATGCGCTGGAGCTCGGGGAGCGAGACCGCCGGATTGGTCCCGCTCACCCAGAGGAGGCGGATGGAGCCGTCCTCCACATACCGCATCATCTGCATGACATGCGTGGGCGGCGAGTAGTGCGGGATGTCCATCGGCTCCACGTTCCACACCCGCGCGAGGTCCTTCACGTGTTCGTCGTTGGACCAATTGCGGAACGCCGGCAGATCGCCGTCGCCGCCGGCCTCCCGGGTGTTCTGAGCCGTGGGCTGGCCGTTCATCTGGAGGATGCCGCAGCCAGGCCTCCCCAGCATCCCGCGGATGATGTTGATGTTGTTGACCTGCACGGACGCCGCCGTCGCCTGGTTGGACTGGTAGAAGCCCTGCAGCACCGTGGAGAGCAGCCGCTCCGCCGTCCCCAGGATCCGGGCGGCCTCGCGGATCTGCTCCGCCGGCACGTCGCAGATACCGGAGACGTACTCGGGCGTGTACTCCTCGACCCGCTTCTGCAGCTCCTGGAACCCGACGGCGTGGGCTTCCACGTAGTCGTGGTCCACCCAGTCGTGGGCGACGATCTCGTGCAGCAGGCCGTTCATGAGCGCCACGTTCGTTCCGGGGCGGGGCGCCAGGTGGACGGTCGCCTGCTCGGCCACGCGCGTCGGTCGGGGGTCCACGCAGATGAGCTGCGGTGGGTTCGGTCCGGCCAGCCGGTCCAGGATCCGCATCCACAGCACCGACTGGGTCTCGGCCATGTTGTGCCCGTAGAGCGCGATCACGTCCGCGTGGTCGACGTCGGTGTAGGAGCCCGGCTGGCCGTCGCACCCGAACGACTCCTTGAGGGCGGCGGCCGCCGTCGCCGTGCACAGGCGCGTGTTGCCGTCCACGTGGTTCGTCCCCAGGCCGCCATGGGCGATGAGTCCGAGCGTGTAGTACTCCTCGGCGAACAGCTGCCCGGTCGTGTAGAAACCGAGGGCGCTGGGTCCCTGCTCGTCGAGCAGCTCGCGGGTCCGCCGGACGATCCGCTCCATCGCCGTGTCCCAGTCCGTCTCGACGAGCCGGCCGTTCTCCCGTACCAGTGGTCTGGTCAATCGATCGGGCGATGAGTTGGCCTGCCACCCGTAGAGGTCCTTCACTCCCAGCCGGCCGTGATTCACCCGGTCGGCCGCCCGTCCGCGGACCCCGGCGATCCTGCCGTCCTTCACGGCGACGTCGAGGGCGTCGCCGTTGGAGTGCAGGATCGACGCCGTCTGCACCCAGCAGTCGACGTCGCCGGGGGACAGTCCCTCCTCCAGGTGGGCGTCCACCCGGACGGGCCAGTCCTCTCCCGGCCCATAGGGGGTCCGGGAGCCCCAGGGCTGCGCAATCCTGTCCTTGCTCGTCATCGAGACCTCCTCGTTCGCTCCCCCGGCCGGCGGATCGGCGCCCGCCCCGGCCGCAGACGACGGCGGGGCGGCACCGGATGCTCTCCGGTGCCGCCCCGCCGTGGTCATCGATCCGCCGTCACAGGGTCCGATCGATGCCTGGTTCCCATCCTCGTCGCGCCGGCTCTACAGCCCCGCGGGACCGGCCGTTCCCGGCGTCGTGCCCGGCGTGCCGGAGCCACCTGCGGCACCCGGTCCGCCGGTCTCGCGGCCGCCGTGCACCTCGCCGCGCCAGCCGCCCTCGGCGCCCTGCTCCTCGACGAGTTCCTTGAAGCTCTTCAGATCCTTCTTCACCTGCAGATCGTCCAGACCGAGCTTCCCGCCGACCTTCTCCAGGAAGGTGGCGTCGTCCCAGGTGAACTCGACGTCGATGCGGGTGCCCTCGCGGGTCCGCGGTGCCTGCTGCGCCGTCTGGTCGTCGGTGCCCAGATCCGGGTCGAGCCCGCGCGCCGCGGCGCTGCCCTCGAGTCCGGCCATTCCGGGCCCGGAGTTCAGCGGATCGAGGGTCGAGTCGTCGGCGTCGCGCTCCACGATCTCGATCGGCTCGAAGGTGACGCGACCGCTGTGGCTCTTCCCGTCGACGCTCTCCCACGCGATGACCTGGTCCGGCACCTGGTCGGTGATGCGAGTGTCGAACTCGCGCTCGACCCCGCCGATCGAGGCGACCCAGTGGTTCGTCGTGTCGTCGACCTGGGTGACGCTCTCGACGGCACCCATGAACCGCGGGAACGACTCGAACTGGGTCCATTCGTTGTAGGCCGTCCGCACGGGGACGGCGACTTCGATGCTCTCGTTGACGGTTGCCATGATGCTCTCCTTCGATCGGGATTCGAGCTCTCTGCGCTGGTCTGCGGCTCCAGGCCCGCCAACGGGCCCGGACTTTCACGCTAGGTCCGGGTTCCCCTCCTGTGAACCCCGGCAGACTCCGAATCTGCTGGAAAGAACCTGAGCATCGCTTCCGTCCGGGCCGAGGGCCGCCCGACCCGGCAGGGCCCCGGCGCCAGCGTTCCCCGGAGCGGTGCGGCCGACGGTCCACCCAATGGTCCGTGCCGTCACAGTCGCAGGTCGCGCCTGCGGAAGAGGGCCAGTCCCGCCACGGCGAGGACGACGGCGGTTCCCGCACCGACGGCGAGCGGTGTCGCGTCGCCGTCGCCCGGCCCGGCGAGTGCCAGGGCGTCGATCATCCCGAACGGCTCGACGTCGAGGACCGCCTGGGGCAGCTCGAACAGGGGCCCGTACATTCCCACCACGAACACGACGATCAGCAGCGCCCACAGGGGCACGCTGCTCCAGCCGAGCCCGTAGAGGAGCATTGCCGCGGCGACCCAGCATGCCAGGAGCGGCCCGTACGCCAGCGCGGCGAGCGCGAACTCGCCGACGGCGGCGGCCCCGATCTCGGACGAGGCGCCCAGGCCCAGCCCGGCGCCGGCGACCACGAGCAGGAGGAGGCTCGCGCCGAGGTGCACCAGCAGGGGAGCCCCCGCCCACCGGGCGCGCGGCACCGCTGCGGCCAGGGCCAGCTCGGCCCGCCCGCCGGCCTCATCGGAGCGCAGCCGGTGCGTCGCCGCAAGCCCGTAGACGGCCACTGCCATTGCGAAGAACTTCAGGAAGGCGCCCATCGCCTCGGAGACCAGGTTCGCCATGGCCTCCTCGTCGGTTGGGTCGACACCGAGGACCGCGAGCAGCTGCGGCTGGGACGCCATCGTCTCGGCCATGGGGCCCGCGATCGAGCCGGTCAGCGCGCCGAAGACGAACAGGCCGACGGCCCACCACGTGATCCGCCCGCGCTCGAGCCGGAGCGTCAGCCCGACCAGCGTCCGCCCCGCGGCCGTGGCGCGGACCCGCCCACGACGGTCCGGCAGCAGGCCGGCGCCGACGTCGCGCCGTGCCTCCAGCGCGTACCCGAGCGCCGCACCGGCCACGGCGAGCGCGACGAGCAACAGGAGCGGCCACCAGCGCAGATCGACGAAGAGCCGCATCTGCTGGGCCCACCCGATCGGGGACGCCCAGGACAGGGCGCTGCCGCCGCGCTCCTGGGCATCGCCCACGGCGCGGAGGACATAGGCAGCCCCGAGCACGGCCCCGGCCATGCCGGAGGCCGCCCGGGCGTGGGAGCTGAGCTGCGCCGTCGTCGCGGCGATCCCGCCGAAGACGAGCCCGACAGCCGCCACGGCCGCTCCGAACGCCCACGAGTCCGCGGCGCCGAGGCCCGCGGCGAGGAGCGCCGCCGACAGCAGGGTCCCGACGACAGCGTTGGCGACGAGGAGCACCGTGAGGGCCGCGGCCAGCTGGGCGTGGCGGCCCAGCGGTGCGGCGCGCAGCAGCTCGGTGCGCCCGGCCTCCTCGTCGCCGCGCGTGTGCCGGACGACGAGCAGGAGGGACATGATGGCCACCGCGACGGCGAGGAGACCCAGCATCTCGTTCGCCATGAGAGCGCCGATCGTGTAATCGTCCAGGCCGTACCCGGGCCCGGCCATCATGGCACCGGCGGGCTCGGCCATCACCGCGGCGCGGGCCTGGAGACCGTCCGCCCCGAAGACGCGCGGCAGGACGAGCGCGGCGTAGGCGGCGAAGCCGGAGAGCAGCAGCGCCCAGACGAGGAGCCGCATGCGGTCCTCCTGGAGCATGGACCGGACCAGGCGTCCGGTCCCGACGAAGGTCGTGTTCATGCCCGGTGCGCCGCCTTCGTCCTGGCCGGGCCGCCGCCGCCGGTCCCGGAGCCATCACCGTCGCCGTGGCCGTCGCCGTTGCCGTAGTGGTGCACGAAGAGTTCCTCGAGGCTGGGCGGCGTGGCGGTGAGCGTCCGCACCTCGCGCCCCGCCAGCGCACCGACCACGGTGCCCATGGCGCCGTCGTCAACGGTGAAGCGGAGCCGGCCTGCGTCCGCGGTGAGTCCGTGCACCCCGGGCAGGGCCTGGATCTCCGCTGCGGGGACGTCGGCGTCGAGGAGGACGGTGCTGCGGGTCAGCCGGCGGAGCTCGGCGAGGGAGCCCGTCTGCACGTCGCGCCCGTCGCGGATGATCGTCACGCGCGAGCAGAGCGCCTCGACCTCGGCAAGGATGTGGCTGGAGAGCAGGACGGCGGTGCCGCGGTCGGCCGCCTGACGCACGGCGTCCTGGAAGACCAGCTCCATCAGCGGGTCCAGTCCGGAGGTCGGCTCGTCGAGGACGAGGAGGTCGACGTCGGACGCGAGGGCCGCCACGAGGGCCACCTTCTGGCGGTTGCCCTTGGAGTAGGTGCGCCCCTTGCGCGTGGGGTCGAGCTGGAAGCGCTCCAAAAGTTCGGCGCGGCGCGCCTCGTCGACGCCACCGCGGAGGAAGCCGAGCAGGTCGATGGCCTCCCCGCCGGTGAGCTTCGGCCAGAGGGTCACGTCGCCCGGGACGTAGGCCAGGCGGCGGTGGAGCGCGACGGCGTCGCGCCAGGGGTCGCTGCCGAAGAGCCGGGCCGTGCCGGCATCGGCGCGCAGCAGGCCGAGCAGGACGCGGAGGGCCGTGGACTTGCCGGCGCCGTTGGGTCCGAGGAAGCCGTGGACCTCGCCCGGCTCCACGCGCAGTCGGAGGCCGTCCAGAGCGCGGACGGCGCCGAAGTTCTTGACGAGGCCGTCGACCTCGATGATGGGTTCCATCAGTCCTCCTGCGGGGACGCGGCGGTGGCTCCGGCGGTGGATGCCCCGCCGGGTGACGTCGTGGGATCGGCAGCCGCTGCGGCGGTTCTGCCCTGATCGGCGCGGCCCGTGGCCTCCAGGTACGCGTCGAGCGTGTCCGTGCCGGCGTAGACACCGTGCGTGTAGAGCTCCACCATGGGCAGGCCGTGCTCCGCGATGTAGTGGTTCAGGAAGTCGGAGAGCCTCTCCGGGGAGAACTCGTCCCCGCCGTCCGCCGTGTAGAGGGTGAGGGCCAGGAGCGCCGAGCCGAACCCCATGACGGTCAGGGTGCGGGCACGGGCCTCCTCGTCGAGCGAGGGTTTCAGGAGCCCGCTGGCGACGCCGTCGGCGATCCAGACGCGGGCGTCGGAGACGAAGTGGTCGATCAGCCTGGCCGCAGCGGAGCCACCGGCCTGGAGACAGCGCAGGCAGTACGCGACAGGCACCGCGTACTCCTCGATCCGGCTCATCGCGGCCAACGACGCCAGCGCCCCGCCGGCAACGGACTCGCGCTTGGCGGTCAGGATGAGCTCGAGGACGTGCCCGTCGCAGGCCTCGCGCAGGCCCTCCTTGGAGCCGAAGTGGTGGTTGATCAAGCCAACGCTCACGCCGGCGGCCTGCGCGATCGAGCGCACGCTGACGGAGTAGCCGCGGCGGGCGATCTGCTCGATCGCCGCGTCCCGGATCCTCGCCCGCGTGGTCACGTCCTGCTCCGCCGCCACGTCGCCCCCTCTACTCTTCGCCCGACTCGTTCAGCCGCCCGACTCGCTCACTCCCTTGTGAACGGCCGCTCCCTTGTACCGCCGCCCCATTGAACTACCGCTCCACTGAACTACCGCTCCACTGAACGCTTGTTCAGGATGCTATACACGTGTTCAATCGTGGTCAAGGGATGGTTTCAATCCCGTCACGACTGCGCGCTGACCAGTGACGCAGGGCACTGCCTGCCTATGCTGGTGGGCATGGAGCGGAACCGGAGCAGTGAGCGGCCCCGCCGCGTTCGTCGTCGGACCCGGCCGTCGCGCGGCCGCCTCGCGGTCGCCGGCCTGGCCCTCCTCACGACGGCGGCCCTGACGGGCTGCGAGGTGCTGCCGGAGGTCTTCCCCAAGGCCTTCCCGAGCACCGAGGCCAGCGAGGCACCGCCGAGCGTCCGGGCGACGCCGGCGGCCGAGGGCGAGTGGAAGCAGGTGACCACGCAGGCCGGGGACATGTCCTTCGCCGTCCGCGCGGACTGGACCGTGCTCCCCGTCCCCGCGAACCAGACGAGCTCGACCACCGGGATCCCGGCCTACGAGGTCCTCGACAGCGAGGACCGCGTCCTGGCGACGCTCCAGCAGAATCCCGGCCGCGGGACCCGGACCGCCCTGCCGGGGTCGACCTTCACGCCGGTGGACACCGTCCCGGCACCCGACGTGACCTACCTCGGGGCGGGCGACACCGCCGTCGTACTGGATCTGACGACGCACCCGAACGCGGACTCGGTGCTCTCCTACGGGCTCACGAACGGCACGGAGGTCACGACGGCGGTGGCGCCGGGCGGGCACGTGCCGCTCGGCGGCGGGGTGCGCGGCTACCCGAAGCTCGCCGGGCCCCTGTTCTTCCAGGGGCGGGCGGACCTCGGCGCCGACGACTCCCCCACCCGGCAGGAGGACGCGCTCGCGCTGGCGGAGCAGTACGTGTTCACGCAGGAGTACGCCGACGTGGTGCACATGCTGCAGTCCCTGCGCTACCACCCGGAGCGCGCGACGCCGGCGGAGTGCGACGGCGCGGCCTTCCGGTTCGAGACCGTCAACGTGGACTGCGACTCGGTGCTGGACATCTACCACACGGCGCGGATCGCACAGGAGATCGACGCCCGCACCGGCTCGCTGGTGCGCGTGCGGGACCGCTGGCTCTGCCGACTCAAGGAGCTCGGCGCAGAGCTCGACGGGCTGCCGCCGGGCTACGGGATCGACGGCAAGTGCCGGCTCGAGGACGGGTACGGCACCTTCACCGCCCTCTGGAAGGAGTAGCCCGGCGCACCGGGATCAATCGACCCGGAGCTCGCCCATCGTGTCCCAGCCCTCGCCCTCGATCAGGCGGCTGACGATCCGCGGGGTCTCGGCGAGCAGCGGGCGCATGGTCTCGAGGCCCTGCTTGAAGTGATCGCTGGTCACGTGGGCCTCGCCGGCATCGTCCTTGAAGGCCTCGACTAGGACGAACTCATGCGGGTCCTCGACGCTGCGCGACCACTCGAACCAGAGGTTGCCCGGTTCGGCGCGCGTGGCCTCCGTGAACGCCCGGTTCTTCTCGATGAACGTCTCGGCTTCCTCCGGCTTGACCTTGTACTTCACCACGATGAAAATCATGCCCCCAGCCTAGGCCCGGCCGCCCCCGGGTTGCAGCGCGCCGGCACGTGAGGGCCGTGACACCCGCCGCGGCGTCGGGCCTCAGCCGCCGGCCAGACGCCGCCAGCCCAGCGCCTCGCGATCCGCCGCCGGCAGCGAGGCGACCACCAGGTCGTACGAGTCCTCGATCAGGTCGCCGACCATGTCCGCGGGCAGCGCGGGGCAGTCCACGGTCACCCAGTGGCGCTTGTTCATGTGATAGCCGGGCGTGATCGCCGCGTGCGCCGCGCGCAGCTGCTCGCCGAGCGCCGGGTCGACCTTCAGGTTCGCCGTGGTCCCGTCAGCCCACACGAGCGCGAACATCCTGGCGCGCCCACCCGAGCGGCCGCGGACCTTGTAGACGCGCGTGTCCGGCCCGAACGGCTGGTCCTCGAACGCGCCCGGCATCGCCAGCAGCAGTCGGCGCAGTGCAGCGGAGTCCACTCGCTCACTCTATGCTGTCCGCATGACCGGCACAGCCCCCTCCCAGCACGACTCGGACGACTCGAGGCCGGTCGCGGCGGCCCGCTCCGCCGCCCATGACGACCGCTTCGCCGCAGCGGCCCGGTCCGGCTACGCCACCAGCGGCCTGCTGCACCTGGTGCTGGGGTGGCTCACTGCGATCGTCGCCTCCGGCGGTAACGCGTCCGCCGACTACAGCGGCGCGCTCCGGGCCGTCGCCGCCCAGCCGTTCGGCGTCGTCGCACTCGCCATCGCCGGCGCCGCGTGCGCCCTGCTGGGGCTGTGGAACGCGGGCCGGGCGGTCTTCGGCCGGGACGGCGTGCGCAGCCGGCTCGGCGCGGCCGGCACGACGGCGGTCTACCTGGTCATCGGGGCCACGGTCCTGCGCTACGCGTTCGGGACGCGCAGCAGCGCGGCGCAGTCCACGCGGAGCCTCTCCGGGGAGCTGATGACGAACCCCTTCGGCTCGGCGCTGCTCATCGCCACGGGTCTGGTCATCCTGATCGTCGCCGGCTACCACGTCTTCAAGGGAGTGGCGCGGAAGTTCCTGGACGACCTCAAGGGCCTGCCCAACACCCCGGTGCTCGGGACCGTGACACTGCTCGGGACCGCCGGCTACGTCGCCAAGGGGCTGGTGCTCGGCGCGCTGGGACTGCTGTTCATCGTCGCCACCGTGCAGCACGACCCGTCCGACTCCAGCGGGCTCGACGGCGCTGTGCAGGCCGTGCGCGACCAACCCTTCGGCCCGTCGATCCTGCTCGGACTGGCGGTCGGGCTGGTCCTCTACGGCGCGTACCAGATCGTGCGCGCTCGGTACGACACGATGGAATGAGCGCCCCGCCGGAGCGGGAGCCCGGCGCCGCTACAGCCCCAGCCGCGGCGCCTCGATCAAGGGGCACGTGTCCATGACGACGTCGAGCCCGGCCGCCCGGGCGCGCTCCGCGGCCGCGTGGTCCACCACGCCGAGCTGCAGCCACACCGCGGAGGCCCCCGCGGCGATCGCCTGGTCCACCACGTCGCCGACCCGCTGCGAGTTCACGAAGCAGTCGACGACGTCGATCCGGCCCGGGACGTCCGCGAGCCGCCGGTAGCCCGGCTCGCCCAGGACGTCCTCGCCGGCGAGGTTCACCGGGACGATCTCCATCCCGCGGGCCTCGCGCAGCCAGCGCGCCACTCCGGGCGCCACCCGCCGCGGATTGGCCGTGAGTCCCACCACGGCCCACCGGCCGGGCGTGGTGAGGAGCCGGCGGACGACGGCGTCGTCGCTGCCGGGCCAGCGGTCGTGAGCCCCGTCTCCTGCTGCAGCATCCATGCGCCCAGCGTAGGCCTCCCGGCGGGCGCGGGGCAGCCCAGGGGGCGGCCCGCGTTCAGGCCGGTGCCCTAGAATCGGGTGCCGCTGTCACGTTCCTCCATCCCGCTGCCCAGTCCCGCCGCCACATTCCCCGGCCCGCCCCCCGTTTCCCCCGTTCCCGCCGCCCCTCCTCGCAGAAAGTGCCGCATGCTCCCCACCCACCCCGCTGCCTCCGCCTGGGCCGACCAGCTGGAGTTCCGCGAGTCCGCCGGGTGGAGGCTCCTCTCCGCGGCGCCGTGGGTGGCCGCGTTCCTGCGCACCGAGTTCGGCACCGCCTCCCCGCGCGTGGGGCTGGAGCCCTTCCACGCGTCGCTGGACGCGTTCCTGAAGCACCTGCGCGCGCAGACGCCCGCCGTCGTACTGAACGAGTCCTGGCAGGCGCAGCAGTACGCCGACTCCTGGGTGCGCTCCGGGTTCCTGGCGCGGCCGCTGGTCGAGGGGCGGTTCGTCTACGAGCCGACCGCGCACACCGCACGGGTCCTGCGCTTCCTCGACGCCGTGGCCGGCTCCGGCACCAACCTGAACTCGTCCCGACTGAGCACACTGCTCACCAGCCTCGAGTCGCTGGCCCACGAGACCGACCCGGACCCGCAGGCGCGCATCCGCCAGCTGGAGGCGGAGATCGCCGAGCGCCAGGCCCGCCTGGACGCCCTGCGCAGCGGCGAGGAGCCGGCGATGCTCCCGCCGGACAGCGCGCTCGCGGCCGCCCGCAGCATCCTGGATCTCGCCGCGGACCTGCCGGCGGACTTCAAGCGCATGCGCGACGGCGTGCACCGGATGCTCCACGGGATCCGGCAGGAGATCATGGAGTCCTCGGTCACCAAGGGCGTCGCGGTCGGCCAGGTGCTCGAGGGCGACCGGCGGCTGCGCTCCACGCCGGAGGGCGAGACGTTCCGCGGGTTCACCGCGTTCCTGAACGACCCGCAGCAGCAGGCCCGCTTCCGGCAGGCCGTCAACGACATCCTGGAGCGCGGCTTCGTCGACGAGCTCTCCCCCGGGGAGCGCCACACGATCGCGAACCTCCTGCGCGAGTTGCGCCGCCAGGCGTCCGAGGTCCACGCGACCTACGGCAAGCTCTCCGAGTCGTTGCACGCCTACGTGCAGTCGGACGAGCTGCGCGAGTCGGAGCAGCTGCGCCGGGCGATCCGCACGGCCGAGCTGGCCGTCGCGAAGTCCGCGGCCCTGCGCCCGCGCACCGCGGTCGCGCCGCTGCGCCTGTACGCCCCGGAGTTCGCGACGCTCTCCGGGCTCGGGATCTTCGACCCGGCCGAGCACGTCGCGCCGCCGCGCCTGGCCGAGCCGCCCGCGCTGAGCGCCGCCGACATCCACCGCACGCCGTCCACCCCGCCGGCGGACGCGGAGGCGCTGCGCACCGCCGTCGTCCGGGCGCTGGTGCGCGTCGCCACCGCGGAGGGGACGGACGGCACGACGGCGGAGGCCGGGGCGGGTGCGGCGCCCGCGGTCACGCTGGGCGAGGTCCTCGATCAGCTCGGCGCCGAGCACCGGCACCTGAACTCGGTGCGCTACCTCGTGGAGCTGGCGCGCACGTCGGCGCCCGGCAGCGCCCACCGGGGCGTCGCGGACGGGTCCGGCGGCGAGGCGGAGACCGTCGTGGCCGGCGAGCTCGACGCCACCCGCTACCAGCGCATCTCCATCCGCCAGATCGACGGCACGGGGCGCACCGCGTACCTGCCCGTGGTCACCTACACGATGTCCGGAACCGAGACCGAGGAGTCCGCATGAGCAGCCCCACCACCGCGCACAGCGTCGATCCGGAGGCCGCCGGTCCCCGGAGGACCGGAGGGCGCGACGACGTCGTCGGACCCCGCGGTACCGGCCGCACTGTGGGGCGCGCCGAGGCCGGGGGCGCCGCGGCCGGGAGCGCCGCCAAGGGCGCCGCCGAGGCGAGGGGCCAGGCCGCCGAGACGCGCCTGTTCGACGGGGACACGGGCCGCTTCGAGCTGCCGCTGCGCCAGGCCCTGGTCCGCCTGCTGCGCGGCCCCTACCTGGACGGGACGGCGGACGCCCGGCTGTGGCAGCTGGTGCTGGACCGGCGTGCCGAGATCGCCGCCTACGTCTCCGAGCTGTTCCTGCGCCTGGAGATCGACGCCGAGCGGAAGATCGCCCTGCTCACCCCGGTGGAGGTCGACGCCCCGCACACCACGGCGATCGCCCCGCGCAAGCCGCTCAAGCGGGAGGAGACGCTGCTGGCGCTGCGGCTGCGCCTCATGCTGGACCGGCACGCCGGCACCGGCACGGACCCGGTGATCTCGCGCGCCGGCGCCCGCGACATCCTGGAGGAGCACCGCCAGCCCGGGGCGGTGGACGACAAGCGGCTCGAGGAGCTCACCGACGCCTCGCTGGCGCGGCTCCTGGCCCTGAAGCTGATCCTGCCCACCGAGCTGCCGGACGAGTACCGCGTCTCCGGGGCGCTCGCCCTGGCCCTGCCCTTCGCCACGGTGGACGGGATCCCGGCCTACATCACGGCGATCGAGCGCGGCGACGCCGCCCTCGATCTCGAGCCGGACCTCGAGACGGCCCCGGCCGGACACGAGGAGGCGTAGTGGGCATCGAGTACACGCTTCCCCTTGGCGAGGCCGTCAACCCGGGCCAGCACCGGCTCGCCCGGATCCAGGTGGTCAACTGGGGCACGTTCCACGGCCGCCACGAGCTCTACGTGGACCGCAGCGGCACCTTGCTCACCGGGCACCCGGGCGTCGGCAAGTCCACGCTGTTCGATGGGATCGGGCACATCTTCCACGCGGTCCCGCGCCTGAACGAGTCGGCCCACGAGGCCTCGAGCCGCCGCGACCGCCGCACCACCTACTCCTACATGCGCGGCCGCCAGTTCAAGACGTCCGACGGCGTGGTCGCCCAGCGCCCCGGCGCCACCTGGAGCGCCATGGCCCTGGTCTACGAGGACGGCCTCGGCGGCCAGACCTGCATCGCCGCGCTGTTCGACCTCCCCGCCAACGGCCTCGAGGGCCAGGTCGGCAAGCACTACGCGATCGGCGACCGCCCCCTGGACACGGCGGCCCTGGAGGACCACGGTCCGCGCCGCTTCTCGCCGTCGAGCCTGTCCAAGGCGCTGCCCGGTTTCGACGTCTACGACACCCACAAGACGTTCGCCGAGCGGTTCCGGCGCCGCCTCGGGATCGACCACGACAAGGCGTTCAGCCTCCTGCGCACGCTGCAGAACGGCAAGGGCCTGGACCGCGGCGTCAACCAGTTCTTCCGCCACGAGGTGCTCGAGGTCCCCGGGACGCTCGCCGCGGCCGCCGGCGCCGTGGAGGACTTCTCCCACCTGCGCGGCATCCACCGCCAGCTGGAGGAGGCCCGCGCCCAGCGCGACGCCCTCGAGCTGGTGCCCGCCCAGTACGCCCGCTACCGCGAGCTGCTGGCGGAGCGCACGGCACTGGGCCGGGCGTACGACGTCGTCCTGCCGCGGGTGCGGGCCGCCCAGACCGCGGAGGTGCTCGGGCACGAGACCGCGCGTCTCGAGGGCGATCTCGCCGCGCGGCGCACCGGGATCGCGGACGCCGCGGCCGCCAAGGAGCGGCTCGACGAGCGGGTGCGGTCGCTCCAGGAGCAGCACGACGCCCACGGCGGGCAGGCCGTCCGCACGCTCGAGCGCGAGCTGGAGGCGGCCCGGGCCCGGCTGGCCGAGCGGGAGAAGACGGTCGCCAAGCTGATCGCGGAGGCCGAGGCCGCCGGGGTGAACCTGGCCTGGTCGGCGTCCGGACTGGACGCGATGCGGCGCGAGGCGGCGGTCAGCGGCGAGCGGCTGGAGTCGATCGCCGCGGACACGCGCACGCTCGAGTACGAGGCGATGGCCAAGGTGATGGCCGCCCGCGACGAGCTGCGGCAGCTGCGCGCGGACATCGAGTCCTACCGCCGCCGCGGCTCCAACATCGACGACCGCTCCGCGACGGCCCGGCGCACCATCTGCTCGGTCACCGGGCTGGACCCGGAGCAGCTGCCGTTCGGCGGCGAGCTGATGGACATGGCCCCGGACGCCGGCGCGTGGCGCCCGGCGGCGGAGAAGGCGCTGCGGTCGCTGGCGACCACGCTGCTGGTGCCGGGCGAGCACCTGGCCGCGGTCACCCGCGCGATCGACGGCGGGGCCGTGGACTCCGTGCCCGGCATGGGGCGGCTGCGCTGGGTGGACGTCTCAGTGGCGCCGCGCAGCGCCGAGGCGCGCCCGGCGGATCTGGTGACCAGGCTGGAGTTCAAGGAGGGTGCGGCCGGAGCCTGGCTGCGCGCCAAGATCACGGCCGACCACGCGTTCGTCTGCGTGGAGGACGACGCCGAGCTGCACGGGCACGACCGCGCGATCTCGCTGGCCGGGACCCTGAAGACCGGCCGCGGGGCGTTCGAGCGGGACACGCGGCCGCTGCCGGCGTCCGACTACCTGCTCGGCTTCACCAACGAGGAGAAGATCGCCCAGCTCGAGGGCGAGGCCGCGGAGCTGGAGTCCCGGCGGCTCGAGGCGGAGGGCGTGGCCGACGAGCGCAGCCGGTCCACGCAGGACCTGGCCGCCCGGGTGCGCGCCCTCAAGGCCCTCGCCGGGGACACCCGCGACTTCGCGCAGCTCGACGCCGCCCCGGCGCGGGCCGCCGTCGAGGAGCTGGAGGCACGGATCACCGATGCGATGGGCGCGTCCGACGACCTGGCGTCCGTGCGTGAGGCGCTGGATGCGGCCCGCGCCGAGCTGGAGTCCACGGTCGGCCGGCTCGCGGTGCTGCGCAGCGACGCGGACGCGCTGGAGCGGGCGGCCGCGCGGGCGCGCCGGCAGCTCGAGTCGGCTGCGGCCACCGTTCCCGGGGCCGGCTCCGATCGGCCGGGCACGACGTCGGACTCGGCCCCGTCCGCCGACAGCACCGGCGAGCGCAGCCCCGAGGACACCGGGGACGCCGAGGAGTCCACGACGGCGCCGGTCACGGAGCAGGAGCAGGCGGCGCTCCTGGAGCGCTTCGCCGCCCTGGCCGAGGCGACGGACGTCGCCGAGGTGGAGGCGGCGGCGTCGAACGCGGCGCTGGTCCTGACGGAGGAGCTCGGCCGGCTGCGCCAGCGGATCTTCGGCGCCGAGGCGGAGCTCTCGGAGACGTTCCGGCAGTTCGCGCGCGACTTCGGCCCCGGCGCGGCCGCGTCCTACGGGACCGGGGCCGAGGCAGCTCCGCAGTACGTCGAGCTGTACCAGTCGATCGTGGACGAGGGCCTGCCGCAGCGCGAGGACGAGTTCCGCGAGTACTTCTCCAACCGCTCCTACGAGCGCTTCTCCGACCTGCTGCAGCTGCTCGAGGAGGAGCGACGCGCGATCGCCGAGCGCATCGAGCCGCTGAACCAGATCCTCTCCGACGTCCCGTTCGAGCAGGGCTCGCGCCTGCGGCTGGAGCTGACGACGACGGTGCCGGACGAGGCGCGCACGTTCCGGGCCGAGCTGAAGGAGGCCCTCGGCAACGCGTACGCGCCGGCGACCGACGGTGCGCAGCTCACGGCGCGCTACGAGCAGCTGGAGCGGCTCGTGGACGCGCTGGACGATCCGGGCCGGGCGGCCTGGCGGGACACCGTGCTGGACGTGCGCCGGCACGTGACCATCGGCTGCAACGAGCACAAGGCCAACGGCGAGGTGGAGACCGGGCTGGAGCCGGGCACGCTGTCCGGCGGCGAGGGGCAGCGCTTCACGTCCTTCATCATGGGGGCGGCGCTCGCCTACCAGCTCGGCTTGGCCACGCAGGGCTTCACCACCTACGGGACCGTGATGATCGACGAGGCCTTCATCCAGGCGAACTCCGACTACGCGGCGGCGGGCATCAACGCGCTGCAGGAGTTCGGCTTCCAACTGCTGCTGGCGGCGCCGGAGGACAAGGTGGATCTCGCCAAGCACCTGGGCTCCATCACGGACATCGTCAAGCACCCGGCGTCGAACGTCTCCGGGTTCGTGGCGACGGGCCTGTCGCCGGCGGTCGCGACGGACATCGTCCTGCGCTGAGGAGGCGCCCACAGACGGCGGGCCGGGTGCCCAGAACCTCCAGATGTGACCCTTGACACGTGTTAGTGAAGCGCGTTACCTTTGAAGCCACGCTTCAGTAACACGAGTTACTGGCGAGGAGCTGAGCAAGGGGCACCATGGAGCACACGCGGGAGAGGCCGGTCACGATGGCCGACGTCGCACGCGCCGCCGGCGTCAGCCGGACGACGGTGTCCTTCGTGCTCAACGGCCGCTCCGGCGTCAATATCCCGGGAACCACCCGGGAACGGATCCTGCACGCCGCCGAGGGCCTCGGGTACCGCCGCAACGCGGCCGCCCAGGCCCTGGCGAGTCAGCGGTCCGGCTTGTTCGGCCTCGTCACTGAGATCGTTACCTCCCCCTTCGCCGCCGATGTCATCAAGGGCGCGCAGTGGCGGTCCTGGGAGGACAACAGGTTCCTCCTCATCGCACCCAGCGAGAACGAGCAGATGATGGAGGCAGCGGCGATAGAGAAGCTGCTGGAGCAGCGCATCGAGGGCCTGATCATTGCCGCGTCCTGGCACCAGGCCGTCGAAGTACCCGAGAACGCCCACCAAGTCCCGTGCGTGCTGGTGCACTGCTTCGACGAGTCGGGCCGACTGCCGAGCGTCGTGCCGGATGAAGAGTCCGGGGGCAGGGCCGCTGCCCAGGAGTTGCTCGCGTACGGCCACCGGGAGATCGGACACATCACGCTGCCGCCCGGGATCCCCGCGCAGGTGGGCCGTTTGCGCGGATTCGGGGCTGAGCTCTCCGCCGCGGGCGTGGCCCTCCCGGACCACCGAATTGTCGCCGGCGATGGCACCGCGGAGAGCGGCTACCACGGAGCAGCCGAGCTTCTCGATGGGCCGAACCCGCCAACGGCGATCTTCTGCGGCAATGACCGCATGGCCATGGGCGCCTACGACGCCATCAAAGAACGGGGCCTCCGCATCCCCCACGAAATCTCGGTCGTCGGCTTCGACGATCAGCAAGCACTGGCCGACAGTCTTCGGCCAGGTTTGACGACGGTCGCCCTCCCCTTCGAGGAGATGGGAGCCGCCGGGGTCAGGAAACTGACCGCAATGACAACGGGCAGCCGGGATACGAGTTCGCACCTCGCCCTCGACTGCCCGCTGCATCGACGTTCCTCAGTTGGATTCGCACTCCGCTGAGAAACTTCCCTCCCGCACAACCACTTGACCGGAAGAGGATAATTTCATGATAGCCACATCACTGAGGCGCGGCATGCTCCGGGCCGGGGCCATCGCAGCCGTCGGCGCCCTCGCGCTGACCGGCTGCAGTTCCGGCCCCGCCGAGGACGCCGGCGCCGACGCGGGTCCGCTGCTCACCATTCCGCGCGAGGACATGGGGACGTTCTCGCAGAACTTCAACCCGTTCTCCCCGAACGCCGCCCCGATGACCACGCAGTCCATCTACGAGTCGATGCTGATCTACAACCCCGCGGACGGGAACACGGTGCCCTGGCTCGCGGAGTCCTGGGAGCCCAGCGAGGACGGCCTCTCCGTCACCTTCAACCTCCGCAAGGATGTGAAGTGGTCCGACGGCGAGCCGCTCGTCGCCGCCGACGTCGTGACGACCTTCGAGCTGCAGCGCGAGCTGCTTGGCGGATTCGACTACCTGGAGACAGTCGAAGCCGTTGACGAGTCCACGGCGCTCTTCACGTTCAACAAGAAGTTCTCGCCGGCGCTCTTCGAACTGGGCCAGCAGGTCATCGTCCCCGCCCACATCTGGTCCGAATTCGCGGAACCCGGCAACGAACAGAACTCGGTCCCCGTCGGCACCGGGCCCTACACGGAGGTCTCGAACTTCCAGGCGCAGTCCTTCGACCTGCTGCCGAACCCCGAGTACTGGCAGCCCGACAAGCAGAAGATCCCGGGCATCCGCATGCTGGCCTTCGCCGGCAACGACGGCGCCAACCTCGCGGCCATCAATGGCGACGTCGACTGGGCGCCGCAGTACATGCCCGACATCCAGAGCACCTTCGTCGACAAGGACCCCGAGCACCGTCACTACTGGTTCCCGCCCACCGGCGCGGAGATCAACTGGCAGCTCAACACCACCCTGGACATGTTCGCCGACGCCGACGTGCGCAAGGCGCTGAGCATGGCCATCGACCGGGAGCAGATCGTCGATGTCGGCATGTCCGGCTACACGATCCCTGCCGACTGCACGGGGCTGTCCGGCAATTACGACGAGTGGCGCGACGAGGACGTCGTCGCGGACTGCGGCTGGACCGAGCACGACGCCGAGGCGGCGGCCGCACTCCTCGATGACGCCGGCTACACCGCGGGCCCGGACGGGCAGCGGACGACGCCGGACGGGGAGCCGTTCGCCTTCGACATCTCCGTCGGATCGACCTCCTCGGACTGGCTCTCGGTCGCGAACATCATCGCGCAGAACCTCCAGGACATCGGCGTCCAGGCCACCGTCGATTCGCCCGACTGGGCCGCGGTCGTCGCCGGCTACGAGACCGGCGAGTTCCAGACCGGCATCGTCTGGAGTGCCAACGCGCCGACGCCGTACCAGTACTACCGGAACATCATGTCCACCGAGTCGGTGAAGCCGGTCGGCGAGCAGACGTTCGACAACTACCACCGCTTCGGCAGCGAGGAGGCGGACGCCCTCCTGGCCGAGTTCGCCGCGACGACGGAGGAAGCCGAGCAGCAGCGACTGATGTCGGAGCTGCAGACCCTCTACTCGGATCTCGCCCCGGTCGTGCCGCTCTTCCCCGGCCCGGAGTGGGGCGCCTACACCACCGAGCGCTTCGTCGGCTGGCCCACCGAGGAGAACCCGTACGCGACGCTCGCGACGCGTGCCCCGACGACCGTCCTGGTCCTCACCTCGCTCGAACCGGTCGAGTAGGGCCTCGGCCGGACAGGCCCCTCGGTTCGACCCGGCGCCCGGCACGTCCCGGCGCTCACACCGTCGCGGGGGGGGGGGGCCCCCCCCCCCCCCCGCCGCCGCCGCCACGGCCCGCACTCCTCCCCCTTTCGAAAAGGACAGCCATGGGCTTCATCCTGCGCAGGCTCGGTTTCTACCTGATCGCCTTCTGGGCCTCGATCACCCTGAACTTCATGCTCCCCCGCCTCATGCCCGGCGACCCCGTCACCCGGATGCTCTCCCGCTCCCAGCAGCGCTTGGACCCGCAGCAGATCGAATCGCTCCAGAGGCTGCTCGGCGTCGAGGGCGGACCGTGGTGGCAGGAGTACTTCGGCTATCTGGGGCGCGTCCTGACCGGCGACTTCGGGGTGTCCATCTCCCGGTTCCCGACCCCCGTCAGCGACGTCATCGCCGCCCAGCTGCCCTGGACGCTGCTCCTCGGCGGTGTCTCGCTGGTCATCGCCGTCATCATCGGCAACCTGCTGGGCATCCTCGCCGCCTGGCGGCGTGGCGGCATCCTCGACTCGGTGACGCCGCCGCTGTTGGTCTTCATCGGTTCCTTCCCGTACTTCTGGCTCGCAATGGGTGCGCTGTACGTCTTCGGCGTCACCCTCGGCTGGTCGCCCCTGCGTCACGCGTTCTCCGTCGGGATGACGCCGTCGTGGGACCTCGCCTTCATCGCCGACGTGGCGTCCCACGTGCTCCTGCCCGCTCTGTCGATCGTGCTCGTCTCGATCGGCGGCTGGATGCTCGGCATGCGGAACACCATGATCACCACGAACGCCGAGGACTACATCCTCATGGCCGAGGCGAAGGGCCTGCGGCCGCGGCGCATCATGTTCAACTACGCGGCGCGGAACGCGCTGCTGCCGTCCGTGACCAACATCGGCATGAGCCTCGGGTTCATCGTCGGCGGCGCGCTCCTGACCGAGGTCGTCTTCGCCTACCCGGGCGTCGGCTACCAGCTGCTGGCGGCCGTGCAGGGACTCGACTACCCGCTAATGCAGGGCCTGTTCCTGACCATCACCGCCGCCGTCCTCCTCGCCAACCTGCTCGTCGACCTCGTCTACGTCCGTCTCGACCCGCGTGTGCGGGTCAGCTGATCCGGAGGATCCCATGGCTCTCCCACCCCCTGCCCCGGTCTCCGGCCGCCCCCGCGGTCGTGCCTCCCTGCGGCTCATCCGCAGCCTCGCCCGCAACCGCAAGGCCGTCGTCGGCCTCGCCATCCTCGCGGTGTTCGTCCTCCTCGCTCTGCTGGCGCCGGCCCTCTACCCGGAGGACCCCTCGCGCATCGGCTCCGGCGGCGCGACTCCGCCCAGTCCGGAACACTGGCTCGGGACGACGGCGAAGGGCCAGGACGTCATGGCCCTGACCCTGTGGGGCGCGCGCTCGTCGCTCTTCGTCGGCGTCCTCGCCGGGGTCCTCGCAACCATCGTCGGCGTCGTCGTCGGGCTGACCTGCGCCTACTTCGGCAAGG
Source organism: Zhihengliuella sp. (assembly GCF_031178195.1). Classification (GTDB taxonomy): domain Bacteria; phylum Actinomycetota; class Actinomycetes; order Actinomycetales; family Micrococcaceae; genus Zhihengliuella. Next base: position 396,322 of record NZ_JAPSJL010000001.1, read on the forward strand.
CCGTCGACGAGGTCCTGTCCCTGCTGACGAACGTCTTCCTGCTGCTGCCCGGTCTGCCCCTGCTCGTCATCCTCGCCGCGTTCATGCCGCCCGGCCTCGGCACCGTGATCATCGTCCTCGTCATCACGGGATGGGCCGGCAGCGCCCGCGTCCTGCGCTCCCAGTCTCTCTCCATCCGCGGCAAGGACTACATCGCGGCGGCCCTGGTGACCGGCGAGCGGCCGCTGCGGATCATGCTCCGCGAGATCCTGCCCAACATGGCCTCGATCGTCATGACCACGCTGCTGGGCAGCGTGATCGGAGCCATCGGCGCGCAGGCCGGGCTCGAGTTCCTCGGCCTCGGCGACGCCAACACCATCTCGTGGGGCACCAACCTCTTCTGGGCGTCGACCGACGGTGCGCTCATGCTCGGGCAATGGTGGATCTTCATCCCCTCCGGCCTGGCCATCGCGCTGGTCGCCTACGCCCTGGCCATGTGCAACTACGCCGTCGACGAGATCACCAACCCGCGCCTGCGCAAGCCACGCCGGGCCGCGAGCGCCACGGCGCCGACCGCCGTGCAGGCCGCCGAGCCGCAAGGAGCCCACCAGTGAAACCAGTCCTCGACATCGAAGAGCTGACAGTCGAGTACGTCAGCGACGAGCGCTCCGTCCGCGGAGCCGACCGCGTCAGCTTCCACATCGCACCCGGCGAGATCCTCGGGCTCGCCGGCGAGTCCGGTTCCGGCAAGTCCACGGTGGCGCACTCCATCATGCGACTCCTGAAGGACCCGGCCCGCATCACCCACGGAGTCATCCGGTTCGACGGCGAGGATGTCCTGTCCATGAGCGCCGACGAGTTGCGCTCGTGGCGCTGGCGCGAGGTCGCGATGGTCTTCCAGTCCGCCATGAACTCGCTCAATCCCGTCATGCGGATCGGCGACCAGCTCGCCGACGTGTTCACCACCCACGAGGGCCTCGGCAAGCGAGAGGCCCTGCGGCGGGCGGCCGAGCTGCTCGAGCTCGTGCGGATCCCTGCTGACCGCGTGAACTCCTACCCGCACCAGCTCTCCGGCGGCCAGCGGCAGCGCGTCGTCATCGCCATGGCGAGCGCCCTGCGCCCGCGCCTGCTCATCCTGGACGAGCCCACGACGGCCCTCGACGTCGTCGTGCAGCAGGAGATCCTGGCGCAGATCCAGGAACTCCAGGCGGAACTGGGATTCGCGGTCCTGTTCATCACCCACGACATGTCGCTGATGCTCGAGATGTCGGACCGCATCGGCGTCATGTACGCCGGCCGGCTCGTCGAGCTCGCCCCGGCCGAGGCGCTGCGGCGGCGGCCGCTCCACCCGTACACGCAGGCCCTGATGGGCGCCTTCCCGCCGATCAGCGGCCCACGGGTGAAGCTGACCGGCCTGAGCGAGGGCGTGCGCTTCACCGAGATCGGCGATCTCGAAGACACCGGCGGCGGGCACTTCGTCGCCCCGACCGGCTCCTCGCACCTCGAAAGGGAGGTACTCCGATGACGACGGCCCCCACGACGGTCGCCGCCCCCGCAGTCCGGGTGCGCGGCCTGAACAAGACCTTCACGACCGGCAGCCTGCTGGCGCGGAAGCGGCTCCACGTCCTGCGGGACATCGACCTGACAATCGACGCCGGCGAGATCGTGGCGCTGGTCGGCGAGTCCGGATCCGGCAAGTCGACGCTGGCCCGCTGCCTGGCGCGCCTCGAGCACCCGGAGTCGGGTTCCGTCGAGGTCTTCGGCGAGGACGTCCTGCGCACCCAGCGCCGCGGGGCGACGCGTCGGTACCGCAGCGACGTCCAGATGATCTTCCAGGATCCCTTCGGGTCGCTGAATCCCACCCACCGGGTCGAGTCCGTGCTGGAGCGCTCGCTCCGTCTGCACGGCGGACCCGGCCAGTCGGCGTCGGAGCTGCGCAGCCGGCTCGTGGAACTCGTCCGGACCGTGGACCTGGACCCGGCGGTGCTCAGCGCGTTCCCGCACGAGCTCTCCGGCGGCCAGCGCCAGCGCATCGCCATCGCCCGGGTGCTCGCCGTCGAACCGAAGGTCATCCTGGCGGACGAGCCGACGTCGATGCTCGACGTCTCCGTCCGCATCGGCATCCTGAACCTGCTCGCCAAGCTGCGGGACGAACGCGGCATCGCCATCCTCTATGTCACGCACGATCTGGCCTCCGCCCGCTATCTGGCAGACCGGACCATCGTCATGAACGCCGGACGCATGGTGGAGGGCGGACCGTCGCTGGAGCTCCTCGACGACCCGCGGCACCCCTACACCCGCCTCCTCGTCAGCGCCGTCCCCGACCCGGAGCGCTCCGAGCCGTTCGACGCCGGTGCCCGCGCCGAGCTGCGGAAGGAGGTCGAGACCTGGACCTCGTCGCCGCAGCAGGTACCCACCGCGGTCGGCACCGCAGGGGACGTCGGAACCGCCGACGGACCGACCGATTCCGAGCACTGGGTGCTCATGCCACAGGAGAACAGATGATCCCGGCTTCCAAGCAGTCCACCGACCTGATCGCACAGGCACAGGCCGATCCCCTGCGCCCCCGCTATCACTTCACGTCGCCGGCCGCCTGGCTCAACGACCCCAACGGGGTGGCCCAGTGGGACGGGCTCTACCACCTCTTCTACCAGTACAACCCGGAGGGCCCGTTTCACGACCGGATCCACTGGGGCCACGCGGTCAGCGAGGATCTGGTGCGCTGGCGTGACCGCCCCCTCGCGCTCTCCCCGGGTTCTGGCCCGGACCGGGAGGGCTGCTGGTCCGGGGTCCTGGTCGACGACGGCGGGACCCCGACGATCGTCTACTCCGGCCGGGCCGACGGCCGGGAGCTGCCGTGCCTGGCCGTCGGCTCTACAGACCTCGACGTCTGGACCCCGCTCGATCGTCCGGTCATCGACGCCCCGCCGGAGGGGCTGGAGGTCACCGAGTTCCGCGACCACTGCGTCTGGCGGGAGGCCGGGCGCTGGCGACAGCTGATCGGCAGCGGGATCGTCGGGGCGGGCGGCACGGCCCTGCTCTATGAATCCGAGGACCTCCGCTCCTGGACGGAGCTCGGCCCGCTGGTCGTCGGCGATGGCCATCCGGTCCGACTCGACGACGTCGACTGGACGGGGACCATGTGGGAGTGCGTCGACTTCTTCCGGCTCGCGCCCGGCCCCGCCGGCGAGACCGGGGCGCCCGACGGCAACAGCGCCGACCCGCACCTGCTCGTTTTCTCGGCCTGGCACGAGGGCCTCACACTTCGCCCGTTCATCGCCATCGGCTCCTACGATGGCCGGCGCTTCTCGATCGACCGGGTCCAACGGCTCGATCTGGGCGGACGTCACGCCTACGCCCCGCAGACGTTCCGCGACGATCACGGGCGGCGCGTGCTCTGGTCCTGGATGCAGGAGGGGCGCGACGACGCCGCCCAGGCCGCGGCCGGCTGGTCCGGGGCGATGACCATACCCCGCCGGCTCTGGCTCGACGCGGACGGCGGGGACGCAGCCGGCGTCGTGCGCGCCGAGCCGATCGCCGAGGTGGAGTCTCTGCGCTCCCTGCCCCTGCTGCCGCTGCCCGGTCCCACCGGTCAGCACGAGTTCGCCGGCACGGCGGCCGACGTCGAGATCGCGGCGCGGATCGAGACGGGCGGCCGCCTCGACGTCGTCCTCTTCGCGACGGAGGACGGGGCCGAGCACACCGACCTGCGCGTCCACCGGCGGGCCGATGGTGCCCAGGAGATCGTGCTGGACCGGGAGAGCTCGACGCTGGCGGGCGGGTGCGACACCTCGCCGCACGCCGGCGAGGTCCGCTCCACGGCCGTGGAGACGCAGATCCGGATCCTGCTGGATGCCTCCAGCGTGGAGGTCTTCGTCGACGGCATCGCGCTCACCACGCGGGTCTACCCCACACGGCCGGACGCGAGCCGCATCCGCATCGAGAGCAGCGGTGGAGCCACCGTCACCTCCGCACGCGCCTGGCGACTCGAGGGGGCCGAGCAACCGGGGCGTGTACTGCGCCCCTGAGCCCCGCGCGCCCGTCACGCCGTCCTGTCCCGGCCCGCCCACGGCCACTACCGTTCCGACACTCAGCGTTCCGCAACCGAACAAACCCCTGGAAGAGAGGCCACCCGTGTCCAAGAACCACGAGAACCAGTCCGAGTCCCTGCCCCGCCGCGCACCGGCCGTCGGCCGACGTTCCATGCTCCTCGGTGCGGGAGGGGCGGCCGCTCTGGGCGGTCTGTCCCTCGGCGGGATCGCACCGGCGGCCGCCGCGCCGGACCACGCCAACCCCGGCCGCCCGAGTGGCAAATCCGCACGGGCCGTCCCGGAGCACTCCTACCGTCCCGCCTACCACTTCAGCGTCCCCGACAACTGGAAGAACGATCCGCAGCGGCCCGTCTTCGTGGACGGCGAGTACCTGTACTACTACCTCTACAACGCCGACTACCTCGACGGTGGCGCGGGGACGTCGTGGCGCCTGGCGACCACCCGGGACCACGTGTCGTTCGAGGACCACGGCGTCGCGATCGAGAAGAACTCGAACGGGAACGGCGACTGCTGGTCCGGCTGCGTCGTCGTCGACCATGACGACACGGCCGGCTACGGGGCGGGCGCCCTGATCGCCCTGGTGACGCAGGCGCCGTCGACCGGTCAGGCGCAGTACCTCTGGTACTCCACCGACAAGGGCCGGACGTTCACGCCCGGCGGGGAGGACCCGGTCCTGCCGAACCCCGGGCGTCACGACTTCCGGGACCCGAAGGTCATCTGGGACGCCGACCGCGGCCGCTGGTTCATGGCCAACGCCGAGGGCAACCGGCTGGGCTTCTACGCCTCGGCGAACCTGCGCGACTGGGAGGAGGTGGGTTCGTTCCATCGGGACGACCTCGGCCTGCTGGAGTGCCCCGACATCTTCCAGATGATCGCGGACGACGGCACCGCCCACTGGGTGCTGGGCATCAGCGCCAACGGCAAGGCGCGCGACCTCCCGGCCACGTACGCCTACTGGACGGGCACCTTCGACGGTGCCTCGTTCACCCCCGAGGCGGCCGAACCGGAGTGGCTGGACCGGGGCTTCGACTTCTACGGGGCCGTCACCTACGAGCACTACGACGACGCCGGCCGGCTCGATCCGTCGTTGCGCCGGGCCATCGGCTGGGCGAACTTCTGGGACTACCCGCACAACTCGCCCAGCCTGATCACGGACGGCTACAACGGCGACGACATGATCGTCCGCGACGTCCGCATGGTCCGCGCGGGCGAGCGGTACGTGCTGGTCTCGCAGCCGACGGCGGCGCTGGCCGATTACACGTCGAAGGCGCACGAGATCGGCACCATCCGGCTCTCCGGCAACCGCGACCTGGAACTGCGCTCCCGCGCCTACGAGTTGGCGTGCACGCTCGTCTGGGATCCGGCGAACCGGCCGGACAACATCGGGTTCGAACTGTGCCGGGCTCCCGGCGGCGGCCGCCATGTTGCGGCCGGGGCCTTCCTGGGCGGCGGCTTCACCTATGTCAACCGTCGGCCCACCTTCAACCCCGGCAACGGCGGCGAGTCGCAGGTGCCGTTCGACGTGGGCTCGGGCCGCCTCGACGTGCGGATCCTCGTCGATCATGCCAGCGTCGAGCTCTTCGTCGGGGACGGTCGCGTGGTGCACTCCCACCGAGCTTTCCCGCTGGCCGGGGACGACGGCATCCGCCTGTTCGTCCACGGCGGCGAGGCGGCCTACGAGAACCTCGTGATCCGAGAACTCGACGTCACTGGCTGACCGAGACACCGACTAGGCGGCCTCGCTCCCGGCGAAACGGGCCATGCCTGGCGCACAGCTTCATTCCCGGCGGGTATGGCGCGGTATCGATGCGGACTGCGCCATACCCGCCGGGATCCGGCACGCCATAGCCTGATCTCCATCCCATCGGCGGACGAATCAGCGGCCGCCGGGAGAATGGAGGCCCCCTGACGCAATGCACCGCCAAGAGAGCCGCTGCTCCGCCGACCGGGGATGGCGCGCATGACGACACTGCCTGACCCGACGACTCCGCCCGACCGCACGGGCGACCCCTCCCGCGGTCGTGGCGCCGAGCCGCTGCTGGCTCGGCTCGCTCTGAACGACGGCGAACGAGACAACAGAATCGGACCCAGCGAGGACGTGTCTCCTGTGCGGACGGCCGGGGCGTATTTCGCTGCGCTGCTGGCCCCGTTCGAGCGGTTCCTGCTGCCGGCCGGAGCGGGCGCCCCCGCCCCGCTGCTACTGGAGGAGGCGGAGGGTCCCGGCTACGTCCGGCAACGCTGGCAGCTCGAGCTGTACGCGGGCATGCCCCTCGGCGTCTACGTCCTGCGTCCCTCCGGCCCCGGGGCCGCTGCCCGCGGCGAGCAGGACACCGACGCCGACGCGGCACGCGTCCTCGGAAGCGGCGTCCCCTCGGCGCGCCCGACGGTGCTGGCGATCCACGGGCACGGATACGGCAGCCGCCAGCTCGTCGGCCTGAAGGCCGACGGCACCGTCGATACGGACCGTACCGACGGCCACGCGCACTTCGGAGAGACGCTGGCCCGGCTGGGCGCGAACGTCGTGGTGCCGGACATCCTCGGCTTCGGCCCGCGACGCAGCGCGGCGGATCTGGAGCCAGCGGAGAACTCGGCGTGCGCCAGTCTGACCTCGCATCTCTCGGCGCTCGGGCTGTCGCTGGCCGGCGCCCGCGCGGCCGAACTGATCGGCGTCCTCGACTCCCTGCCCGCGCTCGGGCTCGATGCCTCCGCTCGCCTCGGAGTGGCGGGCCACTCCGGCGGATCCCTGCTAGCGGTGGTGACGGCGCTGGCCAACCGGCGGATCTCGGCTGTCGCGCTGTCCGGCTACGTCAACACGTTCGCGCAGAGCATCCTGGCCATGCGCCACTGCCCCTGCAACTACCTGCCGGGGCTGCTGCGGGTCGGCGAGATGCCGGACCTGCTCGCCGCCCTGGCGCCGCGGCACCTCCTCGTCGAGGGAGGAACCGCGGACCCCATCTTCCCCATCGCGGGGTTCCGCACCGCCGTCGTCCAGCTCCGGGAGGCGTACGCCGCAGCCGGCGCCGCCGGCTCCTTCCTCGCCGTCGAGCACGACGGCGACCACCGAGTCGACGGCGGCACAATCCACCCGGCACTCGTTGCCACGCTGACCCGTGGTTCAGTGGGGTGTACATGATTCCCCGCTTTCAGCGACGGCATTGGCACCTGGGGCCTACCTGATCAGGGCTGATCGCGCCCACGCCGGACGAACGAGGGCCGAAAAGGGGGAACCGTGCACGCCGCACTCCCGTGTCGGTACCCACCGACGTTCAGATGAGCAAGCGTGACCTACGCTGGAAGGACGGTTTGCTCAGATGAGCGGCGGGGACCATCCGCCGCCGTCGTCCGACCGGCTGCCCGCCAGGAGGAGGAGCCCATGTCAGCAGGTCATCAGGAGCTGTTGGCCGATATCGCCACGGCCTACTACGTCGACAACGCGCCCAAGGTCGAGATCGCCAAGGCGCACGGCCTCTCCCGGTTCCAGGTCGCCCGCTATCTCGAGGAGGCCCGGCGGGAGGGCATCGTGACCATCAGCATCCACCGCCCGGCGCGCGGCCGGATCGACGTCGCCGCGCTCGCAGCCGCGCTGGGCGTTGACGGCATCGAGATCGCCGATCGCCCGGGTGCCGACCAGACGGCCCGCGACAAGGTCGCGGAGGAGGCCGCCGCCGTCCTCGTCGCCACCGTCCGGGACGGGGACACGGTGGGCGTCTCCTGGTCGCGGACACTGAACCTCATGGCTAGCCGCCTCGCTCGGCTCCCGCAGTGCGACATCGTCCAGCTCGCCGGAGACCTGAAGGTCGGGAACGACGGCGGCTCGGGCCAGTTGCTGCACCGGCTCGGCGCCGCGGCGGGTGGGCGGACCTGGCCTCTGCCGACCCCGTTGATCGTGGAGACCGCCGAGACGGCAGCGAGCCTGCGTCGCCAGCCCGAGATCTCCGAGGCCCTGGCCAGGGCGGACGGCCTCGACGTCGCCGTCGTGGCTGTCGGCACCTGGGCTCCCCAGCGCTCGACCGTCTGGGAGCGGCTGGAGGAGCAGGAGCGGACCGAGCTGGCTGCGCACGGCGCCGTGGCCGAGGTCTCCGGCCGGGTGCTGGACGAGCAGGGTCGGCCGATCGAGAGCCCGCTGGACGCCCGGGTGATCTCCGTGACGCTGGAGCAGCTGCGCCGGGCGCGCACGACCATCGCCGTCGGCTACGGTCGCGACAACCTGCCCGGCCTCGTAGCGGCCCTGCGCGCCGGGTTCATCCAGCGCCTCGTCGTGGACGACGAGCTCGCCCTGGCACTCGCCGAGCACGCGGGCCTCTGAACGGCGCGGCCGCCGGAGCCCGGCGGCCCCGGCGGCGCCGAGGGTGCCGACTGTTGCTCAGCGTCCCGTCCAGCGCCCCGTTATTCAGTCCCCGATCAGCGCCGTGGCGGCTCCGCCACCGACGCGCGCTCGATGAGCCGGGTCTCGAGCGTGTGGAAGGCCGTGGCGGTGTCCGGGCCCTTCTCCTCTCCGTCGATCCCGGCGAGGAGGACCTCGGCGGCCTTGGCGCCCAGCGCCAGCGTCGGCTGCTCGATCATCGTCAGCGGCGGCTCGATCACGGCCGCCCACGAGCTGTCGTCGAAACCGATGAGCGAGATGTCCTCGGCCACCCGCAGCCCGGCGTCGCGGAGAGCCCGGAGCGAGCCCGTCATCGCATCGTTCTCCGTGCAGAACAGGGCGGTCGGAGGATCGGGGAGCTCGAGCATCCGCGCGACCTCGACTTGGGCGTGCTCCTCGGTCTTGGCACCGACCATCACGAGGTCGGCGTCGAACACGATGCCTTCGTCGTCGAGCGCGTCCAGATAGCCCTGCAGTCGCTCGCCGTCGGTCCAGAGATTCCGTACGGCACCGTCCACCAGGTCGCGCCGCCGCCGGGGCCGGCCCTCGATCGGCGGGCCCCAGACGAACCCGATCCGCCGGTGCCCCGCGGCGATCAACCGGGCCACCGCGTCCCGGGCAGCAGCCCGGTTGTCGATGAGGACGGCGTCGAGGTCCAGGCCCGGAACGGCGCGGTCGACGAGGACGACCTTGATGCCGCGGGCCCGCGCCTGCTCGATGTGGCTCGCGGACGCCGCGTCGAGGGCCGCCGAGGCGACGATGATGCCGTCGACCCGCTTGTCGATGAGGACGTTGGTCGCCGCCACCTCCTCGGCGAGGTCCTCGTGGGTGCTGAGGACCAGGGTGTCGAAGCCGCGCGCCCGCGAGGCATCCGAGATGCCGCGGACCACGCCGCCGAAGAAGGGGTTCGCGATGTCCGCGACGATGACGCCCAGCGTGTGGCTCACGCCGGTCGACATGCTGCGGGCCAGGGCATTGGTGCGGTAGCCGATGCGCTCGGCGGCGGCCAGGACCCGCTCGCGGACCTCGGGGCTGACGTACCCGTAGCCGCCGAGGGTCCGCGCGGCCGTGGAGCGCCCGACCCCGGCCTCGGCCGCGACGTCGGAGATGGTGGGCGGGACCGAGCGTTCGGTGGTCATCGCTCCCGCCCCCTTCCACGTCACCTGTTCACCGTTCAGCCACTGCGGACGGCGCCGCGCTGGGGCGGCCGTGCGCGAACGCGCCCTCCACCAGGCACTGGTCCCGCGCCGCCCGTGCACCCGCCTCGAGCCCGGCCTGCAGCTCGGTGGCCGCCGGCGGGCTGCCGCGGCGCCAGCCCAGACCGTGCAGCTCGACGAGGAATCCCGCGAGGAACGCGTCGCCGCAGCCCATCGTATCGACAACGGGCACGTCCTCCGGAACCAGCTGCGCCGGCGCCGTGGCGCGCAACCGCCCGTCCGTGACGAGCGCGCCGCCCGTCCCCCGCGTGCCGAGCGCGAGCCCGGCACCCCGCCGCACGGCGTCGTCGAGCAGGGCGAAGGACTCGTCCTCGTCCAGCCCGGCGCAGGAGAGCAGGACCAGGTCCGCCGACGGCGCGATCCGGTCCAGGTACTCCGGAGTCCGGAAGTCCGGCTCGCTGGAGAGGTCGAAGCTGACCAGGACGTCGTGCCGGCGGAGCCGGGCCAGTTCCGACTCGGTGCCGGAGTAGACACTCGAGTGCACGACGTCGAAGCCCGCCGCGTACTCCTCGCGGCCCTCGTCGAGGTCCACCGGCTGCCGGACCGTCACGCCGCCACCGTTCCAGCCGAGGAACACGCGCTCGCCGTCGATCACGCGCAGCGTCGAGACCCCGGACTCGCCGGGGCGGACCAGGCAGCGGGCGGTCCCGACCCCGGCGTCCTCGATCGCCTGCCGGAGGAACCGGCCGGACCAGTCGTCCCCGAAGACGCCCAGGTACTCGGCCTGTGCTCCCAGCCGACGCGCGTACACGGCCACGTTGACGGCGTTCCCGCCGGGGTAGTCGATCCCCCGGTCCAGGAAGCGGTCGACGATGTTGTCGCCGAACCCGAGCAGTCTCATGTCCTCTGCCCCGCCTCTCAGTACTGGAGGACGCGGTAGTAGCGGCGGAGGTCCAGCGAGTGGTCGCGCACGCGTTCCAGGTGCTTGCTCACGCGGCCCATGATCGTGTCCAGCACGATCGGGGCGATGAGGGCGCGGTTCTCCGGGCTGAAGCCCTCGAGCACGTAGTTGCGCGTGTCGAAGACCGTGACGTCCTCGGAGATGCGCTTGACGAAGTTCTCGGCCCGGTCCGTGAGCGGGCGCGTCCGGTCCTCGCCCTGGAACACGAGGACTGCGGTGTCCTTCTCGAGGAGCTCGAGCGAGCCGTGGAAGAACTCCGCGCTGTGGACGCGGGTGGTCCGGATCCACTGCATCTCCTCCAGGATGCACATCGAGTAGAGGTAGGTGAACGCCCAGAGCGGGCCGCCGCCGATGAGGAAGTAGTAGTCCGTGTCCCGGTGCGCCTCGGCGAAGGCCTCGGCCATCGGCTCGGCCTGCCGCGCGACGCTGACCATGGCCTCCGGCAGGTTCACGAGCTCGTCGGCGAGCGACGCGTAGCCGTCGAACTCGCCGCGCCGCTCCAGCAGCCGACCCACGAACAGCAGCAGCTGCATGTCGAACGGCCAGGTCTTCGGCTCGGAGACCAGCGCGTGGTCGACGGCGGTCGCGATCGGCGACTCCGGGTAGCCGGTGAAGGCCACCGTCGTCGCGCCCGCCGCCTGGACGTACTCGATGGCACGGACGACGTCCTCCGTCGTCCCGGTGACCGAGGTGAACACGGCGACCGTGCTCTCGCCGAGCAGGGCGTCGCCGGTGACCACGAGCTCGGCCGCGATCGCGGAGCGCACCGACAGCGTGGAGCGCTCGCGGGCCAGCAGCTCGTAGGGCCACATCTGCGAATAGGTGCCGCCCGCCCCCACGAGCAGCACGTTGTCGACGCCGCGGGCGAGCAGCTCGTCGACCAGCTGCTCGATCCGCGGCCGCAGGGCGACGGCGCTGGCGAGCTGGTTGCGGAAATCATTCTCTTCGAAGCCGAGCATGTTTGATCCTTTCTCGCGATCCGGCGCACGGGTCCCCGCAGAAACGGAATGTGGTACCGGTATCAGGTGTGCCTCATCGTGGCATAGGTCGGCGAAAAGCGTCAACACCCCCGATTTATCAGGGATTCAGAGTCTCAGGAAAGAGATTCGGAAAAACTCTGGTACCGGTATCAGGTTTTGGTTACACTCGCCTGACAGCTACACCGACGTTCCGACGGCGGTCCGGCGACCGCTCCAGGGCGGCCCCGGCCGCCCCTCAGAGAGGCAGACATGCGCACGAAACGCACCATCACGGCCGTGGCGGCGACCGCCGCGACCGCACTCGCACTGGCCGGCTGCTCCAGCGGGGCGGCCCAGCCCGCGGCCGACGTCACCGGCGAGCCCGTCTACGAGGGGAAGCTCTCGATCCTGACCAAGTTCGCCGGCGAACCGCTCGAGTCGTACTTCGCGGACGTGGCCGCGGAGTACGAGGCCGAGCATCCCGACGTCGACGTCGAGCTGATCCAGGAGACCGATCAGTCGATCAAGGACAAGACGAAGACGCTGACGGCGTCGGGCGCCCTGCCTGATGTCTACTTCACCTGGACCGGCGACTGGGCGCAGAACTTCGTGGAGGGCGGCCTCGCGGCGGACCTCACGGAGCTGATCGCCCCGGGCACCGAGTGGGGCGAGCGCTTCGGCGAGGCCTCCCTCTCCGCCTTCGAGTACGACGGCAAGTACTACGGCGTCCCGCTCTACAACAACGGCAAGTTCATGGGCTACAGCAAGTCCGCCTTCGCCGAGGCCGGCGTCGAGGTGCCGACGACCTTCGACGAGCTCATCCAGGCGTGCGGACCCCTCCGCGACGCCGGCTACGAGCCCATCGCGTTCGGCAACAAGGACGGCTGGCCGGCCCTCCACTACCTCCAGCAGCTGTTCGCCTACAACGTGCCGAGCGATGTCCTGCAGGCGGACTTCGACCCGGAGACCGCGCAGTGGACGGACCCCGGCTACGCGAAGTCGCTGGAGCAGTTCCAGACGCTCGTGACCGAGTGCACCGACACCGGCACCGGGACCAACGGCGTTCTCTACACCACCGCGCAGGAGGCCTTCGCCGGCGGCCGCGCGGCCATGTACTACCAGGAGGTCCTGGAGTTCGACACCGTCACCGCCGAGGGCAGCACGCTCACGGAGGAGGACTTCGGGATCTTCCCGCTCCCCGCCACGGCCGACGCCGCCGGCGACCCCCAGGCGCTCGAGGGCGCTCCCGAGGGGTACCTGATCAATGCGAAGTCGCCGCAGGCCGCCCTGGCCGCGGACTTCATGAAGTTCGCGACCCAGGAGGAGCACGCCACGACGCTCTCCTCGCCGCCGTACGGCCAGCCGAGCAGCGTCGTCGGAGCCGTCACCGAGGAGACCTCCAGCAAGGCCGTCTACGAGGGCATCACCCAGGTCAACGAGGCGTCGCAGCTCGTCGCCTGGCTGGACACGGTCACCGTGCCCGAGGTCGCCGGCGCGTGGCTCGCCGGTGGCGAGGCGCTGATCAGCGGCAGCTCCACTCCGGAAGAGGTGCTCGAGAGTGTTCGCGCAGCGAACGACGACGCCAAGTGAGGCGCGGGTGCCGGGCGACGCCGCCCGGCACCCCGGCCCCACGGCCGCGCCGGCACCGGCCGGACGCGCCGGGGCCATGAGCCAGCCGGGCCCGACGCGCACGGCGCGGCGCTGGCGGCGCGGGAGCGTCGGCGGAGCGAGCCCGAAGTCGCGCCGGGCGCGGATCCTCGGCCTGGCCTGGGTCCTGCCGGCGCTCGTGGTCCTCGCCGTGTTCGTCTACCTGCCGCTGGTGCAGAACTTCGTGTTCTCCACGCAGGAGTGGGACATCTACTCCGGCGCCTCGGAGTCCGTGGGGCTCGAGAACTACGAGAAGCTGCTCGGCGACGAGGTCTTCTGGCGGGCGCTGGGCAACAACGTCCTGTACGCCCTGCTGTCCATCGCCTTCCAGGTCGCGGGCGCCCTGGTGCTCGCCGCGATGATCGAGAGCCTCCGCAGCGCCCGGTGGCGGAAGGCCCTCCGGGCCATCTACTTCATCCCGTCGGCCATCTCCCTCACCGTGGCCGGCCTGCTGTTCTACTTCATCTACGAACCCAATCTGGGCCTGCTGAACCACCTGCTCGACGCGGTGGGACTCGGCTTCCTCGCCCAGCCGTGGCTGGGGCAGGGATCGACCGCCATGGTCGCGATCATCGCGATGAGCCAGTGGCAGGGCTTCGGCTACTCGACGCTGCTGTTCGCCGTGGCGATCCAGCGCGTCCCCACCGAGCTCTACGAGGCGGCCGCCCTCGACGGCGTCGGACCGATCCGCCGCTTCTTCCACGTGACCGTGCCGCTCGTCCGGGAGATGACCGGACTGATGGTGATCATCACCATCTCGGGTGCCTTCCAGGTCTTCAACGAGGTCATGGTGATGACCAGCGGAGGCCCCGACAACTCGACCCAGGTGCTCGCCACCTGGCTGTACCGCAGCGGCTTCGTCCAGAACGACTTCGGCTACGCCGCGGCGATCGCGACCGTCATCTTCGTGGTGACGCTCGGCGTCGCCCTCGGCCAGCTCTGGTACACGCGACGCAGAAGGGTGGATTTCTGATGACCCGCACTGGATTCCTCGGCGCGATCAGCCGCGTCTTCCTGTGGTCGTTCCTGCTGGCGCTGGTGGTGGTCGTGGCCTATCCGCTGCTGTGGATGGTGCTCAACGGCTTCAAGACCAACGCCGAGCTCTTCGGGAACCCGTTCGCGCTCCCGCTGCAGCTGAACTGGGAGAACTACGCACTGGCCTGGAACAACGGCGTGAGCGACTATCTCACCGCCAGCGTCCTGGTCACGGTGACGTCGACGGTCGCGACCGTGTTCATCAGCGCGTGGGCCGCCTTCGGCCTGACGCGCGTGCGGATGCCCTTCGGCCGGACGATCTCCGGGATCATCCTCGGCGGCCTGATGCTCGCGCCCGCCGTCGCACTGGTCCCCCTGGTCCGGATGTTCCAGGCCATGGGCCTCTACAACACGTTCTGGGCGCTGCTGATCCTCTACACCGCCTTCCGGATCCCGTTCACCACGTTCCTGATCCGCGCGTACATGATCGATCTGCCGCGCGAGATCGACGAGGCGGCGGAGGTGGACGGGGCGAGCCGTTGGACGACGTTCTGGCGGATCACCCTGCCGATGTGCAAGCCGATCATCATCTCCACGGTGATCCTGCACATCCTCTTCGCCTGGAACGAGTACCTGTTCGCGATGGTCTTCACCAGCGGTACCGCGGTCCAGACGCTGCCGGTGGGCCTCACGAGCCTGATGAGCCGGCACGGCACCGACTACCCGGTGGTGTTCGCCGGCATGGTGGTCGCGGCGCTGCCGGTGATCGTGCTGTTCTTCGCGAGCCAGCGCTACTTCATCAAGGGCCTCTCGGAGGGGATCGGTAAATGACCCGCACGCCGCTCGTCGACCGCGTGGCCGGCTCGAACTTCGCCTACCAGCACCTCCCGCTCGAGCGCTGCCTCGACGACCTCGCCGACCTCGGCCGCACCAGCTTGGAGCTATGGGGCGTCGCCCCGCACGCGCACGTGCCCTGGCTCGAGGACGACGACGCCCGCCGCATCCGGTGGGCGGCGGAGGAGCGGGGCCTGCGGATCGCGTGCTTCACGCCCGAGCAGGTCGCGTACCCGGTCAACGTGGCGTCGCCGGATCCGCGGTTGCGAGCGGCCAGCATCGCGATGTTCCGGCGCGCGGCCGAGCTCGCCGCCGGGCTGGGCGCGCCGATGCTCCTCGTCACCGCCGGTCGCGGCGGCGAGGACGAGCCGCGCGCGGCGGGGTGGGCGCGCGCCGTCGATGCCCTCGCGGAGATCTCCGCGCACGCCGCCGGACTGGGGGTGGAGTGCGTGCTCGAGCCCCTGCAGCGGGTCGAGTCGAACCTCGTGAACACGGCGGCAGACGCCGCGCGGATGCTGGCCGACGTCGCCGACCCACGCCTCGGCGTCGTTCTGGACACGGTCGGCGCGGCGGTCGCCGGCGACACCGTGGACGACTACGCGGAGCTCCTCGGCGAGCGCGTGCGCCACGTCCACCTCGTCGACGGCGCCCCCGCCGGACACCTGGCGTGGGGCGACGGGGAGCTGCCGCTGGGAGAGATCGTCGCCGCGCTCGACCGCTGCGGCTACGCGGGGCTCGCCACGGTCGAGCTGTTCGGCGACGGCCGCTACGCGCTCGAGCCGCGGCCCGCGCTGGAGCGCTCCCTCGCCGCCATCCGACGCGCCGGCACCGGGCTCCGGATCGCCTGAGCTGCGGTGCCCGGGAGCCGGACCCCTCCAGCGGGCCTCACTCCTCCCAGACGACGTCGTCCGGGGCCTTGTCCGGGCGCCAGCCGCGCCAGACGGGATGGCGGAGCCGGCCGCCGCCGGTGACCTCCGAGTAGCGGACCTCGCCGACCAGCCGGGGCGTCACCCAGTGGGCGTCCCGGGCGTCCGCCCGCGGGACGTCGGCCGGCGGCGTCTTGCGCTCGAGCCGGCGCAGCTTCGCGGCGGCGTCCTCGAGGTCACGGTCGTCGAACCCCGTCCCGACGCGTCCCGCGTAGACGAGCTCGCCGTCCTCCGGCACGGCGACCAGGAGCGACCCGATGCTGGAGGCGCGCGAGCCGAGCCCGGTGCGCCAGCCGATGACCACGACCTCCTGGTGCTTCTCGTTCTTGATCTTGATCCAGTTCCGGCTGCGCCGACCGGGCTGGTAGGTGGAGTCGGCGCGCTTGGCGATGATCCCCTCGAGGCCCAGCTCCTGGCTGGACTCGATCGCGTCGTCGACGCCGCGGCGTCCGTCGGCCGTCGTCCTGCCGTCGTCGTCCCGGCTGGATCCGTGGGCCGGCGGCAGGTGGATGTGCCCGCCCTCCTCGACGGCCGCGAGGAGGGCCTCGCGCCGCTCGGTGTAGGGGTCGCGCATCAGGGCGCGGATGCCGCCGCCGTCGGGGACGCGGAGCGCGTCGAAGAGCATGAGGTGCACGGGGACCCGCTCTGCCGCGGCCTCGATCTCCTTCTTCTTCGTGAGCTTCATCCGGGTCTGCAGGAGCCCGAAGTCCGGGCGGTGGCCCGCGCCGAGCGCGACGATCTCGCCGTCGAGCACGGCCCCGTGGAGGTCCGCCCCGTCCTTGCCGAGTCCGGCGAGCTCTTGCAGCTCCGGATAGAGGGCGGACATGTCCCGTCCGTTCCGGCTGGTCAGCTGGACCTTCCCGTCGACGATGCCGACGATCGCGCGGACCCCGTCCCACTTCATCTCGAAGACCCAGTCGTCGTCCGGCGCGAGGTCGCCGACCCCGCCGGCGGTCGCGAGCATGGGCGCCGGGGGCTCCTCCAGCTCCTCGGTCCAGCGCGCATCGCCCTGCTGCGGCTTCGACGGGGCGGAGCTGCGCTGGGCCTCGCGCCGGGCCGCCCGGGCCCGCGGCGACCGCGGCTGGTCCTTCATGAGCTTCAGCAGCCAGTTGTCCTCGCCGCCCATGCCGGGCGCGTTGATGAGCGCGAAGCGCCGCGGCACCCCGCCGAGCCCGCCGTCGGGCCGGCCCGAGAGCACCGCGATGACCTCCTTGCCCTCGCGCCACTTCTCGATCTCGATGGTCCCGCTGTCCCAGATGGAGACCTGCCCGGCCCCGTACTCGCCCTTGGCGATCTCGCCCTCGAAGGTCGCGTACTCCATCGGATGGTCCTCGGTCTGGACGGCGAGGCGGTTCTCGTCCGTCTCCAGCGGCGGCCCCTTGGGCACGGCCCAGGAGACCAGGACGCCGGAGTGCTCCAGGCGGAAGTCGTAGTGCAGTCGCCGGGCGTGGTGCTCCTGGATGACGAAGATGGGCTCCTCCCCCTCGCGCGGGGCGGGCGATTCCTCGGGCACCGGCTCGCGGGTCTTCGTCGCGTCCCGTTTGGCGCGGTACTCGGCGAGCCGGTCCGCGGGCGCCGGCGCAGCGCCGCCGTCCTCCTTCTTCCCCGTCCGGCCCGCGGCGTCGCTGCCGCCGGGCTTCTTCGACTCCTTCGACTCCTTCGATCCATCGCTGGCGGACGACGGCTGCTCGGCGGCCTTCCGGCCGGCCTTCGGACCAGGCCCCTCGGTCTCCGAGGTGCCCTGCCAGCCCTGCTCGGCGATCGGATCCAGCCCGGACTCGACGCGCTCGAGCACGTCGAGGTAGTCCAACTGGGCGAGGTCCGGGCGCTGGATCTCCTTCCAGGTGCGCGGCGCCGCGACCATCGGCTGGGCCCGGCCGCGCAGGGAGTACGGGCAGACGGTGGTCTTGTTGCCGTTGTTCTGGCTCCAGTCCACCAGCACCTTGCCCTTGCGGAGCGTCTTCTTCATGTCGGAGACCACCAGGTCCGGGTGGTCGGCCTCGAGCGCCCGGGCGAGCTCGTGCGCGACGTCGGAGACCTGCTCCGTGGTGTAGGTCCCGTCGAGCGCCACGTACAGGTGGATGCCCTTGGATCCGGAGGTCACCGGGACCGCGGTGAGGTCCATGCCCTCGAGCAGCTCCCGGCACAGCACCGCCACCTCGGCGCACTCGGCGAGCCCGGCGCCCTCCCCCGGGTCCAGGTCCAGCACCATCCGGTCCGGGTTCCGCGGCGTCCCGTCCGGGGCGAACCGCCACTGCGGGACGTGGACCTCCAGCGCGGCCACCTGGCCGAACCAGGCGAGCACCGCGGGGTCGTTGGCCAGCGGGTACGTGTTCGTGTGGTCCTTGTGCTTGATGGCCGCGCGCGCGATCCAGTCCGGCGCCGAGTCCTCCAGGTCCTTGCGGAAGAAGACCTTGCCGGGCTTCTCCTCCGTCCCGACGCCGTCGACCCAGCGCTTGCGGGTGACGGGCCGCCACGCGGCCTGCGGGATGAGCACGTGGGCCACCCGCGCCAGGTAGTCCAGCACGTCCGCCTTGGTGGTCCCGGCCTCGGGGTAGAGGACCTTGTCCAGGTTGCTCACGCGCAGCCGCTGTCCGGCGACCTCCACCGTCTGCCGCTGCGATCCGCTCCGTCCCGCCATGCTCTCCTCCATCCCGTCGGCATCCGGCACCCCGCGCCCGGCAGTCCGTGCCGACGATCCGCGCCTGCCGTCCGCGCCAGCAATCCCCGGCCGACCAGGGCCGCAGGGCACCGCACTGCTCCCACCCTGTCCGTCGCGGGCGGACTTGGCCAGAGGACCCAGCGAATCCCTAGCCAACTCCAAAGGTCCGGTGGTTCACTGTGCCCATGAGGGCCATATGGACGGGCGCTGTCGCCTTCGGACTGGTCAACGTGCCGGTCAAGGTCTACGGCGCGACGACGGACCACGACATCCGCCTGCACCAGGTGCACGACGCCGATGGCGGGCGGATCCGCTACGAGCGCCGCTGCGAGGTCTGCGGGAAGAAGGTCGAGTACGAGGACATCGACAAGGCCTACGACGACGGCGACCGCACCGTGGTCCTCTCCGATGAGGACATCGAGTCGTTGCCGGCGGAGAAGAGCGACGAGATCGACGTCGTGCAGTTCGTCCCGAGCGACCAGATCGACCCACTGCTCATGGACAAGAGCTACTACCTGGAGCCGATGTCCAAGTCGCCCAAGGCCTACATCCTGCTGCGGCGCACGCTGGAGGCCAGCGACCTGACGGCGATCGTCCGGTTCTCCCTGCGCCGGCGCACCAATCTGGGCGCGCTGCGCGTGCGGGACAAGGTCCTGATCCTCCAGCAGCTGCGCTGGGCCGACGAGCTGCGCGAGGTGGACTTCCCCGCTACCCAGAGCAAGGCCAAGGTGAGCGACCAGGAGCTGAAGATGGCCGCCGCACTCGTCGACCAGTTCTCCGGCGACTTCACACCCGAGGACTATGTGGACGAGTACCAGGAGGAGCTGCAGGTCCTCATCGAGGAGAAGCTGGAGAAGGGCGACGCCCTGGACACGGACGCCACCTTCGGCGACGCCGAGGCCGCGCGCGAGGAGGCCGAGACCGACCGCGGCAACGTCGTCGACCTGATGGAGGCGCTCAAGCGCAGCGTCGAGACCAAGCGCGGCGGCGGTTCCCAGCGCACCTCCGCGGCTGACGCGGACGACGACGAGAGCGACGACGACACAGACGCAGACGCAGACGCAGACGAGAAGTCTGAGTCGTCGCGGAAGTCGGCCTCCTCCAAGAGCGGATCGAAGACCAAGGCGAGCGGGAGCAAGTCGAGCGGATCGAAGTCGTCGGCCAAGAAGTCGACGGCGAAGTCCGGGACCGCCAAGAAGTCCTCCGCGGCGAAAAAGTCCGGGACCGCCAAGAAGTCCTCCGCGGCGAAGAAGTCCGGGACCGCCAAGAAGTCGTCGGGCTCCTCCGGCCGCTCCTCCTCCGACAGCAGCAAAAAGACCACCAAGAAGAGCGCCTAGGTGAAGGCCGAGTCCCTGTCGCCCGCGGCCGACGGGCTGATCCACGTCGAGCCCGGGGAGGGCGGGATCCGCCGTCGTCGTTCCGGCCGGGGGTTCGCCTACTACTCGGCCAACGGGCGCAAGCTCGGGCCCGGGCAGCAGCTGGACCGGATCAAGGCGCTGGCCATTCCGCCGGCGTGGAACGACGTCTGGGTCTCCTCCCACCCCGAGGCCCACATCCAGGCGACCGGGGTGGACGACGCCGGCCGTCGCCAGTACCTCTACCACCCCGCCTGGCGCGAGCAGCGGGACGCCGAGAAGTTCACGCACTCGCTCGCCTTCGCGCGGCGGCTGCCCACTCTCCGGCGGGCCGTGACGCGGGACCTGCGCCAGTCCGACGACGGCCGGCGCCGGGCGCTGGCGGCCGCGGTCCGATTGATGGACCGCGCCGGTCTGCGGGTCGGCGGGGCCGAGTACGCGCAGGAGAATGGCTCGTTCGGCGCGTCCACGCTCCAGCGACGGCACGTGAGCGTCGAGGACGGGACGGTCCACCTGAGGTTCCGGGGCAAGTCCGGCAACGAGTGGGACGTGCGGATCGAGGACGAGCTGCTGCTGCAGTACTTCGAGTCCGTGCCGGCGGGGCCGCGTCCGGCACCGGCCCTCTGCTTCGCCGTCCCGCGCGACGGCGGGCGGGGCGGCCGCCGCTGGGCCTGCATCGACGCCGCCGCCATCAATGCGTACCTGGAGCGCATCGCCGGCCCGGGGTTCTCGGCCAAGGACTTCCGCACCTGGCAGGGCACCGTGGCGGCGGCACGCTCGCTGGCCCGCTCCTACCGCGCCGGCGACACGTCGCCGGCGGCGGTGGCCGCGGCGATGAAGGCGGCCGCCGAATGGCTCCACAACACGCCGGCCATCGCCCGGGACTCCTACGTCGATCCCCGCGTGGTCGAGCTGTTCGAACGCGGCCGGGTCGCCGACTTCTCCCAGCAGCCGGACCGCGCCGTCGTCGCACTCCTCGCCGAGGGCGAGAGCGCATGAGGACCCGCGCCACCGCGCGCGGCTCACGCGCCGTCCTGGTGCCCGCACTCGTCGTCGCGGCCGTGGCGGGCTGCACCGGCGCCACGGATCCGGCGGCCGAGCGGAGCGCCTCGCCCACGTCGGAGGGGCCCGCTTCGGGCCCGTCCGGCCTCGAGGCGGAACCCTCCGAGCTCGACGTCTCCACCGTCGCCTCCGGTCTCGACGCACCCTGGTCCATCGCGTTCCACGGTGACACGCCCCTGCTGAGCGAGCGGGACACGGGACGGATCCTGGAGCTCGCCGAGGACGGCGCCGCACGGGAGATCGGTGCGATCGCCGAGGCCGCACCGAGGGGCGAGGGCGGCCTCCTGGGAATCGCCGTCCGCGAGGACTACCTGTACGCGTATTTCACCGCACCGGACGAGAACCGGATCCAGCGGTACCCGTTGACCGGCGAGCCGGGCGCTCTGGGCCTCGGCGAACCGGAGCCCCTCCTCGGCGGGGCGGACGGCCTCGACGGGTTCGACGCGCCGGACGCCGCGAGCTACCACAACGGCGGACGGATCGTCTTCGGTCCGGACGGGATGCTCTACGCGACCGTCGGCGACGCGGGCGACGCCGCCAGTGCGCAGGATCGGGAGGACCTGAACGGCACGATTCTCCGCCTGACGCCCGACGGCGGGGTGCCCGAGGACAATCCCTTCGAGGGCTCCCCGGTGTACAGCTACGGGCACCGGAACCCGCAGGGCCTCGCGTGGGACGAGGAGGGCACGCTCTACTCCAGCGAGTTCGGGCAGAACACGTGGGACGAGCTCAATGTGATCGAACCCGGCGGGAACTACGGCTGGCCCGAGGTCGAGGGCGTCGGCGGGGACGATCGGTTCATCGACCCGGTCCAGCAGTGGTCGCCCGCGGACGCGAGCCCGAGCGGCATGGCGATCGTCGGCGGCGGCCTCTGGATCGCCAACCTGCGCGGTGAGCGCCTCCGCGAGGTCCCACTGGAACAGCTGCCGCAGGAGGACGAGACGCAGGAGGACCTCGACGCCGCCACGGAGCACCTGGTCGGCGAGCACGGGCGCCTCCGCGATGCAGCCCGTGCGCCCGACGGATCGCTGTGGGTGCTCACGAACAACACGGACGGGCGCGGTACCCCCGGGCCCGACGACGATCGCCTCCTGCGCGTCGAGAGGACGCCCTAGTCAGACCGGCCAGGCAGTCGCCGCCGCTCATTCGGCCGCGGCCTGCCCGGTCGCCGGGGAGTCGAGGTCGCAGGCGCGGGCCACCCGGTCCACGGATCAGGCCAGGCCGGTCCAACCCGAGTCGCGGAGCGCCTCGAGCGTCGCGCGCGAACCCACCGTCTTGAAGCTCCGCAGCGCCGCGGCGTAGTGGCGCGCGAACTCCTCGCTCTCGACCAGTTCGCCGAACAGCTCGGCGTCGCGCAGGAACGCGAGCTCGTCGTCGTCCTGGCGCGCTGCCGCCGCCATCACCCGGTCCTTGAGCCGGTCCACGACGTCGATCGGCGCGGCGGCCTCGTCCACCCCCTCGGCGTAGCGGGCCCACGAGGCGACGATCGCCGCGCTCAGGGCGACGGACCGCCCGGCGGACGCGCCGCCGTCGTGCAGGTTTTGGACGATCACCGGGACCAGCCACGTGGGGATGCGGTCCGAGGACTCGGCGCAGAGCCGGGCGAGGGTGTCGCGGACCTGCTCGTTGGAGAACCGCTCGAGGAGCTTGGCCTGATAGGCGGCGAGGTCGATGCCGGGGACCGGTTTGAGGGTCGGCTCGGCCTCGCGTCGCATGTACTGCGCGAAGAACTCGGCGAACAGCGGGTCCTGCGCGGCCTCGTGCGCGTAGCGGTAGCCGGCCAGGTAGCCGGTGTAGGCCATCGCCTGGTGCGTGGCGTTGAGCAGGCGCAGCTTCATGAGCTCGTACGGCTCGACGTCGTCCACGACCTGGACGCCGGCCTCCTCGAACGGCGGGCGGCCGGCCGGGAAGTCGTCCTCGAGCACCCACTGGATGTAGTCCTCGCAGACCACGGGCCAGCGGTCGGCGATGCCGTACTCGGCCTCGACGGCGGCGCGGTCGGCGTCCGTGGTGACCGGGGTGATGCGGTCCACCATGGAGTTCGGGAACGCGACGTGTTCGCCGATCCAGGCCCCGAGGTCCGGGTCCTTGAGCTCGGCGAAGGCGGTGAACACCGTGCGGGCCAGGTGCCCGTTGCCCTGGATGTTGTCGCAGCTCATCACGGTGAAGGGCGCCGTGCCCGCGGCACGACGGCGGCGCAGGGCCTCGGTGATGTAACCGAAGGTGGTGGTGGGGAACGCGCCGGCGCCGGAGTCCGCCGTGAAGTCCGCGGCGAGATCGGCTGCGACGGCGGGGGTCTCCGCGAGGAACTCGCCCGTGCGGGGGTTGTAGTTGTAGCCGCCCTCGGTGACGGTCAGGGAGACAATGCGGACCGCCGGATCCGTCAGCCGGGCGAGGACCGCCTCCGGCTGGTCCGGGGCGAAGAGGTACTCGGCGAGAGAGCCGACGACGCGTGCATCGCGACGGCCATCAGGAGACTTCTCGACCAGTGTGTAGAGGCCGTCCTGGGCCGTGAGCGCGTCGCGCATCGCGGCGTCGTGCGGCATCAGGCCCACGCCGCAGATCGCCCAGTCGAGGGCGAGACCGCCGTTCATCAGCCGGTCCAGGTAGAGCGCCTGATGGGCGCGGTGGAAGCCGCCGACTCCGAAGTGGACGATCCCCACCCGCCGGGCCGAGAGATCGTAGCCGGGCACCTGCGCGCCGCCGGTGGAGGCGGCATCGAGCGTCCGGAGCGAGAGGTCGACGGCGGAGTGCGCCGCACGGGGTTCGTTCATGACTGACTCCGCTCGTCTGTTGGGCGCGGCCGCCGCCCCGCACCGGGCGATTCGCGCCGGGCCGGACAACCCCGATGGGTGGTGCGGCGCACCTTCGTGGACCCAGTCTAACATTTGAGCGCATGGTGAGCATCATATGAGCAGGCCGGCTTCCCGGCGGGTCAGCTCTGGACTTCCGGCCCCGCAGGTACTGGACTGGAACCACGACGACGGAGCGACCCGAGGCGATGAGGCACAGTGGCACACGAGACGCGGACACGGACAGGAACGGCCGGCGCGGTTGGCGCGGTTGGCGCGGTCCTCTGGTTGATCGCCGGACTGGTGATCGGGGCAGCCGTCTTCTACGCGGGCAACTGGGGCTACTCCCTCATCTTCTGGTCTGGGGCCTCCGTCACCGCGCTGCTCCTCGGCGGCGGACTGATCCTGCTGGCGCTGCTGATCGCCGCCCTGCTGGCCGGCTGGTCGCGGGCCGCCGCGGTCGGGCTCCTCGTCTGCCTCGGCGCCCTCGCCATCGCCGGCGCCGTACCGCGACTGCTCGGACTGCCCCTGGCCTTCTCCAGCCTCGGGCTGTTCCCGAGCTTCGCCCAACTCGTCGACGCCGCCCGGATGAGCCCCATGACCTTCCTGCTGATCGGCCTGGCGGCGGGAGCGCTCATCCCCCGGCGGAGGCGGGGCGCCCGGTCCGAGTGACCGCCGGCCGACGCACGGGGACCTCTGGAGCGGCGGGGAGGTGCACGGTTCCCCGTTTCGGCAGAGCGGAAGGGCCAGCTACCAAGCTCAGGCTTTGTCGACCGCCGCGGCCCCGGCCCCAAAAGGGGGAGGCGTGCACGGTCCGCCCGCGTTCTCGCCGGGAGGACGGCTGCGGGCCACGCCCACCGGGGTGGACGCGGCCCGCACGGCGCTTCAAGCGTTCAGGTCAGCCCTTCGGCTTCCACTGCTCGAAGTCCGCGGCCACGTCGCGGTCCCACGGGGTCTCCAGGGCGCCGTCGATGTAGTCGTCGAACCACGCCTCGACCTCCGGCGACTGGAGTGCGGCCTGCAGGGCCTTGCCCTTCTCGGACTCGGCGAACCCGGGCTGCCCGGCGACCAGGCAGATGTACGGCAGCGCCTCCTCGATCGACTCGAACGCGAGGGCGTCGGCCGGCGTGTGGCCGATCTCGGCGGCCAGGCGGACGAACATGAACCCGGCGTCGACGTCCGGCAGCGTGGTGGCGAGCGACTGCTGGTCGACCTCGACGAACTCGAAGTTCTTCGGGTTCGCGGTGATGTCTCGCTGGGACAGCTCGATGACCGACTTCGACTCGTCGACCTCGATCAGTCCCTCCTGCGCCAGCAGCTTCAGGCCTCGGCCGTTGTTGGACGGGTCCACCGGCAGGGCGATCTGCGCGCCGTCCGGCAGCTCGTCGAGGGAGGCGTACTTGTCGCTCCAGATGCCCGCCGGCGACGAGTACACGTAGAAGCTCGCCTCGAGCTCCAGGTTGTTGTCCGCCGCGAACTGCTCCAGGTAGGCCCCGTGCTGGAAGAAGTTCGCGTCGTACTCGCCGTTGGCGACGGCGATGTTCGGCTGGACGATGTCCGTGACGAACGTCGGCTTCAGCTCCCAGCCCTCCTCGGCCAGCAGCTCCTTCGCGATGTTCAGCGGCTCCTGGTAGGGCGCGGACTCGGTGGCGATGATGGTGATGGTCTTGTCCTCGGCGGCGCCGGCCAGGCCACAGCCCGTCGTCGCGGCGAGCCCGGCGATCGCCGCGGTCGCGGCCAGTCCGCGGAGGGCGGTGCGGCGGGTGATGTCGAAGGTCATGCGTTCTCCTTGAGTTCCTCGGATGCGAGTGGTGATGCGGTGGAACCGCCGCGGACGGCGTCGCCGATGGCGCTGAGCCCCTCCGGCGTGGTCCCGTTGATGTAGTAGTCCCCGAGCGAACGCGCTCGGAAGGCGATGGGGTTATGCGTGGCGACGGTCTGGGCGTTGCGCCAGTGCCGGTCCAGCCCCTTGGCGGAGCTCGTCGCCGAGGCGCCGACGGTCTGGAACAGGGCCTGGGCCGCGCCGAGCGCCAGATCGGGCACGCTGACGTGCGCCGCCTCCACCGCGAGCTCTGCCGCGTACGCCTCGGCGGGCACGTCGCCCGGCTCGTTGGAGAAGCGGACCGCGCACGCGTCCCAGGCGGCGTCGAGTGCCCGCGCGGCCGCGACGACGGCGGCCTCGGCCGCGAACGCCTGCGCCGCGATCCGCCCGACCTCCGCCTGGATCAGCGGGTCCTCCCGGAACGGCACACCCGACCCGGTGTTGAAGGTGCGCTTCCGCCCGGCGACGAGCGCCGCGGCGTCGTCCCGGGCCGCCCGCGCGATGCCCGCCTGCACGGCGAGCAGGACCAGCTGGAAGAACGCCGCCTCGTGGACCGCCTCCTGGGTGCCCTTCACACGCGGCAGGACGTCGGCGTCGTCCACCGCGACGGCCTCGAACTCCGTGGTGCCGGTGCCGGTGAGGCGCTGGCCGAAGCCGTCCCAGTCGTCGTGCACGCGCACGCCGTCGGCGTCCACGCGCACGACGGCGAACTGCCGTTCCCCGGTCGACGCGCCGTCCGGCCCCGTCACCTGGGCGCTGACGCGCGTGTAGGTGGAGTAGATGGTGCCGGTGCAGTAGTACTTCTCGCCGGTCAGCCGCCAGACGCCGTCGGCGTCGCGGCGGAGCGAGGTGTTGAGCTCGCCGAGGGCGTTGCCGCCGCGCTCGGTGGATGCGTTGCCCACCGTCTCCCCCGCGACCAGCCGGGCGTACCAGCGGGTCCGGACGTCGTCGGGCTGCCAGAAGAGTGTCTCCGCGAACCCGAAGTGGGAGCGGTACAGGTGCCCCACGTTGGAGTCGGCGGCGGAGAGGTCCACGAGGAGGCGGATCACCGTCTCGAGGCTCGCGCCGTAGCCGCCGCGCTCGGTAGGGACGCGCAGGGCGCCGAAGCGCTCGGCGTCGAGCCAGGCGACCGGCTCGACGGGCAGGACCCGCTCGCGGTCGCGGTCCCAGGCGCCCGCGGCGATGCGGGCGAAGACGGGCGCGAAACGCTCGCGCAGGATCTCGTAGGTGCTCATGCGTTCGCTCCCTCCGGCACGGCGGCCGCGGTCGGGTCGGCCGGCGCGGCGGCCGAGTTCAGGTCGGTGCCGCGTCCGCGGAAGGCCGCCGCGGGGTGCGAGGCCTCGACGCGGGCGCCGCGGCCGAAGACCTTCTCCCGCAGCGTGCCGGGCGCGTACTCGGTCTGTGCGAGGCCGCGGCGGCGCAGCTCCGGCAGCAGGCCCTCGATGAAGTCCGTGTAGGAGTCCGGGAGGACCTGGTTCATGACGTTCACGCCGTCGATCCCGGCGTCCTGCCACTGCTCCAGGCGGTCGGCGATCTGCTCCGGCGTGCCGGCGATCTGCTGGCCGAACGCCCGGGCGCGGGCGATCTCGCGCAGCGACGGGTTGCCGTCCGGGGCGAGCCGCCGCAGCGTCTCCAGGTGGCCCTGCGTGCCCTCGGTCTGCACGGAGCCGGCGCCGAGATCGTCCAACCGCGCGTCGAGGTCGTGCCCGCCCAGGTCGACGCCGAGGCCGCCGCCGATGTGCGCCAGGATGTACTCCAGGTCCAGGGACTCCTCGAGGCTCTCCTGCTTCCGGCGCGCCTCCTCCTCCGTGCCGCCGATGACGAACGAGAGGCCGGCGAAGACCTTCACGTCGTCGGCCACCCGCCCGGCGGCGACGGCCTGCTCGCGCACCAGGGCGCTGTTGCGAGCCGCGCTCTCCGGCGACGGGGCGAAGATGAACGTGGCCTCCGCATGGCGGCCGGCGAACGCCCGCCCGCGCGGTGACGATCCGGCCTGGAACAGGAACGGCGTCCGCTGCGGGCTCGGCTCCACCAGGTGGGGACCGTCGATACTGTAGCGCTCACCGCGGTGGTTGATGCGGCGCACCTTGGCCGGGTCCGCGTAGCGGCCGGCCGCCTTGTCGGCGAGGACGGCGTCGTCGTCCCACGAGCCCTCCCACAGCGCGTAGACCGCCTCGGCGTACTCCTCGGCCCAGGCGTAGCGCTCGTCGTGCTTCTCGAGCTCGCCGGCCCCGAAGTTCCGGTGCGCGTTCTCCAGGACGCTGGTGACGATGTTCCACGCGACGCGGCCGCCGGTGAGGTGGTCCAGGGTGGAGAGCTGCCGGGCGAACTGGAACGGCTCGGCCTGGATGATGGAGCTGGTCAGGGCCAGGCCGATGTCCTCGGTCGCGCCGGCGAGGGCGGAGGCGAGGACCAGCGGATCGTTCGCTGGCACCTGCAGGCCCTTCTCGACGTGGCGGTGCCACCCGCCGTCGTACTGGCCGTAGAGGCCGGCGACGTCGGCGAAGAACAGCGCGTCGAACTTGGCGTCCTCGAGCTGGCGGGCCAGGCCGGTCCAGAGGGACAGCTCGTTGAAGCGGTGCTGCTGGGCCTCGGGGCGGCGCCAGTGGCCGCCGAGGATGTGGTTGGGGGTGTTCATCAGGAACGCGCTGAGGAGCAGGCGCGGACGGGGCGAGGGCATGGGTGTCCTTAGGCAGTGGGGACGGACGGGACGCGGTGTGGTGCTGCGGGTGGCTCGACGGCGTCGGGCACGACGGCGGTCGCCGGCCCGCGGTGCGGGTGCGGCTAGCGCTTGTCGAGCACTCGGGCCAGGCGGGTGCCGCCGATCTGGACGACCTGCACGAGGGCGATCATCAGGACGATCGCGGCGAGCATGACGACGGTCTCGTAGCGGTAGTAGCCGTACCGGATGGCGAAGTCGCCGATGCCTCCGCCGCCCACCAGGCCCGCCATGGCCGAGTAGCTGATGAAGCTCACGGTCATGATGGTGATGGAACCGATCAGCGCCGGGCGGGCCTCCACCAGGAGCACGTCCCGGACGATCTGCCCGCGCGTGGCGCCCATGGCCCGGGCGGCCTCCACCACGCCGCTGCCGAGCTGCGTGAGGTTCTGCTCCACGAAGCGGGCGAAGTACGGGATGGCGTTGATGGTCAGCGGGACGATCACCGCCGCGGTGCCGATGGTGGTGCCGACGATGAACCGCGTGATCGGGATGATGGCGATCAGCAGGATCAGGAACGGGAAGGACCGGATGGTGTTGACCAGCGAGTCGACGATCCGGTGCGCCCGCGGCCGCGGCTTCAGGCCCACCGGCGAGGCCGAGTAGAGCCACACGCCCAGTGGCGTGCCGAGCAGGATCGCCAGCGGGATCGCGACGAGGAGCATGACGAAGGTCTGCCCCATCGCGACGCCGATCTCCGGCAGCAGTTCGATGATGCGGTCCAGGCCGAGCCCGGACTCGCTGCCCGTGGTGGGCGCGGAGGCGCTAAGCATGGGCGAGCTCCTTCCCGTCGCGGCCGCGGAGCGGTGCCCCGGAGGCCGGGTCGCGGCGGCCGGCGAGCGGCGTGCGGTCCAGGTGGATCTCCTCGTCGAGGAGGTAGCGTCCGATCTCGGTGCCCGGCTCGAACGTGCCCGCGGCGAGGTCGGCGACGTCGAACCGCTCCACGACGGCGCCGTTCTCCATGACGGCGACGTTGTCGGCGATGGCCTTCACGACGTTCAGCTCGTGGGTGACCACCACCGTGGTGATGCCGAGACTCTGGTTGATGTCGGCGATGTACTGCAGGACGGAGGCGGTGGTCCGCGGGTCGACGGCGGACGTCGGCTCGTCGCAGAGCAGCACCTTCGGGTGGGTGACCAGGGCGCGGGCGATGGCGACGCGCTGCTTCTGCCCGCCGGAGAGCTGGGCCGGGTAGCTCGTGGACTTCTCGGCGAGGTCCACGATCTCCAGGGCCTCCTGCGCACGCCGACGGCGCTCGGCCTTCTCGATCCCCGCGAACTTCAGCGACAGCTCGACGTTCTGCAGGGCCGTGCGGTTGTTGAGCAGGTTGAAGTGCTGGAAGATCATGCCGATCTGGTGGCGCTCCCGGCGGAGCCGCTCGTCGTCCAGGGCGGTGAGGTCGACGCCGTCGAGCACCACCTGGCCGCGCGTGGGGCGCTCGAGCAGGTTAATGTTGCGCAGCAGCGTGGACTTGCCCGCCCCGGAGAACCCGATGATCCCCTGGATCGAACCGGCCGGGATCTCGAGGCTGACGTCGTTCACCGCGGTGAAGTCGCCGTCCTTCCCCCGGAAGGTGGTGGACACGTTGCGAAGACTGATCATGCTCTCCTCCATCGGTTCTGGCGTTAGCACCGTTGCCGGTCCGCCCGTGGAGGGCGGCGACCGGGTGGTTGCTGCGGCGTCGTCGAGCCAGATCTCTCGGCCGCTCTGGATGGTTGTTTCGCGAAGATTCTCGTGGCGCGGGGCTCGCGAT
The DNA here is from genome assembly GCF_031178195.1 of Zhihengliuella sp. GTDB lineage: Bacteria > Actinomycetota > Actinomycetes > Actinomycetales > Micrococcaceae > Zhihengliuella. The sequence goes on from NZ_JAPSJL010000001.1 coordinate 426,340, forward strand.
GACCCGTTGCCTCCACTGAATCGTGTGACGCTCCCTCGACACAAAACACCGGACTCCGGAAGTCACCCGGCGACCCCGGCGCCGTCACATGACAGCTTGTGAAGCCTGCATGACGTTCTGTGACGCGGCCTCAGGCGTAGGACTCGGGGACGTCGCCCGCGGAGTCGTGCGTCACCGGGGCCCGACCGTTGACCTCGTAGTCGCCCACGATCCGGGCGCGGTAGATCGCCGGGTTGTGCGTGGCGATGGTGCGCGCATTGCGCCAGTGCCGGTCGAAGTTGCAGCTCGTGGAGGTCGACGACGCGCCGAGGCCGTCGAACATCTTGGACGCGGCGGCGAGCACCAGCGGCTGCACGGCCGTGTGGGCGCGGTTCGCGGTCAGCTCGCAGACCAGGTGGCGCTCGTCCTCGCTGAGCCCCTCGTCGGCGAGCAGGGCCTCGACCTCGGCGACGGCCGCCAGGACGATCGACTCGACGGCGAGGACCTGCCCGGAGATCTCGCCGATGAGCTGCAGCACCTGCGGCTCGTCGCGCAGCGGAACACCGGTGCCGGTGGTGAAGTTGCGCGTGCGGGCCTGGACGGCGAGCCGCGCGTCGGCCAGGACGGCCCGCGTGATGCCGGCCTGCACCGCCAGCAGCACCAGCTGGAACACCGTGGACTCGACGTGCTCGAACTGGTCCACCGGCACGATCAGCGTGTCGACGGGGACCGTATCGAACTCGGTGGACCCGGTGCCGGTGAGCTGCTGGCCGAATCCATCCCAGTCGTCGTACATCCTCACGCCGCTGTGCTGGGTGGAGACGACGGCGAGGTGCCGGCCGGGGCGCTGCGGGTGCGTCGCGGCCACCACGGTCCAGTCGGCGAAGATCGTGCCGGTGCAGTAGTACTTGGTCCCGGAGACGAAGACGCCGTACGGCGTGGCGCTGATGGCGGTGTTCCAGGTGCCCAGGGCGTTGCCGCCGCGCTCGGTGTAGGCGTTGCCGACGATCTGCCCCGCGACGACCCGGTTGATCCACTTCTCCCGGACAGCCGGATCCGGGTGCATCTGGATCTGCTCGACGAAGGCGATGTGGGCGCGCAGCAGGTGCGCGACCTGCGAGTCCGCCTCGGCGAGCTCGATGAGCAGGCGGAACGTGTCGAGGAGGGAGGCACCGAAGCCGCCGTGTTCCTGCGGGATCCGCAGCGCGCCGAACCGGGCCGCGTTGAGCCAGCCGACCTGCTCGATCGGAAGCTGCCGCTCGGCGTCGCGCTGGCGGGCGCCCTCCGCGATGCGGGCGAAGACGGGGCGGAACACGCTGGCCAGATAGTCGTAGTGGTCGCCCACCGGGGTTCCGGGCGTGAGCTTGATGAGGTGCCGGGGCTCGCTGGCAACGTCGGTCATGAGAGATCTCCCTCCATCGGTCCTGGCGGTAGCACCTTCCCGTTCCCACGCGAGCCTGGACGGTTCGCGTTCGGGTGGGGGTTGCTGCGGCGTCGTCGAGCCAGATCTCTCAGCCGCTCTGGATGGTTAGTCGTTTACATTCCGCCACAGTCCGACGCATTCTGACAAACGCGCCCCGGCTCACGGCGTCATATTCACCGGTCGGCCGCCGTCCCGCGAGCCCCACGCCGACGCGGCCCAGCGAACCCGCCCAGCCTCCGCGCGCTACCCCTCGCCGTGCAGCGCCGTCCGAGTCCGGCGGCGCTGCAGGCCGGCCAGCAGGAACAGCGCCAGCGGCGGTACGGCGCGCGTCAGGGCCTCGACGACGGCGGCACCGAGCGGGATGCCCTGCGCCTCCAGCGACATACCGAAGGCCCCGACGGGGACCAGGAGGGCGGCCAGCGCGACGCCGGCGCCGATCGCGAGGAGCCGCCGTCGCACCAGCACCGCCCAGAGGACCAGCGGGACCGCGAGCTGCACCGTCAGCGACCCGAGCATGAAGAAGAGCACGGCTGCCACGACGGCGACCAGCACGGACACCCCGGCGACGAGCCGATACCCGGCAACCCGCGGATACCCGGTCCGCCGGGCCTGCCGCAGGGCTGCGATGGGGGCCAGCGTCGGCGCCAGCATCGCCAGGTAGACGAGCGCCACCCACCAGTACCCCGTCGTCCCGGCGAGCGCCGGCACCACCAGCTGGGGCACGTACGCGACGGCATGGATCCACAGCAGCGCCTCGGCGAAGCGCTCCGTCGGTCTCCGGGCTCCGTCGCGGCCGTCCGCCGCGCCGCCGGGCGTCCCGGACGGCGGCCGGGAGGATGCTCCCGACGACGCCGTCCCCGGGCTGGGCCCGCGCCCCGGGTTGGGTCCGCGCCCCGGGTCCCCCGATGGTCGACTGCTCATGCCTCCGAGTCTGCCGCCAGTCCGGCGGATTTCCCAGCTCCACGAGGGGGCGTCCGCAGCGCCGGCTCGTCTTCTGTGCACTTCCCCGGCCGCGGTGCCCCGGGTTGGCCTATGATCCTCGCAGGGGTACGGCGCGCTCGGTGCCGGAGTCCCTTCCACTGCTTCCCCGGGAGTTCTCATGTCCAGTGTCGGGCTTCTCTATGTCGGCGCGGTGCTCTGCGTCAACGGTCTGGTTCTGATCGGCCTCGTCCGCCCGCGCGGCGCAACCGTCCTCAACTTCCTCGTCGGCGCCCTGCAGGTGGTGTTCCCGACGATCCTGCTCAGCGGCGCCGGCGGCGATCCGGACGCGATCCTCGCGGCGTCCGGCCTGTACCTCTTCGGCTTCACCTACCTCTGGGTCGGCGCCATCAACACCTTCGACCTGCCCGCCGAGGGCTTCGGCTGGTTCAGCCTGTACGTGGCGATCGCCGCCGTCGTCTTCGGCGGGGCGGCCGTCGTCCTGCAGGCCGACCCGGTCTCGGCCGCCATGTGGTGGCTGTGGGCCGCCCTCTGGTTCCTCTTCTTCCTCCTCGACGGGTTCGGCCACACCTGGCTGCGCGTCCCGATCGGCTGGTTCGCGATCTTCTGCGGCATCGCCACGTGCACCCTCCCGGCTCTGCTCCAGCTCCTCGGGCTGTACGCGCCGTCGCCCGTCGCCGGCGCCGCCCTGGGACTGGTGGGCACCGCGGTTCTCGTCCTCGCCCTGACGCTGGGCCGGCGCTCGCTGCGGCCCCGGCGCATCGAGACCGACGCCGAACTCACCGGGGATCCCGAGGCCGCCGTCGCCCGCCCGGCGGCCTCGGCCCCCGCCCCAGCGGAAGGCCAGTCCGACGCGGAATCCGGCGCGGCCCGCCCGAGCGATGGCGTCTCAGAGCCGGGTCCGACGGAGATCGCCGCGCGGATCGTCACCCGGCGCTGACCTTCCCGCACTCCGCTCGCCGGGCCCGGACCTGCTCCTGGGCCTAGGCGTCGGCGTCGGCGGACGACGGCTCCGCTGCCGCCGCGTTCCGGCGGAACTGGAGAACCGCGAGCACGAGGAGCGCCGCCGGCGGCACGATCCGCACGGCCCAAGCCAGCGCCAGGCCGTTCAGCAGGAACAGGGGACCGTCGAGGGCTACCGTGACCTCGTAGAGGACCGTCGGCAGGGTGATGGCGGCGAAGGCGATCCCGGCCCCCACCATCAGCAATCGGTGCCGCAGGATGAGCGCCCAGGCGATGAGCTGAATGAGCCTGACGTCGTGCCCAGTCACCACCGTCAGCACCGTCGCCGCCACGGCGATGGCGCCCACTAGCCACGCCGCTCGACTGAGATGGGGGAAGCGGCGCGCCATGACCAATACCGCCGCCGCCGCGAGCAGCGGCACGGCGCTCAGGACCAGCGATGTCCAGAAACCCCAGGCCAGGAACTCCGGGGTCAACGTGGAGCTCTGGGGGACCATCATCCACGCGAGGCTCGGCAGATAGGCCACGCCGAAGATCACCAGCAGCCGCGCAACGAACGCGTCGTCCTGTGCGGTCGTCGGTGCGGGGAAGGACGGCGCGCCGCCCCTCTGCCCGTTCGTCGCGTCACTCAGCATCGGCTTCCCCATGGCCCGAGTCTGCCGCCAGTCGCCCGGGAAGACCACCCCGGTCCGGTCACGTTTCCGCCTCTTGTGCCACCCCCTGCGTCGCCTGCCCGTGCCGATAGCACCGACGTCATCACATTGTTGCGTGCGGCGTCACCGGTTTTGCCCGGTGCCGGATCGCGGCGTTTAGTGGTGGAGAACCCATCCCGAGCGGCCGAGAGATCTGACTCGACGACGCCGCAGCAACCACCGGGGACCGCGCACGCGGCCCGGACGGTGCTACCGCCAGGACCGATGGAGATGAGCATGAGCACTTCAGCCCCCCACGCCGTCGTACCCGAGAGCCTCGCCGACGGCCCCGCGTACCCACACGCCGCCCTGCCCCGCACGGACGCGGAGGCGGCCGAGCAGCAGTGGACCGAGTCCGAGCGACTGGCCCACTGGGACGCGGCGGCCCGCCGCCTCGACTGGGCCGAGCCGTGGCACACCACGCACACGTGGATCCCCGCGGACCCGGATGCCAGGCGCGGGCCGCAAATCACCTGGTTCGACGGCGGCCGGCTCAACGCCGCGGTCAACTGCACGGACCGCCATGTGGCGGCCGGGCGCGGAGACAAGGTCGCGCTGCATTTCGAGGGAGAGCCGGGCGATCGCCGCACCGTCACGTACGCCGAGCTCACCGAGCTGGTCTGCCAGGCCGCCAACGCGCTGGAGGAGCTCGGCGTCGGCCGGGGCGACCGTGTGGTGATCTACCTCCCGGTCCTCGTGGAGACGGTGGCCATCACCCTGGCGTGCGCCCGCATCGGCGCCATCCACTCGCTCGTCTTCGGCGGGTTCTCCGCCGAGGCGCTGAAGTTCCGCGTCGAGGACACCGGCGCCAAGCTCCTGGTCACCACGGACGGCCAGTTCCGCCGCGGCCGCGCGGTGCCTGTGAAGGAGAACGCCGACGCGGCCGTCGCCGGCGAGAACAGCATCGAGCACGTCCTCGTGATCGACCGCACCGGCCTCGCGGACGTCCCCTGGACGGAGGGCCGGGACGTCTGGTGGCACGACGTCGTCGACCGGCAGCCGCGCACCCACACGGCCGAGGCGTTCGATTCCGAGGCGCCCCTGTTCATCATGTACACCTCCGGCACCACGGGGAAGCCGAAGGGGCTGGTGCACACCACCGGCGGCTATCTGGTCAACGCCAGCTGGTCCCACGAGTTCCTCTTCTCCCACCCCGACCCCGCCCGACGCGAGCAGGACGTGCACTGGTGCACCGCCGACCTGGCCTGGGTCACCGCCCATACCTACGAGATCTACGGGCCGCTCTCCAACGGCGTCACGCAGGTGATCTACGAGGGCGTCCCGAACGCTCCCCACCCGGGCCGGCATTTCGAGATCATCGAGCGCTACGGCGTGACCAGCTACTACACCGCGCCCACCCTGGTCAGGTCCCTCATGGGCTGGTTCCCGGACGGCGTCCCCGCCGACTACGACCTCTCCTCCGTCCGCCTGGCCGGGACCGTCGGCGAGGCCGTGAACCCCGAGGCGTGGCGGTGGCTGCGCACCCAGGTGGGCCGCGACTCCCTGGTGCCGGGCGATCCGGCCGCCGGCATCCCCATGGTGGACACCTGGTGGCAGTCGGAGTCCGGGGCCACGGTCCTCTCGCCCCGCCCGACGGACCCCGCCTTCAAGCCGGGCTGCGGCACGCGGCCGCTCCCGGGCGTCGCCACGGACGTGGTGGACGACGACGGCCACCGGACCCCGCCGAACACCCAGGGCAGCATCGTGGTCACCCGGACAGGCCCCTCGATGGCGCGGACCGTGTGGGGCGACCCGGAGCGCTACTACGCGTCCTACTGGGAGAAGTTCGTGGAGCAGGGCTGGTTCCTCGCCGGCGACGGCGCCAAACTGGACGACGACGGCGACACCTGGATCCTCGGGCGGACCGACGACGCCCTCAACGTCTCCGGGCACCTGCTCTCGACCATCGAGATCGAGTCGGCGCTCGTCTCCCACCCCGCCGTCGTGGAGGCGGGCGTCTGCCCGACGGTCGATCCCACGACGGGGCAGGCCGCCACCGCCTTCGTGGTCCCCGTCGACAAGTCGCTCGTCGGCGGCCCCGGCTCGGGCACGACGGCGGCGGTCGACTCCCCGGCGCGACGGGCCCTGATCGAAGACCTCCGCGCGCATGTCGCCCGCGAGATCGGGCCGATCGCGAAGCCGCGCGACGTCGTGCTGGTCCCCGACGTGCCGAAGACCCGCTCCGGCAAGATCATGCGCCGGCTCCTGACGCAGCTGTTCGAGGGGACGCCGCTCGGCGACACCACCAGCCTGCAGAACGAGCCCTGCATCCCCGAGCTGCGGCGGATCTGCACCCCGGACTAGGACCCGGTGGAGATCTGCGGATCACATGCGACCGCCGGTAGCCACCCACACCTTCCGAAGATTCTCCTCCTTGATCCGCAGGTACTCGCTCTCCTGCGCGGCGGCCCGCGCCCAGTTCACGCGGTAGAACTGGACCACGGCGCGCAGGATCCGGAGCACTCTGGAGCGTCGGGGCGCCTCCGTACCCGGTGAGTCTGGTCCGAGCGCGTCCGGGTCGGGTGAGTCCGGTCCGGACGCGTCCGGGCCAGTCCGGTGGTCCGTGGTGTCCTTGAAGGCCGCCGCGGGGTCCTGCGACGCAGGAGCGGACGCGAGTGCAGCGGGCTCGGCGAGGCCGCGCGGGGCACCGTGGTCGGAGGCCCGAGTCGTCGTTGCATGCCGTGGTCCGAGGGTGTGGTTCGTCGTCATGCACTCAGCGTCCGCGCGGCAGCCCACGGCCGCCACGATTCGGTCCACACCGAATCGTCGGGGTCTGCCCCGAGCGGGCCTACGCTGATCCACATGCACATCAGACTGACGGCGGAGGACCTGACCAGGATCCGCTTCGAGTCCTCGCCCCTGTGGGAGGCTGCCGCCAGCATCCGGGCGCTGCAGCGCCGGCCGGCCATCCACAGGCCCTGGATCGAGGCGACCCGTGCCGCACTGGAAGGCTCCTCCGAGCCGGACAAGGCGCGGCACCTGGACATCCTCACCACGCTGGTGCGTCCGCGCGGCTACATGGCCGACGCGCTGACGCCCACGCCGAGTCGGCAGGGGACCTTCGCCGACTCGCTGGCGGACGTCGCCGCCGTCGACCACGAGATCTGGCGGGAGAGCCTCGCGCACCTGCGCCGCTTCGAGCCGACGTCGCGGATCGTCGCGACCATCGACCTGTTGGAGCGGGACCTGGCGGCCGGCCTCGAGATGATCGTCGAGGCGCTGGCCTGGTACTGGGCGCTGGCGCTCGAACCCTGGTGGCCGCGCCTGCGCTCGCTCCAGCTCGAGGACATCGACTGGCGGCTGGCGCAGATCGCCCGCAACGGCATGGCCGAGGTCCTGAAGTCGCTCCATCCCAGCGTGGTCCCGACGCCCGACGGTCTCGACATCGTCCGCGACTGCGACGCGACCGGCCACCCGGATCCGGGCGCCGGGCTGATCCTGGTCCCCAATGCGTTCATCTGGCCGGAGACGCTGGTGCTGAACGTCGCGCCCTTCGTGCCGACGCTGACGTACGCACCGCGCGGCGTCGGGCGGCTGTGGGAGTCCGCGCCGTCGTGCCCGGACGCCCCGCTGGCCAAGCTCCTCGGCAGGACGCGCGCGCAGATCCTGGCCCAGCTCGACGTCCCCATGACGACGACGCAGCTCGCCTGCGCGCTGGACCTCGCCCCGGCGACCGTCAACACGCATCTGAAGGTGATGTCGGAGGGCGGCCTGGCCGAGTCCCTCCGCACCGGGCGCGAGGTCTTCTACCGTCGCGCCGACGTCGGGGAGAGCCTCCTCGCAGGGCGCTGAACCGGTCCGACCCGCCAGGGCGCCCGGCTACCGCCGGGGAGTGCCCCTGTTTCCGGGGCCATGCTCACTCATTCGGCGTCTCCGCCGCCCTCGGCTCGCGCCGTCGCTGCCCGTTCGAGTGCCTGCCGCCAGAAGCTCAGCCCCATGAGGTAGGCGATGACGAGCGTGAGTGCGCCCAGGAGGACGTTCCAGATTCCCGGGTCGCTGCCGGCGATGAAGGACGCGGCGATCGCGACGGCGGCCGGGAGCAGCAGCCCGTCCCCGGCCCGGAGGCCCGGCCCCGCGAACCGTTCCCGGATCCTCCGGTCGAGCAGGGGGATCCCCACGACGATGGCGAGGCCCAGAGCGACGACCACGAAGACGACGGGCTTCCCCAGTGTCGGCAGCAGCGCGATGGCCGCCATCGCCGCGGCGTAGCCGGAGCTGGACGCGTGCCGGTAAGTGGCAGGTGACATGTCTCCCCTTCGTCGAAGCGCGACCCACGGTACCGTACGCCGGATGCCCGGCACCTCAGTCCGGGCCGCCGGCCGGGTCGCGGTCCGCGTAGGCTTCCGCGGCCCAGAGGTGGAACAGGGCGTAGGACCTCCACGGACTCCACCGCTCGGCCTCGCGGGCGGCCTGGCGTGGCGTCAGGGGCCCGGCCCCCAGTGCCCTGGCCATGGCTCGGCGTGCCACGAGGTCCCCGGAGACGAAGACATCGGCATCGCCGAGCAGGCGGACGGCGAGGTAGTCGGCGGTCCACGGGCCGATACCGGGCAGCGCCAGCAGCGCGGCACGCCCTTCCTCGGGTGAGAGTACGGCGAGCCGGAAGCCCTCCGACCACGCCGCGACGACCCCGGCCAAGGTCCGGGCGCGGGCGCCGGTGATGCCGACCGCCTGCTGCAGCTCCGTCGCCTCGAGGCCGGCGTACCGTTCGGGTCCGGGGAACGGCACCAGCCCTGCACCGGCCATGGTGCGGCCCGCTCCATCCGGTCCACCGTGCCGCCGACGAGCGTGCCCAGCTGCGCCGGGCATGACGTCGAGGCGGGCTGCGGCGACGAACCGTCCGGCGAAGGTCCGGCAGGCGGCCAGCGACACCTGCTGGCCCAGCACGACCGTGACCACCGCCTCGAACTCGTCGACGCATCCGGTCACCCGCAGCCCAGGTCGTGCCTCGATCAGGGGCGCGAGCACGGGATCCCCTGCCAGCGCGCGGTGCGCCGGCTCCAGATCGACGTCGAGGCCGAACCAGCGCGTCACGAGCCCCCTCAGGGACCGCCGCATGCCGTCATTGAGCACCGGTCCGGCGTCGGGCCTCGCCGCCCGCCCTGGAACCTGCCAGCCTGCGGGTACGAACGCTGCGTCGATCACGATGTCGACCCCGACGTCCTCGATCAGCGCGAGCGTCACCGGGACCTGCCGCCCTCCAACGCGGATCCACCTCCGGTGCCGACGGGCCGTGACGTCCGTCGCGGAGACGCCGGGAACATCGTGGGCGGCCAGGACACGGGCCGCGATCACTGCGTCGAACGGGCCGCGGGCGGGAACTCTCATGCCGGACCGGGCCTCACGCGTCGAGCCCGGTCTCGCGCAGCGTGATGTTGATCCGCCCCTTCGGCAGGCCGCACCCGGCCGGGGCCGTGCCCGGGTGCATCCGGGTGACGCCGTGGAAGGCGAGCCGCGCCGGCCCGCCGAACACGAAGAGATCCCCGGAGGCGAGCAGGATGTCCTCGTAGGGCTTGTTCCGGTGCTCGGTGTTTCCGAACCGGAACGTGCAGGCATCCCCGATCGAGAACGAGACGACTGGTGCCGTGGACTTCTCGTCCTTGTCCTGGTGCATGCCCATCCGGGCCGAGCCGTCGTAGTAGTTCACCAGAGCGGCATCCGGGGTGTAGGAATCCGCCTCGAACGCGGTCTCGGCGAGCGCGAGTCTCCCGGCCCTCACCAGCCAGTCGGGGAAGGGGAGGACGCGGGCGCCGTTGACGTCCGAGGCCTCCCGCGTATAGCGGTAGGGCTGCCAGTGCCAGCCGAGGCAGACGGTCTTGACCGACATCTCGTGGCCGGCGACCCTCGCGCCGCGCGGGGGCACCGGGCCCTGCGACCACTCCCGGTAGCGCTCGACGATCCAACGCTGCTGCCGGGGCTCCAGCCACCCGGGCAGGTGATAGGCGCCGGGGGCGAGGCGACGCGGTTCCCGGGCGCCGAAGTCGGCGTCGAAGAGAGCCTCCATCAGCCGTCTCCCCGCGACCCCGGGACGGGGAGCGGTGCGGCGCCACGCTCGAGGTCCAACAGGGCGGCCTTGGCCGCGAATCCGCCGAGGTACCCGCCGAGCGAACCGTCGGTGCGCAGGACGCGGTGGCAGGGGACGACGACGGGCAGCGGATTGGTCGCGCAGGCGGTGCCGACGGCGCGGACGGCCTTGGGGTTCCCGACGAGCTCGGCCATCTCCCGGTACGTCATCGTCCGTCCGTAGCCGATGCCCGTCAGCTCCCGCTGGACGGCCTGGCGGAACCCGCTCGATAGCGAGAAGTCGAGCGGAACGTCGAACGCCTGCAGCCGACCGGCGAAGTAGGCGTCCAGTTCGCGCGCGGTCTCGTCGAGTCGTCGGCGGAGCGTTCCCGGCGCGGACCCGTGCGACGAGCCGCCGCTGCGGAGGATCCGTGGGCTGATCCTGGCGCTGAGGACGTCGAGGACGGCGTCATGGCCTTCCGACTCGAAGGCGACGCGGACGAGGCCGCGCTCCGTGGTGGCCACCAGCAGGCGCCCGACCGGGGAGTCGACGGTCCGGAAGGCGACGTCGATGAGCTCCGCCGCGCCGGCCTCGTGCTCGAGGCGTTCGCGCAGCTGGCGCAGCATCTCCTGTTCGATCGGGCTCGGCTCCCGGTCGTCCCGAGCCGGTCCGTGGTTGAGGGTGCTCTTCACAGCATGACCTTCCTGAGTTTCTTCATTCCGTCGGCCGCGGCCCGGCGGACGGCCTCGGGCGTGCCGCCGATCTCCGCCGCGACCTCGGCGTAGGGCAGCCCGGCCAGGTGGTGGTAGGCCACGGCGAGTCGCTGCCGTTCCGGCAGGGCGACGATCGCCTGCCAGAGGTCTCCTTGGGCGTCGAACGGCCCGGGCGCCGTGCCGTCCCGGGAGCCTGCGCTCTGGCCGCTCCGGACGTCGTCGAGGTCTGCTCCGTTGCCGGCTGGCAGCGCCCTGCGGCCTGCGGCGCGATAGAGGTCGATGGCCTTCCGGTGGGCGATGCGCACCAGCCAGGCCTCCACGTTCGCGTCCGCCGGGAGGTCCGGGTACGCCCGGAGCGCCGAGAGGAACGTCTCCGACCAGGCGTCGTCGGCGTCGTGGGGTCCGAGCGCGGCGCGGCAGACGCGCAGCACCGTCACCCCGTGGCGCTCCACGATGCTCTCGAACGGCGGCTTGGCCGCGCTGTGCTTCACCTGACTCACAATCTGTAGACGCCCGGCCCGGCCGAAACGTGAGCCGGTCCCTGGGAAATTTCCGCCGACAAGCTCTCGGAGCCCGCCGGTGCATGGCCGTTCGCGGCTTTGACGTGTAGTTTCATGACAACAGGAAGCCTCGTCACCGCCAGGAGGACGTTCGATGCGCAATCAGGATCCCACCACACCCGACGCCGGCGCCACGCCGACCGGCTCCGGTGCCCACGACCTCGGCCGCGAGACGGCCGACAGGATGGAGCCCGAGGCGACGAACACGCAGGCCGAGGTGGCCGGCGTCGTGCGCGAGCCCCGGAACGAGCCGACGTCCACCGAGGTCGCAGCCGACCGGCGGAACGCCGAGAAACAGCCCAACGACGACGCCGGAGCGGAGCGCGACGAGGAGTACCGCGACCGGATGACGACGACGCGCTCCGGCGCGGTGTGGGCGGCGACGATCTTCTCGCTGGTCATCCTCGTGCTGTTGATCATCTTCATCGCGCAGAACCAGGAGACCACCACCCTGCGGTACTTCGCGTGGGAGGGAACCGTGAACGTCGGCCTGACGGTGCTCGCCGCAGCCGTGGCCGGAGGCATCATCGTGTCGCTGGCGGGCGCGGCGCGGATCATCGCGCTCAAGGCCCAGCGGCGCCGTCAGCGTCGGCAGTCCCGCAGCTGATCGGGCCGTCCCACCCGCGCCGAAAGCCGGAGCAGATCCCCGGAACCGCTGTCCGCAGGCACCGTTGTCCACAGGCCGGGAGCACTTCTAGCTCGCGTTCAGGTTGGACGACTAATGTTCTGGTGTCGCTTGAAATACAGCGGCAAGAGGGCGGCTACCCGAGTTTCCCCCCAACGATCCGGGTAGTCGCCTTCTTCATGCCCGCCCGGCGTTCGGGTCCGCGTCAGGAGGCCGGCTGCTGCTCGGTCTCCCCGGTCGGCTGAGGGGTCTCCCGACGGGTGCTCTCGACGAACTCCGCCAGGCGCGCGGCGTCGATCTCCACCGCGACGCCGTTGGGGATCCGCGGCGTCTTCTGGTCCAGGATCCGGTTGGCCGTGAGCCGGATCAGGGTCCCGTGCGCGACCACCACGACGTTGCCGTCCGGGTAGTGCCCCGCGATCCGGGCCAGCGCGGCGGCCCCACGCTCCGCCACCTGCTCCTCCGGCTCGGCGGTCACGATGAGGCGCTGGCGCTCGTGATCGTCCAGCTCGGCGCCCACGAGGCCCTCGAGCTCGCCGTACGCGCGCTCCACCAGATCGTCGTCCTGGTCGCCCACCTCGACCCCGAGCACCTCGGCGATGAGCTCGGCGGACTCGACGGCCCGGCCCAGTGGGGACGTCGCCACGATCTCCCACGTGAAGCCCTCCTCCGCCGCACGGCGTGCGAGCGCCTCGCCGGCCTCCCGGGCCTGCGCCTTGCCGGTCTCGTTGAGGGGGATGTCGACCTGCCCCTGCAGCCGTCCCGCGGCGTTCCAATCCGTCTCGCCGTGCCGTACCATCACCAAACGCTTTGCCATGCGCCAAGACTAACCGGCGCCGGAGGGCGTTACGGCAACACCAGCTCGCCGCCGAGTTGCCGCGCCAGGTGGGTGCCGGCCCGCCGGGCCGCGGCCTTGAAGCTCCGGTTGGTCACCCCGCGCTCGGGGTAGAGCCGGTGCAGCAGCAGGTCCCGTCCCACCCGCTGGGCGTCCACGCGGCCGACGAAGCGGTCGCCGTCCAGCACGGACATGACGTACGCGCCGTAGGTGCGCTTCGCCGCCGGGACATAGGCCTCGAACAGGTACTCGTACCCGAAGACCCGGGCCGCCCGCCGCCGATTCCGCAGCAAGTTGTCGAACGGGCCGATGAGCCGGCTCCCGCGTGCCTGCGTGACCGGCACCTCGGTCAGGTCCGGGTCCGGCAGCGCATAGCCGGGCTCCCCCCAGCCCTCGATATCCAGGACGACGGCGCCGGCGGCCTCCAGGCCATCCCGCACCTCGTCGGCGGTGAGGCGGTAGTGGCGGCGCAGGTCGGCGATCGTCGCGACGCCCAGCGCCCGCAGCGCCGACGCGATCAGGCCGGCGCAGACGTCGTCGTACGACGGCCTGGCCTCGAGCAGGTGCGTCGGGACGCGGCGCTCCGGCAGGTCGAAGACCCGCTTGATGCCGCGGCGGCGCGTGCAGACCAGCTCGCCGGACCACAGCATGAACTCGGCGGCGCGCTGCCGGGCGCTCCAACTCCAGTTGCCGCCGCGCTCCGCCCCGGTCTCGAGGTCGCCGATCGTCGCGCCGTCCTCCGCCTCCGCCGCGATCCGGAGGACCTCCCGGCGGGGTCCGGCCAGGCCGTCCGCGAACTCCTCGGCGTGCCGGTCGCGGAACCACTGCCGCGAACGCTCGAACAGGGGCCAGTCCTCGATCGGGAACACGCAGGCGACGTCGGTGAACGTCTCGAAGGAGACGGCCTCCCCCTCGGACCAGAGGGCGTCGTCGTACTGCTCGGCGCGGCGGCGCGCCGGCAGGCGGGCCGCGCACGAGAGCCGGTGCGCCTTGTCCACCCGGCTGATCCCGTCCAGCTGCAGGAGCCGCTCGTTCCGCAGGACGTCGAGGGCGTCGCGCGCCCCGGGGGCGAAGTGGGCGTTGACGACGGCGCGGCGCGCCTCCGCGGCTGAGAGTGCTCCGGTTCCGGCCGAGTCGATGCTCATGCCCCCAGCCTACGGACGTGCACCCGCGCCGGTGGCCTGACGGGGCGCGGACACCGCGGGTGAAACTCGCGTACACATTCCTTGCCGATCCGTCCGGGGCACCCCAGACTGGGAGGCGCACACCATCCCGAGCGGCTGAGAGATCTGGCTCAACGACGCCGCAGCAACCACCCGGATTCCTCCGGAAAGGTGCTACCGCCAGAAACGATGGAGAATGCGTCAGCATTTCGATCCACCGCAGGCCGGCCTACCCGCCTGCCCGCCGTGGACCGCCGTTGTTCCGGGAGCCCCACCACGCGCACGCGCGCCAGCACGTCAGGAGCCTCGATGACCACCACCGTCAGTCCGATCGCCGACCTCGAAACGCCGCTGAAGTTCGCCTACTGGGTCCCCAACGTCTCCGGCGGGCTGGTGGTCTCCACCATCGAGCAGCGCACGAGCTGGGACTTCGACTACAACAAGAAGCTCGCGCGCATCGCCGAGCGCGCCGGCTTCGAGTACGCGCTGACCCAGACGCGCTACGCCGCCAGCTACGGCGCCGACAAGCAGCACGAGGCCACCAGCTTCTCCCTGGCGCTGCTCGGCGCCACCGAGCGGCTCAACGTCATCTCGGCCGTCCACCCGGGCATGTGGCACCCCGGCGTGCTCGCGAAGTTCATCATCACCGCAGACCACATCTCCGGCGGTCGCTCCGCCGTGAACATCGTCTCCGGCTGGCTGAAGGACGAGTTCACCAAGTTCGGCCTGCCGTGGCTCGAGCACGACGCCCGGTACGACCGCACGCAGGAGTTCATCGACATCCTCCGCGGCCTCTGGACGGAGACCGGCTTCTCCTACAGCGGCGACTACTACGACATCGACGAGTTCACGCTCAATCCACCGCCCCTGGACATCCCGGGCCGGGCTCACCCGGAGATCTTCTTCGGCGGCAACTCGACGGCGGCCCAGTTCGCCGCCGGCAAGACCGCCGACTGGTACTTCTCCAACGGCCGCTCCCTGGAGGGCTTCCAGGAGAACATCGCCGGCGTCGTGAAGTCCGCCGCGGCGGGCCGCCGGGCCCCGAACCCGCCGAAGTTCGGCCTCAACGGCTTCGTCATCGCCCGCGACACCGAGGCCGAGGCCACCGAGACACTCCGCGAGATCATCGCCAAGGCGCACCGTCCGGCCGTCGAGGGCTTCGCCGAGGCCGTCAAGGAGGCCGGCCAGGCCACCCGGGACGGCAAGGGCATGTGGGAGGACTCGACGTTCGAGGACATGGTCCAGTACAACGACGGTTTCCGCTCGAAGCTGATCGGCACCCCGGAGCAGATCGCGGAGCGGATCATCGAGTTCAAGAAGATCGGTGTGAACCTCATGCTGACCTGCTACCTGCACTTCCAGGAGGAGGTCGAGGCGTTCGGCCGCGATATCCTGCCGATCGTGCGCGAGCTCGAGGCCGACCTGGCCCGCCGGAACGGCACCGAGCTGAACACCGACCTCCTGCCCAGCACCGACCTCGAAGGGGCCCTCGCCTAGATGACAGACCACCAGTTCGGGTTCCGCACGCGCGCCCTCCACGCCGGCGGCACCCCCGACGCCGAGCACGGAGCCCGTGCCGTGCCGATCTACCAGTCCACGAGCTTCGTCTTCAAGGACACGGACGACGCCGCCAACCTGTTCGCGCTGCAGAAGTACGGGAACATCTACTCGCGCATCGGCAACCCCACGGTCGCGGCGTTCGAGGAGCGGATGGCGTCGCTGGAGGGCGGGATCGGGGCGGTCGCGACGGCGTCGGGCATGTCCGCCGAGTTCGTCACGTTCGCCGCACTCGCCCAGGCGGGCGACCACATCGTGGCGTCCTCGAAGCTCTACGGCGGCACCATCACCCAGCTGGACGTGAGCCTGCGCCGCTTCGGGATCGACACCACGTTCGTGGACTCCACCGAGGCGGACGACTTCGAGGCGGCGATCCAGGAGAACACCAAGGCGCTCTACACCGAGGTCGTGGCGAACCCCTCCGGCGACGTCGTGGACCTCGAGGGCCTCGCCGCGGTGGCCCGCCGCCACGGCGTTCCCCTGGTGGTCGACTCGACGCTCACGCCCCCGTACCTGCTACGCCCGATCGAGCACGGCGCGGACCTCGTCATCCACTCGGCCACCAAGTTCATCGGAGGCCACGGCACCACGCTCGGCGGCGTGGTGGTCGAGGCCGGCACGTTCGACTGGGGCAACGGCAAGTTCCCCACCATGACGGATCCGGTCCCGAGCTACGGCAACGTCTCCTGGTGGGGCAATTTCGGCGAGTACGGCTTCCTGACCAAGCTCCGCTCCGAGCAGCTGCGCGACTTCGGGCCGTCGCTGCCGGCCCAGTCCGCGTTCCAGCTGCTGCAGGGCGTGGAGACCCTGGCCCAGCGCGTGGAGAACCACGTGGCCAACGCCGAGCGGGTCGCCGCCTGGCTCGAGGCCGACCCGCGGGTGACCTACGTGAACTACGCCGGACTCGAGTCCCATCCCCAGCACGAGCGCGCCCGGGAGCTGTTCCCGCGCGGCGTGGGCTCGGTCTTCAGCTTCGGCGTCAGGGGCGGACGGAAGGCCGGCGAGCGCTTCATCGAGGCTCTGCAGCTCGCCTCCCACCTGGCTAATATCGGCGACGCGCGCACCCTGGTGCTGCACCCGGCGTCGACCACGCACCAGCAGCTCACCCCGGAGCAGCTCCTGGCCGGCGGCGTGCCGGAGGACCTCATCCGGCTCTCCGTGGGCATCGAGGACGTCGAAGATATCCTCTGGGACCTGGACCAGGCCCTGGAGGCCTCCCAGCGGGAGGCCGCGACGGCGTCGGGCCCCGCACCCGGGCACGCTGAGCCGACGTACGACGGCGCCGCGTGCGCCGTCCCGTCCGCCGGTGCCGCTCCATCCAGCACCGCACCCTCCACCAGCGCGCTGGCCACCGACGCGCCGTCCACCACAGAGCAGATCGGAGCCGCCCAGTGAGCGCCCCGGGAACCACCGCAGCGTCCACCGCCGTCTCGGCACCGGCCCGTTCCTGGCAGGGCCCGAGCGCGGGCGAGCGCCTGCGCATCCTCGGGGAGACGACGTCGATCGCGATCGTCGGCGCCTCCAACAAGCCCTCGCGGGCGAGCTACTTCGTGGCGACCTACCTACTCTCCTCCACCCGGTACCGCGTGTACTTCGTGAACCCCGTGGTGGACGAGATCCTGGGCCAGCCGGTCTACGCGTCGCTGGCCGACCTCCCCGAGTCGCCCGACCTGGTGGAGGTCTTCCGCAAGCACGACGACCTGCCGGGCGTGCTGGAGGAGGCGAAGGCCGTGGGGGCGAAGACCCTGTGGCTGCAGCTCGGCTCGTGGCACGAGGAGGTCGCGCGGGATGCCGAGGCCGCCGGGCTGAACGTGGTGATGGACCGCTGCGTGAAGATCGAGCACGCGCGGTTCCACGGTGGGCTGCACCTGGCCGGGTTCGACACCGGCGTGATCAGCTCCAAGCGCCAGATCCTGGCCTGACGGCTGGCTGCGGCCCAGGCGGGCCGCAGCCAGCCGTCCCGCGGTACGCGTCGTCGGCGCACCGCCGGCAGGGCAGTCATCGTCGGAACGGGCGACGCCGGGACACGCGTTGTCGGGACACGCATTGTCGGGACACGCGTCGCCCGCGAGGGGAGGCTACTTCCCGTTCTGCTTCGTTCCCTTGCTCTGGGTGCCCTTGCTCTGGGTGGCCGCGCTCTTGGACGTCTTCTCCGCCGTCTTCCGGACCTGCTCCTCGGCCTTGGCGCCGGCCCGCTCCGCCGTCCGGGCGGCCTTGTCCTCGGCCCGGGAGGCCTGTTCCGCGGCGCGCTCGCGGACGCGCTCGGCCTTCTCGGCCTGCTGCGCGGCCCGACGCTCGGCGCGCTCCGCCCGGTCGGAGGCCGGTGTCGGCCCCGCCGCGGGCGTGCTCGAGCCCGGTCCCCCGGCGTCCGACGATCCGTCCGCACCCTCGGAGGCGTCGTTTCCGGAGGCCTCGCCCTCGGTCACGCCGCTCTCCGGCGCCGCGGAGGACTTCACCATCGGGAGGTCGAGCGGCTCGCTCTCCACCTGCGGCGACACGTGGACCACCAGGCTGATCTCGGGCGCCTGCGGCGGCTCGGGTTCGGCAGCCGCCGTGCCGGCGATCCCGGCCGCACCCAGCGCGATGACTGCGAGTCCCGCGGTGAACCCGCCGCCCCGACGACGACGGCGCGCCTCCCCCAGGTCGACGACCTCCGGCCCCCGCTGGATCCCCTCAAGGGGCACCTCGCCGGAGAGCAGGCCGGCCAGCAGGCCCGCGGGGGCCGGCGGCTGGGTCTTCGCGGCCGCGGCGAGCTCGGCGATCTCCTCGCGCACATCGCCGATGCCCTGGAGTTCCGCCTCGGTGAGAGCCTCGCGCAGGAACGCGTCGGCGCGCTGATGGTCGTCGGGGCCCGGTGTCGGCATCGATTCACGCATGCTCGCCCGCCTCCTCCAGGGACTTGCGCATCGCCAGCAGGCCGCGGCGCTGGAGCTGCTTCACGGCGCCCGCGGACTTGCCGAGGATCTCGGCCGTCTCGTCGACGCTCATGCCCGCGACCACGCGGAGGAGGATGCAGTCGCGCTGGTCGGCGGCGATCGAGTCGAGGACCCGGTTCAGATGGCTCGACTCGAGCTGGTCCAGCAGCGCGTCCTGCGGCGACTGCTCCAGGCGGGGGTCCGCTCCGGCGTCGTACTCCACCACGTGGGGCGCGCGCGCCCGGGCACGGGTGGCGTCGACCATGCGTGCGTGCGCCACGGAGAAGGTGAACCTGCGCAGTCCATCGACTCCGCCGGTCACTTCGGCAAGACGGGAGAACACCGTGAGGAAGACCTCCTGCGCTGCGCCGTCCGGATCCTCGACGCCCTTGGCGGTGAGATAACCGGTGACTTGGCCTGCCAGCGACTGGTAGATGAGGGTGAGGGCTGCGGACTCGCCGCGCCGGGCCTGCTCGAGCACGTCGTGCGTCAGCGTTGCGGCCATCTCACCCCCCGATCAGTTCCGAGACTTCCGTGTCGGAACTATATCAGCGGGGACGAAGAAGGAGCCGGACCGAAAATCGTTGGGGGGAAACTCTCGGCCCGGCTCCACAGACGTAATCGCGCGGTTCGGCCCGGAGGTTACGGTGGAGACGAACTTTTCTGAGAATTTTCTGTCGCGGCCCGAGATCCGCATGATTCCGGGGTTTCGGACGTCCGGCGGCTTGAGCCGACCTTGAGACTGACGTCCGAGAGCGTCCGCCGGGCGGCTCAGAGCCGACGGTTGGCGAGCACGGGGAGGAACTCGCGCACCTCGTCGATCCGCTTGCGGTTCACGTCCACGGTGACCAGCCCCTCGGGCTCGTCGTCGAGGTAGTCGACGGGGATGCCGAGCGGGTCCAGCACCGCCGAGTGCCCGACCGTGTTGGCGGAGCTGGTTCCGGCCGCCGCGATCCAGACGGTGTTCTCCACGGCCCGGGCCTTCAGCAGGGTCTCCCAGTGCTCGATCTTGTGGTCGCCCTTGAACCAGGCCGCGGCGACCAGGAGGAGCTCGGCCCCCTCGACGGCGAGCCGGCGCGCCATCTCGGGGAAGCGGATGTCGTAGCAGGTCATGACGCCGACCTTGAGGCCGCCCAGCTCGACGACGCCGAGCTCGCTGGTCTCCCCGGGCTTGATCCGGCTGGACTCCTGGTAGCTGAACGCGTCGTAGAGGTGGACCTTGCGGTACGTCTTGACGATGCGGCCGGTCTCGTCGACCGCCACGAGCGTGTTGTACGGACGCTCCTCGCCGCTGGACTCGTAGCCGCCGGCGACGATCGCGATCGACTCCTCGGCCGCGAGGAGGCTCAGTTGCTGGACGAACGTGCTCCAATCCCGCTCGACCGCCGTGCGGAGGTCCCCCTCGACGTGGCGGACGGTGAACATGGTCTCCTCCGGCAGGAGGATCAGCTGGGCGCCCTCTTCCTTGGCCCGCCGCGTCAGCCGGCGGACCGTCTGCAGGTTCTCCTGCAGATCGCCTGACGGGTTGAGCTGCCCGACACTGACTCTCATCGCTGCCTCCTGAGGCGAAACCGGCCTGATGCGTCCACCCTACTCACCGCCGGGCGCCGACGCACGGGGTGCCGTGTCGACGACGTAGGCGCCGGCGTCGGCCGCCGCGGGAGCGCGCCGGAACCCGACCCGCTCGTAGAGCCGGACGGCCGCCTCGTTCTCCGCCTCGACGCTGAGGCTTACGCGGGCGATCCCCCGCACCGCGGCCTCGTCGATCGCGACCCGCAGCAGCCGCTCCCCCAGGCCGGCACCGCGATAGCCGGACCGCACGCAGAGGCTGAGCTCCGGGACGCCGTCCGCGATGTACCCGTAGCCGGGATCGCCCGCGTCGAGGAACAGGAGCCACACCAGGCCGGCGGCGCGGCCGTCGATCTCGGCCACGAACCCGAAGTCGCCCCGGGCCGGCGCCAGCGCGCAGTAGTGGCGGAACTCGGGCGCCTCGTCGATCCGGCGGAACGTGAACGCCTCGCCGCCGCGCCAGTTCATGTTCGCGTGCGTGGCCTGGCGGGCCAGCTCGCCGTCCGCTGCGGTCATCGGGCGGATGACCACGCGGCCGGGATCGCCCCCGGACGCCGCGCCGCCCGCCGGGACGGCGTCGTCGGACGGCACCCCCAGCCCGCTCACCCCTCGATCAGGTCGTGGCGCACGATCGTCTGCTCGCGGTCCGGACCGACGCCGATCGCGGAGATCCGCGTCCCGGACATCGCCTCGAGCGCCAGCACGTAGTTCCGCGCGTTCTCGGGGAGGTCCTCGAGCGTGCGGGCTCCGGTGATGTCCTCGGTCCAACCGTCGAAGTACTCGAAGATCGGCTCCGCGTGGTGGAACTCGGTCTGCGTCATCGGCATCTCGTCGTGGCGCACGCCGTCGACGTCGTAGGCCACGCACACCGGGATCCGGTCGAGCCCGGTGAGCACGTCCAGCTTCGTCACGAAGTAGTCCGTGAAGCCGTTGACGCGCGACGCGTGGCGGGCCAGCACGGCGTCGTACCAGCCGCACCGGCGCGGGCGCCCGGTGTTCACGCCGAACTCGCCGCCGGTCTTCTGCAGGTAGACGCCCATCTCGTCGAAGAGCTCCGTGGGGAACGGGCCGGCGCCGACGCGCGTGGTGTAGGCCTTGATGATGCCGACGGACCGGTCGATCCGGGTGGGGCCGATGCCCGAGCCCACGGACGCGCCCCCGGCGGTCGGGTTGGAGCTCGTCACGAACGGGTAGGTGCCGTGGTCGACGTCGAGGAACGTCGCCTGGCCGCCCTCCATGAGCACCACCTTGCCCGCGTCGAGGGCGTTGTTCAGCTCCAGGGTGGCGTCGATCATCAGCGGGCGCAGGCGCTCGGCGAAGGACAGGAAGTACTCGACGATCTCCTCGGCCTCGACGCTGCGGCGGTTGTAGACCTTGAGCAGGAGCTCGTTCTTCTGCCGCAGCGAGCCCTCCACCTTCTGGCGGAGGATCGACTCGTCGAAGACGTCCTGGACGCGGATGCCCAGGCGCCCGATCTTGTCCATGTAGGCGGGGCCGATGCCGCGGCCGGTGGTGCCGATGGCGCGCTTGCCGAGGAAGCGCTCCGTGACCTTGTCCATGGTCTGGTGGTACGGCGCCACCAGGTGCGCGTTGGCGGAGACGCGGAGCTTGGAGGTGTCCGCGCCGCGGGCCTCCAGGCCGTCGATCTCCTCGAACAGGGCCTCGAGGTTCACCACGCAGCCGTTGCCGATGATCGGGACGGCGTTCGGCGAGAGGATGCCGGCGGGAAGGAGCTTGAGCTCGTACTTCTCGCCGCCGACGACGACGGTGTGGCCGGCGTTGTTGCCGCCGTTGGGCTTGACCACGTAGTCGACGCGGCCGCCGAGCAGGTCAGTCGCCTTGCCCTTGCCCTCGTCGCCCCACTGGGCCCCTACGATCACGATTGCTGGCATGGGATCCTCCCCCTTGCTTGGGTCAGCGTCCGGTCCTTGGCTGCGCCGTCCGCCGGTGGGCGGGCGGCGCGGAACCGGGTTCCGGCTTCGACCGGACACACGAAAGCCCCTGGTCTCCCACCGGCGATAGTCCTCGTCGAGATCCGCATCGGTTCCACGATCCGGGCACGCCAGTTGTAAGAGTCAGGGGCTCTTACAACCTGAGTTTACCGGTCGGCCGGGGTTTCCGCGAGCTTCCGGTACCAGTACGTCCGTATACTTCGAGAAATTGTGCCGTTCCACGGCACCGCCCGCTCGCCCATCGAATCGAGGGAACCGTGCCGTACACGCTCGTCACCGGCGGCGGCCGGGGCATCGGCGCCGCGGTCTGCCGCCGGCTCGCCCGCGACGGGCACGACGTCGCCCTCGACTACGTGCACGACGGCGAGGCGGCCGAACGCGTGGCCGCCGACGTCCGCGCCCTGGGGCGCACCGCCGTCGTACTGCGGGCCGATGTGGCGGATCCCGGCCAGGTCGAGCGGCTCTTCGCCGAGGCCGGTGCCGCCGGCACGCTGACCGGCCTGGTCAACAACGCCGGGGCCGCGACCGCCGTCGGCCCCCTGGCGGGGCTGGAGCCGGAGGCCATCCGGCGGGATCTCGAGGTCAACCTCTACGGCGCCGTCCTCTGCGCCCGCGAGGCCGTGCGGGCCTTCACCGCGGACGGGAGGACTCGTCCCGGCGCCACGGGATCCGCCGGGGCGGTCCCTCGAGAGCGCGGCTGCATCGTCAACCTCTCCTCGGCCGCGGCGCAGCTCGGCGGCCCCGGGACGTACGTGCACTACGCCGCGGCGAAGGCCGGGGTCGAGGCGCTCACCGTGGGCCTCGCCAAGGAGGTCGGCCCACTGGGGATCCGCGTCAACGCGGTCTCGCCGGGGACGGTCTGGACCGACTTCCACGCGGACCCCCGGCGCCCGGCGCGCATGGGCGAGACGGTCCCGCTGGGCCGCGCCGGCGAGCCGGACGAGATCGCGGGCGCGGTCTCCTGGATGCTCTCGGCCGACGCGGCCTACGCCAACGGCAGCATCCTGAAGGTCGCCGGCGGGCTGTAGCGGGGCGGTTCAGGCGTTGGGCGCGGCCGCGGTCCCGGCGCCGCGTCGGCGCAGGGCTGGCCTGTCGACGCCCGCTGCGGCGGGGGCCGCCGGCTGCTCGGCACGGCCGAGCACGCGGAAGCCGGCGTCGGCGATCATCTCCAGGTCCGCCTCGGCGGCCTGCCCCTCGCTGGTCAGGTAGTCGCCGAGGAAGATCGAGTTCGCGACCTCGAGGGCGACCGACTGCAGCGAGCGCAGGTGCAGTTCGCGGCCCCCGGCGATCCGGACCTCGCGGTCCGGGCAGGCCAGGCGCACCATCGCCAGGATCCGCAGGCACTTCAGCGGGGTCAGTTCCCAGGTCCCCTCCAGCGGCGTGCCCTCGAAGGGCATAAGGAAGTTGACGGGCACGGAGTCCGCGTCGAGGGCGCGCAGGGCGAACGCGGCCTCGACGAGCTGCTCGTCGCTCTCGCCCAGGCCGACGATCAGACCCGAGCACGGGGACAGGCCGGCGGCCTTGGACGCCTCGACGGTCGCGACGCGGTCGGCGTAGGTGTGCGTGGTGCAGATGTCCTCGTACTGGGACTCGGCGGTGTTGAGGTTGTGGTTGTACGCGTCGGCGCCGGCGGCCGCGAGCTTGCTCGCGTGCCGCTCCTTGAGCAGCCCCAGGCAGGCGCAGACCTCCACGCCGGGGTTCTCCTCCTTGACGCGCCCGATCATGTCGGCGACGCGGACCACGTCGCGGTCGGTGGGGCCGCGGCCGGAGGCCACGAGGCAGACGCGCGAGGCCCCGCCGCGCACGCCCAGGCCGGCCTGCGCGGCGGCGTCCTCCGTGGAGAGCCACTTGTACTTGAGGATCTGCGCCTCGGAGCCCAGCCGCTGGGAGCAGTAGGTGCAGTCCTCCGGGCAGAGCCCGGACTTGAGGTTCACGAGGTAGTTCACCTTGACGGTGTCGCCGAAGTGCCTCCGGCGCAGGCGGCCGGCCTCCGCGACGAGCGCGAGCGTCTGCGCGTCCGGCGTCGCGAGGACGGCGAGCGCCTCCTCCGCGGTCAGCGCGTGTCCCGCCTCGATGCGGTCCACGAGGCCCGCGGCCTCCGCCGCCTCGACCACTAG
The DNA here is from genome assembly GCF_031178195.1 of Zhihengliuella sp. GTDB lineage: Bacteria > Actinomycetota > Actinomycetes > Actinomycetales > Micrococcaceae > Zhihengliuella. The sequence goes on from NZ_JAPSJL010000001.1 coordinate 450,343, forward strand.
CTCCATTGCCGTGCCCCTTCTCTTGAACAGTGTTCAATTCGTGGGTTCACGGTACACCACGAGGGGGCCGGCGCAAGGCGCCGACCCCCTCGGTCCGGTCGTGTGACGGCTCGGGGACGTCCGTGGGCCCGCCCGGGACGGCCCTGGGCGTCAGGTGACCGCGTTGCGCCGCCGGTGCTCGGGCGCGTCCCAGGCGCGGGTGTCGAGGATGTCGCGCAGATGCTCGACGGCGTCCCACACGTCGGCGTAGGACGTGTAGAGCGGGGTGAAGCCGAAGCGCATGGCACCCGGCTCCCGGTAGTCGCCGATGACGCCGCGCTCGATCAGCGCACTGACCACGGCGTAGGCCTCCGGGTGGGCGACGCTCACATGGCTGCCGCGCTCGACATGCGCCCGGGGCGTGATGATCTCCAGCCCATGGTCCGCGCAGCGCTCCTCGATCAGCTCCATGAAGAGGTCCGTCAGCGCGAGCGACTTGGTGCGCAGCACCGCCGGGTCCGCCTCGAGCGAGAGGTCGAGCCCGCATTCGAGCGTCGCCAGCGAGATGACCGGCTGGGTCCCGCACAGGAAGCGCCCGGCGCCCTCGTCGGGCTCGTAGCCGTCGGTCATCGCGAACGGCCGGGCGTGGGACCACCAGCCGGACAGGGGCTGCCAGAAGCGGTTCTGGTGGCGCCGGTTCACCCAGATGAAGGCGGGTGAGCCGGGGCCGCCGTTGAGGTACTTGTAGGTGCAGCCGACCGCATAGTCGGCGTCGGCCGCGTTCAACGCCACGGGGACCGCGCCCGCCGCATGGGCGAGGTCCCAGATCACCAACGCCCCGGCGTCGTGGATCCGTGACGTCACGGACGCCATGTCCCACATGGCACCGGTGCGGTAGTTGACGTGGGAGAGGGAGACGACGGCGACGTCGTCGCCCAGGGCGTCCTCCAGGCTCAGCTCGTCGTCGATGAGCCGGACCTCGTAGCCGCCCTCGACCGAGTTGAGCAGGTCGGCCAGCCCCTCGGCGATGTAGATGTCGGTGGGGAAGTTGTCCCGCTCGGTGACGATCACGCGGCGGCCGGGCGCGTCCTGCTGCTGGATCCGCACGGCGGAGGCGAGGGCCTTGAAGAGGTTCAGGGTGGTGGTGTCGGTGACGACGCACTCCCCATCGGCACCGCCGATGATCCGGGCGAGCTTGTCGCCGAGCCGGCGCGGCAGATCGAACCAGCCGGCGGTGTTCCACGAGCGGATCAGCCCCTGGGCCCACTCGAGCTCGACGACCTCGGCGGCACGGGCGGCGGCGCCGCGCGGGCTCGGCCCGAGGGAGTTGCCGTCCAGGTACACGACGCCGTCGGGCAGGACGAAGCGGGACCGGAACCCGGCGAGCGGGTCGACGGCGTCTCGGTCGAGGCAGCGCTGCCGGTCGCGGACGGTGGACGACGGGACCATGGGAACCTCTCGGACGTGCTGGGGGCCTGGAAGGGCTCGGTAATCACCACCGAGCGTAGAATCGATGGCAAGTCGCGGCCAGTCCATCCGAAGATCTGCGCAGAGAAGGGGGGAAATACCATGCTGAGTTCACGGAGCGTGGAGAACTACCATCCCCCGCGGAATCCGGTTCGACTCGACGAGACGGACCTGACGATCCTCCGCGAACTGGCCCGCGACGCCCGCCTGGCCAACAACGTCCTGGCCTCCCGCGCAGGCGTCGCCCCGTCGACCTGCCTCGGCCGGGTCCGGGCGCTGCAGGCGGCGGGCGTCATCCGCGGCTACCACGCCGACGTCGACCCGCAGGCGCTGGGGCTGCAGGTCCGCGCGATCATCTCCGTGGTCCTCCGGCCCGAGATGCGGGACCGCATGCTGCCGGCAGCGCGGCAGCTGCGCCGCCGCCCCGAGGTCACCGACGTCTTCGTCCTGGGCGGGACGGTGGACCTGCACGTGCATGTCCTGTGCCCCACGGTCGAGGCCCTGCGCGACTTCATGGCCGCCCACCTGGGCGCCAATCCCGTCTTCGCGTCCACGCAGACGGCGCTGGTCTTCGAGCAGATCCGCGACGACGACGATTGATCCCTAGACTGAGCGTATGGCGCTGACTCAGGAGACTGTGGTGGAGACGGCCGTCGGGCTCCTGCGCCGGTTCGGACTGGGGGACTTGTCGATGCGTCGGCTCGCCCGCGAGCTGGAGGTCCAGGTCGGCGCCCTCTACTGGCACGTCAAGAACAAGCAGGAGCTGCTCGTCGAGGTGGCGGCCGCCATTCTCGGCGCCCCCGCCCTCGCGGCCGGGCCGGACGGACCGGAGCGGTCGGCTGGAGGGAGCCCGTCGGACGGGTCGGGCGATCGGCTCGACGCGCGCGGGAGGATCCTCCACCTCGCGGCGACGCTGCACACGACCTTGCTGCCGGTGCCGGACAGCCCCGAGGTCGTCAACGTCGCGCGAGTGCTCGCTCCCGGACGGCTCGAGCCGCTGACGCGGCTGACCGAACTCCTCGAGACCGCCGGCCTCGACCGCGCCGGCGCCGTCAGCGCCCAGGCGATGATCGTCAACCACGTGCTCGGGTCGGTCGCCGAGGCGCAGAACCGGGCCGACTTCGACGTGCCCGGCAGCGACGCACCCGACTTCCGGTGGGCGCTCGAACGAGCCCTCGACGGGCTGCTGCACCCTTGACGACGACGGCCGGCCGGGACGCGTCGTCGTCCCGGCCGGCCGCTGGCGGCATCGCCGTGCGATGCCTGCCCCACCGACGCTAGTTGCGCGTGATCATGCCGTGCGGGTCCAGCACGAACTTCTGCGCGGCGCCCTCGTCGAACGCGGCGTAGCCCTGGGGCGCGTCGTCGAGGGAGATCGGCGTGGCGTTGACGTTCTTCGCGATGCTCACCTTGTCCGAGAGGATGGCCTGCATCAGGCCGCGGTGGTACTTCATGACCGGGCACTGGCCGGTGACGAAGGTGTGGGACTTCGCGAAGCCGAGGCCGAAGCGCATCGAGAGGGAGCCCTCCTTGGCCGCCTCGTCGCTCGCTCCGGGGTCGCCCGTGACGTAGAGGCCGGGAATGCCGAGGCTGCCGCCGGCGCGGGTGATCTCCATCAGCGAGTTCAGGACGGTCGCCGGCTGCTCCTTGCCGGCGTCGTGCCCGTGGCCGCGCGCCTCGAAGCCGACGGCGTCGATGCCGCAGTCGACCTCGGGGGTGCCCAGGATCTGCGCGATCTGCTCGCCCGGGTCCCCGAGGGAGACGTCCACGGTCTCGCAGCCGAAGCTGCGCGCCTGGGCGAGGCGGTCGGCGTTGAGATCGCCCACGATCACGGTGGCCGCGCCCAGCAGCAGGGCGGACGTGGCTGCGGCGATCCCGACCGGGCCCGCGCCGGCAACGTAGACGGTCGAGCCCACGGTGACGCCGGCGCCGACGGCGCCGTGGAAGCCGGTGGGGAAGATGTCGGAGAGCATCGTCAGGTCCAGGATCTTCTCCAGGGCCTGGTCGCGGTCCGGGAACTTCAGCAGGTTCCAGTCGGCGTAGGGCACCAGCACGTACTCGGCCTGGCCGCCGACCCAGCCGCCCATGTCCACGTAGCCGTAGGCGGAGCCGGGGCGGTCCGGGTTCACGTTGAGGCAGATGCCGGTCTGGCGCTCCTTGCAGTTGCGGCAGCGTCCGCAGGAGATGTTGAACGGGACGGAGACGACGTCGCCGACCTTGATGAACTCCACGTCCCGGCCGACCTCGACGACCTCGCCGGTGATCTCGTGGCCCAGCACCAGACCCTCGGGGGCCGTGGTCCGGCCGCGCACCATGTGCTGGTCCGAGCCGCAGATGTTGGTGGCGATCGTCTTGAGGATGACGCCGTGGTGCACCTTCCGACCCACGTTGGCCGGGTTGACGCCGGGTCCGTCCTTGAGTTCGAACTCCGGATACGGAGTGTCGATGACCTCGACCTTGCCGGGGCCTGCGTAGCTGACTGCCTTGTTACCCATTTTTCGAGCCGCCCATCTCTGAAATATCAGTCGCCTATTAGTGTGGCTTCAGCCAGTTTGATGATCTCGGTGGGTCCGTGTCAATGGGTACGGGCGAACTCGTGGGGGCTATCCGCCGAGACGTCCTCCGGAGGCCTCCAGGTAGCAGGTGGCGCACAGGGACTCGTACTGGACGTCCTCGCCGTCGATCGCCACCTGGTCGCCGTCGAACACGTACCCACTGCCGATCCGGCGGGTGTTGAAGACGGCCTTACGGCCGCAGCTGCAGATGGTCTTCAGCTCCTCCAGACTGTGGGCGAGCTCCATGAGCCGCGCCGCGCCGGGGAACGCCTCCGTGCGGAAGTCGGTGCGGATGCCGTACGCGAGGACGGGTACGCCGTCGAGCACGGCGATGCGCAGCAGGTCGTCCACCTGGGGGCGGGAGAGGAACTGCGCCTCGTCGATGAGGAGGCAGGCCACGGGTTCGACGTCGACGTGCTCGAGCAGTGCGTCCGGGTCGTCACCGGAGGCGTAGCGGCGGAAGACGGCGCGGGCGTCGTCGTCGGGCGCGATGGTGAAGTCGACCTCGCGGGCGACGCCGAGGCGGGAGACGATCATGGCGTCGCCCTTCGTGTCGATCGCCGGCTTGGCCAGCAGGACCCGCTGCCCGCGCTCCTCGTAGTTGAAGGCCGCCTGCAGCAGGCCCGTGGACTTTCCGGAGTTCATGGCTCCGTAGCGGAAGTACAGCTTGGCCACTGGGCGGGATTCCTTTCGACAGGCGGGGCGGGGGATCATCGGGGAGATCCGCCGCCCCATCCTATGCGCGCGGGTCCGCGTCCGGCTCAGCTCGACCGGCGGGCCGCACCGGGTGCCAGAGCCTCCAACCACGACCGCTCCAGCGTGGCAACCTCTATCGTGCGTCCATCCACGGTGAAGGTGCCATCCGGCTGCCGCTCGATCGTCCCCCACAGCTTGCCGTCGACGAAGGCACGCCAGACCGCGCCCGGAGCCTCGGTGTCCCGGAGGAAGTCACCCGCCCAGCGGCCGGCCGATGCCGGATCGATGAAGTCCAGCCGGTAGGGCGTGTTCACCTTCCTGCGGGTTCCGTGCGTGGCCATCAGGCGCAGCCGCTGCTGGACGGAACGCTCGTCCGTCAGCGCGCGTTGATCTCCCGGCCACCAGTCCTCCTGCCAGAGGACGACGCCGTTGATCTCGTCAGCGCGCAGGATGAAGTCGCGGTACTCGTCGGCGGGGCCGCCGGCGATCGGGCGGGAGACGGCGACGTACAGGTTCGCTGCCGCACGGCGCAGTGGCATCGCCGCGCCGTGGACCTCGGGCACCGCCCGACCGTCTCCGTCGAGCATCCCCAGGTCCCGGAGGGCCTCCGACTCGACGGACTGTGCGAAGCGCTTCCAGCCGTGCCCCATCCAGTTCCGATACAACCAGTCGACGGCGGCCGGCCCGAGGAGGGGGCCCCGACTGTCGGCGAGAGCCGTTCCTGCGCATGCGGCCGACCACTCCGGAAGTGGTGCCGACGTCCCGTCAGCGGTGGTCACGTCCGCGATGCCCTCACCCTCACGGACCCAGCCCGGCCTCAGCGCTCGCGGCAGATGGCCGTAGCCGAACCAGACTCCCGCCGCGAAGAGGAGGAGAGCCACGAACCCCAGGCCGCTGAGGGCCCACTGCAGTGCCGGTGCCATCGAATCGCGACCCTCGTGACTGACGGCCCCGGTGACGAGGGAGACGCACCCCCACAGGAGCACCGCGGCACCCACGAACAGCATCCCCGAACCGAAGTAGGGGAAGACGAGGTTCCAGGGACGCCAGACGCCGCGGTAGTTCAGGTAGCCGAGGCCGGCGAACGCCGCGCCCAGGACCAGCATCACTGCACCGAAGACTACGATGGTGCTCCCTCCTCGGCTGGGAGACGATCAACCGCCGCTTCGAAGAGCCGACGAAGCTCCTGCCAAACGCTGAACGATGGAGCCGGTGCGAGCCGGACGCGGGAGTAGTCGTCGATGTCCTCGATGGCGAAGTGGCCTGCTTCTCCCGCGTTGATGAATCGGAGGCCGCGCTCGAGCTCGGGGATACCGACGGTCCACTCGACCCACGGCCGTCCCCAGAAGCGTTCGAATCCGCGGGGGCACGGCATGCCATCGGTTCCGGTCGGGCCCCCGGAACGAAGCGTGCCGTAGAGGGGCTCCGCATCCACGACGACTGGCGCGCCCAGCGTCCAGGCCGGCGCAAGCCCGACCCACTGAGCGACTGCCCCGATGCACGTGGAGAGACCCATGAGCTCATGCGGTCTGGTCTCGGGGTCGGGCACCGCACCTTCGAGGAGGTCGTGGTACGACGGACCGGTCAGCGCCGTCGCCATGTTCTGGCCGGCGAAAAGGTCGAACTGGCTAAGCCGCTCACCGAAACGCAACGTCGTCTGGGCATAGAACCTCCGGTTCCTGAAGCCGTCGGCCACCCGATGGCCCAGCGGGGTCCACCGTGCCCGGCCGTCCATGAGGCCGAGGCCGGCGAGCTGCTCGACCTCTCGACCGAACGCGCCAGCCTCCAATCGCCCCAGAGGGCCCTCACGGGTGGCGGTGGTGGCCAGGAAGTCAAAGCTCGCCCTCGGCAGTACCGGCCCCTGAAAAGGCCACCTGTTGGCCCACTGGAGCTTGCGCAGGCGTTCGAGCGGCTGCCCCCACGCCTCCATCGCGTCATCGTCCACCTTTGGCTCTCTGCCAGGGAGTTCGGCGACCGTCCCGGCGGAGGGCTGATGTTCGTCGACCTGCATCTCGGACACCATCGATCGCATGAGCGGCTCCATGCGATCGGAATCGGAGACCGCATACGTGGCCGTGGCCTCCACGGTGCTGGCTCCAGCGGGGACGAGCCAGCGCTGGGAGGCGATCTGCTCCAGATCGCTGCGGTAGAGGACCAGGTGCATTCTGCCCAGACCGGTCGCGGTCTCCCAGACATCGTCAGAGATGAAGCGCGGCTCATGGAGCAGCTCGCGGTCCGCCGCCAACGCCACCGTGGAGAGCCACGCCATGCTCGTTCCCTCCGACCGCGGGAGGACCTTCAGCACGAGGCTCGGCCGGAAAGTGCCCGCGTCCTCGGGGTGGACGAAGACAGCGCCGAGACCCGTCCGCGCCGACTCCCAAGCATCGGGGACGGGAAGCCGTGCGGGCCCCACCTCGTGCCAGGTGCAGTCCTGGGTCTGCTGTGTCGACATGACGTTCACCTTAGTCCCACAACGAATTCCAGCCATCGGAGATCGCTCCTCCGACATCGGAGACAACTTCCCCGACTTCGCCGACGACCTCCTTGACCGGTTCCGGCGTGATCGTCTCGTACACGTTCTCCACGACATCAGCGGCGGCATCGGCCAGTCCGAGCGCTTCGGCGCCGTAAGCCAGCACACCTCCGACCGCCAGTCCGATCACGCCTCCGGCCAGAGTGCCGACGCCCGGAATGGGAATGGCCGTGCCGATGGCCATTCCCATCATGCCGGCGCCGGCGATGACGGCGACCTTGGTGCCTCCACGCACCAGGCCCGCCTGTCCCGCCTCGTTCTCGAGCTCGTCCTCGGACAGGTCGGGACGCGTGCGCAGAAGCTCGTTGTAGCGCTCCTCGTACTCGCTGTTGATCGTGATGACCCCGCCGGCCACATTGACGATCCAGCCACCGGCGCGCATCGCCGTCGGCATCTTCAGGTTCTGCCTCTGGGCCTCGACCGGGTCGACGATGCTCCATGGATTCTGGTGCCGCACCACGTAGCGCTCGGGCGCCGGCAGTGTCACCCCCGGTTTCATGTAGGCGGCGTACTTGACCTGACCGTTGGCGCTCACGATCTTCTTAGTCGTGTAGTAGTCGCGTGGATCGTAGGCCGGCGTCCTGTAGCCGTAGACCGGCACCTTTCGGCTCGGGTCGATCCGGACGAACGCCGTGGAGTTCCCCGCGACCGTCAGAGCGGCCGTGCCCCAGGGGCCGGCGATGGCCCCGCCCTGATCGAGAACCTTGTCGTAGATGCCGTTGAGCGTGTTGGCGCACGCCTTCTCGGCGTTCTCGTAGTTGGTCTGAGTGCCGTCCACGAGTCCCTGCAGCCAACGCTGGGTTCCTTCAGCCTCCGCCACGGCCGTCGCGTCCGTCTCGTCGAGGTTCGCGACCTCGCCGCGGAAGTAGGCGATCTGCCCCAGGATGTTCTCCACGATCCCCAGTTCCGCGTCGATGGCGTCAGCGAAGGTCTTCAGCGCCGTCTCCGCCTTCTCGCCTCCGTCGGCGACGAATCCCCCATGGCGTTTGATCTCGACGAATGATTCCTTGAACTGAGTGGACGACGAATAGTCGTCGATCTCGATGAAGGACTGCAGCGATCCCCAGGTGGTGCTGCAGGCGTCGACGTCCGCCTCGACGTTTCCGGCCTTCTTGCTCAGGTCGCTGGCAGCCGTCCGGATCGTCTCGGGGTCGGCCCAGCTCTCGTAGCAGCTGGTATCAACTTCATAGGCCATGGTCGTCGCTACCGCTCGTGGAAATCGGGGGTCTTCTGGATCGTGCTGTACGCGTCATCGGCCATCTGCTGGTCCGATTGGATGATGGCGCGGCGGATCTGTGCCGCGCCGTCCCGTGCGTTCGTCCCGCGCTGCCAGGCCGCTTCGCTGTTGGCCCCGACGACCTCGTCGTGGAGGCTGGTGAGAGCCTCGGAGATCTTCGAACTCTTGACCGCTGTCTTGGCGTCTTCGACCGAAGTCTTGAGCTCGGTCTTGGAGGTCTCGACCTCCCCGAGGTTCTCGCCCAGCGTATTCAGGACACCGAGGTAGCCGGATCTCAGCGTGTACCCCTCCAGCGCCACCGCTCACTCCTCCTGCACGACCGACCAATTCTGAATCGAGTATTACGCATCGGGGTACGCCGCGCGATGGGGAGAAGTCCCCACGCGGAGAGGGCCGGTCCGCTGGAGGTCCGGCTACGGGGCCTTCTCGGCGTAGGCGCGGAACGCCTCGAGCTGGCCGGACTCGGCCTCGGCCAGGGCCGCCCGCAGCTCGTCGGCACCGTCCGTGACGGCGTCGTTCAGACGGATGCCGACCCGCAGGCGCAGCCGGGTCCGGTCCGCCTCGGCGACCAGCAGGTAGCCGTACTCGACGCGCACGTCCGCGCCGTCGGAGCCGGTGGCCAGCGTCAGCGCGCTGCCCCGCTCGACCGTCGCCACGGTCAGCTCCCGTTCATGCTCCGCGGACACGTAGCGCAGCACCTGCCCGGGCACCGCCGGGCCGACGGCGAGCATCGAGTCGACGCCGGGCATCCACAGGGGTGCCGACGTCCAGTCGGTCAGCAGATCCCAGACCCGCCACTGCGGGAGGTGGATGAGTGCCTCGTCCTCGAGCGCGGTGATGGCCTGCATGAAAGACATCCTCCCCCTTCCGCGCTGGTCGCGGAAGGGGGAGGATGCGCTTCGCCGGCAGGGCGCGAAGGTTCGAGCGCTATCCCTCGATGGCCGCTCGGGCGGCCGGGTCGGAGTCGTCGAGGAAGCGGTTAATCCGCTCCACCTCGTCCGTCTCCCCGATCGACTCGGCCGCCCGGCCGAGCGCGTAGAGCGCGCGGAGGAAGCCCCGGTTCGGCGCATGGGTCCAGGGCACCGGGCCCTGGCCGCGCCATCCCGACTTCCGCAGCGCGTCCAGTCCGCGGTGGTAGCCCACCCGGGCGTACGCGTACGACTCGACGTGCCGGCCGGCGCCGTACGCCTCGTCCGCGAGGACGGCCCACGCCAGGGACGACGTCGGATGGCTCGCCGCGACCTGCGCGGCCGGCTCGCCGGCGGCGAGCGGGGACTCGACGTCGGACTCCTCGGGCAGCAGCGTCTCGGGGATGCCGAGCAGGTTCTTGCCGATCTCGCTCATGCGGCTACTTGATCGACTTCCCGGCCGAGCCGAGCTGGCGGGCGGCTTCGACGACGCGGGCGGCCATCGACTCCTCGGCCTTGGCGCCCCAGACGCGGGGGTCGTAGGTCTTCTTGTTGCCGACCTCGCCGTCGACCTTCAGGACGCCGTCGTAGTTGGCGAACATGTGACCGGCCACCGGGCGCGTGAACGCGTACTGGGTGTCCGTGTCGATGTTCATCTTGATGACGCCGTAGGAGACGGCGTCGGCGATCTCCTGCTCCGAGGAGCCCGAGCCGCCGTGGAAGACGAGGTCGAACGGGTTGTCCCGGCCGAGCTTGGCGCCGACCTCGGCCTGGATCTGCTTCAGGATCTCCGGGCGCAGCTTCACACCGCCCGGCTTGTAGACGCCGTGCACGTTGCCGAAGGTCAGCGCGGTGATGTAGCGGCCGTTCTCGCCGGCGCCGAGCGCGTCGATCGTCGCCAGCGCGTCCTCGACGGTGGTGTAGAGCTTCTCGTTGATCTCGTTCTCGACGCCGTCCTCCTCGCCGCCGACCGTGCCGATCTCGACCTCGAGGATCTGCTTCGCCGCCGCGGAGCGGGGCAGCAGCTCGGCGGCGATGCGGAGGTTCTCCTCCAGCGTCTCGGCGGAGCCGTCCCACATGTGGGAGTTGAAGATCGGGTCGCGGCCGGCCTTGACCTCGGCCTCGGAGGCCTCGAGCAGCGGCAGGACGAAGTCGTCCAGCTTGTCCTTGGGGCAGTGGTCCGTGTGCAGCGCGATGTTCACGCCGTAGGACTTCGCGACCTCGCGGGCGAATGCGGCGAAGCCGAGCGAGCCCGTCACCATGTTCTTGACGGAGGCCCCGGACCAGTAGGCGGCGCCGCCGGTGGAGACCTGGATGATGCCGTCCGACTCCGCCTCGGCGAAGCCGCGGATCGCGGCGTTGAGGGTCTGCGAGCTCGTGACGTTCACGGCGGGGAAGGCGTATCCGCCTGTCTTGGCCGCGTCGATCATGGCGTTGTACTTGTCCGGGGTAGCGATCGGCATTCCGTCTCCTGACGTTGTGCGAGATATATGGTCTGGACAACACTGTCTGGACCATCCTAGGCCAGCAGTGGCCTCCGTTACCGTCCGTTTGACGGCCGTCGTCGTATTCTTACCGGGTCCGCACCGGACGCATCACCGCACGCTTCACCGCACCGCCGCACCCGACGCCGCGTCCCCAGTGAAAGGGCTCCTGATGACCGTTCCCGGCTGGCTCTGGGCCGCCACCATCGTCTTCATCGTCCTGCTCGTCGCCTACGACTTCTTCTTCCACGTCCGCAAGGCCCACACGCCCACCCTCAAGGAGGCGTCGGTCTGGTCGGCGCTGTACGTGGGCATCGCGGTGGTCTTCGGCCTGGGTCTCTGGCTCTTCGGCGGGCACCAGGCCGGCGGCGAGTACTTCGCCGGCTACATCACGGAGAAGGCCCTCTCCGTGGACAACCTCTTCGTCTTCCTGGTCATCATCTCCAGCTTCCGCGTCCCGCGGGAGGACCAGCAGAAGGTGCTGCTGTTCGGCATCGTGTTCGCGCTGATCGCCCGCACCGGCTTCATCTTCCTGGGTGCCCAGCTGATCAACAGCTTCGCGTGGATGTTCTACCTCTTCGGCCTGATCTTGCTGCTCACCGCGGGCAACATGCTGAAGAAGGACGACCACTCGGATGACGCGGACAACGTCATCATCCGCCTCGCCAGGCGCTTCCTGCCCACCACGGACAAGTACGACGGCGACCGCCTCTTCACGGTGCAGAACGGCCAGCGCGTGCTCACGCCGATGCTGCTGGTCATGGTGGCCATCGGCGGGACCGACATCCTCTTCGCGCTGGACTCGATCCCGGCCATCTACGGCCTGACGCAGAACGTCTACATCGTCTTCACGGCCACGGCCTTCTCGCTGCTCGGGCTGCGCCAGCTCTACTTCCTGCTGGACGGGCTGCTGGATCGCCTCATCTACCTCTCCTACGGGTTGGCCGCGATCCTCGGCTTCATCGGCGTGAAGCTGATCCTGCACGCGCTGCATGAGAACAACGTGCCGTTCATCAACGAGGGCCAGTCCGTCCCCGTCGTGGAGGTCTCCACGGAGCTCTCCCTCGGCGTCATCATCGGGGTGCTGGTGCTGACGGTGCTCATGTCCCTGTTCTCCAAGGCCGGCAAGGCCAACACCGCGGTCTCCAACGCCCGGCGCCACGCGCAGAACTACCTCAACCCGGACTACACCTCCGACGAGTTCGAGCGCGAGCGCGTCTTCCGCGAGCTGCTGGAGGAGGAGCAGCAGATCCACGGGATGGAGAAGAAGTACCGCGACCGCGTCAAGGACATCGACGAGATCCGGGCCCGGGTCCGCGAGGCCCACGAGCTCCACGACCGGATCACCAAGTTCTAGGGCCGCTGCCCGAAGACGTGCCGCCGGATCCAGGCGTGCATGGCGATCGCCGCCGCCGAGCCGGCGTTGATGGAGCGCGTGGAGCCGAACTGCTCGATCGACAGCGTCGCCTCGGCCGCGGCCCGCATCTCCGGGCTCAGGCCGGGGCCCTCCTGCCCCAGGACGAGCACGCAGTAGCGCGGGAGCTCGTAGGTCTCCAGCTGCTGGGAGTCCGGGAAGAGGTCGACGCCGAGCACGGCGAGGCCCTCGCCCTCGGCCCAGGCGGCGAACTCCTCCACCGTGGCATGGTGGCGGATGTGCTGGTACCGGTCGGTCACCATGGCCCCGCGCCGGTTCCAGCGCCTCCGCCCGACGATGTGGACCTCCTTCGCCAGGAACGCATTCGCGGTGCGGACCACGGTGCCGATGTTGAAGTCGTGCTGCCAGTTCTCGATGGCGACGTGGAAGTCGTGCCGCTTGGTGTCCAGGTCGGCGACGATCGCCTCGTGGCGCCAGTACCGGTAGTGATCCAGGACGTTGCGCCGGTCGCCCCCGCGCAGCAGCTCGGGGTCCCAGTGCCCGCCTTCGGGCCACGGCCCCTCCCAGGGTCCGACGCCGATCTCCGGCCCCGCCGTCGTCTCCCCCGCAGCGCCCGTCGGATCGGGGCGCTCCGCCGGTCCGTCCGCCGTCTGTTCCGCCCCGTCCGCCGGGTCCTCCGTGTGAGTCACCGCCCCAGCATATTTCAGCCGCCGTGACCCCGGTCCCCTAGACTGGGGCGCGGTGAGCCGGGAAGTCTGGTCGGCAGTGACGTATTCGAACGACCCCGAAGGATTGACGTTTATATGGCCAACAAGCCAGGTCCCGAGACCACTGACGGCCCCCCGGGGGCCGCGCCCCAGGAGCAGACCCGCCCCCTGATCGGCTGGGGCTCCTACTCCGAGTCCCGGCGCATCGGCGAGATCCTCCGCAAGGAGACCGTCGGCGGCATGATGCTCGTCGCCGCCGCCGCCATCGCCATCATCTGGGCGAACACTCCCGCGGCGGACGCCTACTTCGCGCTGCGCGACTTCCACTTCGCCGTCGGACCGGAGTCCTGGCATCTGGACCTCAGCCTCGGCCACTGGGCCTCGGACGGCCTGCTCGCCATCTTCTTCTTCCTCGTCGGCCTGGAGCTGAAGAAGGAGATCGTCGCCGGCGACCTCCGCACGCCGAGCAAGGCGATGGTCCCCGTCATGGCGGCCGTCGGCGGCGTGGTCATCCCGGCCGGCATCTACGCCCTGATCAACATGGGCAGCCCGACCGCGCTGCACGGCTGGGCGATCCCCACCGCCACGGACATCGCGTTCGCGGTGGCGGTGCTGGCGATCATCGGGTCGCACCTGCCCTCGCCGCTGCGCATCTTCCTGCTGACGCTGGCCGTGGTGGACGACCTCATCGCCATCCTCATCATCGCCGTGTTCTACACGGACGAGATCAACTTCCTGCCGCTGGCGCTCTTCGTGCTGCCGGTGCTGGTCTACGCGGTGCTCACGCAGAAGTTCCGGCACTTCTTCGGGACGCGCCACTGGGCGCCCTGGGTGATCCTGCTGCCGCTCGGCCTGGTGGCCTGGGCGTTCCTGCACGCCTCCGGCATCCACGCGACGATCGCGGGCGTGGTGCTCGGCTTCGTGGTGCCGGTGATCATCAGCAAGGAGGGCCAGGCGAAGGGCGCCAAGCACGGCCTGGCCGAGGACCTGGAGCACCACCTCCGCCCGCTCTCCAGCGGCGTCGCGGTGCCGATCTTCGCCTTCTTCTCCGCGGGCGTGGCCATCGGTGGCGCCGAGGGCTTCGCCTCGGCCCTCACGGACCCGGTCACCATCGGCGTGGTCGCCGGACTCGTGCTCGGCAAGCCGATCGGCATCCTGCTGACCACGTGGTGCATGGCCAAGTTCACCCGCGCGCAGCTGGACGCCTCCATCCGGTGGATCGACCTGTTCGGCGTGGGACTGCTGGCCGGCATCGGCTTCACCGTCTCCCTGCTGGTCGCCGAGCTCAGCTTCGGCATCGAGAGCGAGCACAACGACCACGCCAAGGTCGCCATCCTCTCGGCCTCCATCCTGGCGGCCCTCCTGGCGGCCGCGATCCTCGGGGTCCGCAACCGCCACTACAAGCGGATCGAGGAGGAGGCCTCCGTCGACGCCAACGCCGACGGCATCCCGGACGTCTACGAGGACGACTCGAACAAGCGCTGACCCGGCCGGGCCCGACGGCACCGCCCGAGCGACGAGGAGGAGCGCACCCGCAGGGGGTGCGCTCCTCCTTCCGTCCCTGCTCGGCGTCCCGGCGGGTGCTCGGCCTCCCTACTCGGCCTCCCTACTCGGCGGGGCCGAAGCCGATCTCCGCGTACGTGGCGGCGTCGTCCTCGCCGCCCACGAGCGCGTAGAGCACCTCGGCTCCCTCGCCGTGCGCGTTCTCGGCCAGCCGGGCCACGATCGCGGCCACGTGCGCGGTGGCCACCTCGCCGTCGTCCTGCGCCGGGAGCACGGGCGCCAGGACGGCGAAGCCGTCCCCGTACGCCACCCGACCGCGCGCCACGGGCTGGTCGAAGTGCGTCAGCTCGACGACGTCGTACTCGTCCAGCGGCGCCTCGAACAACGCGTACTCGTCCGGCAGTGCATCGATCGCCTCGACGTCCAGCGGGTCGGCGCTCAGCAGGACCGCCTCCTCCGGACGCTCGGCCTCGAGGACGGGCCAGACGGACTCCCAGTCGTGTGCTGCGCTCATGCCAGCAGGCTACACCCGGGCCCGCGCGGCGTGGAGGGCCGGTCCGGGGGCCACCCGGGGGCAGCTCAGCGGCGGGTGCAGCAGCGGGCTCAGCGGCCCGTCCGGCGGCGGCTCAGTGGCCACCGGCGAGCTTGCCGGCCAGGCGCTCGTGCATCTCCGAGCTGGCCTGGTTGAGGCCCACGACCTCGGCGGTCTTGCCGTACTTGGCGTACTTCTCCTGGATGCTGTCCAGAGCGGCGATGGTCGACGCGTCCCAGAGGTGGGATGCGTGCATGTCGATGACCACGCGGTCCGGGTCCAGCGCGTACTGGAACTGGTAGTAGAGGTCGTTGGAGGAGGCGAAGAACAGCTCCCCGTCCACCACGTAGGTCGCCACGGCGTCGTCCCCCTCGCCGGCGACGGACCGCTCCACGGTGACGAAGTGCGCCACCCGCCGGGCGAAGAGCACCATGGCCGTCAGCACGCCGGCCGCGACGCCGATGGCCAGGTTGTGGGTCCAGACGGTCGCGACCACGGTCACGAGCATGACGGCGGTCTCAGACTTGGGCATGCGGCGCAGCGTGGCGGGCTGGATGGAGTGCCAGTCGAACGTCGCGATGGACACGAAGATCATGACGGCGACTAGGGCGGCCATGGGGATGATCGCCACCACGTCGCCCAGGGCCACCACGAGGATGAGCAGGAAGACGCCGGCGAGGAACGTGGAGATGCGGGTGCGGGCCCCGGAGGCCTTCACATTGATCATGGTCTGGCCGATCATCGCGCAGCCGCCCATGCCGCCGAAGAACCCGGTGACGAGGTTGGCGACGCCCTGGCCCCACGACTCGCGCGTCTTGTTGGAGTGGGTGTCCGTGATGTCGTCCACGAGCTTGGCGGTCATGAGGGACTCGAGCAGGCCGACGAACGCCATGGCCAGCGAGAACGGGAAGATGATCTGGAGGGTCTCGAGGGTGAAGGGGACGTCCGGGAGGAACAGGGACGGCAGCGACTCGGGCAGGTCGCCCTTGTCGCCGACGGTGGGCACGGTGAGGGAGGCGGTGACGGTGATGACCGTCAGCAGGACGATCGCGACCAGCGGCGCGGGCACCACGCGCGTGAGGCGCGGCAGGCCGAAGACGATCAGCAGGCCGAGCGCCGTCAGCGGGTAGACGAGCCACGGGACGCCCAGCAGCTCCGGGACCTGCGACATGAAGATGAGGATGGCCAGCGCGTTGACGAAGCCCACCATGACGGAGCGCGGGATGAAGCGCATGAGCTTGGCGACGCCGACGAGGGCGAGCACCACCTGGAGGACGCCCGCGAGGATGACGGCCGCGATGAAGTGATCGATGCCGTGACTGGCGACCAGGGGCGCGATGACGAGGGCGATGGCGCCGGTCGCGGCGGAGATCATGGCGGGGCGGCCGCCGACGACGGCGATGGTGACGGCCATCGTGAAGGAGGCGAAGAGGCCGAGGCGCGGGTCGACGCCGGCGATGATCGAGAACGCGATCGCCTCCGGGATCAGGGCCAGTGCGACGACGAGGCCGGCCAGGACCTCGGTCTTCAGCAGGCGGGGCGAGCGGAGCGTGCGCAGGGTCGACTGGCGCTGCTCCGGGGTCGGGGCCGCGGGCGCGGAGGTGGTGGACATGCCGGCCTTTCCGCCCTGCGCTCGGCGGCCGCCGGAGGACGGCCGGCCGCGACGAGGCAGGGGAGGTTCGTGGGAGTCGGTTCGTAGAATGGAGCCTGCGTCGGGGGCTTCGGGCACCGGGGTGCCGCCGGCAGGCACGATCCAGACTACCCTAACGTTACGTAAGGGTTGAAGGACTGTGACCGACGCAACCAGTGAACACGACCGAGGAGAGACATGCAGATTGGCGAGCTCGCCGAGGCCGTGGGCCTGTCCCTGCGCACCATCCGCCACTACGACGACGTCGGACTGCTCCCGGCGTCGCGCACCGAGGGCGGCTACCGCGTCTACACGGACGAGGATCTGCGGCGGATGCTCGCGATCCGCACCTTGAAGCCGCTGGGGTTCAGCCTGGAGGAGATGCGCGGGATCCTCGACACGATCGACGCGGTGCGCGCGGACCCGGACGACGCCGCCGCCCGCGAGCGGCTGCGGGCCTTCACCGGGGAGATCGCCGCGAAGCGCCAGCGGCTGGCGGTCGACCTCGAGCGCGCCACAGGCCTGGTCGGCCAGCTGCGCGACCTCGCCGGCGAGAGCGACTGAGACCGGAGCACGCCGGGCCGGCCGGGGCCTACCAGCTCTCGGTGGCCTCGCGCAGGCGCCGGTACTGCTCCATGACCTGGGGGGTGGGCTCGGCCGTGTGGACCTCCGCGCCCTGGACCTCCCAGGCGGGCTGCTCCCCGGTGAGGA
Organism: Zhihengliuella sp.; assembly: GCF_031178195.1. Lineage (GTDB taxonomy): Bacteria > Actinomycetota > Actinomycetes > Actinomycetales > Micrococcaceae > Zhihengliuella. The sequence continues at coordinate 467,660 of NZ_JAPSJL010000001.1, forward strand.
CCCAGGCAGCCTGGCGTGCGGCACCCAGGGCCACGTACTCGCGTTCGGCCGGGACCACGACGTCGCGCCCCAGGATCGCCGGGGCCAGCTCGCGCACGGCCCTGGACTTGGCGCCGCCGCCGATGAGGAAGATGCGTTCGGCACTCGTTCCGGTCGTCGCCTCGAGGTGCTCGACCGCGTCGGCGAGCGAGCAGAGCAGCCCCTCGACGCAGGCCCGAGCGATGTCGGCCTGCGTGGTGGCGGACGTGATGCCGGTCAGGGTCCCGGTCGCGGCGGGGCGGTTCGGGGTCCGCTCACCGTCCAGGTACGGCAGCAGCGTGGTCCCGTGCGCGCCGGGTACTGACTCGAGCGCCAGTTCGGCCAGCCGGCCGTGGTCCACGCCGAGCATCCGGGCACCGAAGTCGAGGATCCGGGCCGCATTCAGCGTGCAGGCCAGGGGGAGGAACCGGCCGGTCGCGTCCGCGAAGCCGCTGACCAGGCCGCTGGCGTCCGTGGTCGGGACGGGCGAGACCATGGCGGCGACGCCGGAGGTGCCGATCGAGAGGGAGACGTCCCCGGGACCGAGCCCCAGTCCGAGGGCCGCGGCGGCATTGTCGCCCGCGCCCGGCGCGATGCTCGCACCCCAGGCGGTCTCCCCCACGACGGCGTCGGGCGCCGCGACCTCCGGGAGCTCGATCGCGTGCCCCAGCGCCTGCTCGGCGAGTTCCGGGACCCAGGCGTTCTTCACCGTGGAGAAGTAGCCGGTGCCCGAGGCGTCGCTGCGGTCCGTGGTGAAGCGGCCCTTGTCCGCGTTGAGATGCCAGGTCAGGTAGTCGTGCGGCAGGAGCACGCGCTTGATGCGCGCGGCGTGGCCCGGCTCGTGGTCCCGCACCCAGCGCAGCTTGGTGGACGTGATGGAGGGGACCAGGACGCTGCCGGTCGCCTCGGCCGCGGCGGCCGGGCCGCCGAGCTCGGTGATGAGTTCCTCCGCGGCCCGGGCCGAGCGGGTGTCGTTCCACAGCAGCGCGTCCCGCACCACGTCGTCGTGCTCGTCCAGCGCGACCATTCCGTGCTGCTGGCCGCCGACGGCGACGGCGGAGGCGCGTTCGAGCAGGCCCGCCCCGGCGGACTCGAGCGCGTCGATCCAGGCCCGGGGGTCCACCTCGGTGCCGTCGGGGTGCGGCGCCCGCCCCTGGTCGACGACCTCGCCGGTCTCGGCGTCGACCAGCAGGACCTTGGTGGACTGAGTTGAGGAGTCGATCCCGGCGACGAGCGTGCGGCCCATGGGTCAGTCCTTTCCGAAGCCCAGCAGGTGGCGCATGGCCAGCTGGTGGAGGCGGACGAATCCGTAGTTGCGGTCGGCGGCGCGCTGGACGTCGAACTCCTCGTAGGCGGAGCGGTCGGCGAGCAGGTCCTCGAGCGACTCGCCGGGCGCGATGGTCGGCTGCGCCAGCTCGTTGACGCCGGCCGCCTCCAGGGCCTCCTGCACCTCCGGGTCGGCGCGGAAGGCCTTGGCCCGCTCGGCGAGCATCAGGTACATCTCCATGTTCGCCGCCGCGGAGTCCCACTGGCCCTTGGTGTACTCGGTGCGGGACGGCTTGAAGTCGAAGTGGCGGGCCCCCTCGAAGGCACCCGGCTTGGACGGGAAGCCGTTCTCCAGCAGGTCCACGGTGAAGAACGCGTTGATCAGGTCGCCGTGGCCGAACACCAGGTCCTGGTCGTACATCGGGCCGTGCTGGCCGTTGAGGTCGATGTGGAACAGCTTGCCGGACCACAGCGCCTGCGCGAGGCCGTGGTTGTAGTTCAGGGTGGCCATCTGCTCGTGGCCGGTCTCCGGGTTCACGCCGACGATGTCGCCGTGCTCCAGCCGCTCGATGAAGGCGAGGGCGTGGCCGATGGTCGGCAGGAAGATGTTGCCGCGCGGCTCGTTCGGCTTCGGCTCCAGGCCGATGCGCAGGTCGTAGCCCTTGGACTTGATGTAGCCGGCGACCGTGTCGATGCCCTCGGCGTAGCGCTCGTGGGCGACCAGCAGGTCCTTCGACGAGTCGTACTCGGAGCCCTCGCGGCCGCCCCACATGACGAAGGTCTTGGCGCCGAGCTCCGCGGCCAGGTCCACATTCTCCAGGACCTTGCGCAGGCCGTAGCGGCGCACGCCGCGGTCGTTGGAGGTGAACGCCCCGTCCTTGAAGATCGGGTGCGCGAAGGTGTCCGTGGTGACCATCTCGACGACCAGGCCGGTCTCGTCGATGGCGCCCTTGAGGCGGGACAGGATCGCGTCGCGCTCCGAGGCCGAGGCGCCGAACGGGATCACGTCGTTGTCGTGGAACGTGAAGCCCCAGGCGCCGAGCTCCTTGAGGTGGTGCAGGGAGTCGACCGGGTCGATCGCCGGGCGAGTGGCGAGGCCGAACTGGTCGCGCGCCTCCCAGCCCGTGGTCCAGAGCCCGAAGGCGAACTTGTGATCAGGCGTAGGGGTGGGGACAGACATGGCGAGCCCTTCCGAGCGTGGATAGTTATGAATAATTACTTAGTATGATCATCCGAGGCCCTCAACGCAATACCCGATGCCGGAGGGCCCGTGGCACCGAGCGGCTCCGACCCCGGACCGTCCGCGCCGACCGATTGGAACCGCCCGAAGGAGGGCCCGCCCGTGCAACTGGCCAATGTTCGCGAGCACAACCTCGCGACCCTCCTCGGCGTCCTCGCCGCGGCGGAGACGCCGCTCTCCCGGGCGGAACTCGCGCAGGCGACGTCCCTGACCAAGCCGACCGTCTCGCGTCTCGTCGAGGACCTCCTCTCCGCCGGCCTGCTCACCGAGAACACGCCGGCGCGGACCGGCGCAGGCGGCCGCCCGGGCACGCCGGTCGCACTGGCGGCGGCGTCCGTCGTGGGCCTCGGCGCGCTCGTGAGCGCCGACCACGTCGCGGTCGACCTCGTCGACCTGCGCCGTCAGGTCGTGGCGACGGCCTCGGTGCCGGTGACGCACCCGCCGACGCCGCGCGACGCCGTCGTCCTCCTCTCCGACCTGACCCGCGAGCTGCTCACGGCGCACCCGCACGACGCCGTCGCCGGGCTGGTCGTGTCCGTCCCCGGGCGTCTGAGCCCGGACGGGCAGCGGGTGCGCTCGGCGCCGAACCTTGGGTGGGACGACGCGGCGCTGGGCGACCTGCTGCGAGCCGCGCCCGGGCTTGCCGGGATCGACGTGACGCTGGAGAACGATGCGCGGCTCGCCGCGGAGACCGAGGTCGTGGCGCGCAGCCGCGAGGGCGCGCGCGACTTCGTCCTGGTCTACGGGGAGACGGGCATCGGCGGCGCCGTGGTCAGCGGCGGCGAGGTCCTGCGGGGCCGGCACGGCTGGGCCGGCGAGATCGGCCACCTGTGCCTGGATGCCGAGGGACCGGAGTGCCGCTGCGGGCGGCGCGGCTGCCTGGAGGCCTACGCGAGCCACTGGGCCCTGGCCCGCGAGTCCGGGCATGCCGGCGGGATCGCCGACTTCTTCGAGTCGCTCGCCGGGGCCGAGCGGCACGACGTCGCGGAGCGCGTCGGGACGCGGCTCGGCCTGGCGCTCTCCCAGGTCCTGAACATCGTGGATCTGCCGCTGGTGGTGCTCGGCGGCTACTTCCGGGAGCTCGCCGCGGAGATCACCCCGTTCGTGGCGGCCGAGCTGGAGGCCCGCGCGCTCGCCGCCGAGGCCGGGGATCTCCGGGTCGAGACGGCGGCGGGGCTCGCCGAGCCGTCGCTCCGCGGCGCCGGACTCCGGGCCATCCAGCCGGTGTTCGACGACCCGGCGGCATGGGTCCGGCACTCGGCGACCCGCGGCGGGTAGCCGCCGCGGACGGCCGCTTCCGGCATGGCCGCGCGTCCGCTCGGCGTCCGGGTCCTAGGCTGGAACCATGCCGATCGTCGACAGCGCCATCTACGTCAGGGGCGAGCGCATCGCCTCGCCCGAGGACTTCGACTCCACGGTGGAGCACCTGCGGGAGCACCAGGGGACCTGCTGGCTGGGCATGTACCGGCCGACGGTCGAGGAGATCGGGGCGGCCGCCCGGGAGTTCGGGTTGCACGAGCTCGCGGTCGAGGACACCCTCGAAGCGCATCAACGGGCCAAGATGGACTCGTACGGCGACCACACGCTGCTCGTGCTGCGGCCGGCGCGCTACCTCGACGACGTCGAGAAGGTCGAGTTCGGCGAGCTGCACGTCTACACCGGCCCGGACTTCGTCATCACCGTCCGGCGCGCCGAGGCGCCCGACCTGACCGGCGTCCGGCGTCGCATGGAGGACAACCCGCACCTGCTCGCCATGGGGACGGTGGCGATCCAGTACGCGATCCTCGACCACGTGGTCGACGAGTACGAGCCCGTGGCCGACGGGCTCGAGAACGACATCGAGGAGATCGAGGTCGATCTGTTCGGCGGCAATTTCGGCGTCTCGCGCAGGATCTACGAGTTGTACCGGGAGGTCTCCGAGTTCCAGAAGGCCGTCTCCCCGCTCACGGGCGTGGTCGACGGGCTGCGCGGCCGGATCGCCGCCGGCTCGGACGACGACGGCGCCGCACCGCTCGAGTTGGACCGCTACCTCGCGGACGTCCAGGACCACGTCGACCGACTGTACGAGCGGATCGTGACCATGCGCAGCCTGCTGACGAACGCGCTCTCACTCTCCTCGACGCTCAGCTCGCAGGCCGCGGCGCAGGCGGGCGTGGAGCAGAACGAGCAGATGAAGAAGATCTCGGCCTGGGCGGCCATCATCTTCGCACCCAGCCTCGTCGGCGCGATCTACGGGATGAACTTCGAGTACATGCCCGAGCTGGACTGGCGGTTCGGCTACTACGGGGCGCTCGGGCTGATGGCGGCCGTCGCCGTGGGGCTCTGGGCGGTCTTCCGCCACAACAAGTGGCTCTAGCCGCCGCGGGCGATCCGCCGCTCGTGCTCGTTGACGTCGATCAGGGCCTTGCGGATGGCGGAGCGCAGGACGGCGTGGAGGATCCACGCGGCCACGGCGATCAGGACCGCCGCGACGACGACGTACACGACCAGGCCGAGGGCGAAGGCTTCGATACCGAACATGCGCTGAACACTAGGTCCGGGTCCCGTCGCCCACAAGGACGCGGTCGAGCGGGGGACGCGCCGCCCCTCGTACACTGGGCGATCGGATGAACAACGGACGCCTGGCGGGACTCGCCGCCATCACCGTCACGTCGCTGCTCTGGGGAACGACGGGCACGGCGGCGACCTTCGCGCCCGCCGTCGGACCACTCGCCATCGGCGCGGCCGCGCTCGGCGTCGGAGGCCTGCTCCAGGCGGCCATCGCCCTGCCCGCCCTGCGCGCCGCGCAGTCGCTCCTCGTGCGGCAGCGGCGGACCGTGGTCCTCGGCGCGGTGGCCGTGGCCGTCTACCCCTTGGCGTTCTACAGCTCGATGCATCTGGCCGGCGTGGCCATCGGATCGGTCGTCTCTCTCGCGTCCGCTCCCCTGGCCTCGGGCCTGCTCGAGCTCTTCCTGGACCGTCGGCCGTTGAGCCGCTGGTGGGCCGTCGCCGCGGCCCTGGGGGTCGTCGGCAGCGTGCTGCTGTGCGCCTCCCGGATCGACGCGCCGCTCGGCTCGGCCGCCGAGTCAACGGCTCGGACCCTGGCGGGCATCCTCCTCGGCCTCGTCGCCGGACTCGCCTACGCCGCCTATTCATGGGCCGTGCACCGGTTGATGGACCGGGGCATCGGACGCGCCGCGTCGATGGGGGCGGTCTTCGGCGCGGGAGGCGCCCTGCTGATGCCGGTGCTGCTGTTGACGGGTGCACCGATCCTCGCCACCGGCGGTTCCGTCCTGGTGGCGGCCTACATGGCCCTGGTGCCGATGTTCCTCGGCTACCTGCTGTTCGGCTTCGGGCTGACCCGGGTCGCGCCCAGCACCGCCACCACCGTCACCCTGACCGAGCCGGCGGTCGCGACCCTTCTGGCCGTGGTGGTGGTCGGCGAGGAGCTCGCACCCCTCGGATGGGCGGGACTGCTCTGCATCAGCCTCGTCCTGGTGGTCCTCGCCGTCGCCCCGGCGACTGCGGGGCCGGAGACACCGCGCAGGACGAGGCGTCCGGGCGGGGTGCGAGGTCAGGACAACGGGGCCGTTTCGGCGCCCCGGGCACGAACCGGTGCGGCGGCGGAGCGGACGAACACGTCCACCCCGTAGGGCCCCTCGGCGCGCAGGACGGGCTCGAACCCCAGCCTCCGCACGGTGGCGGCACTGGCCTGGTTGGACGGCTGGATCCGTGCCACCAGGTCAGCCGGCGGGAGACCGGCCCGCTGCAGGCCCGCCTCGACCCAGTCGACGACGGCCGCGACCATGGGGCGCGCCAGGCGGCGGCCCCAATAGTCGGGGTCCAGCCAGTATCCGATCTCGATCGCGTCCTCGACCGTGGCGTCCCCGCTCCCGCGGCCGGGGCCCACCGCGGTGCCCCGCTCGGACGGTCCGGCCAGCCCGCTCCTGGGGGTCGTCCTGGAGTACGCTGCCCCGAACTTCGCGACGCAGAGTCCGATCCGTTCGGGCTGCGGCTCCTCGCGTGCCTCGCCGGCCTTGCGGGTGGACGAGTCTGCTGCCGCGGGGTCGGGGAGGCCGTCGCACCAGACGATGCCCCAGCGTTCCCGTCCGGGCTCGCCCCAGGCGCCCGGGTTCAGCGCCTGCCGGGCACGCTCGGCGACGCGGTGGTCGGGCCAGGGCCGCCCGTCGCCGACGTACCGCACGACCCGCGGGTCGCGTGCGAGGCCGGCGAGGAGCTCGACGTCGTCGTCCGTGAACGCACGGATCCGCACCGAGGGCTCCATGGGGACGCTGGCGTCAGAGACCGAGCTCGTCGAGGCCGAAGGCGAACAGGTACGGCACGCCGGCCTCGGCCTCGATGCGCTCCTTGGCCCCGGTGTCGCGGTCCACGATCACGGCAACGGCCTTCACGTTGCCGCCGGCGTTGCGCACACCCTCGACGGCGGTCAGCGCGGAACCGCCGGTCGTGGAGGTGTCCTCGAGGACCACGACGTCGCGCCCTTCCACGCCGGGACCCTCGACCTGGCGGCCCATGCCGTAGGACTTCTGCGCCTTGCGCACCACGAAGGCGTCGACCGCGCGGTCCTGAGCCGCGGCCGCGTGCATGAGCGCGGTGCCGACGGGGTCGGCGCCCATGGTGAGTCCGCCGGCGGTCTCGAACTCCACGCCGGCGTCGTCCAGGAGCTGGAGCATGACCTCGCCGACCAGGCGCGAGGCCTCGTGGTGCAGGGTCACCCGGCGGAGGTCGATGTAGTAGTCCGCCTCCTTGCCGGAGGACAGGGTTACCTTGCCGCGGACCACGGCCAGTTCTTTGATGAGTTCGAGCAGGCGGGCGCGGGCGTCGGCGTGGGAAGTCATGACGACGATTCTAGTAGCTCGCCCCTTGCCCCGCGCTGTCCCGGGTCTAGGCTGGGGATATGGAACCTCATGATGAACGCAAGCCCCTGGGCTACTGGCTCAAGCTGGTCGACTCGCTCATCAACGAGCAGTTCGCCGTCTCGTTGGATGAGCACGGGATCACCCGTCTGCAGTGGCAGCTACTGAACTCGCTGGCCCAGGAGCCGGCGACGCTGCGGCAGCTCTCCCACCGGCTGGCCCCCTTCCTGGCGCCGACGCCCGACGACGAACCGGACACCATCGCAGAGCACCTCGCCGAGCTCGTGGACTCGGGGTGGGTGACGGACGAGGCCGGCTCGCTCATCCTCACGGACCAGGGGCGCCTCGGCTGGGAGAAGCTGGACGAGACGGTCGCAGGGATGCGCGAGTCGTCCGGCGCGGGCATCCCCCGCGAGGACTACGTCACGACGGTGCGGACCCTGCACCGGATGGCGGTCAATCTGGGCTGGAACGATTCCACGGCAGAAGGAGACAACTAGGTGGCAGAACAGAACACGGGCCTCGAGGCAGTCACACCGGAGATCTACTACGCGTCCCCCGAACCGGAGACGACGACCAGTGAATTCCAGGAGATCACCAGCGCGGAGGCCCGCGCACGGTTCAGCCATCGTGACGATGTCATCCGCCACAAGGGCCGCTATGCCCTGATCAACAAGAGCGTCACGCCGCATGAGGCGATGGTGAACGATCTGCTCTTCATCCGCGATGCTCTCGACGAGGCGGGGATCGACTATCTGCTGGTGCGCGGCAACGACGCCCGCCCCGTCATCGCCGCCAAGTGGCAGGACCGCAAGCGCCTGCGCGCCACCCTCGTCAACGCCTGCCGGGACGAGCCGTTCTACTCCCTGGCGGTCGACGCCGGCGGCGCCTCCGCCTTGCTGGTGGCGGACGGCCAGCTCAGCGCGAGCAGCAAGGCGCGCATGTTCCGGCTGTACCGGCCGCGCGTGGACCCCGACGGCGGCCTCGCCTACGGCCGCGGCACGGGTGTCCAGATCGAGCTCTGGAAGTGGGACGACGACGGCACCATCAAGCTTCCCGTCGAGAACTCGCTGACCCGCCGGACCATCCCGGCGGACGAGGCCGTGCGCGGCACCGTGCAGCGGTTCGGCCGCATGTGGCCGACGATCGAGAACATGTTCGCGGACCACGCGACCGACATCGACTTCTCGGTCGACATGGTGTTCTCGTGGGTCGACGGCAACGATCCCGAGTTCCAGCGGTACCGCGCCTCCTTCCAGGAGAACGTCGTCGTCGGCGAGGGGGACGACGCCGAGGCGCGCTTCCGCCAGATCAACGAACTGAAGTATGCGCTCCGGTCGTTGCACATGTTCGCGCCCTGGATCCGCCACATCTACCTCTGCACGGACTCGCCGGTCCCGGAGTGGCTGGACGCCGAGCACCCGAAGATCACGATCGTCCGCGCGGAGGACCACTTCCGCGACCCGACCGTCCTGCCGACATTCAACTCGCAGGCCATCGAGTCCCAGCTGCAGCACATCGAGGGGCTCTCGGAGCACTTCCTGTACTCCAACGACGACATGTTCTTCGGCCGGCCGCTGGGTCCGGACATGTTCTTCTCCCCCGGCGGCGTCACCAAGTTCATCGAGGCGGAGACCCGGATCGGCCTGGGCAGCAATCACATCGACCGTTCCGGCTTCGAGAACGCGGCCCGCGTGAACCGCCGCCTCCTGAAGGACCGGTTCGGGCGCATCACGACGCGCCACCTGGAGCACACGGCCGCGCCGCTGCGTCGCAGCATCCTCTTCGAGATGGAGGAGGTCTTCTCGGCCGAGTTCGCGTCCACGGCGGCCAGCCGGTTCCGGGCGAAGGACAACATCTCGGTCACCAACTCGCTGTACCACTACTACGCGCTGCTCACCGGCCGGGCGGTCACGCAGACCGGCGCCAAGGTGAAGTACATCGACACCACCATGTACTCCGGTCTGGACAAGCTCGCCAAGCTAGTGCGGAAGCGCAATCAGGACTTCTTCTGCCTGAACGACGGCTCCTTCCCCGAGGTACCGGCCAAGGAGCGGCAGGAAGTGGTGACGGACTTCCTCGAGAAGTACTTCCCCATCCCCGCGCCGTGGGAGAAGCCGACGGACGCCTGAGTCCTAGAGTCTCCCCGGAGCTCCGCGCTTGTCTCCGTGATCTGCAGCCGGCTGCCTCCCGTGTGCGGTTCCCCCGAATTGCGGTCTCGACTGACGTTGGACGCGAGACCCCCGGTCAGAAGGGTGCGGGTTCGAGGTAGTTGACGAGGTCGCGCATGAGGGCGGCGGTGAGGTGCTCGAGGTGGCCCTCCTCGCTCAGTCCTGCGAGGTCGGTCCGGTTATTGGCGGTCTCGATGGCCTCGAAGATCGCGGTGCTGCCGGCGGGTGCCCAGAGGGGCAGCGGGGTGCCGGTGCCCGGCTCGATGATCAGGTCGCTGGCGTCCCAGTCGATTCCGAGGTCGTCGAGATTGGCCGGGTCTGGCGTGCGCTGATGGTCGGGGGTCCAGGGGCGCGGCGAGGCCTTGACCCAAGCGGCGATCCTGGCAGGGACCGGGAACCGCGTGGCGGGAGCAGTGCCGGTCCGAGGCGGCGTAGCGGCGACCTCGGCGGTGGATCCGGCGTCGGCGCGAGCCGGCGTGCTCGGGACTGCTGTGGGTCCGGCGTCCCCGGTGCGCGCGGCCTCCGCGACGGTTCCGGCGCCAGCGTGGGTCCCGACTAGGGAGCGCACCGGGGCCTGGCGTGCTGGGGTCTGGCGTGCTGGGGCCTGATCCTCGACCGCTTCGGCTGCTTCGACCGCCCCGTCGAGTTGGGCGGGTTCGGTCGGGGTAGGTCCGTTGGTGGCCCAGGCGGCGTCGGGGTAGGTGGTCGTGGCGGTGCCGAGGTGGGTGGTGACGGTCAGGGTGCCGGAGGGCGTCATCTCGCAGGTGATCAGGCCCCAGGACTTCAGCCGGTGGCAGCGCTTGCAGAGGGAGACGAGGTTCTCCATGCGGGTCGTGCCGCCGTGCTGCCACTCGAGGATGTGGTCCGGTTCGCAGGCGGTGGCCCGGCGCCCGCAGCCGGGGACTCGGCAGGTGCGGTCCCGCAGGGCCAGGGCGCGGCGGAGGGCGGCTGGGGGCCGGTAGGCCTCCGGGTCGAAGGCCCGGATCGCCCCGGTCCACGGATCGGTCACGATCCGCGTCCACGTCGGCGCTGCTCCGATGATCCTCCGCAGCGAGTCTGGATCTACCGGGCCGAGCCGCTCGACCTCCGCGACCGGCACGGGCCGCCCACCCGGGCCGGGAGGATCCGTAGCGGTCGGCGAATCGGCAGCGGGAGCCCGATCCGCGGCGGCTTCTCGATCCGACGCGGGAGCCGGAGGCGGCGGGGCCGCCGCCGGCGCCGAGGCCGGCGACCCTTCGGGCGGGGCCGCCCCTTCGGCGGTGTCAGGATCGGCGGTTGCCGCGGCTGCGCCGCTGCCCACACCCCTGCTGCCATCCGTGCTTCCGTCGGTGCCGAGAGTGGGAAAGAGCCCGGCCGGGACCGTTACGACGACGGACGGGACGATGTTCTCCAGCCCGGATCCGGCGGGCCCCGCCAGGAGCAGGTCCACGAATGCGTCCGCCATCAGCTGCGATAGCGTCCGCTGCTCCGGCTCCTCAGTGGCCTCGCTGGCCTCCGATGCGTCACTCGCCCCCGATGCGGCACTGGCCGACGAGGACGCCCCGGCCGCGCCGGAGCCCTCGGCGTCCGGGCCCGACGCAGCTGTGACCGAGGCAGCTGGGTCCGGGGTGTCGGGTCCCGGCGTGTGGTCCTGGCGGTGGAGGCGGGCGTAGTCCTCGATCCGGCGCATGATCGCCTCTCCGGCGAGGGTCGGCAGGTAGGCGGAGAGATAGCACATGCCGTCGTCCTCGGCGTAGAGCTCGACACGCCGGCCCTTGCGGGCGCTGCTGTGCCGGGCCGCGAACGGTTCGCCGAGCTCACGCTCCAGGCGCCGCTTCCCGAAGCCCTCGACCTGCCCCGGCGTCTTGCCCGTGGACCGCTCGAGCACGTCCGTGCAGAAGGCCTGGCGCCGCTGCCGCTGGACCCGATCGGCCTCGGCCACCTGCCGGGCCCGCTCCTCGAGGGCGGCCGGGTCCCTCGAGGGCGCCGCCGGGACCTCGGCCGCCGGGATCCGGGACGCCAGATCCACCATGTTTCGGGCGTGCAGGGCACCGAGACGGCCCGCGGCGAGGGCCTCGAACGGCTCGGGCAGATCCCTGCACAGCAGACGGGCCCGCTCCACGTCCCGGGCCGCCCCGTACCGGGAGACGCCACGGACCTGCGCAATCTCTTGTGCCAAGGCCTCGTCCGGGGCTCGCTCCACGAGCCTGCCCTTGCCCAGCGAGGCCGCCATCCCCTCCGATGAACGGCCCAACTCGGACAGATCCGCGATCGCCCGGAGCATCACGGCCTCGCCGAACCGCTTTAGCGACTCCGAGAACGCCAACAGCTGCTCCGGCGCGAACCGGCCCGCCAACGCGGCCACCGCCTCGGCGCCCGCGAGCGGACCCCGCTCCCCCGCTGACGCGGCCGCGCCAGGAGCCATGGCCGATGAATCGGTAGGATCCAGACACGCAGGACCGCCGGGATGCTCCGGCATGGGAACCCCGGCGTGGGCGGCGGTGCGCGCGCCCTCCGACGCACCGGAATCCGCGGGCACTGCCGCGGCACCGTCGCCGACGGTGACGACGAACTCCCCGATGCCCAGCGCGAGCGGATCCGAAACTGCCATAGTCCCAGTTTAGAAGAACTGTTCGCTACGGTCCATACTTGTTCGAATATGCGTTCCAATCATCGACGGGGACGCGTCACGACCCCCTCACCTGACACGTCGAGCCATACATGCGCTCGCCGTGTCAGGGCTCGGCACTCAGGCACTCAGGCGCTCGCGTGTTGCTCCGAGGCCCGGTCTAACGCACGGCGACCGACGCTCGTCGCCTCCGCACCGCCGTCGTACTCGATGCCGTGCTGCTGCAGGCGCTCCTGGACCTCGGTCGGCGTCAGCACGTCGCCGAAGCTCTCCCCGCCGGCCGCCGGGACGACCGAGTGGACGACGGTCTCCGGGAAGACGTGGACGAGGTTGTAGGCCTGGGCGGAGTCACGGCCGCGCGTGCCGCGGATGCCGGTCGCGGGGTCGACGGCGGCCGCGAGGTCCTGCGTGTAGCAGGTGGCCGACGCGACGGAGACGGGGATTCCGGCGAAGGTGGCGCTGGTGGAGTAGTGGAGATGTCCACCCAGGATGGCGCGCACGTCGGTGCCCTGGAGTACCTCCGCAAGCGCCGCCTGACCGCGGAGCTCCACGAGGATCGCGAGCGGCTGAACCGACGGGACCGGCGGATGGTGCAGCGCGAGGATGGTCCCCTCCGGCGCGGGCGAGGACAGCTCCGCGGCGAGCCAGTCCAGCTGCTCCGGTGCCACCTCGCCGTGGTGCACCCCGGGGACCGTGGTGTCCAGCACGATGACGCGCAGCCCGCCGAGCCAGTGGACGGCGTCGACCGGTGCGAAGCTCGGCTCCTCGTCCAGGAGGCCCTGCCGGAGCGCGGCGCGGTCGTCGTGATTGCCCATGGCCCAGATGACGCTGGCGCCCATGCGCTCCGCCGCCGGCTCGACGATGGCGCGCAGCTTGGCGTAGGCCTCCGGCGCGCCCTTGTCGGCCAGGTCGCCGGTGAAGATCAGCGCCTCCGGACGGCACCCCGAGGCCGCCAGATCCGCGAAGACCAACTGGAGCCTCGCCTCCGCGTCGATGGTCCCCCCGAGTGCCACCTCCTCCGCCGTGAGGTGGGTGTCGCTGATGTGGAGCAGGAAGTGCTCGGGACGAGGGTGTTCGGGGATGTGTGCCGACCGTCGAGTGGTCATGTGCAGTCAATCCTTCAAGGATCGCTCAGTGGCCGGTGTGGCCGCTTACCTTCTTTACAACACGCGGGGCCGCGCGATGCTTCCCTCCCCATCCAAGCAACTGAGATCGACGGGTCAAGTGTTTCCGCGTGAATCTGAGGTTTTGTTTTGGTGACGTCTAGCCAGCACCGACCCGCCCGCCGGTATGCTGGCGCCATGCGTGAGTTGCAGGCGAGGATCATCGAGGAAATGGGCGTCAAGCCGGAGATCGATCCGGCGGAGGAGGTGGCCCGCCGGGTCCGGTTCCTGAAGGACTACCAGCTCGCCACCGGGACCAAGGGCTTCGTGCTCGGCATCTCCGGCGGCGTGGACTCCACGCTCGCGGGGCGGCTGGCGCAGCTCGCGGTCGAGGAGCTGCGGGCCGAGGGACACGAATCAGACTTCGTGGCCGTCCGCCTCCCGCACGGGGTGCAGGCCGACGAGGACGACGCGCAGCTGGCGCTCGAGTTCATCCAGCCCGCCACCACGTGGACCTACAACATCAAGCCCGGCGTGGACGGCCTGCAGGACGAGTTCCGCACGACGACGGGCCGGGAGATCAGCGACTTCAACCGCGGCAACATCAAGGCCCGCATCCGCATGGTGGCGCAGTACGCCCTGGCCGGCGAGCGCGGCCTCCTGGTCCTGGGCACCGACCAGGGCGCCGAGTCCATCACCGGCTTCTTCACGAAGTACGGCGACGGCGGGGCGGACGTCCTGCCGCTCTTCGGCCTGGACAAGCGGCAGGTCCGCCAGCTCACCCGGCATCTGGGCGCCCCGGAGAAGCTGTGGGCCAAGGTCCCCACGGCCGACCTGCTGGACGATCAGCCCGGCCGCGCCGACGAGGACGAGCTGGGCATCAGCTACGACCACATCGACGACTACCTCGAGGGGCGCGAGGTCCCGGCCGACGAGGCCGAGAAGATCGAGCAGCGCTACCTGGCCACCCGGCACAAGCGCACCGTGCCGGTCACCATCCTCGACGATTGGTGGCGCTGACCGTCGACTGAACCGACGCCGGCGGGAGCCGGACGCTCGGCGACCAAGACCGGCTGCAGGACCGGTTGAGGAGCGACGTCGGGCTCGGCCGTCAGCCGGCCGCCCCCGCCAGGCCCGCCATGGGCGAGGACGCCTGAGCGTGCTCGCGCTTGGGGATCCGGCCTGCGCCGCGGGCCAGCCGACCCGCGGCCACCGCGTGCCGGAAGGCCGCGGCCATCCGGACGGGGTCCTGCGCGCGGGTGACCGCGGTGGCGAGGAGCACGGCGTCGCACCCCAGCTCCATGGCCAGGGCGGCGTCCGAGGCCGTGCCGATGCCGGCGTCGAGCACCACCGGCACCGACGCGCGGGAGACGATCAGCTCGATGTTGTGCGGGTTGAGCACGCCGAGCCCGGTGCCGATCGGCGCGCCCAGCGGCATGACCGCAGCCGCGCCGACCTGCTCGAGCCGCAGCGCCAGCACCGGGTCGTCGTTGGTGTAGGCGAAGACCTTGAACCCGCGGCGGACCAGCTGCTCGGTGGCATCGAGCAGCTCCACCGCGTCCGGCAGCAGGGTCTCCTCGTCGGCGATGACCTCGAGCTTCACCCAGTCCGTCCCGAGCGCCTCGCGCGCGAGCTCCGCCGTCAGGACCGCGTCGCGCGCCGTGAAGCAGCCGGCCGTGTTGGGCAGCACGCGGATGCCGAGATCCTCCAGCAGCTCGAACAGGGAGCTGCCGGTCTCGGGGCTGTAGCGGCGCATGGCCACGGTGGTCAGTTCCGTGCCGGACGCCTGCAGCGCCGCACCGAGCCCGTCGAGACTGGGAGCGCCTCCCGTGCCCATGATGAGGCGCGAGCCGAGTGCGACGCCGTCGATCACTAGCGGATCGACGGGTGCGGTGTGCGCGGCGAACCCGGGCGCACTGTCTGTAGCTACAGACAGTCCGGTCGGGGCAGTTCCCTCTGTTGCGGTGTGCATGGTCAGCCTCCCTGGACGGCGGTCAGGATCTCGATGTCGGTGCCATCGACGACGGCGGTGCGGCCCCAGTTGCTGCGCGGGACCACGTCGGCGTCGACCGCTACGGCGACACCGAGCCGGCGCCCGTCGCGGGGGTTGCCGGCGTCGTCGAGCTCGCGGCCGATGGTGAGGGCGACGGCGTCGCGCAACGTCGCGCCGTCGTCGAGGACCGCTGGGCGGCCGTTGATGCGGACCTTCATGGGGTGCTCCTTGCGGGGGTGAGTCGGGCTGGCGGCGTCGCCGGTCGGGAGAAGCGGTCGGGGCGGAACGGCGTGAGGTCCACCCTGCCCCCTCCGATCAGGTCGGCGCAGACGTGGGCCGCGGCCGGGGAGAGCAGGACGCCGTGCCGGAAGAAGCCGGTGGCGATCACGAGGCCCGGCACATCCACGCCGTCCGCGCCGCGGCAGCGGCCGAGCAACGGCGCGTTGTCGGGCGTGCCGGGCCGGGCCCGGCTGGTGACCTCCAGCAGCTCCAGCTCGGCCACCGCGGGGACGATCGCCTGCGCGTCGCGCAGCAACTCGTAGACCCCGCCGGCCTGGGGCCCGGGCTCGGAGTTCTCGCGCTGCGTCGCCCCCAGGACCACGGTGCCGTCCTCGCGCGGGACCAGGTAGACCGGCCGGCCGTGGACGAGTCCGCGGACGGTGTGCTGCACCAGCGGGCGCAGACGCTCCGGGGCGCGCAGCCGCAGGATGTCCCCGTGCACCGGCCGCAACCGGAGCTCGAGCCCGGTCGGCAGTCCCTCGACGGCCGCCGCTCCGAGGCCGCAGGCGAGCACCGTCTCCTGGGCCTCGAGCCGCTGGCCCGTGTCCAGTGCGGCGCCCGTGACGCCCTCCGGGTCCGCCGGATCGTCGTGCAGGAGTGCGACGGCGGTCGCCGCCACCGTGCGGGCCTGGGGCAGTGCGGCCAGCGCCGCCTGCAGCGACGCCGCCATCGCGCGGGGGTCGACCTGGTGGTCGCCGGGCGCTGCCTGGGCGCTGGAGACCGCCGGGCTGAGGAGTGGCTCCCGCCGTCGTGCCTCGCGGGTGCCGAGGTCCTCCACCTCGAGGCCGTGCGCGCGCTGAGCGGCGGCGAGGTCGGCGAGCGCCGTGCGATCCGCGGAGTCCAGGCCGACGACCAGGGTCGGGCGCGTTCGGTAGCCGGGGTCGGTGCCGCTGGCCTCGGCGAGGTCGCGGGCGAAGGCGGGATAGGCCGCGGCGGACGCGAACGTCAGGCCGAGCAGTTCCTGTTCCTGGTAGTGGAACTCGCTGACCGGGGCGAGCATCCCGGCGGCGGCGAACGTCGCGCCGCCGGCGGGGTCCGGGTCGACGAGCGTGACGGGGTGGCCACGGCGTCCGAGCTCCCAGGCGATCGACAGGCCGACGATGCCGCCGCCGATCACGAGGGTGCGCACCGCGTCGGCACCGGGCGATGGCGCGTGCACGTTCATGAGAAGTCCTCCCTACGCCGGTCTCAACCGGATCAGGTTCTTACGGTCGGCGCCGAACGCCCTCTCAGCCCGTGGCCGGGCTCCCGTGGAGTCCCCAGTCTATGGCGTGCGGCACACCGGCAAAATCGAGGGCTCTGTGTTGCAGTCGGCATCGCGGTCCCGTCCAGACCCGCGCCGTCCATCGCCAGTTGATAGGTTGGTGCCGTGCTGATCGCTACTTGGAATGTGAACTCGCTCCGCGCCCGCGCCGACCGGGTCGAGGACTGGCTCCGCCGCACCGACGTCGACGTCCTGGCCATCCAGGAGACCAAGTGCAAGGACGAGAACTTCCCCTGGGAGCTGTTCGAGATGAACGGCTACGAGGTCGCCCACTTCGGCGTCAATCAGTGGAACGGCGTCGCCATCGCCTCCCGCGTGGGGCTCGACGACGTCCAGCGGACCTTCCCGGACCAGCCCGCCTTCGGCAAGGGCGGCAAGGACCCGATCCAGGAGCCGCGCGCCCTGGCGGCGACCTGCGGCGGCGTGCGCGTCTGGAGCCTCTACGTCCCCAATGGGCGCGCCCGCGACGACGAGCACATGCCCTACAAGCTCTCCTGGCTCGACACCCTCAACCGGCAGGCCGCCGACTGGCTGCGGGAGGACCCGGACGCGCAGGTCGCGCTCCTGGGCGACTGGAACATCGCCCCGGAGGACGACGACGTCTGGGACATCGACTACTTCGTGCAGAACGAGCTCACGCACGTGTCCGAGCCGGAGCGCGCGGCCTTCGCCGCTTTCCTCGAGACCGGCTTCGTGGACGTCGTCCGCCCACACACGCCCGGACCGGGCGTCTACACCTACTGGGACTACACGCAACTGCGCTTCCCCAAGCGGCAGGGCATGCGGATCGACTTCGCGCTCTGCTCCCCCGCCCTCGCCGCGCGGGTGACGGGCGCGTCGATCGACCGCGAGGAGCGCAAGGGCAAGGGCGCCTCCGACCACGCGCCCGTGCTGGTGGAGCTGGCCTGACCATGGGCGCCGGGGGTGCGACGGCGCGGCGCCGGCTTCCGCCGACCGCCCACCTGCGCGTGTTCGAGCCGCTGCGCGCGTTCGACGAGCGCGAGCAGCTGCTGATCCAGCAGCTACGGCCCGAGCCGCGCGCCGAGGCGGAGGAGCGGCTGGCCCGCGAGGCGCTGCACCGCGTCCTGCGGACCGTCTCGGACCCCTACCCCCCGGCCGGCGTCGAGCACTACCGCGTCCTCCACTACCCGGGGCACGATGCGGCGACCACCCCGTACTACTGCCCCGACCAGCTCCCGACCCGGGCGACCATCGCCGCCGAGCAGCTGGACCAGCTGATGCGCCCGCAGCTGCTGTCCCTCGTCATCCCCGAGCCGGCCCGCGCAGCGAACGCCGAACGGCTCGACTCGGACGAGTTCGCCGACGACCTCGCCCACCTCCACACGCGTACCTCCGTCTGGGGTGTGCCGCTGGAGTGGTTCGTGGCGCTGCGCGAGGACGACCACGCCGAGATCGACGAGGACGGGGACACGCTGGTGGGCGTCCGGCTCAGCGCACCGCTGGTCCAGGTGCTGGAGCGTGTCCGGCTGGCCGCCGCGGCGCTCGCGGTGAACGCGCCGGAGATGGACCTGCTGGACGAGCTGACGTCGTTCGCGGAGTGGCTCCAGACCTTCCACGAGGACTCGGTGATCGAGCTCGACTACGGGCTCCTCGCCGAGTTCGTGTGGCCGGACGAGTCGCCGCAGGACCTCCGTCTCGGCATCGAGTCCCTGCGCGACGGCGACATGCTGGGCGCCGCCGCGGCCTACCGTCGGTTGACCAACCGCTGGGCCGCCGTGCGCCACCGCGCCCGCTCCAATTGAGGCCGGCGCCGGATTAGACTGGCCGCACCCGGGCAACGACGCCGACATCAGACCGCAACTCGAGGGGATTCCGCTGTGACTACGCCCGATACGAATACCGCGCTTCGCGCCGACGGCCCGTGGTGGGCCGACGCCGTCATCTACCAGGTGTATCCGCGCTCGTTCGCCGACTCCAGCCGCGACGGCATGGGCGACCTGGGTGGCGTCACCCAGCGGCTGCCCTACCTGAAGCGCCTGGGCGTGGACGCGGTCTGGCTCTCCCCGTTCTACAGGTCCCCGCAGGCGGACGCCGGCTACGACGTCGCCGACTACCGCGACGTCGACCCGCTCTTCGGCACCCTCGAGGACTTCGACGCGATGCTCGCGGAGGCGCACGGCCTCGGCATCCGCATCATCGTGGACCTCGTCCCCAACCACACCTCGGACGAGCACGTCTGGTTCCAGGAGGCGCTGGCCGCCGGACCGGACTCCCCCGAGCGCGACCGGTACATCTTCCGCGACGGGCGGGGCGAGGACGGCGGCGAGCCGCCGAACAACTGGCAGTCCGTCTTCGGCGGCCCCGCGTGGACGCGCGTCCACGACGGGAAGGGGATCCCCGGGCAGTGGTACCTGCACCTGTTCGACTCGAAGCAGCCGGACCTCAACTGGGGCAACGCCGACGTCCGGGCCGAGATGGAGGACATCCTGCGGTTCTGGCTGGACCGCGGCGTCGACGGCTTCCGGGTGGATGTCGCGCACGGCATGGTCAAGGCGGAGGGCCTGCCGGACTGGTCGCAGAAGGTCGCGATGGTTGGCGGCGACACCGGAGCGGAGCCGGACGGCTCCCACGTCGAGACTACGGAGAGGTCGGAGGACCTCCCCCCGGAGGATCGGGACGTCCCCCAGGTCCCCGAGAAGAACATGACGCCGTCCGGCGACGCCACGCCGCCGTACTTCGACCAGGAGGGGGTCCACGAGATCTACCGGTCCT
Source organism: Zhihengliuella sp. (assembly GCF_031178195.1). GTDB lineage: Bacteria > Actinomycetota > Actinomycetes > Actinomycetales > Micrococcaceae > Zhihengliuella. The sequence goes on from NZ_JAPSJL010000001.1 coordinate 487,191, forward strand.
GGCACCGGGTGCTCTCCGAGTACGACGGCGACCGCATGATGGTCGCCGAGGCGTGGGTGGAGCCCATGAGCCGCCTGTTCCGCTACGTGCGCAGCGACGAGATGCAGCAGGCCTTCAACTTCGGCTTCCTCCTGGCCGGCTGGAACGCCCGGAACATCGTCGAGAACGTCTCCGAGACGCTCACCGAGGCGGCCGCGGTCGACGCCCCGCCCACTTGGGTGCTCTCCAACCACGACATGGTCCGCCACCCCTCCCGCTTCGGCCTCGACGACCCGACGTCGTTCCCCAAGGGGATCTCGGCCGACGACGAGCAACCGGACGAGGAGCTGGGGCTGGCCCGCGGCCGCGCGGCCGCGATGGTGATGCTCGCCCTGCCCGGTTCGGCGTACGTCTACCAGGGCGACGAGCTCGGCCTACCCGAGCACACCACGCTCCCGGCCGAGGTGCGGCAGGACCCGAGCTTCTTCCGCACCCAGGGGGCCGAGCGCGGGCGCGACGGCTGCCGGGTCCCGCTGCCCTGGATCGCCGACGCGCCGGCGTACGGCTTCTCGGGCCCCGAGGGCGGCGAGGAGCCGTGGCTGCCGCAGCCGGAGAGCTTCGCCCGCTACGCCGCGGACCAGCAGGAGGACGTGCCCGGCTCGACGCTCGAGCTCTACCGGGAGCTGATCTCGGTGCGCGCGGACCGCGGGCTCGGCACGGGCAGCCTCGCGTGGCACGAGCTGAACGCGCCGGACGCCGGCATCCTGGCCTACACGAACGGCAGCGTGGTGGTGGTCGCCAACATGGGCGGCGAGCCGATCGAGCTGCCGGCCGGCGAGCCGCTGCTCCTCGCCAGCTCCCCGGACGCCGTGGTGGAGTCCGACGGCGTCAACCGGCTCGCGCCCGACGCAGCGGTCTGGCTGGGCTGACCCGGGCACGCTCCACGCAGCGCAACGGCCGGTGGCCGGGAACCTCGCTCGGTTCCCGGCCACCGGCCGTTGGACAGGACGAGGTCAGCGACGGACGCAGCAACGGGGCCGGACGGACCGGCGCGGCTCAGCGCACGCGTTCAGCTCAGCGGACCCGTTCGGCCCGGGACATGCGCGTCCGGGCGCCGGCCGCCAGATGGATGACCACGAGCGAGCTCCGCCCCAGGGCCGCATCGATCTCCTGCACGGTCTCCGAGATCTCGCGGGAGACCTGCAGCGGTGCGGCACCGAGGCGGGGCTGGACCTTGATCTGCAGGCCGGCGTCCCCGCCCGTCTCCCAGGTGGAGACGTGCGTCGACACGAGGTCCGTCCGGTCCGCCAGCGCCGCCTTCACGGCCTGCTCCGGCACTGCCGCGCCGAGCTCGACGGCGCCGGGCGTCGACGTCACGGGCCCGGACGGCGTCCCCTCCGCGCCCGACCCGGGGAAGTAGGCCTCGGCGAAGACGCCGGTCCGCCCCTTGCCCTGCACGGCGATCCAGCCGACCATGAGCAGCACGATGCCGATGAGCGCGATGACGACGACGATCCAGATCCACGAGGTGGTCTGCCCCGCCATGGCGGTCTCGCGGAGCCCGTACTCGACGCTCTCCCCCACGGCCTCGGCGAGCTCGCGCCAGCCGGCCGCATAGCGCGGGAGCGAGGAGACGAGCAGCCCGTGGAGGCCGACGGCCGTGAAGAGCAGGCCGATGATGACGAGCAGGGTGCGGTTGAGTCCGCGCGGCGTCTGATTCACGGGGCGCTCCTCACTGTCCGACCACGCCGGACTCGGAGATGCGGACGCTGACCTTGGGCAGCGGGTCGACGAGGTTCCGGACCAGCTCGTCCTCGACGGCCTTCTGGATGGCGTCGGCCCGGAGCCGGATCCCCGACGTCGGACGGACGTTCACGTCCACCATGGTGTGCCCGACGACGACCATCACCTGCTCGGGGCTGACGTTGGCCTCCGTCCGGGCGCGGCGCGCGAGGGTCGCGGCGATCACCTCGTGGTCCACCAGCACGATGGCGCGGTCGTTCGGCAGGATCCTGCGCGCCTTGCGCCCGGGCAGGACCCCCTGCAGGAGGAAGTACAGGCCGAGCAGCAGGACCAGCAGGCTGGCCAGGGGCAGCAGGACGGGGTCCGCCCCGCGCGGCAGCCCGGCGAACCAGTCCCACCACTGACCGGGCGACTTGATCCAGATGTCCTGGCCGATCGACTTCATCGCGGCCTCGAACATGAAGTACAGGCAGATCGCCGCCACGACGAGCGCCGCGACGATGGACGCGAACGAGCGCGGGGAGCGCAACTGCCGTCGCGCGATCCGCTGGCGCTCCCGCTCGGCGTTCTGCTCCTGCCGGTCCGGCTGGTCGGGCATCACACGGTCCTCCCCTCGGTGCGTCCGGTGCGGTGTCGATGCCCCGGCAGGACCAGCCCGGTCACGCGCACGTCGATGCGGCTGACCTCGGAGCCGGTCAGCCGCGTGAACCCGGCGCGGATCTCGTCCCGAGTGCGCACGGCGCGATCCCAGACGCTGCCGCTCCCCGCCCCGGGCGCATGCAGGGGCAGGGGGAGGTTGATCCCGATGGCCAGTCGGCCGAGGTCGTCGTCGAGCACCACGTTGATCCGCCCCGGCGGCACCTGGAACAGGTCGGACGCGATCGCCTTCGCGACGCCGCTGAGCGCCTGCGTGCTGATACGCGTGTGCCCCGCGAGAGGACTCACGAAGACGACCGCCGTCCCGTCAGCAGCTCCCAGAACTTCCGGGCGTCGATGCGCCCGTCGACCATGCGCGCGATCAGCACGCCGACGAGCAGGAAGAGGGCCATGAGCACGAAGCCGCCGATCCCGTGCTCCAGTGCGGACCAGGCCAGGGCGATCGCCACGATCAGGCTGACGGCGACGGGCGGAAGCGGTGTCGGGTAGTTCATGCGGTCTCTCCCTTGGACGGGTGGGGCTCGACGGACTGGCCGCCGGCGGGCGGCGGCAATTGGATGTCGCCGATCTCCACATTCACCTCGATGACGCGGAGCCCGGTCAGCTCCTCGACGGAGGAGTACACGGCGGCCCGGACGTCGTCCGCGATCTCGTGCAGCGGACGGCCGTACTCGGCCGTGAGGACGACGTCGACGGCCACCTCGACCCGGCCGACCTCCACGCTGACGCCGGCCGTGGACTCGTTGGCGCCGGCGACGCGGCCGCGCAGGGCCCCGAGCGCCCGCCCGGCTCCCGTGCCGAGCGAGTAGACGCCCGGCACCGTGCGGACGGCGGCGGCCGCCACGCGTGCGACGGCGGCCTCGGAGATGGTGGTGGACCCCGCGGGCGCCTCCGCGGCGGGGGCCCCCTCGAGGGGAGGGCCGGGGATCGAGGGATCCGGCCGTGCGGCATGGTTCTCCGGCATGCGCTCGCCCTGCCTTTCAGGATCGTCGCCCAACGTCTGGTGCATCACGCCCAGCCTACCGTCCACTCCTGCAGGACAGGGGGCCGCCGCGGGCCGGGGGGTCATGCGAAAAGCCCCCCGCCATCCGCTGCTGCGGATTGCGAGGGGCTTTCAAGCTGGTGGCTCCGACCGGCGTCGATCCGGTGACCTTTCGATTTTCAGTCGAACGCTCTACCAACTGAGCTACAGAGCCTGGCATCATCTTCGATGATCACCGAGATCTTCCGTTGCCGGAACATCCAAGCGACCCTGACGGGACTTGAACCCGCGACCTCCGCCGTGACAGGGCGGCGCGCTAACCAACTGCGCTACAGGGCCTTGCAGTGTTTACGAGGACCAGCCTCGCTCACAAGACCTAAACCCTACCAGAGTCTTCTCGAGCTTCGCAACTCTGACTTGGTGTGATTCAGGTCTCGTACCCCCAACGGGATTCGAACCCGTGTCGCCGCCGTGAAAGGGCGGTGTCCTAGGCCACTAGACGATGGGGGCCGGACGCAGCCCGATCGCTCGCGCTGTGAACCCACACAACTATAGGGCAGACGTTCTGGCAACGCCAAAAAGCCGCGCGGACCCGCGCGCGGGCAGTTTAAACGAGGGCGGCTAGAGTCGTCCCATGCCGTTCCAGATGACCGACGACGACTTCGAGGCCGCCGTCGACGCGGCCCTCGGCTCCATCCCCGGGGAGCTGCTGGACATGATGGACAACGTGGCCATCTTCATCGAGGACCGCTACGTCCCCCAGCCGGGCGAGGACCCGGAGACGGTCCTGCTCGGACTGTACGACGGCGTGCCGCTCACCGAGCGCGGGATGGACTGGGGCGGCGTGAGCATGCCGGACCGGATCTTCATCTACAAGGACGCGATCCTGGATCTCTGCGAGTCGGAGCACGAGGTGGTGGAGGAGATCGGCATCACCGTGGTCCACGAGATCGCCCACCACTTCGGGATCGACGACGAGCGGCTCCACACCCTCGGCTGGGGCTGAATCCGATCGACGGCGGCCGCCGGGCGACGGCCGGGGACTCCCCGGGGGGCCGACGTCGCGCGGGCCGCCGGACACGCTTGGGTCACGAAATGACACCGCTGTGATTCGTGTGGCGCGTGATCTTACTGTTGCCTGTGATGCGACTGTGACATATGGTCGCTTACGGTGTGTCACCCTTGACCACCACTGGGACGGCCCGCGCCGACCCAGACGGCACGTCACTCGATGGGGATTCTCTATGGCGCAGCGGAACGTACTCGTTACAGCTCTGTGCTCTTTGGCCATGGTCGCCGGCACCGCCCTGGCGGGCACGGCCGCCGTCGCCGCTCCGCACCAGCCCTCCGCCGTCGGCTCCTCGTTCGTGCCGGCGGTGCGCCTGCCCTCCGCCGAGGAGATCGAGGCCGCCAAGTCGGATCCCGCCCAGCTCGACGCCGTCGTCCAGCGCGTGGAGCAGGCCATCCTGGAGTCCAGCGCACGCCTCGGTGAGGCCGAGGCCTCCGCCCTCGTGCAGCAGGAGGCCGCCACGGCCGCGCAGGAGGCCCTCGCCGTCCAGACGGCGGCCGCCGAGGCGGCCCGCCAGAACGCCTCGAAGGCCGAGGAGTACTACAACGCCGTCAAGGAGCAGGTCGGCGAGCTCGCGAGCGACCTCTACCGCAACGGCGGCGTCAACCCGGCGGTCAACGCCCTGCTCACCCAGAACGACGAGTCCAACGACGTCCTCTACAAGACCGCGACCATGACGGCGCTGGCGTCCAACCGCGCCGACACGCTCGCCTCCGCCACGCAGGCCGCCCAGCTCTGGGAGCAGTGGCGCACCTACGCCTCCGAGGTGGAGCAGGCCGCAGCCGACGCCGCCGGCGTCAGCGAGGACGCCCTCGCCGCGGCAGAGCGGGAGCGCGCCGACTACGAGGCGGCGCTGACCGAGCAGCAGGAGGTCCGCACCCGGCTGGTGAACCAGCTGGCCGAGCTGCGCGCCACCACCGCGGCCGAGGAGTCGGCACGCATGGCGCAGGTCGAGGAGGAGCAGCGCGAGGCCGAGCTGACCGAGGCCATGGAGGTGGTCCCGGCCGCCGCCCCGGAGGCGCCCGCACCGGTCGCCGCCCCGGAGCTGCCGACTCCTCCGCCGGCCGTCCCCGCCGCGGCCCCGTCGAACACGATCGTCAACCGGCCGACCCCGCAGCCCGTCGCGGAACCTGCCGCCGAGCCCGCCGCCCAGGAGGCCAGCGCACCCCGGCCGGCACGCAGCGCCGCCCCGGCCCCCGCCCCGACGCGCGCGGCGGCCCCCACCCGTTCGGCCGCCCCGGCGGCCGCGCCGACACCGAAGCCGACCCCGCGCCCCACCCCGGCGCCGACGCGGACCGCAGCACCGGCACCGACGCCGACGCGCACGCAGGCACCGGCGCCCGCCCCCACCCGGACGCAGGCCCCGGCCCCGGCCCCGGCCCCGGCCCCCAAGCCGAAGCCGAAGCCGGCCCCGAAGCCCGAGCCCGTCCAGCCCGTCGCGTCCGGCAGCAGCAAGGAGGCGGCGATCTCCTGGGCCCTCAACACGGCGGCCGACAACAGCAACACCTACGTCTACGGCGCCAACGGCCCGAGCCAGTGGGACTGCTCCAGCTTCACTCAGCGCGCGTTCGCCCAGTCCGGCATCTCCCTGCCGCGCGTCTCGGGCAGCCAGTACGCCGCCGGCACCAAGGTGCCGCTGAATCAGCTGCGCCGCGGCGACCTGGTCTTCTCCGCCAACTCGGGCGGCAGCATCTACCACGTCGCCATCTACCTGGGCAATGGCCAGGTGGTCCACGCGCGCAACCCCAACGTCTCGAAGGACCAGCAGATCTCCGTGACCTCGCTGGCGTACGTGAACAACATCGTCTCCTACGGCGTCCGCTACTGATCTCCACAGGGTGGTCGACTCCGGCCGCCGCCGTGCCTAGGGTGAGGGCATGAGCCGAATTGCAGTAGTGGGTGCAGGGATCATCGGTCTGGCGACGGCCTGGACGCTGCGCCGGCGGGGCGCCGACGTCGTCCTCTACGAGTCCGGGACGCCCGGCGGCGGTCAGTCCGCCGGCGAGTCCCGGATCTTCCGGCACGCGCACGACGACGCCCGGCTGGCCGCGTTCGTCAGCCGCAGCCGGGCACTGTGGCGCGAGTGGGACCAGGCCTTCGGCCGGACGCTGATCTCCGGTGCCGGGGCCATCGCCCTCGGCGAGGCGATCGAGGACAAGCTGCGGATCCTGGAGCGGGTCCCGGGAGTCCCGACGCGGCGCCTGGACCCGCAGGAGCTCTCCGAGCTGCTGCCCCTGCTGGCCGAGTACACCGGGCCGGCGATGCTCGACGTCGACGGCGGCACCATCCACACCCTCAGCGCGTTCGACGCGCTCACCGGGGCGCTCGCCGACGCCCTGGTGCGCGATCACGTCCTCTCCGTCCGGCACGCCGGGGCGGGGGCCGAGGTGCGCACCGGCACCGGCGTCGACACCTTCGACCACGTGGTCCTCTGCGCCGGTCGGGACACCGCCTGGCTGGCCCACGGCGCCGGGCTCGAGGTTCCGGTGGAGCTGAGCGCCCACGTGCGCGTCACGTTCGGCGTGCGCGAGCCCGCGGAGACTCCGCTGCCGACGCTCCAGGACAGCAGCGGCGCCTTCGGCGAGGCCAGCATCTACGCCGCCCCGACCGAGGACAACCGCCGCTACTCCGTGGGCGTGAGCGGCTCCAACCCCGCCGCGACGGACGGGAGCCTGACCGACCCGTCCGAGCTCGAACGGCTCGCGGCCCGCGCGGCGGCCTACGTCTCGCGCGCCCTGCCCGGGCTCGACCCGGAGCCGCTGGAGTACGTGCACTGCTGGGTCACCAAGGCTCCGTGGGGCGAGGACGGCGTGGGCATCTGGTCCACCGGGCGGATCTCCGCCGCGGCCGGGCACAACCTCTTCAAGCAGGCCCCCGCCTTGGGCGAGGCGCTGGCGGAGACGGCCCTGACCGGCGTCGTGCCCGAGCTCCTGCGCCCGGAGTCCCGACTCGGCGCGGCCTGACACTGAGCCGGCCGACCCGCACCGCTCGAAAGACGCGACCCGACAGGCGAGCCGGACGTCAGGCGCTCATCGTGAAGACGCGTGCGACGGCGTCGTGCACCGGGCCCGCCGCGGCGGCTCGTCCGATCGCCCCGTTGCGCAGGCTCAGCCACGGCTCCGCGAGCGGCCGACCGAGTGCCATGTTCAGATGGGCCTGGCGCGCGGCGGCCAGCGCGGCCCGGCGGCGGACAGCGCTGTAGTCGCGGAGGCGCGCAGCGACGTCGGGGCCCGGGCGGCTCCCGCCCTCCCGGCCGGCGTCGTCGTTCCCGTCGGCAGGGCCCGGCTGGAGGGCCTCCAGCAGGCGCGGGACGAGCATCGCCGCGTCGAGCCAGCCGAGGTTCATGCCCTGCCCGCCGATCGGGCTCACCTCGTGGGCCGCATCCCCGACCAGCGCCACGCGGCCGCGGACGAACCGGTCGGCGATGCGTCGCCTCACCGCGAAGGAGCTCAGCATCGAGTTCCGTCCCGGATCCAGTGCGACACCGGTGCGCGCCTCCACCGTGGCCGCCAGCCAGTCGGCGGTCGGCTGCGGGACGAGACCCCGGGTCCGCACCACCCAGCGCCGGACGCCGTCGGGCAGTGGGAAGGACTCGACGATCCCGTCGCGCTCGAGGTACAGCACCGCCAGGCGTCCCGGACCGGTCGGATCGGGTGCCGGATCCTCCGCGAAGTCGCCCATGGCGTAGGTGTCCGGATAGGTGCGACCGCGGGTTCCGATCCCGGCGGCGCTGCGGACGGTGCTGCGCGCGCCGTCGGCGCCGATCACGAAGCGCGCGGCGACCGGCCCCGCCGTCGTCCGCAGCTCCACACGGTCCGCACCGGCTGTGATGCCCTGGCGGAGCCCCCGCGCCTCCACGCCGCGGCGGAGGTCCGCGCCGGCCTCGGCGGCCCGCCGCTCGAGGACGGCCTCGGTGCGGAACTGCGGGACGGCCAGGACGAAGGGGTGCGCGCCCGGAACGCCGCCGAACGAGAGCCGTGCGACCCGGCGCCCGGCGCAGCGCGCCTCCCCCGCCGCGATGCGCACGCCGGCGCGGACGAGCTCCTCCGCCGCCCCGGCACGGGTCAGCGCGGCCAGCGCGGGCGGGTGGATGCCGATGGCGCGGGAGTGCGCGGTGCGCTCCCGCCGCCGCTCCAGCACGACGACGTCGGCCCCGGCCGCAGCGAGCAGGGTCGCCGTGTAGAGGCCGACCGGGCCGGCTCCGACCACCACCACGTCGGCGTCGAGCGTGCGGCTGCTCATCGCCGGTGGATCAGCAGGTTGCGGAAGGGCACCTGCGACTCGACCCGCCAGCCCTCCGGCACGGCGGCGCGGAGCTCGTCACGCCGGTAGCTGCGCCGGATCGACGTCAGCCCGTCCTCGCGGATGAAGGACCCCGGGAGCGGCAGGGTGCCGGCGGAGAACAGGGCGTAGCCGATCCGGGTCCGGGCGATGTCGCTGTGCACGGCGAGCCGCCCGGCGAGCGCCTCCGAGTCGCGGAGCAGCCCGGCGAGCTGTCCGGCATCGAGGTGGTGCAGGAGGTGGTTGGACGTGACGACGTCGTACCGGGCGCCCTCGGCGACCAGATCGGAGGTGTGCGCGCGGCGGACCGCGAGGCCCGGCAGCGGCGGCAGCGAGCGCATGTGGGCGTCGGCTCGATCGTCCGGATCGATCGCCGTGACGTCCAGGGCGAACCCGTCACGGGCGGCCCACCGGACGAAGGCGCGCGGGATGTCGCCGGCACCGGAGCCGACGTCGAGCAGCGTGGTGGGGCGCGACGTCGAGAGCGCCGGCCGGATCAGGCGCGCCCAGGTCAGCCTCCACCCGGACACCGCGGCGTTGACCAGGCGGAACTGGCGGTAGGTGTTCTCGAGGCGGAGGGGGTCGCAGTCGGGCCGGTCCATCTCCTCGACGGCGTGCTCGTCGCGGCGGGCCAGGGACGGCATTCAGGCGGAGACCTTGGTCAGCAGGGCGGTCTCCACCGTCAGGCCCGGCCCGAACGCCATGGCGCACACGCGTTCGCGGCGCACACCGCCGGGCCCCGCCGGGCCCGTGCCCGCGGCGGCAGGCGCCGTCATCGTCTCCCCGGGTTCGATCCCGTCGGATTCGGCCGTCGAGGGCTCGAGGTCCTCCGTGTCCTCGGGGCGGACCACCGGCGGCACTGCACCGGCCCGGACGGACGCGGACCGGGGCTCCCCCGCCCCCGCGTGAGTCCCGGACGCTTCGTCCGGACCCTCGTCGCCCCGACGGGTGTCCTCCGGGTCCTCGCCGACCCTGTCGTCCGGGACTCCGTCGTCGAGCTCCAGGATGTGCTTGAGCACGAACATCACCGTCGCGCTGCTCATGTTGCCGTAGTTCCGCAGGGTCTCCCGCGCCGGCACGAGCTGCTCGTCGGTCAGGCCCAGCCGCGCCTGCACCTTGTCCAGGATGCTGCGCCCGCCGGGGTGGATGCCCCAGTGCTCGATGTCCTTGTAGTCGATGCCGTGCAGCGTCGCGTCGCGCTCGAGCAGCGGATCCAGGGCCCCGACGATGTGGTCGTCGATGATGTGCGGGACGTAGTTGCCCAGCACCATCTCGAACCCCTCGTCGCCGATGTTCCACGCCATCGAATCCTCGCCGACGGGCGTCAGCGTGGTCTCGAAATGGTCGAGCGTCAGGTAGGAGCCGGACGGCGCGGGCAGGTCGCGGCGCCCCGAGACGACGGCGGCGGCGGCCCCGTCGGCGAAGAGCGACGTGCCGACGATCGTGTCCGGATCGTTGGACGAGCGCACGTGGAGCGAGCAGAGCTCCGCGCTGACCACCAGGACGACGGCGTTCGGGTCGGCGTCGCAGAAGAGCTTGGCCGCCCGGAGCGCGGGGAACGCGGCGTAGCAGCCCATGAACCCGAGGTGGTAGCGCTGGGCCGAGGCGTGCAGTCCGAGCGCGCGGACGATCTTGTAGTCCGGCCCGGGGTTGAAGAATCCGGTGCAGGACACGGTGATCACGTGGGTGATGTCGCCGGGTCCGACGCCCTCGGCCGCATCGAGGGCCTTCCGGGCCGCGTCCACGAACAGCGTGGTCCCGGCCTCCGCGTACACCTCGTTCCGGGCCTTGGTCCCCGGCCGGAGGATCTCCATCGTCGCCGCGTCGAAGAAGACCGGGTCGTCGCTCTGCCGGTCGAGCGTCAGCTCGTCGACGGCGGTGTAGCGGGTGTCGATGCCGGAGGAGTCGAAGGCGGCGGTGACCAGGCGCTTGCCGAGCCTGCTCAGCCCCGGCTGCGCCGCGAACACGTCGCGCACCACGGGTTGCACCATGACGGTGGCGGGAACGGCTGTCTCGAGTGACCTCATCAGCGCTGTCATGGTTCATTCTTAGGTGACGCCGCGACCGAAGACAACAGGTTGTGGCGCCGGGACCGGCCAGGCGCCGAGATTCCAAGTCAGCGCTCAGGTTGTCACGGACTCCCGGTCCCCCGACGACGGACGCTGGAGGGGCAGCAGGGAGGTGCTCGGCGCCGGATCGGTCGCCAGCCGGGCATGGAGTTCGACGTCGTACCGCTCCTGACCGTACCGCAGCTTCTGCCGTTCGATTCCCTCGGCGAGGAAGCCCGCCCGCAGGGCGACCGAGCACGAGGCCGGGTTGTTGGTCCGGTGACCGAGCTCCAGTCGGAACAGATCCTGCTCGAAGGCCCATGCGGCGACGGACGCCAGCCCGCGCGCGGCGAGGCCGCGGCCCCGCACCGACCGGCTCAACCAGTAGTACGCCCAGGCCGTTCCGTGCCGGAGCTCGATGGCGGAGAGGCCGATGTTGCCCACAGCCTGGCCGTCGACGTCGACCGCCCAGTTCCGGGACGGCGCCCCGCCGGCGCCGGGCTCCTGCAGCATGTGCTGCTCGATGAAGGACCGGGCCGCGAGGGGATCGCTCAGATCAGCGTCTCCGGTCTGGGGACCGAGATCCCCGCTGCGGGCCCAGGCCTCCGTCAGGGCCGGGGCGTCGTCGACCCGCCAGGGCCGCAGACGGGCCTCCAACTAGGCGGCGCCCTGGTCGTCGAAGTCCGGGCGCGTGGCGAGCCGCGGGTCCTCCCCGTCCGGGACGACCATGACCGGCCCGCGCGCATGGTGGAGGACACCCTGGCTGGTGGAGCCGAGCAGCATGCCGGCGAAGCCGCCGCGGCCCCGGGTGCCGACCACCGTGAGGCGGGCGCCCTCGGACTCCTCGACCAGCATCTCGATGGGCGGGCCGAGCACCACGTCGGTCTCGACCTCGAGGTCGGGGTAGTAGCTCTTCAGCCACCGGGTGCCGTTGGAGAGGTGATGGCGCACGTCGGCGAGCAGCGCATCCTGATCGACGGTCGCCGGCATCCACGCGAGCGCCCCGCTGATCGGCGGGATCCCGCAGACCACGCGCAGCGGGACGCCCCGGGCCATCGCGACCTCGGCCGCCACCAGGACGGCGAGGCGCGCACGGTCGGAACCGTCGACGCCGACGACGACGATGTCCCGCCGCTCCGGCGCATCCGCCGGGACCTCGCTGACGCACTGGGGCACCACCACGGTGGGGCATTTGGCGTGCGCCGGGAGAGCGGCGCTGACGGAGCCGAGCATACGGCCCACGAAGCCGCCGCGGCCGCGGGTCCCGACCACCATCAGATCGGCCTCTCGGCTCAGATCCAGGAGCACACCCGAGGGGTCGCCCGACTCCACACGGGAGCGCAGCTCGAGGCCGCTGGCGTCGAAGTCGGCGAGCGCCTGCTGGAGAACCTCCTCGGCACCCTCGCGGATGACGTCGTCGTCCAGCGTCGCGTAGCCGGCGTCCATGCTCGAGGCGGCGAACACGGGGATGGTGTAGGCGGTGACGACGTTCAGCGGCAGATGACGGCTCCGGGCCTCGGCGGCCGCCCACTTGAGCGCGCACTTGCCGGACTCGGAACCGTCGACGCCGACGACGATCCCATCGGCCGGGGCACTGGATGGTTCCGGCCGACCCATCGACCTGTTGCTGTTCGCGGTCATCATCGACTCCTTCAGCCGTGGCGCAACGCCATAGTTACATTGTTCACCTTTCCCCAGGTGTGGTCCATAACGCAAAAAACCGCGCCATACCATTGAAACCATGCAGAAAACTGGTGCCGGTCTGCTCGACCGCTATTTCATGATCACGGAGCGAGGCTCCTCCGTATCGCAGGAGATCCGCGGCGGCATCGCCACCTTCTTCGCCATGAGTTACATCGTGGTGCTCAACCCGCTCGTCCTCTCGGGCGCCGACGCCACGGGCGCCGAGCTCGGGCCGGCCCGCGTGGCTGCGGCGACCGCCCTGGTGGCCGGCATCATGACCATCCTCATGGGCGCCTGGGCCAAGCACCCGTTCGCGATGGCCGCCGGCTTGGGCGTGAACGCGTTCCTGGCCATCACCGTCGCCACCAATCCGGGCCTGACCTGGCCGGACGTCATGGGTCTGGTGGTCATCTCCGGTACCACCATGCTGATCCTGGTCCTCACCGGTTTCCGTACGGCCGTGTTCCGGGCGGTTCCGTCCTCGCTGAAGACCGCGATCGTCGTCGGCATCGGCATGTTCATCGCGCTCATCGGCCTGGTCAACGCCGGGTTCGTCCGCCGCATCCCGGATGAGGCCGGCACCACCGTCCCCGTCGGGCTCGGCTTCGACGGCGAGCTCATCGGCTGGCCGACCCTCGTCTTCATCGTCGGCCTGCTCGTCACGGCCGCACTCGTGGTGCGCCAGGTCCGCGGCGCGATCCTGATCGGCATCATCATCGCGGCCGTGCTGGCCAACATCCTCGAGGCGGTCTTCCACATCGGCTCCAGCGTCGAGAACCGGTTCGGCTGGTCGCTCGTGGTCCCGTCCATGCCGACGTGGACGTCGCCGGACCTGAGCCTCATCGGTCAGGTCAACGTGTTCGGAGCATTCCAGAGCCTGGGCGTCACGGCGGCCGCGCTGCTGGCGTTCGTCATCCTGCTGTCGATCTTCTTCGACGCGATGGGCACCATGGTGGGCCTCGCCAACGAGGCCGGGACCGTGGACACCGAGGGAAACATCCCCAACGTGGACCGGGTCCTGCTCGTCGACGCCGCCGGCGCCGTCGTCGGCGGTGGCGCGTCCGTGTCCTCGAACCAGCTGTTCGTCGAGTCCGGCGCGGGCATCGGCGAGGGCGCACGCACCGGCCTGGCCTCGATCGTGACGGGCGTCCTCTTCCTGCTGGCCATGTTCCTCACGCCCCTGATCCACCTGGTCCCGTTCGAGGCCGTCGCCCCGGCGCTCGTCGTCGTCGGATTCATGATGATCACCCAGGTGGTCAAGATCGACTGGAGCGACTGGGGCGTGGCACTGCCGGCGTTCCTGACGTTCACGCTGATGCCCTTCACCTACTCGATTGCGAACGGCATCGGCGCGGGCTTCGTCGCATTCGTCTTCCTGCGCGCCCTGCAGGGCCGGGCGAAGGAGATCCACCCGTTGATGTGGGTCGTCGCGGCGGCGTTCGTGCTGTTCTTCGGGATCGGCGTGATCGAGCAGGCGATGGCCGGGGGCGAGGTCCCGGCCTGATCCGACCGCGGGCACTCCTCTTCCACGACCGCTGAAGCCAGCGCGGTCCTCCACAACAGCCGTCTTTCACGGGGCACGGGTCGGCCGCTCGGGCCGACACTGCGGGGATGGACATCTCGGAGCTGCTCGGCCGGCACGGCGTGCTCACCCGGTGCGACCTCGCGGAGTTCGGCCTCTCCCGGCGACAGCTCGACCGAGTCTTCGCCCTGTACCCGAACCCTCGGCCGGGGGTGATCTGCGACCCCCTCCTCGGTCCCCAGGCCCAGGAGGCCCTGCGGCTCACGGCCGCACTGACCTGCATTTCCGCGGCCGAGCACTACGACCACTGGGTTCTCCGGCCCTCTGGAACCGTCCACGTGGCCACGGCTCATTCGCACGCGCTGCGGCCGAGCCCGCTACGGATCGTCAGGCACCGCGTCCGCCGAGCAGCCCTCGTGGCGGTGGACGAGCAGCAGATGTGCCTGCATGCCGCCGCATGCCTGGAACCGACAGATGCCGCCGTCATCATCGAATCGGCCGTCGTCCGGGGACGCGTGTCCCTCGACGGCCTCTACGCCGGTCTGGGGAACCGCCAGGGCCGACAGGCGCGGCGTGCCCTCGGCCTCGTCCGGGGCACCGCCGACTCGCCCATCGAGGTGGTGGCCCGGGCCACGTTCATCGAGGCCGGCCTCCCGTTCCAAGAGCAGGTCTACCTTCCGGGCATCGGGCGCGTCGACTTCCTCGTCGCCGGACGGCTGATCGTCGAGCTCGACGGCTGGCAGTGGCACGGGAACAGGGCCGCCTGGCAGAACGACATGCGGCGCGACCAGTTCGCGGTCCGCTCCGGATACCGCTCGGTACGCTTCAGCGCCTCCCAGGTGCTCAACCAGCCGGATTTCATGCTCGACACCGTCCGTGAGGCGCTGTTCCGCGGCGCAAACGAGCACCGTTCCCCCTTTTAGCCGGGGTCGACAGGCGCACCGGGCCTCTGACTGGGCACGCTGCGGAGTCGTCCACCCCTGGGTCAGTCGAAAAGGGGGAATCTTGCACACCCCTCCGCCGGAGTGCAGAAAACGGAGTGCAGGAAGCAGTCAGCGGGCGAAGGCGCGAACCCTCGCGTCGTCCCAGTAGGTGGCGGGCACGCCGCCGCCGAGGAGTTCGCGGCCCAACGCCGGCAGGGCAGCCTCAGGCAGGACGGGCGACTGCGAGGCGGCGATGACCACGTTGCCGCGCCGACGCCCCTTGAACATCGCGGGATCGGCGATGGCCGCCACGTGACGGAACACCGAGCCCAGGACCGCGGCCTCGCGCCGGAACTCCGCGAGGTCCGGCGCATTGCCGCTGTTGACCAGGTACAGCCCGCCGACGTCGAGCACCCGGTCCGCCTCAGCCGCCGTCGTCTCGCCGGTCAGCGCCGCAGGCGTCGTGTCCCCCGCGAAGACGTCCCGGATCATCACGTCGCGGGTGGACTCGGTCAGGCTCGCGAGGACCTCGCCGGCCTCGCCGACGCGCAGACGCAGCAGCGGCGCCCGGGGCAGGTCGAACCACTCGCGCACCAGCTCGGCCAGCCGACCATCGAGCTCGACCACCACCTGGCGCGCCTCCGGGTACGTCGCGTGCACCCAGCGTGCCATCGAGCAGGCCCCACCTCCGAGGTGCAGCACCCGGAGCCGCCCCTCGGCCGCGTGCCGGGCGCGCAGGAGCGCGGCCATCCAGCGCATGTACTCGAAGTCCAGCCGCTCCGGATCCGCCAGGTCGACGTGCGAGGACGGGACGCCGTTCACCTGCAGGATCCAGCCCGTGTCGCTGTACGGGTCGCGCTCCAGCGTGGCGACGCCCGTGTCGATCGGGTAGTCGCCCGGAGCGGGACCGGCCGGCGTGGAGGCCACGGATCCAGCGGACCGGCGTCCGCGCCCCTTGGCCACTAGCGGCGCACCAGCCGCACCTCGTCGAGGCCGGTCCAGTCGACGCCGTCGCCCCAGTCGCCGCACGGCTCGACGCGCCCGTCCGGGGCGAAGCCGTGCTTGCGGTAGAAGGCGATCGCGCGGTCGTTGCCCTGGACCACCCACGCGAGCGCGGGTCCGGTCCCGACCGCGGTCTGCAGGAGCCGCTCGCCCAGCCCGGTCCCGTAGTAGGCGGAGCGGACGTAGAGCATCTGCAGCTCGACCGGCACGCCGGTGTCGGCGTCGTCGTCCTGGGTCGGCGTGCCGCCGGCGCAGCCGACGACCGAGCCCTCGGCGTCGACCGCGATCCAGAACTCCGCACCCGCGGCGAGGCCGCGCAGCCACCAGTCGGTCTCCTTCTCGAGGCCCGCCTCCTTGGCGGCGAAGAACGACTCCGGCCGCACGTGGGCGTAGGTCTCGCGCCAGGCGGCGAGCTTCATCTCGAGCGTCGGGCGCACATCATCGACGGTGGCCTTGCGGAGGGAGACGCTCAGGCCCGCGGTGCTCACGCCTCGCCCGCGACGCCGGAGCCGGCTCCCTGCTGGTCTGTGCCCTGCCGGTCTGTGCCTTGCTCGCGTGCGCCCTGCTGGTCGAGGGCGCGCTCGAGCCGCTCGATCTTCCCGTCCAGCTCGCCCGTGCGGCCCGGCCGGATGTCCGCCTTGAGCACCAGGGACACGCGGTCACCGTAGGCGCCGACGGCCTCGGTGGCGCGCTTGACGACGTCCATGACCTCGTCCCATTCCCCCTCGATCTCGGTGAACATCGAGGACGTGCGGTTCGGCAGGCCAGACTCGCGGACTACGCGCACGGCGGCCGCGACGGCGTCGTGCACGGAGCCGTCGTCGTGGGCGGAATTGGGGGCTGCGGAGAAGGCGACGATCATGCCTCAAGGGTGCCACGGCGGGCCGGACGATGCCACGGCGCACGCGCCGGGCGCCTGGCGGACCGGCACGATCGAGGGCCGCGGACCGTCGGGCCGTGGCCGGCCGGGAAAACGCCGGCCCACTACCGCAAAATCGATCCCGGACGCAAGAGGGGAACGCCATAATGTGACCTAGACGTCATCTTCGTGACACACTTGACGCTGCTGTTTCGGGACAAGGCCGTCCCGAGGCCTCCGGACCGGTCACCATCGGTCCGAGCCGCACAATAGACCCGAGGACCTGCATGACCTCCACGACCACGTCGGCGCCTGCTGTCGCCAGCCACGAGCTGGACCGCAAGCTGTCGCTGCGCCACATCCGCTTCATCGCCCTGGGCTCGGCCATCGGGACGGGCCTGTTCTACGGCTCTTCCGAGACGATCCAGGCCGCCGGACCGGCCGTGCTCATCGCCTACCTGATCGCCGGCTGCGCCGTCTACGCCGTGATGCGGGCTCTGGGCGAGATGGCCGTCCGCCACCCCGTCGCCGGCTCCTTCGCCCAGTACTCCGGCCGCTACACCAGCCCGCTGATGGGCTTCCTGACCGGCTGGACCTTCGCGTTCGAGATGATCATCGTCGCGATCGCGGACATGACGGCCGCCGCGACGTACATGAAGATGTGGTACCCGGACACCCCGGGCTGGATCTGGATGGTCGCCGCACTGGTGCTGATCTGCGGCCTGAATCTCATGCGCGTGAAGGTGTTCGGCGAGCTGGAGTTCTGGTTCACGCTGATCAAGATCGTCACCATCGTCGCCATGATCGTCGGCGGGCTCTACCTGATCGTGTTTGGCATCAGCCTCGGCGGCTTCGAGCCGGGTCCGCACAACCTGTTCGAGCACGGCGGCTTCGCGCCCTTCGGCGTCTGGGGCATCATCATGAGCCTCGGCATCGTGGTCTTCTCCTTCGGCGGCGTCGAGACCCTCGGCATGACCGCCGGCGAGGCCGGCGACCCCGCCCGCGCCATTCCGCAGGCCGTGAACACGGTCCCGGTCCGCATCCTGATCTTCTACATCCTCACCATCGGCGTGATGCTCTGCCTGATCCCCTGGACCGAGGTCGGCTCCGGCGAATCGCCGTTCGTCCTCGTCTTCTCCCAGCTGGGGCTGACGGCGGCCCCGCACATCATCAACGCCGTCGTCCTCACCGCCGCCCTGTCCGCGATGAACTCCATCACCTACGCGGCGACCCGCACCATGTACGGCCTGGCCGAGCAGGGCCACGCGCCGAAGGCCTTCACGCGCATCTCCCGTTCGGGCGTGCCGACGTGGCCGGTCGCGATCGTGGCCGCGTGCCTCGTGGTCGGGCTGTTCGTCTACCTCCTGATCCCGGACCAGCTCTTCGTGATCGTCGCGTCGATCGCCACGTTCGCCACGGTGTTCACCTGGGCGTCGATCCTGCTGGCACACCACGGCATGCGTACGGAGATGAAGCGCGACGGCGTGGTCTCCGCCGGGTTCGCTGCCCCGCTGTGGCCGGTGCTGAACTACGTGACGCTCGGATTCATGGCGCTCGTGGTGCTGATCCTGGCGTTCACCGACGCCGGACGGACGGCGCTCGTGGTCGGCGCCGTGTGGATGGGCCTGCTGGTCGTCGGCTACAAGCTCTTCATCGGCACCGAGGGCCGCAAGCGCCCCGTGCTCGCGCTCCGCGAGGAGCTGCCAGAGGCGGCCCGGACCTCCGCAGAGTAGCGGAGACTGGTCCCATGAGCCGCCTCGACGCCTACGCGGTCGTCGAGGCGGCGGCCACCCCAGTTGCGCCGGGGCCTGGACCTGGCGATCGATGCGGTGAACGACTCCGCCGAAGCGCGGAGCCAGTGGAAGCGCCGGGCCGCGCGGAGCTGACGCTCATCGATGCCCGGCGGCCCGCCCGAGGACGCGCCGCCTGTGATGTGAAGCACATCCGCCACAAGTTTGAGGCAGGATGGACCCATGACCGATTCGCCTGCCGCCGCCACCGCCCCGCTCCTGGAGATCTCCGACCTCGCCGTCGACTTCAAGACCACCCACGGCACCGTCTCCGCGATCCACAGCGCCTCGCTGACGCTGGAGGCCGGGCGGACGCTGGCCATCGTCGGCGAGTCCGGATCCGGCAAGAGCACGACGGCGATGGCCGCCATCGGGCTGCTGCCCGGGAACGCCCGGCTCAGCGGGAGCATCAAGTTCGACGGCCGGGAGCTGCTGGGCCTCGACGAGAGCGAGCTCCAGAAGATCCGCGGCAAGCACATCGGCATGGTCCCGCAGGACCCGATGTCCAACCTGAACCCCGTGACGCGGATCGGCCAGCAGGTGGCCGAGACGCTGCTGGCGCACGGGATGGCGACCAAGAAGACCGTCGACGCCAAGGTCGTCTCCACGCTCGAGGCCGCGGGCATCCCCGACGCCGCGGCGCGGGCCCGGATGTACCCGCACGAGTTCTCGGGCGGGCTCCGGCAGCGTGCCCTCATCGCGATCGGCCTGGCCTGCCAGCCGCGCCTGCTGATCGCCGACGAGCCGACCAGCGCTCTGGACGTCACCGTCCAGCGCGTCATCCTGGACCAGCTGCAGCAGATGACCGAGGAGCTCGGCACCGCCGTCCTGCTCATCACCCACGACCTCGGCCTCGCCGCCGAGCGCGCCTCCGACCTGGTGGTCATGCACCGCGGACGCGTGGTGGAGGCCGGGCCGGCGAAGCAGATCCTCGAGGACCCGCAGGACCCCTACACCCGCTCGCTGGTCAACGCCGCACCGTCCGTCGCCGCGGCCCGACTCACCCCGGGGGCCTACGCCGCCGACGCGGCCGAGCGCGAGCGGGCCGCGGCCGCCGTCGCACTGGAGAAGGGCCTGGACCGCGAGAAGGCGACCGACAACATCGTGGAGCTGCGGGATCTGACCAAGGTCTACAAGCGCCGCGGCTCCCACGACGACTTCTACGCCGCGAAGAACGTGACGCTGGAGCTGCCGCGCGGCTCGACGGTCGCGATCGTGGGCGAGTCCGGGTCCGGCAAGACGACGACGGCGCGGATGCTGCTGAAGGTGATCGAGCCGACGAGCGGGACCATGCTGTTCGACGGCCAGGACGTTGCCACGCTGGACAAGGCGGCCCTGAACGACTTCCGGCAGCGGGTCCAGCCGGTCTTCCAGGACCCGTACTCGTCGCTGAATCCGATGTTCACCATCGGCAGGATCATCGAGGAGCCGCTGAAGGCCTACAGGCGCGGGACCGCGGCGGAGCGCTCGGCGCGGGTCCGCGAGCTGATGGACCAGGTGGCGCTGCCGCAGTCGATGCTGCGCCGCTATCCGTCCGAGCTCTCGGGCGGCCAGCGCCAGCGCGTCGCGATCGCGCGGGCGCTGGCGCTGAAGCCGGAGCTGCTGGTCTGCGACGAGCCGGTCTCCGCCCTCGACGTCCTGGTGCAGGACCAGATCCTCAAGCTCCTCGGCCGCCTGCAGCGGGAGATGGGGCTGAGTTATCTGTTCATCTCCCACGATCTGGCCGTGGTGCGCCTGATCTCCGACTACGTGTGCGTGATGAAGGACGGCGAGCTGGTGGAGGCCGCGACGTCGGAGGAGATCTTCACGAATCCCCGGCATCCGTACACGCGCCGCCTGCTGGCCTCGATTCCCGGCAACGAGCTGGACATCGAACTGGACCCCGAGGCCGCCTGAGCGGCCCCGGCCATGCCGCCGACCGCGCGCTCCGGGAATAGCCCCGGCCAATTGGTTGTTGGTTCAAGTAATTCTCATCCGACACCAGGAGGCAGCATGCCGGTCCTCGACCGCCTCGACGCGCGCAGCACGGTCGGCACCGTGACGCTCAAGGTCGCCGATCTCGACGCGCAGATCCGGTACTACACCGAGGGCGTCGGCCTCGCGGTCCTCGAGCAGCACGGCCCGACGGCGGTCCTCGGCCGGCCCGGCCGCCCCGCCGTCGTGCTGGAGCACTCCCCCGCCCTGCGGCACGCACCGGCCGGGTCCGCGGGGCTGTTCCACACGGCGATCCTGTTCGAGTCCCGCGCGGACCTGGCCCGGGCGGTCGCCTCGGTGGCGCGCCGTTACCCGGGGCGGTTCTCGGGCGCGGCCGACCATCTGGTCTCCGAGGCGTTCTACTTCGACGACCCCGAGGGCAACGGCGTGGAGCTGTACTTCGACCGCCCGCGCGAGAGCTGGGAGTGGGACGGCACGCGCGTCCGGATGGCGACCAACTACCTGGACCCGCAGCAGTACGTGGCCCACCACCTCCGGCAAGACGCCCCTCCGGCCGGCGCGTCCGTGGGACACGTGCACCTGAAGGTCGGCGACGTCGGCACGGCGCGCGACTTCTACGAGTCCGTGGTCGGGTTCGACGTCACGGCGACCGCCGGCGCGCACGCCGTGTTCTTCTCCGTGGGCGGCTACCACCATCATCTCGCCGCGAACACGTGGACCTCGCGCGGCGCGCTCGGCCGGACCCCCGCGCTGGGCCTGGGCGAGATCGACCTGGTCCTGCCGGACCGCCAGGCGATGGGCGCCCTCGCCGAGCGCCTCGCCGCCCGCGGCGTGGAGGTGCACGACGACGGCCGCACGCTCACGTTCGAGGACCCCTGGCGAAACGCCCTCCGCGTGACGGCACCGTAGGGCCCGCCCCGAGCGAGCCCGAGGCTGCGCCGGTGCGCGTGGGGCCCGCCGTCGGACGCCGCTACGGGCGCGTGAGTGCGGCGCCCAGGACGACGACGGCGCGCTGGAATCCCTGGCGGGCGTCCTCGCGAGTGAACCGGTAGTTCCGCCACCCACTGGCCGTGAAGCACTCGTCCCTGCGGATGTCCCGCTCCAGCTGCTCCGGCGTCCGGTGGTAGGCGCCCTCGTAGTGCACCGCGATGCGGTGGGCGCGGTAGCCCATGTCCGCGGCGACCGAGGTCCGACTCGCCGGGTCGAGATTGATCTGGAGTTCGGGCTCCGGCAGGCCGGCGCGGACGAGCGCCAGCCGGAGCCGCGTCTCCTGCGGCGAGTCCGCTCCGACGCGACCGAGCGCGAGCGCTTCCCTGGCTCGGGAGAGGCCGCGCGCCCCGGCGTGGGCGCCGAGCAGGGCGGCGAGGCCCGCGCGGGTCTCCCAGGGCTCCCGTCGGCCGTCCAGCCGTGGGTAGGGATGACGGACCAGCTGGTCTGCGATGACCACCAGCTGGTCGACGCTCAGCTCAGGCGCCAGGTCCAGCCAGGTCCGCCCGGGCGTGGTCACCCATCCGGCGAGGCCTCGCGGTGCGTACGGGACGCCGTCGTGGGCCAGCACCTCCCGCGGGCCGACCGCGCGCTGGCGACCGGCGATCCCGCCTGCACGGACCGGGGGCCGGCCGGCCGGAACGCAGACATGCAGCCGGGCGTCCTCGAGCAGCCTCCGTGGGGCCCAGAGATCGAAGCGGCGCGCGGCGCTGGCATGCGAGAGCCAGAGCCGGGGCCGCCAGTACCGCAGCGCCGCGGCCTCGGCGAGTTCGCTCGGCTGCGCGTCGCCGTGGGCGTGCAGACCGGGACGGATCCGCCGGATGTCCGTAGCGCGCAGCCGGTCGCGCGGGAGGCCCAGATCCTGTGCCTGACGGGTGCTGAAGACGCGGTCGACGAGCTCAGGCGGTACGGGCGCTCGGGCGGGCATGCTCCATCATCGCTCGGAATCGCGCACCGGCCCGAGTTCTCCACAGTCCGGCGCCGCTGCACCAGCTGGCGCCGGGCGACCCCGCCCAGCCGTGACCCCTCCCCGACGAAACGGCAATTCGGGGGCCCGGGTTCGCCGTTTGGTCCCCCGGAACGACGGTTCGAGGCGCAGTCGGACGAGGGTCGCAGCCCAATCGTCG
Source organism: Zhihengliuella sp. (assembly GCF_031178195.1). Lineage (GTDB taxonomy): Bacteria > Actinomycetota > Actinomycetes > Actinomycetales > Micrococcaceae > Zhihengliuella. The sequence goes on from NZ_JAPSJL010000001.1 coordinate 509,778, forward strand.
TTTCGAGGCACGATGTCGCCCGTCGGTCCCTCGAAACGACGGTTCGACGGGTCATTCAGGGGGCGGAACCGGTCAGCGCTGGCGCGACTTCGGATCGAGCGCCTCGCGCAGGGACTCGCCCAGCAGCGTGAAGCCGAGCGCCGTGATCGCGATGCAGAGGCCGGGCAGGAACGCCAGCTGCGGCGCGATGCCCAGCTCGGCCTGCGCGTACGTCAGCATGCGCCCCCATTCGGCCTCGTACGGCACGCCGCCGCCGAGTCCCAGGAAGGACAGGGCGGCCGCGTCGATCACGGCGGTCGCCAGCGTGAGCGTCGCCTGGACGATCACCGGTCCGATCGAGTTCGGCAACAGGTGACTCATCGTCACGGTGGTGCGGCTCAGGCCGAGCGTCTGCGCGGCGAGGACGTAGTCGGCCCCCTTCTGGGAGAGCATCGACGAGCGCAGCAGCCGCGCGAAGATCGGCACCGCGGAGACGCCGATGGCGACCATGATCGCATGCTCGCCCTGCCCCAGCACCGCGGCGATGGACACCGCCAGGAGCAGGTTCGGCACCGAGAGCAGGATGTCCACGAAGCGCATGATGAGGCTGTCCACCCAACCGCCGAATCCGCCGGCGAGCAGGCCCAGCACCATGCCTCCGACGAGCCCGAGCCCGGTGGAGACGACGCCGATCATCAGGGACGACTGGGCGCCCCAGATGAGCTTGGAGAGCAGGTCCCCGCCGAACCGGTCCAGGCCCAGCGGGTGCCCCTCGAGCTCTCCCGGCCCCGGGATGGTGGTGGGCGTGACCTCGGTCCGGCCGGGCAGCGCGAGCGCGCCGTATGGGGCGATCACCGGGGCCAGCACGGCGACCAGCAGGAACAGGGTCACGATCGACGCGCCGACGATGGCGGCAGGGTTCCGGCGCAGCCGGACGAAGGCCTCGCCCCAGACGCTCATGCCCCGGACGGCACCCTGTTCCGGACCGTCGCCGCCCGGGAGACCGCCGGGATCGGGGGCGGGGGTGCCGGCCCCGGTGGGCCCGGCGACGCCGGACGTGGGAGGAATACTCTGGGTCATTGCACACGCACCCTCGGGTCGATGAGGCTGTAGGACACGTCGACGAGCAGGTTGATCAGCGAGTAGATCAGCGCGATGAAGATGATGAACCCCTGCAGGACCGGGTAGTCCAGGTAGAAGATCGCATCGCGCAGGAACCGCCCGATCCCGTTGAACGCGAACACCGTCTCGGTGAGCACGGCGCCGGAGATCAGCAGGCCGAGCTGCAGGCCGATCGTCGTCGTCACCGGGAGCATGGCGTTGCGGAGGATGAAGCGGTTGCGGATCAGGTCCGCGCCGATCCCCTTGGCGCGCGCGGTGCGCACGTAGTCGGCGTTCATGACCTCCAGGACGGACGCGCGCGTGATGCGCACGATGATCGCCAGCGGGATGGTCCCGAGTGCCAGCCCGGGGAGGACCAGGTGCAGGAACGCGTCCCAGACGGCGTCCCACTCCTGCGTCATGATCCCGTCCAGCAGGTAGAAGTCCGTGTAGTGCGTGGCGTTGATCCGGGGGTTCTGGCGCCCGTCGGTCGGGAGCCAGCCGAGCTTGATCGCGAACACCCACTTGAGGATGAACGCCAGGAAGAAGACCGGCACCACGATCCCGCCGAGCGACAGGAACACGGAGAGCTGGTCCTGCCACCGGCCCACGTGCCGGGCGGCCCAGTAGCCGAGTGGGATGCCCACGCCGACCGCGAAGACCAGCGCGAACGCGGTCAGCTCGAGCGTGGCCGGGAAGCGGGTCGCGAACTCGTCCAGCACGGGCCGGCCGGAGCGGAGGCTGACGCCGAAGTCGCCGGTCAGCAGCTTGCCCATATAGGTGCCGTACTGGGCGATGAGCGGTTCGTTGAAGCCGTAGAGCTCGTTGATCCGGGCCACCGCTTCCGGGGTGGCCTTGTCGCCGAGCAGGGCGGTCGCCGGACCGCCGGGGAGGCTGCGGACCCACAGGAACAGCAGGATGGACAGGCCGAACAGGGTGGGCACCAACAGCGCGAGTCGCCTGCCGATGGTTCGTAGCACAGCGTCCTCTCAGGGGGAGTCGGGTCTGACGCGGGAGTACGACGGCGGCGCGGACCGCCGTCGTACTCCCGCCTGGGCGCGGGGCTGGGCCCGCTACTCGGTGAGGACGATCTTGTTGAAGACCTCGTCGTTGACCGGGCTCGTCGGGTAGGACTCGACGCGCGGGTCGAACGCCAGCGACGGGGCCGGGTGCGCGAGCGGGATCGCCGGGACGAACTCGGAGATGTCCTGGTTGATCTCCTCGTAGAGCGGCGTCTGCTCCTCGACGTCCGGGATCGTGCGCGCCTCGGCGATCTTGGCGAACAGCTCCGGGTTGTCGAAGCCGAACTCGGGCTTCTCGCCGCCGAAGAAGACGCCGACGAAGTTGTCGGTGTCGTTGTAGTCGCCGGTCCAGCCGAGCAGGTGCAGGCCGTGGTCGGAACCGCCCTGGATGCGGTCCAGGTAGTCCGGGCTCCACTTGTTCGGCTGCGCGTCGACCGTGATGCCGACCTCCTTCAGCTGCGCCGAGAGGTTGGAGAAGACCTGCTCCGGGGTCGGCATGTACGGGCGGGAGACGCCCGTCGGGTAGTTGAACTGCACGGTGAAGCCGTCCGGGTAGCCGGCGTCGGCCAGCAGCTGCTTGGCCTTCTCCGGGTCGTACTCGTACTTCGTCACGTCGTCCGTGTGGCCGTTGACGCTCTCCGGGACGAACTGGGTGGCAACCTCGGTGCCCTCCGGCAGCGTCTGCGAGACGAGAGCCTCCTTGTCGATGGCGTGCGCGATCGCCTGACGGACCTCCGGCTTCGCCAGCTCCTCGACCTCGTGATTGATGCCCAGGTAGAGGATCGTGAACGGGTCGCGGGCCTCGATCTTGAACCCGGCCTCCTCGAGGGCGGCCGTGTCCGCCGGGGCCACGAGGTCGTAGCCGTCGATGTCGCCGGCCTCGAGGGACTGGCGGCGGGACGTCGGATCGTCGATCACGCGGAAGATGATCTCCTGGACCTGGCCCTGCTCGCCCCAGTAGTCCTCGAAGGCCGAGAGCCGGATGCTGGAGCCGGTCTCCCAGGAGTCGAACTTGAATGGGCCGGTGCCCACGGGGTGGCCCTGCGCGTACTCGGAGAGCACGGGAGCCTCGGCGGTACCGGAGATCTCGTCGGCGCCGTACTCCTCCATCGCCGTCGGCGACTGCATGGCGAAGGCCGGCAGGGACAGGGCCGCGATGAAGCCGGCGAACGGCTTGGCCAGCTTCACCTGGACCTCGTTGTCGCTGGTGACCGAGCAGGACTCGTAGACCGCGTTCTCCGGGCTGTCGGCGTAGCCCTTGAAGAGCGAGTTGTAGTAGTAGCCGACGGACTCGGCCTGCTGGATGCCGGTGAAGTTGTACCAGCGATCGAAGTTCGCGCACACCGCTTCGGCGTTGAAGTCGGTGCCGTCGTGGAACTTGACGCCCTCCTTGAGGGTGAAGTCGTAGGTCAGCCCGTCCTCGGACTGCTCCCAGGACTCGGCGAGCAGCGGCTCGGGGTCGGCGGTCCCCTCCTTCACCCCGACGAGGCCCTCGAAGATCTGTCGGGACACGCGGAAGGATTCGCCGTCGGAGGCGAACGCCGGGTCGAGGGACTGGGGATCGGAGGACGCGGCGAACACGAACGTCGAGTCGACGTCGGATCCACCGCCCTCCGGGGCGGCGTCGCGCTGGGATTCAGCGCACGCGGTCAGCGCGAGGGCGCCGACCGCCAGGGTGGCAGTCAGTGCGGCGAGGCGCCGACGCGGGCGCCCGGCCTGACCGGCGGCTTTGCCAGTCTTGAACATGGCTTCTCCTCAGGGTCGAGTCGGCACTCGGGACCGGTGCCCCGCCGATCGCCGACGGGCGGTGATCAGTGCCTGAAGCGAGCCTATCGGGAAAGTGTGGAGGAAATGTGATCCACATCATGCGTGCCGGGAAATCGGTGCACGGTTCCGCCCCCGGCTCCGTCTCCTGGTTCCGTCCCCCGGCTCCGTCCCGCCGTCGCTCCTGGTCAGCCCCAGCCGAGCAGGCGGGTGCCGGCTGCGGCCGCGGCGCCGACGATCACCACCACCAGGAACGGCGCCCGGAGGAGCAGGGCGACGGCTGCCGCTGCCAGCGCCGCGATGCGGGCGTCCACCACCACGGCCTGGCCCGAGGCGAACGTATTGACCGCGGTCAGCGAGGCGAGCAGGCCGATCGTGACCGCCCCGGCGACGCGCAGCATCCGCGGATTGTCCAGCAGGCGCGAGGGCACCAGGTACCCCAGCAGCTTGGTGGCATACGCGGCGGCACAGGCGACGATGATCCAGATCCAGAGGCCGTCCATCACTCGCCCCGCCCGTCCGGTCGTCCGTTGAGGCAGGGATCCCGCGGCGGAGACGGTTCCCGGTCCGCACCGCCCCCTGCGGAGGGATCGCCGTCGCGCGCCGCCGCGGCGATGCCGCCGCCGGGGCCGCCGCCGGTGCCGCTGCCCCCGCCGTCGTCCGTCGCCGGGACCACCGGGGCGGTGCGCCGGTCGGCCCAGCCCCACGCCGCCGCGGCGAGCGCGGCGAGGAGGATCGGGACGCCCGCCGGGACGAACGGCACGGCGAGCACGGTGACGACGGCGCAGACGACGGCGAGCGCCACCGGGTCGCGGCCCTTGAGCCGCGGCCACAGGAGGCCCAGGAACGCGGCGACCGCGGCGCCGTCGAGCCCCCAGGCCGCCGGGTCCCCGAGCGCGTCGCCGAGGAGTGCGCCGGCGACCGTGAAGAGGTTCCAGAGCACGAAGACGCCGAGGCCGGCGACCCAGAACCCGCGGCGCTCCTCCGCCGGATCGGTCTGACTGGCCGCGACGGCGACGGACTCGTCGATGGTCACGTGCGCCGCGGCGAAACGGCGCCAACGGCGGGGCCGCAGCATGACGTTCATCTGCATCCCATAGACGGCGTTGCGGACGCCGAGCAGCGTCGCCGCCCCGAAGGCCGCCCCGCCGGCCCCGGCGCCGGCGATCACGCCGATGAAGGCGAACTGGCTGCCGCCTGTGAACATCAGGGCGCTCAGGGCGACCGCCTGCCAGACGCTCAGCCCGGCCGCGACGGCGAGCGCACCGAACGAGATCCCGTACAACCCCGTCGCGAGCGCGACCGAGAGGCCGATCCGCACGGCCGGGGTGGGTGGCTTCAGCTGCATGCCTCCAGCTTATTCGCGAAGTACCCCTTGATCAGGGCGGGGAAGTCGCTGGTGAACTCGGTGAACCCGAGCCCCGCGAGGAACTGCGCGTCCTCGACCGTGTTGACGGTCCAGGCGCGGCCGCGCAGCCCGCGCTCGAGCCAGCCGCGCACGCGCTCCGGGTACTTGCGGGCGTAGGCGACGCCGGGGCCCGCCAGTCCGACGGCGCCGGAGTCGAGGCGCTCCATCGCCCCGCCGTGGATCCGGCCCATGACGTAGCGGATGGCGTTGCGCGTGATGAGGCCCAGTCCGCTCTGCTGCTCCTGCTCCAGCACGGTCACGAGCATGCAGAGGTGGTAGCCCGGGATCGTCTCCAGCAGGTAGTCGATCGCGGCGGGGTCGAAACTCATCAGGGAGACGCGGACGTTGCCGATGCGGGAGGTCTCCGGGTCCCAGCCGAGGTCCATGAGCAGGGAGAGGACCTTCTCCTCGAGTCGGCGGCCGAAGGGGCTCGGATGCTTCAGCTCGATCGCCAGGCCGAGTTCGTGCGGGACGCGGCGCATCATGGTGATCAGCTCCTCGAGCGTCACCACCTGCTCGCGGCTGCTGCCGTACTGCTCGGGGACGGTGGCCCCGGCCCAGGAGACGACGTCGAGGGCGCGGATTTCCGCGAGCGTCATCCCGGAGATGGGGCCCGAGCCGCTCGAGGTGCGGTCGACCGTCGAGTCGTGGAAGCAGACCAGGACGTCGTCGGAGGTGAGGTGGACGTCGGTCTCGATGCCGTCGGCACCCTCGGCCAGCGCGTGCAGGTACGCGGCCCGCGTGTGCTCGGGGTAGGTCCCGCTGGAGCCCCGGTGCGCGTAAACGGTGAACATGCCCCCAGAGTACGCGCGGGCCCCGGGGCGGGGCAGACGGCCGCGTGAAATCGCGGGGAACGTCCAGTTGCTAGTCGGATTCCCCCGCGCGACGGCGTCGCTCGGCCTCGATCTCGCGCTCGACCTCCGCCGAGGGGTCGAGCCCGCGGTCGGCGCCCGGGGCGGCCGGGCGCCCGTCGATGACGTCGGCCGGGATGGTCTCCGGGAGGGTCGCGAAGGCCTCGCGGGCCGTCTCGATGACCTTCTTGGCCAGGAGGTGGTTGCCGACGCCGCCGATCGCGGCGCCGATGCCGAAGGGCACCACGCGGCCGAGCGTGCTGGCGCCCTGGGTGGCGACGAGCCGGCGCAGGAACCGCTTCTGCAGCTTGGAGGCGATCCCGCCCCAGAGGCCCTTCTGCGAGGCCGATCCGAAGACCGAGCCCCACCCCTGGACGGGGCCGGCGCCGCGCCCGGCGGCCTGGTGGGTGAGCGATGCGATCAGGGAGCTCCCCTCGTCCCCCATGATGACGGCCATCACGAGGACCCTGGCCTTCTCGGGGTCCTCCGTGCTGATGCCGTGGAGCTCGGCGAGGGACTGCGCGTACAGCGCGCTGGCCTCGAGGAAGCCGACGGTCGCGGCCGCCGACAGGCTGAGCGAGGTGACCGTGCCGATGCCCGGGACCGCCGCCGTCGCACCGATCGCTGCGCCCCCGCCGGTGACGGCACGGCGGTAGTCGCGCTCGATGAGGGCGGCGAGCTCGTGGGCCGAGGCACCGGGGTGCTTGCGGCGCTGCCGGTCGAGGTACTTCACGACGAGCGGCCGCTGCACGCCGAGGGCCTTGAGGATGGCGCCCTGGACACCGGCGACCGGCTTGCCGTCCGGGCCGAGGATGACGTCGGGGAGTTTGTCCTTCACGCGCCCCACTCTAGGACGCGGTGCGCACGTCTGCCCAGACCAACCAGTGGTCGCTGCTGCGCGGCGGGTCCATGGCGACCAGCTGGGACCCGGGCTGGCCCGGATTCGGCCAGAAGATCCCGGAGCCGGCGACGACGAGCGTCTTGGACGGCAGGACGTAGTCGACGCGGAGCGTCCCGGTCTCGGATCCGAAATCGGCGGTGCCGAGCATCCGCGAGGGGTCGCTCCCCGCGTCGGCCGCCCCGGACGATGTCCCCGGCAGCTCCAGATAGCGGCCGAGGCCGCCACGCTCCTGCGCGGGGAGCGGGGTGCGGCGCGGCTCCGGATCGGTCACGAGCGGGTGCCCGGTGACGTGCTCGGCCGCGTTATCGTAGGAGTCGCCGCGGTTCGGGTCGGCGTTGAGGTCGCCCAGGATCACGAAGTCGGCGTCGGCCGGCAGCCCGCCGGTGGCACCGTCGTCGTCGTAGATGTACTCAGCCGCGGAACCGCCGGAGACATAGTCCGCGATGAAGCGGATCTCGTCGTGGTTGCGGCGGGCATTGCGCTGCTCCTCGCCGTCGAAGGCAGGGGGCGTGGGGTGGGCCGCGATCACGTGGAGGGTCCGCCCGTCCACGGAGACCGGGACATCCCAGTGGTTCTTGCTGCTCAGGCGCAGCATGCCGCTGACCAGCGGACCGTAGTAGTCGGTCGGCAGCAGGTTCCCCGGCATGTCCTGCCAGCGGAAGTTCTGGAACGTGCGGACCTGGTCCGTCAGGATCGGATGCTTGGAGTAGAGGACCATGCCGTACTGGCCCTCGAACTCGCCGTACCCGTACGCGTCGTCCGGGCCGCCGACGGTCCCGTCCTGGTTGAGATCGGCTCCGGTCTGTAGCCCCGTGTTCGAGGCGGCGACGTACAGGTAGGGGTAGTCCTGCGCCGGCTGGCCGTTCTGGCTCACGGCGAGGTAGCCATCCCGGAACACTTCCGCGGACTCGCCCGACTCGTCGTAGTCGAACTCGTTCAGCAGCACGATGTCCGGAGCCGTGCGCTGGATGATCTCCGCGACGGCCTGGGCCTGGTCGTCCCCGGTCGAGAGGTCGCGGGCCAGCTCGCCCTCCCGCTCGCGGTAGAGGGAGGCGTTGAAGGTGGCGACGCGGAGGGTGCCCTCGGTCTGCGCACCGGCGCCCTCGGCCGGTGCGGCTCCGGGGGTGGCGGAGATCGAGTGGGCCATGCCGATGTGTCCCGTCATCGTGGAACCAGACTCCCCGACCGTCGGGCCCGCGTGAGCGGGAGCCACCGACAGCACCGCGAAGGCTGCGGCGGCGATGGCGCCCGTGGCGGCCTTCAGGAGCATGCGCATGGTCTCCAGCGTAGGGCAACACGACGCTCCCGGACATCGAGTCCCCCGAGCCTGTGGAGGGCCGCCGGGCGAGACCGCGGCGAACGCCGGCGCAGGTGATCGGGGCAGGAAAAACCCTAGTCAGATGCGTATCTGATCTTTGACCCCGAGAGCTGCGATCCGCCCGAAGCGTCGGCGCAGCGCGGGAGAGGCGGTCACTTGGACCGATTCATTGTTGCGGTATCGATATGTCCATCCCCTCGCCGATACCGCGCCCCCTGATCCACTTCTGGATACCATTCCACCGCCCGGCCGATCGGTTGGTTTTATCCGTGCCCTGGAGTTTCCCGAATGAATATGCCGGGACCCGCATAGGAATCAGCCGCCGCACGCGTGCTGAGACCAGACCTGGCGCACCTCTCCCATACTGGAGGGATGAAGCCCACCCGCGGACGATTCGTCCTCGTCGAATCCCTCACGGAGCTGGACCGCCGCCTGTCCCGCGGCACCCGCGATCTCACGGGCTGGCGCCTCGTCGGCCTGGACCTCCGCCGGCACTCGGCGACCCTGGCCCGCTGCGACACCTCTCGGACCACGTTCGCCGGCTGCGGCCTCGCCCCCGGCGACGAGGCCGAGCACCTCCGCCGCGGTGCGCTGGTCCTGCCGGCCGTCGGCGTCGCGCCGGTGGATCCGCGCCGCGCGACGCTCTACTCGCCGGACGAGCTCTACGACTCCCCGGACTACCGGCACACGTTGGACGGCCGGACCTACGCCTGGCAGCAGGAGGACGTCCAGCCCGACGCCGCGATCGCCCAGACGCTGCACGACCATGCGGTGGACGTGGCACTCGGCGAGTGGGCGGAGGGACGGGAGCTCGCCGGGCTCATGGGCGGCCACGCCGCCGACCGCGGGAGCCGCGCGTACGACGACGCCGCGCGGCTCGGGTACGAGCTCGGGTCCCGGCTGACGGTCGCCACGGGCGGCGGGCCGGGCGCCATGGAGGCTGCCAACCTCGGCGCGCGGTTCGCGGGCTCCGGCCCGGACGCGCTCGCGGCGGCCCTGGAACGGGTGGCCGAGACGGCGTCGTTCCGGCCGTCCATCGACGCGTGGGTCGCGTCGGCGCGCCGAGCGCTGGAGCTGTGCCCGGAGCCGGTCGAGTCGCTCGGCATCCCCACGTGGCACTACGGCCACGAGCCACCGAATCTGTTCGCGACCGCCGTGGCCAAGTTCTTCCGGAACGCGCAGCGGGAGGCGATCCTGCTGCAGCTGTGCAACCGCGGCATCGCGTTCCTGCCCGGCGCCGGCGGGACCGTGCAGGAGATCTTCCAGGACGCCTGCGAGAACTACTACGCCTCCGAGGACTCCGTGGCGCCGATGGTGCTGATCGGGCGCGAGTACTGGACGGAGCGCCTCCCCGCCTGGCCGCTGCTCCGCGCACTCGCCGCAGGACGGCCCATGGAGGACCGGATCCACCTGGTCGAGACGGTCGAGGAGGCCGCTGCCATCATGCTCGCCACCCCGGGCCGGCCGCAGGAACGGCTGTAGCCGGGGTGTGACGGCCCGACCGCCGCGGGCAGAGCGCGGCCGGCAGAGCGGTCAGGACACGGAGTCGTCCGGCGGCAGATCGCCGAAGACCACCGCGCCGTCCTGCGCCACCCGCCAGCCGGGGTTGTGCGCGATCTCCCAGATCACCCCATTGGGATCCCTCACATGCGCGTGGAAGATGCCGCCGAAGGCGCCGTCCTCGGGCCGGGTGAGCACCTGCCCGCCGGCCTCCTCCATGGCGGCGACCACACTGCGCACCTCCGCCCGACTGCCGACGTTGTGGGCCAGCGTGAGGCCGGAGGGACCCGCGGCGGCCTCCCGGTCCAGGCCGAGGTCCTGCTGGAACTTCACGGCCTCGAACAAGCCGAGGACGGTGCCCGGGGCGATCTGGAAGAAGACGATCTCCCCCGGCACGTCGAGCAGCGGCTCCCAGCCGAGGCCGCGGACGTAGAAGTCGCGCGCAGCCTGCAGATCGGGTGTGGACAGGGTGATGAAGTGGACGTTCTGGCCGATGGGATTCACGATTCCTCCTGGGGCCACTCTGCCGTGCGCATCACGTGGGGACAAGATCGGCTCGGCCTGTCATTCATCGCTAGAAAGCGATACCGTCGTCTCATGACGATGCCGACCTTGGTGACCGAGGACAGTGTCTCCGTGCCCGAGGACAGGACCGCCATGCTCGACGGCGGGGCTGCCGCGGCGTACGCGGACCTCTTCCATGCGCTCTCGGACCCCACCCGCCTGGCCATTCTGCAGCACCTCTCCACCGGGCCGCACCGGGTGTGCGATCTCGTGGACCACCTCGGCTTCGCCCAGTCGACCGTCAGCAAGCATCTGGCCTGCCTCCGCGGCTGCGGCCTGGCCACCGTGCGGGCCGAGGGACGCGCGTCCTGGTTCTCGCTCGCCCAACCGGTTCTGCTGGCGGATCTGCTGCGTGGCGCGCAGGCGATGCTCGCGGCCACGGGCGAGCAGGCGACGCTGTGCGCGCACCTGATGCACCCGGCCAGCGTCTCCCCCGCTCAGGCGGCGGCCGGCCCCGGCACGACGGACGGAGGCTGACCATGGGCGCCGGACACCACCACGGCCACCAGCACACCGGCGGGGCCGGCACCGACGCGCGGGCGAACAAGCGCCGACTCGCCTGGGCCTTCGGGGTGACGGCGGCGATCGTCGTGATCCAATTCGTCGGCGCGCTCTTCACGGGCAGCCTGGCGCTGCTCACGGACACCGTGCACGCGATCACCGACTCCACCGGCCTGCTGGTGGCGCTCATCGCTTCGTCGCTGGTGCTCCGGCCCGCCACCGACAGGCGCACCTGGGGGTTCCGGCGGGTCGAGGTCCTGGCGGCCCTGGGCCAGGCGGTGCTGCTGCTCGCGGTCGGCATCTACACCGCGATCGAGGGCGTCCGCCGCCTCTGGACTCCTCCGGAGATCCCCGGGGCCGAGCTACTGCTGTTCGGCGTACTCGGCCTGGTCGCCAACGTCGTCGCGATGGCGATCCTCGCGTCCAGCCGCGCCTCGAACTTCAACATGCGCGCGGCCTTCCTGGAGGTCCTCAACGACGCGCTCGGCTCGCTCGGCGTGATCGTCGCGGCGATCGTCATCCTGACCACCGGCTTCCAGCAGGCCGATGCACTCGCGGGCCTGCTGATCGCCGCCCTGATCGTGCCGCGCGCCGTGGTGATCATGCGCGAGACCATGGCGGTGCTGATGGAGTTCACGCCGTCGAACCTGGATCTGGACGCGGTGCGCCAGCACATCCTGGCGCTGGATCATGTCAAGGACGTCCACGACCTCCACGCCTCCACGGTGGCGACCGGGCTGCCGACGCTCTCCGCGCACGTGGTGGTCAAGGACGAGTGCTTCCACGACGGGCACGCACCGGACGTCCTGCTCGACATCCGCGACTGCGTGGCCCAGCATTTTGAGGTCTCGGTGGAGCACACCACCTTCCAGCTGGAGACGGAGCGCTTCCGGGCGCTCGAGCCGAACTGCTCGGCCCACGCCTGAGCATTCCCCGGTTCAGACGTCGAGGCGGTAGGCCGTTCCGTCCTTGAGCCGGGAGAGCAGCCCGAGGTCGACGAGGTACCGCCGCAGGGTGGCATGCTCGTCGGTCACCCGCCGGAGCCGTTCGTTGACCGCCGGCTCGGCGAGCTCCTCGCCCGGCTCGAACAGCCGGTGCGCCAGGTGCGCGAGCAGCTCCCGCCGTTCGCCCGGCCGGGCCGGGTAGTCGCGGAGCCGCCCGTCGGGGGTCGTGAACCGTTCGACGACGGTGCGCCCGCCCGCAGGCGTCTGCCCTGCGGTGAGGAGGCTGGAGAGCTTGGCGTCGTCGAGATGGAGCGTCCCGTCCGCGTCGGCGTAGGTGTACGGCTCGAGCTTCTTCAGGGCCCCACGTGCCTTCCTGGCGGTGAGTCCGGGGACGCTCTCGACGGTGGCCCGGCCGAGGGCGACCTCGGCGAGCGCGATCCGGGATGCATCGCCCAGCAGCGCCGAGACCAGCCCGCGCCATTCCTCCGGTGCAGGGCGACCGCTGGGTTGCTCCTCGCGCCCGGCGTGCTGCCGCCCGTGTTCCTGGCCATCGTCTGTCGGTCCCATGCGCCCATCCCAGTCGATCGAGGCGAGCGGCGCAACATGGCCCCGCACCGGGGCAGGAAGCCTGCGTCGGCCCGGCGTCAGGAGGCGGCCTGGGCCTCGGCGATGCGCAGCATGTTGCCGGACGGATCGCGCAGGCCGAAGTCCCGCGGACCCCACTCCTGCTGGGTGGGCTCCTCGAGGACGTCGACGCCGGCGTCCCTGACCTTCCGGTAGACAGCGTCCAGGTCCGGCGTCGTGAGGATGACCGGCGGCATGGCGCCCTTGGCGACCAGGCGGGCCAGCGCCTCGCCGTCCTCCGGCGAGCGCCCGGCGTCGGTCTCGAAGAGGACCAGGCCCAGTCCGGGCTGTCCGGCCAGGCCGAGGGTGACCCAGCGGTTCCCCTCGTAGGAGACGTCGAGGGTGATCTCGAGGCCCAGGACGTCGCGGTAGAAGCCGACGGCGGCGTCGATGTCGGTGACGTTGATCGGCGAGGACTGGAGTGAGATGTTCATGGCCCCCACGCTAGGGCCCGGCACCGGACGGTGCTTCTCCATTCCTGCTCGACCCGCTGGTCCGCTTCCCCTCGCCCGGCGCCGGGCGCACCGGGCGCGTCAGCAGCCGCGCCACGCACCCGGGCATGGCCTCGACGTCGTCGTGCTCGCGGGCGCGGTACGCGCTCGGCGTCTCCCCCACGATCGCGGTGAACCTCGAGCTGAAGGAGCCCAGCGACGTCGCCCCCACCGCCATGCAGGCGTCGGTGACGGACATCCCCGCGCGCAGCAGGGCCTTGGCGCGCTCCACGCGGCGGGTCACGAGGTAGGAGTACGGGGTCTCGCCGTAGGCGGTCCGGAACTCGCGGGAGAAGTGCGCGGGAGACATGAACGCGCGGGCGGCGATGGCGGCCACGTCGAGGTCCCGGGCGTACTCGCGGTCCATGAAATCGCGGGCACGGCGCAGGTGCGCGAGCGTCTCGATCCTCTGCTGGGCCACACGGGCGAAGCTACCACCGGCCGCGCCCGGAGGGCGGCCGAAGATCAGCCTTCCGGGCGATGCCCACCGGGCCGGGCCCCGGCAGACTGGCGGGCATGGACTCACTGGACCACCTGGTCGGGGCGGGTGCGGCCGGGTCCCCCCTGATCCTCCTGGGCGTCCTCGCCGTGCTCGCACTCATCGACTCGACGAGCTTCGGCACGCTCCTGATCCCCGTGTGACTGCAGCGGTTCCGGGCACGGGCTGTCGGACGGATGGACGACGACGCCGCGGCCGGGCCGGAGGTCGGGGGCGGGCCGGCGGCCGGCGTTCGGCGCGGAGGCGCGGGGGCCCTCGTCGCCTTGGCCCTGGCGGCGGTGGCGATCGAAATCGCCACCCTGCTGCCGTATCTGGCGGGCATCGGCCTGGTGGCGGCGCAGGGGCCGGCCTGGCCGGCGTCCTCCGCCTACATCGTCTTCTACTGCGCGGTGATGATCCTGCCGGCCGCCGTTCTGCTGCTCCTCCGGACGGCCGCGGGCCCGCGGATGGACCGGTTCCTGGGCCGGTTCGAGGCGTTTCTCTCCCGGCACGCGAACGGGACCGGTGCGCTGGTGCTGTTCCTGATCGGCCTGCTCCTGGGGCTCGACGCGCTGGACGGGCTCGGCGTCACGGGCTGAGTCCGCTGCAGCGGCAGGACCGCCGAGAGGCGGCGGCGCAGCCGAGCGGCAGCGGCGCCCGGTGGGCGTCAGGGGCGGCGGCCCGCCAGCACGCAGAACTCGTTGCCCTCCGGGTCGGCCAACACCACCCAGCTCGTCTCGCCCTGGCCGACGTCGACGTGCTCCGCGCCGAGGGCCAGGAGGCGGCGGACCTCCTGGTCCTGGTCCCGATCGCTCGGACTCACGTCGAGGTGCATCCTGTTCTTGGCCCTCTTGCCCTCGGGCACCCGCGCGAACGTGAGCACCGGCGGGACCGGGCCGGACAGGTCGCCGGGAGATGCACTGGGAGCCCGGCGGGGACCGATCGTCACGAGGTCGTCATCGGCGTCGTGGACCGTATAGTCGAGGACCTCGCACCAGAACCGAGCGAGTTTCGCGGGATCGGCGCAGTCGACCGCGAGCTCCGTGAAACGACTGGTCACAGCACTCCTCCCGGGGACGCACGGCGCCCACAGGCAGGCGATCCGATGCCCCGACAGTCGGCGCCCGAGCGGCGTTTGTCAACGGTCCGTCGTCGTCCGGAATCTTTTCTGGAATGATTCCAAAAAGGGTGGTAGTTTCGAAGCAAGCACAGACCGGATCTCCGGGCGTGCGCAGTGATCGTGGATCCCCAGGACATCGAAAGGCAGACCCACATATGCCCGAGTACAACAACACCCAGCCGCTGACCACCGCGGCCGGTGCGCCCGTCACGGAGAACGACAACTCCGTCACCGCCGGCCCGCGCGGCCCGATGCTCCTGCAGGACGTCTGGTTCCTGGAGAAGCTCGCCCACTTCGACCGCGAGGTCATCCCGGAGCGCCGCATGCACGCCAAGGGCTCCGGCGCCTTCGGCACCTTCACGGTGACCAACGACATCACGAAGTACTCGCGTGCCGCGATCTTCAACCAGGTCGGCAAGAAGACCGACATGTTCGCCCGCTTCTCGACCGTCGCCGGCGAGCGCGGCGCGGCCGACGCCGAGCGCGACATCCGCGGCTTCGCCCTCCGCTTCTACACCGAAGAGGGCAACTGGGACATGGTCGGCAACAACACGCCGGTCTTCTTCATGCGCGATCCGCACCACTTCCCGGACCTGAACCGCGCCGTCAAGCGCGACCCGAAGACCAACCTGCGCTCCGCCGAGAACAACTGGGACTTCTGGACCAGCCTGCCCGAGGCGCTGCACCAGATCACGATCGTCATGTCCGACCGCGGCATCCCGGACGGCTACCGCCACATGCACGGCTTCGGCTCGCACACCTACTCGTTCTACAACGAGGCCAACGAGCGCTTCTACGTGAAGTTCCACTTCCGCACCCAGCAGGGCATCAAGAACCTGACCGACGCCGAGGCCGCCAAGGTCGTGGCCGAGGACCGCGAGTCCTCCCAGCGCGACCTGTTCGAGGCCATCGAGCGCGGCGACAACCCGAAGTGGACCTTCTACATCCAGGTCATGCCGGAGGCCGAGGCGGAGACCTACCGCTTCCACCCGTTCGACCTGACCAAGGTCTGGTCCAAGAAGGACTACCCGCTGATCGAGGTCGGCGAGTTCGAGCTCAACCGCAACCCGGAGAACTACTTCCAGGACGTCGAGCAGGCCGCCTTCACGCCGGCCAACGTCGTCCCGGGCATCGGCTACTCCCCGGACCGCATGCTCCAGGGCCGCCTGTTCTCCTACGGTGATGCCGCCCGTTACCGCCTGGGCGTCAACCACCACCAGATCCCGGTCAACTACCCGCACGGTGCCAAGGTCGTCAACACCTACCACCGCGACGGCCAGGGCCGCGTCGACGGCAACCAGGGCGCCGTTCCGGGCATCACCCCGAACTCGGTGGGCAACTGGCCGACCTCGCCGCAGTACGCCGAGCCGGCCCTGCCGATCACCGGCCCGGCGGACCGCTTCGACTTCCGCGAGCACGACGACAACTACTTCGAGCAGCCGGGCGACCTGTTCCGCCTGATGACCCCGGAGCAGCAGCGCGTCCTCTTCGCCAACACGGCGCGGGCGATCGACGGCGCGAGCGACCACATCGTCGCCAAGCACATCGATCACTGCACCAAGGCCGACCCGGCCTACGGCGCCGGCGTTCGCGCGGCCATCGATGCCCTGAAGGCGGGCACGCTGGACGAGCTCGAGGCGAACCCGAACAACCAGCCGGTGCACTGATCCCCACGGATCGCCACTAGCGCCGCCTGAGACGAACGGCTCGGACACCAGCAATGGTGTCCGAGCCGTTCGTCGTTCAGGGTCCGCGGAGCCGGCGGGCTGCGCCGGCCTCGCGGGGGCGGCCGTCAGGCCAGCAGGTCGGTCTTGTTGAACATCTCCGCGGTGGCGCGGGCGCTGGGCGTGCCGGCGTCGAGATCGGCGCCGGCGGTGCGCAGGAGCCGGACGATCTCGTCCTCGCCCTTGAAGACGGCCCCGGCGATCGGCGACTGGTCGCGCTGATTGCGCAGGTCGACGTCGGCCCCGCGCTCGATCAGCGCGCCGACGGTCTCGGCGTGGCCGTGGTAGGCGGCGAGCATCAGCGCGGTGTTCCCCTCGCCGTCCTGGACGTCGAGCGGGAGCCCGTGGTCGAAGAATTCGAGGAGCTCGCGGGTGTCCCCGCTGCGCGCGTAGTTCATCGCGAGCGCGATGATTTCCTGGGTCTGTTCGTCATCGAGCTGTGCCATGACCCGATCCTATCGGCCGCCACCCCGGTGTCGGCCAGAGCGGGTACACAAATGCCCGTTTAAGGCACTACGATGCACTCATGGACTCCCACGCAGAATCCCTCGCCCGCGCCATCGGCGCGCGCGTCAAGACGGAGCGCCGCACCCGCGAGCTCACCCTGGACCAGCTCGCCGCCGCAGCGGGCGTCAGCCGGCGGATGCTCGTCAACGTGGAGAGCGGCGCGGTCAACCCGAGCGTCGGTTCGCTGCTGCGGATCAGCGACGCGCTCGGCGTCGGACTCCCCGCCCTGGTGGAACCTCCGACCTCGAAGACCGTGAAGATCACCCGCGCCGGCGAGGGCGCCCTGCTGTGGACCGGTGAGCACGGCGGGCGCGGCGTGCTGGTCGCGGGCACGGAGCCGCCGGACGTCGTCGAACTCTGGGACTGGACCCTCTCCCCCGGCGAGCGCCACGAGACCCCGGCCCACACGGCCGGGACCCGCGAGCTCCTGCAGGTCCTCCAGGGCCGGATCCGGCTGGAGGTCGACGGGAACGGCAGCGAGCTGGCGACCGGCGACGCCGCCGTCTTCCCCGGCGACGCGTCCCACGCCTACTCCAACCCCCACGACGAGCCCGCCCGCTTCACGCTCACGGTCTTCGAGCCCGGCGTCGGCGTGGCGGGCAGGACGGAGCACCCCGATGCCTGAGCAGACCATCCCCGCGTTCCTCGCCGCCGCGACGGTCGACCCCGCCGTGCGCGCCCTGCGCCCCGACTACCGTGCGATGCTGCTGGTCGCCGAGGGCATCGACCCCGACGCGCCGTCCGGGACGGGCTCGGATCCCGCCGACGAGCTCATCGCCGCCGCCGAGGCGCACGCCCGCGACTTGCTCGCCGAGCACGCACCGGACGAGCTGCCCCACATCGCCGCCTGGCGGGAGGCCTACCGGTCGTTCGGCGCCAAGCCCCAGCGCACCCGCAACAGCCTCGAGGCCCTGACCCGCCGCGCACCCGACGGCCTGCCCCGCGTGAACGCCCTGACGGACGTCTACAACGCGGTCTCGGTCCTGCACCAGGTGCCGCTCGGCGGCGAGGACTTCGCCCGGTACCGCGGCCCGGCCCGACTGGTGCGGGCGACCGGCGATGAGCCCTTCGACACGGCCGCCGGCGGCGAGTCCGTCGTCGAGCACCCGTCGCCCGGCGAGGTGGTCTGGACCGACGACGACGGCGTCACGTGCCGCCGCTGGAACTGGCGTCAGGGCCGCCGCACCGCCCTGACCGAGAGGACGCGCACCGCGTTCTTCATCCTGGACGCGCTCGGGCCGATGTCCGACGCCGAGCTGGAGGCCGCCGCCGACGCGCTCGAGTCCGCCGTCGTCCGGCTCGGCGCATCCGTGACCGTGCAGCGGCGCCTGGTGGGCGCCCCGTGATGCGGGGGCGGACGGCCCGCGCCGACCGGTTGCCGGTGCCGCCGTGGGCCATGGCGGTCGCGGCGATGATGCTGATCCAGCTCAGCTCCGCACTGTCCGTGGGACTCATCGAGCAGGTCGGCGCGATGGGCACCGCGTGGCTGCGTCTGACCATGGGCGCGCTCATGTTCCTGCTCATCGCGCGCGCCCCGCTGCGGTCGGTACGACGGCGGGATGTGCCCGGGCTCCTCGGCCTCGGCGCCGCCTCCTGCCTGATGTCCGTCGCGTTCCTGTCCGCGATCGACCGGATCCCACTCGGCACGGCCGTGGCGATCGAGTTCCTCGGCCCCCTGACGGTCGCCGCCGTCCGGAGCCGCAGCCCGCGCATGCTCGCGTGGCCGGTGCTGGCGCTGGCCGGCGTCGTCCTGCTCACCGAGCCGTGGCAGGGCGAGGTGGATCCGATCGGTGTGGGCTTCGCCCTGCTGGCCGGCCTCGGCTGGGGCGTCTACATCCTGCTGACGCAGCAGGTCGGCGACCGCTTCTCCGGCATCAGCTCGCTCTCGCTGACGATCCCCATCGCCGCGGTGATGGCGGCCTTCGTCGGCGTGCCGGAGGCCGGCGGCAGCCTGGACCTCTGGGTCCTGCTGACCGCAGCCGGCCTGGCGCTGCTGGCGCCGGTGCTGCCGTTCGGACTGGAGATGCTGGCGCTGCGGCGCATGACGCACACGGCGTTCGGCACGCTCATGGCGCTCGAGCCCGCGTTCGGCGTGCTGCTCGGGCTGCTCGTCCTGCACCAGGTCCCCTCGGCGCTGCAGGTCGCGGGGATCGTGCTCGTCGTCGCGGCCGGGGCCGGGGCCCAGCGCGGCGGGCGGCGCGAGCCCGTCCCGGACCCCGAGACCGACCTCCAGCACCGCATCGTCGAGGAGCTCTCATGACCAGCCCGTTCGCCGGCCTCAGCGCCTTCCCGCTCACCCCGCTGCCGGGCGACCGGCTCGACGAGCCGGCCTTCGCCCGCCTGGTCCGGCGGGTGGCCGGCTCCGGCGTCGACTCCATCACCGCGCTCGGCTCCACCGGCTCCTACGCCTACCTCACGGCCAAGGAGCGGGCCCGCGTGGCCCGGCTCGCGGTGGAGAACGCGGACGGCACGCCGGTCCTCGTGGGCATCGGCGCCCTGCGCACCTCGCACGTCCTGCGCCACGCGGACGACGCCGCCGCGGCCGGAGCGGCCGGCCTCCTCCTGGCGCCGGTCTCCTACCAGCCGCTGACGGACGACGACGTGCTCGAGCTCTTCCGCACGGTCACGGAGCGCAGCGGCCTGCCCGTCGTCGTCTACGACAACCCGGGGACCACGCACTTCCGGTTCAGCACCGAGCTCTACGGGCGGATCGCCGAACTGCCCGGCATCGCGTCCATCAAGATCCCTCCGCTGCCCGCGGACCCCGCCGAGGCGCGGGCCCGGGTGGAGCAGATCCGCGCCGTGATCCCGGAGTACGTCACGCTCGGCATCTCCGGGGACGCCTCCGCCGCGGCGGGGCTGGCGTCCGGCTGTGACGCCTGGTACTCCGTCCTCGCCGGGACGCTGCCGGAGCCGGCATTGCGGATCATGCGCGCCGCGCAGCAGGGCAGGGCACAGCAGGACAGGCCGCGGGACGGCCAAGCGGAGGATGGCGGGGCGGAGGACGCTGCGGCCGAGTCGGAGCGCCTGGCACCCCTCTGGAGGCTGTTCGCGGAGTTCGGCAGCCTGCGCGTGATCGCGGCCATCGCCGAGGAGCTGGGGCTGGTCCCGCATCGGAGCCTGCCGCTGCCGCTGCAGGGCCTGACCGAGGTGCAGCGCACGCGCGTCGCCGACACCCTGGACGTCCTCGGGTTGAACGGCTGAGCGCGGCGATGCGGACGTCGCCCTGGGAACTGGTGGAAGCAATGGAGCACTGTGCGAACAGGCGACCATTGGCCGAGAGGCTGGTTTCCGCGTGGGATCAGTGGTCAGTGACGGTTGCTGACCACAAGGACGACCCCCAACGACATAGCGGCCTCGACAGGGCCAAGGAAACGGACTCGAACACCGCCGACGGCCGAGGAAGTGGACGCTATGCGACAGCACGTGCGCAAGGCATCAGCGTGACGACACTTGCCCGCCAGCACGGGATGCACCACGGACGGTCTGGGCAAAGACCCGCCGTCCCGCCGGACTGACGGAACGGCCGCAGCAATTCAGCCCTGACCCACGCCCTCGTCGGGCGACGTCCCCGTAGGGCGAGACCATGCTCTGCGCACCATCGCCGCCACCAAGTCGCGTCGTCGCTCGACGTTAGAATTGGTTCATGAGAAGCCGTATCGAGACTCCCGAAGCGCATGAGTCATCGAAGCCACTTGTTCGGACAGCGCGCGTCGCAGGTACGGACACGGAGACTGCAAATGTCTTGCCCAAGATCGTCAGCCTCTTCTCGGGTGCAGGAGGCTTGGACCTCGGCTTCAAGCGGGCTGGCTTCCCGCTGACCTTCGCGGTCGACGTGTCGCCCGCCGCCATCCAAACTCACCAGCGGAACTTCAAGGAAGCGACGTCAGTTGCAGCCGACCTAGAGGATCTCGGTCCCGACGGCATTCTTACCCACCTTGAGAACCTTCTGGATCCAGGTGAATCGATCGGGGTGATCGGTGGGCCGCCGTGTCAGGGCTTCTCCCGGGCAAACACCGGATCGGCCGCAAACGACCCACGCAACCGGCTACCCATACTTTACCTTCAGATTGTCGAGGCGCTTCAGAGAAAGTACGACGTTGCGTTCGTTCTATTCGAGAACGTTTTAGGTATCCGTGATGCCAAGCATTCGGTGACGTTCCGCGGCATCCTTTCCAAGTTCAAGGAAATCGGTCTCACCCCCGATGTGAACGAGTACTCGGCTCTCGACTACGGAGTCGCCCAGACTCGGAGTCGAGTCATCATCTCTGGTTTCCGAAACGAGGAAGTGGCCCGGAGATTCAAGCCAGAGAAGGTGAAAGCGAGTGGGCTCACGGTGCGCTCAGCGATCGGAGATCTTCCCACCCCAGCGTTCTTCGCTCGCGATCTTGAGAAATCAGCTATTCCCCACCATGAGAACCACTGGACGATGCGCCCGGTATCAAAGCGCTTCCGCCAGCCCGGCGGCGCCGATCGCGCAGGTCGTAGCTTCCGTCGACTGGAATGGGACAAACCGAGTCCTACTGTCGCCTACGGCCATCGAGAGATCCACGTACACCCGGAGGGCCGCCGCCGTCTTAGCATCTACGAAGCGATGCTCCTTCAGGGATTCCCGGAGGAGTTCGTTCTGGAGGGAACCCTCTCGTCCCAGGTCGAGCAAGTCTCGAATGCTGTTCCTCCGCCACTTGCCCAGTCACTTGCCGCGGCAATCAAGGTCGCGATGCGCGAGACGGACCACAAGTCAACTGCCGACGAGACGCTCAGCACGTGACATCCGAACCAAGTGATCGCGGTGAACCTCGGCCGACCGGTTGCGCGTCGACGCTTCGGCTCGGCGTCGCGTTCGGCGCACACGGCAGCGACGACAGGCACGGCGAGGAGGTGTCGGCGCATTGGCTTAAGCCGAGTTTGTCGGAGCAGCCCACTAAAGTAGTCTCCGTCGCGGACTGGGCCGCGACTTACCCACGGAGGGAGCGGGGTGGCTGAATCGTCGACGCGTCCGCGCACGCTCCTGGGGCTCGCAGATCAGCCAGGTGAGTCGATGGTTGTCGGACCATGGATTGGCTCCTTCGTCAGCCTCGGGTCGCTGTTGCGTCGTTACCTCTCGAAGCTTGAGGCGCGGCAGTTGATCTTGGCCGTCTCGGTGCCCCGCCGTGACTACGTGGCAGCCCTCATCGGATCGGGTTGGATGCTGTCGAGTCCAGCTCCTGTGCTTGACGATCCGCTCACCGTGTTCGAGGCGTCCGATCGATCGACGTACTTGCGGGCGGTTACCGACAGGCTGATCGTTACCGGACGGTTCTCGAAGATGGAGGCGTACTCGAGTGGCGCGCGGGTCCTCACCGGCGGCAAGCTCCTCCCAGCTGATCGTTTCCGCGCCGTATCGGTGCTCAACGATGACGTCGAGTCATCCGTCAGCGAGGTTCCCGCAGGCGGATACCTGGCCGAGCTAACTGGTGCGGCGACCTCATGGCTGCGCCGCCTCGCGGCACCACCGATGGATCTTGCCCTCGTCGGGACGAGCAAATGGCTTCGTGACGACCTTCGGGCCATCATTGCAAACGGGACGTCCAGCGGCGATTCGTGGACGACGCTTGGTACATACGTCCTGCCGTACGATGATCGCGCGGCGACCTGGTCAACGCCGGTCATCCCGGCGGCTCGTCTTGGCGAAGGCGAAGCTCTGCCCGAGTCCTGTGTCGCAGTGGTCCTGGATCGCTACGGCGCTATCAAGTATCTGAACGAAATCACGGTGCCCATCGTCGTCTGCATCGTTGATCGGTCAGTTGCTGACGAGTCCGCGGCGGAGACGGTTGTCGAGGTTCGCCATAGCAACAGCCGACCGGTCTCTGTCGTCGACGAGCTGGGGTGGTGTCCGCCGACCGCAGTCGAAGCCCTCGCGTTCACGGTAGCCGTATGAGTCGAGTGCATGACGTCGGGCGACGCTACGCAGCGGCGAGTTCGGTGATTCATCAGGGCATCGCGATATTTGCCGTCGGCGATCCAGCGGGCGCTCAGTTGAACGCAGCTATCCGCCGTACGCTGTTCACACTTGGGGACGAACGAAGCGAAGCCTGGAACGGGGTGCTCCAAGCCGCCAACGTGCTGCGCTGGCGCCGCATGACACAGCCGCAGCCGATGCAATTCCAGACGCAGCAGCCGCTCATCGATGACATCGTGCGGCAGGCGAATCGGCTCCGGAACCTCGTTAGCGATGGAGCTTTGCTCGATCTCCTCGCGGAAGCAGCGGTAGCCGTGGGTGAGACCGATTCGCCGCTTGGTTCTGTCTTGCTCGAATCGATCCAGGAGGTAGGTCCCGAGGCGTGCATCGTCGTCGCGAGCAAAGGGGCAGCTCGCGCCGGACTGGCGTCTTGGCTCGATGAAGTCGGTGCCACCGTCCTGGTTCCGAGCGAACTGGAAACGGTCGGTGAAGCCATTGAAATCAGCTACGTCGTTGCGCCGCCGACCTTCATTCCGGCTTCCGTCTTCACTGCTCCGGTGACTCCCGAAGTCACGTTCATGATGCCCGCCTGGTTCGGTAACCGATCCGTGCCGTCATCCACGCTCGGCGTCCATGCCGAGGGCCAAATCGTCGTGAAGACCACCGTGCATCAGATCGGAGACACGGCCGAGCCCGAGAACGCAGTCGCTGACGATGAAGAGATCGAAGACGCCTACTTCCCCCAACCCGTGTGGGGAACGCGTGCCTCGGATGATCGAGAGCCCGCCAGCGGCGAGGTAGAAGCCTGGAAGGTCCTCCTCGCAGGCGGACAAGGATTGTGGCTCGACGACGGGGATCGGATCCGTTCGCTAGATCCGAAGCAGCCGGAGGGCGCCCGCGTTGGGTACGAAGCGGTGAACGGCATCGTGCCCGGCACGTACCTCGTCCTTCGCGAGGGTGAGACCGAGCGCGGCGCGATGTACGACCAGGCTCTCGTCGCGCTGGGCGCACGTGCATCCGGCGACATCCTCACCACTCAGACGCGTTGGAAGGCACGACTCGAAGAACGGCTCTCTCGCGTCGGCTCCCGCCGCGCGATGGTGGAGCTCGATCGCCTCGGCGTTCGTTCGAGCGGGCAAGTCCGGGCCTGGGCAGACCCGCGCCTGATCTGCCCACAGCGAGACGCTGACTTCGCGCTTCTCCTGGACTGGCTCGGCGAGCCGTCTCAACCGACCTACGACAACGCGATCACCTTGCGTCGGGCCGTCTATAAGGCGAGTGCCGATCTCCGCAAGGAGCTAGAGGCAGCCGTCGGGCGCGCCGACCTGCGGGTGCTAGAGCGTGATGGGGTTCTGCATCTGGACCTGCCGCGCGAAGGCTTCCGCGGCATGATCGTTGCCCGGGTTCTCGCGAAAGCGCCGTTCACCGAGATCGTCAGCAGGCATCAAGTACGTGTGCCGTTCATGGATGGGAGTGCCCGGTGGCTCGCCTGATTCCGCCGCTCTTTCCAGAAGGAGCAGCGCCGGGGGAGAAGTCGGTCTACCGGAAACTCGCAGAGGACATGACGACTGACGACTGGATCGTCCTGCACTCACTAAACATCGCGGAGCACGTGCGCAACCCGGAGGGCGAGGCTGACTTCGTCGTCATCGCCCCAGATCTCGGAATCCTTGTAATCGAGGTGAAGTCGCACCAACACTTCACCTTTGATGACGGAGTTTGGAAGCTCGGCAACCAGGCACCAACCACGCGCGGTCCGTTCAAGCAGGCCAGCGAAGCGATGCACTCGATTCGCAAGGACCTGCTGAAGAAGATCGATCTTCGCTCGATCCCGGCCCTGAGCGCCGTATGGTTCACCGCGACGCGTGCCCGCACGATGCTCAAGCCAACGAACGAGTGGTTCGACTGGCAGGTCCTCGACTTGGAGGACCTGAAGAACGATCCGATCGGCGCCCTCCGACGTACCTTTGCGGGCGGCATCGCCAACCTCGACGCCACCTTCGACGGCTTCTCATACGGAGGTGTGGGGCCAGACCAAGCAACAGCGAAGCAGATCGCGATGCTGCTTCGGCCGAACTTCGAGTTCGGAGTCGTGGCCGACGACGTGCGGTCGGCCCGCGAGCGTCAACTCGTCCGCTTCGTCGAGGAGCAGTTCCTCGCGCTCGATGCCATGTCCGACAACCAGAGCGTGCTCTTCACTGGACCGGCCGGCTCCGGCAAGACCTTCCTGGCGTTGGAAGCAGCGCGTCGCGAGTTGGCCGTCGGGCGAACCGGCAGCCTCATGTGCTTCAATAAGCTGCTCGGCCGACGCCTCGCTGCAGATATCGACGAACCGGGCTTGTCAGTCGGTACCTTCCATAGTCAGCTCCTGGCACTCACGGGCCTCAAGGCACCGGCTGACGCTGGCCAGTTGTTCTGGAACACCGAGCTGCCCGAACGGGCCGTCGAGGTGCTCATGGACCTGGGCGAGCCTCCAGCCGACTTCCTGATCATCGATGAAATTCAGGACCTCCTGACCGAGGCATATCTGGACGTATTCGAGCTGATAGTGAAGGGCGGACTGGCCGACGGCCGCGTCCTGATGTTCGGCGACTTCGAGCGTCAGGCCATCTACGACGACGGGCGTGGCCGAGAGCTCCTCAAGGCGCGCATGCCCCACCTGCCATCGCATCGACTCACAATGAACTGCCGCAACCTCCCGAGAATCGGATTCAGCGTCAACTTCTTCAGCGGGCTCACTCCCGGCTACCAGAAGTTCCGACGAGACGACGACGGAGCCAACCCTGTGCTCCTCAAGTACGTACGTGGCGATGACCAGTCGCCGCTGCTCCGCCAGGCCGTGGAAGCCTTGCGCGAAGAGTCGTTCGACCTCAGCGAGATCGTCGTCCTGAGCCCGCAAAGCGACGGATCGGTCGCCGCGACCACGACCGACTCTTGGTTGAAAGGTATCCTAGTCCAAGCTGACGGCGGGGCCGTCAAGAAGGGGAAGATCCGCTTCTCATCAATTCAGGCCTTCAAGGGCCTTGAGGCGTCGGCCGTCATTGTCACTGACCTGGACCGCGTGAATGTGCCCAACTTCGAGTCCGTCCTCTACGTCGGACTGACTCGAGCAACCGATCGTCTTTACGGTGTCATCGAGGAGAGCACCGGACTGGCAGGAATGGCAGGGAACCAATGAGCGGTGTTGAGGCACGCGACGTCGTAGAGGCAGCGGTACGACGCGAGCTGTTTGGGCCGCCCGATGGTGAAGCGCCGATCGGCAAACCCGTCGATTGCTCCGGCCCATCTCTGACCTTCCAGACGAAGGACGAGGCCAACGGACAGTTCCACGATGGCGTCACACTCGAAGAGGTACTGACCCGTTCCGATCCGCTGCGCCGCTACGGTGTCGGAGTCCTCTACAGCGGCGGCACCCCGACTGGTGGTCTGGCATCCGAGGGTGACGGTTCCGCCGTCATTCCAGGACTCGCGGCGAGCGACGAGAACCCCCAAGCGCCCGCGACCGACGTACGTGGGCCTCGGCGGCAGGACCAACCGGACTCCGACGACTTCGACCTGTCCGACGCCAATCGACGTAAGCCATCTGCCATGGCGATCTCGTTCAAGGTCCGCGTCGCTGAAGGAGCAGAACTCAAGATTCAGGTGACCGGTGCCTACTACGACCCGATCAAGGTCACCGCACCAGACACCCCGCCCCTAAACTGGTGGGTCCGCCGGCCCTTCGTCCTCGACGCGGTCGCATCGGCACGGGTGCTCAGGAAGGAACGCAAGCGCTCTCCGCTGACGACGACACCGGTTGTTGTCGAACCAAAGATCGAGCCGCGCATCAAGCCAAGTGTTTCGATCTTTAGCCGGGCGGTGCCTGGTGAGACGGACCCGAACCTTCGATTGGTCACGCTTGCGGTCGTCGATGACGCGGCCGGCACTGGCCCGGGGAGTGCGTTCTTCCAGGTGGCCTTTTCCGCCACAGCATCAGAAGGGCTCCGGATCGAGCCCTACCCCGATGTCGAACAGCCAGATAGCGACAACGAGGAGGAGTCGATCGCGCTCCTCTACCGCCACCAACGCACCTTCGCGATCGGCCACGGCTGCGCCGCAACCTGGGAGGACTCGATCGGTGAGGGCGGCACCCCGACCGTCCCACTCGTCAAAGCCGACGCGCTGCCCGCCTACGAAGTCACCAGCCTGACACCGGACGTCTACGAAGAGCACTCCGACGGCACCCGCACCTCGGTCAGCGTCAGCATGGAGGAGCTGGCAAACTCCACCGCCACTGGTGACGCTCAGGTTGAGAAAGTCCTCGAGCTCTACGCCCAGTGGATCAGCGACCGGACCGCCTCGATCGACGACCTACCAGATCGCTACCAGGATGCGGCGCGACGTCACGTGAACAAGTGCGCTGAGGCCCTCGAACGGATGCGGGAGGGCTGGTACCGCGTTCAGCATGACCCCCTCGCACGTCGTGCCTTCCAACTCGCCAATTTCGCGATGCTCTACCAGCAAATCCGCTCACGACTTGAGCCGCGTGACCTCATCAAGGACAAGCAAGGCGTCTTTCGCCCAGGCGGGGCTCATCCAGCCGCAACGCCCGATCCAAACGGTGGCCGCTGGCGTGCCTTCCAGATCGCCTTCATCCTGGCGAGCCTGCCTGAGCTGGTCGACCCGACGCATGAGAAGCGCACCCTCGTCGACCTCATCTTTTTTCCAACTGGTGGCGGCAAGACCGAGGCTTACCTCGGCGCCTCAGCCATCTCGCTGCTCGCGCGGCGACTCCGGAACCCAGACGACGCCGGCACCGACACTCTCATGCGGTACACGTTGCGACTGCTCACAGCCCAACAGTTCCTGCGCGCCTCGTCCCTGATCTGCGTCTTGGAGGACGTCCGCTCGGGCATGGAGGACGAGCTCGGCACCGTACCGTTCGGCATCGGGGTCTGGCTCGGCGGTGACTCCACGCCAAACAGGTGGACCGCCGCCGAGAAAGCGCTGGCCGAGCTGCGACGTGACTGCAGAGTCTCCAACAAGTTCCTCCTCCTCAAGTGCCCGTGGTGCGGCGCACGGATGGGGCCCGTCAGCAAGGCCCGCGGACAGGACACCCCCGGCTACGTGTGGTCCGGCGGCCGATTCCTCTTCCGCTGCCAAGACGAACTCTGCCGATTCAGTGGCAGGGACGGCCTACCGGTCCACGTCGTCGACGAGGACATCTACGAGACGCGTCCCTCGATCGTGATCGGCACCGTCGACAAGTTCGCCACCATGGCATGGCAGCCCGCAGCTAGGACGATGTTCGGTCTCGGCGACAACGGCGAACGCGTCTATTCGCCCCCTGGTCTGATCATTCAAGACGAGCTGCACCTCATCTCCGGACCGCTCGGCTCCATGGTCGGTCTGTACGAACCGATGATCGACGACCTCACCACAGATCGTCGAAGCGATCCTCCGATCCCGGCCAAGATCATCGCGTCCACCGCCACGGTGCGCCGCTACGAAGATCAGATCCTCGGACTGTTTGGTCGCAAGGAGGTCGCCCTTTTCCCGCCGCACGGTCTTGAGGAAGGGCAATCCTTCTTCGCGGAGCCGGCTCGGCTGCCGGACGGCAAGCCAGCGCCGGGTCGTCGATACCTCGGAGTTATGAGCCCATCGCTTGGCTCCACACAGACGGTCCAGGCACGTGTCGCGGCCGCAACCCTTCAGGCTGGTCCACAGATCCCGGACCCCGCCGATCGCGATGGGTACTGGACCAACCTCAACTTCCTGAACAGCCTCCGAGAGCTTGGCAACACGCTCTCTCTGCTCGACTCCGACGTTCCCGACTACTTGGTCGGTCTCCAGCGCCGGGACGGCATCACCCCGCGCTACCCCCGCAACAAGATGGAACTCACGTCGCGACGTCGAAGCGACGAGATCCCGAAGGCGATCGAAGAACTCGAACTCCGCCTGCCGCATCCCGACTGTACGGATGGCGCCAAGTGCGTCAGCTACGGGGCGTGCCCTGAGAACGCGCAGTGTGTCGACATTTGCCTTGCGTCGAACATCATCGAGGTCGGTGTCGACATTGATCGGCTCGGTCTGATGACCATCGTTGGTCAGCCCAAGACCACGGCGCAGTACATCCAGGTGAGTGGTCGAGTCGGACGTAACGTCAAGACGCCCGGTCTCGTCATCACGATCTACGGGGCGGCGAAGCCTCGCGACCGCAGCCACTACGAGCGGTTCCGGACCTATCACCAGCAGCTGTACGCCCAGGTCGAACCGACCTCCGTGACGCCCTTCGCCGAGCCCGTTCTGAAACGCGCACTCCACGCAGCAGCGATCTCACGCATGCGCCAACTCAACCCGACGCTCGACCCGAGTCCGTTCCCGCAAGCCGAGTTCGACGACTCCATTGCGCTCCTTCGTACCCGCGCCGCACTAGTCGACAGCGAGGAACTGCCCGTGTTCGACCAATGGGTTGCTGAACGCTCTCGACAGTGGGCGAAGGGGGAGCGAACGACCTGGGCGACGGTCAACTACTTCAACGGTGACCCGAAGCAGGGCCTCATGCGCCCTGCCGGTGACCTTGCCGATCCTGAGAACAAGAACATCACCTGGGAGACGCCGATGAGCATGCGCAGCGTCGACGCTGAGTGTCAGCTCTCCGTCACCCTCGACTACCTCAATGACGATCTAGAAGAGCCGGAGGTACAGCCATGACGTCAGGCAGCATGCGCCGAGCCCAGTTGGTGTCGCCGTTTGGCGTGGGCGCCATGAGCGTGCTCGTCGACGGTACTTCGGTTATCACGGCTGGGCTCGATCACTGGTTCCCGCGCAACAACGCTGACCTAGCCATGGAGGAGTTCCGCGTCAACGACTGGCGACTGGAAGCACGACTGAAGGTTCAGGAGTTCCGTCTGCCTCCGGACTACCGCAAGGGCTCGCAGGACGATCACCGAAACGAGAAACTGAGCATCCCCGCCCTGAGGTTCCCGAGTTACTCGTTCTGCATGTACTGCAAGCGCTTGAAAAAGGTGCCGCTCAGCTTCCAGGACGCCGTCCGTTGCGAGGAACCCACGTGCGTGGGCAAGCGCCGCTCCGGGCCAAAGATGTCGCAGGTGCCATTCGTTGCGATCTGTAGGAAAGGGCACATTGACGACTTCCCGTTCAGGGAGTGGGTGCACCGGTCAAAGGATCCCAGTTGCACCGGAATGTTGCGGCTGTTCTCGACGGGCGGCGGTGGGCTTGAGGGCCAGGTGCTCCGCTGTGGCTACGACGCCAAGAACAAGCGGGACGAGCACAAGGGGTGCGGCGCGTCTCGGTCTTTGCAAGGTATCACGACGGCAGGGATGAAGGACGAGTCAGGCGACGACAGCACCTTCCTGACCCAGCAGTTGGCGGGCCGGTCCACTCCGTATCTGTGCACGGGTGCGCGGCCGTGGCTTCATGAAGAGGACGGCCCATGTGACCAACCGGTTCAGGGTGCGCTCCGTGCCAGTGGCAACGTCTACTTCCCGTATGTCGAGTCGTCGATCTTTCTGCCGCAGAAGGTCGGTGCGGTCAGCGGCGCGTTGCGTGACCTGATGAAGCGAGCCGACGTCGACCCGACGATGGCGTTCCTCTTCACCTTCCGGGGCAAGAACGCCACCGTGGTTGAGATCCGACAGGCAACCCGAGGCGCCGGTGACCTATTCGATCAGTACAACGATGACGAACTGCTGGCTGCCTACCAGGACCGCTTCGGCATCGGCCCTGCAGAGGAAGACGGCGATGACGATGAGTCCGGCGACCTCGATATCTGGCGCCACCCGGAGTTCAAGCTGCTCCGCGAGACGCCGCAAGACAACGAACTCCGCGCCCTAGATCCAGGCGTCCACGCTGCTATCGCCGGACACGTCGATCGCGTTCGCAGTATCACCGTCCTACGCGAAACACGGGTACTGCGAGGGTTCACTCGCGGCCGGGACAGCGATCTGAAGGTCGCGGAGGGCAAGGCCCTGCTTCGTCGTCGTCCGTTGCCGCCCGACAAGGACTGGCTGCCGGCCTATGTGGTCAAAGGTGAAGGAATCTACCTTGAGCTTGACCGCGAGCGCCTCGCTGCATGGGAAGCACGCGACGAGGTCCAAGCTCGAGCCGATCTCATCGCGAATCAGTACGGCCAAATGATCACCGATCGCGGTGGCAGGACCCGGGATATCTCGCCGCGGATGATCATGCTGCACACGTTCGCGCACCTCCTGATCAACGAGCTCGTCTTCACCTGCGGTTATAGCTCAGCTTCGCTTCGGGAGCGGTTGTACGTGTCGCGCGACGGTGGCCGGGACATGGCAGGGCTCCTGATCTACACGGCAGCAGGTGACTCCGAGGGCACGATGGGCGGCCTCGTCCGTATGTCTCGACCAGACCGCCTCCAACCGGTCGTTGCGGCAGCACTCAGTGATGCCCATTGGTGCTCGACCGACCCGGTTTGCATGGACGCTGGAGAGCGGGGGCAGGGACCAGACTCGTGCAACCTAGCAGCCTGTCACGGCTGCGCCCTGCTGCCGGAAACGAGCTGCGAAGAATTTAACCGGTTCCTTGACCGCGGCCTGGTCATCGGGACACTCGCCGACCCAACGCTGGGGTATTTTTCGACGTCTACTTGAGACTGGACCTGACAGCCAAGAGGGCCTGCCTGATTTCCTCGACGACATCTTCCGCATCCTCGTGCTCCCAGTAGCGCAGGACATGCACGCCGGCTGCATACAGTCTCGCGTTCGTCTCGGCATCGCGCGCCACGTTCGCCGCGATCTTCGGGGGCCAACTCGGCATGTTGGTTGAAAGTCGACCGCCCGTGCTCCGGGCACCCATGCCGAAAGCAGCCGTCGATGAACACCGTTACTCGCGTCCGGGTGAAGACGATGTCCGCCCGTCGACGTAGAACCGGTTCGGGCGCGATCGCAACTCGGTACCGTAGGCCGAGCCTATGAAGGGCGCGGCGGACCTCCAGTTCGGGCCTGGTGTACCGCCAGCGGTTCGCCTGCATATTGCGCCTCCGCGCGGGACTCGACGCCCATGAGTTCACGATGGAACGTGTCGACACACCACCCACGGTACAAGGCGCACCGACTCGGTGATCAGTTCTAACGATCGGCTCAACTACTCGCCGGCCTCTGGTGCGCAACACCTCCCAGAAGGCGGATCGCCGACCCGGATTGCTGCCCCGCCACGCACACCCTGTTCGAGAGACCACGGGTCTTGTAGACCGAAGTCCGTACTAGTCTGTACGAAATTGGTGGCTTACCAGTCGGGCCGCGAGGCGATGAGCCCGCAGATGTTCCAGCAGCCCTCTGGGGGTGGGGCACGGGAGGATGTATCCCCACTTACCGGGCAAGGGCAAGGGAGGGCTCGCCCTCGATGCGATCAGTCACATGCCCGCCAGCACGATCACGTTCCTCGACGACAGCCCAGCACAATCAAGCTCCTTACCCGAGGCGGTACGGGCCAACATCGTGGCATTCCTCCACGACGGCCTGCGACTACTGACCGACGCCTAGCGCGCCTATGCGCGGTCGGACGACGGCAGCAGGAGGCACGCCAACCAGGTGTTCTGCACGCGGCTAGCGATCACCGCAGCTACGCCCGCGCCTCGCGGAACCGTTCGCGACCATCGTTCACGAGGCGACCTACGGCGAGGAAGCCGAACGGGACGCTTCGACGGGCGCAGCGACCGAGAACAGCGATGTCGCGTTTTCCCGTAAGACACTCTGGGTGGGCCCTGCGGGGATCGAACCCGCGACCAGCGGATTAAAAGTCCGATGCTCTACCACCTGAGCTAAAGGCCCATGCGGTCCGTGGCGCGCGGCGCGGCCGCGCGGAAGAACCGCCACCATGCTACCGCACTGGGTCCGGGAGGCCGCCCCGCGGGCCCCCTCGGTCCCGGCCCGGGGCCGCCCTCCACGGGCGACGGTGCACGGGAGTATCCTAACGGGCATGAGCGCTCACCCAGCCCGCCAGAACCAGGCCGCTCCCTTCCGGCACCACAAGCCGAAGCCGTTCGCACCGGCCGACTTCGAGCCGTTCGAGGGCGGGACCGACCCCGCACGGATCTCCGAGGCCGCGCACCTGGCCGCGCAGGCGCTGGTCCACCACGGCCGCGGCAGCGACGACCCGGAGGTCACCGAGCGGCTGGTCAGGCTCGCGGACAAGGAGGGCCTCGAGGCGATCGCCGAGATGTGGGCCGAGAGCCCCGCCCACTCGTTGCCCGGCGCGCTCTGGCGGCTGTACGCGCTGCGCACCGCCGTCGTGCAGGATCCCGAGCGGATGGCGTCCTACTTCAACACCGGACGGCACGCGGCCCAGGTGTCCCACGCGGTGGCCGGCGTCGCCGAGCCGCCCGGGGCCGAGGAGCTGCGCGCCATGACGGACTCCATCCTCTCCGGCGCGTTCGACGGTGACTTCGACGTCGCGCTGGAGCGCACCGCCGCCTTCTGCCGCGTGATCGCCCTGGGCGAGGCCGAGCACGCCCACGCGCTGGAGCCGAGCAACGCCGCCCACGCCCGGCGGCTGACCCGGACGGCGGGCCAACTGATCGGCACCGCGGAGGACCTGGAAACCTGCGCGAAGATGTGGCGGCGAGGCGAATTGGACTGATGACCAGGCTTGTTGACACCGACTTTCGAGAGGTGGACACTGGAGACCGGCGTCGGACCGAGGTAACCCCGGGCTCCAACACTCAGCCGCTTCGAGCGGCCTTCCGCCGAGAGGCGTTCCCGGTTCGGCGCCGCACAAACCACCCCGCCCCGCGTGCGCGACGTACACTGATCCCGGCTCGTGTCCCTCTAGCACTCCGGCGGTTCCCCACGTGAAGTTCAGTCTGTTCCCGCGCCAGACGCGGGGCCTGGATCTGCTCGGCGACCTCTGCACGAATATCCAGGGCTGCGTCCAGCAGCTCTCCGAGATCCTCGGCCTGCTCGCCGAGGACACCACCAGCCAGCTGTTCGAGCTGGAACGCGCCGAGAGCGCGGCGCTCGACACCCACTACGCGCTGCTGACGCAGCTGCGCACCAGCTACGTCACCCCGGTCCCCCGCGAGGACCTCTACACGTTCTCCCGCCTGCTGCACGACACGGTCGGTGAGCTCCGCAGCGTCGGCGAGCTGATGCACAGCTCCGACCTCACCTGGATCTCCCAGCGCGCCGCCGACCAGCTCGAGCTCATCGGCCGCCAGGCGACCCTGACCTCCAGCGCGCTCGGGAGCCTGGACCGCCTCGACGACCTCGAGGACACGTGGCTGCAGCTCATGCGCGTCACCAAGCGCGTCGGCCGCACCCACCACGCCTGGGTCGGCGAGACCGCGGACCTCCAGCGCTCCTCCACGATCATCCGCCACCGCGCGGTGGCGGACCAGATGCTCGCCGCCTCCACCCGACTCCACGCCGTCGCCGACCACCTGGGCCGCGTGCTGGTCAAAGAGTCCTAGGGCATGGAGACCTTCCTCCTGGTCGCCGTCACCCTCGCCACGTGCGCGTTCGCACTGCTCAACGGATTCCGCGATGCCGCGAACTCCGTGGCGACCTCCGTGCGCACCCGGGCGCTCGGCCCGCGCGTCGCCGTCGTCACCGCAGCCGTGTTCACGTTCGGCGGCACCATGATGTCCACGCGCTTCTCGGAGGCTCTGGTCGACGCCGCGGACTTCCATTACACCTCCACCGTCGACGGCCTGGCCGTGCTGCTCGTCGCCGTCCTCACCGGCGGCGCGTGGCTGCTGTGGTGCTACGCCCGCGGGATTCCGACGTCGTCCGGGCACGCCCTGTTCGCGGCCCTCGCCGGGGCCCTGCTGGGGCACGCGTTCCTGAACCCTGGCGAGCCGCGCAGCGTCCCACTGATCCTCCTGTTCGGCCTCGCCGTGCCGATCCTCGTCACCCCGCTGGTCGCGTTCGCGCTGTCCTACGCCATCACCATCCCGGCCATGTGGATCATGCGCCACACCTCGTCCAACGACGCGGCCCGGACCGGCCGCGCCGCCCAGGCGATCGCCTCCTGCGCCGTCGCGCTCGGCAACGGCCTGCAGGACGGGCAGCGCAACGCGGCGTTCCTCACCCTCGCGTTCGTGATGGTGGGCAGCACGACGGCGGACGCCGACGTGCCGCTGTGGATCCAGCTGCTCTGCGCCGCCTGCATGGGGCTCGGCGCGCTCGGCGGCGGCTGGCGGATCGCCCACACGATCAGCAACCGGCTGGTCCGGTTCGACCCGGTCCGCGGCGCGTCCGCCCAGCTCGTCGCAGCGTCGCTGCTGTACGTGGGAGCGCAGGTGCTGCACCTGCCGCTGTCCACCACGCAGGCGGTCACGTCGGCGATCGTCGGCTCGGGCGCCAGCCAGCGGTTCGAGACGGTCCTGTGGGCGAACATGGGCCGCGTGATGCGGTTCTGGGCCCTCGGACCGGTCGTGTGCTGCGGCGTCGGGATCGTGCTGATGCTGGCGGTGCACCCGCTCGTGGCCTGAGCGGGGCCGAACCGTCGTTCCGCGGGACGAATCGGCCCGACGGTCCCTCGAATCGACCTCTCGAGCGGGCCGGGTGAGGGCCGGTCGGGTCGCTCCCGACCCGGCCGGCCCCTCGGAACCCGGCGCGCGGGTCAGGACTCGACCGGCTCCAGGACGGCAGCGGCCGCGTGCTCGAGCATCGCGTCGCGCTCAACCACCTTGATGCGCTCGCGCTCGACCGGGCCGAACCGCGTCTGCACCGTGCCGGTGGCGGCGCCGAGGGAGCGCTCGTGCTCGTCCAGGGTCAGCCAGCCGGCCCAGTCCGTGTAGCGCACGCCGCGCTCGGCGAGCAGGTCCTCGACGGGCGCGGTGCCCGGCGCGGCGGGGACCGGCAGCGCGGCCAGGTCCTCGAGCAGGTGCGTAATGGTCTCCTGCGCGTCGCCCTTGGTGTGGCCGATCAGGCCCACCGGGCCGCGCTTGATCCAGCCCGTCGTGTACACGCCCGGGACCGGGGCGCCGTCGCGGTCCAGCACGCGGCCGCCGGCGTTCGGGACCACGCCGCGGGCGCCGTCGTACTCCAGGCCCTCCAGGGCCGACCCGAAGTAGCCCACCGCCCGGTAGACGGCCTGCACCGGGTAGTCCACCAGCTCGCCGGTGCCGCGGGCGTTGCCCGTGCCGTCGAGCTCCTGGCGCTCCATCCGCAGCCCGGCGACGCGGCCGTCCTCGCCGAGGATCTCCACCGGGGACTGCAGGAAGTGCAGGTGCAGGCGGCGCGAGGCCTGCGGGGCCTCCTCGCCGGACTCCTCGCGCTCCTCCTGCTCCACCAGCCAGTTGGTCAGCGTCGAGACCATGGTCTTGACCTGGTTGTTCGTCTTGATGGCCTCGTCGGAGGCGGCGTCGAACTCGAAGTCCTCCGGGTACAGGACGATGTCCACGTCCTTCGAGTGGGAGAGCTCCCGCAGCTCCAGCGGCGTGAACTTCACCTGTGCCGGGCCGCGGCGGCCGAAGACGTGCACGTCGGTGACGGCGGAGTCGTTGAGCTGCGCGTAGAGGTGCTCCGGGATCTCGGTCTCGAGCAGCTGGTCGGCGTGCTTGGAGAGGATGCGGGCGACATCGAGGGCCACGTTGCCGTTGCCGATCACGGCGACCTCGCGCGCCGAGAGGTCCCACTCGCGGGCCACGTCCGGGTGCGCGTCGTACCAGGAGACGAAGTCGGCGGCGCCGTGCGAGCCGTCCAGATCGATGCCGGGGATGTTCAGATCGGCGTCCTTCTGGGCACCGGTGGCGAAGACGACGGCGTCGTAGCGCTCCTGCAGGTCCTCGAGCGTGAGGTCGCGGCCGAAGGAGACGTTGCCGATGAACCGGATCTGCTCCTTGTCCATGACCTTGTGCAGGGCGGTGATGATGCCCTTGATGCGCGGGTGGTCCGGGGAGACGCCGTAGCGGATGAGGCCGAACGGGGTGGGCAGCTCGTCGAACAGGTCGATCGCCACGTCCAGCTCGCCGGAGGCGACCGGCTGGGACTTGGTGAGCAGGTCCGCGGCGTAGATGCCGGCCGGGCCGGCGCCGACGATGGCCACGTGGAGCTTGCGGTCGTTCAGGTGGGCGGGGAGGGTCATGTGCCGTTCCTTCGGGTCGAGGGGGATTCAGGGGGTTGCGGGCAGCTGGGCTGGAAGCGGATCACCGGCGGTCGCCCGGCGGGCGAGCTCCTCCGGTGCGGAGGCCACCCGGACCACGTCGCCGACGACGATCACGGCCGGGTTGGCCACGCCGGCCCGGCCGGCGGCGTCGACGATGGTCTCCAGCGTGGCGACGGTGGTGCGCTGCTCGGGCGTGCACCCGTTCTCCACGATCGCCACGGGCGTCGCGGCGGGCAGCCCGCGCCGCGCCAGCTCGGCGGCCGTCTCCGGGAGCCGGGCCACGCCCATGAGCACCACCAGGGTGTGCGCCGGGTCGGCAGGGACGCTGGCGAGCTCGCCGTGCCCGGTGACGACGGAGAATCCGGCGGCCAAGCCCCGGTGCGTCACCGGGATGCCGGCGGCGCCGGGTACCGCGACGGCGGAGGTGATCCCGGGGATCACGCGCACGTCGAAGCCGTGCGCGCGCACGTACTCGACCTCCTCTCCGCCGCGGCCCAGGACGAACGGGTCGCCGCCCTTGAACCGGACCACGTGGTGGCCGGCGGCCGCCTCGGCGACTAGGAGCTCGTTGATCTGGTCCTGGGTGGCGACGTGCGCGCCCGGGCCCTTGCCGACGTCGTGCACGCGGACGTGCGGGGGCAGGTCCGCGAGCAGCTCGCGCGGGGCGAGGCGGTCGGCGAGGACGACGTCGGCGCTCATCAGCGCGCGCAGGCCCGCCACGGTGATGAGGTCCGGGTCGCCGGGGCCCCCGCCGACCAGGGTGACGCGGCCCGCGGGCCGCGCTTCGTGCAGGCTCGCCTCGTGCAGGCTCGCCTCGTGCGGCATCGACTGGTGCGCGCTCATGCGGCGTCCTCCGTGCGCTTCAGGCCCCGGTCGGCGAGCAGGCGCCGCTCCCACGGGGCGAACAGGGCGAGCTCGACGGCGGCGCCGATCGCCAGGATGACCAGCACCACCAGGATGACCAGCGGCAGGTCCGCCAGGTCGCGGCCGCGCTGGAGCAGCGAGCCGACGCCAAGGCCCAGCGAGCCGCCGACGGCGATCAGCTCCGCGGCCATGAGCGAGCGCCACGAGAACGCCCAGCCCTGCCGCAGGCCGGCCGCGTAGCCGGGCAGCGCGGCCGGCAGCTCGATCAGCGCGATGTGCTGGAGCCGCCGCGCGCCGAGCACGCGGGAGAGGGAGCGGTACTGCGCGGGGATCAGGTCGATCCCGGCCAGCAGGCCGTTGATGATGGACGGGATGGCGCCGAGGAGGATCACCGCGTAGATCGTCGCGTCGGTCAGGCCGAACACGATGATCGCCGCGGGCACCCACGCCACCGAGGGCAGCACCTGCAGGGCGGAGATGAAGGGTCCGACGGCGCGGCGCAGCCACGGGGTGTGGGCCAGCAGCAGCGCCGCCGGGGTTGCCACGACGAGCGCGATCAGGAAGCCGCTGAGGCCGCGGCCGAGCGAGGTGCCGACCGCCGCGGCCAGGGTGCCGTCGGCGATCAGCCGCGGCAGGACGGCCGCGACGTCGACCGGGCCCGGGAAGAGGTCGTCCCGGACGGGCGACGCCCAGGAGGCCAGCTGCCAGACGCTGAGCAGAACCAGGAGCGCGGCCGTCGGCGGCAGGGCGCGGCGCGTCAGGTCCCGGGCCCGGCGGTTGCGCGCGGTCGGGCGGGCCGGAGCCGGAGCGGGGGCGCCGGCGTCGGACGGAGCCGAGGCGCCGCGGGCGGGCCGGTCATCGAGGAGCGCTGTCATGCTTCTTCTGCTCCTTCCGGAGGGTCTCGGTCAGTTCGGTGGCGAGCGCCTCGGCGCGGGCGGGGTCGGCCCGCAGCCCGTCAGTGACGGTGCGGATCTCGGCGATGCGGCCGGGGTCCGAGGAGAGGACCACGATCCGTCCGGCGAGCCGGATGGCCTCGCGCACGTTGTGGGTGACGAAGACGATCGTGGAGCCCGTGGCCCGCCAGACGGCGTGCAGCTCGTCGTGCAG
This sequence comes from Zhihengliuella sp., assembly GCF_031178195.1. GTDB lineage: Bacteria > Actinomycetota > Actinomycetes > Actinomycetales > Micrococcaceae > Zhihengliuella. The sequence continues at coordinate 548,563 of NZ_JAPSJL010000001.1, forward strand.
CAGGTCGCGGGTGATCGCGTCGAGCGCCGCGAACGGCTCGTCCATGAGGAGCAGCCGCCGGTCCTGGGCGAGTGCGCGGGCCAGGGCCACGCGCTGGCGCATGCCGCCGGAGAGCTCGTGGGGCTTCCGGTCGTAGGCCCGGCCGAGGTGGACGGTGTCCAGGAGCCGACGGGCCCGCGGACCGCGCTCGGCGCGGGGGACCCCAGCCAGGCGCAGGGCCAGCTCCACGTTGCGCTGGGCGGTCAGCCAGGGCAGCAGTGCGGAGTCCTGGAACATCAGCGCCGCGCCGTCCACGGGGACGTCCACCCAGCCTGCGGTGGGCGCCGTCAGGCCGGCGAGCACGTTCAGCAAGGACGACTTGCCGCAGCCGGACGCGCCGAGGACGGCCACGAACTCGCCCTCGGCGATGCTCAGGTCCAGTCCGTCGAGCACGGGCGGGCCGTCGCCGTAGCGCAGGCCCAGTCCGTGGAGCTCGACGGCGGCCGGTGCGCCGCGCTGATCGGCGGTGCGGCCCGCGGGGGCCAGCCCGGCCGTGCGCTGATCGGCGGTGCGCTGATCGGCAGCGTGCTGGTCGGCGTGCTGAGCGATGGCGGTGTCGACGGGGGCGCTCACGAGGTCCGTTCCTCTCCTGCCGCGGCGGTCTCCCGCCACCAGCGGTCGTCGACGAGCCCGTCGAGGGCGACGTCGTCCCAGCCCGGCGCGGTGCCGAGCGCTGCGGCCGCGTCCACGAGCTGCGGGTAGGTCTCGGCCAGCGGGTCGCCGGTGAACTCGAGCCGGCCCAGGGCGCCCCGGATGACGTTCGGGTCGAGGCTGTCGCCGCCGGCCCGGATGCTGCCGTCGACCACGGTGTTCACGACGTCGTCCTCCGCCGCCCCGGCGAGCCAGTCGAGGCTGCGGGCGTGGCCGTCCGCGAGGCGCTGGACCGTCTGGGGGTGCTCCGCGGCGAAGCGCTGCGAGACCACCAGCAGTGCGGTCGGGAATCGCCCGTCCGGCCAGAGGACCCGCTCGTCGACGAGCACGTGGCCGCCGCGCGCCTCGAGCAGCGAGGCCCACGGCTCGGGCTGCCAGGCGGCGTCGATCTGGCCGCGCTCGAAGAGTTGCGCCACCGTGCCGGAGGTGGCGTGGCTGATGTCGACCTGCTCGGTCAGGCCCCGCTCGGCGAGCAGGGCCCGGGCGGCGAGGTCCTGGGTGTTGGCGTACTGCGGCGTGGCGATCTGGCCTCCGGCCAGGTCCTCGACCGAGTCGATCCCCTCGCGCGCCACGAGCGCCGCTCCGCCGCTGGCGGCGCCGGCGACGACGACCAGCGACTCGCCGCCGCTGGTGACGTAGGAGGCCAGCGCCGGCGATGGGCCCAGGTAGGCGGCGTCGATGGCGCCGGCGTTGAGGGCCTCGACGGCGGCCGGGCCGGCCGTGAAGACCTGCGTCTGCAGCGCGGTGCCGTCGCGGCCGAGCTCGTCGGCGAGGAAGCCGTGCTCCACGCCGGCGAGCGCCGGGGCGTGGGTGACGGTGGGGAAGTAGCCGAGCCGCAGCGTGTCCGCCGGTGCGGCCGCGGCGCCGGATGCGGGCCCCGCGGTCCACGGGGCGGGCACGAAGAGGCTCGCGACGGCCGCCGCCACGAGCAGCGGCACGGCGACGGCCACGGCGATCCGGGCACGGCGCCCGGATCGCGGCGTGCCCGCGGGCGCGGCCGGGCTGTAGCGGCGGCTCTCGCTCATGTCCGGACCGCTCCGGCGAGCTCGTGGGCTGCAGGGCCCGCCGCGTGCTCGGTCGCCGCCCCCGACTCCGGGGCGTCGCCCGCGAGCGGGGCCGGCTCGATCATGCCGGCGGCCAGGGTGTTCCCCTCAGCCGGGTCGATGACGAGGAACGAGCCGCCGGCGCGGCTGCGCGAGTACGCCGTGGCCGCGAGCGGCTTGGCGGTGCGGAGCCGGATCAGGCCGAGGTCGTTCAGCCCCAGCGAGGCCGCGGGCTCCCGGGAGAGGTCGCTCAGGCGCAGGACGTTGTCCACGGCGTCGACGCGGGCGGCCACCACCTGGGTGCCGTGCTTGACCAGGACCCGCTGGCCCGGCGTCAGCCGGGCGTCGGCGAGCACGCACACGGCCGCGCCGAACTCGCGGACCGCCGTGACGGCGTCGTGCGGCTGCCCCTCCTCCAACTGCTCGGCGACGAGCGCGGCGCCGCGGGCGATGTCCAGGTCCGCGTCGAGGGTGACGACGACGGCCTGCCCGGCCTCGGCGCGCTCGGCCTCGCCGGCCGGGGTGCGCAGCCCGGTGACCCGCGCCCGGTGGCGCTGGCCGTCGTTGTAGACGGCGACGCGGTCGCCGACGGCCAACGGGCCGTCGGAGACCGTGCCGGCGTAGCCGCGGAAGTCCCGCAGGGCATCCGCGTCGGCGGCGAACTCGGGGGCGAGGGCGCCCTGGGGGCGCAGGACGAGCTGCACGTCGAGCCGGGCCGGGGAGGCCTCCCCGGCGGCCGGACGGGCGGGCAGCGTCTCGAGCAGGTCCAGCACGGTGGGTCCGGTGTACCAGGGGGCGGAGTCGCCCCGGTCCACCACGAAGTCGCCCTGCAGGGCGCTGACCGGCACCACGCGGACCCCGGCGACGCCCAGGCGGTCGGCGACCGCCACGACGTCGTCCCGAATGGCGGCGAACGCGGACTCGTCCCAGTCGATCAGGTCCATCTTGTTGACCACGACGACGACCTGCGGGACCCCGAGGAGGCCGAGGACGCCGAGGTGCCGGCGGGTCTGCTCGACGACGCCGTTGCGGGCGTCGACGAGGACCAGGGCCGCGTGGGCGGTCGAGGCGCCGGTGACGGTGTTGCGCGTGTACTGCACGTGGCCGGGGCAGTCGGCCAGGATGAAGCTGCGCCGCGGCGTGCTGAAGTAGCGGTAGGCGACGTCGATCGTGATGCCCTGCTCGCGCTCGGCGCGCAGCCCGTCGGTGACGAGCGCGAGATCCAGCGCGGGGGTGTCGCCGCCGAACCCGCGCTCGGCGGAGACGCGGCGGATGTCGTCGAGGGAGTCGGCGAGGATCGCCTTGGCGTCGTGCAGGAGGCGGCCCACGAGGGTGGACTTGCCGTCGTCGACGCTGCCGGCCGTGGCCAGGCGGAAGAGCGTGTCACTCATCTTAGAAATACCCTTCCTTCTTGCGGTCCTCCATGGCGGCGGAGGAGATCCTGTCGTCGGCGCGGGTGGCCCCGCGCTCGGTGAGCGTGCTCAGCGCCAGCTCGTCCAGCACCTCGGCGACCGTGCCGGCGGCCGAGAGGACCGCCCCGGTGCAGCTGGCGTCGCCGACGGTGCGGTAGCGGACGGTGCGGTTGCTGACCGGCTCGTCCTCGCGGGGCCGGCTGACGTCCGTCACCGCGTACACCATGCCGTCGCGCTCGAACGTCGGGCGCTCGTGGGCGAAGTAGATCGGCGGCAGGGCGATGCCCTCGCGGTCGATGTAGGACCAGATGTCCGCCTCGGTCCAGTTGCTGATCGGGAAGGCGCGGACGTGCCCGCCCGGGGCGTGGCGGCCGTTGTAGAGGCTCCACACCTCCGGCCGCTGGTTGCGCGGGTCCCAGCCGCCGAACTCGTCGCGCAGCGAGAGGATGCGCTCCTTGGCGCGGGCCTTGTCCTCGTCGCGGCGGGCGCCGCCGAAGAGGGCGTCGAACCGGTGCTCCTCGATCGTGTCCAGGAGGACCCGGGTCTGGAGGCGGTTGCGGGTGCCGTTGGCGGGCTCCACCAGGCGGCCGTCGTCGATGTAGTCCTGCACGGAGCCGACCACCAGGTCGATCCCGTACCGCTGAACCGTGGCGTCGCGGAACGCGATGACCTCGGGGAAGTTGTGCCCGGTGTCCACGTGGACCACGGGAATCGGCACGCGGGCCGGGGAGACGGCCTTGGCCAGCAGGTGCAGGACGACGACGGAGTCCTTGCCGCCCGAGAAGAGCAGACCGGGCCGCTCGAACTCGGCGAGGACCTCGCGGATGATGTGGATCGACTCGGACTCCAGCGCGTCCAGGTTCGCCGCGCGGTGGGCGGCGGACCGCTCGGCGGCGAGCGCGTCGTCGTCGGCCGGGCCGCCGACGGCGGCCGCGTCGTTGACAGTAGTTCCGGGGCCGGACGTGGTGACGGTCATGGGGTGGTCTCCTCGGGACTCTCGGCGGTGGTCGAGGCGGGCGTCGGCGCGGGGCCGACGTGGATGCCGCACTCGGTCTTGGCGGAGCCGGACCAGCGGCCGGCGCGCGGGTCCTCGCCGGGGGCGACGGGCCGGGTGCAGGGGCGGCAGCCGATGGACGGGTAGCCGTTGGACAGCAGCAGGTTCACCGGGACGGCGTGCTCGGAGGCGTAGTCGACCAGCTGGTCGAAGGTCCAGGTCGCGACCGGGTTGAACTTCACCAGGCCGTGGGCCTCGTCGAAGGACACCAGCGGGGCGTTGGCCCGGGTGGGCGCCTCCTCGCGGCGGACGCCCGTGAACCAGGCGCCGTAGCCGGCGAGCGCGTCCTTCAGCGGGTCCATCTTGCGGATCCGGCAGCACTCGCCGGGGTCCCGGGCGAAGAGGTCCTTGCCGTACTGGGCCTCCTGCTCGGCGATGGTCAGCTTCGGCATCACGTCGACGATCCGGACGTCGAGGCTCCGGGCGACCTCGGCGCGGGTCGCGTGCGTCTCCTCGAAGTGGTAGCCGGTCTCCAGGAAAAGGACGTCCACGCCGGGCAGCTCGGCGGCGACGAGGTGCGGCAGCACGGCGTCGGCCATGGAGCAGGCCACGGCGATGTCGCGGACCCCGAAGTGCTCGGCGGCGAAGCGGACCACGGCCTCGGCGGGGGCGTCGAACCCGAGCTGCTCGGCCCCGAGCTCGGCGATGCGGCGGAGCTCGGCCTCGCTGCGGCGGGTGGTGGGCGCGTTGGTCGAGATGCTCATACCAGTTCCTCCTCGTCGACGCGGTGGGCCCAGGCGGCGAAGGACTCGCCCTCCTCGGCGGTCTCGGCGTAGCGCTGCAGCAGACCGTCGACGTAGTCCGGCAGCCGGTCGGCGGCGACCTTGAGGCCGCGCACGGTCCGGCCGAGGGTCGGCTCGCCGTCCTCGCTCGTGGCGAGCGTCCCGCCGAGGTGGACCTGGAACCCGGCGACCTGCTCGCCGTCGTCGTCCGTGATCAGCTGGCCCTTGAGGCCGATGTCCGCGGTCTGGATGCGGGCGCAGGAGTTGGGGCAGCCGTTGACGTTCAGGCTCAGCTTCTTGGGCAGCCGGCCGGAGCGGTCCGCGAGGCGGCGGTCCAGCTCGCGGGCGGCGGCCGCGGCGGTGTCCTTGGTGTCGACGATGGCGAGCTTGCAGTACTCGATGCCGGTGCAGGCGATCGCGGAACGCGAGACCAGGCCCGGGCGGGCCTCGAAGCCGAGCTCGCGGGCGGCGGCGATGAAGGGCTCCACCTGCTCCTCGGCGAGGTCGAGCGCGACGACCTTCTGGTGCGGGGTGGTGCGCAGCCGCTGGGACCCGTGCTTCTCGAGCAGGCGCGCCAGGCCGCTGAGCGTGGTCCCGGAGACGCGCCCGACCAGCGGGGTGAGGCCGATGTAGAAGCGGCCGTCCTTCTGCCGGTGCACGCCCGAGTGGTCGCCGGGTCCGGTGGGGGCCGGGGCGGCGTCGGAGTCCGGCAGTGCGCGGCCGAGGTACTCGTCCTCGAGGACCTGCCGGAACTTCTCCGGCCCCCAGTCGGCGAGGAGGAACTTCAGGCGGGCGCGGTTGCGCAGGCGGCGGAAGCCGTAGTCGCGGAAGATCGAGGTGACGCCTTCCCAGACGTCGGGGGCCGCGTCCTCGCTGACGAAGACTCCGAGCCGCTCGCCCAGGCGGGGCGCCGCGGAGAGGCCGCCGCCGACCCAGAGGTCGTAGCCGGGGCCGTGCTCGGGGTGGACGACGCCGACGAGGGCGAAGTCGTTGATCTCGTGCACCACGTCCTGGCTCGGGTGCCCGGTGATCGCGGTCTTGTACTTGCGCGGCAGGTTGGAGAACTCCGGGTTGCCGACGTAGCGCCGGGCGATCTCGGCGATCACCGGGGTCGGGTCGATGATCTCCTCGGCGGCGATGCCCGCGACGGGCGAGCCGAGGATGACGCGCGGCACGTCGCCGCAGGCCTCGGTGGTGCTCAGCCCGACGGACTCGAGCCGGCGCCAGATCTCCGGCACGTCGCGCACGTCGATCCAGTGCAGCTGGATGTTCTGGCGGTCCGTGACGTCGGCGGTGTCGCGGGCGAACTCCGTGGAGATCCCGCCGATGACCTCGAGCTGCTCGGTGGTCAGGGCCCCGCCGTCGATCCGGACGCGGAGCATGAAGTACTCGTCCTCGAGCTCGTGCGGCTCCAGCGTGGCGGTTTTGCCGCCGGGGATGCCCTGCTTGCGCTGGGTGTAGAGGCCCCACCAGCGGAACCGGCCGTGGAGGTCCTCGGGGTCGATCGACGCGAAGCCGCCGTGGGCGTAGACCTTCTCGATGCGCTCGCGGACGTTCAGGCCGTTGTCGGCGGCCTTCATCTCCTCGTTGGCGTTCAGCGGCTCGGTGCCGTCGATCTTCCACTGGCCGTTGGGCTTGGCGGAGCGTCGGCCGGCGGTGCTACCGGCAGCCGCTTTCCGTGGGATGCGTTCCGTCACTTGAGTCATACCTCGACGGTAGGGGCACCTGCCGCTGCGGCAGCAGGCGTGCTACCGGAGGTGAATGCACGTTGCGCCGCACCCGTGACAAAACGTCGCACGGCGTCACGAACGGGACTCGCGCACCCCTTCGAGCACCGTTTCGGCGAGACATTCGGTCAACATGGCGGCGGATGACGCCGCCGGTGACAGCAGGGGCGGGCTGACGTACTGTGCCCCGGCAGCGCGGAGCCGGTCCTGGAAGTACCCCTCCCCCAGCAGAACGCTCAGGACGACGACGTCGCGTCCCGCGTCGCGGTGCCGTGCGACGGCGTCGCCGATCCGCGGCTCCGCCGCCGAGCAGAACGCAGCCTCGACCCGGGACCCGAGCTCGGCCGAGACGAGCTCGGCCAGGCGTTGCGCCTGCGCCTGGCCCTCCGGCCGCCGGGTGCCGGCGACCGCCAGGACGACGGCGGGCGGCTCCGGCGCCGGGCACCAGCCGACCGTGGCCGGAAGGCCAGGCGCGGCGCCGCCGGGGTCGGCGGCCGTGCTGTCGGCGCCGATGCTGTCGGGGCCGGCGGGGACGAGTGCGGCCAGCCCCTGCGCGAGCCGGACGGCGGCGGTGGGGCCGGCGGCGATCGGGGGCAGCGCCTCGGTGCCGGGACGCTGCGCGACGGCGTCGGCGATGTCGTGCACCGTGTGGACGCCGTCGCACACGAGCATCGGCAGGACCAGGGCCCACTCCCCCGCCGGCAGCCCCGCGAGCACCTCGCCCAGCCGCGGCTCCTGGACGTCCACGTAGGCCTCGTGGACACGGACCCGGAGCGCCGACCCGGCGAACTCCCCCTGCAGTCGGTCGTCGACGCCGGCGCGGAGCCGGTCGATCATCGCCCGACCCTCGGTGGAGTCCGTCCCGTGGGCGACCGCAACGACGTGGAGCAGTGCTCCGGACGGGGCCGGAGGGCCGCCGGGCGTCCCGTGCGGGCCCGTCCCCGGTCGGCCTGCCCCCTGCCGGCCTGGCCCCTGCCGGCCTGGCCCCGGCGGGTCCAGCTCGTGCGGGCGCGACTCCTGATCTCGTTGCGGCATGAGTGCAACCTATCGAGCGATCGCGGCCGCCGCTGCACCCGGCGGGCGTCGGCGCGGACCCGGGTCACGAACCGTCACACAGGCGGTTTGTGACGGTTCGAGGCCCCTCCGGCCCCGCTCTGAGGCGTCACAACCCCGATTCCGGCGTCATCGGCTTTCACATTCCCCACTGTGAAGCGCCCCGGACGGCCCTGCTTGCCGGACCGGGGCGACGGGCCTTTACATGGTGAGCACCACCCATCAAGAGCGGCCGAGAGATCTGGATCGACGACGCCGCAGCAACCATCCGCCTCCCCGGCATCCCGGCCGGACGACGACGGAACGGTGCTACCGCCAGAAGCGATGGAGACGCATCGACGCTACGTCCTCCGCCCGGCACCCCGGGCTGCGGCGCAGCGCCGTCGATCCTCCTTCGCGTCAATGCGAGGAGACAGAATGAGCCTGAACCACACCACGGCGCCGCCCCCGGCGCTGTCCTACGAGCTCTACCCGCCGCGCAACGCCGAGGCCCGCGCCCGGGCGGTCGACGTCGTGGCGGAGCTCGAGGCGAGCGGTCCCGACTACGTGTCCGTCACCTACAACGGGACGCCGGAGCGGCGCCGGGCGTCGATCGAGCTGATCGGGCACCTGATCGAGCACACCCGGCTCCGGCCGCTGGCGCATCTGACCTGCGTGGGAGAGACCCGCGACTCCCTCGACCGACTGGTCAACCACCTGGTGGCGCTCGGCGTCCGCGGGGTCCTCGCCCTGCGCGGGGACCAGCCGGAGGGCGTCGACCCGGACCACCCGGCCGCGTATGGGGAGCTCCCGTTCGCCCGCTACCTCGTGGAGCTGATCCGCGAGGTCGAGGACCGCCGGTCGGCCTCGCTCGGCGCCGGGCGGCTCGCGATCGGCGTCGCCGCGTACCCGACGCGGCACCCGGAGTCGCCGTCGTTCCAGCACGACGTCGAGGTGCTGCTCGCCAAGGAGCGCGCCGGCGCGAACTTCGCGATCACGCAGATCTACTTCGACGCCGCCGACTACACCGGCCTGGTGGACGCGGCCCGGACCGCCGGGGTCACGATCCCGATCGTGCCGGGCATCATGCCGGTGAACAACGAGCGGCGGCTGCTGCGCCTCTGCGAGCTCTCCGGGCTGGCTCCGGACGAGGGCCTGCGGACCCGGCTGGCCGACGCCGCCACGGACGCCGAGCGGCACCGCATCGGCGTCGGCCACGCGGCGGACCTGGCCCAGGCGGCGTTCGACGCCGGGGCTCCCGGCCTGCACCTCTACACCTTCAACGACGCCCGCGGGCCCCTGGACGTCGTCCGGGCCCTCGGTCTGACCGGCGCCGGCATCGCCGACGCCCGCGACGGCGCCGACTACGGCGACGTGCACGCACTCGTCGGCGCGGCCCGCCTCGCCAACGCCTGACCATCCGCACCCCACCCACCGACCCACCGAACGTTCCCCGAACGAACCCCGCACGAAGGAGCACCCCATGACCACGTTCCCCGCCGCCACCATCCTCGGCTACCCGCGCATCGGCCCGAACCGCGAGCTGAAGAAGGCCGTCGAGGCCTACTGGGCCGGCCGCATCGACGAGGCCGCCCTGGACGCGGCCTCGCACGAGCTGCAGGACCGCACCATCGACCGCCTCGTCGAGCTCGGCCTCTCGGCCCAGGACTCCTCCATCCCGGCGGACTTCGCGCTCTACGACCAGGTGCTGGACACCACCGCCGCCCTGGGCGCCCTGCCGCAGCGCTTCGCGGACCTGGCCGGCGCCGACGGCGAGATCGGCACCGACGCGTACTTCACGCTGGCCCGCGGCGACAAGGAGCGCCAGCCGCTGGAGATGACCAAGTGGTTCGACACGAACTACCACTACCTGGTCCCGGAGATCGGCCCCACCACGGTCTTCCGCCCGCTCGCCGACCGCCTCGCCGGGATCGTCAAGCGCCAGTCGGCCCGCGGCAACACGCTGCGCCCGGTCCTCGTCGGCCCGGTGACCTACCTGCTGCTGTCCAAGCCGGAGGAGGGCGCACCGGAGGGCTTCGACCCGCTGGACCGCCTGGACGACGTCGTCGCCGCCTACCGCGGCATCATCGCCCAGCTGGGCGCCGCCGGCGCCGAGTGGGTCCAGCTGGACGAGCCGGGCCTGGTCACCGAGCGCGGCAGCACGCTGGTCCCGCTCGCCGAGCGGGCGTACCGCACCATCGCCGCGGAGCAGGAGTACGACGGCGCCGCCCGCCCGTCGCTCCTCGTCACCACCGGCTACGGCACCGCCGGCGAGATCGCCGCCCCGGGCGCCGGCCTGGCGGCGCTGGCCGCGACCGGCGTCGAGGCCGTCCACGCCGATCTGGTCCGCGGCGAGCTGCCGTCCGCCGAGCAGCTCGCGAAGCTCGGCGCCACGCGCTTCGTCGCCGGCATCGTCGACGGCCGCAACATCTGGCGCAACGACCTCTCCGCGTCGCTGAAGACCCTGGTGGAGCTGGAGGCGGCGGCCGCCGGCGGCCTGTCCGTGGCCACGACCACGTCGCTGCTGCACGTGCCGCACGACGTCGCCCTCGAGCAGAACCTGCCGGAGCACCTGCCGGAGTGGCTGGCCTTCGCCGACCAGAAGGTCGCCGAGGTCCTCACGCTCTCCCGCGGTCTCGTCGGCGGCCCCGCGGCCGTCGAGGCCGAGATCGCCGCCTCCGACGCCGCGATCGCGCACCGCGCCGCGTTCGCCGGCACCCGCGTCGAGTCGGTCCGCCAGCGCCAGGCCGCCCTGACGGAGCAGGACATCGACCGCGCCCCCGCCGAGGAGCGCGCCGAGGCCCAGAAGGCTCGCCTGGACCTGCCGGACCTGCCGACCACCACCATCGGCTCCTTCCCGCAGACGGGCGAGGTCCGCAAGGCCCGCGCCGAGTTCCGCGCCGGCCGGATCACCGCCGAGCAGTACGACCAGTTCCTCAAGGACGAGATCACCCGCGTGGTCAGGCTCCAGGAGGACCTCGGCCTCGACGTGCTGGTGCACGGCGAGCCGGAGCGCAACGACATGGTCCAGTACTTCGCCGAGAACTTCGACGGCTTCGCCGCCACGGAGAACGGCTGGGTCCAGTCCTACGGATCGCGCTGCACCCGCCCGTCGATCCTCTGGGGTGACGTCACCCGCCCGGAGGCATTCACGGTGCCGTGGATCAGCTACGCGCAGTCGCTGACGCAGAAGCCGCTCAAGGGCATGCTCACCGGTCCGGTGACCATCCTCGCCTGGTCCTTCGTCCGCAACGACCAGCCCCTCGGCGAGACCGCCGACCAGGTGGCGCTGGCGCTGCGCGACGAGATCGCCGACCTCGAGGCCGCCGGCATCGCGGCCATCCAGGTCGACGAGCCGGCCCTGCGCGAGCTGCTCCCGCTGCGCGCCGCCGACCAGCCGTCCTACCTGAAGTGGTCGGTGGAGTCCTTCCGCCTGGCGACCTCGGGTGTGCGCACGGAGACGCAGATCCACACGCATCTCTGCTACTCGGAGTTCGGCGAGGTCATCGCCGGCATCGACGGGTTGAACGCGGACGTCACGAGCATCGAGGCGGCCCGCTCCAAGATGGAGGTCGCGGCGGACCTGGCCGAGTTCGGCTACCGCCGCGCCGTGGGCCCGGGCGTCTACGACATCCACTCCCCGCGCGTGCCCTCCACCGAGGAGGTCGAGTCCCTCATTCAGACCGCCCTGGCCAACGTGCCCGTGGGCCAGCTCTGGATCAACCCGGACTGCGGCCTGAAGACGCGCGGCTACGAGGAGACCGTCGAGTCCCTGCGCAACGTCGTCGCGGCCACCGAGTCGGCCCGCGCGTCGCTGCTCGCCGAGGTCCCGGCCTAGGCCCGGCCGGAGGCCCTCCCCCGGGCCTCCGCCCGCGGACCACGGTGCGTCCGGCCCCTGCCCGGGGCCGGACGCGCCCCCCAGCACACCGTTCCACCCACCGCCGGCCGTCGGCCGCGGGAACTCAGGACCTAAGGAGCCCCTTCCATGAGTTCGACCACCACCATCCACGCCGGGTACGCCCCCGCGGCCCCGCACTTCCCCGTGGCGGTCCCGGTCCACCAGACCACCGCCTACGAGTTCCCGTCCTACGCCGACGCGCGCCAGATGTTCGCCCTGACCAAGCCCGGCTTCACCTACTCCCGCACCGGCAACCCCACCGTGGCCGTGCTGGAGCAGCGCGTCGCCGAGCTCGAGGGCGGCACGGCCGCCGTCGCCCTCGCGAGCGGCCAGTCCGCCGTCGCCTTGGCGCTCCTGGCCCTGCTGGGGCGCGGCGACGCCGAGCGCGCCGGGGTGGACGGGCACGACGGCGGCCCCCGGACGATCGTGGCGGCCCGCCAGCTCTACGGGGGCACCCTGGACCTGCTGACGGACACGTTCGCGGACTTCGGGTACCGGGTGGACTTCGTGGACCACCAGGACCTGGACGCCTGGCGCGCGGCGATCACACCGCGGACGCGGGCGGTGCTGCTGGAGTCGATCACCAACCCCCTGGCCGAGCTGGCGGACGTGCCGGCGATCGCGGAGATCGCCCACGCGGCCGGCGTGCCGGTGGTCGTGGACAACACCCTGGCGACGCCGGTGCTCTACCGGCCGCTGGAGCACGGCGCGGACATCGTGGTGCACTCGGCCACCAAGTTCCTCGGCGGGCACGGCAGCGCGCTCGCGGGCGTGGTGGTGGACGGCGGGCGCTTCGACTTCGCCGCCGACCCGGCCAAATGGCAGCAGCTCGCCGCCCCGAAGGCCCGCTACGCGGCGGGCAGCGGCGCCGGCGCCTCCCTGGTGGAGCGCTACCCGTCCTGCCCGTTCGCGGCGCTGGTGCGCAGCAAGTACCTGCACGACCTCGGCCCCGCGCTCGCGCCCGACGCCGCCGCCAGCATCCTGCGCAGCATCGAGACCCTGGAGCTGCGCATCGCCCGGCACGGGGCCAACGCCCGCGCCGTGGCCGCGCACCTGGCCGAGCACCCCGCCGTCGCACGCGTCCACCACCCGGCCGTCCTGGCCGGGACGGCCCCGGAGTCGACGACGGCGCGCATCGCCGCCCGCGACTACCCACGCGGCGCCGGCTCGGTCTTCGCGTTCGACCTGGCCGTGGACCCGGACCGGGACCCCGACGCCGTCGGCCGGTTCATCGACGCGCTGGGCCTGTTCAAGCTCGTCGCCAACCTCGGGGACACCCGGTCGCTGGTGGCGCACCCGGCGGCCATGACGCACTGCCGGATGACGCGGGAGCAGCGCGCCGCCGCCGGCATCTCCGAGACGACCATCCGCGTCTCGATCGGGCTGGAGGAGCCCGAGGACCTCGTCGCGGACCTGGACCAGGCGCTGCTGACCGTCGTCGGCACCCACATCGACAGCGTCGGCGCGGCCACCGCCGCCGGCGCACGCACCCTCGACCCGCAGGAAGGACGCGTGGCCTCATGAGCACCCCCGGATTCAACACCACCGCCATCCACGCCGGCCAGGAGCCGGACCCGCTGACCGGCGCGGTCATCCCGCCGATCTACCAGACCTCCACGTTCGTGCAGGACGGGATCAACGTGCTCCGCGCCGGCCACGAGTACTCGCGCGGATCGAACCCGACCCGCGACGGCTTCCAGACGCAGCTGGCCGCCCTGGAAGGCGGGGCCGCCGGGTTCGCCTTCGCCTCGGGGCTGGCCGCCGAGGACGCGCTGCTGCGCGGCGTGCTCCGCCCCGGCGACCACATCGTGCTCGGCGGCGACGGCTACGGCGGCACCAACCGGCTGATCAACCACCTGCTGGGCCCGTGGGGCGTCACCAACACCGCCGTGGACATCACGGACCTCGGCGCCGTCGCGGCCGCCGTGCAGCCCGGGCGGACCGCGGTGCTGTGGCTGGAGACGCCGTCGAACCCGCTGCTGTCCATCGCGGACATCGCCGGGTGGGCGCGGATCGCGCACGCGGCGGACGCCCTGCTCGTGGTCGACAACACGTTCGCCTCGCCCTACCTGCAGCGCCCGCTGGCGCTCGGCGCCGACGTGGTGGTCCACTCGACCACCAAGTACATCGGCGGGCACTCGGACGTCCTCGGCGGCGCCGTCGTCGTCCGGGACGGCGAGTTTCGCGGCAAGGCGCTGGCGGAGACCGTGGGCTACCAGCAGTTCGCCGGCGGCGCCGTCGCCGGGCCCCAGGACTCCTACCTGGCCGCGCGCGGGCTGAAGACCCTCGGGCTGCGCATGGAGCGCCACGGGTCCAACGCGCTGCGCGTGGCGCGGTGGGCGCAGGAGCAGCCGGGCGTCGAGCAGGTGCTGTACCCGGGGCTCGAGGACCATCCGGGCCACGCGCTGGCCGCGGAGCAGATGGACGGGTTCGGGGGCATCGTGTCCCTGCGCCTGGGCACCGAGGCGGCGGCGCGCGCGTTTGCGGAGTCGACGCGGCTGTTCGGGCTCTCGGTCAGCCTCGGCGGGGTCGAGTCGCTGGTCTGCTACTGCTCGGAGATGACCCACGCCTCAGTGCGCGGCACCGAGCTGGCCGTGCCGACGGACCTGGTCCGACTCTCGGTGGGCGTCGAGGACGTCGACGATCTCATCGAGGACCTCGCCCAGGCGCTGGAGCGGTCCCGGGCGGCCGGCCGGGCCGGCGCCGGGACGCAGCGGCTCGAGGCTTCGGCGGAGCAGGAGCCGGTCGCCGCGGCGCTCTAGGACTCCTGGCGGGGAAACGGAACGGCGGGCGTCCACCGAATGGTGGGCGCCCGCCGTCGATCCCCCTCAGAATCCCCGGAAGATTCCCCCTTCCGGGCCCCCGCCCCGTCCGTTCGTCGGGGCGGAAACTCAGTACGGCTCAGCCGAAGCGGCCGGAGACGTAGTCCTCCGTGGCCTTCTCGCGCGGCGTGCTGAAGATCGTGGACGTCTCCGCGTACTCGATCAGCTTGCCGGGCTTGCCGGTGCCCGCGATGTTGAAGAACGCCGTCTTGTCCGAGACGCGGGCGGCCTGCTGCATGTTGTGCGTGACGATGACGACCGTGTACTGGTCCTTCATCTCGTTGATGAGGTCCTCGATCGCCAGGGTGGAGATCGGGTCCAGGGCCGAGCAGGGCTCGTCCATGAGGATCACGTCCGGCTCCACCGCGATGGTGCGGGCGATGCAGAGGCGCTGCTGCTGGCCGCCGGAGAGACCCGAACCGGGCTTCTCCAGGCGGTCCTTGACCTCGTTCCAGAGGTTGGCGCCCCGGAGGGACTTCTCCACGATCGTGTCCGCGTCCCCCTTGGAGATGCGCTGGCCGTTCAGGCGGATGCCGGCCAGCACGTTCTCCCGGATGGACATGGTCGGGAACGGGTTGGGGCGCTGGAAGACCATGCCGATGGTCGAGCGGACGGAGACGGGGTCCACGCCGGGGGCGTAGATGTCGTCGCCGTCGAGGAGGAGCTTGCCCTCCACCCGGGCGCCCGGGATGACCTCGTGCATGCGGTTCAGCGTCCGCAGGAAGGTGGTCTTGCCGCAGCCGGACGGGCCGATGAAGGCCGTCACGGACTTGGGCTCGATGGAGATGTTCACGCCCTCCACAGCGAGGAACTTGCTGTAGTAGACGTTGAAGTCGATGGCGTCGATGCGCTTGGACATGTGGTTCCTTCGTGAAAAGTCTCGAGGGGGCTCAGCGGCCGGTCTTCTTCGGCGCGAACGCCTTGGCGATGAAGCGTGCGGTGAGGTTCAGGAGCATGACGATGATGATCAGCACCAGGGCCGCGGCCCAGGCGCGCTGCTCCGAGGCGTCCGGGGCCGCCGGCGCCGTCGGGAACATCATCTGCCGGTAGATGTACACCGGCAGGGACATCATCCAGTCCTTGGCCAGGTTCCAGTTGGTGCTCACCGCGACGCCGGCCGTGACCAGGATCGGGGCGGTCTCGCCGATGACACGGGCGATCGCCAGCGTGACGCCCGAGGCGATGCCGGAGATCGCCGTCGGGATGACGACCTTCAGGATGGTCCGCCACTTGCGCACGCCGAGGGCGTAGGACGCCTCGCGGAGCTCGTTGGGGACCACCCGCAGCATCTCCTCGGTGGAGCGCACGACGACGGGGATCATCAGCACGGACAGGGCGATCACGGCCGTGAAGCCCATGACGTTGTCGCCCGGGCCGACCAGCGTGAGCATGAGGCCCGCGGCGAAGAGGCCGGCGACGATCGAGGGGATGCCGGTCATGACGTCCACGAAGAACGTGATCGCCCGGGAGAACGTCCCGCCGCGGCTGTACTCCACCAGGTAGATGGAGGTCAGCAGGCCGATCGGCACGGAGATGGCGGTGGCGCCCAGCGTCATGACGAGCGAGCCGATGAGCGCATGCTTGACGCCGCCCAGGATCGCCGTGCCGTCCTCGACCGAGGCCTGGTCCACCGCGCCGGTGATGCCGGTCATGTCGGAGGCCAGGAAACCCGGCGCGAGCAGGCCCGGCAGGCCGATGGAGAGGACGGTCCAGACCACGGAGATCAGCGGCAGCAGGGCGACCAGGAAGGCGCCCACCACCAGGTTGGTCCAGAGCTGGTCCGTGGCCTTGCGGCCGTTCTCCATGATCCGCGTGACCGCGTAGTTGGAGACGACGTAGAAGAGGGCGGTCAGGACCGCCCAGCCGGCGACGTTGAAGCCGACGACGGCCATGATCGCGGACGCGACGATGAGCGAGCCGGCGAGGCAGGCGATCCAGGTCCAGCGCGGTTTGCGTCCCTGGATCAGCTTGGACTTGCCGATGTTCTCGCGATTCTCCTGCAGTACCTGTGTCATCAGTTGGCCCCCGAGAATTCCTTGTGGCGGCTGACGATCCAGCGCGCGATCATGTTGACGGCCAGCGTGATGACGAAGAGGACCAGGCCCGCCGCGATCAGCTCGTGCTGGCGCATCCCGAACGCCTCGGGGAAGTTCAGGGCGATCTCCGACGGGATCGTCTGGTTGCCGACGTTGATGATGTTGGCCGACAGCGCGCCCGGCGAGAGGACCAGGGTGACGGCCATGGTCTCGCCGAGGGCGCGGCCGAGGCCGAGCATGATGGCCGAGACGATGCCCGCCCGGGCGAACGGCAGCACCGACATCTTGATCATCTCCCAGCGGGTCGCGCCGAGCGCGAGCGCCGCCTCCTCGTGGAGCTTGGGGGTCTGGACGAAGATCTCGCGGCAGAGGCTGGTGATGATCGGCAGGATCATCACGGCCAGCACCACCGAGGCCGTGAACAGGGTGCGGCCGGTCTGCGAGTAGCCCCCGGAGAAGAGCGGGATCCAGCCCGCGTTCTCAGAGAGCCAGGCGTAGATCGGGACCAGGAGCGGGCCGAGGAAGGCCATGCCCCAGGCGCCGTAGACGACCGAGGGGATGGCCGCCAGCAGGTCGATCACGTAGCCGAAGGCCTGGCTGACGCGCTTCGGGGCGTAGTGGGAGATGAAGAGGGCGACGCCGATGGAGACCGGCGTGGCGATGAGGAGAGCGATGGCGGAGGCGATCACGGTGCCGATCATCATCGGCCAGACGTAGGACCAGAAGCTGGTCTTGCCGTGGCTCAGCTCGCCCTCGCCGGCGGTCAGCGCGGGGATCGATTCGACCACGAGGTAGACGGCGACGAACGCCAGGATGGCGAGGATGACGATGCCCGCCGTGAGCGCGGTGCCGGAGAAGATCTTGTCTCCGGCCCGCCCGGCCGCCGACCTGGGGTCGTGCAGCCCGGAGGAGGGGGAAGTGACTGTCACAAGTGTCCTTCGAACGGTAGGAGTGACACGGACTCGCGCGCGGCCGGGACCGCGCGGATCGGTGCTCTACGCGCGGCCGTGGTCCCCGCTGCGGGGGATCGCTGCGGGGACCACGACCTGGGTGCGCGTGAGCGGCGCTTTTCTGTTGTAGAGCTTAGCCCTGGACGCCGATGCCGCCGATGGACTCGAGAGCCTTCTCACGGATGGCCTCGGAGATCGGCGCGTTGCCGGCGGAGCCCTCGGCCGTGGACTGGCCCTCCTCGGAGACGACGTACTCGGCGAAGGCCTTCACCAGGTCGGCGGTCTCCTGGTCCTCGTAGGCGTTGCAGTAGATGTGGTAGGAGACGAGGACGATCGGGTAGGTGCCCGCCTCGGTGGTGTTGCGGTCCAGCTCGACGGCCATGTCGTTCTCGGCGGCGCCCTCGACCGGGCTCGCGTTCTCGACGGCCTTCGCGGCGGCCTCGGCGGAGTACGGGACGTACTCCTCGCCGACCTTGACGGCCACCGTTCCGAGGGAGCCGACGGCGGAGGCATCGGCGTAGGTGATCGCCCCGTCGGTGCTGGAGACGAGGCCCACGACGCCGGCCGTGCCCTGCGCGTTGTCGGCGACGATCTCCTGCGGCCAGTCCTCGACGACGTCGTACGTCCAGTTCTCCGGGGCGGCGGCGGTGAGGTAGTCGGTGAAGTTCTCGGTGGTGCCCGAGGAGTCCGAGCGGTGGACCACGGTGATCGGGGTCTCCGGCAGCTCGGCGTCCGGGTTCTGCTCGGCGATCTCCGGGGCGTTCCAGGCGGTGATCTTGCCGGCGAAGATGCCGGCGATGGTCTCCGCGTCCAGGTTCAGGGTGTCGACGCCCTCGAGGTTGAACGCGACGGCGACCGGGGAGATGTAGGCCGGGATGTGGAACGCGCCGTCGGGGCCGCAGACCTCCTTGGAGGACTCCAGCTCCTCGGCGTCCATGGCGGCGTCGGATCCGGCGAACGAGTACTGGCCGGCCAGGAAGCCCTCGCGGCCCGAGCCGGAGCCGACCGGGTTGTACTGGACGGTGGCCTCGGGGGCCACGGAAGAGAAGCCGTCCGCCCAGGCCGTCATCGCGGCCTCCTGGGAGGACGCGCCGCCGCCGGAGAGCGTGCCGGTGACCTCGGAGGCGGCGCCGCCGCCGGCCGAGCCGGAGGCCTCGGTGGTGGGGTTGTTGGAACCGCCGCAGGCCGTCAGCGCGATGGCGGCGACGGACAGGACGGCGGCGGACTGGGCGAAGCGGAGCTTCTTCACGTGTTTCCCCTTGTACGTTCGTACGTTCTGGATCAGGACCAGTCTCGAAACTAGGCGCGGCAGGTAAAGGCTCCCGCCGTTAAAGGTGAACGGAGGGTTAACGGCGCTCGTAGCTTCGACTATTTGCGGCGAGCATCACACGGATTGAGGCAAGCATCACATGAAACACTGGTCCCATGGAAGGGGATGCTCCGGCGCGCAACGGCGGCACGGCTCGAACGGCCAGCGCGCGACCGGGCGCCGCGAGGCCAGCGAGAGGGCGGACGGGCTCGGCCCTGCGCCGCGCCCGCGGGTTCGTCGCGAGCCGCAGCCGAGTCGGCGCCCTGCGTGTGAAATCCTCGCTGTGGAAGATCGTCCAGATTACGTTCTGCTCGGTCGCCGCCTACTGGGTGGCCGAGCAGCTGCTGGGGCACTCGGCCCCGCTGTTCGCAGCGACGAGCGCCATGATCGCGCTGGGCTTCGGCCACGGAACCCACCTGCGGCGCACCGTGGAGGTGGCCGCCGGGTGCACGCTCGGGATCCTCATCGGGGACCTGCTGCTCGCGCTGGTCGGGACGGGCGTGTGGCAGGCCGCCGCCGTCGTCGCGGTGTCCCTGATCGTCGCCCGGTTCCTGGACAGCGGCACCATCTTCAGCACCCAGCTGGGACTGCAGTCCCTGCTGGTGGTGCTCCTGCCGGCGCCGGAGGGCGGGGTGTTCACGCGCAGCATCGACGCGCTCGTCGGCGGCGCCATCGCGCTGCTCGTCGTGGTGCTGACGCCCCGCAACCCGCGACTGGAGCCGGCGGACCGATTGCGCGAGGTCATCGAGGACCTCGCCGGGGTCCTCCGCGAGAGCGCGACGGCGGTGCGCGGGCTCGACGCCACGATGGCCTGGCACGCCCTGGTGCAGGCCCGGGCCACGCAGAAGACCATCGACGACCTCCCGACGATGCTCCGCGGCGCCAGCGAGATCGCCACCATGGCGCCGGCCTACCGCGGCCAGCGCGCCGAGCTGCGCCGGCTCAAGCGCGTGGCCGACCAGATCGACCTCGGCGTGCGCAGCTCCCGGGTGATCGCCCGCAGACTCGCGAGCGCCATCACGCACGGCTCCGTCGACGAGCAGGACGCCGATGCCCTCTCCACCTACCTGGACTCGTTGGCGGATGCGATGCTCCACCTGCGCCGGTCGGTGACGGAGCCGACGGCGTCGGCGCGGACGGGCGCGGAGTACCTCGCCCGGCAGGAGCTGGCCGAGTGCGCGTCCCGGCTCGACCCGGCCGAGTTCGGCGTGACCGGGCTCGAGTGCCAGTCGCTGATCATGCTGCTGCGCCCGATGACGGTGGACCTCCTGGTCGGCGCCGGGGCGGAGCGGGAGGAGGCGGTCGGCTACCTGCCGAAGCTCTGACGGCGGGCCCGGCACCATGCTGTCGGCGGGGGCCGATAGAGTCGGTGATCGTGCCAACCAAGTCGACAACACGCAGCAAGAGCCCGGGCTACCGGTGCGCCGAGTGCGGGTGGACCACCGTGAAGTGGGCCGGCCGCTGCGGCGAGTGCCAGGCGTGGGGGACGGTTGCGGAGATCGGGCAGGTCTCGGCCCGCACCCAGGCCTCCAGTGTCAGCCAGCCCGCTCCCGTCATCACCGACGTGGACGCCAGCGCCGCGACGTACCGGCCCACCGGCGTCGGCGAGCTGGACCGCGTGCTCGGCGGCGGTCTGGTGCCCGGAGCGGTGATCCTGCTCGCGGGCGAGCCCGGCGTCGGCAAGTCCACGCTCCTCCTGGACGTCGCCGCGCGCACGGCGCGCAACGGGCAGACCGTCCTGTACGTCACGGGCGAGGAGTCGGCCGCGCAGGTGCGCCTCCGCGCGGACCGGATCGACGCCCTCGCCGAGACCCTGCACCTCACCGCCGAGACGGACCTGGGCATGGCCCTGGGGCAGGTCGAGCGGATCGCCCCCGACCTGCTGATCGTCGACTCCGTGCAGACGCTCTCCTCGGCGGAGGTCGAGGGCAGCGCCGGCGGCGTCACGCAGGTGCGCGAGGTCGCGTCCTCGCTCATCAACGCCGCCAAGAAGCGGAACATGACCGCCATCCTCGTGGGCCACGTGACCAAGGAAGGCTCGATCGCCGGGCCCCGGCTGCTCGAGCACCTGGTGGACGTGGTCTGCCAGTTCGACGGCGAGCGCCACTCCCGGCTGCGCCTGATGCGGGCCGCCAAGAACCGGTACGGCCCCACGGACGAGGTCGGCTGCTTCGACCTGACCGAGACGGGCATCGAGGGCCTGGCCGATCCGAGCCGGCTCTTCGTCACGCCGACGAAGGACCCGGTGTCCGGTACGTGCATCACCGTGACGATCGAGGGGCGGCGGCCGCTGCTGGCCGAGGTGCAGGCCCTCGTCGCCCGCAGCGCCACCTCGCAGCCCCGGCGGGCGACCAGCGGGCTGGACTCCGCCCGCACCGCTATGATCCTCGCGGTGCTCGCCGCCCGGGCCAAGATGGACCTGACGGGCATGGACACGTACGTGGCCACCGTCGGCGGCGTCCGGCTGGCCGAGCCCGCCGTCGATCTGGCGACCGCGCTGGCGATCGCCAGCGCCGTGCTGGAGCGGCCGCTGCCGCCGCAGCTCGTGGCGTACGGCGAGGTCGGCCTCGCCGGCGAGGTCCGGCAGGTCCCGGAGATCACCCGGCGCATCAACGAGGCCGAGCGGCTGGGGTTCCGCTACGCCGTCGTCCCCGCCAGCCCGAACGGGCCGGGCACGCTGCCCAACGGGTTCCGCGTCCGCGAGGTCGGCACGCTCAGCGAGGCCCTGGAGGCGGTCTTCCCGAATCTCGGGTGACCGGCCGCGCGGCCGACGGCCGTCCCGCCTAGAATCGAGACGAGAACCGGCCGGAGGGGTTGCCATGACGAAGAACACAGACGATGCGCTGCGCAGCACCCTCGCGCGCATCGCCCCAGGGACCCAGCTGCGCGACGGTCTCGAGCGGATCCTACGCGGCCGGACGGGGGCGCTGATCGTCCTGGGCTACGACAAGACCGTGGACGGCATCTGCTCCGGCGGCTTCGACATCGGCATCGAGTTCTCCCCCACCCGACTGCGCGAGCTGGCCAAGATGGACGGCGCGATCGTCTGCGACCGCAACGCGTCCACAATCATCCGTGCGGCCGTCCAGCTGGTGCCCGACCCCCGGATCCCCACGCAGGAGTCGGGCACGCGCCACCGCACGGCCGAGCGCGTCGCCATCCAGACCGGCGTCCCGGTGATCTCCGTCTCCCAGTCCATGCAGATCATCGCCATCTACGTGGACGGCGTCCGGCACGTGCTCGAGGGCTCCGAGCCGATCCTGGCCCGCGCCAACCAGGCCCTGCAGACGCTCGAGCGGTACCGGGACCGACTGGACCAGGTCACCCGCTCGCTCTCGGCCCTCGAGATCGAGGCCCTGGTCACCGTGCGGGACGTCGCCCTGGTGCTCCAGCGCCAGGAGATGGTCCGGCGGATCACCGAGGAGATCTCGCAGTACGTCCTCGAGCTCGGCGTCGACGGCCGGCTGCTCTCCCTCCAGCTCGAGGAGCTCAACAGCGGCCTCGGCCCCGGCAGCGACATGCTCCTGCGCGACTACTCGCGGGAGCATGTCGCCCAGGCGGACGTCGACGCGGCGCTCGCCCGGCTCCGCTCCTTCTCCTCGGCCGACATCATCGACCTGACGCGCATCGCCACCGTGTTCGGCTACGGCACCTCCACGGACACGCTCGACACTCCGCTGCGGCCCAAGGGGTACCGGCTGCTGGCGGGGATCAAGGCGCTGCCCCGCTCGGTGGCGGCCCGGCTGGCGGAGAACTTCGACGACCTGCAGCAGCTCATGGCCGCCAATATCTCCGACCTCATGTCGGTCGACGGGATCGGCGAACAGCGAGCCAAGAAGGTCCGCGAGGACCTCTCCCGGATCGCCGAGACGAGCCTGCTGGAGCGCTTCTCCTAGCGTTACCGGAGCTCGAAGGACGCGATCCCGCTCTCGCGGTCGCCCAGCTTGGCGGTGAATTTGTACGTCCCGGGGCGCGGCTTCGCGTTCACGGCCTGGCAGCCCGGCGCGCTGCGCACGCGCTCCCACGTGAAGCGAGCGGTCTCCGTCTGCCCCGGCTCCATCGTGATGCGCAGGTCCGAGGCCTCCGCCAGGCAGTCCTTGGTGGAGAAGATCCGGTCCTCGCCGCTGTTCACGACGAACTCCTGCTCGCCCGTGCCGACGTTCACGTCGCAGGCCGCGTCGCCGGTGTTCTCGATGGTCATGACCAGCACCGGGTTCGCCTCGGGCCCGTAGGACGGGGCGTCCGTGGAAGCCTGCACGACGACGTCGTCCGGCTGGCAGTCGCCGGCCGCCCCGCCACCGGACCCGCCGCCGTCCGGACCCGGGGCGCCCGAGGCGCTCGGGTCGGCGGGCGCCGAGGCCGCCGCCCCGCCGTCGGCCTGCGGCGACGGCGGGTCGGCGGGCCCGCGGACCATGCCGACCACGGCGCTGACGCCCCAGACCAGGAGGGCGAGCACCACCAGCAGGGCCACGAGCGCCACGAGCCGGCGGCGCCGGTACACGGCGGGGCTGGGTCGGCGCGGCGACGGTGCGGAGGATGCCATGCGCCCAGCTTAACGCCCGCCCCGCCGCGCGGCCGGGAGGCACCGGCGGCGTGCTCCGGCACGGTTCGCCGGCGTCGTCCGCGGCTGCCGTTTCGACGGGCGTCGCTCCACCCCGTCGCCTACAGTGGACTGGTGCCCCGCCCGCCCGCCGTCGCCGACCCCGCCCGCCTCCCCGCGGACCTCCCGCGCCTCCACGCGGCGATCGCCGAGTGGTTCGCGGCCCACGGGCGCGACCTGCCGTGGCGCCGCCCCGACGCCGGCCCGTGGGGGGTCATGGTCAGCGAGTACATGCTGCAGCAGACCCCGGTGGTCCGCGTCCTGCCGGTGTGGCACGAGTGGATGGAGCGCTGGCCGACGCCGGCGGACCTGGCCGCCGAGCCGTCCGGCGAGGCGCTGCGCGGCTGGGGCCGGCTCGGCTACCCGCGCCGGGCGCTGCGCCTGCACGCCGCGGCCCGCAGGATCGTCGAGGACCACGACGGCGCGGTCCCGTCGTCGTACGAGGACCTCCGCTCCCTCCCCGGCGTCGGCGCCTACACGGCCGCCGCGATCTCCTGCTTCGCCTTCGGACGGCCGGAGACCGTGGTGGACACCAACATCCGCCGCGTCCACGCCCGCCTGTTCACGGGCAACGCCCTGCCCGAGCCCGCCTACACCGCCGCCGAGGCCCGTCTCGCCGAGGCGCTCATGCCGGACGCCGGGCACGACGGCGGCTCCCTCGCCAACGCGTGGAACGCGGGCGTCATGGAGCTCGGCGCGCTCGTGTGCACGGCCCGGGCTCCCCGCTGCGACGCCTGCCCGGTGCGGGACGCGTGCGCCTGGCTGCGCGCGGGGCAGCCGGCCCCGCACTACACGCCCAAGGGCCAGCCGTGGGCGGGCACCGACCGGCAGGTCCGCGGGGCGTTCATGGCCGCACTCCGCGACGCCGACGCCCCGGTGGCGCGGGAGGACCTGTTGGGCGCCGCCGTCGTCCTGGCGACCGGGGCGCAGGCCGAGCAGCTGGAGCGCTGCCTCGGCTCGCTCCTGGCGGACGGCCTGGCCCACGAGGGCCGGCAGGGGATCGCGCTCCCCCACTGACCCGCCGCCGGCGGCGGACGGTGACCCGCGGACCGTGCCAGCGGGCCGTGACCGGCGGGCCGGCGGCCTCGTAACAAACCCACCGGGACGGAACCCGCGGCCCCGGCGGGCCGCCCCGGGTGCGAGAATCTCCCTCCGGCACGACCGGCGTCGACAGCGACGGCGGCACAGGCGGAAAGGAATGCTCGGAACATGAGCAGCACACAGGACAGGACGCTGTCCAAGTCCCTCGGGAACATCGACGCACTCGCGCTCGGCTTCGGCGCCATGATCGGCTTCGGCTGGGTGGTGCTCACGGGCGGCTGGCTGGAGAGCGCGGGCACCCTCGGCGCGGCCCTCGCCATGGCGGTGGGCGGCGGCATCATGGCCGTCGTCGGGCTGACCTACGCGGAGCTCACGGGCTCCATGCCCAAGGCTGGCGGCGAGCACAACTTCATCCTCCGCGCGCTCGGCCCGCGCCCGTCCTTCATCGGCTCCTGGGCGATCACCGGCGGCTACGTCACCATCGTGGCGTTCGAGGCCGTCGCGCTCCCCCGCACGGTGGAGTACATCGTGCCGGGCATGAGCCAGATCCCCCTGTGGACGGTCGCGGGCTTCGAGGTGAACCTGACCTGGGCGCTGGTGGGCGTCGCCGCCGCGATCCTGCTGACGTGGATCAATATCCGCGGCGTCAAGCAGGCCGGCGTGGTCCAGACGTTCACCGTCCTGTTCCTGCTGGCCATCGGCGCGCTACTGCTCCTCGGCTCCTTCACCGGCGGCGAGGCGCAGAACATGCAGCCGCTGTTCACCGGCGGCATGGCCGGCTTCTTCGCGGTGCTCGTGGCCGTGCCGTTCCTCTTCATCGGCTTCGACGTCATCCCGCAGTCCGCCGAGGAGGTCAACATCCCGGCCCGGAAGATCGGCTCGCTGGTGGTCCTCGCCGTCGTGCTGGCCACCGCCTGGTACGTCATGGTGGTCCTGACGACGTCGACGGCGATGCCCGCCGGCGAGATCGCCGCCGCGGACATCGCCACCGCCGACGCCTTCGGCGCTCTGTTCGGGTCCGAGCTGATGTCCAAGGTCCTCATCGCGGGCGGCATCGCCGGCATCCTGACGTCCTGGAACTCGCTGCTGCTCGGGGCCTCCCGCCTGATCTACTCGCTGGCGCGCAGCGGCATGCTGCCGGAGTGGTTCGCGGACCTGCACCCGAAGTACCGCACCCCGCACAAGGCGCTGATGTTCATCGGGGGCATCTCCATGCTCGCCCCGTTCTTCGGGGCCGAGATGCTCGGCTGGCTCGTCGACTCCGGGGCCCCGAGCATCATCGTGGCCTACTTCCTGGTCTCCGTGACGTTCCTGGTGCTGCGCCGCCGCGAGCCGGCCATGGACCGGCCCCTGCGCGTCGGCGGCGCGGGCCGCGGCGGCGAGGTCATCGGCTGGGCCTCCGTGGTCCTGACGGCCGCTCTCTTCAGCCTCTACATGCCGGGCATGCCGGCATCGCTGAGCTGGGAGCCGTGGCTCATCTTCGCCGTGTGGTGGGCCCTGGGTGCCGTGTTCTTCCTCCGCGTCCCGGCGGGCATCCCCGCCGGCGAGGACGCCGAGGAGAAGGTCCTCGCCGCCGTCCGGGCCCGGGCGACCGCCGGCTCGGCCACGCGCTGACCTGCGGCGCGCCGTCCGGCCGAGGGCGTAATGTGACGCGCCGAACGCGCCCTCGGCCGATACTGGACAGATGAGTACTGGCCCGAACGTGCTCTCCTTCAAGGAGACGGTGGTCCGGCGCCGGACGACCCGGCGGGTGGGGTTGTTCCGGCGCCTCAAAGCCGTGGAGCTGACGCAGTCCATCTGGAACATCCAGGTGGACGGACGGCTCCTGCAGGCATGGATCCGCGACTGGTCCGGAACGCTCGACATGCCGGCGGAGATGGCGGACCTGCGCTCGACCTTCCCGGCGGCCGGGCTGCTGCGGATCGACGACCTGCTCGGGGCCGGCGACGGGCCGCCGTCGCAGCCCCTGGGCCTGCTGTTCTGCCCCATCTGCCGCAGCGAGGCGTGCGGCTACCTCGCGTGCGACCTGCAGATCGGCGAGCGCGTCACCTGGAGCGGGTTCCGCTGGCAGGACACCGTGGACGGCCGGCCGCGCGTCACACCGGTCGCCGGCGCGGAGACGCTCGTGTTCGACACCGAGACGTACCGCCGCACGCTGCTGGAGCTGCGCGAGACCATCGCCCCGATCGTCGGCCACGCCGCCGAGGCCGAGGAGCGCGCGTCCCACTGACCCGGACGCGGTCTGCCGGCTCGACTGGCCCGTTCGTCCGTTCGACCGGTCCAGCCCGGCTCCCCGGCTCGCTACCCCAGGAGGCGGGCCCTGAGCTCCTTGATGCGCGCATGGATGTCGTCGCGGACGAGCTCCATCCGCTCACGCCCCTCGATGCCGCGCAGGCTGGGCTCGTCCGTCTCCCAGCGCTCGATGGCCACGCCGTCCACGGGGTCGACCTGCGCCTCGCCGCCGAGCACCACGACGAGCCCGGCGCGCCGCATCGCGTCCTCGGTCAGGGGCTTGGGCTTCTCGTCGCGGATATCGACGCCGAGGTCGAGCAGCACCTCGGCGGACAGGGGATTGATCGCACTCCCCGGCTGGGTGCCGGCCGACTCGACGACGACGGCGTCCCCCGCCTCGAGCCGCATCAGCCCGGCGGCCATCTGGGACTTGCCACCGTTCTTGGAGCAGACGAACAGAACGGCCGGCTCCCCGCTCATCGGGCGCTCCCCAGCGGGCCGGTGAGCCTCGCCGCCACGTCCGCGAGCGCCTCCGGGACCACGGAGTAGTACGCCCAGACACCGCGCTTCTCGCGGGTGAGGAAGCCGGCGTCGACCAGGATCCTCAGGTGGTGGGAGACCGTGGGCTGGCCGAGCCCCAGGGGCTCGGTCAGATCGCAGACGCAGGCCTCGGCGTCCTCGCCGGCGGCCACGAGGGACAGCAGCCGGAGCCGGTTGGGGTCGGCGAGGGCCTTGAAGCGCGCCGCCAGCGTTGCGGCGGCCTCGGCGTCGAGCGGCGGGCGGGAGGCCGGGGGCGAGCAGCACTCGCCGGCCTCCAGCCCCGCTGCCGCAGCGGGGGCGGAGGGGGACATCGTCTCGGTCACGGTCGTTCCTCTCAGATATTGACAACCGTCGATACCTCTCACCATACTCGTCGCATCGACGTACGTCGATACCCGCAGACCGCCTTCGCCACCCCAGAGGAGACTCCATGCGCCACGACACCCCGCGCCACGACCTGCCGGTCGTGGTCATCGGAGCCGGCCCGGTCGGGCTGGCCGCGGCCGCCCACCTCCTCGAGCGCGGCGTCACCCCGCTCGTCCTGGAGGCCGGCCCGTCCGTCGGGGCCGCCGTCGCGCAGTGGGGCCACATCCAGACGTTCTCCACCTGGGCCTACAACACCGACGCCGCCGCGGTCCGCCTCCTGGAGGCCGCCGGCTGGTCCGCGCCGAACCCGAAGCGCCTGCCCACCGGCCGCGAGCTGGTGGGAGAGTACCTCGAGCCGCTCGCCGCGACGCCGGCGATCGCCGTCCGCCTGCGCACCGGCCACCGGGTGGTCGCCGTGACCCGCTCCGGGATGGACAAAACCCGGGCCCGCGACCGCGCCACCGCCCCGTTCCTGGTCCGCACCGTGGTTGCCGCCGCCGACGGGGGCCGCAGCGAGGCGAGCGGCTCCCGGGCCACCGGCGGCACCCACGCCCGCGCCGACGTCGTCCGCGACATCGAGGCCCGGGCCGTGATCGACGCCTCCGGGACCTGGGAGCTCCCCAACCCGGTCGGCCCGGGCGGCCTGGAGGCGCGCGGCCCGTGCCGCCGGCGCCGTCACGTCCGCCCTGCCGGACGTCCTGGGGGCCGAGCGCGAGCACTTCGCGGGCCGGACCGTCCTCGTGGTCGGCGCCGGGCACTCGGCGGCCAACTCGCTGCTGGCGCTGGGGCGGCTGGCCGCTCAGGAGGAGGGCACCCGGGTCCTCTGGGGCCTGCGCGGACCCGATCCGTCGGCGGTGTACGGCGGCGGGGAGCGCGACGGGCTGCCGGCCCGCGGCGCGCTCGGCGCCCGCCTGCGCACCATGGTGAAGGCCGGACGCATCGAGGTCCACCCCGGCTTCCGCGTGCTGGAGACGCGGACGACGGCGGAGGGCCGCCTGTCCGTGCGGGTCGCCGAGGGCGGCGCGGAGACCCGGCTCGAGGTGGACGCGCTGGTGCCCGCCACGGGATTCCGGCCGGATCTGGACATGCTCCGCGAGCTGCGCCTGGACCTCGACCCGGCCTTCGAGGCGCCGCGGAAGCTGGCCCCGCTGATCGACCCGGAGTTCCACCGCTGCGGCACCGTCCCACCGCACGGCGCCGATCTGCTCGCGCATCCGGAGGAGGACTTCTACATCGTGGGCATGAAGAGCTACGGCCGCGCCCCCACCTTCCTCATGGCCACCGGCTACGAGCAGGTCCGCTCCATCGCCGCGCACCTCGCCGGCGACGCGGAGGCCGCCGCACAGCTGGAGCTGGACCTGCCGGAGACCGGCGTCTGCTCGACCGACGTCGGCTCCTGCTGCGATGCGCCGGCCGAGGCGCAGTACCTCGGCATCCCCACCGGCCTCGCCCACGGCCGCAGTGGGGCCGCCGCGACAGGGCCGGCCCAGCCGTAGCGCACCGCCCGCCGACCACGCATTGACAGTCGTCGATTCAATCCGCCACCATTGATATCGACACTCGTCAATATCCCGCCCCGCATCCACCGCCCGGCCGGCACCGGCCGCCGCACAGCATCGGAGACCCCGTGACGCCACTCGACGCCCCCGCGCGCGAGCCGCAAACCGCCCATGTCGTAGAGAAGCTGTCCATCGTCGACCGCTTCCTGCCGGTGTGGATCCTGGCCGCCATGGGGCTGGGACTCCTGTTGAGCGCCGTCGCGCCAGGCTTCGGCGAGGCCCTGGACTCCTACCAGGTCGCCGGTGTCTCCGTCCCGATCGCGGTCGGCCTGCTGGTGATGATGTACCCGGTGCTGGCGAAGGTCCGCTACAACGAGACCGGCCACGTCCTGCAGGACCGCAAGCTGATGATCACGTCGCTGGTCATCAACTGGGTGCTGGCCCCGGCCTTCATGTTCGTGCTCGCCTGGGTCTTCCTGGCGGATCTGCCGGAGTACCGGACGGGCCTGATCATCGTGGGGCTCGCCCGCTGCATCGCCATGGTCCTCATCTGGAACGACCTCGCGTGCGGCGACCGCGAGGCCGCGGCCGTACTGGTGGCCGTCAACTCCGTGTTCCAGGTCGCCATGTTCGGCGTCCTCGGCTGGTTCTACCTCCAGGTCCTCCCGACGTGGCTGGGCCTGCCGACCACCAGCGCGGAGTTCTCCGTCGCCGCGATCACGCTGTCCGTGCTGGTCTTCCTCGGCATCCCGCTCGTCGCGGGCTTCCTCACCCGCACCCTCGGCGAGCGCCGGCTCGGCCGGGAGACCTACGAGTCCCGCGTCCTGCCGAGGATCGGCCCGTGGGCGCTGTACGGCCTGCTGTTCACGATCGTCGTGCTCTTCGCCCTGCAGGGCAACCAGGTCATGTCGAACCCGCTCGACGTCGCGCGGATCGCCGTGCCGCTGGTCGTGTACTTCGTGGTCGTGTTCGGCGCGTCCATGGTGATCGGCCGCTACCTGAACCTCGGCTACGAGCGCACCACCACGCTGTCCTTCACGGCCTCCGGCAACAACTTCGAGCTGGCCATCGCCGTCGCGATCGCCACCTTCGGCGCGACGAGCGGCCAGGCCCTGGCCGGCGTCGTCGGCCCCCTGATCGAGGTGCCGGTCCTGGTCGCCCTCGTCTACGTCGCCCTCTGGGCGCGCAAGTACTTAACCGCCCGCCCGGGCCGAACCGAGAGGTCGCTATGAGCACCGAGACCACCGCCGACGCGAGCGCGGCCAAGCCGTCCGTCCTCTTCGTCTGCGTGCACAACGCCGGCCGCTCGCAGATGGCGGCCGCGTTCCTGACGTCGCTGGCCGGCGACCGGATCGAGGTCCGCTCGGCGGGCTCGCAGCCGGCCGACCGGGTCAACCCGGCGGCCGTCGAGGCCATGCGCGAGGTCGGCATCGACATGTCGGCCGAGGTGCCGAAGGTCCTGACCGCGGACGCGGTGCAGGCGTCCGACGTCGTCATCACCATGGGCTGCGGCGACGAGTGCCCGTACTTCCCGGGCAAGCGGTACGAGGACTGGAAGCTCGAGGACCCGGCCGGACAGGGCCTCGAGGCCGTGCGCCCCATCCGCGACGACATCAAGCGCCGCGTCGAGGGGCTCATCGAGTCCCTCGCCCCTGCCGCCGCGGAGTAGTCCGCCCGCTGGTTCCGTCGTCCCGCGCCGTCGCGAGTCGCCGCAGGCCTCGACGACGGCGGGCCATCGACGTCGCGGCGACCGCCCGGACGCGCAAGTGCCCGGCTCCACTGGAGCCGGGCACTTGCGCGTTCCTGCCGTCGGGCGTCAGCCGCGGAGCTTGGTCATCTCCGGGTCGACGAGCGGCTCGGCCGCCACCGTCGCCTGCACCCGCTTCCCGAAGTACTCGACCTCGACGGTGTCGCCGACGTCGGCGCTCTTCGGCAGCCAGGCGTACGCGATGGGCCGGCCCACGGTGTGGCCGAACGCGGCGCTGGTGATGTAGCCGACGACCTCGTCGCCGATGTACACGGGCTCCTTGCCCAGCACCACGGTGGTTCCGTCGTCGACCGTGATGCAGCGCAGGCGCTTCGTGGCCTGCTCGCGGCGCTCGGCGAGCGCGTCCTTCCCCACGAAGTCGTCCGTCTTGGACGCCTTCACGGCGAAGCCGACCCCGGCCTGGTCGGGCTCGTGCTCGATGGTCATGTCCGTGCCCCAGGCGCGGAAACCCTTCTCGATGCGCAGCGAGTTGAAGGCGGCGCGGCCGGCGGCGATGATGCCGTGCTCGCGTCCGGCCTCCCACAGCACATCCCACAGGCGGTGCCCGACGTCGGCGGAGGCGTAGAGCTCCCAGCCGAGCTCGCCGACGTAGGAGAGGCGCATGGCGGTCACGGGGATCCCGGCGATCGAGATCTGCTTGGTCCGGAAGAACTTGAGGCCCTCGTTGGTCATGTCGTCCTCGGTGACCTTGGAGATGACCTCGCGGGCCAGCGGGCCCCACAGGCCGATGCAGCAGGTGCCGCCCGTGGTGTCGCGGACGCTGACCCACTGGGACGGGTCCTCCTCGCTCTGGTGGCGGGCCTCGCGGGAGATGTAGGCGTCGTCGATGCCGCTGTTGATGCCGACCTGGTAGGTCCGCTCGTCGAGCCGGGCCACGGTGATGTCGCTGGCGACGCCGCCGGCGCTGTCCAGCAGCAGGGTGTAGGTGACGGCGCCCGGCTTGCGGAGCATCTCGCCGGTGGTGAGGCGCTGGAGCAGGGGGCCGGCGCCGGGACCGGTGACCTCGAGGCGCTTCAGCGGCGTCATGTCGTACATGGCCACGGCGGTGCGGGTGCGCCAGGCCTCCACGGCCGCGATCGGCGAGTGGAACTGTGCAGCCCAGGAGTCGCGCTCCGGCGGCGTCCACTCGGCCGGCAGCTCGTCGAGGAGGGCGGCGTTGGACTCGTACCAGTGCGGGCGCTCCCAGCCGGCGCCCTCGAGGAACACGGCGCCGAGCTCCTGCTCCTGC
This sequence comes from Zhihengliuella sp., assembly GCF_031178195.1. GTDB lineage: Bacteria > Actinomycetota > Actinomycetes > Actinomycetales > Micrococcaceae > Zhihengliuella. The sequence continues at coordinate 580,532 of NZ_JAPSJL010000001.1, forward strand.
GCGAAGAAGGGGCTGACGCGGACGTTGCGCGGGGAGACGCGCGGCTGCGAGGGGTGCAGGACGTCGTAGATCTCCACGAAGTTCTGCTGCGAGGTCTCGGAGACGTAGTCCGGCGTCGTCTGCACGTCCTCGAACCGGTTGAGGTCGCAGCAGCCGAGGTCGGTCTCCGACCGGCCCTGGGTGAGGAGCTCGGCGACTGCCTTGCCGACGCCGGCGGCGTGGGTGACCCAGACGGCCTCGGCGACGAAGAAGCCGTCCAGATCGCGGGACTCGCCGACCAGCGAGCCGCCGTCGGGCGTGAAGGAGAAGATGCCGTTGAAGCCGCTCTCGATCTCCGTGTTCGCCACGTCCGGCAGGAGCTCCTTGGTGGCCTCCCACTCGGACTCGAAGTCCTCCGGGGTGAACGGCAGGGAGGACGGCATGCGATCGGCGGTGATCTCGCCGGGCGCGTACTTCGGGAGCGTCTCCAGGTCCACGGGCATGGGGCGGTGGGCGTAGGAGCCGATGCCGATGCGGTCGCCCCACTCGCGGTAGTAGAGGTCGCGGTCCTGGAAGCGGAGGATGGGCAGGCTGGCCCCGTTCGGCATCTCGTTCTTGCCGGCGAGGCTGGGCAGGGCGGTGGTCTTCACGTACTGGTGCGCGAGCGGCAGCAGCGGGATCCGCGTGCCGGCCATCGCTCCGATCGCCGGGCCCCAGAAGCCGGCGCAGCTGACCACGATGTCGGCCTCGAACCGGTCCTCGCCGGCGAGCACGGCGCGGACGCGGCCGCCCGACTGCTCGATGCCGGTCACGGTGGTCCGGTCCCGGTACTCAACGCCCTGGGCGCGCGTCCGCTCGATGAGCAGCTGCGTGGCCTGGGCTGCCAGCGCCAGACCGTCGTTCGGGGTGTGGAGACCGCCGAGGACCATGTCCGGGTTCAGCAGCGGGTACATCTTCCGGCAGGCCTCGGCGTCGATCACCTCGGCCTCGATGCCCCAGGCCCGGTTCCAGCCGGCGCGCCGGTGCAGGTCCGCGAGGCGCTCCTCGTTGGTCGCGATCTCCAGACCGCCGACGGCCCGGAAGGAGCCGCGGCCGTCGGGGCCGATGAGGGAGTGCGACTTCTCGATCGTGTAGCTGGCGAACTCGGCCATGGTCTTCGCACCATTGGAGGAGAACACCAGTCCTGGCGCATGCGACGTCGACCCGCCCGGCAGCCCGAGCGGGCCCTGTTCGAGGACGAGCGTATTGGTCCAGCCGCGCTGGGCCAGCTCGTCGGCCAGGTTGGCACCGACGGTGCCGGCTCCGATGATGACTACACGTGGAGCGGTCTTCGACGTCACAGGGGACTCCTACTGCTGGTGGGGATGCTGGAACTGCGGGCACGGTGGACGCGCCCGCCGAGATACGGGTGTGGTGATGGGTGGGCGTCGGTTCAGGCGTCGACGACGAGATCGGTGTTCGCGGTGGAGCAGCACGGCAGGAACTTGCCGGCCTCGATCTCGCGGGCCCGGATGCCGCCTTGGTGGTGCATGTCGACTTCGCCCTCGAGCTTGACGATCTTGCAGGAGCCGCACATGCCCTCCTGGCAGTTGGCCCCGATCCTCACGCCGGCCTTGCGGGCCGCCCCGAGGATCTGCTGCCCCGGGTCGATCCGCACGTTGACCCGGGTCCGGACGAAGGACATGGTGAGGCTGCCCTCGCCATGGACCTCGAACGACGACGGGTCCACCGGCTCGGCGGCGGCCGCGCCGGCCTGCTGTCCGTTTTGCGCGGCGACCGCGTCCTCCTCCCACGCGTAGTCGTCTGCTGCCTCGTCGACGATCTCCGCGGCGGCCTCGGCCACCGAGTCGGTCCCCGACTCCGAGTGGCCGGCCACGACGGCCTCGTACCCGCTGCCGTAGAGCTCCAGGGCGGCGGGCTGCTGCTCGTAGAACTCCTCGTGCGCGGCGGCGATCTCCTCGGCGATCTCGCCGGCGAGCGCCACCTCCTCCTTGTACTCGAGGATGGTCTCGCGACTGCCGTTGAAGGACTCGACGTGGAAGGACGTGTCATCGACGCCCAGCCGCTCCAGCAGCTGGCCGGCCACGTCCAGGTACGGCTCGGGCCCGCAGGCGTAGATCTGGCGGCCGTTCGCGTCCGGGGCGACCTCCTCGATCATCTCGGCGGTGAGGCGGCCGACCATGCCCTGCCACTTGCCGGGGGCGCTGCGGTCCCCGAGCGAGTAGTAGACCTTGATCCGCGAGTCGACGGACGCGATGTACTCCAGCTCCATCGAGAAGGCGAACGCCCCCGGTGCGGCGCCGTGGTAGAGGACCACGACGTCGGCCCGGCCGGGGAGGGAGTGGATGGTGCGGATCATCGACATCAGTGGGGTGATGCCCGCACCGGCGGCGAGGAACAGGTAGCGGGCGCGGCGGTCGTGGTCCGGCAGGTGGAACGCGCCCACGGGGCCGAGGACCTCGAGGACCGTGCCGGGCCGGACGTTCTCGTGGACCCACGGCGAGACCTTGCCGCCGTCGTCGCGCTTGACCGTGATGGCGAACGCCCACGGCTGGGTGGGGGCGCTGGAGATGGAGTAGCTCCGGTTGACCGGCTCCGCGTCCGGCCCGTCGACCGGGAACGCGATGTTGAGGTACTGGCCGGGACGGAACGCCAGCGGTGCTCCGTCGGTCCGGCGCAGGACGAACGTCATCATGTTCCCGGCCTCGGGGACCGTCTCCACGCACTCGGCCAGGAACTCCTGGGGGTGCCAGGGGCCGAGCGCGCGGGCCGCGCCGGCCGCCTCGGCCGAGCTCTGCAGCACCCGGTTCCACGGCATCTCCAGCCCGCGGACCCGCAGGACGTCGGGAACGGCCGTGCTGGTGGTGCTGATGGTCATGCCAGGTGCTCCTGCATCCGCTGCACGTACCAGTTGATGAAGGCCTCGACCTGGTACTCGCTCTTCATGTACGGGCCGGGCTCGTAGGCCGGGCTGGCGGCGCCGCGCTGGCACAGCTCCACGAAGTTCTTGTCCTGCAGGTTGGTCTGCTTCCAGGTGTAGGTCAGCGTCTCCAGGTCGTAGTCGACGCCCTCGACGGCGTCGTCGGCGACGAGCCACGTGGTGCGCACGAGCGTCTGGTGCTCGTTGATCGGGAACGCGGAGAACGTGATGACGTGGTCCGACATGAAGTGGAACCAGCTGTTGGGCTGGAGGTGCATGGAGCAGCGGCCCAGGCGGAAGTCGCGCAGGTCGCCGAGCAGCTTCTTGGACAGGCGACGCCCGCTGGCGGAGAAGGACTCGCCCGCGCCGTCGAGCGGCTCGCGGGAGATGCGGTAGCCGGCGATGCGCGTGTCCAGCTCCTCGAGGACCTCGTAGGGCAGGCCGTAGCGCACGCAGCGGTCCTTGAGCGCCTGGTCGGCCTGGACGTTGCGGTCCCAGACGTCCTCCAGGTGCGGCGGGATGATCCCCTCGGTCAGGCCCCAGGTGGGGAACAGCGAGCAGGCCAGCTCGGGGTGGCCGTCGCAGTGGTAGCACTCGCGGTTGTTCTCCATGACGAGCTTCCAGTTGCCCTCCTCCACCAGCTCCTGCTGGAAGGCGACCTTGGCGCTGGAGAGCTCGTGCGGGGCGAGGTAGGGCTCGAAGATCCGGGAGACCTCGTCGAAGTCCTCCGGCGGCTCGGCCGCGAGGCAGACGAAGACGAGGCCGGCGACCACGCGGCTGTGGGCGCGCTTGAGGCCGAAGCAGCCCTTATCGAAGGTCGTCTCGCCCGGGGCGGAGGCGTGCACGAGCGCGCCCTCCGGCGAGTAGGTCCACGAGTGGTAGCCGCACACCAGGTTGCCGGTGGTGCCGGCCGCCTCCGTGAGGACGCGCGCGCCGCGGTGACGGCACACGTTGTGGAGGACGTTCACGCCCTCCTCCGTGCGGAGCACGATCAGCGAGTAGGGGCCGTAGTCGACGGTCACGTAGTCGCCCGGCTCGGGGATCTCGGCGATGCTGGCCGCGAAGAGCCAGTGCTGGCCGAAGATGCCCTCCATGTCGGCGGCGAAGAGCGTCGGATCGGTATAGAAGGGCGCGTCGAGCGAGTAGCCCTTGCGCCGGTTGTCGAACAATTCGCGGATCTCAGAGCGCTGCTCCTCGGGAACGGCGGAGAGCCGACCCTTGCGCGGCGCGGACGCCCGCTTGGTCGCAGCCTTGCTCTCGCCGGCGGGCGTCTTGGCTGCGGTCTTAACTGCAGGGTTCAATCGAATTCTCCCTCGAAATGCATCCCGCCGGGGCCGGCGGATCAACGTGCGTGGCCGGTCCGAGACGACCGGGAACCTGCTGGTGTCCCTTAAGCGTAAGAAGGGTCACAGTCCAAAAAAAGCTCCACTTTCTGTCTGATACCGTGCAGAATGTTTGGATGATTGATCAGCGACTTCTGACGCTCCGTGCCTTCGCCATGTGCGGCACCGTCTCGGCCACCGCGGAGCTCACCGGCTACTCCCGTTCGGCCATCTCAGCGCAGCTGCGCGAGCTCCAGCAGGCCCTGGGGATGAGGCTCCTGGTGAAGGACGGGCGCGGTCTGCGGCTCACCAGCACGGGGCGCTATCTGGTCAGCCAGACGGACACCCTGGTGACGGAGTGGGACCGGATCCGGTCGGAGGCGCTGACCGCGGGCGGGCAGACGCAGCGGCGCTTCGGCATCGGCGGCTTCTCCACTGCCGCCTCGAGCCTCCTCGCCCCCCTGGCCTCGGAACTGAAGACATCGCGGCCGGACGTCCAGGTCCAGATGGTCGAGGCCAGCCCGGAGCGGTGCTTCGACCTGCTCCTGACCGAACGGATCGACCTGGCCGTGGTCGTGGCCATGCAGGCGGCCTCCCACGTGGACGGTGATCCGCGCTTCGAGCTGACGCCGCTGCTGGACGACCCGCTGGACGTCATGGTGCCCTCCACCCACCCGCTGGCCGAGCGCGGCACGGTGCATCTGGAGGATCTCGCGCAGGAGCCCTGGATCACCGCCGCGCCGGGCTCGACCTACCACACGCTGTTCACGGCCGCCTTCACGGCGGTCGGCGCGACGCCGCGGATCGAGCACGAGGCGATCGAGTGGGAGACCGCAACCGCGTGGGTCGGAGCCGGCCTGGGCATCGGCCTGGTGCCGCGGCTGTTCCGGCTCGGCGCCGCGGAGAACGTCACCCGGCTGCATCTGGAGGGCTCGTGGCAGCCCACGCGGCGAATCGTCGCCGCGGTGCGCAGCGGCACGCAGGACTCCCCGCTGGTGCGGTCGTCGCTGGAGTGCCTGAAGGCGACCGCCCGCGGGATCCTCTCGCGCTCCTGAGCTCGCCTGTCGGAGCCCCCGCATCCCGGCACACCCGCTCCCGGGCACCCCTGGCGCCGGGCACGCGTACGGCGACGACGGGACGCTCCCGTCGTCGTCGTACGCGCTGCTGCGGCGGCCGTGCGCGGGCGGACTCGCCGGGCCGCCGGGGCTAGCGGAGGACCACCGTCCGCGAGTCGTGGAGCATGACGCGGCCCTCGCAGTGCCAGCGCACCGCGTCGGAGAGGGCCTTGCGCTCGGTGTCGCGGCCGGCCGCGACGAGGTCCTCCGGCCCGAACGAGTGGTCGACCTGCTGGACCTGCTGGGCGATGATCGGCCCCTCGTCCAACTCGCTGTTGACGTAGTGAGCCGTCGCGCCCACGGTCTTCACGCCGCGCTCGAACGCCTGGTGGTAGGGCTTGGCGCCCTTGAAGGAGGGAAGGAAGGAGTGGTGGATGTTGATGATCCGCCCCTCCATCTTGGTCGCCAGGGAGTCGGAGAGGACCTGCATGTAGCGGGCGAGCACCACCAGGTCGATCTCGAACCGGTCCGTCAGGTCCAGCAGCTTCTGCTCGGCCTCGGCCTTGGTGTCCGGGGTGACGGGCACGTGGTAGAAGGGGATGCCGTGCCACTCGACGGACCGCTGGTGGTCTCGGTGGTTGGAGACGACGGCGGCGATCTCGACCGGGAGCTCTCCGATGCGCGCGCGGTAGAGCAGGTCGTTGAGGCAGTGGTCGAACTTGGAGACCATGATCAGGACGCGGCGCTTCTGCCCCGCCGGCAGCAACTCCCAGCGGGCGTCGCCGCCGGCGCTGCCGTCGACCAGCTTGCCGATGTCCCGGCGCACGCTCGCCGCCGCCTCCTCCGCGTCCACCCCGTCGCCGATCCTGAAGTGGACGCGGGCGAAGAAGTGCCCTGCGCGCGGATCGTCGAACGTCTTCAGTTCCACGATGTCCCCGCCGTGCTCCAGGAGGACGCCGGTCAGTGCGTGCACGATCCCGGGCTTCTCCGGGCAGTCGAAGGTCAGGACGTAGTCCCGAGCGGTCTCACCCATGTTTGCTCCTATTCTCAGCACTCGACGACGTTGACCGCCAGGCCACCGCGCGAGGTCTCCTTGTACTTGGTCTTCATATCCGCCCCAGTCTGGCGCATCGTGTCGATGGCCTGGTCGAGGGACACCCGGTGCTGCCCGTCGCCGCGGACGGCGAGGCGGGCCGCATTGATCGCCTTCACCGAGGCGATGGCATTGCGTTCGATGCAGGGCACCTGCACGAGCCCGCCGACGGGATCGCAGGTGAGCCCCATGTTGTGCTCCAGTCCGATCTCGGCCGCGTTCTCGATCTGCTCCGGCGTCCCACCCAGGACCGCGCAGAGTCCTGCCGCCGCCATGGAGCACGCGGAGCCGACCTCGCCCTGGCAGCCCACCTCGGCGCCGGAGATCGAGGCGTTCTTCTTGAAGAGGATGCCCACGGCCCCGGCGGTCAGCAGGAAGTCGACGATACCGTCCTCGTCCGCGCCGGGGACGAAGTTCCAGTAGTAGTGCAGGACCGCGGGGATGATGCCGGCCGCGCCGTTGGTCGGCGCGGTGACGATCCGGCCGCCCGAGGCGTTCTCCTCGTTCACGGCGAGCGCGAACAGGTTGACCCACTCCATGGCCTGGAGCGGGTCGACGCTGCCGGAGGCCAGCGCCGCGGTCTGCTCCTCGCGGAGCCGCGCCCGCAGGGCCGGGGCCCGCCGCCGGACCTTGAGCCCGCCGGGCAGCAGGGCCTCGGTCCGCGTGCATCCGTTCTCGACGCATTCGCGCATCACCGCCCAGATGGCCAGCAGCTGCTCGCGCAGCACGCTGCCCTCGTGGCGCACGGCCTCGTTGGCGCGCACCACGCCGGAGATCGAGAGCCCGCTCTCCCGGCACCGCGCCAGGAGCTCGTCCGCGGAGTCGAACGGGTGGGGCTCCGGCGCGTCGTCACCGGCGACCGGTGCGTCCAGCTCGTCGGAGGCGACCACGAAGCCGCCGCCCACCGAGTAGTACTCGCGGACCAGCAGTTCCGCGCCGTCGTCGGCCGTGGCCGTCAGGCGCATCCCGTTGGGGTGCGCGGGCAGGGACCGGCGGCGGTGGAGGACGACGTCGCGGGCCCGGTCGAACGTGACCGGGCGCCCCGCGGCGTGCTCACCACCGAGCACGAGCCGGCCCGACTCGGCCGCCGTCCGGGCGATGCCCGGCACGGCGTCGGCGTCGACCGTCTCTGGGTCGTGCCCGCTGAGCCCGACGATCAGGGCCGTGTCCGAGCCGTGTCCGATGCCCGTGGCGCCCAGCGACCCGAACAGCTCCGACTTCACCCGGGCCGTCGCCGGGAGCCGGCCGCTTCGGCCGAGCTCGGCGGTGAACCGCCGCGCCGCGCGCATCGGCCCCACCGTGTGGGAGGAGGAGGGACCGACCCCGATGGAGAACAGGTCCAGGACGCTGAGCGCCATCAGGCGACTGCTTCTCCGGCGAACTCGGCCATGGCGTCGACGAGCCAGCGCACCATGTAGTCGGCGAAGGACGCGCGCGGGTACAGCCGGTACTCCTGCTCGGCCGTCCGGTGCAGGATGACCGGGACCGGACCCAGCTGGGTGAGTACCGCCGTGCCGACAGCGAACACGGCCGGGTGCAGGTCCAGGTGGCAGCCCTTCTCCAGGACGGCCCGGGAGCTGGCCCCGCTCAGGACCAGGATGGTCCGGTTCGCGGAGAGGTCCACCACCTGGCCCGGCAGGCCCTCGAGCACGGCCGCCGGCGCGTCGGCCTCCCCCGGCTCCTGCCGGCGGGAGACGTCCACGGCGAGGAACTCGTCCGGGCCCAGCCACAGCAGGTGCTGCCCGGCCGGGTCGCCGGACACCTCGCCGACGCCGGACGGCAGCGGGAGGCCGAAGTGCTCCTGAAGGACCTCGGCGCTGCGGCTGCCCGGGGCGGCGCGCAGGCCGAGCTGGACCGCGAACGGCAGTTCGCGCAGCGCCACCGAGCGTTCCCCGGTGACCTCGGTCGCGGCCATGAGGTCGGCCAGGTGCGCGGCGGGCGAGACGCGCAACGCGTCCAGGGCCGTCGTCGGCCGGTCCTGCCCGTCGCGGGCGGCGAGGGTGGAGGCGGCGGTGCCCTCCGGCGTCGTGGTCGTGGTGTCAGCCATCGCGGCGGTTCCCTTCGGGGTCGTAGAGGACGGGGGAGGTGATCTCGACGTCGACGAGCTCGCCGTCGAACCAGGACTTGATCACGTCGCCCTGGCGGTTCCGGCCGTTGGAGACGAGCGCCAGCCCGAACGGCCGGCCGAGGGCCGCCGACTGGTACGACGACGTCACGTGGCCGATCATCGGGACCGGCCCCGCCTCGGGCGTCACCGGTGTCCCGGCGTCGACCAGCTGGGCGCCCTCGGGCAGCCGGGTGGTCCCGTCCACGGGGAGGACGCCGACCAGGTGGTGGCGGTCCGCGCGGGCGGTGTCCGCCCGGGAGTACGAGCGCTTGCCGATGAACTCCTTGACGTTGGAGACCACCCAGTCCATCCCGGCGTCCTGCGGGGTGACGGTCCCGTCGGTATCCTGACCGACGATGATGAACCCCTTCTCGGCGCGGAGCACGTGCATGGTCTCCGTGCCGTACGGGGTGATCCCGAAGTCCGCACCGGCGGCGTCCACGGCCTCCCAGACGGCGAGGCCGTAGTAGGCGTCGACGTTGATCTCGAAGGCCAGCTCGCCGGAGAAGGAGATCCGGCAGATGCGCGCCGGGATCCCGTTGGCGAGGGTGGTCTCGCGGAACGCCATGAACGGGAACGCCTCCTGGGAGACGTCGAGGTCCGGGCAGACCCGCTCCATCACCTTCCGGGAGTCCGGTCCGACGACGGCGATCGTGCTCCACTGCTCCGTGACGGAGGTGAGGACGACGTCGAGCTCGGGCCACTCGGTCTGGTGCCACTGCTCGAGCCACTCCAGCACCTTGGCGGCGCCGCCGGTGGTGGTGGTCATGTAGTAGCGGTCCTCGGCGACGCGCAGCGTGACGCCGTCGTCGTAGATCATCCCGTCCGGGGTGCACATGACGCCGTAGCGCGCCATCCCGACCTTGAGCTTCTTGAACCCGTTGGTGTAGACGCGGTTCAGGAACTCGCCGGCGTCGGTGCCGCGGATCTCGATCTTGCCGAGGGTGCTGGCGTCCATGAAGCCCACGTGCTCGCGCACGGCCCGGCACTCGCGCAGGACGGCCGCGTCCAGGTCCTCGCCCGCCTGCGGGTAGTACCAGGGCCGCTTCCACTGGCCGACGTCCTCGAACTCCGCCCCGTGGGCGACGTGCCACGGGTGGATGGACGTGATCCGGGCCGGATCGGCGAGCTCGCCGCGGCGGCGGCCGGCCACGGCCGCGAACGCGACCGGGGTGTACGGGGCGCGGAACGTCGTCGTGCCGATCTCCGAGGGGTCCTCGGCGCCCAGGACCCCGGCGAGGACGCCGATGGCGTTGACGCCGCTGGTCTTGCCCTGGTCGTTGGCCGTGGAGATCGAGGTGTACCGCTTGACGTGCTCCACGGAGCGCATGCCGGCCCCGGTGGCGCGCAGGACGTCGGCGACGGTCTGGTCCCGCTGGAGGTCCACGAAGTGCTCGGTCCAGGTCTCCGGCTCGCCGTCCGGCCCCGGGACCAGCCAGAGCGGACGGACCGGTCCGGTCGGGGTCGACGGGGCGGCCGGGACCACCATGGGCGCCGTCCGTCCGGTGCGCCGGGCGGCCCGGTGGCCCGCCTCGGCGCCGTCGGCGAGGGAGCCGTCCAGCGTGTAGCGGCCGGCGGCGGAGCCGATGACCTGCTGGTCGGCGACCGGCGCGGCCGGGACGAAGCCCGCGACGCGCTCGTCCCAGGCCAGGCGGCCGCCGCGCTGGCTGTGCAGGTGCACCACCGGCGAGAACCCGCCGGAGACGGCGAGCAGATCGGCGTCCAGCGTCTCGGTCCCGCCGGCGAGCGTGCCGTCCGCGGCGAGCGCGGAGACTGTGACGCCGCTGATGCGGCCCGCGGTTCCGCCCCCGGCGGTGTCCACCACCGCGGAGCCCGGGAGGGAGCGGACGCCCGTGGCGGCGAGGACCTCGGCCGCGCGGTCGGAGACCTCGGGCCGGGAGTCGACGACGGCGACCACCTCGACGCCCGCCGCGTGCAGGTCCGCGACCGTGCTGTAGGCGGAGTCGTTGGTGGTCGCGACGACCACGCGCCGCCCGGCGGCGACGCCGTAGCGGTTGAGGTAGGTCCGCACCGCGCCGGCGAGCATGATGCCGGGGCGGTCGTTGTTGGCGAACACCAGCGGACGCTCGTGGGCGCCGGTGGCGAGGACCACCTGGGAGGCGCGCACGTGCCAGATGCGCTGCCGCGAGACGCCGGGGCGGTCCGCCGCGGGCAGGTGGTCCGTGCGGTGCTGCACCGCGACCACGAAGTTGTTGTCGTAGCTGCCGAACGCGGTGGTCCGCGGCAGGTAGGTGAAGTCCTCGGAGTGCGCGAGCCGGTCCAGCGTGGCGTCGACCCACTCGAGGGCCGGCTGCTCGTCGATCACCGCGTCCCGCTCGGAGAGCAGGGAGCCGCCGGCGGCGGGCTGCTCGTCCATCAGGATGGTGCGGGCGCCGGTCTTGGCGGCCTCCCGGGCGGCGGCGAGGCCGGCCGGGCCGGCGCCGACGACGAGGACGTCGGTGTGCACGTACTTGTGGTCGTAGAGGGCCTCGTCCCGGCGCGGGTCGAGGACGCCGCGCCCCTGGAGGTACTCGACCTCCATGCCGTCGGCGATCTCCACCGTGGTGGCCGGGAGCATGGACTCGTCCACCTGCCCGGGGAACCGCGACTTCACGGTCACCAGTGCGTTCGGCTCCTCGACGCCGGCGCTGACGACGCCGCGGGGGCGTGCCAGGTACAGCGACGGGCCGCAGTCGACGCGCCCGGCGGCCAGCAGCGCGCTGGCGATCGTGTCACCGGCGAAGCCGGTGTACTCGAGGCCGTCCAGCCGGAACTTCACCTCGCGGCTACGGTCGACGGCATGCCCCGGGGCCCGCTCCGGCCCCACGCGCCCTGCGTTCATCAGCTCTCTCCTTGCGTGAGGTCCGGACGGGCCTCGCCCGGCCGGTAGACGGCTTTGAATTCGTACGTGACGGTGTCCCGCAGTGCGTTGAACCACCGGCGGCATCCCGCCGTGTGGACCCAGCGCTCGGCGAAGAGGCCGCGGGTGTTCTCCCGGTAGAAGAGGTACTCGCCCCACTCCCGGTCGCTGAGCTGGTTCGGATCCTCCGGGTAGGCCACGTGGGCCTGTCCCCCGTAGCCGAACTCGGTCTCGTCGCGTGGCCCGCAGTCCGGGCATGGAATCATGAGCATGGTGGTGGCCTCCCTAGTGCGCGACGGCGGCGGCGCCGTGCTCGTCGATGAGGTGCCCGGTCTCGAAACGGTCCAGGGCGAAGGGTTCGTTCAGCGGGTGCGCCGAGCCGGTCGCGATCGTGTGGGCGAACGAGTAGCCGGCGGCCGGGGTCCCCTTGAAGCCGCCGGTCCCCCAGCCGGCGTTGACGTAGAGCTCGTCGATCGGCGTCGTCGACACGATCGGCGAGGCGTCGAACGTGGTGTCCACGGTCCCGCCCCAGGACCGCAGCAGGTGGGCCCGGGCGAAGATCGGGAAGAGCTCGACGGCGGCGGCGAGCTGTTCCTCGATGACGTGGAACCCGCCGCGCTGCCCGTACCCGTTGTACGCGTCGACGCCGGCGCCCATGACGAGCTCGCCCTTGTGGGCCTGCGAGACGTAGACGTGCACGTGGTTGGACATGACCACGGTGGGGTGCACCGGCTCGAAGAGCTCGGAGACCAGGGCCTGCAGCGGGTGGGACTGGATCGGCAGGCGGAACCCGGCCAGGTCCGCGAGGACCGACGAGTTGCCGGCGGCGGCGAGGCCGACCTTGCCGGCATTGATGCGCCCGCGCGAGGTCTCGACGCCGACCACGCGGTTCCCGTCCTTGATGAAGCCGGTCACCTCGCAGTTCTGGATGATGTCCACGCCCATCTCGTCGCACTTGCGGGCGAACGCCCAGGCGACGTGGTCGTGCTTGGCGATGCCGGCGCGCGGCTGGTACGTGGCGCCCATGACCGGGTAGCGGATGTCGTCGCCGGTGTTGATGATCGGGCAGAGTTCCTTGACCTGCTCCGGGGTGATCCACTCGGCGTCGACGCCGTTGAGGACGTTGGCGTTGACACGCCGCTGGGACTCGCGCACGTCCTGGAGCGTGTGCGCCAGGTTCATGACGCCGCGCTGGGAGAACAGGAAGTCGTACTCGAGCTCCTCCGGCAGCTGCTCCCAGAGCTTCATCGAGTGCTCGTAGAGCGCCGCCGACTCGTCCCACAGGTAGTTGGAGCGGATGATCGTGGTGTTCCGGGCCATGTTGCCGCCGGCCAGCCAGCCGCGCTCGAGGATGGCGATGTTCGTCATCCCGTGGTTCTTGGCCAGGTAGTAGGCGGTCGCGAGGCCGTGGCCGCCGCCGCCGACGATCACGGCGTCGTAGCTGGGCTTCGGGTCCGGGTTCCGCCAGAGGAAATCCGGGTGCTCAGGCAGCATCTCGGCCATCAGAGGGCTCCCATCGGTGCGAGTTCGGGGTAGAGCGGGTAGGCGGCGGCGAGGGCGGCGGCCCGCTCGCGCAGGCGCGCGATCAGTGCGGGGTCCGCTCCGTCGTCGTGCGCCGCGGCGACCAGCGCCTCGGCGATGATGTCCGCGACCTCGGAGAAGTCCTCCTCCGTGAAGCCGCGCGTGGCCAGGGCCGAGGTGCCGATGCGGAGCCCGGAGGTCACCATCGGGGGACGCGGGTCGTTCGGCACGGCGTTGCGGTTGATCGTGATGTCGAGCTCGGCGAGCAGGTCCTCGCCCTGGCGGCCGTCGAGGCTGGACTGGCTCAGGTCCACCAGGACCAGGTGCACGTCGGTGCCGCCGGAGACCACGCGGATGCCGCGCGCGGCGACGTCGTCCTGGCCGAGCCGTGCGGCGAGGATCTGCGCGCCGGCGACGGTGCGCCGGGCCCGCTCGCGGAAGGCCTCGGTGCCGGCGATCTTGAACGCGACCGCCTTGCCGGCGATGACGTGCTCGAGAGGGCCGCCCTGCTGGCCCGGGAAGACGGCGGAGTTGAACTTCTTGGCCAGGTCCGCCTCGTTGGTGAGGATGACGCCGCCACGCGGTCCGGCGAGCGTCTTGTGCGTGGTGGAGGTGACCACGTGCGCGTGGGGCACCGGGGAGGGGTGCAGCCCGGCGGCGACCAGGCCGGCGAAGTGTGCCATGTCCACCATGAGGTAGGCGCCCACGGAGTCGGCGATCCGGCGGAACTCGGCGAAGTCCAGGTGCCGCGGGTAGGCGGACCAACCGGCGATGATCAGCCGCGGGCGGCTCTCCTGGGCGATGCGCTCGACCTCGGCGAGGTCGACCCGCTGCGTCTCGGGGTCCACGCCGTAGGCGGCCACGTTGTACAGCTTGCCGGAGAAGTTGATCCGCATGCCGTGGGTGAGGTGGCCGCCGTGGGCCAGGTCCAGGCCGAGGATCGTGTCGCCCGGCTCGAGGAGCGCGTGCATGACCGAGGCGTTCGCCTGGGCGCCGGAGTGGGGCTGCACGTTGGCGTACTCGGCGCCGAACAGCTCCTTGAGCCGGTCGATGGCCAGCTGCTCGATCACGTCGACGTGCTCGCAGCCCCCGTAGTAGCGGCGGCCGGGGTAGCCCTCGGCGTACTTGTTGGTCAGCACCGACCCCTGCGCCTGGAGCACGGCCGCCGCGGTGTAGTTCTCCGAGGCGATCATCTCGAGGCCGTCGCGCTGCCGGCGCAGCTCGGCGTCGATCTGCTCGGCGACATCCGGGTCGAGCTCGGCCAGTGTGGCCGTCAGTTCGACCGGGACCCCGGTGGCCTGTTCCGTCGCCTGCGTCATGCGTCCTCCTGGTAGATCTGTCATCGCCAGCTGATATATCAGCTTGCAACAAATCGTATGGCTGGGGGAAGATCGATGTCAATGGTTCCGATGAACCCGATCTCACGATCGGGCCTCCGGCGCCATCCCGTCTCTCGAGAGGAAGCACCGTGAGCATCGCAGCCGGAGCTGTCAGCGAGCAGGAATCGATGTCCGAGCGCGCCTACAAGACGCTGCGCGATCGACTGATCCTCCTGGACATCGGCCCGGGCACGCCGATCAACGAGGGCCAGATCGCCGCCGAGCTCGGTTTCGGCCGGACACCGGTGCGGGAGGCGCTGAAGCGCCTAGAGATGGACCACCTCGTCGTGTCCTATCCGCGCCGCGGCACCTTCGCGACGATCGTGGACATCAGCGACCTGGGGGCCATCTCCGAGATGCGGCGCCTGCTGGAGCCGCTCGCCGCCCAGAAGGCGGCCTCGAACCAGGACCCCGCGCTGCGACCGGAGTTCGAGCGCCTCGCCGCCGAGATCGCCGCGCTGACGGCCGACGACGGCCGGGACGCCCTCCTGGACTACGACCTCGCGGTCCACCGGCTCATCTACCGGGCCGCGGGGAACCACCACCTCGAGGAGACGCTGGTCCGGCTCGACAACCTCGCGACGCGCATCTGGTGCCTCGTGCTCGGCCGCGTGCCGCAGATCGGCGAGCACATCCACGAGCACGTCGGGCTGGTGGAGGCCATCATGGAGGGGCGTGCGGAGGAGGCGGCGACCCTCGCCGAGGAACACGTGCGCCACTTCGAGGCCACCATCCGCAACGCCTTCTGAGCGGACCGGCCCCGGGCCGGCCCGAAACGCAGAGATGCCCCCGCCAATCGGCGGGGGCATCGTCCGTTGAAGCGCCGGGCGGACCCGGCACGGTGTCTAGCGCAGGAACTCCTGGCCCTTGTCGACGGCGCCGTCGACGGTCTCCCGGTGCTCGCCCAGCTTGTCGCCGTGCTGCTCCTGGAGGTTGTCCACGTGCTCGTTGACCTGATCGCCGTGCTGGTCCTTCAGCTCGTTGAACTTGTCGCCCAGTCCGCCCAGGTTGTCTCCGAGACCCATCCTGACCACCTCTTCCTCTTTCGACGTCTGCGAGCCGGCTGCTGCCGACCGCCTGCGGCAACCGTAGGCAGGTCGGGACGGCCGCGTCCACAGCGTTTGGCCAAACTTTGAGAACTTCCCGGCGGACTCCCAGCCTCGCGTCCGAGCCGCGAAGCCGCTACTCAGGGGTGGGTCAAGGGGTGCTCGACGGCGGACGGCACGGTGTCGTTCCGGTCGAACTCGAGGATCATGCGCGTGTTGCCGAGGGTGTTCTGCTTGACCCGCGCCAGGTCCAGGAACTCGGCGACGCCGTCGTCCGTGGACCGCAGGAGCTCCGAGTACACCTCGGGATCGACGGCGGTCTGGTCGGCCATGACCTCGAACCCGCCCCGGCGGAAGAACTCCACCTCGAAGGTCAGGCAGAAGACCCGACGGACGCCGAGGTCCCGAGCCCGCTCCAGCAGCCGCTCCAGCAGCGCCTTCCCGACCCCGTGGCCGCGCCACTGCGCACTGGTGGCGAGGGTGCGGACCTCCGCGATGTCCTCCCACATCACGTGGACGGCGCCGCAGCCGATGACGTTGCCGTCCGCATCCTCGGCGACCGTGAACTCCTGCAGCGACTCGAAGTAGGCGACCGCCTCCTTCTCGAGCAGGATCCGCTCCTCCGCCAAAGGCCGGACGAGCCTCCGGATCTCGGCGACATCGCTGGTGCGCGCGGGGCGGAGGCGGAACGAATCACTCATGGCACCATCCTAGGTTCGCTCCCGGCCGTCCCCGCCACGCCGACGGACGCATGACGCACGCCGGCGGCAGGAACGACGGCGGACGCCCCGCCGCGCTGTGAAGCGCGACGGGGCGTCCGTCTCGGAACTGGCCCGGTCAGCTCGCGCGTGTGTCCGCGTCGCCGGCCTCGAGCGCCGCGTGGACGGGCTCGCCCTCGATCTCCTCGGGCGTGTCGTGACCGGTGAAGGTGAACTTCGCCGTATCGCCCTCCCCCTCGACGTCCACGACGATCGTCTGACCGGACTGGATCTCGCCGAAGAGGATCTTCTCGGAGAGCTGGTCCTCGACCTCGCGCTGGATCGTGCGGCGCAGCGGACGGGCGCCCATGGAGGCGTCGTAGCCGCGGGTCGCGAGCAGCGACTTGGCCGCCGGCGAGACCTGGACGTGCATGCCGCGCTCGACCATGCGCGACTCCAGCCGCGCCACGAAGAGGTCGACGATCTTGACGATCTCCTCCTCGCTCAGCTGCGGGAAGACGACGACGTCGTCGACGCGGTTCAGGAACTCGGGGCGGAAGTGCTGGCGCAGCTCCTCCTGGACCTTCGCCTGCATCCGGTCGTAGTTCGTCCGCACGTCGGTGGTGGACTGGAAGCCGGTCATGACGCCCTTGGAGATGTCCCGGGTTCCGAGGTTGGTGGTCATGATGATCACGGTGTTCTTGAAGTCCACCACGCGGCCCTGCGAGTCGGTCAGGCGGCCGTCCTCCAGGATCTGCAGCAGCGAGTTGAAGAGGTCTGCGTGAGCCTTCTCCACCTCGTCGAACAGCACCACCGAGAACGGGCGGCGGCGGACCTTCTCCGTGAGCTGTCCACCCTCCTCGTAGCCGACGTATCCGGGAGGCGCGCCGAACAGGCGGGAGACCGTGTGCTTCTCCTGGTACTCCGACATGTCGAGGGTGACCAGGGCGTCTTCCTCGCCGAAGAGGAACTCGGCCAGGGCCTTGGCCAGCTCGGTCTTGCCGACGCCGGTCGGGCCGGCGAAGATGAACGAGCCGGTGGGCCGGTTCGGGTCCTTCAGGCCGGCGCGCGTGCGGCGGATCGCCCGCGAGATGGCCTTGATGGCCTGGTCCTGCCCGATGACCCGCTGGTGCAGGGCCTCCTCCATGTTGAGCAGGCGCGAGGACTCCTCCTCGGTCAGCTTCACGACCGGGATGCCGGTGGAGTTCGCCAGGACCTCGGCGATGAGCTCCTCGGTCACCTCGGCGATCTCGTCCATGTCGCCGTTCTTCCAGGCGGCTTCCTTGGCGTTGCGTTCCTCCTGGAGCTTCTGCTCCTTGTCGCGCAGCGCCGCGGCGCCCTCGAAGTCCTGCGCGTCGATCGCGGCTTCCTTCTCGCGGCGGACGTTGGAGATCTCCTCGTCCATCTGCTTCAGCTCCGGCGGCGCCGTCATGCGCTGGATGCGCAGCCGGGCGCCGGCCTCGTCGATCAGGTCGACGGCCTTGTCTGGGAGGAACCGGTCGGAGATGTAGCGGTGCGCCAGGCTCGAGGCCGCCTGGAGCGCCTCGTCCGTGATCGAGACGCGGTGGTGCGCCTCGTAGCGGTCGCGCAGGCCGCGCAGGATCTGCGTGGTCAGCTCGACGCTCGGCTCGGCGACCTGGATGGGCTGGAAGCGGCGCTCCAGCGCGGCGTCCTTCTCGATGTGCTTGCGGTACTCGTCCAGCGTGGTGGCGCCGATCGTCTGCAGCTCGCCGCGGGCCAGCATCGGCTTGAGGATGCTCGCGGCGTCGATCGCGCCCTCTGCGGCGCCTGCGCCGACGAGCGTGTGGATCTCGTCGATGAACAGGATGATGT
The DNA here is from genome assembly GCF_031178195.1 of Zhihengliuella sp. Taxonomy (GTDB): domain Bacteria; phylum Actinomycetota; class Actinomycetes; order Actinomycetales; family Micrococcaceae; genus Zhihengliuella. Next base: position 598,345 of record NZ_JAPSJL010000001.1, read on the forward strand.
CGCCGCGGGTGCGGATCTCCTTGAGGACCTTCTTCAGGCGCTCCTCGAAGTCGCCGCGGTAGCGGGAGCCGGCCACCAGCGAGCCGAGGTCCAGCGTGTAGAGCTGCTTGTCCTTGATCGTCTCCGGGACGTCGCCGCGCACGATCGCCTGGGCCAGACCCTCGACGACGGCCGTCTTGCCGACGCCGGGCTCGCCGATGAGGACCGGGTTGTTCTTGGTGCGGCGCGAGAGGACCTGCATGACGCGCTCCATCTCGTGCTCGCGCCCGATCACCGGGTCGAGCTTGCCCTCGCGCGCCGCCGTCGTCAGATTGCGGCCGAACTGGTCCAGCACGGCCGAGCCGGCGGGCGTGCCCTCCTGCGGGCCGCTGCTGGCGCCGACGCCGGCGCCGGCGGACTCCTTGCCGCCCTGGTAGCCGGAGAGGAGCTGGATGACCTGCTGCCGGACGCGGGAGAGATCTGCGCCGAGCTTGACCAGGACCTGCGCCGCCACGCCCTCGCCCTCGCGGATGAGCCCGAGCAGGATGTGCTCGGTGCCGATGTAGTTGTGGCCGAGCTGGAGCGCCTCGCGCAGCGACAGCTCGAGCACCTTCTTGGCGCGCGGAGTGAAGGGGATGTGGCCGGAGGGCGCGTTCTGGCCCTGCCCGATGATCTCCTGCACCTGCTCGCGCACGGCGCCCAGCGAGATGTTCAGCGACTCGAGCGCCTTCGCGGCGACGCCCTCGCCCTCGTGGATGAGCCCGAGCAGGATGTGCTCGGTCCCGATGTAGTTGTGGTTGAGCATGCGCGCCTCTTCTTGGGCGAGCACAACAACCCGGCGGGCTCGGTCTGTGAATCTCTCGAACATAGCGGCACACTCCTAGCTGATGCGTAGCGTCCTTCGATGCTACGCACTGACGTACGCCCTGTGGGCGGTGTTCGCCCAAGGGATAACACGCACAGGGCGACGCCCGCACCGGGGGTTGGTGCGGGCGTCGCCCTGTGCAGTCGGGGACACGGCTCTGGCCGCATCCCGGGGGTCGGACCGGTGTCCTGCTGCTGCCCCCGCGAGTCCTACTGAGCGGCGCGGTAGGCCTCGACCACGCTGGCCTGGATGCGGCCGCGGGCGCTGACTTCGTACCCGTTGCGCTTGGCCCACTCGCGGATCGCGGCGGTCTCGCCCTTGGAGCCGCCGGAGCGGGAGGAGGAGGAGCCGGTGTTGCGGCCGCGGCCGCCCGTCACGCGGGTGCCGGCCTCGACATAGCGCTTCAGCGACTCGCGCAGTTCATTCGCATTCGACTCGCTGAGGTCGATTTCGTACTGAACTCCGTCCAGTGCGAATTTCACGGATTCGTCGGCCTTGGAACCGTCGAGATCGTCAATGAGAGTAACTTCTACTTTGCGTGCCATGGACATCATCCTAATCACATCGACGGCAATGACGCCACGCGCGAAGCTGGGAAATCGCTCAAGACGCCCTCAAGCATTCGGGAAGGGCTACTTTTCGCCGTCCGCCCGAGCCCCTTTCGAAACATTCGTTCCGGGAATGCCGTCGACCCGGCGCTCGGCTTCCGATTCGGCCAGCCGCTCATTCCGGTCCACCCGGAACAGCGCCCGAATCACAAACCAGAAGATGAGGGCGACGACAATGGTAGGCAGCAATACCTGCACATATTCCATGGTTATGCCTCCGGCTTGAGTAATGGGAAGAGGATGGTCTCCCGGATCCCGGCGTCGGTGAAGAGCATGACCAGCCGATCGACCCCCAGGCCGATTCCGCCCATCGGCGGCGCGCCGTACTCCAGGGCGCGCAGGAAGTCCTCGTCCAGCTGCATGGCCTCGTCGTCGCCGCCGGCTGCGAGTCGGGACTGCTCCACGAGGCGCTCCCGCTGGATGACCGGATCGATCAGCTCGGAGAACGCCGTGCCCCGCTCCATCCCGCCGATGATGAGGTCCCAGGCCTCGATGACGCCGGGCTTGCTGCGGTGCGGGCGGGCCAGCGGCTGCGCCGCGGGCGGGTAGTCGTAGACGAAAGTCGGGTCGATCAGCGTCGGCTCGACGATTTCACCGAAGAGTTCGATCACGAGTTTCTGGGCGTCCCACTTCGGGTCGATCTTCACTTCGTGGCGCTCGGCGATCTCACGCAGAATCCCGGCCTCGGTGTCCGGCGTGATCTCCATGCCCACGGCCTCGGACAATCCGGGATAGACGCTGATCCACTTCCATTCGCCGTCGAGATTTATTACACCCTTGGATGTCTCAATAGTCCGTCCGGCCCCCACGGCGTCGGCGGCATTGAGGATGATCTCCTGCATCCGCTCGGCCATCACGAACTGATCGGCGTACGCCTCGTAGGATTCGAGCGTCGTGAACTCGGGCGAATGCGTCGAGTCCACGCCCTCGTTGCGGAAAATCCGCCCCAGCTCGAACACCCGGGGAATTCCGCCCACGACGGTGCGCTTCAGGTACAGCTCGGTGGCAATTCGGAGCGTCATATCCTGGTCGAAGGCGTTCAAATGGGTCTGGAACGGCCGGGCCGCGGCACCGCCGTGCACGAGCTGCAGCATCGGCGTCTCGACCTCGACGTACCCGTGGCCGTACAGCGTGTCGCGGATGGAGCGGACGATCGCGTCGCGCTTGTAGATCATCTGGCGCGCCTCGTCGCGGACCATCAGGTCCGCGTAGCGCTGCCGCACGCGCGTCTCGTCGTTCAGATCGGCGTGCAGCACCGGCATGGGGCGGATCGCCTTGGAGGCCATCGCCCAGTCCGTGACCATGACGGAGAGCTCGCCGCGCCGCGAGGAGACCACCCGTCCGGTGACCGACACATGGTCGCCGAGGTCGGTGAGGCGCTTCCAGTCGGCGAGCGACTCCTCCCCCACGTTCGCGAGCGAGAGCATGGCCTGGAGCCGGACGGCCTCGCCCTGCGGACCCGACTCCTGCAGGGTCGCGAAGCAGAGCTTGCCGGTGTTCCGGGCGAAGACCAGCCGGCCGACGACGCTGACGACGTCGTCCGTCTCCTCGCCGGCCTCCAGGTGGGTGTACGCCTCGCGGACCTGACGCAGGGTGTGCGTGGTCTCCAGCTCGACGGGGTACGGCTCGCGACCGCTGGCCAGCAGTTCCGCGCGCTTGTCCAGGCGCACCTGACGGAGGTCGTGGTGGTCGGTGGCGGCGTTCTGGGCAGGGGAGGAGTTATCTACAGTCACGCTGCACCATTCTACCGGCCGCAGCTCGCCGTTCCGGGGCCGGAGCGCGCAGTGGCTGACCGGTAGGATACCGGGGACATGGTCATCGCCCGCGCCCCCAGTCAGGAACGTCGAACCCGCGGTCGCCGGGGTCACGACCGCACAGTGGCCACCCTCGACGGCGGCCGCCTCGGCGTGACCTCCTACGGCGACCTCGACGCGCCGGGTGAACGGCGCGTCCTCGTGGTCGGCGGCGCGTTCATCACCGCGCTGATCTACCGCCCCTTCGCGCTCCGCCTGAGCCAGGCACTCGGCGCCGGCTGGGCCGTGGACGTGTTCGACCGGCGCGGCCGCGGCAAATCGTCCGAACAGCCGCCGAACTACGCCATGGCCACCGAGATCGCGGACGTCGCCGCGGTCCTGCGGGAGACCGGTGCGCGCAATCTCTTCGGCCACTCCCTCGGGGGCGCGGTGGTCCTCAACGCGGTCCAGGCCTTCCAGGGGCTCGACGGCGACGGCACGAGCGTCGACCCGGACCTCGTCCCGGACCGGCTGGCGGTGTACGACCCCGCGATCAACATCGAGGGGAGCCTGAACGCCTCCTGGATGCGGGAGTGCGTGCGGCAGATCGAGGCCGGCCATCCGGGGCGCGCACTGGCAGTTATGCACCGCGGGCAGCAGCGGACCGCCACCCTCTCCCGGGTCCCCGCCCCGCTGCTGGCGGGCCTGCTCGCCGCGGCGACGCGCACGCCGTTCGGGCGCGCGGCCCGGAAGCTCGTCACCTCGGGCACCGGCGAACTGCTGGCCGCCCTGGAGGAGGTCGAGTCGGTCGAGGATTTCGCGGGCCTGCCGACGAACACGCGCTTCATGGCGGGTGCCCGCAGCGCCAGCTACTTCCAGGAGACGGCCCGGCAGCTGCACGCCGCCGTGCGCGGCTCCACGTACACGGAGTCGCCGGACGGCCTCCATGGCTCCGTCCCGGCGGCGGTCACCGAGCTCGTCGACGACATCGCGGCGTACTTCCGCGACTGACCGGAAGGGCGGCGCACCGCCGAGTGTGGCAGGCGCCGTCGTACCCTCCGCGGCCTACCAGATGGCGACCCGGTCCTCGGGGTCCAGCCACATGCCGTCGCCCGGCCGCGTGCCGAACGCGGCGTGGAACGCGTCCAGGTTGCGGGCGACCTGGTTGCAGCGGAACTCCCCCGGCGCATGGGGGTCGGTGGTGATCCGGGTGACCATGGTCTCCGGGCGGGTGAGGCTCCGCCAGCACTCGGCCCAGGCGTGGAAGAAGCGCTGGTCTCCGGTCAGACCGTCGATCGCCTCGTCGTCCTCCAGCCCGCGCGCGGCGAGGTCCAGCCGGTACGCCTTGCAGGCGATGCCGAGCCCGCCGAGGTCGCCGATGTTCTCCCCGAGCGTGAGTCTGCCGTTGACGGTGTGCTCCGGGGCCTCGGGCGGGACGAGCGAGTCGTACTGGTCCACGAGCCTGGCGGTGAGGCCCTCGAAGCGGGCGCGGTCCTCCTCGGTCCACCAGTTCTTCAGCTCCCCGGTGCCGTCGTACTGCGAGCCCTGGTCGTCGAATCCGTGGCCGATCTCGTGCCCGATGACCGCGCCGATCGCCCCGTAGTTGCTGGCCGCGTCCCGGCCAGCAGCGAAGAACGGGGGCCGGAGGATGGCGGCGGGGAACGCGATCTCGTTCAGGAGGGGATGGTAGTACGCATTGACCGTCTGCGGGTACATGAACCACAGGTCCCGGTCCACCCCGTCGTCGATCTTCTGCAGCTCCCGCAGGAACTCGAACTCATTCACAGCGGTGGCGTTGGCGATCAGATCGTGGCCGGGCCGGATCGACGAGTAGTCGATCCACTTCACGGGGTAGCCGATCTTGGGCCGGAACATGGAGAGCTTCTCGAGCGCGCGCTCCCGGGTCTGCTCGCTCATCCAGCCCAGGGTGGCGATCGACTGCCGGTACGCCTCGATCAGGTTCGCGACCAGAGCCTCCATCTCGGCCTTCGCCTCGGCGGGGAAGTGCCGCTCGACATAGAGCTGGCCGACATCCTCGCCGACGCTGCCCTCGGTGAAGGCGACGCCGCGCTTCCACCGCTCCTTCTGGCGCTCCACGCCGCCGAGCTTGGCGGAGTAGAACGCGAAGTGCTCCTCGACGAACCCGGAGGACAGATACGGCGCGTAGCTGCGGATGATCTGCAGCGCACCCCAGTTCCTCCACGCCTCGAGGGGCTGCTCGGCCAGTACGGTCTCGACGCCCTCGAGGTAGCTCGGCTGCCAGACGACGACCTCTGCGTAGTACTTCTCGGCGATGCCGGCGCCCTCGAGCCACAGCTGCACGGACGGGTGGAGCTCGCGCAGCCGGTCCGCGGTGAGCAGGTTGTAGCGGGCCTGGGCGTCGCGAGTCCTGACGCGGTCCCAGTGGTGGGAGGCCAGCGCCGTCTCCAGGCGCACGACGCCGTCGGCCGCCTGCTCGGGCTCCGGCAGCCCGGCGAGGGTGAAGAACCGGACGACGTGGTCGCGGTAGGCACTGTAGAGCTCGGCGAACTGGTCCTCGCGGTAATAGGACTCGTCCGGCAGGCCGAGCCCGGACTGGAGGAAGTTCAGAAGGTTGCGGTCCGGCTGCCCGGCGTCGTTGGAGGCGCCGATGCTGTAGAGACCGGAGACCCCCTCGCGCTGGAGACGGCCCATCAGGCGGACGAAGTCCTCGCGGGACTCGGCGGAGGCTACCTGGTCGAGCTTCTCCCGGATGGGGTCCATGCCGCGCGACTCGATGGCTTCCTCGTCCATGAACGAGCTGAAGAGGGATGCGATCCGGTGCTGGCGCTCGTCCGCCGTCCCGGCCTCGACGCAGGCCTGCGCCTCTTCGATGATGGAGCGGACCGCCAGCTCCGAGTCGTCGCGCAGCTTCATGAACGATCCGTAACTGCCGAGGTCCCCCGGGATCTCCGCGGTGGCGAGCCAGTTGCCGTTGACGTGGCGATACAGGTCGTCCTGGATGCGGACCGAGTGGTCACGGTGATCCTCGGGCGAGGGGACGTCGCCGGTGGCGGTCGGCATCGCCGGCAGCTCGGAGGTGGACATGCTCGAAGGTTCCCTTCGTCGGCGGCACGGGGTCTCAAAGACTTTACTCTTTCATGACCACCTCATGGCGCAGCTCACGCGCGGGCCCAGCTCTGCACCTCCGAGACCCTCCCCTGCCACTGCGCCAGGAGGATACCGGCCAGCGTCGACCCGAGACCTCCGACGGCCAGGTCCCCGAGCGTGTCCGTGTATCCCACGTGGATCTGCGAAGACACGAACGTGTGCCCCGCCCACTCGAGGAACTCCCAGAGAACGGCAAGCGTCATGCCGAGAGCAGAGGTCAGCACGACGATGGATCGGTACGGCAGCACGCTCCCCATGGGGGTATCCGGCGTGACGTCGATCCTCGCGAGCCCCAGATAGAGCACTGCGGCGGCCGCACCGGCCGTGATGAAGTGCACGAGCAGATCCCACCACGGGATGGCCTCGTACAGTCCGGCCGCCCCGCTCCACGCGGCGACCAGAACGGTGATGCCGAAGGCGGCGTCGAATGGCCCCGCCAGACGCATGAGCCGCGGCACCAGGACCCCACCCAGCACGACGACGAAGCCGAGGAACTCGGGCGCGCCGAACCAGACGCCGGCTCCTATGACGCTGAGGAAGCCGAGCCCTCTGACGGCGTCGCCGATGCGCCGGCCGGTTCGATGGGAGCGGCGGCGATCGGGTGAGGCCCCCGCGCGCCCTATCTGCCCAGTCCTGTTCATGGGCTACTACTCCTCTCGGCAGCACGGACATCGACGGCGCTGTGGCTTGCCAGGTGGTGGTTCCGCACGTCGCGTCGCGCCGCATCTCGACAGTAGAGCCGAGCGTGCAAAGCCTCAAGAGAAGAATCCTCGTAGCTGGTACTTCGCTCGGAATGGCCCCGACCTCGTTGACCGGGGGAGCGCCCGTCTACGTACGGTGATGGTCGGAGTTCGCAGTGAACTCCACCGGAAAGTTCACCTCACGATGCGGCAAGGAGCAACAAATGACGTACGAGAACACAGAGGGCCAGGAGAACGAGTTCGGCGGGGACCAGCAGCAGTCCAACTTCGGAGGCGGGGACCAGCAGCAGTCCAACTTCGGAGGCGGGGACCAGCAGGAGTCCAACTTCGGCGGCGACCGGGAGGAGTCCGGCGCCTACGGCGAAGACAATCAGCAGGGTGGCGGCTACGGCGGCCAGGAGAACTCCGGCGGCTTCGGCGGAGGCGAGCAGCAGAGCGGCAGCTACGGTGGGGGCGAACAGCAGGAGTCCGGTGGCTTCGACGGCGGCGAGCAGCAGAGCGGCAGCTACGGCGGAGGCGAGCAGCAGGGCGGCGGCTTCGGTGGGGGCGAACAGCAGGAGTCCGGTGGCTTCGACGGCGGCGAGCAGCAGAGCGGCAGCTACGGCGGAGGCGAGCAGCAGGGCGGCGGCTTCGGTGGGGGCGAGCAGCAGAGCGGCGGCTTCAACGGTCAGGACGACTAATTCATCCCTAGTGGATCTCCAGTCGAAGGCTCAGGCCCCCGCATCGGCGGGGGCCGGAGCCTTCGACTGCACCAAGCATCTATCAACAGCGGTCGGGAAAGCGTCCAAGACTCGGCTCCGATCAACGAAGGCCCCACACCAGCGAGTTATCACGGAGCACTTCTCATCGTTCCCGCTGTGGTGTTGGGTGATTAAACAGGTCAGGCCCCCGCATCTCTGCGGGGGCCTGAGCTGTAATGGTTGTCCGGCGGCGACCTACTCTCCCACACCCTCCCGAGTGCAGTACCATCGGCGCTGTGGGTCTTAGCTTCCGGGTTCGGTATGGGACCGGGCGTTTCCCCC
>NZ_JAPSJL010000015.1 GCF_031178195.1 Zhihengliuella sp.
CCCGCCGACTTGCGGTCGGCGGCCTGTGCGGGGGAAGCGGGGTCCGCTGTGATCTGGGTCAACCTGGGGTCCTTTTCGCCGTTGAAAATGAACGCGGAACGTGGGTGCGCGGAACCCGGGCTCAGGTACCGGGTCGTTCGCGGTCCTCCGAAAATACCCGATGCGCCGCGCGTTCTGTGTCGTGACGGTCACGAACGGGTAATCATCCCCTCACCCGGCCCCGAGAGCGCGGTGAGGCGACACCGGCGCCGGCGGGCCGGGACGGGAGCACGGACGACGGCGGGCCCCTCCCGGATGGGGAGGGGCCCGCCGTCTGGGGAGCGTGCGCGGACCGTTCAGTCCGTCATGTCCTCGAGCTCCACGCCGGTGGTCTCGCGGACCATCTTGATCGTGAAGAGCAGCGAGATGAGGGCGAAGAACGCGTACAGCCCGTAGGCGAGACCCAGGGAGGCGGCGGCCAGGGGCGGGAAGGACACGGTGACCACGAAGTTGGCGATCCACTGCACGAACCCGGCCACGGCCAGGGCGGCACCGCGGATCTGGTTCGGGAACATCTCGCCGAGCAGGACCCACATCATGGGGCCCCAGGAGACGCCGAAGAACACCACGAAGAGGTTGGCGGCCACGAGGGCGATCGGGCCGGCGGTGGGGCCGAGCTGCGGGGCGCCGTCGACGACGTTCGCCGTGGCGAAGAGCACGGCCAGGGTGGCCAGGGAGAGGGTCATGCCCGCCGAGCCCACGAGCAGCAGCGGGCGCCGGCCGACGCGGTCGACCAGGGCGATCGCCACGACGGTGACGACGACGTTGGTCACCGAGGTGATCACGGTGATGGTGAACGAGTCCGCCTCGGTGAAGCCGACCGACTGCCACAGCACGTTGGAGTAGTAGAAGATCACGTTGATGCCGACGAACTGCTGCAGGGCGGCGAGGCCGATGCCGACCCACACGATGGGCTTCAGACCGGCCATGCGCCCGCGCAGGTCGGACATCCGCGGCTTGCGCTCGGAGTGGACGGACTGCTGGATCGCCTGGACGCGGTCGTTGGCGGAGACGATCCCCTGGAGGCCGGTCAGCACCTGGCGGGCGTCGTCGGGGCGGCCTGCGAGCACCAGGTACCGGGGGGACTCCGGGATGGCGAAGGCGCCGATGCCGTAGGTCACCGCGGGCACGGCCATCGCCAGGAACATCCAGCGCCAGGCCTCCAGCCCGAGCCAGAGCGTCTCGTCCGCGCCGCCGGCCCAGGCCGCCAGCAGCGCGTCGACCGTGAGCGAGACGAAGATGCCGAGCACGATGCCCAGCTGCTGCAGCGAGCCGAGCCGTCCGCGCACCGCTGCGGGGGCGACCTCGGCGATGTACGCCGGGGCGATCACGGAGGCGACGCCCACGGCGATGCCGCCGACGACGCGCCAGACGATGAACCAGCTCAGGTGGTACGCCAGGCCGCAGCCCAGCGCGCTGAGCAGGAACATCACCGCGGCGATCTTCATGACGGGAACGCGGCCCAGGCGGTCGGCGATCCGGCCGCCGAAGAACGCGCCGACGGCCGCGCCGAGGAGGGCCGAGGCCACGGTGGTGCCGAGCACGGCGGGACCGATGCCGAACTCGGTCCGGAGGGACGCGACGGCGCCGTTGATCACGGCGGAGTCGTAGCCGAAGAGAAAGCCGCCGAAGGCGGCGACGATGCTGATCCGGATGACTGCCGCGGTGTTCGCGTCACCGGCGAGCCGCGAGCTCGAGGCCTTGTTGCTCATCGCACAGCTCCCTTGCTGGTGGAGAGGTCGGCGCGGGACCGGACGTGCCAGGAGCCCGCCGCCCCGGGGGACGGGAGGGCCCGCCGTCGCCGAGGGGTTCTTGTGATGCGCTCAACAGTAGAACTTCGAGGAGGGAATGTCCATTAGTCGAAGATTGCTACTGACCCGTCGGTAAGTTCTCCGGTCCGGCCCCCACAGGCAGCTCGGCGCGCTGCAGCGCCACGATCACGGCGCCGGCCACATGGGCCTGGAGGCCGAGCCGGGCGGCCTCGATCCGCAGCCCGCGGACGTTGCCGTGCACCCCGTGGCGGGAGACGGTCTCGCGCAGCGGGCCGAGGAGCAGCTCCCCGGCGCGGGCGATCTCTCCGCCGATCACCACGAGCTCGGGATTGAGGGTGTTGCACAGCGTGGCCACGGTGGGGCCCAGCGTCCGGCCGGTGTCGCCGACGACGCGCCCGCAGGCCACGTCGCCCGCCAGGGCGGCGTCGACGA
>NZ_JAPSJL010000002.1:0-247492 GCF_031178195.1 Zhihengliuella sp.
GGGCTCTGCGGGGGTGCTGGGCTCTGCGGGGGTGCTGGGCTCTGCGGGGGTGCTGGGCTCTGCGGGGGTGCTGGGCTCTGCGGGGGTGCTGGGTTCCGCGGGGGTGCTGGGTTCCGCGGGGGTGCTGGGCTCTGCGGGGGTGCTGGGTTCCGCGGGGGTGTCGGCGCAGCGTGGGTCTGTAAAGACGTTGTTGTCGAGCGTCACCGACCCGTTGCGCGCAAGCACCCGACCTTCCACTGCAGTGTCCGTGGTGACCGTCACGGAGGTCATCGCCATGATGGTGCCCACGAACTCAGAGCTTGTCCCGAGCGTTGCCGATGATCCCACCTGCCAGAACACGTTGCAGGCTTGAGCGCCGTTGGTGAGCGCGACGACGCTATCCGTCGCCGTCGTCAAACTCGAGCCGATCTGGAAAATCCACACGGCGCTCGGGTCGCCCTCGGCATCGAGAGTTACCGTCCCTGTCAGCGCCGCCGACGACGAGGAGGTGTATACACCCTCCACAAGGGTCTGGCCACCCAGGTCATCGGAAATCAACGCGTCCGACGTTTGGTCAGCCGCGCTATTGTAGGCCGTGACAAGGTCATTCTGCGCTTGCTGAGCATGCGCGTCCGCCGTGTGCGTGGTGCCGCCCGAAACAATTCCAGGCGGAAAACCCGTGATGGAGGTGCCTGGGTAAACGCCGAGGTCACCCTCGACCACGCTGGGTCCTGTATTCGTCACCGATTGGCCCCCGAGCACTGCATAGGACTCTGCCGTGCCAAGTTCGACGACGGTAGCTGCGTAGGCGCTCGAACTGAACGACAGAAGCCCCGCGAGCACTGCACCAAGGGATAGAGCACTAATGGCGCGAATTCGTTGGAGCGGTTGAGTCGGGTTCAATCTGCGATGGGATGGCGTGACGGATTTCATGGAAATTGCTCTCTCTTTCCCCCGAGGTGCGAGGGAGCACCGCCCAACGTGGGCTATCGCTGACGATACGCGACGGGTGTCGGAGAAGATAGAGGGCTTGGGTCGTCACTTTCGGCCGCATTTCGCCCATTCGCCCGGCGTGTGCACAGTTGGTTCCGTTCCAGCCCTGAGGCGGCCTGGGTTCGATTTCCCCGGCCTATGAGGATCAGCGGCTCGATCGTGGTTGACCGAGGGCGCTCGAACTCTTTCGGGTGTATTCCTGATTCGAGTGCAGTGGCGGCTCTGCCGGTGCAGCTGACCGTGTCGTTGGAGACCGCTTTGGCTGGGAGCCGTCGGGTTTTCCGTTTTCAGTTGAGCAGTTCGACTTGCGTGATTCCCCGGAAGGGTTCAGCCATTGCGTTAGTGCTCATAAAAGTCTTCGCCTGGCGATCTCACTGGTTCGTTTGATGAGGCGGTAGATCCCACAGGTCATGTGTCGTTACAGTCATGCCGTCCTGGGTGTCCAGTGCCGGAGCACAGCAGTCACGGGCGAGCGTCCTCTGCACCGTCGGCGTGGGTGTGCCTATGGTTTCGACGCCGACAACGACGTGCCCGGAACGGGTCGGTCCGATCTTGGTCATCCTGACGACGGAGCCGAGCTGGACGAAGAGCGTGACCGGATCGATGAACCGCCTGATCGTTCAATCCCACCTCTCCTGGCCGGCGGATGGGGCGTCGTCAGGACTACTTCCTCGGCGTCGTAATGCCGGGACCCTCGGGCATCACCAGCCCGATGTCGTCCGAGCCGTCGTCCTCCGTGGCGCTTGCCTTCGCGCGGCGCCGGGCCACGCGGGTCGAGACCCACTGGGCGAGGTAGGTCAGCGCGAAGTTGATCAGGATGAAGATCGCTGCAACGACCACCAGTGCCTGGAAGACATTGGCGTTGCCGGTTCCGACCAGCCGCCCGCTGAAGAGCAGCTCGTTGTAGTTGATGATGGCGCCAAGCGCGGAGTCCTTGAGGATGACGACGAACTGCCCGAGCAGCGCCGGCATCATCGCCACCAATGCCTGCGGAATCTCGATGAGGCGGAGCGACTGGCCGCGGGTGAGGCCGATGGCTATGCCGGCCTCGCGCTGGCCCTTGGGCAACCCGTGTACGCCCGACCGGACCAGCTCCGCGACGACAGAACCGTTGTAGAGCGTCAGTGCGAGCACCACCGCGACGAAAGGAGCGTCGCCGGAGGGGACGATGCCCATGCGGCCGAAGAAGATCCAGAAGAAGATCATCATCAGGAGCACCGGCACTGCACGGAAGAATTCCACGATCACCGAGCTGACGCCGTTGACGAGCTTGTTCTGCGCGAGCCGGCCCATGCCGAACACCAGGCCGAAGACCAGCGATGCGATGATCGCGATGGCGGCCGACTTCAGCGTGTTCACCAGACCTGGCAGGAGATAGTTCTCCCAGGTCCCCGACTGCGCAAAAGAGCTCCACTTCGCAGCGTCGAGCTGGCCGAAATCGGCGAGGACCTTGACCACCCACGCCAACAGGGCGAGGACGGCCACAACGCCGAGGATGTTGGCGATCAGGATGCGCCGCCTGGCCCGGGGGCCGGGGGCGTCGAATAGGACGGATCCGCTCATCGTGCCACCGCCAGCTTCTTGGAGAGGTACGTCGTCAGCATGCCGACCGGGAGCACCACGATCACGAAGAACACGGCGACGGTCAGGAAGATCGGGATGCCCACGTCCGGCCGGAACTCCATCATCACCTTCATGGTGCCGGAGATCTCGGCGACCGAGCCTGCCGTCGCGACCGTCGAGTTCTTGATCAGCGCGATCAGGACGTTGCCGATCGGAGCGATCGCACCCCGGAAGGCCTGGGGAAGGATCACGATGCGCGCCGCAGGGAGGAAGCTCAGCCCGATCGCGCGGGCCGCCTCAGCCTGGCCGAGCGGCACCGTGTTCACGCCGGAGCGAATGGCTTCGCAGAAGAAGGCCGCGTGGTAGATCGTCAGACCGATGATGGCGATCCGGAAGAAGTTCAGGTTGAAGTCGGACGCCAGAGTGACCCGGAAGACGCCGAAGAGGACCAGTACGCCGAACGTGAGGATGATGGTCAGAGGGGTGTTGCGGAAGATGTTGACGTACGCGGCGCCCGCCCAGCGGAGGCTGGGCACGGGGGAGATGCGCATGAGCGCCAGCAGCGTGCCCAGCAGGAACGACGCGATCGCCGCCCAGAAGGTCAACTGCAGGTTGGTCCAGAACGTGGACAACATCTGTCCGCCGTAGGTTTCCCAGAGGGAAAGGTAGGCATCCACGGCCTAGCTCCTTTGCGGTCGGGTCTGACGCGAACCGGCGGCCCGGCATCCGCCCGGCCGCCGGTTCGCGTTCATCATTCGAGGACTACGCGCAGGCGTCCGGCGTCGGCGGGTTGAGCTCGGAGTTCGGCTCGTAGCCGGTGCCCTCGGTGTTGGCCTTGAGGGCCTCCTCCCAGGCGCCTTCCTCGATCATCTTGGTGATCGCGGCGTTGACGTCCTCGCAGATGTCGTTCTCCTGGGGGAGACCGACGCCGTAGCGCTCCTCGGAGAACGTGTTGCCGACGACCTTGAACTTGCCCTTATTGGCCTCGGTGGCCGCGAGACCGGCGAGGATGATGTCGTCGGTGGTGATCGCGTCGATGCTGCCGGTCTCCAGCAGTCCGAGGCAGTCTGCGTAGCCGCCCTGCTCCACCAGGTTGATGCCCGGGTGCAGGTCCTTCAGCTTCGTCGCCGACGTGGAACCGGTGACGGAGCAGAGCTGTTTGCCCTCGAGGTCCTCCGGACCCGAGATCGACTCCTCGTCCGCCCGGACCAGGAGGTCCTGGCCGGCCACGAAGTACGGTCCCGCGAACGCCACACGCTCCTTGCGCTCGTCGGTGATGGAGTAGGTCGCGAAGATCATGTCGACGCCGTTCGTCTCCAGGAGGGTCTCGCGGTTCGCCGACGGGGCGGAGACCCACTCGATCTGGTCCTCCGAGTAGCCGAGCTCGTTCGCGACGTACTTGGCCACGTCGACGTCGAATCCCGTGTACTCGGAGCCTTCCTGGAAGCCGAGGCCCGGCTGGTCGAACTTGATGCCGATGCGGACGTTCTCGCCGCCGGCCTCGCCCTCGCCCTCGCCGCCGGCGTCGGAGCCGCCACAGGCGGACAGGGTCAGCGCAGCGACGGCCGCCATGGACGCCAGCGCGATGCGGTTCTTGCGCATGTTCTTCTCCTTGTGTCTGGCCGGTGTCTCCGGCCGTCGTGGACTCCGGCGCGAGCCGGAAGCGTCGTTCGCCTAGTGGGTGATGAGTTTGCCGAGGAAGTCCTTGGCGCGGTCGGACTGCGGGTTCGTGAAGAACTCCTGGGGGGCCGCCTGCTCGACGATCGCGCCGTCGGACATGAACACCACACGGTCGGCCGCCTTGCGGGCGAAGCCCATCTCGTGGGTCACGACGATCATGGTCATCCCCTCCTGCGCGAGCCCGACCATGGTGTCCAGCACCTCCTGGATCATCTCCGGGTCCAGGGCGGAGGTGGGCTCGTCGAAGAGCATGACCTTCGGTCGCATGGCCAGCGCGCGGGCAATGGCCACCCGTTGCTGCTGCCCACCGGAGAGCTGGGCGGGCAGCTTGTCCTTCTGGTTCGCCACGCCGACGCGGGTCAGGAGCTCCATCGCCAGCTTGTCCGCCTCGGCCTTCTTCATGCCCTTGACCTTGATCGGTCCCAGCGTCACGTTCTCGAGGATCGACTTGTGGGCGAACAGGTTGAAGGACTGGAAGACCATTCCGACGTCGGCGCGCAGACGGGCGAGTGCCTTGCCCTCCTCGGGCAGCTTCACGCCATCGATGTAGATGGAGCCGTCGTCGATCGGCTCCAGGCGGTTGATGGTCCGGCACAGTGTCGACTTGCCCGAACCGGACGGCCCGAGCACCACCACGACCTCGCCGCGTGCGACCTCCAGCTCGATGTCCTGCAGGACGTGCAGCGGCCCGTAGTGCTTGTTGACCTTCTCCATGCGGACGACCGGGCCGGCGGCTTCGGCGCCCCTGCCAGTGTCAGTTGCGTTCATGTCAGAGACACTACTGGATGTAAGCCGTACCACAAGGGGCTGAGTGCCCGTTCACAAGGCGAAATTAACCGCATTGCAATGTAAAGCCGGAGCCGGGCCGCGTTCGACCCGTAGGCTGGGGAGCATGGGCAAGCACCACATCACAGCCGCCGACTTCGACTCCGTGCCGGATCCGGCACGCCGCAAGGGTTCGGTGGTGCTCCGACGCGACCGCGCCAAGACCAGCCAGTCCGATCAGATGCTGTTCGAGACGCCGCGGGACACGACGTTCGTCCACTCGGACCCCTGGCGCGTGCTGCGCATCCAGAGCGAGTTCGTGGAGGGTTTCGGCACGCTCGCCGAGCTCGGCCGGACCATCTGCGTCTTCGGCTCGGCCCGCACCCACCGCGACTCCGCGGAGTACCGGACGGCCGAGCAGATCGGGCGCCTGCTCGTCGGGCACGGTTACGCCGTCATGACCGGGGGCGGCCCCGGGGCGATGGAGGCGGCCAACAAGGGCGCGGTCGAGGGCGGGGGCACGTCCGTGGGGCTCGGGATCGAGCTGCCGTTCGAGACCGGGTTGAACGAGTACGTCGACATCGGCATCAACTTCCGGTACTTCTTCGCGCGCAAGACGATGTTCCTGAAGTACTCCCAGGGCTTCATCGTCATGCCGGGCGGCTTCGGCACGCTCGACGAGCTGTTCGAGGCGCTGACCCTCGTCCAGACCGAGAAGGTCACCAACTTCCCGATCGTCCTGTTCGGTACGGCGTTCTGGGGTCCGCTGATCGACTGGCTGAAGGGCACCCTGCTGGAGCAGGGGACCATCTCGGCCGAGGACCTCGAGCTGTTCCATCTCACGGACGATCCCGAGGACGCGGTCGAGTGGGCCACCACGTACCACCCGGAGCAGCCGCAGGGCACCGAGGCGGCCCGGCGACTGGGCCCGCAGTAGGCCGTCGTGACGCTGGCACTCCTGTTCCTCGCCATCCTGGTCCTCGGTACGACGGCGCTGCTCGTCTTCGGCCGGGGACGAGCGGCCGGTGCCCCGGGGGCCGGGCTCGACGAGGCGCCGTCGTCGCTTCCCCCGGTGTTCCTGCCTGAACGGCCCGGGGCGGCCGACGTGCGGGATGTTCGATTCTCACTTGCGTTCCGGGGTTACCGATGCGATCAGGTCGACGAGGTGATCGACGCGCTCTCCGCCGAGATCGAACGTCTCAAAGCGGAGCGCGGCAACGGCGAGGACCCCTGTGATTAGCACCACGGGGCGAAGTTCGGAATAATGTGAAATGCAGATTGAAGGGGACTGCGGATCCTGGGGCGGCGCGGTTGCGCCGGTCCGCCGGTCCGCTCGACGTCCTTCGATCCACCACTTGGCGGGGCCGCAGGGGTTCCGTCTGTCGAGAGAGGAAGTCAGCACCGATGGCTGCGATGAAACCGCGTACCGGCGACGGCCCCATGGAGGTCACCAAGGAAGGCCGGAGCCTCATTATGCGCGTGCCGATCGATGGCGGTGGGCGTCTCGTGGTGGAACTCAACGCCGACGAGGCGGCCGAGCTCAAGGAGTGCCTGGTCGGCATCACCGAATAGCCGGCCGGTGCGATCAGGGACAAGGGCGGGGACCGGGGCAGGCGCCCCGGTCCCCGCTGTCGTCTCAGCGCTTGACGGCCAGGAGCACGCCGGTGCCCGTCGGCAGCATCGAGATGACCATGTCCTCGCGGTCGCGCAGCAGCCGTGAGGCCTGGCGGGCGGCCACCGTCCCGGGCTGCCGGACGGCCGGCAGCGGGACCTTGTCCATGTCCAGGGCGTCGTTGAGGACCAGCATCCCGCCGCTGCGGAGCAGGCGCGCGCCCTGCTCGACGTATTCCACCAGGTGGGTCTTGTCGGCGTCCAGGAGGACGAAGTCGTAGGCCGACGTCGTCAGGCGGGGCAGGACGTCGCGGGCGCGGCCGGCGATCGTGCGGGTCCGGGAGGCGGGCACGCCGGCCTCGGCGAAGGCCTGCCGGGCGGCATCGAGGTGGTCCACGTCGACGTCGATCGTCGTGAAGACGGTCTGGGCGGAGAACCCGCGCAGCAGGCTGAGGCCCGAGACGCCGGCTCCCGTCCCGACCTCGACGGCGGTGCGCGCCCGCGACTGGGCCGCCAGCACGGTCAGGAGCGCGGCCGTGCCGGAGGTCACGGCGCGGACGCCGAGCTCGTACGCCCGCTCCCGCGCCCGCGTCAGCACCTCGTCCTCCAGCGGCAGTGCCTCGGAATAGGACCAGCTGCTGTGCTTGTCGGTGCTCATCTGCGGGTGCAACATCCTTCGGGGTCGGGTACGAGCGGTGGCGGCACGGGTGCCTCCGGACCGCGAACCATCACAGTTTAGCGCCGCCGGCCCCGAGCCGGTGCGGGGCTGATATCCAGAGATTTCACAGTGATGGATGGCACCATTGAAGCGTGAACTATTCACCAGTCCAGCCCGACTCCGCGGCGGCAGAACCCGAGAGCGTGCCCAGCTGGGAGACGATCGTGGAGGAGCATTCGTCGCAGGTGTACCGGCTGGCGTACCGGCTGACCGGCAACGCCCCTGACGCCGAGGACCTGACCCAGGAGACCTTCGTCCGCGTCTTCCGCTCGCTCCACACGTTCACCCCGGGCACGATCGGGGGGTGGCTGCACCGCATCACCACCAACCTCTTCCTCGATCAGGCGCGCCGGAAGAGCCGCATCCGGTTCGACGCACTTGCGCCCGACGCCGAGTCGCGGCTGGCCGGCCGCGAGCCCGGCCCGGAGCGCACCTTCGAGCACAACAACCTCGACGTCGATGTCCAGCGTGCCCTGGACGCACTGCCCGCGGACTTCCGCGCCGCCGTCGTGCTCTGCGACCTGGAGGGCTTCTCCTACGAGGAGGTCGCCGCCGCCCTGGGCGTGAAGCTCGGCACCGTCCGCTCCCGCATCCACCGCGGCCGTGCGCTCCTCCGGGACCGCCTCGAGCACCGCAATCCGCGCCGCACGACCCCGACCATGACGCTCCCGCGGGTGAAGCGGGCCGTCTCGTAGGCATCAGCATGCATCGAACCGAACGTCTCCTCGAGCCGTACATCACCGGCGAACTGCCCACGCCGCGGTCCCAGAAGGTGGAGACCCATCTGCGCGAATGCGCCGACTGTCGGCTCGAACTCGCCACCCTCCGCCGTCGCCGCCTCCGCGCCGAGCGGCTCCGACACGCGGCCGCCCGGTCGGCGGGCGGACCCGCCGGCTTCACGAGCACCGGAGGCCCCTTCGGCGGCGACGTGCACGCCCCCCTCTCCGCCGGCAATCGCCCCGGCGCGGGTATCTCCGTCGGCCCCGGGCCGGCGACCGCGGGGGACCGCGCCCGCTGGACACGCCCCGAGGGAGCCGCGCACGACGGGGGAGCCGCGCACGACGGGGGAGAGCGAGGCGGGCATCGCCCGGCCACGCTGCCCGTGCTGGGCCTCGCCGTCGTCTGCTCGCTCATCGCGGGGCTCTTCGCCGTGGCCTGGGCGATGGGCGGGACGGGCGCGGCCGCGGCCAGCGCCGCCGCAGGACAGGCCGCCGCATGGGACGAGGACGGAACGGAGCTGACCCCCGCCGCGGTCGTCGAACTGCAGAACTCCGGGTGGAACCTGCCCGACCTGTCCTACATGGACTACCGGCCCGTGCGTGCGCTCGGGTTCGTCGTGGAGGGCCAGCCACGGGTCGAGCTCACCTACCAGGGTCCCGCCGGCACGCTCGCGATCGTGGAGCGGCGCAAGGCCGAGACGGAGAGCACTGCCGTCGATGCCTCGGTGGAGGCGGATGCCTCCCGCCTCGCCGCGGAGGGGCGCGCCGCGGTGCGGGGGGACAGTTCCGGTGGGGACGGTTCTGGTCCTTCCGAATCCGGGGAGGGACGCGCGCCGACCTTCGACCTGCACGGGGTCATGGTCCGCCACGCCGTCGCGCCCGTCTCGCCGACGGCGCGCGGGCTCGAGGGCGAGAGCTCCTCGATCGACACTCCCGACGCCGTCTACACGGTCACGCTGCCCGAGGGCGGCCCACGCGAGGCAGTGGTGAACCGGATCGTGCTCACCGAGTACTCGCAGTTGGAGCACGCGCCGGTGGCCGACGACGACATGCTCTCCCGCATCGCCCGCGGATTCAGCCGCATGGGCCTGCTCGACATCCTCGGCTAGTCCTCCGGCGGCGATGCGACATGAGTCCGAACGGATACAGGCCGCAGGCCGGGAGCAGGTAGTCTCATAACGTGTTTGGAATCAACGGTGGCGAGTTCCTCATCCTCGCGTTGCTCGCGGTGCTCGTGCTGGGCCCGGACAAGCTGCCCGGTTATGCACAGCAGCTCGCGGAGCTGGTGAAGAACGTCCGCCGGATGGCACAGGGCGCCAAGGAGCAGCTCCGGGACGAGGTCGGCGACGACATCGCCGACATCGACTGGCGCAAGCTCGATCCCCGGCAGTACGACCCCCGCCGGATCATCAAGGAGGCGCTCCTCGACGACTTCGAGGACGCCGCCCGAGCCGCCCGCGAGACCCCGAAAGCCACCGCGCGGAAGTCGGTCTCCGCCGGCGCGGCGCGCCAGTCGATCGAGACCACCCCCGGCTCGGCGGCCGGTGCTTCCGGAGCCATGGGGGGCGCGGCCGCCCTCGGCGCGGGGGCCGCCCTGGGCACGACGCGACGCCTCGCGCCGGGAGACCCGGCCCCGTTCGACGTCGAAGCGACCTGAAGCGGTCGCTGACGCCTACCGCGGCGTGACGTCCAGACGCAGGCCGGCCAGCCCGCGCGGACGGCGCGCGAGCCGGTGGGCGATTCCCCGGATCTCCTGCGATGCCGCCGACTCAGGCCGGCTCACCACGATCGGCACGCCCGCGTCACCGCCCTCGCGGAGCTGCGGCTCCAGCGGCACCGAGCCCAGTAGCGGCACGTCGACGCCGAGGCGGGACTGCAGGCGCTCGGCCAGCGCCGCGCCGCCGCCGGCGCCGAAGGGCTCCATCCGCGTCCCGTCCGGCAGCTGCAGCCAGGACATGTTCTCCACCACGCCGACGACCTCCTGACCCGTCGTCTCGGCCACGGCGCCGGCGCGCTCGGCGACCTCCGCGGCGGCGGACTGCGGCGTCGTCACCACCAGCAGCTGCGAGCCGGGCAGGAGCTGGGAGACGGAGATCGCGATGTCCCCGGTGCCGGGCGGAAGATCCAGCAGCAGCACGTCGAGATCGCCGAAGTGCACGTCGGTGAGGAACTGCTCCAGGGCGCGGTGGAGCATGGGGCCCCGCCAGACAACAGGTTGGTTGCCCTCGACGAACATGCCGATCGAGATGACTTTGACCCCATGGGCGACCGGGGGCAGGATGAGCTCGTCCACCCGGGTCGGCGCCTGGGTGATGCCCATCAGCCCCGGGACCGAGAAGCCGTGGACGTCGGCGTCGATCACGCCCACGCGCAGGCCGTCGGCCGCCAGGGCGCAGGCGAGGTTGACCGTCAGACTGGACTTGCCGACGCCGCCCTTGCCGCTCGCGACGCCGATGACCCGGGTGAGGCTGTTCGGCTGCGTGAAGGGCACCACGCGGGACGTGAGCCCGTCCTTCAGCGCCTGCCGCTGCTCCGGCGTCATCACGCCGAGCTCGACGTCGACCGCAGCGATGCCGGGGACGGAGGTCGCCGCGGCCGTGACGTCCTCGACGATCGTGTTCCGCAGCGGGCACCCCGCGATGGTCAGCAGGACGTGCACGGTGGCCGAACGGTCGTCGTACGCCTCGGCGGAGGCGACCATGCCGAGATCGGTGATCGGCCGGCGGAGCTCCGGGTCCTGGACGGAGCCGAGGGCGGCCGAGAGGAGGCGGGTGAGTTCCGGATCGGGGGTGGGGCTCACTGCGGCCTTCCCGGAGTGGAGGAGCTCGGCGGGCCGGACGCGTCGCCGGGGGAGACCTGCGGGATCTGCGTGGTGGCGTCCGAGACGCGTTCGCGGCGCTTTGGCGCCCGGCCGCGCAGGCGGATCTCCTCGCCGTCGTTCGACTCGAGGAGGTCCTCGAGGGCGCTGCGCAGCTCGCTGCGCACGTAGTCGCGGGTGGCGACGTCGCGCAACGCGATGCGCAGGGCCGCGAGCTCGCGGGTCAGGTACTCGGTGTCGTGCAGGTTGCGCTCGGCTCGTTTGCGGTCCTCCGTGAGGGAGACCTTGTCCCGGTCGTCCTGGCGGTTCTGGGCGAGGAGCAGCAGCGGAGCGGCATAGGACGCCTGCAGGGACAGCATCAGCGTCAGCGCGGTGAAGCCCAGCGCGGCGTCGTCGAAGCGCCACTCGATGGGCGCCAGGGTGTTCCAGAGCAGCCAGACCACGCAGAACACGGTCATGTAGAGCAGGAACAGCGGAGTGCCCATGAACCGGGCGAAGCCCTCCGTGGCGCGGCCGAAGGCATCCGGGTCCGGGCGGAACCGCGGTACCCGGCGCGCGCTGGCTGGCAGCGGCGTGTCCAGGTTCCGCTGGGGGCGGGAGCTCTTCTCAGCCATTCGCTGCCTCCTCCGCATCGTCGTTGGTCCGCCAGTCGTCCGGGAGCAGGTGGTCCAGGACGTCGTCGACGGTGACCGAGCCGACGAGGCGCCCCTGGTCGTTGACCACCGGCAGGCTCGTCAGATTGTACGTGGCGAGCATCCGGGCGACATCCGCCACCGTCGCCAGGTCGTTCACCGGCTCCAGGTCTGTGTCGATGATGTTCCCCAGCGGCTCCGGCGGCGGCATGCGCAGGAGGGCCTGGATGTGCACGACGCCGAGGTACCGTCCCGTGGGGGTCTCCAGCGGCGGCCGGCACACATAGACGGCCGACGCCGTGGCCGGGCTGAGCTCCTCCTGCCGGACATAGGCGAGGGCCTCGGCGACCGTGGCCTCAGGCGGCAGGATGACGGGCACGGGCGTCATCAGCGAGCCGGCGGTGTCCTCCTCGTACTCGAGCAGGCGCCGGACGTCGTCGGCGCCGTCGGGCTCCATGAGCTGCAGCAGGGCCTCCTGCTGTTCGTCGGAGAGCTCGTTGAGGAGGTCGGCCGCGTCGTCGGGGTCCATCTCCTCGAGCACGTCGGCCGCGCGTTCCATGTCCAGGGCGGAGAGGATCTGGACCTGCTCCTCGTCCGGGAGTTCCTGCAGGACGACGGCGAGGCGGTCGTCCTGCAGCTCGGCCGCGACCTCGAGCCGGCGCTTGTCCGACATCTCGTGGAGGGCCTCGGCGAAGTCGGCCGGCTTGAGCTCGTCGTGCGCCGCCACGAACTGGGTCGCCGCCTGCGGCTCCGAGTCGTTGAGGTGGAGGATGTCGTTCCACTCCACCACCACGCGCTCGCCGCGGGAGAGGCGGCGGAAGGGCCGGAAGCCGGTGTCGCGCTCGCCGCGGCGCACATAGTACGCGGAGACCACCCAGTCGCCGTTGCGCAGCCGGTCCAGCCCGATGTCCTCGATCACGCCGATGCCGGTGCCGTCCTTGAAGGTGACGCGCTGGTCCAGCAGCTCGCCGACCGCCAGCCGCTCGGCACCGCGCTTCTGGAAGCGGCGCAGGTTCACCAGGCCGGAGCAGATGATCTGCCCGGCCTCGATCGCCTGCACGCGGGTGACCGGGACGAAGACGCGGCGCTTGCCCGGGACCTCGACGAGCAGGCCCACCATGTGCGCAGGTTTGCTCGGCCCGCGGTCGACGACGACGACGTCGCGCAGGCGGCCGAGCCGGTCGCCGAGCGGGTCGAAGACGTCGAGGCCGAGCAGACGGGCGACGAATACCTTGGTGGTCAGGGAGCTGCTCATGCTGTCAAGGCTACTGCCTGTGCCGCGTCGTCGGGGGCCGCACAGGCCCGGACGGGCGGCCCGCGTTCGCCGCGGCCAGGGGGCGGTTCACCCGCAGCGATACCCGCCCGGCCGCGGCTCCCGTCTCGGGGCAGAGGGGGCACAATGGGGGTATGTCGACTCCGTTTGGTTCCACCCCGTCCCAGCAGGACCAGTTCACACTGCCGCGCGGCGAGATCCTCGGCCGCTACGAGTCCTACCTCGATGCGCAGAAGGTGGTGGACTACCTGGCGGACAACGACTTCCCCGTTGCGAACGTCAGTATCATCGGCTGCGACCTCAAGAGCGTCGAGCGGGTGACGGCCAAGCTGAGCTACCCGCGGGTGGCCCTCTCCGGTGCCGCCCAGGGCGCCATGTTCGGTGTCTTCGTGGGACTGCTGCTGAGCCTGTTCACGACCGGCAACCCGATCAGCCAGTTGCTCTCCTCGATCGGGCTCGGCATGGCGATCTGGATGATCGTCGGCGTCGTCGGCTACTCGCTCCGCCGCGGCAAGCGCGACTTCGCCTCGTCCAGTCAGATCATGGCCGGCTACTACGACGTCGTCGTGGCGTTCGAGCACGCGCAGGCGGCACGGAACCTCGCGTCCAGCCTGCCCATGAGCCGCGTCCAAGCCGGCAACGTCACCCCGGCGTGGGCGCCGCGCGACAACTCGGGTGGCGCGACCCCGCCGGCCCACGGCACGGGCTCGGCACCGACCGCTCCCGGCACGGGCCCTGGGTCGGCTGCCTCCCCGGCCGCGGCGACCGGGAGCGATCAGCCGCAGGGACCCACCACGCAGAACGGGACGCCGTCGCGCCCGCGCTCGGGTTACGAGGACCTGCCGGACGGCCGACCGCGCTTCGGCGCACGGCTCGAGCCGGAGACCGGGGATACCGCAGCCGGCCCCTCGGCGCCGCACACCGACGGAGAGAGCGCCGCCGGGACGCCGTCGGGAGAGCGGCAGGACGCGTCGGCGTCGTCGACCGATCCGGAGTCGGCCGGACGCGGGAGTCACGAACCCGAGACCGACCGCCCGTCCGACGCCGAGGCGAACGAGCCGTCGGCAGGGACCTCGGAGACCCACGAGCCCGGAAGCGGCACCGACCGAGACCGCTGAGCCGGGGCCTTCGAGCTCGGCTCGGAGCATGGAGGAGGGCGGCGGCGAGATCGAATCTCGCCGCCGCCCTCCTCCATGTCTGTGGGACTGTCCGGGTCAGCCCTGCTGGGTCCTGAGCCAGGCCTCGATCTCGTCGGGGGTGCGCGGCAGGTCGGACGAGAGGTTCACACAGCCGTCCTCGGTGACGAGCACGTCGTCCTCCAGCCGGACGCCGATCCCGCGGTACTCCTCGGGGACGGCGAGGTCCTCGGCCTTGAAGTACAGGCCGGGCTCGATCGTGAAGACCATGCCCGGCTCCAGCACGCCGTCGAGGTAGAGCTCGCGCTTGGCCTGCGCGCAGTCGTGCACATCGAGCCCCAGGTGGTGGCTCGTCCCGTGCGGCATCCAGCGGCGGTGCTGCTGGCCCGCGTCCGAGAGCGCCTCGTCCAGCGACACGGGCAGCAGGCCCCACTCGTCGAGTCGCTCGGCCAGCACGGTGATGGCCGCCTGGTGCAGGTCCCGGAACCGATTCCCCGGCTTGGCGACGGCGAAGGCCGCCTCCTGTGCGTCGAGCACGGCCTGGTAGATCCTCCGCTGGACCTCGGAGTAGGTCCCGTTCACCGGCAGCGTGCGCGTGATGTCCGCGGTGTACAGCGAGTCGGCCTCGACACCGGCGTCCACGAGGATGAGGTCGCCGGCGTTGACCTGGCCGTTGTTGCGGATCCAGTGCAGGACCGTGGCGTTGTTTCCGGAGGCGGCGATGGTGTCGTAGCCGAGGTCGTTGCCCTCCTCGCGGGCCCGGGCGAAGAACGCGCCCTCGACCACGCGCTCGCCGCGCTTGTGCTCCACGGCGCGGGGGAGCGCCTGGGCGACCTGGTGGAACCCGTTGATCGTGGCCTGGACGGCCGTGCGCATCTGCTCGATCTCCCACTCGTCCTTCACCAGCCGGAGCTCGGAGAGCGCCTCGGCGAGCTCGGCGTCGAGCCGGTCCGACTCCTCCAGGTCGACGGCGGTGTTGATCCGGGAGGTGTCGACGAGGGCGTCGCAGTTCAGGTCGACGTCGCGCAGCAACCGGATGCGCACGCCGCCGAGGGCCTGGTGGCCGGCGTTCTCGGTGATCGCGTCCTCGAGCTTCTCGTCCATGTGCGCCGTGGGCAGGCCGAGGCGGGCCTGGAGCTCCGCGAGCGTGGGGCGTGGCCCGATCCAGAACTCGCCGGTGCGCGCGTTGGAGTAGAACTCCTCCGAGTCGCGGCCGGCCATGGGCCGGAAGTAGAGGGTGGCCCGGTGGTGGCCGCCGTCGTCGCCCGTGCCCTCGGCGACGGGCTCGAACACGAGGACGGCGTCCGGCTCGTGGTCCAGGCCGAGGCCGGTCAGGTGGGCGAACCCGGAGTGCGGCCGGAAACGGTAGTCGGTGTCATTGGAGCGGACCTTCAGCGGTCCGGCCGGGACGACCAGCCGCTCGCCGGGGAAGCGCTCGGAGAGCCTCCGTCGCCGCTGCGCCGCGAAGGGTGCGACGGCGTCCTCGGGCGGGAGGGAGGTGTCGGCGGGAGCCCAATGGCTGCCCATGAACTCTTTGAAGGCCGCCGACGAGGGGCGCTGCGAACGGTTGTTCACACGGTCCTCGATCGGCTGATCGCTGCCAGAAGTGGGGTTGTCTTCAGTCATCACCGACACATCGTCTCAGACGGCGGCGGACTCCACCACCGGGCGGGACTAGGGTGGTGGCATGCTGATCGATCTGCACGCGCACTCCCGGATCTCCGACGGCACGGAGACGCCGCGGGAGCTCGTCCGGGCCGCCGCCGAGGCCGGTCTCGACGTCGTCGCGCTGACCGATCACGACCAGACGGCCGGGTGGGACGAGGCGGCGGCCGCGGCCCGGGAGTTCGGCGTCGGGCTCGTCCCCGGCATGGAGGTCTCCTGCATGACCGGGTCCGGGATCAGCGTCCATCTGCTCAGCTATCTGCACGACCCGGCGGACAGCGCACTGCTCGCGGAGGTCGGTCGGGCGCGGGACTCGCGGATGCACCGGGCCCGGCGGATGGTCGACCTGCTCGGGGAGGACTTCCCCATCAGCTGGGAGACCGTCATGGAGCACACGGCTGAGGGGGCGACGATCGGCCGGCCGCACATCGCGGACGCGCTCGTCGCGACGGGCGTGGTCCCGACGCGCAGCCGGGCGTTCGACACGATGCTCTCCCACCGGTCGCGGTACTACGTGGGCCACTACGCGCTCGACCCCGTGGAGGCCGTGCGACTCGTCGCGGCCGCCGGGGGAGTCCCCGTGTTCGCCCACCCGGTGGCCTCCGAGCGGGGCCGCGTGGTGGGCGAGGACGTGCTCCAGGCGATGATCGCCGCCGGGCTGGCCGGCCTGGAGATCGACCACCGCGACAATCCCGAGCCCGGCCGCCGGCGGCTGCGCCAGCTGGCCGCCGCGCACGGCCTGATCGTCACCGGCTCCAGCGACTACCACGGCACCGGCAAGCCCAACCGGCTCGGGGAGAACACCACCGCGCCGGAGATGCTCGAGCGCATCCTCGCCGCGGGCACCGGGACCCGCGCCGTCGGACTCTAGCCGTCCGCGGGACGGCCGGACGGCCAGCCGGGCGTCGCGCCGGCGGCCCGTGGGGGCCTGCCGTCAGGGACGGACGACGACGGCGTGCTCGCCGAGGCGTTCGGCCATGACGTGCACGGCCTCCTCGTTCGCGTCCACGCAGACGAAGCGCCGGCCCAGCTGGGCCGCGGCGGCACCGGTGGTCCCGGAGCCCGCGAAGAAGTCCAGCACCCAGTCGCCCGGCCGGGAGCTGGCGCCGATGATGCGGCGCAGCACGCCCAGTGGCTTCTGCGTCGGATAGCCGGTCTTCTCCCGCCCGGTCGGCGAGACGATCGTGTGCCACCAGACGTCCGTCGGCAGCTTGCCCAGGGCCGCCTTCTCCGGCGTCACGAGTCCGGGCGCCATGTACGGCTCCCGGTCGACCTCGAGCGCGTCGAAGTGGTAGGCGGAGGGGTTCTTCACGTACACGAGGATGTTGTCGTGCTTGGCCGGCCAGCGGTTCTTGGAGCGCCCGCCGAAGTCGTAGGCCCACACGATCTCGTTCAGGAAGCACTCCCGGCCGAAGACGGCGTCCAGCATGACCTTGGCGTAGTGGACCTCCCGGTAGTCCAGGTGCACGTAGAGCGTGCCGTCGTCCGCGAGGAGCCGCCAGGCCTCGCGGAGCCGCGGCTCCAGGAATCCCCAGTAGTCGTCGAACGCGTCGTCGTAGCTGCGCAGCGCGCCGCGCAGGGTCGAGTAGGAGACCCCCTTGAAGCCGACCCGGTCGCCCTCGCCGTCGGCGACGCGGACGCTGGTGGTGGACTGGCGCAGCTGCCTCCGGCCGGTGTTGAACGGCGGGTCCACGTAGATGAGCGTGAACGCACCGTCCGGCAGCGTGGGCAGGTAGTCGGCGTTGTCGGCGTGGACCACCAGGTCGGGGCCCTCGGGGGCCCACGCCGCGGATCGCGTCGGTTCCACCCCTTACTCGGAGTCGGTGTTCTTCACGACCTCGCCGTTGCGGCGGCGGGTCCGGGAGCGACGACGACGCGGCTGGGCGCCCTCGGCTCCGCCGGCCTCGCCCGCGGCCCCGGAGCCCGGGGTCGGCTCGGCATCGGCCGCTTCGGCGCGGCGGCCGCGTCCCTCGCCGGTGGACTCGCGGTTGGGGCGGTCGGCGCGGCCGTGGCCGCGGCCGTGGCGGCGCTCGCCGTCGTGCCCGCCCTCGGCCCGGCCCCCGCGGCCGCCGCGGGAGCGGCTCCGGCCGGCCGGGGCCTCCTTGGCGGGACGCTTGCCCGTCTCGCCCAGGTCCTCGACGGCCTCGCCCGCCAGACCGTCCAGCTTGCGCAGGTGGCGCGGCAGGCGGCCCTTGGTGCCCTCGGGGATGTTCAGTTCGGCGTAGAGGTGCGGCGAGGACGAGTACGTCTCCACGGGCTCGGGCCGGTCCAGGCCGAGGGCCTTGTTGATCAGGCCCCAGCGCGGCAGGTCCTCCCAGTCGACCAGCGTCACGGCCGTGCCCTTGTTGCCGGCGCGGCCGGTGCGGCCGACGCGGTGCACGTAGGTCTTCTCGTCCTCCGGGCACTGCAGGTTGATGACGTGGGTGACGTCGTCGACGTCGATGCCGCGGGCGGCGACGTCGGTGGCGACGAGCACGTCGATCTTGTGGTTGCGGAACGCCCGGAGCGCCTGCTCTCGGGCGCCCTGGCCGAGATCGCCGTGGAGTGCGCCGGCGGAGAAGCCGCGGTCGGAGAGCTCCTCGGCGAGCTTGGCGGCGCTGCGTTTGGTGCGGGCGAAGACGATGGTGCGGCCGCGGCCCTCCGACTGGAGGATGCGGGCGACGATCTCGTCCTTGTCCAGTGGGTGGGCGCGGTAGATGACCTGGCGGATGTCCTTCTTGGTGATGCCCTCGTCCAGCGGGTCGCGCGCGCTGATGTGGGTGGGCTGGGACATGAACCGGCGGGCCATGGCGATGACCGGACCGGGCATGGTCGCCGAGAAGAGCATCGTCTGGCGGACGGCCGGCAGGGCGGCGAGGAGGCGTTCGACGTCGGGCAGGAAGCCCAGGTCGAGCATCTCGTCGGCCTCGTCCAGGACGATCATCCGGATGTTGCCCAGGTTCAGGTGGCGCTGCTTGTGCAGGTCCAGCAGGCGTCCCGGCGTGCCGACGACGACCTCGACGCCCTTCTCGAGCTGCTCGATCTGCGGCTCGTAGGCGCGGCCGCCGTAGATGGTGGCGATGCGGGTGGTGCTCAGCTGGGCGGCCTTGGTCAGGTCCTGGGCCACCTGGACGGCCAGCTCGCGGGTCGGGGCCACGATGAGCGCCTGCGGTGCGCCCGGGGTGGGCAGGTCGGCGTAGCCGGGCTCGTCGGGGTTCACGACCCGGTGCAGGACCGGCAGTCCGAAGCCGAGCGTCTTGCCCGTTCCGGTCTTGGCCTGGCCGATGATGTCGTGGCCGCTGAGTGCGATCGGCAGCGTCATGGACTGGATGGGGAAGGGGGCGAGGATCCCGGAGTCCGCGAGGGACTTGACCAGCTCGCCGCGCAGCTCGAAGTCGGCGAACGTCTGCTCGGGGGCCTCGGCGGGGGCTTCGATCGGTGCGTCGAGGGGAGCGATGCTCTCCTCGTTGGTGTTCTCAGGTGTGGTCGTCAATGACTTCTCATTCTTCTCGGCGCCAGCCTCCGTGCCCTCTCGGGCCGAGGAACCGCGTCCGGAGCCGGATGCCCGTCGCCGTCGGCCGCGCTTCGGCGGTCGGGCGGGGATCGGGGGCGGTCGGGGACGGTCCTGCGGACGGGGCGGACGCTGGCGCGTCCAGCGGAGCCGATCGTGGTCTTCTGCGGCGACGGGCGCACCCGGCGGGGCGGCGTCGCTCAATGGCAGGTTCGCTGGGAAACGCTGCAAAAGAGGGTCGAACTCGTACGATCGGGCATCCTTCTCTACGCGGCCAGTCTAACCCGGCGACCGCTGGAACGCCGCGAGGCCGTCAGCTGCGGTCCCCGGAGGTCGCCGGCACGCCCGTGATCTCGAACCGCACCCGCCGCTCGGCGATGTCCGCCTCCGCGGCGCGGACCCGGACGCGGTCGCCCGGGGAGGCCTCGCCGTCGGCCTTCGCCATGATGGCCGGGTCCACGATCTGCACGGTCCCCTCGTCGTCGATCACGATGGCGTCGAACTCGTCCCCGATCCGCTCCGCCAGGAGCGCGGCCTCGACGGCGTCGACGGCCTGCCGCTCCGCCGCCGAGGCGCGCCGGCCCGAGGCCCGCATCAGCTCCGGCAGTTCCGGCAGGGCCGTGCGGACGGACTCGGGCACCGGCTCGCCGTGGACGAGGTCCCAGCAGGTCTGCAGGACGAACCGGTCCACGAGCCGGCGCAGCGGCGCGGTGGTGTGCGCGTAGGGCGCGGCGATCGCGGCCTGGACGGCGTCGTCGGGCACGTCGCCGTCGAACGCCGTGTAGTCGGCCCCGCGGAACAGGATCGTCGCCGCATGCATCAGCGCCAGGGCCTCCGCGTCGGAGACGTCGAGCGAGGCCAGGAACTCGCCATAGGGCTGCCCCTCCGGCCAGGGGTGGCCGAGCGCCTCGGCCTGCCGCCGGAACTCCTGCACGCGCCGGTCATCCGGGGCGGGCATGGTGCGCAGGACGCCGACGCGCCCCTCGAGCATGATCCTCGCCGCCTCCATCCCCGTCATCAGGGAGATCTGCGCGTTCCAGTCCTCGACCGGGAGGCCGCCGCGCTGGACCAGCACGTAGCGGCCGGACGCGTCGACCTCGATCTCCTGCTCGGGGATGCGCAGGCTGGCCCCGCCGCGCTGGCGCTCCAGCGCACCACGCAGGGGGCCGATCTCGCGCAGCAGGGGCAGCGTGTCCCCGCCGGGCAGGTCCTCCTCGCCGGCGTCGAGCGCCGCCTGGACCCCCTCGTAGTCGAGCTTGGCGCGGCTGCGGACCGTGGCCCGGTCGAGGCCGGTGCGGACCACCGCGCCGGCGGCGTCGAGCGCGAAGGTCCAGACGTACGCGCCCCGCTCGCGGTTCGGCAGCAGGCTGCCGGCGTCCTCGGCGATGGCCTCCGGGTGCAGGCCGACCCGCCGGTGCGGCAGGTAGACGGTCTGACCCCGCTCGCGGGTCGCGGCGTCCAGGGCTCCGCCGGGGCGGATGAAGGCCGGCACGTCCGCGATGGCGTAGCGCACCGTGAACCCGTCGCCGTCCCGCTCGATGTGGACGGCCTGGTCGAGGTCGGTCGACGTGGGCGGGTCGATCGTCACGAACTCGACGGAGGTGAGGTCGAGGTCCGGCAGGACGACGGCGGCCGCCGCGCCCTCGGCCTCGGCGAGCACGTCGGCGGCGAACTCCGCGGGTGGCTCGAGGCCCGAGACGATGTCTGCGAGGGCGTCGGCGAGACTGGACTGGAGCGCGCGGGCCGAGAGCCCGACCTGTTGGGTGATCACGGCCACACCCTAGCAATCGGCGGGGCACCGGGGGCGCACCGGGTCTGCGGCGCCACCCGGCAGCGGCCGGGAAAGCGCCGGAACGGTGGACGGTGGGCCCGGCAGGGTCGCCGGTAGGGTTGCTGCCATGATGGACAGCCCCCTCGACCGCTCCCTGGAACCTTTCCTCTACGGGCTCATGGCCTACCGGGAGCTCACCGCGTTCGAGCGCCTCTCCTCGGACGCGCGCTTCTCGCCGACGCTGGCGGACCGGATGGACCTGGCCCGGCTGGCCGTGACGGAGTACGAGCACTTCGAGCTGGTCCGCGCGGCACTGCTCGAGGCCGGCCTCGAGCCGGACGCCGCCATGGCCCCCTACGTGGACGGGATCGACCGGCTGCACGAGCGGACGCGCCCGGGGGACTGGTACGAGTCGCTCATGAAGGCCTACGTCATGGACGCCCTGACCAGCGATCTTTACGCGGCGCTCGGCACCGGCCCGGATCAGCGAGCGCTGCTGACTGAGCGGGCGCGGGCCCTGGTCGGGCGGATCCAGCGGATGGACGACCAGACCGCATGGCTGGCGGGACGACTGCAGCGCGCGATGGACGAGGACGCGCGCCTCGCGCCGCGGCTGGCGCTCTGGGGGCGCCGCGTGGTGGGGGAGTCGCTGACGCAGGCCCGCCGCCTGCTGGAGCGCGACGACGTCGGGCCCCTGTTCGGCGGGGCCGACGCCAAAGCGGCCCTCCTCGCGAACCTGACGCAGCGCCATTCCCGGCGCATGTCGGCGCTGGGACTGACGTCGTAGGGGAGGGGGCCGCCTCGGCCGTGCCCGGCTCTCGGCCGTGCGGCCGGTGAGGATCTACTGCGCGAAGCCGACCGGGCGCGGCGTGACGTTGCCGATCTCGACATAGCCGATGGTCGCGACCGGGACGACGACCTGCCGGCCCTTCGCATCGCTGAGGGTCAGCAGTCCGCCGTCGGCGAAGGCCTTCGAGACGATCTCCGAGACCGCCTCCTGGGACTGGTCCGAGTCGACAACGACCTCGCGGGCAATGTTCTGAATACCGATGCGTACGTCCATGGTGGTTAACCTACGTCAGGACTCCTTCGGGAACCGGCCAATTCCGCGCCAAGCTAAACGCGCCACGAGCTCGCTGGCCTCGTCGAGATCGACCTGGTCCGCGACCTCGAGCCACGCCCGGGCGGCGACCTGCGCCATGCCCGAGAGGCTCCGGCCCAGGAGGAGCGCCCGGGCCTGGTCCAGATTCGTGTCGCCGGCGATGACGTTCGCGATCTCGTCGGCGATCCGCGCGTTGAACTCGTCGAAGCGGCCGCTGACCTCGTCGTCGTTGAGGAGATCCGACTCGAAGACGAGCCGGTGGGCCTGGTGGTCGGCCGCGACGAAGTCGAAATACGTGCGGATCGCCGCGTTCACGCGCTCCTTGTTGTCCGCCGTCGAGCGCAGGGCCGCCACCATCGCCTCCGTGAGGACGGCCAGATGCTGGTCGATCAGCGCCAGGTAGAGCTCCCGCTTGCCGGGGAAGTGCTGGTAGAGCACCGGCTTGCTGACCTGCGCCCGGTCCGCGATGTCGTCCATCGCCGCGCCGTGGTAGCCGTTGGCCACGAACACGCGGTGCGCGGCCTCCAGCAGCTGGGCGCGGCGCTGCGCCCGCGGCAGGCGGGCCGGACGCCGTGCGCCCTCGTCCTCCGCCGATGCCCGGGCGGCGCCCGCGTTCTGCCCGCCGCTGTCCTCCACGCTGCTCCGCCTCTCCCCGGCGTGCCGCTGCCGTGTGGCCGACACGCCGCCGCGTCCATGTCTCGTCCGTGCCGCTGTGTGACGCGGCACGGACCCCGATTCTACGCGCGCCGGGCGCTGCCGCCGTGACCCGCCGTCGTGGTGATCCTAGAGTTGGTCCATGGACTCCGCGACCCACGACCCCGCAACCGCCGCCGCCCCCGGGACCGCGCCGTCCGCGCAGGGGCGCGGGGGTCCCGAAGCGTCGACGGGCCGCGTGCCACCGCTCGTGGCCCCCGGCCCCGAGCTCACCGAGGACGAGTACCGTCGGTTCTCCCGCCACATCCTGATCCCGGAGATCGGCGTGACCGGCCAGCGCCGCCTGAAGAACGCGAAGGTCCTGGTCATCGGCGCCGGTGGGCTGGGCTCCCCGGCGCTGCTGTACCTCGCGGCGGCCGGCGTCGGCACGCTGGGGATCATCGACGACGACGTCGTGGACGCCTCCAACCTGCAGCGCCAGGTCATCCACGGCACCAGCCGGATCGGCCGGCTCAAGACCGAGTCGGCGCGGGAGACGATCGCCGACCTCAACCCGGAAACCGCCGTCGTCCTCCACAACGAGCGGTTGACGCGGGAGAACATCCTGGAGATCTTCGCCGACTACGACCTCGTCCTCGACGGAACGGACAACTTCGCGACCCGGTACCTCGTCAACGACGCCGCCGCGATCCTCGGCAAGCCCTACGTATGGGGCTCCATCCTGCGCTTCGACGGCCAGGTCAGCGTCTTCTGGCGCGGCCACGGCCCCACCTACCGGGACCTCTACCCCGAGGCGCCCCCGGCCGGCAGCGTGCCGTCGTGCGCCGAGGGCGGCGTGTTCGGGGTGCTGTGCGCGCAGATCGGCTCCGTCATGGTGGCCGAGGCGATCAAGCTCATCACGGGCACCGGCGAGCCCCTGCTGGGCCGGGTCCTGATGCTCGACGCCCTCGCGATGTCCTGGCGGGAGATCCGCCTGCGGCCCGATCCCGCGGTCCAGCAGCCCGCGGAGCTGCTCGAGGACTACCCGGCGTTCTGCGGCATCGCTCCGCCGTCGGGCGACGAGGTGCCGGCCGTCTCCGCGTCGGAGCTGCGCGACCTGCTCGCCGCGCGTGCCGCGGGCGGACCCGGCTTCCGGCTCATCGACGTGCGCGAGGCGGGCGAGGCGGAGATCGTCTCGATCGACGGCGCCGAGCTGGCCCCGCGCGGGGAGATCCTCAGCGGCGAGGTGGACCTGCCGCGGGACGAGCCGCTGATCCTGCACTGCAAGTCCGGCGGCCGCTCGGCGGAGGTGCTGCGGCACCTGCGCGCCCAGGGGTACGACGACGTCCGGCACCTCGACGGCGGCATCACCGCCTGGGTGCGCGAGGTCGAACCGGGGAAGCCGCTCTACTGAGGCCGCCCCGCGGCGGATCCGGCAGGGCGTGGTCGGGCTGTGCCGTGGGTCGGGCTGCGCCGTGGGTCAGGCCGTGCGGTGGGGCGCGTGGATCGCGTCGTCCGGCATCGCGGCCCGGCGGGCGGCTGCCGCGGTGGACTCGTCCAGCAGCTCGGCGGCGGCCGCGGCGCCGCGCGTCCGGTCGGCCTTCTTGGCCCGGCGCTGCTTGGCGGTCTCGGCGATCTGCTCCTCGGAGATGTCGAACAGCGCGCCGAGTGCATTCACGACCTCGTCGCTGCGGCCCTCGGCGGCCAGCTCCCGCGCCCGCACGGTGGGCACGTGGAGCAGCTGGCGCATCATGCGGCGCATCGCGAACTCCACCTCCTCCGCGGCGGCGGTGCAGCCGTGCTGGGCCCGCACCCGCTCGATCTCCGTCTCGAGGACCTGGTGCGTGTGCTTGCGCAGCGCGACGATCGCGGCGTCGGCCGAGCGCTCGCGCAGCTCCAGATCGAACTCCTCGACGGCCTTCGCGACGATCCGTCGGGCCTCGTCCAGCGCGGCCGCCTGTTCGGCCGGCGCGGCCATGCGGACGGACTCGAGCGTGATGACGTCGACGTTCCCGAGGTCCTCCAGGGAGGGGTCGAAGTCGCGGGTCAGCGCCAGATCGATGGCCACCAGGGGGCGCTCGCCCCGGCCCGACTCGGCCAGGTCCTCGGCGGTGATCCGCTGGTCCCCGCCCGAGCAGCCGATGATGACGTCGGCGGCGGCGAGCGCCTCCGGCAACGTCTCGTCGGTCAGCGGGGTGCCGCCACGCGTGGCGGCGAAGGCCTGCGCGCGCCCGGAGTGGGAGTAGACGGCGATCCGGCCGGCGTGGCGCTGCTGCAGCAGCGACATGGTGGCGCCGGCGTACGCACCGGTGCCGAAGACGACGACGGACTTGTCCGCCCAGTCGTCGTCGGCGAGATCCTCCGCCAGATCGAGCGCGACCGAGACGATCGACAGGCCGCGGCCGCCGAGGCCGGTGCTCGAGCCGACGTCCTTGGCGGTCCGGGATGCGGTCTGGAACAGACGCACCAGCGGACCGGTGGCCGTGCCGTGCTGCTGGGCCTCGATGAGCGCACGGCGGACCTGCCCGGCGATCTCCCGTTCGCCGATGACGGCGGAGTCGAGTCCGGCGCCGACCGCGAAGAGGTGGCTCACGGCGTCGCGCCCGGTCTTGGTGGCCAGTGCGGAGGAGACCGTGTGCTCGTCCAGACCGGAGAGCTCGGCGATCTCGGCGATGACCGCCGAGCGGGCCGCCTCGACGTCGTCCTCTGAGGCTGCCTCCGCGTACACCTCGTACCGGTTGCACGTCGCGAGCACGACGGCGCCGTTGATCGGCGTCGTGCCATCGAGTACACCGGTAGCGACCTCGGAGGCGCCGGCGCTCAGGCGGGCGACCGTCTCCAGGTCCACATCTGAATGGGAGGCAACGAGGGATAGGAAAACCACAGTGTCTCCATGGTATCCCCAGTAGGGGTTAAGGGTCCCCTAAGCCGGGGGTGGGTGACATCTCCCCGTCACGTGGCGTTCACCACGCGGGTCGCCTCGCGCGCCCGGTGATTAGCGGAACCCGACCCCGGTTGGCAGAATGACGTGCATGACCTTGAGCGCCAACCACCCGCTGCTGGACGGCCGTACAGCGGGCTCGCCGCTGATCGCCGCCTACCGCGGCGAGAAGCCGTCCCGCCGTCCCGTCTGGTTCATGCGCCAGGCCGGCCGCTCCCTGCCCGAGTACCGGAAGCTGCGCGAGGGGATCGGCATGCTCGACTCCTGCCTGAAGCCAGACCTCGCCGCCGAGATCACGCTGCAGCCGGTCCGCCGGCACGACGTCGACGCGGGCATCTTCTTCTCCGACATCGTCATCCCGCTCAAGCTGGGCGGCGTGGACGTGGACATCGTCCCCGGCGTCGGCCCGGTGCTCGGCACCCCCGTGCGCACGGCCGCGGACGTGGCGAACCTGCCCGAGCTGGACGATGCCGCCCTCGAGCCGATCCGCGAGGCCGTCGCCCTGACCGTCGCCGAGCTGGGCAGCACGCCGCTGATCGGCTTCGCCGGCGCCCCCTTCACCCTCGCGGCCTACATGGTCGAGGGCCGCCCCTCCCGGGACCACCTGGGCCCGCGGACCATGATGCACGCCGACCCGGAGACCTGGCAGGCGCTGGCCGGCTGGGCGGCGGATGCGTCCGGGAAGTTCCTCCGCGCCCAGATCGAGGCCGGCGCCAGCGCCGGCCAGCTCTTCGACTCCTGGGCCGGCAGCCTGGGCCTGGCCGACTACCGGGAGCACGTCGCCCCGGCCTCGGCCCGCGCGCTGGACGCCGTGCGGGACCTCGGCGCCCCGCTCGTCCACTTCGGTACGGGGACCTCCGAGCTCCTCGTGGCCATGCGCGACGTCGGGGTCGACGTCGTCGGCGTCGACTACCGGCTGCCCCTGGCCGAGGCCAACCGCCGCCTCGACGGCACCGTCCCGCTGCAGGGCAACATCGACCCGGCCCTGCTCTCCGCGCCGTGGGAGGTCCTCGAGGCGCACGTGCGCGACGTCGTCGCCTCCGGCTCCGCGGCGCCTGGGCACGTCGTCAATCTGGGCCACGGCGTGCCGCCCGAGACGGACCCGGAGGTCCTCACCCGGGTGGTCTCCCTCATCCACTCGATCGAACCGTAGCCCGCATCACGACCCGTCAGGGAAGGCACCGTGTCCACAGCTGAGAGCACTCCGCGCCGCATCGTCCCCGCCGCCGTCGTCGGCGGGGGTGTGTCCGGCCTGATCGCCGCGCGCGAGCTGGCGATCGCCGGCTTCTCCGTGACGCTGCTCGAGGCGACCGACGCCCTCGGCGGCTGTGTGGCGGGGCACGAGGTGGCCGGACTGGTCCTCGACGCCGGGGCCGAGTCGTTCGCGACCCGCAGCAGCGCCGTGGCCGACCTGCTCGAGGACCTCGGCCTGGGCGAGGACATCGTCTACCCCGCCGGCGGCGGGGCGTGGCTCTACTCCGCCGAGGCGCACGGGCCCGCTCGGCACGGCCGGGACGGAGGGCCGGGGACGCAGGACGGTCGGGCCCAGCCGCTCCCGCAGACCGGCATCCTCGGCATCCCCGGCGACCCGCTGGCCGACGACGTCCGTGCCCTCATCGGCCAGACCGCTGCCCTGCGCGCCGCTGCGGACCTGGCGATGCCGGTCGCGAAGTCCCTCACGGACGGCTCCATGAGCCTCGGCGCGCTCGTGCGCTCGCGCATGGGCTCCGCCGTCCTCGACGCGCTCGTCACGCCCGTCGTCTCGGGCGTCCACTCGGCCGATCCGGACACGCTCGACGTCGACGTCGTCGCCCCCGGTCTGCGGGCCGCCGTCGTGGAGCACGGCTCCCTGGCCCGCGCCGTCGGCGCCCTGCGCTCCGCCGCCCCGGCCGGCTCGGCCGTCGCCGGCCTCCGCGGCGGGGACCTGCGGCTCACCGAGGCCCTCGTCGCGGACCTCGAGGACCGCGGCGTGGAGCTGCGCCGGGGCGTGCGCGCCACCGCCCTGCGCCGGCACGCCGACGGCTACACCGTCTCGCTCTCCAGCTCCGCCGCCGACGGGACCGTCGGCGCCGGGAACGGCGGTCCGGACGAGGCCCTCGAGGTGCAGCGGCTCGTCGTCGCCACCGACGGGCCCTCCGCCGTCGATCTCCTCGGCCACCTGGAACCGGCCCTGGAGGAGCACCGTCCCGAGGCCGGC
Source organism: Zhihengliuella sp. (assembly GCF_031178195.1). Lineage (GTDB taxonomy): Bacteria > Actinomycetota > Actinomycetes > Actinomycetales > Micrococcaceae > Zhihengliuella. The sequence continues at coordinate 27,687 of NZ_JAPSJL010000002.1, forward strand.
GCCGGCGTCAGCCTCGTCACCCTGGTGGTGGACCGCCCCGAGCTCGACGACGCGCCGCGCGGGACCGGCGTGCTCGTCGCGCGCGACGCGGCCGACGTCGCCGCGAAGGCGCTCACGCATGCCACCGCCAAGTGGGAGTGGCTGGCCCAGGAGGCCGGCCCGGGCACCCACGTGCTGCGCCTGTCCTACGGACGTCTGTCCGAGGCGAAGGCGCGCATCGCTGACGCGGACGACGCCACGCTCTACGCCACCGCGCTCGCCGACGCGGCCACGCTCCTCGGCCTCGAGCTCGGCGAGGCCGACGTCCTCGGCTGGGACGTCGTCCGCTACTCCGGGGCCCTGCCGTTCGCGACCACCGGCCACCGCCGGCGCGTCGAGGCGGTCCGTGGGATCCTCGAGGCCTTCCCGCAGCTCGACGCCGTCGGCGCCTGGCTCTCCGGGACCGGACTCGCCGCCGTCGTCGCGGACACCCGGGCCCGCACCCGCATCAGCGCCAGCTGACCGGGGCACCGCACACCACCAGCACCGCAGCTGGAACCACGCCACATCAAGAAAGAGGCACCATGAGCGAGAACCGTTCGAACAGCCCCGTGATCGCGGACCGCGAGCGCGAGGGCGACACCCTGCACTTCACGCTGTGGACGGTGTTCAAGCGCGAATCCGACCTGGACCGCTCCGAGGGCGTCGGAGCCTTCGAGGCGCTGGTGGAGGAGCTCGCGGCCGACGGCGTCACCCTGCGCGGAGCCTACGACGTCTCCGGCATGCGCGCCGACGCCGACGTCATGGTCTGGCTCCACGGCCCCACGGCCGAAGGCCTGCAGGCCGCCGTGCGCAAGATCCGCCGCACCTACCTCTTCGCCGAGACGTCCGTGGTCTGGTCCTCGATGGGCGTCCACCGCGAGGCCGAGTTCGCGAAGGACCACTCGCCGGCCTTCTCCCGCGGCGTCCCCGCGGGCGAGTGGATGACCGTCTACCCGTTCGTCCGCTCCTACGAGTGGTACCTGCTGGACCCGGCCGAGCGCGGCAAGATGCTGCGCGACCACGGCATCCTCGGGCGCGACTTCCCGGACGTGCTCGCCAACACGGTGGCCGCGTTCGCGCTGAACGACTACGAGTGGATGATCTGCCTCGAGGCCCCGGTCCTGATCGACCTCGTGGACATGATGCGCCACCTGCGCTACACCGACGCCCGGAACCACGTCCGCGAGGAGGTCCCGTTCTACACGGGCCAGCGGATCGACATCGCACAGATCGCGGAGGTGCTGCGCTGATGAGCCGCGCCGAGAACCAGACCACCGAGGGACTGGGGTACGACGCCGTCCTCCTCGCCTCCTTCGGCGGCCCCGAGGGCCAGGACGATGTCATCCCGTTCCTGCGCAACGTCACGGCCGGGCGCGGGATCCCGGACGAGCGCCTGGAGGAGGTCGCGACCCACTACCGGGCCAACGGCGGCGTCAGCCCGATCAACGAGCAGAACCGCGACCTGCTGGCGGCCCTCGAGGCCGAGATCGCCCGGCGTGACTGGAGCCTGCCGCTGTACTGGGGCAACCGCAACTGGGACCCGTACATCCCCGAGGCCCTCCAGCAGATGTACGACGACGGCCACCGCCGCGTCCTCATGCTGGTCACCAGCGCCTACGCCGGCTACTCGAGCTGCTGCCAGTACCGCGAGGACATCGCCCAGGCCTACGGGAAGACCGGTCTCGAGGGCAAGATCGACGTCGTGAAGATCCGCCAGTTCTTCTACGATCGCGCGTTCATCGCCCCGTTCCAGGAGGCGCTCGCCGCGGGGCTGGCCGACGTCCGGGCGCAGCTGGCCGCCAAGGGCGAGCCGGAGGCGAAGCCCAAGGTCGTCTTCGTCACGCACTCCATCCCCACGGCCATCGCCGAGGCGCAGGGCCCGGACCACGTGAAGGACGAGTACGCCACGGACGCGTACACGGCCCAGCACCTCGCCGTGGCCCGCACGCTGATGGAGACCGTGCCGGAGGCCGCCGGCCTCGAGCACTCGCTGGTGTTCCAGTCGCGCTCGGGGGCGCCGACCACGCCGTGGCTCGAGCCGGACATCAACGACGCCATCGAGGAGTACGCCGCCGCGGGCACTCGCGGCGTCGTGGTCATGCCGATCGGCTTCGTGTCCGACCACATGGAGGTCAAGTGGGACCTCGACACCGAGGCCAAGGACACCGCGGCGGAGCTCGGGCTGGCCTTCCACCGTGCCCCGACGCCGGGGACGCACGCCGCCTTCGTCGGCGGGCTCGTGGACATCGTCGCCGAGCAGCTGCACGGCGCGGACGGCCAGCCGCCCGCCGCGGGCGAGCAGGTGGTCCCCGGCGACTGGAGCGACATCTGCTGCGTCACCGGCTGCCGGCCCATGCTGACCGCGCGCTCGGGTGCACGCCGGCCGGCTGCTGACCCGGCGCCCGCGGCGTCGGATGCCGCCTCCTCGGACCAGGCGGGGCCGGCGTCGCGATGAGCGAGTTCACGGTCGGGACCCGCGGGTCCGCGCTCGCCACCACCCAGACCGGGCACGTGGCGGAGGCCCTGAGCGGGCTCACCGGCCAGGACCACCGCACCGTACTGGTCAAGACGGAGGGCGACGTCACGTCCGGTTCGCTCGCGCAGCTCGGCGGCACCGGCGTCTTCGCCGCCGCCCTGCGCGTGGCGCTGCTCGAGGGCCGGTGCGACCTGGCCGTGCACTCGCTGAAGGACCTGCCGACGAAGCAGCCCGAGGGGCTGGTCATCGCCGCCATCCCGCCGCGGGTGGATGTGCGCGACGCGCTCTGCGCCCGCGACGGGCTGTTCCTGGCGGAGCTGCCGGAGGGCGCCACCGTCGGGACCGGCTCGCCGCGCCGCGCCGCGCAGCTGCGGTACGCCCGGCCGGACCTGCAGATCGTCGACATCCGCGGGAACGTCGGGACGCGCCTGGGTCGCGTGAAGGGCTCGCCGGCCCAGGCGGACGACGGCGGCGTGGGCCGCGTCGCCCAGGGCGACCTCGACGCCGTCGTGCTCGCCGCGGCCGGCCTCGAGCGGCTCGGCCTGCACGCGCACATCACCGAGTACCTCGATCCGGCCGACGTGCTGCCCGCCCCCGGGCAGGGCGCGCTCGCCGTCGAGTGCCGGCCCGAGACCGCCCGTACGGGCGCGCTGGCCGAGGCCCTGCGCGAGCTGGACGACCTGCCCACGCGGCTCGCCGTCACGAGCGAGCGCGCGCTCCTGGCCCGGCTGGAGGGCGGATGCGCCGCCCCGATCGGCGCCCTCGCCCGCGTCGAGGGGGAGCGCCTGCTTCTGGATGCCGTCGTCGCCGCGCCGGACGGTGCGGACGTCATCCGGCGCAGCGCGTCCACCCGCCAGCTCACGGTCGATGGCGCCGAGGCACTCGGACGCGAGCTCGCCGACCTCATGCTCCGCGAGGGCGCGGCCGATCTGGCCGGGCTGTAGCCGGGAGGCGGGCAAGATGACCGGAACCATGAACGATGCCTCTCCGGGCGGGGAGCGGGCGGGGGCGGCCGGCGCCCTGGACGGTCTGACGGCCCTGCTCATGCGCAGCCCCGACCGGGCGGGGCGGACGGTGGCGGAGCTCGCCCGACGGGGGGCGGCCACGGTGCTCTGCCCGCTGATCGACTTCGAGCTGCCGGCCGACACGACCGCGCTCGACGACGGCCTGATCGGCCTGCTCGACGGCCGCTACGACTGGATGGTCCTCACCTCCATCACCACGGTCCGCGCGTTGAAGCAGCGGTCGCGGGCTCTCGGGCGGGAGTTCCGTGTGCCGGCCGGCACACGGATCGGGGCCGTCGGCGACGCCACCGCCCGCGCGGCGCGGGCCGAGGGCATGGACATCGAACTGCTCCCGAGCCCGGAGCGCGGGCAGTCGGCGGAGGGGCTGGTCTCCCTCTGGGAGGAGACGGTCGCCGGCTCCTCCGGGCACGCCCCGGCACGGGTCTTCCTGCCGCAGGCGGACCTCGCGACCGAGGCCCTCGCCGCAGGGCTGCAGCGCGCCGGCGAGACGACCGACGTCGTCGTCGCGTACCGGACCGTCGATGCCCCGGCCCGACCCGAGCTGCGGCTCACCGAGCCGCTGGCCGTCGCCGACGGCAGCGTGCCGGAGCGCGGCGCCGTCCAGCTGTCGGCGGACGGGCTTGCGCACCTCGTCCGCACCCGCGGCGTGGACGCCGTCCTGTTCACCTCGCCGAGCATCGCGCGCCGCTTCACCGACCTGGTCGGCCCTCTCGACGGCCCGGACGGGATCGTGCCCGTCGCCATCGGGCAGCCGACGGCGGCCGAGCTGCACGGCCTGGGGCACCGCGGGATCGCGGTCGCCGCGGCCCCGACCCCGGAGGCCATGGCCGAGGCGTGGACGGCCGCCCTCGCCGCCATCCGACCGACCGACACCACCAAGGAGCAGTCATGAGCTTCCCCCTCCACCGCCCGCGCCGCCTGCGCACGACGCCCGCGATGCGCCGGCTCAGCGCGGAGGTCACCCTCGAGCCGCAGCACCTCATCCTCCCGGCCTTCATCCGCGAGGGCCTCGACGAGCCGAACCCGATCACCTCGATGCCCGGCGTCGTGCAGCACACCACCGACTCGCTCAAGCGCGCGGCGGCAGAGGCGGTGGAGCTCGGCCTCGGCGGCATCATGCTCTTCGGAATCCCCGCGGAACGGGACGCCACCGGAAGCGCCGGCCTCGACCCGGACGGCGTCCTGAACCGCGCCATCGGCGACGTCCGGATCGAGGTCGGCGACGAGCTCGTGGTCATGGGCGACGTCTGCCTCGACGAGTTCACCGACCACGGGCACTGCGGCGTCCTCGACGCGCAGGGCGCCGTCGACAACGACGCGACGCTGGAACTGTACGGGCGGATGGCCGTCGCCCAGGCCGACGCCGGAGCGCACATGCTCGGCCCCTCCGGCATGATGGACGGCCAGGTCGGCGTCATCCGGCAGGCGCTCGACGCCGCCGGACACCACGACGTCTCCATCCTCGCCTACGCCGCCAAGTACGCCTCGGCCTTCTACGGACCGTTCCGCGAGGCGGTGGACTCCCAGCTGACGGGGGACCGCCGGACCTACCAGATGGACGCCGCCAACCGGCGCGAGGCCCTCCACGAGGTCGAACTGGACCTGGCCGAGGGGGCCGACATGGTCATGGTGAAGCCGGCCATGAGCTATATGGACATCATCGCCGACGTGGCCGCCATGTCGCCGGTGCCGGTGTCGGCCTACCAGATCTCGGGCGAGTACGCGATGATCGAGGCCGCCGCCGCCAACGGCTGGATCGACCGCCGGGGCGCCGTCCTCGAATCGGTCCTCGGCATCCGGCGCGCGGGGGCGGATACGGTCTTGACCTACTGGGCGTCCGAGATCGCCGCCTGGCTGCGCGAACGCTAGGCTGAAAGGCCGAGAAGCACGAGCATTCCAGAGAGGTTCCCTTGAGCGCATCACAGAGTCAGAACGAGGCCTACTACGCTGCCGCCCAGCAGTTGATGCCGGGCGGCGTGAACTCCCCGGTGCGGGCCTTCGGCTCGGTCGGCGGCAGCCCGCGCTTCATGGTCGAGGCGGAGGGCCCCTACCTGACCGACGCCGACGGGCAGCGGTACGTCGATCTGGTGTGCTCGTGGGGCCCCGCGCTGCTGGGGCACAGGCACCCCGCCATCCAGGAGGCGGTCCACGCCGCCGTGGACCGGGGGCTGTCCTTCGGCGCCTCGACGCCGGACGAGTCCCGCCTCGCGCAGCTGGTCATGCAGCGGGTCGGGGGAGTGGACCGCCTGCGCATGGTGTCCACGGGGACCGAGGCGACGATGACCGCCGTCCGCCTGGCCCGCGGCTTCACCGGCCGCGAGCTGGTCGTGAAGTTCGCCGGCTGCTACCACGGCCACCTGGATGGGCTGCTCGCGGCGGCCGGCTCGGGGGTCGCCACGATGGCCCTCCCCGGTTCCGCCGGCGTCACGGCCGCGACCGCGGCCGAGACGCTGGTCCTGCCCTACAACGACCGATCCGCCGTCGAGGCGGTGTTCGCCGAGCACGGCCAGAGCATCGCTGCCGTGATCACCGAGTCGGCGCCGGCGAACATGGGCGTCGTGACCCCGGGGCCGGGCTTCAACAAGTTCCTGAAGGAGACGGCGGACGCCCACGGCGCCCTGCTGATCCTGGACGAGGTCCTCACCGGGTTCCGCGTCTCGGACGCCGGCTACTGGGGCCTCTCGGGCCGCGCGGAGGGCTGGACGCCGGACCTCTACACGTTCGGCAAGGTGATCGGGGCCGGACTGCCGACCGCGGCGCTCGGCGGCCGCGCAGCGGTGATGGACTACCTGGCGCCCACCGGCCCCGTCTACCAGGCGGGCACGCTCTCCGGGAACCCGGTGGCCATGGCGGCCGGCATCGCCCAGCTGGAGAACGCGACCCCCGACGTCTACGCGCACCTCGACGCCAAGAGTGTCGAGCTGCAGCGAGCCCTCGGCGAGGCCCTTGACGCGGCCGGGGCCGACTACTCGATCCAGACCGCCGGCAACCTGTTCTCGGTGGCCTTCGGCACCAGCGCGCAGGGAGTGCACGACTACGCGCAGGCCCAGGCGCAGGAGTCATTCCGCTACGGCCCGTTCTTCCACTCGATGCTCGAGTCCGGCGTCTACCTCCCCCCGAGCGTCTTCGAGGCATGGTTCCTCTCCGCCGCCCACGACGACGCGGCGATGAACCAGATCCTCGATGCGCTGCCGGCGGCAGCCCAGGCGGCAGCCGCGGCGAAGCCGGCCGCGTAGCGGATCAGGCCAGGAGCCACGGGGAGTGGCCCGAGACGACGACGGCGCCCGGCCACCTTCCGCGAAGGTGACCGGGCGCCGTCGTGCATTCCCGGGCGGGAGCGTGCGCTGCCGTGACTACTCGGTCGGCATGACGTCGCCGTTGGGCCAGGATTCCTTGATGAACTGCTTGACCTCGTCGGACTGCATGAGCTCCTCCAGCTTCTCGATGGCCGGGGTGCTCTCGCCGGCACGCCAGGCGAGGAAATTGGCGTAGGGGTTCTCCGCCGTGACGTCCTCGACCAGGAGGGCGTCCTCCGTGCTCATGCCGGCCTCGAGGATGTAGTTGCCGTTGACGATCGCGACGTCGACCTGCGGATCCTGGACCTGCTGGACGAGGACCTCGGGCTGGTTCTCCTCGAATTCCAGACCCTTCGGGTTCTGCTCCTCGGTGAGGGACAGCGCCGTCGTGTCGTCCTCGATGTTCTGCAGCAGGCCGCCCTTCTCCAGCAGGTTCAGGGCGCGGAGCTGGTTGGACGGATCGTTGGTGATGGCCACCATGCCGCCGTCCGGGATCTCCTCGACCGAGGCGTGCTGCGAGAACGCGGCGTAGGGCTCGATGTGGATGCCGGCGCCGTGCTCGAACTCGTAGCCCTTGGTCGCCACCTGGTCCTCGAACCACGGGAGATGCTGGTAGTAGTTCACGTCGATGCTGCCCTCGGCGAGGGCGATGTTCGGCGTCTGGTAGTCGTCGAACTCCTGGATCTCGATGTCGATCCCGGCCTCGGGGGCCAGGTTCTGGTCGACGTACTCGAGGATCTTGGCGTGCGGGACGGGCATGGCGCCGACGGTCACGACCACCGGTTCCTCGGGGTTGGGGGACTCCGCGCTGGGGGTGGACGAGCCACCGCAAGCCGTCAGCGCGAAGAGAGCGACCGCACCGGTCGCTGCGAGTGAGAGCTTGTGACGCATGGGAACGCATCCTTTTCGGGTCCGGCCCGCCCCGGACGGGGAGGGCGAGTGGTGCGACCGGCGGCTACCAGTCGCAATCCGCCGCGCGGGGCGTCGGAGATCTAGGGTGTCCTGGGGTGCCGGGTCAGCGGTGGTCCACCCGGCGGCTCAACCAATCGCCGAGGACCTGGATCAGCTGGACGAGGATGACCATGACGGCGATCGTCACGATCATGACCGCGACGTCGTACCGCTGGTAGCCGTAGTTGTAGGCGAGGCGGCCCAGGCCGCCGCCGCCGATGAGACCGGCCATCGCCGAGTAGCCGACGAGCATGACGAGCGTGGTCGTGATGCCCGCGACGATCGACGGCATCGCCTCCGGCAGCATGACCTTGCGGACGACCTGCCTGCGGCTGGACCCCATCACCAGGGCGGCGTCGATCTTGCCGCCCTGGACGTCCCGCAGGGAGGTCTCGACGAGACGCGCGAAGAAGGGGGCCGTCGCGATCGTCAGAGAGACACAGGCAGCGATGGGGCCGATCGACGTCCCGACGATGAAGCGCGTGAACGGGATCAGCGCGAGCATCAGGATCGCGTAGGGGATGGAACGGGTGATGTTCACGACGATCCCCGACAGGACCGCGTTGAGCGGCCGCATGGGGGCCAGGCCGCCCGGCGCGGTCACATGGAGGACGATGCCGAGCGGGACGCCGATGACCACGGTGGCGATGCCGGAGATGACGATCATCTGCAGCGTCTCCAGCAGCGCCTCCGGCAGCGCGTTGGTGATGCCGGGATTCTCGAAGAGCGAATTCAACCAGTCCATGTTCAGGCCTCCTTCACCGAGACGGCGACCCCGATGGCACCGAGGTGGGTTTTGATCGCCTCGATGTCGGCGTCTGTGGGCAGATGGATGCGTAGATGCGCGAACTGCGTGCCGCCGAGATGCTCGACGGACCCGGCGAGGACGTTGACGTCGACGCCGAACTGGCGCGTGATGCTCGAGATCACCGGCTCGACGGCCTGGTCCCCGGAGTAGAGCAGCTCGAGGATGAAACCGGCCGGGATGGCATCCGGGGCGTCGCCGGGCAGAGGCAGCAGCGCCTGGGCGAGCCGCCCATCGATGTTCGCGACGACCTCGGCGAGCCGGCCGTGCTCGACGATGCGGCCGGCCTCCAACAGGGAGACGGAGTCGCAGGCGCGCTTAACCACGTTCATCTCGTGGGTGATGATCAGCACGGTGACGCTCAGGCGGTCGCGGACGGCCTTGATCAGGGTGAGGATCTCGTCGGTCGTGGTCGGATCGAGGGCCGACGTCGGCTCGTCGCAGAGCAGGACATCGGGATCGGTGGCGAGCGCGCGGGCGATGCCGACGCGCTGGCGCTGGCCGCCCGAGAGCTGGGACGGGTACGCCTCAGCGAAACGGGCCAGACCGACGATCTGCAGCAGCTCGTCGACCTTCGCGCGGATCTGCGCCTTGGGCGTGCCCACGAGCTCGAGCGGGTAGGCGATGTTCTCGGCCGTCGTCCTCGAGTCGAAGAGGTTGGCGTGCTGGAACACCATGCCGATCCGCCGACGCGCGGTCAACAGCTCTTTGTCCGAGATGCCGGAGAGGTCGCGCCCGTCCAGGGAGACGGAGCCGGACGTGGGGCGGTCCAGCAGGGTCAGGCAGCGCACGAGCGTGGACTTGCCCGCACCGGAGTGCCCGATGATGCCGTGGATCTGCCCCTTGCCGACACTGAGGGAGACTCCGTCGAGCGCGACGACTTCGCGGTCTCCCTGGCGGTAGACCTTGCGCAAATCGGTAATGGTGATCAAATGAACCTCAGGGTGTCGATCGGCAGGGGTCGGGATCTATTGAAACACCCGGCGACCCGGTATCAGGACACGACGGGTCACGGGCCGACATGTGAATGCGGCCCGGTCGTCACGACTGTGGTAGATGACACGTCGTTGCTGCCCGCAGGTTGCGGGCGGAGGGCGCCTAGAGCGCGGGCTTGTGCGGCCAGACGCCGTCGACCGTCGCGAGCGGATCCCTCCCGCGCAGGAACCGCTGGAAGTCCTCCGCCCAGGCGGAGTGCCAGTTGACCTGGGCGGCATGGAGCTCGAGAGGGTCGATCTGCAGCTCGCGGTAGCGCGTCACCTGCGCGTCGGCCACGCCGATCGTCGCCGCAGCGTCCGCGAGCGAGGTGTGCGCATTGCTGAGCGGGACCCGGTAGTACTCCGCGAGCGCGGTCAGCGTCCGCTTGCCTCGACGGTAGCGCTCGACGCGACGGTCCAGCACCAGGGGATCGATGACCGGCGCCGGGTCCAGCAGCCCGTGTCCGTGCCGGGCGGCCTCCCGGTTGAGAACCGTGAAGTCGTAGCAGGCGTTGAAGGCGAGGACGGGCATCGTCGCGAACAGGTCCGTCAGATGCCTGGCGATCTCCCCGACCGCTTCGAGGGCCGGAAGCCCCTCGGCACGCGCCCGCTCGGTCGTGACCCCGTGGACCTCTGAAGCGGCCGGCGGGATCTCCACGCCCGGGTCGACGAGCCATTCGCGGTGATGCACGATCTCGCTCCGGCCGTTCACGATGATGACCGAGGCGGTCACGATCCGTGCCGATTCGGGGTCCGTTCCGGTCGTCTCCAGGTCGAATGCCGCACGCGGCAGTTCGTGCCAGAGGACGGGGGCGGCCGATTCGGTGTGCGCGGACTGTTCGATCATGCTTCAACGGTACCGGCAGCAGCCCTCGGGATAGGACCGGTCGCGTCGCCGGCCCACCGTCCCGGCCCTCTCGCCGACGTAGGCGGTCGGACTACGCTGGCCGGTGTGCACAGTCCCCTGAACCTCGCGATCTATGAGGTCGTCGCCTGCATCCCCGCGGGATCGGCCGTCTCCTACGGCGACGTGGCCGAACTGCTGGGCGCGGGCGGGCCCCGTCAGGTCGGGGCCGCCATGGCCGGCAGCGCGGGAGAGGATCTGCCCTGGTGGCGTGTCGTCCGCGCCGACGGCTCGCTGCCGAGGGAACTGGCGGAACGTGCACGGCCCCACTGGGTGTCCGAGTCGACACCGGTGCGGGGCAGCGGCCCGGATCGCGTGCGCTTCCCGGACGCAAGATGGCGGCCGTCCGTCGACGAGTTCGCCAGGATCGACGCCATCGCCGCGCTGCTGCATCGGGGGGAGGACCGGAGCGGTGGCGACCCGTGAGCCAAGATGCGGGAGCCACGTGATTGCATAGGGCAGTCAGAGACAGCCCTGCGGACCAGGAGGAGCGGCATGGAGGCTACCGAGGCGCCACCGGGCACCGCGGCGGAGCTCGGCACCGCGACGGAGCCCCGGGACCATCGATCGGACGCAGCAGGGCCGTTGCACCTGCAGAGCCTGTCGCCGGCGCAGGAAGCCGTGACGGCTCTCCGCCGAGGGCATGGGCCGGTCCTCGTCCTCGGCGCCCCGGGCACCGGCAAGACGACGGCTCTGCTCGCGGTCGTCGCCCGCCGTCTCGGTCTCGGAGCGGGCTCCGGCCGGTCACCCGGGGCCGGGCCCGCAGCTCCGGCCGCCGACCTCGAGCCGGGGCAACTGCTCGTGCTGACCTCCGCGCGTGCCCACGGGGCGCGGCTGCGCGACCGGCTCTCGGAGGCGGTGGACGTGACGTTCTCCGAGCCGGCCGTGCGCACCTGGTCCTCGTACGCGTTCGACCTCATCCGGCGTGCGCGGCTGGGGGGATTCCTGCCGCAGCTCCAACGTCCGCCCCGCCTCTTGACCGGACCGGAGCAGGACGCCCTCATCGGGCAGATCCTCACCGGTCATGCCCAGGGCGCGCCGAGCGCCCCCGGCTGGCCGGAGTCGCTCGGCGAGGCCCTCGAGACGCGGGGGTTCCGGGGTCAGCTCCGCGAATTCTTCGACCGGCTCTCCGAGCACGGGCTCGAGCCGGCCGATGTCCAACAGCTCGGCCGGCGGCATCTGATCCCGGAGTGGGAGGCCGCCGCCCACGTCTACCAGGAGTACCGAGACCTGCTGGACCTCGGTAATGCCGAGGCCTTCGACCCCGCCGGTTTGATCAGCACGGCCGCCGCTCTCCTGGAGGAGCACGAGGAGCTCCGCGAGGCCGAGACCGCCCGATTGCAGTTGATCGTCGTGGACGACCTCCAGGAGGCCAACCCCGCGCAGTACAGGCTGCTGTCCGCGCTGGGCCGTGGTCGAGACGTGCTGGCGTTCGCGGCCCCGGACTCGGTCGTCCAGGGGTTCCGGGGTGCCCGGCCGGACTTCCTGGGCCGCGTCGAGGCGTTTCTGGGCACGGCGGAGCGTCCGGTCCGGCGTGTGGAACTCACGGAGTCCTTCAGGATGCCCACGGCTGTCGCGGAGGCGTGGGCACGGGTGGTGCGTCGCATCCCGGTCTCGGCTGGACGCGCCGGGCGCGACGTCCGGACCGACGGCCGAGGGCAGACGGGGGCGGCCGCAGCGCATCTCGTCGAGAGCCCCGTGCACGAGCAGCGGTACGTGGCCCTCCGGGTCCTGCAGGAGCACCTGCTGAACGGGCGATCCCTCAATGACATCGCGGTCATCGTCCGTCATGGCGGGCTCGTGCGGGACATGGCGCGTCATCTCACCCAGCAGGGCGTGCCCGTGACGGTCCCGCCAGCGGAGGTCCCGCTCAAGGACGAGCCGGCGGTCTGGCCGCTGGTCGCGCTACTCGACCTGGCCCAGAGCGACGACCCCGTCCCCTCCCCGGAGCTGGCCGAGTCCCTCATGACGTCGCGCTTCGGCGGCGCTACGGCTCTCGACGTGCGGCGGCTGCGGCAGCGGCTTCGCGCTGCCGACGGCTCGCTGCCGCGCCGGAGCAGCAGCGAACTCCTCGGGGCCGTCTTCCGCGAGCCCGAGCTCCTGACCGGGCTCGGACGGGAGGCCGGCGGTGCCCGGCGGATCGTGCGGATGTTCACCGCCCTGCAGGCCCACCTCGACGACGACAGCGCCAACGTCGAGACCGCACTGTGGTCCCTGTGGCACGCGTCCGGGCTGGAGGAGTCCTGGCGTCAGGCTGCGCTCGCCGGGGGAAGCGCGGGCCAGCGCGCGGACTTGGACCTAGACGCACTGCTGGCCCTGTTCCAGGCCGCCGAGCGCTACATCGACCAGCTGCCGGGGGCGACGATCGCCCAGTTCGTCGACTACATCGAGTCCCAGGACCTCCCCATGGATTCGCTCGCCGGTCGCGGTGGCGCTGCGGAGGCCGTCTCCGTGCTCACTCCGGCCGCCGCGGTGGGTCGTGAATGGGACCTGGTCCTGATCCCCGGCCTGCAGGAGGGGATCTGGCCCAACACCCGGCTCCGCGGGGAGCTGCTCAGGACCGGCGCCCTCTCCGCCCTCGTCGAGGACGGTGCGGAGGCCATGAAGCAGCGTGACGCTGCCTCCCGCGTCCGCGCTGTGCGCGCCGACGAGTTCCGCGCCTTCGCCGCCGCAGCATCGCGAGCCCGGGAGCAGCTCGTCTGCATCGCGGTGGCCTCCGAGGACGCGCAGCCCTCGGCCCTGATCGACCTGATCGACCCGCTGGAGGCCGACCGCCCCCTCACGCCGGTGCCGCGTCCGTACACGCTGTCAGGCCTCGTCGCCCACCTCCGGCGCACGGCGGAGGCGAGCCAGACATCGGCCCTGGCCGCAGCGAGGGAGCCGGCCGAGGCGCGCCGGTCCACCGCGGTCGACGACGAACCGCCCGAGGGCAGGGACGCCGGTGTCGTCCTCGGCCGGTTGGCCCACGCCGGCGTCCGCGGGGCCCACCCCGACACGTGGTGGGGCCTCGTGCCGTCCACGAGCACCGGCCCGACGGCACCGCCGGACCGGGTCCCCGCGGTCTCGCCCTCGCGCGTCCAGGCGGTTCTGGAATCGCCGCTGAACTGGTTCGTCCAGGCCGCCGGCGGGGAGGCCGCGGTCGACTTCGCGCGCAGTCTGGGTACGCTCGTGCACTCCATCGCCGAGGAGATGCCCGAGGCGACCGGCGACCAGTACAAGGCGGAGCTGGAGCGCCGATGGCCCGATCTGGACCTTCCGCCGGGCTGGGAGACTGAGAAGGACCGGACCCGGGCCGAGGAGATGCTGCGCAAACTGGCCCTCTACGGCATCGAGATGCGCAAGAGCGGGAGGCGGCTCGTCGGACAGGAGATCCCCATCGACGTCGTTGTCGACCGCGACGGTCGGCAGGCGCGCATCAAGGGCGTCATCGACCGCGTGGAGCTCGGCGAGGACGGGCGTCCGTACGTCGTCGACCTCAAGACCGGCAAATCGAAGCCGACCCGGGAGGAGGTCCAGCAGCATCCACAGCTGGGGACCTACCAGGCAGCGGTGCTCGCCGGCGCGCTCGGGGACCGCCTCCCGCTGCCCGTCCTCCCGTGTCCCGCAGGGGCAGCCCTGGTCCAGCTGGGCGACGGGACGAAGACGGCCAAGCCGCAGGAGCAGCACCCCATCCGGGGCGCCGACGACGACTGGGCCACGCCACTGGTGCTCGAGGCCGCCGGCCTCATGGGCGCTGCCGACTTCCTGGCCCGCCACGACCCCTCCAGGGGGCGCTCTGTGCCCTGCAGGCTCCCGGGAGTCTGCCCGCTGTGCGACGAAGGAAGGCAGGTGACGCAGCCGTGATCACCTCGATGCGGTTCACTCCGGAGGACCTCGCGGACCGACTCGGCCAGTTCCAGCCGACCGAGCAGCAGTCGGCCATCATCTCTGCCCCCTTGGAGCCGATGCTGGTGATCGCCGGCGCGGGATCCGGCAAGACGGCGACCATGGCGGATCGGGTCGTGTGGCTCGTCGCGAACGGGTTCGTCCGCCCGGACGAAGTCCTCGGGGTCACCTTCACCCGGAAGGCGGCCGGGGAACTCGCCCACCGCATCCGGATCCAGCTCATGCGGCTCGCCGAGCACGGGCTGATCGACGGAGAGCTGGACGAGCTGGGCGAGCCCAGCGTCTCCACATACCACGCCTACGCGAACTCGCTCGTCGCGGACCACGGCATGCGCATCGGCATCGAACCCGACGCGGAGCTCCTCGGCAGCGCGCAGACCTGGCAGCTCGCGGACCGGATCGTCCAGGAGTACGACGGCGATCCCGCCGAGCTGCAGGCGGCCCGCTCGACCCTGACCGACGCCGTCGTGCACTTCGCCTCCGAATGCGCCGAGCACCTGATCGCCCCGGGCGAGGCAGCTGCCCACCTCGAGGCCGAGACGGCTCGGCTCGACGCGCTGCCCTATCTCGCCGGCAAGGAGAAGGACCGGGCCCAGGCGGCCGAGAAGATCATCGGCATGCTGCGCACCCGCGCAGCCGTGGCCCGTCTGGCCGAACGATACGCGGCGGCCAAGCGCGAGCGCTCGGTCCTGGACTACGGCGACCTCGTCGCGTTCGCGGCCCGGATCGCCCGGGACGTCCCCGCGGCGCGCGAGGAGGAACGGTCGCGGTTCAAGGTCGTGCTCCTGGACGAGTTCCAGGACACCTCGCATGCTCAGATGGTCCTCTTCTCGTCCCTCTTCGGGGACGGTCATGCCGTCACAGCCGTCGGCGACCCCAACCAGTCGATCTACGGGTTCCGCGGCGCCTCCGCGGGTCAGCTCTTCCGCTTCCCCCAGGAGTTCCCCAGGGTCACCGAGTCGGGACGGGAGCCCGCTGTCGCGGCGCACCTCACCACGGCATGGAGGAACTCCGTGAACATCCTGGAGGCGGCGAACGCTGTCTCCGCACCGCTGGTCCGCGAGTCGGAGCGGGGCGGCTCCATCGGCGTCGAACCGCTCGTCCCGAGCCCGGTCGCCGGCGCGGGGCGCGTTGAACTCGCCCGGCTCCCCACCAGCGGGGAGGAGATGCGGTGGCTCGGCCGTCGCCTGCAGGAGGCACGCGAGAGCGCCCTGCGCGAGACCGGCACGCTGCCCACCGCAGCCGTGCTGTTCCGGCGCCGGGAGGAACTCGCCGAGATGGCCGCGGCGCTCGACGAACTCGGGATGGACTACGAGATCGTCGGCCTGTCCGGTCTGCTCGCCCTGCCCGAGATCGTCGACATGGTGGCCACACTGCGCATCCTCGTGGACCCCAACCGGTCCGACGCGCTGCTGCGCCTCCTCGCCGGCGCCCGCTGGCGGCTCGGCCCCGCCGACCTCCTCGCGTTCTCCGAGTGGGCACAGGCCCTCGCCTGGCGCCGCCAGCGTGCCCTGGCCGCCCCCGCGCCGAACCCCGAGACGTCGACCGAATCGGAGAGTGACGCCGCCGGTCCCAGCGCGCCGCCCCAGGAGATCACCGACATGGCGAGCCTGGTCGAGGCCCTCGACGAACTGCCGCCCCCGGGATGGACCAGCCGCAGCGGTCGGAGCCTGACCGTCGCCGCGCGTGAGCGCCTGGGCCGTTTCCAGCAGGAGGTCCGGTACCTGCGCACGTTCGTCGACGACGACCTGCTCGCCCTGCTGAACGAGGTCGAGCGGACCCTCGGACTCGACATCGAACTCGCCGCCAAGCCCGGCCAGGACATCCACGCGGCCCGTCGCAGCCTCGACGCGTTCGCCGATGTGGCGGCGACCTATCGCTCGACCGCCGCCGGAACATCGCTGACCGGATTCCTCGCCTGGCTCGATGCCGCCGCCGAGCAGGAGGGCGGCCTGCCGATCCCGCAGGGCGACACCGGCTCACGCGCAGTCCAGCTCCTGACCATCCACGCCTCCAAGGGCCTCGAATGGGACGTCGTCGCCGTGGCGGGGCTGAACGACAGCGTGTTCCCGACAGCCCGGGACAACCGGTGGAGCAGCGGACACCAGGCACTGCCGTGGCCGCTGCGCGGGGACCGGCACGACCTTCCCCAGTGGGACCTCGACCAGCCGGACCTCAAATCAGTCCTCGAGGCAGAGAAGGAGTTCAAGGGCCTGGTCGCCGCCCATGTCGAGCTCGAGGAGCGCCGGCTCGCGTACGTCGCCCTGACCCGCGCTCGGCATCTCCTCATTGCGACCTGCTCCGTCTGGTGCGGCAGCCGGAGCAAACCCGTCGGCGTCTCGCCGTTCATGCAGGACCTGCTGCCGCTGACGGAGGGCCCGACGCCGCGCGCCGTGCCCAGCATCTGGTGCGCCGACGAGGACGCGCCGACCGAGAACCCCTACCGTGAGGAGCCACTCGAGGCGGTCTGGCCCTTCGACCCGCTGGAGGGCCCGCACGTCACGCGCGGCGGCGTCGAATTGGCACCCCCGCCGTCCAGACGGCCCGCCCTCGAGGGGGCCGCTGCGCGGGTCCGCGAGACGGCGGTCGCCCTTCGCGCGGCTGCAGCGGGCCGGACCGGCGCAGCCGCGACCGAGGTCGAGCACGACGAAGCCGCCCAGCGCATCGCCACGGAGGAGGGGCGCGCCTGGCTCGCCGAGGCGGAGCTGCTCCTGAAACGGCAGCAGCGGACAGCCGCGCCGAAGGAGTACGAACTGCCGCGGCACGTCAGGGCGTCGCTGTTCGTCGACCTCGCGAGCGAACGACAGGCCGTCCTCGCCCAGCTCAGGCGCCCCGTTCCGCGTCGCCCGGGCCTGGCCGCACGGAAGGGCACCGCCTTCCACGCCTGGGTCGAGGAGCGATTCGGCAGCAGCGGCATGCTCGACATGGAGGAGTGGACCACCGCGGCCGACACCCACATCGACGACGCCTACGACCTCGAGGACATGAAGGCGGCCTTCCTGGCATCGGAGTGGGCGGACCGGCAGCCCGTGGAGGTCGAGGTCCCCTTCGAGACGAACATCGGCCCGGTCAACGTCCGTGGTCGGATCGACGCCGTCTTCGCCGAGCGGCGACCCGACGGCGAGCTCCACTGGACACTGGTGGACTGGAAGACGGGCCGCGTGCCGACTGGTCGGGAGGCCGAGGCGAAGGCGATCCAGCTCGCCGTGTACCGGCTCGGCTGGGCCCGCCTCCATGGTCTGGACGTCGACAGAGTCGACGCCGCGTTCTTCTATGTCACCCAGGGGCGGACACTGAGACCGCCGCGGCTGGCGTCTGAGGGAGAGCTCGAGGAGCTGATCGCCTCGGCGTTCCCCGACTGACGGCTCCGGGCGTCGACCCGGTGTGGTCCTCGCCGGCCGCGGTTCCCGCTGGATCGTCGCTAGTCGTCGCGCTTCTTCGCGTGGATCTGGATGATCGGCATGTCGGAGGTGGCAGCCTCGGGCTCGGTCGGGGAATCCGGCGACGCAGGGTCCTCGGCGGCGGAATCGGTGTGTGCCGTGTCCTCGCCGGCCGGCTCGTTGCCCGCCGCACCGTCCTTGTCGGCCTCCGCCTCGGGGGCGTCTCCGGGGCCCGGCGCGGGGTCGTCGACCACCCCGTCTGGGCCCTTCGTCGCGCTCTCCGGCTCGGCGACGGGCGGGAGTTCCACGACTCGCCCCTCCGCCGGCGGTGCCGCGGCATCGGCCCCGCCGGGGCTGGGCGGGGTCTCCGCCGGGACGCTCCGGAGCGGCGTCGCCCCGGCGCCGGCCTCGTCGGCCGCGGTGGCCTGGGCACCGGCTTGAGCGGTGTCGGACTGCGCTGCCTCACCGGGGGTGTACCGCGGTGGCTCGACCACGCTGATCGGCTGCCCACCGTACTCGGCGATGTCCTGGTCGAGATCGATCAGCATCTGCTCCGCCTCGTGCACCCGCGCCTGCTCGCCCCCGGCCAACGCCTTGGACAGCCACTGGGCCAGTGCGAATTCGGCGGCCAGAGCGGCCCGCCGCATGATGTGGGGGTCGGACTTCTCGCCGCGTTCGGCGACGTAGGCCTCGACCACGGCGTCGCTGAACGAGGGCTCGGATGCGGCCGCGAGCCAGGCGAGATCGTCGGCGGGGTCGCCGATACGCAGATCGGTCCATCCCGTGACGGCGGTGACGGAGGAGCCCTTCACCAGGAGGTGGTCCTCGTGGAGGTCGCCATGGACGACCGTCGGATTGAACCGCCAGAGCCCCACGTCCTCGAGGGCGTGCTCCCACCGTCGCAGCAGCCGAGAGGGGATCTTGCCCGTGGTGGCGGCCTGGTCCAGCTCGTTCAGACGGCGCTGGCGGAACTGGTCCGCCGAGTAGACCGGCAGGTCGGCGCGGTCGACGACTTCCTCCGGCAGGCTGTGGATCGCCGCGATGGCGCGGCCGATGTTCGCGGCCGTCGTGCCACCGGCGGCGATGAGCTCGTCCAGCGGCACCGCGAAGCCGTCGAGGTGGTTGTACACGAACGTCCGCAGCGGCCCCTGCCGGACCGTGCCCGCGATCGACGGGATCCGGAAGGGCAGGGCCGCCCGCACGGCGGGCGTGAACGAGCGCAGCGCGGCGAGCTCGGTCTCGAGCCGCATGCTGGCCTCGTCGTGCCGTGGTGCGCGGATCCGCCACTGGTTGTTCTGCGAGTCCCGGACCAGCGCCGAATCGAAGTCGTCGGCATCGTCAGCCAGCGCTGCGACGCCGACAGGGGAGAGCCCCGGGACGGCGGCCGTCGCGATGGCGGCAAGTTCCATGGGAGAGCGTTTCACCCTTACACCGTAGTGTGCGACGGCGGCACCGGGCGGCCGACGGTGGCGGCGAGTCGCCAATATTGGGCAAACGTACAGGGGGCGCGCCTAGTCGACTTGTCGTCCTCCACAGGGGACTGGGCGCGAGCGCGGGAGCGGTGGCGCCCCGAGTACGGTAGGACCCATGACTGCCCGTATCGAAGCATCCGGCATCGCGCCCTTGGCCTCCGGCGCGGCGGCCGCGGATCCGCTCGAGCGCCATTGCGCCGCGCGCGCCGCCGACGACTGGATGGAGCGGCTCGCCGCCGACGAGGGAACCCGCTATCTCGCCGTCTGGCCCCGGCGGGGCATCCTCGCCGTCCCGACGCGCGGGGACAGCTCGCACGGCGAAGCCCCACGCGGGAACTCGCCGCGCGGGGATCGGCTCGTGCTCACTCGCCAGGAGCCGTTCGCCGGGCAGCCGCCGACCGGTGCTCCGCTGCTGCGCGTCTATCTGGGCGAGGCGCGGATCCCGGACGCTCCCGGTGGCGAGGCGGCGTCGCACCACGTCGTCGCGGTGGTGCCCCTCGCGCCGGCGCACCCCCAATTCGACGGGGACTGCCTGGGTGTGCCGCGGCTCCCCGACGCGGAGAGCGCGGCCGACGTCGTCTGGTCCGGCCTGCGCGAGCTCGCGCCGGCCCTCGGACCGGCCGAGCTGGAACTCGTCCTGGCGGCTACGGCGATCGTCAACTGGCATCGCACCCATACGCACTGCCCGCGCTGCGGAACCGCCACCGCGGTCACCCAGAGCGGATGGGTGCGCGTGTGCCCGGCCGACGGCAGCGAGCACTTCCCGCGCACGGATCCGGCCGTGATCGTGGCCGTCACCGATGCCGAGGATCGGCTGCTGCTCGGCGCGAACGCGGCCTGGGGCGGGCGGCGCTACTCGACGCTGGCGGGTTTCGTCGAGCCCGGGGAGACGCTCGAGGCAGCGGTCGTCCGGGAGATTCAGGAGGAGGCCGGGATCAGGCTCCACACCGTTCGCTACGCCGGCTCGCAGTCCTGGCCGCTCCCCGCCTCCCTCATGCTGGCCTTCACGGCCAGCACGGACGACGTCGAGCCCACGCCCGACGGCGAGGAGATCGTCGACCTGCGGTGGTTCACCCGGCAGGAGCTCGCCGCCGCCGTCGAGTCGGAGGAGATCGGCGTGCCCACCCCGGCGTCCGTCGCCAGGGCGCTGGTGGAACTTTGGTACGGTGAGCCGTTGCCCGAACCGCGCCAGCCGGAGAATCAGAGCGAGTGAGCACCGACCACCCCATCCTCAACGGACTCGACGCCGAACAGCGCGCCGTGGCCACCCACCTCGCGGGACCGCTGTGCGTCCTGGCGGGGGCGGGAACCGGCAAGACCCGCGCCATCACCCACCGGATCGCCTACGGGGTCCAGACGGGCGCCTACCAGGCCAACCAGGTCCTGGCCGTCACCTTCACCGCCCGCGCTGCAGCGGAGATGCGCACGCGGCTGCGTGACCTCGGGGCTCCCGGCGTCCAGGCCCGAACGTTCCACGCCGCGGCCCTGCGCCAGCTCCAGTACTTCTGGCCCCAGTCCATCGGCGGCCAGATGCCGGCGATCATCGACTACAAGGCGCAGATGGTCGCCGAGGCCGCCCGGCGCCTGCGCATGAGCACCGATCGAGCCTCCATCCGCGACCTCGCCGCCGAGATCGAGTGGGCCAAGGTCTCGATGAACACGCCGGAGAACTACGTGGAGGCGGCCGCCGGACGGGCCGACGTCGCAGGCTTCGACAAGACGACCGTCGCCCGGATCTTCCAGTCCTACGAGGACGTGAAGACTGACCGGCACATGATCGACTTCGAGGACGTCCTGCTCCTCACCGTCGGCATCCTCGACACGGACGAACGCATCGCCGCGCAGATCCGCAGCCAGTACCGGCACTTCGTCGTCGACGAGTACCAGGACGTCTCCCCGCTGCAGCAGCGGCTCCTGAACCTCTGGCTGGGGGACCGGGACGAGCTCTGCGTGGTCGGCGACGCCAGCCAGACCATCTACTCCTTCACCGGGGCCACGCCCGCCCACCTGCTCGAGTTCACGAAGTCCCATCCGGGAGCACCCGTCGTCAGGCTCGTCCGCGACTACCGCTCCACACCCCAGGTCGTGGATCTGGCCAATCGGCTCCTCAGCGGGCGCCGGATCGAGGCCGGGGTGCCGGACCGGGACGTCGTCTGGCCGGAGCCGCTGGAACTCGTCGCCCAGCGCGACGATGGTCCGCCGCCGTCGTTCCACGAGCTCGGGGACGACGAGGCGGAGGGCGCGTTCGTCGCCCAGCGGATCCAGACGCTCATCGACGAGGGAACGAAACCCTCCGAGATCGCGATCCTGTACCGGACCAACGGGCAGTCGGAGACGTACGAGCAGGCGCTCGCAGCCGCAGGCATCGGCTACCAGCTCCGGGGAGGAGAGCGGTTCTTCCAGCGTCGTGAGGTCCGCGACGGCATCCTCCAGCTCCGGGCCGCCTCCCGCCTGGACGCCGAGGGCAGCGTGACCCAGCAGGTCAAGGACATCCTGTCCTCGCTCGGCTACAGCGAGGCGCCGCCGGCAGCGTCGGGAGCGGTCCGCGAGCGCTGGGAGTCGCTCAGCGCGCTCGTCGCTCTCGCTGAGGAGCTGGAGCGCACGCGCTCGGGACCCGAGCAGTCGTTCACGCTGATGGAGTTCGTGGCGGAGCTCGACGAACGAGCGGCAGCGCAGCACGCGCCGACCGTCCAGGGCGTCACCCTGGCATCCCTGCACTCGGCCAAGGGGCTCGAATGGGACGCCGTGTTCCTCGTCGGGCTCAGCGACGGGCTGATGCCGATCTCCTTCGCCGATGACCAGGCCGGGTACGACGAGGAACGGCGCCTGCTCTACGTGGGCATCACCCGGGCCAGGATCCACCTGTCCCTGAGCTGGTCGCTCTCCCGGACGCCCGGCGGACGGGCGAGCCGCCGCGCGTCCCGATTCCTCGACCGCCTCCGCCCCCGCGCCGAGGCCGCGGGGATCCCCGGAGCGAAGCCGGTCAAGCGGCGCCGTCAGGCGGGTCCTCCGACCTGTCGGGTCTGCGGCAGCCTGCTGTCGACGCCGGGTCAGCGCAAGGTCGGGCGTTGCAACGACTGCCCGGCCGGGTACGACGAGGCCGTGTTCGAGCAGCTCCGCGAATGGCGGCGCGCCACCGCGCTGGATGCGGCGGTACCGGCCTTCGTCATCTTCACCGATGCGACCCTCATCGCCATCGCCGAGCAGAACCCGCAGGATACGGCCGCCCTCGCGAAGATCCCGGGCGTCGGGCGCACCAAGCTCGAACGCTACGGGTCGGAGGTGCTCTCGATCCTGGGCGGCGCGGAGGCCTGATCGGCCCGCTCGCACCGGAGACGGGGTGCGGGAGGCGACCGGGCGTTCTCAACCGGCCGGGATGCACAGGCACCCCGGCCGCGGGGCGACGTCGTCGTAGCGCAGGCCGCCGGTGGCCAGATCCACGCCGATGATCCGAGCGGCCGAGGCCGGCACGTTGACGGCATCCACGGCCATCAGCACGTGCATGGCGGCCAGGCTGCCCACGGTCGCGGCGAGCGTCAGCTCCAGTTCCGTGGGGCGCGGCAGGCACGGGAGTGCCGTCCGCTCCGCCCGCAGCCGATCCAGTGCCCGGTTGCCGCACTCCCGGCAGGGAGTCAGCCCGGGCACGTGCAGCGGACCGATACTGGCCGTCCCGTCGCCGTGCTCGAGCGGCAGGAGCAGCCAGTGCTCGGGCGGCTCGTCCACCGCGGCGGCCGACTGGGCGGCCCCCGGCGCTCCACCGTGCCGGGACGAGGAGAGGAGGACCACCGTGGTCGCCTCCGATGCCGTATCGAGCGTGCCGCGCCCGGTCGTCGCATCGGCGCTCTGCCGCCGCGAGGGGGACGGGGCACGGTCCGGCAGGTCGGCGCAGAGCCGGGCGTCCGGGTGGCGGGCGGCGAGGGCGCGGAGCAGCTCGCTGCCGCGCGGGCGGCCGATCCGGTTCCGGCTCAGGAGTCCGGTCAGGGCGTCCTGCGGGGTCACGGAGCCTGCGTCGCGCACCACGAGCGTGCCGATGCCTGCGCCGAGGAGCAGATCGGCGGCGTACTGGGCGGCGCGCGGTGCGCCCTCCAGGACGACGACGGCCTCCGCCCGGCGCTGCAGGCCGCGCCCGGCGTGTTGGTCGTAGGCGACGGACCAGTGGGCGATGTCCGGTGCGAGCCCGAGCCGGGTCCCGGTGCGCGCCGGGCCGGGCGGGACCGGCACCAGAGCCGGGGCCAGCAGCGCGTCGAGCTCGCGGCAGCGCTCGGGTGGCGGGTAGCCGGGGTCGGCCACGAGGGGCGGAGCCGAGCGGGAGCTGCGGTGGGCGAGGGCCGTCGCGTAGGCGTGGTCGGCATCGTCGAGCCCCTGCAGTTCCAGGGCGGTTCGGCCGCCGCCGATCCGCAGGCAGTCGCCGTCGCGCTGCAGGGCGAAGCCCGGATTGAGGCAGCGCCGTGGCGGGTGCTGCATCCCGAGCGGGGGCGCGGCATACCCGGCCGGTCCTGCGGGACCGGCGGGGGCGGGCCGCAGACGGGACGGTGGGGGAGGCGGTGCGGGTGTGACGGGGATGCTCATCCCGGCATCGTTGCACGCTTCGCGTCGGGGGCGTGGGGTTATCCACAACCGGGCGTCGAGATGCGGGACCCCGGACGGCCCGACTGTAGATTCTCAAGTGGTCGAGAGCACTGGGCGGTCCGTGAGGGGCCGCCCGGGGAACAACGAGGAGGACGGGCCATGGCACTGCAGGTCATCCGCGAGTACCGGATCGACGACGGCACGCCCGTCCGCATCCTGGCGTCGACGCGGAGGAACAAGTCTGTGGCGGCCAAGTGGCGCGGTGCCGCCATCGAGGTCACCGTGCCGGCCTGGATGAGCGAGGACGCGCAGGCGCGCCACGTCGACTCGCTGCTACGGCGCATGCGCTCGAAGCGCGGTCTCGCGGCGCACCGGCGCAGCGACGACGCCCTGCTCCAGCGGGCCCGGCGGCTGGATGTCGAGTACCTGCACGGGTTGGCGCGCCCCGAGGTCGTCCGCTGGGTGACGAATCAGAATTCGCGGTGGGCGTCCGCGACGAGTGCGCGCAAGTCGATCAGGGTGTCGCACCGACTCAAGGGCGCCCCGGACTACGTGCTCGATGCGGTTCTCGTCCACGAGCTCTCGCACCTGATCGCCACTGACGGCCACGGCCCCCAGTTCCGTGCCCTCGAACGGCGCTACCCGCGTCTGGAGGAGGCCAATGCCTTCCTCGCGGGGGCGAGCTTCGCCTGGGGCACGGCCACCGGGGACAGCACTCCCGGGCTCGACGACGACCCCGACGAAGACGACCCCGACGACGAGGACGCCGATGGCCCGGACGCCGATGGCTCGGACACGGCGGAGAGCGCCGGGCCGGCACCCGGCAGCCGGCCGAATGCCGACGGGCTGGACCTGAACGGCTGGCTCTAGGTGCCTCCGGGGCCTACCGGTCGTCCTGGTCTGGCCCCTGGTCCTCGCGGTCGGTGCCGGCCTCGTTGGAGCCTCCCGCTCCGCTGGAGTTGCCGCTGTCGGTCTCCGTCTCGTCGGCCGGCTCGTCGAAGCCCCCCGAGAGGAGCTTGGTGAGGGCCTCGTCGATCTCGCTGTCCGCAGCATCGGCGAGCCGTCGGCGCTCCGTGAAGCCGTGGGGATCGTCGAGGTCCTCCGAGGTCGGCATGAGGTCGGGGTGGGCCCAGACGTCGTCCCGCCCCTCGTAGCCGCGCTCCTCCCGCATGACCCTCCAGAACTCTGCCGCGTCCCGCAGCCTGCGAGGCCGCAGCTCGAGTCCCACCAGTGAGGCGAACGCCTGCTCGGCGGGCCCCCCGGTGGCGCGCCGCCGGCGCAGCATCTCGCGCAGGGCCGGCGCGGAGGGGAGATTGACCGCGGCCTCGGCGACGACGTCGTCGACCCAGCCCTCGATGAGCGCGAGCGCGGTCTCGAGTCTGGCCAGCGCGCTGTCCTGCTGCGGCGTCCGCTGAGGCGTGAACAACCCCTCGCCCGCGATGGCCTGGAGCGACTCCGGCTGCAGGGGATCGACGTCCCGCATGGCCTCCTCCACCCGGGACATGTCGATGTGGATGCCGCGGGCGTACGCCTCGATCGCGCCCAGCACATGCGAACGGAGCCACGGCACGCGGGCGAAGAGCCGCAGGTGGGCGGCCTCGCGCAGGGCGATGAAGAGCAGGATCTCCTGCTCGGGTGCGTCAAGGTCGGCCCCGAACGCCTTCACGTTGTGCGGCAGGAGCACGGGCCGCTGCCCGGCGAGTGGGAGCCCGATGTCCGTGGCCCCGAAGACGTCCTTGGCGAGTCCGCCGACGGCCGTGCCCAGCTGCATGCCGAACAGTGCGCCGCCGAGGTTCCGGAACATCCCCTGCGCGCCGGCGAGCATCGCCTTCGCCTCCTCGGGGACCTGCTCCTGCATGGCCGTCGTCATCGCCGTCGACATCGACTCGGCCACATCCGCCGTGAGGACCTTCCAGGTGTCCATCGTGGCGGCGATCCACTCGGCCCGCGACAGCGCCTCGAAGTCGGCCGGGACGCCGTCGAACGCCGTCGCGCGGTCCAGCCACAGCTCGGCGAGATGGCCGGCCTCGCGGGCGGCCTGCCTCAGCTGGTCGGACACGCTCGGATCATCTCCTGCAGCGGCCTGCCGCGCCGAGTCCTGCGCGAGCTTCCAGTTCACGGCGCCGCCGTCGCCGCTGGCCATGGCGCCCATCAGGCTCTGCATCTGCCGGAACATGGCCTGCATGGCCTCCGGGTCCGTCTGCCCGCCCATGGCCTTCTTCAATTCCTCCGGCAGCTGGCTGGCATCCATGCTGCGCGGATCGAAACCGGGGATTCCGCCGCCCTGACCGCCGAACAGCTGCGAGAACATCTCGCTGAACGGGTCGCGGTCGTCGTCCGGGCCGTCGGGGCGCTGGTTCTCCGAGTTGTCTGCCATGGGTCAACCGTACTCCGCGAGTCCGCACAGCGGACTCTCCCGCGCGACCGGTTCGCTGACGGCAAATCCCGCCTCGGCCGGCCGGCCAGTAGGCTGGAGGCCATGCATCAAGGAGCCCCGACGCAGCATGCCCGCCAGGCGCCCGGCCAGCAGCGCCGCGGCCGCACGCTGACCGCAGCGACCGCGATCGGCGTCGGGCTCGCCTTCGTGGCGATGCTCCTCCCCGCTCCGTACGTCGTCGAGGCCCCCGGACCGGTGGTGAACACCGTCGGCGAGGCGCAGGGCGAGCCGGTCCTCTCCGTCGGCGGCCACCGCTCCTATCCGACGTCGGGCCGGCTGGACCTGACCACCGTCTACGTCCGCGGCGGAGCCGGACGCCAGATCAGCTTCTTCGACACCCTCGTCGCCTGGACCAGCGGCGATCAGGACGTCTTCCCCGCGGAGAGCGTCTATCCACGCGGCGTGACGGGGGAGGAGGTCTCCGAGCAGAACACCGCGGCGATGGACGACTCACAGGAGACCGCCGTCGCAGCCGCCCTGGGCGAGCTGGGCATCGACTACGCGTCGGAGATCTCCGTGGTCGACTTCGCCAGCGACCTGAACAGCGACGTCCTCGAGGAGGGCGACGTCGTCCTGGCCGTCAACGGCGGCGCGGTCACGACCGCGCAGGACGTGCGCGACGCGTTGCAGGAGGCGGAGAGCTCCACGCTCCGCATCCGTCGCGGCGGCGAGGAGCTCGACGTCGAGGTGGACAGCGAGGAGGTCGACGGAGCCCGCCGCGTCGGGATCTACCTCCGCACCGAGTACGACTTCCCCTTCGAGGTCCGCTTCGGACTGGAGGACATCGGCGGTCCGAGCGCCGGCATGATGTTCGCCCTGGGGGTCGTCGAGCTGCTGACGCCCGGTCAGCTTCCCGGCGACACCCACGTGGCCGGGACCGGGACCGTCACGGCGGGCGGGATGATCGGCCCCATCGGCGGCATCGCGCAGAAGGCGGTCGGCGCACGCGAGGCGGGGGCGGAGGTCTTCCTCGCGCCCGCCGGCAACTGCGCCGACCTCGAGGGCAGGGTCCCGGAGGGGCTCGACGTCGTCCGGGTCGAGACCCTGGCCGACGCGTACGACGCCGTGGCGCACCTGGGCGGCGGCGGAGCGGCGGGGGACCTGCCCACCTGCTGAACGTGCCGGCGGCGCGGGCCGCGGGCGGCTGCGTCCCGGGCCGGCGGCGCGGGTGGCCGGGGCCGTGACGCCCGCCACGGGATCCTCGGCTGCGTGGTTCGCCACACAGGCTCTGTTCAGGCAGAATGGGCGGCAAACTATGCCTTGCCGGGCATGGTGACGAAAACCCGTTGACGTGAGGTTCTCATGACGTTTGGTACAGACTTCCCCTTCGGCGGACGCCCGCCGGGGTCCGGCGATTCCGACGACGGCCGGCAGCCGCCGAGGGAGCCGCATCGGAAGCGGTCGCCGTTGATGCCGACCCTGATCGTCCTCGCGGTCCTCGTGGTCGGCTTCGTCTTCTTCGCCAACACGTACGCCGACGTGCTGTGGTTCAACCAGCTCGGCTACGCGGAGGTCTTCTGGACCCAGAAGCTCACGCAGATCGCGATCTTCGTCGTGGCCTTCCTCCTGATGGGGGTCGGCGTCTGGGCCAGCCTGCGGATCGCGTACCGGTCGCGGCCGATCTACGCGTCCGCCGCCAGCCAGAACGACATCCTGGGCCGCTACCAGGCCCAGCTCGAGCCGATGCGGCGTCTGCTGATGATCGGTGTTCCCGTGGTCCTGGCGTTCTTCTCGGGCGCCGCGGTCGCGAGCCAGTGGGACACGGTTCTGCTCTTCCTCCACCAGCAGCCGTTCGGCGAGGCCGACCCCGAGTTCGGGATGGACCTCTCCTTCTTCCTCAACACGCTGCCCTTCCTCGGCCTCGTCCTCGGCTACCTCGTCTCGGTCGTGCTCATCGGCGGCATCGCCGGCATCCTGATGCACTACCTCTACGGCGGCATCCAGATCGAGGAGCGCGGGGGCGTCAAGGTCACCAAGGCCGCCCGGCTGCACATCGTCGTCGTCGTCGCCCTGTTCCTGCTGCTCCAGGCCGGCAACTACTGGCTCGACCGCTACTCGACGCTGCTCAGCCAGGACGGCCGGGTAGCCGGAGCGCTCTACACGGACGTCAACGCCGTCATTCCCACCAAGACCATTCTCGCGGTGGCCGCCGTGCTCGTCGCGATCCTCTTCGTCGTCGGCGGGATCCTCGGCCGCTGGAAGCTGCCCATCGTCGGCACGGCCATGCTCGTCGTGACCGCGATCGTCGCGGGCGGCGTCTACCCGTTCGTGGTGCAGCAGTACCAGGTGGTGCCCTCGGAGAAGACCCGCGAGCGCGAGTACATCGCCAAGAACATCGAGATGACCCGTCAGGCGTACGACATCGACGACGTCCAGGCCTCCAACTACGACGCCACCACGGACACGGCGCAGAATGCGCTCGCGGCGGACTCGGCGACGACCACCAACATCCGTCTGCTGGACCCGAACCTCGTCTCCGACGCGTTCTCGCAGCTCCAGCAGTTCCGCCCCTACTACCAGTTCGCCGAGACGCTCGACGTCGACCGCTACGAGATCGACGGCGAGACGGAGGACACGGTCATCGCGGTGCGCGACGTCAACGTCGACACCGACGACTCGTGGGTCAACCAGCACATCACCTACACGCACGGCTACGGCGTCGTCGCAGCCTACGGGGCCCAGGTCGCGGCCGGTGGGCGGCCCGACTTCTCGCTCGGCGGCATCCCGACGACGGGCGAGCTGGCCAGCGAGGACGACTACGAGCCGCGCATCTACTTCGGCGAGTTCTCGCCCGAGTACTCGATCGTCGGCGGTCCGGAGGGCTGGGAGCCGCGCGAGCTGGACCGTCCGCAGGACGAGTCCGGCGAGGGTGACGCCAACACCACGTTCTCCGGCGACGGCGGCCCGAACGTGGGCAACCCGCTGAACCGCCTGGTCTACGCCCTGAAGTTCGGCTCGACGGACCTGCTGCTCTCCAGCGACGTGAACTCCGAGTCGCAGATCCTCTACGACCGGAACCCGAAGGAGCGCATCCAGAAGGTCGCCCCGTACCTGACCGTCGACTCGAACTCCTACCCGGCGATCGTGGACGGCCGCGTGAAGTGGATCGTCGACGCCTACACGACGAGCGACAACTTCCCGTACGCGCAATCGCAGCGCCTCGAGTCCGCGGTGACCGACTCGCTGTCCGACGGCGAGCGGGCCGTCACGGCTTCCGGGCAGGTCAACTACATCCGCAACTCGGTCAAGGCCACGGTCGACGCCTATGACGGCTCCGTGGACCTGTACGCCTGGGAGCCGGACGAGCCGCTGCTGAAGGCCTGGCAGTCCGTGTTCCCCACATCCATCAAGCCCTACTCGGAGATGTCGGCGGACCTGATGGCGCACGTGCGCTATCCGGAGGACATGTTCAAGATCCAGCGCGAGGTGCTGGGCAGGTACCACGTCACGGACCCGGACAACTTCTACGAGGCCAACGACGCCTGGCAGGTCCCGAACGACCCGACCTCCGACGAGCAGGTCAAGCAGCCGCCGTTCTACCTCTCCATGAAGATGCCGGAGCAGGAGGAGGAGGCGTTCTCGCTCACGTCGACGTTCATCCCGCAGGGCAATCAGGCCGGCAACCAGCGCAACGTCCTGTACGGCTTCCTGGCCGCGGAGTCCGACGCCGGCGGGGAGGCCGGCAAGAAGGCGGAGGGCTACGGTACGCTCCGGCTCCTGGAGCTGCCCCGCAGCACCGTGATTCCGGGCCCCGGTCAGGCCCAGCAGAACTTCGACTCCAACACCGCCGTCTCGCAGGAGCTCAACCTGCTCCGCCAGGGTGCGTCGACGGTCCTCAACGGCAATCTGCTGACCCTGCCCGTCGGCGGCGGCATCCTGCACGTGCAGCCCGTGTACGTGCAGTCCACCGGCCAGACGGCCTATCCGACCTTGCGGAAGGTCCTCGTGTCCTTCGGCGACAAGGTCGGGTTCGCCGACACCCTGTCCGGGGCACTCGACCAGCTCTTCGAGGGGGCCTCCGGTGCCGAGACGAGCGAAGGTGAGGGCGCCGGTGCAGGGGAGGAGGCCCCGGGCGAGGACCCGGCGTCCGCCAGCGCGGAGCAGCGGCTCAAGGATGCCCTCGCGGCAGCCAACGCTGCCATCCAGGCCGGCCAGGAGGCACTGGCCGAGGGCGACTTCGCGGCCTACGGCGAGCAGCAGGAGGCCCTGCAGCGGGCCATCCAGGCCGCCATGGACGCCGACGCGGAGCTCACGGGCGAGCCGGTCGTACCCGAGGGCGAGGAGGCCCCCGCCTCCGAGTCGCCGGCGCCCGAGGGCGAGGGAGGGAACGGCTAGCGGCCGGCCGATTTGCGTTCTCCGCCCCGCGATGCAAGAATTGAGTCTTGCGGCGCGGGGTGGAGCAGTTCGGTAGCTCGCCGGGCTCATAACCCGGAGGTCAGAGGTTCAAATCCTCTCCCCGCAACTGGAAACCGGCCCTGACAGGGAAACCTGTCGGGGCCGGTTCTTTTGTGCGCACATGTTTCGTCATGGTTCGTGTTGCGCCGTAACGGCCCGGGACGTGTCGCCACGCAGACCCGGAGCCTCAGGAGGCCCTAGTAGTCTGAATCCGAGATTCGTCGAAAGGACCGCCAGTGAACGCGCCAACGTCGACCACGTCGCGTGATGCCCGTGGGCCGAAGCAGCCCAGTACGTGGATCAAGCTCGGAGCGTACGTCGGGGGCGCCGTCGTGCTCTTCGCCGTCGCCGTCCTCGCGGCTCGCTGGCTGGTGGGCCTCGACGGCGTGCAGGACTTCCTCCAGCGCTATCCGGGGCACACGCCGCTGCCGGAGGCGACGCCCGTCGGGCTGCCGGCCTGGCTGGGCTGGCAGCACTTCCTCAACGCGTTCTTCCTGCTGCTGATCATCCGCAGCGGATGGTTGGTCCGGACGCAGCAGCGGCCGCCCGCGCACTGGACCCGCAACAACAAGGGCCTGATCAAGACCAAGAACCCCCCGAAGCGCATCAGCATCAACCTGTGGCTCCACCTCACGCTGGACGCGCTGTGGGTGCTCAACGGGCTGGTCTTCCTGGTGCTCATCTTCGCCACCGGACACTGGGCGCGGATCGTGCCGACCAGCTGGGAGATCTTCCCCAACGCGGTCTCGGCCGGTCTCCAGTACCTCTCGCTGAACTGGCCGCTGGAGAACGGCTGGGTCAACTACAACTCGCTGCAGGTGCTCGCGTACTTCGTGACGGTGTTCATCGCGGCGCCGCTGGCCGTCATCACCGGCCTGCGCATGTCGGAGGCCTGGCCGAAGAAGGCTGCCGTGAACCGGTTCTACCCGATCGAGGCGGCGCGCGCGGTTCACTTCCCGACCATGGTGTACTTCGTCGCGTTCATCGTCGCCCACGTGGCTCTGGTGCTGGCCACCGGTGCGCGGCGGAACCTCAGCCACATGTTCGCCGCGCAGGAGGACGCCGGCTGGCTCGGCTTCTGGATCTTCCTCGTCTCGGTGGCCGTGATGGCCGCCGGCTGGTTCCTCGCCAGACCTGCGCTTCTGGCTCCGATCGCCTCGCTGATGGGCCGCGTCAGCCGCTGAGGGCGATGCGCGGAGGCGGCGGATCCGGGTCCGACGCCGCGCCCCGCCGGGCGGTCGGACGTGCCGTGCACGCCGGACCGGGCCCCGATTTGAACACCGGCCCTGCGACGTGTAGAGTCTTATCTCGCGCCGCGGGGTGGAGCAGTTCGGTAGCTCGCCGGGCTCATAACCCGGAGGTCAGAGGTTCAAATCCTCTCCCCGCAACGAGAAACAGGCCCTGACTTGGGAAACCAAGTCAGGGCCTGTTGTTTTAACGGGGGGTTCCGGTGAGGACCTGGGCCGGGGCAGCGCGCCGGGAGCGAGGGGTGAGGCGCCCGGGAAGCGCCTCACCCGGACGGCAGCTCAGGCCCCGTGGTAGCTGTTCGCTTCGTTCTCGCCGCTCGCCTGCCCGAGCTCGGCGGGGGAGCGCCCCTGTTTCAGGGCGGCCAGCCGGGCCTCGACCTCCAGCTGCTCGCCCAGGTCGTCGAGCTGCTCGAACTGCGAATCGAGGCTGGAGGCGGCCAGCTCGTTCGCGCCGATGACCTTGGCCTCCTCCCGCCGGATCTTCTCCTCGAAACGGGAGAGCTCCGACGTCGGATCCATCAGATTCACACTCTTGAGTGCGTCATGGACCTGGCTCTGCGCGGCCGCGGCCTTGGAGCGGGCCACCAGCTCGTCGCGCTTGGCGACCAGCTGCTGGCGCTTCGACTTCATCTGCTCCAGTCCGGACTTCAGCTTCTCGACGACCTGTTCCTGCGACGCGATCGTGGGCTCGACTCCCTTGGCCTCGCCCTCCGACTGCAGCTGACGCTGGATGGCGACCTTGGCGAGGTTGTCCCACTTGGCCGCGTCCGCATCCTGGCCGGCCGTGCGGTGCTGTTCGGCCCGCGACGACGCCGCCAGCGCCTTGCTGCCCCAGTCCTCGGCCGCGCGGAGGTCCTCGTCCCGGTCCTGCTGCATCAGGCGCAGGTTGCCGATGGTCTGCGCGATGGCTGCCTCCGCCTCGGCGATGTTGTCCGTGTAGTCGCGCAGCATCTGGTCCAGCATCATCTGCGGGTCCTCGGCCTGGTCGATCAGGGCGTTGATGTTCGCCTTGGCGAGTTGGGCGATCCGGCCGAATATCGACTGCTTCTGCATGGTGTTCCCTTTCGTTGGCTGACGTTTCGTGGGTCTGTAGGGGTCTGTACGGGTCTGTGCAGGTGTGAACGGTGCTGGGCTGAGTGGTGCGTGTCAGGCTCGGGCGCTCTGCCGGTCAGAAGGAGCCGCCCCCACCGCCGAAGCCACCGCCGCCTCCTCCGAACCCGCCGCCTCCGCCGAAGCCACCGCCTCCACCGGAGAAGCCGCCGAAGCCGCCGCCGCCCCACATGCCGCCTCCGCTGTGGCCCCCTCCGTGGTGGCCGTCGTGCATCATGTCCGAGAGGATGCCGCCCAGAAGGACTCCTCCGAGCATCCCCATGCCGTCGCCGCGCCCGCCCCGGCGGTAGCCGCCGCGTCCCATCGGTCCCTGTCCGAACGGGTCGAAGCCGGCGACATCGTCCTGGGCCACGGCCGAGGCCTGCTCGGCGAGGCTCAGGGCCCGGTTGGCGTGGTTCAGGGCGGTCGCCGGGTCGGCCCCGCGGAGGCGGATCGCCTCGTCGAGGTGCCGCTCGGCCTCGGCCAGACGGGTTCGCGCCGTGGCACCGACGCCGCCGCGCCGCGCTCCGACGAACTCCGAGGCGCCGCGCAGGCGCAGCTGCGCAGAGTAGATCGCCGACTGCACCTGTTCCGCGGCGCGGGCCTGCTGCTCCTGTTGCGAGCGAAGTCCCGCCAGCGGCGCGTCGAGCTCGGTGCGGGCCTCCTCGAGTCGGCGCAGCAGTGCCACGGGGTCGTGACGTCCGCCGTCGATGCTGTCCTGCACCTGCCGGAGGACGTGCTCGACGGCGGCGGTCGCCGCGGCCAGCTCGGGAGCCTGCCGCGCCTGGGCGAGGGAGCGGACCTGTGCCAGGTCCCGTTCGGTGGCCCCGAGGGCCTCACGGAGCGTCGCGGACGCCTTGTCGAGCTCCGGCTCCGTGGCCTCGACGGCGTCCAGGAGCTCCCCAGCCTGACCGAGGGCCTCCTCGGCCGCGTGGAGCGGCAGTGCCGCGCCGCCGCTGCTCGCGGCGATCTGCTGCTCGGCCTCCGCCAGCTGCTCGGAGGCGAAGTCCAGACGGGCGACCGCCTGCTCGTCGTTGTCGGCCACAGCGGCCAGGGCTTCCTCGCTGTACCGGCGGGAGACTCGTTCGAAGACCGCCGCGACGGGGCCGAGCCGTACCCGCGTGCGCTGCTCGACGGACTGGAGCCGCACGAGCTCCTCGGGAGCGCGCCGCTCCAGCTGGCGCAGTTCCTCGAACTCCGCGCGGTGCGACTCCAGCGTCGCGTCCACCGTCATGCAGAGGCGCTGGATCTCCCGCAGCCACGCCGACTGCTCCTCGGGTGTGTCGGGGACGTGGTCGTCGAGCCTCTGTTGGAGCTCGAACGCCCGGGAGACCTGCTGCTTGGCGGTGGAGAGATCTGCCTCGAACTGCTCGATGGCACCGTCACCGTACTGGGCCCGGGCGAACTCGACGTCTTGCCGGCTGGACCGCACGGCGTCGTCCGCCGCGACGAGCAGGCCGCCGACGGTCCGGCGCTGCCGCTCGATCTCCTCCGCGGACAGCACCGGGTCCTCGGGGTGCCCGGCCGCTGCGCCCTCGGAGGAGCCGTGACCTCCGTTCTCCGGACCGGCGTGACGGCGCTTGCGCCGCTGCAGGAACCAGACGCCGCCGGCCACGGCGGCACCGGCCGGCACGAGCCAGAGCAGACCGGAGCCGCCGCCGTCGCTCCGGCCGCCATCGCCGCCATCGAGGTCGGCGGAGGCGATGCCGTCGGCTGCGGCCTCCGCCGCGGCCCGCAGGGCGCCGGAATCGAGACTGCCGCTGCTCAGCTCCGGGACGATCCGCTCCTCCCAGATCCGCTGGGTGTCGTCCGAGAGCCCGGAACCCTGGTGCGCGAGGAACCTGCCGTAGCGCAGCTCCGGATCGATCGCGAGCACCGCGTCGCTGGGGCCGAGGCCCGAGGTGAACTCGTCGAGGGCCGCGTCGAACTCGTCCGTGGAGGACAGGCCGGTCGTGAAGCGCACGTGCAGCTCGATCCCGGTCTGCCCGCGGACCTCCGCGACCGCGGTCTCGACGGCGCGGGCATCCGCCTCGGACAGCAGCCCGGCGGGGTCCTGGAGCCCGGCCGACGCCGGGGCGGCGACCGCGGCCGTGACCGGCTGGGATATCCCGCGGGACAGCCCCTGGTGCTGGAGATTGTCCGCCGCGGCCGGGACGCCGGCCGTCACGGCCAGGACGAGCCCGGCGCCGAGCGCCGCACCGCGGGCGACGCGGAGCGCCCGCCCCGCCTGCGGGCCGCGACGCCCGATGGGCGCGGAGCGGTGCCCGCCGTGGACTGGCGGATCGAACCGGTCGGGAGTGGGCGGGAGGTCGGCGGACTGCAGCATTCGATGCCCTTCGTGGCGGACCGGCCGTCCACCGCACCGGGGTGCGGCGACGTCGGCCCATGCCGTGGATCACGTATGGCCTACCGCGATTGTATGGCCTGTTCCGGACCCTGTCTGCCATCGCGCCGCGTCAGGGGAGACGATGCGGGAACGGGGGCCCGGGCCTTCGAGGGCACGGGTGTTCGCGTGGAGCGAAGACTCAGGAAATGCATAGGCATGGCTGGCGGGGAACACAGGGCCGGCGGGCATAGTTGAGACCGATGGACCGACGAAAGGACAACACCGCCATGAGCGACCGCCACGGCACGGATCCGAGGGACGAGCGTCCCGGCCACGACGGCGCGGGCCTGCCACCGCGCCCGGAGACGCCTCCGCAGTCGCCGGCGCCGGAGCGCCGCGAGCAGCCGACCGCGCCGTTGTTCGGCACCCGCGCCGCCGAGCAGGCCGAGCAGGGCGAGCAGGGGCCGGCCGGATCCCGCGCGTCGGATCCGGGCCATCGCGACGACGCTGCCGAGGGCGACCGCACGCCTCAGGATGGCCGGACGCCTCAGGATGGCCGCACGGGGCCCGCGGGCCGCCCGACCCACGCCGCTGCGCCATACGGACCGTACGGCGCGTACGGCCGCCCGGACGACTCCGAGCCCGCCTTCTACGGCATGGCCCCGGCGACGCCGACGCCGCGCCGGCGGCGATTCGGCACCGGTGCCCTCGTGGGCGGCATGGTGCTCGCAGCCCTCATCGGCGGAGGCGCCGCCGTCGGCGCGGACTACCTGCTCGACGACGGCGGCGCGGCCCGGGTCGCTGCGGGCGGCGCGCAGGACTCCGTGGTCATCAACAATCCCGAGAACGTGACGGCCGTGACCGCGGCGGCTGCGAAGGCCGCCCCCAGCGTGGTCACCATCGAGGCCGCCTCCGACCAGGGCTCGGGCTCCGGCTCCGGCATCATCCTGGACGACGAGGGCCACATCCTCACCAACACCCACGTGGTCACGATGGGCGGTGCCACGGCGGAGCCCGTCCTGACCGTCCAGACCGCCGACGGCCGGGTCCTGCCCGCGCAGATCGTCGGACTGGACCCGCTGTCCGACCTCGCCGTGATCAAGGTCGAGGCGGAGAACCTGACCCCGGCCGAACTGGGCTCCTCGGGCGAGCTGAACGTCGGCGACGCAGCGGTTGCCATCGGTGCCCCGCTGGGCCTGAGCGGCACCGTGACGGACGGCATCGTGTCCAAGCTGAACCGCACCATCAGCGTCCAGTCGTCGGCCGTTCCGGAGGCCCCCACGGAGGGCGAGGGGCGGCCGGACGAGCAGTTCAAGTTCCCCGGGCAGGAGCAGTCCAGCGGTGCGGGGTCCATCTACATCAACGTCATCCAGACGGACGCCGCCATCAATCACGGCAACTCCGGTGGCGCGCTGGTGGACGTCAACGGGAACATCATCGGCGTCAACGTGGCCATCGCCTCCGGTGGGGAAGGCGCCTCGGCCGAGCAGGGCGGGAACATCGGCGTCGGGTTCGCCATCCCGATCGACTACGCCCAGCGCATCGCTAACGACCTGATCGAGCACGGAGAGGCCAGTCACGGCCTGCTCGGTGTCAGTGTCCAGCCGCAGCCGGCGCTGAGTGGCGAGCAGCCGACGTCGTTCTCCACCGGTGCGATCGTCCGTGAGGTCGTCCCCGACTCGCCGGCGGCGAAGGCAGGCCTCGAGGTCGGCGACGTCATCACCGGCGTCGACGACCGGCGCGTGGACGACAGCCTCTCGCTGACCGCCGTGGTCCGCGAGTACGCGGCCGGCAGCACGGCGGAGGTGAAATTCATCCGCGGCGGTGAGGAGCAGACCGCCGAGGTGACGGTGGGGCAGTCCACCGGCTCCTGACGCGGCGACGAGTATGCGGCGCGGGCCGCGGGCCGGACGGCGCCCGCGGCCCGCGCCACGACGGTTAACACGGCGCCGCATTCGGTAACAGCGCGCCGCATCCGTTCACAGGGCCGCCGCCTGGGGTCACGCGCCCCACCATCGGTTAACCGGCGTTAACCCGCTGCCCGAGGGGCGGGTTAGCATGGTGGCGAACCCGGCGGATCCGTGATTCCGCGGGCGACCAACCGACCGAAAGGCAGACATGAGCGACGCAACGCCGCTGAACGTCCTAGTGCTGGTGAAGTACGTCCCGGACGCGCAGTTCGACCGGCGCCTGGACCCGGGCACGCACCGGGTGGAGCGCACCGACAGCATCCTCTCCGAACTCGACGAGTACGCGGTGGAGGCGGCACTGCAGCTGGTCGAGGCCCACGGCGGCGTCAAGGCCGGCCACCGAGTCACGGTCCTCACCATGGGCCCCGACGGCGCCGGCAGCGCCATCAAGAAGACCCTGCAGATGGGCGCCACCGAGGGGGTGCACCTCTGCGACGACGCGCTCGCCGGGTCCGACGCCGCCGCCACGTCGCTCGCACTCGCCGCCGCCGTCCGCCACCTCGGCGGATTCGATCTGATCCTCACCGGCATGGCCTCCACCGACGCCGAGACCTCGCTGGTCCCGTCCCAGCTCGCCGAGCGTCTGGGCCTGCCCCAGCTGACGCTCGTCTCGGAGATCGCCCTCGAGGGCCGCGAGGTCACCGCCCGCCGCGACGGGGACACCCGCACCCAGCGACTCCGCGCACCGCTGCCCGCGCTCGTCTCCGTCACGGACCAGTTCGACGAGCCCCGGTACCCCAACTTCAAGGGCATCATCGGCGCCAAGAAGAAGAAGACCCACACCCTGACGCTGGCCGAGCTCGGGCTCAGCGCGGAGGAGGTCGGCGCGACCGGCTCGTGGACCGAGGTGGTCTCCAGCGCGGCCCGTCCGGCGCGCACCGCCGGCACCGTCATCACCGACCAGGGGGACGCCGG
This sequence comes from Zhihengliuella sp., assembly GCF_031178195.1. GTDB lineage: Bacteria > Actinomycetota > Actinomycetes > Actinomycetales > Micrococcaceae > Zhihengliuella. The sequence continues at coordinate 65,824 of NZ_JAPSJL010000002.1, forward strand.
AGCCAGGCTCGCCGACTTCCTGGCCGACCAGAAGCTGCTCTAGGACACCGAGGGAGACAACATGAGCACCACACTCGTCTATCTGGATTCGCCCTCGCTCGCGCAGGGCTCCGAGCCGGGCAAGGCAGACCGGGAGCTGCTCGCGATCGCGGCGTCGCGCGGCGACGTCGTCGTCGCCGTTCCCGCCGAGCTCCCGGAGGCGGCCACCGCCGCCCTCGGAGCCTACGGGGCCACCGCCGTCGTCGTGCCCGACGCCCCGCTGGAGGACCAGCTCGTCGCGCCGCACGCGGCCTTCGTCGCCGCCGCGGCGCAGGACGCCGGCGCCGACCTCGTCCTGCTGTCCAACACGGGGGAGGGGCGTGAGATCGCCGCGCGCGCCGGCATCCGCCTCAGCGCAGGCGTGGTGACCGACGTGGTCGCCGTCGGTCCCGACAAGACCTTCACCAAGTCCGTCCTCGCCGGCGCCTACACCGCGGAGTCCCGGGCGACCACGGGGATCGCGGTCGCGACCGTCAAGCCCAACAGCGTCGAGCCGGCCGAGAGGGGCTCCGGCACCGCCGGCCTGCGCGCCATCTCCGTCCCGCAGGCCGGACCGGCGGCGCGCATCGAGTCCACCGAGGAGAAGCCGCTCTCCGGACGTCCCTCGCTCGACGACGCCCGGATCGTCGTCGCCGGCGGCCGCGGCGTCGAAGGTGACTTCGCCGCCGTGGAGCAGCTCGCCGACGTCCTCGGCGCCGCCGTGGCCGCATCCCGCGCCGCGACCGATGCCGGTTGGATCGAGCACAGCTACCAGGTCGGGCAGACGGGCAAGACCGTCTCCCCGCAGCTCTACATCGCGGCGGGCATCTCCGGCGCCGTCCAGCACAAGGCGGGCATGCAGACCGCGCAGACGATCGTGGCGATCAACTCCGATCCCGACGCCCCGATCTTCGAGATCGCCGACTTCGGCATCGTCGGCGACCTGGGCGAGATCCTCCCGCAGGCGGCGGCGGAGATCCAGCGGCGCCGGGCGTGAGTAGAGGCGCGGCGTTCGAACCGGAGCGCGAGCGGGTCGAACGCGTGCTCGCCTTCGCGGCGCACCCGGACGACCTCGACTTCGGGGCCGCCGGGACGGTCGCGGCCTGGACCGCGGCCGGGGTGGACGTCCAGTACTGCCTGATGACCGACGGCGACGCGGGGGGCTTCGACCCCGCTGACCGCGACGGCATCGTCCAGCTGCGCCGGCAGGAGCAGCTCGACGCCGCCCGCCGCGTGGGCGTGGAGCACGTGCACTTCCTCGGGCACCGGGACGGGTTCCTGCAGCCGGACCACACGGTCATGGAGCAGGTCGTCGCGCTGATCCGGCGGCTGCGGCCGGACGTCGTGCTCGCCATGCATCCGGAACGGGACTGGACCCGGCTCCAGCGATCCCACCCGGACCACCTGGCCTGCGGAGAGGCCGTGACCCGGGCCGTGTACCCGGCGGTGGAGAATCCCTTCGCCTACCCGGGTCTGCAGGCCGAGGGCCTCGAGGCATTCAGGCTGCGCTGGCTGTGGCTCTACGCGGGGCCGGCGGAGCGGGAGAACCACCGGGTGGATATCACGGAGCACGTCGATACCAAGCTGGAGGCGCTCCGCCAGCACCTCAGCCAGCACCCCGACGTCGGGCGCATGGAGGAGTATGTGCGGCGCCAGCTCGCCGCGAAGGCCGCCGACGCGGGTCTGCCCGCCGGCCGATTCGCGGAGGCCTTCCACGTCGTCGCCGTCAACGCGGACGACACGATCGCCGGCTTCTGAACCCGCTGCGGCGGGTTCGGAAGCCGGCGATCGGCCGCGCTGGAGGGGCTGCGCCTACTCGACCGGGGGCACGTCGATCGACACAAGCGGCTCGCTGGACGGCCGGTCCGTCCCGCCGACCTGCTCGAGCGTGACCGTGACCGTCGCGACGTCCTTCAGGCCGGTGAAACCGACGGCCCCGCTGCCCGTCCCGGGCTCGAAGGGGTCGAGCGGGCTGTGCGTCCCGGTCCGGCCCTCGACGACCCAGGCCTGATAGGCCATGCCGCCCTCCGGCGTCGGCATCCCGGCGATCTCGACGAAGCCGGCGTTCTCGTCGGGGGAGACGACGACGCTGGCCGACCCGCCGCCGTCGTACTCGACGCTCACGGGCGGCCGGGCGTCGGAGGCGGCGCGGACGTCCGCGACGACATCGCGGGGGGACAGGGCCAGGAACGCGGCGACCACGCCGGCGAGGACGACCGCCACGGCGACGACGAGCAGCATCCGCTTCGTCGCCCGGTTGTCGCGACGCTCCGGCCTGGACGTGGCGACCTCGTCGACGAGGGAGAGACCGAGGTCGCGCTCGGGGTGGTCGTCCGACGGGGCCGGCTCGGGATCCGCGGCATCGTGCCCGACCTCGTGGCGTCCGGCGTGGCGCGATTCGGGGTCCCGACCTGCGGACCTCCGGCCCTCCGACCGCCGTGCCTCGGCGCGTTCGCCCATGATCTCCATCCGTTCCGTTCCACCCGACTCGCTTCGGGCCCGATGCGTTACCGACCCGTTACATTACACGCTACCCCGCGCACGTGCGTGAAGCGTGGGAGCGGGCCGGGTGCGGCGTGGCCGCCGTGCTGGCGCGGCCGAACGGGCCGACCGGGACGAGTCCGGGAGACACCGAGGTGTGCAGCCTCACCTCCGTGGGCCGGCGCCGGCGAATCCGTGCTGCTTCCAGGCCTCGAAGACCGCGATCGAGGCCGTATTGGCGAGATTCATGGAGCGGCGCGAGGGCAGCATCGGCAGCTTGATGCGGTCGGTGACGCGCGGGTCCTCCTTGACGTGGGCGGGCAGTCCGACGGACTCCGGCCCGAACATCAGCACGTCGCCCGCGGCGTACTCGACGTCCGAGTACAGCGTCTGCCCCTCGGCGGTGAACGCGAAGACCCGCGCGGGCAGTAGGGCCTCGAAGGCGGCCTCCAGCGACGGGTGCACCGTCACCAGGGCGAGGTCGTGGTAGTCGAGTCCGGCCCGGCGCAGCTTGGCGTCGTCGAAGTCGAAGCCCAGCGGCTCCACCAGGTGCAGCTCCGCCCCGGTGACGGCGGCGAGGCGGATGGCGTTCCCGGTGTTCCCCGGGATCTCGGGCGCGTAGAAGAGGATTTTGAACACCGGGACATCCTAGCGCCGGGGAGCACGGCGGTGCCGGCCGGCGGCTGTCAGTACATGCCGCCGATCAGGCGCGCGAGCAGTGGCACGTCCACGACGTTCGGCTCCGGTCCCGTGGCGAGGAACAGCTTCAGCTCGCGGACCAGGTTCGCGGCGTTGACCACGTGCATCGGCGCGGCCGCGGAGGAGGGCTCGGCGCCGCGCGCGTAGTCGATCACCGGCTCGTGGAGGTTGCCGTCCGGGGCGTGGATCACGGTCCAGCCCGTGACGTTGACCTCGGGCATCAGCAGGTCCTGCATGCGGCGCACGGCCGGCGCCAGCCGCGGCGGGGAGATGGGACGGCCGTTCTGCAGCAGGGTCTCCCCGTCCCAGCGGTACACGCCGCGCGGCAGCAGCATCGAGTCCACGAGGGCGAGGCGGTATCCGGCGAGGACCGCGTGATCGACGAATCCGCGGTCGGCGGGGGAGTGGAGCCCGTTGACCAGACGGGCCGACGGCAGCACCGAGAGCACCTGGTTGGACAGCAAGGACACAGTCCGGGCCTCGCGCTGGAGCCGGGACTGCCCGGTGAAGAGCCCGCGCTTGCGGGGTACGCCGTGCACGCGCTGCTCGGCGAGCGCCCGGCTCAGCACCGGGACGACGTCGTCGCGGTACGGGGGGACGTAGCGGGTGGGCTCCGTCGCGGTGCTCCGGCGGGCGGGTCCGGTCGGCGCCGTGGTCGTCGACGCCCGGTAGGAGGCGGCCTCGTCGTCGGAGGCACGCGTGTAGGCCGAGGAGCCGCCGTAGCTGCGGTCGTAGGCGGCGCGGGCGCGCTCGTCGGAGAGCGTCTCGTAGGCCAGCGAGACGAGGCGGAACTCGGACGGATCCCCGCCGTGGTCGGGATGGGTCCTCCGGGCGGCGCGCCGGTAGGCCGCCTTGATGTCCGTGGTGCTGGCGTCCCGGGGCACGCCGAGGATCTCGTAGTGCGTCCGCTGCTGGGGCACGCTCCGCCTCTCGTCGATTCCGGTCCGGCCGTGGGCCACCATCCTAACGAAGCCGCCCGCGCCGGCGGCCCGTCACGTGCGCGAGGCTAGCGGGGCCGCCGATCCGGAGCGGGGCGCCGGTACTCGAGGAAGAGTGCGTCGTCCTCGGTCAGAAGGTGGTGCAGGGCCATCCGGCGCAGGTCCGGCTCGGTCTCGCCGACGGCGATCCGTCGCGCCGGGCCGCCGGCGAGCCGCGGGTCGAGGGTGAGGCAGAGGCTGTCCACGGCGTCGCCGGCGACGAACGTGCCCAGCAGGTGAGGTCCACCCTCGCTGTGGATCACCCGGTGGCCGCACGCGGACAGGGCCCCGACGATGGCCGCCGCCGTCGTCCCGGGCTCGAGGACGACGACGTCGGCCGCGTCCTCGAGGCGTCGCCGACGGGCCTCGGGCGCCTCCGGGCCGGTCAGGATGAGCGGCCGCACCGGGCACTCGGCGAGGAACGGGCCGTCCGGTTCGAGGCCGAGGGAGCCGCTCACGACGGCGACGGCCGGGTGGGCGGTCAGACCCCGTGCCCGGCGCCAGTCCTGCGCGGGACCGTCGAGGAGCTCCCCGCCGTACCCCTCGGCGCGCACCGTGCCGGCTCCGACGAGGATGACGTCGGCGAACCGGCGCAGGAGCGCGAAGATCCGCTGGTCCGCCTCGTTGCCGAGCTCGCCGGAGGTGCCGCCGTGCGTCGCCGCGCCGTCGAGTGTGGAGACGAAGTTGAACCGCACGAACGGGTCGGCCGCGTCCGGGGGCGCGTATGCCTCCAGCAGATCGGCGTCCGTCATGGACTGGTGGACTGGGAGCATCAGTGCCTCGTCTCCTGGGCTCGTGGGGTTCCTCCGGCGGCCGGAGCGCTGCCGGACGGGTGGTCGTCGGGCGCGGGCGCGTTGGCCTCGCCCATGTTGTGCCGCAGGTACGCCGGCTCCCGCCAGCCCATGGCCGCCTCGAGCAGCCGCATCGCCTGCACCGACTCCTCGACGTTGTGCATCCGGACGATCCGGGCACCGTTCATCGCGCACATCGCCGCCGCAGCCAGCGATCCGGCCGTCCGGCCCCGCTTGGGCAGGCCGAGCGATTCACCAATGAAGTCCTTGTTGGACACAGCCGCCAGGGCGGGATAGCCCAGTCCGGCGACCTCCTCGAACCGCCGGGTGAGCTCCAACGTGTGGAGGGTGTTCTTGTTCAGGTCGTGCCCCGGGTCCACGATGAGCTGCCCCGGTGCCGCACCCGCCTCCAAGGCCGTGTCGATCCGCCGGCGCAGGAAGTCGAGCACGTCGGCCACGACGTCGTCGTACCGGGGGCGGGGGTACGCGGTGCGCGGGCGGGCCAGCGAGTGGGTCAGGACCAGGTGCACACCGGCGTCGGCGACGACCCGGGCGAGCTCCGGGTCGGCCAGGCCGGTCGTGTCGTTGACGGCGTCGGCCCCGGCCTCGATCGCGGCGGCCGCGACGGACGGCAGGAAGGTATCGGCCGAGATGATCACGTCCGACTGCGCCCGCACCTCCCGGATCACCGGGACGATGCGCTCCGCCTCCTCCGTGGCCGGAAGCGCCGGTCCGGGCGCGAAGGGGACGCCGCCGATGTCCACCCAGTCGGCGCCGGCCTCGACGGCGCGCAGGGCCGCGTCGACGGCGTCGCGCAGCCCGTAGGTCGATCCGCCGTCGTAGAAGCTGTCCGGGGTGCGGTTGACGATCGCCATGACCGCGATCCGTCGGGAGAAGTCCACCGTGCGGTGCCCGAACTCGTGCACCGGATGCAGCAACTGCGGTTCGAACATGCCCACGGTACGTCTCCTTGTCGTCACCCCATTCCTATCAGGCCCGCGGGCTCTGCCCCCGGCGCCCCGGACGCGCGGGTCGCCGGGCGACTTGTACGCTGGTGGACATGCCCATCACCTTCGCCGGTTCCGCCGCCGGCCGCTGGGTCGCGGAGTTCCGGGACGCCCAGGCCTCCGCGGTCCCCACCGTCGCCACCCAGGTCCCCTCCGGCCATCCCGCCGTGGCCCGCATCTTCCACCCGGCGAGGGACTTCGACGGCCGACCCGTGCGCTGGAGCACGGTCGCCCGGGCCCGGGGGACGGTCTTCCACCCGGGCGCGCAGTTCGCCGCGCTCGCCGGGATCGACGAGGCCGGCTACGCGCTCTGCGAGGACGCCTGGGAGGGCGACGCCCCGACGGCTCACGGCCTGCCCCAGCCGGACCTGTCGCACCTCGCCGCACTGCTGTCCGCGCACACCGGCACCCCGGACAGCCTCTACCTGGGGCTCTGGAACGGCTACGCCTTCGCCGCCGGCATCACCGCGGAGGACGGCGCCCGGATCGAGCTGACCGCCGCCGAGCAGGCCGACGTCCTCGAGCTGGACCCGTCCGGGTACCAGACCTACTGGATCTTCCGCGGGACTGCCTCCGATCTGGCCGAGCCGCTCTGGGCGCAGAACGACGCCGTCTCCGAACGTCAGGCGCCGGACCTCGCGTGGCCCGCGGACCGGTCCTGGTTCCTCTCCACGGAGCTGTACGAGGACTCCACGCTCCTCTCCGGCCCGGAGGAGCTGATCCGCGCCGTCGTAGAGCACTCCGGGCTGGAGGCGCTGCGGGTCGGCTGCGAGATCCGCCTGGACGCAGCGGGTGACGAAGTCAACCCGCCTCCCGCGGGGCCGCCGGAAGCGCCGGAGGCGTAGAATCGGGGGAGCGCAGAGCCGCCCGGCTCCGTTCCCCACCCCGCACCCGACCCGCTTCTGGAGACCGTGGATTCCATCCCTGCCCCCGCCCCGCCGGGACCGGTCTACCTCGACCACGCCGCGACGACGCCCATGGCACCGGCCGCGCTCGAGGCCATGACCGCCGAGCTCGCGCGCACCGGGAACCCCTCCTCCCTCCACGGCGCCGGGCGCCGTGCCCACCGTGTCGTCGAGGACGCACGCGAGGAACTGGCCGCGGCGGCGGGCTGCCACCCCACGGAGATCGTCCTCACGTCCGGCGGCACCGAGGCCGACAATCTGGCGCTCAAGGGCCTCTACTGGGCGCGCCGGGCCGAGGATCCCCGCCGGACCCGCATCCTCTGCCCGCTGATCGAGCACCACGCCGTGATCGACACGGTGGAGTGGCTCGAGACCCACGAGGGCGCCGACGTCTGCTGGGTCCCGGTGGACGGCCTCGGGCGGATCGACCTGGACCGGCTGCGCGCGGAGATCGCGGCCGCGCCGGAGCGGATCGCCGTCGTCACCGCCATGTGGGCCAACAACGAGGTCGGCACGGTCCAGCCCGTCCGCGACGTCGTCGCGCTCGCCGAACCGCACGGCATCCCGGTCCACTCGGACGCCGTGCAGGCCTTCGGGGCGCTGCCCGTCGACTTCGCCGAGGCCGGCCCCGCCACGATGGCCGTCAGCGCGCACAAGATCGGCGGCCCCGTCGGCATCGGAGCGCTCGTGGTCCGCCGCGACGCCACACTCACCGCCGTCCAGCACGGCGGGGGCCACGAGCGGGCCCTGCGCTCGGGCACCCTCAACGCCGCCGCGGCGGCGGGCTTCGCGGCGGCCGCGCGGGACGCCGTCGGACGCCTCCCCGCCGAGGCCGAGCGGCTCGCCCGGCTGCGGGACCGGCTGATCGACGGGGTGACGGCCGCCGTCCCGGAGGCGCAGCTGAGCGGACCCGCCGACCGCGGTCACACGGGGGAGCGGCTGCCGGCCAACGCGCACTTCACGTTCCCGGGATGCGAGGGCGACTCGCTCCTGTTCGTGCTGGACATGCTCGGCGTGCAGTCCTCCACCGGCTCAGCGTGCACGGCCGGCGTGCCGCGCCCGAGCCACGTCCTGCTCGCCATGGGCCTGACCGAGGAGCGGGCGCGCGGGGCGCAGCGGTTCACGCTGGGGCGCACGACGACGGCTGGCGACGTCGACGCACTGGTCGCGGCGATCGGCGAGGCCTCCGCCCGGGCCCGCCGGGCCGGGCTGGCGGCCCGGCAGAGCAGCATTCGGACAGCAGGAACGGGAGGAGCGGCATGAGGGTACTGGCAGCGATGAGCGGCGGCGTCGACTCCGCCGTGGCGGCGGCCCGGGCCGTGGACGCCGGGCACGACGTCGTCGGCGTCCACCTGGCGCTGTCCCGCATGCCCGGCACCCTGCGCACCGGCAGCCGCGGCTGCTGCACGGTGGAGGACTCCAACGACGCCTGGCGTGCCTGCGACAAGCTCGGCATCCCCTACTACGTGTGGGACTTCTCCGAGCGGTTCAAGGAGGACGTGGTCGACGACTTCATCGCGGAGTACGCGGCGGGCCGCACCCCCAACCCCTGCATGCGCTGCAACGAGCGGATCAAGTTCGCCGCCCTGCTGGAGAAGGCGCTCGCGCTCGGGTTCGACGCCGTCTGCACGGGCCACTACGCCAAGGTGGTCGAGCTCCCGGACGGTTCCCGGGAGTTGCACCGCGCTGCCGACTGGGCCAAGGACCAGTCCTACGTCCTGGGGGTCCTCACGCACGAGCAGCTCAAGCACTCGCTGTTCCCCCTCGCGGAGACCCCGTCGAAGGCCGAGGTCAGGGCCGAGGCGGCCGCGCGCGGCTTCACGGTGGCGAACAAGCCGGATAGCCACGACATCTGCTTCATCCCCGACGGGGACACCCGCGGCTGGCTCGCCGAGCGCATCGAGATGACCGAGGGGGAGATCGTCGACCACGAGGGGAACGACATCGGCACGCACCCCGGCGCGCATGCGTTCACCGTCGGCCAGCGGCGCGGCCTGAAGATCGGCCGGCCCGCCGCGGACGGCAAGCCGCGGTTCGTGCTGGAGATCCGGCCCAAGGAGAACAAGGTCGTCGTCGGCCCGCAGGACCTGCTGGAGGTTGACCGGCTGCGCGGCATCAGGATCAGCTGGGCGGGCCTGCCGCTGCCGGAGGCCGAGGCCGGCGAGGAGTTCGAGTGCATGGTGCAGGTCCGCGCCCACGCGGACCCGGTGCCGGCCCGTGCGTGGGTCACGACGGACACGGAGGAGGACGACGCCCTGGACGAGCTCGTCGTCGACCTCGAGGGCCCCCTGAAGGGCGTCGCTCCCGGTCAGACGATGGTGCTGTACCAGGGCACGCGCGTCCTCGGCCAGGCCACGATCAACTCGGCCCGGAGCCGGTCCTGGGATCCGTCGGCCGTCTCCTGACCGCGGCAGACCCGGGGCGACCGGCCAGAGGGCCGAGGCCTGCCGGGAACGCCGGTCAGGCGGAGGGGGCGCCCGGCTCGTCCACGACGCCCGTGAGCCGGGTGCCGACCTCCTCGTACTCGCAGCGCACGCACCCCGGTGCCGTCGGCGGAAGTTCCCGCGCCGGGTGGGAGGCGCAGTAGAGGAAGTCGAAGTCCGGCCACCACTTCTTGGGCCGGACCGCCTCCGTGAACCCGCAGACCGTGCACGTCAGGTGGAGCCAGACCGGCCGCTTGCCGGTGCGGTTCGCCTTCGACTGGGCCAGCCAGGCCGGCGGCTCCGCGATGAGCGCCCGGAGCTCTGCCTCGGAGAGCCGGGCGGGGATTCCGTGGCGCGCGGCCATCTCGAGGGGGATGTCCAGGGCGATGGCGGCGTCTCGGCGGGTCAGCATAGCTCGCCAGCGTAGCCGCACCGGGGGAGCCGCGCACCTCCGGGGGCGCGGGCGGATCGGGCGACCGATCGGCCCGGCGGTCCGCCGGCGTGTCCCGCGCAACAGTCCCGGGCCGGGCGGGCCTCGACGGGTGCCCGGCGACTAGACTGGGGCGCATGAGCGAGACGCAGCCGGCGCGCGCCGAGGACACCGACCCCACGCCAGCCGCGGAGCCGACGTCGGACGGGGACGCCGACGGTTACGATCCCGCCGCGAGCTCCCTGCAGGGTGCCGTCGACCCGGCGGTGATGCGGGAACTGCTGGCCGTGCGCAGCAGCATCGACAACATCGACGCGACACTGGTCTTCCTCCTCGCCGAGCGCTTCAAGGCCACCCAACGGGTGGGGCACCTCAAGGCCCGGCACCGGCTGCCAGCCGGGGACCCCGGGCGGGAGAAAGCGCAGATCGCCCGCCTGCGCCGACTGGCCGAGGAGGCCCAGCTCGATCCCGCGTTCGCCGAGAAATTCCTGAACTTCATCATCTCCGAGGTCATCCGCCACCACGAGGCCATCTCGCAGAGCCACCAGCACGACCCCGCACAGCAGCAGCACCCATGACGTCGAGCCATACCGTCCGCGCCACAGCCCGCGGCCCCATGCCGGGCACCGATCCGCTCGAGGCCTCCCGCATCGTCCACGGCGAGCTCGGAAGCCCGCACCTGCCGCATCTCATCGAGTTGCCCGACCGCGGCGTCGGATCGGACCCGGTGGGACGCACCGCCGGTCTTCTCGAGGAGCTCCACGTCGACCTCCACTCCTACGGGTGGCGTCTGGCCACGCGCCCCGGCCGCGACGCCGGGCGGATCGCCGGCGCGCTGCGCAGCGACATCAACGCGACGGCGGACGTGCTCGGCGCGCAGTCGGAGCCCGCCGCGGAGCTCAAGCTGCGGATCGTCGGCCCGCTGGCGCTGGCGAAGAGCCTGTACCTGGCCAACGGCGAGCGTGCGCTCAGCGACCACGGGGCACGGCGCGACCTGGCCGACTCCCTCGCCGTCGGGGCCGCCCGCCACGTCGACGCGGTGCGGCGGGGGACCGGCGTCGAGCGCGTCGTCGTGGAGGTGGACGAGTCCGGCCTGGGCCCGGTCCTCGCCGGTGCCGTGCCGACGGTCAGCGGCTACCGGACCCTGCGATCGGTGCCGCGGCACGAGGTTTCCGCCGCATGGCGCACGGTCGCCGAGGCGTTGCGGGATGCCGGCGCGGAGACGGTGCTCAGCACCGACGTCGACCCCGCCGACGTGTCCGTCGTCGTGGAGGCGCTCACCGGCGCCGGGTTCGACGGCGCCGGCCTGAACGTCGCCGCACTCGACACGGCGGCCTGGGAGCAACTGGCGGGGCTCGTCGAGGGCGGGCGCTCGGTTTGGCTCGGCCTGCTCGACCCGTCGTGGCTGGAGCTGGACGTCGACGACCGTCCGCGGCTGCCCCGCGTGACCGAGATGGTCCGCCGCGTCCACCGCCCGTGGCGGCAGCTCGGGCTCGGCGACGCCCAGCTCGCCCAAGCGGTGCTCATGCCCGCCGACGGCCTGGCGGGGCTGCCCCCGGTCGCGGTCCGCTCCGTCCTGACGGCGCTGACGGGAACGGCCGAGGCCCTGAGCCAGATCGCCGCCGAAGCGGCCGCCTGACCCGTCCGCCGACCAGCGGCGGCGTCTCCGTCCATGTCGTCCGCTCGATGGGATCCGCTGGATCCCGCGCCGCTGACCGGTGATCGGCTCCGTTCCGGTTAGGCTAAAGACTGGATGCACGCGGCCACGCCGCGACGGCTGCGACGAAGGGGAGTCATGAAGGCCCGGATTCTGGTGGTTGACGACGACGACGCCTTGGCTGAGATGATCGGCATCGTTCTGCGCAACGATGATTTCGATCCGATCTTCTGCAACGACGGGGCCGCCGCGCTGGAGGCCTTCCGCGAGTCGAACCCGGACCTGGTCCTGCTGGACCTCATGCTGCCCGGTGTCGACGGGATCGAGGTCTGCCGGCAGATCCGCGCCGAGAGCGATGCGCCGATCGTCATGCTGACCGCGAAGTCCGACACGGCCGACGTCGTCCGCGGCCTCGAGTCCGGTGCGGACGACTACGTGCCCAAGCCCTTCAAGCCGGCCGAGCTCATCGCCCGCGTCCGGGCACGGCTGCGTCCCGGGGAGAAGCAGGCGCCGGAGACGCTCCGCATCGGCGACCTCACCGTCGACGTCGCCGGCCACTCCGTCATGCGCGGCAACGAGCGGCTCTCCCTGACACCGCTCGAGTTCGACCTCCTCGTCGCCCTCGCGCGCAAACCGTGGCAGGTCTTCACCCGCGACCAGCTGCTCGAGCAGGTCTGGGGCTATCGGCACGCGGCCGCCGACACCCGGCTCGTCAACGTGCACGTCCAGCGGCTCCGCTCCAAGGTCGAGCGCGACCCGGAGAACCCCGAGGTCGTCCTGACCGTGCGGGGCGTCGGCTACAAGGCGGGCACGAACTGACCTGGATCCGCCGGCTCGCCAAGCGCGCGCGTCTGGCATGGCGGCTGGCCGCCATGATCTGGAGGCGCTCCCTGCAGCTGCGGGTCGTCGCCGTCACGCTCACCCTCTCCGCGCTCGCCCTGGGGGCAACCGGGGTGTTCGTCTCCCACCAGGTCGCCTCGGGCCTCTTCAACGAGCGATTCAACCAGCTCCAGGGCGACGCTATGAACGGTCTGAACAACGTCAAGGCGACCTTCGCCTCCCTCGAGACGGGGGGAGAGCGGGACCAGGTGTGGACGGACGTCCGTCAGACCCTGGAGGCGCACGCCCACCAGGGCGCCAGCGGCGAACGGGCCTTCGTTCTCGCGCTGCTGCCCGGCAGCGAGACGATGTACGTGCCGTCCATCGCCTCGCCGGGGCTGACCACGGGCACGGTTCCCTTCGAGCTCACGGAGGCGGTCCGCGACGGCGCCGGCATCTACTGGCAGTCGATCTCCTATGTCGTCGACAACGAACGCGTGCCCGGCCTGGCCTTCGGCACCCGGGTCACGCTCCCGCCGGGGGCCGACTACGGCTTGTACTGGATCTACGACCTCTCCAGCGTCCAGGAGACCCTCGACTTCTTCCACCGCACCGTCTTGTTGGCAGGCATCCTGCTCCTCGTCGTCATCGGGTTGATCGCCTGGTACACCACGCGGCTGGTCGTCGGCCCCGTCTCGAACGCGGCGGCCGTCTCGGAGAAGCTCGCCTCCGGGCGCCTGGAGGAGCGCATGGAGGTCCGCGGCGAGGACGAGGTCGCCCGCCTGGGGAACTCCTTCAACCACATGGCCTCCAGCCTGCAGGACCAGATCGTCCAGCTCGCGACGCTGTCGCAGATGCAGCAGCGGTTCGTCTCCGACGTCTCCCACGAGCTGCGCACACCGCTGACCACGGTCGCGATGGCGGCCGAGGTGCTCCACGACGCCAAGAACGACTTCGACCCCGTCAACCGGCGGTCTGCCGAGCTGCTCTACCGGGAGGTGGAGCGCTTCGGGATCCTGCTGAGCGACCTGCTGGAGATCTCCCGGTTCGACGCCGGGGCGGCCGCGCTCGACGCCGACGACCTTGATCTGCGACCCGTGGTCCAGCGCGTCCTCGAGACGGCCCAGCCCCACGCCGCACAGGCCGGCGCCGAGCTCCGGCTGCACGGCCCGGCCAAGCTCGTCGTGCAGATGGACGCCCGTCGCGTCGAACGGGTCCTGCGCAACCTCGTCATGAACGCGGTCGAGCACTCCGAGGGGCGTCCGATCGATGTGACCATCGGCGGCAACGACTCTGCGGTCGCCGTCTCGGTGCGGGACCACGGCATCGGCATGTCCACGGAGCAGGTCACGCACGTCTTCGACCGCTTCTGGCGCGCCGATCCCGCCCGCAACCGCACGACCGGCGGCAGCGGCCTCGGGCTGTCCATCGCCATGGAGGACACCAGGCTGCACGGCGGCTGGCTGCAGGCCTGGGGGGAGCCCGGCGGCGGGTCCTGCTTCCTGCTCACGCTGCCACGGCGGCTGGGCGGGACGATCGCCGAGTCGCCGCTCCCGCTGTCGCCGCCGCGCGAACTCGGATCCGGGGAGGCCCTGCGATGAGAACCGTCCTCAACCGTGGCCGGGCCCTGCTCGCCGGCTTGGCCGTCGTCGTCCTCGCCCTGAGCGGCTGCGCGTCGATTCCGACCGACGGCCCCGTCGGCGTCAGCGCCGCGGATGCCACCCAGCCGGGCGGCGTCGCCTACGAGTTCAACCCGCCCGGACCCGCCGAGGACGCCGAGCCGGAGTCGATCATCCAGGGCTTCATCACGGCGGGCCTCTCGCCGGCCGACGAGTACGGGACCGCCCGTGAATTCCTCACGCCGCAGCTGTCCCGGACCTGGCAGCCCAGTGCCTCCACGCTGGTCTACACGGGCCAGCCCAACGTGGTCGGCGGGGCCGGCGCTGGCGAGTTCGCGGTCGAGGTGGCCACGACGGCCCGCATCGACGAGTTCGGCGTCATGCAACGGTATGAGACGGCGAAAATCGAGACGATCAGCATGGTGCTCGACGAGGTCGACGGGCAGTGGCGCATCGGGGAGACGCCCGACCTCACGCTGCTCGAGGAGGGCAGCTTCATCGACGTCTTCGGCTCCTACCCGCTCTACTTCTACAACGCCACCTACTCCCATGCGGCCCCGGACTTCCGGTGGTTCGCACGGCGTCAGTCCCTGGCCTCGACGCTCGTCCGGGCGCTGCTGGACGGGCCCCGACCGTATCTCGAGGGCGCCGTCGTCACCGCGTTCCCGGAGACCAGCGAACTCGCCCGGAACGCCGTGCCCGTGGAGGGGAGGACCGCCACGGTGGACTTCCAGGAAGCGGTCTTCGCGGACGCCTCCGCCCTGGTGCGCCTGCGGATGCAGCAACAGCTCGAGCTCACCCTGGACGGGGTCAACAACATCGGGGCCGTCCAGATGACCGTCAACCAGACACCGATCACCCTCGAGGGGTCCCAGGAGTTCGTCGAGGTCTCGGCCGAGGCCGAGGTGCCGGATGTCCAGATCGGGATCGCCGACGGCCAGCTCGTCCTCTACCAGGGCGGCAGCAGCACGATCGAGATCGGGAACATCCCGGACGTCCGCTCCTACGACCCGATCGAGCCCGCCATGTCGCCGGCCGGTGCCGAGGTCGGCGGAAGCCAGTACGCCTTCGTGAGCGGCGACAGGACGCATGTCTACATCGTCTCCCAGAGCACCGGTTCCGACGGTGCGCTGGCCGAGGCGGCGATGGGGGAACGGTTCATCCGGCCGAGCATGGACGTCCACGGCTGGCTCTGGGCGGTGGACTCCGGCACCGGCAAGGTCACGGTCGTCCGGGCGTCAGCCGAGGAGGGCCTCGCGGACCGGCAGACCTCGGAGATCGCCGCCGAGTGGCTCGAGGGGCTCACGGTCGATTCGTTCCGGGTCTCCCCGGACGGCACCCGGGCGGCCGTCGTCGCGGGCCGGGGCGAGGAGCGTCGGCTCTACGTCATCGGGATCATCAGGGATTCGACGGGCGTGCCCCGGGGCTTCACCGAGCTGTCCATGCTGCCGGTCTCGGTACCCGTGGGACAGGTGGTCTGGGATGCCACAGACGCTGTCATCGTCATGGATCCGAGCGGGACCGAGCCTGTCCGGCCCGAGCGGGTGCGGCTCGACGGGCGGACGGAGCCGTTGAACGTCCTCCTCGGCATGACCAGCATCTCCAGCGGCCCCGGCGACGACATCATCGTCTACGCCGAGGCGCAGGGCACGGTCTGGTCCCAGGTGGCGAACGTGTGGAAGGACAACGGGATCGAGATGCGCGGCCTCGCCTATCCCGGCTGATCGGCCCGTCCTCCACAGTCCGCCGTCCGCGCCGCTCCGTCCACACGGCCTCCGCCGGCGGTCCTCGGGGTGCCGCCTTCGTGCCACCCTCGCCGGATGGACACTCGAGAGGACGTCCCCGGGGACCCCGCAGACCGCGTCGGCGCCGGCGGCGGGGAACCTCGACCGGACGACGACGGCGGGGACGACGCAGGCCGACCAGCCAGACAGCCGGTACGCGCTGCCGCGAGGCTGGACGGCTGGGCACTCGGCGATCCGGGGCGTGCCGCTGCGGAGGCCGTCCGGGAATTCCTCGGCCTGGTTGCCCCGACGGAGTGCGTGGCCTGCGGCGGGCAGGACACGGTTCTGTGCCGCGTCTGCTCGGCACGGATGCGCCGGAGCACCGTCCGGCCCGCCCGGGTCGAGGACGCGGCCGAGTCGCTGCCCATGGACGACTTCGACCGTCCCCTGCCGGTCGTCGCGGCCGGCCCGTACGCCGGCGAGCTCTCCGCGTGCCTGCTCGCGTACAAGAACCGCCAGCGCACCGGTCTGGTCACGGTCCTCGGGCCGGCTCTGGCCGGGGCGGTGCACAGTTTCGCGCCGGAGGCTCGACGCGTGAAGGCATGGACCGGCGCCGAGCGGCTGCTCCTCGTCCCTGTGCCGTCCCGGCGGTCCGCGACCATCGAACGAGGCTATGCGCCCGTGCACGAACTGCTTCGGTGGATGCGCCGTCGCCGGCTGGAGCCTCCCGGCTTCCAGATCGCGGCCCCGTTGCAGGTGCAGGAGACCTGGAGCGCCCTCCTGCCCTCCCGCGCCGCGGTCCGCCTCATCGATGCGATCGGGCAGCGCCTCGGTGCCGGCCGGGGTGCCGGGAGCGGCGCGCAGAAGGGCCGGGGACGGCGTGCGCGGACCGCGGTGCGCGAGAGCATGCGGGTCGGAGTCGATCTCCGCGGCTGCGTGTGCGTCATCGTCGACGACGTCCTGACGACGGGTGCCACCGTCGCGGAGGCGCACCGGGCGCTCGAGGTGGCCGGCGCCGTCGTCGCCGGCGCCGTGGTGATCGCGGCGACCCACGACCCACGGGGAACGGAGACGGCGGCTGTCGGCATCAACGGCGGGTAAACATTCCGGAAATCTCTTGCATCCTGGCGTAGGTGATCTACGGTGAAGTATGGGCATCCCGAAAGGGACGACGCACCCATCTTCAGCGGTCCGGATGAGCGTGATTCCGGCCGTTGTCGTGTCACCGAGGACGTAGGAGGACACCATGGAGATGACTTTCACCGGACGCAACATCAGCGTCTCAGACCGCTTCCGCGAGTACGTGGAGGAGAAGGTCGACAAGGTGGAACAATTGGCCGCGAAGCTGCAGCGGCTTGATATCAAGGTGACGAAGGAGCCCCACTGCAAGAACCCCGAGACCCAGCTCACCGTGGAGCTGTCCGTCATGACGAAGGGCCCGGCGATCCGGGCCGAATCCCACGCGGCTGACAAGTTCGCCGCGTTCGATCTGGCGTTCGGCAAGCTGCTGGAACGCCTCCGTCGCGCTCGCGACAAGCGCAAGGTCCATCACGGCCGCCACACGCCGACCGCCGTCTTCCAGGCCACGGGCGGGCTCGACCCCGCACCCAGCGACGTGCCGCTGCACCAGGCCGCCACCGCCGACGAGCCGGTTGAGCAGAACGAGTCGCAGGATCACGCCAACCCCGTGGAGATCCGCCGGAAGGTCTTCCCCGCGACGCGTATGAGCGTCGACGACGCCGTGGACCGGATGGAACTCGTCGGGCACCCCTTCTATCTCTTCGTCGACGAGGCCACCGACCAGTGCGCCGTCGTCTACCGCCGCAAGGGCTGGTCCTACGGCATCATCGCGCTCGACGGCGACCGCCAGGAGCCGGAGACGGTCGAGACACGCCACTACCGGGACGAGAAGCCCGCCACCGTCTGAACCGGACGGGGACCGATCGACTGGAACCGATGCAACGGGGGCCGGGCCGCATTGTGCGGGCCCGGCCCCCGTTGCATGCCCCGGCCGGGCCGACGTTCGCTCGCGGCGCAGGCGCGTGCCAGCTGCCGCGGCCTGCGCCGTGGGCTGCGCGTATAGACTGGCCGAGCCAGTTTTCCTGTGCCATAGAAAATGGAGCTACCACGTGGCGTCACTGCTAGAACGCGTCCTACGTACCGGCGACAAGAAGACGCTCAAGCGTCTTCGCGGGTATGTCAGCGCAATCAATGCACTCGAGGAGGAGTTCCGGTCCATGACGGACTCGGAGCTCCGCGCGGAGACCGACAGTTTCAAGAAGCGTCTCGCCGGCGGCGAATCACTCGACGCCCTCCTGCCGGAGGCCTTCGCCGCCGTCCGGGAGGCAGCCGACCGCACCCTCGGAATGCGCCACTTCGACGTGCAGCTCATGGGCGGGGCAGCCCTGCACCTGGGCAACATCGCCGAGATGAAGACCGGTGAGGGCAAGACGCTCGTCGCCACGGCCCCGGCCTACCTCAACGCGCTCACCGGCGGCGGCGTGCACATCGTGACCACGAACGACTTCCTGGCCGAGTACCAGTCCGATCTGATGGGGCGCGTCTTCCGCTTCCTGGGCATGACCAGCGGCTGCATCCTCTCCAAGCAGGATCCCGCGACCCGGCGCCAGCAGTACGAGGCGGACATCACCTACGGCACGAACAACGAGTTCGGATTCGACTACCTCCGCGACAACATGGCGTGGTCCAAGGACGAGCTCGTCCAGCGGGACCACAGCTTCGCCATCGTCGACGAGGTCGACTCGATCCTGATCGACGAGGCCCGCACGCCGCTGATCATCTCCGGTCAGGCCCAGGGCGACGTGAACCGCTGGTTCGCCGAGTTCGCCCGCATCGTCCAGCGGCTCGAGCTGGGCACCGACTACGAGGTCGACGTCAAGAAGCGCACGGTCGGCGTGCTCGAGCCCGGTATCGAGAAGGTGGAGGACTACCTCGGGATCCACAATCTCTACGAGACGGCGAACACGCCGCTGATCGGGTTCCTGAACAACGCCATCAAGGCCAAGGAGCTGTTCACGAAGGACAAGGACTACGTCGTCATCAGCGGCGAGGTCCTCATCGTGGACGAGCACACGGGCCGCACCCTGGCCGGTCGCCGGTACAACGAGGGCATGCACCAGGCGATCGAGGCCAAGGAGGGGGTGCAGATCAAGGCCGAGAACCAGACGATGGCGACCGTCACGCTGCAGAACTACTTCCGCCTCTATGGGAAGCTCTCGGGCATGACCGGCACGGCGACCACCGAGGCCGGCGAGTTCATGGGCACGTACAAGCTCGGCGTCGTGGAGATCCCGACCAACCGCCCGATGCAGCGCAAGGACCAGGCCGACCTCATCTACAAGAATGAGGTCGCCAAGTTCGACGCCGTCGTCGAGGACCTCGTCGAGCGTCACTCGGCCGGACAGCCCGTCCTCGTCGGCACCACGAGCGTCGAGAAGAGCGAGTACCTCTCGCGGAAGCTCGCGAAGGCCGGGGTCCGCCACGAGGTGCTCAATGCCAAGCAGCATGCTCGGGAGGCGGGCATCGTCGCCCAGGCCGGCCGTAAGGGAGCCGTCACGGTCGCCACGAACATGGCCGGACGCGGCACCGACATCATGCTCGGCGGAAACGCCGAGTTCCTCGCGGTGGCCGAGATGAATCGCCGGGGGCTCGACCCGGAGGAGAACGCCGAGGAGTACGAGCGCGTCTGGGACCAGGTCTTCACCGAGTGCAAGGAGCGAGTGGAGGCGGAGGCCGAGGAGGTGCGCAGCCTGGGCGGGCTGTACGTGCTCGGCACGGAGCGGCACGAGTCCCGCCGCATCGACAACCAGCTCCGCGGCCGTTCGGGACGCCAGGGCGACCCCGGTGAATCGCGTTTCTACCTGTCGATGACCGACGAGTTGATGCGACGTTTCAACGCCGCCGCGGCCCAGCGGATCATGAACAACCCGAATCTGCCCGACGACATGGCGCTCGAATCGAAGATCGTCTCGAAGGCGATCGAGACCGCGCAGGCCCAGGTGGAGTCGACCAATGCCGAGCAGCGGAAGAACGTCCTGAAATACGACGACGTCCTGAACCGGCAGCGCGAGGCGATCTACACCGATCGGCGCCGGATCATCGACGGGGACGACCTGCACGAGAAGGTCCAGCACTTCCTGGAGGACGTCATCAACGCCATGGTCGCGGAGGCGACGGCGGAGCGGAACCCGGACGACTGGAACCTCGAGCAGCTCTGGGTCAACCTCAAGCAGCTCTATCCGGTCAGCATCACGCTCGACGAGGTCGCCGCCGAGGCGGGCGGACGCGGGAACGTCACCGCAGGACTGCTGCGGGAGGAACTGCTGTCCGACGCCCGTCTGCAGTACCAGGCCCGTGAAGAGGCAGTGGGCTCGGAGAACATGCGCGAGCTGGAACGCCGCGTGGTCCTCAGCGTGATCGGTCGCAAGTGGCAGGAGCACCTCTACGAGATGGACTACCTGAAGGAGGGCATCGGCCTGCGCGCCATGGCGCAGCGCGATCCTCTGGTGGAGTACCAGCGCGAGGGGTACACCCTGTTCCAGACGATGATGGAGTCCATTCGCGAGGAGAGCATCGGCATGCTCTTCAACATCAAGGTCGAGACCAAGCCCGCAGCCCCGGCCGTGAGCCTGCCCGGCGTAACCGACGGACGCGCAGCGGCCGCCGCGCCGACCCTGTCGACACCGGGTCTGGATGCGCCGGCCAAGCCGGCATCGCTGCGCTATACGGCGCCCAGTGAGACCGGCGAGGCAGCCACGAAGGTCGAGCGTCAGGCTGCGGCCGAACCGGCGAACCGAGCGGAGCGCAGGACCAAGAAGAAGAACAAGTAGCACGGCAGTCCTGCGGGGCCCTGTCCCGACCATTGGTCGGCACAGGGCCCCGACGCATCTCCGGGAGGGCTCTCCGGCGCTCAACCCTCGACGGGCTCAACCGAGCTCCAGGGCGCAGACCTTCCACTGGCCGCGGCGCAGCTCCAGTCGCACCGCTGCGGCCCGTAGCCGGCCTCCGACGTTCACCACGACGGAAGCCTCGTAGGCATGCTCCGCTGCGCGGCAGACCCGGACCCGTTGGACGGGCGTCTGCGTCGGGCGGGTGGCACCACCCCGGGTATTCGGTCCGCTATGGCCCGACTCCGGAGCGCGTAGGAGCGCGGCCGCCGGCATCCGCGGGTTGATGGGCTGACCAAAGACGATCTCGAGTCGCTGCTGCAGGCGCTCGAACGTGGGAGCATCCAGCCATCTGGTGAGTTGGTCCAGGGGCCGCACGCCCGCCAGCACCTCGAAAGTCGACTGGCCCACCAGGCGGACGACCCGAGCGACGTGGCGCTGTTCCTCGCGCTGGGCCTCACGGCGCCGCGCGCTCCGCGCCTCTTCCCCCTCGTCCGTCAGACGGCGCTCCTGCGTCCTGCGGATGTGCTCGGCGACAAGCCGCGAGGTGGCCGCGGAGGGCTGCCGGTGCTCCGGCGGACTGCCGGCCGGACCGGCGACTGACTCGTCCGGCGCCTCGCCGGCCGTCCGCGGTGCCACCCAGGGCGCGACGTCGGCGAACCTCCGTACGGGTGCAGCAGTCGTCGTGCCGGAGGACGTCGATGCGCCGTCGAGCCGGATGAGACGCAGCTTCGGGCGGCTCTCGTCGCCGGTGGGCCGGTCCGGCACCGGGCCCGGTGCGGAGTCGGGGTCGGGGCTACGGTGTGCGATCGCGGTCATGGTGGTGCTCCTCCGGAGTGCGAGTTGGGAAGACTCGTTTGCGGCGGCGGGCCGCCGCATGATGCTGATGGGCTGATCTCTGCGTGGCAGTGGCAGTGGCAGTGGCGATGTTCGGGCTATTCCGTCGGTGGCTTGAGCGTCATCCCGGGGTAGAGGCGGTTCGGGTCCGCTCCGATGAGGTGCAGATTGGCGCGGTACCAGCGTGGCCACTCCTCGGCGACGTCCAGGACGGAAGGATGGGGGCCCAGGTGCCTGGCCGCGATGCTCCAGAGCGTGTCGCCCGGCCGGACGACGACCTCGGCAGCGTCGGGTCGGGCCGGCCCCAGCACGCGCTCGAAGGCGGGAGGAGGAGCAGTGGGACGCCACCCGGGCTCCGGGGCGTCGCGGGGGGCCGCGACATCCCCGGTGGCCTGTCCCGTCGCGACCGGGGGAGCCCAGTGGGGCGAGGGCGCGGTGGTCAGAGGTCCGGTCCCCGTCGGCTGGACGCGTTGGACGCCGGGTGCCTCCGTCCCGACTGCCGTGCCGAATGCGGCAGGCGCGGTCGCGACGTTGAAGCAGACGACGACGGCGGCGATCCTTCGCACGTGGGCCGGGGCGAGCCGGTCCACCCCCGACGCGAGCCGGGGGAGTCGGAAACGCCGGAGCAAAGCCCCGAGCAGGGCGAGCGTCAGCGTCGCCGTCCACCAGAGGGCGGTGACCGCGGCGAGACCGGCCAGGCCGATGACGACGGCTGACTGAAGCCCGGCCTCCGAGAGCTGGACGGGGCGCAGCACGAGCTCGGTCCACGGTCGCGGCCCGAGGTGTGAACGGGCGGCGACGAGAATCGCGGCCGCGGCGCACCCGGGGAGGACGGCGAGCAGCACGTCGGCTCGGGAGGCGTTCGCGCGCCGTGGGGATGGCGCGACCTCCTGGGAGGTGGCTTGGGCCACTGTTGCCGTTCGCATGTTGTCTCCTTCCCGCGTCGGGCGGCACCGTAGACGCGTCCGTTGGATCGCGTCGGATAGGAACGAGAGGTCTAGCTCGCGTCGATCCCATTTGATGTCGTTTGATGTGACTCTATCCTTACAGCCCCTTATATAGTTGTCCAGATGTTTCGATCAATCCCCTTCTCGACGGGGCCCGCGCACCCCAGGCCGCTGCCGGGTCGCCGCAGAGGTGCGCCGACCCACCGCCGCGGGCCGATGGCCGGTTAGGCTCGGGGGCATGAGATGGGAGTCGCTCTTCGCCGACCTCGAGGCACAGCTCGACGGTGTGACCGTCCATGACCGGGCCGCCGAGGTCCAGGAGATGGTGCGCATCGAGAAATCGCAGGTCATGCTCTCAGCCCGGCTCGTGGCATGGATCGGGCAATCCATCGACGTGACAACGCTGGGTGGACAGAGATTCTCGGGCGAGGTCACCCACGTCGGTACGGGATGGGTCACGCTGGCAGCGGCCCCGCTCGAATACCTCGTGCTCACGTCGGCGGTGCGGAGTCTCGTTGCCGACGGCGCGCGTGTAGCGCCCGACTCGGACCTGCGACAAACGAAGATCAGCCTGCGGATGGCTCTGCGGGCGGTGGCCCGGGACCGGGCCCCCGTAACGATCTACGCGCTCGACGGTTCGGCTGCCGCGACGGGCACGCTCGACTACGTGGGCGTCGACTTCCTCCAGATCGCCGCGCACTCGGTAGGCGAGTACGTCTCCAGCTCCCGCGTCGTCGCACGCCATGTACTGCCGCTGTCGGGCATCGCTGCCCTGCAGCGCAGCGTCTGACGTTGTCCACAGCGCGTGTAGTCGATATCACGTCACTCGTCGCCTCCGAATAGGGTGTACGGCAGAGAAACCCGTCGGGCCGTCCGCATCTCCCGCGGCCCGGGGACGCCGACGAGAGGACGAGGGATTGAGTTCCACCACACCGAATGCCGATGTTGCGCGTCTGCGCCGCCCCGGTTGGAAGGACCCCCGGCTGGTCCTCGGGCTCCTGCTGGTCATCGGTTCGATCGTCGGCGTCGTGGCGTTGGTGGGCGCCCTGGACCGCACGGTCCCCGTCTACACCGCCAAGGAGGACATCTCGCTCGGAGATCCCGTCGGACTCGAGGACCTCGAAATCGCGGACGTCCGCCTGAACGGGGTCGAGGAACGCTACCTGGAGGCGGGAGCGGAGCTGCCCGAGGGGTTGCGCTCGAGCGTCTTCATCGGGGCGGGGGAGCTCGTGCCCGCGCGGGCCCTCGAGCAGGGAGACCCCCTCGGACGGAAGCCGGTCTCCGTCGGAATCGACGGCACGGTTGCGGACGCCATCGTCGCCGGCACCCACGTCGATGTCTGGGCGGCATCGCTCGATGAATCGGGCCGACTCTACGACGAGCCGACCCGCCTCCTGAAAGGCATCGAGGTCGCCGGACGGGAAAGCGTGGAATCGGCCTTCGGCGGAACCAGCGGAACCCAGCTCGAGCTGCTCGTCACCGACGAGCAGCTGCCCGCCCTACTGGACGCGTTGGCCAACGAGGCGAAGATCACCGTCGTGTACAGCCCCGCCGGAGACTCGCAGTGAGCGTCTCGGTCGTCGTCTGGGGAGACTCGTTCGGCATCAGCGACGGTATCGAGGCCCTGCGGGGCGAAGTGACCGTCGCCCGCCAATGCGACGAGCTCGTGGAGACCCTCGCCCTCGTCGAGTCCGGTCTCGCCGATGCGGCCCTGCTCGCGGGCCCGGCCACCGACGTGGACGCAGCCGTGGTCGACGGCCTCCGCGAGCGCGGAGCCGCCGTCGTCGCGCTCGTCGACGATGCCGAGGAGCGCGGGCGCCTGAGCGGCTACGGGGCGGTCTGCGAATCCGTCACCGCATCGCCGCAGGCGCTCGCCGACCTGCTCGAGCTCGTGACGGCCACCGCTCCGCAGGCCAACCCCATCGGTCCGCGGAGCGCTCCGGAGGCGGAGCCCGCTACGGCACCGGGTCGCGGGCAGGTCATCGCGGTCTGGGGGCCGCATGGGTCGCCCGGGAGGACGACGGTGGCCGTCAACTATGCGGTCGAGGCGAGCCTGGCCGGTTCGCGCGTGGCGCTCGTCGACGCCGACACCTACGGGGCCAGCGTCGCCGTTCTCCTCGGTCTCATGGAGGAGTCCGCCGGCGTCGCGCAGCTGTGCCGACTCTCCGACCAGGGCGTGCTGGACAGCGAGAGCTGGCAGCGCGCGTGCCCCGTCCTGACTGTCGCAGGAGCGCGGCTCCGGGTCGCGACGGGGCTCCCGCGACCGACCCGCTGGCCCGAGCTCCGTCCGGCCTCCGTCGGCCGAGTCCTGGAGCATCTGACCGCAGCCGTCGACCTCGTCGTCGTCGACGTGGCGCCGTACCTCGACGTCGACGAGGACCTCTCGTTCGACACGACGGCGCCCCAGCGGAACGCGGCCACGCTGGCGGTGCTCGAGCGGGCCGACGAGATCCTCGCCGTGGGCCAGGCCGACAGCGTGGGAGTGCCCCGACTGATCAAAGCGCTCGAGCGGCTGGCCGAGACGGTCCCCGACGCGATGCCGCGGGTTGTCTTCAACAAGGTCGCCCGAGCGGGTCTGGGCGCGAATCCCGAGCGACAGCTGCGAGAGACCTGGACCCGGTTCGGCCCGGGCGCGCCGATCCGCGGCTACCTACCGTGGGATCCCGGTTCCGCAGCCGAGGCCCTGTTGTCCGGAACCGTCTTCGCCGAGTCGTGTCCGGATGCGCCCCTGCGGGCCGGGATCGCGCAGTTGGCCGGGCACGACGTGCTGCCTCGGAAGGGGCTGTTCGGGCGGCGGCGCGCGGCGGATGGGGCGGGCTCGTGAACAGCGTTAGGCTGGACCCATCATGCCGACATTGATCGGCCGAAAAACTGACGCGGAGGCGCAATAGTATGTCGACTGGGTCCAGCAAAACCGATCGGTTCATTGCTGACACACTGACACCTGAATTCGTCCGGGCCTACTACGGGCACCTTACTGAGGATGAGGCGAAGAGCTACAGCGACGTAGATCTTCAGGCCCGTGTCCGGACACACCTAGAAATCGGCTTCGAGCGGCCGACGAAGCAGGCACGCATCGAGGTACGGAATGTAGGCGGAGCGACCGTCGTGTTCGTCGTCAACGACGACATGCCGTTCCTCGTGGACTCGGTCGTCGCCGAGATCGTCCGCCAGCAGCACGGCATCACGCTCGTCACACACCCGACGTTCGTGGCCCGCCGCGATCTGGCGGACGGACGGCTGACGGGCCTCGACGCGGTCTCCACCGCTTCGCCCATCTCCAGCGGCGACACGGCGACGCTGCCGAACCTGGCCCGCTATCTCGACGACGCCGACGGTCAGACCCAGGTCGAGTCCTGGATCGCCGTCGAGCTGGGACGCGAACTGAGCCCGGAAGCCGCCGACGAGCTCGTCGAGGGGCTCAGTGCGGCGCTCGTGGACGTGCGGTACTCCGTCGAGGACTGGCAGCTCATGCGCAATAAGGTGCACGAGATCGCCAGCGAGCTGGACGAGCGCAAGGACCGGCTGCCGGTGCCCGAGCTCGGGGAAGCCGCCGAGCTCCTGCGCTGGCTCGACGACGGCCACTTCACCTTCCTCGGGTACCGGGAGTACACCCTCGTGGACCTCGAGGGCGAGGACGCGCTGGAGATCCAGGTCGACAGCAGCCTCGGCCTGATGCGCCGGACCTCGCCGGAGAGCCTGCTCCAGCGCCTCAATCCGGAGGGTCTCAAGCACGCGCGCGAGCCGCGGCCGCTCGTGATCACGAAGGCGAACCGCCGATCGCGCGTCGACCGCAGTGTGTACCTCGACTACATCGGAGTCAAGTCTTTCGACGAGCAGGGCAACGTCACCGGGGAACGCCGGTTCATCGGGCTGTTCGCCTCGAGCGCCTACATCCGCTCCGTGCGCGAGATCCCCGTCATCCGGCACAAGGTCGACGCAGTGCGTCGACGCGCCGGGTTCGCAGCCGAGTCTCACTCGGGCAAGGACCTCGTCTCCATTCTGGAGGCCTACCCGCGCGACGAGCTCTTCCAGATCGAGGAGGAGGACCTCTACGAGACCGTGATGGGAATCCTCCGCCTGCAGGAACGCCGCGTGACCCGACTGTTCCTCAGGCCGGATACCTACGGCCGGTTCATGTCCGCCATGGTCTTCGTACCCCGTGATCGCTACACCACCGGAGTCCGGCGCCGCATCGAGAATGAGCTGAAAGAGGCGCTCGACGCGGAATCGCTCGATTTCGAGGTGCGCATGACCGAGTCGGCGCTCGTCCGCGTCTTCTTCCGGATCAGGCTGCCCAAGGGCGGGGTCGTCCCCGAGATCGACCGGTCCGAGCTCGAGGGCCGGATCGCTCGCGCGGTGCGCTCCTGGCCGGAGGGCGTCACGGACGCTCTCGCCCTCCGCGACCCGGACTCGGCGCGCGATCTCGCCGCGAACTGGGCCGACGCCTTCCCGGCGGCCTACCGCGTGGCGTTCGAGGTCGAGGACGCACTGGCCGATATCGCGGAGTTCACGCGGTTGGAGTCCCCGGATCACCGTGGGCCCGTGGTGCGCGTGGAGCCAGCGTCGGATCGGGACTCCGGAGTCACCGCCCGACTGAAGATCTACGTGGACGAGACGATGTCGCTCAGCCGCATCCTCCCCGTGCTGTCCAACCAGGGCCTCGAGGTCATCGACGAGACCCCCTACGCCGTCCAGCGGGGCGACGGCAAGGGGTTCTTCCTCTACGTCTTCGGCCTGAGGTACCCGGACGGTGCCGATGTGGAGGCGACGAACGAGCTCCTCAGCGAGGCCTACCGGGCCGTTGCCCTGGGCGAGGCCGAGTCCGACAACTTCGACCGGCTGATCCTGACCCAGGGCATGACCTGGCACCAGGTCTCCGTCCTGCGGGCCTACGCCAAGTACCTGCGCCAGCTCGGCAACGCCAACTCGTTCGAGTTCATGGGGGACACGTTGCTGGCGAACCCGGCCGTGGCCCGAGCCCTGCTCGATGTCTTCGAGGCGACTTTCGAGCCGGGTCAGGCCGAGCCGGCACGTGACGAACGGCTGCAGACGGCCAGGGACCAGCTGGCCTCCAGTCTCGAGTCCGTCGCCACCTTGGATGCGGACCGCCTCCTCCGCCGCTTCGCAAACGCCATCGATGCGACGCTCCGGACGAACTACTACCGCACGACTCGGACGGCGCTCGCCTTCAAGGTAGCGCCCGCGCGGATCGAGGGTGCTCCCTACCCGCGACCGGAGTTCGAGATCTGGGTGTACTCGCCGGAAGTGGAGGGTGTGCACCTGCGCTTCGGCGCCGTCGCACGCGGCGGCCTGCGCTGGTCCGATCGTCGGGAGGACTTCCGCACCGAGGTCCTGGGCCTCGTCAAGGCACAGGTCACCAAGAACGCTGTCATCGTGCCGGAAGGTGCCAAGGGTGGCTTCTTCGCGAAGCAGCTTCCCGACCCGGCCAAGGACCGCGGTGCATGGATGGAGGCAGGAAAGGACGCCTACCGCATCTTCATCCGAGCACTGCTGTCCGTGACGGACAACCTGGACATCGCCGCCGACGGAACCCAGACGGTCATCCCGCCGGAGAACGTGGTCCGGCTCGACGGCGACGACAGCTACCTCGTCGTCGCGGCCGACAAGGGCACCGCGTCCTTCTCGGACATCGCCAACGAGATCTCGCTGGAGGAGGGGCACTGGCTCGGCGACGCGTTCGCCTCCGGCGGATCGGTCGGGTACGACCACAAGGCCATGGGGATCACCGCCCGCGGCGCGTGGGAGTCGGCCAAGCGTCACTTCAGCAGCTTCGGCCACGACACGCAGACCGAGGACTTCACGGTCGCCGGAGTCGGCGACATGAGCGGCGATGTCTTCGGCAACGGCATGCTGCAGACGAAGCACATCCGGCTCGTGGCCGCCTTCGACCATCGCCACATCTTCCTGGACCCGAACCCCGACGCCGCCGTGTCGTTCGCTGAGCGGGAGCGGCTCTTCGAACTGCCTCGCTCCAGCTGGGCGGACTACAACACCGAGCTGATCAGCGAGGGCGGCGGCGTGTACCCGCGCCATTCGAAGACCATCCCGATCAGCCCGGAGGTGCGGGCCGCGCTCGGAATGCCCGAGGACGTCGAGGAGTTGTCGCCACCGGAGCTGCTGCGCGCCATCCTGAAGGCACCGGTCGACCTGTTTTACAACGGCGGCATCGGCACCTACATCAAGGGCAGCACCGAGTCCAATGCCAGTGTGGGCGACCGCGCCAACGACGCAATCCGTGTCGACGGGGCGGACGTGCGTGCCCGCGTCATCGTCGAGGGCGGCAACCTGGGCCTGACCCAGCTCGGCCGCATCGAGGCCGCGATGAAGGGGGTCCTGCTCAATACCGACTCGATCGACAACTCCGCGGGCGTCGACTGCTCCGATCACGAGGTCAACATCAAGATCCTCGTCGACCGGCTCGTGGCCGCCGGCAAGCTGGACGCGGCGGACCGGGCGGCGTTCATCGAGTCCATGTCGGACGAGGTCGCCTCGCTCGTGCTCGAGACGAACTTCGCGCAGAACGTGCTCCTCGTCAACGAGCGCCAGCGGATGAAGCAGTGGAACTCGAGCTACGACCGGCTCATGGACTGGCTCGAGAACACCGCAGGCCTCGACCGCAAGCTCGAGTTCCTGCCGAAGTCGAAGGAACTTCGGGCCCGCGGGGAGCAGGGGCTCACGTCCCCCGAGCTGAGCGTGCTCACCGCATACGCCAAGCTCCAGCTGACGAACGCGCTGACGCAGGCGCGGATCGGCGACGACCGGTACTTCGACCGGTTGCTCCTCGGCTACTTCCCGGCGCCGCTCCGTGAGCGGTTCCCGGACGAGGTGCTGTCCCACCCGCTGCGCAACGAGATCATCTCGATGCGCGTCGCGAACGACATCGTGAACATCGGGGGCGTCACGTACGCCTTCCGGGTCATCGAGGAGATGAACGTCTCCGAGGCGGCGATGGCCCGCGCGTTCGTGGTCCTGCGCGAAGTCTTCGACCTCGACGGTCTGATCGATGCGGTGCACCAGCTGCCGGCGTCGTTCCCCACGGATGCGTGGAGCGACATCCAGCTGGACACCCGCCGCCTGCTCGACCGGGCTACGCGCTGGTTCGTCTCGCACGTCACCATCGAGGACCTCGCCGCGACGATCGAGGCCTTCAAACCGACGGTCCAGGGGCTTGCCGCCACGGTGGGGTCCTTGCTCCAGGGCGTCGATGCCGAGCGCGTCCGCGCCCACTACGAGCACGCGATCGAGCTCGGGGCGACCGAGGAGATCGCGCGGCGCTGGTCCGAGCAGTTCGAGACGTTCCCTCTGCTGGACATCGCCCAGACCGCCCACCGGGAGGACATCGATGCCGAGCGGCTCGCCGCGGTGTACTACGCCGTGTACGAGCGGTTCTCCATCGATGAACTGCTGGTGCGGATCTCGAACCTCCCCCGCGAGGATCGATGGCAGGCGCTCGCTCGCGCCGGGCTCCGGGACGACGTGTACACGACGGTGCTGGACATCACGGTGGGTGCGCTCCGGCTGGCCCCGGACGCCGCGCCCTACGATGCGCTCCAGAGGTGGGAGGACGAGCACGAGCAGGGCCTGACGCGGGTGCGCAGGGTCTTCGAAGAGATGAGCAGCCAGCAGCGCGACGACATGGCGCCGCTGTCCGTCTCCCTCCGGATGCTGCGCTCGATCGTCCGGAGGTAGCGTGGCCATCATTACGGATGTCGTCCGGGAGTACGCGGATTTCGGCCCCGGCGACGAGGACTGGCTCCACCTCCTGGTGGGGGACTGGCAGCTCATCGCCGATCTGGCGTTCGCCGACCTGGTGCTCTGGCACCCGGCCCCGGACCATTCGTACATCGCGTTGGCCCATGTGCGGCCATCGACGAGCCACACGGTGTTCCACACCGACTTCGTCGGCGAGAGGATCCGCAAGGATCTGAAGTCCTTCGTCGACGACGCGTGGAAGACCGGAACGGTCCAGGAGACGAGCGGGGACGGCTCGATGCATATCGAGGCCGTCCCGCTCCTCCGCGGCGGACGCGTGCTGGCGGTGCTCACCAGCCATACGGATGTGGGCGGATCCCGTCTGCCTTCACGGCTGGAGATCACCTACCGGCAGTGCGCCCGGGACGTCCTGAAGATGTGCCACCTCGGCATCTGGCCGGACTTCACCTCCCCGACCGGCTCCCGCCGCGGCGCCCCCCGCGTCGGCGACGGCATGATCCGGCTCGACGCCGCGGGAGCGGTGGAGTACGCCAGCCCCAACGGGGTGTCGGCCTTTCGCCGGCTCGGCGGCAGCGAGAGCCTGGAGGGCAGGTCGCTCTCCGAATTCGCGACGATGCTGATGAAGGACCGGCGGATGTCGGACGAGGCGCTCCCGCTCGTCCTCGCGGGGAAGATGCCTTGGCGGAGCGAGATCTCCTCCGACGGCGTCACGCTGTCGTTGCGCGCGATCCCGCTCCGTGACCGGGAACGGCGCTACGGAGCGATCGTGCTCTGCCGGGACGTCACCGAGCTGCGCCGTCGCGAGATGGAGTTGGTGACCAAGGACGCGACGATCCGCGAGATCCACCACCGGGTCAAGAACAACCTGCAGACGGTGGCCGCCCTCCTGCGCATGCAGGCGCGGCGGATGAAGAGCGAGGAGGGCAGGCAGGGACTCGATCAGGCGATGCGGCGCGTAGCGACCATCGCTCTGGTGCACGAGACCCTCTCGCAGGGCCTCGCCCAGAGCGTCGATTTCGACGATCTGATCGACCGTCAGTTCAGGCTCGCTGCGGAGGTCGCGTCGCCCGGGCAGGTCGTTCGAACCGAGCGTCACGGGAGCTTCGGTGCGCTTCCCAGCGAGATCGCCACGCCTCTCTCGCTGGTGATCAACGAGCTCGTCGCCAATGCCGTCGAGCACGGTCTGGGCGAGCGCGACGGCACGATCGCCCTCGAAGCCGAACGCGCCGTCGAGCCGACCGGTCGTCAGCTGCTCACCGTCACCATCGCCGACGACGGCGTGGGGATCACGGGCGAGCCCGGCGACAGTGGACTTGGCCTGCAGATCGTGCGGACCCTCGTGACGAGCGAATTGAACGGCAGCATCCGGTGGGAGCCGCGGGCCCCGTCGGGCACGAGGGTCGTCATCGTCCTGCCGGTGGAGCAGCGTCCCCACTGACGCGGTTTCGGTCGACGGCATGAAAGCGGCGGGGCCGGGAACCGTAACGGTTCCCGGCCCCGCCGCCCTTCGTGTGGCTGTTAGAAGTTGGCCATGTGCGACTTCACGGACTTCACGTAGGACTTCGTGTCATCGTACATGCCGTTGCGCCGGACCGAACCCTGGCCCTGGTAGTAGGAGGCGATGCCCTCCTCCATCGATGCCGAGGTCCGCTGGAGGGCGGCGATGATCGCGACGCCGGCGACGACATTGTCGTCGGGGTCGAGCAGGTCCAACGGACGGCCGACGAGCTGCGACGCCCACTCTCCCGACGTCGGGATCACCTGCATGGCGCCGATCGCATTGGCGGGGGAGACCGCACTCGGGCTGAACCCGGACTCCTGATAGGCGTGCGCCAGTGCCAACGAGGGATCGACGCCGAGCGACTGGGCCGTCGCCACGATCTTGCTGCGCATCTCCGCCCGGCTCGGGAGATCCCGAGAGAGGAGAATCGCCTTGTTCTCGTTGGCGCTCCGAACCGTCGCCTCGGGATAGCGGTAGTGCAGGAACGTCGAGGGAACCAGCTGGCTCGAGGCGGTCGTCGTGGCGCCGCCAGGCACATTAAGCTTCTGGCCCGGCCGGATCACCGAGGTCTTGGAGAGGTTATTGGCCTCGAGGAGCTTGCTCAGGCCGACGCTGTAGGTGCCCGCGATGCCCGACAGGGTCTCCCCGGAGGCGACCGTGTGCGTCCGGGGGGCCGTGGGCGCGGAGGTGCTCGACGTATTGGTGCTGGTGGTCGAGGACGAGCCGCCGGCGACGGTCAGTTTCTGACCCGGGAAGATCGTGTCCGACGCGGAGAGCCCGTTGAGCCGCAGGAGCCGGCTGAGGGACATGTCGTGGCGGATGGCGATGCCGCCGAGGGTGTCTCCCGAGGCGACGGTGTACGAGCCGGTGGAGGCGCCGCTCGACGCGGCCGCCGTCGTGGTGGTCGTGCTGGTGGTCGAGGATGAGCCGCCGGCGACGGTCAGTTTCTGACCCGGGAAGATCGTGTCCGACGCGGAGAGCCCGTTGAGCCGCAGGAGCCGACTGAGGGACATGTCGTGGCGGATGGCGATGCCGCCGAGGGTGTCTCCCGAGGCGACGGTGTACGAGCCGGTGGAGGCGCCGCTCGACGCGGCCGCCGTCGTGGTGGTCGTGCTGGTGGTCGAAGATGAGCCGCCGGCGACCGTCAGCTTCTGGCCCGGGTAGATGATCGAGGACTTGCTGAGCCCGCTGTTAAGCCGGAGGAGCCGGCTGAGGGACATATCGTGACGGACGGCGATACCGCCCAGCGTGTCGCCGGGCTTCACGGCATACGCCGTCGTGGCCGCGGGCGATGCCGGCTTGGCGGCAGACGTCGCGGACGAGCTGCCGCCGAGCTTGATCTTCTGTCCCGGGAAAATGACCGAGGAGGCCTTCAGCCCGTTGGCCTCGAGGAGGCTGCTGAGCGATACGCCAGCCCGGGCAGCGATGTGCGAGAGGGTATCGCCGGGCTTGACGGTGACCGTGGAGCTCTTGGCAGCGGCGACCGGCCCTGCGGGCACCAGCCGGGCCGGGACCTGAGAGGCGACCAGGCTCGCAGCGATGCGTTGCTGGGCCGCGGCGATGTTGGCAGGGGTCGCCGCCTTGGGAGCGACGGGCGCCTGGGCGGGCGAGGGGGCCGCGACGGCGGGCGCGGCCGCGCCGAAACCGGTGAGGACCACGGCGGGCAGAGTCGCAGCGGCGAGTGTGCCGGAGGCGATCCGGGACCGGTTGGAGCGGCTGGTCGCTGCCCGTGGGGCGCTTGCGGCGTGAGGCTGTGGCATGGGAATCCTCTGCTAGGTCCGAACGCAACGGGCCCGAAGCATCGTCCCCGTGATACTTCTGTGACTCATGTTGCAAGAGTGTCTCTTGTGAATTTACACCATGGCCTCAGACGGGGGAAACCCCTTCCGCGGGGACAATTGCGGCAGCGTTGGGCCTTGTCGACCGCGGTTTACCGAGAGGGTAGCGGGAACGCAGAAGGGCAGCCCACCCCTCCCTATCGCGCCGGCCATCGACTCGGCGCCGGGACTGGGGAGACCGGGCGCGGGGTAGAGAGATCGAAAAGCCGCTCATGCGTGGCGGAAACGTGACCGAGCCAGGCCGTTTGCCCCGCGGGTATGGCACGCTTGTGCGTGTGAATAACGTTGAAGAACTCGTCGGTGACTGGATGGCCCTGCCGGACGTCGCCGAAGCCCTAGATCTGAACATCCGACAGGTGCACACCTTGATCCGCGAGCGAGCGTTGATCGAACATCGCGTGGGGGGCGACCGCATCCGGGCCGTGCCGGCTGCCTTCCTGATGGACGGGAAAGTGCTCGACAGCGTGAAGGGGACCGCGTCCGTGCTCGCCGACGCGGGGTACACGGACGAGGAGGCTCTGCGCTGGCTGTTCACGGAGGACGAGTCCCTCCCGGGCAGGCCGATCGATGCGCTTCGCAGCGGCCGCAAGACGGAGATCCGCCGCCGGGCGCAGGCGCTCGCCTGGTAGTCGGTCGCTAGGCCTTCCGCCGGGTCGCCTGCAGGCCCAGCGCGCGCAGTGACTCCACGACCTCTGCGCGGACCGAGGGCGTGCCCACCTGCAGGTCCTCGAGTGCGGCGAAGCCGCGCTCGGAGAGCCGGTCGATGGACTGCTCGGTCTGGGCGAGGGCGCCCGAGTCCTCGAGGATGGAGCACATCCGTCGGATCTCGTCGTCCCGGAGGTCCTCAGCGCCCAGCCGCGTCTGGATGAAGTCCGAGTCCTCCGGGGCCGCGAGGCGGAGGGCGTGCGCCACCAACTCGGTGCGCTTGCCCTCTTTGAGGTCGTCGCCGGCGGGTTTGCCGGTGGTCTCCGGGTTGCCGAAGACTCCCAGCACGTCGTCGCGCAGCTGGAAGGCCTCGCCGAGGGGCAGCGCGAAGGCGGAGTAGCGCTCTGCGAGATCGTCCGAGATACCCGCGAGCGTCCCGCCGAGGAGGAGCGGGTTCTCGATCGAATACTTGGCGCTCTTGAACCGGACCACTGTCCGGGCACGGGCCAGCGCCGCCTCCGGACCGTGCGAGGGTCCCGCGGACTCCTCGAGGACATCGAGGTACTGTCCGGCCATCACCTGGGCCCGCATGGCGTCGAAGACCCTACGGGTCGACGCCGGAGCGGCCAGGGTACCGAAGAGCTGCTCGCTGAAGGAGAGGCACAGGTCCCCGGTCAGTACCGCCGCTGCCTCGCCGAAACGGGCTGAGTCGCGAGCCCACCGGGCGCGGCGGTGGAGCGCTTCGAAGCGGCGGTGGACGCTCGGCTGGCCCCGCCTGGTGTCGGAGCGGTCGATGAGATCATCGTGGATGAGTGCGGCGGCCTGGAAGAGTTCGAGCGAGGCGCCGAGGCGGACGATGTCGTTCGCTGCGGGATCACCCCCGCCGCCGAGGAAGCCCAGGTAGGCGAAGCGCGCGCGCAGCCGCTTGCCCTGGCGTGCGAGGTCGCGGATGGCGGCAACCAGCTCATCAGCGTCGGGCGAGATCGCGTAGACGAACTCCGACTGGCCCTCCAGAAAGCGCTCGAGCAGATCGCCGACGCGCAGGACGTAGTCTTCGATGCCAAGCGCTCCGGCGCCGACCGCAGGGAAATCAGGGGACATTAAGCCGCTTCTCACTCGTGCTCGCTCCAGGGACGGCGCTATGCCGTGGGCTCCACTCTATAGGCTGTGTTCTATGGCCCATCCGGTACGCGAGCGCGCCATCCTCCACGTCGACATGGACGCGTTCTTCGTCTCCGTCGAGCTCCGGGAGCGCCCGGACCTACGCGGTCGGCAGGTCATCGTTGGCGCGCCCGAGGGCCGGTCGGTCGTCCTGTCGGCCTCGTACGAATGCCGTCGCCTGGGCGTCAAGTCCGCGATGCCGATGGCCACGGCGCTGCGCATGGCGCCGCAGGCGATCGTCATCCCGCCCCGGCAGGGGGTGTACACGGCGGTCTCGAAGGAGATCATGGCCGTCTTCCGCTCTGTCACCCCCGCGGTGCAGCAGGTCTCGGTGGACGAGGCCTTCCTCGACGTCACCGGCAGCATTCGGCGCCTGGGGGCGCCGCCGGCGATCGCCGGGCAGATCCGCGAGGAGCTGCGCCGAGAGCTGGACCTGCCGGCCAGTGTGGGGGTGGCGCGGAACATGTTCGTGGCCAAAATCGCCTCCACCCGCGCGAAACCCGATGGGCTCCTGGTCGTGCCGCCGGACCGTACCGTGGAATTCCTCCACACGCTTCCGGTCTCGGCCCTCTGGGGCGTGGGGCGCAAGACGGAGGAAACGCTCGCCACGGCCGGACTGATGACGGTGCGCCACGTCGCACACACACCCGTGCCGACGTTGACCCGGCTCCTGGGGTCCGCCGGAGCACACCTCCACGCCCTGGCCTGGGGGACCGACGACCGGCCCGTGGCACCGCACCGCCAGGAGAAGAGCCTGGGCGCAGAGGAGACGTTCGCGAGCGACGTCGCCGATCCCGGGAAGCTACGCGCCGAGCTCCTCCGACTCGCGTACCGGGTGGCGGAGCGGCTTCGCGGCATCGGCAAGAACGCGCAGACCGTGGCCATCAAGGTCCGGTACGACGATTTCCGAACGGTCAGCCGCAGCCGCAGACTGCCCCAACCGAGCTCCTCCGCCGTCACACTCGCCCGAGCCGCGACAGAACTACTGGAGGCCTTGCTGCGTCCCGGTGATCGGATCCGGCTCATCGGTCTGCGAGCCGAGAACTTGACGACGGAGAAGGGCTTCCAGCTCAGCATCGACCGGGCCGACGCGAACTGGGAGCAGGCGCAACTGGCGATGGACCGGATCAAGACCAAGCTCGGAGGCCAGGTCGGACCGGCCAGCCTGCTGGATGGGCGGCGCCGGGGAGGAGGCTGTGAAGGCCCTCAATAGAGGGGATCCCGGGGCTTCTCCGACTTCCGGTCCTCTTCCCAGTGGACGTATTCTAGAAGTGACGTATTCGAACGGCGTCGGGGCCACCCGGAGCACCGGCAGCGGCAGACGGTTGCACCGCCGGGAACCCGGGGCATCGGTCCCGCGTTGAGCGGATACAGCCAAAACGCCTCACGGCGACCGGCGGAGGGAATCCGCCGGGAGTCCGCGAAGAGAACGGGGAAGAAAATGCCGCTTTCGGAACATGAACAGCGACTCCTGGAGCAGCTGGAACAGCAGCTCCACGAGGATCAGCGCTTCGCCTCGGCCATGAAGTCCGGGGGCGGCTATTCGACGCGCAACATCGTCATCGGCGCTCTGATCGTCGCCGTCGGCCTGGTGGCCCTGATTCTGGGCATCTCGAGCAAGCTCATCATCGTGGGCGTCCTGGGCTTCGCCGCCATGTGCGTGGGCGTCTACGTGGCGCTCTCGCGGACGGGGAAGACGGATGCCGGGACACCCGGCGGAGGAGGCCGCCCGGACCGTCGGCCCGGCAAGAGCTCCTTCATGGCCGATCTCGAGGCCAAATGGGACCAGCGGCGGCGTGACCAGGACATGTAGTCCCTCCACTGCTCTCCCCACTTCCCCCACAGCCCGCCGTCGGCGGGCTGTCGGCGTTAAAAATGCCCTCGTGAGCCGGCCGGAGCGACGATTTCAGCCAAAGTTCAGGTAAATCCCCTCCACTTCCCACCACGGCCCGGAATCCCCGCGATTCCGGGCCTTTCTCGTTCATCAGCGCCCTCTCGGTGCGGCGGATTCGTTGACAGTGGTAGATGGTGGAGTAAAGTGGAGCTCAGTAGAGGGCAGTGGGGGAGATCTTCCGCTGGACGGCCCTTCTGACCGAGAGGCGGTTGTGCATGTTCCTGGGGACATACACGCCGCGTCTCGATGAGAAGAGCAGGCTCATCCTCCCGGCCAAGTTCCGGGACGAGCTCGGCAACGGGCTCGTTCTGACACGCGGCCAGGAGCGGTGCCTCTATGTGTTCAGTCAGCGGGAGTTCGAGCGGGTGCACGAGCAGATGCGGCAGGCGCCGATCTCATCGCGTCAGGCTCGCGACTACATCCGCGTCTTCCTCTCGGGCGCCTCGGACGAGGTTCCCGACAAGCAGGGGCGGATCACCATCCCGGCCTCGCTGCGGGAGTACGCGGGTCTGGGGCGCGAAGTCGCCGTGATCGGCGCCGGCACCAGAGCTGAGATCTGGGACGGCGATGCGTGGAACGACTATCTCGCGGAGCAGGAGAAGACCTTCTCCGAGACCGACGAGGAAGTTCTCCCCGGGATCTTCTGACAGAGATCGCCGCGGCGGCGTCACCGGAGCGACAACCGAATAGACAACGCAAGATCCGGCGCGCGTCGAGGTGACGCCGCCGCGGGCTTGAATCAGATCTCTCTCCGCCCGGCTGCGCCACCTGACTCACCTTCCCCGGAGTCAGGCGGCAGTCACCGGAGCGGCGGGGGATCTGATTCAAGGACCGAACACAACATCTCCGCCGCTCGGCGGGGACGAGTAACGCCACGGCACCGGAACCGCCTGGAAAGGGGCACATGATGACCGCTCGGGACGCGCACAGCGAATCCGCAGCGCGCCCCGAGAGCGGCGAGCCGGCCACGCCGACGAGCGACCGGCACGTTCCCGTGCTGCTGGATCGCTGCGTGGGGCTCCTCGAGCCCGCGGTTGAAGCGGCGCGCAAGGCCGAGCGCACTCCGGTCATCGTCGACTGCACCCTCGGCATGGGCGGTCATTCCGAGGAGATGCTGCGCCGGTTCGGGGACCTCCACCTCATCGGCCTGGACCGCGACGAGCAGGCACTGGCACTGGCCGGTGAACGGCTTTCGCCCTACCGGGCCCGCACCGACCTTGTCCACGCGGTCTACGACGAGATCGACGCCGTCGTGTCGGACCTGGGCTTCTCCGGCGTCGACGGTGTGCTGTTCGACCTCGGGGTGTCCTCCCTGCAGCTCGACGAGCGCGAGCGTGGATTCGCCTACTCCTTCGACGCGCCGCTCGACATGAGGATGGACACCTCCCGCGGCCCGACGGCGGCCGATCTGGTCAATACCCTCGACGAGAGCGAACTGGTCCGCATTATTCGCGCCTGGGGCGAGGAGCGCTTCGCGGGCCGCATCGCCACGGCGATCGTCCGGGCCCGGGGTGAGGCGCCATTCGCGACGACGGGACGGCTGGTGGACGTCATCAAGGAGGTTGTGCCGGCGGCGGCGGGACGGACTGCCGGCCATCCGGCGAAACGCACCTTCCAGGCGCTCCGAATCGCCGTCAACGAGGAGCTCGACGTCCTCGAGCGTGCCATCCCGGCGGCGCTCGGTGCGACTCGCCTGCGCGGCCGCGTGGTCGTCATGAGCTACCACTCCCTCGAGGACCGGATCACGAAGAAGTACTTCCAGCAGGCGAGCAGCTCCTCGGCTCCCGTGGGCTTCCCCGTGGAACTTGAGGAGCACAAGGCCCGGTTCAAGAATCTCGTCCGGGGCACCGAGAAGCCCACCGAGCAGGAAATCGAAGAGAACCCACGTGCGGCGTCGGCCAAGCTCCGCGCCGTCGAACGGATCATGAAGGACTGATGGACATGCGAGCACCGGCACCCATCCGCCGTGCGTCCCGTTCCGCGGGACCGCAGAACCCCACGTCCACCGCGCCGCGCACGGACGGCGCGACGGCATTGGCCGTGCAGCCGGTGCCCGCCGCGTTCGAGGCGCCGATCCGACGACGAACTCCGCTGGCCGTCGTCCCAGCGGTCACCAGCAACCGGCGTCTGCCGTTCCTCCTGCTGTGCGTCTTCTTCCTGATGGCCGCCCTCGCCGGCGTCCTCCTGCTGAACATCCAGGTCTCGAGCGGTCAGTACGAGCTGGTCAAGCTTCGCGGCCAGGAACGGACGCTGACCCAGGAGAACGAGGCGCTCGCGGAGCAGGTGCAGCACCTGCAGGCACCGCAGAACCTCGCCGACAAGGCCGCAGACCTGGGCATGGTGAAGCCGGGAGACGTGGCGGCGATCGATCTGGGCACCGGGAAAGTCTCAGGTGTCGCAACGCCGGCAACGGAGAAGGACACAGTAACGTCCTTCGTGGAGGCGCCGAAGACGGCCCCCGAGCCCGTGAAGAAGAATCCGGTGAAGCAGCAGGCGCCGCCGGCCGAGGAGGCGGAGCCGCAGCAGGCCGCCGGCCAGGGCGAGAGCCCGCAACGGTCCGACTCAGGCGCCCGGGCCGGTGACCGGCAGGCCTTCAGCGATGCGGAGCTCAACGGGGGCACCATCCCGGCGCCGACACTGAACGGCGATCAGCCGTGAACTGATCGATAGAAGCAAACGGCCGGTCGCGCGAACCCCGCGGCCCGCCACGCGAGAAGGAGGCCGAGGAGCCATGGCGCGATCCGACTCAGGCACGAGGGGCGTCGACGCCGAGGGAACGATGGACCCGCGGCGACTCCGCATCGGACTCGCCGTGTGCCTGGCGATGCTCCTCGCCCTGACCGGACGCCTGTTCTTCGTCCAGGGCCTCGACCCAGAGGCCGTGGCCCAGGAGGCCGCGACCAGCCGGACCCGGACGGAGCTCATCCCGCCGACGCGCGGGGACATCCTCGACTCCGAGGGGCGCGCCTTCGCCACCTCCGTCATCCGGTATGACCTGGTGACCGACCAGAAGTGGTACAAGGAGGAGTTCGACCGCCGGAACCCGGACACCGGGGAGCGCGAGTCCGCCCGCATGGACGATGCCATCGACGCACTCTCCGGTCTGGTCGGCCTCGACGTCCAGACGCTGCGCGAGTCGCTCGTCCCCGCCGACCCGGAGAGCCCGAAGCGCTACTCGGTGGTCGCGAAGGGCGTGACCCCGGAGACCAAGGAAGCGGTCATGGATCTCGGCATCCCCGGGCTGCTCGCCGAGCGCACGAATGATCGGCAGTATCCGAACGGATCCGTCGCCGGCACGCTGTTGGGCTTCCTGAGCGCCGCGACGACGAACGACGCCGGCCAGAACACCGGGGCCGAGGGCCTCGAGCTGACCCAGAACGACCTCCTCGCCGGGACATCGGGGGAGAGGAAGTACGAGGTGGGGGCCGACGGTGTCCGCATCCCCACGGCCCCCTCCACCACGACGCCGGCGGTCGACGGCAAGGACGTCCAGCTCACGATCAACGAGGACGTGCAGTGGGCGGCGCAGGAGGCCGTCATGGCCAAGCAGGAGCAGTTCGACCCCGACTGGGTCTCCGCCGTCGTGCTCGAGCTCGAGACGGGCAAGATCCGGGCGATCGCCGACTCGCGCTCCGTCGATCCCAACGACCCGGCCGCCGTCGATGCCCAGTACCGTACCTCGACCGCGCTGACCCAGGCGTTCGAGCCGGGATCGACCGGAAAGCTGGCGACCTTCGCCGCAGCCATCGAGGAGGGTGTGGTGGATCCGGAGGAGGCCTTCACCATCCCGAACTCCTACACGACGCAGAACGAGACGATCCACGACTCGCTCAAGCACGCGACCTACCCGATGACCGCCGCCGGGATCTTCGCGCGCTCCTACAACACGGGCACCGTGATGATCGGAGAGCGGCTGAGCAACCAGCAGCGCTACGACTACTTCACCAAGTTCGGCATCGGCGAGGGCATCAACATGGGCGGCCTGCCGGTGGCCGAGGGGATCTTCGTGGAACCGTCCGCCTGGGACCGCCGCCAGCAGTTCACCACGATGTTCGGGCAGGGCTACACGCAGACCGTGCTCCACACCGCGCAGATGTTCCAGGGCATCGCCAACGGCGGGCAGATGATCGAGCCCTCCCTCATCGAGGCGTACATCGATCCCGACGGGACCCGGCACGAGCCGGAGCCCCATGCACCGGAGCGGGTCGTGTCCAAGAAGACCTCGGACGTCATGCTGCGCATGATGGAGACGGTCGTCACCGACGGCACCGCGCAGGGCGCGGCCATCGACGGCTACCGCGTCGGCGGCAAGACCGGCACCGGCCAGGCCGCCAATCCCGACGGCGGCGGCTACGACGGCCACACCAGCTCGTTCGCTGGCGTGGCGCCCCTGGATGACCCCCAGTTCGTCGTCGTCGTGACGATGCACCGCCCCCAGGGCAACTGGAGGGACTGGCACGTCACGGATACCTTTAAGACCATCATGGAGGCGACCCTGAACACCTACGACGTCCCGCCGTCGGACAGCGAACCGAATCCCTACAAGGCCTTCGTCGGCGACCAGCAGAAGTACGGCTGGGAGTAGGGATGGGCGTCGACCATCGCGAGGCCGAACGGGCCTTCCGTCCGGCTCGCCCCCGCGTGAGCCGTCTGGCGGAGCTGATCGGCCGGATCGCCGCCGCCGACGTCGTCTGGGACTTCGTCGGCGACGACGACGTGGCCGTCACCGGTGCGTGCCTCGACTCGCGCGCCGTCCAACCCGGGGATCTCTACATCGCCCTGCCCGGAGCCCGCGCCCACGGTGCCGACTTCGCCGAGCAGGCCGCCTCCCACGGCGCGTCGGCCATCCTGACGGACGCCGACGGCCGCGGGCGGGCCGAGGCCACCGGGCTGCCGGTCCTGACGGCCGACTCCGTGCGCGACGTCGTCGGCCGGGTCTCCGCGGAGATTTACGGCACCCGTCCGGACGCCCCGGAGCTCCTCGGCGTGACCGGGACCAACGGCAAGACCACCACCACCTATCTGGTGCGCTCGCTGCTGCGGGCGCTCGGTCGGAGCACGGGGCTCGTCGGCACCATCGAGATCGTCGCCGGCGAGACGCCCATCCCGTCCGTCCTCACCACCCCGGAGGCCCCGCAGCTGCACGGGCTCATGGCCCGCATGCGGGAGGCCGGAATCGGCGCCGCGGCGATGGAGGTCTCCTCCCACTCCCTGGA
This sequence comes from Zhihengliuella sp., assembly GCF_031178195.1. Taxonomy (GTDB): domain Bacteria; phylum Actinomycetota; class Actinomycetes; order Actinomycetales; family Micrococcaceae; genus Zhihengliuella. Next base: position 108,057 of record NZ_JAPSJL010000002.1, read on the forward strand.
CTACCGGCGTGTGGCCGGGCTCAGCTACCGGGTGGCGGGCTTCACGAACCTCACGCAGGACCACCTGGACCTGCACGGCAGCATGGAGGACTACTTCGCGACCAAGGCGAAGCTGTTCGCGCCCGACGTCGCCGCGTCCGCGGTCGTCACCGTGGACGATGCGTGGGGACGCCGCCTCGCCGCCGAGCGCCGGGCCGCGGCCGGAGCCGACTCGCTCTGGACGCTTGAGACGGCTGCCGGAGCGGACCGTGCGGCGGGCGCCGGCTCGGCGCCGGATGCGTACGACGCCGACTGGCGCGTCGAGCGCGTCGAGCGGCGTGGGCTCGGGCACGCCTTCGAGCTGGCCGGCCCCGAGGGCAGGCGCCTGCGGGCGTCCACCGGCCTGCCCGGCCGCTTCAACGTTTCCAATGCCGCACTCGCGGTGCTGATGGTCCTCGCGTCCGGCGCGGACGCCGCGGCGCTGCAGCGCGTGCTGGACGACGCCGACCCGCTGACGATCGAGGTGCCCGGCCGCATGCAGGTGATCGCGACCGCGCCGGCCGCCGTCGTCGACTTCGCGCACAATTCCGACGCCCTGGAACGGGCGATCGAGGCCGTGCGGGGCGAGCGTGGAGGGCGCGTCGTCGTCGTCTTCGGCGCCACGGGGGACCGGGACGCGACCAAGCGGCCGGTCATGGGCGCGGTCGCTGCGCGCCAGGCCGACGTCGTCATCGTCACGGATGACGATCCGCACGGCGAGGAGCCCGGCCGGATCCGCGCCGAGGTCCTCGCCGGCGCCCGGGAGGCCGTCGCGGCCGAGGGGCTCGCCACCGAGGTCATCGAGTCGGCGCCGCGTGCAGCCGCCATTCGGGAGGCCGTCCGGCTCGCAGGCCCGGAGGACACGATCCTGATCGCCGGACGGGGACACGAGACAGTCCAGGAGATCGCCGGGGTGGATCACGCCCTCGACGACCGGGTGGAGCTCCGCGCCGCTCTGGTCGAGGCCGGACGGGACGTGCTCGCCGAGGGCGCCTCCGGGCGCCCGGGGCGCCGGGCTGAGGCCAGTGCCACAGGCGTCGAGACGCAGTCGGCGGGGGCCGAGAGAGTAGAGTCCACAGAGCCATGATTGAACTTTCGACAGCAGAGATCGCCGAGATCACCGGCGGCCGGCTGAGCCCGACGGCCGACCCGGCCGCCCGGGTCACCGGTGTGACCACCGATTCCCGGGAGGTGCTGCCCGGCTGGCTCTTCGTCGCCAAGCCCGGCGAGTCCAGCGACGGCCACCACTTCATCGGCCGCGCGCGCGAGGCCGGTGCGGTCCTCGCGCTCACCGAGCGGACCACGTTCGACGCGGACGGGACCGCCGACCCGGCGGTCATCGTCGACGACGCCGTCGAGGCCATGGGCCGGATCGCCGCCCATCAGGTGGAACGCCTGCGCGCCGACGGGGCGCGCATCGTCGGGATCACCGGCTCGGCCGGGAAGACCACCACCAAGGACCTGCTCGCCGCCGTCCTGGAGGCGACCGGTGAGACGGTCTCGCCGATCGGCTCCTACAACGGCGAGGTCGGCGTCCCCCTGACGGTCTTCCGGGCCACCGAGCAGACCCGCAACCTCGTGATCGAGATGGGCGCCACCGGCATCGGGCACATCACCTACTTGACCGACATGGTCCACCCCGAGGTCGGGGTGGTCCTCTGCGTCGGCACCGCCCACGCCGGCGAGTTCGGCGGCGTGGAGAACATCGAGAAGGCCAAGGGCGAGCTCGTCGAGGCCCTGCCGGAGCACGGGACGGCCGTGCTCAACCTCGACGACCCCCGGGTCGCCAACATGGCCGTGCGCACGCGCGCCCGCCTCCTGGGCTTCGGCGTGGATGCCGCGCCGCGTGAGGGGATCGACGTCGTCTCCGCCCGCGGCCTCGAGGTGACGCCCGACGGCCACCCGGAGCTCGATCTCGTCTTCCCCGACGGGTCCTCGTTCCACCTGGTCAGCGGGCTCATCGGTCGCCACCATGTGTACAACCTCCTGGCCGCGACCGCGGCCGCCTACGCGCTCGGCGTGGACCCGGCGACGATCGCCGACCGGCTCGACGGTCGGGCTGCGGCCAGCCGCTGGCGCATGGAGCGCACGGACCGGCCCGACGGCGTCACCATCGTCAACGACGCGTACAACGCGAATCCAGAGTCGATGCGGGCCGCCCTGCAGACGCTCGCCGGTCTCGGCGTCCCGGACGCGGGCGGCGCGCAGCGCCGCACCTGGGCCGTCCTGGGTCCGATGCTCGAACTCGGCGAGGACTCGGTGCTCGAGCACGACATCCTGGGCCGCCTCGCCGTCCGGATGAACATCAAGAAGCTCGTCGTCGTCGGCGCCGAGGCCAAGCCGGCCTACAACTCAGCGGTGCTCGAGGGCAGCTGGGGCGACGAGGCCCACTACGTCGAGACGGTGGAAGAGGCCGAGGCCCTGCTCGTGCGCGAGCTCCGCCCGGGCGACATCGTCCTGTTCAAGTCGTCCAATTCCGCAGGCCTGCGGCACCTGGGCGACCGAATCGCCGCTGCGGGCACGCCCGCCGAGGAGGCCCACCCGTGATCGCTCTGCTCCTGGGCGCCAGCATCGCCCTGCTGATCTCCTTCCTGGGCACCCCGCTGTTCATCAAGCTCCTGGTGCGTCGCCGGTACGGGCAGTTCGTCCGCGACGACGGGCCGACCTCGCACCACACCAAGCGCGGGACCCCCACCATGGGTGGGGCCATGATCGTCCTGGCCGTGGTGGCGGCCTACTTCATCACCCACGGCATCCGCATGCTCGCGAGCGAGCACGCCTCCGGCCCGACGGTGTCCGGCCTGCTGCTCCTGTTCCTCATGGTCGGCATGGGACTCGTCGGCTTCCTGGACGACTTCATCAAGATCTCGAAGCAGCGCAGCCTCGGCCTGCGACCGTGGGAGAAGATCGGCGGGCAGGCGGCGGTCGGCATCGCGTTCGCGCTCCTGGCACTGCAGTTCCCCGACTCCAAGGGCCTCACCCCGGCCTCCCTGAAGATCTCGTTCATCCGTGACATCCCCTGGCTGGACATGGCCTTCTTCGGACCCATCGTCGGCGCGATCCTGTTCGTCATCTGGTCCAACCTGATCGTCACCGCGACCACCAACGGCGTCAACGTGACCGACGGGCTGGACGGACTCGCCACGGGCGCGTCCATCATGGTCTTCGGCGCCTACACGCTCATGGGCATCTGGCAGTACAACCAGGCCTGCGGGTCCTCCCGCGCCATCGGCAGCGTCTGCTACGAGGTGCGCGACCCCATGGACCTCGCGCTCCTCGGGGCGATCCTGTGCGGCGCCCTCATCGGATTCCTCTGGTGGAACACCTCGCCCGCCCACATCTTCATGGGCGACACCGGCTCGCTCGCCATCGGCGGCGCACTGGCCGCCTTCGCCATCCTCTCGAGGACGGAGCTGCTGCTGGTGGTCCTGGCGGGCCTGTTCGTCCTCATCACGCTCTCCGTCATCATCCAGGTCGGCTACTTCAAGCTCTCCGGCGGCAAGCGGGTGTTCCTCATGGCCCCGCTCCAGCACCACTTCGAGCTGAAGGGCTGGGCCGAGGTGACCGTGGTGGTCCGCTTCTGGATCCTGGCCGGCCTCTTCGTCGCCGCCGGGCTCGGGATCTTCTACGCCGAATGGGTGGTGGGGCTCTGATGCGGTTGGACCACCTGAACAGCTGGGACGCCGACTGGGCCGGTCTGCGCGTCGTCGTCACCGGGCTCGGCCTCTCCGGGTTCTCGGCGGCCGACACCCTGATCGAGCTCGGGGCGCGCGTCGTCGTCGTGGACGGGCGCGACTCCGAGGAGAACCGCCAGCGGGCGGACACGCTCCGGATCGTCGGTGCCGCCGACGTCCTGCTGGGCGCCGAGCACCAGGGACGCCTGCCCGACGTCGAGGGGGAGCCGGCCCAGCTGGTCGTCACGTCGCCGGGGTGGAACCCGCGCCAGCCGCTGCTGGCGGCCGCGTACGACGCCGGGCTGGAGGTCTGGAGCGACGTTGAGCTCGCGTGGCGCGTCCGGGAGCGCGAGGGCCGCACACCGGCCGAATGGCTCGTCCTGACCGGGACCAACGGCAAGACGACGACGGTCGGGATGGCCGAGTCGATGCTGCAGGCCGCCGGCCTGCGCGCCGTCGCCGTCGGCAACGTGGGCACGCCCGTGCTCGACGCCATCCGCGACCCCGAGGGCTACGACGTCCTGGTCCTCGAGCTCTCCAGCTTCCAGCTCCACTACACGCACACCATGTCGCCGCTGGCGTCGGTGGTCCTGAACATCGCTGAGGACCACGTCGACTGGCACGGCTCCTTCGAGGAGTACCGGGCCGCCAAGGCCAGGATCTACGAGCGCACCCGCGCCGCCGCGGTCTTCAACGCCGAGGCGCCGGAGACCGTGCGCATGGTCGAGGACGCCGACGTCGTGGAGGGGTGCCGGGCGATCGGCTTCACCACCGACGTCCCCGCCGTCAGCATGCTCGGGCTCGTCGACGGCCTCCTGGTGGACCGCGCCTACATCGCGGAGCGGCGCGAGTCCGCCGCGGAACTGGCCTCGCTCGAGGACTTCGGCGAGCTCGCCGCCCGGCACAACGTCGCCAACGCCCTCGCCGCGGCCGCCCTCGTGCGCGCCTACGGCGTCGCACCCGAGGCCGTCCGCGACGGGATCCGCAACTACGAGCCGGGCGCCCACCGGATCCAGGCCGTGGCCCGCCGGGACGACATCCTCTGGATCAACGACTCCAAGGCGACCAATCCGCACGCCGCCGCAGCCTCGCTCGGCGCGTTCCGCTCCGTCCTCTGGATCGCGGGCGGGCTCTCCAAGGGCGTCGACTACGCCGACCTGGTGGCCGAGCACGCCGCCCGGCTGCGCGGCGTCGTCCTCATCGGCGCCGACCCCGCGCCGCTGCGCCGCGCGCTGGCAGAACACGCGCCGGATGTGCCGGTGTTCGAGGCGGCGGTGGGGGAGACTGGAACGGACGCCGTGCCCGACGACGGCGCGGGAGCCGCGGTCATGCAGCGGGCCGTCCGCCTCGCGGCGGACCACGCGCAGCCCGGCGACACGGTCCTGATGGCCCCCGCGGCGGCGTCGATGGACCAGTTCGCGTCCTACGCGCAGCGGGGCCACGCCTTCATCGAGGCCGTGCGGGTCCTGATGGAAGAGACGCCGACCGAACCGTGAGGAGCCGAACGTGACAGCCCGGCCAGCGAGGGGGATGCAACGCTTCTGGCGCGTGCTGGAAGGCGACGACGGGAGCCGCAACAGCGGCTATTACATGATTCTCGGCAGCGCCCTGGCCCTGACGGTCATCGGGCTGATCATGGTCCTCTCCTCGTCCTCCGTCACCGCCATCGCCAGTGGCACCAGCTCCTTCGTCCTCTTCCTGCGCCAGGGTGTCTTCGCGGTGCTCGGCTTCATCCTGATGCTCGGGCTCTCGCGCGTCCCGGTGCGCGTCTACCGACGCTACGCGTGGATGCTCTTCGCGCTGGCCTGCGCGCTGCTGCTGCTCGTCTTCACGCCGCTGGGGGTGACCGTCAACGGCAACCGGAACTGGATCGAGATCGCCGGCATGCGGGCGCAGCCCTCCGAGGCCGCCAAACTCGCGCTGAGCATCTGGGCGGCCCAGGTCCTCGTCACCAAGGCCCCCCTCGTCCGCACGGACTGGAAGCACGCCGTCGTGCCCGTCGTGTTCCCCGGCGGAGCGATGATCCTCGGGCTGGTCCTGCTGGGGCACGACGTCGGAACGCTCCTGGTCCTCGCCCTGATCATCGGCGCGGCACTCTTCATGGGCGGCGCCCAGGGACGGGTCTTCGCGGTCGGCGGCGTCCTCGGGATCGTCGGGGTGCTCGGCACGTTCCTGACCTCGGACAACCGCATGAGCCGGCTCGCGGCCTGGCTCAAGTTGGACTGCGAGACCAACGACGCCTGCTACCAGCCGATGCACGGGTTCTACGCCCTGGCCTCCGGGGGATGGTGGGGCGTCGGCCTCGGCCAGTCGCGGCAGAAGTGGAGCTACCTCCCGGAGAGCCAGACCGACTACATCATCGCCATCATCGGCGAGGAGCTCGGACTCATCGGCTCCCTCGTGATCGTGGTCCTCTTCGCGGTCCTCGCGATCGCCCTCTACCGCGTGGCCTACCGCAGCCACGACCGGTTCGTCCGCATCGCCACCGCGTCCATCATGGCGTGGCTCGTCGGCCAGGCGTTCATCAACATCGCCATGGTCACGGGCCTGCTGCCCGTGATCGGCATCCCGCTGCCCTTCATCTCCTATGGCGGGTCCGCCCTGACCATCTCGCTCGCGGCCGTGGGCGTCGTGCTCGCGTTCGCGCGGCACACCGCCCGCGAGCCGCTGGCCCGCACCACCGACGGAAAGAGCTCGCAACGCGCATGAAGGAACCATCGATCGTCCTCGCCGGAGGGGGCACCGCCGGGCACGTCTCGCCCCTGCTGGCGATCGCCCGCGCCCTCCAGGACCTCCACCCGAGTGCGCGGATCGTCGCCGTCGGCACCGAGTCCGGCATGGAGACCCGGCTGGTCCCCGCCGCCGGCTACCGGCTGGAGACCATCGAGCGCGTCCCGATGCCGCGCCGTCCCGGCCGGGCGCTCCTGCGCCTGCCGTTCCGCTTCGCCCAGGCCGTCAAGCACGCGGGCGGGATCCTCGACCGCGCCGGGGCCGACGTCGTCGTCGGCGTCGGCGGGTACGTGTGCACGCCCGTCTACCTCGCCGCCCGGCTCCGCGGCATCCCCGTGGTGATCCACGAGGCCAACGCGCGCGCCGGCCTGGCGAACAAGGTCGGCGCCCGCATCGCCGCCCGGGTCGCTGCAGCCTTCGAGGGAACGGGGCTGCCCCGCGCGGAGGTCGTCGGCATGCCCATGCGCGCCGAGATCGCCGGTCTCGACCGGGAGGCCGAGCGTCGCGGGGCGCGGATCGGGCTCGGTCTGGACCCGGAGGCCCGGACGCTGGTCGTCACCGGCGGCTCCTCCGGCGCGGTCTCCATGAACCGGGCCCTCGCCGGCGCCGTCGCGGCGATCTCGCAGCGGGCCCCGGGTACGCAGGTCCTGCACATCACCGGCCGGGACAAGCAGATCCTCGACGACGACGGTCGCCTGCTCACGGCGCCCGGGTACGTCCAGGTCGAGTACGTCGACGGCATGGAGCGCGCCTACGCCGCCGCGGACCTGATGGTGTGCCGCTCCGGCGCCGGCACGGTCTGCGAGCTGGCCGCCGTCGGGCTGCCCGCGGTGCTGGTGCCGTTGCCGATCGGCAATGGCGAGCAGCGGCACAACGGACAGCCGCTCGTCGATGCCGGCGGCGCGCTGATGGTCGAGAACGCGCAGTTCACCGCGGACTACGTCGCGTCGACCGTGCTGCCCCTCCTCGACGATGCCGAACGCCTCGAGGGCATGGGGCGGCGGGCCGCTGCCTACGGCAGGCGCGACGCCGCGGAGGCGATGGCCCGCATCGTCGGCCAGGTCGTCGCCGCGGCATCGGAAGACCAGGGATCCGGCAACCAGGGAACGGGGAGCAAGTGAAGGACAGCATGGCACCACGGCAGCGCGCACCCCGGCTCGACGAGCTCGGCCGCGTCCACTTCCTCGGCCTCGGCGGCGTGGGCGTCTCCGCCGTCGCACGGCTCATGCAGGCCCGCGGGGTCGCCATCTCCGGCACCGATGCGAAGGACCTCCCGGTCCTGCGCGAGCTGGCGGCGCAGGGCGCCAGGGTCAGCGTCGGCTACGCGGCGGAGAACCTCGGCGACGCGGAGACCGTGGTCGCCTCCTCGATCATCAAGGACGGCAATCCGGAGTACGACGAGGCCCGGCGCCGCGGACTGCGCATCCTCCACCGCTCCGAGGGGCTCGCCGCCACGATGGAGGGCCACACGGTGGTCACGGTCGCCGGCACCCACGGCAAGACGACGACGACGTCGCTGGTCGCCGTCATGCTCCGCGAGGCCGGGCTCTCGCCCTCGTTCGCCATCGGTGCCAACGTGGGTGGACTCGGCGTCAACGCCGAGCTCGGGGCCGGGCGGATCTTCGTCGCCGAGGCCGACGAGTCCGACGGCTCCTTCATGAACTACGCGCCCGACATCGCGGTCGTGACCAACGTCGAGGCCGACCACCTGGACCACTACGGCACGGCGGAGGCCGTGCACGGGATCTTCCGCGAGTTCGTCGGGCTGCTTCCGGCCGGCGGTCTGCTCGTCGCCTGCGCCGACGATCCCGGCGCCGCGGCCCTGGCGGAGTGGGTGCGCGAGGCCCGGCCGGAGGTGCGGGTGCGGACGTACGGCTTCACGGACGCCGCCGGGCTCAGGCTCGTCGGCGCCGCCGCGGACGGTCTGCGCTACAGCTGCGGCCTCGAGTGGGACGAGGGCCGGAGCGCGGGCCTCGACCTCGCCGTCCCCGGTGACCACAACCTCCTCAACGCCGCCGCGGCCTTCGCCGTCGGCCTCGAGCTCGGCGTGGAGCCCGACGCCGCGGCGGCCGGACTGGCCGCCTTCCGCGGCGCCTCCCGACGGTTCGAGTACCGGGGCGAGGCGGCGGGGGTGCGTGTGTACGACGACTACGCGCACCACCCCACCGAGGTCGCCGCGGCGCTTGCGGCCGCACGCTCGGTGGCCGGGACGCACCGCGTGCACGTGCTCTTCCAGCCCCACCTCTTCTCCCGGACCCGGGAGTTCGCGGGCGAGTTCGCCGCGGCGCTCTCGCAGGCCGACACCGCCCGGCTCCTGGACATCTACCCCGCGCGGGAGACGCCCATCCCCGGGGTGACGAGCGAGCTCATCGCCGCCGGGCTGGACACCGACGGGGGACTGGTCGCCGCCGAGGACGCGGCGGCCGCCGTGGCCGCCGGCGTCCGTCCCGGCGACATCGTGATGACGGTCGGTGCCGGCGACGTCACCGAGTACGGGGAACGGATCCTCGCCGCCATCTCGGCCGTCGGGGACGGTTCCACGGCGGCCCGGCGGGACGACGCCTGAGGTGCCGATGACTGCGGAGTCCCCGAACGTCGTCGAACTCCCGCCCGCGGCGCGGAGCGTCTGGAAGCGCCGTCTCCTGATCTGGGGCGGCAGCATCCTGGGCACGGTGGCGGCCCTGATCCTGGTCCTGCTCTACTCGCCGCTGCTGGCCATCGAGCAGGTCGAGATCGAGGGCAACCGGCTGACGCCGACGGCACGCGTCCAGTCGGAGCTGGAGCCGTTGCTCGGGGTGCCGCTGCCCCGCGTCGGCCCGGGCACGGTGGAGGAGCTCCTCGCCGACCAGCCGGCCGTCGAATCGGTGGTCATCCAGGCTGAGGCCCCGCACACGCTCCGCGTGGTGATCGAGGAGCACCAGCCGGTCGCCGTGGTGGGCGAGTCGGGCGCGTTCCAGATGGTCTCCGCCACCGGCGAGCCGCTGGCCCCGGTCGACGAGCGCGGCTCCGTGGAGCTGCCCTACATCGAGGGGGTGAGCGCCGAGGAGCAGCCCGACGTGTTCGCGACCGTGACCTCCGTGCTCTCCACCCTGCCGCCCGAGGTGCTCAAGCAGATGGAGTCCGCCACCGCGCAGAGCATCGACTCCGTGGAGCTGAAACTCGCCTCGGGGGAGCGGGTCGTGTGGGGCAACTCAGAGCACGGCGCCGAGAAGGCGGCCGTCCTCGCGGCGCTGCTGACGGTCGAGACGCCAAAGGGCCAGGAGCCGGTGGAGGTCATCGACGTGTCCAGCCCCGAGCGGCCCGTGACGAATTGATCGCGGGGCGAAGTATTGGACGACACGCGGCCCCGGTCATTGCTTCGGGACCTAGCGGCCCATAGCGTCTATAGAGACACAGCTTGACATAAGTATAACTCTCAACCTGAGGGTTAAGGTTAGTCGGCTCCGTAGGCGAAGGTCAGACCTTCGGCAGCACACCGTAGAGCACATCGAGCAAGGGATACAGGACGTGGCAGCTCCCCAGAATTACCTCGCCGTCATCAAGGTCGTCGGCATCGGCGGTGGCGGCGTCAACGCCGTCAACCGCATGATCGAGGTCGGCCTTCGAGGCGTCGAATTCATCGCGATCAACACGGACGCGCAGGCGCTGCTGATGAGCGATGCCGACGTCAAGCTCGACGTGGGCCGCGAACTCACCCGCGGCCTCGGCGCCGGCGCCAACCCCGAGGTCGGCCGACAGGCCGCCGAGGACCACGCCGAGGAGATCGAGGAGGTCCTGCGCGGCGCCGACATGGTCTTCGTGACCGCCGGCGAGGGCGGCGGCACCGGTACCGGCGGCGCGCCCGTGGTGGCCCGCATCGCGCGGTCGCTCGGTGCGCTGACCATCGGCGTCGTCACCCGCCCGTTCACCTTCGAGGGCCGCCGCCGCGCCAACTCGGCCGAGGCGGGCATCGACGCACTGCGCGACGAGGTCGACACCCTCATCGTCATCCCGAACGACCGGCTGCTGTCCATCAGCGACCGGAACGTCTCCGTGCTCGACGCCTTCCGTTCGGCCGACCAGGTGCTGCTCTCTGGCGTCCAGGGCATCACCGACCTGATCACCACGCCCGGCCTCATCAACCTCGACTTCGCCGATGTGAAGTCCGTGATGCAGGGCGCCGGGTCCGCGCTCATGGGCATCGGATCCGCCCGCGGCGAGGACCGCGCCGTCCAGGCCGCGGAACTCGCCATCGCCTCGCCGCTGCTCGAGGCCTCGATCGACGGCGCGCACGGCGTGCTGCTCTCGATCCAGGGCGGATCCGACCTCGGGCTGTTCGAGATCAACGAGGCCGCGCGTCTCGTCCAGGAGGTCGCCCACCCCGAGGCCAACATCATCTTCGGCGCCGTCATCGACGACGCCCTCGGCGACGAGGCGCGCGTGACGGTCATCGCGGCCGGATTCGACAAGGTCGACGCGACGAGCGCGCCGGCCGCCTACGGCTCCAGCGCCGCACCGGCCTCGCCCCTGGCGAACGGCGCCTCCGCGGGCGCTGCGGGGGCCGTGGCGGGGACCGCCGGCGAGAGCGCGCAGCAGCCCACGAGCGTCCCGGGGACCGTGCCCCTGGATGCGCCGTCGGGGACCCCCGTCCGCGGCACGGTGCCGTTGGAGCCGGTCGGGGCTCCGGCCCAGTCCTCGGCCGCGGCTGCGGAGGGCGGCTCGCAGTACGAGGAACTGCCGTCCGTCGTCGACCAGGATCTCAGCGCCGGCGGCGGCGACGATCTGGACGTCCCGGACTTCCTGAAGTAGCCGCACCGCCGCAGCATGCCACGCGACCCCGGCCGGTCGGACCGAGTGTCCGCCCGGCCGGCGTCGTCCCAGGAAGGATTCCGATGCTCCAGCTCGACGCCGGCACCGCCAGGCGGTCCGGCCTCGTCCCGCGGGTGGCGTTCACCACCGTCGCCGAGGGCAACCTGGCCCTCCACGTCGACGACGACGCGCAGGCCGTGCACCGCCGGCGCGCCGCGGTCGCGGCGGCCCTCGGCGCCGACCGGGTCCACTACATGAACCAGGTCCACTCGGCCGACGTCGCCGTCGTGCCGGGGGTTCCCGACGCGGACGCGCGCCGTGCCGAGGATCCCTCGGTGGCCGATGCCGCCCCCACTGCCGACGCACTGGTCACGGGTGACGACGGTGCGGCGCTGGCCGTCATGGTCGCCGACTGCGTGCCGGTCGTCCTGGTCGGAGTGCCGGCCCGTCCCGGCACCGGCTCCGCCGGCAGGGAGGGACCCGACGGCGCCGAGGGCCCGGGAGGCCGCGATGGCCACAGCGGGGTCGTCCGGGCCGTCGCGCACGCCGGTCGGCGCGGACTGCTCTCCGGGATCCTCCCCGCCACGGTCGCGCGGATGCGGGCCGTCGCAGCGTCCGCGCACCAGGGCTCCCGTCCCGACGGGCCGGTGGCGGACGCCGACGCCGGGCTCGAGATCACGGCCTGGATCGGCCCCTCGATCTGCGGTGCATGCTACGAGGTCCCGGAGGCGATGGCCCGGCAGGCCGAGGCGGAGCAGCCCGGCATCAGCGCCACCACGAGCTGGGGGACTGCGTCGCTCGACCTGCCCGGGGCCGCGGCGGCGCAGCTGCGCTCGGGCGGAGTCGCCGTCGTGCCGTCGGGGATCTGCACCCTCGAGGACGCCCGCTTCTACTCCTACCGGCGCGACTCCCGCTGCGGCCGGTTCGCCGGCCTCGCGTGGATGGGCCCCGCCTCGGGGGACCGGGCCGGAACTGCAGCGGACACGACGGGAGGAAGCCGATGAACGACCCAGCGGCACAGGGGCGCCGGCAGGATCTGGCGGAGCGGCTCGAGCGGGTCCGGCGACGCATCGCCGACGCGGCGCGTGCCGCCGGGCGGGAGACTCCGGAGCTGATCGTCGTCACCAAGTTCTTCCCGGCCTCCGACGTACGCCACCTCAGCGGGCTGGGCGTGCGGGCGGTCGGGGAGAACCGGGACCAGGAGGCGGCGGCCAAGGCCGCCGAGACCGCCGACCTGGACCTGGAGTGGCACTTCATCGGACAGCTGCAGAAGAACAAGGCCAAGTCGGTGGTGCGCTACGCATCCGCCGTGCACTCGGTGGACCGCGAGCCGCTCGTGGGGGCACTGGCCCGCGCCATGGAGCGCGAACAGGAGCGGCGTCGAGAGGCGGGCGAACCGCCGCGGCCGCCGCTGACCGCGCTCGTCCAGGTGGATCTGGACCAGGGCGGACCGGACGCCTGGAACGACGGCGGGGCGGACGCCGCCCAGCCCGGCCGGGGCGGGGCCGCACCCGACGACGTCTCCTCGATCGCCGCGGCGATCGCGGCCGCTCCCGGGCTCGAGCTCGGCGGCGTCATGGCGGTCGCGCCCCTGGGCGGGGACCCCGACGAGGCGTTCGAACGACTTCGCGCTATCGCTCTGCGGCTGCAGGAGCAGTATCCGGAGGCCACGGCGATCTCGGCCGGGATGAGCCAGGACCTGGAATCGGCCGTAGCACACGGTGCGACACACCTGAGAATAGGCTCTGATGTCCTCGGGCCGCGTCCTGCCGTGCGGTAGCGTCGACTCAGCGGGAGATCCAGCGAATCCGGCGGTGCTGGGCCGCGCACGATCTGAAGGAGAAGACCATGGCTGGCGCACTGCGCAAGACGATGATCTACTTGGGCCTCGCCGACGGCGACGAGCACTACGAGGAGACGGCACGCGTCGAATCGGCCGAACGCGACGATGTGCGCCGAACCGAGCCGGCGGCGGCCCGCGAAGAGACCAGGCCCGCGGCGGCCCCCGAGCCGCCCGAGGCCGACAACGAGTACAGGGCGCCGGTCACGCCCATCAAGCGCGCAGCTTCATCGAGGGACGAGGATTTCGAATTGCGTCAGATCACGACCGTTCACCCGCGCTCGTACAACGATGCGAAGATCATCGGGGAGAGCTTCCGGGACGGCATCCCGGTGATCATGAACGTGACCGACATGGGGGAGGCGGAGGCCAAGCGGCTCGTCGACTTCTCCGCCGGTCTCGTCTTCGGCCTCCACGGCACCATCGAGCGTGTGACGAACAAGGTGTTCCTGCTCTCGCCCTCGACCATCGAAGTCCTCGGCGAGGATCAGAAGGCCTCCGAGGAGCAGACCTCCTTCTTCAACCAGAGCTAGCCGGGCCGCTCGACCGTGGATCTCCTCTTCGCCGTCCTCTACATCGCCCTGACGGTCTTCCAGATCGTGCTGATGATCAGGATCGTCTTCGACATCGTGCAGTCCTTCGCCCGGACCTGGCGTCCCGGCGGAATCGCGCTCATCGTGGCCAGCTTCGTCTACCGCCTGACGGACCCGCCGATGCGCTGGCTGCGCTCCAAGATCCCGCCGCTGGATCTGGGCGGGATGCGCTTCGATCTCGCGTTCCTCGTCCTCTATTTCGTGGTCATCATCGCCAAAGTGATCGTCTCGACGATCGCCGGGGCCTGAAGACTCAATGAAGAACAAAGGGCTCCTGTTAGCCCTGACCGGATAACCGTTATAGTCTTGTTAGCGAAGTGATCAGGGGCTTTGGCCTCCGTCCCACTGAATGTGAAAAGCCTGCCCGGCCAATCTGCTGAGGCTGGGAACAGACCTAAGTATCGAGGTGACCAGATGGCGCTCACGCCAGAAGACGTTGTCAACAAGCGATTCCAGCCGACTAAGTTCCGTGAGGGCTACGACCAGGATGAGGTTGACGACTTCCTCGACGAGATCGTCGTCGAACTGCGTCGCCTGAACCAGGAGAACGACGAGCTGCGCCGCCAGATCGCCGAGCTGGAGTCCGGCGAGGGCTCCGAGACCTCCGCCGTTCCCGCCCCGGTCGCAGCGGCCCCGGCCGAGAAGACCGAGGCGAAGGCCGACGCCGACGCCGGCAAGGCCACGGAGAAGGTCGCGGAGAAGCCTGCGGAGAAGGCCTCGGACAAGCCGGCTGCCGCTGCTCCGGCCACTCCTGCGCCGGCCGCCGAGGCCCCCGCCGCGGCTGCCGCTGCACCGCAGCAGGGCGGGGACACCGCCCAGTCCGCCGCAGGCGTCCTGGCCATGGCGCAGCGCCTCCACGACGAGTACGTCAACGAGGGTGCCAAGACCCGCGACAAGATCATCGCCGAGGCCCAGACCAAGGCGAAGTCCCTGGTCGAGGAGGCCGAGGAGAAGAGCCGCCAGACGCTCAACGCGCTCGAGGTCCAGAAGACCGAGCTGCAGCAGAAGGTCGACTCGCTCCGCACCTTCGAGCGCGACTACCGCGGCCGGCTCAAGGCGTACATCGAGGGCCAGCTGCGCGACCTCGAGGCCAAGGGCTCGTCGGCTCCGGACAGCAACGACAAGGCGTAACGACGCTTCGACCCATCGGCGGCCGGTGATCCGGCCGCCGATGGTGCGTTAACCACCGCACCGGGACGGCGGCAACGTCCCTCCAGACCCACCCGGAGGACCAGTGGACAACCCCGAGCGCACGACGGCGCAGCACGGCTCCGTCCGAGCCGGACGCTGCGTGGCGGTTGCCGCGGCGGTCTTCACGATCGCCGTCGTCCTCGACCAGACCACCAAGGCGGTCGTCGAGAGCACCATGAGCCTCGGGCAGAAGATCCCGGTCATCGATCCGGTCCTCTCGTGGCACTACATCCTCAACCCCGGGGCAGCGTTCTCCATCGGCACGGACGTCACCTGGATCTTCACAATCCTGCAGGCCGCCGTCGTCGTCTACGTCGCGACGCTGCTGCGGAAGGTCCGCCACCTGCCGTGGGCCCTCGCCCTCGGCGGTGTCGCCGGCGGCGCCGCCGGGAACCTGATCGACCGCCTGTTCCGGGAGCCGTCGTTCGGCATGGGCCATGTCGTGGACTTCATCGCGCTGCCGGACTTCGCCGTCTTCAACGTCGCAGATTCCTTCGTCGTCTGTTCGATGATCGGCGTGTGCCTGCTGATCTTCCGCGGCGTGAACCTCGACGGATCCCGGGAGGGCGTGGGCCCGCCCGCCGACGACGCACCCGAGTCGGGGCGGACGGGCCCGTGAGCCGGCAGGAATTCCTCGAGGTGTTCGAGGAGGACGACGGCGTCCGGATGGACGCCTTCGTGGCGGACTCGCTGGGGGAGTCGCGCACGCGGGCGGCCCAGTGGTGCCGCGACGGGCTCGTCGCCGTCGACGGTCGGCCTGCCGCCAAGTCCCGTCGGCTCGTCCGAGGGGAGATCGTCGAAGTATCCGTGCCGGACCGGGAGGACCCGCTGGCCGTGAAGGTGGAGGCCGTGGAGGACCTGAAGATCATCGCCGAGGATCCCGACTTCGTCGTGATCGACAAGCCGGTGGGCGTGGCAGCGCACCCCTCGCCCGGATGGGTCGGGCCGACCGTGGTGGGCGCGCTCGCGGCGGCGGGGTACCGCATCAGCACCTCCGGCGCCGCGGAGCGCCAGGGCATCGTCCACCGCCTCGATGTCGGTACCTCCGGCCTCATGACGGTCGCCACGAGTGAGCGCGCTTACACGGTGCTGAAGCAGGCCTTCCGCGACCGGACGCCCCGCAAGGTCTACCACGCCGTCGTTCAGGGCATCCCGGATCCGACGCGCGGGACGATCGACGCCGCGATCGGCCGCCACCCCGGCCACGAGTGGAAGTTCGCCGTCACGGAGGACGGGCGCCCCTCCGTCACCCACTACGAGGTTCTCGAGGCCTTCGGACGGGCCTCTCTGGTGGAGGTCCACCTGGAGACCGGACGCACCCACCAGATCCGCGTGCACTTCTCCGCGCTGCGCCATCCGTGCGCCGGAGACCTGACCTACGGCGCGGATCCGCGTCTGGCCTCCACACTCGGGCTGACCCGGCAGTGGCTGCACGCCCACCGGCTCGGGTTCCCGCACCCGGTCACGGGGGAGTGGGTCGACTTCGAGAGCAGCTACCCAGCGGACCTGCAGCAGGCGCTGGACCTCCTGCGTGACGGAGCCGACCTCGCCTGACGGCCCCACGCCCGGCCCATGGCGCCAACACGTCGGGCCGGGCTCCTAGACTGTACGGGTGGCTTCTACGCGAGACGGTTTCGTTCATCTGCACACCCATACCGAGTACTCGATGCTCGACGGGGCGGCGCGCCTTCCGGAGCTCTTCAAGGAAGCCGAGCGGCTGGGGATGGACGCCATCGCCACGACCGACCACGGCTACCTGTTCGGCGCCTTCGACTTCTGGAACAAGGCCCGCCAGGCCGGCATCAAGCCGATCATCGGCGTCGAGGCGTATGTCACCCCGGGCACGCACCGGACCGACAAGCAGCGCGTGAAGTGGCGCACCGACGAGTCCCAGAAGCGGGACGATCTCTCCGGCGGTGGCCTCTACACGCATATGACGCTGCTGAGCTACAACAACACCGGCATGCGGAACCTCTTCCGGGCGTCCTCCCGCGCCTCGCTCGACTCCCCGCTGGGCAAGTACCCCCGCTGGGACCGCGAACTGCTGAACGAGCACGCCGAGGGTCTCATCGCCACCACGGGCTGCCCGTCCGGGGAGATCCAGACCCGTCTTCGCCTCGGCCAGTACGAGGAGGCGAAGCAGGCCGCAGCCGAGTTCCGCGAGATCTTCGGCGCCGAGAACTACTTCTGCGAGCTGATGGACCACGGCCTCGAGATCGAGCGCCGGACCACCCGGGACCTCCTCCGCCTGGCCAAGGAGCTGAGCCTGCCGCTCGTGGCGACGAACGACCTGCACTACACCCACGAGCACGACGCGAAGGCCCATGAGGCCCTGCTGGCCATCAACTCCGGTTCCACGCTGGACGAGCCGACCTACGACGAGGGCGGGTCGCGGTTCGCCTTCTCCGGGACCGGGTACTACGTCAAGAGCCCGCGGGAGATGCGCGAGCTCTTCAAGGAGCTCCCCGAGGCCTGCGACAACACGCTGCTCATCGCCGAGCGGGCCGAGGTCTCCTTCGACATGGACGCCAACTACATGCCGAAGTTCCCCTGCCCGCCGGGCGAGGACGAGACGAGCTGGCTGATCAAGGAGGTCGACAAGGGCCTCCACTACCGCTACCCGGACGGGATCCCGGAGGACGTCCGCCGGCAGGCCGACTACGAACTCGACATCATCATCAAGATGGGGTTCCCCGGGTACTTCCTCGTCGTCGCCGACTTCATCAACTGGTCCAAGGACAACGGCATCCGCGTGGGCCCGGGCCGTGGCTCAGGCGCGGGGTCGATGGTCGCCTACGCCATGCGCATCACCGACCTGGACCCGCTGCGCCACGGGCTGATCTTCGAGCGCTTCCTCAATCCGGACCGCGTGTCCATGCCCGACTTCGACGTCGACTTCGATGATCGCCGCCGCTCCGAGGTCATCAAGTACGTGACCGAGAAGTACGGCGACGAGCGCGTGGCCATGATCGTCACGTACGGCTCCATCAAGACCAAGCAGGCGCTGAAGGACTCCTCGCGCGTGCTGGGCTACCCGTTCTCCATGGGCGAGACGCTGACCAAGGCACTGCCGCCGGCCGTCATGGCCAAGGACATCCCGCTGAAGGACATCGAGGATCCCTCCGCCAAGCGTTACGGCGAGGCCGCCGACTTCCGCGAGCTCATCGGCACCGACCCCGAGGCGAAGCGCGTCTTCGAGACCGCCAAGGGCCTCGAGGGCTTGAAACGCCAGTGGGGCGTGCACGCCGCCGGCGTCATCATGAGCTCGGACCCGATCATCGATGTCATCCCGATCATGCGAAGGCTCCAGGACGGCCAGGTCATCACGCAGTTCGACTACCCGACCTGCGAGGGACTCGGGCTGATCAAGATGGACTTCCTGGGGCTGCGCAACCTCACGATCATCTCCGACGCGATCGAGAACATCCGCGCCAACCGGGGCGAGGGGCTCGACCTGGAGACCCTGGACGTGGGGGACCGGGAGGCCTACCAGCTGCTCGCCCGCGGCGATACCCTGGGCGTCTTCCAGCTCGACGGCGGCCCCATGCGCTCCCTCCTGCGTCTGCTGCGCCCGGACAACTTCGAGGACATCTCCGCCGTCATCGCCCTGTACCGTCCGGGCCCCATGGGCGCGAACTCGCACAACAACTACGCGCTGCGCAAGAACGGGCTCCAGGAGGTCACCCCGATCCACCCCGAGCTCGAGGAGCCGCTGAAGGAGATCCTCGACACGACCTACGGCCTGATCGTGTACCAGGAGCAGGTCATGGCCATCGCCCAGAAGGTGGCCGGCTACTCTCTCGGCCAGGCAGACATCCTCCGCCGCGCCATGGGCAAGAAGAAGAAGGAGGAACTGGACAAGCAGTACGCCGCCTTCCACCAGGGCATGGTGGACAACGGCTTCTCCGAGACAGCCATCAAGTCCCTCTGGGACATCCTGCTCCCGTTCTCCGACTACGCCTTCAACAAGGCGCACTCGGCCGCCTATGGCCTGGTCTCCTACTGGACCGCCTACCTCAAGGCGCACTACCCGGCCGAGTACATGGCGGCCCTGCTGACCTCCGTCGGCGACGATCGCGACAAACTCGCGATGTACCTCAACGAGTCCCGCCGCATGGGCATCACCGTGCTCCCGCCGGACGTGAACGAGTCGGCCCTGAACTTCACCCCGGTCGGCGGGGACATCCGTTTCGGCATGGGCGCCATCCGCAACGTCGGCAGCAACGTGGTCAACGCCATGGTGGAGGCCCGCCGGGAGAAGGGCGGCTACCAGTCCTTCAGCGATTTCCTGCAGAAGGTCCCCGCCGTGGTCTGCAACAAGCGGACCATCGAGTCCCTGATCAAGGCGGGAGCGTTCGACTCGATGGGGCAGCCGCGCCGCGCGCTCGCCATGATCCACGAGGAGGCCGTCGACTCCGTCATCGTCCTCAAGCGCAACGAGGCCGCCAATCAGTTCGACCTCTTCAGCGGCATGGACGACGCCGACGCCGGCTCCAGTCTGACGGTCGAGGTGCCGGACCTGCCCGAGTGGGAGAAGAAGGACAAGCTCGGCTTCGAGCGCGAGATGCTCGGACTGTACGTCTCGGACCATCCGCTGCAGGGCCTGGGCGGGGTGCTGGAGCAGCACGCCGACATGCCGATCGACCGCCTCCTGGGTGACGACGGGCCCCATGACGGGCAGCCGGTCAAGATCGCGGGAATGATCACGTCGCTGCAGCGCCGGATCGCGAAGACCAGCGGCAACCCCTATGCCCGGTGCGAGATCGAGGACATGACCGGTTCCATCGAGGTCATGTTCTTCGGGCAGGCGTACGGGCCGATCGCGTCCGTCCTCGCCGAGGACCTCATCGTCGTGGTCAAGGGCCGCTTCCAGCGCCGGGACGACGGCGCGATCAGCATCTCCGCCCAGGAGATGACGATCCCCGAGATCAGCGAGGACGGACTCGCGGGTCCCGTCGTGATCTCGATGCAGCACCACAAGGCCACCGAGCCCGTCGTGAACGCGCTCGGTCAGGTCCTCAAGACCCACCCCGGGAACACGGAGGTGCGCGTCAAACTCGCGGGCACCCGAACCGTCCAGCTCATGCGGCTCGGGCCGGACTTCCGCGTGAATCCGAACCCCGCGCTCTTCGGCGACCTCAAGGTGCTCCTCGGCCCGGCCTGCCTGGACGTCTGATCCCGGGGCCGGTGGGCGTCGGCCGCGTCACAGTGGCCGGCGCCGCCGGACCACGGGACGCTCGCCGTCGTAAGCTGGTCGGGTGAGTGAGACGAACCCGAACCCCAGCCCCAGCAGCGCCGACGACGCCCCGCTCGTCCGCCATCTCGACCTGCGCCGCGCTGCCACCGGGCACCCCCTCACGCACGCGGAGCTGAAGGCCGTCATGCCCCGGCCGGAGCAGGACGTCGCCGGGGCGACCGAGACGGTCGAGGGGATCATCCGCCGTGTCCGCGCCGAGGGCTTCGGCGCGCTCGCCCAGCTCGCCCAGCAGTTCGACGGCGTGGCCCAGCAGACCACCCTGGTCCCGGACGCGGAGCTGCGGCGGGCGGCCGAAGAGCTGGACCCGGAGATCAGGGCTGCCCTGGAGGAATCGATCCGGCGGGCCCGGATCTTCGCCCGCGCCCAGCGCCCCGAGGACACGACCGTCGAGTACGGCGACGGCGCCAGCGTCACGCAGCGGTGGGAGCCGGTCCGGCGGGTCGGCCTCTACGTCCCGGGCGGGCTGGCCGTCTACCCGAGCTCCGTGGTGATGAACGCAGTCCCTGCGCAGGCGGCCGGTGTCGGCTCGCTGGCCCTGGCCTCGCCGCCGCAGCGCGAGTTCGGGGGCCTGCCCCACCCGACGATCCTCGCAGCCGCCTACCTGCTCGGGATCCAGGAGGTCCACGCCATCGGCGGGGCGCAGGCGATCGCAGCGTTCGCCTACGGCATCGATCCCTCGGGGCAGGCCGCCGCGATCGAGCCGGTCGACGTCGTCACCGGTCCCGGCAACGTCTATGTGGCGACCGCCAAGCGACTCGTCAAGGGCGTCGTCGGCATCGACGCGGAAGCGGGGCCGACCGAGATCGCGATCCTGGCCGACGACACGGCCGACCCGGACTTCGTCGCGGCCGACATGATCAGCCAGGCGGAGCACGACCCCAACGCCGCCGCCGTCCTGATCACCGCCTCCGAGGCGCTCGCGGGCAGAGTTCAGGAGGCGCTCCGGTGGCAGGCCCGGCGCACCAAGCACAGCGAACGCGTCCGCACGGCGTTGGCCGGCGAGCAGTCCGCCGTCGTGCTGGTCGACGACCTGGCCGAGGGGATCCGCGTCGCCGACGTCTACGCGGCGGAGCACCTCGAGATCCTCACCGAGAACGCCGGGGACGTGGCGGCGCGCATCACGGCGGCCGGCGCCATCTTCGTCGGACCGTACAGCCCGGTGAGCCTGGGCGACTACGCCGCGGGCTCGAACCACGTCCTCCCGACGAGCGGCACGGCCGCCTACGCGTCCGGCCTCAATGTCGCCACCTTCCTCAAGGCCATCCAGGTGATCGAGTACGGCCGCGCCGGACTGGAGCAGGTGGCGGACCACGTCGAGGCCCTCGCACGGGCCGAGGACCTGCCCGCCCACGGGGACGCCGTCGCCGTCCGCCGGAGGACCCAGGCCGACTGAGCCCGGCCGAGCGCGCCGTCGCCCGGACCCGGTGCGGACGGGCTCCTACCCCGTTGCGACTACACTTGATCCAGCTGTCCGTCGTACGAGTTGGGAGGAAGGTCCGCCGATGCACTGCCCATACTGCCGCCACTCCGACTCGCGCGTCGTCGACTCCCGGCTCACCGAGGACGGCTCCGCCATCCGCCGTCGGCGCCAATGCGCCGAATGCGGGCGCCGCTTCACCACCGTGGAGACCGCCAGCCTGTCCGTCATCAAGCGCTCCGGCGTGGCCGAGCCGTTCAGCCGTGCGAAGGTCATCAACGGGGTGCGCAAGGCCTGCCAGGGCCGGCCGGTCACCGATGACGATCTCGCCGTCCTCGCCCAGGAGGTCGAGGAGGCGGTCCGCTCGTCCGGCGCTGCGGAGATCGACGCCCACCAGGTCGGCCTCGCGATCCTCGGACCGCTGCAGGAACTCGATCAGATCGCCTACTTGCGGTTCGCCAGCGTCTACCAGGACTTCGAGTCCCTCGAGGACTTCGAGCAGGCCATCGAGGCCCTGCGGGCCCGGTCCGACGATGGCCCGCAGGGCCGGCAGCGCCCCCTGTCCGCCGACTGAGGTCCGTCGACTGAGCCGCCCGAGATGGCGGAGCCCCGGCCGCCGCTGGGCGGAGGACCGGGGCTGATGTGCCGGCTGCGGCGGAGCGGGCCGAGTAGAGCTAGTCGACGAGTTTGAAGTGCAGGGCCGCCTGCAGGGCGGCGCCGACGATGCCCGCGTTGTTCTTCAGCTCCGCGACGACCACCGGGGTGCGCAGGTCCAGGTGGGGCAGGAAGTCCTCGCTGCGCTTCGAGATGCCCCCGCCGATGATGAACAGCTTCGGCGAGAAGAGGAACTCGACGTGGGAGAAGTAGCGCTGCAGGCGCTTCGAGTACTCGTCCCAGGGCAGGTCCTCCCGCTCGCGGGCCGACGCCGAGGCACGGCTCTCCGCGTTGTGGCCGTCGAGCTCCAGATGGCCGAGCTCGAAGTTCGGGACCAGCTTCCCGTCGAACAGCATCGCGGATCCGATCCCCGTCCCCAGCGTGATGGCCAGGACCGAGCCCTTGACGTTCTTGCCAGCCCCGTAACGGGCCTCTGCGAGCCCGGCTGCGTCGGCATCGTTGATGATGTGCACCTCGCGGCCCAACCGCTCCGTGAAGATCGCGTCGACATCCGCGTCGATCCACGACTTGTCGACGTTCGCGGCCGAGCGCGCGACACCGTCGTCGATGATGGCCGGGAACGCCGCGCCGATCGGCGTCCCGGGCGCCGGGGCCTCGTCCCGCTTCATCAGCTCGTCGACGATCTCGCCCACCACGTCGGCGACGGCCTCCGGTGTCGACGGCTTCGGCGTCGGGATCCGGAACCGGTCCCCGACGAGCTTGCCCTTCTTGAGATCGACGATGCCGCCCTTCATCCCCGTGCCTCCGATATCGATGCCGATCGCGGTGGCCGGGGTAGCGGTCTTGGTGTCCTGGGCCATGTGGGTTCCTCTGGTTTCTCGGGCGAACTGGACTGGGCTGGTCTGGTCTGGTCAGGGAAGTGTCAGGACGTCAGCGCCGGAGTCGGTGACGACGAGGGTGTGCTCGAACTGGGCGGTCCGCCGACGGTCGCGGGTCACGGCGGTCCAGCCGTCGTCCCACATGTCCCACTCGTGGGTGCCCAGGGTGAGCATCGGTTCGATCGTGAAGACCATGCCCGGCTCCATGAGCTGGCTGTAGGCCGGGGCGGCGTCGTAGTGCGGGATGACCAGGCCGGTGTGGAACGCCTTCCCCACGCCGTGGCCGGTGAAGTCCCGGACGACGCCGTAGCCGAATCTCTTCGCGTAGGCCGAGATGGTACGGCCGATCACGTTGAGCTCGCGGCCGGGCGCGACTGCCCGGATCGCGCGACGGAGCGCCTCCTCGGTGCGTTCGACCAGGAGGCGGGACTCCTCGTCGACGTCGCCGACGAGGAAGGTCCGGTTCGTGTCGCCGTGGACGCCGTCGACGTACGCGGTGATGTCCACGTTCACGATGTCGCCGTCCTCCAGGCGCGTGGTGTCGGGGATTCCGTGGCAGATGACCTCGTTGATCGAGGTGCAGACACTCTTGCCGAAACCCCGGTACCCCAGGGTGGAGGGGTACGCCCCATGATCGAGGAGGAACTCGTGCCCGACGCGGTCGAGCTCGTCGGTTGTGACCCCCGGACGTGCGGCCCGGCCGACCTCCACGAGGGCCTGTGCGGCGATGCGGCCCGCCCGCCTGATCCGTTCGACGGTCTCGGGGCCGTGGACGTCCGACCCCTCGTAGGGGGCGGGGGCGGGCTTCCCGACGTACTCCGGACGTGCGATGGATGCGGGGACGCGTCGGGACGGCGTGGGCGTGCCGGGCTCGAGGCGCCCGGCGGGTGCGGTGGTTGCAGCCATGCTCTCGATCCTATCCGCGCGCCGCGAGGGCGTGCGAGTATGGTGCTGACAAAGGGTGACGCGAGCCCCATTGCACCGCGGAAAATCCACATGGGAGGAGAAACCGATGAGCGAGCCCACCGGAGATTACTGGTTCAACGTCGAAACACATGAGGTCGAGAGCGGCGCCCAGTCGGACTGGACGAAGCTGCTGGGCCCCTATCCGACGCGTGCGGAGGCCGAGCAGGCTCTCGAGAAGGTGCGCCGCCGCAACGAGGCGTGGGACGCAGAGGACGAGTAGCCCGGGTGCGGGTCGCTGTCCGTGATGCACCTTACATCATGGACGGGCGGTGCCGCATCCACAGGGCGCCCGGCTCGGCCGGGAGCGGCTCAGAACGAGTGCTCCTCCGCCGGGAACGTGCCCGCGGCCACCTCGTCCCGGTAGGCGGCGGCGGCGTCGTGCACCACCGAGCGCAGGTCCGCGTACTGCTTCACGAACCGGGGCTGCCGCCCACGCCGCAGGCCCAGCATGTCCTGCCACACCAGGACTTGGCCCGTCGTCGCTCCGCCGGCGCCGATGCCGATCGTCGGCACGGCCAGTGCCGCGTCGACGTCCGCGGCGACGTCGGCGGGGACCATCTCCATGAGGACGCAGAACGCGCCCGCCGCCTCGAGGGCACGAGCATCCTCGAGGAGCGCCGCCGCGGCGTCCCCGCGGCCCTGGACGCGGTAGCCGCCGAGCGCATGCTCGCTCTGCGGAGTGAAGCCGATGTGCGCGATCACCGGCACCCCGGCATTCACCAGGGCACGCACATGCTCGCTGTAGTAGGCGCCGCCCTCGATCTTGACCGCGTGGGCACCGCCCTCCTTCATGAAGCGGACCCCGGTGCGGACCGCCTGCTCCGCCGATTCCTCGTACGAGCCGAAGGGCAGGTCGCAGACGACGAGGGCGCGTGTGGCTCCCGCGGCGACGGAACGGGAGAAGACGAGCATCTCCTCTACCGTGATGGGCAGCGTCGTCGCGTGCCCCATCATGTTGTTGGCGGCGGAGTCGCCCACCAGCAGGACGTCGATCCCGGCCTCGTCGAAGACCTCCGCCATGAGGGCGTCGTAGGCTGTCAGCATCGTGAACTTCCGGCGTTCCTCCTTGGCGCGCGCGAGGTGGTGGATCCGGACCTTCGCGGGACGCTCGGAGGGGGTGCCTGAACCGGGCGCGTTCTCCTCGTTTGTCATAGGGGCAAGGGTAGTTTGAAACCCGCCTGACATGTGAGCCGGTCATACTGGTCCGCGAGTAGAGTGACATCGGCGGCGCCCCGCGGCGTCGGTCGGCCGGACGGAAGGAGACGCACGTGGATCGTCAGCAGGAGTTCGTGCTGAGGACTATCGAGGAACGGGACGTCAGGTTCGTCCGTCTGTGGTTCACCGACGTCGTCGGATCGCTCAAATCCGTCGCCCTGGCTCCCGCCGAGGTCGAGGGGGCCTTCGAGGAGGGCCTGGGCTTCGACGGCTCCTCCATCGAGGGACTGTCCCGGATCTACGAGGCGGACATGCTGCTGCAGCCGGACCCCTCAACCTTCCAGATCCTGCCCTGGCGCGGTCAGACGGAGCCGACGTCGCGCATGTTCTGCGACATCCTCACGCCCGACGGCTCGCCGTCGCCGGCCGATCCGCGCCACGTGCTCAAGCGGCAGCTGGCCGCCGCCGCGGACATGGGCTTCACCTGCTACACCCATCCCGAGGTGGAGTTCTACCTCCTCGAGTCGGACGACCTGAACGCAGCCGGCGATCCCGTCCCGGTCGACCAGGGCGGCTACTTCGACCACGTCACCGGGGGCGTCGCGCAGGATTTCCGGCGCAATGCCGTGACCATGCTCGAGGCCGTCGGGATCTCCGTGGAGTTCAGCCACCACGAGAACGGCCCCGGCCAGAACGAGATCGACCTCCGCTACGCCGATGCCCTGCAGACGGCCGACAACATCATGACCTTCCGGACCGTGGTGAAGGAGGTCGCCATCCAGCAGGGGATCTACGCGACCTTCATGCCCAAGCCGTTCTCCGAGCACCCCGGCTCGGGGATGCACACGCACTTCTCGCTCTTCGAGGGCGACACCAATGCATTCTTCGAGGCCGGGCACGAGTACCAGCTATCGCAGACAGCGCGGCAGTTCATCGCCGGCGTCCTCAAGCACGCGCCCGAGTTCACCGCAGTGACGAACCAGTTCGTCAACTCCTACAAGCGGCTCTGGGGCGGGGGAGAGGCACCGAGCCATCTGTCCTGGGGGCACAACAACCGCTCCGCCCTGGTGCGGGTCCCGCTGTACAAGCCCAACAAGGGCCAGTCCGCGCGCATCGAGTACCGCGGGATCGACTCGGCCGCGAACCCCTACCTCGCCTACGCCGTGCTGCTGGGTGCCGGACTCAAGGGCATCCAGGAGGGCTACGAGCTCGCTCCGGCGGCCGAGGAGGACGTCTGGAGCCTCTCCACGGCCGAGCGCCGCGCGCTCGGTCACAGCCCACTGCCCGGCAGCCTGCACGACGCGATCAGGGTGATGGAGGAGTCCGAGCTGGTCGCCGACATCCTCGGCGAGCAGGTCTTCGAATCGTTCCTGCGCAACAAGCGTGACGAATGGGCTGACTACCGGCAGAACGTCTCGCCGTTCGAGATCAACCGGTACCTCGGCATCCTCTAGCCGTGTTCTCCACCCGCCAGTTCCTCAGCATGGGGTTCGACGACGTCGAGCGGGCCCGGCGCTTCCTCGCAGCGCCCGAACTCTCGGCCTGCGACCCGGCCGATCTGCTCGCTGGCTTCGCCCAAGCGCCGGACCCGGACCTCGCGTTACTCTCCCTGGTCCGTCTCGCCGAGCGCGCGCCAGCGGTCGCCCCGATGGTCGCGGACCCGGCGATCCGCGTGCGGCTCTTCCGTCTCCTCGGGTCCTCCGAGGCTCTCGCGGAGTTCCTCCTCCGGCATCCGGAGCAGCTCGAGCTGCTGGGCGTCCCCGACGCGGAGCTCGCCCCGCAGGACCCAGCGAGGCTGCGCCATCGTCTGCTCTCCTCCGTCCGCGCGACCGGTCCGGACGGCGCCCCGGTCGCGGAGCTCGCCGGGCAGGAAGGGTTGCTCGCCCTGCGCGTCGCCTACCGGGCCGAGGTCGTCCGGATCGCCCTGCGCGACCTGACGGCCGAGGATCCGCTGCGGGCCATGCCCGGCGTCGGGGCCGAACTGGCGGACATCGCGGGTGCCGCTCTGGACGCGGCCTTGGCCGTCGCCCGGGCGGACGCGGCCGAGCGCTTCGCCCCGGACGAGATCGCGGCGGTCTCCCTCGCCGTGATCGGCATGGGCAAATGCGGTGCCCGCGAGCTGAACTACATCTCCGACGTCGACGTCGTCTACGTGCACGACGCAGGCGAGCTGGACGAGGAACGGGCCGGGACGATCGCCGCCTACCTCGCCGGGCACCTCGCCCAGCTCGCCAACGCCCCGGCCGCGGAGCCGGGACTCTGGGAAGTCGACCCGAACCTCCGCCCCGAGGGACGCGACGGCGTCCTGTCCCGGACCCTCGAATCCCACCTCGCGTACTACGAGCGCTGGGCGCAGAGCTGGGAGTTCCAGGCCCTGCTCAAGGCCCGGTGCATCGCCGGCGACACCCGGCTCGGGCAGGCCTACGAAGCGGCCGTGGCCCCCCTGATCTGGTCCTCGCCCGAACGCGACGGCTTCGTCGAATCCGTGCAGTCCATGCGCCGGCGGGTGAGCGACAACATCCCTGCGGCGGAAGTGGCCCGCCAGATCAAACTAGGCCCAGGCGGGCTGCGGGACGTCGAGTTCACGGTCCAGCTGCTGCAGCTGGTGCACGGACGGATCGACGAGACGCTCCGCGTGCGGGACACGACGACGGCGATCGCCCGTCTCGCCGAAGCCGGCTACATCGGGCGCGGCGACGCCGCCGACTTCGACAACGCCTACCGCTATCTGCGCGTCCTGGAGCACCGGATCCAGCTGGTCAGCCTTCGGCGCACCCACTTGATGCCGACCCGGGAGCCCGCGCTGCGTGCCCTGGCCTGCGCTGCCCAGGCGGCGGGGTCGCCCAAGCGCCAGACGGCTGCGGCCCTCTCGGACCGGTGGCAGCAGACCAAGCGACAGGTCCGTGCACTGCACGAGCGCATCTTCTACCGGCCGTTGCTGGCCACTGCAGCCAATCTCAGCACGGACGAGGTACGGCTCAGCACGGAGGCGGCCGAGGCCCGTCTCGCGGCGCTCGGCTATCTGGACCCAGCCGGGGCGATGCGCCACATCGAGGCCCTCACGGCCGGGGTCAGCCGCCGCGCGTCGCTGCAGCGCCAGCTCCTGCCGGTCCTGCTCGGGTGGTTCGCCGAGGGGGTCAGCCCGGATGCAGGACTCCTGGGCTTCCGCCGGCTCAGCGAGCGGCTCGGACAGAGCCCGTGGTACCTCGGCCTGCTGCGCGACTCCAACGCCGCGGCGGAACGCCTCTGCCGCATCCTGTCGTCCTCCCGCCTGCTCACGGACTGGCTGGAGGTCTCGCCCGAGTCCGTCGCCTGGCTCGGCAACGACGATGAGCTGACTCCCCTCACCGGCGAGCAGCTCCTGCGGGAGAACACGGCCAAGCTCCGCCGTCAGGCCACCGCAGAGGCCGGCATGCGCCTCGTCAGGCTGAACCGCCGCCGGGAGATGCTGCGCACCGCGCTTGCCGAGGGGGCCGGGCTCATCGACATCGATCAGGTCGGTCACGCCCTGTCCAACGCCGATGCCGCCTGTGTCCAGGCCGCGCTGGAACTCGCCCGGTCGGAGGTCGTCGCCGAGGAGCAGCCGGTCACCGCGGTCCTGGTCGTCGCCATGGGGCGGCAGGGCGGGCGCGAGATCGGCTACGGGTCGGACGCCGACGTCATGTACGTCCACCAGCCGTCGGCCGGTGCGGACGAAGGCCACGCGCAGGAGCAGGCGACGCGGATCGTCACCCGCGTCGGCCAGCTGCTCACCGCCAACCTGAAACCTCCCGTGCCGGCAGAGCTCAAGCTGACGGTCGACGCCGCCCTGAGGCCGGAGGGGAAGCAGGGCGCACTCGTCCGGACACTGGCCTCCTATCGCGAGTACTACAACCGCTGGGCCTCCGTCTGGGAGCGCCAGGCCCTGCTCCGTGCCCGCCCGATGGCGGGGAACGACGAGTTGGGCCAGCAGTTCCTCGCGATGATCGACCCGATCCGCTACGACCGCGGCCTGGACGAGGGCGAGCTGCGCGAGATCCGGCGCATCAAGGCCCGCGTGGAGGCCGAAAGACTTCCGCGCGGGGCGGATCCGGCCCTCCACGTCAAACTCGGCCGGGGCGGCCTGAGCGATGTCGAGTGGCTGGTCCAGGTCCTCCAATTGCAGCACGCGTCGGGGGATCCCGGGCTGCGCACGACGTCGACACGGCAGGCGCTGGCTGCCATCGGACGTGCCGACCTGCTCCCGGCCGAGGAGATCGCGCTGCTGGACGAGGCCTGGACCCTGGCGACGCGGATCCGCAGCGGCACCCTGATCACCACCGGGCGGCCCTCCGACGTCGTGCCGCGCGGCTGGCAGGACCTGGAGATGGTCGCCCGCTGGTGTGGGTACGGGTCCGGGCAGGGCGCACATCTCGAATCGGACTATCTCCGGGCGACCCGACGGGCGCGCCACGTCTTCGAGCACCGGTTCTACGGCATCGAGTAGCAGGTCAGGGCGGGGGAGGGCAGGGCACCCCGGTTGGACACTCCACTGACGGCCTTCGGTAAGGTGGAGGCGTTCTGACCAAAGCTCGACCCCAAGTGGAAGGACCAGCGGGACAGCGCCCGGCTCCGGCCGTGCCGGCTGCCCGCCCTGACTTATGAGCACACCTGAGACAACCAAAGACCTCCTGGAGACACTGCACCAAGCGACCAAACGGAAGCACCGGCCGCACCGCGAGACCGGGCTGGACAAGACCGTCTTCTTCATCGCGGCCGTGGTGGCCGTCGCTTTCGTCGCCTGGGGCTTCGTCAGCCCCGCCGGCCTCGGCTCGGTCGCCGAGACGCTGCTGAACGGGACGATCAGCAACTTCGGCTGGCTCTTCATCGTCGCCGCCTCCTTCTTCATGATCTTCGTGATCGTCGTCGCCGCCAGCAGGTTCGGCGGCATCAGGCTCGGCAAGGACGACGAGACGCCCGAGTTCCGCACGTCCTCGTGGATCGCCATGATGTTCGCCTCCGGCATGGGCATCGGCCTCGTCTTCTACGGCGTCGCCGAGCCCCTCTGGTACTACATGGCGCCCCCGCCCCGGACCGTCGACCCGCAGACGGCCGAGGCCCTGCACACGGCCATGGGCACCACCCTGTTCCACTGGACCCTGTACCCCTGGGCGATGTACGCCATCGTCGGCCTCGGCATCGCCTACGGCACGTTCCGTCTCGGACGGCGCCAGCTGTTCTCGTCGATGTTCATCCCACTCTTCGGCCAGAAGGCCGCCGACGGCATCGGTGGCAAGGTCATCAACATCCTGGCCATCCTCGCGACGCTCTTCGGCTCCGCCTGCTCCCTCGGCCTCGGCGCCCTGCAGATCGGCGGCGGCATCCAGGCCGTGGGCCTCATGGAATCGGTCACCACCACGATCCTCGTGGCGATCATCGCGGTCCTCACGGCCGGCTTCGTGGCCTCGGCGGCCTCCGGCGTGGCCAAGGGCATCCAGCTGCTCTCCAACATCAACATGGTGCTGGCCATCGTCCTCGCCGTCCTCGTCTTCATCGGCGGACCGACGCTGTTCATCCTCAACGTGCTGCCCAACGCCGTCGGCTCCTTCATCGGGGACCTCCCGGACATGGCGTCCCGCACGTCGGCCTCCGGCGGGGAGGCCCTGGAGTCCTGGCTGTCCTCGTGGACGATCTTCTACTGGGCCTGGTGGGTGAGCTGGACGCCGTTCGTCGGCCTCTTCATCGCCCGCATCTCCCGCGGCCGCACCATCCGCCAGTTCGTCACCGGCGTCCTCGTCGTGCCCTCGGTCATCTCGCTGGTGTGGTTCTCCATCATGGGCGGCGGCGCCATCGGCCTCCAGCGCCGGGCGGAGAACGCCGGCGGTGCGCTCGACCCGATCACTCGGATGGTGGACGGCGCCCCGGACCTGAACTTCGACACCGCGCTGTTCGACTTCCTCGGCCACCTGGCCGCGCCAGGCTGGCTGGTCATGGCGATGACGATCGTCGCGGTGGTTCTCATCGGCATCTTCTTCGTCACCAGCGCCGACTCGGCCTCCATCGTCATGGGAACCCTGTCGGAGAACGGTGTCATCGAGCCCTCCAAGAAGATCGTCATCTTCTGGGGCCTCGCCGTCGGCGCCGTCGCAGCCGTCATGCTCCTCGCGGGCGGGGACGATCCGGCAGCCGCCCTCACCGGCCTGAAGAACATCACCATCGTCTCGGCCCTGCCGTTCCTCGTGGTGATGATCATGCTCTGCGTGTCCCTGTGGAAGGACCTCGCCAAGGACCCGTACGTGCTCCAGGGCCAGCTGGCCCGGCAGGTGCTTGTCGAGTCCGTGGTCACCGCGGTGGACAGGTACGACGGCGAGGCCTTCGAACTGCATACGCTCGAGACCCCGGAGGGGGACTCCCCGTCGGACGACGCTGCGCCCACGCACAGCGTCGACGCAGGCGGCGACCCCGCCGACACCGTACCGGGCCCGGAGACGTCCTGGGGCGACACCCTCGACGGCGACGACCTCGACGACGACGCGCGCGCACGCGTGTAGCGCGCACTGCACTCGCACGGCGGACGGCCGGCGGCAGGACCCACACGGGGTGCTGCCGCCGGCCGTCTGCAGTTCCAGAGGGCGCCGCTGGGGCTCCAGGGCATGTCGGAACGGCCCGGCTGCGCGTCCGGCGAACTGGCCCCCGAGCCCGGGAGCCCAGACACACAGAAGAGGGCCCGCACGCTGCGGCCGGCACCATGGTGCCGGCCGCAGCGTGCGGGCCCTCAGTGGCCCGAGGCCGGTCGGTCATCCGAGCCGTGGAGCTCCGGACCGCCCGACCGGCCGCAGGACTAGCAGCTGAAGTACAGCTCGAACTCGTAGGGGTTCGGGCGGAGCGACAGCGGCTCGATCTCGAACTCGCGCTTGTAGGCGATCCACGCCTGGATGAGGTCCTCGGTGAAGACGTCGCCGGCCAAGAGGAACTCGTAGTCGTTCTCCAGGGCCTCGAGGGCCTCGTCGAGCGAGCCGGGGGCGACCTGGATGTCCTTGGCCTCCTCGGCGGGGAGCTCGTAGAGGTCCTTGTCGATCGGGGCGGCGGGCTCGATGCGGTTCTTGATGCCGTCCAGCCCGGCCATGAGCTGGGCGGAGAAGGCCAGGTACGGATTGCAGGAGGGATCCGGCGCACGGAACTCGATACGCTTGGCCTTGGGGTTGGAACCGGTGATCGGAATGCGGATACCGGCGGAACGGTTGCCCTGCGAGTAGACCATGTTCACCGGGGCCTCGTAGCCCTTGACCAGACGCCGGTACGAGTTCACGGTCGGGTTGGTGAAGGCCAGGACGGCCGAGGCGTGCTTGAGCAGTCCGCCGATGTACCAGCGAGCAATATCCGACAGGCCGGCATAGCCCTTCTCGTCGTAGAACAGGGGTTCGCCGTTGGCCCAGAGCGACTGGTGGCAGTGCATGCCCGAGCCATTGTCGCCGAAGATCGGCTTCGGCATGAAGGTCGCGGTCTGACCGAAGGCCTGCGCGACGTTCTTGACGATGTACTTGAACTTCAGGATGTCGTCCGCTGCATGGGTCAGCGTGTCGAACCGATAGTTGATCTCCGCCTGGCCGGCAGCACCGACCTCGTGGTGGCTACGCTCGACCTCGAGCCCGGCCGCGTCGAGCTCGACGCAGATCGCATCGCGCAGGTCGGCCTGCTTGTCGATCGGTGCGACGGGGAAGTACCCGCCCTTGACCGGCGTCTTGTGGCCGAGGTTGCCGCCCTCCTCCTTGCGGCCGGTGTTCCAGGGTGCCTCCTCGGAGTCGACCTTGTAGAAGGAGCCCTGCGGCGTCGACGCGTACTGCACGTTGTCGAAGATGAAGAACTCGGCCTCGGGGGCGAAGAACGCCGTATCGGCGATGCCGGTCGAGGCGAGGTAGGCCTCGGCGCGCTCCGCGACGCCACGCGGATCGCGGTGGTATGGGTCTCCGGTGCGCGGATTGATGATCGAGAAGTTGATGGCGAGCGTCTTCTCCACGCGGAACGGGTCGATGAAGGCGGTCGAGACGTCCGGGATGAGCTGCATGTCGGATTCGGCGATGCCCTGGAAACCGCGGATCGAGGAGCCGTCGAAGAGCTGGCCGTTCACGAAGAAGTCTGCGTCCACGGACTTCGCGGGGACGTTGAAGTGCTGCTGGACACCCGGGAGATCGGTGAATCGGATGTCGACGAACTTCACTTCTTCGTCGGCAATGTACTTGAGGACTTCGTCCGGATTCTTGAACATCTAGAACTGCTCCTTGTGTGCAATCAGCGCGCGCGTTCGTAAGGCATGCGCCTCGGGTGTCGGGCCCCGATGATGTAACGATCCTAACGAACCGGCGTTACCCGGCAGTGTCGCAATTGTTTCCGCGGTGTAACACGGCCGCCCAGGGCCGGTGCGTCCACGGCGGCGCCCGGGCCTTCGAGGCGCTCACGGTACGCTGGGTCGGTGGAGAGAAGAGACCTCGGGTCGTGGCTCGAAGGCCCGCCCCAGCTGAACAGTGAAGCCTGGCCCGGTCGGAGAATGGGTCGACCAGAGCGCGGCCCCGGCAGTGTGGCCCGCATCGGCCCGCGGGTGGTAGCCCTCTGCATCGACTGGGCGCTCGCCATGGTCGTCTCCCATTTCTTCTTCGACGGCGACGCGACGGCGAACTTGGTGATCTTCGGCGCGATGACGCTCGTCCTCGTCGGCCTCACCGGGCACACGATCGGACACCGGATCATGGGGATGCAGGTCCAGCGCGTCGCCGGTGGTCCGGTCCGGCCGCTTGATGGAGTGGTCCGCACGCTCCTGATGTGCTTGGTCGTTCCGGCATTCGTCACCGACGCCGATCAACGCGGACTCCACGACAGGGTCCGCGGGACCATTCTGGTCAAGATCCGCTGAGCGGGAGGAACGGCCGGGCCGTTCCTCCGATGGACGCGTCTCGAGTACAGCAGTGGGGCCGTCCCCGAACCGGGGCGGCCCCACTGCTGTACTGCGGCATGGAGACCTAGCGGCCGCGCATGGCGCGCCGGTCCGGACGGGCGCGCGTCGGATCGATGCCCTTCGGCACCGGCATCTTGTTCATGTTCAGCGAGCTGATGCGTCGGTCGACTGTCTGGACTTCCACCTTGTTGAGGGACTTCGGCAGCTTCTTCATCTTCTTCGAGACGTCGCCGAGCTTCGTCTGGTTCTCGTCCGATCCGGCGTTGATGATGTGGATCGGGACGTTCGGCAGTACCCGCGCCAGACGGCGCTTCTCTCCCTCGACCAGCGGACGGACCCGGCCCGTCGGCCCCTCTGTGACGAGGACGACTCCCGGGCGTCCGATGGCCATGAAGACCAGGTCCTGGGTGCGGGGGGAGATCGCGACTGGCTCTTCCTTGATGATCCAGCCACGGCGCAGGACGCTCATCGCGGCGCCTGCGGCACCTTGGCGGCCCTCGATCTGGGCGAAGGCGGCCGTCTCGGCCCTCCGGGAGAGAATGACCGTCGCGAGGAGCAGGCCAACGGGGATCGCGATGAGGACGGCCGTGATCCAGTTGTTGATCAACAGGCCGATGGCGAGCCCGACGGCGATGGTGCCCAGGAACGCCAGGAGCATCCACCACACGACACTGGGGTCGTGGCGGCGGGTCATCCGGAAGACCTGGCCCATCTGCTTCAGCCGGCCGGGCTCCTTGGCGGCCTTCTCGGCCTTCGGTTTACGGGTGAAGAGGCCGCGCTTCTGCGGCTCCTCTGCGGATGCGTCGGTGGGGGTTTTGGCCATAATAGGTCAATTCTACGTGATCTGTAGTTCCTTCTTCCGCACGGCCTCGCTCCACAGAGTGCCCGCACGGTAGGACGAGCGCACGAGCGGGCCGCTCATGACGCCCAGGTAGCCGATCTCCTCGGCCTCCTGCTTGAGCTCGATGAACTCCTGCGGCTTGACCCAGCGGTCCACCGGCAGGTGGCGCTCCGTCGGGCGGAGGTACTGGGTGATTGTGATCAGGTCGCAACCGGCCTCGTGGAGGTCGCGGAGCGCCTCCGAGATCTCAGCACGGGTCTCGCCCATGCCGAGGATCAGGTTCGATTTGGTGATCAGGCCGCGCTGACGTCCGTGCGTGATGACGTCGAGGGAACGCTGGTAGCGGAAAGCAGGCCGGATGCGCTTGAAGATGCGGGGCACTGTCTCGACATTGTGGGCGTACACCTCGGGCGCGGAATCGCAGATCGCATCCAGGAACTCGGGGTTGCCGGAGAAGTCGGGGATCAGCAGTTCCACACCCGTCTCCGGGTTCATGCGATGGATCTGCCGGACCGTTTCGGCGTAGAGCCACGTTCCCTCGTCCTCGAGGTCGTCTCGTGCCACACCGGTGACCGTCGCGTATCGCAACTCCATCTTCTTGACGCTCATGGCGACCTTGAACGGCTCCGCCCGGTCGAGTGCGGCCGGCTTGCCCGTATCGATCTGGCAGAAGTCGCAGCGGCGCGTGCACTCCGACCCTCCGATGAGGAACGTGGCCTCGCGGTCCTCCCAGCACTCGAAGATGTTCGGGCACCCGGCTTCCTGGCACACGGTGTGGAGACCCTCCGACTTCACGAGGTTCTTCAGCTCCACGTACTCGGGGCCGATATTCACCTTGGCCTTGATCCAGTCGGGCTTGCGCTCGACGGGTGTCTCGGAATTGCGCTGCTCGATCCTGAGCAGGCGGCGGCCTTCGGGTGCCAGTGTCATGCGTTAACTCCATGTGTGGGGTGCTGGGCGGGGGATGATCCTGCAGCGGCGGTAGCCGGCGTGCGATCTCCGAGTGCGGGCGGGAGGATGCTGTCGAACTCCCGCCGGACGATGTCGAGGACGTCCGACGGTGCTACCGGACGTCCGGATTCTGCGCTGATGCTGGTCACGGAGGCGTCCGTGATGCCGCAGGGGATGATGTTGCCGTAGGGGTCCAGGGAGTTGGAGCAGTTCAGCGCGAATCCGTGCAGCGTGACGCCGCGGAGGACCCTGATTCCGATCGCGGCGATCTTGCGGTCCTGCTGGATCCCGTCGCCGAGCACCCAGACCCCGGCCCGGCCATCGACGCGTACAGCGTCGATGCCGTACTGCGCGACGACGCGGATGAGGATCTCCTCGAGCCGCCAGACGTAGTCCTTGACGGCCGACTTGTCGGCCAGCGGGACAATCGGGTACGCGACCAGCTGACCCGGTCCGTGCCAGGTGATCTTGCCTCCCCGGTCGACGTCTACGACCGGCGTGCCGTCGATGGGCAGGTCCTCCGGCTCGGTGCGCTTCCCGGCCGTGTAGACGGGCGCGTGCTCCAGCAGGAGCACTTCGGGCTCTCTCTCCCCGGACGAGACCTCGCGGTGGATCGTTCGCTGGAGGTCCCAGCACTGCCGATAGTCGACGAAATCGGGCGCGAACCCGAGGGGGCGGAACTGAAGTGGCATAACGGTCAGCCTACGCCGCAGCGTGGGGTGATTCCACTCACCGGCAAGTGCTACACGGCCGCTCTGCGCTGCCTGTGGATAGTTTCTGCGCGTTACGCCGGAAAGGACTAGAACGGGTACATGGACTTCCTCGAATCCGAGACACCTCCGGAGTTCCCGCCGCAGCGCCGCGGGAGACACGCGGCGGAGCCAGCGCCGGTCGACGTCGTCGCCCCTCGCCCGCCGGCGGCAGACGCCACAGCGCCGGCACAGGCAGAGGCGCCGCGGGGCGCATCCGCCGCAGCGGAGTCGGCCGAGGCCAGGCGGCATCGGCAGGAGGCCCCGGGAGCGGGCCCGTCCGACGGGCCGGTCGAGTCTCCGGCGGGGGAGGGCACAGACGCACAGCACTTGGGCCTGTCCCGGACACTGGAACACGTCGAGGTGGTCCGGACGATCGGACGGGGCAGCACGGGGCTCGTCTATGAAGTCAGTGCCCGCTCGGCCGAATCCCCGCTCGCGCTCAAGATCGTCTCGGAGGGCGATGGCGGTTGGTCCGGGCTCCGACGACGCGAGACGGAGGTGCTCCTGGCACTGGATCACGACTACCTCGTAGCGGTGCACGGTGTCGCCCGTGCGGATGTCGGCACCGGCCTGCTCATGGAGATGCTGCCGGGCGGGTCCGTGGAGCGGCTGGTGCAGACCAAGGGCGCACTGACGCCGGGGCAGGCGGTGACGGTCCTCGCGCCGATGGCGGCGGCTCTGGACTACCTTCACGGGCGTGACGTGACTCACGGCGACATCAGTCCCGCGAACGTGCTCTTCACCGCCGCCGGGATGCCGAAGTTGACCGACTTCGGGCTCGCTGGTCTGCTGGGACGCCCGGGCGCCGCCGGCCGTTCTGCCGGCTTTGCGGCCCCGGAGTTGATGGTCGACCCAGAGATGGCTGCCGGGCCGCGGCAGGACGTCTACGCGTGGGGTGCCGTGGCCTGGTACGTGCTCACCGGTCGGCCACCGGGCCCGAGGGCGACGCGTCCACCCCTCCCGAGCCTCGTGCCGGAGATCGGCGCCGGCGTCGCCGGGCTCGTCGAGGCCGCGCTGTCTGAGGACGCCCGGCAGCGGCCGAGCGCAGCGGAGGCGCACACGGGGATCTTCGAGGCCGGACCCGCGGAGCCATTGGACCTGGTCGGGTCGGTCGACGATGTCGGGATGGCTCGTCTCGTCACGCAGCTGCCCGCCTCGTCACGGAGGCGTCCCGGGCTCCTGGGTGCCCTACGCGGCGGCGGGCGGGCTCCGCAGTCGCCGTTGTTCCGCGCCGGGGCGCCGGCTGGTCCGAGCGGCCGGGCGACGAGGAGCAACGGCTCGAGGCGACCTGGGCGGTTCCGCGGGGCGACCCCCGGCAGGGGCGAGCGGTTCCGACGGATCGCGCTGCGAGCCGGCACCGTTGCCCTCCTTGGGGTGGCTCTGTCGAGTGTTGCTCTTCTCCTCGTCGGTGACCGCGAGGAATCCACCGTGCAGCCGACCAGTGCCGCCGGTGACTCCGACGACCGCACCTCCCAGGACCACACCGAGACCGCCGAAGGGAGACCAGGAGCGCCGGCGACCCCCGAGGAAGCCGTGGTCGCATTGGCAAGTGCTCGCGACGTCGCTCTCGAGGCGGCGGACGTCGATCAGCTGGGACGCATCTACACGGGGGAGGAGAGCGCGGCACGAGACCTGGTCATCATCGGCGAGCTGGCCGAGAGCGGTCTGCGCTACTCCGGTCTGGAGACCTCCCTGACGGACGTCGAGCTCATCGAGCGGGAGGGGCCTTCCGCGACGGTCGAGGCGGTGGCCACGATCGACGCCTATGAGGTGGAGACGATCGACGGTGCGCCAGTGGAGAGCATGCCGGCGGGGGAGCCCGTCCCTCTGGTCCTGGATCTCGTCTGGGAGGAACAGGCCGGGTGGAGAATCTCCGCGATACGCCAAGGGCCGCTCCCGGGAGCGTAGAACGCCCGGAAACGGCCCTTTGTCGGTGTCCCCCGCGGGTGGGTGCGCGGCGGATACCCCGCAGGGAGGCCTACCAGAACACCGCGAGGGCGATGTTGACGAGGGAGAAGCCCCCGACCGTGTGGGCGATGCCCGTCGGGACGGGATCCCCGTTCTTCATCTTGCGGCGGCCGATGATCGCTGCCACCAGCACCGCAATCAGGAGGACGAGCTTGACGCCGATCTTGGCGTGGTTCAGCTCGCCTCCGTCCGGGTCCATCTCGGCCAGAAAAGTGAGTGCCAGGCCGGTGACGAGCTGGACCCAGGCACCAGCGTGCTGCCACGTGCCGACAGTCGGCGTCTTGAATGATGCGAGCCATCCACCGACCAGCGCGGCCGCGCCGAGCAGGTGGAAGAAGACCAGAAGTGCGTGCAGGAAATCCATGAATTCAGCTTACGCAGTTCGACGACTCGTCGAAAAGCACCGTCGCGCGAGGAATCACGCGGCAGACGCCCGCGGGGCGGAACCCTGGTACAGGATTCCGCCCCGCGGGCCGTGCGACGTGCTACGACGAGCGGACGTCGGGGCTAGAGCCCGAGCTCGCTCTCGAAAGCGCCTCCTTCGAGGCGTGCCTTGAGAGTCTGCAGGAAGCGGCCCGCGTCAGCGCCGTCGACCAGGCGGTGATCGTAGGTCAGCGACAGGTACATCATGTGCCGGATGGCGATCGTGTCGTCGCCCTCCTCATTCGTCACGACGACCGGACGCTTGACGATCGCGCCGGTGCCCAGGATGGCCACCTGCGGCTGGTTGATGATCGGCGTGTCGAACAGGGCACCGACAGAGCCGATGTTAGTGATCGAGAAGGTCCCGCCGGAGAGCTCGTCCGGTCCGATCTTGCCGTCGCGGGTGCGGCCCGCAACATCGGCGATCTTCCCTGCCAGGCCGGCGAGGTTCAGATCGCCGGCATCCTGGATGACGGGGACCAGCAGGCCCTTGTCGGTGTCGACGGCGATCGCCAGGTGCTCCGCACCGTGGTACGTGATCTCCTGCTTCTCCTCGTCGTACTCCGCGTTCAGCTTGGGGTGCTGCTTGAGCGCCTCGGTGACTGCCTTCGCGATGAACGGCAGGAACGTGAGGTTCGTGCCGTTGGTCGCCTTGAAACCGGCCTTCGCCTTGGTGCGCAGCTTGGCGATGCGGGTCATGTCGACCTCCTGCACCTGCGTCAGCTGCGTCGAGACGTCCAGCGACTCGCGCATGCGCCGGGCGATGACCTGCCGGATCCGGGGAGCCTTGGCCGTGGTGCCGCGCAGCGACGACGCCTCGGTCGTCGGCGCGCTCTTGGCTGCCGGCGCGGCGGGGCTCGAGGAGCCCTGGGCCGGGGCGCTCTGCGCCTTCTTGGCCTCGATAGCGGCCTCGACGTCCTGCTTGCGGATGCGACCGCCGACGCCGGTGCCCTCCACGGTGCTGAGATCGACGTCGTTCTGCGACGCGAGGCGACGCACCAGCGGCGTCACGTAGCCCTCACTGGCACCGCCGGCCTGGCTCTCCTTCGGCTTCTCGGCCTGGGGCGCCTCCTGCTTCGGTGCCTCCTGCTTCGGTGCCTCCTGCTTGGGCGCCTCCTGCTTGGGAGCGTCCTGCTTCGGGGCCTCCTCCTGCTTGGGAGCGTCCTGCTTCGGGGCCTCCTCCTGCTTGGGAGCGTCCTCCTTCGGGGCCTCCTCCTGCTTGGGAGCGTCCTCCTTCGGGGCCTCCTCCTGCTTCGGGGCCTCCTCCTGCTTCGGGGCCTCCTCCTGCGGGGCGGCGGACTTGTCGTCAGAACCGGAGGGAGCGCCGGAACCCACGAGTGCGAGCACTGCGCCGACCTCGGCGACTTCGTCCTCGCCGACGCGGATCTCGAGCAGAGTGCCGGCCACCGGCGACGGGATCTCGGTGTCGACCTTGTCGGTGGACACCTCGAGCAGCGGCTCGTCGACGGCGACGTCGTCGCCCACGGCCTTGAGCCAACGCGTCACGGTACCCTCGGTGACGGACTCGCCGAGGGCCGGCAGCGTCACCTCTGCGGCGTCACCGGATGCCTCATCCGTAGAGTCGGAGTCGGAACCCTGCTTCTCGGCAGATGCCTCTTCGGACGATTCCTCGGCCGGGGCCTCCTCGGCGGACGATTCCTCGGCCGGGGCCTCCTCGGCCGCGGGCTCCTCAGCAGGGCTCTCGCCCTGCGCCGGGGCGTCGTCGGACCCGTTGCCGTCGCCGATGCGAACCAGCGGGGCGCCCACTTCGGCCTCTTCGTCCTCGCCGACGAAGATCTCCTCGATGACGCCGGCGACCGGCGACGGGATCTCGGTGTCGACCTTGTCGGTGGAGACCTCCACCAGTGGTTCGTCGACCTCGACTCGGTCGCCGACGGCCTTCAGCCAACGTGTGACAGTACCTTCGGTGACGCTTTCACCGAGGGCGGGCAAGTTCACGGTTTCAGACATTTCGTCCCCGTTCTCCTTAGGGCTAGCAAACTGTTCGAGGTACGACGGCGTGGGCTGCCGGCCTCGGACGACTATGGGTGAGCTTAGTTCACCGGTTCGGTGCCGCGCCCGTCGCGGAACGGACGTGACGGGCGCGGCACCGAACCGGCGCTGCGCGGTCTAGCCGTGCAGCGGCTTGCCGGCGAGGGCCAGGGCCGCCTCGCCGAGCGATTCGTTCTGCGTCGGGTGTGCGTGGATGAGCGGAGCGAGATCCTCCGGGTAGGCCTCCCAGTTGACGATCAGCTGGGATTCGCCGATCTGCTCGCCGATCCGGCCGCCGATGCCGTGCACACCGACGATGGGACCGTCCTTGAGCCGGACCATCTTGATGATGCCGCTGGTACCGAGGATCGAGGACTTGCCGTTGCCCGCGAGGTTGTACTCGACCGTCTCGATGGCGTCCTTGCCGAACTTCTCAGCGGCCTTGGGCTCGGAGTAGCCCACGGACATGATCTCCGGTTCGCAGAAGGTGACCTTGGGGATGTTGATGTCCTCGACCACTACCGGGTTCAGGCCGGCGATCTCCTCGGCGACGAAGATCCCGTGCTGGTACCCGCGGTGGGCCAGCTGCACGCCCGGGACGATGTCGCCGATGGCGTACACGTTCCCGACGCCGGTGTGCAGACGCTCGTTGGGGATCACGAAGCCGCGATCCAGCTTGACGCCCTGCTCCTCGAAGCCGAGCCCCTCCGTGACCGGCCCGCGACCGACGGCCACGAG
This sequence comes from Zhihengliuella sp., assembly GCF_031178195.1. Classification (GTDB taxonomy): domain Bacteria; phylum Actinomycetota; class Actinomycetes; order Actinomycetales; family Micrococcaceae; genus Zhihengliuella. Next base: position 149,752 of record NZ_JAPSJL010000002.1, read on the forward strand.
GACGAGGTCGGCCTCGAACTCCTTGCCATCCGCCAGCGTCACCTTCGCGCTGGAGTCGTTCTGCTCGACCTTCTCGAAGAAGGTGCCGGTGTTGAACTTGATGCCGCGCTTCTTGAAGGCGCGCTCGAGGTTCTTGATGATCGCCGGATCCTCGTTCGGAACCAGGCTGGGCAGGCCCTCGATGATGGTCACGTCGACGCCGAAGGAGTTCCAGACCGACGCGAACTCGACGCCGATCACGCCACCGCCGAGGACGATGGCCGACTTGGGCAGGGTGTCCATGTTCAAGGCCTCGGTCGAGGTCATGACGCGGCCACCGATCTCGATGCCCATGGTCTTGGACGTGGAACCGGTGGCCAGGACGATGTTCTTGCCCTTGTAGGCGACGCCGTCGACGTCGATGGTGTCGGGCGCGACCAGACGGCCGTTGCCCTCGATGGTGGTGACCTTCTTCATCTTGAGCAGGCCGGTCAGTCCCTTGAACTTGCCCGCGACGACGCCGTCCTTGTAGTCACGGACCTTCGCGATGTCGATCGACTCGAGCGTCGAGTTGATGCCGTACTTGGCGCCCTCGCGCGCGTTCTCGGCGAGCTCCGCCGAGTGCAGGTACGCCTTGGTCGGGATGCAACCGGTGTGCAGGCAGGTGCCGCCCAGCTTGGCCTTCTCGATGAGACCGACGCTGAATCCGAGCTGCACGGCCCGCAGCGCGGCCGAGTAGCCGGCACTGCCGCCGCCGAGGATCAGGACGTCAAACTCTTGCGGTGTTGCCGATTCGGCCACGTGAACGCTCCCTCGCGATGTGATCTGCTCCCGACAGGACGGGATTGCAATGGGCGAGCAGGATCAGGCGGCTGCCGTCACCAGCTCTTTTCTGTGTTCTGTCAAAAGACACCTTAGCCGGATTGGGTCGAGCCCGGCATTCGCGTCGGGCGTAAGTCACCGCACCCCGTCCTCGGTGTCGTCGACCGCCGGCGGACCTGCATGCCGACCCGCCGACTGTCCCTGCCGACCCTACTCCGCCAGCCGCTCCGTGTAGCTCACCAGCGTGCGGAGCATCGTCCCGGTTCCGTTCTTGGGCGTGTATCCGTAGGGCGACGCGTCGTTGAACGACGGGCCGGCGATGTCCAGGTGTGCCCACGGGATCGCTCGCCCGTCGACTTCGCCCACGAACTCCTTCAGGAAGACCGCCGCCGTCATCATGCCGCCGTTGCGCTCACCGATGTTGGCGAGGTCCGCGACCTCGGACTTGATGGAGGGGCGCAGTTCCTCCGGGAGGGGCATCGCCCACGCGGTCTCGCCCGCGGTCCGTGAGGCCTCGACGAGGGCGTCTCGGATCGCGTCGTCGCCCATGATCCCCGTGGTGCGACGCCCCAGGGCGACCATCTGTGCCCCCGTGAGGGTGGCGATGTCCAGCACGACGTCGGGCTTCTCCTCGCTCGCGGCGGTGAGGCCATCGGCCATGACCAGTCGGCCCTCGGCGTCCGTGTTGAGGATCTCGACGGTCTTGCCGTTGAGCATGGTCACCACGTCTCCGGGGCGCGTCGCCGAGCCGGACGGCATATTCTCGGCCAGGCACAGCCACGCCGTCACCTTGACGGGCAGGCCGAGCTCGGCGACGGCGAGCACGGTCTCCAACGCGGTCGCGGCGCCGGCCATGTCCGACTTCATGTGGTGCATGTTCTGCGCGGGCTTGATGGAGATGCCGCCGGTGTCGAAGGTGATTCCCTTGCCGACGATGGCCAGATGCTTCACGGGCTTCGAGGGCGAGTACTCGACCTTGACGAGCCGAGGCGGACGGGACGATCCCCGACCGACGGCCATGATGCCGCCGTAGCCGTCCTTGTCCAGCCGCTTCTCGTCCAGGACCGTCACCTTGACGCGGGCGGACTTCCCGGCGTCGTACGCCAGTTGGGCGAAGACCTCCGGGTACAGGTCGTTCGAGGGCGTGTTCACGAGGTCGCGTACTGCACGGACGGAGCGGCCCAGCACGGCGGCCCGCTTGAGGGCAGCGGGCAGACCGGCCTCGGTGGAGGCCTCCGTGGCGACGATTCCCTCGGAGAGCAGCGTCTCGTCCGGTTGATCCGAGCGGTAGGCGTCGAACCGGTAGGCACCGAGCGAGATGCCCTCGGCGACCGCCGCCGCGCTCTCCACGTCGCCAGCCGGAAGCGCGAACAGGACCTTGCCCAGGCCGGTCACCTGCCGGGCCACCGAGCCCGCGGCACGGCGCAGCGTCTCCAGGTCGACGCCGTCGTCCCCCACTGCTCCGAGGCCCACCAGCACGACGACGTCGGCCCGCGTCCCGTCCGGTGCGCCCAGGCGCACTACCTCGTCCGCGCGGCCGGTCGCCCCCACGGCGGGCAGCGCCCGGTCGAGTGCGGCGGTCTCACCGGCTGGCAGCGGCGACGAGACGATCCGCGCGGGACGCTTGGTCGCCTTGTCGGCGGCAGCCACTCCGAGCACCAGCGCGTCGGCGGAGATCCGCTTGATGTCGGTCGATACGGCGGTCAACTTCAGATCGGATGGGGTGATCACAGAGTCTGGGTCCTTAATGCCCGGCACGGTGCCGGCTGCGGTGGCGACGCCCGCGGGCGTCTTTCCTACGGTGAACGGTCGTCTGCATCGTAACGCGTGGGCACCCCCTGTTCGGGGGCGGCGCTAGGATGTTCGCGGTTCCTGGCGCCACCGACCGGAGGGAACAAACGAGTCGGGCGCGAGGTTGAGCAGAACGGGCCGGGAGGCCCGCCCGCGCAGACAGCCGCCGCGGTGGGGAGAGGAGAGAACGTGCTGGACCCGTTGTCACTTGTTCGTCTCAACGACGAGATCATCGACGATGTCGAGCTGCAGGGGCGCGATCTAGTGGTCGCCCTCGACGGCCACGCCGACGCGGGACATGTCATCCCGCAGGTGCGCGCAACGCTCCTGGAGGAGCTCGACGCCGTGCTGGTCGCCAGCTTCGACGCCGACCAGCTCATCGACTACCGTGCCCGCAGGCCCCAGATCTCCTTCCTCGGGGACCACTTCGCCGCGTACCAGCGTCCCCGGATCGAGCTCTACCGGCTCGTGGACGGGCTCGGCACTCCGTTCCTCCTGCTGACCGGTCCGGAGCCGGATCTGCAGTGGGACCGGTTCGTGACCGCCATCGTCCGGCTCGCCGTCGGCCTGAACGTGCGGCTGACCGCGAGCTTCAGCGGCGTCCCGATGCCGGTGCCCCACACCCGTCGGCTCGGTGTGACGGTCCACGGGACGCGCCCCGATCTCGCCGAGGGCATCACGACCTGGAACCCGCGGGCCGAGATCCCGGCCTCGGTCGCCAACCTGATCGAGGTCGAGCTGTCGAAGGCCGGGCGCGACGTCGTCGGCTACGCCCTGCACGTCCCGCACTACCTCGGCGACGCCGAGTACCCGCAGGTCGCCGTGGCGGCCCTGGAGCACCTGGGCGCCGCCCTGGGCCTCGGGCTCCCGACCGACCGGCTGCGGGAGGCCGGCCGGACGGTCGAGGAGCAGATCGACCAGCAAGTGGCCGGGTCGCCGGAGATCCAGCGGATGGTCCACGCGTTCGAGCGCCGGTTCGACGAGGCCGCGCCGGCAGATCGACGCCGCTCGCTCCTGCTCGGGGCGGGCGACTCGCTGCCGGACGGCGAGGACCTGGCGGACGCGGCCGAGGCATACCTCTCCTCACGCGCCGCCGACGACTGACTCCTCCTCCACAGGCCCGCCCGTCCGAGTCGCGGTCCACAGCGGCCCGGGCGCGCTCCCGCGGCCCGGGGGAGCGGACGCAGAGTCGGTGCATGACATCGACGCCCCAGCCCCCGGCCCCCGACGACGCCATCACCGTCTCCGACTCCGAGAGCGTTCTCGCCCTCGTACCGCACCTCCTCGGGTTCGAGCCGCGCGACGCCCTCGTCACGCTCGTCCTCGACGGGAAGCGGCTCGTCGCCACGCTCCGCACGGACCTGCCGTCCCCGGCGACGCCGGCCGCCGAACGGGAGGAGCAGAACGGCGTCTACGCGCTGAAGCACGCCGCCTTCCTGGAGAAGATCCCGAACGCCGACGGAGCGGTCATCGTGGTCTACAGTCCCGAGTCCGCCGGACCCGGCGCCCCGCACGGCGACCTGCTCGAGCAAGTTGAGGTCGTCCTGGCGCTGCAGAACGTCGCGATGCGCGGTGCGTGGCACGTCGGGACCGAGACGTGGCGCCACTACCGGTGCCCCCGGCCGGCCTGCTGCCCGGAGGAGGGCAATCTGCTCTCCGTCCTGGAGCGGACGGAGACGCACCTCGAGCTCACCGTGCGGGGGAGCGCCCCGAAGGCCGGCCTCTGGGACGGCAGGAACACCGCGCCGTGGCCGGGGCGGGACGGTGTCCGCCGAGGCGTCGACGCCGCTCTCTCGGGCGACGTGCCGCCGCGGACGCTCCGCTCGCTGATGCTGCTCTGGGACGACCTGCTTCGTGAGCCTTCCGCGACCGTCGGCGCGCGGCTCCGGGCCGATGTCTCGACGACGGCAGCCCTGCTGGCCGGAATGCACCGGCTCCAGAGCCGGAACTTCCTGCTCTACATCGCCGCCGGGGCCGAGCGTGCCGAACGCCTGCCGAAGGAGCCGGGGGACCCGGGGTTCACCCCCCGGATGCAGTCCAGCCTGCTCCGCAAGTCCCACCGTCTGGCCTCTGGTGCTGTGGAGCTGATCATCGGCGAACTCGACATCGCCCCGGACTGGCAGACGCTGGACCGGTTGTGGCGCGTCGGCTACGAACTGGTAGCCGCCGCCGACGCGACGGAACGCTCGTCGCTGATGACCATGCTCGCCTGGATCGAGTGGGCCCGGGGACGCAGTTCCGCCGCCAGCCGGCTGCTGGAGGCGGGCCGGCCGTTCCTGGCGCACGACGACGTGGCCCAGGTGCTGGTCACGCTGCTCAGCCGGGGATCGCTCGCGGCCTGGGTGCAGAACCCACGGCGGGCCTGGCGACGGTGCGGGCTCGACGCCGCCGCCTGAGAGCTGCGGACGCCGGCGGACCCCCGGGAGGGGGGCCTGCTCGGAGTCGGTGACGGCGTCATCCACCGGGCCACGCGGGTGCGAGATTCCGGCCGATTCGTGAGACACTGGGACGCAGACCCGGTTGGGTCCGAGTTTTCCTGGCGGTGCCGAGAGGCCCGCAAGCGGTTCCAGCTCCTCTCGCGGAGCGGGAACACAGGGACGACTGCAGACGTTCTCTTGTACGAGGCCCTGCAGTCGGGATCGCCGTGAGCGATCAACCGGACTTGACAGGGTCATAGTGGCGTTACCCACCCGGCGACTCCACGGATCTCACGTGAGGAAGGTAATTCGTGCCAGCTACCGAGACCAGCTCTCAGACCGACCGAGGCGGGGCGAAGACGACCGCGGCCCAGAGCGCAGAAGAGACGACCCCGGCGAACCAGGAGGAGGAGCACCTGACGCCGGGGCAGAAGAGCGCGCGGACGCGCAGGCTCAACAAGGCGAAGGCCGAGGCGGCCGCTGCTGCCGGCGAGTCCGACGCCGAGGAGACTCCGAAGAAGACGCGTGCGAAGTCGACCCGCGGCGCCGCCAAGAAGGCAGCGGTCGAGCCGGAGCCGGAGGCCGCCGAGCCGGAGCCGGAGGAGCCCGAGGCCGGCGTGGTCGATCCCGAGGCGGGCGACAAGCCGGGCAAGCCCGTCGAGGAGGAGAGCCGCGGCTTCGTGCTCTCCTCGGACGACGACGATGCCCCGCAGCAGCAGGTGCTCGTCGCCGGCGCGACCGCTGACCCGGTCAAGGACTACCTCAAGCAGATCGGCAAGGTGGCTCTCCTCAATGCGGAGCAGGAGGTCGATCTCGCCCTGCGCATCGAGGCGGGCCTCTACGCGTCGCACAAGCTCGCCGAAGAGGGCGACTCGATGGATCAGCGACTGCGCTGGGACCTCGAGCAGATCGTCCACGACGGCAAGATCGCCAAGAACCACCTCCTCGAGGCGAACCTCCGACTGGTCGTCTCGCTGGCCAAGCGGTACACCGGCCGCGGCATGCTCTTCCTGGATCTGATCCAGGAGGGCAACCTGGGCCTGATCCGTGCCGTGGAGAAGTTCGACTACACCAAGGGCTTCAAGTTCTCGACGTACGCCACCTGGTGGATCCGTCAGGCGATCACGCGCGCCATGGCCGACCAGGCCCGCACCATCCGCATCCCAGTGCACATGGTCGAGGTCATCAACAAGCTCGCTCGCGTGCAGCGCCAGATGCTTCAGGACCTGGGCCGCGAACCCACGCCGGAGGAGCTGGCGAAGGAGCTCGATATGACCCCTGAGAAGGTCATCGAGGTCCAGAAGTACGGACGCGAGCCGATCTCTCTGTCCACCCCCCTGGGCGAGGACGGCGACTCGGAGTTCGGCGATCTGATCGAGGACTCCGAGGCGGTCGTCCCGGCCGACGCCGTGAGCTTCACGCTCCTGCAGGAGCAGCTCCACTCGGTGCTGGACACGCTGTCGGAGCGCGAGGCGGGCGTCGTGGCGATGCGCTTCGGCCTCACCGATGGACAGCCGAAGACTTTAGACGAAATCGGCAAGGTCTACGGCGTGACGCGCGAGCGCATCCGTCAGATCGAATCGAAGACGATGTCCAAGCTGCGCCACCCGTCCCGCTCGCAGGTTCTGCGGGACTACCTCGACTAGACGTCGAAGCAGCGACGGCCGCCCGGTCCCTGACCCGGCGGCCGTCGTCGTTCCCGGCACGGGCCGCCACCGGCCGCCACACTGCCGCTACCGGCCGGGACCGATGCGCGCCCCGCCGCCGTGCCCGTAGGACTCGGAGCGGTCGCCGGAGACAGCGAAACGGCCGGTCGCCCGAGGGTGACCGGCCGCTTCGTGATCCCCGTCCGCAAGCGGCGGGCCCGCGGATCCGGGTTCAGTCCACGGCCGCGAACGACGGCTTCTCGTGGAGCTTGCTGGTCTCGTCCTGCCATTCCGAGGTCTGGGGACGCAGCTTCGACTCGACCTCGCGAGCGTGGTGCCCGCAGAAGAGAAGCTCCCCGCCCGAGGTCGCCAGAATCGCCCGCACGTATGCCTGGGCACCGCAGCGATCGCAGCGATCGAGCGCGGTGAGTTCGCGTTCTGCCACTGTAGTTGCACTCATGACGACCTCCTCTAGTCGGTATGCACTCCATCAAACCAGTTCGGGCCGCGATTCGATGCCGTCAAAGCGTGTCTTTCGCTCACCGCGTAGCACACCGGTCCGCGCCGGGTGGCGTCCCGCACGGCGCGCTCGCCTCCCTGGACGTCAGTTCGGCCCCGCCCGGCGGGGCAGCTCGGCTCGAGGCCCCGGGGCTCGTAAACTTGCGGGGATCGCAGTCCCATTCCCCTGACCGACCCCGAAGGAGTTGCTGCCGCGTGGCACCGAGTTCTGAGTACAGCGCACGGCACCTGTCCGTGCTCGAGGGCCTGGAGGCGGTCCGGAAGCGCCCCGGCATGTACATCGGCTCCACGGACTCCCGCGGCCTTATGCACTGCCTCTGGGAGATCATCGACAACTCCGTGGACGAGGCGCTGGCTGGCTTCGGCCAGAGCATCACCGTGGTCCTCCACCCCGACGGCTCCGTCGAGATCCGCGACGACGGCCGAGGTGTGCCGGTCGACATCGAGCCCAAGACCGGTCTCTCCGGCGTCGAGGTCGTGTTCACCAAGCTGCACGCGGGCGGCAAGTTCGGCGGCGGCTCCTACACCGCCTCCGGCGGCCTCCACGGCGTCGGCGCCAGCGTCGTCAACGCGCTCTCGGCGCGGCTCGACGTCGAGGTGGACCGCGGCGGGAAGACGTACCGGATGCAGTTCCGGCACGGGGAACCCGGCCGGTTCACGGACACCGGCAAACCGAAGCCGGACGCCGCCTTCGCGCCGTTCGTCCAGCAGTCCGAGCTCGACGTCGTCGGCAAGGCCAAGCGCGGCGTCACGGGCACGCGGATCCGCTACTGGGCCGACCGCCAGATCTTCACCCCGGACGCCAAGTTCTCCTACGAGGAACTGCAGGCCAGGGCCCGGCAGACCTCGTTCCTCGTCCCCGGGCTGCGGATCGAGCTCCGCGACGAGCGCCGACTGCCCGGCACGGCGGGCGCGGATGCCCCGGTCGTCGAGGTCTTCCAGCACGACGGCGGCATCTCCGAGTTCGTGGAGTTCCTGGCGCCGGACGCCGCCGTGACCGACGTCTGGCGGTTCCACGGGACGGGGACCTTCCACGAGTCCGTCCCCGTCCTCGACGCGAGCGGGCGCAGCAAGATCACCGACATGGAGCGGGTCTGCGAGGTCGACGTGGCCCTGCGCTGGGGCGTCGGCTACGACACGACCGTGCGCAGCTACGTGAACATCATCGCGACGCCCAAGGGCGGCACCCACCAGACCGGTTTCGAGCAGGCGCTGCTCAAGACGTTCCGCAGGCACATCGAGGCGAACGCGCGGAAACTCAAGGCCGGCAACGACAAGGTCGAGAAGGACGACGTCGCCGCCGGCATGACCGCCGTCCTCACCGTCCGCCTCGCCGAACCCCAGTTCGAGGGGCAGACCAAGGAGATCCTCGGCACCTCGGCCGTCCGGCAGATCGTGTCGAAGGTGGTCGAGAAGGAGCTCAAGGCCAAACTCGCCTCCACGGCCCGCGCCGACCGCCAGCAGACGAGCCAGTTGCTCGACAAGGTCGTCAACGAGATGAAGTCGCGGATCTCAGCGCGCGTCCACAAGGAGACGCAGCGGCGCAAGACGGCCCTGGAGGGGTCCTCCCTGCCCACCAAGCTGGCGGACTGCCGCAGCAACGACGTCGAGAAGTCCGAGCTCTTCATCGTCGAGGGCGACAGCGCCCTCGGCACCGCCAAACTGGCGCGCAGCTCGGACTTCCAGGCGCTGCTGCCCATCCGCGGCAAGATCCTCAACGTCCAGAAGGCCTCGGTCGGGGACATGCTGAACAATGCCGAGTGCGCGGCTCTGATCCAGGTCATCGGGGCCGGGTCCAGCCGCAGCTTCGACCTCTCCGCCGCCCGGTACGGGAAGGTCATCCTGATGACCGATGCGGACGTCGACGGCGCCCACATCCGCACGCTGCTGCTGACGCTCTTCTTCCGCTACATGCGCCCGATGGTCGAGTCCGGACGCGTCTATGCGGCCGTGCCTCCGCTCCACCGCGTCGAGGTCGTCAACCCCGGGTCGAAGTCGAACGAGATGGTCTACACCTACAGCGAGGCCGAACTGCACCGCGTGCTGGACCGGCTGGAGTCCGAGGGCCGCAAGTACAAGGAGCCGATCCAGCGCTACAAGGGCCTCGGCGAGATGGATGCCGAGCAGCTGGCCGAGACGACGATGGACCCGCGGCACCGCACGCTGCGCCGGGTCAACATCGAGGACGCGGAGCGCGCCGAGCGGATCTTCGAGCTGCTCATGGGCAGCGACGTGGCGCCCCGGAAGGACTTCATCATCACCGGCTCCCAGCGGCTGGACCGCGAGCAGATCGACGCCTGACGGCCCGACCGACCGGCGTCAGTCGAGGACGGCCTGGACGAGGACCAGCCCGGTGGGCACCAGGACGAGCAGGGCCGACGCCGAGGCGAGCCCGGCCACCGCGGCGCGGGGGAGCGGCACGGGAGCCGTGATCAGCCGCTTGAGCCGGTGCGTCGAGAGACCGCCCTCCGGCAGGGCCGCCTCCGCGCCCGCCACCGGCGACTCGCCGGTGGCGGCGGTGACGACAGCGCGCAGCAGCGTCTGCCGCGGCACCTGCTGCAGGGCGGCGTCGTCCGCCAGCATCTCGATCAGCTCGTGGACAGCCGAGCGCGCCAGACGCGACGTCGGAAGCCACGGCAGCGCCTGGTGCCAGGACTCGAAGGCGAGGAGCAGCAGGTCGTGGCGCTGCTCGAGATGCGCACGCTCGTGGGCCAGCACGGCTGCGAGGCCGTCGTCGTCGAGCGCGTCCATGAGGCCGCGGGAGACGACCGTGACCGCGCTGGTCACCCCGGGGACGCAGTAGGCGACGGGGGTGTCGTGCTGGACCACCACCGTCCTCGGGATGGTGGGGGACGGGTTGGAGAGCAGCGACAGGAGCCGGCGGTGCCGGATGCGGTGGCGGTGCACGCGGATCCACGTGAGCAGGAGCGTGAACACCAGGTGCACGCCGAGCAGGGCCGCGGTGCTCAGGGCGAACAGGTGCAGCGCCCCCAGGCCGTCGGCCGAGGTCCGCCCGCTGACAACCCTCCAGAACTCGACGAGGCTCGCCACGAGACTGTCGCCCAGCGGCGCCAGTCCCCAGAGGGCGAAGGCGCCGATCATGGAGAGCCCGCCCGCCAGGGCGATCGCCTGCCAGAGGATCAGCGTGGCGATGGGCGCGCGCGCGACGAATTCGGCTTTGGACAGCCAGACGGGGACGGGCCACGCCAGCGCGATGGCGAGGCCCGCGAGGAGGTAGGAGGTCAGCAGCACGGCGCCGCGGCCGGGGCGGTCAGGCGGGCTGCTCGTCGGCGGGGTCGCCGTCGAGGAGCCGGCGCAGGGCGGCGGCCTCGTCGTCGGAGATGCCGCCGATGAAGCGGGCGAGGACCGCCTCGCGGTCCATGACGGTCCCGAGCGCGTCGTTCATCAGCTCGACCGTGTGCTCCTCGCGGGTCATGACCGCGCGGTAGCGATGCGGCCGTGTGTCGCGTTCACGGCTGACCAGGTTCTTCTTCTCCAGCCGGGCCAGCACCGTGAGCACAGTCGTTACCGCCAGCTCCTTGCCGTCGGCGCTGGCGGATTCGGCCAGCGCGTCACGCAGGCCGTTGGCGGTCTGCGCGTCCGGGCTGTCCCAGAGCAGATCCATGACTGCGCGTTCGAGGTCGCCGAGTGTGGCCACTGTGTGTTGTCCTCCATGTGGTGAAAGCGGTACAGGCGGCACGGGCGTGCACCCGGACCGCTGCAGAGACCAATTTACCGCTTCGCAAGCCAAGTTTCTACACGCAGTAGAAACCTGGGGTCGATCCGCAGGAAACCATCAGCCGGGCTCCAGCGCTCCGCGGCGAGCTCAATCGACGTCGACCACGCCCGGGTCCCCGAAGGGGATGGAGTCCTGCACGGGAGCGGAGAGCGGGGCGCGCGCCGGCTCGGGGGCCGGCAGGCCCTCGGGCATCCCCGACGCCGCAGCCGCGGCCGGCGACGGCGAGCCTGCGGCACTCGACGGAGCGCTGGGGGGCGCTGTGGAATCCGTGGCGGCATCGGCCGCGGCGGTCTGGCCCCCGGACGGGCTGCCGGTGATCCCCGCGGCACCGAGCGATCCGCCGAGCAGATCGACGCGCTGCGCCAGCGGCGCCCCGGACCCGTCGCGGCGCCCGAACTCGACCGGTAGGGACCGCGCGACCCCCGCCTGCGAGGACGCGCGGGCCGGCCCGCGGCCCGCGAAGGCGAGCATCAACCGGTCCTCGCCCTTGAGGAAGCGGTGGGCGCGGACGCCGGCCGTCGCGCGGCCTTTGACCGGGAACTCGGCCAGCTCCGTGACCTTGACCGTGCCGGCCTCGGTGCCGGGCAGGACGTCGTCGCCGGTGGCGATGGTGACGACGACGGCGTCCGGGTCCTCCGGGGCGCAGACCCCGAAGAAGACCGCCTGGTCGCCGTCGCCGAGCTTGATGCCGGCCATGCCGCCCGCCGTGCGCCCTTGTGGCCGCACGGCCGCGGCCGGGAAGCGGAGCAGCTGCGCTCTGGCGGTCACGAAGACGAGCTCCGCCTGGTCGCTGGCGGGCGCGGCGCCGACCACCGCATCGCCCTGCTTGAGCGTGACGGCCTCGAAGTCGTCCCGGTTCAGCGGGTAGTCCGGTGTGACGCGTTTGACCACGCCGTTGCGGGTGCCGAGGGCGAAGACCTCGTTCATGGGAACCAGCGCCACCACGGTCTCCTTCGGCGCGAGCTGGACGAACTCGCCGACCTTCACGCCCTGGGCCAGGGCCGGGAGGCCGGGACCGGGCGGGAGCACAGGCATGTCGACCACCTGGAGGCGGATCAGCCGGCCGGAGCTCGTCAGGGCCCCGACCTCGCCGCGCGCCGTGGCCGCGACACTGGACTGCACGACGTCGTGCTTGCCCCGGGCGCCGCCGTGGTCGAGGGGTGTGCGGTCCGCGGTGCGGCCCAGCTGGCCGGTCGCGGAGAGCAGCACGAAGCACGGATCGTTGGCGATCTCGAGCGGCATCGCCGCCTTCGCGCCCTTGGCGGCCGGCTCGGCGGAGGGCAGTGCGCTGCCCTTGAGCGGCTTGCCGTCGTCCTTCTCGAGCAGGACCGTCCGGCGTGGCTGCGCGAACTGGTCGCCGACGGCGGCGAGCTCCGCCGAGACCGTGTCCCGCAGGCGCTGCTCGGAGTCCAGGATCGCCTGCAGCTCGTCGATCGACCGCTTGAGCTCGTCGCGCTCGGCCTCCAGCTCGACCTGCGAGTACTTCGTCAGCTGGCGCAGCCGCAGCTCGAGGATGTGGTTGGCCTGCACCTCGGAGAGGTCGTAGATCTTCATCAGGCGCTCGCGGGCCGCCGCCGTCTCGTCCGAGGTGCGGATGATCTGGATGACCTCGTCGATGTCCAGGATCGCGATGATCAAACCCTCGACCAGGTGGAGGCGGTCGCGCTTCCGGCCCAGCCGGTACGCCGTGCGGCGGCGGACGACGTCGATCCGGTGGTCGACGTAGACCTGCAGGAGCTCGACGAGCCCCATGGTCCGGGGCTGGCCGTCGACGAGTGCGACGTTGTTGATGCCGAACGAGTCCTCCATCGGCGTCAGCCGGTAGAGCTGCTGCAGGACCGCGTTCGGGTTGAAGCCGTTCTTCAGCTCGACCACGAGGCGCAGCCCGTGCTTGCGGTCGGTGAGGTCGACGACGTCGGAGATGCCCGAGAGCTTCTTGGACGTCACCGCGTCCTTGATCTTCTCGATGACCTTCTCCGGCCCCACCATGTAGGGCAGCTCGGTGATGACGAGGCCCTGCTTGCGGGCGGAGATCTGCTCGAGGGCGACCTTGGCCCGGGTCTTGAACGAGCCGCGCCCGCTCCGGTAGGCGTCCCGGACGCCGTCGAGCCCGACGATCGTGCCGCCGCCGGGCAGGTCCGGCCCGGGGACGAACTTCATCAGGGCGTCGAGGTCGGCCTCGGGGTGCTCGATCAGGTGGCGGGCGGCCGCGATGACCTCGCCGAGGTTGTGCGGCGCCATGTTGGTCGCCATACCGACCGCGATGCCGGTCGTGCCGTTGACCAACAGGTTCGGGAACGCGGCGGGCAGCACGTCCGGCTGCTGGAGCTGGTTGTCGTAGTTGGGGACGAAGTCGACGACGTCCTCGTCGAGGCTGTCCGTCATCGCGAGCGCCGGCGCGGCCATCCGCGCCTCCGTGTAGCGGGCGGCGGCGGGGCCGTCGTCGAGCGAGCCGAAGTTGCCGTGCCCGTCCACCAGGGGCAGGCGCATCGCCCACGACTGGGCCAGGCGCACCATCGCGTCGTAGATGGCGCCGTCGCCGTGCGGGTGGAGCTTGCCCATGACCTCGCCGACCACGCGGGCGCTCTTGACGTGGCCCTTGTCCGGCCGCAGCCCCATCTGCGTCATCATGTAGAGGATGCGGCGCTGGACCGGCTTCAGCCCGTCGCGGGCGTCCGGGAGCGCCCGGGAGTAGATGACGGAGTACGCGTACTCGAGGAAGGACTCCTCCATCTCGCTCGTGACATCGATGTCGACGATGTTCTCGGTGAAGTCCTCGTCCAGGATCGAACTCTGTCGACGCGGCATTGGTGAGCGGTTCCCCTTGGGTCGGCGGGCTGGGACGTAGGCTAAGCCTATGGCGGAGACGAGCCGAAGTGCCGAATATCCGGACCACTGGGAGGCCGATGTCGTCCTGCGGGACGGTACCACGGCCCACCTGCGGCCGATCGGGCCCGGCGATGCCGCCGAGCTGCAGCGCTTCCACGGGACCCAGTCCGAGACGTCCGTCTACCTGCGCTTCTTCACCTACAAATCCGAGCTGACGCCGCGCGAGCTCGAGCGGTTCACCCGTGTCGACCACCGCGACCGGGTCGCGTTCATCGTCCTGCGCGGCGGCCGCATCATCGGGGTGGGACGGTACGACCGACTCGACGACCCCGTCGAGGCCGAGGTCGCGTTCAACATCGCCGACGAGGCCCAGGGCCGCGGCGTCGGCTCCATCCTCCTCGAGCACCTCGCGGCCGCCGCGCGAGAGAATGGCATCGCGCGCTTCAGCGCGGAGGTCCTCCCGGAGAACCGCAGGATGCTCGCGGTCTTCGCCGAAGCCGGCTATGAGGTGGCGCGTCGATTCGACGACGGCGTCGTCATGCTGGAGTTCCCGATCGACCCGACCGAGCGGTCCCGCGCCGTCATGGAGGCGCGCGAGCACCGCGCCGAGGCACGGAGCGTCGCCGGCCTGCTGGCGCCGGCGTCCGTGGCCGTGATCGGCGCGAGCCGCGAATGGGGCTCCGTGGGGCACACCCTCCTGGAGAACCTCACCGACGGCGGCTTCGCCGGCCCCGTCTATGCGGTGAACCCGGACGCCCTGGAGCTCGGTGGGCGGATCGCCTACGGCACGCTCGCCGAGGTCCCGGGCGGGGTGGACCTCGCCGTGGTCGCGGTTCCCGAGGACGCGCTGCTCGACGTCGTCGCCGACTGCGCCGCGAAGGGCGTCAAGGGGCTGCTCGTGGTCACCGGCGGGTTCGACCGGGACCCCGCCGCCACCGCGCGGCAGCGCGAGCTCGTCCGACTGGCGCGGAGCCACGGCATGCGCCTCGTCGGCCCGGCGTCCCTGGGCCTGGTCAACACCGACGGGCAGGTGAGGCTGAACGCGTCCGTGGCCCCCGGCATGCCGCGGCGGGGCGCGCTCGGCCTGTTCTCGCAGTCCGCCGCGATGGGCATCGTCATGTTCTCCGCCGCGAGCCGGCGGGGCCTGGGCGTCTCCAGCATCGTGTCCGCCGGGAACCGGGCCGACGTCTCCGGCAACGACGCCATGCAGTTCTGGGAGGACGATCCGGCCACGAGCGCCGTCGGGCTCTTCCTCGAGAGCTTCGGCAACCCGCGCAAGTTCTCGCGCATCGCCCGGCGGCTGGCCCGCAGCAAGCCGGTCATCGTCGGCAAGAGCGACTACATGGGCCTGCGCCTGCCACCGGGGCACACCGTCCGCACCACGCAGGCGCCCCTGGGCGCCGTGGACGCGATGCTCCGGCAATCCGGTGTGATCCGGGTGCGGACCAACGAGGAGCTGATGGACGTCGCCCAGCTCGTCGCGACCCAGCCGCTGCCGGCCGGGCCCCGCATCGCCGTCGTCTGCAACTCGGCCGCGCTGGCCGGCATCGTCGCGGACACCGCCGCGCAGGCCCGCCTCGAGCCCGTCCTCCTCCGCGGGGACCTCGAGCTCGACGACGGCCAGTCCCGGGCGCTGCCCCGCCTGTCCGCCGCGGTGGGGGCGGCGCTCGCCGACGAGCGGGTCGACGCCGCCGTCGTCGCCCTGCTGCCGGTGCGCGGCCTCTCGCTGGCGGCGCCCGCCACGGCCCTGCTCGAGACCGGCCGCCGGGCCGGCAAGCCCGTCGTCGCGTGCTTTGCGGGGCAGCCCGGGAACGCCGCGCCGGCGCAGGGAGTCCACGACCCGGCCGTGCAGGAGCGCGGCTCGCCGGCGCCGCGGTCGACGGCGCAGGGCAGGACCCCACGGGCCGACGACGACCGGGGGAGCGGGGCCGCGGTGGGGCCCCAGGGGGCCGACGGGCCCGCCCTGCAGCCGGCCCTGCCCTATTTCTCGAGCCCCGGGGACGCCGCTCACGCGCTGGGCCAGGTGGTCGACTACGTCCGCTGGCGGGAGCGGGACTTCGGCGAGGTCGCGGCACCGAGTGGGATCGACGTCGACGGGGCGGAACGGCGGCTCGCCGGGTACCTGACCCGCGTGACCGACACGGAGCTGATCCGGCTCGACCCGACCGAGGCCTCGGAGCTCCTGTCGTGCTACGGCATCGACGTCCTGCCCTCGGTGCCGTTCGAGACCGAGGAGGAGGCCGCGGCCGCGGCGGGACGCGTGGGCTACCCCGTGGCGCTGAAGACCACCGACGAGAACCTGCGCCACCGGCTGGACCTCGGCGGCGTCCGCCTGAACATCTACGACGAGCCGAGCCTGCGCGGCAACATCCGCGACATGCGCAGGGTCCTGGAGCCCTACGGCGCCGTCGGCCTCGAACTGCAGGCCATGGCCCCGTCCGGTCAGGGCTGCGTGGTCCGCGCCCTCGAGGATCCCCTCCTCGGCCCCCTGGTGTCCTACGGGCTCGCAGGGGACGCCGTGAGCCTGCTCGACGACTGGGCGCACGGCATCCCGCCGCTGAGCAGCACCGAGCTGGCGGAGCTCGTGCGCGCGCCCCGCGCCTCCCGCCGCCTGTTCGGCTATCAGGGGCTGCCGGCCGCGGACGTCGGTGCCCTGGAGGACTTGCTCAACCGGGTCGCGACGCTGAAGGACAACCACCCCGAGATCGCGCTCCTCGAGGCCAACCCGGTCCTGGTCGCCGAGCACGGGCTGACCGTGCTCTCCGTCGACGTCCGCGTCGGCAATCCGGCCGAGCGGACGGACAGCGCCCGCCGCGCCATGTCCTGACGCGGACGGCCCGTCCCCGATCGGCGGCACTCTCGATAGACTGGAGCCCATGTTCTCCCGCACCCCCGACGCGTTGAGCGCCCTGCGCGACGACCTGACCCGTTCCGGCTTCTACCCGCACCTCGTGGAGGACGTCATCGTCGACGGGCTCGACGGCGCGGAGCCGCAGGACCACTTCATCCACGTGGAGACGCACTTCGACCAGGACGAGGTGCACCGCCACGTCACCGGCCTGGTGGTGACCCGGGACTTCCTGGTCATCGTCCACGTGGACGACCAGCAGCTGGACGAGCACGGCCAGCACGTCATGGCCCAGGCCTCCACGGAGACCGTCCCGCTGGTCCGGCTCGGGACGGTCATGCTCAACTCGGTCTTCCGTCAGCCGCACGAGTACCGCCGGGGCGACCAGGCGCGCGAGCTCACGCTGGCCATCGCCTGGACGGGGAGCCTGCGCGCCGACCTGGTCCCCGCCGGATGCCAGGACCAGCACTGCGACGCGGACCACGGATACACCGGGAACCTCCAGAGCGAGGACCTGGTCCTGCGGATCAGCGCCGAGGCGGACGGACCGCTGGCCGTCGAGAACGCGCGCCGCTTCGCACGGACCCTGCGCCGGCTGCACACCGGGGCGGCGCTGGCCGGGCGTGCCTGAACCGGCCGCCATGACGGGGACCGAGCTGCCGCCGTTGCCGCGCTACGCCGGCGCGCACGTCCGCCACGTGCTGCCCAGCGCCGCCGCCGCGCTCGGCATCGCCGGCTTCGAGAACTCCCTGGGCGTACCGCGGGCCCGGAGGGTCTGCGTCGTCATGGTGGACGGGCTCGGACTCGGCCTGCTGAAGGCATCCTCGGGCCACGCGCCCTTCCTGCGCTCGGTGCTGGGCACCAATCGCACGCTCGACGCCGCGTTCCCGACGACGACGGCCGCCTCGCTGGCCTCCTTCGGGACGGGCACCGCCCCGGCGGAGCACGGCATCGTCGGGTACGACGTCGTCGACCCGGCCCGGCGCCGGGTGGTGAACCAGCTCGGCAACTGGCCGTCGGACCTCGACGCCGTCGCCTGGCAGCCGGTGCCCACCGTGCTCGAGCGGGCCGCCGGGAGCGTGCACGTCGCCACGGTCAGCCTGCCCGAGTTCGCGGACTCCCAGCTCACGCGCGCCGCGCTGCGCGGCGGGACGTTCGTGGGGGCGAAGACCATCCAGGCGCGCGTCCAGGCCGCCCAGCGGCAGCTGGCCGGTCACGAGCGGGCCCTCGTCTACCTCTACCTCAACGAGCTGGACAAGACGGGGCACCGCCACGGGTCCGACTCGGGCCGCTGGCGCGACCAGCTAGAGGACATCGACTTCGCCCTGCGGACGCTCGTGAAGCGCCTGCCCGCGGGGACCCTGGTCCTCCTCACGGCCGACCACGGCATGGTGGACGTCCCGCGGGAGCAGCGCCTCGACTACTCGCTCGTGCCGGAACTGGTGGCGGGAGTCGAGCTGACCGCGGGCGAACCGCGCGCGGTCCAGCTGCACGTCGCCCCCGGGGACAGCGCCGGGGCGGACCGAGTAGCCGAGGCCTGGCGGCGCGAGTTCGGCCGCCGGGTGTGGGTGCTGCGCCGTGAGGCCGCGATCGCGGCCGGATTCCTCGGCGCGCCCGAGGACCTCCGGGGCGGGGTCGCGGAGCGGCTCGGCGACGTCCTGGTGCTGCCGCGTGAGACGGACCTGGCGCTCTACGACGGTCGGCGGGTGGCCCCCCACGCCTTCGACATGGTGGGGCAGCACGGCAGCCTCACCCGCGCCGAACGGGAGGTCCCGCTGCTGACGCTGGCCCGGCCGGTGAAGTAGGGGCCGGAGCGGTACTAGTCCTGCTTCTTGCCGAAGACGATCTCGTCCCAGCTGGGCACGGAGGACCGCTTGGGCTTCTGCCGCTTTCCCTGCGGGTCGTCCTGCGCGCCGGCCGCGTTCCGCTCGTCCTCGCCGGCGCGGTTGCGACCGGTGGGCAGCTTGCGCCCGGCCGAGGGCGAATCCGCCGACGCGTCGTCCTCGCGCGCGGCGAAGCGGAGCGTCCGGAGGTTCGGGACCACGGTGACGTCGGACGTCTCGGTGCTCACGCCGTCGTGCAGGTGCGGCAGCTCCTGGTCCTCCTCGGCGAAGCCGAGCCGCCGGGCCTCGGCCTCGTCCGCGAAGTCCTCGTCGCGCGGATGGGCTGCCGGCACGCCCTGGCTGAGCATGAGCGCCAGCTCATCGTCGCCGTCCTCGTCCTCGCCGAGGCGCTGGCCGCGACGAGCGCGGAGGATCTCGAGGAACTCGTCCTGGGCGCGGGACTCCTGCGTCTCGTCGGCCGGCGATGCCGGCTTCTCCTCGTCCTCGGCGGCCTCGACGTCGAACGGGTGGTCCGCGACGGCGGTCAGCCGGCGGCCGGCGAACGGCGAGTCGAGCGGCTCCAGCTCGGAGAGCACCTGCGCCCAGCGGTTGCTGTTCTGGAGGAGTTTGCGGGAGGGATGGAAGATCCAGCGGGCAACCGGCTCATCGCCGATCGAGAGCCGGTCGGCATCGGAGGGCGAGGCGAACTCCGCGGTGACGTTCCACGCGCCGTCGGAGCGGCGAGCGGCATCCCAGGCGAGCGTCTCCACGTCCACGCCGAAGCCCTCGAGCCGGACGCGGACCATCTCGGCCAGATTGGCGGGCTCGTCGCCGAACGCCGAACGGTAGGCGTCGTGCCCCTGGGGCCCGGACACCTCGACCCGCTGAGCCTGCTGCGCCATGTACTCGCGCTCGGCGAGCACCGGGCTCGCATACCGCATGATGTTCTCCAGCGGCAGCCCGGACTCGCGGACCAGCTCGTCGGCGGAGGCGCCGGAGCGGATGCGGGCCTGGATCTCCCGGGGGGAGAGTGTCCGGGAGGCCGCGGAAGGGTCGGCGGCCTGGTCGCCGCCGGGGCGGGCGGACGGACGGGTCACGGCCTGACGGAGCGCGTCGTCGATCGCCAGTTGAAAGGTCTCGCCCTCGGAAGCGAGTAACACGTGGCTGCCGTCGTCGTGGACGCCCACCAGTCGGAGCTGCTGCATTCCATTCCTCCACACCGTCGATTTCCTGGTGCAAACTCTGCCATCGCAGGCCCGGCAAACCCGTGATTTGCGCGGGTGTGGCGCGGCCGGCCGGACCGGCCGTGCACGGGTTCTTCCATCCGTCGGAATCGCTGTCCGCGAAAGATTGGCGTTTTCGGGGCCGATGGTGAACAATCTGTGCGTCATCAGGGTGACAACCCGAGAGCACAACGTCTACAGCAGCTAGCACCGGAGCGTGATTCATAGACCATGGCGACCGATTACGACGCGCCGCGCAAGAACGAAGATGAACTCAGCGAGGACTCGATCGAGGAGCTGAAGAACCGCCGCTCCGACAAGCAGTCCGCCGTCGTCGACGAGGACGAGGCCGAGACCGCTGACAGCTACGAACTGCCCGGCGCCGACCTCTCCGGCGAGGAGCTGATGGTCCGCGTCCTCCCGGCCCAGTCCGACGAGTTCACCTGCAACTCCTGCTTCCTGGTGCGGCACCGCTCCCAGGTCGCCGTCCAGCGCGACGGCCTGCTGTACTGCAAGGACTGCGAAGGCTGATCATCCCGCCCCGCATCACGCACGGCCAGCGGTGAACGACGGCGGCTCCCCGCCGGATCCGAGAGGGTCCGGCGGGGAGCCGCCGTCGTCCTGCGTGCGGTCGCCGGTCCCTGCTGCGGGCGGGGGCCTGCGCCGGCGGTCCGGTGCGGGGCACCGGTCGCTAGGCGCTGGCCCCGGTCAGGACCGCCGCGAGCTCCTCGGGCCGCCGCGTGCTGGTGATCCAATAGGGGGTCGCGTCCGCCGGGTCGGTGACCTCGATGGTGACCACCGGGTCGATCCAGCCGCGGAAGCACATGAAGGCCGTGCCGTTGAGCGCGGGGCCGCGCTGCTGGGTGGCGTCCTCGCCGCGGTACGCTGCGACGTCGCCGATGTGCTCGCGCTCGATCCTCGCCCTCCCGACGCGCAGCCACTCCGGCGTCACCTCGATCCGCCCCGATGACAGCGTGTGGTTCAGGACAGCCACCGTGACCAGGGCCGCCACGGCGATGCCGGCGGTCACGCCGACCCCGACCCCGATCGGCGCGAGCATCGCATACCCCGCGAAGCCGGTGCCCAGGACGATGAGCCAGATCCACCAGGCGGGCCAGAGATATTCGCGGTAGAGGACGCCGGCGGCGGGGGAGTGAGAGGTTTCTGCCATGGGATCCAGTCTAGGTTCACCGCGGCACGGGGCACGCCGGAGTTCAGGGCTCCGGCGAAAGTGGCTAGAGTGAGATGAGTCCCCGAACCAGCCGAACGGCAGGAGCAGCGCGGTCATGACCGCCGAACAGACCACTACTTGCGACGTCGAACTGAAGATGCTCGACGAGGGCATCGAGCCGCCGTCGTACGCCCACCCCGGCGACGCCGGCGCCGACCTGCGTGCGCGCGTCGACGTGACCCTCGAGCCCGGCGAGCGGTGCCTCGTCCCCACGGGGGTGTCCCTCGCTCTGCCCGCCGGCACGGTCGCGCTGATCCACCCCCGCTCGGGACTGGCCACGAAGCACGGGCTGACGATCGTCAATGCGCCCGGGACCGTGGACGCCGGATACCGCGGTGAGATCTCCGTGACGCTGCTCAACACCGACCGGTGCGAGGCCATCCGGCTCCGCCGCGGCGACCGGATCGCGCAGATGGTCATCCAGCGCGTGGAGACGGCGCGCTTCGTGCCCGTCGCCGAGCTGCCCGATTCCGCGCGCGGCGCCGGCGGCTTCGGCTCCACCGGGGGCTTCGCCGCCGCAACCCGAGGAGAGGCATGATCTTCAAACGCAGGAAGCCCGCCGACCGTGCCCAGGACGCGGGCGCGAACGACCTCGAGCACGGGACCGGCGACGGCGCCGAGCAGGAGCCCCGGCAGGACGCCGGCACGCCGGGCGCGGCCCCGGGCCTCTCCGGCCCGTTCGACGGCGACGACTTCACCGCCCGCGAGGGATACGTCGATCTCGGCTCCCTGCTGATCGAGCCGGTCGAGGGCATGCAGCTGCGCCTCGAGGTCGAGGACAAGACGAAGCGCGTCATCGCGGTCGCCCTGGAGCTGGACGGCTCGCGCCTGCAGCTGCAGACGTTCGCCGCACCCAAGTCCGAGCAGCTGTGGCCCGGGATCCAGCAGCAGATCACGGCCAGCATCGAGAAGCAGGGCGGCCGGGTGGACAAGGTCACCGGCCGCTTCGGCGAGGAGCTCGTCGCGCGCGTGCCCGCCAAGCGCCCGGACGGCACCGCCGGTTTCATGGTCGCCCGCTTCCTCGGGTACGACGGCGGACGCTGGTTCCTGCGCGGCGTCATCGGCGGCCCCGCGGCCCTGGACCGCTCGAAGGCCCAGGCCCTCGAGGAGATCATGGCCCGCGCCGTCGTCGTCCGCGGGGACCAGCCCATGCCGCCCTCGGAGCTGTTGCCGCTGAAGGTGCCCGAGGGCGCCGTGGCGCGCCACCCGGCGGAGGGCGCAGCCGCCGACGCCGGGACCGGAGCCGCAGGGACCGCTGGCGGGACGGGCGACCGTCCCGAGCCGCCGGAGCGCGGCCCCGAGACCACGCAGATCGGCTAGGGGCCCGGCGTGCCCGCCCCCAGCCAGCCCTCGGGACCCGGGTTCGTGACGATCGCCGATCTGCCCGAGCGCGGCCGCCTGACCACCGGCGGCTTCGTCGAGTTCGTCCGCTACACGCCTGCCGCCGGGGCCCCGCGCTTCCAGGCGAGCCTCGTCGACCGGCCGGCCGCCCCCGGCGGCCGCCGTGCCGCTGCTCCCCGGATCGAGCTCCTCTGGCACGGCCGGTCCCGCGTGCCGGGGATTGTTCCCGGCGCGTGGGTGCGCGTCCGCGGCGCCGTCTCCACGGTCAGGGGCGTCCCGACCATGTACGACCCCCACTACGAGATCCTGGCCTCGCACCGCGAGCTCGCCGGGACCGAGCGCTCCGCGTGAGCCGCGCGCACCACCAGCAGGAGGCGAGCGACGTGCAGTCGACACCCTACGATCCGGAGCAGCCGGAGCAGCCGGAGGATCGCCGGCGGCGTGCCAAGTCGGCCGCCGAGTCGGTCGCGCGCCAGGTCGCCGAGAGCTCGGCGGTCCGGCACAAGGACAACGGCGAGGTCGACGTGCTCGCCACCATCGGCGGCTGGCGGGGCCTGGCCGAGGCCCTCGTGCCCGGCTCCGTCTTCATCGTGGTCTTCACCGTCTGGCAGGAACTCGTCCCGGCCCTGGTGGCCGCTCTCGCCTCGGCGGCCGTGTTCACGGCGCTCCGCCTCGTCCAGCGCCAGGCGCTCACGCAGGCCCTCGCGGGGCTCGTCGGCGTCGTGGTCTGCGCCCTGTTCTCCGGGACCACCGGTGAGGCGCGCGGCTACTACGTGCCGGGGTTCATCACCAACGCCGTCTACGGCGCCGCGCTGGTCCTCTCCATCCTGCTGCGCTGGCCGCTGATGGGCGTCGTCTTCGGCTACCTCCGCGGAGAGGGCACGGGGTGGCGGCAGGACCGGGCCCGCCTGCGGCGCTACGCCGCCGCCACGTGGACGATCGTGGCCGTCTTCGCGGCCCGCATGCTCGTGCAGATCCCGCTCTATGTCGCCGCGGAGTCCGACGCCGGCGCGCTCACCGCGCTCGGATCGGCTCGCCTCATCATGGGAGTCCCGCTCTACGCCATGGGCCTCTGGCTCGCCTGGACGGTCTCGCGTCCCGTGCGCCGCGCCGAGCCCGCGTAGCCCCGGCGCTACTCGCCGCTGCGCAGGGACCGGCGCAGTTCCGGCTCCGCCGAGATCGCGGTGATGAAGAAGACCTCGTCGCCGCCCTCGAGCACGTCGTCGGGGCTGGGGATCAGGGGGCTCTCGTCGCGCAGCAGCGCCACCACGGCGCACTCCTCGGGCAGGCGCAGCGACCCGAGGGTCCGCCCCACCAGCGGCGAGTCCTGCGGCATCGTGAACTCGACCATCGAGGTCTCCCCGGTGCGCAGGGTCAGGAGCCGGACGACGTCGCCGATCTCCACCGCCTCCTCGACGAGGGCCGTCATCAGGCGCGGCGTGTTCACCGCGACGTCGACGCCCCACGAGTCGTCGAACATCCAGTCGTTCTTCGGGTTGTTGACCCGGCCGACGGTGCGGCGGATCCCGAACTCGCTCTTGGCGAGCAGCGATACCACCAGGTTCACCTTGTCGTCGCCGGTCGCCGAGACCACCACGTCGGCGTCGCCGAGCCCGGCCTCCTGCAGGGTGGTCAGCTCGCATGCGTCGCCGAAGAACCACTCGACGCCGACGAGCTCGCTCCGGGCGCGCGACTCGGGCTTCTCGTCGATGAGCAGGACGTCGTGCCCGTGCGAGACGAGCTCCCGGGCGATGGACGCGCCCACACTGCCGGCCCCGGCGATGACGACCTTCATGCCTGCTCCTCCGTGCTCGTCTCGTCGATGTTCCCCTCGGCCGCTGCTGCCGCCTTCGCCGGCGGCTTCGAGAGCACGCGGTCGACCTCCCCGGTCGCGTCCACGGGCATCATGGCGTGGAGGATGTCTCCGTCCTGGAGGCGGGTCCCGGACGTGGGGAGGATGCCCTGCCCGAACCGCGTCAGGTAGGCCACCCGGACGCCGGAGGCGGACTCGATGTCCGTGACGAGCCGCCCGTACCACTGGCGGTGCACGTCGATCTCGCCGAGGACCAGCCGGCCCGAGGCCTCGCGGAAGTCGCCCTGGACCCCGGTCTCCGGCAGGATCCGGCGCAGCACCTGGTCAGCGCTCCACCGGACGGCCGCCACCGTGGGGATGCCGAGGCGCTGGTAGATCTCGGCACGCCCCGGATCGTAGATGCGGGCCACGACGTGCGGCACGTTGTAGGTCTCCCGGGCGACGCGGGTCGCGAGGATGTTCGAGTTGTCGCCGCTGGACACCGCGGCGAACGCGTACGCGTCCTTGATGCCGGCCTGCTCCAGCGTGTCCCGGTCGAACCCGACGCCGGTGACGGTCCTGCCGCCGTACCGGCTGGCGAGCCGTCGGAAGGCGTGCTCGTCCTGATCGATGATGGCCACCGTGTGGCCGGCCTCGTCGAGGGTGTGGGCCAGCATGACGCCCACGCGTCCGGCCCCCATGATGACGAAATGCGGCATCGACGTCCTCCGCGTCCGTAGTGCGCGGCCACCTCGGCCGCCGTCTCGGATCCAGTCTTTCACGGCCTCCGCGCCGGCGCCGCCGCGGACGGCATGACACCGGGCGGGGGAGGGACTACCTTTGACGAGGTGTTGACGTTCCTGGAAGCGCTCAAGCGGGTTCTCGTCGGCCGTCCCATGCAGACGGAGAGCCTCAAGATGGCGCCGCTCGGCCGGTGGGTGGCTCTCGGCAAGCTGAGCTCGAATGCCCTGTCCTCCGTCGCCTACGCCCCGGACGAGATCCTGCTGACCCTCGCCATCGCGGGTCTGAGCGCGATTCACTTCTCCCCCTACATCGGCCTGGCCGTGATGGCCGTGATGTTCGTCATCATCGCGTCCTACCGCCAGTCGGTCCGCGCCTATCCGGGCGGCGGCGGAGACTACGTCATCGCCAGCACCAATCTGGGGCCCAGGGCCGGCACGACGGCGGCGGCAGCCCTCCTGATCGACTTCGTCCTCACGGTGGCCGTCTCCATGTCCTCGGCGGCCCACTACCTCGTCGCCGTGTTCCCCGGGCTGCAGGGGCACCGGGCCGAGATCGCCGCCTGGGGCGTGGTGCTCCTCGCGTTCGTCGGCCTGCGCGGCTTCGGGCGCTCGCGCCTGGTCCAGGTGCTGCCCACCTACCTCTTCGTCGGCGCGGTCCTCGTCATGCTCGCCACCGGCTCCATCCTGGCGGCGACCGGCCGGCTGGGGCAGGCCCCGAGTGCGGACTTCACCATCGTCCCGGAGGCGGGGTTCGAAGGCGGCCTCACCGGGTTCTTCGGCGCCCTGCTGCTGCTCCGCGCGTTCTCCACCGGCTCGGCGGCGCTGACCGGCATCGAGGCGCCCACCAGCAACGTCCAGCAACTCCGCGCCCCGCGGGCCAGGAACGCCGGAGCGATCCTCGTCTGGCTCGGTGCCGTTGCCGCGGTCCTGACCCTCGGGACGCTCTTCCTCGCGGAGGCGACGCACGTGCGCATGGTGGAGGAGCCGCAGCGGTACCTCCGGCTCGACGGCGGCCCCATCCCGGCGGACTACTTCCAGGCGCCGGTGCTCGGCCAGCTCGCCTCGGCCGTGTTCGGCCCGGGCAGCCTGGGCGCCGTGCTGATCCTGCTGGTGACCATCTGGGTCCTCTGGACGGCCGGCGTCTCGACGTTCAAGTCCTTCCCGTTCCTCGCCTCCCACCTGGCCACCGACGGGTACCTGCCGCGTCAGCTCCGCCGCCGCGGCGACCGCCTCGGCTACAGCAACGGCATCATCGCGCTCGCTGCCGCGGCCATCGTGCTGGTCCTGCTCTTCGACGCGCACCTGCCCGCCCTGATCCAGATGTACGTCGTGGGCGTCTTCGTGGCGTTCACGCTCAGTCAGGCCGGCATGCTCAAGCACTGGAAGCGGAAGTTCGTCCAGACCCCGGACCGCCAGGTCCGGGCGCGGATCGTCCGGGCCCGCCTGCTGAACCTCGTCGGCTTCCTGCTCTCGCTGGCGGTGCTCGTCGTGGTCCTGGTCACCAAGTTCGTGCACGGGGCCTGGCTCGCCCTGCTGGGGATCGCGGTCCTGTACCTGGTCATGTACTCGCTGCACCGGCACTACGAGGAGGTGGACCGCGAGCTGGCCGTCGACTTCGACTCCGAGACCAAGGCGCTGCCGGCCCGCGTGCATGCGCTCGTGCTGGTGACCAGCGTGCAGAAGCCGGTGCTCCGGGCCCTCTCCTTCGCGCGCGCCAGCCGGCCGTCCAAGCTGGACGCGATCGCCGTCGACGTCGACGAGGACCGCACCGACCGGATCGTCGAGGACTGGGACCGGCTGCGGGTGCCGGTGCCCCTGACCGTGCTCGCGTCCCCGTACCGCGAGGTCGCCTCCCCGCTGCTGGACTACATCAAGAGCATCAAGCGCGACGCCCCCCGCGACCTCGTCGTCGTCTACGTCCCCGAGTACGTGGTGGGTCGTTGGTGGGAGCACCTCGTGCACAACCAGACCACACTGCGCGTGCGGACTCGGCTGCACTTCGAGCCCGGCGTCGTCGTCGCCTCGGTGCCCTGGCAGCTCTCCGAGCGCACGCACGGGCGGGCGCTCTTCGGGTCCGAGTCGCACGACGCCGCGGATCCCGCCGCCGCCGACCCGTCCGCCGGTGCCCGCCGCGAGCCGACGGCCGAGGGGCCCCGCACCGAGGACCCCGGCACCGAGGACCCCGCAACCGCCACCACCGTGAAGGACCGCCCGTGACCGAGCAGACCCCAGCCCCCGTCGTCGAGTTGTCCGTGGGCGCCGTCGCCCACGGCGGGCACTTCGTGTCCCGGCACGAGGGCCGGGTGGTCTTCGTGCGGCACGCCCTGCCCGGTGAGCGGGTGCGGGTGCGGTTGACGGAGTACGACGACGACGCGCGCTTCTGGCGCGGCGACGCCGTCGAGGTGCTGGAGGCCTCGCCCGACCGCCGGGAGCATGTGTGGGCCCCGGCCGACGCGCTCGCCGCCCACGGCGCCGGACGTCTGCCGGCCGGCGGGGCCGAGTTCGGGCACATAACCCTGCCGCGTCAGCGGGAGCTGAAGTCGGACGTCGTCGTGGAGCACCTGTCCCGTGCGGCCGGCGTGGACGCCGCCGCCGTCGGATTCGCCGGGGTCGAGGCTGCACCGGGGGAGGACCCGGACGGGCTCGGCTGGCGCACCCGCATGGCGTTCGCCGTGTCCGCGGCGGGCCGCCCGGCCATGCACGCGCATCGCTCCGACCGGCTGGTGGAGATCTCCGGCATGCCGCTCGCCGCCGCCGGGATCCAGGACTCCCGCCTCTGGGGCACGGACCTGACCGGGTTCGGGCGCGTGGAGGTCGCGGCGCCGGCCGTCGGCGGGCAGCTGCTCGTCCTGCTCGTCCCCGCCGAGGGCACGGCACCGGCCACCGCACAGCGCGCGGCCCGGCGGGTCGCCCAGGACCTCGGGCCGGAGGTCTCGGTGGCCCTGCTCTCGCAGGCCGACGGGCCCGCGGCGGACGGCCGCGGCGGCCTGCAGCGCATCTCGGGGCGGACCTGGCTGCGGGAGACGGTCGACGTCGACGCGCCCGGAGCGCCCTACGAGTACCGGGTCACCGGCGAGGGCTTCTGGCAGATCCACCGCTGCGCGCCCGCGCTGCTCACCTCGGCGGTGCTGGACATCGTCGACGCGCGGCCCGGGCACCGGGTCGCGGACCTGTACGCCGGGGCCGGCCTGTTCACGCGCGCTCTCGCCGAACTCGTGGGGCCGACCGGAACCGTCCTGTCGATCGAAGGAGCCCCCGGCACCAGCCGGGACGCCCGCCGCAACCTCCACGGCCACGCCCAGGCGCGGATCGTGCAGGGGCGGGTGGAGCGGAGGCTGCGCCCCGAGCTCGCCGACGTCTCCGGCGCCCGGGCCGGGACGGGGGTACGCGCCCCCGGCCGCGGCGGTGCCCTGGACGCCGTCGTCCTCGATCCGCCGCGCGCGGGCGCCGGCAAGGAGGCCGTGCGCCAGATCGCGGCCGCCGCGCCGGGCACGGTCGCGTACGTCTCCTGCGACCCGGCGTCCTTCGCCCGGGACACCGCCTACCTCGCCCGGGAGGGCTACCGGCTGGAGGGTCTGCGCGCCTTCGACCTCTACCCGAACACCCACCACGTCGAGCTCGTGGGGCGCTTCGCCGCCCGGTGATCCGGCGGTGCGGCACCACCGTGTGACGCGTGCGTGACGCCCGGCCACCCGCCGACCGTCCGTCCGGCGCACCGGGCGGGCCGCCGGACGGGCGGTGCGCCGGGGAGCCCCGCTCGCCGTGGGTTTCGCCTGACCGAGCGGATAGGATGGCCGCAGCTCTGCCGCGAACTACCATCTGTGCCGGTTAGGCACGCCTAACTGGCGTCGGGTCAAGCGTGCAACAAAGATGAAAATCTGGCGAGAGGAGTCCCAATGAGCAATGTGGACAGCTTTGGTGCCAAGGGCGTCTTGGACGTCGAAGGCAAAGAATATGAAATTTTCCGGCTGAACGCCGTCGAGGGTGCCGAGAGCCTTCCGTACAGCCTGAAGGTTCTGTTGGAGAACCTCCTGCGCACCGAGGACGGTGCCAACATCACCGCGGACCACGTCCGCGCCCTGGCCGGATGGGACAAGGACGCCCAGCCCTCCACCGAGATCCAGTTCACCCCTGCGCGCGTCATCATGCAGGACTTCACCGGCGTGCCGTGCATCGTCGACCTCGCCACGATGCGCGAGGCCGTCCAGGAGCTCGGCGGCGACCCGAAGCGCGTGAACCCGCTGGCTCCGGCCGAGATGGTCATCGACCACTCCGTGCAGATCGACGCGTTCGGCAACGCCGGCGCACTCGAGCGCAACATGGAGATCGAGTACGAGCGCAACGGCGAGCGCTACCAGTTCCTGCGCTGGGGCCAGACCGCGTTCGACGACTTCAAGGTGGTCCCCCCGGGCACCGGCATCGTCCACCAGGTCAACATCGAGTATCTGGCGCGCACCGTCATGACCCGTGAGGTCGACGGCGTGCTGCGGGCCTACCCGGACACCTGCGTCGGCACCGACTCGCACACCACCATGGTCAACGGTCTGGGCGTGCTCGGCTGGGGCGTCGGCGGCATCGAGGCCGAGGCCGCGATGCTCGGCCAGCCGGTCTCCATGCTGATCCCGCGCGTGGTCGGCTTCAAGCTCTCCGGCTCCATCCCGGCCGGCGCCACCGCCACGGACGTCGTGCTGACGATCACCGAGATGCTGCGCAAGCACGGCGTCGTCGGCAAGTTCGTGGAGTTCTACGGAGAGGGTGTGGCCGAGGTTCCGCTGGCCAACCGCGCCACCATCGGCAACATGAGCCCGGAGTTCGGCTCCACGGCCGCCATGTTCCCGATCGACGACGTCACCCTCGACTACCTGCGCCTCACCGGCCGGTCCGAGGAGAACGTCGCCCTCGTCGAGGCGTACGCCAAGGAGCAGGGCCTCTGGCACGACCCGTCGCGCGAGCTGCGCTTCTCCGAGTTCCTCGAGCTGGACCTGTCCACGGTCGTGCCGTCGATCTCCGGCCCGAAGCGCCCGCAGGACCGCATCCAGCTGACGGACGCCAAGGAGCAGTTCCGCAAGGACATCCACAACTACGCCGCCGGCGAGGCGGACGAGCTGGGCATCGGCCGTCCCTCGAAGGCCGTCGACGTGGAGATGGAGGACGGCCGCGCGTTCACGCTCGACCACGGCCTCGTCTCGATCGCCTCGATCACCTCGTGCACCAACACGTCCAACCCGTCCGTGATGCTGGCCGCCGCGCTGCTGGCCCGCAACGCCGCCGAGAAGGGCCTGACGTCGAAGCCGTGGGTCAAGACCTCCGTCGCCCCGGGCTCGAAGGTCGTCACGGACTACTACGAGAAGTCCGGCCTCACGCCGTACCTGGAGAAGCTGGGCTTCTACATCGTCGGCTACGGCTGCGCCACGTGCATCGGCAACTCCGGACCGCTCGAGGCCGAGATCTCCGAGGCCATCCAGGCCAACGACCTCGCCGCCACCGCGGTCCTCTCGGGCAACCGCAACTTCGAGGGGCGCATCAACCCCGACGTGAAGATGAACTACCTGGCGTCCCCGCCGCTGGTCATCGCCTACGCACTGGCCGGCACCATGGACTTCGACTTCGAGTCCGACGCCCTGGGCCAGGACGCCGACGGCAACGACGTCTTCCTGCGCGACATCTGGCCGTCCCCGACCGAGGTCGAGGACGTCATCGCCAAGTCGATCGACAAGGAGATGTTCGCGAAGGGCTACGAGGGAGTCTTCGACGGAGACGACCGCTGGAAGAGCCTGGAGACGCCCACCGGCGCTACGTTCGAGTGGGCCGATGAGTCCACCTACGTCCGCAAGCCCCCGTACTTCGAGGGCATGCAGGCGCAGCCGGAGCCGGTCGAGGACATCCAGGGCGCCCGCGTCCTGCTGAAGCTGGGCGACTCGGTCACCACCGACCACATCTCCCCGGCGGGTTCCTTCAAGTCGGACACCCCGGCCGGCCAGTACCTGCTGGCCAACGGCGTGGACCGCAAGGACTTCAACTCCTACGGCTCCCGCCGCGGCAACCACGAGGTGATGATCCGCGGCACGTTCGCCAACATCCGCATCAAGAACCAGCTGCTCGACGGCGTGGAGGGTGGTTTCACCCGCGACTTCACCCAGGAGGGCGCCCCGCAGGCGTACGTCTACGACGCGGCCCAGAACTACCGCACCGCGGGCACCCCGCTGGTCGTGCTCGGCGGCAAGGAGTACGGCTCCGGCTCCTCGCGCGACTGGGCCGCCAAGGGCACGGCGCTGCTGGGCGTCAAGGCCGTCATCACCGAGTCGTTCGAGCGCATCCACCGCTCCAACCTCATCGGCATGGGCGTTCTGCCGCTGCAGTTCCCGACCGGTGAGTCCGCGGACTCGCTCGGCCTGGACGGCACCGAGTCCTTCGACATCGCCGGCATCACCGAGCTGAACGAGGGCCAGACGCCGAAGACCGTGAAGGTGACCGCCTCCAAGGCGGACGGTTCCACGGTCGAGTTCGACGCGGACGTCCGCATCGACACCCCCGGCGAGGCGGACTACTACCGCAACGGCGGCATCCTGCAGTACGTGCTGCGTCAGATCTCCGCGAACTGATCGCTGTAGCACCCTCCGCTGGGGCGGTCGCCGGTTCGCCGGTGGCCGCCCCAGCGGCGTTCCGGGCCGACGCCGCCCCGGCCAGGCCCGGGGCCTACCGGTCCCGCCGCGGCGGTCCTACGCTGTTGCCATGTCGCACGAAGAGCCGTCGCCCGCCGAGGGGGCGCCGCCCACCGCGCCGCAGACGGCCCCCGGGGCGACGCCACCGCTCCGACCCGCCCCGGCAGCCGCGGCCGTGCCGCTCGAGGGCGGCACGGACGACGGCGGGGCGGTCGCGGAGCCCACGGTCCCGGCGGGGACCGGACGCCGCACCTTCCTCCATGTCCTGGTCAACACGGCGCTGGCCAACGTCATCACCAGCTTCCTCTGGTTCGCCCTGACCTTCTGGGTCTACCTGGAGACGCGCTCGGTCCTGGCGACCGGTCTGATCGGCGGCGCCTACATGCTCCTCGTCGCATTCTTCGGCCTGGCGTTCGGCGTCCTGGTCGACCGGTACCGCAAGCGAGCCGTGATGATCGGGTCGACGGTCTTCACACTCGCCTTCTTCGCGCTGGCGGCCGCGATGTTCGCCGTGCTGCCGGAGCACGAGCTGCTGCGGCTGGACGGCCCCTGGTTCTGGACCTTCGCCGCCGTCGTCCTGGTGGGGGCGGTCGTCGAGCAGCTACGCAACATCGCCCTGTCGACGACGGTGACCCTGCTCGTCGAGCCCGAGCGCCGAGCCAACGCCAACGGCCTGGTCGGCTCCGTGCAGGGCCTCGCTTTCCTCGTCACCTCTGTCTTCTCCGGCCTGTCGATCGGCATGCTCGGCATGGCCGGTACCCTGGCCATCGCCCTCGCCGCCTGCGCCGTCGTCCTGATCCACCTGCTCTTCCTCCGCATCCCCGAGCCGCGCATCGTCCGCTCGGCGGACCGGAACACGTTCACCGAGGTACGGGCGGGCATCGCCGCCGTCAAGGCCTCGCAGGGGCTGTTCGCCCTCATCCTCTTCACGACGTTCAACAACCTCACCGGCGGCGTCTTCATGGCCCTCATGGACCCGTACGGCCTGACCCTCTTCCCGGTCGAGGTCTGGGGGATCGTCCTGGGGGTGACCGCCACGGGCTTCCTGATCGGCGGCGCCGCCGTGGCGAGGTTCGGCCTGGGGCGCAACCCGATCCGGACGCTGCTGCTCCTGGTCGCCTGCACGGGCGTCCTCGGTGCGACCTTCACGCTCCGCGAGTGGTGGTGGCTGTTCGCGGCCGGGATCTGGCTCTTCATGATGCTCATCCCCGCCATCGAGGCGGCCGAGCAGACGGTCATCCAGAGAATCGTGCCCTACGAGACGCAGGGGCGCGTCTTCGGCTTCGCCATGACGTTCGAGGCCGCGGCGGCTCCCATCACGGCCTTCCTCATCGCGCCGTTGGCCGAGTTCTGGATCATCCCCTACGTGGCTTCCGGCGAGGGACAGCAGGCGTGGGGGTGGCTGCTCGGCGAGGGCGACGCCCGCGGCATCGCCCTCGTCTTCCTGGTCTCCGGCGTGGCGTCGATCATCCTCGCCGCGACGGCGCTGGGCACTCGCTCCTACCGTCTGCTGTCCGAGGTCTACGCGCGCGCCGTGCCCAGCCGGCCCACGGCCTGACCCGCGGACGGACGCCGGGCCCGGTGCCGAGCCGGGGCGGCCCGGGCGGTAGGATTGACTGACCTTCAGCCGCATCGAAAGGACCGCCTCCGTGGGACTGCTTGAGACCATTCGCGAGCCGCGCGACCTGCGCGCCCTGAGCCTGGTCCAACTGCAGGAGCTCGCCGCGGAGATCCGGACCTTCCTGGTCGCCAACGTCGCCCGCACCGGCGGGCACCTGGGGCCCAACCTCGGCGTCGTCGAGCTCACCCTCGGGATCCACCGCGCGTTCGACTCGCCGCGCGACTCCATCGTCTTCGACACCGGCCACCAGTCCTACGTGCACAAGCTCGTCACGGGCCGGCAGGACTTCGACACGCTGCGCCAGGAGCACGGCATCGCCGGCTACCCGGACCGGGGCGAGTCGGTCCACGACATCGTCGAATCCTCGCACGCCTCCAGCTCGCTGTCGTGGGCCGACGGCATCTCCCGCGCGCGCGTCCTCAAGGGGGAGCCCGACCGCTACGTCGTCGCAGTCGTCGGCGACGGCGCGCTCACCGGCGGCATGGCCTGGGAGGCGCTGAACAACATCGCCGCGGACAAGGACCGCCGCGTGGTGATCGTCGTGAACGACAACGGGCGGTCCTACGCGCCGACCATCGGCGGGCTCGCGAACCAGCTGGCCGGTCTCCGGCAGATGACCTTGGACAAGGTCCGGACCTCGCAGGCCTACGAGGTCACGCTGGACAAGGTCAAGGAGCGCCTGCAGGGCGGCGGCGCGATGGGGCGCCTGACCTACAAGTCGCTGCACGCGGCCAAGAAGGGCATCAAGGACTGGTGGGCCCCGCAGGGCCTCTTCGAGGACCTCGGGTTGAAGTACATCGGCCCCATCGACGGGCACAACCAGGCCAGCGTGGACGAGGCCCTCCAGCAGGCGCGCGCCTACGAGGGCCCCGTCCTCGTCCACGCCCTGACCGAGAAGGGCCGCGGCTACGCGCCCGCGCGGGCGCACGAGGACGACCAGTTCCACGCCGTCGGCGTCATTGACCCCGTGACGGGCGAGCCGGTGGAGTCGGGCTCGGCCCAGTCGTGGACCTCCGTCTTCGGCGAGGAGATCGCCTCGATCGCCGACGAGCGCGACGACATCGTGGGCATCACCGGCGCCATGATGATCCCCGTGGGCCTGAAGACCATGGCCGACCGGCACCCCGGTCGCGTCATCGACGTCGGCATCGCCGAGCAGCACGCCATGACCTCGGCGGCCGGTCTGGCGTACGGGGGCCTGCATCCCGTGGTCGCCCTCTACGCGACGTTCCTGAACCGGGCGTACGACCAGCTGCTCATGGACGTCGCCCTGCACAAGGCGGGCGTCACAGTGGTCCTGGACCGGGCCGGCGTGACCGGCCCGGACGGCCCCAGCCATCACGGCATGTGGGACCTGTCGATCCTGCAGTCGGTGCCCGGCATCCACATCGCTGCGCCGCGCGACGCCGACCGCCTGCGCGAGCAGCTGCGGGAGGCCGTCGCCGTGGACGACGCCCCGACCGTCCTGCGCTTCAGCAAGGGCACCGTGGGCCGCGCGATCGAGGCCGTCGAGCGGCTCGAGGACGGCGTGGACGTCCTGGCCCGATCCGGCGAGAGCAGGGAACACGACGCCGACGCCCGCGACGTGCTGATCGTCGCGGTCGGCTCGATGGCCGGCACCGGTCTCGAGGTCGCCTCCCGGCTCGCGGCCCAGGGGATCACGGCCACCGTCGTCGATCCCCGCTGGGTCCTGCCCGTGCCCCGGTCCATCGTGGGACTGGCCGCCCGCCACCGCCTGGTCGTCTCGATCGAGGACGGGGTCCGGGCCGGGGGAGTGGGCGCGCGGATCCGGCAGGAGATGCGCGCGGCCGGCGTGGACACGGCGCTGAACGAGGTCGGCCTGCCGGTGGAGTTCCTCGCCCATGGCTCGCGCTCCCAGATCCTCGAGCGCGTGGGCCTGACGGCGGCGAACATCGCGCAGAGCACCGTCGCCCAGGTGCTCGGGACGCAGGTGCCCTTCGCGCGGCCGCTGCCCGGGCAGGACCTGCCCACCGGCCAGATCCCCCGGCTGTGAGTCCCGCGGCCGTGGGCGTGGACGCCGGTCCGCTGCGGTCCGAGCCGGCGGGCGCCATCCCGGGCGAGCTGGTGGTCGCCCGGGCCTGGAAGTACGACGGCGGACCGCACTGGGTGGTGCCCGGCACCTACCTGGGCGCCGATGCGGCCGGCCACTGGATCTTCCAGCCCGCCGGGGCGTTCGTCGCCCGGCCCGGTGCCGGCTTCTACGCGGCGTCCGACGCGGTCTGCCTCGTCCCGCACCAGGGGCCGAGCGGTCCGGACGCAACGGTCCGGACCGCGGACTGGGTGGCGACCTTCTACGACGCCGCCCACCCGGGCGACTTCCGCATCTACATCGACGTCTCGACCGGGATCGGCTGGCGCCCGCTGCGACCCACCGGCTGGGAGGTCCACTCGGTGGACATGGATCTGGACGTGGTCCGCTCGAGTACCCGCGGCGTCTACCTCGACGACGAGGACGAGTTCGCCGAGCACCGCGCCGCGTACGGGTACCCGGACGGGCTGGTGGCGCGGATGAGCGCGGCCGCCGCCGAGCTGATGGCCGCCGTCGAGGGCCGCCGCGGGGTCTTCGACGTCGAGCCCGGGTCGGGGGCGAGCCGCGCCGCTCGGGCCTGGCTCGAGGACGGTCGGCGGCTCGCGTCGTCGTCCGGGGGCTGAGCGGGCCGCCGGCGCACCGGAGTTTTCGAGGAGTACCGATCCACGGGCAAACCGCCCGGACTGGAGGAGAAGCATGGCCATCATCCGCACCTACCGCCGTCGAGACGACGGATCGCTCGAGTTCCGCGAGGCATGGTACGAGACCTACGCCGACGGCGGCCTGGGGCAGTTCGTCATCAACCACGGAGCCGTGGGGCACCAGTCGACCACCCAGGACGTGCAGGACGTCGACGAGGAGACCGGCGAGTCGCTGCTCGCGGGCTTCGAGCTGCAGTGCCGCGAAGACGGCTTCGCCGAGCTGGCGCCCGAGGAGCAGTTCTGGGTGGTCGCCCAGTACCCGGCCAAGTCGGAGGGCGGCTACGGGCAGCGGCTGCGGGACACCGCCGTCCAGGTCCTCACGCCCCACCTGGCCTGGCGCGGACTGGGCACGGTGGAGTCGGCCGAGTTCGCACCCGGCAAGCTGAACATCAAGATCCTCACGCCGGACGCCAAGTCCGCCGTGTCGGCCATCAAGACCGCGGTGCGCGACCACAACCTCGACTTCTCCAAGCTCCGCATCGCCGCGGCCCCGTACGGCGAGCCGGAGAAGCTCAAGCAGAAGCATCCGCTGCCGCCGAAGCCATTCAGCCTGGACTAGGCATCGCTCCGGCCCCGGCCGGAAACCGAGTCTGTTGCCGGACTCCCGGGACCGGCGGTGGACCAAAGAACGAAGCGCGCCCCGCGCGGCTGCACAGCAGCCGCGCGGGGCGCGCTTCCTCATGCTCCGTCCGGCTCCGGCCTGCCGGAACCGGCGTCGGGCTAGTCCGTTCCGGTGTCGAACGAGGCCCGCTCGAGGGCTTCGTCGGCCGCGCGGTCGTCCTCGGTGACCTCCGTGCCGCCCGTGATGGCCTCGGCGCCGCCGGCCTCCATGTCGCCGATCAGCTCTCCGGTGGCGCCGCCGAGCAGGCCCGACCCCGTGTACTGCTCCAGCCGGGTGCGGGAGTCGGCGATGTCCAGGTTGCGCATGGTGAGCTGGCCGATGCGGTCCAGCGGGCCGAAGGCCGCGTCGCCGACGCGCTCCATCGACAGCTTCTCCGGGTGGTAGCTCAGCGCCGGTCCGGTGGTGTCGAGGATCGTGTAGTCGTCGCCGCGGCGCAGACGCAGCGTCACGGATCCCGTGACGGCCGACCCGACCCAGCGCTGGATCGACTCGCGCAGCATGAGCGACTGCGGATCCAGCCAGCGGCCCTCGTACATCAGGCGGCCCAGGCGGCGGCCCTGCTCGTGGTAGGTCGCGACGGTGTCCTCGTTGTGGATCGCGTTCAGCAGGCGCTCGTAGGCGATGTGCAGCAGAGCCATGCCCGGCGCCTCGTAGATGCCGCGCGACTTCGCCTCGATGATGCGGTTCTCGATCTGGTCGCTCATGCCGAGGCCGTGACGACCGCCGACCGTGTTCGCCTCCATGACCAGTGCGACGGCGTCGGAGAACTCCTGGCCGTTGATGGAGACCGGGCGGCCGGCCTCGAACGCGATGGTTACGTCTTCGGTCTCGACCTCGACCGAGGCGTCCCAGAACTTCACGCCCATGATGGGCTCGACGGTCTCCAGCGGGGTGTCGAGGAACTCGAGCGTCTTCGCCTCGTGGGTCGCGCCCCAGATGTTCGCGTCGGTCGAATAGGCCTTCTCGGCGGAGTCCCGGTAGGGGAAGCCGTGGGCGGTCATCCACTCGCTCATCTCCTGGCGGCCGCCGAGCTCGTGGACGAACTGCGGGTCCAGCCACGGCTTGTAGATGCGCAGGTTCGGGTTCGCCATCAGCCCGTAGCGGTAGAACCGCTCGATGTCGTTGCCCTTGTAGGTGGAGCCGTCGCCCCAGACGTCCACACCGTCGTTGCGCATGGCCTGGACCAGCAGGGTGCCAGTGACGGCGCGCCCGAGCGGCGTGGTGTTGAAGTACGTCTTGCCGCCGGAGCGGATGTGGAAGGCACCGCAGGCCAGCGCGGCGAGTCCCTCCTCGACGAGGAGCGGCCTGCAGTCGACGAGCCGCGACTTCTCGGCCCCGTACTCGAGGGCGCGCCCCGGGATGGAGTCGATGTTCGACTCGTCGTACTGGCCGAGGTCGCCGGTGTAGGTGTAGGGGACGGCGCCCTTGTCGCGCATCCAGGCGACGGCGACGGAGGTGTCCAGGCCGCCCGAGAAGGCGATGCCGACGCGTTCGCCGACGGGGAGGGAGGTGAGTACTTTCGACATACCTAGAATGCTAGGCCCTCCGCGCCAGATTTCCAATTGTTATGCATGACTATGAATGACTATGCACATGGGTGGCGGCGTGCCCCCGGGCGGCCCGCGGTAGGCTCGCGGGCGGGCCGCCGCGAGCGCGACCGCCGATTGCACATCCACCGCACGACCCCTAGGAGGCCCGCATGGAAACCGGCCGATCCGGCGCACCCGACCCCACGGTCCGCCTCCTCCTCGACAACGACACCGGGATCGACGACGCCCTGGCGCTGGCCTACCTCGCCGCGTGCGACCACGTCGAGCTCGTCGCCGTCACCAGCACCCCCGGCAACGTCGGCGTGGAGCAGGTCGCCGCCAACAACCGGGCGCTGCTCGACCTCTGCGGCCGCCCCGAGGTCCCGGTCCTGATCGGCGCCCGGCAGCCGCTGCGGATCCCGCTCGTCACGACCCCCGAGACCCACGGCCCCCAGGGCGTTGGTTACGCGGAGCTCCCGGCGCCGTCCCCGTCCGGGCGCGAGGCGGCCGGGACGGCGGACGACGACGCGGTCGACTTCTGGATCGAGGCGGCCCGCGCCGCGCCCGGCGAGCTGACCGCCCTGCTCACGGCGCCGCTGACCAACTTCGCCCTCGCCTTGCGCCGCGAGCCGCGACTGCCGTGGCTGCTCAAGGGCGTCGTGGTGATGGGCGGCAGCTTCAACTACCAGGGCAACACGACGCCGACGGCCGAGTGGAACACCCACGTGGACCCGCACGCCGCGCACGAGGTCTATGCGGCGTACGGGGCGGCGGCCGCGGCCGGGCTGGACGCGGGCCGGCTGCCCGTCGTCTGCTCCCTCGAGGCCACCGAGCGCTACGAGATGCCCCCGGAGGTCGTGACCCGCCTCGCGGCCGCCGCCGGCTGCGAGGCGCCCGAGCGGGTGCGCCCCGAGGATCCGGAGGGTCTCCGCAGCCGGGCCTCGGACCCGCTGGTCCGCTACCTCTCCGACGCGCTGCGCTTCTACTTCGAGTTCCACCGCCGCTACGACCAGGGCTACATCGCCCACGTCCACGACTACTTCGCGGCGGGCGTCGCCGTCGGGACCCTGGCCCACCGGGCCCGTCCCGCCGTCGT
The DNA here is from genome assembly GCF_031178195.1 of Zhihengliuella sp. GTDB lineage: Bacteria > Actinomycetota > Actinomycetes > Actinomycetales > Micrococcaceae > Zhihengliuella. The sequence continues at coordinate 188,776 of NZ_JAPSJL010000002.1, forward strand.
CGACGTCGAGACCGAGTCGCCGCTGCTGGTCGGGACGACGGTCGCCGACTACCGGGGGCTCTGGGGCCGGCCGGCGAACGCGCGCGTCGTCGACTGGAACGACCCCGAGGCGGGTTTCGCCGAGCTCGTCGAGCGGCTCGGCGCCCACGCCCGGCGGCTCCGGACGGCACCCTAGGGGCGCGGTGTAAAATACACTCTCGGCTTCCGAGGTGACATAGGGGGCCGTGCCGACGCCCGCCGGGCGTCCCCACGCACACCGCCCGCGATTCCGCGATCCAGGAGCACCCCTATGTCCGTACCCCAGCCCGCTGCGCCCGAACCCGCCCCCGGACCCGAGTCCGGCACCGACGCCACGGCCGGCGGCCTGACCCTGGAGGACCGTCCCGGCCACTCCGGCCCCGGACGCCGCCTCCTGGCGACGGCCGGCTTTGCGATCCTCGCCGTCACCTACCTCGCGCTGGTCCTCACCCAGCCCGCGGGCATCGCGGAGGGGCTGGGACAGGGCGTCGCACTGGCCGCGTTCGCCGGGTACCTGGCCGCCGCGCTGCTCCTGCTCGCCGCGGTCCTACCGGAGCTGCCGGTAGGGACGCTCACCCTCATCCCGGTCGCGCTGGCGCTGAACATCGTCCTCGGCCAATTCGTCGGCTCGGTCATGGTGCCGCTCTACCTCGACTCGATCGGCACGGTCCTCGTCGGGTTCCTCGCGGGCCGCCGGGCCGGGGCCGCCACCGGCGTGCTCGGCACCCTCGTCTGGGCCCTGTTCAACCCGACCGTCCTGCCCTTCGCCGCTGGCGCGGGCCTCATCGGCCTGCTCGCGGGAACGGCCGCGCGCCTCGGGGCCGTCCGGAGGATCGTCCTGGCGCCGCTCGCCGGTCTCGTGGCCGGCGTCATCGGCGGGCTCGTGGCCGCCCCCGTGGCCGCCTTCGTCTTCGGCGGAACGTCGGGCGTGGGCACCGGCGCGCTGGTGAGCGCCTTCGGTGCCATGGGGGACTCGCTGCTCTCCGCGGTCACCAAGCAGGCCCTGATCTCCGACCCCGGGGACAAGGCCGTCGTCTTCCTCATCGCCGCGCTCCTGGTGTACGCCCTGCCCGGACGCCTGACCCGCACCTTCGCGTTCGTTCGCCGCTACCGCGTCCTCGGCCGGCGCCGGCAGGCGCAGGACTAGCGCGCCGGTGCACCCGTTCACGGTCCTCGCGGTCGCCGCGCTCGTCGTCACCAGCACGACGGCGCTGGCCGCCTGGCCCGTCAGCCTCTCCGTGGTCCTCGTCTGCCTGGGCGTCGCAGCGACCAGGGGACGGCTCGCGGCCGTCGCGGCGGCCTCGACCGCGATCCTCGTGCCGGTCTGGTGCTCGCAGCTGATGATCCACGCCCTGTTCGACCGGGCCGGAACCCATGTCCTCCTCGAGGCCGGCTGGCTCCGGCTCACCTCTGAGGGATTGACCGTCGCGGCGCAGCTCGGGCTCCGACTCGCCGTCCTCGTGGTGGTCGGCGCGACCGTGGCCGTGGCCGTCGACCGCCACCGGCTGGTCGCGGCCATCGACCTCGCGCCGGTCCCGCCGCAGGCCGGCTACCTGCTCGCCGCGACGCTCGCCCTGGTGCCGAGGCTCCAGCGTCGCCGGCGCGCGATCGCCGACGCCCAGGCGCTCCGTCTCCTGGACGCCGCCCCGGAGGCCCGCCGGGCCGGCCCGCTCCGGCGGGCCTGGCGGGCGGTCCGGCTCCAGGCCGTGCCGCTCGTGCTGTCCTCTGTCCAGGACGCCGCCGAGCGCGCCCCGCACCTGGCGGCGCGCGGCTTCCCCTCCACCGCGGACCGCCGGACACGCCTGCGGGACGTGCCGGACTCCCGGCTCCAGCGCCTCGTCCGCCGCGCGGCGGCCGTCGGCGCCGTCGTCGTGCCCGCCCTGATCCTGATCGGCGGTGCCGGATGAGCGCCGGCGCGGAACGCGCGACGGCGGCGCTGCTGGACGCGCGGATCGACTCCTTCCGGTTCGGCGGCCACGCGGGCGAGACCCTGCGCGGTATCCGTCTCGTGGTGGCGCCGGGCACGCTGACAGCGATCGTGGGCGCCTCGGGCTCCGGCAAGACGACGCTGGCCCGGGTGCTCGCCGGAATGCTGCCGCCCCCGTCGCCGGGAGGCGCACCTGTCGCTGGTGCCGATGACGACCCGGACGACGACGTCCTGGAGGCCGTCCTCGAGCTGTGCGGGCGGCGGGTCGCCTTCGCACCCGGGCACCGGGTCCGGATCGATCCGGCGGGTTGGGCAGGCCGTGTCGGCCTGCTCCCGCAGGAGGCGCGGCACTTCCTCTCCGGGGCGCGGGAGACCGTCGCCGAGGAGATCGCGTTCGCGCTCGAGAACCAGGGCGTGCCGAGGCCGCGGATGCGCGAGCGGGTCCGGGCCGTGGCGGTCGACCTCGGGCTGGAAGGTCTCCTCGACCGGGATGTCGAGCGGCTCTCGGGCGGCCAGGAGCGGCTCGTCGCGCTGGCGGCGCTGGCGGTCGTCGATCCCGCTGTGCTGGTGCTGGACGAGCCGCTGGCGGGGCTCGACGCCGAGGCTCGTGGCCGGGTGGTCGCGTGGGCCGCGGACCGGTGCGCCCGCGGGCGCTCCGTGGTGCATCTGACGCGCCGCGAGGACGAGATGACCGTCCGTGCCGACGACGTCCGCATCCTCGCAGGCGGCGGACTCGCGCGCTCGTCTCCCGCTCGCGCCGCGGAGCCCTGTCCGCCGGCGGCCGGGGGAGTGGTGCCGTCGGCAGCGACCGGTGCGTCCGCGTCCCACCGGCCCTCGACCGGTGGGTCGGCGCGAGGGCTGCTGGCGCTCTCCGGGGCGAGCCTCGGCTACGGCGACCCCGGGCGCGCCCGGCGAGTCCTCCGCCGCCCGCGCCGCACCGGTCAGCCGGTGCTGACCGGCGTGGACCTGACTCTCCACGCGGGGGAGACGGTCGCGCTCCTGGGCCCCAACGGCGTCGGGAAGACCACGCTGCTCAAGACCGCGGCCGGCCTGCTGGAACCCCTGGCCGGGACCGTCCGGCGGACTGGGCGGATCGGGCTGCTGCTGCAGGACAGCGGGGACCAGCTCTTCGAGCGGACGGTGCGCCGCGAGGTCGGGTTCGGGGTCGACGCCCCGCGGGCCGTCTCGCACGTGCTGGACGGGCTCGGTCTCTCCGATGTCGCAGCGGAGCATCCGTACGAGCTGCCCGGATCGGTCCGCCGTCTCGTCGCACTGGCCACGGTCCTGGTCAAGGACCCGGACGTGCTGCTCTGCGACGAGCCCACGGTGGCCCTGGACGATGCCGGGCTCGATCTGCTGCGCGGAGTCCTGGCGCAGCGTGCCGGCACGGGCGGGGCGGTGCTGTTCAGCACCCATGACGAGGACTTCGCCGCGGCGGCTGCCGACCGGGTGATCCGCCTCCCCGGCCCTGGCGGCCGCGATCCGCACGACGCCGCCGCGGCCTAGCCGTCCGGGCTCGACGTGTCCGCGGCGTCGGGTGCGGCCCGGGGGTGGAGCTCAGACGTGGACGATGACGTCCTCGCCGTCGATCTCCGCGGCGAAGCGCTCCAGCGGCGCGTCGGCCGGCCCGGCGGTGGGCGTCCCATCCTCGGGCGCGAACTCCGAGTTGTGGCACGGGCAGTGGAAGTCGTGCTCGTCGCCGACCTGCACCTGGCACCCCGCGTGCGTGCACAGCGCTCGGTAGGCCAGAACCGAGGTCTCGCTCGGCCGGAACAGCAGGTAGTTGCGCCCCTCGATCTCCACGCCGAGCTTGGAGCCGCGCGGCAGCTCGGAGGCGGCGGCGACCACATGGCCTGTGGTGCCCTCCGCGCCCGGCTGCGGCGTCGACGGCGCGGACGCCTGCGGCGGGGCTGCGGGGGAGCAGGCCCCGAGCGCGACGGTCCCGGCGACCGCCGTGCCGCCGAGGGCGGTGCGCTGGAGGAAGCCCCGACGCGTCGGGACCGGCGCGCCCGGGGCGGGCGGAGGGGTCGCCTCGGCGGCGGGGGTCGGTGCGGCGTCGGGATGGGTCATGCCTCCATCATAGGAAGCAACCCGCCCCGTGCCTCAGCGCGCGGGGTGGAACTTCCGACCGTTCACGCGCTCGGAGGCGCCGACCTGGTCCAGGTACGGTGTGATGCCGCCGAGGTGCATGGGCCAGCCGGCGCCGAGGATCATGCACAGGTCCACGTCCTCGGGGCTGTCGACGACGCCCTCGGTGAGGATGAGCCCGATCTCCTCGGCCAGCGCGTCCTGCGTCCGCCGGAGGACCTGCTCCGAGGTGGACGGCTCGTCGCCGAGCTCGAGCAGTCCCATGGTCTCCTCCGGGATGGCGCGGCTGCCGTCGTCGTTCTGGACCCAGATCGTGGAGACGCCGTGGTCGATGAGCCGCTGCAGGTTCGACGAGACGCGGAAGCGGTCGCCGAAGGCGGCGTGCAGGGACTCCATGACGTGCTGGGCCACCGGCATGCCGACCATCGCCAGCAGCGTGAACGGGGTCATCGGCAGCCCCAGGGGGCGCAGGGCGTTGTCGGCGATGTCGGCGGGGGTGCCCTCGTCGAAGGCGTTCTGGACCTCGCCCATGAGCCGCAGCAGGACGCGGTTGACCACGAACGCGGCGGCGTCGCGGACCAGGACCGCCGTCTTGCCGAGGTTCCTCGCGAGCGCGAAGGCCGTGGCGACGACGGCCTCGTCCGTCTCCGGCGCCCGGACGATCTCCACGAGGGGCATGACGGCGACCGGGTTGAAGAAGTGGAAGCCCACCACGCGCCCGGGGTGCTGCAGGTCCGCGGCCATCTCGGTCACCGACAGCGAGGAGGTGTTGGTGGCGAGGATGCAGTCGGCCGAGACGACCGCCTCGACCTCGGCGAAGACCTGCTTCTTGACGGCGAGCTCCTCGAACACGGCCTCGATGACCAGGTCCGCGTCGGCGAAGTCGGCCTTGTCCGTGGTGCCCGTGATGAGCGCCCGGACGTCCTCGGCGTCCTCGGCCCCCAGACGCCCCCTGGCGACCTGCTTGTCGAGCTCGCCGGAGATGTGGGCGAGGCCGCGGTCCACGCGGCCCTGGTCGAGGTCGGTGATCGTCACGGGCACGCGCAGGGCCTGGGCGAAGAGCAGTGCGAACTGGCCGGCCATGAGCCCTGCTCCGACGACGCCAATCCGGCCGACCGGGCGGGCCAGCCCGGGATCCGGGGCGCCGGCGGGGCGCTTCGCGCGCTTCTGCACCAGCTCCAGGAAGGCGTATACGGTGTTGTGGAACTCGTGGGTGCGCATCAGTCCGACCAGCGCGTCGACCTCCAGCCGCGCCGCCTCCGGCTGCGCCAGGTCGCGGCCGGCCTCCATGACCTCGAGGACCTTCAGGGGGGCGGGCGCTGCGTTGGAGATCTTGGCCTCCACGAACGCAGCGGCCTTCCGCAGGGCCGCGTCCCACCGTCCGCGCCCGTCGGGCGTGGAGGGGTCCGTGGCGTGCGGGCGTTCGACGGCGGCGCCGTCGAGCACGCTCTCGGCCCAGGCGACGGACTCGGCCACGAAGTCGCCGTCGGCGACGAGGTGGTCGGCGATGCCGAGCTCGTGGGCGCGACGTCCGGTGAGCGAGCGGTTGTTGTTCAGCGGGTTCTCGAGCATCACCTGGAGTGCGACCTCCGGGCCGATCAGGCGCGGCAGCCGGTAGACCCCGCCCCAGCCGGGGATGAGCCCGATGAAGGCCTCCGGCAGGCCGATGCCCTTCGCCTCGGCGGCGACGGTCCGGTACGTGCACGCGAGGGCGACCTCCAGGCCGCCGCCGAGGGCGACGCCGTTGACGAAGGCGAAGGTCGGCACGCCCAGATCCGCGAGCAGCCCGTAGACGTCGTGCCCGAGCTCGGCCATCTGCCCGGCGTTCGCCGACTCGCGCAGCGAGGAGACGAAGGACAGGTCGGCGCCGGCCACGAAGAAGCCAGGCTTGCCGGTGACGGCCAGTGCGTGGATCTCGCCGTCCCGGGCGCGCCGCTGCTGGTCGAGGAGGACCCGGCCGAGGCCGATCAGCGAGTTCGGCCCCAGCGTGGTGGGACGCCGGGCGTCCAGGCCGTTGTCCAGGGTGACGAGCGCCAGGATCCGGTCGCCGGAGAGCCTGCGGTCCTCCACTCTGGCATGGGTGACGATCTCATCGGCGACCTCGCCGGCGAGGCCGTTGAAGCGGTCGAAGCGTTCCGGGGCGGAGACATCTGACATGGGGCGGCGCATCCTTTCGGGGGTCACTGCGGGTCTGTGATCCACAGCATATGTTACTCGCCGGTAATATCTGAGGCAATCGACGTCCCGGTCAGGAGCTCGGCGGTGATCTCCGCCGCCGTCGCCTCCCGGGCCAGGCCGGCACGGGTCCCTGCCCAGAGGTGGAGCCGCTCCCGGTCGCCGCTGGCCGCGGCCTCGGCGCGGATCGGACGGGTCAGGTGGTGGACGGCCGGGTAGAGCGCCGGTGCGGCCTCCGAGTGGCGGCGGAGGAAGTCGTTCGCGATTCCCCGGGCCGGCCGACCCGTGAACGCACGCGTGACGGCCGTGCCGCCGTCCCCCTCCGGCCCGTCTTCCGGCGCGCCCAGGGCCCGCAGCGCGGACCGGTGGGCGGCGCCGGTCCCGGCCTCTCGGCAGAGCAGGAAGGCCGACCCGGCCTGCGCGGCATCGGCGCCGGCGCGCAGGACGCGCGCGACGTCGCCGGGCGTGGCGATCCCTCCCGCGGCCGCGATCCACACCCGGCGGGCCCCGGCGGCGGGCTCGGTGCCGCGAACGGCCGCGACGACGTCGGGCAGCAGACGTGTGAGCGGCCTCGGGTCCGGTGTCTGCGCGCACTGGTGGGTCCCGCGGTGGCCTCCGGCCTCGGGGCCCTGGACGCAGAGGCCACCGAGGCCCAGACGCACCGCGGCGAGGGCCTCCTCCTCGCTGGTCACGGTGGCGACGGTGACGACGCCCCGGTGGCGCAGGGCCGCGAGCTCCGCGGCCGTCGGCAGTCCGAACGTGAAGGAGACGACGGCGGGCGGGGCCGGGCGGGCCACGAGGGCCGCCAGCTTGGCGGGGTAGTCGTCGTCGTCCGGGCGCGCCGCCGTGTCCAGCGGGGCGGGCCCGGCCGGCGTCCGTCCGTCTCCGTCGGAAGCGGCGGGGAGTTCGGCGGCGAGGCGTTCGCGGTAGCGGGAGAGCCGCTTCAGATCGGCGTCGGCCAATCGACGGAGGCGGCCGTCGGGAGTTCGTTCGGGGACGAAGAGGTTGACGCCGAGCGGGTGGTCGGTGAGCGCCTCGGCCCGGTCGAGCTGTCCGAGCATCGCGTCGGCACTGAGATACCCGGCGGCGAGGAATCCGAGGCCGCCGGCGCTGCTGACCGCCGCGGCGAGTTCGGGCGTACCGGGACCGCCGGCCATGGGGGCCTGGACGAGCGGGGAGAGCGAGAGGACGGGCGAGTCCGCGGAGGTCATCGGGCGCATGGCCCCGACGCTACTCGTCGGGACGATCCGGGTCGAGGAACGCGACCGTGATCACCGGGGCCGTGAGCCGCACCTGCCACGGGCGGGCGCCGAGATCACGGAGCGCGGCCTCGATGGTCTCGGGCTCGACCGGTGTGGGCGGGCGCCAGGCGATCCGGCGCAGGTGGTCGGGGGTGAGGAGGTTCTCCAGCGGGATCTCGAGCCGCTCCGCGACGCGCGCGAGCCGCGGCTTCGCCGTGTTGAGGCGCGCAGCGGCAGCCGGGTCCTTCTCGGCCCAGACGCGGGGCGGGGGCGGCGAGTTGGTCGGCAGGTGCAGGGGCGGAAGGTCCTCGGTGGTGCGTGCGGTCTGGAGGGCACGCACCCAGCGCGCGGCCTCCTTGGCGGCGGCCCGGCCGTGGAACCCCGGCGTCTTCAGGAGGGCCGGCACGGTGGCCGGCATCGCCTTCGCCGCCGCGACGATCGCCGAGTCGGGGATGATCCGTCCCGGCGAGACGTCCCGGTTCTCCGCCAGGGACTCGCGTTCGTACCAGAGCTCGCGGGCCGCGGCGAGCCGCCGCTGGTCGCGCAGGGCGTGCAGCCCGGAGGTCCGCCGCCACGGGTCCTGGCGCGGAGCGGCGGGGGCGGCCGTCCGGATCGCCTCGAACTCCTGCTCGGCGAACTCGAGCTTGCCGGCCTCCTCCAGGATCCGGTGGAGCTCCTCGCGCAGCTCGACGAGCACCTCGACGTCGAGCGCCGCGTAGTTCAGCCACGGCTCGGGCAGGGGCCGCTTGGACCAGTCGGCCGCGGAGTGCTCCTTGGCCAGCGACAGACCGAGGAGCGACTCGACGACGGCCCCGAGGCCCACGCGTGGCAGACCGGCGAGCCGGGCCGCGAGCTCGGTGTCGAAGAGCGCGTCGGGGCGCATGCCGCACTCGGCCAGGCACGGCAGGTCCTGGGTGGAGGCGTGCAGGATCCACTCGACCCCGGCGAGCGCCTCGTTGATCGGCGCGAGGTCCTCGAACGCCTCCGGATCGATGAGCCAGGTGCCCGCGCCCTCGCGGCGGAGCTGGACCAGGAACGCGCGCTGTCCGTAGCGGAAGCCCGACGCGCGCTCGGCGTCGACGGCGACGGGACCGGTCGCCGCGGCGAGGGCGGCCGCGGCCCGGGACAGGCCGGAGGGGGTGTTCACGACCAGGGGGACGCCCTCGCCGGGTGCGGTCAGGGGGGTGGGCGTGGCGGCGTCGCTGGTCTCGGTCATGATGAGCCATTCTATGAGACGCCGCCGTCGTCTGCTCCGGGTGCCGGGCCGGGGCGTCCGGCCGGGTGGTCAGTTGAGGCGCCGGCGGGGGAGCGCGGTGACGCCCGGCGGCAGCGGGGGCAGCCCGGCGAACGCGCAGACCATGTCCGCCCAGGCCTCGAGGTGGGCGGTGACATCGGAGGTGGCCGGGGTCCAGGAGGCGCGGAGCTCGATGTCGATGGTGTCTGGGCGGTTGGAGAGGGTGCCGAAGCTCTCGGAGAGGACGCGGGTGGCCGTGCCCCCGGCGTTGGAGTACAAGGCGTGGTGCTCGTGCAGCGCGTCGGAGAGCCAGGTCCAGGCGACCGTCCCGACGAGCTCGTCGTTGCCCATGTCCGCGTCGAGCTCGGCCCGGATGTAGGTGACGATCCGGAACGTGCCGTCCCAGACGGGGGAGCCGGCCGGGTCGTGGAGCAGGATGAAGCGGCCGGTGGCGAGCTCCCGCCGGTCCTCGGCGGCCTCGCGGAGGAAGGAGGCGGCGGGGCCGTGCACCGGCCGCGGGCCGACCGGCTCGAGGACGTCCGCGGACAGCGCCACCCCGTACGGGGCGAGGTTGGCCGGGGCGGGGATCTCGGCGAGCCCGACCTCCGGGCGCAGGGCCGCCCGCCGCAGGGCGCCCAGCGCCTCCACGAAGTCGTGCGGCGCCGTCGCCAGGTCCCCGATGTTGTTCACGCCACCGATTCTAGGGTTGTGCCCGCGGCGAGGGCGGAAGGCTCGCCTAGGTCGATTCGCGCAGATGGATGGAGAGCGAGTTGATGCAGTACCGCTGGTCCGTGGGGGTCGGGAAGCCCTCGCCGCCGAACACGTGCCCCAGATGGGAGTCGCAGGCCGCGCAGCGGACCTCCACGCGGGCCATGCCGAGCGACTCGTCGCGCAGGTAGCGCACGCGCCCCTCGGCGAGCGGGGCGAAGAAGGACGGCCAGCCGCAGTGGGCGTCGAACTTCTCGCGGCTCGTGAAGAGCTCGGAACCGCAGGCGCGGCACGCGTAGACCCCCTCCTTCCGGGTGTCCCAGTACTCGCCGGAGAAGGGACGCTCGGTCCCGGCCTGGCGAAGGACGCGGTACTCCTCAGGGCTCAGCTCGCGGCGCCACTCCTCGTCGGACTTCGTCACGGCGGGACGGTATTGCTCTGCTTCGGAATGCTCAGTCACAACGGGAACAACGTCCCGGGGCGCCGCGGCATTCCCGCCCGCGCGGGTGTTTGGCGCGGCGTCGGCCGGTTGACATGATGGAGCCATGCCGCGCCAGCATCCTGCACCCCCCGCAGAGTTCAGCCGCCACGATCCCCGCGCCACCGAAGCCCGCAAGGCGAGGCCGGTCCGGTGGGCGGTCGTCGGCGCCGTTGCCGGGGCGACCGCGGGCTCCCTCGTGGCCGGGGCCGTGTCGGGCCTCGCCAGCTACTTCGCCCGCCAGGTGGTCACCCCCGCCCGTCTGCGCCCGGAGGATCTGGAGATCCTCGCCGTCGTACCCTCCGACCGCCTGACCTACGAGCCGGCGCCGGACGGGGCTGCCGACGTGGGGCACGGGCGCCACCGCGCGCCCGGGCGCACCGGCCTGGGCTGGGACGTGATCCTCCCCGCCACCGAGCAGACCACCGTCCCCGGGACCTACTCCCTCGTGTTCGACGGCGGACGCGGGCACGCGCGGATCGGCGAGATCGTCTCCTTCGCCCCGGCGGACGGGACGGTGACCCGGCACGTCGAGCGCATCTACGAGGGGAACCTGCACGGGGCCGTGCGCGGACGGTGGTCCGGGGCGGCCTACCCGACGCCTGCGGAGGTCGGGTACGACTACGAGGAGGTGGAGGTGCCGGTCCTCGGCGGCACCTCCGAGTCGTGGCTCGTGGCCGGGAGCCACCGCCGGAGCACCTGGGCCATCATGGTCCACGGGCGCGGCTCCGATCGATCCGAGGGACTGCGGGCCCTGCCCGTCGTGCAGCAGCTGGGCCTGACCTCGCTGCTGCTGTCCTACCGCAACGACGGCCACGCCCCGGCCGCGCCGGACCAGCGCTACGGGCTCGGCAGCACGGAGTGGGAGGACGTCGAGGCCGCCATCGACTTCGCGCTCGAGCACGGGGCCGAGGACGTCGTGCTCTTCGGCTGGTCGATGGGCGGGGCGATCTGCCTCCAGGTCGTGGACCGCTCCCATCACGCCCCCCGCATCGCCGCGCTCGTCCTCGACGGGCCCGTCGTCGACTGGATCGACGTCCTCGCCCATCAGGCGCGCATCAACCGGATCCCCGCCTCGGTGGGGCGGCTCGGGCAGTGGCTCCTGTCCAACAAAGCGGGACGGATGGTCACCGGCCTCGCCGCGCCGCTGGACCTGAAGGAGCTGAACTGGGTCGCCCGCGCCGAGCACCTGCGCACGCCGACTCTCATCCTGCACAGCGAGGACGACGACTTCGTGCCGGTGGGCCCGTCGGCGGCGCTCGCCGAGCTGAACCCGCAGGTGGTGGCCTTCGAGCGCTTCACGCGGGCGCGGCACACGCAGGAGTACAACGTGGACCCGGAGCGCTGGGACGATACCGTCCGCTCCTGGCTCGGGGGACGCCTGGACGCGCCCTCGCCGCGCCGCGCGCAGCAGCATCCGGCCGACCGTCCGGCGGAACGGCCCGGCGCCGAGGCGCTCTAGCCGGGCGACGTCGAGCAGCGGACCCGTAGACGAGGCAGGCAGCGGGCTTGGGCCTCCGGGAGGGCGACAGCGGGTCCTCCGACGGCCGGCTCAGCCGCCGAGGCCAGCCGTCGTGCCGTCCGTCGCGGCGAGGAGGTCCGGTCCAGCGATCTCGATCTCCAGACCCCGGCGCCCACCCGACACGAAGACGGTGCTCGCGGCGAGCACGGACGCGTCGGCCACGAGCCGGTGCGGTCGACGCTGCCCGAACGGGGAGACGCCGCCGAGCACGTAGCCGCTGCGGCGCTCGACCGCGGCGGGCTCCGCCAGCGCCGCGCGCTTGACGCCGAGGGCGGCCGCCGTGGCCTTCAGGTCCAGCTGCCGGTCCACCGGGACGAGAGCGAGCGCGAACTCCTCGGGCTCGAGCCGGATCATGAGCGTCTTGAACACGCGGGCCGGCTCGACGCCGAGCGCCTCGGCCGCCTCGAGGCCGAAGGAGCCCGACGCGGGGTCGTGCCGGTAGGCGTGCAGCGCGAAGGGCACCCCGGCGGCGGTCAGTGCAACCGTCGCGGGAGTGCCCTTGGCCGAAGCGGCGGACCTGCTGCCCACCGGTGCCTAGGCCTCCAGGGCCCGGGCGACCTGGCGCTTGATGCGCCCCAGCATCGCCGTCATGCCGCGCATCCGCAGCGGCGTCACGGCGCGGGTGAGCCCCAGCTGCTCGGGCATGTCGTCCGGAACGGAGAGCACCGTCTCGGCGGGCAGGCCGTCGAGCCCCTCGTGGAGCACGGAGGCGAAACCCCGAGTCGTCGGGGCCTCCGGGGGAGCGGAGAAGTAGAGGCGCACGGGACGGTCCGCCTCCGCGCCGACCTCGAGGGTCAGGAAGAGCGGGGACTGACACTCGACGACCTGCTCCAGCAGCTCCGGGTGCTCGCGGAAGCGCTCCGGCAGCTCCGGCAGCGACTCGGAGAACTCCAGCAGCAGCTCCAGGCGCTCGCGCTCCTCGAGGGCCTGGAAGTCCTCGACGATCTCGGCCAGGGACGGGGGGAGGGACGCGGCCATCGGCTAGCCCACCGCTCCCGCGCCGCGGCCGGGCAGGGAGCCCGGCGCGGAACCCCGGACGATCGGGACGCGGACGGCGTTGCCCCACTCGGTCCACGACCCGTCGTAGTTGCGGACGCTCTCGAACCCGAGCAGGTGCTTGAGGACGAACCAGGTGTGGCTGGAGCGCTCGCCGATGCGGCAGTAGGCGATCACGTCGTCGCCGTCGGCCAGCCCGGCCTCGCGCAGGTATACGTCCTCGAGGGCGGCACGGTCCTTGAACGTCCCGTCCTCCGCGGCGGCCCGGGCCCACGGCACGGACGCCGCGGTCGGGATGTGCCCGCCGCGCAGCGCCCCCTCCTCGGGGTACGCGGGCATGTGCGTGCGCTCGCCGGAGTACTCCTCGGGGGAGCGCACGTCGATGAGGGGCCCGCGGCCGAGATGCGCGAGGACCTCGTCCTTGTAGGCGCGCGCGGCCGCGTCGTCGCGCTCGACGACGGGGTACTCGGTCGCCGTCGGAGCCGGTTTGTCCTTGGTCAGCTCGCGGCCCTCGGCGATCCACTTGTCGCGGCCGCCGTCGAGCAGGCGGACGTCCTCGTGGCCGAACAGCGTGAAGACCCAGAGGGCGTAGGCGGCCCACCAGTTCGACTTGTCGCCGTAGAAGACGACCGTGGTGTCGCGGGCGATGCCCTTCTCGGACATGAGCCGGGCGAAGCCCTCGCCGTCGACGTAGTCCCGCGTGACCTCGTCGTTGAGCTCGGTGTGCCAGTCGACCTTCACGGAGCCGGGGATGTGGCCCGTGTCGTAGAGGAGGATGTCCTCGTCCGACTCGACGACGACCAGGCCGGGGTCGCCGAGATGGGCCGCGAGCCATTCGGTGGAGACCAGCCGCTCGGGGTGGGCATAGGCGGAGAACTTCTCGTGGGTGTCTGGCGGTAGAGCCACGGTGCACCTCGGTTCGCACTAGACAATGGGGACTGCTCCCCAGACTACTGCCGCTCGGGCGCCTGGGGTGCGGATCGGCGTCGTCTCCGTCCCGGGACCCGGCGTGTTTCGCGGACAGCGTGACGCGCGGGTGCGTCCGTGCACGGGCGCACGTAAAGTTGCGGTGGCGGCACCGCTGCCGCCGCGACGCCGACGAAGGACTCAGACACCCGTGCCCACGATCGAACACCTGTCAGAACGCACACCCAACGTCTCGCCCGAGCAGCTGCTCGACGGGTTCAAGCCGTCCTACCGGTTCGGCGAGGTGTCGTTCGACAACTACATCCCCGACCCGCGCCAGCCGTCCCAGTCAGCGGCGGTCCAGCGCATGCGGGAGTTCGCCGCGTCGATCGACGGCGGCCATGGCGGCGGCTTCCTCGGCCGGCTCTTCGGCGGCGGCGCCAAGAAGACCAAGGCGGGCCTCTATCTCGACGGCGGGTTCGGCGTCGGCAAGACGCACCTGCTCGCCTCGCTGTGGCACGCCGCGCCGGGGCCGAAGGCGTTCGGCACCTTCGTGGAGTACACGAATCTCGTGGGCGCGCTGTCCTTCCGCAAGACGGTGGATGTGCTCAAGGGGTACAAACTCGTGTGCATCGACGAGTTCGAGCTCGACGACCCGGGGGACACCGTCCTGATGTCGCGGCTGATGCGCGAGCTGGCGGACGCCGGGGTGCGGCTGGTGGCCACGTCCAATACCCTGCCGGGTGCGCTGGGGGAGGGTCGTTTCGCGGCCGTCGACTTCAAGCGGGAGATCCAGGTCCTCGCGGACCAGTTCGACGTCCTCCGGGTCGACGGCGAGGACTACCGGCACCGCGGGCTTCCGGACGCCCCGGCGCCGCTGCCCGACGAGGGCCTCGAGGCGTACGCCGCCGAGCGGTTCCCGGACAAGACGCTCGCCGTGGACGACTTCTCCGCGCTGGCCCAGCATCTGCAGCGCATCCATCCGAGCCGGTACCGGCAGCTGATGGAGGGCATCGACGTGCTCGTCCTGCACAACGTGGAGACCATCACCGAGCAGTCCTTGGCGCTGCGGTTCGTGGTCCTGGCCGACCGGCTCTACGACCGCGACGTGCCGATCGTCTCGTCCGGGGTCCCCTTCGACGAGCTATTCACCCAGGAGATGATGGGCGGCGGCTACATGAAGAAGTACTTCCGCACCGTCTCGCGTCTGACGTCGCTGGCGCGCAACGCGCAGCTGGACGAGCCGGTCGCCTGACGCGGACCCTGCCGTCCGGGACGCCCGCGCCCCGGACGGCAGGGTCCGCCGTCGCACGGAGGCGGACGCAGACGAGGGAAGCCCCGGTCCGAGGACCGGGGCTTCCCTTTATTCTTGGAGCGGACAACGAGATTCGAACTCGCGACCTCCACCTTGGCAAGGTGGCGCTCTAGCCAGCTGAGCTATGTCCGCGCGTCTGACGTGACATCAGACCAAGGATTGCCCCCGCGAGGGGGAATGCCTGAGTGGGCGATACTGGGATCGAACCAGTGACCTCTTCCGTGTCAGGGAAGCGCGCTACCGCTGCGCCAATCGCCCGTGAGGGTTCGCATTACTGTAGCCGAGGTGGGGACGGGATTCGAACCCGCGTATACGGCTTTGCAGGCCGCTGCCTCGCCTCTCGGCCACCCCACCATGTCCATGGACACGATTCCTAGCAGAAATCGCATCCGTGGAGCGGTCGTGAAGACCTACAGTGAATGCGAGCGGACAACGAGATTCGAACTCGCGACCTCCACCTTGGCAAGGTGGCGCTCTAGCCAGCTGAGCTATGTCCGCATGTCAAGATCGCGGCCTTCCGGATTCCGTATCCGTTGCCTTCCGGCCGCGTTCCAACGAGTAAATACTCTAATGACCTTTTCGGCCGTGTGCAAATCGAGTGGCCGCTCGAGGGCCTCACAGTCCCCGTTCCCGGCCTGACAAGGCGCATTCTGCCGCGAGATCCCGGGGGAGGAGCAGGTTTGAGAATTTTTTCCCGGGAGCCAAGTTCTCAGTGCAGCGTGCCAGAATCGAGGCCATGACGACCCCAGCCCTCGCCCAGCAGACCGATCTCGGCCGGATGTACGCGCGAACAGTAGGAGGTCCCCTGGAGGTCCCGTCCATCACCACGGTGATCGGGCAGGCGTCCACGGATTTGACCGGCTGGGCGGGGCACATGGCCGCCAGCGCAGCCGTCCGGGATCCACGCCTGGCGAGCGCGGTCGGATCGCCCGGCCAGCTGACCGCGATCGCGCGCGACGCGAGCCGGGCCGCTGCCACGCACCGCGACGGCGCCGCGGCACGGGGGGACCGGGTGCACCAGTACTGCGAGCAGCTCGCGCTGCGGCAGCTGGGCCGCGAGCACCGGCTGGACGCGGCACGGGCGGATCTCGAGACGCACGGCGAGGGCTCGTTCGCCCAACGGGTCGACGAGTGGTGGTCGCTCTACGGGGTGGAGCCCATCGCGGCGGAGATCACGGTGTGGAACCACACCGTGGGCTACGCCGGGACCCTGGACCTGGTCGCTCGCATCGGCGGGCGCCTCTGCCTCATCGACTACAAGACGAAGGGGACGACCCGCGACGGCCGCGCGAAGCCGTTGGACAACAAGGTCGTCATGCAGCTGGTCGCCGGGTACAAGGCCGAGGAGATGATCGCGGACCCCGTGGGCGGCGCCTGGGAGCCGTGGCCCCACGGCGGGGACGGGGTGCCGCTGCTGCTCGGGGTCGCCGTCTCGGAGACCGAGGTCGTGGCGCAGCAGGCCCAGCCCGCCACCCTGCCGACCTATTGGCGGAAGTTCTGGGCGCTGCGGCAGGCCTGGGAGGCCGACCGCGTCCTGGCAGGCGTCGGACCCGCTCTGCGTCCCATCGCCCCGCCGCCGGTGACGGCGGCACCGGACTCCTCCGGCGCGGCCACCTAGACTGGACCGGGCGCCGCCGGCCCGCACCGGCTCCTCCCTGCGAGGCGGCCGGTCCGCCGCCGGCGCACGCACCCAGAGACACCCACCGCCAGACACCCATCCACAGCACATTGAGCCGCGACGCGCGGGGCCGGCAAGCCCCAGCGCGGACAGTCGGCGAGAGGAACCAGCATGGCCGTTCTACCCATCCGCATCGTCGGCGACCCCGTCCTGCGCACGCCGTCCGAGCCCGTCACGGAGTTCGGGCCGGAGCTGGCCCGTCTCGTCCGCGACATGGAGGAGACGATGCTCGACGTCGAGGGGGCCGGTCTGGCCGCGCCGCAGGTCGGTGTGAGCCTCCGCCTCTTCACCTACGCCGTCGACGGCCGCAGGGGGCACGTGGTGAACCCCGTGCTGGAGGTCGGCGACGCTCTCCAGACGGACGGATCCGAGGGGTGCCTCTCCGTCCCGGGCCTCGGATATCGGACCGTCCGCGCCGAGTGGGCCAGGGTCCGCGGTGTCGACGTCGACGGCGTCCCCGTCGAGGTCGAGGGCACCGGCCTCCTCGCCCGTTGCCTGCAGCACGAGACGGACCACCTGGACGGGAAGCTCTACATCGACGGCCTCGAGGGTCCGGAGCGGAAGGACGCGCTGCGTCGCATCCGCGCCGGACAGTTCAACCAGGTCGCCGAGTCCACGCAGGCCAGCCGGGCCCGGTCCGTCGGCAGCGTCTTCGGTGCCAGTCTCGGCCACGGCTCGGTGGGGCATCGCACGGACGGGGGCGCCCGATGAGGGTCCTCTTCGCCGGAACCCCGTCCGTCGCGGTCCCCTCCCTGCGGCGCCTCGTCGCCGACGGTCACGACGTTGTCGCCGCCCTGACGCGCGAAGACGCGCCGATCGGACGCAAGCGCCACCTGACGCCGTCGCCGGTTGCCGCGGCCGCCGACGAGCTGGGGCTTCCCGTGCTCAAGTTCAACCGCATCGATGCCGCCGCCGAGCAGGCCATCGCCGAGACCGGCGCCGACATCGCTGCGGTCGTCGCCTACGGGGGTCTCGTGCCACCGAGCGCCCTCGCAATCCCGCCCCTGGGCTGGATCAACCTGCACTTCTCGCTGCTCCCGCGCTGGCGAGGCGCGGCCCCCGTCCAGCACGCCGTCATCGCCGGGGACGACATCACCGGCGCGGTCACTTTCCAGCTCGAGGCAGGTCTCGACACCGGCCCGGTCTACGGCCAGCTCACCCAGGAGATCGAGCCCGGACAGACCTCCGGCGAGCTGCTTGGATCTCTCGCGGACTCCGGCTCCGTCCTCCTGTCGCAGACGATCGCCGGCATCGGCCAGGGCCGACTCGTCGCCGTCCCGCAGTCCGGGGAGGTCACCCACGCGCCCAAGCTCGTCCTCGAGGACGGTCGGATCGATTGGACCCAGCCCGCGCTGGTCATCCGTCGGCGCATCAACGGTGTCACCCCCGAGCCGGGTGCATGGACCACGTGGAGGGAAGCCCGCCTCAAGCTCGGACCGCTGACACGCCAGCCTGACCCAGCCGAACTCGCGCAGCTGACGGGTCACGGCGACCTTCGGGAGACCGCGCCGGGACGAGTCGTCGTCGCCGGGGAGCGGAAACCGAGAGTCTTCGTCGGCACCGGATCCCATGTGCTCGAACTCGAGGCCGTCCAGCCGGCCGGCAAGAAGATGATGGCCGCGAGCGACTGGGCCCGCGGCCTCGGGAACGACGAGGTGGCTTTCGCATGAGCAACGAACAGGGTCGCAACGCGCCGCGCCGCAACGAGCAGGGCCGCCAGCGCAACCGCGGCGGCAACGCACCGCGCCGGTTCAGCGCGGCAGCGCCGTCCGGCCGCAAGCGCGCCGCCGACCCGGCCCGGCTGACGGCCTTCGAGGTCCTCCGCGCCGTGAGCGCCGACGACGCCTACGCCAACCTCGTCCTGCCGGCGAGGATCCGCGCGCACCGCTTGGGCCCGCGCGACGCCGGTTTCGCCACCGAGCTGGCCTATGGCGCGCTGCGTGGGCAAGGACTCTACGACGCCGTGCTGTCGCGCTGCGTCGACCGCGCCCTGGGCCGGCTGGACGCCGCGGTCCTGGACGTCCTCCGTCTCGGCGCGCACCAGCTGCTCGCGATGCGGGTGCCCAGCCACGCCGCCCTCGACGAGACGGTGGCGCTCACCCGGGCCGAGATCGGCGCCGGCCCCTCGGGCCTGGTCAATGCGGTGCTGCGCAAGGTCTCCGCGCGCACGCTGAGCGAATGGACGGAGGAGCTCACCGCCGGCGTCGCCGACGACACGGCGCGCGCCAGTCTCCGGCACAGCCACCCGGAGTGGATTGTCCGCGCGCTCCGGCAGGCGCTCGTCGCCCACGGTCGGGGCACCGACGAGCTCGAGCAGCTCCTCGCCGCCGACAATGCCGCGCCCATCGTGAACCTCGTCGCCCTGCCCGGGATCGGCGATCTGGCCCCCGTCGTCGAGCGCGGCGCCCGCGCCGGGGAGCTCGTCGAGGGCTCGGCGCTGTACGACGGCGGCGACCCCGCCCGGCTGCCCGGCGTCGCCGAGGGCGCCGTACGCGTCCAGGACGCCGGATCCCAGCTCGTGGCCCGGGCCCTGGCCGACCATCCGCTCGAGGGGCGCGACGAGCGCTGGCTCGACCTCTGCGCAGGCCCCGGCGGCAAGGCAGCCCTCCTCGCCGCCCGAGCGGCCCAGCGCGGGGCGCGGCTCACCGCCAACGAGGTGGCGCCCCACCGCGCCCAGCTGGTGCGCAACGCGCTCGCGGCGGTCCCCGGTACCGTCTGGGAGGTCGAGGTCGGCGACGGACGGCGCTACGCGGAGTCCGCGGACGGCTACGACCGGATCATGCTCGATGCGCCGTGCAGCGGCCTCGGGGCCCTCCGCCGGCGACCCGAATCCCGCTGGCGCAAGCAGCCCGCGGACATCCCCGAGCTGACCGCGCTCCAGCAGGAGCTCGTCGACGCCGCCGTCGCAGCGCTGCGGCCCGGGGGGCTCCTGGCCTACGTGACCTGCTCCCCGCACCCGGCCGAGACGACCGCCGTCGTCCTCGACACCCTGTCTCGTCACCCCGGCATCCGGCTGCTCGACTCCGGTGCTGCCCTGGACGCCGCCGCGCTGCACCCCGTCGCCGCGGCAGCGCCCGTGCTCGGCCGCCGCGGCGAACCGCTTCCCGGTGCGACCACCGCGCAGCTCTGGCCCCACCGGCACGCGACCGACGCGATGTTCTTCGCGCTCCTGCAGCGGGCCGCGGACTGACCCCGGCCCCGCCGGACGCACCGCCCCGACCGAACCACGACCCCCCCGAGGTACCCATGACCTGCCGCATCCACCCCAGCATCCTGTCCGCCGACTTCGCGAACCTCGAGACCGAGCTGCTGCGGATCCACACCGCCGACGCCGTGCACGTGGACGTCATGGACGGGCACTTCGTCCCCAACCTGACCCTGGGCCTGCCCGTCGTGCAGCGGCTCGGGCAGGTCACGGGCCTGCCGCTGGACGTCCACCTGATGATCGAGGACGCGGACCGGTGGGCTCCCGGCTACGCGGAGGCCGGCGCCGCATCGGTCACCTTCCACGCCGAGGCGTCCGCCGCCCCCGTCCGCCTCGCCCGCGAGCTCCGCTCCGCCGGTGCGCGGGCGTCCATGGCCCTGCGGCCGGCGACGCCCATCGAGCCCTACCTCGACCTGCTGCCCGAGCTGGACATGGTGCTCATCATGACCGTGGAGCCCGGCTTCGGCGGCCAGTCCTTCCTCGATGTCACGCTGCCCAAGATCCGCCGGGCGCGGCAGGCCGTCGACGGGACCGGCCTGCCCATTGCTATTCAGGTCGACGGCGGCATCTCCCGCGACACGATCCGGCGGGCCGCGGACGCCGGTGCCGACGTGTTCGTCGCCGGGTCCGCCGTGTACGGGGCCGTGGACCCCGCGGCCGCGGTCGACACGCTGCGCAATCTCGCGGGCGCGGACCCGGCGCAGATGTGATGTAATCCTCTACGTACACAACGTGCTCCGGGGTCGGTGAAAGTCCGAACCGGCGGTGATAGTCCGCGACCCGAGCCGCAGCCCCGACCAGCGCCAGCTGGCAGGGGAGGCGGCGAGGCCGAACCGGTGGAATTCCGGTACCGACAGTCAAAGTCTGGATGGGAGAAGCACGAACAGTCACGGCCGAGACCGGCCGAAGGCTTGCCACGCAGTGCGGCGGCGCCTCCACCGGTCGACTCCAGCATCTGTCGTACCCCGGAGCTACCGCAGCTTCGCAAGGGAGGACACATGGAGAGTCTGCGGTGGCTCACCGAACTTTTCAACGCCTACATCCCCGTCGCCGGCGGCGGCCTGCTGATCCGCGAAGTGGTCGGCAACGCGTTCGGGCTCGCCAGTGCGCTCGGCGGGATGCGTCGGCGCATCTGGGCCTGGCCGGTCGGCATCATCGGCAACCTGCTCCTGCTCACGGTCTTCCTCGGCAGCCTCTTCGGCGACGCGGATGCAGCCAACCTCCTGGGCCAGGCCGGGCGCCAGATCATGTTCATCGCGGTGGCGGCCTACGGCTGGCAGCGCTGGCGGAGCGCCGGACGCGACAACGACGGCGGGCACGCCATCACGCCCCGCTGGGCGAGCCCGCGGCAGCGCATCGGCCTCGTGGCCGGTCTCCTGCTCGGCACAGTGGCGCTCACCCCGCTCTTCGCGGCGCTCGGATCCTACGAGCCCGTCTGGGCCGACGCGTGGACCTTCGTCGGATCGCTCCTGGCCACCTACGGCATGGCCAAGGGCTGGGTCGAGTTCTGGCTGATCTGGGTCGCGGTAGACGTCGTCGGCGTGCCGCTGCTGTTCTCCGCGGGCTACTACGCCACCGCCTTCATGTACCTCTTCTACGGGGTCTTCACTCTCATCGGCTTCTTCGTCTGGTGGCGTGCCCAGCGCGAGGCGAAACCGCGCATCGAGACCCGGCTGCCGGACCCGCGCCTGCAGCCGGCGGCGGACGTGCCTGCGAGGCGCACGTTCAGGGAGCACGGTGACCGGAGCACGGCCCCGGCCACCGGCCCGGAGTCCGGGGCCGCACCCGCGGTCTCCGGACGGGACGTGCGATGAACCACGGGGCAGCTGCAGGGGCAGCCAGATCCGACCGGGCAGGCGCCGGGCTGCTGCGGCGGACGGACGCAGGGCGCCGCGCGCTCGAGGCTGCGCTCCGGGGCGTGCGCGGCGCCAACCCGCTCGTCGGGGCCGTCGTCCTCGACGCGCACGGGACGGTCCTGGCCACCGGGCACCACGGCGGCGCCGGCACGGCCCACGCCGAGGCGGCCGCGATCGCCGAACTCGAGCGCCGGCTCGACGCCGGAGAGATCGCACCGGTGCCGGGGAACGAACCGGCCGACTGGAGCATCGTCGTCACCCTGGAGCCGTGCAACCACACGGGCCGGACCGGCCCGTGCTCGCATGCCATCCACCGGGCCGGGATCGGGACCGTCGTCTTCGGCGCCGCCGACACCACGGCGGAGGCGGCCGGGGGAGCGGCGTGGCTGGCGGCGCGCGGGCACACCGTCCACGCGGGCGACGCGGTCGCCCCGGACTGGGCGCACTCCTGCCGCCGCCTCAACCACCGCTGGGCGGCAGCGCGCGCCGACGGCCGCCCGTTCGTCACGCTGCACCTCGCGCAGACCCTCGACGGCCGGATCGCGGCCGAGGACGGCACCAGCCAGTGGATCACCGGAGCGGAGGCGCGCCGGCACAGCCACGGGGTCCGCGCCCGCGCCGACGCGATCGTCGTCGGGACCGGGACCGTCCTGGTGGACGACCCGCGGCTGACGGCCCGCACCGACGACGGCCGGGCCACCGACCGGCAGCCGCTGCGCGTGGTCATGGGCGAACGCGACGTCCCGGCCGCTGCCGCCGTGCGCGGACCCTCCGAGGAGTACCTCCACCTCCGGACGCGCGATCCACGCCGTGTCCTGCGCGTCCTCGCGGACGGGGCAGGCGGCCGCACCGTCGACCACGTCATGGTCGAGGGCGGCGCCTCCGTCGCGACCGCGTTCCTGGCCGCGGACCTCGTCGACGAGGTCTGGCTCTACCAGGCGCCGCTCCTCCTCGGCGCCGGCCGAGGCGCCGTCGGAGATCTCGGGGTCTCCACCCTGGCCGACGGCCGGCGCTTCGACTACGACGACGCCGGCGACGGCGCCGTCCTCCGGCTCGGCGGCGACGTCGCGCTCCATCTCGTACCCACCAGCAAGTGAGGCAACCCATGTTCACCGGAATCATCAGCGGCAGGGGCCGCATCGAAGCCATCGCACCGGCCGCCCAGGAGGGCGGGCTCGTGCTCACGCTCACCGTGCCGGGGCACACCGACGGGCTCGGGCTCGGCGGGTCCATCGCCATCGACGGCGTGTGCCTGACCGCGACCTCGATCGACGGGGACCGCATCGACGTGGACGTCATGGGCGAGACCCTCACCCACACGACCATCGGCTCCCTGGTCGCCGGCGACGAGGTCAACCTCGAGCGCTGTGTCCCGGCCGACGGGCGGCTCGACGGGCACATCGTCCAGGGGCACGTCGACGGCGTCGGCGCGCTGATCGAACGCGAGGACCAGGGCGCCTGGGAGCGGTTGCGCTTCTCCGTGCCCGCCGAACTCTCCCGCTTCGTCGCCAGGAAGGGCAGCATCGCCATCGACGGCGTCTCCCTGACCGTGACCGAGGTGTCCGGCCCCGCCGAGGAGCAGCAGTGGTTCGAGGTCGGTCTGATCCCGACCACCCTCCGTGACACCGGGCTGGGTGCCAAGCAGATCGGCTCCGCCGTCAACCTCGAGGTCGACGTCCTCGCCAAGTACGCCGAACGGCTGTTCGCGTTCCGGCCCGGCGCGGAGCCACGCCACGCCGCGGGCTCCGCCGACGGCGACGCCCGGACGGAGCGCGCGTGAGCGCCACCCGGCCGGCCGCGGCGGCCGGAGCCCCCACCGGGGCTGAGCCCGTGCACCTCGACCCCATCGAGACCGCCGTCGAGGCGATCGCCGCCGGCCGCCCCGTCGTCGTGGTCGACGACGAGGACCGGGAGAACGAGGGCGACATCGTCTTCGCCGCCCAGTTCGCCACGCCCGAGCTGATGGGCTGGACCGTCCGGTACACCTCCGGCGTCGTCTGCGTCCCGCTCTCCGGCGCCCGCGCGGACGCGCTGGGTCTGCCGCCGATGGTCGCGCGGAACGAGGACCGCAAGGGGACCGCCTACACCGTCTCCTGCGACGCCGCCTCCGGCGTGTCCACGGGGATCAGCGCCGCCGACCGGGCCCTCACCGCGCGGCTCCTCGCCGCTCCGGAGTCCACCGCCGCGCACTTCACCCGCCCCGGTCACGTCTTCCCGCTGCGGGCCGCCGAGGGCGGGGTGCTGCTGCGGCGCGGCCACACGGAGGCCTCGGTGGACCTGTGCCGGCTCGCCGGGCTCGAGCCGGCCGGGGTGATCGCCGAGCTCGTGCACGACGACGGGACGATGATGCGCCTTCCCGCCCTGCGCGCCTTCGCCGACGAGCACGGGATCCCGCTGGTGAGCATCGAGGACCTCGCCGGGCGGCTGGCCGCGCTGCGCGGGACTGCCGAGGCGGTGCCGGAGGAGCCTGTCTCGCCGGTCCGGGGCGGCCCCGTGGTCAAGCTGCCCACCCCGCACGGCGAGTTCGACGCGCAGGTCTGGACCGAGTCCGGCAGCGGAATCGAGCACTTCACGCTGACCCACCCGGGCTCCTGCGCGGACGGCGGGGAGCCGGCGGTGCCGCTCGTGCGCCTGCACTCGGAGTGCCTCACCGGGGACATCTTCGCGTCCTACCGCTGCGACTGCGGCGAGCAGCTGGATACCGCCCTGCAGCGGATCGCCGTGGAGGGCGGCACCGTGGTCTACCTACGGGGGCACGAGGGCCGCGGCATCGGGCTGGGCAACAAGATCCGGGCCTACGCCCTGCAGGACGGGGGAGTCGACACGGTGGAGGCCAACGCCCAGCTCGGGCTGCCGATCGACGCCCGCAGCTACGAGGCCGGCATCGCGATCCTCCACGGCCTGGGCTACTCGCGGATGCGCGTGCTGACGAACAACCCGCTGAAGACGGACGCCCTCGCCCGGGCCGGGTTCGACGTCGTCGAGTCCGTGCGCGCCCTCATCCCCGCGCGACCCGAGAACACCCATTACCTCATGACCAAGCGCGAGCGCCTCAACCACGCGATCGGCGACGACGCGTTCGAGATCTGATCGAAGCACCCCAGAGCACCAGCAGAAGGAGAACACCATGGCAGGACACGGCGCACCGAGCACCGACCCCGGCGAGCTGAAGGCCGCGAGCGGACTGGCGGTGGCGATCATCGCCGCCAGCTGGCACACGCAGGTGATGGACGGACTGCTCGCCGGCGCGCTGCGGGCCACGGCCGAAGCCGGCGTGGAACCGGCCGTCGTGCGGGTCCCGGGCACCTTCGAGCTGCCCGTCGCCGCCGTCCGGCTGGCCCCGCAGTACGACGCCGTGGTGGCCCTCGGCGTCGTCATCCGCGGTGGCACACCGCACTTCGACTATGTCTGCCAGGGTGCGACGGCGGGGCTCACCGACGTCTCCGTCCGCACCGGGATCCCGGTCGGCTTCGGCGTCCTGACCTGCGACGATGAGCAACAGGCGCTGGACCGGGCCGGACTTCCCGGGTCCGTCGAGGACAAGGGCTACGAGGCCGCGGCGGCGGCCCTGCAGACCGCCGTCGCCCTGCGCGACGCGCTCGAGGCCTGATGCCGGACGCGGGCGTTCGCATTGTCACAATGGGCCGGGCCGTGCCGGGGCCCCACCCGGAAACGGATAGGCTGGTCGGGTGAAAACTTTTGACGCGCTCTTCGCCGAACTGGCGGAGAAGGTTGCCAGCCGGCCGGAGGGCTCCCGCACCGTCCAGGAGCTGGACTCCGGCGTGCACGGCATCGGCAAGAAGGTCGTCGAGGAGGCGGCCGAGGTCTGGATGGCGGCGGAGTACGAGTCGGACGAGGCCGCGGCCGAGGAGATCTCCCAGCTGCTCTACCACCTGCAGGTCCTCATGCTCGCCAAGGGACTGAAGCTCGCGGACGTCTACAAGCATCTCTAGCCGCCGGCCGCCCTGCGTGGCCCGGCGGCTCCGCGCCCGTCTGCAAGCACCCAGTCCCGCACGCGAATCCCAGGAATAATCACATGTTGCGAGTAGCAGTCCCGAACAAGGGCGCCCTCTCCGAGGCCGCCACGTCCATGCTCCGCGAGTCCGGCTACCTCCAGCGCCGCGACAACCGCGAGCTCGTGATCGTCGACAGCGAGAACGAGATCGAGTTCTTCTATCTCCGTCCCCGCGACATCGCCGTCTACGTCGGCCGCGGCATCCTCGACGTCGGCCTCACCGGCCGCGACCTCTTCCTCGACGCCGAGGTCAACGGCGACGCCGAGGAGATCCTCCCGCTGGGCGTCGGTGCCTCCACGTTCCGCTTCGCCGGCCCGGCCGGCGCGTTTACCACGGAGGCCGAGCTCAACGGCAAGCGCATCGCCACCAGCTACGACGGCCTCCTGCGCGGATACCTCCGCGAGAAGGGGATCGACGCCGAGGTCGTCCGCCTGGACGGGGCCATCGAGTCCTCGGTCCGGCTCGGCGTCGCCGACGCGATCGCCGACGTCGTGGAGACCGGCAACACGCTCAAGGCCGCCGGCATGGAGACCTTCGGGGAGCCCATCCTCGCCTCCGAGGCCGTGCTGATCGGACGCACCGGGGCGAGCCCCGCCGGCCTCGAGGTCCTCAAGCGCCGTCTGACCGGCGTCCTCGTGGCGCGCCGGTACGTGATGCTGGACTACGACATCCGCAAGGAGCTCGTCGAGCAGGCCATCGCCGTCACCCCGGGCCTCGAGTCGCCCACCATCTCGCCCCTGGCGGACTCGGAATGGGTCGCCGTGCGCTCGATGGTCAAGAAGAACCAGACGAACACCATCATGGACGAGCTGTACGACCTCGGCGGCCGCGCCATCCTCGTCAGCCAGATCCACGCCTGCCGCATCTGATCCGCGGTCACCAGAGAAGAGGATTCCCCGCATGAGTGTGGCTGTCCGGGTCATCCCGTGCCTCGATGTCGACGCCGGCCGCGTCGTCAAGGGTGTGAAGTTCGAGGGCCTGCGCGATGCGGGCGACCCCGTCGAGCTGGCGAAGCGGTACAACCTCGCCGGCGCCGACGAGCTGACCTTCCTCGACGTCACCGCGTCGTCGTCGGACCGGGAGACCACCTTCGACGTCGTCCGCCAGACCGCCGAGCAGGTCTTCATCCCGCTCACGGTCGGCGGCGGCGTCAGAACGGTCGAGGACGTCGACCGCCTCCTGCGAGCCGGCGCGGACAAGACCTCGATCAACACGGCGGCGGTCGCCCGGCCCGAGGTCATCAGCGCGATCACCGACCGCTTCGGCTCCCAGGTCCTCGTCCTCTCGCTCGACGCGCGCCGCAGCGACGACCCGGCGCTGCCGTCCGGCTTCGAGGTCACGACCCACGGCGGCCGCACCGGCACCGGGATCGACGCGATCGAATGGGCCCGGGAGGCGGCCCGCCGCGGGGTCGGCGAGATCCTGCTGAACTCGATCGACGCCGACGGCACCAAGGAGGGGTTCGACCTCGAGATGATCCGGGCCGTCCGTGCCGCCGTGGACGTGCCGCTGATCGCCTCCGGCGGCGCCGGGTCCCCGGAGGACTTCCCGCCGGCCATCGCCGCGGGTGCGGACGCCGTCCTGGCGGCCTCGATCTTCCACTTCGGGCCGGTCGACATGATCGCCCGGGTCAAGCAGGCGATCCGCGACGCCGGTTTCCCGGTCCGCTGACGGACGCGTCCGCTACGTCGTGCTCCGCAGGAGCGCGACGGCGTCGTCCGTGCCCTCAAATGTCACGAGGGCGTGGTCCCGCCGTCCGAACGCGTGCATCAGCAGCTCGGAGGGCTCACCCGTGATCGCCACCGACGTGGCGGCCTTCCGGACCACGTGCCGCTGGCCGTCGGGGCGGACCAGGATCAGTCCGACGTCGACGCCGCGGTACGTGAGCCGCGCGACGCGCACCAGGGCCTTCCAGAGGCGCTCGGAGTACTCGGCGTCCAGCACCCGCGGCGCCCAGCGCTCGTGGGCGCGGCGGATGTCCTCGGTGTGCACGAAGAACTCGGTCAGGTTGGCGGCCCGCTCGACGGGGCCGACGGCGAACGGCGAGAGCTTGTGGGGTCCCTGTGCGAATCGACGGACCAGCCGGGCGTAGCCCGCGGGGGTCGAGGCCTGCTCCGCCCAGTCCTCGAGGAGCCGGTTCATGGGCCCCTCGAGCGGCCCGCCGGCGAGGCCCGCCGCGAGCAGGTGCTGCTCCCGCAGCACCAGGTGCGCCGCGAGGTGCCGCGTCTCCCACCCCTCGCACAGGGTAGCCGCCGAGGGACCCGCCGCCAGGAGGGTCTCGGCCAGCATTGCGCGCGAAGGCGGTACGAATTTCATCATCATGAAAGTAACACGGCCTACCGCGAAAGACCGGCACCAGTGCCGCCCGCAACAGGAGGCGCAGGACCGGCACCGGGACTAGACTGGCTGGCGATGTCCGAAAACTATGAAGAGCCCGGCCGCCCGTCCGGCGGGACCACGCAGAGCACCGCAGGGGAGGGACCCGCGGGCCGCGTCCCCAGCGGCCTCGCACCCGAGATCGCCACGCGGCTCAAGCGCGACCGCGACGGCCTGATCGCCGCCGTCGTGCAGCGGCACGACACCCGCGAGGTGCTCATGCTCGGCTGGATGGACGACGAGGCCCTGCACCGCACCCTCACGACGGGCCGCGTGACCTTCTGGTCCCGCTCGCGCGGGGAGTACTGGCGCAAGGGCGACACGTCCGGCCACGTCCAGTACGTCAAGGGTGTGAGCCTGGACTGCGACGGCGACGCGCTCCTCGTCGAGGTCCAGCAGATCGGCGCCGCCTGCCACACGGGCGCCCCCACCTGCTTCACGGGCCGCGCGCTGGAGGCCGTCGTCGGGTCCCCGGAGGCCGCCGACGCGGCGACGGGAGAGGCACGATGACGCAAGCCCGCCCCGAATCCGCCCGAACCGGGACGCAGCCGGGGCCGGCCGCCGGCGAGGCGCCGCATGCGGAGCGCGCCGCCGACGTGGCCGGGATCCGCCCGTCGCTCGCCGAGTTCCGCGGCCTCGCCGCGAGCCGCCGCGTCATCCCGGTCCACCTGAAGGTCCTCGCCGACGGGCTCACGCCGATCTCCATCTACCAGCGCCTGGCCGCCGGGCGGCCCGGCACGTTCCTGATGGAGTCCGCCGCCGCCGGCGGGGTCTGGAGCCGACACTCCTTCATCGGCGTCCGCTCACCGGCGACGCTGACCACCCGCGACGGACGGGCGCACTGGATGGGCGACGTCCCGGCCGGCCTGCCCACAGCCGGCTCGGCCGTCGACGTCCTCCGGGATACCGTCGCCGCGCTGCGCACCGAGCCGCTGCCCGGGCTGCCCCCGCTGACCAGCGGGATGGTGGGCTTCGTCGGCTGGGAGTGCGTCCGGCACTGGGAGCGGCTCCCGAACCCGCCGGCGGACGACCTCGGGCTGCCCGAGCTCGCCATGAACCTCGTGGGCGACCTCGCCGTGCACGACAACACCGACGGCAGCGTCACCCTGATCGCCAACGCGATCAACCACGACGGTGCCGACACCGGCGTCGACGAGGCCTACGCCGCGGCCGTCGAGCGGATCGACGGGATGCTGGCCGCCCTGAATCGGCCGGTGCCGACCGCCACCGCGACCTTCTCCGGGGCGGACGTCCCCGCCGAGGAGCTGATGGCGGCCGTCACCCACAGCTGGGACGAGGACGCCTACCGGCAGGCGATCCTGCGCGGCAAGGAGGCGATCGTCGACGGCGAGGTCTTCCAGGTGGTGGTCTCGCGCCGGTTCGAGTTCGAGACCCCGGCCGACCCCCTGGACGTCTACCGGATCCTGCGCACCACCAACCCGAGTCCCTACATGTACCTCTACACGCTGGCGGATCCCGACGGCGGCGAGTACTCGATCGTCGGCTCGTCGCCGGAGGCGCTGGTCACGGTGGACGGCCGCGACGTCGTCACCCACCCGATCGCCGGGTCTCGCCCGCGCGGGGCCACGCACGAGGACGACGCGCTCCTGGAGAAGGACCTCCTCGCCGACGACAAGGAACGGGCCGAGCACCTCATGCTCGTGGACCTCTCCCGCAACGACCTCTCCAAGGTCTGCCGGCCCGGGACCGTCGAGGTCACCCAGTTCATGGAGGTCGAGCGCTTCAGCCACATCATGCACCTGGTCAGCAACGTTGTCGGACGCCTGCGCGACGACGCGACCGCCTACGACGTGCTCGCCGCGACCTTCCCGGCCGGGACGCTCTCCGGGGCGCCGAAGCCGCGCGCCCTGCGATTGCTGGACGAGCTCGAGCCCCATCGGCGCGGCGTCTACGGGGGAGTGGTCGGCTACCTCGACTTCGCCGGCGACATGGACATGGCGATCGCCATCCGCTCGGCGCTGCTCAAGGACGGCCGCGCGTACGTGCAGGCCGGCGGCGGCATCGTCAACGACTCCGAGCTGGACGCCGAGGCGCTGGAGACCGTCAACAAGTCCGCTGCACCGCTGCGCGCCGTCTGGGCCGCCGGGACGCTCGCACCGTACGGGGCGGCACCGCCGGCCGCGGCGCTGAACGACGACGTCGCCCCGTCCGGCGGTGCCGCCCGGTGACGCGGCGCAACGTCGTCCTCGCCGGTCTGCTCGGCGGGCTGGCCGGCCTCCTGACCGCGACCCGGACGTGGATCACGGTCACGCCGGGGGCAGGGGCCATCATCCACGAGCCGGTGGACGTCTCCGGCTCCGACGCGGCCACCAGCGTCTCCGCCCTGGCGATCGTGGTGCTGGCCGCGAGCGTCAGCGCCACCATCGCCGGGCGGATGGCCCGCTGGATCGTCGCGGCGCTGTTGATCCTCGCCGGAGTCGGCATGGTCCTCGCGGCCGCGTCGGTGCTGGGCGACCCGCAGGCCGCGGCCGCGGCCGTGGTGGGGGAGGCGGCCGGGACCGCTCGGATCGAGGCGGACTACCGCCTGAGCGTCTGGCCGGCGGCCACCATCGCCGCCGGCGGCTGGACGGTCCTCGTCGGGGTTGCCCTCGCCGTCGCCGGGCGGCGCTGGAAGGTCGGCCGCAGGTACGCGCGGCCCGCGGCCGGGGAGCCGGCCGCACGGCGTGGGGAGGGTGTGGCGGACACCCGGGCGCGGCTGGACGAGATCGACGGCTGGGACCGCCTGTCCCGCGGGGACGACCCCACGCGCTGACCCGTGTCACCCGGCGGGCATTCCCCGCCGAACAGTGGCAGAATATTCCGTAGTTCTACGAAGGGGCGAAAACGACCCCGCCAGAGTCCACGAGGAGTCCTCCAGCATGGCCAATGCCGTCAATTCGCCCACCAACGCCGTCGATCCGATGCACTCCGAGCAGCCGGGCCACGGCAACAGCGTCGCCGCCTGGACGATGGTCGCCATCATGCTCGTCGGCGTCGGCGTCGGCTGCGTCGGCTACGGCCTCGCGAGCGTCACCGTCGTCATCGTCGGCCTGGCCCTCGTGGCCGTCGGCCTGATCGCCGGCTGGGTCCTGAAGAAGGCCGGCTTCGGCGTCGGCGGCGCCAAGAGCAAGTCCGGCCACTGACCCGTGTCCGTGCTCGCCGAGATCATCGCAGGGGTCCGTGAGGACCTCGAGGAGCGTCGTGCCGTGGTCGGCGACGCCGGCATCGCCGCCGCCGCTGCCGCGGCGCCCCCGGCCCGGGACGCGTTCCGGGCCCTCGGCGGCGCCCGGTCGCCGGAGGAGCGGGACGGCCGGCTCCGCGTCATCTCCGAGGTCAAGCGGAAGAGCCCGTCCAAGGGCGATCTGGCCGGGATCCCCGAGCCCGCGGCGCTGGCCCGCCAGTACGCAGCGGGCGGTGCCGCCGTCGTCTCGGTTCTGACGGAGCGCCGCCGCTTCGGCGGGTCGC
The DNA here is from genome assembly GCF_031178195.1 of Zhihengliuella sp. GTDB lineage: Bacteria > Actinomycetota > Actinomycetes > Actinomycetales > Micrococcaceae > Zhihengliuella. The sequence continues at coordinate 219,980 of NZ_JAPSJL010000002.1, forward strand.
TCGCCGACTTCGACGCCGTCCGCGCCGCCGTCGACGTGCCGCTGCTCCGCAAGGACTTCACGGTCGAGCCCTACCAGATCCACGAGGCCCGCGCCCACGGCGCGGACCTGGTCCTGCTCATCGTGGCGGCGCTCGAGGACCACGAGCTCGTGCAGCTGCTCGAGCTCACCCGGAGCCTCGGCATGGAGGCGCTCGTGGAGACGCACACCGAGGAGGAGGTCGACCGCGCGGTCGCCGCCGGAGCCCGGATCATCGGCGTCAACGTGCGCAATCTCAAGACCCTCGAGGTCGACCGCTCCACGTTCAGCCGACTGGCCGACCGCATCCCCTCCGAGGCCGTGATCGTCGCCGAGTCCGGCGTCCGCAGCGTTGACGACGTCGTCTCCTTCGCCGAGCGAGGGGCCGACGCCGTCCTGGTCGGCGAGGCACTCGTCAAGGACCAGGACCCCACAGCAGCAGTCGCCGCCTTCTCCGAGGCCGGCAGCGCCGCCAAATCCCCGCGCCGGGACTGACCGTTCCGCGCGGCCGGCGCCGCATCCACGCATCATTGGCGAAAGTAGGAACCACGTGAGCGAGTCCGCAGCGTCCCAGCCCGACACGAACCCGGCCGAGGGCTTCCTCGCCGGCGCCGACCCCAGCGCCGGGCCGGCCAGCCTGAAGGACGCCCCAGGCCCGTACTTCGGCGACTACGGCGGCCGCTGGATGCCCGAGTCCCTCATCGCCGCGCTCGACGAGCTCGCTCGGACGTTCGACGAGGCGAAGAACGACCCGGACTTCGCGGCCGAGGTCGCCGCGCTGAACCGCGACTACGCGGGCCGTCCCTCCCTCCTCACCGAGGCCAAGCGCTTCAGCGAGCACGCCGGTGGAGTCCGGATCTTCCTCAAGCGCGAGGACCTGAACCACACGGGCAGCCACAAGATCAACAACGTGCTCGGGCAGGCGCTCCTGGCCAAGCGCATGGGCAAGACCCGCCTGATCGCGGAGACCGGGGCGGGCCAGCACGGCGTCGCCTCGGCCACGGCGGCGGCCCTGCTGGGACTGGAGTGCGTCGTCTACATGGGCGCCGAGGACACGCGCCGGCAGGCGCTCAATGTCGCCCGCATGAACCTCCTCGGTGCCACGGTCGTGCCCGTCGAGGCCGGATCGCAGACCCTGAAGGACGCCATCAACGAGGCGCTGCGGGACTGGGTCGCCAACGTCGACTCGACCCACTACCTCCTCGGCACGGCGGCCGGCGCGCATCCCTTCCCGGCGCTCGTCCGCTACTTCCACCAGGTTATCGGCGACGAGGCCCGGGAGCAGATCCTCGAGCAGACCGGTCGCCTGCCGGACGCGGTCTGCGCCTGCATCGGGGGCGGATCCAACGCGATCGGTATCTTCCACGGCTTCCTCGACGACGCCGACGTCGAGCTCTACGGGTTCGAGGCCGGCGGCGACGGGGTGGACACGCCCCGGCACGCCGCGACCATCACCCTCGGTCGCCCCGGCGTGCTCCACGGTGCGCGCAGCTACCTCATGCAGGACGAGGACGGGCAGACCATCGAGTCCCACTCCATCTCCGCCGGACTCGACTACCCCGGCGTCGGGCCGGAGCACTCCTACCTCCACGACATCGGGCGGGCCACCTACGAGCCCATCACGGACGCCGAGGCCATGGAGGCCTTCCGGCTCCTGTGCCGCACGGAGGGCATCATCCCTGCCATCGAGTCCTCGCACGCCCTCGCCGGCGCCCTGAAGGTCGGCCGGCGCAGGGTGGAGGCCGGTGCCGCGCCGGAGGACGTCGTGATCATCGCCAACCTCTCCGGACGCGGCGACAAGGACGTGGCGACCGCCGCCGAGTGGTTCGACTTGCTCGACGCCGAGACGGCAGAGGCGGCCCGCGCCGAGGAGCCGCTCGAGGAACCCGCTACCGCCCGCGAGGGCCGGAGCCACGCAGAAGGGCAGGACGCCTGATGACCACCGCACCCGCAGCGACCGGGCGGACCTCCAAGTCCGCGGAGGCGATCGAGAAGGCCCGCGCCGAGGGCCGGCCCGCGCTGATCTGCTACCTGCCCGCCGGATTCCCCGACGCCCAGACCACGATCGACGCCGCCGTGGCCATGGCCGAGAACGGCGCCGACGTCATCGAGCTCGGCATCCCGTACTCCGACCCGGTGATGGACGGCGAGGTCATCCAGGCCGCGACGGTCCAGGCACTCGCGAACGGATTCCGCGTCTCCCAGATCTTCGACATCGTGGCCGCGATCACCAGCCGTTGCGACGCGGCCGTCATGGTGATGACCTACTGGAACCCCGTGCTGCGGCTCGGCGTGGACGAGTTCGCACGACGACTGGCCGACGCCGGCGGAGCAGGCCTGATCACCCCCGATCTCGTCCCGGACGAGGCCTCCGACTGGTTCGCCGCCTCCGACGCCCACAGCCTCGACCGCGTCTTCCTCGTGGCGCCCAGCTCCACGGAGCGGCGGATGCGCGAGGCCGTCGCGGCGAGCCGCGGCTTCGTCTACTGCGTCTCCATCATGGGGGTCACCGGGGCCCGGGCCTCGGTTGCCGCCACCGCCCAGGGCGTCGTCGCGGCGGCCCACGCCGCCGGCGCCCCCCGCGCCTGCGTGGGTCTCGGCGTCTCCACCCGCCAGCACGTCGACGAGATCGGGTCCTACGCCGACGGCGTGATCGTCGGGACCGCGCTCGTCGCTGCGCTGCGGGACGGCGGAGTCGACGCCGTCGCGGACCTCACCGCCGAGCTCAGCGGCCGGAAGGACTGAGGCCGTGCTGTCAGCGTCGATCCCCAGCCCTCCCGCCGAGTGGGCCAGCTTCGGCCTCGGCCCGCTGACCATCCACTCCTACGCGCTGTGCATCCTCGCCGGCATCCTGGCGGCCATGTGGTTGACCAACCGCCGCTGGCTCGCCAAGGGCGGGCCCGAGGGGGTCGTGTGGGACATCTGCATCTGGGCCATCCCCTTCGGCATCGTCGGCGGCCGGCTCTACCACGTCCTGTCCTCGCCGGACGCGTACTTCGGGCCGAACTTCGACGGCACGGGGGATCTCGGCCTCACCTGGCAGATCTGGCGCGGCGGCCTGGGCATCTGGGGTGCCGTGGCGCTCGGCCTGATCGGCGCCTGGATCGCCTGCCGGCGCTACGGGGTTCGGCTCTCGGCCTTCGCCGACGCCGCCGCCCCCGCCGTCCTGCTGGCCCAGGCCATCGGCCGGCTGGGCAACTGGTTCAACCAGGAGCTCTTCGGCGCCCCCACGACCCTTCCGTGGGGCCTGGAGATCGACGCCGATCATCCCAACTTCCCCGCCGACGCGGCGGCCGGAACACTGTTCCACCCCACGTTCCTGTACGAGATGGTCTGGAACCTCGCCGGCGTCGTCCTGCTGCTCGCCCTGGACCGGAAGTTCAAGTTCCGCCGCGGGGCGATGATGTGGCTCTACGTGGCCGTGTACACCCTCGGCCGGGTCTGGATCGAGATGCTCCGGATCGACGACGCGGAGCTGATCACACTCTTCGGCACCACCCAGCGGCTCAACGTCTGGACCAGCATTCTGCTGCTCGCCATCGCCGTCGTCGCGTTCGCCGTCACCGCCGCACGCTCCCGTAACAAGCCGGACCCCGGCGTCTACCTCGCGGGCCGCCAGCCGGCCCCTGGGGACTCCGCCGATGCGGCGGCCGCTCCGTCCGCCGCAGGCCAGAATTCCGCCGATCCCGCGGTGCCAGGGGCCGTGGACGACGACGGCCCCGACGCCGGCCGGGCGTCCGGGTCCCGGTCCGGGACCGGAGCGTAAAGAAACAACGCGCTCCGCGACCCCGCCGCCTGTCCCGGTGTAGTGTCGCGTCACCCAAGCGATGCGCTGACGGGATCACGACGCTGTGTCCCGTGCCGTTGAGAACCGGCACGCTCGGACCGCGATCTCCCCATCCGGCCGGCAGTGCCGGCCGACGCCGCCGCCACCCTCCCCGCCGCTTTCCGCGCCAGGGGTGGGCCGTGCGCCGGCCCCCCGGAGAAAGGACACCATGAATCAGACAGGTACCCCGAACACCGGCCTGGAGCCCCAGGCAGAGGTCGCCGTCTCGCCTTTCGTGCGGTTTGCGCAGATCCCCGAGGCGCAGGGCGTCTACGACCCGGGCCTGGAGAAGGACGCCTGCGGACTGGCGGTCATCGCCAGCATGCGCGGCGAGCCCGGGCACGACATCGTGGACCACGCCCTCACCGCCCTGCGGAACCTCGAGCATCGCGGCGCCGTCGGCGCCGACGAGGGAACGGGCGACGGCGCCGGTCTGCTGACGCAGGTCCCGGACGAGTTCTTCCGCGCCGTCGTCGACTTCGAGCTCCCCGCCCCCGGCCGCTATGCGGTGGGCACCGCCTACCTGCCCGACGTCGCGGCCGAGGAACGGGTCGCCCGCGAGGGCCTCGAGGACCTCGCCGACCAGGAGGGCCTCGTGGTCCTCGGCTGGCGCGAGGTGCCGGTGGAGGCGTCGATCATCGGCGAGGCCGCGCGTGCGTGCATGCCGCACTTCGTCCAGCTCTTCCTGGCTCCCCGGGACCCCGGCACGGAGGACCTCGACGCCCGTGCCTTCCGCGTGCGCAAGCGCGCCCAGAACAAGCACGGCGTGTACTTCCCCTCGCTCTCCTCGAAGACGATCGTCTACAAGGGCATGCTCACGACGGCCCAGCTGGAGCCGTTCTACCCGGACCTGTCCGACGAGCGGTTCAAGACCAAGCTCGGCATCGTCCACTCGCGCTTCTCCACCAACACGTTCCCGTCGTGGCCGCTCGCCCAGCCCTTCCGGACCATCGCCCACAACGGCGAGATCAACACGGTCAAGGGCAACCGCAACTGGATGCGTGCCCGTCAGTCGCAGCTCTCCAGCCCGATCCTGGGCGACGTCCCCGAGGAACTGTTCCCCATCTGCACGCCGGGCGCCTCGGACTCGGCGTCCTTCGACGAGGTCGCGGAGCTGCTGATGCTCTCGGGCCGACCCATCACGCACGCGATCATGATGATGGTCCCGGAGGCGTGGGAGAACCACGAGACGATGGACCCGGCGCGCCGGGCGTTCTACCAGTACCATTCGATGCTCATGGAGCCGTGGGACGGCCCCGCCGCCGTCTCCTTCACCGACGGCACGCTCGTCGGCGCCGTCCTGGACCGCAACGGCCTGCGGCCGGCCCGCTACTGGGTGACCGACGACGGCCTGGTGGTCCTGGCGTCCGAGGTCGGCGTGGTCGAGCTCGACGAGAAGCGGATCACGGCCAAGGGCCGCGTGTCCCCGGGCAGGATGTTCCTGGTGGACACCGAGGCCGGCCGGATCGTCGACGACGAGGAGATCAAGGCCGAGGTCGCCGCCGCGAACCCGTGGCAGGAATGGGCCGAGCAGAACCTCATCGACCTCGCCGATCTGCCCGAGCGCGAGCACGTCGTGCACAACACCGCCTCGATCCAGCTGCGCCAGCGGACCTTCGGCTACACCGAGGAGGAGCTGCGCATCCTCCTGAACCCGATGGCGCGCACCGGGGCCGAGCCGCTCGGTGCCATGGGCTCCGACACCCCGATCGCCGTGCTGTCCCAGCGGCCGCGCCTGCTCTTCGACTACTTCGCGCAGTCCTTCGCCCAGGTGACCAACCCGCCGCTGGACGCGATCCGCGAGGAGCTCGTCACGAGCATGCGCACGTCGATCGGCCCGGACGGGAACCTCCTCTCCCTCGAGCAGGTCCGCCGCCCCCAGATCGGTCTCGGCTTCCCCGTCATCACGAACGACGAACTCGCCAAGGTAGCGAACATCACCGACGAGGACGGTGCCAAGGTCTCCCTCAGGGTGCGCGGGCTCTACCGCGCCGGAGGCGGCGCCGCCGAGCTGAAGCACCGGCTGCAGGAGATCTGCGAGACGGTCTCGGCGGCCATCAACCGGGGCATCCAGTACATCGTGCTCTCGGACCGCGACTCCAACGCGCAGTGGGCGCCCATCCCGTCGCTGCTGCTGACGAGCGCCGTGCACCACCACCTGCTCAAGAGCGCCAACCGGACCAAGGCGTCGCTCGTCGTGGAGGCGGGCGACGTCCGCGAGGTCCACCACGTGGCCGTCCTCATCGGCTACGGCGCCTCCGCCATCAACCCGTACCTGGCCCTCGAGTCCGTCGAGGAGATGGCCCGCAGCGGGGAGCTCGGCGACGTCGCACCGGAGCGGGCGCACGCGAACCTCATCAAGGCGCTCGGCAAGGGCGTCCTGAAGATCATGTCCAAGATGGGCATCTCCACCGTGTCCTCGTACTGCGGCGCGCAGACCTTCGAGGCGCTCGGGCTGTCGCAGCAGTTCGTGGACGCCTACTTCACGGGCACCCACTCGCAGATGGGCGGCGTTGGGCTCGACGTCGTCGCCCAGGAGACCGAGCAGCGCCACGCCGGGGCCTACCCGGCCGACGGCAACAGCGATCCGCACCGTCCGCTCGAGATCGGCGGCGAGTACCAGTGGCGTCGGGAGGGCCCGCCGCACCTGTTCAACCCGGAGACCGTCTTCCGGCTCCAGCACGCCACGCGCGAGCGCCGCTACGACATCTTCAAGGCGTACACGAAGGGCGTCGACGAGCAGGCCCGCGACCTCATGACCCTGCGCGGTCTGCTCGACTTCAAGACCGGCGAGCGCACCCCCGTCCCGATCGAGGAGGTCGAACCCGTCTCCGAGATCGTCAAGCGCTTCTCCACCGGCGCGATGAGTTACGGCTCGATCTCCAAGGAGGCGCACGAGACCCTCGCGATCGCCATGAACCGCCTGGGCGGGAAGTCGAACACCGGCGAGGGCGGCGAGGACATCGAGCGCCTGCTCGACCCCGAGCGCCGCAGCGCCGTCAAGCAGATCGCGTCGGGCCGCTTCGGCGTCACGAGCATGTACCTCACCAACGCCGACGACATCCAGATCAAGATGGCCCAGGGCGCCAAGCCCGGCGAGGGCGGCCAGCTCATGGCCCAGAAGGTCTACCCCTGGGTCGCGCGGACACGGCACTCCACGCCGGGCGTCGGCTTGATCTCCCCGCCGCCGCACCACGACATCTACTCGATCGAGGACCTCGCGCAGCTGATCTACGACGCGAAGCGCTCCAACCCGGGCGCCCGCGTCCACGTCAAGCTCGTCTCCGAGGTGGGCATCGGCACGGTCGCCGCCGGCGTCACCAAGGCGAAGGCCGACGTCGTCCTGGTCTCCGGGCACGACGGCGGCACCGGTGCGTCGCCGCTGAACTCGCTCAAGCACGCGGGCGCGCCCTGGGAGCTGGGCCTCGCCGAGACGCAGCAGACGCTGCGCCTGAACGGTCTGCGCGACCGAGTCGTCGTCCAGGTGGACGGTCAGCTCAAGACCGGCCGCGACGTCGTCATCGCCGCCCTGCTCGGTGCCGAGGAGTACGGCTTCGCCACCGCGCCGCTGGTGGTCTCCGGCTGCATCATGATGCGCGTGTGCCACCTGGACACCTGCCCGGTCGGCGTCGCCACCCAGAACCCCGAGCTGCGCTCGCGGTTCACCGGGAAGCCCGAGTTCGTGGTCAACTTCTTCGAGTTCCTGGCCGAGGAGGTCCGCGAGGTGCTCGCGCAGCTCGGCTTCCGCAGCATCGAGGAGGCCATCGGCCACTCGGAGCTGCTCTACAAGGACGCGGCGATCGACCACTGGAAGACCGCCGGCCTGGACCTCGAGCCCATCTTCGAGGGCCTCGAGGAGGACGGCTCCGCGGTGCGGAACCTGCAGCCGCAGAACCACGAGCTGGACCAGCACTTCGACAACAGGCTGATCGAGCTCAGCGCGGACGCTCTGCGCGACCGGCAGCCGGTGCGGATCAGTCTGGACGTCATCAACACGGACCGCTCGGTGGGCACCATGCTCGGCCACACGGTCACGAAGACGTTCGGCGCCGAGGAGCTCGCCACCGACACCATCGACGTGACGCTCCAGGGCCAGGCCGGCCAGTCGCTCGGGGCCTTCCTGCCGGCCGGGATCACCCTCCGGCTCTACGGCGACTCGAACGACTACGTCGGCAAGGGCCTCTCCGGAGGCCGCATCATCGTCCGCCCCGGCCGGGACAGCCAGTTCATCGCGGAGAACAACGTGATCGCGGGCAACGTCATCGGCTACGGGGCCACGAGCGGGGAGATGTTCCTCCGGGGCATCGTCGGCGAGCGGTTCCTGGTCCGCAACTCGGGGGCGCGCGCCGTCGTCGAAGGCATCGGCGACCACGGCCTCGAGTACATGACGGGAGGCCTGGCCCTGATCCTGGGCCGGACCGGACGCAACTTCGGCGCCGGCATGTCCGGCGGCGTGGCCTATGTGCTCGACCTGGACAGGCGCAAGATCAACAAGGACGCCCTCGAGGCCGGCGACCTGCTCCTGCGGCCGGTGCCGGCCGAGGACGCGGAGACCGTGAAAGCCCTGCTCTCCCGCCACGCGGAGGAGACGGGGTCGACGCTCGCGGCGAAGCTGCTCGTCGACTTCCCCGACACCCTGGCACGCATCACCCAAGTCATGCCGCGCAACTACGCGGCCGTGCTCGAGACGCGAGCGAAGGCCGAGGCAGAAGGACTAGATCCCGACGGCGATGTCGTCTGGAACCGGATTTTGGAGGCTACCCGTGGCTGATCCCCGTGGATTCCTGAAGGTACGCGAGCGCCAGACGCAGCCGCGCCGCCCCGTCCCCGTGCGCATCATGGACTTCGCGGAGGTCTACGAGCGCCAGCAGAAGGGCACGCTCCACGAGCAGGCCTCGCGCTGCATGGACTGCGGCATCCCGTTCTGCCATCAGGGCTGCCCGCTGGGCAACCTGATCCCGGAGTGGAACGACCTGGTCTACAAGGACCGGATGGGGGAGGCCGCCGATCGGCTGCACGCCACGAACAACTTCCCCGAGTTCACGGGGCGCCTGTGCCCGGCCCCGTGCGAGGCGTCCTGCGTGCTGGGCATCAACCAGCCCGCGGTGACCATCAAGCAGGTCGAGGTCGAGATCGCCGACCAGGCGTTCGACGACGGCAATGTGGAGCCCGTCCTGCCGCAGCGGCACACGGATCGGACGATCGCCGTCGTCGGCTCCGGCCCGGCCGGTCTCGCCGCGGCCCAGCAGCTGACCCGCGCCGGGCACACGGTCGCCGTCTTCGAGCGGGACGACGCCGTCGGCGGGCTCCTGCGCTACGGCATTCCCGACTTCAAGATGGAGAAGTCCGTGCTGGACCGGCGGTTGGACCAGATGAAGGCCGAGGGCACCCGCTTCCGGACCAACGTCGAGGTCGGCAAGGACATCTCGTGGGCGCAGCTGCGCCGCCGGTACGACGCCGTCGTCGTCACCACCGGTTCGACCGTCCCGCGCGACCTGGCCATCCCGGGCCGCGAGCTGGACGGCGTGCACTTCGCCATGGAGTACCTGGTCCAGTCCAACCGCGCCGTCGCCGGCCAGGAGGTACCGGAGCAGATCTCGGCCGAGGGCAAGCACGTCGTCATCCTCGGCGGCGGCGACACCGGCGCGGACTGCATCGGCACCGCGCACCGGCACAAGGCCGCCTCCGTCACGACGCTGGCCATCGGCCAGCAGCCGCCGAGCGAGCGCCCCGGGCACCAGCCCTGGCCGATGTTCCCGACCCTGTTCGAGGTCCAGTCGGCGCACGAGGAGGGTGGCGAGCGGACGTACCTCGCGTCTACGGTAGAGTTTGTCGGGGAGAACGGCCGTGTGACTGGTGTCACCGTGGCCGAGACGGAGTTCGTGGAGGGCCGCCGGGTTCCGAAGGCAGGGACCGAGCGGACCATCAAGGCCGATCTCGTTCTCCTGGCTCTCGGCTTCACCGGCCCGGAGCCCGCAGGTTTGGAGCAGCAGGCCGGCACCGAGTTTGATGACCGGGGCAATGTCGCCCGAGACGGTTACTACATGACCAACACACCTGGGGTGTTCGCGGCCGGAGACGCCGGACGCGGGCAGTCCTTGATCGTGTGGGCCATCGCGGAGGGGCGCGCGTGCGCTGCCGCGGTGGACAAGTACCTGATGGGCGAGACCCGATTGCCTGCCCCTGTGGCACCGACGGATCGCGCCATTTCAATGCTCTAACCGGTGGGCCGCCACGGCGGACCACCGGGAACGACTGAGAGAAGAGGCGGTTAGTCGACGTATGCGACGCGCAAAAATTGTGGCCACGTTCGGTCCTGCGATCGGCACCTATGACAAGGTGCTGCAGATCCTCCAGGCCGGTGTAGACGTGGCCCGGCTCAACATGAGCCACGGGGACCATTCCACGCACGCCAACAACCTGGCCAATGTCCGGCAGGCCTCGGAGGAGCTCGGCCTGCAGGTCGGCGTCTTCGCTGACCTGCAGGGCCCCAAGATCCGTCTGGGCCGGTTCGCCGACGGTCCCCACATGCTCGACGTGGGCGACGAGTTCACGATCACCATCGAGGACATCGAGGGCACCAAAGACATCTGCTCGACGACGTTCAAGGGACTCCCGGGCGACGTCTCGGTGGGCGACCGCCTGCTGATCAACGACGGCCGCGTGGTCCTGCGGGCCACCGCCGTCGACGACACCAAGGTCGTCACCGAGGTTCTCGTCCGCGGAGAGGTGTCCAACAACAAGGGCATCAACCTCCCCGGCGTGGCCGTCAACGTGCCGGCGCTGAGCGACAAGGACGAGGAGGATCTGCGCTGGGCCATCCGGGCGGGCGTCGACATGATCGCCCTGTCCTTCGTCCGCCGGGCCGCCGACATCGACCGCGTCCACGAGATCATGGACGAGGAGGGGCGGCGCCTCCCGGTCATCGCCAAGGTCGAGAAGCCGCAGGCCGTGGACAACCTCGAGGAGATCATCGACGCGTTCGACGCGATCATGGTCGCCCGCGGTGACCTCGGCGTCGAGCTGCCGATCGAGGAGGTGCCGCTCGTCCAGAAGCGGGCCATCGAGCTGGCCCGCCGCTGGGCCAAGCCGGTCATCGTCGCCACCCAGGTGCTCGAGTCGATGATCGAGAACCCGCTGCCGACCCGCGCCGAGGCCTCCGACTGCGCCAACGCCGTGCTCGACGGCGCCGACGCGGTCATGCTCTCCGGCGAGACCAGCGTGGGTGCCTACGCGATCGAGTCCGTGGAGACCATGGCCCGCATCATCCGGAACACCGAGGAGCACGGGCTGCGCCGCATCCCGCCGCTGGGCACCAAGCCGCGCACTCGCGGCGGCGCCATCACCCGCGCGGCGGTCGAGGTCGCCTCGCAGCTGGACGCCAAGTTCATCGTCGCGTTCACGCAGACGGGTGACTCGGCCCGTCGGCTCTCGCGCCTGCGGCCGCCGCAGCCGATCCTGGCCTTCACCCCGCTGAAGGCGACGCAGAGCATCATGACTCTGTACTGGGGCATCCAGCCCCGGCTGGTCGACTATGCCGACCACACGGACAAGATGACCGCCCAGGTGGACCACGCGCTCCAGGTCGAGGGGCTGGCCCAGGTCGGCGACCTCGTCTGCATCGCCGCCGGTTCGCCTCCCGGGACCGCCGGCTCCACCAACTCGCTGCGCATCCACCGCGTCGGCGACGTGGCGGACGCGGGCGAGCTGCTCGAGGGGCAGCAGCCGCCGGCCCGCGAGAAGGTCGGGCCGTGGCGCACCCGCGAGGAGGCCGTCGAGGACATGGTCTCCTACATGCGTGGCGAGAAGCAGTAGGCGTCAGGTTCTGAGACGGCGAAGGCCGGTCACCCCGGGGAGGGGTGACCGGCCTTCGCCGTTCCCGGCCGCCGCGCCGGCCCTCGCGAGGAGGGCCGCCCGGGCCATGCCCGGCCGCAGCCGCGGTCGGGGACTACTTGACCTGGGCCAGGATGGTCTCGGCGACCTCGCGCATGCTCAGCCGACGATCCATCGACGTCTTCTGGATCCAGCGGAACGCCTCCGGCTCCGAGAGGCCCATCTTGGTGGTCAGCACGCTTTTGGCGCGCTCGACGAGCTTCCGGGTCTCGAACTGCTCCTGCAGGGAGCCGACCTCCTGCTCGAGGGCGATGATCTCGTCGTGGCGGGCAGCGGCGACCTCGATCGCCGGGATGAGCTCCGACGGCGTGAACGGCTTGACGACGTACGCCATGGCGCCGGCGTCGCGCGCGCGCTCCACGAGCTCCTTCTGGCTGAAGGCGGTGAGCAGCACCACCGGGGCGATGCGCTCCTTGACGATGGTCTCTGCGGCCGTGATGCCGTCCATGACCGGCATCTTGACATCCATGAGCACCAGATCCGGCTTGTGCTCGCGGGCGAGCTCGATCGCCTTCTCGCCGTTGTCCGCCTCCGCGACTACCTCGTATCCCTCGCCCTGGAGGATCTCGACGATGTCGAGGCGGATCAAGGTCTCGTCCTCGGCCACGATCACGCGGCGCGGGCGAGTCGTCGTGGGGGGCTGCTCGGGTGCGGTCTGCGACATGGGTGTACCTCCTGGAGGCTCCCGAAGGGGAGTGGGTGACAACGGTGGATTCTGCCCACCAGCCTATCGGGAGGTAGTCTTGATTCCTGCAACGGCACCGCACGGCGTCACCGGCTCGGCCGGCGGACACCACCGGTGAACGGCCCGAGTGGCGGAATCGGCAGACGCACCGCACTCAAAATGCGGCGGGTAAAACCGTGTGGGTTCGAGTCCCACCTCGGGCACGGTGTGATGTGTCGGGACATCGTTGACAGATGTCTCAGCAGATCGTTGACAGGAGGGCCTCCGAACCCGTGGGTTCGGAGGCCCTCCGTCCTTCCCGCCCGCTGGCCCTCCGCCGGCGTCCTTTCTGGCAGGGTCCCAGGCGGTGCCCTAGGCTGGCCCCATGACGCGTTTCCGCTACTACGTCGCCGCCTCCGTGGACGGCTACATCGCCGACGAGCACGAGTCGCTGGACTGGCTCACCCCGTTCGAGGAGGCCGAGGGCGTCGAGCCGGCGATGAACGAGTTCTTCGAGCAGGTCGGGGCCGTCGTCATGGGCGCCGCGACCTACACATGGCTCCTCGCCCACAGCCCCGTCTGGCCCTACGCGGAGATGCCGGCCTGGGTCTTCACGCACCGCGAGCTTCCCACCGTGCCGGACGCGGACATCACCTTCGTGCGCGGCGAACCGTCCGAGTGGGCCCCGGACATCGCCGACGCCGCCGGCGACAAGGACGTCTGGGTGATGGGCGGCGGATCCCTCGCCGGCCAGATGATCGAGGCCGGTCACGTCGACCAGCTCGTGCTGACCACGGTCCCGGTGATCCTCGGCGGCGGGCGCCGGCTCTTCGCCACGCGTGGACACATCGCGCTCGAGCGCACGGGTAGCCGGGCCTTCGGCTCGGGCGTCGTGGAGGATTCATACGACGTCGTCAAACCGCCCGCGGACGACTCGACGCATTGAGCCGGCCGGGCCGCGGCCGGCGGAGATCCCTCCTCCCGGGGCGTTCCCGTAAGGTGGTCGCGTGAGCAGCTCAGACGTGACTTCTACATCCTCGCCCGACGCCCCGCAGCGCCTCCTGGTGATCGACGGCCACTCGATGGCCTTCCGCGCCTTCTACGCGCTGCCGCCGGAGAACTTCTCCACCGACACCGGCCAGCACACCAACGCCGTCTACGGCTTCGTGTCGATGCTGATCCGCATGATCGCCGACCACCGGCCCAGCCACATCGGCGTCGCGTTCGACCTGGACACGCCGACGTTCCGCAGCGAGGAGTACACCGAGTACAAGGGGGGTCGGAACAAGACGCCCGAGGAGTTCCACGGCCAGATCGACCTCATCCAGAAGGTCATGGAGGCGATGAACATCGCCCACCTCTCCGTCGACGGTTTCGAGGCCGACGACATCATCGCGACCCTCGCCGCTCGCGGCGAGCAGGCCGGCGCGGACGTCCTGGTCGTCTCCGGGGACCGTGACGCCTTCCAGCTCATCAGCGACCGGACGAAGGTCCTCTACCCCAAGAAGGGGATCTCCGACATCCCGCCGATGGACGCCGACGCGGTGGAGGCGAAGTACTTCGTTCGCCCGGAGCGGTACTCGGACCTCGCGGCTCTCGTCGGCGAGACGGCGGACAACCTCCCCGGCGTGCCCGGGGTCGGGCCGAAGACCGCCGCGAAGTGGCTGAACCTGTACGGCAGTCTGGACGGGGTCCTGGACAACGTGGACTCGATCAAGGGCAAGGTCGGCGACTCGCTGCGCGCCCACGTCGACGACGTCAAACGGAACCGCCGCCTCAACCAGTTGCTGCGGGACATGGACCTGCCGGTGACGTTCGAGGCGCTCGAGCTCTCGCGCCCGAACCGCGAGGCCGTGGAGGAGCTCTTCGACACCTTGCAGTTCAACACGCTCCGCAAGCGGCTCTTCGACCTCTTCGGCGAGGAGGAGGTCAGCGCCGAGGAGGAGCCGATGCCGGAGCTGGAGCGGCTCGCCACCTCCGCCGCCGTCGAAGCGTGGTTCGCCGCCAACGCGGGGCAGAACGTCGGCCTCCACGTCGCGACCGCCGAACTCGGCGGCGGCGGCCTCGACGTCGTCGGACTGGCCTTCGCCGCCGCCGACGCAACCGCGTACGTGGACCTGGAGGCCGTGGACGAGGGCACGGAGCGGTCGGTCGCTGAGATCCTGGCCTCCGAGTCCGTGCCCAAGGCCGTCCACGACTTCAAGCGCGCCTACAAGCTGCTGGCCGGGCGCGGCCTGCCGCTGTCCGGGGTCGTCGACGACACGATGATCAGCGCGTACCTGATCCAGCCGGACCGCCGCAGCCACGAGCTCGCCGACATCGCCCAGGTCCACCTCCGCCTGTCGCTCGAGGCGCCCGAGAGCGCCGATCAGGGCCAGCAGGCCTTCGACTTCGGGGCCGACCCCGCCGCGCCGGCGGTTCGGGCCGCCCACCTGGTGAACCTGCTCAGCGAGTACCTCGCCGGCCAGGTGCTCCAGCGCGGCGCCTCGCTGCTGCTCCAGGAGATGGAGCTGCCGCTGTCCGTGATTCTCGCGAACATGGAGCGGACCGGCATCGCGGTCGACGTCGAACGGCTCGACGGCCTGCTCGAGGACTTCACGCAGACGATCGACCGGGCCACGCAGGAGGCGTACGCGGCGATCGGCCACGAGGTGAACCTCAGCTCCCCCAAGCAGCTCCAGGTGGTGCTCTTCGACGAGCTCGAGCTGCCCAAGACCAAGAAGATCAAGACCGGCTACACCACGGACGCGGACTCCCTGCAGGACCTCCTGGTCAAGACCGAGCACCCGTTCCTGGTGGCGCTCATGGCCTACCGCGACGCGACCAAGCTGCGGCAGACCGTCGAGGGGCTGCGCAAGTCCATCGCCGACGATGGCCGGATCCACACCACCTATGCCCAGACGGTCGCCGCGACCGGCCGGCTCTCCTCGCTGAACCCGAACCTGCAGAACATCCCCGTCCGCAGCGAGGCCGGGCGCCGGATCCGCGACGTGTTCGTCGTCGGCGACGGCTACGAGACCCTGCTGACCGCCGACTACTCGCAGATCGAGATGCGCATCATGGCGCACCTCTCCGGCGACGAGGGCCTCATCCAGGCCTACCGGGACGGTGAGGACCTGCACCGGTTCGTCGGCTCGCACGTCTTCGACGTCGCACCCGAGGACGTCACCTCGGAGATGCGCGCCAAGGTCAAGGCCATGTCCTACGGCCTCGCCTACGGGCTGAGCTCCTTCGGGCTCTCCAAGCAGCTGAAGATCTCCGTCGACGAGGCCCGCACTCTCATGAAGGAGTACTTCAGCCGGTTCGGAGCCGTGCGCGACTACCTGCGCGGGGTCGTCGAGCAGGCCCGCAAGGACGGCTTCACGTCCACCATCGAGGGACGGCGCCGCTACCTGCCGGACCTGGCCAGCGACAATCGGCAGCTGCGCGACATGGCCGAGCGGGCCGCACTGAACGCGCCGATCCAGGGCTCGGCGGCGGACATCATCAAGCGCGCGATGCTCGGCGTCCAGCGCGGCCTGGTGGAGAGCGGTCTGAAGTCGCGGATGCTCCTGCAGGTCCACGACGAACTGCTCTTCGAGGTCGCCGCCGGGGAGGCCGAGGCGCTGGAGACCCTGGTCCGCGAGCGGATGGCGGCAGCGGCCGAGCTGGCCGTCCCGCTCGAGGTCCAGGTCGGCGTCGGCCGCAGCTGGCACGACGCCGGGCACTAGCCCGGCCGAGGGAAGGAGCCCCGCGTGGGGATCGAGGACGCGTACGAGATCAGGACCTTCCCCGCCTCCGGCCCCAGCGGCCCGAGGCGGGACGAGTCGGCGGCCTGGCTGCACGCCGTCGTCAGCGGTTTCTACGAGAAGCCGCTGACGGACGCCGCGCTGGAGCGGGCGCTGGCGAGCAATGCCGCCGACGGCCGCCTCTACACCGGCGTCTACCCGCGCGGGCCCGTCCCCGCCGGCGCCCCCGGACCGGACGTCCCGGTCGCGACCTTCGGGACCCTGCGCAAGCAGCTCAACGTCGGCTCCGGGCGCTCGGTGGAGGCGCAGCTCGTCACGGCCGTAACGGTCCGGGCCAGCCACCGCCGGCAGGGTCTGCTGCGCCGGATGATGGTTGAGGACCTCCGGCGCGGCCGGGAGGACGGTGTGGCCGTCGCCGCCCTGACGGCGTCCGAGGGCACCATCTACCGGCGCTTCGGCTTCGGTGTCGCCACCAGCGAGCGCGAGGTCACGGTGGACGTGGGGGAGCGCTTCCGGCTGCTACACCGCCCGGCCGGCAGCGTCGAGGCAGCCGTGCCCGCCGAGCTGGGGCCGATCGCCAGAGACGTCTTCGCGCGCGTCCAGTCCACGACGGCCGGGTCGATCGACCGGCAGGAGCGGTACTACCGCGCCGCCGCCGGCGAATTGGGCGAGGACGGCGCAGAGGACACCGCCCTGCGCGCCGCCCTGCACTACGACGACGACGGCACCCCGGACGGGTACGTCACCTACGCGTTCAAGGGCTGGGGCCACGAGCCCGAGACCATGGAGGTGCGCGACCTCGTCGCCGCCACCCCTGATACGTACCTGGGTCTCTGGGGGTTCCTCGGCTCCCTCGACCTCGTCAAGGAGGTCCGGTGGGGGAACGCGCCGGCCGAGGATCCGCTGGTCTGGGCGCTCGAGGACCCACGCTGCGTCCGGACCAGGGCGGAGGGGGACATGCTCTGGCTGAGGATCCTCGACGTCGAGGCAGCGCTGCGCGCGCGCCGTTACGGCGCCGACGGCGGACTCGTGCTCGAGATCCAGGACTCGCTGGAGCTGGCCGCCGATCGCTGGCGGATCGACGTCTCAGAGGGGGACGCCGTCGTGACGCCGACGGGGGAGGAGGCGGACCTGGTCCTCGATGCCTCCGCCCTGGCGTCCATGTACCTGGGCGGCGTCAGCCCGGTGCTCCTCGCCCGGTCCGGGCGGGTGCGGGAGATCGTCCCGGGGGCTGCCGAGCGGGCGCTGCGGATGTTCGCGTCCGCCGGTCCGGTGCACTGCCTCACCCACTTCTGAGGCCCGCCGCGCCTCAAAACTGTCCCCTTCAACTTGCTTCGGATCGCCGCCCGGTGTACTTTGACCGGCTCCCGGCGCATCTGTAGACTGGACAGGCATGTCTGCCCTCGTTTGCGTGCGCGGATCTGTGCTAGACCACCCACTTCGGTGCATGCCGGGACTTCCGGCTGCCCGACTGACCAAAACTATCCACATCGGAGCCCCTACTACATGACCATCACCTCCAACGAGAAGACCGGTACCCCGCAGGTCGCAGTCAACGACATCGGTACCGCTGAAGACTTCCTCGCAGCCGTCGACGCCACCATCAAGTACTTCAACGATGGCGACCTCGTCGAGGGCACCGTCGTCAAGGTCGACCGCGACGAAGTCCTGCTCGACATCGGTTACAAGACCGAGGGTGTCATTCCTTCCCGCGAGCTCTCCATCAAGCACGACGTCGACCCGGGCGAGGTCGTCACCGTCGGTGACAGCGTCGAGGCCCTCGTCCTCACCAAGGAGGACAAGGAAGGCCGTCTGATCCTGTCCAAGAAGCGCGCTCAGTACGAGCGTGCCTGGGGCGACATCGAGAAGATCAAGGAAGAGGACGGGGTCGTCACCGGCACCGTCATCGAGGTGGTCAAGGGCGGCCTGATCCTGGATATCGGCCTGCGCGGCTTCCTGCCCGCGTCGCTGGTCGAGATGCGCCGTGTGCGCGACCTGGCTCCGTACATCGGCCAGGAGATCGAGGCCAAGATCATCGAGCTGGACAAGAACCGCAACAACGTGGTCCTGTCCCGCCGCGCCTGGCTCGAGCAGACCCAGTCCGAGGTCCGCTCCACCTTCCTCAACAAGCTCGAGAAGGGCCAGGTCCGTCCGGGCGTCGTGTCCTCGATCGTCAACTTCGGTGCCTTCGTGGACCTGGGTGGCGTCGACGGCCTCGTGCACGTCTCCGAGCTGTCCTGGAAGCACATCGACCACCCGAACGAGGTCGTCGAGGTCGGCCAGGAGGTCACCGTCGAGGTTCTCGAGGTCGACCTGGATCGCGAGCGCGTCTCCCTGTCGCTGAAGGCGACGCAGGAGGATCCGTGGCAGACGTTCGCCCGCACCCACGCCCTGGGCCAGGTCGTGCCGGGCAAGGTCACCAAGCTGGTTCCGTTCGGCGCGTTCGTCCGCGTCGAGGACGGCATCGAGGGCCTCGTGCACATCTCCGAGCTGGCCGTGCGCCACGTCGAGCTGGCCGAGCAGGTCGTCTCGGTGGGCGACGAGCTCTTCGTCAAGGTCATCGACATCGACCTGGAGCGCCGCCGCATCTCGCTGTCGCTCAAGCAGGCCAACGAGGGCGTCGACCCGGAGGGCACCGAGTTCGACCCGGCGCTCTACGGCATGGCCGCCGAGTACGACGAGCAGGGCAACTACAAGTACCCGGAGGGCTTCGACCCGGAGACCAACGAGTGGCTCGAGGGCTACGAGACCCAGCGCGCCGCCTGGGAGTCGCAGTACGCTGCCGCCCAGGAGCGCTGGGAGGCCCACAAGAAGCAGGTCTCGCAGCACCTCGCCGAGGACACCGTTGCCGCGACCGAGCCGAAGGCCGAGTCCGCCTCGACCAGCTACTCCTCGGACGCTCCGGTCGCCGACGCCGGCACCCTCGCCTCCGACGAGGCGCTTGCCGCTCTGCGTGAGAAGCTGACCGGCAACTAGGTCCGCCCGCCGCTTGGCGGCGACGGCATCGACCGGGAGATCCCCGCACCCACTTCGGTGGGTGCGGGGATCTCGTGCGTTAACGGCCGGAAGACGCGAAGGAGATCGGTCCGATAACGCGAGGAAAAAACTTATATATTCAATAATCGACCACGCGGTGACGCTCGTTCAAATATCAGGGATTAAACCTAGGAACAAGCGTTGACGTGGCGGTTCTGCAGCGGATTTTCGGACACTTAACAAGTGCGTAAAACCTTGTCAGCCGATCAGGGCCCGCATAGCGTTTTCTGTGAGGTGCACTTCCTCAATGGCTATTCTCGGCAGCGTCGAGCAATTCGTGCCGGAATTCCCATGCTGCTCCGAAATTCAGTTGAAAGGACACGTGAATTGTCTAGCGAATTCAAACGATCAGGGAGGAAATGGTCGGCAGTCGCTGCGGCGGCCGCTGCCTCGGCACTCGTCCTCGCAGGGGTCGCATCGGCTCCGGCGGGTACGCGGCCGAGAAGCCGGGCGGGCATGACGGGCATGGCGGCGGAGACGCCTGCACGTTCTTCCTGGAGCACATGTGGGCCAATGAGGACGGCATCCCGGCCCTGGGCAGCTTCGCCCACGTGAACGAGTACCACACGGATCCCGCCTACGAGAACCTGGTGCTGTCGCTGGCCAGCGGAGCCATCGGTAACTCCGAGATGCCGATCATCGACATCTACGGCGGGCCGCTGGGGTGGATCCCGGTCTTCAACCCCTCCCACGTCAAGGGGCACAACACGGATTACGTCACGCTGCTCACCTCGTGCGGCGGAATCGGGATCCCGCTGAACAGCAAGGACCTGACCACGCTGAACGTGCCCTCCGCCGAGGAGATGGCCGACCTCTCCGATCTGATCGTCCCGGGGCTGCCGACGCCGGAGATGCTCACGGATCCGGAGTATCTCTGGAAGACCACCGATGCGTCCGCCATCCTGGAGCGAGTCACGCCTGAGACGCTGACCAACACGGATGAATACGTGAACTTCGCCGGCGACCACTTCGACACCTGGCGGCTGCTCTGGGAGACGGCCCTGGACGATGTGTCCAACGGCAACCCGTCGGGGGTCCTCGATGTCCTCCAGGTCACCGAGAACATCAACACCCTCGAGTCGCTCTCCGAGGTCGTCGGCGAGGATGCGCTGGCCGGAGCACTCGGCGGGGACACCCTGGCCGGCGTCATCGGCGAGAATCCGCTCTCCGGGATCGCCGGAACCGACGATCTGACCGGCGTGCTGGACCAGGCCGCACTCGACGGACTGCTCGACCAGACGGCCCTCGACGGCGTGCTCGGCGACGGGGGCCTGGATGGTATCGGCGGCGAGGACGCTCTGGGTGGACTCCTCGGCGGGGACCCGGTGTCAGGCCTGACCGGGGGCGCGCTCTCGGGTCTACTGGGCGGCGCCACGTCCGAGACGCCCGCCTCGGGCAACACCGAGTTCACGGCGCTCCTGGCCGGGCCAGCCGGGGCCTCCGGTGCCGGGCAGTGCCAGGGCACGCTCAGCGGCAGCACGTTCTCCGTCACCTGCCTGTACGCAGGGATGTCCTCGGACGTCACCGGCGCCGCGCTGCACAGCAGCACCGGCAGCGGTGACCTGGAGCTAACGGCGACCGGCGGGACCAGCGGCGGCGCTGCCGGCTCGTTTGAACTGACCCAGGAGCAGATCGCTGCGCTGAAGGCAGGCGACTACACGGTGCAGGTCGACACCGCGAACTCCGCCGACGGTGAGATCAGCGGTACCGTCAAGCCCTGCTAGTGATCGCCGTCGTGGCGCCCATGGTGCACTGACGACGCGGTGCGGAGGGGTGGGGACCCGGACTCCGGGTCCCCACCCCTCCGTCGCGCCCGGGGCGCTCCTCTGCGGGTGCGGAAAGCGGCTCGGAGGCCGTCAGGCCCGCCGGGTCGAAACCGTGACGGTGAACTTGCTGTTGCGGTCCAGCTGCCGGGTCGGCCCCACGAGGCGTTCCAGATGCCGCCGGTACTGGAGGTGCGAGTTCCAGACGCACCAGAGCCGTCCACCGGGCGCCAGAGCACGCCCCGCATCGGCGAAGAGCTTCAGGGCGATGCCCGGATGCACCGTGCTGCCCATGTGGAACGGCGGATTCAGGACGACGGCCGCCACGGAGCCGTCGTCGAGTCCGTCCAGCCCGTCCGCGCGTCGCACCTCGACTCGAGCTGAGACACCGTTCGCCTCGGCCGTGAGCCGGCTCGCGGTCACGGCGGCCGTCGACTGGTCGCACGCCAGCACGCGCAGCTCCGGTCTGGTCAGGGCCAGGAAGGCGGCGATGGTGCCGTTGCCGCAGCCGAGGTCGACGACGGGTCCGCCGCCGGGCAGCCGCTCCGGCAGGCCGTCGGGCCCCACGAGACGAGGCAGCAGGAACCGGGTGCCGGGATCCAGCCGCGCACCGCCGAACGAGCCGGGCACCGCCCGGAGTTGCAGCGGCGTCGGGAGTCCTGCGTCGGCGGTTCCGGCCTCCACGGGATCAGGGGCGGCGAGGGCCGCCTCACGCAGCGGCTCGGTTGCCGTGAGGACGCGCGCCTTCCGGCTCGCCAGCCCTGCCCGGACGGACCCGAAGTACGTGCCCAGGGCGTCGTTCATGGCCAGCGCCATATGCTTGACGCGACCGCCGGCGAGCACGACGACGTCCTCGCCGCCGGCCGCCGCGATCAACCGCGCCCACTCTGACAGGACGTCAAGGGAACGGGGGAGCTGGAGCAGCACCAGCCGCGCGCCAGCGACGGCGGCGGACGCCTCCTCGATCGCGGCGAAGGTCCCGCCCAGCCCGGCCTCGTCGGCGTTCGCCTCGAGCGCGAGCTCACCGGAGCGCCCGTCCTGGTGGACTCGGTGGCCGCGCACCCCGGCGGCGGCCAGCCCCAGCGCCAGTGCGCCGTACTGGTCGCCGAGGACCGCCACCCGTGCGCCGTCGCCGATCCGGCCCGGATACTGCTCGGCTGCGGTCTCGAGCAGCAGCCGGTCGGCGGCGTCGTGCGCGAAGAGATTCTCGGCCTCGACGTCCGGTCGTCGGCGCAACCCGGCGAAGACATCCAGCGGCCAGCCCGTCCCGGGCACGAAATCGCTCATCGGCCCGGCCCCGCGGCCGGGCGGTCGACCCAGTCGACGCCTCCTGCGGTCAACCGGCCGGTGCCGGCGGTGAGCGTCGCGAGCCGTCCGGCGAACGCCTCCAGGGCTCCGGGTGCGTCGGGGAGCGCCACGTGCACGGAGGCGCCGTCGGCACCGTAGTCGGTGCCGAGCACCTCGGGGGCGTCGGTGCCGGTCAGGACCCGCAGATCGTTCTCCAGCCGTGGGGTCGAGGACAGTTCCGTCTCGACGCGCACCAGCCGCATGCGCTGCCGCTGCACGAGCGCCGCAGCGTCGAGGGCGGCGGAGACCGACTCCGAGTACGCCCGGACCAGGCCACCGGCACCGAGCAGCACTCCGCCGAAGTAGCGGACGACGACGGCGACCACGTCGGACAGGTCCGTCGCGCCGTCTCGCGTCGTCCGGCGGGCGAGGGCCTCCAGCATCGGCGCCCCGGCCGTCCCGGAGGGCTCCCCGTCGTCGCTGCTGCGGCGGACGTCCCGGTCGGCCCCGAGGATGAAAGCGTTGCAGTGGTGCCGGGCGTCGAAGTGCGACCGGCGCAGCTCGGCCAGGAGTCCGCGGGCGGCCTCCTCCGTCTCGACGCGCCGCAGGTGGCAGATGAAGCGGGAGCGCTTGATCTCGAGCTCGTGCACCACGTCCTCGGCGATGGTGGTGTACTGCGTCGCCCGGCTCTCCTGATCGTTCACCGCTCCAGCCTACCGGCCGCCGACTACCCTGAAGGCTATGGAGAAAGCGAGCGGACTGCAGATCGGGCTCACCGGGGGCATCGCCTCCGGGAAGTCCACCGTGGCGCGCCGGCTGGTGGAGCTCGGCGCGGTGCTGATCGACGCCGACGCTCTCGCCCGCGAGGCCGTCGCACCCGGCAGCGAGGGCCTCGCCGCCGTGGTGGAGGCGTTCGGTCCCGGAGTGCTCGGACCCGACGGTGCGATGGACCGCGCTGCCGTGGGCCGCCTGGTCTTCGGGGACGAGGACGCGCGGGACCGGCTCAACGGGATCGTCCATCCCCGCGTGCGGGCTGCGGCGACCGCGTTGCGCGCGGCAGCCGTCGAGCGAACGGGGGAGCGGACCGTCGTCGTGCAGGACATCCCGCTGCTCGTGGAGACCGGCCAGGCCGGGGCCTTCGACGTCGTCGTGACTGTGGCGGCGCCGCTCGCGGAACGCATCCGGCGGATGGTGGAGGACCGCGGCATGCTGCCGGAGGAGGCCGCGGCGCGGATCGGGGCGCAGGCGACCGACGACGAGCGGGCCGCGGCCGCGGACGTGGTCCTGGACAACGCCGGCACCCGTGCGGACCTGCTGGCGCAGGTCGACGACTTCTGGGCGCGCTGGGTCGCACCCTCGCTGCCGGGGACGGGCGCGCCGGAGGCGTCGATGGGGGATGGGCCGTGAGGCGGACGGGGAGGAGGCCGCCGGCCTTCGACTTCGGCCCCGCATTCCGCTGGGTTCGCGCGGGGGTCCGGGCGGCGGTGGTCCTGCTGGTGCTCTGGCTGGTGATCTGGCTCGGCCTCGGGGGCCGCGCCGACTACGTGGACGGACCGCCCGACGGGTGGGTCGTCGTCACGGGCGCGTGGGCGGGGTTCGCCGGCCTCGCGGTGGCCGGCGCGGCGGGGCTCCTGTTCGCCCAGCAGCTCGTGCTCGCGGTGCTCGAGCGCGTGGACCGGGGGCCGCTCTTCCCCGGCCTGCTGGCCTCCCGGCGACCACGTCCGAGCACGGATCCGGACCGGGTTTCGCCCTCGAAGGAAGTTTCGAAGAACGCATGAACTCCGCAGGGAGCCGGAGTAGCCTAGAGCCATGAGTCTCGCCCAGGACATCAAACGCGTCGTCGCGCCCTTCGAAGTGGTCAGCGAGTACGAGCCGGCCGGTGATCAGCCGCAGGCGATCGAGGAGCTGGCGGAGCGCATCAACGCCGGGGAGAAGGACGTCGTCCTCCTCGGCGCCACCGGCACGGGCAAGTCGGCGACGACGGCCTGGCTGGTCGAGAAGCTGCAGCGGCCCACGCTGGTGCTCGTCCAGAACAAGACCCTGGCCGCGCAGCTGGCGAACGAGTTCCGCGAGCTGCTGCCCAACAACGCCGTCGAGTACTTCGTCTCCTACTACGACTACTACCAGCCCGAGGCCTACGTCCCGCAGACGGACACCTTCATCGAGAAGGACTCCTCGGTCAACGAGGAGGTCGAGCGACTCCGTCACTCGGCGACGAACTCGCTGCTGACCCGCCGCGACGTGATCGTGGTGGCCACCGTCTCCTGCATCTATGGTCTGGGCACGCCGGAGGAGTACGTCTCCGGGATGGTGACCCTCAAACAGGGGATGGAGCTGAACCGGGACGACCTCCTGCGTCGCTTCGTCGGCATGCAGTACACGCGCAACGACGTCGACTTCCAGCGCGGCACCTTCCGGGTCCGCGGCGACACGGTCGAGATCATCCCGGTCTACGAGGAGCTCGCCCTGCGGATCGAGTTCTTCGGCGACGAGGTCGAGAAGATCTACACACTGCACCCGCTCACCGGCGAGGTGGTCCGGGAGGAGACGGAGATGTACGTCTTCCCGGCCAGCCACTACGTGGCCGGACCCGAGCGCATGAATCGTGCGATCACCGCGATCGAGGACGAGCTCCGCGAGCGCCTGGCGGAGCTCGAGGGCCAGAACAAGCTGGTCGAGGCCCAGCGGCTGCGGATGCGCACGACCTACGATCTCGAGATGATGCAGCAGATGGGGTTCTGCAACGGCATCGAGAACTACTCGCGCCACATCGACGGCCGCGGGCCCGGCACGGCCCCGCACTGCCTCATCGACTACTTCCCGGACGACTTCCTGCTGGTCGTCGACGAGTCGCACGTGACGATCCCGCAGATCGGGGCGATGTACGAGGGCGACATGTCCCGCAAGCGGACGCTCGTGGAGCACGGGTTCCGGCTGCCCTCCGCCATGGACAACCGGCCGCTGAAGTGGGAGGAGTTCCTGGAGCGGATCGGCCAGACGGTCTACCTCTCCGCGACGCCGGGCAAGTACGAGCTCAGCCAGTCCAGCGGGGTCGTCGAGCAGATCATCCGACCGACCGGCCTGATCGACCCCGAGATCGTGGTCAAGCCGACCAAGGGTCAGATCGACGACCTGCTCGGCGAGATCCGGGATCGCGTCGACCGGCAGGAGCGCGTCCTGGTCACCACGCTGACCAAGCGGATGGCCGAGGACCTCACCGGTTACCTCACCGAACATGGCGTCAAGGTCGAGTACCTGCACTCCGACGTCGACACGCTCCGTCGCGTCGAGCTGCTCCGCGAGCTCCGGCTCGGCGTTTTCGACGTCCTCGTCGGCATCAACCTGCTCCGCGAGGGCCTCGACCTTCCCGAGGTCTCGCTCGTGGCGATCCTCGACGCGGACAAGGAGGGCTTCCTGCGCTCGTCGACGTCGCTCATCCAGACCATCGGCCGCGCGGCCCGCAACGTCTCCGGCCAGGTGCACATGTACGCGGACCGGATCACGGACTCGATGCGATGGGCAATCGACGAGACGAACCGCCGCCGCGAGATCCAGGTCGCCCACAACAAGAAGATGGGCGTCGACCCGCAGCCGCTGCGCAAGAAGATCGCGGACATCACCGATCAGCTGGCCCGCGAGGACGCCGACACCCAGGAGCTGCTGAACAACCAGCGGCTCGCCAAGGGAGCCCGGCGCACCGGCGGGACCAAGAAGGCCGCGACCGTCCGCAGCGACGGCCTGGCCGCCGCCCCGGCCGAGGACCTGGTCGAGCTCATCGGCCAGCTCACCGAGCAGATGCACGCCGCCGCAGGCGACCTCCAGTTCGAGCTCGCCGCACGACTGCGCGACGAGGTGAGCGACCTCAAGAAGGAACTGCGGCAGATGCAGGGCGCCGGGCACGCGTAACCGGCCTGTAACGCGGCTGCGTTAGGATGGAGGGCACGTAGGGGAGTATCCCGAACACTGCGGACGTCAACACGCCGAGTGGCCGCCGACCGAGTCGGTGGCCACAGCCACGCCGGTCGCTCGCCCCAGGGCGGGACCGATCGAGCGCAAGCCACCGGCCGGGCGCAGTGGCCGGTCCCGGATCAAGGCAGCCGTCTCGCGGCGCGGTTCCGGGCGGCGGAGAGACTTGCGGCGACTGGACTATCCGAAGCGGCCGCACGTGCCGGCCGCCCTGCGAAAGGTACTGAGTGTCAGACCACTTGTCCCTCGGGTTCGAAATCGTCTCGCTGACGATCCTCGGCCTGATCCTCCTGTTCGACCTGCTCTACGTGGTCCGGCGGCCCCATGAGCCCTCCATGAAGGAGGCCGGCCTCTGGGTCGGCTTCTACGTCACCCTCGCCCTGATCTTCGCGGGCCTCCTCTTCTGGCAAGCCGGACCCCAGTACGGGCAGGAGTTCGTCGCGGGCTGGGTCACGGAGTACAGCCTCAGCGTCGACAACCTGTTCGTCTTCATCATCATCATGGCGCGCTTCTCGGTGCCGCGGAAGTACCAGCAGGAAGTGCTGATGTTCGGCATCATCATCGCGCTGATCCTGCGCGGCATCTTCATCCTGCTCGGCGCCACCCTGATCGAGCACTTCACCTGGGTCTTCTACATCTTCGGCGCCTTCCTGCTCTGGACCGCGTGGCACCAGCTCAAGGACGACGGCGCCGACGAGGAGGAGGGCGCCGAGAACGGCCTGGTCGCCCGCCTGACCAAGAAGCTCCCCGTCTCCGACCAGTACGACGGCAACAAGCTGCGCACCACCGTGGACGGCCGGAAGATGTTCACCCCGATGGTCCTGGTCTTCATCACCATCGGCATGACCGACCTGATGTTCGCGATCGACTCGATCCCGGCCATCTTCGGTCTGACGCAGAGCGCGTTCATCGTCTTCACCGCCAACATCTTCGCCCTGATGGGGCTCCGCCAGCTCTACTTCCTGCTCGGTGGCCTCATGGACCGGCTCATCTACCTCAAGCACGGCCTGTCCTTCATCCTGGCCTTCATCGGCGTGAAGCTGATCCTGCACGCGATCAACCACAACGAGCTGCCGTTCATCAACGGCGGCCAGCACGTCGAATGGGTCCCCGACATCTCGACGCCGCTGTCCCTCGCGGTCATCCTGACCACGATCGTCGTCGCCACGGCCGCCTCCCTG
The DNA here is from genome assembly GCF_031178195.1 of Zhihengliuella sp. Lineage (GTDB taxonomy): Bacteria > Actinomycetota > Actinomycetes > Actinomycetales > Micrococcaceae > Zhihengliuella. The sequence continues at coordinate 247,341 of NZ_JAPSJL010000002.1, forward strand.
CTGTCCAAGAAGGGCCGCGAGGCCGCCATGGACGCCCGGCTCAAGGCGGACGTCGACAAGGTCCGCCACCCGGACGAGGTCGGGGCGGACAAGTCCGAATAGTCCTCACCAGCGCTTTCCGGGGCTCCCCGGGCGCGACAAGCGGCGGCCGC
>NZ_JAPSJL010000002.1:247592-518313 GCF_031178195.1 Zhihengliuella sp.
GCGGCCGCCTTCATCGCCTTCTTGTTCTCCCGGACCTTCGCCAGGGAGACCGGGTCCACGATGTCGGCGACCGACATCAGCAAGTCCTCGGCGCCGTAGGGCCCGGCGGCCTCCCGCCACCCGGGTGCCTCCAGTCCGAACTGCTTGCCCAGCAGGGCGAGGAAGATCCGGGCCTTCTGGTCGCCGAACCCGGGCAGCGCTTTCAGGCGCTTGAGCACCTCGGCGCCGGTGGGCCCGCCGCGGGTCCAGATGTTCTCCGCCTGCGAGTCCCAGTCGTCGCGTACCGCCGCGCAGACCGCCTGCACGCGGGCCGCCATGGACCCGGGGAAACGGTGGACGGCAGGACTGATCCGGAAGAGTTCCTCGAACTCCGCCGGGTCGGCGGAGGCCAGCGTTGCGGGATCGAGAGTGCCGGCCCGTTCGGCGATCTTCGCCGGCCCGGCGAACGCGGACTCCATCGTGACCTGCTGGTCCAGCAGCATACCCAGCAGCAGGGCCAGCGGATTCTCCGCCAGCAGTCGGTCGGCGTCGGAATCGCCGGTGATGTAGAGACTCATGATCGACCTTCCTCGGCGCCGACGGACACCGGCGCATCGTCGGACTCCGCGCCCACCGGCGAGGTCATCGCCAGCAGGGTGCGGAGGATGTGGGCACCGTCGTCGGCGATGCCGTCGTGGTGGAAGTCCGCGGACTCCCAGACCCGCAGTCCGCGCACGCGGGCCGCGGTCTCGAGGCTCAGCTCCCGGTCGACGTAGACGTCGTCGCTGTAGACCGCCGCGGCCACGGGGACGCGGTTCTCCGCCAGCACCTCGAGGTCGTACAGGTCCTCCCAGTCGTCGATTCCTGCGAGGACCTCCGCTGTCTCCCGCAGCGGGGCGAGCGCGGGATCATCGGCGAAGTACCAGGGGTAGACCATCTCGCCGGTCAGCAGCGGTTGAGCGGCCTCGGGGCGGAAGTCCGGGAACTCGGCGAGGACCCGATCGGCGGCCCACGCGGTGGCGACGCCGCCGGGACCGTCGTGCCGGCGGCCGAGCCCGGCCTGACCGTAGATCGACTCGTGCATCAGCGCGTAGAGCGGGTTGGACAGGCGCGAGACCTGCTGCTGGAGCGTCTCGACGAACGTGTCGGCGAGGCGTCGGCCGTCCCGGGTCCGCACGAAGGGCTGCTCGAGCACGTGGTGCAGCTGGTGCACGCGCGCGTTGCCGCCGAGGTACTGGCCCAGCATCTGCACGAGCCCCCGGGTGACCGGACGACCGTCGGGCAGGATCTCCCGCACCCGCGAGACGTGCTCGAAGACCTCGTCGAGCGTCGCCCGGTCGCCGGGGTACCACTCGAAGTACTCCCGGTTCCGGGCCGCCATGCGGGCGTAGGTGGCGCGGTAGACGCGCTCGGCGTGCCCGCTCAGCGGGGCGAGGCCGCCGGTGATCAGCGACCGCTCGAGGCCCTCCGGTGCCAGGGAGAGGTAGGTCAGCGTGATGAATCCGCCGTAGCTCTGGCCCAGCGTGCTCCAGCGCTCGAGGCCCAGCGCGCGCCGGATCGCCTCGGCGTCGTGCACGATCGAGTCCGCCCGGAAGCGGCGGAGGTAGGCCGCCTGAGCGGCGGCGTCCCCGCGGAGGGGGAGCGTCTGGCGGTTCACGGGCGAGCTCAGGCCCGTGCCCCGCTGGTCCAGCAGCAGGACCCGGAAGTGCTCGGCCGCCTCGGCCAGCCAGCCGGAGAGGCTCGTGGCGCGCGGCGCCCCGCTGCCCGGGCCGCCCTGGAGGTAGAGCAGCCAGGGCAGTTGATCGGGGTCGGCGTGGCGGGCGGAGACGACCTCGCGGGCGAACACGGACAAGCGTTCCCCGGACGGTGCCCCGTGGTCCAGGGGGACGTCGAACCAGTGCTCGGTGGTGCGCAGCCCGCGGAGGCTGTGGCTGCCGCGGACGGTGTGGCCTGCGGCGAGCGGGGCGGGTGCGGCCCCGCTCACGTCGTCACCGGCGCCTGCGCGGCGACGGCCTGCAGCGCGTCCCCGTGCAGCCGGCGGGTCGTCCAGCCGTCCAGCGAGCCGGCGCCGAGGGCGTCGTAGAAGCCGATGGCGGGCGCGTTCCAGTCCAGGACCTGCCATTCCAGGCGCCGGTAGCCGCGTTCGACGGCGATTGCGGCCAGCGTGGCCAGGAGCGCCTTGCCGCTGCCGGTCCCGCGCGCCTCGGGCCGCACGTAGAGGTCCTCCAGATGGATCCCGTGGACGCCCTCCCAGGTCGAGTAGGTGAGGTACCAGATCGCCATCCCGACGACGTCGTCGCCGTCGGCGCCCGGGATCGCGGCGACGTGGGCGAAGACCCCCGGCTGCTTCCCGAACAGGTGGTCCTGGAGCATCGCCTCGGTCGTGCGGACGGCGTCGGGCTCGCGCTCATAGGCGGCGAGCTCGTTGATCATGCCCAGCAGGTGGGGCACGTCGCGCGGCTCCGCGGGACGGATCCGGACGGGAGCCGCGGCGGGGGCGGCTCCAGCGGGGGCGGGCTGGGCCGCGGAGGTGTCGGAAGTCATGAGGACTTCCTATGCCAGCGTGGCCCGCGGGTGCAAGTCGGGTCGGTCTGGCGCGTCCGGACGGCTCAGAGCGGGAAGCGGCCGGTGGCACGGTCCCACACGTTGGCCGCCGCAGCGACCAGTAGCGCCGAGCCGAGCATGTGGGTCAGCACGAGGGCCACGGGCAGGCCCGTGAAGTGCTGCCAGTAGCCGATGGCGCCCTGCAGGAGGACCACGGCCAGGAGGAGCATGACGGCACGGCGCAGCGCGCGCTGGCGCGCGTCCCGGGCCACGAGCAACAGCAGCACGAGTGTGGCGGCCACCAGCAGGTACACGGGCGCGGTGTGCATCCGCGTCACGATCTCGGCGTCGAACGGGTGGCGGGGCGAGGCGGCGTCGCCCGCGTGCGGCCCGGTGCCGGTGACGACGGTGCCCAGGACGACGGCGGCGGCCGCGGTGGCGAGCACCGTCCAGCCGAGGGCGCGGACGGGCCTCGCCAGGGGCCTGACCGCCACGGAGTCCTCGCCGCGCCGGGCCATGCCCGTGCGGTTCACCAGGAGTACCGCGACCGCGACGACGACGGCCGAGACCAGGAAGTGCAGGCTCACCACCCAGGGGTTCAGGTCCGTCCAGACGGTGATGCCGCCGATGACCGCTTGGGCCGGGATGACGCCGAACAGTCCGACGGCGAGCCGGAACACGACCGGCTCCGTCCTCCGCATCCTCCAGACGGAGACGATCATCGCGACGGCGATCGCCGTCAGGACGAACGTCAGGGTGCGGTTGCCGAACTCGATGAGCCCGTGGATGCCCATCTCCGGCGTCGGGGTCATGGATCCCGGCACGCAGTTCGGCCACTCCGAGCAGCCCAGGCCCGACTCCGTGAGCCGGACCGCGCCCCCGGTCACGATGATGCCGATCTGCGAGATCAGCGACGCGATGGCGAGCGTGTGCACGCCCCGACCCACGCGGGTTGGCAGGCGGTCGGTCCAGCGGGCGGCGGTCGCGGTCACAGCGGGTCTCCGATCGGAGGGCGGGAGGGGAGGGATCGACTCGTGGGAGCCGGACGGTCGGCGGGCGGGGGTCAGGTCCACTTGAACCACCGGGTCGCGGCCGCGCCCGCGGCGACCGCCCAGAGCAGCAGGACGACGACGGGTCCCAGGGGCAGCACACCGTCCATCAGGGCGGCCCGGAGGCCGTCGCCCAGTGCGGCCGAGGGGAGGAAGCCCACCAGGGCGGACAGGGCGCCCGGGAGCCGGTCGGCCGGCAGCAGCAGGCCGCCAGCGGCCGCGAGCAGGACCCAGGCCAGGTTGGTGATGGCCAGAGTCGCCTCGGGGCGCACGGTGCCGGCGATCAGCAGGCCCAGGGACGTGAAGGCAGCCGTGCCGAGCAGCAGCAGCGGCAGGGCGGCCAGGATCCCGGCGGGGTCGGGACGCCACCCGAGGACGAGGGCGACGGCCGAGACCAGCACCACCTGCAGGGCGAGGACGCAGAGCACGGCGACGGCCTTGCCGAAGATCAGGCCGGCCTTGCCCAGCGGGGTGGTCGAGAGGAAGGTCAGGACGCCGTAGCGGCGGTCGAAGCCGGTGGCGATGCCCTGGCCGGTGAACGCCGTGGAGACGACGCACAGGGCCAGCACGCCCGGAGCGGCGGCGTCGATCCGCGTGGGACCGACGCCGTCGAGCACGTCCACGAGTGTGAGTCCGACGAGCGCCAGCAACGGCAGGACGACGGCCAGGACCAGCTGCTCGCCGTTGCGCAGCATCAGGCCTGTCTCGTAGCGGCCGTGGCGGAGGATCCGGACGGGCAGGGAGGCGGCGTTGCCACCGTGCCGCGAGGGGGCGAGGGGAGTGCTCATGCCGTTCCGTTCGGGCGTTGTTCCAGGGGAGTGGCCTGTTCTTGGGGGAGGCGACGATTCCGGTGATCGGGTGCGCCAGGCGGGTCGAGGGGGCGGCCGGCACTGTCCGCGGCGGAGCCTCCCGCCAGATGGAGGAACACGTCCTCCAGGGTCCGCGGCTGCATGCTCAGCGCCGTCGGCAGCACGCCGCGGCGCTCCAGCCATGCCGTGACCGCCGAGAGGTGTGCCGTGGTGGAGATGCCGGCGATGCGGACCCGGCCGTCGCCGTCGGGGTGCACCGTCAGGCCCGCGGCGGTCAGCCCGGGGTCGGCGGCGAGCCGGCCTTCTGCGGCGAGCTCCAGGACCCGCGCCTCCGTCGGCTCGTGCGAGGTCAGCTCGGCCACGGTGCCCTCGGCGACGTTGCGGCCCCCGGCGATGATGTAGACGTAGTCGGAGAGGCGCTGTGCGTCGTCCATCAGATGCGTGGTGAGGACGATGGCCAGCCCGGCGTCGCGCAGCTCGCGGATCAGCTCGAAGACCGTCTGGCGGGACTGGGGGTCCAGTCCGGCGCTGGGCTCGTCGAGGAACACGGCCTCGGGGCGGCCGACCAGGGCGGCGGCCAGCGCGACCCGCTGCTTCTGCCCGCCGGAGAGTCGTCGGATGGGGGTGTGCGCGAACTCGTCGATGCCCAGCCGCGCCATCAGGGCCACCGGATCCTCCGGGGTGCGGAACATGCCCGCCACGTGCTTGAGCAGCGCGGCCGGCCGCACCGACGGCGGCAGCCCGCCGTCCTGGAGCATCACGCCGACGCGGGAGCGGATCTCCGAGCCGGCCCGGTACGGATCGTGGCCGAGCAGCGAGACGGTTCCACCGTCCGGCTTCAGCAACCCCTGCGCGCAGGCCAGCGTCGTGGACTTGCCGGCCCCGTTGGTCCCGAGGAGCGTGGTGACGGCGCCGAATTCGGCCCGCAGGTGGATCCCGTGCAGGACCCGCACCATCCGGCCGTCGAGCGCGGCGATCGGGCCGAAGTCCTTGCGGAGGCCGTCGACCGTCAGGGCAGGGGTTGACGAAGACACGGGGACATTCTACGCGACGTAGAGGACGACGCCGGCCCGTCACAGTCCGGTTCCGCGGGCGTAATGATCGAGGACTCCACGCCCGCGCGGCTAGGCTGGACGGCAGCACCGCGTGGTCGGCTGGGCAGGGGTGCCGAACCTCACCTCACGGGGCCTGCTATTAAGGGTCGCCTTCCTAGCGGATTAGTTTTGAATAGGTCATGATTATGTTGTGTATTCAGCCGATGTGAGCAGACCTGACGTGGACGGGGTGAACGCCCCGGATCGCCGCATGCCCGAGACTCGCACCCCCGAGACCGAGGAGCGCACCCGTGACCGGGTCCTCCAGGCGGTGCTCGAGGAGGGGCCGGTCAGTGCGGCCGAGCTCGGCGAGTCGCTCGGCTTCACCCCGGCCGCCGTCCGCCGCCATCTCGACGCGCTGAGCAGGCAGGGCCTGGTCGAGGTCAAGCTCATCGCGAGCCAGGGCAGCGGGGCCGGTCGTCCGGCGCGGCGCTACGTGCTCAGCCACCGAGGTCAGGCGAAGCTCGGCAACGACTACCTGGACCTCGCCAGCGAGGCGCTGACGGAACTGCGCAACGCGGCCGGGGACGACGCCGTCGCGGCCTTCGCGGCTCGCCGCTTCCGGGCGATGGAGGAGCGCTACCGTCCCCTCGTCGAGGCGGCGGGAGAGGACGTCAGCGCCCGCGCCGACGTCCTCGCGAAAGCGCTGGCGGAGGACGGGTTCGTCGGATACACCCGCGACGTCGGGGCGAACCTGCCCGAGGCCATGCAGAGCATCCAGCTCTGCCAGGGGCACTGCCCCATCCAGGGCCTCGCGTCGGAGTTCCCGGACTTCTGCGAGGAAGAGACCAAGACTTTCGCCCGGCTGCTGGGCGTCGACGTGCGCAGGCTGTCGACGCTCGCCCGCGGCGGGCACGTGTGCACCACGCACGTGCCCGTGGGGCGACACAAGACTCCTCAGCGAGCTGAGAAGAGAACTCGAATCAAGATCAACAAGCAGGAGAGGCTGCGATGACGGATCAGATTTCACAAGAGGCCGCCGATCCAGGTGTGATCGCCGAGATCCTCGAGAAGAATCCCGAGCTCCACGGCATCGGCAACTACGAGTACGGCTGGTCGGACAAGAACGACGCCGGCGCGAACGCGCGCCGCGGCCTGAGCGAGGAGGTCGTCCGCGACATCTCCGCGAAGAAGAGCGAGCCCGAGTGGATGCTCGACCTGCGCCTCAAGGGGCTGAAGTACTTCGACCGCAAGCCGATGCCGACGTGGGGCGCCGACCTCACCGGGATCGACTTCGACAACATCAAGTACTTCGTCCGCTCCACCGAGAAGCAGGCGACCACCTGGGACGAGCTGCCCGAAGACATCAAGAACACGTACGACAAGCTCGGCATCCCCGAGGCGGAGAAGCAGCGCCTGGTGTCCGGCGTCGCCGCGCAGTACGAGTCCGAGGTCGTCTACCACCAGCTCCGCGAGGACCTGGAGCGGCAGGGCGTCATCTTCCTGGACACCGACACGGGCCTGCGCGAGCACCCGGAGATCTTCCAGGAGTACTTCGGCTCGGTCATCCCGGTCGGCGACAACAAGTTCGCCTCGCTGAACACGGCCGTCTGGTCGGGCGGCTCGTTCGTCTACGTCCCCAAGGGCGTGCACGTCGAGATCCCGCTGCAGGCCTACTTCCGGATCAACACCGAGAACATGGGCCAGTTCGAGCGCACGCTGATCATCGCGGACGAGGACTCCTACGTCCACTACATCGAGGGCTGCACCGCGCCGATCTACCAGTCGGACTCGCTGCACTCGGCCGTCGTCGAGATCATCGTGAAGAAGGGCGCCCGCGTCCGCTACACGACCATCCAGAACTGGTCGAACAACGTGTACAACCTGGTCACCAAGCGCGCCGTCTGCGAAGAGGGCGCGACCATGGAGTGGGTCGACGGCAACATCGGCTCCAAGGTCACCATGAAGTACCCGGCCGTCTACCTGGTCGGCGAGCACGCCAAGGGCGAGACGCTCTCCATCGCCTTCGCCGGCGAGGGCCAGCACCAGGACACCGGCTCGAAGATGGTCCACATCGCGCCGAACACCTCGTCCTCGATCGTCGCGAAGTCGGTGGCCCGCAACGGTGGCCGCTCGGCCTACCGCGGTCTGGTCCAGGTCCGCGAGGGTGCCAAGGGCGCGAAGAACTCGGTGGTCTGCGACGCGCTGCTGGTGGACACCATCAGCCGTTCGGACACGTACCCGTACATCGACGTCCGCGAGGACGACGTGACCATGGGCCACGAGGCGACCGTCTCGCGCGTCTCCGAGGAGCAGCTGTTCTACCTGATGTCCCGCGGGCTGGCGGAGGACGAGGCCATGGCGATGATCGTGCGCGGCTTCATCGAGCCGATCGCCCGGGAGCTGCCGATGGAGTACGCACTCGAGCTGAACCGCCTCATTGAACTGCAGATGGAAGGATCCGTCGGTTAATCATGTCTGAGACCGCAACCGCAATGTCCGGCGAGAAGGCCCGTATCGGCGCTCCGTCGATCGCAGGCTTCACCGAGGAGGGGGAGAACCTCTCCCCGGTGAACGAGACCTCCTCGCCGATCGGCGGGGACGCCGCCAAGGCCCACAGCCATGGCCCGGCCGCCTCCGTCCCGCAGGCCTCCCGGGGCGAGCGCCCCACCAGCTACGACGTCGAGGACTTCCCGGCTCTGACCGGCCGCGAGGAGGACTGGCGCTTCACCCCGCTCAAGCGCCTCGGCGCCCTGCACAAGCAGGCGCCGACCGGTGCCGCGCCAGCCGTCGCCGCCGATCTCTCCGGCGGCGCGACCGTCGAGACCGCGGGCATGGACGACGCCCGCGTCCGCTCCGCCGGCGTGCCGGAGGACCGCGTCTCGGCCCTCGCCTGGAACGCGGCCGCCGAGGCGACGATCGTCACGGTCCCGGCCGGGGCCGAGGGCGCCGCCGCCACGCTGACCATCAAGGGCGACTCGGCCGAGGCCGCCGCCCAGCACCTCGTGGTGGTGGCGGAGCCGAACTCCAGCGCCGTCGTCGTGCTCGACCACGTCGGCTCGGCCGTCCTCTCCCAGAACGTCGAGATCGACGTTCAGGAGGGCGCGCGGCTGACCGTGATCTCGCTGCAGGAATGGGAGGACACCGCGATCCACGCGTCGAGCCAGCAGGCGCGCATCGCCAAGGACGCCTACTTCCGCCACGTCACCGTCTCCTTCGGCGGCGACCTGGTCCGCATGACGCCGTCGGCCCGCTTCGCCGGTCCGGGCGCCGAGGCCGAGATGTACGGCCTGTACTTCGCGGACGCCGGCCAGCACCTGGAGCACCGCCTCCTGGTGGACCACGCGCAGCCGAACTGCAAGTCCGACGTCCTCTACAAGGGTGCGCTGCAGGGCGAGAACGCGCACACCGTGTGGGTGGGCGACGTCCTGATCCGCAAGAACGCCGAGGGCACCGACTCCTACGAGGCCAACCGCAACCTGGTCCTCACGGACGGCACTCGGTCCGACTCGGTCCCGAACCTCGAGATCGAGACGGGCCAGATCGAGGGGGCCGGCCACGCCAGCACCACCGGCCGGTTCAACGACGAGCACCTGTTCTACCTGATGGCTCGCGGCATCGACGAGAAGACGGCCCGCCGCCTGGTGGTCCGCGGCTTCCTCAACGAGATCCTGCAGAAGATCGAGGACCCGCAGCTCGAGGAGCGGCTCAACGAGACCGTCGAGTCCGAGCTCGCGGCCACCGAGGTCTAGACCCCTCCGCCGGCCTCCGCTCGCGCGGCGGCCGGCCCGCCACTTCACGGCATCGCCGGCGGCAGCCCGCCGGAGACCGCCAGACATACCCCACGACGCCGGGCGACCCGGCCTATCAGGAGAAAACGGACACCATGTCTACTCTGGAAATCAAGGACCTGCACGTCTCGATCGACACGGAGCAGGGCACCAAGGAAATCCTCAAGGGCGTGACCCTGACGATCAAGACCGGCGAGACGCACGCCATCATGGGCCCCAATGGCTCCGGCAAGTCCACGCTGGCCTCGACCATCGCCGGGCACCCGCGCTACAACGTGACCTCGGGCTCGATCCTGCTGGACGGCGAGGACGTGCTGGAGATGGGCGTCGACGAGCGCGCCCGCGCCGGCCTCTTCCTGGCCATGCAGTACCCGGTCGAGGTCCCGGGCGTGACCATGACGAACTTCCTGCGCACCGCCAAGACCGCGATCGACGGCGAGGCCCCGAGCCTGCGCCACTGGACCAAGGACGTCAAGGCGGCCATGGAGAACCTGAAGATCGATGCCGACTTCGCCAACCGCAACGTCAACGAGGGCTTCTCCGGCGGTGAGAAGAAGCGCGTCGAGATCCTGCAGATGGAGCTCTTCAAGCCCAAGTTCGCCATCCTCGACGAGACCGACTCCGGGCTCGACGTCGACGCGCTGAAGGTCGTCTCCGACGGCGTCAACCGCGCCTCCGAGCAGAACGAGATGGGCACGCTGCTGATCACGCACTACACCCGCATCCTGCGCTACATCAAGCCGGACTTCGTGCACGTGTTCGTCGACGGCCGCGTCGCCGAGCAGGGCGGCCCGGAGCTGGCCGACCAGCTCGAGGAAGAGGGCTACGACCGCTTCCTCGTGAAGGCCTAGCCATGAGCGAGGAGACCCACGGCAGCACCCAGACGCCCCTCGAGGACGTCGAGGAGGCGCTGAAGGACGTGATCGACCCCGAGCTCGGGGTCAACATCGTGGACCTCGGCCTGCTCTACGGGCTGAAGTACGACGACGAGGGCACGCTCATCATCGACATGACCCTGACGACGGCCGCCTGCCCGCTCACCGACATCCTCGAGGAGCAGGTCGCGTCCTCGCTGGAGAGCGTGGTGGACGCGCACCGGCTCAACTGGGTCTGGATGCCGCCGTGGGGTCCGGAGCGGATCACCGACGACGGTCGCGACCAGATGCGGGCCCTCGGCTTCAACATCTGAGACCAGACTCCGCCGCCCCTGCAGCGGCGCACGACGACGGGACCGCAGCCCTCCGCGGAGGGCTGCGGTCCCGTCGTCGTTGATCAGGCGGCCGGCCGTTCGGGGGCCCGAGGGCGGGCCCCGGACGGCTATGCGGCGTCGTCGTCCCGGTCCATCAGGCCGCGGGCCGCGAGCGCGTCGGCGGTGCGGTGCGCGTAGCCGACCGCGCTGACCACCACCGGCCCGGCGAGCACGAGCGGGTTCCGCCGGAGGCCGCGGGCCGTCGCAGCGTCGGTCACGTCGCCGGCGGCCCCGGCGAGGGCGGGGATGCTCCGCAGCATGACGTGAAGGGCGAGGGTGACCGCGTCCGCGTCCACGCCGAGGCGCCGCAGGGGGGCGAGCGCCCGGGCCAGCCCGTCCAGCAGGTCGGCCTGCTCGGTGCTGAGCAGCAGCAACCGGGCCGCCTGCAGCGCGGCGAGCATGCTTCCGACGATGCCGACCGCGTGCCAGAGGCCGGCCAGGCCCCCGCCGGCGAGCCACCACTGGTGCACACCCAGGATGGCGAACATCCACCAGAGGTGCTTCAGCGGCCACGCCCAGCGGCTCAGCACGTGGCGCCCGGCCAGGGCGTAGAGCAGGACAGTCAGGGCGGTGAGCCCCACGGCGACGGGTGCGATGCGCCACACCAGGGCCGCGGCACCGATCGCGAGGACCGCCAGGTACTTGGCCCACAGCGGCGCCCGGTGGATCGGGGAGCTGCCGGGGACGAAGAGGCCGAATCGATCCGCGCGGGCGCGCATCAGACGCCCTCCAGGGCCAGGTGCCGGTAGGCGTCGACGGCGTCGGACGCGGCTCCGTCGAAGACGATCCGGCCGTCCTCGACGACGAGGGCTCGGTCCGCCTCCGCTGCGAAGGCGAGGTCGTGCGTCGCGTAGACGACCTGCTGCTCAAGCCCGTCGAGGGTCCGCCGCAGCAGCGCGTCGTTGCGCAGGTCCAGCAGCGTGGTCGGCTCGTCCGCGACGAGAATCCGCTGGCCGGCGGCCAGGACGGTCGCCAGGGCGGCCAGCTGCCGCTCGCCGCCGGAGAGGTCATAGACGCTGCGCTCCGCGAGACGTTCGATCCCCAGGCGGGCGAGCACCTCCAGCGCGTGCGCCCGCCGCTCGGCGCGGTCACGGACCCGGGCCCGGAGCGAGAGCTCGACGTCCTCGACCACCACCGGCATCACCAGTTGGGCGAGCGGGTCGGTGAAGAGGAACCCGACCGTCCGGCGCACGCGCCCGGTGTCCCGGACGGTGCACGCGCCGTCGACGAGGACCCGCCCGGTGCTCGGCCGCGCCAGGCCGTTGATCAGCTTCAGCAGCGTGGACTTTCCCGAGCCGTTGGCGCCGATGACCGCGATGCGCCGCTCGGTCAGCGTCAGCGTGAGTGGATGCAGGAGGTCGCGGGCGGCGTCGGGCAGGCCGCGGCGCTGCGCATCCTCGTCCGGGACCGACACTCCCGCGGACTCGAACACGATGGATGGTGCTGGCATGGTCTCCATGATCCCGCCGATCCGGGTCCCGTGCTAGCCCCGGAAGTCCCGGCGGGCCAGCCGCGGGAACGCCTTGAACACGGTCAGGGCGATGAGCGCTGCGAGGAAGCACTTGACCAGGTCGCCGGGCCAGTACGGGAGGTCGTACAGGGCCGCCTGCGCCAGCGGCAGCTGGGCATTGAGGCTCATGCCCAGGATGCCGAGCGGGTGGGTGGCCAGGAACGATCCGGCGAGGCAGGCGAGCACGAGCAGCAGGAGGGCCCCAGGGCCGCGGGCGGGGCGGCGGGCGAGGGCGCGGGTCGCGACGGCACCCACGATCAGGGCGTTGAGCGGGAACGCGAGCAGGTACCCGGCGGTCGGGCCGGCGAGGACGCCCAGCCCGCCGGAGAACTGCGCGAACACCGGCAGCCCGGCCAGTCCGACGACGACGTAGAGCAGCACGGCCGCGGCGCCGCGCCAGGCGCCGAGGATGAGCCCGCACAGCGCCACGCCGAGGGTCTGCAGGGTGATCGGCACGCCCAGCGGGCCCACCGGGATGGCGGGCAGGAGGGCGAGCACGGCCAGCAGGGCGGCGAAGACGGCGATGAAGGCGACGTCGCGGGCCGTGGCGGCGGAGCGCCTCGGTGCGTCGGCGGCCGGGGTGCCGGGGGCGGAATCGGGCACGACGGCGTCGGGGTTGCGGATCGGCATGGTGAATCTCACTCCTCTTGAACAGTGTTCAACGATCCTACACGAGCCGTCACCGATAGACTGGTATGTCGCCCTGCATTGCTTTCCGTCTGGAGTTGAAACCCCCGTGATATCCGTTGCCGACCTTGAACTGCGCGCCGGCGCACGCCTGCTCATGGAAGGCGTCTCGTTCCGCATCGACAATGGAGACAAGATCGGTCTGGTCGGGCGCAACGGCGCCGGCAAGACCACGATGACCCGCGTCCTGGCGGGGGAGGGGCAGCCCGCCGGCGGAACCGTCACGAGCAGCGGGAGCGTCGGCTACCTCCCGCAGGACCCCCGCACGCCGAACATGGACCAGCTCGCCCGCGACCGGATCCTCGCGGCCCGCGGCATGGACGAGATCGTCGGCCGGCTGCGCAGAGTCCAGGACGAGATGGCCAGCGAGGACGCCGAGGTCCAGGCCAAGGCCATGCGCCGCTACGACCGGCTGGAGGCGGAGTTCATCGCCGCCGGCGGTTACGCCGCGGAGTCCGAGGCCGCAGCAATCTCCAACAACCTCGCCCTGCCCGAGCGGATCCTCAACCAGCCCCTGAAGACGCTCTCCGGCGGTCAGCGCCGCCGCGTCGAGCTGGCCCGCATCCTCTACTCCAATGCGGATACGCTCCTGCTCGATGAGCCGACCAACCACCTCGACGCCGACTCCATCGCCTGGTTGCGCGAGTTCCTCAAGAACCACCAGGGCGGCCTGCTGGTCATCTCGCACGACACCGAGCTGCTCGAGGCGACCGTCAACAAGGTGCTCTACCTCGACGCCATGCGAGCCACGGTGGATCTCTACAACATGGGCTGGAAGCGCTACCAGGACCAGCGCGTCGCGGACGAGGAACGCCGGCGCAAGGAACGCGCCACGGCGGAGAAGAAGGCCGCCCAGCTCAAGGACCGTGCCGCGCGCTTCGGCGCCAAGGCCTCCAAGGCCTCGGCCGCGCACCAGATGGCCGCCCGCGCCGACAAACTGCTCGCCGGGCTCGAGGACGTGCGCCAGGTCGACCGCGTGGCCGCGCTGCGGTTCCCGACCCCGGCGCCCTGCGGGAAGACCCCGCTCATGGCGGAGGGGCTCAGCAAGTCCTACGGCTCCCTCGAGATCTTCACCGACGTCTCACTGGCGATCGACCGCGGCTCCAAGGTCGTCATCCTCGGGCTGAACGGCGCGGGCAAGACCACCCTGCTGCGCATGCTCGCCGGGGTCGCGCAGCCGGACACCGGCGAGATCCAGCCCGGCCACGGGCTGAAGGTGGGCTACTACGCCCAGGAGCACGAGACCCTGGACCACGACGCGAGCGTCCTGGAGAACATGCGCCGTTCCGCGCCGAGCCATCTGGGCGACGCGGATATCCGCGGCATCCTCGGCTCGTTCCTGTTCGTCGGCGACGACGTGGACAAGCCCGCCGGCGTGCTCTCCGGCGGAGAGAAGACGCGCCTGGCCCTGGCGACCATCGTCGCCTCGAGCGCCAACGTGCTGCTGCTGGACGAGCCGACCAACAACCTGGACCCGGCCTCCCGTGCCGAGATCCTCAACGCACTGTCCAACTTCGAGGGAGCCGTCGTCATGGTCAGCCACGACGAGGGAGCGGTCCAGGCGCTGAACCCCGAGCGCGTGGTCCTGCTGCCGGACGGCGACGAGGACCTGTTCAGCGACGAGTACCTCGAGCTCGTCACCCTCGCGTGAGTCCCCGCCACTGAGACACGCGAGGGACGGCCCCGTGCGGGGCCGTCCCTCTGCTGTTCCGCCGGCGTTCGCCGCTCACCGGCGCTGGGCGATCGGGCACGCATTCGTACCTACTGTGGAGGGCGCCTGCTGCCTTCCAGGGCGTCCAGGTACGCGTCCTCGAGTTCCTCGTCGGTCGGCGCGCCGTCCCTGCGCCGTACCGGCTTCCTCCGGGGAGGCCGGTAAGCCGAGTGGACGACCTCCACGCCTGCGGCCTCGGCCTCCGCTGCGGCCTCGCGGTCCTCGCGGTTGATCCGTGCCTGCTGGCGCGCCGCCCAGACCAGGGCCACGAAGCCGAGCACGCCGAACGCGAACCACTGCAGCGAGTAGGAGAGGTGGTTGCCCTCGTCGAGCTCGGGCTTCTCCAGGGCCGCCGGCATCGGCTCCGCAGCCGGCGTCTCCGAGGCGATGACGCCGTACGCGCCCGGCGCCACGGCGTAGTCGAGCTGCCGCTCGATCGCCCGGCGCTCGATCGACGCCACCTGTCCGTCCGGGGCGCCGCGGTCGAGCTCGGGCTCGTAGGGACGGACGCGGACGACCGCCTCGACCGTCCCGGACGGCGGGGCGGGGATGGCGTCGGGACGGCCGGCCTGGTCGTTGCCGATCGGAAGCCATCCGCGGTCGACGACGACGACGTCGCCGGCCTGCGTGCGGAAGGGGACGAGGACCTCGTAGCCCGGCCGGCCGCCCAGCGGGCGGTTGCGCGCAACGATCGTGTCCTCGGCCAGGTACTCGCCGGTCATCCGCACCGGGGTCCACTCGGCCTCGCGGGGGAGCGACTCGAGGAGCCCGGACGCGTCAGCGTAGGGGCGGGGGGCGGCGTCGTAGTTCTGCTCGACGATCTGGTTGGCGGCCCGGGCCTGGTCCAGCCGGTTCATCTGCCAGTTGCCGAGACCCCAGCAGGCCGCCGCGAAGACGCAGACGAGGGCGAGCCAGCCGACCCAGCGGGTGCTGACGAGAAAGCGGTACACCGGGTCAGTTCTCCTTGCTGGTGCGGGCAGACGGCGGGCCCGAGGGCGGGGCGTCCGCCGACGGGGCGGCCCGGTCGAAGGGGACGGTCTCCTTCCAGAGGCCGCGCTGCGTCAGGTAGTCCTGCAGCCAGTCGCGATGCTCCGGGCACGCCAGCCACTGCTTGCGCCGCTCGGGTGTGTGGATGCGGGGGTTGTTCCAGAGCAGGGACCACGCGGCGGGCGCCCGGCAGCCCTTGCGGGAGCACGTGGGCACCTCCGGCCCCTGATGGCCGGCGAGCTGGTCGAAGATGCTCATGCGGCGGTTCCTCCCTCGTCGCGTCGCTTCCCCTCTGGCCCGTCCTGCCCGGCGTCGTCGTCGGTCCCGGTGTAGAACTCGCCCTCCATCGTCTCGGGCCCGTCGTGCCCGTCGGGCCCGGCGTCGTCGGTGGGCCGGGCCTCGAGGGCCGCCTGCTGCGGCGGATCGACGAACGATGCCGGCGTGTCGCGCAGGTGGTCTCGGCCGGCGCCGTTGGCGATGACGACGGCGACCCACGGCAGGAACGTCGCGCCGGCGAGGCACACCCACACGAACCACGAGTCGAGGAAGAAGAACGCCGCGATGAAGCAGGCCACGCGGATCCCCATGGTCAGGGTGTACTTGAACATGCGCGAGTGCACGTCCACCGAGTGCGCCTCTTCGGCCTCTGTGATCGTGTACACCGCGGGCTCCGGCCGGCGGCCGCCGCGATGATGCGAACCGTGTTCGTGGGGCTGGGGAATGTCCATGGCTACCTCGTCCCATTGTCTCACCGCGGGGCCCCGGAATCCGAACCGACGGCCGGTAGGATGACCGGGACACCGAGCCCCCACCACCGGAGGAATTTTCATGCCCGATCCGACGCCCGCACCCCGCTCCGTCCTCGTCACCGGCGGCAACCGAGGCATCGGCCTCGCCATCGCCCGCGCCTTTGAGGCCGACGGCGATCAGGTGGCGATCACGTACCGCAGCGGCGATGTCCCCGAGGGGCTCCTCGGCGTGAAGGCGGACGTCACCGACGCCGCGTCGATCGACGCCGCCTTCACGGAGATCGAGGCGCAGCATGGCCCCGTGGAGGTGCTCGTCGCCAACGCCGGCATGACCAAGGACACGCTGCTCCTGCGCATGAGCGAGGAGGACTTCACCCAGGTCGTCGACACGAACCTCTCCGGAGCGTTCCGGGTCGTCAAGCGCGCCTCGAAGGGCATGATCCGACTCCGCCGCGGCCGCGTGGTGCTGATCTCCTCGGTTGTGGGGCTCTACGGCTCGCCCGGGCAGGTTAACTACGCCGCGTCCAAGGCCGGCCTGATCGGCATCGCCCGGTCGCTCACGCGCGAGCTCGGCGGTCGCGGCATCACCGCGAACGTGGTCGCACCGGGGTTCATCAACACCGACATGACCGCGGCCCTGCCGGAGGAGACCCAGAAGAGCTACCTCGGGTCCATCCCGGCGGGCCGGTTCGCGGAGCCCGAGGAGGTCGCCGGCGTCGTCCGCTGGGTCGCCTCCGACGAGGCCGCCTACATCTCCGGCGCCGTGATCCCGGTCGACGGTGGCTTGGGCATGGGTCACTAAACTTAGAGGTTTCCTACAACCGACAGGGCGTCCGGGGCTGGCAAGATGGTTCCGGACGCCCGACGCGTTGGTGCGGGCCCGACACGAGAGCCATCCACCTGGAGGAGCCAGCATGAGCGAAACGACCGCAGCCAAGGATCTGAGCGGCAAGGCCGCCATCGTCACCGGATCGTCCCGCGGCATCGGCGCCGAGACGGCCAAGCTCCTGGCCGCCCGGGGCGCCTCCGTGGTCATCAACTACCGCCAGAAGGCCCCACGGGCCAACAAGGTCGTCGCCGCCATCGAGGAGGCCGGCGGCCGTGCCGTCGCCGTCGGCGCGGACCTGACGGCCGAGGGCGGCGCGCAGACGCTCGTCGACGCCGCCGTCGAGCAGTTCGGCGGCCTGGACCTCCTGGTCCTGAACGCCTCGGGCGGCATGGAGTCCGGCCTCGGCGAGGACTACGCCCTGCGCCTGAACCGGGACGCGCAGGTGAGCATGCTCGAGGCCGCGATGGGTGCCATGAAGCCGGGCTCGCGCGTCGTGTTCGTCACCAGCCATCAGGCGCACTTCATCCACACCGTTCCGACCATGGACGCCTACGTCCCGGTCGCCAAGTCCAAGCGGGCCGGCGAGGACGCCCTGCGCGAGCGGCTGCCGGAGCTCGAGGAGAAGGGCATCAAGCTCGTCGTCGTCTCCGGCGACATGATCGAGGGCACCATCACCGCGACGCTGCTGGATCGCTCCACGCCCGGCGCCATCGAGGCCCGCCGCGAGGCCGCCGGCAAGCTCTACTCCGTGGAGGAGTTCGCGGCCGAGGTCGCGCAGATGGTGACGGCCGACGTCGAGCACGGTCACACGGAGTACGTGGGCGGGGCCGAGGACTTCCTCAGCGCCCGCGGCTGACCGGGCCGGGCCCAGGGTCCGGACAGACGAGAGCGGGTCCCGTCGGCGCTGCGCCGGGGGACCCGCTCTCGTCTGCCGCTAGTCGCCGGGCGGGGGCCCGCAGACGACCTTGTGCCACGGCTGGTACGTCCAGCGCAACGTGTCCGGCGGCAGGGTCTCCTCCGCGGAGGTGCGCGTCCGGGTCACGTCGACGGTGAAGCCCGGCTGGCCGCCGCGCTCGGGGACGCACTCGTCGGCCTCGTTGTACTTGGTCTCCGGCTCGACGAGGTTGTAGTGGTCGCTCGTCTTGCTCGTCACGGTCCAGTGCTTGGTGCCCCAGAGGCGCGTGTGCACGCGGCCGTCGGCGACCCAGGAGTGGATCATGACCGCGGTGTCCGTGTTGTTCCGCCACTTCATGTCGATCTGGCCCTCCCAGAGCGTCGCCTCGCGGCCGGCCGGGTAGCGGTCGAACCACCGGGAGTGCGGGCGGTGCTCGACGTCGTCGAATCCGGCGAGCCAGCCGACGTTGAACATCTGGGTGGAGATCTGCGAGAGCCCGCCGCCGACGGCGGTGCTGGAGAAGCCGTCCTCGACGACGCCGGACTCGAAGTAGCCGTTCTCCTTGGTGATGGGGCTGAGGACCCCGAGCAGGGAGAACGTCTCGCCCGGCTTGACGACCACGCCGGTGAGCTTCTGGGATCCGGCCACCAGATTCTTGGTCCGGACGGAGTCGTAGGTCGGATACGGCGTCGAGAAGTCGACGACGACCTCCTTGACGCCCAGTGCCTCGGCGTCCGCGGTCGTGAACTCCGGCTGGGTCTCGACGACCTCGACCGAGACGGTGCGCTCCTCGGTGGTGCTCGCGGCCACGACCTTTTCGCCGAGACCTTCGGGGTTGACCTGGCGGCCGGTCTGGTGCGGGACGATGGCCGGCTTCCCCCGCTTCAGGGTGATGCGCGCGTCCTGGGCGTCGACGCCGAGGTCGGGGTTGGCCTCCCTGACGGAGGCCAGGAGCTTCTCGGAGTCGAGGGCCAGGGTGACGCTGCCGTCCTCCGTCTCGAACTGGGCGGCGGCGGCCAGGGCCTCCGGACTGACTTCGGCGACGAGGTCGCCGGCCTGGACCGTGATCGGCCCGGCGACGAGCGGCTCGGCCAGGTTTTCGGCGGCCTCCTTGAACGCGGTGCCGACGATCTCCGGCGGAGTCGGGGTCGTGGGCAGCTCGATCGGTCCGGCGGGGTCGAACCAGCGCTCGGCGACGGTCCCGGAAGCGGCGCTCTGGGCCACCTGGAGTCCCTCGACGGGCTCGGTGACCACGGGGGTGACCCCGTCGTAGGCGAGCTTGCCCTCGACGGGTTCGCGGTTGAGCTTCTCCGCCGCGTCGGCGATCGCCGACTCCAGCTTCGGCCGGTCGATGTCCGCCACGGGGGCGAGCTCGCCGCCGCCGACGACGTGCCGCCAGAGGACCACGGGATCCAGGGTGAAGCCGGTGTAGTCGGCGATCGTCGCCTCCAGATCGAGCCCGAGACCAGACGCGGCGGGATCGAGGGTCGCCTCGGCGTCGCCGGCCGTCACGGCGATGGGCTCCTCCGCCAGGGGCTCGAGCTCGGCGGAGAGCCGCTCCAGGGCCTGTTCGTGGCTCATTCCGCCGACGGGCACGCCGTGCACGGTGGTCCCGCGGGGAACGGCGCCGCCCAGGACGGCTGCCGCGCCGATGTAGCCGCCGACGGCGAGCACGGCGAGGGAACCGCCGATGATCCAGCCCCTGGCGGTCCGGGAGGGCTTCTTCTTAGAGGAGGTCACGCGTAGTCTCTCGAAAGCTGTGTCAGAAAGGGAGGGCGCGGCGGAGCGGATGCAGCCGCATCAACCAAGAGTAGCCGTGGCCGGGCGCGGTCACTGACGTGCCGCGCGGCTCCGAGTGGTTCGTTATGCGATTGTGTTTCAACACTGAGGCGGCGAACCCGGCCCGTCAGGCCGCCGACGGCCGCTCGACGCCCGTCAGCTCCAGGACGGCGTCGAGCCGCGGCAGGTCGATGCGGGCGGCGGCCTCGGTGGCGAGCGCCGGCTTGGCGCAGTACGCCACGCCCAGTCCGGATGCGAGGACCATGTCCAGGTCGTTCGCGCCGTCGCCGACGGCGATCGTCGCCTCCAACGGGACCCCGGACTCGTCCGCCCACCGCCGCAGGCAGGACTCCTTCGCGGCGCGGTCCACGACCTCGCCGACGACTCGTCCGGTGAGTCGGCCCCCGCTGATCTCGAGCTCGTTCGCGACGGCGAAGTCCAGCCCGAGGTCGTCGGCGAGGGGCCGCAGGATCTGGATGAACCCGCCGGAGACGACCCCGACACGGTGGCCCGCCGCACGGAAGGCGGCCACGAGGTCGCGCGCGCCGGGGGAGAGGCGGACGGTGTGCCGCACAGCGTCGATCACGGACGCGTCGAGGCCGGCCAGGGCCTCCACGCGGGCGTGCAGGCTCTGCGCGAAGTCCAACTCGCCCCGCATCGCGGCCTCCGTGACCGCGGCGACCTCCGCCTCGCGGCCGGCGTGGGCGGCGAGCAGCTCGATGACCTCCTGCTGGATGAGCGTCGAGTCGACGTCCATCACGAGCAGCTTGTGCGGGGCGGCGTAGACGCTCGCCGGGACGACGGAGAGGGTCTCGCCGGTCCGTCCGCGGTCGGCCCAGGAACGCGGTGAAGGCACGTCGGCAGCGGTCAGGAGGTCGTCGGCGGCCGCGCGGAGCGCCGCGACGTCCGCGGCCTCCACGGCGAAGCGCTGCCCGCCCAGGGCGACGGCCCGGTCCCCCGCGCCCTCGGGGGCGGAGGAGTCGACGGGAGCGGTCGCCAGCACGGTGCCGCACGCCGACAGTGCGGCGACGATCCGTTCAGCGGTCAGCGCCGCGCAGGCTGGGCCGGGGTGCAGGTGCACGACGACGGCGCTCGCGCGGGTGCGCGCCGCCTCCTCGAAGGCGGCGGCGGTGGTGGGGACGGCTTGAGACGACTGCGACATGCCCCCAGTCTCCCGCGCCCGCGCGGCCCGGCCCAAGCCGGCCGCTCCAGCGTGACGGTCGCCGTGTCCGTTGACACGGGACCCGGTTTGGTCGATTCGCGCCGCGCTGGCCTAGTGTTTTCACCATGAGTGAAGTGTTGGATTTTGCGGAGGTCACGGTGGTCCGGGGCCGCAAGCGGCTGCTGGATGGCGTGGACTGGTCGGTTTCCGAGGGCGAGCGCTGGGTCGTCCTGGGGGCGAACGGGGCGGGCAAGACCACCCTGATGCAGATCGCCGCCACCCGCCTGCATCCCACGTCCGGCACGGTCTCCATCCTCGGGGAGACCCTCGGCCGGGTGGACGTGTTCGACCTGCGTCCGCTCATCGGGCTCTCCTCGGCGGCGCTCGCAGCGCAGATCCCCGCCGGCGAGAGGGTGCTCGACGTCGTCGTCACCGCCGCCTACGGCGCCACCGGGCGCTGGCGCGAGCAGTACGAGAAGCTGGACGAGCGCCGCGCGTTCGGTCTCCTGCACGACTGGGGCATGTCCACCCTCCTGAACCGTCCGTTCGGGTCCCTCAGCGAGGGCGAGCGCAAGCGCACGCAGATCGCGCGCGCTCTGATGACGGACCCCGAGCTGCTGATCCTCGACGAGCCGGGCGCCGGCCTGGACCTCGCCGGCCGCGAGGACCTGGTCCGACGTCTGGCCGACCTGGCGGCGGACGAGGCCGCTCCCGCCCTCGTGCTCGTCACCCACCATCTGGAGGAGATCCCGCCGGGCTTCACGCACGTCCTGATGCTCCGGGAGGGGGAGGTCGTCGCCTCCGGCCCCCTCGGCGAGACCCTCACCGAGGCCAATCTCGCCGCCACCTTCGGCGCCGACCTGAAGCTGACGGCGTCGGACGGGCGGTACACCGCGGTGGCCCGGGCCTAGCCGCACGCCATGCTCGACTTCTGGCGTGAGGCGGTCATCCTCGTCGCCGGCCTCTGGGCCGGCACCATCAACACCATCGTCGGCTCCGGTACCCTCGTCACCTTCCCGGTGCTCCTCGCCCTCGGCACGGCACCGGTCAACGCGATCGTCTCCAACGCCATGGGTCTCGTCGCCGGCGGGTTCTCCGGCGCGTGGGGCTACCGGCGCGAGGCCAGGTCGGTCCCGAAGACCATCGTCCGCCTGCTCCCCGTCTCCCTGGTCGGTGGCCTGGTCGGCGCCTACCTGCTGCTGCACCTGCCGGAGTCCGTCTTCGGCGTCGTCGCGCCGGTCCTGATCCTCGTCGCCGTGCTGCTGGTCGCGTTCCAACCGCGCCTCTCGGCGTGGTCGAAGCGGCGCCAGAGCGCCGAGCAGACGCTCCCCGAACTGGCGGACCGGCAGAAGCTGCCGCCGATCCTGTACGTCCTGGTCTTCCTCATCGGCGTCTACGGCGGCTACTTCACCGCGGCCCAGGGCGTGCTGCTCATGGGCGTCCTGGGCGTTCTCTTCCACGGCAGCCTGCAGCAGTCCAACGCCATCAAGGTGATCCTGTCCCTGGGCGTGAACCTCATCGCCGCCGTGTCCTACCTGCTCTTCGCGTTCGAGCGGATCGACTGGATCGTCGTCGCGCTCATCGCGGCCGGGTCGCTGCTCGGCGGCTTCCTCGGGGCGAAGATCGGCCGGCGCCTCTCACCGGCCTGGCTGCGCGGCGTCATCATCGTGCTCGGCCTCGTCGCGCTCGTCGACATGGTCGCCAGGCTCGTGGCCGGCGCATGATCGTCCGCCTCGAGGCGGCCGACGACCCGCGCGTCTCCGACTACTGGGCGCTCTCCGACGCCCAGCTGCGCCAGACCGCCGACCCGGCCCACGGGCGCTACATCGCCGAGAGCTCCAAGGTCGTCCGCCGCGCCCTCGCGGCCGGTCACACGCCGCGCAGCTTCTTCCTCGCCCCGCAGTGGATCGACGGCCTCTCGGACGTCCTCGAGGCGCACCCGGACGTCCCCGCCTACGTGGGGGAGCCGAGGCTCCTCGAGGCGATCGCCGGCTTCCACCTGCACCGCGGCGCGCTCGCCGCCATGAACCGCCCCGAGCCCCTCGCGCTCGACGCCGTGCTCGCCGGGGCCCGCCGCGTGGCGGTCCTGGAGGATCTGGCGGACCACACCAACCTCGGCGCGATCTTCCGCTCGGCTGCGGCCATCGGCGTCGACGCCGTCCTGGTCACCGAGCGCTGCGCGGATCCGCTGTATCGCCGGGCCATCCGCGTCTCCATGGGGACGGTGTTCCAGATCCCGTGGGTGCGCCTGGGGGACTGGGACGACGCCGTCGCGCAGCTGAAATCCCAGGGCTTCAGCCTGGCGGCGCTCGAGGTGACGGAAGACGCCCGGCCGGTCGACGACGTCGCCCGGATGGACCTGCCCCGGCTGGCCCTGATCCTCGGCACCGAGGGGGCCGGCGTCTCGCCGCGGGCCCTCGCGGCGTCGGACCTGCAGGTGGTCATCCCCATGCGCGAGGGTGTCGACTCGCTCAACGTCGCCGCCGCCTCCGCCGTGGCCTTCTGGGAGCTCCGCCCCCGCTGAGGCGGAATTGGGATCGTGCCCGGCGTGGGATAGGATGGTGCGTCGGTCCATCTCTGCGCGCACGCGCCACGGGTGGGCACCTCACAAGTTTGGCAGCTGGCAAAATCCAGAGGCTCAGAGACAAAGGTTTAAATCATGAAGGCAAACACGCACCCCGAGTACGCACCGGTGGTTTTCAACGACCTGGCATCCGGCGAGAAGTTCCTGACCCGCTCGACCGCCACGTCGAACAAGACCATCGAGTGGGAGGACGGCAACACCTACCCGGTGATCGACGTCGAGATCTCCGCCGCCTCGCACCCGTTCTACACGGGCAAGCAGCGCATCATGGACTCCGCCGGTCGCGTGGAGCGCTTCAACGCACGCTTCAAGAACTTCGGCGGCAAGAAGTAGTCACGCCGCAGTAGGCACGCCGGAGCGCCGACCCGTCGGTGCCCTCGGCAGCAGAGCAGGACCCCGCCGGCACGGCGGGGTCCTGCTGCATTCAAGGGTCCTGCTGCACTCGATCCGACCCGTCGACCGAGGCCGCAGCGCGCCCGGAGCGCGGACGCCCGGTGACTGGCCGGCCAGCACGGATCACTAGAATCGACCCATGACGAATCTGCCTCCCGCCGGCCCCGCCCCTGACGACTACACGCACCACGGCGAGTACAAGGTGGTCGACGGCAAGCTCGTCGTCGTCGACCTGCGGGTCGAGGAGGGGCGTGTCGCGACGGCCAACGTCAACGGCGACTTCTTCCTGGAGCCCGATGAGGCCCTCGCAGACCTCAATGCCGCCCTCACGGGGCTCCCCGCCGACGCAAGCCACGGAACGCTCGTGGAGGCCGTCGTCCAGGGCCTGCGACCGGAGGCCTCGATGATCGGTTTCGACGCCGCGGCCGTCGCTACCGCTGCTCGCCGTGCACTCGGCCACGCGAGCACCTGGGCGGACCACGAGTGGGAGATCCTCCCGCCGCAGGACCTGCCGATCGCCACCAACGTCGCCCTCGACGAAGTCCTCACCCGGCAGGTCGCAGCCGGGGAGCGGAAGCCGACACTGCGCCTGTGGGACTGGTCCGAGCGCGCCGTGGTCATCGGCAGCTTCCAGTCCCTGCGCAACGAGGTCGACGCCGAGGCGGCCGCCGAGCACGACGTGACCGTCATGCGCCGGATCTCCGGCGGCGGGGCCATGTTCATGGAGTCCGGCAACTGCATCACCTACTCGCTCTACGCGCCGGTCTCGCTGGTGGATGGGCTGAGCTTCGCGGACAGCTACCCGTTCCTCGACGGCTGGGTCATGGAGGCGCTCGCCGCCGTCGGGATCCGGGCGCACTACAAGCCGCTCAACGACATCGCGACCAAGCAGGGCAAGATCGGCGGGGCGGCCCAGAAGCGCCTCGCCAACGGCGGTCTCCTGCACCACGTGACGATGAGCTACGACATCGACGCCGACAAGATGATGCAGGTCCTGCGGATCGGCCGGGAGAAGATCTCGGACAAGGGCATCGCGAGCGCTAGGAAACGCGTCGACCCACTCAAGCGGCAGGCAGGGCGCAGCCGCGAGGAGATCCTCGAGACCATGATGCAGGTCTTCGAGACCCGCTACGGGGCCCGGCGCGCGCGCCTCGATGATGAGACGCTGGGCCGCGCGGAGGCACTCGCCGAGGAGAAATTCCTCGCCCCGGAGTGGATCGGCCGCGTCCCCTAGTCAGTCCTGAGCAGGTCGAGGGCATGCGGCCAGTGTGCCGGCGGACTCAGACGGCGCGTTCCGACCCCACGGGCACGGCGACGGCGGCCGCCTGCGCGGTCAGCGTGCGCTCCAGCGTGTGCGTCTGCTCGACGAGCAGTCGGCGCAGTGCCGCCGGAGCGGCCTCGTGCTCGGCGAGCCACTCGTGGGCGCGCTGGACCACCGGGTGTGCGCGTGCGGCCCGGGCCGCGGAGCCGTCCTCGACACCGAGGCGACCCGTGCCGCCGTCGCCCGGCGCGGCCTCGATGTCCTGGGCGAGCGGGAAGAGGCCCTGGATGATGCGGCTGGCCTGCCCGTTGGACAGGGAGTCCCAGACGCCGGCCAGCGCCGGCCAGTACTCGTCGTAGTGGCCGGCGGTCAGTTCGGGCGCGCCGATCTGGAATCCGGCGGCCGTCGCCGAGAGTACGTCGTTGGAGAGCGGGCGCCCCTCGGGGGTCCGGCCCGTCAGGACGGACCGCCATGCGGCAGCCTTGACCTCCGGTACCGGTCGTGCGGCCGTGGCCGTCGCATGACCGACGGCGGCGACGGCGCTCGGGGCCGTGCCGAGCGCCGCATCCAGTTCGTCCTGACCGATCCGGCCGGCGGCCGCTCCGGCCTGCAGCAGCGCCCAGCGCAGCTGCTCGTCAACCTCCAGCCCGGCGATCGGGGACCGGCGCCCCAGGCGGTCTGCCTCCAGGAGCGCGCCCACGGTGGCCTGCTCCGCGCCGTGCCGGGCGAGTCGGGCGAACGCACGGGCCAGGGCTACCTGGTGGTCCGACCCCGGATCGGCCCTTCCGAGCAGGTCGAGGACTCCCGTGGTCAGCGCGGCGATGGCCCCGCCCCGCACGGTGGACGGGGCGTAGTACTCGAGGGCGGTGGTGGTCTGCTCCAGCAGCAGCTGCAGCACGCCCACCGCCCTGGCCGAGGGGGCGAACCGCAGCACGGCGTCGGCGAACTCCGTCGCCGGGAGCTTGGCGTCCCGGACCATGTTCCACAGGGCCGCCCACGCGGTGGCCTCGGCCAGCGGCTCTCCCAGCTCGGCGACGCGGGCGAGCACGGTGGCGAGGGAGACCTCGTCGAACTCCACCTTGCCGTAGGTGAGGTCCTCGTCGTTGGGCAGGACGACGGCCGGGCGCGGGCCTCCGACCAGCCCGGGCACCGGGACGGAGACGCCGGTCAGTTCGACGGCGTGGCTCCCGGTCCGCCGGAGCCGGCCGTCCTCCACGTCCCACGTCCCGACGCGCAGCACGTGCGGCCGCAGCACCTCTCGCCCGGTCACCGGGTCCACCGACTGCTGCTCCAGCACCGCGGAGGTGACCACGCCGTCGTCGTCCGTCTCCAGGAGCACGCGCAGATCCGCCACGCCCGCGGTCTCGAGCCAGGCCGCGGACCACTCGCGCATGTCCCGGCCCGAGGCCTCGGCCAGCACGGCCAGGAAGTCGTCCAGGGTGGTGTTGCCGAACGCGTGCGCGGCGAAGTACCGGCGCGCCGCGGTGAAGAAGGCGTCCTCGCCCACGTAGGCGGCCAGCTGCTTCAGCACCGAGGCGCCCTTGGCGTAGGTGATGCCGTCGAAGTTCTGCCGCGCCGCCTCCACGTCCGGGATGTCCGCGACGATCGGGTGTGTGCTCGGCAGCTGGTCCTGGACGTACGCCCACGCCTTCCGGCGGTTGGCGAAGGTCACCCACGGCTGGCCGAGGTCGGTGGCGCGCTCCGTGGCGAGCGCCCCCATGTAGTCCGCGAAGGACTCCTTGAGCCACAGGTCGTCCCACCACTCCATGGTGACGAGGTCGCCGAACCACATGTGCGCCATCTCGTGCATCAGTGTGTTGGCGCGCCCCTCGTGCTGCGCGGCCGTGGCACGCGAGGTGAAGACGTAGCGCTCCGTGAACGTGACCAGGCCCGGGTTCTCCATGGCGCCGAGATTGTACTCCGGCACGAACGCCTGATCGTACTTGCCCCACGGGTAGGGGTACTGGAAGAGGCGGTGGAAGAGGTCGAGGCCGCTCTTGGTGACCTCGAAGATGCGGTCCGCGTCGAAGTCCTTCGCCAGCGACGCCCGGCAGGAGGCTCCCAGATCGATGCTGAGCGTGCCGCCGTCGGCCGTCGTCCCGGTCCACTGGTCCGTGACGTAGTGGTAGGGGCCGGCGAGCACGGCGGTGAGGTAGGTGGACATCGGCTCCGTGCGGCGGAAGTGCCACGTGGCCGTGCCGTCGCCGTTGTCGTCCACGCTGGCCACGGCGCCGTTGGAGGCGACGTGCCAGTCGGCGGGGGCCGTCACCACGACGTCGTACGCGGCCTTCAGGTCCGGCTGCTCGAAGTTCGCGAAGACCCGGCGCGCATCGGCCGGCTCGTACTGGGTGTAGAGGTAGGTCTCGCCGTCGGCGGGATCGACGAAGCGGTGCAGTCCCTCGCCGCTGGTCGAGTAGAGGCCGCGGCCGCTGACGACGGCGGTGTTCCGCTCGCGCAGGTCCGGCAGGTGGATGCGGTGCTCGCCGACCACGGTCTCCGGGTCCAGGAGGGTCCCGTTGAGCTCGACGGAGTCGACGCCGCCGTGCAGGAAGTCGAGGAACGTGGACTCGCCGGGACGGGCGCAGGAGAAGGAGACCGTGGTCCGCGAGCCGAAGTGCGGCCGGTCCGGATCCTGGGCCCGCGAGAGGTCCAGCTCCAGCCGGTACGAGACATCGGAGACCAGTCGGGCGCGTCGGGCCGCTTCACTGCGGCTCAGGTTCTTCGAATCCACAGGGCCATTAGACCATGAAAGAACCGTTTGAGATAAGGGCCGCGGCGCCGAGGCCGGCGAGCGCGACGACGATCCAGGCGATCAGGGCGGCCGCAGTGGCCCGCCCGGCGGACCCGACGAGCGCCCGGAGGTCGATCGCGTAGCCGAGCCCGACCAGTGCGGCGCCGAGCAGCAGCTCCTGCACGACCTGCGCGATCTCGAGGACCGCCTCGGGCAGGAGCCCGGTCGCCCGCGCCGCGACCATCAGGGCGAATCCGACGACGAAGCCGGGCACGAGCGGCGGCAGGGACCCGCCGGCCGCGGGGGCTGCGGGAACCGGTTCCGGGTCCGGGCGAGCCGACGCGGACGCCACCGGTGCGCCGGCAGCCCGTGCCGCGCCTCCCGGCGCGCCGGACGCGCTGCGCCGGGCCGACCATGCGCCGAGCATGGCGAGCGGTGCGAGGGCGAGAACGCGCAGGAGCTTGACGACGACGGCCGCCGCGAGCGCCGTCGTCCCAGCGGTGGCGGCGGCTTGCGCGGACCCCGCCTGTGCGGCGGCGTCGGCGATGTCCGCCGTGGCGACCACCTGGCCGACGTCGTGCACGGAGGCTCCGACCCAGTGGCCGAAGGTCTCCGGGCCGAGCCCGAGCACGGTGTTCAGCAGCGGCAGGGCCGCGATGGACAGGGTCCCGCACAGCGTCACGAGGGCCAGGGGGATGGAGGCGTCGCGGGCGGTGCCGCGCGCCTGGCTGACGGCGCCGATCGCGCTCGCGCCGCAGATCGAGAAGCCGGCGGCCAGGAGGGTCGGCTGGTCGCCGGGCAGGCGGAGCGCCTTGGCCGTCGCCCAGGTGCCGGCGAACGCGACGACGACGACGCCGAGCACGGCCGTGATCCCGACCAGGCCGAGGGCGGCGACGTCGGCGAGCACCAGCTGCAGGCCGAGCAGGACGATGCCGGCGCGCATGAGCAGGGTGCCGGCGTAGTCCATCCCGGGGGAGAGGGCCGCGCCGGGGCCGCTGGACCGGCCCCGGCCCCGGAGGACGTTCCCCAGCACGGCGCCCGCCGCCACGCAGAGCGTCATCGCCGGGATGGCCGGCAGCGCCGCCGCGGCGACGAACGCCAGCGCGACGACGACCCCCGCCCCGGCCAGGCCCGGCAGCGCCGCCGGGCCGGGCAGCAGGGCGCGCAGCTGCCGCCGCAGCGACGCGCGGCCCCGGGCACCTGCTCGGCCCCGTGGGCCGTCCGCCGCCGGGTCGGGCCGGCTCGTCACCAGGGCGACCTCGCGTAGTCCTTGAGGAAGCATCCGTAGAGGTCCAGCCCGGCCTCGCCGGCGACGACGGGGTGGTAGACGCGGGCCGCGCCGTCGATCAGGTCCAGCGGGGCGTGCCAGCCGTCGGCGGCGTGGCGGAACTTGTCGTCGTGGGGCCGCTCGTCCGTGATCCAGCCGGTGTCCACGGCGGTCATGAGGATCTTGTCCTCGGTGAAGAGTTCCTCGGCGCTGGTCCGGGTGAGCATGTTCAGCCCCGCCTTGGCCATGTTGGTGTGCGGGTGTCCGGCCCCCTTGTAGCGGCGCGAGAACTGTCCCTCCATCGCCGAGACGTTCACGATGTACTTCCGTCGGGCGTCCGAGGCCGCCAGTGCGGGTCGGAGGCGGCTGGCCAGCAGGAAGGGCGCCGTCACGTTGCAGAGCTGGACCTCGAGGAGCTCCAGCGGGTCGACCTCGCCCAGGACCTGCGTCCAGCTGTTCTGGCTCACGATGTCGGGCACCAGGCCCCCGGCGTCGATCGCCGTGCCGGCGTCGATGCGCTCGAGGGTCGCGGAGCCGGCGGTCATGGCGAGCTCGGCGAGGCGCACCGGGTCCATGGCCTCCGTCTGGGTCAGCTCGGTGGCCTGCAGGTGGAACGCGGCGGCGAGGGCCTTGGGGTGCTCCTGCGGCGAGTGACCGCCGCCGAGGACCTCGGGACCGCCGTGGGCCGGGGTGAGCTCGGGGGGCAGCGGCCGCGACTCGTTCTCGACTAGATGGCGGTAGGAGCCGGCCGAGCGCCGGACCGTCTGCGCGGCGTTGTTGATCAGGATGTCGAGCGGGCCGTCGGCGGCCACACGGTCGGCCAGCGAGATCACCTGGGCGGGGTCGCGCAGGTCGATGCCCACGATGCACAGGCGGTGCAGCCAGTCGCCAGAGTCCTCGACGGCGGCGAACCGGCGGGCGGCGTCGTGCGGGAACCGGGTGGTGATGGTGGTGCGGGCGCCGTCGCGCAGCAGCCGCAGCGCGATGTGCATCCCGATCTTGGCCCGGCCGCCGGTGAGGAGGGCGCGCCGTCCCGTCAGGTCCGTGCGCGCGCTGCGCCACGCCCGGCCGGCCTCGGCGCACTCCGGGCACAGGGCATGGTGGAACGCATCCGCACGGGTGTAGTCCCGCTTGCAGACGTAGCAGCCGCGGGGGCGGATGTACTCGCCGGCGCTGTCGCCATCGGTGCCCGAGCTCAACGGCAGGCCGAGCGTCTCGTCGTCGAGCCGGTCCGGCGCGCCGGTGGCGGTCCGCTCGGCCACGGCGCGGTCGTGCTCCTGCACCTCCCGGCGCGCGACGGCCTTGCGGTAGCGCTTGACCTCCTTGAACATGCGGCTGGTGCCGCGACGCACGGCGATGAACCGCTCGTCGTCGTCGGGGAGGGTGTGGACGGCGCCGAGGACGCGCAGGCACGTCTCGAGGTCGGCGTCGGTGAAATCGGGGGCCGCGTCGGAGACGACAGCGTCCGCTGCGGCGGACCCGGGGATGTGCTGGGCATCGGTCATGACGGTAGAACTTTACCGGCCCGGCCGGAGCCACGCCCCCACGGGGCCGCGTCGCCCCGCCCCGGACATCGCCAACACGGGCAGGGGAGACCGGGGGCAGGGCGGGTGCCTGCTACGGCCCCCCGGCTACTGCGCGCCCCGGGCGGGGGAGGACAGGGCGGTGTCCGGCTCGACGACGCGGCGCTTGCTGATGACCGTCAGGCCGGAGTCGGTGACGACGAACCCGCGGGCCCGGTCCGCCTCCGGGTCCACGCCGATGGTGGCCCCCGGCGGGACGACCACCTGCTTGTCGAGGATCGCCCGGCGGACCACGGCTCCGGCACCGATCCTCACATCGTCCAGCAGCACGGAGTCGGAGACTTCGGCACCGAGCCCGACCGCGACGTCGGTGGAGAGGACCGACCGCTCCACCTGCCCGCCGGAGATGACGACGCCGTGGGACAGGAGGGAGTCGTGGGCGGTGCCAGGCGTGCCGTCCTCCCCGTGGACCAGCTTGGCCGGCGGCGACGCCGTCTGCCGGGTGAAGAGCGGCCACTCGTGGTTGTACAGGTTGAACGCCGGGACCGCGGACAGCAGATCCATGTGCGCCTCGTAGTAGGAGTCCAGTGTCCCCACGTCGCGCCAGTACCGCAGCGGCGTGGGTTCCTCGCCCGGCACCGGATTGGTCGAGAAGTCGTAGACGGCGCAGTCGCCGCGGTCGACGAACGAGGGGATGATGTCCCCGCCCATGTCGTGCGCCGTCTCCTCGCGCCGGGCATCGGCCTCGAGCGCCTCGATCAGCGCGTCGGTGGTGAAGATGTAGTTGCCCATGGAGGCCAGGAACATCGACGGATCGTCGGGCAGGCCCGGGGTGGTCGGAGGCTTCTCGACGAAGCGCGCGATGCGGCCGGGGCGCTCCGGGTCGACCTCGATGACGCCGAACTGGTCGGCCAGCTTCACGGGCTGGCGCACCGCGGCGACCGAGGCATTCGCACCCGAGGCGATGTGCGCCTCCAGCATCGACGAGAAGTCCATCCGGTAGACGTGGTCCGCGCCGACGACCAGGACGTAGTCCGGCTGCGCGTCGTGGATGAGGTTCATCGACTGGTGGATCGCGTTGGCCGAACCGAGGAACCATTCCTTGCCGAGCCGCTGCTGCGCCGGGACGGAGGCCACGTAGTGGCCCAGATGCGTGGACATCCGCCAGGTCTCGGAGATGTGTCGGTCCAGGGAGTGGGATTTGTACTGGGTGAGGACCACCACCTGTCGGTAGCCCGAGTTCACGACGTTGGAGAGCGCGAAATCGATCAGTCGATAGGCGCCCGCGAACGGGACGGCGGGTTTGGCTCGGTCCTCCGTCAGCGGCATGAGGCGCTTGCCCTCTCCACCAGCGAGGACGACGGCGAGTACGCGGCACTTGGGCATGAGTTACTCCAATGTCCATCGGGCGACCGGCGCGGGTCGAGCGAGGCCTGATCCACGCCGTGATCTGTGACAAAACCCTATGTGACTTCGCCCGCACCGGCTACGTTAGGACCGTGCGAGTAGACATTGTTACCAAAGAGTTCCCTCCGACCATCTACGGCGGCGCCGGCGTCCACGTGGCCGAGCTGACGCGCGTGCTCGCGTCACGGGCGGACGTGCGGATCCACGCCTTCGGCGAGCCCCGTCCCGACGAGTACCACGGGGCGCGGGTGAGCAGCTACGCCGCGCCCGCGGAGCTGGAGGGCGCGAATGCGGCCGTCCAGACCCTCGGCACCGACCTGCTGATGCTGGAGGACCTGGCCGGCGCCGACGTCGTCCACTCCCATACCTGGTACGCCAACATGGCCGGACATCTGGGCGGGCTCCTCCACGCCGTCCCGCACGTGGTCAGCGCCCACTCGCTCGAGCCCCTGCGCCCGTGGAAGGCCGAGCAGCTCGGCGGCGGATACGCGCTGAGCTGCTGGGCGGAGCGCACCGCCTACCACGGCGCCGCAGCCATCATCGCGGTCTCGGCGGGCATGCGGGCGGACATCCTGCGCGCCTACCCCGACGTCGATCCGGACCGGGTGCACGTGGTGCACAACGGCGTCGACGTGGAGGCATGGCGCCCCGTGCCCGCGACGAACGCGCTCGAGCGCTACGGCATCGATCCCGCCGGCCGCTCGGTGGCGTTCGTCGGCCGCATCACCCGGCAGAAGGGACTGCCGTTCCTGCTGCGTGCGGCCGCCGAGCTGCCAGCGGACGTCCAGCTGGTGCTCTGCGCCGGCGCCGCCGACACCCCCGAGCTCGCCGCGGAGGTCTCCGAGCTCATCGACGGCCTCCAGCGCAGCCGCGGGAACGTGGTGCTGATCGAGAAGATGCTCCCCCGGGAGGAGGTCATGCAGGTGCTCACGCACGCCACCGTCTTCGCCTGCCCCTCGATCTACGAGCCCCTCGGCATCGTCAATCTCGAGGCCATGGCGTGCGGCACCGCCGTCGTGGCCACCGCCACCGGCGGCATCCCCGAGGTCGTCGACGACGGGAGCACCGGCTACCTGGTCCCCGTCGAGCAGCACGACGACGGGACCGGCACGCCCGTCAACCCGCAGGAGTTCATCGCCGGCTTCGCCGCCGCGCTCAACCGGGCCCTCGAGGACCCCGCGGAGGCCGAGCGGATGGGAGCCCGCGGCCGGGAGCGGGCGGCACGGAACTTCTCGTGGGATGCGATCGCCGACCACACGCTCGAGGTGTACCGGGCGGCGCTCGCCGGCCACTGACGCGGGTCCATCGACGCCGTCGACGGGCAGCTGGACGCTCCGGCGCCGCAGGGGCCCGGCAGACCGGAACGACCGGCCGGCCGGGCCCCTGCGCTGCCCGCTGAGCCCGTGCCCCAGGCCAGGCACCGGCGCCGCGCGGTCAGCCCCGCGAGTGCCCGGCCCGGGCCTTGGGGCCCCGCTCCTTCAGCCTCGCCTTCTCCGACGCGCGGCGGCGGGCGATCAGTACCTTCTCGTCCACCGGGGCCTCCGCCGAGGCGCGGAGCCGGCGGTAGTAGGCGCGGGCCTCGTCCTGGCGCTCGGCCTCGATGCCGGTGGCGATCTCCGCCCGCAGGTGCTCCGGGCCGTAGCCGAACGCGTCCACCAGGTCCTGGGCGTGCGGGCGCAGCCGGGAGAGCAGACGGTTGATGTACGGACCCAGGGTGCGGGCCCGCTGCCCGGAGAGCCGCCCGTTCATCAGGTACCAGTCGAGGTCGCGCTCGATCAGGCACAGTCCGAACAGGTCGCGCAGCCAGGTCAGCACGGACTCGGTGCCCGGGTCCTCCACGGCGTCGACCTGGCGCGTGAAGGCCTCCCACTGCAGGAGCTCGCCGTGCGCGCGGGCCGCAGCGATGATCCGGTCCTGATGGGCGTTGAACAGCGCGGCCGCCTCGGCCTGCGGCCGCTTGGAGGCGCCCTTCAGCTCGCCGGCCACCTCCGCGACCATCGACCGGACCCGGTCTGCGAGCAGGTCCCGCTGGGTCTGCGGGTCCTTCAGGAAGTTCGCGCTGCGCTTCTCGCTGCCGGCGTCGGTCCACGACTGGGCCAGCTGCCGCAGTCCCCAGCGGTTCAGCGCCACGTCCTCGGCCTGACGCACCGCATACCGCGCGAGCACGCCGGCGTCGAGCCGGCGGAACTCCTCGGCGTAGTCCGCCAGCAGTCGCTTGGCCACCAGCTGCAGCAGCACGTTGTTGTCGCCCTCGAACGTCACATACACGTCCAGGTCCTGGCGCAGCGACGTGAACCGGTTCTTGGTGATGAACCCTGCCCCGCCGCACGCCTCGCGGCACTCCTGCAGGATGTCCAGGGCGTTCCACGTGGAGAGCGGCTTCAGTGCGGCCGCGAGGGTCTCCAGGTCCTGGCGCGCCTCGTCGGTGTCGCGCTCGCCGGAGAAGACCTGGTCGAACGTCTCCAGCAGCTCCTCGTGCGCGAAGCTCATCGCGTACGTCGTCGCGATCCGCGGCAGCAGCCGGCGCTGGTGCCGCTGGTAGTCCAGCAGGACCTCCTCGTCCGTGTCGGAGGAGGCGTTGAACTGGCGCCGCTGGTTCGCGTAGGTGACGGCGATCTGCAGGGCGACCTTGGACGCCGCCGTCGCAGCGCCGTCGAGCGACACGCGGCCCTGCACGAGCGTGCCGAGCATCGTGAAGAAGCGCCGCCCCGGGCTCTCGATGGGGGACGAGTACGTGCCGTCCGCGGCGACGTCCCCGTACCGATTGAGCAGGTTGGTCCGGGGGATGCGCACCTGGTCGAAGTGCAGGCGCCCGTTGTCGATGCCGTTGAGCCCGCCCTTCAGGCCGTCGTCCTCGCCGCCGACACCGGGCAGGAACCCGTCGGCGTCGCGGATCGGGACGTAGAAGGCGTGGACCCCGTGGTTGACGCCCCGGGTGATCAGCTGCGCGAACACGACGGCCGCCGTGCCGTGCACACCGGCGTTCCCGAGGAACTCCTTCCACGCCGCCCGGAAGGGCGTGTGCAGCACGAACTCCTCCGCGTCGGGATCGTAGGTCGCCGTCGTCCCGATGGCGGCCACGTCCGAGCCGTGCCCGATCTCCGTCATCGCGAACGCGCCCGGGATCTCCAGGCTCATGATGCCCGGCAGCCACTGGTCGTGGTGCTCGCGGGTGCCCAGGTGCAGCACCGCGGACCCGAACAGGCCCCACTGCACCCCCGCCTTGATCTGCAGCGACGGGTCGGCGACCACCAGCTCCTCGAACCCGGCGATGTTCCCGCCGTGATTGTCCGAGCCGCCGAGCCGCTCCGGGAACGCCCGGTGCACCGCCTTCTGCTCCACCAGGTAACCGAGCTGCTCGAACACCCGTTGCCGGTGCTCGGCCAGACCCAGCCCCTCGACGCGGTGCGTCTCGGGGCGCGCCGACAGCTCGCGCGCCGTCCGACGGGTCTCGGCCCACCGGCCGAGGAGCTGCTCGCCGAGCGCGGCGACGTCGATGCGGGGGTCCGCGACCTCTGCGGTAGGAATCTCCTGGCTCATCTACTGGCCTTTCGTGTGGGGGCGGCCGATGCCGTGCACCAGCCAGCCGGTCAGGATTTCGGTCATCTCGCCATGACTCGGACGGGTCGGCGACTCGGTCTCGCGCAGCCACGCCTCGCCCGCCGCGCGCACCATGCCGATCGCGGCCTGCGGCCAGAACTGCGCTCGCCGCGAGGCCTCCTCGCCACTGGTGCCGGGATCGCGGAGCAGGTAGTGCGTCAGGGACTCGGCGACGAGGGCGGTGACGTCCCGGAAGAACGTGTCCAGCGGCTCCTCGGCACCGTCCTGGGCACCCGCCAGGGGGTCGTGGTCCACCGCGGTGACGAAGAAGTACACGTTCGGCGAGCTCTCGGCGAGCTCGAGGTAGGCGCCGACCATCCGGCGCAGCCCCTCCTCCTCGGTGGGTGCCGCCTTGGCGGCGCCCACGACGGCGGCGCGCATCTGCTGCACGACGACGGCGCCGAGGTCCCGCCGCAGACCGGACTTGTCGCCGAAGTAGCGGTAGAACACGGACTTGGACGTGTTGGCGAAGGCGGCGATCTCTTCCATGGAGGCGGACGGGCCGAAGCGGTGCACGGCCTTGCGCGCGAGCCGGAGGAGCTCGGTGCGCCGGGCCTCCCGGTGCGCGTCCCAGCGCTGGCTGCGGCCGTCGCGGGTGCCGCCCGGGTCCGGAGGTGTGTCGGATGTCGAGTTCACGATACTGAGCGTATCAGGTAAGCTCGGTCACAGTGATGCATGCCGGTCGCACCGGCCCGCATCTGAATCGCAGTCTCCACCGCAGGAGGAACCCATGGCCAGCAGCGCCCCATCCGCACCGCAGCACCCGACCACCGGCGCGAGGACCGTGCGCGACGCCGTCGTCATCGGCGGCAACCGCATCCCGTTCGCCCGGGCGAACGGCAAGTACGCAGACGCGTCCAACCAGGACATGCTCACGGCGGCGCTCGACGGTCTCGTGGCCCGGTTCGGGCTGCAGGGCGAGCGGATCGGCGCCGTCGCCGCCGGTGCCGTGCTGAAGCACTCCCGCGACTTCAATCTGGTGCGCGAGGCGGTGCTCGGCACGGCCCTCGACCCCGCCACGCCCGCCTACGACGTCCAGATGGCCTGCGCCACCGGCATGGAGGCCATCGGGTCGCTGGCCAACAAGATCAAGCTCGGCCAGCTCGACTCCGCGATCGGCGGCGGAGTGGACACCACCTCCGACGCCCCCATCGCCGTGAGCGAGGGGCTGCGCCGGGTCCTGCTGGAGTTCTCCCGCGCTCGCAGCGGCAAGCAGCGCCTCGCCGCGCTGTCCAAGTTCCGCCCGAAGGACCTGGCGCCCAACGCGCCGGGCACGGGCGAGCCCCGCACCGGCCTGTCGATGGGCGAGCACCAGGCCCTGACCACCGCCGCGTGGGGCATCACCCGTGAGGCGCAGGACGAGCTGGCGCTGGCCAGCCACCAGAACCTCGCAGCGGCCTACGACCGCCACTTCTTCGACGATCTGATCACCGAGTACCGGGGTCTCTCGCGGGACAACAACCTGCGCGCGGACACGACGCTGGAGAAGCTCGGGACCCTCAAGCCCGTCTTCGGCAAGGACCTCGGCTCCAAGGCGACGATGACGGCCGGCAACTCGACGCCGCTGACCGACGGCGCGTCGGCTGTGCTGCTGGGCTCCGAGGAGTACGCCCGCCAGCACGACCTGCCGATGCTGGCGAACTTCGTCGACTTCGAGGCCGGTGCCGTCGATTTCGTCCACGGCCGCGAGGGGCTCCTCATGGCGCCGGCGTACGCCGTCCCGCGCCTGCTCGAGCGCAACGGCCTGACGCTGCAGGACTTCGACTTCTACGAGATCCACGAGGCCTTCGCCGGCACCGTGCTCTCCACGCTCGCCGCGTGGGAGGACGAGGACTTCTGCCGCAACAAGCTCGGCCTCGATGCCGCGCTGGGTCCGATCGACCGCAGCCGGCTCAACGTCGCGGGCTCGTCCCTGGCCGCCGGCCACCCGTTCGCCGCCACCGGCGGCCGCATCGTCGCCACGCTGGCCAAGCTCCTGCACGAGAAGGGCTCCGGCCGCGGACTGATCTCGGTCTGCGCCGCCGGCGGCCAGGGCGTCGTCGCGATCCTGGAGGCACGCTAGATGACCAACCGCTACCAGAAGCTCGTCAGCGCCGGCCCCGCCAAGGAGGTCGCCAAGAGACTCGGGCTGCCCCGCCCCGCCGAGCTCCGTCGCTACCGTCCGAGCGAGCCGCTCGTCCCCGGGCCCGTGCTGGTCCTCGGCTC
This sequence comes from Zhihengliuella sp., assembly GCF_031178195.1. Classification (GTDB taxonomy): domain Bacteria; phylum Actinomycetota; class Actinomycetes; order Actinomycetales; family Micrococcaceae; genus Zhihengliuella. The sequence goes on from NZ_JAPSJL010000002.1 coordinate 285,328, forward strand.
CGGCGCCAGCGCCGAGCCGGTCTCCGAGCAGCTGCTCGCCTGGGGCCTCGATGTCTACCGGCACCAGCCGCAGGGCCGCCGCCTCGGCGCGGTCATCGTCGCGTACGACGACGTCTCCCACCCGGGCGACCTCGCAGACGCCGCCCTCGAGCTCGGGCCGGCGGTCCGCCAGCTCGCCCCGAGCGGGCGCGTGATCACCGTCTCCCGGCCGGCCCGGGCCGGGGACGCCCCGGCCGTCGCCGCGGCGCGCCGCGGAGTCGAGGGCCTGCTGCGCTCGCTCGCCCGGGAGCTGCGCGGGGGAGCCACCGGCAACGGCATCCTCCTGGCCGAGGGCGTCGGGGCCGGGGCCCCGAGCGCCCTGGCCGCGTTGCGCTTCCTGCTCTCCGGCCGCAGCGCCTACGTGGACGGTCAGTTCCTCTCCGTCGGCAGCGAGAACGGGGCTGCGCCCGAGGACTGGGACCGTCCCCTGGCGGGCAGGGTCGCCGTCGTCACCGGCGCGGCCCGCGGGATCGGCGCGGCCATCGCCCGCGTCCTCGCCCGCGACGGCGCCAAGATCGTGGCCGTCGACGTCCCCGCCGCCGGCGGGGCTCTCACCTCGGTGGCGAACGAGGTCCGTGGAACGGCGCTGCAGCTCGATATCACCCGCGCCGACGCCGGCCACCTGATCCTCGAGCACGCGCTCGAGCGGCACGGCGGGCTCGATATTGTGGTCCACAACGCGGGCATCACGCGCGACAAGCTGCTCGTGAACATGGACGAGGCGCGGTGGAAGTCGGTGCTCGCCGTGAATATCGAGTCCCAGCTGCGGATGAACGAGGCCTTCCTCGGTGCCGGCCGGGACGGGCTGCGCATCGTGTCCCTGGCCTCGACCAGCGGCATCGCGGGCAACCGCGGGCAGACCAACTACGCCGCCTCCAAGGCGGGTGTCATGGGCATGGTCGAGGCCTCGGCGGCCGATTTCGCCGCGATCGGCGGCGGGATCAACGCGGTGGCTCCCGGCTTCATCGAGACGGACATGACCGCGAAGGTCCCCGTCCCGACGCGAGCGGTCGCCCGCCTGCTGATGCCTTCGCTGATGCAGGGCGGTCTGCCGGTGGACGTGGCCGAGGCCATCGCGTTCCTCGCCTCCGACGCGGCAGCCGGCATCAACGGCGAGACGCTGCGCGTCTGCGGCCAGAGCCTGATCGGACGGTGAGCGTCGTGGAGGACCGCCGGACCATCGTCCTGGACCAGGCACCGCCGCTCGCCCGCAGCTATGCCGCGGCCGCGCGGAAGGCGGCCGCGTCGGCCGTCCCCGGACTCGGCCGAAGCGCGCGCGGCGCCGGCGGCCAGGAGCTCCCTCCCGTCGCGCACCGCGTCGGCGGGGTGCGGGCCGAGCGCTCCCGGCTAGCCCGGTACCAACGACTCATGGGCGATACGCTGCGGGACTCCCTGCCCTCGGTGTTCGTGCACGGCCTGGCGTTCCCGATCGCGATGGGCGTGCTGGTGGCCGACGACTTCCCGCTGCCGCTGCTGGGAATGGTGCATCTGGCCAACCGGGTGGAGCACCGCCGGACGATCGGCGCCGACGAGGCGCTGACGGTTACCGCGTGGGCGGAGAACCTGCGTCCGCACTTCGCCGGGACCCAGGTCGACGTCGTCGCCGAGGTCTCCGCGCCGGGCGGCGCCGACGGGGACGCATCTGCGGCGGGGGCCGGATCCGACGTCGTCTGGCGGGGCGTCTCGACGTATCTGGCCAGGGGCGTCGACGCCCCCGGCGCGGTGCGGCCCCAGCGGCCGTCCCGGCCGGACTTCGACGCGCCGATGAGGACGGGCCAGTGGCGTCTGCCCGCGGACACGGGCCGGGAGTACGCCAGCATCCTCGGCGACTGGAACCCGATCCACCTGAGCAGCCTGTCGGCGAGAGCCCTCGGCATGAAGCGGCACATCGCGCACGGGATGTACTCGGCCGGCCGGGCGCTGGCCTCGACCGCGCCGGTCGCGGGCGGCTACACGTGGTCGATCGAGTTCGAGGCCCCCGTCTTCCTGCCCGCGACGGTCCAGTTCGCCGTCGCCGATGCGGCGGAGGCAGGACCCGGGGCGCTGCAGTTCACGGGTTTCAAGCGCGGAGCCTCGCGCCCGTACTTCTCCGGGACGGTCGCTCCGCGCTGACACGGTCGTAGATCCCGAGGGTCGTCGCCGCCGCCGTCTCCCAGGCGAAGGCGGCGGCCTGCACGACGGCGGCGCTCCCCATCCGCGCGAGCACCCCGCGGTCACGGCTCAGGTCAGCCAGCGCCCGGGCCCAGTCCGCGGGCTGCTGCCCGGCGATCAGGCGCCCGGTCCGGCCGTCCGCCACCGTGTGGCGCAGGCCCCCCACGGCGTTCGCGAGGACCGGGGTTCCGCAGGCCTGCGCCTCCGCGGCGACCAGGCCGAAGGACTCGCTGTAGGAGGGCACCGCCGCCACATCGGCGGCCCGGAACCACTGCGCCAGCTCCTCGGCTCGCCGCGGGGGAACGAGCCGGATCCGCAGTCTGGGGGAGTCCTCGGGCAGGAGCTCGGCGAGGTCCAGGTGGTCGGGGCCGGACTGGTGCCCGATCAGCGCTACGTCGAAGCGCACGCCCGGATCCAGCTCGACGGCTTGCTGGAGCGCCTCCAGCAGCAGGTGCGGGCCCTTCAGGCGCTGGATGCGACCGGCGAACACGACGCGCAGCGCGGAGGGGCCGCACGGCCCCTGCGCGAACCAGCTGGCCGGGCCGTGCGGACGGAAGACCTCGTGGTCGACACCCGGCGGCACCAGGGAGATGCGGCCCCGATCAGCGCCGTAGAGGGACTCCAGGTCCTCGACTTCGCTCGGCGTGTTGGCCGTCAGAGCGGTCGCCGAGCCGGCCAGGAGGTCCTCCGCCGCGAGTCGGCGGGCAGGCTCCACAGCCGTCGCATCGTCGCGGAGTTTGACCCGGGCCATCGTGTGCATGGTGTGGACGAGCGGCGCGTCCCACCGCTCGGCCAGCTCCAGGCCGGCGAGGCCCGAGACCCAGTAGTGGCTGTGCACGACGTCGGGGGACTCTCCCGTGGTCCGGTACCAAGCGGCGATGCGCTCGACGATCTCACCGACGTGCCCCGCGAGCGACGTCTTGGTCACCGACTCCGGGCCCACCGGCACGTGGTGGACCGACACGCCGGGGACGGTGCGGGCCGTGGTGATCGTGGAGGCGCCGGTCGCGGCCGCCGGAACGCGGGTGAAGACGTCGACCTCGACACCGAGGCGGCCCAGATGCTCGGAGAGCTGAGCGACGTAGACGTTCAGGCCCCCGGCGTCCCCGGAGCCGGGCTGGTCCAGCGGCGAGGTGTGCAGGGAGAGCATCGCGACGTGGCGCGTCCTCGCCCCGGGAGCGGCTGCGGAGTGCACGAGCAGGCCTCGGTTCTCTGAAGCGACAAGGCAGATCTTTTGTGCCGAGACGTACAAAAGACCTGCCTTGTTGGGTGGGCTACTGGCCGAATTCGTCGACGCGCTTGCCGCGGCCGAGGAGCTCGGCGATGGCAGCGACCGTCCGCTCGGCGGCGCGGCCGTCGCCGTACGGGTTCACGGCGTTCGCCATCGAGTTGTAGTGCTCCTCGTCGTGGAGGAGCCGGTGGACCTCGTCGACGATCCGGTCCTCGTCCGTCCCGATCAGCACGACCGTGCCGGCGCTCACGGCCTCCGGGCGCTCGGTGTTCTCGCGCATCACGAGGACGGGCTTGCCGAGGCTCGGCGCCTCCTCCTGCACGCCGCCGGAGTCGGTCAGGACCACGTGGGCCAGGGAGAGCATGCGGGTGAATTCGCCGTAGGCGAGCGGCTCGGTGACGACGACGTTGTCCAGGCCCTCGAGGGAGGGCAGGACGGCCTCGCGCACCACCGGGTTCTTGTGGGCGGGCAGCACGATCGTCATGTCGGGCTCGGCCTCGGCGATGCGCTTGAGCGCCCGTCCCACGCCCTCCATCGCGCCGCCCTGGTTCTCACGACGGTGGGTGGTGACCAGGAGGATGCGGCGCCCGGAGGCGGCTAGCTCCTCCAACTGCGGGTCGGAGAACGGCACCTCCTTCTCCACCGTGGTCAGCAGGGCGTCGATGACCGAGTTCCCGGTCACGACGATGTCCTTCTCGGCGATGTTCTCGGTGAGCAGGTTCTTCTTGCTGACCGAGGTCGGGGCCAGGTGCAGACTCGTCACCTGCGAGGTCATCTTGCGGTTCGCCTCCTCGGGGAAGGGCGAGAAGATGTCGAAGCTGCGCAGGCCGGCCTCGGCGTGGACCACGGGGATGCCGTGGTAGAACGCGGCGATGGCACCGGCGGTGGAGGTGGTGGTGTCGCCCTGGACGATGACGGCGGCCGGCTTCTCCGTCCTGAAGAGCTCGTCGAGACCGTCGATGGTGCGCGTCATGATGCCGCTGAGGCTCTGGTTGGGGCGCATGATCTTCAGATCCACATCCGGCTCGATGCCGAAGAGCTCGTTGACCTGGTCGAGCATCTCCCGGTGCTGCCCGGTGACGACGACCCTGGAGTCGAAGAGGTCGGATTCCTCGAGAGCCTTGACGATCGGGGCCATCTTGATGGCCTCCGGACGGGTGCCGTAGATCGGCATGATGACAGGGCGCATGTGCTTCGGTTTCCCTCGGGTAGGTCGATCGATCGTGCCAACCATACCAACGGTGTCCCGCCGGGTGTCGGGAGCGTGCGCCAGCCCACGCCCGGGAACGGGCAGTGGCGGGGCCTAGGCGCTGCGCCCCGCGAGCGCGGTCAGGACGCCATCGGAGTATCCGGGCCAGACGTCGATCGCCCACGGACCGAAATCGCGATCGGCCAGCGCGACGCAGGCGGCGCCGGCGGCGGGGTCCGCCCAGAGGAACGTCCCCGACTGGCCGAAGTGCCCGAAGGTCCGGCCGGAGTTCCGCGTGCCGGTCCAGTGGGGGTCCTTCTCCGCCTTGATCTCCAGCCCGAGGCCCCAGGCGTTGTCTGTCTGCCGGCCGTACCCCGGCAGGACGCCCGCGAGGCCGGGGAACTGCGCGGTCGTGGCCTCCCGGTGGGTCTGCTCCGCGAGCAACCGGGGCTGCAGGAGCTCGGCGGCGAAGCGGGCGAGGTCCTCTGCGGTCGAGATCCCGCCGGCGGCCGGAGAGCCCTCGAGCCGGGTGGCGCCCATGCCGAGGGGTTCGAGCACGGCCTCGCGCAGGTAGTCCGCGAAGGCCATGCCCGTCGCGGCCTCGAGCGTCTCGCCGAGCACCTCGAATCCGGTGTTGGAGTAGATCCGGCGCGTCCGCGGCGCGGCCCGCACCGTGCGGTCGGCGAAGTCGTAGCCGGCGGTGTGCGCCAGGAGGTCCCTGACGGTCGCCCCCTCGGGGCCGGCCGGCTGCTCGAGCTCGAGGGCGCCCTCCTCGACGGCGATGAGCACGGCGTAGGCGGCCAGCGGCTTCGTCACGGACGCGAGCCGGAACGCGCGCCCCGTCTCCCCGGCCCGGGCGATCACGCCGTCGGGCCCGACGACGACGGCGGAGGCATGGTCGACGGGCCAGGATTCGACGGCGGACGCGGCGGCGGTCAGCGGCTCGGTCATGGTGCTCCTCGGGTCGGTGGCGGCGGTGACGGGGGACCGTCCGGCCGTGCGTTCTTCGGGCTTGGCTACGCGGTCGCCGCGGCGTGAGCGAAGGTGTGGTCCTCCGGGAGGACGATCACCAGCTGGTGCGGCCGCCGGGCGGTGGCCGGCGTGAGCTCAGCCTCCCACTTCTCGCTGGCGGCGGCCAGCAGCTCCTCGGGACTCGTCGGCGCCTCGCCCGACCGGGCGAGCAGGTGGCGGACGAGCTCGCCGCGGGTGTGCTTGGCGAAGTGGGACACCACCTTGCGGGCGCCGGCGCGGATCTGGACCACGGAGACCGCGACGGTCCGGGCCGCGGGAGGAGCCCAGGCTGCGGCGTAGGTGCTCGAGCGGCAGTCGATCACGAGCTCGCCCTCGGTCCTCGGGGCCAGTGCCGCCGTCAGGCGCGGCTTCCACCATGCGGCGAGCTTGCCGAACTCCGGCAGCTTCACGGACATGGAGAGGCGGTACGCGGGGATCGGGTCGGCGAAGCCCACCGCGCCCCAGAGCGCGCTGACGACGACGATGGACTGGTCCGCGGCGGCCTGCTGCTCCGGCGCCAGGGTCGCATAGCCGAGCGCCTCGTAGAGCACGCCGGTGTAGACGGTGTGGGCCGGCCCGGCCGGTTCCCGGTGGAGCCGACGGTTGCGCTCGATCTCCTCGGCGAGCGAGGCGCCGACCCCCAGGACCTCGTGGGCGTCGTCGCCGTGCGAGGCAGCGACGAGCGCATCGAGCACGCTGCGCCGGTGGCCCGCGAGGGCGGGGAACGAGAGGGTCGACGGGTCGAAGTCGCGGTCGGTCAGGGCGGCGCGCTTGCCCTCGGACGGCGGGAGAAGAATGAGCACGGGAGCATCGTAGAGCCTGCGCGCGGGACGTGGCCAAGCCGTGTCGTCCGTCGCGGCGGAGGAGTGGTGGACGGGATGACCTGTACGCCGGGTTCTGTGCCTGCCGCGGTTGCCCGACTGGCAGGTGACGATCATCCATCTAGGCGCACCGTTGCCGATGCGCTCGAGCGGCCTACCCGGCTGCTGGGCGGACAGCCTCATGCGCAGCCTGTCTGGCCTTGCTCCGGGTGGGGTTTACCGAGCCGGCCCGGTCGCCCGGGCCGCTGGTGGTCTCTTACACCACCGTTTCACCCTTACCCGCTGCGGGAGCGGGCGGTCTGTTCTCTGTGGCACTGGCCTGCGGGTCACCCCGAGTGGGCGTTACCCACCACCCTGTCCTGTGGAGCCCGGACGTTCCTCGTGCAGGGCACGCGATCGTCCGGTCATCCCGTCCAGCGTCCCAGTCTACGCCCCGCGGCCGGCGACGAGCCGATGTGACCATCCTCACGCTCGCCGGATTCGGCGGAGCGCGGGTGGTCCCTAGAATGGAAGGCAGAGGCAACGAGGCCTCGCTCGGGGAGGATCCTCATCCCCGCGAACCGTATCTGCAATGGTGCTTTCACGGTGCCGACCGGCCACGTTGGATCCTGGGCCGGCCAAGGAAGGATATTCAGTGACCCAGCAGTCGACCGCGGCGCTTGCCGACTGGAGCAGCCGCGAAGAACTCGCCGAGGCCATGATCCCGCTGATCGGGCGTCTCTACCGCCGCAACAACGTGGTGACGTCCATCTACGGGCGAAAGCTGATCAACAAGTCGGCCGTCGACATCCTCAAGGCCCACCGCATCGCCCGCCACAACGACGGGACCGAGCTGCCGCTCGATCAGACGTTCCCCATCCTGCAGGCCATGGACGGCCTCAACCTGGGTGCCGCTGCCGTCGATATCGCCCGGATGGCGCGCAAGTACCGCGACGCCGGCGCGGGCCGCGACCTCTCCGCGTTCCTCAAGGAGGAGTTCGGCGACAAGGTCGGCGCTGCGGGCGCCACGGACGCCGAGCCGACCGACGTCGTCCTCTACGGCTTCGGCCGCATCGGCCGCCTCCTCGCCCGCATTCTGATCGAGCGCGGCGGCTACGGCCTGCGCCTGCGCGCGATCGTGGTCCGGAAGGGCTCCGAGACCGACCTCGTCAAGCGCGCCTCGCTGCTGCGGCGCGATTCGGTCCACGGCCCGTTCGACGGCTCCATCACCGTCGACGAGGAGAACAACACGATCCTCGCCAACGGCACGCTGATCCAGGTGATCTACTCGAACGACCCGACTGCCGTGGACTACACCCAGTACGGCATCGACAAGGCGATCGTGGTGGACAACACCGGGCGTTGGCGCGACCGCGAGGGCCTGTCCCAGCACCTGCAGGCCAAGGGCGTCGGCCGGGTCCTGCTGACCGCGCCGGGCAAGGGCGACGTGAAGAACATCGTCCACGGGATCAACCACGGCGACATCGCGGCCGACGACACCATCGTGTCCGCGGCATCCTGCACCACGAACGCCATCACGCCGGTCCTCAAGGCCCTCGGCGACGAGTTCGGCATCGTCCACGGCCACGTCGAGACGGTCCACTCGTTCACGAACGACCAGAACCTCATCGACAACTTCCACAAGGGCGACCGCCGCGGCCGCTCGGCGGCGCTGAACATGGTCATCACGGAGACCGGCGCCGCGAAGGCCGTCGCCAAGGCGCTCCCGGAGTTCGAGGGGAAGCTCACCGGCAACGCCATCCGCGTCCCCACCCCCGACGTCTCCATGGCGATCCTCAATCTCAACCTGGAGCGCGAGGCCACCAAGGAGGAGATCAATACCTACCTGCGGCAGATGTCGCTCAACAGCACGCTGCACAAGCAGATCGACTACATCGACTCGCCCGAGGTCGTCTCGACCGATTTCATCGGTTCGCGCCGCGCCGGCATCGTCGACGGGCTGGCGACCATCGCCAGCGGCAAGAACGCCGTCGTCTACGTCTGGTACGACAACGAGTTCGGCTACTCGTGCCAGGTCATCCGCGTGATCGAGGAGCTCGCGGGCACCCACCCGCAGGCCTTCCCGGCCGTGGCCGGGCAGCCCTCCGACGCCGAGGCGGTCCAGCTCGCCGGGCAGCCCGCCTGACGCGCACTCCGCCGACGCCTGTCTCCGGCACCTGAGGCCGGGGACGGGCCCGGAACGACGGCGGCCGGCGACCTCCCTTTGAGGAGGTCGCCGGCCGCCGTCTCTGCGTGCCCGGGCGTCGGGCCGGGAGAGTGCTCGGGGCGTCAGTGCCCGAACGGGTCGGGGTCCGTGCCGGGTAGCCAGCTGTTGCCGGGGGCTCCCCACTCGAGATCCTTCTTGGCCTTCTTCCACCGTCGGGCCCACCGGTCGTTCAGCCGGTCGACGTACAGGAGCCCCTCGAGGTGGTCGTACTCGTGCTGCATGACCCGCGCGAACCAGCCGGTCGCGTCGAACGAGATCGGCTCCCCGTCTCCGTCGAAGCCCTCGACGCGGGCGAAGTCGGCCCGCTTGAGTGGGAACGAGAGCCCGGGCGCGGAGAGGCAGCCCTCGCCTTCGTCGTCCGGATCGGGCTGTGCCTGAGAGATCTTCGAGAGGGTCAGCCGCGGGTTGACGACCACGCCGCGGGGCGGGACGCCGTCGTCGTTCTCGTACTCGTAGGTGAACAGCCGGAGCCCGACGCCGACCTGAGGCGCGGCGAGACCGACGCCATGGGCGGCGTCCTGGGTCTCGAACATGTCCTCGATGAGCCGGCGGAGGTCGTCGTCGAACTCGGTGACCTCCTGCGCCCGGCGGTGCAGGCTGTCCTCGCCGTAGATCACGATGGGGAGAATCGCCATGGGCCTGTCCTTCCTGCCAAAAAGAAAGCCGCCCCGGTCAGACCGGGGCGGCAACTTCGGGGTGAGTAACGGGGCTTGAACCCGCGACCTTCTGGACCACAACCAGACGCTCTACCGACTGAGCTATACCCACCATTGCACCGGGAAGACTGGCCCGAGGGCCGTTCCAACCGAGTGTGAGTCGCTTCGACGGGGCAGTATTCCACCGCGCTCCGTCCGGGCAACGCACACTATCTTACACACAAAACGACGTCGGGACCCTAATCGGTCCGGTGTGCCGTGCGCCACACCGGCGCTGGCGGCGGAGTCAGGCGGGGGAGGGGCCCTCGAGCTCGGCGGCGGCCTCGCGTGCGGCGCGTTCGGCGACGATCCGCTGGGCGATCTTCTGGGCCGCCTTGCTCTCCGGACCGGGCGCCGGGACCATGACGGCTGCCCGGTAGTAGCGCAGCTCCTCGATGGAGTCGCGGATGTCGCCCAGGGCGCGGTGGCCGCCGGTCTTGGCCGGCGCCTGGAAGAACGCCTTGGGGTACCAGCGGCGGGCGAGCTCTTTGAGGGTGGAGACGTCGATGATCCGATAGTGCAGGTGGTCGATGACGTCGGGCATGTCCCGCGCCAGGAAGTTGCGGTCCGTGCCCACGGAGTTGCCCGCCAACGGCGCCTTGCCGGCCACGGGGACCCAGGTGCGGATGTAGTCCATGACCTGCCGCTGCGCCTCCGCCATGTCGACGCCCCGGTCGAGAACCTCCAGGAGACCGGAGTCGGTGTGCATCCGACGGACGAAGTCGTTCATCTGCGCTAGAGCAGCGGGCTCGGGTCTGATCACGACGTCGACCCCGTCGCCGAGGACGTTCAGTTCGGAGTCGGTGACCAGGACGGCGACCTCGATGAGCGCATCGTCGGCGAGGTCCAGGCCGGTCATCTCGCAGTCGATCCAGACAATTTTCTCAGCAATAATAGGCACGGGGCCAATCTACCCGAGGGCCCCGGCGGGTTACCGTCGCGCCGGCCCGCCCAGGGCCATCAGGACGGACAGCAGGCCGAAGGCGAGCAGCGCCGTCGCACTCGCGGTCAGGGCCTGCGGCACGGCGAGGCCCACGAGAGGACCGCCGACCGCGACGACCACGGCGGCGAGCGCACCCCACCCGAGGACGGGGAGCGGACCGGAGCCGCGACGGGTTCCCGGCGGCGTCGAGTCACTCGAGGCGTGGCGGCCCATTGTTCCCCCTGGCGGTCCGGCGTGGAATGCGATGCTGCGACGCCTCCAGCCTAGGCGCAGCTCCCGGGTGACGGTTGCAACAACGCGCCTGCGGGGCGACCGATGACCCGGTTCCGTGGCACGCCCGGTGCTAGGATCAGGCCCAGTTCGACCGCACTGCCGCGTTCCGACGGGCGCATCCTCCGCAACGCGAAGCACCGCACCGTGAGGTTCCGGCGTCCGTTCCGCGAGCGGCGCGCAGACATCCGTGGCACGGCGGCCGTGCCCGCCTCCGCGAACGACCGTGACGACCGAAGGACTGCCCGCGTGAACCCGACCGCACCGCCTGCTCCCGCGACGGCGGGAACCGACCGGGTCAACCGCACGATCATCGAAGGTGCGATCGGGTCGCTGATGGTGGTCTTCGGGTCGCTCGGCGTCGGATGGCTGGCCTCCGTCTCGCCGCTGAACCGTCTGGAGCTGCTGATCAGTCTGCGCACCACGGAGTGGGGCGTCATCACCACGACGGCGGTCATGACCCTGGGGTGCTGGGTCCTCTTCCGCGCCTGGCTGCGGCTGGGGCAGAAGCTTGAGGGTTGGCCGGAGGGCTCGCTGCGCACCGTGTGGAAGGCGTGCTTGGCCTGGGGCGTGCCGCTGCTGGCCTGCGTGCCGATCTTCTCCCGCGACGTCTTCGCCTACATCGGCCAGGGGCGACTCGTCGCCGCCGGCCACGACCCCTACCAGCAGGGGATCTCCACCGTCGCGAACTGGTTCCAGCTCGGCACCGACACCATGTGGGCGGAATCGACGACGCCCTACGGCGTCCTCTTCCTCGACGTGGAGCACCTGGTCATGCTCATCGCCGGTGAGGATCCCGACCTGGCGATCTTCCTCTTCCGGCTCGTCGCTTTCGCCGGCGTGCTCCTGTGCCTCCTGTACGTGCCGAAGCTCGCGTCGCTCCACGGCGTCAACGGCGCGCGAGCCGCATGGATCACGGTCGCGAACCCCCTCTTCCTCATCTCCTTCATCGCGAGCGCCCACAACGACTCCCTGATGACCGGGCTGGCAGTCGCCGGCACCTACTACGCCGCCACGGGACGCGGGATCAGGGGCGTCCTGCTGGTGACCGCGTCGATGGGCATCAAGCCCATCACCCTGGTCCTGCTGCCGTTCATCGGACTCCTGTGGGCCGGCCCGGGGGCCTCCTGGGCGCGGCGGTTCCGGTACTGGTTCTACACCGCGGGGATCGGCCTGGGCTCGATGGTGCTCATCGGCTACCTGAACGGCTACGCGCTCGGCTGGCTGGAGGTCATGCTCACCACGGGCACCGGCTACAGCGTGTACTCGCCGCTCGGCGTGCTGATCGGCTTCTTCTACGGCACGCTCGGCCCCCTCGGCGTTGATACCTCGTGGGTGCTGCCGACGCTGAAGCTCATCGGGCGCCTCGGCTCAGTCGCCGTCGTCCTCTTCCTGATGTTCAAGGGCTCCCACGGGCACCTCATCCAGCGGACGGTCCTCGCCTTCGCCGCCCTCGTGGTCCTGTCCCCGATCATCCACCCGTGGTACCTGTTGTGGCTGCTGCCCTTCTTCGCGGCCAGCGGGATCCGCAGCGACTGGCAGATCGTCTGGGTCTACTTCACGGTCGCGTTCTTCATCGCGTACGGCGTCGCCGACCAGCTCTTCGTGTGGCAGTTCCTCAGCCACCTGAAGCCGTGGCTGCAGAACCTGGCCACGGCCCTCTCCTGGCTCTTCATCGCCTACCTCGTCTTCATCGATCCCGGAACCCGGAGGATCTTCGTCGACTTCTGGCGCTCCCTGCGGCTGCCGGAGCGCGCCGGCCTGCGGAAGCGGGCGGGCTGACATGACCCCGCCCACCCTGTCGCCGCAGGGGCGCAGCGTCCAGGTGCCGTTCCCGTCCCTGACGGCCCATCTGGACCGGTTGCGGAGCCGGCTCTCCGGGCTGCCCGTCCTCCGACGGATTCTGGGCGGCCCCGAGGCCGACGTCCACGTGGTCCTGGCCCAGGGCCTGCTGGCGAGCATCCTCGTGATGGTCGGCTCCTGGGGCGTCGGGATGCTGGCCACCAGCCAGGACTCGCTGTTCGCCCGCGCCGCGTTGCTGAACATGCTGCGGGCGGACCCGGCCGTCGTCGTGGCGGCCAGCATCCTCCTGGCCCTCGGACTGATGCTGCTCTGCCGCGCCTGGCTGCGACTGGGCCAGCGGACCATGAGCGGCAGCGCCGACATGACGGTGGTCCGGCGGGCGGTCCTCTCCTGGTCGGCCCCGATGATGCTCGCGTTCCCGATCTACAGCCGCGACGTCTACTCCTACCTCGCGCAGGGGCGGCTCCTGCACCAGGATTTGAACCCGTACGAGAACTGGGTCTCGCAGCTGCCTGGGTGGTACGCGGAGGGCTCCGACAGTCTCTGGTCCGAGTCGCCCTCGCCCTACGGTCCGCTGTTCCTGATCTTCGCGCGGGCCACGTACTTCCTCACGGGAGGTGTCCCGGAGATCGGGGTCATGGTCCTGCGCCTCTTCGCGGCGGCCGGCGTGCTCGTCTGCCTCTACGCCGTGCCGCGGTTGGCCAGCGAGCACGGGGTCTCGCCGTCGTGGGCGACGTGGATCTGCATCGCGAACCCGTTCTTCCTCGTCGCGATGGTCGGGGGAGTGCACAACGACTCGGTCATGGTCGGCGGCACCCTGCTGGCCTTCCTCCTGATCTACCGCAATCGGCGTGTCCTGGGCATCGTCGCGGCCGGGGTGGCGATCGCGATCAAGCCGATCGTGGTCCTGGCGTTGCCGTTCGTGGGACTGGCACTGCTGCGCCGGCCGTCGCAGGCCGATCTTCCGGAACCTGGGCTGAGCCGCAAGCTCCCCGCCTGGGTCGGCGTCGGCCTCGTCGCGGGGTTGACCCTGGCGGCGTTCGGAGCGGCCTCCGGGCTCTGGTTCGGCTGGATCGAGGCCATGGCCACCGCCGGCACGGCGGCCTTCCCCTACGCTCCCATCGGCTTGCTGGGCCTGATCGTGGGCTGGGTCGCCTCCTGGTTCGGAGCGGACGCCACCGTGGTTTCCGGCGTCGTGTACTCCGGCTTCAGGGCGCTCTCCATCGTCCTGACCGTGTGGTGGGCGTTCCGCCTCCGGGCGGCGGATGCTGTGCTGGGGTGCGCTCTCGCGCTGAGCGCCGCCGCCCTGCTCGCACCGGTCATCCAGCCGTGGTACCTGCTGTGGCTGGCCCCGCTGTTCGCCGTGCACCGCCGCTACAGCGATCTGCTCGGGATCGCCTGGTACGTCGTGTCGATGGTGCTGGTCCTGATCGTGGCGATCGAGCAGCTCAGTGTGGCGCAGTGGATCGAGTCGCTGCCGGTGCAGATCACGGCCGGCGTCGTCGGCGTCCTGTACCTGGCCTACATCATGCTCGTGGACCCCAAGACGGCGACGCTCTTCGTCCCGCTCCGCGCCGCCGTCGTCGACCGGTGGGTCGGCCGCTTCGGCCTGCCGGAGGGCCGACCCACCGGCACGGCGGGACGGACTTCGTCGGGCGGGAGCCCCCGGGAGTAGAACGCCGGCCGGCACGCGCGGCAGGACAGAGTCCCAGGACGCGCACGACGGCGGCGCACCGCCCCGTGGGCCCCGCAGGGTCCGTGGGCGGTGCGCCGCCGTCGTTCTTGCTGCACTGGATCGCCCCTTCGGCCGCGCTGCGGACGGAGGGGCGATCCAGTGGCTCAGCGGGTGGGGACGATGCCCGTCCGCGCCATGGCGTCCGCGTACGCCGCGCGGATCTCCTCCAGGTGGGCGTGCTGGCGCTCCGGCGAGCCGGCGAAGGCGCGACCGCCGAGGGACTTGACCTTGTAGACCTTGAAGCCGCGGCGCCACAGGAGGGGATTCTCGGTCTTCAGGAGCTGCTCCACCAGGCGGTGCGCCTCGGTGCCGTGGGCGACGATCACCGACGCCCTCGGGACGACCTTCAGCATCCGCAGGAGTGGCTTCAGGCCCGAGGTGATCTGCGCGGGCTGCAGGCGCCCGTTGGGCTCTCCCGGCGTGTGCCAGGGGTGCACGTTCCACGGCATGATGTACTCCGGCCGCAGGCCCAACTGCCACTGCAGCCCGAGGAGGCGGGTGACGGCGTCGGGCTCGCCGGCGGAGATGAACCCCGAGGCGTCGGCAGCGCCGACGTTGGAGAACAGGGAGACGATCTTGGCCTGGTCCGCGTCGTGCACCGGATCGACATAGCTGACCGAGGACTCAGGGCGCAGGGCCTGGGTCTCGTCCAGGATGCGGTTCACCGGCAGAATGTGCTCCTCGTAGCGGCGGTCCCACAGGGTCATCGGTTCGGATGCAACAGCGGTCATAGAGAGGCGCAACTCCTTGAGGTTTTTCGAGCGCGCTCGTCAGCGCGAGCGGCGAGTGGGAAGATCGAGGAATTCCGGGCCGGGCGGGATCGGGCGGTCCGATGCGGCGGTCCGGGTGCGGGCGCGGTGGCGCGCCGACGGGTGACTCCTACTAGGTTACCAATCCGTGAACGCGGCGTGGGCCGCCGGTGAAGCGAGCGCCATGAGATCCTTCCCACCGAGCCAACCCTTGACGCGGGGACGGCCTGCCCGATGCGGTCGCGGCGGCGGGAACCGTTAGAATGGACGGCGTACGCGGCCGGGCCGCGCCCGGCAGGCCGAACGCGACCGAGGGGCCGCCCCGGCCCCGCATGCCTCCGTAGCTCAGTTGGATAGAGCAGCAGCCTTCTAATCTGCCGGTCGCGCGTTCGAGTCGCGCCGGGGGCACCAGAAAGGCCTAGTCAGAGCCAGAACTTGTGACGCTGACTAGGCCTTCCTTTTTCGTTTTGAACACAGTTTGAACACAATTACTCCCGGCGCCCTTTGTCGGAGCCGCCCAGGTCACTCCCTGATGCCTCAAAGCGATCCCGCCGCGCCTGGGCAACAATGGGCAGACCACCACAGGAGGGAAACACCATGAAGCACCAGAGGACCGCCGTGGCAGCTCTGATCGCGGCCGCCGCTCTGACCGTCGCCGGATGCTCGTCACCGGCCGAGGAAGCCCCCGCGCCCAGCCCGAGCCCCGCGGCCACGGCAAGCGCCGATGCCACCGACGAATCCGTCGACCGGACCGACGACGTCAAGGCCGCGGCAGGCGACACGGCCGACCTGGTCACGACGGCGACCGAGACCGAACCCGGCCGACTCGAGATCGAGACGACCATCACCGACCCCCGGAGCGACGGCAGCGCCGAAGCCCAGGACGCGATCGCGATCTGCGAGGCGGCCGCCGGCCTGGACGACGTCACGTACGTCAATGTGCTCGAAGCCGACGGGACGAGCTTCGTGCTCTTCGGCCATCCCGCCGTCGCCGAAGGCGAGTGCGTGGAGTACTGACTGGACTCGTTGCGCGCCGACGCACTAGTGCGTCGCTGAAGCGCCTCGCTACCCCGACTCGGCGTGGCGAGGCGCTTCGGCATTTCCGGGCTCTGTGCGTGGCCAGGGGCAGGTACTCGGCTCCCACATCGTCTCGTAGGAGGCGCTCGTGCACCAGTACGGCTTGTACTCGGGGAGCCAGCCAGGCTCGCGGGTGACCCACTCCCGGGGGACCCAGAAAGTTTCAAGATCGAAATGTCCGGGGCTTGTTCGCATCATGAAGCCGATCCAGAGGTCGCGCCACATCTGCGCTGACCCGCGGAGGACTTCACCGTCGGGGGTGTCGATACGGACGAATGGTCGGTCGGCGGCGGGCCACCTGTGGATCTCGTCGGGGTGCTCGGGCGGGGTCGTCGGCGCGTCGAACATGGAGCAACCGTAGCTAGCGCCAAATACGCGTAGTGCCCCGCCTCCGAGGGGGCGAGGCACTATGTCATTGCTAGACCGCCAAGGCGCGAGGGTCCGTCCAGCTCGTCGCACGGTTGAAAATTCCGTCGCCCGAGCTCTCGGTACGCACGCTCATCAGTTGCCGCAACTGCGCAACCGCCTCATCGACACGCTCTAGGGCATTTCGGGTCCATCCATAGCGCTGACCCATGTCGTAAACGTGGTGCGCCGAAATAGGTCCAAGCACCTCGATGCCGACGGGCTCGTCATTCTCATCGACATCCACCAGCAGTGTGCTCGTGTACTCGATCGTCTTCTTTACGGCACGATCCGCAATGTGGGCATAGCCCACCTTCAGTGCCTCGTCAAAGTATGTGCTGTCAGTCACTGTTACGTCATCCTCTCGCAACGTAATCTGGCTTCTACCCGTACGTCCGGGGGTAGCCGTATCACCGCCAGTAGGCTGTGATGATCAGTACCTCACCTGTGGGAGAAGCGTCCTCGACAGGTGGAGAAGTAACTACCACAAGTCTACCGCTCTCTAGGTTGACTTCATACACCATACGGTCCGCATGGTCTTTGGACAGGTAGCTTACGCCGCGCCGCCTGTGCTCAGTCAGCACTTCGCTGACGTCAGCCTTCGTGATCCCCCGCCTTCGCATCTGCTGCTCTGCGTGCCGGACATATGCCAGTCGCATGGCAGTCAGCTCTCGGGCGAAGTGACCGAGTGAACAGAAAAGTACAGGCTACGGACCAGCTCGTCCTGGAGGAAGATCTGGGCCATGTATCGTCCCTCATGGTCGAAAGTAAGCGGGACGCCGGCAGAAAATATCATTCCTACCTTGCCCGAATACGGGTTAATGGCCTTCGTCGGTTCGAGCGTGGTCTCGAGCTCCACACCACTAGATCGGTCGTCCGGACCAAGCCTGAGGCGAAGGCCAAACGGATCTCCACCTTCCTCTGCCCGCACTCTACCGGCAACGTAGATGGTGGCCGTTGAAGGAAACATCGCCACCTCTACGCGCGTGAAGCTAGCGCCGACCGAGGTCAAACTGTCCCCTTCGACGCGTGCGAACTCAGCGAGGAACGCGTAGTCCAGGTTCGGAAGTGTGCTAGGGCTGCTCATGTCGATCATGCTAGCCCTATGTAGCTGCTCACTACCACCAACACGAATAGCGCTCCACCCTCGCGAGGAGGATGTGGCCCTTCGACGCGTGCAAGCCGCTCGGGTAGCTGCAGGCTGCGAGCGACCGACGTTGGGACGGTCTTGCCCCGCCGTCCCGCGGAGGTCTCGGCTGGCCAGATGCTTCGGGTCGTAACCGAAGGTCCTGATCGCTACCGAGGCCCCTCGGCTCGTCGCTGCTGCCACCGGCCGCGATGACGGGGCCAGGTGGCTCGTTGCGCTGATGCTCGGGCTCCGCCAGGGTGAAGCGCTCGGGCTCTCCTGGGACGACGTCGACCTGGAGGCAGGAACGCTGGACGTCAAGCGCGAGCTCTACGCGCTGCCTTGGTCCCATGGATGCGCCGACGAGGGGCAAGAACCGACGTGCGAGCGCAGGCGCGGCGTCGACTGCCCGGAGCGACACGGCGGCGGCACCTTCGTGGGGCCCCGAAGTCCGAAGCCGGCGAGCGCACATGGCAGATGCCCGCGTCCCTGGTCGAGGCGCTCAAGCGCCACCAGAAGGGGCAACAGGCGATCAAGGCCGACGCCGGGGACCGGTGGGTCGGGTTCACCCCAGAGGTCCCGGACGCTGCCAGGGTGAGGGCGGGGCAGCGCCGACGGCAGCCGCCACCCGGGCCGGCGGAGCGGTCAGCAGCAAGCACGACTGGACGCTCTGGCGGGCGTTCCTGGCGTCGCAGGATGTCGACCCCGTGCGCCTGCACGATGCCCGGCACACGGCGGCCACGACGCTCCTGGCCCTCGGCGTGGCGCCGCGCGTGGTGATGGAGCTGCTGGGCTGGTCGCAGCAGGCCATGCTGCAGCGCTACCAGCACGTGCTCGACGAGATGCGCCAAGACGTCGCGGATCGGCTCGACGCGGCGTTCACGGTCGAAGCGCCGGCGCCGCAGCCCACGCCGCCGGCGGGCGAGCAAGTCGTCTCCCTAGCGGACTTCCGCGCGCGTCAGCAGGCATAAAGGCAGCATGGTCCCACACCCCGTGGGGTGCGGGACCATGCTGCCGACGTAGCGCGGGGGACCACGCTTATACGGCTGACAGATGCCGACGCGGTGGCTCGTCCTCAGCTGGAGAGAACGGAGTGCTGTCTCCTCCAATGAGACCGATGATCTCTTTTCGACTGAGGCCGGAGCCCTTCAATTTATTGGCTACGGCATCAGCAAGTTGTGGGACCTCGGGAGGAACATCCTCGCTGAACGGTTCACGTGTCTTCCAGCCACGGCTGTTCAGCTGACGATAGAACTTGTGCCGATCCTCGACGGTCGCTTTGCCCAGCCGGTACGCCCGTTCGAAAATCGCCTGCATCGAGACGCCCCATTCCCGCTTGAGATCGGCCAACTTGCCCAGGGAGAGCGAGTTTAGTTGTGGTCGGATTGCCGGCTCCGGCATCAGGAACTCTGCAGCAAAGGCATTCGCCTGATCCTCAACGTCCGGATCGACGTAAGACGAATGCATCACCAGGTGACCGAGCTCGTGGGCAGCGGTGAGTCGCTTCCGGTCGGTCGGAAGGCCGGCGTTCAGGATGATGACCGCGTGGTCACCAGCCCATTGGGACATGCCATCGATGCGATGGGTACCGAAGTCCTCCTCGACGATAACGACCCCAGCAGATTCGATCCAACGGTACAAACCTCGAACTGGACCGATCGGCATGCGCCATGAAGCGCGCAGCATCGTTGCGGCCTCCTGAGGGGTGTGCTCGAACGGGTCGACCTGAATAACGAAGTTTCTCGGTCGCAGCGGCACGCGCTCAAGCAGGAAGTTTGAGTGCATTCTCAACGCGTTCAGGCGCGATTCAACTCGCTTCCAATCGGAAGGCTTCGTGGTCTTCTGCCGGCGCATATGCGCGTCACCGGCTATCGCGCCTTGCAGGGTGAAGTCGTGCTGCAGGAAGCGCTCCGTTACCCCGAAGACTTTGGCCAGTGCAGCGAGTGCGTCGTCGTCTGGGGCGCGCAGATTGTTCTCATATCGGGACAGCGTCGCCTGCGTGATGTTAAGGCGAGCGGCCAGTTCTTCCTGAGTGATTCCCGCTGCACGTCGGAGCACGAGGATCGCGTCACCGACATTGCTGCTCATGACCCGGTGTCCTCCTCTTCCTCGTTCTCCACCGCGATATCTCCCAGATCGACATCGGGCAGGTCGGGGCTCTCGACGCTCTCCCAGCGGAACCCCAGAGCGTTGTCATCTTCCCGTTCGAGCCGTACTGCCCAAATCGGCGACTCTTGGCCGTCTCGGAAGGAGAGCACGGGGTACTCGACGCTGCGCTGCTCGGCATCCCACATATAGCCCAAGGCCAGACTGAATTGCTCCAGGCCGTCGAAGGTCTGTTCAAAGTTTGTCCAGAACCTTCGATTGCCGACGGTTTGGACGGCGGAGATCCGATCACCGGGCCGATGGCGCTTGACGCGGATCTGGTACTTGATGCCGAAGTGAATCTCCCGCTTGGGCTCGCGGTCGATGATTTCGAACCCCTCCACGCCATCGATCCCACTGACCATACGGGCCCAAATTCGTTCGTGGAGAAACGATGCTGTGTGTCGGCTCGTGTAGGTGCTCGCCCACCCCGGGCGCCATGCGCGGAGCTCCTCGAAGTCCGCTGACGCGCCGTCGACCGACTCGACAAAGATCTTCACGAAGTCAGTTCCAAGGTCCTCGATGACCTCGTCCTCGGTGGGGAATCTACTTGAATTCATACCGGAAAATATACCACCACTCCGCGAGTCGTTGTAAAGCCATCGTCGTAGGCGGCGTGCACCCCTGAACACAGTTCTGAACACAAATACTGGGGACGCACCTCGACCCGGCCCGACCCAGGCGAGACTAGAAAGCCGTCTGACTAGGCCTACCCGACGCACCTCGACGCACGCCGACGCAGACAAGCAGAGCCCAGGAAGCCTTCTAATCTGCCGGTCGCGCGTTCGAGTCGCGCCGGGGGGCACCACAAAGGCCCAGTCAGCGCCGAGTTTCGGTGCCGGCTGGGCCTTCCTGCTCGTCCAGGTCGATGCCGCCTTCGCGGGTCCGCGGCAAGTCGTCCTCCACAGCCCGCAGGCGGACGCGGCGATCTCCACAATCCGCGAGCCCAGCATCGGTCCGTCCTGTCTCCCCTCCGAGACTTGAGGCGGCGGCCTCCTCCGGATGGCGGGTCGCCGCGCAGACCAGAGCACCCGACGGGTGCGCCGAGCAGACAGGAGAGGGACATGAGCGACTACATCACGATCAGCGGCAACCTCGGAGCGGACCCCACCTACAGCAAGAAGAGCGGTACTCCCGTGACGCGCTTCAGCGTCGGATCCACCGAACGCCGGTTCAACGTCGAGAGCGGGAAGTGGGAGGACGGGCACACCAACTGGCACCGGGTCGTCGCTTTCCGCAACCTCGCGGTCAACGCCCACGCAGCCCTGCGCAAGGGCCATCCCGTCGTGGTCCACGGCCGGCTCCGCAACTCGCGCTTCAACAAGGGCGACGAGCAGAACCCGGACTGGGTCTACTTCACGAGCCTCGAGGCGGACCACGTGGGGCACGATCTGGTCGCGGGGCACACGACCTTCTTCAAGGGCGTGCACTCCGAACCGGGAGAATCCGTCTCTACCGGGGACGATGCTACCGTCGGCGCCCCCGACCGCGGGTTCGGCGTCGGCCTGGACCCGGCGTTCACCTCCACCGGCGTTGCTCGGGAAGCGGGGGAGGCCGCCGACGATCCGGAGGCGCGCGACGATGAGCCCGCCGCCGAGGTCGAGGGGTGGCCCGGTGGCGATGGTGGAGCCGGACCGAATGGCGGCCAGCCCGACGACGGCGACGGAGGAGCCCGCGGCGAAAGGACCGCGTGGCGACAGGACCGTCCACTCGTCGCCTGAGGAGGCACCGTCGCGTCCGGTCGCCGCCCCCTGCTCCGAGCCGGCGGGCGGCGACCGGAACTGGCCGGGCGCCGGTGTGGGGACCGCCCAGTATGAACTCTGGGGAGGCACCGACTAGCCTTGGGGTATGGCCGAATTTATCTACACCATGACCAAGGCTCGCAAGGCCGTTGGCGACAAACTCATCCTGGACGACGTCACCATGTCGTTCTACCCCGGCGCCAAGATCGGCGTCGTCGGCCCGAACGGAGCCGGCAAGTCGACCATCCTGAAGATCATGGCCGGCCTCGACACGCCGTCCAACGGCGAGGCACGCCTGTCTCCCGGCTACAGCGTGGGCATTCTTCTGCAGGAGCCGCCGCTGAACGAGGAGAAGACAGTCCTCGGGAATGTCCAGGAGGGCGTGGGCGAGATCTACGAGAAGATCACCCGCTTCAACCAGATCTCCGAGGAGATGGCGCAGCCCGACGCGGACTTCGACGCCCTCATGGAGGAGATGGGCAAGCTTCAGGAGGAGATCGACGCTGCCGACGCGTGGGACATCGACAGCCAGCTCGAGCAGGCCATGGACGCACTGCGCTGCCCGCCGGGCGACGCTCCGGTGACCCATCTCTCCGGTGGCGAGCGCCGCCGTGTGGCCCTCTGCAAGCTGCTGCTGCAGAAGCCCGACCTCCTCCTCCTCGATGAGCCCACCAACCACCTCGACGCCGAGTCCGTCCTCTGGCTCGAGCAGCACCTGGCGTCGTACCCCGGTGCCGTCCTGGCCGTGACCCACGACCGGTACTTCCTCGACCACGTCGCGGAGTGGATCTGCGAGGTCGACCGCGGCCGCCTGTACCCCTATGAGGGCAACTACTCGACGTATCTGGAGAAGAAGCGGGAGCGGCTCGCCGTCCAGGGCAAGAAGGACGCCAAGCTGGCCAAGCGCCTGGCCGACGAGCTCGACTGGGTCCGGTCCTCGTCGAAGGGTCGCCAGACCAAGTCCAAGGCCCGTTTGGCCCGTTACGAGGAGATGGCCGCGGAGGCCGAGCGCACCCGCAAGCTGGACTTCGAGGAGATCCAGATCCCGCCGGGACCGCGCCTGGGCAGCCAGGTCATCGAGGCGACCGACCTGCGGAAGGGTTTCGGCGACCGGATCCTGATCGACGGTCTCTCGTTCTCGCTGCCGCGCAACGGCATCGTCGGCGTCATCGGCCCCAACGGCGTCGGAAAGTCGACGCTGTTCAAGACGATCGTCGGGATGGAGGACCTCGACGGCGGCGACCTGAAGATCGGTGAGACGGTCAAGATCTCCTACGTCGATCAGAACCGCACGGGGATCGACCCCAACAAGTCGCTCTGGGAGGTCGTCTCCGACGGTCTCGACTACATCCAGGTCGGCAACGTCGAAATGCCCTCGCGAGCCTACGTCTCCGCCTTCGGGTTCAAGGGCCCGGACCAGCAGAAGCCGGCCGGCATCCTCTCGGGCGGTGAGCGGAACCGCCTCAACCTGGCGCTGACGCTGAAGCAGGGCGGCAACCTCCTGCTCCTCGACGAGCCGACCAACGACCTCGACGTCGAGACCCTCTCCTCGCTGGAGAACGCGCTCCTGGAGTTCCCCGGCTGCGCCGTCGTCGTCTCTCACGACCGCTGGTTCCTCGACCGTGTGGCGACCCACATCCTGGCCTTCGAGGGCACCGACGAGAACCCGGCCAGCTGGTACTGGTTCGAGGGCAACTTCGACTCGTACGAGGCCAACAAGGTCGAGCGCCTCGGCGCCGACGCGGCCAAGCCGCACCGCGTCACCCATCGCCGCCTGACCCGCGACTAGTCGACGCGGCTCCGCCGCGGAACACGAAGTGCCAGCACCCTGGCGGTGCTGGCACTTCGCGTTCCGGGCAACGATCGTCCTCAGCGCCGCCGTTTGTCGAGCCGACGGACGGCCGCCTTGGCGACAGAGAGCTTCGCGCGCTCCAGCACCGTCGTCTCCCGGAACTCGGGCAGGCGGACCATGCCCTCCTGCGCCACCGAGGCGACGAGCTGCCCCTCCTGGTAGAATCGGCCGGTGCTCAGGCCGCGAGCGCCGGAGGCGCTGGGGCTCTCCTGGACGTAGAGCATCCACTCATCGACCCGGACCGGGCGGTGCCACCACATGGCATGGTCCAGGCTCGCGACGCTCATTCCGGGCGTGACCCAGGAGACGCCGTGGCGCCGGAGGATCGACTCCAGGAGCGTGTAGTCGCTCCCGAAGGCCAGCGCGGCCCGGTGCAGCGCCTGCTCTCCGGGCATCGGTCCGAGCGTCTTCATCCAGACCGCGTTGGTCGCCTGCCGCTCGCCGCCCTCGGGTGCGTGGAGGTAGATGGGCTCCTGCACGTGCCGGATATCGAAGGGCCGGTTGAAGGCCCAGTCCTGAGCGGCCGGGTGGTCGATCCCGCCGAGGATGTCGGCGGTCGTCGGCAGCGTTTCCGGCGCCGGCAGGCCGTCGGGCATCGGCGCCTGGTGCTCCAGTCCCTCGGCCTCCGTATTGAAGGACGCGATCATGGAGAGGATCGGCTGGCCCTTCTGATAGGCGTGGACGCGCCGGGCGGAGAACGACCTGCCGTCGCGGAGGCGTTGGACGCCGAAGGTGATGGGCTCTGACGCATCGCCCGGACGGAGGAAGTAGCCGTGCATGGAGTGGACCGGCCGGTCGGACTCCACGGTGCGGGTCGCTGCGACGATCGACTGGGCGAGCACCTGCCCGCCGAACACGCGGTGGTGCGGCTGCTCGGGGCTGACGCCCACGAAGATGTCCTCGTCAGTCCGGATCCCGTCGCTCTGGAGGTCCAGCAGCGCCTGGAGTCCGGACGAATCACCTATTCGCACCTGGTTGCAACTCCTCGTAGTTTCTGGGCCAGTTGGTCCGGCCCGTCCCACCGGGCGCAAGGCGGCCCGGAATGAGTCAGACAGTATCCGCGCCCCGGGTTACCGACAAGTAGGGCGCATGGCGCGTTGGCCACAGAACGGCTTGACGCGCCCCGGGGTGACAGGATGGTTGCATGCAACGCCTCGATCGTCTCGCCCTCGCCGACCCCGACACCATCACCGACCTGCGCACCCTGCTGGGCCGGGCCCGGACCGTCCAGGACGGAGAGGTCGCCCTGGTCGCCCGCGGTCAGGCGCTGGCCGTCTACGTGCCCGCGCTCGTGCCGGAGGGACTGGGCAGCGGCACGCCGACGGTCCTCGGCATGCGGGCCTTCCGGCTGGCGGAGTCCGCCGAGGGGACCTGGGTGTTCCCGCTCGGCGCGGTGACCGATCGACTCGCGCGCATGAGCCCGCTCGACACGGTGCTGCAGCTGCCCCCTGCCGAGACCCCTGCCTCCTGGGCCGGTGTCCTGCCCCCCATCGGCAGTTGGGAGGACCTGGGGGAGTACGATGCCGAGGCCCTCCGCGCCGTCGCCGAGTCCGGCATGCGCGCCGTCGCCGAGGCGCTTCCCGCCAATTCGGGCCGCCCGGTGGTCGCCTCGGTGCGCTCCCGCGTCTGGGCGGCACCGTGCGAGCTCAAGCCCGTCCCGGAGTTGCCCGCCGGGGCCGCGTTCGCCGCTCAGACCCTCGGATTCCTGCCGCCGGCCGGACCGGTGAAGGTTCTGCGCAGCGGCCTCTGGCACCGGCTCTCCACGGCGGCCGGGCAGGTGCTGGTCCGCCAGGGCGCCGCGCTCTGAGCCAGGCGCGTCGGGGACAGGCAACTCCGAAGGAGGCGCCGAGGGGTGCGCCTCGTCCGTACCGCCTCCCCGGTCCGGGCGCGATGGGGCTCAGAGCAGCCGGAGCCCCTGGGAGTGGGGCTGGTCCGGCGTGTTGACCAGGGAGTGCGCGGCCCGCTCGAGGTAGTCCCAGAGGACCTCGTGCTGCAGAGGGGGCAGCTCCAGCGAATCGACGGCCGTACGCATGTGCTCGAGCCACTTGTCGCGCGCCGCGGAATTGACCTTGTAGGGCATGTGCCGCATGCGCAGACGTGGGTGTCCGCGGTTCTCGGAATAGGTGGTCGGCCCGCCCCAGTACTGCTCCAGGAAGAGCTGCAGCCGCTCGGTCGCGGGCCCCAGGTCCTCCTCCGGGTACATCGCCCGGAACTCCGGGTCGGCGGCCACTCCCTCGTAGAACTTGGCGGCCAGGCGTCGGAAGGTCTCCTTGCCGCCCACCTGGGCGTAGAACGTCCCGGCGTACTCGTCGGCTCCGGCCGCGGCGTCGTCCGCTGCGGTCTCCGCGGCGACCGGCTCGTGCTCCACCGGGAAATTCACGCTCCGGGCGATGAAGCAGACGCGGTTCGCCTCGGCGTGCAGAGAGTCGGCCAGCTCGCGCTGGCCCTCGTCCGCGAGCACGACGCGGGGCCGCAGCACCGCCCCTGTGAACTCGCCGCTGCCGTCCCGGTTCAGCCGCAGCGTCCCCGCGGCGTCGTCCGAGTAGCCGGTCACGACCACCTCGTGCTTCACCGCGATATGGAGGTAGGAGAGCATGTGGCACTGGCTCAGGGCGGCCAGCAGCAGCTGCTCCGGATTCCACCGGTCCTTGTCACCGTGGAAGGTCGGGTCGGCGGTGCCGGGGAGGTCGGGCAGGCCCGCCGCGCGGACCACGTGGTCCCGTCCGTACGAACGGTAGTCCCTGGTGCCTGCCTCGCGGGCGCCGGTCCATTCGAGGCTGATCTCGTAGGTGTGCTGGCTCAGATCCATGCCTTAAACCTACGCCGGATGGGCCCGCCTGGTCGCGGCGGCGCGTCACGGCGGTTCCGCGCGCGCCGCCGGTCCAGACGTCCGGTGGCAGTGGTCCCGGTGCCGGCCGCCGCTACTCGCCGCGGTCGGCGCGCCGTGCCCGCAGCGCCCGGGCCACGGCGTCGCGGTTCTCGAGCATCAGCCGGCGCAGTGCGGCCGAGTCGTCGTCGAGGCGGCCGAGGAACGCGTCCGTGGCCTCCAGGGTCGATTCGGAGACCTGCGCCGCCGGGTAGAGGCCCACCACGATCTGCTGGGCGATCTCGTAGCTGCGCTCCTCCCAGACCTTCCCGGCCGAAGCGAAGTACTCGTCGGCGAAACCGGCGATCAGGGCGGCGTCGTGCACCCGGTTGAAACCGGCGATCGCCTGCCGCTGGTGCGTGTTGGACAGCTCCCGGCCGTGCACGACGGCGTCGAACGCAGTGCGCTTGGCCTCCGGCGTCGGGACGGCGGCGCGGGCGAGCGCGGCGTTCAGGGCCCCATTTGCGGTGTCGTCCCGCTTCAGCTCGGCGTCGATCTCCGCCGTCCCGGCGCGGGCGCCGGCGACCAGTGCCGTGAGCAGCTCCCAGCGCAGGTCCGCATCGATCTCGAGACCCGCCAGGGGCGTCTCGCCCGAGAGCAGCGCCGCCACGGCGTCGAGCTGGTCGGCCGAACGGGATCGCAGGGCGAAGGCCTTGGCGAGCTGGAGCTGGTGATCGGAGCCGGGGGCGGCCGCGCGCGCCAGCGCCCACAGCCGATCCGCAGCCTCGACCGAGGCGGCCGGGGCGTGGTCAGGGTCGAGGTAGTAGTCGAGCACCGTGCCGAGCTGGCGCAGCAGGACCAGGACCACGGACGAGTCGGATTCCTCGGCGATGTTGTTCAGCACCAGCTCGACGAAGTCGCGTCCGCGGGTCTCCCCGTCGCGGGCCGCGTCCCAGGCGGCACCCCACACCAACGTTCGCGGCAGCGACTCGCGGAAATCCTTCAGGTGCCTCAGCGCCGTGGCCTGGGAGACTTCGTCGAGCCGGATCTTGGCGTAGGCCAGGTCGTCGTCGTTGAGCAGGATGAGATCCGGGCGCCTCCGGCCGACCAGACCGGGCACCGGCGTGGACTCCCCGGCGACGTCCAGCTCCTCGCGGTGCGTCCGCACCAACTCGCCGTCCACGAGGTCGTAGAAGCCGACGGCGAGGCGGTGGGGGCGGATCGTGGGGTGCTCCGCGGGCGCGGACTGCTCGATCGAGAACGACGCGAGGACGCCGTCGTCGTCCGTCTCGAGACGGGGGACGAGCTTGTTCACGCCGGCCGTCTCGAGCCAGAGCCGGCTCCACTCAGTCAGCTCGCGCCCGGAGGCGTCCTCCAGCTCGGTCATCAGATCGGCCAGCTCCGTGTTGCCGAAGGCGTGCTTGCCGAAGTAGGCGCGCACGCCGGCCATGAACTGCTCCTGGCCCACCCAGGCGACGAGCTGGCGCAGGACCGAGGCTCCCTTGGCGTAGGTGATCCCGTCGAAATTGACCTGCACGTCCTCCAGGTCACGGATCTCCGCGACGATCGGGTGCGTGGTCGGCAGCTGGTCCTGGCGGTAGGCCCACGACTTCTCCATGGACGCGAAGGTGGTCCAGGAGTGCGTGAACTCGGTGTTCTCGGCCGCAGCGAGGGTGGACATGAACTCCGCGAAGGACTCGTTGAGCCAGAGGTCGTTCCACCAGCGCATGGTCACCAGGTCGCCGAACCACATGTGCGCCAGCTCGTGCAGGACCGTGATCGCGCGGCGCTCCACCATGGCGTCGGTGGGCCGGGAGCGGAAGACGTAGTTCTCCAGGAACGTGACGGCCCCGGCGTTCTCCATGGCCCCGGCGTTGAACTCCGGGACGAACAGCTGGTCGTACTTCGGGAACGGGTACGGCGTGCCGAACTGGGCCTCGAAGAACTCGAAGCCGCGCCGGGTGAGCTCGAAGATGTTCTCGGCGTCGAGGTGCTCCATGAGCGAGGCGCGGGCGAAGACCCCCAGGGGGATGGTGCGGCCGTCGGAGCTGGTCAGCTCGCTGCGGACTGCGCGGTAGGGGCCGGCGATCAGCGCTGTCACGTAGGAGGACATGCGCAGCGTGGGCTCGAACCGCCACGTGCTGGCGCCGTCTGCTGCGGCCTCGGGCTCCGGCGTGGGGGAGTTGGACACCACGTCCCAGTGCGACGGCGCGGTCACGGTGAACTGGAACGTGGCCTTCAGGTCCGGCTGCTCGAAGACGGCGAACATGCGCCGGGAGTCCGGGACCTCGAACTGCGTGTAGAGGTAGACCTCGTCGTCGACCGGGTCGACGAAGCGGTGCAGGCCCTCGCCCGTGTTCGTGTAGAGTCCGTCGGCGACGATCCGCAGCTCGTTCTCCGCGGCGAGGGCGGGCAGCTGAATGCGGACGCCGTCGGAGAGCTCCGCGGGGTCCAGCTCCACGTCGTTGAGCGTGATCGAGTGGACCGCGTCGGTCACCGCGTCGATGAACGTCGAAGCGCCCTCGCGTGCGGCGAACCGCACCGTGGTGGTGGACCCGAAGACGCGGTCGCCGCGGGTCAGGTCCAGCTCGACGCTGTACGCGTCGACGGAGACGAGGCCGGCGCGCTCGCGCGCCTCCTCGCGGGTGAGATTCAATCCGGGCACGGTGCCTCCTGGTCGGCGGTGTCTAGCAGCAACGATCTGAAAGAGTCGTTGGATAACAGCCCTAGTCTGTCACCTGTGGAGTCTATTGGCCTAGGGTTGTCGTGAAATGGACGCCCCCGAACAGGAGCCCGGATGAGCACCCCCTTCACAGCGACGCACGACCTCTACATCGCCGGTGCCGGTGCCGGCGCGGTCGATCGGTTCGAATTCGACGCCGCGACGGGCCGTTTCTCCGATCCGGGGGAGAGCTATCCGGCCGCCAAGGTCCGTGCCCTGGCCGCGACCGCGGACGGCCGCCTCCTCTACGCGGGCCTGACCACCGACCCGCCCGTCGCGCAGGCGTTCACCCGGGGCCCCGACGGTGCGCTGAGCCCGCTCGCCACCGCGAGGCTCGGTGACAGCACCGCGTACATCGCCCTCGCCGCCGACGACTCCGCGCTGTTCAGCGCGTCGTACCACGCGAGCTCGGTCCACCTGCTGGAGATCGACGACGACGGCGTTCCAGTCCCGCCGCCGGTCGAGGCGCCCGCAGTGGGGGAGAAGGCGCACTCTGCGCTGCCCTCGCCGGACGGCCGCCACGTCTACGCGGCCTCCCTCGGCTCGGACGCCGTCGTCGTCTACCGGCGTGCCGCGCGGGGACTGGAGGAGGTCCAGCGCGTCGCGGCCCCGGCGGGGTCGGGGCCGCGGCACTCCCGGTTCGATCCGGCCGGCCGCCGCCTCTACGTCCTGCACGAGATGTCCGGCCTCGTCGCGGTCTACGACCGAGACGCCGAGTCCGGCGAGCTCACCGAGCGCCAGCAGATCTCCTCGATCCCGGACGAGCTCGGACTCACCCCCGGGTTCGCCCGGGAGCCCGGCGGGCCGACCCCGGGCCCCGATGCCATCTGGTGCGCCGACCTCCACTTCGGCTGCGCCGGACGGTTCCTCTACACCACCGAGCGGTCCAGCTCGACGGTGACCGGCTTCGCCGTCGATCTCGGGAGCGGCGAGCTGGCCTACGCCGGCACCTGGCCGACGCAGCAGCAGCCGCGCGGGGCCGCCGTGGTCTCCGCCGAGGACGGCGACTACCTCCTGGTCGCCGGAGAGGCCTCGGCGACGCTCGGCGCCTACCGGCTGGAGCCGTCGACCGGGGCCCCCGCCGAGACGGACGCGACCCGTACGAGCGAGGGGCCGCTCTGGGTCACGCCGGTCGCCCGATAGGCCCGGCCCGCGGGTCCACTCGGTAAGGTGGTGGGGACCCGCCCACGCACCGAGAACGAAGAGGACTATGCGCGTACACATCGCCACCGACCATGCCGGCATGGAGCTGAGCGCCCACCTGGTGGAGCATCTGGCCGCCCAGGGATACGAGATGGTGGACCACGGCCCCCGGGAGTACGACGCCGAGGACGACTACCCGGCGTTCTGCATCGACGCCGCGGAGGCCGTCGTCGCGGACCAGGCGGACGGTGTGCAGGCCCTCGGCATCGTGCTCGGCGGCTCCGGCAACGGCGAGCAGATCGCGGCGAACAAGGTCAAGGGCGTCCGCGCGGCGCTCGCCTGGAACCTCGAGACGGCCAGGCTCGCGCGCGACCACAACGACGCGAACGTCGTGGCGGTGGGGGGACGCCAGCACAGCCTGGAGGAGGCGACGGCGATCATCGAGGCCTTCCTGGCGGAGCCGTTCTCCGGTGCCGCGCGGCACGCACGGCGCATCGGCAAGATCGCCACCTACGAGCAGACCGGCGAGATCGTCCGCTAGCGTGCCCGAAGGACATTCGATCCACCGCCTGGCCCGCCAGTTCACCGACGTCTTCGGCGGCCGGCGCGTCGCCGTGACGAGCCCGCAGGGCCGGTTCGCCGACGGCGCGGCACGGTTGGACGGGCGCACCCTCCTGCGCGGCAGCGCACATGGCAAGCAGCTGTTCGTCGAGTTCGACGGCGGGCTCCACCTCCGCGTGCACCTCGGCCTCTACGGGGCCTTCAGCTTCGGTGGCGACGAGCAGTTCGCCGGCGCGTCGAGCATCGGTGCCCCGCGCCGGATCGGCGAACGCGAGGACCTCCCGGCCGAGCCGGCGGTCTACCGCGGCCCGCCGGAGCCCGTCGGGCAGGTCCGGGTCCGGCTCGTGACCGAGCACGGATGGGCGGACCTGCGCGGTGCCTCCGTGTGCGAGGTGCTGACCCCTGCGGAGGTCGACGCCGTGCGCGCCCGGCTCGGGCCCGACCCGCTGCGGACCGCCGACGAAGGCCGCGCCGCCGCGTTCCACCGCCGCCTGCGCACTCGGACGGGCATCGGCGTCGCACTGATGGATCAGTCGCGCGTGGCGGGGGTGGGCAACATCTACCGGGCGGAGAGCCTCTTCCGGTGCCGGATCGATCCCCTGCGGCCGTCCGCGGAACTGGATTCCGGGCAGCTGGACCGGCTCTGGGACGACCTCTGCGAGCTGATGGCCGCAGGCGTGCGGGAGGGCCGGATCGTCACGACCGACCCGGCGGACCGGCCAGACCCGCAGCTCCCGGTCTGGCCGGAGCAGGCCTACTACGTCTACCAGCGGGCCGGGCGGGAGTGCCGGCGCTGCGGGAGTGTCGTCCAGGTGGCCGAGGTCGCCGGCCGGAAGCTCTACTGGTGCCCCGGCTGCCAGGGCGACTGAGCGGCGGGACCGCAGTTACGACGCGACGACCGGCGATTTGGCGGCCATCTGCGGCGACTGCTAATCTTCTGCAGTCGGAACCGGGAATCACCGGTTTCTCGCGGGGATGTAGCTTAATGGTAAAGCCTCAGTCTTCCAAACTGATGACGCGGGTTCGATTCCCGTCATCCCCTCGCATTTCCTGACCACGCAGCACCAGAAGCGGGGCGCCCCCGCGGCCCGCAGCTGGCGGTTGAGGCCGGACCTCTCGACGGCCCCGCCCCCTGGGCTCGCGCGGCACCGATGATTCGCGGATGGCGCGAGTGTCTGCGTAGACTGGCTCTTGCACTAAATTCGGGGTGTAGCTCAGCTTGGCGAGAGCGCGCGCTTTGGGAGCGTGAGGTCGCAGGTTCAAATCCTGTCACCCCGACTCTGTATATGGTCGTCCCCTCCGGTTCCGCGAGGGGCGGCCGTCGACCAGAGCCCCCACGACACCGAATCCATTTCAGGAGAAATACGCTGTGAAGAGCGCCGTCGAAAATCTCAGCCCCACCCGGGTCAAGCTCAACGTCGAGGTTCCGCTGGCCGAGCTTCAGCCAAGCATCGACGCCGCCTACAAGTCGATCTCGCAGCAGATTCAGGTGCCGGGCTTCCGCAAGGGCAAGGTCCCCAACGCGCTCATCGATCAGCGCGTCGGCCGCGGCTATGTCATCGAGACCGCCGTCAACGAGTCGCTCAACGGGCTCTACCAGAAGGCCATGACCGAGAACGAGCTCGTGCCGCTCTCGCGCCCGGAGGTCGAGGTCAACGAGCTCCCCGGCCTCGAGAAGGACGCCGAGGGCCAGCTGACCTTCGCCGTCGAGGTCGACATCCGCCCGAGCATCGAGCTGCCGGACTACGCCGGGCTCGAGGTCCAGGTCGACGCCGCCGAGGCGGGCGACGAGGACGTGCAGAAGGCCCTCGACGAGCTGCGCGGCCGCTTCGGCACGCTGAAGTCCGTCGATCGCCCGGCCGGCGACGACGATTTCCTGACGATCGACCTCACGGCGACCGTCGACGGCGAGGAGGTCGACTCCGCTGCCGACCTCTCCTACCAGGTGGGCTCCGGCACCATGCTGGATGGCATGGACGAGGCCGTGAAGGGTCTCTCCGCCGGCGAGGACGCCATCTTCGAGACCACCCTCGCCGGTGGCGAGCACTCCGGCGAGACCGCCGAGGTCAAGGTGGTTGTGAAGGCCGTCAAGGAGCGCGAGCTCCCCGAGGCGAACGACGACTTCGCGCAGCTGGCCTCCGAGTTCGACACCATCGACGAGCTGAAGGCCGACCTCGCCAAGCAGGCCGCCGAGGGCAAGATCACCGAGCAGGGCGTCCAGGCGCGCGACCTGGTCCTGGACAAGCTCCTCGACCTCGTCGAGGTCCCGGTCCCCGACTCCGTCGTCGACGACCAGGTCGAGCAGCACTTCTCCCAGGGCGAGCACAGCGAGGGCGACGAGCACGACACCGAGGATCACCGCGCCGAGGTCCGCGAGAACACGGCCAAGGCCTTCAAGAACGAGCTCGTCCTCGACGCCGTCGCCGAGAAGGAGGAGGTCACGGTCGAGCAGTCGGAGCTGATCGACTACATCGTGCAGACCGCCTCCCAGTACGGCATGGACCCGAACCAGTTCGCGCAGATGCTCGACGGCGCCGGCCAGGTCCCGATGATCGTCGGCGAGGTCCGCCGCCGCAAGGCGCTGGCCAAGGTGCTCGAGCTGGCCAAGGTCACCGACACCAACGGCAACGAGGTCGACCTGACCTCCTTCGTCCGCCCGCAGGGCGAGGACGCAGCCGAGTCCGCCTCGTCGTCGTCCTCCGCTTCGTCGGCGTCCGCCGAGAGCGCCGAGTAGCACCCACCACCACTGCGGCGACCGGCCGCAGCCCGGGCGGGCCCGGAACGCAGACCGCGTTCCGGGCCCGCCCGCGGCGTTTCCGGCGGCGCCCCCGCGCCGATGCGCCCACAGCGAACTACCGGCCGGGCCGCCACCGGGCGCGTGCGCCAGGCAGTAATGTCGGAAACGAGTTCAAGCGATCCACGGAGAGGCATTCGAGCATGACTGAGGAATCCCTGACCCCCGCAATGTCGTCGGTCGACCCGGCGAGCCGGGACGACTACATCTACAACCGGCTCCTCAAGGAGCGCATCATCTGGCTCGGCTCCGAGGTCCAGGACGAGAACGCGAATGCGATCTGCTCGCAGCTGCTCCTGCTCTCGGCCGAGGACCCGGACAAGGACATCTACCTCTACATCAACTCGCCGGGCGGCTCCATCACGGCGGGCATGGCGATCTACGACACGATGCAGTTCATCCCGAACGACGTCGTGACCGTCGCGACCGGCCTCGCCGCATCGATGGGCCAGTTCCTGCTCTCGTCGGGCACCAAGGGCAAGCGGTACGCCACGCCCAACGCCCGGATCCTCATGCACCAGCCCTCCGGCGGCATCGGCGGCACGGCCTCCGACATCCGGATCCAGGCGGAGCTGATCCTGCACATGAAGAAGGTCATGTCCGAGCTCACCGCGGAGCAGACCGGGCAGACCGTCGAGCAGATCCTCAAGGACAACGAGCGCGACAAGTGGTTCACGGCGAAGGACGGCCTCGAGTACGGCTTCTTCGACCACATCGCCGAGCACTCCTCCTCCGTCTCCGGCGGCGGCGGGATGACCAGCTGACCACCGCGCGCACTGCCCGTCTGACACAGATCCCCAGGAGATGAATATGAACTTCAATGGCTACGGCGGCGCCGGCGAGATGCCCTCCGCCCGTTACATCCTGCCGCAGTTCGAGGAGCGGACCCCCTACGGCTTCAAGCGCCAGGACCCGTACGCGAAGCTCTTCGAGGACCGCATCGTGTTCCTCGGCGCGCAGGTCGACGACGCGTCCGCGGACGACATCATGGCGCAGCTGCTCGTCCTGGAGTCCATGGACTCGGAGCGCGACATCACGCTCTACATCAACTCGCCCGGCGGATCCTTCACGGCGATGACCGCCATCTACGACACGATGCAGTTCATCCGCCCCGAGGTGCAGACCGTGTGCCTGGGCCAGGCGGCCAGCGCCGCGGCGGTGCTCCTCGCCGCAGGCGCCCCCGGCAAGCGGCTGGCACTGCCCAATGCGCGCGTCCTGATTCACCAGCCCGCCCTCGGCGGCGGCGAGCGGGGGACGGCGAGCGACCTGCAGATCCAGGCCGAGGAGGTCATGCGCATGCGCACGTGGATGGAGCAGGTGCTGTCCCAGCACAGCCACAAGACGCCGGAGGAAGTGTCCCGGGACGTCGAACGGGACCTCTACATGACCGCGGCCGACGCCAAGACGTACGGACTCGTGGACGAGGTGCTGGACTCCCGCAAGATCAAGCCGCAGGCCATCCAGAGCTAGCAGTCACCGCCGGCCGGGAGGCGAGGCAGGGGGCGGACCGTCACAATGCACCACGGTCCGCCCCTTGCCTCTTTCTGTGGGGGCCAGGACTTACAGTTGAAGGAATGCAACGATGCGTCAGGCGGCGCACGGGCGAAGGACAAGAGCGAGGGAGTAGAGCTCCATGGCACGTATGGGCGAGAGTTCCGAGCTGCTCAAATGCAACTTCTGCGGCAAGAGCCAGAAGCAGGTGCGCAAACTCATCGCCGGCCCCGGCGTCTACATCTGCACCGAGTGCATCGAGCTGTGCAACGAGATCATCGAGGAAGAGCTCGTCGAGGTCAACGAGAGCGAGGAGCTCGATCTTCCGCGGCCCCGCGAGATCTTCGAGCACCTCAACGAGTACGTCATCGGTCAGGAGGCGGCCAAGCGGGCGCTGTCCGTCGCCGTGTACAACCACTACAAGCGTATCCAGAACGGGACCTCGCACCGTCCTGGCAGTGCCCTGAACGAGGCCGGCCACCCGCTGGACGACATCGAGGTCTCGAAGTCGAACATCATGCTCCTCGGCCCCACGGGCTGCGGGAAGACCTACCTCGCCCAGACGCTCGCCAAGCGCCTGAACGTCCCGTTCGCCGTCGCCGACGCCACGTCGCTCACGGAGGCCGGCTACGTGGGCGAGGACGTGGAGAACATCCTCCTCAAGCTGATCCAGGCTGCGGACTACGACGTCAAGAAGGCCGAGCAGGGGATCATCTACATTGATGAGATCGACAAGATCTCACGCAAGAGCGAGAATCCCTCGATCACCCGCGACGTCTCCGGCGAAGGGGTGCAGCAGGCCCTCCTGAAGATCCTCGAGGGCACCGTCGCCCAGGTCCCGCCGCAGGGCGGCCGCAAGCACCCGCACCAGGAGTTCCTCCAGATCGACACGACGAACGTGCTGTTCATCGTGGCCGGCGCTTTCGCCGGACTCGAGGAGATCATCTCCTCGCGGGCCGGCCGCAAGGGGATCGGCTTCGGCGCGCCCCTGACGGCGCTGAAGTCGGAGGCCGCCTCCTACTCGGACGTCCGGCCGGAAGACCTGCTGAAATTCGGTTTGATCCCGGAGTTCATCGGTCGCCTGCCCGTCGTGACGACGGTGGAGAAGCTGGACCGAGGGGCACTGGTGTCCATTCTGACCGAGCCGAAGAACGCCCTGGTCAAGCAGTACCAGAAGATGTTCCACCTCGACGGCGTCGAGCTGCAGTTCGAGCGCGACGCGCTCGAGGCGGTGGCGGATCTCGCGATCGAGCGCGAAACCGGGGCGCGGGGCCTGCGTGCCATCCTCGAGGAGACGCTCGGCCCGGTGATGTTCGAACTCCCGGGGCGGGACGACGTCGCGGAATGCGTCATTACGGCCGACGTGATCGCCGGTCGCGCCGAACCGACCCTCATCTCCCACCAGGTTGCGGCAAAGCGTCGCAACAAGTCGGCCTGACCGGAACCGGCAGGCCCGCCCGCGGTCGGCGACCTGTCGGCTGCGCATCGATGACCGAAGGAGCACCTATGAGCGAGACGACCACCGTCGACTTCTGGTTCGACCCGATCTGCCCTTTCGCCTGGGCGACTTCGCGATGGATCCTCGAAGTCGAGAAGGTCCGGCCGGTCCAGGTCAGCTGGCACGTCATGAGTCTCTCCGTCCTCAACGAGGGGCGGGACCTCCCCGAGGACTACCGCCGCAGCATGGACGATGGCTGGGGTCCGGTGCGGGTCATCACGGCGGCGGCCGAGCAGCACGGGGCGGACGTCGTGCCGCGGCTGTACACCGCTATGGGGGAACTCCTGCACTTCGAGCAGCAGCGCGACCGCGCGGAGGTCATCCGGCTGGCTCTCGAGAAAGTCGGGCTGCCGGCGGACCTCGCCGCGGCCGCCGGCACCGACGCGTACGACGAGGCGCTGCGGGCCAGCCACCAGGACGGGATCGACAGGGTCGGTCAGGACGTCGGAACGCCGATTCTCTCGCTGAACGGCACCGCATTCTTCGGCCCCGTGATCACCCGCGTGCCCTCGGGCGAGGAGGCCGGGGAACTGTTCGACGCGTCGGTGAAGCTCGCCGGCTTCCCCTACTTCTTCGAGCTCAAGCGCACGCGGACCGAGAGTCCCACTTTCGACTGAGCACCGCTCCGAGCGCCGAGAGGCCGGGCCAACCCTGCGGTTGGCCCGGCCTCTCTCGCATTCGGCGGACGTGGCCCGCTCCGGCACCTCACGAGGCCGGGGCGGGCAATGCGTCACGCGTTCTGGGTGACCTCCTCGGGGGCGGCCAGCTCGACGTCGACCACGGACATCTCGCCCTCGCCGACGACGAGCTCGAGGTTCCGCGCGTTCGCTGCGGCGAGCAAGTCCGAGAGGCCCTGCCGCAGCTGCTCGAGCTGCGCCTCCGGAGCCGTCACCGTGCCGTTGAGGACCTCGGTGCGCTGCTTCACCTTCGCTTCCGACTTCGCCTTGCGGATGCCGCCGAGAGCCGCGCCGACGACCGGCAGAACGGCCGGGTCGGCGTCGGCCAGGACCCCCGAGAGGGCCTCGGAGGAGGGCCACTCCGCGCGGTGGACCGAACCGGCACGCCACCATCCCCAGACCTCCTCCGTGGCGAAGGGGAGGAACGGCGCGAACAGGCGCAGCGCGGCGTCCAGCGTGGTCGCCAGGGCCGCCAGGACGGACGCCTTCTCAGCGTCGCCCTGGCCGCCGTAGGCCCGGTCCTTGACCAGCTCCACGTAGTCGTCCGTGAAGGACCAGAAGAACGATTCCGTGATGTCCAGCGCCCGGGCGTAGTCGTAGGCCGCGAACGCGCGCGTCGCATCGTCGATGACCGTCTTCAGGCGGGCCAAGAGGGACCGGTCGAGGCCGTTGGTCACCACGGAGGCGTCCTCGCGGATGACGTCGTCCTGGGTGGCACCGAGGTTCAGGACGAACTTGGAGGCGTTGAGGATCTTGATCGCCAGACGGCGCCCGATCTTCATCTGCGCCACCTCGTAGGCGGTGTCCGCACCGAGCTTCGCCGACGCCGCCCAGTAGCGCACGGCGTCGGCCCCGAACTGCTCGAGGACATCCGTCGGCACGACGACATTGCCCTTGGACTTGGACATCTTCTTGCGGTCCGGGTCGAGGATCCAACCCGAGATCGCCGCATTCCGCCAGGGCACCGACGACTCGAGGGCATCGGCGCGGACGACGGTGGAGAAGAGCCAGGTGCGGATGATGTCGTGGCCCTGCGGGCGGAGATCGAACGGGAAGACCTTCGAGAAGAACTCCTCGTTGCGTCCCCAGCGGCCGACGATCTGCGGGGTCAGCGAGCTCGTGGCCCACGTGTCGAGGACGTCCGCGTCGCCGGTGAACCCGCCGGGCTGGTCCCGCTGGGCCTCGTCGAAACCAGGAGCCGGCTCGGCCGCCGGATCGACCGGGAGCTGGTCCTCGCTCGGAACGAGCGGGTTCGCGTAGTCCGGCTCCCCGGCTTCGTCCAGGCGATACCACACCGGGATCGGCACCCCGAAGAAGCGCTGTCGGGAGACCAGCCAGTCGCCGTTGAGACCGGAGACCCAGTTCTCGAAACGGGAGCGCATGAACGACGGGTGGAAGTCGATCTCGCGTCCGCGGGAGATCATCCGCTCCCGCCGCTCCTCGTCGCGGCCGCCGTTGCGGATGTACCACTGGCGCGAGGAGACGATCTCGAGGGGCTTGTCGCCCTTCTCGTAGAAGTTCACCGGGTGCTGGATCTTGCGCGGCTCGCCGTCCAGCAGGTCGGACTCGGCGAGCATCTTCACGACAGCCTCCTTCGCGGAGAACACCGTCTTGCCGGCCAGCTCGGCGTAGGCGGCGACGCCGGCCTCCGAGGTGATCCACTCGGGGGTCTCGGCAGCGATCCGGCCGTCGCGGCCGATGATGGTCCGGGTCGGCAGCTCGAGCTCGCGCCACCAGGTGACGTCGGTGAGGTCGCCGAACGTGCAGACCATGGCGATCCCGGCACCCTTGTCGGGCTTGGCGAGCGGGTGCGCCTTGACCTCCACCTCGACGCCGAAGATCGGTGAGGTGACCTTCTTGCCGAACAGGGACTGGTAGCGCTCATCCTCGGGGTGGGCCACCAGGGCCGCACAGGCCGGCAGGAGCTCCGGGCGCGTGGTCTCGATGTGGACGGCCGTGCCGTCCTCGGTGAAGAACGGGTACCGGTAGTACGCGCCGGGGACCTCGCGGTCCTCGAGCTCGGCCTGGGCCACGGCCGTGCGGAACGTCACGTCCCAGAGGGTGGGCGCCTCGGAGAGGTATGCGTCGCCCGCCGTGAGGTTGCGCAGGAACGCGGCCTGCGACGTCGCACGGGAGGCGTCGTCGATGGTGCGGTAGGTCAGGTCCCAGTCGACGGAGAGCCCGAGGGTGGAGAACAGGTGCTCGAAGACCTTCTCATCCTCGACCGCGAGCTGCTCGCAGAGCTCGATGAAGTTGCGGCGGCTGACGGCGTCCCAGTCGCGCTGGTTCTTGGCCGGCTGCGCCGGGGGCTGGTAGCCCGGGTCGTACGGGATCTTCGGGTCGCAGCGGACCCCGTAGTAGTTCTGGACGCGCCGCTCGGTGGGCAGGCCGTTGTCGTCCCAGCCCATCGGGTAGAAGACATTCTTCCCGCTCATGCGCTGGAAGCGCGCGAGGACGTCGGTCTGCGTATAGGAGAACATGTGCCCGACGTGCAGCGAGCCGGAGGCCGTCGGCGGGGGAGTGTCGATCGAGTAGACCGCATCGCGCTCGGTGTCGTGGTCGAACGCGTAGGTCCCCTCGGCGCGCCAGCGCGCGCTGAGCCGGGCCTCGAGGCCCTCGAGGGCGGGTTTGTCCGGGACGGAAACGGAAACGGGCGTGTCTGTGCCCAAGGTGTCATCAGCCATGTCGGCCATTCTTCCACGTCGGCGCCCCCGGGACGCGCCCGCCGGGACACTGCCGGCGGGCGCGGGCGGGACGAGCGCGGCCTCCGCAGGCCTTAGGATCGCCGCATGGGCGAGATCAGACTGAGACGCGCCTACGACCCGCCGGACGGTGGCTACCGGATCCTGGTCGACCGGCTCTGGCCGCGCGGCGTCTCGAAGGCCGACCTCGAGCTGGACGAGTGGGCGAGGGACGTGGCGCCGTCGAAGGAGCTGCGGGCCTGGTTCGACCATCGGGAGCACCGATTCGAGGAGTTCCGGGAGCGCTACTGGACCGAGCTCGAGGACGGTCCCGCGGCCGCGGCGCTCGAGCGCCTGCTGGACGCCATTGGCGGTCACGACGAAGTCGTGCTTGTCTACGCGACGCGGGACCGGGAGCACAACAATGCCGTCGCGCTTCTGGACTTCCTCCGGGGGTCGTCGACCACGGGTGATCTGTGCGACGGGGCCGGGGATGGCGCACATCGCGGGGCCGGAACCGGTAGACTGAACCCACCAGCGTCGACCCGGCCATCACCGGCGAGCTTCCGGAAGAACAGCCCCCAGGGCCCAGTAGAACCGGACGGGTAAGCCCGTCACAGCAGCGAAACAAGCGGCCACGGCCGTCCGTCCCCGCGGAGCGCAGCTCCAGCGGCCACGGTCGAGCGTGTGCAAGCGGGGTGGTACCGCGAGCCTGGCGCCCATGCGCCCGGTGTCGTCCCCGCATCGAGACACCGCAGCCGCTCGGCTGCACCGACCGATGCCAGGACTGCCGCAGATGACGATTTATCCCAAGGCCTCCACCGATCCCGGTGCGAGCACGCCCGCGAGCCCCAGCTTCCCCGCCATCGAGAAGCGCATCCTCGATCTCTGGAGCCAGGACGGCACCTTCCAGGCCTCGATCGACCAGCGTCCGGCCGGCGCCAACGGCGAGGGCGAGTTCGTCTTCTACGACGGCCCCCCGTTCGCCAACGGCCTGCCGCACTACGGCCACCTGCTCACCGGCTACGTCAAGGATCTCGTCGCCCGCTATCAGACCCAGCGCGGCAACCGGGTCGAGCGACGCTTCGGCTGGGACACCCACGGCCTGCCCGCCGAGCTGGAGGCGATGAAGCAGCTCGGCATGACCGACAAGCGGCAGATCGAGTCGATGGGCATCGAGAAGTTCAACGATGCCTGCCGCACCTCCGTCATGAAGTACGCCGGCGAATGGCAGGACTACGTCACCCGGCAGGCGCGGTGGGTCGATTTCGAGAACGACTACAAGACGCTCAACGTCGACTACATGGAGTCGGTGATCTGGGCCTTCAAGCAGCTGCATCAGAAGGGCCTCACCTACCAGGGGTTCCGCGTGCTGCCGTACTGCTGGAAGGACGAGACGCCGCTCTCCAACCACGAGCTGCGCATGGACGACGACGTCTACAAATCCCGCCAGGATCCCTCCGTCACCGTCGCCTTCCCCGTGACCGGCGGCGGCCGGGTGGGCGACGAGCTGGCCGGCGTCAACCTCCTCGCCTGGACCACCACGCCCTGGACGCTGCCCACGAACTTCTCGATCGCCGTCGGACCCGAGATCGAGTACGTCGTCGTGGAGGCACCGGCCGACGGGCCCCACCCGGGTCGGCACCTCCTGGCCGCCGAGCTGGTCGGCGCCTACGCCAAGGATCTCGGCTTCGTCGATACCGACGACGTCCCGGCCGCCGAGGCAGCGCGCATGGCGGTCGTCGCCCGGTACCTCGGCGCCGACCTCGCCGACGTCGAGTATGCCCCGCTGTGGGACTACTACGCCGACACGGAGAAGTGGGACACGCAGCACGCCTGGCGCATCCTCCCCGAGGACTACGTCACCACCACGGACGGAACCGGCCTGGTCCACCAGGCCTCCGCCTACGGTGAGGAGGACCAACGCTCCTCCGAGGAAGCCGACATCCCGGTGATCCTCTCCGTGGACGAGGGCGCCCGCTTCCTGCCGATGTTCGCCGAGCCGACGCCGACCGGCGCCGCGCCGCTGGCCGAGATCGCCGGCGTCCAGGTGTTCGAAGCGAACCGGACCATCATCAACACGCTCAAGACCGACGGGCGCCTCGTGCGCGAGCAGTCCTACGAGCACTCGTACCCGCACTGCTGGCGCTGCCGCACGCCCCTGATCTACAAGGCCGTGACCAGTTGGTACGTGGCCGTCACCGAATTCAAGGCGCGCATGCTCGAGCTCAACGAGCAGATCAACTGGATCCCCGGGAACGTCAAGCACGGCCAGTTCGGCAAATGGCTCGAGAACGCCCGCGACTGGTCGATCTCCCGCAACCGCTACTGGGGCAGCCCCATCCCGGTCTGGGAGTGCGACGCGCCCGGCTGCGAGCACCGCGAGGTCCACGGCTCGCTCGCGGATCTCCAGGCCGCGTTCGGCCGACTGCCGCTGAATCACGACGGCGAACCGGACCTGCACCGCCCGTTCATCGATGATCTGACCCGCACCCACGAGGGCTGCGCCGGCGGCGGCACGATCCGCCGCGTCGAGGACGTCCTCGACGTGTGGTTCGACTCCGGATCGATGCAGTTCGCGCAGGTGCACTACCCGTTCGAGGCGGCGGAGTGGTTCGAGGACCACCACCCGGCCGACTTCATCGTGGAGTACATCGGGCAGACCCGCGGCTGGTTCTACACCATGCATATCCTCGCGACGGCGCTGTTCGACCGGCCGGCCTTCAAGAACGTCATCAGCCACGGCATCGTCCTGGGCTCCGACGGGCAGAAGATGTCCAAGTCGCTGCAGAACTACCCGGACGTGACCGAGGTGCTGGACCGCGACGGCTCCGACGCGATGCGCTGGTTCCTCATGGCCAGCCCGATCCTGCGCGGCGGGAACCTGGTCGTCACCGAGCAGGGGATCCGCGACGGCGTCCGGCAGGTCCTCCTGCCCCTGTGGAACGCGTGGCACTTCTTCAGCCTCTACACGAACGCCGCCAACGACGGCGCGGGCTACGAGGCATCGCTCCGCCACTCGTCGTCGGACCCGCTGGACGAGTACATGCTCGCCGCGACCGGCGATCTGGTGCGCGAGGCCCAGGCCGCCCTGGACGCCTACGAGATCTCCGACGCCTGCGACGCCGTGCGCCGCTACATGGACACGCTCACCAACTGGTACATCCGGCGCTCGCGCCAGCGGTTCTTCGACGAGGACGAGCAGGCCTTCGACGTCCTCTACACGTGCCTCGAGACGCTCACCCGGGTCGCGGCGCCGTTGCTGCCGCTGGCGGCGGACGAGATCTGGCGCGGGCTCACGGGCGGCCGCTCGGTGCATCTCACCGACTGGCCCGACGTCGAGCAGTTCCCGCACCGCCGGGAGCTCGTCGAGCGGATGGAGCTGACCCGCAGGGTCTGCTCGGTGGGCTCGTCCCTGCGCAAGGCCGCGAACCTGCGCGTGCGCCTGCCGCTGAACAAACTGACCGTCGTCGTCGACGGCGCGGCCGGCCTGGACGGGACCTTCGCCTCGATCATCGCGGACGAGCTGAACCTCCGCACGGTCGAGCTGCGCGACGCCGCCCAGACCCAGGCGAGCGACTACGGCATCAGCCAGCGGCTGGTCGTCAATGCGCGCGCCGCCGGACCACGTCTGGGCAAGGGCGTCCAGCAGGCCATCAAGGGCTCCAAGAGCGGGGACTGGTCCGTCGGACCGGACGGCACCGTGACCGCCGGCGGACTCGTGCTCGAGCCCCACGAGTACACTCTGGAGACCGTCGTCGAACAGGGTGAGGACGACGCCGTCGCGGCGGCGGTCCTCTCCGGCGGGGGATTCGTGGTCCTGGACACCCGGGTGACGGATGAGCTGGCGGCCGAGGGTGCAGCGCGCGACATGATCCGGTCCATCCAGCAGGCCCGCAAGGATGCCGATCTCGTGGTGCGCGATCGGGTGCGCACGACCGTCACCGGTGACCCAGCCACCCTGTACGCGCTGCGCGCCAACGCGGAGCTCGTCAAGGGCGAGACCCTCACGGTGGACCTGGTCCTCGTCGAGGGCGAGCCCAACGTCGTCGTCGAAGTAGTGGAGGCCTGAACGTGACCGACATCGATGCGTTCTCCGTGGAGAGCGTCTACGCGGAGCTGCTCGGGCGAGCGCCCGAGAACAAGATCGAGCC
Source organism: Zhihengliuella sp. (assembly GCF_031178195.1). Lineage (GTDB taxonomy): Bacteria > Actinomycetota > Actinomycetes > Actinomycetales > Micrococcaceae > Zhihengliuella. The sequence continues at coordinate 329,045 of NZ_JAPSJL010000002.1, forward strand.
GCGCATGGAGCCCATGCTGCGCGCCATGGAGATCCTGGGGGAGCCGAACAGGGCCTGCCCCGTCATCCACATCACCGGCACCAACGGCAAGACGTCGACGGCGCGCATGCTCGAGTCGCTCCTGCTGGCGCACGACCTGCGCGTCGGCCGCTACTCGAGTCCGCACCTGGCGAAGGTGACAGAGCGGATCTCGATCGACGGCGAACCCGTCGCGGACGACACGTTCGTGCGGATCTGGGACGAGATCCGGCCCTACGTCCTCATGGTCGACGAGGAGCTCGAGGCCCGCGGCGAGAACCGGATGACCTACTTCGAGGCCCTCACCGTCCTCGGGTTCGCCGTCTTCGCCGACGAGCCGGTCGACGTCGTGGTCCTCGAGGTGGGTCTCGGCGGCATCACGGACGCCACGAACGTCGCCGACGGGCAGGTCTCGGTCGTGACCCCCATCTCCCTGGACCACACCGACCTCCTGGGCGACCGCGTGGAGGACATCGCCGCCGAGAAGGCGGGCATCATCAAGCCCGGCGGCTTCCTCGTCTCCGCCGTCCAGCCGGCCGAGGCCGCACAGGTCCTGCTCGAGGCCGCCCGGGCGATGGACGTCCCGTTCCGCTTCGAGGGCGTCGAGTTCGGCGTCGAGCAGCGCGCGTTGGCCGTGGGCGGGCAGCAGCTGACCATCCGATCCCTCGCCGGCCGCTACGAGGACCTGCTGCTGCCGCTCCACGGCGAGCACCAGGCCCAGAATCTCGCGGTCGCCATCGCGGCGCTGGAGGCCTTCCTCGGCGGGGGCGAGAAGGAGCTCGATCTGGAGACGCTCCAGCGCGGGCTGGAGAAGGTCTCGAGCCCCGGGCGGCTCGAGACGGTGCGCACGTCGCCGACCATCATCGTCGACGCGGGCCACAACCCGGACGGCCTGCGGGCCAGCGCGGACGCGGTGAAGGAGTCCTTCGGGTTCTCGAAGCTGGTCCTCGTGGTCGGCATCCTGCGCGAGAAGGACGCCGAGGCCATGCTCGTGGAACTCCGCGAGCAGTACGGCGACCTGGTCGATGACATCTGCCTGACCCAGTCCACCTCGCCGCGCTCCATCCCGGCCGGGGAGCTCGGCCAGCTGGCGCTCGACGCCGGCTACGCCGAGGAGGACGTGTACGTCACGGAGAAGCTCGACGAGGCGCTGGACTGGGCCGTCGGCCGGGCGGACTCGACGGACGACTTCGGCGGCGGCGTCCTGGTCACGGGGTCCATCACGCTGGTCGCCGAGGCCCGCACGCTGCTGGGGAAGTAGGGGACCGCGATGGCACGACTCACCAAGGCCCAGCGCGAGTGGCGCCCGGGGATGAAGAAGCAGCGGCGCTCCGTGCGGATCATGTTCGCCTCCACGGTGCTGACGCTCGAGGCCTTCGTCTTCCTCTTCGCCACGATGTCGATCGCCGGCCTGCACGGCGACCAGTACGGCAAGCCTGTCGTGTGGACCGTCGGGCTGGCGCTGGCCGCCGTGGCGGTCCTGACCTGTGCTCTGCTCCGGAAGCCGCTCGGCTTCTGGATCGGCTGGGCGCTCCAGGCGGTCCTGGTGCTCGCCGGCTTCCTGGACTACTACATGTTCGTCATCGGTGCGCTCTTCGCCGTCGCCTGGTGGTACGCCGTCACCAAGGGCGGCGAGCTGGACGCGGAGAACCGTCGGCGTGATGCCGCCCAGGAGGAATGGGAGCGCCAGCACGGCGCCGACTAGACTCGATCCGGAACCGAACAACCACCCGAAGGGGAATCAATGTCTGTGGAACGCAGCCTCGTCCTGGTCAAGCCGGACGGCGTGCAGCGCCAGCTGACCGGAACGATCCTGGCCCGCATCGAGGCCAAGGGGTACCGGATCGTGGAACTCAAGCTCGTCGAAGCGACGCGCGAGATTCTCGAGAAGCACTACGAGGAGCATGTAGGGAAGCCGTTCTACGAGCCGCTCGTGGAGTTCATGCTCTCCGGCCCGAGCGTGGCGGTGGTCCTCGAGGGCGACCGCGTCATCGAGGGCTTCCGCTCGCTGGCGGGGACCACCGATCCGACGACGGCCGCGCCCGGCACCATCCGCGGCGACTTCGGCCGCGACTGGGGCGAGAAGGTCCAGAAGAACCTCGTGCACGGTTCCGACTCCGTGGAGTCGGCCGAGCGCGAGATCGGCATCTGGTTCGGCTAGAGCCGCCGGTCCTGAGGCACGAGTGCCGCCGCCCCGGCAGGGGTCGGCGGCACTCGCTCCTTCGGGGTGGCGCGGTCCCGGGCCGGGGACGACGGCGGAGGACTCGGCGGCCGCCCCGGCGTCGCCTAGCCGAAGAAGACGCCGGAGAAGCTAATCACGACCGAGGCGGCGCACAGGACGAGCAGCCCGGCCGCGACCACCCAGCCCCACTCCGCGGCGGCGGCGCGGACGCGCCCGCTCCCGCCGAAGACGCCGGCGGCGATGTTCCGCGCCGTCGTCATGACGAAGAGGGGGATCATCATGGCCCACACGACCATGCAGTAGAGGCAGAGGATGTGGATGCTGTACAGCGCCTGCGACCACAGCCAGACGATGAAGGCGAAGGCCAGGGTCAGGCCGATCTGCAGCCCGACCCAGAACCAGCGGGGCAGCCGGGCGCCCGCGACCAGCGTGACGCCGATGGTCATCACCACGGCGAAGCCGACCACGCCGATGAACGGGTTGGGAAAGCCGAACAGCGCTGCCTGCCACTCCTGCATCACCGCGCCGCAGGAGACCCACGGATTGATGTCGCAACTGGTGGTGTGGTCCGGGTCCTTGTAGATGGCCAGCCGTTCGAGCGTCAGCGTGACCGAGGCCAACCAAGCGACGGTGCCGGCGATGGCGAGGAACCAGCCGAAACGGACGGGACGCGTCAGGCTCGACGCAGACTGCGTGTCAGACATAGGGGCCAGTCTACGGGCCGGACCCGACCGTGCCCGCTGGGTCCGCCGCGTGGTGTGAGACAATGGCAACGGCCGCACATGGATCCACAGTCCCTGCGCGGCCCAGCGACAGGCTTCCCGGCCCGCTGGCGATGTTTCCTCCGGACGTCCGGAAGTGGTGCGTAAGACGGCACCCTCACGTGACGCCGCGAATTCCGCCACCGGCCGCCGCAACAGAAAGCGGCATGCCAGGAAAAGCGCCGCTGGTCCGTCGAATCGGACACGCCCGGCAGCACGAGCGGGCGGACTCGGCGGATACCCACTGACTTCCGGTCCGCGGGACGCGCCGAGAACGGCAGCGACGGCGGATCGACCGAGCGCCCGGCGGCGTCGCTGTGGAGAACCGTCGGCGAGGAGCATGACGCCATGAGCGAGAACAACGAGAATACCGGCGGGAACACTGCCGAGGTCTCGGTCGACACGACCGACGAGAACACCAGCGGGAAGGGCGCGGAAGGGGCCGCCGGGAGCGAGCAGGGCACCACGTCGCCGGAGAGCCCCCAGGCCTCGGCCGACAGCGACGCGGCGGGAGCCGCGGGCATCGGTGAGACCGAGGAGGATGCCGCCGCGGAGTCCTCCGTCCCGGCCTCCGGCACCGACCCCTTCGCGGTCCCGCCGTCGCCCACCTCCGTCCTGTTCCACGCCCCGGACTTCAGTGCCGTCGTCGCGCCGACCGCCGACGCCGAGGACGACGACAGGGACGAGGACGAGGAGTCCGAGGGCACCCGGGGCCGGCGCTCCCGGCGTCGTCGCCGCCAGCGGGGAGGCGAGGAGGCGGGCGCCGACAATGCCGGGTCCGACGAGGAGACCGAGGAGGCCGTCAGCTCCCGCAGGCGCCGCCGCCGCCGTCGCGGCGAGGCAGACCTGGAACTCGCCGGCGGCTCGGACGAGGATCCGCCCGGCACGGTCACGCGCGTCCGCGCGCCGCGGGCGGCCGAGGCACCGCCGAGCAACAAGGTCACCAGCGTCAAGGGGTCCACCAGGCTCGAGGCCAAGCGCCAGCGCCGCCGTGAGTCCCGTGACTCCGGGCGCCGCCGCCAGGGCATCACCGAGGCGGAGTTCCTGGCCCGCCGCGAGTCGGTGGACCGCAAGATGATCGTCCGCCAGGGCGAAGGCCGGATTCAGATCGCCGTCCTCGAGGACGGCATCCTCGCTGAGCACTTCGTCTCCAAGACGCAGCAGGACTCGCTGATCGGCAACGTTTACGTCGGCAAGGTCCAGAACGTGCTGCCCTCGATGGAGGCTGCCTTCGTCGACATCGGCCGCGGGCGCAACGCCGTGCTCTACGCCGGGGAGGTCAACTGGGACGCCGCGAACCTGGACGGCAAGCCGCGGCGGATCGAGAACGCGCTGAAGTCCGGCGACTCCGTGGTCGTCCAGGTCACCAAGGACCCGGTCGGGCACAAGGGCGCCCGGCTGACCAGTCAGGTCTCCCTGCCGGGCCGCTACCTGGTCTACGTCCCGGGCGGCTCCATGACGGGCATCTCCCGCAAGCTCCCCGACGTCGAGCGCAACCGCCTCAAGAAGATTCTCAAGGACCACCTGCCGGAGAATGCCGGAGTGATCGTCCGCACCGCCGCCGAGGGGGCGAGCGAGGAGGAGTTGATGAACGACATCAACCGCCTCCGCGCGCAGTGGGAGGACATCGAGGGCAAGTCGAAGTCCACGAAGACACTGCCGCCGGAGCTCCTGTACAGCGAGCCCGATCTGACCATCAAGGTGGTCCGCGACGTCTTCAACGAGGACTTCACCGAGTTGATCGTCCAGGGCGACGAGGCATGGGACACGATCGAGGCGTACGTGACCTATGTTGCGCCGGACCTGCTGGAGCGACTCCAGAAGTGGACGAAGGACGAGGACATCTTCAGCGCGCACCGGATCGACGAGCAAATCACCAAGGCCCTCGACCGCAAGGTCTTCCTCCCGTCGGGTGGCTCGCTCGTCATCGACCGCACCGAGGCCATGACCGTCGTCGACGTGAACACCGGCAAGTTCACCGGCTCCGGAGGCAACCTCGAGGAGACGGTGACGAAGAACAACCTGGAGGCGGCCGAGGAGATCGTCCGCCAGCTGCGGCTGCGCGACATCGGCGGCATCATCGTCATCGACTTCATCGACATGGTGCTGGAGTCCAACCGCGATCTGGTGCTCCGCCGCCTGATCGAGTGCCTGGGACGCGACCGGACCAAGCACCAGGTCGCCGAGGTCACCTCCCTGGGCCTGGTCCAGATGACCCGCAAGCGCATGGGCACGGGCCTGCTCGAGGTCTTCAGCGAGCCGTGCGAGCACTGCGCCGGCCGCGGCGTCATCACGCACGAGGAGCCCGTCGACCAGCGACGGGCGCACAACGCCCAGGGTGAGCCGCTGCAGGAGCGGCCCGGCCGCCGTCGCAAGGGCAAGCAGGACAAGCCAGCGGAGAAGCAGGAGCAGCACGCGGCCCCGGCGGCGACGGAGAGCGACGCCGAGCGCGAGGCGAAGGCCAGCGCGGCCCGGGAGGCGCTCGCGAAGGTGGCCGCCGCGGCCCACGCCGCGCACGAGCACGAGCACGAGAACCCGGAGCCCGGGAAGGGCGGGACGGAGCCGGCCTCCGGGCAGTCGGCCGCCGAGGCCGACTCGGAGGCAGTGCTGGATATCGCGGGAGAGAAGGTCAAGCTCCCGCGCGGGCGCAAGGCGCGTCGACGCGCCAGCACTCCGGCACCGGACCTCACGCTCGAATCCCTGACCGCCGCCTTCGGGGTGGACGGCGAGCCCGAGGCGTCGGCGGACTCCGCTCAGGTGCCCGAGCCCGCACGGCGGGAAGCGAACCCGTCCACTGCGGAGAAGTCCGAGCCCGCACGGCCCTCCCGCCGCGGTGGCAGGAGGGCTACCTCGGCACAGGGGGCGCCGGAGAAGGCGGCGGCCGGAGCGAGCACGCCGACGAAGCCGACGACCGGGGGCGGGGCGTCCGTCGAAGAGGAGCAGGCTCAGCAGCCGACCCAGGCGCCGGCCGCATCCGCGTCCCCTGCGCCGGCACCGCGAGGGCGGCGCAGGGGTGGCCGCGTCGCCACCAGTGCGCAGGGATCGGGGGAGACCCCGATCGAGCGCGGCGGACCCGTGGAGGCCACCGGCACGGCGTACCGGGCGGAGGCTCCTGCCGGCCGTCCGGACTCCTCCCGCGAGGCCGGCGCCGGCCCCGGGCCGACCATTCTGGGCGTGGGCGTCCCGGCGTCCGAGCTGTAGGCGTGTGACCCGCGTTGCAGGGCCCCTTGACGACTCGCCGGGGAGGGCTGTATTTGCCCCGGCGGGGCGGACTAGCGTAATCTAGTTCTTCGGTGCGAACGCCGCTCATCGGATCTTGTCCAATCGGCGTGAGAAGCACAGCGCATTCCCCGGGGCTGTTAAGAGGTCACATTCGTGAACCTCTGGGGTCACCTGCAGCGCAGTAATTGAGATAAGAACTGTCGAGAGAAGTGAGTACCAAAGTGGTGTACGCAATTGTCCGCGCTGGCGGCCATCAGGAGAAGGTCTCCGTCGGAGACTTCGTGAACCTTGACCGCGTTCCGGTAGCTGCTGGCGGCACCATTGAGCTTCCGGCCCTGCTGCTGGTCGACGGCGACAAGGTGACCTCGGATGCCAACGAGCTGGCCAAGGTAAAGGTGACGGCCGAGGTCGTCGAGTCCTTCCGCGGTCCGAAGATCGTCATCCAGAAGTACAAGAACAAGACCGGTTACAAGAAGCGCCAGGGCTTCCGCTCCGCTCTGACCAAGGTCAAGGTCACCTCGATCGCCTAAGGCGTCGAGCGACCAGCAACCCCCTGATCTGAAGGTAGGCATATTCAATGGCACATAAGAAGGGCGCGAGCTCCACTCGCAACGGCCGCGACTCCAACGCTCAGTACCTGGGCGTGAAGCGCTTCGGCGGCCAGGTCGTCTCCGCTGGTGAGATCCTGGTCCGCCAGCGCGGAACGCACTTCCACCCGGGCGCCAACGTCGGCCGCGGTGGCGACGACACCCTGTTCGCCCTCGCAGCCGGTTCGGTCGAGTTCGGTACTCGCCGCGGCCGTCGCGTGGTGAACATCGTCTCGGCCGACTAGGCATCGGCAGACGGTCCTCGTCAACGAAGACCTTTATTAGACTGGAGGGTGGGCTGCGGCCCGCCCTCCAGTCGTTTTTCCGGACCCCGCCGGGCCGGCCGCTTGCGGCCTCCCGTCGAGGGCCCGACCAGCAACACCGATCCCACCGAATAAGGAGCCCACTCGTGGCAGCTTTCATTGACCGAGTCGTCCTGCATGTGTCAGGGGGCACGGGCGGGCACGGGTGCGTCTCCATCCACCGGGAGAAGTTCAAGCCCCTCGGCGGCCCGGACGGCGGCAACGGCGGCAACGGCGGCGACGTCGTCCTCCGTGTCGACCACCAGACCACCACGCTCCTGAGCTACCACCACCTCCCGCACCGCAGCGCCGGCAACGGCGAGGGCGGCAAGGGCGGCCTGCGGCCCGGCAAGCACGGCGAGACGCTCGTGCTCCCGGTCCCCGAGGGGACGGTCGTGAAGGACCGGCAGGGCAACATCCTGGCCGACCTCATCCACGAGGGCGCCGAGTACGTGGCCGCCGCAGGCGGTCTGGGCGGTCTGGGCAATGCCGCCCTCGCCAGCCGCAAGCGCAAGGCGCCCGGCTTCGCCCTGCTCGGGATCGAGGGCGACAAGCGGGACATCGTCCTCGAGCTCAAGACCGTCGCGGACGTGGCCCTCGTCGGATACCCGTCGGCCGGCAAGTCCTCGCTGATCGCCGCCGTCTCCGCGGCGCGCCCGAAGATCGCCGAGTACCCGTTCACCACCCTGGTTCCCAATCTGGGCGTCGTGGAGGCGGGGGAGACCCGTTTCACCGTGGCCGACGTGCCGGGTCTGATCCCCGGTGCCAGCGAGGGCAAGGGGCTCGGGCACGAGTTCCTGCGCCATGTCGAGCGCTGCGCGGCACTCGTTCACGTCCTCGACTGCGGGACGCTGGAGCCGGACCGGGATCCGATCAGCGACCTCGAGGTCATCGAGCGCGAGCTCGAGCAGTACCAGGTCGACTCCTCCTATGCGGGAACCGACGGGCAGATCATCCCGCTCAATGAGCGGCCGCGACTGGTCGCGCTGAACAAGGTCGACATGCCGGACGGCGAGGAGATGGCCGCCTTTGTTCGCCCGGAGCTGGAAAAACGGGGCTACCGAGTCTTCGAGATCTCGGCCCTCGCGCGCACTGGGCTCCGTGACCTGACCTTCGCCATGGCCGCATTGGTCGCGGAAGCACGGGCCAGAATCGAAGAGGCCCCCCCGGTCGTCCAGGCGCCCGTTATCAAACCTCGCGCCGTGAATCAACGACCATTCACAATCCGGCGGGAAGAGCGGAATCTCGAGCCGCTCTTCCGTATTATCGGTGAGAAGCCGGTTCGCTGGGTCAAGCAGACGGACTTCCGCAATGATGAAGCGGTCGGGTACCTTGCCGACCGCCTCGCCAAGCTCGGTGTCGAGGACGGGCTGTTCAAGGCCGGCGCGAAGCCGGGCGATGCAGTGGTCATCGGCGACGAGGACGACTCGGTCGTCTTCGACTGGGAGCCCACCATGGCCGCTGGCGCAGAACTCCTGGGTTCGCGCCGCGGCAAGGATGTGCGGCTGAACGAGTTCGACCGCCCGACGCGTCAGCAGAAGCGCGACGACCACCTGGCTCGCAGGGAGGCCAAGCAGGCCGCTCGCGACGAGCTCGAGTTCGAGCGCAAAGCTGGGATCTGGACGGAATCGGCCAACTACAAGATGCCGGACCCCGAAGGAGACAGCGACAGAGGATGAAGCAACGGCTGAGGATGAAACAGACCCGAAAACCATCGGCGGTGAACGAGCGGTCCCAGATCGCGCGGGCCGGCCGGATCGTCGTCAAGGTCGGATCGTCCTCCCTGACGACCGTTGACGGCGGGATCAGCGAGGACGCGCTCCTCGCCCTGGTCGACACCCTGGGCCGTGCCCGCGCCGCAGGCACGGAGATCATCCTCGTCTCCTCCGGCGCTATCGCAGCCGGCATCTCGCCGCTGGGCCTGAAGCGTCGTCCCAAGGACCTCGCCACGCAGCAGGCCGCGGCCAGCGTCGGGCAGGGCCGACTCATGGCCCAGTACACGGACGAGTTCGCCAAGTTCGACGTCACCGTCGGCCAGGTGCTGCTGACGGCGGAGGACCTGATCCGGCGCGAGCAGTACGGCAATGCGTTCCGGACGCTGAATCGCCTGCTGGACCTGGGCGTCCTGCCCATCGTCAACGAGCACGACACCGTGGCCACCCATGAGATCCGCTTCGGCGACAACGACCGACTGGCGGCGCTGGTCGCCGACCTGACCAAGGCCGACGCGCTGGTCCTGCTCTCCGACGTCGACGCCGTCTACGACGGGCCGCCCTCCAAGGGGGCCAAGCGCATCCCGCGCGTCGACACCCCCGCCGACCTCGACGGAGTGGAGATCGGCGGCTCGGGCGCGGCCGGCGTCGGGACCGGCGGCATGGCCACGAAGGTCCAGGCCGCCACGATGGCCTCCGAATCCGGGATCCCCGCCCTCGTCACCTCTGCCGCCAACGTCGCCCGGGTGCTCCGCGGCGAGGACGTCGGCACCTGGTTCTCGGCCCGCGGCCTGCGCCGCTCGGCCCGCATGCTCTGGCTCGCCCACCTCGCCTCGGCGAACGGCCGCCTGGTGATGGACCCAGGCGCCGTCCGCGCCGTCGCCGGTGGCAAGAAGTCGCTGCTGCCGGCGGGCATCGTCGAGATCAGCGGCGAGTTCGAGGCGGGCGACGTCGTCGACCTCACCGACCGCAAGGGCCGGATCGTGGCCCGCGGCATCGTCAACTTCGCCAGCGACGAACTGCCGGCCATGCTCGGCCGGAGCACCCGCGAACTGTCCAAGAAGCTCGGAAAGCGCTACGCACGCTCGGTGGTGCACGTCGATGATCTCGTGGTGATCTAGCGCCGCACGGAGTCCACGCACCGCTGAGCGAACATCCCACGAAGGGGGAGTCATGACTGAGACCACCGAGACCACCGCAGGAATTTCCCAGAACGACGACGTCGCCGCCGCCATCGCGGCCAAGGCCGACCGCGCGCGGAGGGCGGCCCGCGTCCTGGCTCAGGCCGACCGCGACTGGAAGGACCGCGCGATCACCGCGATCGCCGAGAAGCTCGACGCGAACCGGCCCTCCATCGTCGCCGGGAACGGCCGCGACCTGGAGCGGGGCCGAGCGAACGGCACCACCGAGGCGCTGCTGGACCGGCTGCGGCTCGACGACCAGCGCATCGACGGCCTGATCTCTTCTCTCGAGGACTTGCGCGGCCTGCCCGACCCGGTGGGTGAGGTGATGCGTGGCGAGACCCTGCCGAACGGACTCCGGCTGCGTCAGATCCATGTCCCGATCGGCGTCGTCGGCGCCATCTACGAGGCTCGGCCGAACGTAACCGTGGACATCGCGGGCCTGGCGCTCAAGAGCGGCAACGCCGTGCTATTGCGCGGCGGTTCCGCCGCCGAGGAGAGCAACAAGGTGCTCATCGGCCTCATCCGGGAGGCACTGGACAGCGTCGGACTGCCCGCGGACACCGTCCAGGGGATCGACGAGCTCGGTCGCCCGGGCGCCACGGCGCTGATGGGCGCGCGGGGCAAGGTCGACCTGCTGATCCCGCGCGGCGGCCGCAACCTCATCCAGGCGGTCGTCAACAACGCGACCGTGCCGGTCATCGAGACCGGTGAGGGCAATGTGCACCTCTTCCTCGACGCGTCGGCGCCGGACGAACTGGCCGTGCCGATCATCGTCAACGCGAAGACCCACCGCACCTCCGTCTGCAATGCGGCGGAGACCCTGCTCATCCACAAGGACGCCATCGCGGCGCGCAGCGTACTCGAGGGCCTGTCCGGGGCCGGGGTGCGACTCCACGTCGACGAGCGTGCAGCCGAACTCGCACGAGGCCTGAACACGGTCCCCGCGACGGACGAGGACTGGAGCACGGAGTACCTCGACCTGGACATCGCGGTGGGCGTCGTCGACTCGCTCGACGAGGCCGTCGAGCACATCCGCCGTTACTCGACCGGGCACACCGAGGCCATCATCACCAACGACCTCGCGAACTCGGAGCGCTTCATTCGTGAGATCGATTCGGCAGCCGTCATCGTCAACGCCTCGACGCGCTTCACGGACGGGGGACAGCTCGGTCTCGGCGCCGAGGTCGGCATCTCCACCCAGAAGATGCACGCCCGCGGTCCGATGGGACTTCGCGAGCTGACCACCACGAAGTGGATCGTCCAGGGCGACGGGCACATCCGGGGCTAGCGCCGTCGATCCGCGCGGCTGTCGCCGAGCGACAGCCGCGCGGGGTTCGTGGCTCGGGCCCGCCCACGGGTAACATGGGGTGCAAACCTCAGGCCCCCGGCTCTGCCAGCGTCCGCGCGTGGTGCCGGTTCCTTTCTCGAAGACCAAGGGAGACCCATGCTCAACCAGCTCATCGCAACCGGTACCGTCGCTGCGGCGGCGGAGGAGAGCGGCTCGGCCGATCTCGCGCTGATCATCGGCGGCGCCATCATGGCACTGTTCCTCGTCATGCTGCTGATCACGGTCTCCTTCTCGAACCGCGGGCTCGGCCACGCACCGCACTCCGAGGTCGCCGACCCGCACCGCCAGCACCCGAACAAGCACGGCCATCACTAGGCTGGAGCAGGGCCGTCCGCTCCGGCTCGGAGTCATGGGCGGCACGTTCGACCCGATCCACCACGGGCACCTGGTCGCGGCCAGCGAGGTCGCCGCAGAGTTCGACCTCGACGAGGTCGTGTTCGTGCCGACGGGCGAACCCTGGCAGAAGCAGCACCGCAAGGTCTCGCCGACGGAGGACCGCTACCTGATGACGGTTGTGGCGACCGCCTCGAACCCCCGCTTCACGGTCAGTCGAGTCGATATCGAGCGCGGCGGCCCCACCTACACGATCGACACCCTCCGGGACCTGCGCCGGGACCGCCCGGATGCGGAACTGTTCTTCATCACCGGTGCCGACGCCCTGGCCCAGATCATGTCCTGGAAGGACGTGGGAGAGCTGTGGAGCCTCGCCCACTTCGTCGGGGTGACCCGGCCCGGGCACGATCTCCCGGATCTCGGACGCAACGACGTTAGTCTTTTGGAAGTACCCGCCCTCGCGATCTCCTCGACCGACTGCAGGGAGCGGGTACGGACCCGGCACCCGGTCTGGTATCTGGTGCCGGACGGCGTGGTGCAGTACATCGCCAAGCACGGGCTGTATCTGGACTGAAGCCGACCGGACTGCGGACGTGGTCCACAACGGCACAACGAATGGTTCACGACTGGGGAATGGATAGCATGAGCAACGATGGAGAGCCTGTACTCACCAGGCGGGCTCTGCGCGAATTGAGGCGAGCGCAGGAGGAGGCCCGTCGGGCGTCGGGTGAGGGCTCGCCCGCGGCGTCCACTGCCGGTGCCGACGGCGATGCCTCCACGCCGGTGCGCAAGCCGGAGGAGCAGACGCCGACGGGCCCGACGGACGCCGTCCAGCCTGCTTCCCGCCCCGCCGACCCGCCGGCCCCGGACCCGGCCGGCGGCTCGTCGCGCCCGGCCGCTCGTGCCCCCGAAGCCACTCGGACACCCGCAGCTCGGCCGGCGCCAGAGCCAGCGGGGCAGCGAGCCGCAGCCAACCACGGCAAGCGCGCGGCGTCCACCCGCCCGGCCGACGCCGGAATTTCGGGCACGGAGCCCACAGAGGCGACCCCTGCAGACGGCGAGACGACTACCGAGCGTGTCCAACGGGCGAACCGGAGCCGACGTGCCGCCGAGGCTCCCGTCGACGCCGTGCCCCAGCGATCCGAACGCTCGTCGCTTCAGCGTGCCCGCGACCGTGAGGCCCTGCGCCGGCGTCGTGCCGCCGAGGAGGCAGCCGCCCAGCCCAAGTCCGCCGGCGAGGAGGCTGCGCCCTTGACGCGCCGGCAGCTCCGCCTCCAGGCGCTGGCCGCCGCGAAGGCAGCCTCAGGTCGCGATGCGGCCTCCGAGGCGGCCGAGGTCCCCACCGCGGCCTCGGCCGAGGAAGCGGCGCATCTGGACACGGCGCCCAAGCCCGTCGTCCCCGGCGGTCCCCGGCCGCGCACCGGCGGACTGGGCGCGTCGTCGGCCCGCTCGGACCAGGCGGGTCCGGCGAAGACCGACGCGGAGATGAGCGTCGAGGAGGCGCTCCGGGCCCGACAGGCTGCGCGGCCGCCTCAGGCTCCGGCAGGGGAGCGCTCCCGGCCGCGGACTGCGCCGGCTACTGCTCCCGCGCACGGTGCTGCCTCCGCTACGCCGAGCGAGGACACCGGGCTGGTCGATCTCGAGACGCTGGCCACTCAGCGCGAGCGCGCCGCCCGTGCGGCCATCATCAACCGACGCATCGCGGAGCGGCGCCGGCTCGAGGCGGAGAACGCGCAGCGACTCAACCAGGTGAGCGCCGACCCGTTCACCGGCGCCATGAACCAGTTCGTCGATCCCGAAGCCGAGAAGCGTCTGGTCAACACCGGCATCTCGGGCCCGCCGACGAGCGGCGTCGAACTCGACCTGACCGCGGCCGGCGGCCCGGGGACGGGTGCGCGGACCGCCCGTCGGAGCACCAAGTCCGTCCCTCACGGCAGTGCCTCCGCCGATCAGCTGCGCCAGACCGCCGCACGGCACGATGCCCTGGCCGCTGCCGGGGCGCCCGGCGAGATGCCCGCCGCCGCTCCGGGCCCGGCCGCGGCGTCCGACGACGCGGCACAGCGGTCGCCCCTGGCGGCGACCAGCGCCCAGGGGCTCGACCCGCTGGACTCGGTCACGGCCGGTATCCGCCGCGCCAACCAGTGGTTCTACATCTCATTCGGTGCTCTCGGCGTCGGCGTGGGGACCTTCGTCGCCGGGCTCATCATGATCGTCAACAGCAACTAGACTGGCCTGCGGGGGCGTCCGCTCCCGTCCGCTCACGCTAAGGGAGACACGTGGCGCTCAACGAGCACACTCGCAGCATCATCGAGGTGGCCGCCCGCGCGGCCGACGACAAACTCGCCGAGAACATCTCAGCCGTCGACGTCGGTGACCGGCTCGGCATCACCGATGCCTTCCTCATGGCCTCCGCCGAGACGGAGCGCCAGGTCAACGCCGTCGTCGACGCCATCGAGAAGGCGCTCTCCGAGGAGTTGGGACTCAAGCCTGCACGCCGGGAAGGCCAGGGCGAGGGCCGCTGGGTTCTTCTGGACTACCTCGACGTCGTCATCCACGTCCAGCATCAGGAGGACCGCGAGTTCTACGCGCTGGACCGCCTCTGGAGCGATTGCCCCGCTGTGGAACTGCCGGATCTCGGCTCCAAGGATGGCGCCGCCTAGCCCCGGTCGGGGGGACAGGCGGATTTTGCTCCGCTGCCGGCCCTCCCGTATGATTGACGAGTTGCTTCGGCCCCGGTCATCCGGATAACGAAGCCCACGGGGGTATGGCGCAGTTGGTAGCGCGTCTGCATGGCATGCAGAAGGTCAGGGGTTCGAATCCCCTTACCTCCACCGCTGGAGAAGGCTCGGGACCGACGGTCCCGGGCCTTCTCTGCGTCCGCCCGGCTGCGTTCCCCACATCGGCGCGGTCGCGGCCCGGGGACGCGCCGCGGCGTCGTGACGGACATCGTTAGGTAGGGTTGGGTACCGGCGCCGCGACCCGCGGCGGCCGAACACGTCGAATGAGGAGCTCAACATGACCGGGGCCGATATCGCCGGGCTGATCGCAGCCGGAGTCTTCGCCATTCTGGTAGCACTGCTGGCCGTTCCGATCCTCAAGCTGGGCAGGGTCTTCGACGAGCTGCGTGCCGCGGTTCGCGAGATCTCGGACGGTACCAGCCCCCTGCTGCAGGAAGTCACCACCACGGTGACCACGACGAACGAGCAGCTCCGCAAGGTCGACGGCATTACCACCAACGTCTCCGACGCGTCCGCCAACGTCACCGCGGTCAGCTCGCTCTTCGCCGCCGTCGTCGGGCGCCCCCTCATCAAGGTCGCCGCGTTCAGTGAGGGCGTCCGCGCGGCCGTGAACCGCCCCGCCAAGCCCGCCCGCCGCAGCCGCTGACCCCTAGGGAAGAGGACACACGTGATGAAGAAGATCTTCTGGGTCGGCATCGGCATCGCCGTCGGATCGCTGGCCTACCACAAGCTCACCCAGGCCCGCGCGCAGGCCACCACCGCGGAGGGCTGGAACCGCACCATCGGCCGGGTCGGCGATTCGATCGCGGACACGCTGGACGCCTTCCGCGAGGGCATGAGCGCCAAGGAGTCCGAGCTCCGCGACGCCCTCGGCCTCGATCAGCCGCAGCGCGGCCGCCACGCCGGCGGCCAGAACCACTAATCCACCCGAAGGATCGAAGAAGCACCATGAAATCGCAGGACATCGCCCGGACCTGGGTCGAATTCTTCTCCAAGCGCGGCCACACGCCCGTCCCGAGTGCATCCCTCGTCTCCGCGGACCCGTCCCTGCTGTTCACGGTGGCCGGCATGGTGCCCTTCATCCCGTACTTCACCGCCCAGCAGGAACCCCCGTACAGCCGCGCCGTCAGCATCCAGAAGTGCATCCGCACCGCGGACATCGAGGAGGTCGGGCAGACGTCCCGGCACGGGACCTTCTTCCAGATGGCCGGCAACTTCTCCTTCGGCGACTACTTCAAGGCCGAGGTCATCCCCTGGGCCTGGGAACTGCTGACCACGCTGCAGGACGCGGGCGGCTTCGGCCTGGACCCGGACCGGCTGTGGGTCACCGTGTACGAGGAGGGCGACGAGCGCGACGACGAGGCCCGCCGCATCTGGGAGGACGTCGTCGGCGTCCCGCACGAGCGCGTCGTCGGCACCGGCAAGGCGGACAACTACTGGAACACCGGCCAGCCCGGACCGGGCGGTCCGTGCTCCGAGATCTATTACGATCGCGGCGCCGAGTACGGCCAGGAGGGCGGCCCCGCCGTCGACGAGACGCGGTACATCGAGATCTGGAACCTCGTGTTCATGCAGTACCGGCTCTCCGCAGTGCGCTCCAAGACCGACTTCGACGTCGCCGGCGAGCTGCCGAAGAAGAACATCGACACCGGGCTCGGCCTCGAACGCCTTGCGATGATCCTGCAGGGCGTCGAGAACATGTACGAGACGGACCAGGTGCGCCCGGTGCTCGACAAGGCCTCCGAGCTCTCCGGCAAGGAGTACACCTCCACCGAGGACCCGAGCGACCCGAACCACGCCAACGACGTGCGTCTGCGCATGATCGCCGACCACGTGCGCAGCTCGCTCATGCTCATCTCCGACGGCGTGGTCCCCGGCAACGAGGGCCGCGGCTACGTCCTGCGCCGCCTCATCCGCCGCGCCGTGCGCGCGATGCGCCTCATGGGCGTCGAGACGGCCGTCCTCCCCGAGCTCCTGCCCGCGTCGCGCGACGCGATGAAGGGCGTCTACCCGGAGGTGGAGGCCGACTTCGAACGGATCTCCCGCGTCGCCTACGCCGAGGAGCGTGCGTTCCTGCGCACGATCGCCTCCGGCACGGCACGCCTCGAGGAGGCCATCGGCGAGGCCCGGCAGGGCACCGGCGCGCTCTCGGGCGACGTCGCGTTCAGCCTGCACGACACCTACGGCTTCCCGATCGATCTGACGCTCGAGATCGCCGCCGAGGCCGGCCTGTCCGTGGACGAGGGGCAGTTCCGCTCGCTGATGGCGGAGCAGCGCGAGCGCGCCCAGCAGGACGCCCGCGCCAAGAAGGCCGGCCACACGGACCTGACCGTCTACTCCAAGCTCCACGGCGGCCGCGACGTGCGGTTCACCGGCTACGAGACGCTCAGCGGGGAGTCGCCCGTGCGCGGCATCGTCCGCGACGGGGAGCTCCTCGACGTCGCCGAGCAGGGCCAGGAGATCGACCTCGTCCTGGACGAGACGCCGTTCTACGCGGAGGCGGGTGGCCAGGCAGGCGACGTCGGCCTCATCACGGGCGACGGCTTCGTCGTCGAGGTCCTCGACGTGCAGGCGCCCATCCGCGGCCTGAACGTCCACAAGGCCATAGTGCGCGAGGGCGAGCTGCCGGCATCCGCCCGGGTCCTCGCTAACGTGGATCGGCAGCGTCGCCTCGCCGGCGAGCAAGCGCACTCGGCGACGCACCTCGTCCATGCCGCGCTGCACGAGATCCTCGGGCCGGAGGCCATCCAGTCGGGTTCCTTCAACAAGGCCGGCTACCTCCGCTTCGACTTCGCCTGGTCCGATTCCCTCTCGGGCGCCGCCAGGGCCGAGGTCGAGGAACTCGCCAATCTGAAGATCCGCGACAACCACGACGTCGTCACGAGGATCATGTCGCTGGACGAGGCCAAGGCGATGGGCGCGATGAGCCTCTTCGGCGAGAAGTACGGCAGCACCGTCCGCATGGTGGAGATGGATGGCGCCTGGTCGCGCGAGCTCTGCGGCGGCACGCACGTCGGTGCCACCAGCCAGATCGGCACCCTCACGCTCCTGGGCGAGCAGTCGGTCGGCTCCGGCAA
Source organism: Zhihengliuella sp. (assembly GCF_031178195.1). GTDB lineage: Bacteria > Actinomycetota > Actinomycetes > Actinomycetales > Micrococcaceae > Zhihengliuella. The sequence continues at coordinate 346,509 of NZ_JAPSJL010000002.1, forward strand.
CCGGCGCGTCGAGGCCCTCGTGGGCATGGAGGCCTTCCGGCACGGGGCCGCCGAGCGCGCCCTGGTCTCCGACCTCGCCGAGATGTTCCGCGTTCCGGCGGCCCAGGTCGGCGAGCGCGTCCAGGCCACCGTCGCGAAGCTCCGCGCCGCGGAGAAGGAGATCGAGCGTCTGCGCCGGGAGCAGCTGGCCGCCCAGGCCGCTGGTCTCGTGGCGAGCGCCCGCGACATCGCCGGCGTCCGGGTCATCGCCCACGACGCCGGCGACGTGGCCGCCGCTGACGACCTGCGCTCGCTCGCGCTGGACCTGCGTGGTCGGCTCGGCGCCGACGCCGCGGTCGTCGCCCTCACGGGCGTGGCCAACGGTCGCCCGCTGGTGCTGGTCGCCACGAACGAGGCGGCCCGCGGGAAGGGCATCAAGGCCGGCGCGCTCGTGCGCGTGGCGGCCGGCATCCTCGGCGGCGGTGGCGGAGGCAAGGACGACGTCGCACAGGGCGGAGGCCAGGACTCCTCCAAGCGTCCCGAGGCGCTCGCGGCCGTCGAACGCGAGATCGGCGACGTCGCCTGACCATGGCGGAACGCGGCACACGGCTCGGCGTGGACGTCGGGCAGGCTCGCGTCGGCGTCGCCTCGAGCGACCCCGACGGCCTGCTGGCGACCCCGTGGCGGACCCTCACGCGCGACGAGAAGAAGGACTCCGACATCCGGGTCCTCGTCCGCCACGCGTGCGAGACGGGGGCCACGGTCGTCTACGTCGGCCTGCCCCGCAATCTCAAGGGCCACGACACGGCCTCGACCCGCATGGCGCGCGACTACGCTGTTCTTGTTGCGGACGGGCTCGCCGCAGCCGGGAGCCGCGCCGTCGTGCGGCTGGTGGACGAGCGGCTGAGCACGGTCACGGCGCACCGGAGCCTCCACGAGGCAGGCGTCGGTAGCCGCCAGCACCGCGCCGTCGTCGACCAGGCGGCGGCGACCGCTATTCTGCAACATGCGCTCGATATGGAAAGATCGCTCCGACGCGACGTCGGAGACGCCGTGGAGCCGAGAACCGGCATGGACGGTTCCCCAGGACAAAAGGACTAGCCGCAGGTGAACGAGACACACGACACCCGGGGCGGCGAGAAAGACGAGGACCTCCTCCACGACGACGCCGGGGCGCCGTACCGACATCTACCCTCCGGACGGCGCCGCCGGGAGCCCTCGGCTCCGCTCGATCTGCACGACGCGGGCGGTCCCCGCCTGCCCGACCCCACGCGGTCCGACATCCGCCGGGGCGCCGTTCCCGCGCCCGCACCGGCCCCGGCCGTGCCGGTTCCCCCCGTCGAGGTGCCGGCGACGGAGCCCGTCGCGCCCGAGGAGGAGTCCCGCGCCTCCGCCGCCGCCGTCGCCGGGGCGCACGCCGCCCGCACGGAACCCCGCGTCAGGACGTTCGAGGAGGTGGTCATCCCGCCGCGGGACGACAAGCTCGAGGCCGCCCTGCAGGCCCGCCGCCGCCGGCGGCGCCGCCGCAACATCGTCATGGCGTCGGTCTTCGGCGTCTTCGTCGTCCTCCTGACCGTGGGCGCGCTGTTCCTGAACTCGCTCTTCAACCTCGAGCCGGAGGACTACGAGGGCCCCGGCGAGGGCGAGGTCACCTTCGCCGTCGAGTCCGGCTGGGGCGCCAACCGGGTCGCCAGCGAACTCGTGCGGCAGGAGATCGTCGCCTCGGAGGAGGCCTTCCTCCAGGCGCTGGCCGAGTCCGACGTCGAGAACAAGGAGATCCACCCCGGCGAGTTCCCCCTGCAGCGGCGCATCCCCGCGGTCGAGGCCGTGGAGGCTCTCGTCGGCAGTTCCGAGGCGCCCGTGCACTACGTGGCGATCCGGCAGAACATGCGCCTCGGGGCCGCGCTCGAGGCCATCGGCGAGGGCACCGGCGCCTCGGTCCAGGAGCTCACCGAGCTCTCGACCCAGCCGGCGGCATTCGGCCTGCCCGACTCCTACCCGAACATCGAGGGGTTCCTCCACCCGGGCGAGTACCGCTTCCCGGTCGGGACGGAGCCGAAGGAGGTGCTCCAGCAGCTCGTCGATGCGACGGTCGCGACGCTCGACGGGTTGGGCGTGGAGGATCCCCAGCAGCGCTACCGCGCGCTCACGATCGCGAGCATCCTCCAGGGCGAGTCCCGCCCCGGGGACTACGAGGCCGTGGCGGGAGCCATCGAGAACCGCCTCAACCCCGCCAACACGGAGACCGGCGGGTTCCTCCAGGTCGACTCCGCCGTTATCTACGGCCTGGACCGCTACTCGCTCGAGTTCACCGCGGAGGAGAAGGCCGATGCCTCGAATCCGTACAACACCTACCAGCACCCCGGCCTGCCGCCGACCCCGATCGGCTCCCCGGGCGATGCCGCGATCGAAGCCGCGGTGAACCCGCAGGAGAACGACTACTACTACTGGGTCACCGTCAATATCGAGACCGGCGAGACGAAGTTCGCGACCACGTACGAGGAGCACCAGCGCAACCAGCAGGAGTACCGCGACTACTGCTCTGCGAATCCGGAGGCCTGCGGACGATGACGGACGAGACCCAGCAGCCTCGGGGGCGCGCCGCCGTCATCGGGAACCCGATCGGGCACTCGAAGTCCCCACGTCTGCACGCCGCCGCCTACCGCGCCCTCGGTGCCCGGATCGACTACGACGCCATCGAGGCCGACCCGCAGGACGCGAGGACGCTGGCCGGGCGGCTGCGCACCGAGCCCGGCTGGCGGGGGCTGTCCTGCACCATGCCGATGAAGGCCGCCATGGTGCCGTACATGGACGACGTCTCCGACCGGGTCCGTCGCCTCGGAGTGCTCAATACCGTGGTCGTCGACGACTCGGGCGACCGCCCCCGTCTGCTCGGCGAGAACACCGATGTCGACGGGATCATCCGGGCGCTCGCGGCCGGCGCGCCCGGCGGCCGGGACTCCTTCGCGGGCGGGCGACTGGCCGTCCTCGGGGCGGGCGGGACGGCCTCTGCAGCGATGGAGGCCGCCGCCTTGCTGGAGATCGCGACGGTCGACCTCGTCGTCCGTCACGCCGGCCGGGCCGCCGGCACCGTCGCGCTCGCCCGGGAGCTGGGGCTCGCCGTGCGGGTGCTGGACGCACCGGCCGCCGGTGCGGCGCTGGGGGAGTACGACGTCGTGGTCTCCACCCTGCCGCCGCGGGCGGCGGACCCGATCGTCGAGACGCTGCTCGCCTCGGACCCCCGAGCCGGTGCCCCGCTGCTCGATGTGGCGTACGACCCCTGGCCGAGTCGCCTCGTCGAGGCCTGGGGGAGCGCAGGTGGGCGGATCGTCGACGGGCTGGACATGCTGGTGCACCAGGCGGTCGAGCAGGCCCTCCGGTTCGCCCGGGCGGACCCGGAGGCCCGGGCCCTCGTCACAAACGTGATGTGTGACGCAGTGGGCACCCCGCGTCGTCGGGGTTGATCCGGAAGCGTGGCAGTATTGAGTCCATGTTGCGTTGGTTGACTGCGGGCGAATCCCATGGCCCGTCCCTCGTCGGAATTCTGGAAGGACTGCCCGCCGGGGTGTCGCTGACCACCGAGGAGGTGCAGGCCGCACTCGCCCGCCGGCGGCTCGGCTACGGTCGTGGCGCGCGGATGAAGTTCGAGCAGGACCAGGTCACCTTCGTGGGCGGCGTGCGCCATGGAGCCACTCAGGGCGGTCCCGTGGCGATCGAGGTCGGCAACACCGAGTGGCCGAAGTGGGAGAAGGTCATGAGCGCCGATCCCGTGGAGCAGGAAGTGCTCGACGGTCTGGCGCGCAACGCGCCGCTGACCCGCCCGCGCCCCGGCCACGCCGACTTCGCGGGCATGCAGAAGTACGGGTTCGACGACGCCCGTCCGGTCCTCGAGCGCGCCAGCGCACGCGAGACGGCCGCCCGCGTCGCCCTCGGCACGGCCGCGGCGAAGTTCCTGCAGCACCTGGGCATCCGGCTCGTCAGCCACACGGTCGCGGTCGGCACCGTCGCGGTCCCGCAGGGGACCGAGGTGCCGCGCCCGCAGGACGTCGTGGCCCTGGACAGCGACCCGTTGCGCTGCTTCGACCGGGAGACCTCGGAGGCCATGGTCGCGGAGGTGGACGCGGCGCACAAGGAGGGGGAGACCCTCGGCGGCGTCGTCGAGGTCCTCGCCTACAACCTGCCCCCGGGCGTCGGGTCCTACGTGCACTGGGACCGGCGGCTCGACGCCCGGCTGGCCTCCGCGCTCATGGGGATCCAGGCCATCAAGGGTGTCGAGGTCGGAGACGGCTTCCTGACTGCCGCCCGGCGCGGATCCCAGGCCCACGACGAGATCCTGCGCGACGAGGAGGGGCGGATCATCCGCACCACGAATCGCGCCGGGGGCGTCGAGGGCGGCATGAGCATCGGCACGCCCCTGCGGGTGCGCGCCGCCATGAAGCCGATCGCCACCGTGCCGCGCGCCCTGCGGACGGTCGACGTCGCGAGCGGCGAGGACGCCAAGGCGCACCACCAGCGCTCCGACGTCTGCGCGGTCCCGGCCGCCGGCGTCGTGGCCGAGGCCATGGTCGCCCTCGTGATCGCGCAGGGCATGCTCGAGAAGTTCGGCGGCGACTCCGTCGCCGAGACGCGCCGCAACCTGGACGCCTACCTGGACGCCATCCCGGCGGCTCTGGCGACGCCGCGGGCCTGACCGCCACCGGAGCCGCATCGACGTGACCCCAGATCCATCGGAGCCCTCCTCCGGGGAGGCACCCCGCTACGCGACCCCTCGCGACGCCTGGGACGGCCACGCCCGCAGCGTCATCTGCCTCATCGGCCCCATGGCGTCGGGCAAGTCGACCCTCGGGCGGGCCGTCGCTCGTGAGCTCGGCGTCCCGTTCGCGGACACCGACGCGCTCGTCGTCGCCCAGCACGGCCCCATCGCGGAGATCTTCAGCGAGCGGGGGGAGGCCGACTTCCGTCGCCTCGAGACGGAGGCGCTCCGCGCGGCCCTCGCTGCCGCCTCGGTCCACGGCGGCGTGATCGCGACCGGCGGCGGGGCCGTCGTCGTACCGGAGAACCGCGAGTTGCTCGCGGGCGTCTTCACCGCCTACCTGACCATCACCCGGGAGGCGGTCGCGCCCCGGATCCTCCGCGACCGGCACCGACCCCTGCTGGCCACCCGGGCGAGCGCGGGCGACGCACCGCCCGCCGAGGAGGAGACGGGGCCCGTGGAGCGCTGGGCCCAGATCCTCGCCGAGCGGGAGCCCCTGTACCGCGCGGCCTCCCACGTCGTCGTCGACGTCGGCACCGAGCCAGTCGCCACCAATGCGGCCCGCATCCTCAGCGCCTACGCGCGCTACACCCAAGCCACGGAGGAACAGCAGAAATGACCACCACCATCGAGGTCACCGGAAGCACACCCGACGCGAACTACAGCGTCGTCGTCGGCAACGGGCTCCTGGACCGACTGCCCGGGATCCTCGGCGAGCGGGTGCGCAAGGTGCTCGTGATCCACCCGCGCGCCCTGCGAGCGACCGGCGACGCCGTCAAGGCCGAGCTCGACGGCGCCGGCCTGACGGCGCTGACGGCCGAGATCCCCGATGCGGAGGAGGGCAAGCACATCCAGGTCGCCGCCTTCTGCTGGCAGGTCCTGGGCCAGAACGACTTCACCCGCTCCGACGCCATCGTCGCCGTCGGCGGCGGCGCCGTGACCGACGTGGCCGGTTTCGTGGCGGCGACCTGGCTGCGCGGCGTGCGCGTGGTCCACTTGCCCACGACGCTGCTGGGCATGGTCGACGCGGCCGTCGGCGGGAAGACCGGCATCAACACCTCGGAGGGCAAGAACCTCGTGGGTGCCTTCCACCCGCCGGCCGCGGTCCTGGCCGACCTCGACTCGCTGCAGACCCTCCCGCGGAACGAGTTGGTCACCGGACTCGCCGAGTCCGTCAAGTGCGGCTTCATCGCGGACCCACGGATCCTGGAGATCATCGAGGCGGACCCGGCGAAGGTATCCGAGCCCGGGAGTCCCGAGCTGAGGGAGATCGTCGAGCGCTCGATCCGCGTCAAGGCGGAGGTCGTCTCCGAGGATCTCAAGGAGTCCGGCCGCCGCGAGATGCTCAACTACGGCCACACGCTGGCTCACGCGATCGAACTGGCGGAGCGCTACCAGATGCGCCACGGCGCGGCGGTGTCCATCGGTCTGGCCTTCGCTGCAGAGCTCGCCCGCTCGGTCGGACGCATCGACGACGAACTGGCCGACCGGCACCGGGCGGTCCTGGAGTCCCTGGGCCTGCCGACCACCTACCGCGGTGACCGCTGGGCCGCGCTCCTGGACGGGATGAAGCGGGATAAGAAGGCCCGGGGCGATCTGCTCCGGTTCGTGGTGCTGGACGGGCTGGCCCGCCCGGGTATCCTCGATGTACCCGATACATCCCTACTCTTCGCCGCATACCAGGAGATTGCAGACTGATGCAGGAGACTCACTGGATCGAAACCGGCATGCCGGGGATCAAGCGAGATCCCGAGACGCTGCTGCCGGTCATCGTCGATGAGGAGGAGGCGGAAGGGCTCCTCCGAGGGGAGGACCCGTGCGACGCCGTGGTCGTCCTCATCGCCCGCGGCCAGCTCCGGCAGGCGGCCGAGCTCGTGGCGGACGTGCGGCTGAACGAGCCGCAGAACATCCGGATGCGGCTGCTGGACACCGATCTCCAGCGGGCCATGGGCAACACCGAGGCCGCGATCCAGCGGCTCCGGGCCCTGCTGGAGGAGTTCTCCGGCACATCCCACGAGGCCACCATGCACCAGTACCTCGGCATCCTCTACTACAACGCGGGCGATCTCACGGCTGCCCGCCACCGCTTCGAGAAGGCCCTCGAGCTCCACACCCGCGCCAACGCCCTCGAGCGTCGGACCGAGCTGGCCCGCCGCTCGCTGGAGGCCGTCGAACGACACGAGCACCTCGTACGCTAAAATTGCTGAGGATCTTTGACAAGAGCCGGAGCTCGCCCGCGCCATCGGCGCACCGACGGGCACCGGCGCCCATACAGGAAGAGTAGTTCGTGGCAGATACCACCGATATCAAGAACGGCGTCGTCATCAAGATCGACGGCCAGCTGTGGCAGATCGTCGAATTCCAGCACGTCAAGCCGGGCAAGGGTGGTGCATTCGTGCGCACCAAGATGCGCAACATCATGTCGGGCAAGGTCGTCGACAAGACTTACAACGCCGGCGCCAAGATCGAGACCGCGACGGTCGACCGCCGCGACTACCAGTACCTGTACCAGGACGGCGAGGACTACGTCTTCATGAACCTGTCCGACTACGACCAGATCACCGTCCCCGGTGCCCTGGTCGGCGACGCCGCCGGGTTCATGCTGGAGAACCAGGAGCTCGTCATCGCGATGCACGACGGCTCGCCGCTCTACGTGGAGCTGCCGCCGTCGGTGGTGCTGGAGATCACCTACACCGAGCCGGGCCTGCAGGGCGACCGCTCCTCCGCTGGCACGAAGCCGGCGACGCTGGAGACCGGCAAGGAGATCCAGGTGCCGCTGTTCGTCGAGCAGAACACCCGTGTGAAGGTCGACACCCGCACCGGCGACTACCTGGGGCGTGTCACCGAGTGAGTGCCCGCAGCAAGGCCCGGCTCCGGGCTCTCGAGGTGCTCTTCGAGGCCGACCAGCGCGGCGTCACCGCGCTGTCGGCCCTGCAGCAGCGCCGCGAGGCCAACGCGGACTGGACCGTCAATCCCTACACGATGACTCTCGTGGAGGGCGTGGTGTCGCAGCAGGAGCGGATCGACGAGATCCTGAGCACCTACGCGCGCGGCTGGACGCTGGACCGCATGCCGGCCGTCGACCGCGCCGCCCTGCGCCTGGGCACGTGGGAGATCCTGTTCAACGACGAGGTTCCCGACGGCGTCGCCGTCGCCGAGGCGATGTCGCTCGCCAAGGAACTCTCCACCGACGAGTCGCCGGAGTTCATCAACGGCCTGCTCGGCCGCATCCAGCAGATGAAGCCGACGCTCCTGGCCTAGCGCCGCGGCTCCGGCCCAGACGCTCGGCGTCGGACTGTGGACCGGTCGGCGCCTCGAGGGCGCCATCCCCGCCGAATACCGGCGGGGATGGCGCCCTCTGTCGTCCAGGGGAGATCCTCGCCGGGTGCGGACCTGCGCAGGACCGATGTCGCTCTCCCGGAACGACAGGAGAGCCGACAGGAAGGGGCCGTGCTCGCGCCATCCCCGGAGGGTGGCGCGAGCACGGCCCCTTCGAGGGCGCGTCGCCGCGGCCGGCGTCGCGGTGCTGATGCTCCGGCTAGACGCTGCGGATGGCGACGACGGCATTGTGGCCGCCGAAGCCGAACGAGTTGTTCAGCGCCACGATGGAGCCGCCGGGCAGCTCGCGCGGGGTACCGGTGACGACGTCGAGCGGGATATCGGGGTCCTGGTTCTCGAGGTTGATGGTCACCGGGGTCTTGCGGTGGTACACGGCCAGGACGCTCAGCACCGACTCCACGGCGCCGGAGGCGCCGAGCAGGTGCCCCATCTGCGACTTGGTGGCGGAGACCGCCACGTTGTCGACGTGCTGGCCGAGAGCGGCCTTGAGCGCGGTGTACTCCGGCTTGTCGCCGACGGGGGTGGACGTCGCGTGGGCGTTGACGTGGACCACGTCCTCCGGCTGGATCAGACCGTCGAACATGGCCGCCTTCAGGGCGCGCGTCGCGCCCAGGCCCTCCGGATCCGGTGCGGTGATGTGGTGCGCGTCGGCGGTCACGGCCGTGCCGGCGAGCTCGGCGTAGATCCGGGCGCCGCGGGCGAGCGCGTGCTCCTCCGCCTCGAGGACCAGCGCGCCGGCGCCCTCGCCCATGACGAATCCGTCGCGGTCGAGGTCGTAGGGCCGGGAGGCGTGCTCCGGGTCGTCGTTCCGGCGCGAGAGCGCCTGCATGGAGGCGAACGCGGCGAGCGGCATCGGGTGGATGGCTGCCTCGGCGCCGCCGACCACTACGACGTCGGCGCGGCCCGACCGGATGATCTCCAGGCCGACGTCGACGGCCTCCGTGCCGGAGGCGCACGCGGACACCGGGGTGTGGGCCCCGGCGCGTGCGCCCAGGTCGAGGCTGACGGCCGCTGCGGGGCCGTTCGGCATGAGCATGGGGACCGTCATCGGCAGAACGCGGCGCGGTCCCTTCTCGCGCAGGGTGTCCCAGGCGTCGAGGAGTGTCCAGACGCCGCCGATGCCCGTGGCGAAGGCGACGCCGAGACGGTCCTGGTCCATCTCCGTGAGTCCGGAGTCGTTCCAGGCCTCGCGGGCCGCCACGACCGCGTACTGGGTGGAGGGATCCATCCGCTTCATCTCGACGCGGGAGAGCGTCTCGCTCGGGGGCGTGGTGACCCGGGCGGCGAAGGTGACCGGGAGGTTGAACTCCTCGACCCAGTCGTCGGTCAGCGTGTGCGCACCGGAGACGCCCTTGAGGGCGTTCTCCCACAGGGTGGGCACGTCGCCACCGATGGGGGTTGTGGCACCTAGACCGGTGATTACGACTTTGCGGGCCATCAGCACATCTCTCTTTACACGAGGAAGACTACGTAGTGGGAGGCAGGTACCCGGCCGGGGAGGGATCCCCGCGGCCGGGTGGTAACGCGCCGCCGCCTGCCCGACGGCGGCGCGTTGGCAGGCGCTTAGGCCTGGGCGTTCGCGATGTAGCTGACTGCGTCGCCGACCGTCTTGAGGTTCTTGACTTCCTCGTCCGGAATCTTCACGTCGAACTTCTCCTCGGCGTTGACCACGATGGTCATCATCGAGATGGAGTCGATGTCCAGGTCATCGGTGAAGGACTTGTCCAGCTGAACGGCGTCGGTGTCCAGTCCGGTCTCTTCGTTAACAATCTCCGCCAGACCGGCCAGGATCTCTTCGTTGCTCGCCATGAGGGCTTTCCTTTCTCGTTGTGCCGGGTGGTCCCGACGTTGTGTCCCGTCCGCAGTGGACGGGTAACCATTGGAACGTTCGTCCTAGGCAAGCCTAGGGCAGAACGACGACCTGGGCGCCGAACACCAGTCCGGCACCGAAACCGATCTCGAGGGCAAGCCCACCGGACAGGCCGGGGTTCTCCTGCAGGAGCCGGTGCATGGCCAGGGGAATCGACGCCGCGGAGGTGTTGCCCATGTCGGCGATGTCTCGCCCGACGGCGACGGACTCGGGGAGCTTGAGCTGCTTGACCATCTCGTCGATGATCCGCATGTTCGCTTGGTGCGGGATGAAGGCGGCCAGATCCTCGGGGCCGACGCCGGCGGCATCCATGGCCTGCTGGGCGACCTTCGCCATCTCCCAGACGGCCCAGCGGAACACGGTCTGCCCGTCCTGGCGGAGAGTGGGCCAGAGCTTGGCCTCGGTCTCCGCGACGAGCGCGCTGCCCTCGGGGTCGGCCTCGGCCGCCAGGGCGATCTCGCGCAGGTCGAGCATCGAGTGGGTCATGCCGATCGTGGACCACTTGGAGCCGTCTGAGCCCCAGATCGACGGCGCGATGCCGGCCGTCTCCGAGGGGCCGATCACGACGGCGCCGGCGCCGTCGCCGAGCAGGAAGGAGATCGTGCGCTCGTGGTTGTCGATCACGTCGGAGAGCTTCTCCGCACCGACGACGAGGACGTAGTCGGCGGCTCCCGAACGGACCAGCGCATCCGCCTGGGCGACGCCGTAGCAGTAGCCCGCGCAAGCCGCCGAGATGTCGAACGCGGGCGCGGGAGTGGCGCCCAGCCGGTCGGCCAGCGCGGCCGCCGCCGACGGCGTCGCGTACGGGAACGTGACCGTGGAGACGATCACGGCGCCGAGCTGCGCGCCCTCGATGCCGGCGGCCTCCAGGGCCTCGCGGCCGGCCGTCTCGGCCATGTCCAGGAGCGAGACGTCGGCGGACGCGCGGCGGCGCGTGACGATCCCTGTGCGCTGGCGGATCCACTCGTCCGAGGAGTCGATCCACTGGCAGACGTCGTCGTTGGTCACCACGACGTCGCCGCGATATGCGCCGAGGCCGAGGAACCGGCTGCCGGCGTTCGTCGGCGCGAGCTTGAGTTCGGTGGGCATGGTGCTCCTTAGGCGGTGTGCTCGGCGACGAACGCGCGGGCGGAGTCGAGGTCTTCGGGGCTCTTCAGCGCGAGGGTGGCGACGCCCTTGAGGCCGCGCTTGGCGAGCCCGGCGAGGGTTCCGGCCGGGGCGAGCTCGAGCAGGCCCGTGACGCCGAGGTCGGCGAGCCGCTCCATGCACAGGTCCCAGCGGACGGGGCGGGAGACCTGCGCGACCAGGCTGGCGAGGTTGGCCCGCCCGTCGACGACGACTCCGCCGTCGTAGTTGCTCAGGAGGGTCAGTCGCGGGTCGTCGGGGGAGAGCTCGGGAGCGAGCCGCTCCAGGACCGAGACCGCCGGTGCCATGTGCCGGGTGTGGAAGGCGCCGGCGACCTTCAGCGGGATCACGCGCGCCTTCGCGGGCGGAGCCGCGGCGAAGGCGTCGATCTCCTCGAGCGTGCCCGCGGCGACGGTCTGACCGCCTCCGTTGGCGTTCGCGGCGGCGAGGCCTGCGGCGTCGATGGCGGCGCGGACCTCGTCCGGGTCCCCGCCGAGCACGGCGGCCATGCCCGTGGGCGTGGCCGCTGCCGCCTCCGCCATCGCGTTGGCGCGCTCGCGGACGAAGACCATCGCATCCTGCTCGGTCAGGGCGCCGGCGATCGCGGAGGCCGTGATCTCGCCGACGGAGTGCCCGGCGACCACGGTGCGGTCCGGGACGGCGCCGTCGGAGAAGAGGGCTCGAGCCGTGACGAGTCCAGCCGCCACGATCAGCGGCTGGGCGACGGCGGTGTCCTTGATCGTCTCCTCGTCGGCGGCTGTCCCGAAGTGCGTCAGATCGCGCCCGGTCAGCTCCGAGAGCTGGGCGAGATGGTCGGCGACGCCGGGCAGCTCGAGCCAGGGCGTCAGGAAACCGGGGGTCTGGGAGCCCTGTCCGGGGCACACAATTGCAAGCACGTTTCCAGCTTTCCAATAATCGAGGGCCGACCCCGGTGTTCCGGTGCACCAAGCTCACCGAGGCGTCTTGTAGGGATCCTACAAGAGGATCAGAGCGGAGGGCTGTCCTCGAGGCGTCCGACCACCAGGGCGGTCTGCAGGACGAATGCCTCGCGGGGGATCAGCGGATCCCACCCGGTGAGCTCGCTGACGCGCTTGAGGCGGTAGCGGACGGTATTGGCGTGGACGAAGAGCTGGCGGGCCGTCCCCTCGAGCGAGTGGCCGAGCGCCAGATAGCTGGTGAGGGTCTGCACGAGTCCGTTGCCGGCCTTCTCCAGGGGGCGGTAGATGTGCTCGACCAGCGCGCGGCGGGCCAGCGAGTCACCGTTGATGACGCGCTCGGGCCACAGGTCGTCGGCGGCGGCCGGGCGGGGGGCCTGCGTCCAGGCGTCCGCGGAGGCCAGACCTGCGAAGGCCGCCTGGGCGGAGTCGGTCGTGGCGCGCAGGGAGTCGGCACGCGGGCCGTAGACTACCGGGCCCTCGCCGAAGAGCTCCGCCAGCCGGTCGAATCCGGCGGCACCGTTCTCGCGGATGCCGCCGAGCATCACGATCAGGCGTTCGCCCTGGATGCCCACGAGGCAGTCATGGGCGTAGCGCAGGGCGGTGCGGCGCAGTTCGGCGACGAAGTGGGCGCTCGCGACGTCCGGGGCCCGCCCCGCCATGACGTGGATGCCGGACTGGGACTTCCAGCCCACGGCGGCGAACCGCGAGCGCAGCGAGTCCGTGTCCTCGCCGCGCAGCACGGCGTCGACGACGAGCGCCTCGAGCCGGCTGTCCCAGGCGCCGCGGGACTCGGCGGCGCGCGCGTAGACATCGGCCGCGGCGAAGGCGACCTCTCGCGAGTAGCGCAGGACCGCCTCCCGCAGCTGTATCTGCTCGGACTCCGCAGCTAGCTCGGGGACTCGGTTCTCGACGACCTCGACGATGGTCCTGATGAGCTGCAGGGCCCGCTGGAGACTGATCGACCGGGTCAACTCGGTAGGAGCCGCCCCGAAGACGTCGTTGAGGACCCATTGCGGGCTCGTCGGCCGTTCGTACCAGCCGACGAACGAGGCGATGCCTTTCTGGGCGACCAGACCGAGTGCGGCGCGTTCGTCGGGGTTCAGAGCGCGGTACCAGGGGAGGGACTGCTCCAGATGCTTCAGCGCCGCGGTGTAGAGGACGCCCTGGTGCGACTTCAGGCGGGCCAGGGTCTCCGAGCCTCCGGGCGGCTGCTTGGAGAGCAGCGGACTCGGATCGTGCGCCGGGGCCGTGTCAGTCATGGGCGCAACACTACTCGGATGGTGCCCCTGGGGCACCTTACCCATGAGTACCCGTTTGTCGACTTCATACAAAGGAGCGGCCCCCGAGATGCTCGGGGGCCGCTCCTCTGTCATGCGCTGTCGGTCAGCTGTCGCCGCCGGCGTTGCCGCTGGTGCCGGCGTTGACGTCGTCGAGGCGGTAGCGCTCGAATGCCTGGGCCGGCGCCTCGGCGGGGACCTCGCCGCGGCGGGCGAGCAGCTGCAGGGCCCGGACCACGATGCTGTGCGCGTCGATCTTGAAGAACCGGCGCGCCGCGGCACGGGTGTCCGAGAAGCCGAAGCCGTCGGCCCCGAGCGTGGCCCACTCGTTGGGCACGTACTGCCGGATCTGATCCGGCACCGCCTTCATGTAGTCGCTGACGGCGACGACCGGGCCCGTGGCTCCGGCCAGCTGCTGCGTGACGAACGGCGTGCGGGCCTCGGCGCCGGGGTTGAGGAAGGCCTCCTCCTCGGCTTCGATGGCGTCACGGCGCAGCTCGTTCCAGCTGGTCACGGACCAGACGTCCGCTGAGACGCCCCACTCCTCGGCCAGGATCTGCTGGGCCTCGATAGCCCACGGCAGGGCCACACCCGAGGCCAGCAGTTGCGTCCGCGGACCGTCGACCTTGGCCGGCGCGGCGAGGTAGATGCCCTTGAGCAGGCCGTCGACGTCCAGCTCCTCCGGCTCGGCCGGCTGGAAGATCGGCTCGTTGTAGACGGTGAGGTAGTACATGACGTTCGGGTCCGGGTGGTTCCCGCCGTACATGCGCTCGAGGCCGGCCCGGATGATGTGCCCGATCTCGTAGCCGTAGGCCGGGTCGTATGTGATCACGGCCGGGTTGGTCGCGGCGAGGATCGGCGAGTGCCCGTCGGCGTGCTGGAGGCCCTCGCCGGTGAGCGTGGTGCGTCCGGCGGTCGCGCCGATGACGAAGCCGCGCGTCATCTGGTCCGCGGCGGCCCAGAAGGAGTCTCCCGTGCGCTGGAACCCGAACATCGAGTAGAAGACGTAGACCGGGATCAACGGCTCGCCGTGCGTCGCGTAGGACGTGCCCGTCGCCGTGAAGGCTGCGACGGCTCCGGCCTCGTTGATGCCCGGGTGCAGGATCTGGCCCGCCGGGGACTCCTTGTAGGCCAGGACCAGGTCCCGGTCCACGGACAGGTAGTTCTGGCCCTTGGGGTTGTAGATCTTCGCCGTCGGGAAGAACGAGTCCATGCCGAAGGTGCGTGCCTCGTCCGGGACGATCGGCACGATCCGGTGGCCCAGCCCCTTGTCCCGCATGATGTCCTTGAGCAGGCGGACGAAGGCCATGGTGGTGGCGGCCTGCTGCTTGCCGGAGCCGCGCTTGGCGATCGCGTACGTCTTCTCGTCCGGCAGCGCCAGCTCGGTGTGCTTCGTCCGGCGCTCGGGCAGCGAGCCGCCGAGCTTCTTCCGGCGGTCCAGCATGTACTGGATCTCCGGGGCGTCGGGTCCCGGATGGAAGTACGGGGGACGGTACGGGTCGGCCTCGATCTGCTCGTCCGTGATCGGGATCCGCAGGTGGTCGCGGAAGGCCTTCAGGTCATCCTGCGTCAGCTTCTTCATCTGGTGCGTCGCGTTCCGAGCCTCGAAGTGCGGGCCCAGGCCGTAGCCCTTGACGGTCTTGGCCAGGATGACGGTCGGCTTGCCCTTGAACTCGGTGGCGGCTTTGTAGGCGGCGTAGACCTTGTGGTAGTCGTGGCCGCCGCGCTTGAGGTTCCAGATCTCGTCGTCGCTCATGTCGGCGACGAGCTCCTTCGTCTCGGGCGACTTGCCGAAGAAGTGCTCGCGGACGAAGGCTCCCGACTCGGCCTTGTAGGTCTGGTAGTCACCATCCGGAGTCTGGTTCATGATGTCGACCAGGGCACCCGTCTGGTCCTTCTCGAGCAGTGAGTCCCACTCGCGGCCCCAGACGACCTTGATGACGTTCCAGCCGGCGCCGCGGAAGAAGGCCTCCAGCTCCTGCATGATCTTGCCGTTGCCGCGGACCGGGCCGTCGAGGCGCTGCAGGTTGCAGTTGATGACGAACGTCAGGTTGTCGAGCTTCTCGTTCGCCGCCAGCTGCAGGAAGCCGCGCGACTCGGGCTCGTCCATCTCGCCGTCGCCGAGGAAGGCCCACACGTGCTGGTCGGAGGTGTCCTTGATCCCGCGGTTGTGCAGGTAGCGGTTCGTCTGCGCCTGGTAGATCGCGTTGGCCGGACCGATGCCCATCGAGACCGTTGGGAACTCCCAGAACTCGGGCATGTTCCGCGGGTGCGGGTAGGACGGGATGCCGTTCTCGCCCTTGGACTTCTCCTGGCGGAACCCGTCGAGGTCCTCCTCGCTCAGGCGTCCCTCGAGGAACGCCCGGGCGTACATGCCCGGGGAGGCGTGGCCCTGGAAGAAGATCTGGTCGCCGCCCCCGGGGTGGTCCTTGGCCCGGAAGAAGTGGTTGAAGCCCACTTCGTAGAGGGTGGCCGCACCGGCGAAGGTGGAGATGTGGCCGCCGACGCCGATGTCCGGGTGCTGTCCGCGGTGCACCATGACCGCGGCGTTCCAGCGCATCCACGCCCGGTAGCGGCGCTCGACCTCCTCGTCGCCCGGGAACTCGGGCTCCTGGTCGACCGGGATGGTGTTCACGTAGTCGGTGGTCGTCACCATGGGGACGCCGACGCTCTTGGCGCCCGCACGCTGCAGCAGGGAGCGGACGATGAACTGGGCGCGCTCGGTGCCCTGACTGGCGACCAGGTCGTCGAAGGATTCGATCCACTCGGCGGTTTCTTCCGGATCGCGGTCCGGCAACTGACTGGTCAAGCCAGAGCGGATGTGTGAAATGTGATCGTCAGCCACGTCCAAATTCTCCTTGTAGCGGGTTACAGCGTGGTGCAGGCGGCGGGAGAGGACGATGTCGTAGTGGATCGTGCTCACCAGGCCGTGGCAGGTCGGCCGCCGTGCTCGGTTAGGTTCCCGCCGTGATGCAGCGGAAGCTATCCACGCCACTCTAATGCGCGTGGCTTGCGAATGCGTAGCTCGTGGCCGCCGGGTGCCGGAGGTCGGGCCGCTGGCCCGGCGGGCCCGTGCGAAAAGCGGCGTGTCAGGGGTCTCACGCTTGATACCGGGGGAGGAAACGTGTTGTCTTAGTGAGAGTAAGACCACCATAGAGGAGGAAGATTGTGAGCGAGGCCGCAGCAGCCACCGAATCGGCTGCCGCCAAGATGGGATTCAAAGAAGGGGATCTCATCCAGGAACTGGGTTATGACGACGACGTCGACTTCGATCTGCGCGACGCGCTCGAAGACGGCATCGGCTCAGAATTGCTCACCGAGGAAGACCAGGACGTCGTCGACGGCGTCATTCTGTGGTGGCGCGAAGGCGATGGCGATCTTGTCGACGCCCTCGTGGACTCGCTCACGCAGTTGGACGACGGCGGCGTCGTCTGGCTGCTGACCCCCAAGAACGGCCGCGACGGGCACGTCAAGCCGGCCGAGATCCTGGAGGCCGCCCCGACGGCCGGTCTGCACATGACGACCAGCGAGGGCGTGTCCGCGGAGTGGTCGGCGTCCCGGCTGGCTCCGCGGCGCAAGAACTGAACGGCCGCCCGAACTGAAAGACCACGAGGGGTCCCGCTGCGTCATGCCGTCTCCACGGCCGGGCGCGGCGGTGCCCGAGTTCGACCTCGTCAACCAGCACGGTGAGCCGGTCACGAGCCGGTCGCTCGGCGACCGCGCCTACTGCCTGGTCTTCTACCCGTTCGCCTTCTCCCGCGTCTGCACCGCCGAGCTGCGGGAGCTGGCGTCCGAGCACGCCCGCTTCGCGGCGGCCGGGGTGCGTCTCTTCGGGGTCTCGGTGGACCACAAGTACGCGCTGCGCGCCTACGCCGATCAGGAACGGCTGCCCTTCGAGCTGCTCGCTGACTTCTGGCCGCACGGGGCCGCCGCCCAGGCGTTCGGGTGCTTCGATCCGCAGGCCGGCAGGGCCGGGCGCTCGACGTACCTCGTCGCCGGGGGCCGGATCATCACGGCTTTCTCCTCCGAGGCCGGTCAAGCGCGGTCCCTCGGTGAGTACCGCCGGGCCCTGCTCGAGTTGGACGGTGACGAAGGTGTCGGTAGGCTTGTCCGGCGCAAGGGTCTTTAGCTCAGCTGGTAGAGCGCCACGTTTACACCGTGGATGTCATCGGTTCGATCCCGGTAGGACCCACCATCTGCAAACCCCGTCATCCCACGACTTCCGAGTCGGGCTGGCGGGGTTTCCGTGGTTCTCGGGGCAGTGCCGGAGCGCCGCCGGTTCCCACGTATTCCGGGAGTCCCCGGCCTGCACCTGCGGACAGAAGGCGCACGGAGGCTCCTCGATGGCCGCACGAAGGACCTGGAAACATGGCCGCGCAAAGGTATTACTTTTTGGCCTTCTGCGGGGCAGTGTGGGCTAGGCTACTGAGCAGCGTCTGGCGACCAGGCGCCCCGCACACATCAACCGTTCCGGAGGATCCTTCCGTATGCCTGCACAGATTGGCGTGACCGGCCTGGCCGTCATGGGCGCAAACCTGGCCCGCAACTTCGCGCGTAACGGGTACACCGTCGCCGTCCACAACCGGTCGGCCGGCAAGACCGACGCCCTCCTCGAGGCCCACGGCGGCGAGGGTGACTTCGTCCGGACGGAGTCCCTCGAAGAGCTGGTGCAGAGCCTCGAGACCCCGCGGCGGGTCATGCTCATGGTCAAGGCCGGCAAGCCGGTCGACGCCGTGATCGAGCAGCTCGTGCCGCTGCTGGAGCCGGGTGACATCGTCATCGACGGGGGCAACTCGCACTACGAGGACACGCGCCGCCGCGAGGCCGCGCTGGCCGAGAAGGGCCTGCATTTCGTGGGCGTCGGCGTCTCGGGCGGCGAGGAGGGGGCCCTCCTCGGCCCGTCGATCATGCCGGGCGGCTCGAAGGAGTCCTACCAGGCGCTCGGCCCGATGCTCGAGAAGATCTCCGCGAAGTACGACGGCGAGCCGTGCTGCGCCTGGATCTCGACCGACGGTGCCGGCCACTTCGTCAAGATGGTCCACAACGGCATCGAGTACGCGGACATGCAGGTCATCGGCGAGGCCTACGATCTCCTCCGTTCCGCTGCCGGCCTGGAGCCGTCCGCGCAGGCGGAGGTCTTCGCCGAGTGGAACAAGACCAACCTCTCCTCCTTCCTCATCGAGATCACCGCAGAGGTCCTCGGCCACGTCGACGCAGACACCGGCAAGCCGCTGGTGGACGTCGTCGTCGACTCCGCGGGCCAGAAGGGCACCGGCCGCTGGACCGTCATCTCGGCCCTGGAGCTGGGCACTCCGACGTCCGGCATCGCCGAGTCCGTGTTCGCGCGAGGCCTCTCCTCCCAGCGCTCGCAGCGCGCCATCGGCCAGGAGGTCCTGGAGGGGCGCGAGGGGCAGGTCGAGTTGCCGGAGGACTTCGTCGAGGATGTCCGGCAGGCGCTGTTCGCCTCCAAGCTGGTCTCCTACGCGCAGGGCCTGGACATGCTCGACAATGCCGCAGCCGAGTACGGCTGGGAGCTGAAGCTGGACGAGATCGCCTCGCTGTGGCGGGCCGGCTGCATCATCCGCGCCGAGCTGCTCGACGACATCATGAAGGCGTACTCCGGCGCGGAGAAGCCGGAGAACCTCCTGTTCGCCCCGGCCTTCTCCAAGGCCATCGCCGAGGCCGTGCCGGCCTGGCGCCGTGTCGTGGCCACGGCCGTCCAGCTCGGCATCCCGGTGCCGGTCTTCTCCTCCTCCCTCGCGTACTACGACGGCCTGCGCCGCAAGCGCCTGCCGGCCGCCCTGATCCAGGGCCAGCGCGACCTGTTCGGTGCGCACACCTACCAGCGCATCGACCGCGAGGGCACGTTCCATACGCAGTGGAGCGGCGACCGCACGGAGATCAGCGCGGTCGACACCCACTGACGCCTCCCCGTCCCGGGCGGTGCGGGCCCTCGGGCTGCGCAAGGAGCGGAGGGCACGGCGGCAGCTGAGCGCAGCGGCGGCATCCACCAGCAGGTGGATGCCGCCGCTGCCGTTTAATGCGCCGCCGGTTCGGGCCCACCCCCGATGAGCGGGGACGGTGGTCACGGACGGTTCCGAGCCGTCGTCCCCGGTCAGTGGGCGGTCGGGTGCTCGGGCGCCATTCTGAGGGCGGCAGACGCTAACGTCGCGTAGGCATTCGAACACATCTTCGAATACACTGGAGGTGTCGTCTTCCCCGCTTCCCGGAAGGCACCAGCTCCCCGTATCCACTCGCTGCGCGGGCACTCACACCGCGTAGCCGCTGGGCATGGAGGTCTCATGGGTCTGTTCACACAATCGCTCGACGTCGTCCTGACGGAGGGCGGCGTTCTCTCCGCACTGACCTGGCGCGGGCAGCGGTACGACGTGCTGGAGGAGCCGCTGCAATGGTACGAGCGCCGCAAATGGTGGGAGGAGGAGCAGCGCGCCGAGCGCGGACGCGGACGCGGTCTCGTTGACCACGAGATCTGGCGCGTGCAGGCCCGCGGCGCCCGTGACGGTGACCTGCGCACCTTCGATCTCTCCCACCATGTCTCCTCCGGCCGCTGGCGGATGATCCGTCTGCACGACGCCGTGCGCGAGGAGGCTGCATGAAGGGTGGATTCGTGCATCTGGACGTTGCCACCGCCTACAGCGCGCACTACGGCGTGTCCCGCCCGGCCGATCTGGCCGCCGCAGCGGGCGCCGACGGCCAGGACGCCCTCGCCTGCACCGACCGGGACGGCCTCTACGGGGCCGTGAAGCATCTGGGCGCCTGCATCGAGCAGGGCATCGACCCCATCCTCGGAGTGAATCTGGCCATCCTGTCCGGAGTCGGCTCTCCGCGGCGCGCGGGAAGCCCGCCCCGCCGCCACGTGATCGGCCGCGTCGTCGTCCTGGCCCGCGGGCACCGCCGGGGCGCGGGCTACGCCGCACTGTGCCGCCTGGTCTCCGCCGCGCACGGGATGGACGGGGTCGGTGACGCGGGGAAGGCCGGGGCCAGGATCGTCGGCGTGACCAGAGACGTGCTGGCCGACTATGCCTCCGGGCGGAGACTGCGCCCGGAACTGCGTCTGGCTGCGGGGGAGGAGCCCCTGCTCACCGTCCTGCTGGGACCGGAATCGGACGTCGGACAGGCGGCCGTCGGCCACGACCACCGCCTGCTGCGCCGACGCCTGTCCGCCTGGCGCCGGGCGCTCCCCGAGGGGGCACTGGCCCTGGCGGCCGTCACCCACCTCAACGTGCCCGGATCACGGCTGAGCACCTCGCACGCCGTCAGGATCACCCGGGCGGGGCGCGAGAGCGGCCTCCCCGTGGTCCTGACCAACGCCGTCCGCTACGCGGACCCCGACGGTGCCGCCACGGCAGATGTGCTCGATGCGGTGCGCGCCGCACAGCCCCTGCAGCAACTGGCCGAGGAGCAGGAGGCCTGGCAGCCCAACGGACAGGGCTGGCTGAAGAGCACGGCCAGCATGATCCGCGTGGCGCAGAGCGTCGGGCAGGCGGCCGGGGGAGTGGAGGTCGCCGTCGACCTCCTCGAGCAGACCCGACGGATCGCAGACCTGAGCAGACTCGACCCCGTGGCCGATGTCGGATGGGGCCTGCCCGTGGTGCCCGAGGCGCGCATCATCGGCATCGACGGTGACCCGGACCGGGAACTGAAGCAGCGGTGCGAGGCAGGCATCACGCGTCTCTACAACGGCCCGGCCCTGCCCCGCCTCGGCCGAGCGGACGAGGCGGCCCTCCGGGACCGTCTGGAGGACGAGCTCTCCGTGATCGCCGAGCTGGGCTTCGCCGCCTACTTCCTCACCGTCGCGGAGGTCGCCCAACTCATCAGCGACCTCGGGATCCGCAACGCCGCCCGCGGATCCGGCGCCTCCAGCCTCGTCAACTACCTGCTCGGCATCAGCCACGTGGACCCCCTGAAGCACGACCTCATCTTCGAACGGTTCCTCTCTCGGCGCAGGACCACGCTCCCGGACATCGACATCGACGTGGAGAGCGCCGAACGCCACCGCGTCTACCGGGAGATCTTCGACCGCTTCGGGGCGGAGCGCGTGACGCTCATGAGCATGCAGAACGCGTACCGCGCCCGCGGCGCCGTACGCGACGCCGGGCTGGCCCTGGGACTGGAGCCCGAGCGGATCGATGACATCGCCAAACAGCTGTGGCGCTTCTCGGCGGGGAGCTTCCGCGAGGCCCTCGAGGAGAAGCCCGAGCTGGCCCGGTTCGCCGAGCAGGTCAGCTCCCACCGGCAGCTCGACCTGCTCGTGGACCTCACGGAACGGCTCGACCGGCTGCCGCGCCATATCTCCATGCACCCCTGCGGCGTGATCCTCTCCGACGCCTCGCTGCTGGACCGCACCCCCGTGCAGGCCAGCGGGCTCGGCCTCCCGATGAGCCAGTTCGACAAGCACGACATGGACCCGATGGGCATGATCAAGCTCGACGTGCTGGGCGTGCGGATGCAGAGCGCCATGGCCTACGCGGTCGCGGAGATCCGCCGCCTCCACGGCAGCGCCGGGGAGGTCGCCGCCGCCGGGGCGCACGGAACCGACTACGTCCACTCTGATGGGACCATCATGCTCGAGCACATCCCGCAGGACGACGAGGCGACGTTCGAGCTGATCCGCAGCACGCACACTCTCGGCTGCTTCCAGATCGAATCGCCGGGCCAGCGCGAACTGGTGGGCAAGCTCGCGCCCCAGCGGTTCAACGATCTCATCATCGACATCTCCCTCTTCCGACCCGGGCCCATGAAATCCAACATGGTCAAGCCCTATCTCGAGAACCGGCACGGCTTCGCCCCGGAGGTCTACCCGCACCCCGATCTGAGGCCCGCGCTCGCCGAGACCCACGGAGTCACCGTCTTCCACGAGCAGATCCTGCGGATCCTCAATGTCATGACCGGCTGCGCCTACGACGAGGCGGACGTCCTGCGCCGCTACCTCGGCAACCCGGACCGCGAACCCGAGGTGGAGGAGTTCTTTCGCACCGAGGCGACCCGGAAGAACTACGACCGGGCGGTCGTCGACGAGGTCTGGGAGACGCTCCGGGCCTTCGGCAGCTTCGGTTTCTGCAAAGCACACGGGGCGGCCTTCGCCGTCCCCACCTACCAGAGCGCCTGGCTCAAGACACACCATCCGGAGGCGTTCCTCGCCGGACTCTGGGAGCACGATCCCGGCATGTACCCCAAGCGCCTGCTGGTCGCCGAGGCGCGCCGGCTCGGGATCCCCATCCTGCCCCTCGACGTCAACGAGTCCGACGTCTCCTACCGGGTGCAGCGGTGCGACGACGGTCGACTGGGGATCCGGCTCGCGCTCAGCGGTGTCTACGGGGTCTCGGCGACCGAGGTGCGCCGCCTGCGGGCGGGACAGCCCTACGGTTCCCTGAGCGACGTCCGCGAGCGCTCCGGGCTGCGCCGGGTGTCCCTGGAGCGATACGCCGCCCTCGGTGCCTTCGACTCGCTGCAGCGCGGACGCGGCAACCGCGCCGATCTGGTCCGGCACTGGGGGCGGAACGCCGCAGCGAGCGTGCCGGCACGGTACCAGCCGATCGCCGGGCAGCTCCCGCTCCCGCTGCCCGACCTCGAGCTCGCGACGCTCCAGCTCGGCGCCCCCGCCCCGACGGCGGAGGAGACGGTCGGCACCGAGCTCGACCTGCTCTCGCTGGACGTCAGCGCGCACCTCATGGACTCGCATGCTGGGACCCTGCGACGCCTGGGCACCACGACGGCCGCCGATCTGCTCGGTCTGCGCAACGGCTCCGAGGTCCTCGTGGCAGGAATCCGCGTCGCGACACAGACGCCGCCGATGCGCGGCGGACGACGCGTGGTCTTCATCAGCATCGACGACGGGACCGGCTGCGTGGACTGCACGTTCTTCCACGAGGCACAGCAGGCCTCGGCGCCCTTCCTGTTCGGGACGCGCCTGCTCCTCATCCACGGGATCACCCGGCGCACCGGACCACGCGGCATCAGCGTCCAGGCCGTACAGGCATGGGACCTCGCCGACGCCGCCTCGTTGCCTGATCGCGAGGAACTGCCCGACGCACGCCAGCTGGCGCGGCACCGGGCCAGCCCGGTCCCGCAGCTGCGGGCCGCGGAACGCCTCGACACCCTCATGGAGGCCGAGGGGCTCGACAACCGGGTGGCCGCCTCGTGATAACTTGGGAACCGCAAGTCCACCCTTTAAGTCCGTCCAGTGAGGCGGGGAAGGAGGCGGCACCATGAGCTCTGCGGACTCCAACGAGAAGCCCAGCGGCACCAGTGTGTCCACGACGTCGCGCACGGTCCTGACCGGCAGCGACATCGAGCGCGTCCTCACGCGCATCGCCTACGAGATCATCGAGGCCAACAAGGGAACCCAGGATCTCATCCTGCTCGGCATCCCCACCCGCGGCTACCCGCTGGCGCGTCGCATCGCCCAGCGCATCGCCGCGACCGACCCGCAGCTCGACGCCGACGCCCTCGTCGGCCAGCTCGACGTCACCATGTACCGGGACGACCTGCGCCACGGCACCTCCCGCACCCCCTCGCCGACCCGCATCCCCGGGGCCAGCATCGACGGCAAGGTGGTCGTCCTCGTCGACGACGTCCTCTACTCCGGGCGCACCATCCGCGCGGCCCTCGACGCGCTCGCCGACCTGGGGCGTCCCCGCATCGTGCGACTGGCCGTCCTCGTGGACCGGGGACACCGCGAGCTCCCGATCCGCGCCGACCACGTCGGCAAGAACCTCCCCACCGCCACCAGCGAGAAGGTCCGGGTCCACCTCCAGGAGACCGACGCCGTCGACGGCGAGCGGGTCAACGAGGTCGTCATCGAGGGGGCCGCATGAAGCACCTGCTCTCCACCCACGACCTGAGCCGTGAGGACGCCGTGCGCATCCTCGACACCGCGGAGCAGATGGCGGCCGTCGGCACACGCGAGATCAAGAAGCTCCCCGCCCTGCGCGGCCGGACCGTGGTCAACCTCTTCTACGAGGACTCCACCCGGACCCGGATCTCCTTCGAGGCCGCCGCCAAGCGGCTCAGCGCCGACGTGATCAACTTCGCGGCCAAGGGCTCCTCCGTCTCCAAGGGTGAGTCGCTCAAGGACACCGCCCAGACCCTCGAGGCCATCGGCGCGGACGCTGTCGTGCTCCGCCACTGGGCCTCCGGCGCCCCGGCGCGACTGGCCGCCACCGATTGGATCAACGCCGCCGTCGTCAACGCCGGCGACGGCACCCACGAGCACCCCACCCAGGCCCTGCTCGACGCGTTCACGCTGCGCCGGCACTGGTCCCGAGTCCGCGGGATCGAGTCCACCGGCGCCGACCTGGACGGCATGCGCGTCGTGATCGTCGGCGACGTCCTGCACTCCAGGGTCGCGCGCTCCAACCTCTGGCTGCTGCGCACCCTCGGCGCCGAGGTGACCCTCGTCGCCCCGCCGACGCTGCTGCCCGTCGGGGCCGACGCCTGGCCGTGCGCCATCAGCTTCGACCTCGACGAGACACTCAGCACCGGCCCCGACGCCGTCATGATGCTCCGTGTCCAGGCCGAACGGATGAACGCCGCCTTCTTCCCGAGCGTCGCCGAGTACTCCCGGCGCTGGGGCTTCGACGACGTCCGCCTCGCCGCCCTCGACGAGCACGGCTTCGAGCACACGGCGATCCTGCACCCCGGGCCGATGAACCGCGGATTCGAGATCTCCTCGGGGGCCGCCGACTCGAAGCGTGCCCTGGTCCTCGAGCAGGTCGCCAACGGCGTCTCCGTGCGCATGGCCGTGCTCTACCTCCTGCTCTCCGGCGACAACTGACCCGACCGGCCGGGCCAGCGCCTGAACCGGCAGAGACGAACTGAATCCGGGCCGCCGACGGCGTGCCCGACCCGCACCTCGCCCGCGCCCCGCGCGCCGTAACAGCGACCGGCGCGACGCGTGCGAGAACTAGACTTGGGAGTCACCATGACCAGCACCGAAAACCACCCCGAGGCCTTCCTGATCCGCGGGGCCTCCCTGCTCGGGGGCGACCCCGAGGACTTCCTCCTCGCCGACGGCGAGATCGCCGCAGTCGGCCCCGACGCGGCCGCCCACCCCCGCGCCGCCGGCGCCCGCGAGATCGACGCGGCCGGTCTGATCGCCCTCCCCGGCATGGTGGACCTCCACACCCACCTGCGCGAGCCGGGCCGCGAGGACGCCGAGACCGTCGAGACCGGCACCCGGGCCGCCGCCCGCGGCGGGTTCACCGCCGTGCACGCCATGGCCAACTCGAACCCGGTCGCCGACACCGCGGGGGTCGTCGAGCAGGTCTGGAGCCTGGGCCGCCGCAGCGGCTGGGTCGACGTCCGCCCGGTCGGCGCGGTCACCGTCGGCCTCGCGGGGGAGCGGCTCTCCGAACTCGGGGCGATGGCCGAGTCCCGCGCCGGTGTCCGCGTCTTCTCCGACGACGGCATCTGTGTCTCCGACCCCGTCCTGATGCGCCGGGCCCTCGAGTACGTCAAGGCGTTCGACGGCGTCATCGCCCAGCACGCGCAGGAGCCCCGCCTGACCGAGGGGGCGCAGATGAACGAGGGCGAGGTCTCCGCCGTGCTCGGCCTGCCCGGCTGGCCGGCGGTCGCCGAGGAGTCGATCATCGCCCGCGACGTGCTGCTGGCCGAGCACGTCGGATCACGTCTGCACGTCTGCCATGTCTCCACCGCCGGAAGCGTCGACATCATCCGCTGGGCCAAGGCGCGCGGCATCGCCGTCACCGCCGAGGTCACGCCGCACCACCTGCTCCTCACCGAGGAGCAGGTCCGCACCTACGATCCCGTGTACAAGGTCAACCCGCCGCTGCGCCGGGAGGCCGACGTCCTGGCGCTCCGCGAGGCCCTCGCCGACGGAACGATCGACATCGTCGGCACCGACCACGCACCGCACCCGGACGAGGCCAAGGAGTGCGAGTGGGCCCAGGCCGCCATGGGCATGACCGGCCTGGAGACGGCCCTCTCGGTGGTCCAGCACACGATGATCGAGACGGGCATGATGACCTGGGCGGACTTCGCCCGCGTCACGTCGACGATCCCGGCGGCCATCGGCCGACTCGCCGACCAGGGCCGCCCGCTGGCCGTCGGCGAGCCGGCCAACGTCGTCCTCGTCGACCCGGCGCACCGCTGGACGGTCGACCCCGGCACGATGGCTACGATGGGGCGGAACTCACCGTTCGCCGGCATGGAGCTCCCCGGCCGCGTCGAGGCGACGTTCTACCGCGGCACCCCCACGGTGCTCGACGCCGAGCTGAACACCCCGCGTGCCCTCGGGGAGCAGGCGTGAGCGACTACGGCCTCGCACTCGCAGCGACCCTCGGCGTCGCCGCAGTGCTCGTTCTGCTGATCGTGCGCGGCTGGCGGGGGCGCCTCAAGCGCCAGTCCGACGTCGCGGAGCCACGGCCGGCCCCGCGAGGCCTCGGCGAGCCGCTGGCCTCCGCCGATGGGCAGTATGTCAGCACGACGACGGCGGGGGACTGGCTGGACCGCATCGCCGTGCACACGCTCGGCTACAAGGCCAACGCCACGCTCACCGTCCATCCCGAGGGTGTCCTCTACGCCCGCTCCGGCGCCCGGGACGTCTTCGTCCCGGCACGGGACGCGATCGGCGTGCGCCGCGAGTCCGGAATGGCCGGGAAGTTCGTCGAGCGCGACGGACTGATCGTGCTCGAATGGCGCCTCGGCGGACGCCCGGTGGACACCGGGTTCCGCGCCCGACGACCGGAGGCGGTCGCCGCCGTCCTCTCCGCCCTCGAAGAACTCACCGCGCCCGCTGCCGGCGGGCCCACGACCACACCTGACGCAGAACAGCCTGAACAGAAGGACACCAAGTGACTGCACAGAAGACCTCCGAGCCCGCGCTGCTGGTGCTCGAAGACGGCCGCATCTTCCGCGGCCGCTCGTACGGCGCCGTCGGCACCACGCTCGGCGAGACGGTGTTCGCGACCGGCATGACGGGCTACCAGGAGACCATCACGGATCCGTCCTACGCCCGCCAGCTGGTCGTCCAGACCGCCCCGCACATCGGCAACACCGGCATGAACCGCGAGGACGCCGAGTCCCGTCGCATCTGGGTCGCCGGCTACATCCTCCGCGACGCCGCCCGCCGCCCGTCCAACTGGCGCAGCGAGAAGCCGCTCGACCAGGAGCTTGCCGAGCAGGGCATCGTCGGCATCCAGGGCATCGACACGCGCGCCTTGACCCGGCACCTGCGCAGCGTCGGCTCGCTCAAGGGCGGCATCTTCGCCGGTGACGCCGCTCGCCGCCCGGAGGCCGACCTGGTCGCCGAGGTGCAGGACCAGCCCTCCATGAAGGGTGCCCGCCTGGCCGAGGAGGTCAGCGTCGACGAGGCGTACGTCGTCGAGCCGGCCGACTGTGGCTGGACCGGTGAACCCCGTTTCACGCTCGCCGCCATCGACCTGGGCATCAAGGGGATGACGCCGTTCCGCTTCGCCGAGCGCGGCGTGCGTGTGCACGTTCTGCCCGCAGCCTCGACCTACGAGGAGATCATGGCCGTCCAGCCGGACGGCGTGTTCATGTCCAACGGTCCCGGCGACCCCGCCACGGCCGACGTCCAGGTGGAGCTCCTGCGGCGGGTCCTCGACTCCGGCACGCCGTTCTTCGGCATCTGCTTCGGCAATCAGATCCTCGGCCGCGCCCTCGGTTTCGGCACCTACAAGCTGCGCTTCGGGCACCGCGGCATCAATCAGCCGGTCATGGACAAGACCACCGGCCGGGTGGAGATCACCAGCCAGAACCACGGCTTCGCCGTCGACGCGCCCACCGATGGCGTCGTCACGGCCCCCGAGGAGCGCTTCGGCCGCGTCGAGGTCAGCCACGTCTCCCTGAACGACGACGTCGTCGAGGGCCTGCGCTGCCTGGACCGCCCCGCCTTCTCGGTCCAGTACCACCCCGAGGCGGCGGCCGGACCGCACGACTCCGCCTACCTGTTCGACCGCTTCATCGATGTGATGGCCGCCCACGCCGAGACCCAGACCAAGGAAGTCAACTAATGCCGAAGCGCGAAGATCTCAAGTCCGTCCTCGTCATCGGCTCCGGCCCGATCGTCATCGGCCAGGCCGCTGAATTCGACTACTCGGGAACGCAGGCCCTGCGAGTCCTGAAGGAGGAGGGCCTGCGGGTCATCCTCGTCAACTCGAACCCGGCCACGATCATGACCGACCCCGAGTTCGCCGACGCGACCTACGTCGAGCCGATCACCCCTGAGGTGGTCGAGAAGATCATCGCCAAGGAGCGCCCCGACGCCGTCCTGCCCACGCTCGGCGGCCAGACGGCGCTGAACACGGCGATCGCCCTGGACAAGAACGGGGTCCTGGAGAAGTACGACGTCGAGCTGATCGGTGCGAACATCGCCGCGATCGAGCTGGGCGAGGACCGCGAGAAGTTCAAGGGCGTCGTCGAACGCTCCGGTGCGGAGTCCGCGCGGTCCGTCATCGTGCACAGTCTCGACGAGGCGTTCGCCGCCGTCGACTACCTCGGATACCCGATGGTGGTCCGCCCGTCCTTCACGATGGGCGGGCTCGGCTCCGGCATGGCCTACAACGCGGAGGACCTCCGCCGAATCGCCGGTGCGGGTCTGCAGTACTCTCCGACCACCGAGGTGCTCCTCGAGGAGTCCATCCTCGGCTGGAAGGAGTACGAGTTGGAGATGATGCGCGACAAGAACGACAACGTCGTCGTCGTCTGCTCCATCGAGAACTTCGACCCGGTGGGCGTGCACACGGGTGACTCCATCACCGTCGCCCCGGCGATGACGCTGACCGACCGCGAGTACCAGCGGCTGCGCGACATCGCGATCAACGTCATTCGCGAGGTCGGTGTCGACACCGGCGGCTGCAACATCCAGTTCGCGATCGAGCCGGACACCGGCCGCGTGGTCGTCATCGAGATGAACCCGCGCGTCTCACGCTCGTCCGCCCTGGCGTCCAAGGCCACCGGCTTCGCGATCGCCAAGATCGCCACGAAGCTCTCGCTCGGCTACACGCTCGACGAGATCCCGAACGACATCACGAAGAAGACGCCGGCGAGCTTCGAGCCGACGCTCGACTACGTCGTCGTGAAGGTCCCGCGCTTCGCGTTCGAGAAGTTCCCGGCCGCGGACAAGACCCTGACCACCACGATGAAGTCGGTGGGCGAGGCCATGGCGATCGGCCGCAACTTCACCGAGGCCCTGCAGAAGGCGTTGCGCTCGCTCGAGCAGAAGGGCGCCGAGCTGACGTTCGACGCGCCGGACGCGGACGAGGTCCAGCGGCTCCTGGACGCGTCGGAGAAGGGCAGCACGGAGCGCCTCTCCAACGTCCAGCGGGCCCTGCTCGGCGGTGCGTCGATCGAGCGGGTCTTCGAGGCTACCAAGATCGACCCGTGGTACCTGGACCAGTTGGCCCTGATCAACGAGATCGCCGCCGAGATCCGCGACGCCGAGTCGCTGACCGAGGATGTGCTGCGCAATGCCAAGCACCACGGGTTCTCCGACGCGCAGATCGGCTCGCTGCGGAACCTGGACGAAGCCGTGGTCCGTGGCGTCCGCCATGCCCTCGGCATCCGCCCGGTCTACAAGACCGTCGACACCTGCGCGGCCGAGTTCGAGGCCTTCACGC
Source organism: Zhihengliuella sp. (assembly GCF_031178195.1). Taxonomy (GTDB): domain Bacteria; phylum Actinomycetota; class Actinomycetes; order Actinomycetales; family Micrococcaceae; genus Zhihengliuella. The sequence continues at coordinate 376,412 of NZ_JAPSJL010000002.1, forward strand.
CGTACCACTACTCCTCCTACGACGAGGAGAACGAGGTCGGCCGGCACGAGAAGCCCAGCATCATCATTCTCGGCTCGGGCCCGAACCGCATCGGTCAGGGCATCGAGTTCGACTACTCGTGCGTCCACGCGACGATGGCGCTGCGCGAGGCCGGCTACGAGACCGTGATGGTCAACTGCAACCCGGAGACGGTCTCCACGGACTACGACGTCTCCACGCGCTTGTACTTCGAGCCGCTGACCCTCGAGGACGTCCTCGAAGTCATTCACGCGGAGCAGGCCACCGGCGGCGTGCACGGCGTCTTCGTCCAGCTCGGCGGCCAGACCCCGCTGAAGCTGGCGGCCGACCTCAAGCGCGCGGGCGTGCCGATCCTCGGCACCAGCCCCGAGGCGATCGACCTCGCCGAGCACCGTGGCGCCTTCCAGCGGGTGCTCGACGCGGCCGGCCTGATCGCCCCGAAGAACGGGACCGCCGTCTCCTTCGAGGACGCCAAGCGCATCGCCGACGAGATCGGCTACCCGGTCCTCGTGCGGCCCTCCTACGTGCTCGGCGGCCGCGGCATGGAGATCGTCTACGACGAGCCCAATCTGGCCCGCTACATCGAGAACGCCACGGAGATCACCGAGGACCACCCGGTCCTCGTGGACCGCTTCCTCGAGGACGCGATCGAGATCGACGTGGACGCGCTCTTCGACGGGACCGACCTCTACATGGGCGGGATCATGGAGCACATCGAGGAAGCCGGCATCCACTCCGGCGACTCCGCATGCGTCCTGCCGCCCATCACGCTGGGCTCGGACGTCATCGACCGCGTCCGCGAGGCCACCCGCCACATCGCCGCCGGCGTGGGCGTCCGCGGCCTGATCAACATCCAGTTCGCGCTCGCCTCCGACGTGCTGTACGTCATCGAGGCCAACCCGCGCGCGAGCCGGACGGTGCCGTTCACCTCGAAGGCCACCGGCGTCCAGCTGGCCAAGGCCGCCGCCCTCATCGGCACGGGCGCCACCATCGCGGCGCTGCGCGCCCAGGGGCTGCTCAATGCCGCCGGCGACGGCTCCACGCTGCCCCTGAGCGCACCCGTCTCGGTCAAGGAGGCGGTCCTCCCGTTCGCCCGCTTCCGGACCCCGGAGGGGCGCGTCGTCGACTCGCTGCTCGGCCCGGAGATGCGCTCGACCGGCGAGGTCATGGGCATCGACAAGTACTTCGACACCGCCTTCGCGAAGTCGCAGGCCGGGGCGAACAACCCCCTGCCGACCTCGGGCCGGGTCTTCGTCTCGGTCGCCAACCGCGACAAGCGCTCCATCGTCATCCCGGTCAAGCACCTGGCCGACCTCGGCTTCGAGATCGTGTCCACCGGCGGCACCGCGGACGTGCTCCGTCGCAACGGCATCGGCGCGACCGTGGTCCGGAAGGTCAGCGACGAGGCCGCCGAGGGCCAGGAGAGCATCGTGGACCTCGTCACCGACGGGAAGATCGACCTCATCCTGAACACGCCGTCCGGCGGCGATGCCCGCGGGGACGGGTATGAGATCCGCGCGGCGGCCACGAGCGTGGGCGTCCCCGTAATCACCACCGTCGCCGAGCTCGGCGCGGCGATCCAGGCGATCGCCGCGATCCGCGAGTTCGCCTGGGACGTGACGAGCCTCCAGGAGCACGCGGCCGTGATCGCCGAGGGCATCGCGGATCAGGCGGAGGTCGTCGCCGGTGTCTAGCCTGGCGCCCGCCCGCCCGGAGCCGTTCGGCGCACGCCTCGCTGCGGCGATGGCGGAGCGAGGACAGCTCTGCGCCGGCATCGACCCCCACCCCGGGTTGCTCGCGGCGTGGGGACTCGGCGACGATGTCGACGGCCTCCGCTCCTTCTCGCTGGCCGCACTCGAGGCGTTCGCCCCGGTCGTCGCGGCGATCAAGCCCCAGGTCGCCCTGTTCGAGCGGTACGGATCGGCCGGGATCGCCGTGCTCGAGGAGCTGCTCGCCTCGGCCCGCGGGGCCGGGGTCCTCACCATCGCCGACGCCAAGCGGGGCGACATCGGGTCGACGATGGCCGCCTATGCGGAGGCATGGCTCCGCGACGGGTCGCCACTCGCTGCGGACTCCGTCACGCTGAGCCCGTACCTCGGGTTCGAGTCCCTCCGCCCGGCCCTCGACCTCGCGGAGGCCACCGGCCGAGGTGTCTTCGTGCTCGGACTGACCTCCAATCCGGAGGGCGCGTCGGTCCAGCACGTCGGGGGAGACCGCTCGGTCGCCCGGGGCATCGTCGACGCCGTCCGGGCGGAGAATGTCGCCGCAGCCCAACGGACGGATGCAGTCCCAGGACTCGGGCACACCGGACTCGTCATCGGCGCGACCGTGGGGGAGGCGCTGGAACGCCTGGGCATCGACCTCGGCACCACGGCGGCCCCGATCCTGGCGCCGGGGTTCGGTGCCCAGGGGGCGACGGCCGAGGACCTGCGTGTGCTCTTCGACACCGCCTGGCCGCAGGTCCTGGCCACCAGCAGCCGAGGGTTGCTCGCGGCCGGGCCCGACGGGTCCGCGCTGCGGGCCGCGGCCGAACGGACCCGCGACGCCCTGGCCTGAGCCGCGTCGCGCCGCTCCGCCGTTCCACGCGGCGCTGACAGGGGAGGATCCGGCCCGGCCGCCGCGGGCCGGATCCTCCACGTTCACTCAAACACCGTTGCTTCTTAGCCGACTGTTCGCTAGGTTCGGAGCCACACCGAAGGTTTCGGGATGGCTCGTCTGGGGGCCGCCTCCGGGAACCGTCGAGCCGGCCAAAGGGGTACAGTGTCATGGTTCTGAAATCGCTGTCCGATGAAGATCGTGCAAACGCGCGTGCCAAGGCACTGCGTTCCCGGAGCCGCAGGGCCGAGGTCAAGGAGGCCTTCCGGCAGGGGGTCATGGACATCGGCGAGATTCTGGAGCTTGGCGCCACCGACGAGGCCGTCGGCCGGCTACGCGTCGCCGACCTCCTCGAGGCCGTGCCCGGCATCGGCGAAGTCAGGGCCACAGCCCTGATGGAGAAGCTGGGTATTTCGCCCAACCGCAGGGTCCGTGGGCTCGGACGCAAGCAACAAGCGGCGCTGATCGAACACTTCTCCCAGTAGGCCCGGCGAAGCGGGCCCAGACGAAAGGCACCATGACCGCGCCGCAGCACCCGCAGATCACCGTTCTCGCCGGACCGACCGCTGTCGGAAAGGGCACCGTCTCCACCTACATCCGTGAGAACTACCCCGAGGTCTGGCTCTCCGTCTCCGCGACGACCCGCCCCCCGCGCCCGGGCGAGCAGGACGGCGTCCACTACTACTTCATCTCCCGCGAGGAGTTCGACCGGCTGGTCCAGGCCGATCAGATGCTCGAATGGGCCGTCGTCCACGGCAAGAACTGCTACGGCACCATCCGGGACAAGGTCCTCCAGGCCGCTGCCGGAGGGCGGCACGTGCTGCTGGAGATCGACTTGCAGGGTGCCCGCCAGGTGAAGAAGACCCTCCCGGACGCCAGGTTCGTGTTCCTGGCCCCTCCGTCCTGGGAGGAGCTGGTGCGCCGTCTGGTGGGCCGCGGCACCGAATCGGCCGAGGAGCAGCAGCGTCGCCTCGAAACCGCTAAACTGGAACTTGCCGCCGAGCCGGAGTTCGACGTCACGATCGTGAACGACGACGTCAAGCGCGCCGCCGACGAGCTGGTCTCCCAGATGGGGCTGGCCCCGCGCGACGTCTAGCCGACTCCAACCGAAACGACTTTCTACAGAAATCTGGAGGCTTCGTGTCCACGAACCTTGAGGGTGTTATCAACCCGCCGATCGACGACCTGCTGAAGACCACCGACTCCAAGTACGCGCTGGTCATCAACGCTGCCAAGCGGGCACGTCAGATCAACGCCTACTACGCCCAGCTTCACGAAGGCCTGTTCGAATACGTCGGCCCGCTCGTCGACACCAAGCTCAACGAGAAGCCGCTCTCCATCGCCCTGCGCGAGATCAACTCCGGTGTCCTCCAGGTCAAGCCACTGGACGAGTCCGCCGCCTGACCGGCGACGGGTCCACCCCATGACGCAGCAGCGAATCGTCCTCGGTGTAGGCGGCGGCATCGCCGCCTACAAGGCCGCTTCGCTGCTGCGGCTGTTTAAGGAGCACGGCTTCCACGTCGACGTCGTCCCGACGGCCGCAGCCCTCGAATTCGTCGGGAAGCCCACCTGGGAGGCCTTGAGCGGCAACCCAGTCACCGACACGGTCTTCGAGGCCGTCGACGCCGTCAACCACGTCCGGCTCGGCCAGCAGGCCGACGCGGTGATCATCGCCCCGGCGACCGCCGATCTCCTGGCGAAGGCGGCTGCGGGCATGGCCGCGGACCTGTTGACCAACACGCTCCTGGCCACGCGCGCCCCCGTGCTCATGGCCCCTGCCATGCACACGGAGATGTGGGAGCATCCGGCGACTCGGACCAACGTCGAGACGCTGCGTAGCCGGGGAGTCCACGTGCTCGACCCCGCCGTCGGACGGCTCACCGGCCGGGACACGGGTCCCGGCCGCCTCCCCGACCCGGAGGCGATCTACGCCGCGGCCCTGCGGTTACTCGCCGCCCCGGGGGCCAGTGGCGCTCCAGCCGCTGGAGTATCGCCCGCCCAGGACACGCCCGGCGCCTCTGGCCCCCTGGCCGGCCGAACCGTCGTCGTCACCGCGGGCGGCACCCGCGAACCGCTCGACCCGGTCCGCTTCCTCGGCAACCGATCCTCGGGGAAGCAGGGCATCGCCGTGGCCCGCGTGGCCCTCGCTGCAGGTGCCGCCGTCCGTTTCGTCGCGGCGCACATGGACGAACCGGCGCCGGAGGGCGTCGAGCTGACCAGGGCCGGCAGTGCCCTGGAGCTCCAGCACGCCGTCTCCGAGGCGGCCCGCGGAGCCGATGTCCTCGTCATGGCGGCGGCCGTCGCGGACTTCCGCCCGGCGGACTACACCGAGGCCAAGATCAAGAAGGACGACGACGGCGGCGCCCCGACGATCCGGCTCGTGCGCAACCCCGACATCCTGGCCGATCTCGTCGAGGCCCGCGCAGCAGGCGGTCGGGCCGGGGCGGACCTGCCGTCGATCATCGCCGGATTCGCCGCGGAGACCGGCGACGGTGCATCCAGCGTGCTCGACTACGGGCGCCGGAAGCTCCAGCGGAAGGGCTGCGACCTCCTCGTCGTCAACGAGGTCGGCGTCGATCGCACCTTCGGACAGGACACCAACGACGCGACCATCCTGTTCCGGGACGACTCCGATCCGGTGCGCGTCGCTGGAACCAAGGACGACGTCGCCCGGGCCGTAGTCGACGCCATCGTCAGGGTGGGCAACCGGTAATGTTGTGCAGGTGACTGAAGCCAAAGCCCTCCGCCTTTTTAGTTCCGAGTCCGTGACCGAGGGGCATCCGGACAAGATCTGCGATCAGATCAGCGATGCGATCCTCGACGCCATGCTCGAACAGGACCCGAACGCCCGCGTCGCCGTCGAGACGATGACGACGACCGGACTCGTCCACGTGGCCGGCGAGGTCACCACGGAGGGATACGTCGAGATTCCCCGCCTCGTGCGCAGCACCATCCTGGGCATCGGGTACGACTCGTCCGCGAACGGGTTCGACGGTGCGCGGTGCGGCGTGTCGATCTCCATCGGCCAGCAGTCGCCGGAGATCTCCGACGGCGTCAACAAGTCCCTCGAGGCCCGCGAGGGCCGGCTCGAGGATCCGCGCGACGCGCAGGGCGCCGGCGATCAGGGCTTCATGTTCGGATACGCCAGCGATGAGACCGACGCGCTCATGCCCACCCCCATCTTCCTGGCCCACCGGCTCTCCGAGCGGCTGACGGAGGTGCGCAAGACCGGCGCCCAGCCGCTGCTGCGCCCCGACGGCAAGACGCAGGTCACCATCGGGTACGACGGCGACCGGCCCGTCGCCGTCGACACCGTCGTCGTTTCCGCCCAGCACGCCCGGGAGCTCGCGCTCGAGGACGTGCGGGAGATCCTGCAGGACGACGTCGTCGCACCGGTGCTCGGGGCCAGCGGGCTCGACACGAGCCGGACCAAGGTCATCCTCAACCCGGCGGGGCCGTTCATCGTCGGGGGCCCCGTCGGCGACGCCGGTCTGACGGGCCGCAAGATCATCGTCGACACCTACGGCGGCTTCGCCCGTCATGGTGGCGGCGCGTTCTCCGGCAAGGACCCCTCGAAGGTGGACCGCTCCGCCGCCTACGCCATGCGCTGGGTCGCTAAGAACATCGTGGCCGCGGGGCTGGCCCGCCGCGCCGAGGTCCAGGTCGCCTACGCGATCGGCCAGGCCCGTCCCGTCGGACTCTATGTCGAGACATTCGGCACGGAGACGGTCGACCCGGCCCGGCTGCCGCAGGCGATCCAGGAGATCTTCGACCTGCGCCCGCTCGGCATCATCCAGGAGCTCGACCTGCTCCGTCCCATCTACCAGGCGACCGCCGCCCACGGACACTTCGGCCGCACCGGGGCCGGTTTCCCCTGGGAGGAGACCAACCGGGTCGACGAGCTCCGGGCCTACTTCGGCGCCTAGGCGGTACCGAGAGTGGACGCCTCCCAGCCGTCCCTCCTGAGGGGCTTCGATGTCAGCGGTCCCGCCCCCGGGGGGCCGAAGGCAGCCGCGGATCACCCGATCGCCCGCGTCCTGCTGGAGACCCCCGTACCGCACCTCGACCAGCTGTACGACTACCTCGTGCCGGCCGACCTGGCCGCCGCCGCCGTCCCCGGCGCGCGCGTCCGGGCCCGGTTCGGCGGTCAGGAGCTCGGCGGTTTCATCGTCGAGCGCACCGATACGGCCCAGCCCGGCGTGAAACTCCAGCCGCTGCACCGGGTAGTCTCCGCCGAGCCGGTGCTGATCCCCGAGGTCCTCGACCTCTGCCGGGCGGTCGCCGAGCGCTACGCCGGAGTCGTGCCCGACGTCGTCCGGGCCGCCGTCCCGCCCCGCGCGGCGCGCGTGGAGAAGGAGGAGCAGCAGCCGGTCCCCGCTGCGGGTGCCGGCGGGACGGGTCCGTCCGACTCGTCGCCGACCGCCCCCGCGCCGGGGCGGGGCGGCGTGCTGTCCCGCTACGACGGCGGAGCAGACTTCCTGGGTGCAGTCGCGCGCGGCGAGACGGTCCGCGCCGTCGCGACCATCGCTGCGACCCACGGGTGGCGCAGCGGGTTCGTGGCGGTGACGGAAGCGGTGGAGGCGGCCACGGCTGCCGGCCGCGGCGCCATCGTCGTGGTGCCCGACCAGCGCGACGTCGAACGGCTCTGCCGGCACTTCGACGAGCACCTCGGCGCGGAGACGTTCGCCCGGCTGGCGGCGGACGACGGCGCCTCCGAACGGTACCGCCAGTTTCTGGCGCTGAGCCGGGGGCGCGTCCGCATCGCCGTCGGCACACGGTCCGCGGCCTTCGCCCCGGTGCAGGACCCGGGGCTGCTCGTCATCTGGGAGGACCACGACCCGTCGCACGCGGAGCCGCGCGCGCCCTACCAGCATGCCCGCGAAGTGCTCCTCCTGCGGAGCGGGCTGCAGGACGCGGCCCTCCTGATCGTCGGCACATCGCGCACGCCCGAGGCGCAGCGGCTCGTGCTCACCGGCTGGGCCACCGAGCTGACCCTGCCGAGGAGCGAGCTGCGCCGCACCGCTCCGCGCGTGCTCGCGACCTCCGATTCCTACCAGGCGGAGCGCGACCCGGTCCTGCACGCGGCCCGGCTGCCCCGCGCCGCCTGGCAGGCGGCCCATGACGGACTGGAGCGCGGTCCCGTGCTGGTCCAGGTCGCCCGCACCGGATTCATCCCGGCGCTGCGCTGCGAGCGGTGCCGCGAGGCGGCGCGCTGCCTCGAGTGCAACGGCCCGCTGGCGCTCTCCGAGCAAGGCGGGACGCCGCAGTGCCGCTGGTGCGGCGTCGTCGCCCACGGGTGGGCCTGCCTCGCCTGCGGGTTCCAGCGGCTCCGTGCGGCCAGTGTCGGGGCCGACCGCACCGCTGAGGAGCTCGGGCGGGCGTTCCCGCGCGCGCGGGTCGTCTCCGTCACGGGCGCGAACCCGCGGGACAGCGTGGCGGGCGCCGGAACACTGGTGGTCGCGACGCCCGGGGCCGAGCCGGTCGCCGACGGCGGCTACGCCGCTGTGCTCCTGCTCGACGGGGACCGCATGCTGGCACGGGACTCGCTGCGCACCGCGGAGGAGGTCCTCCACCGCTGGATGGCCGCCGCCTACCTCGGCCGGTCCAGCACCGACGGGGGAGTCGCGGTGGTGACCGCGGCGGACTCCGATCCGGTCCGCGCGCTGGTGCGCGGGGACGCGCCGGGCTATGCCGAGCGGGAACTGCTGCTGCGGCGCGAGCTCGGCCTGCCGCCGGCTGTGCGCAGCGCCGCCGTCACCGGTCCGTCGGCCGCCGTCGAGCGGTTCGTCTCCCGCCTGGAGCTGCCGGAGTCCGTGCGCCGGGTCGGACCCGTGATCGTCGAGGACGACGACGCCGTCAGGCATCGCTGGCTCCTCTTCTTCCGACACGCCGACGGCCCGTCGGTGACCGGGCAACTGCGGCACCTCAAGGCCGTCTCCTCGGCCAACCGGGAGCCCGTGGTCAACGTCCGGGTCGACGGGGACACGCAGCTCTGAGCGGACCGACCCGTCCTCGTTGCTGCGGCGTCACGGGCGCCATCGCCTCTGCCGCGACGACGCCCGGTGCGGCGCGCCGGCGAGGAATCCGCGCACCAGGGAAGCCGCCGCAGGGGCGGCTTCGTAGTGGATCAGATGCCCGACCCCGTCGATCATGCGCAGACGCGCGTCAGGGAACAGGTCGGCCAGCGCCCGCTGCGACGCCGGGCTGCCGAGTTCGTCCAGCGCCCCGGCCACGAGCAGCGTCGGCAGTGGAATCGAGGCGGCATAGTCGCGCACGGTGCAGGAGATCGAGGCGCCGAACGCCTCGAGGAGCGCGCGCCGGCTCGTGAACCCGCCGAAGTAGCGGCGGTGCTGCTCCCGGACGTAGTCCCGCGTCGCGCGGTCCCGTGACTTGGTCATGGCCAGACTCATCACATCGGTGACCAGCCGCCAGCGCAGCAGCCGTTCGCCGATCGGCGCTGGCAGCGCCTCGCCGCAGCGGTAGAAGAGGTGCGCCAGACGGGACAGGACCGCCTCCGAACCCTCCAGGGCCGGCTCGCTGATCGGGTTGATCAGGATGAGCCCCGACCACCGGTGCGGCGAGGCCGCGGCGTGGGCGGCAGCCACGATCGAACCGAACGAGTGACCCAACAGGACGGCGTGGTCACCAATGGCGAGGTCCTCCACCAGCGCGGACAGCACGGCCGCATAGCCGTCGATGTCGTGCCGGTGCGGAGAGTCCTCGGGGATCTCCGTCGAGGAGCCGAAGCCGGGCAGATCCGGGACGACGAAGGTCGTTTCGGGCAGCGCCTCGATCAGGCGCGCGAGACCATGGTGGTCGCCGCGGAAACCATGGACCGCGACGACCGCCTCGGGGGGCGGGAGACGACGGGCGCGGCCGGCCGCAACGGCGTCGGCGCTGCCGGGATAGGTCCAGCACCGCACGGTGGCGCCATGCAGCTCGTGGGTGCTGACCAGGGCGCGGCGGGGGCTCATGCCTCCAACCTACCGCCCTCCCGGCTGGGCGACCGGCGTGCCTGCTTCCGCTCGTGGAACTGGATCAATCGCCTGGCCGCGCCCTCGTCGACCACGAGGTCGGTGATGTATCCGGCGGTCAGGGCCGCGGCGAGGGCGGGGACCTTGGACTTCCCGGCCACGGCGCAGACACGGCGCGGGACCTGGCGCAGCTGCTCCAGCGCCGGGCCCGTGGACCGGCGGTTGAGGTCGATCTCGGCCGTGCCGCCGTCGGACCGGTAGAACACCGTGGCGATGTCGCCGACCACTCCCTGCCTGCGGAGCTCGCGCACGTCGGCGGGGGAGAGGTAACCGCCTCGATACACGTGGCTGGGCACCTCGGCCCCGATGGTCCCGAGTCCGAACACGGCCAGCCCCATGTGCGCGTGCAGGTCCAGGACGCGGCGGACCGAGCGCTCCTGCCACATCAGCTCGCGGGTCTCCGGGTGGTCGAAGAACGTGGGAACGGGGAACTGCTCCACCCGGGCCGTGAAGGCCGTCTCGAACCGGTGCAGGATGTCGGAGGCGTAGCCGATGCCGGAGGACTGCGGGTTGCCCGAGCCATTCAGCTGGACGATCACCGTGTCGTGCGTGGGCTTGCGCTTGAGGTGCCTGCTCAGGGCCGTCACGGTGGAGCCCCAGGCGACGCCGACGGTCATCTCCGAGTCGACCAGCTGGCCCACCAGGCCCGCTGCATGGAGGGCCACGCGGTCCAGGACCTGCGATTCGCCCAGCCCGCCGTCGGTCGGGACCACGTGGGCGCGGACATCGAAGAGCCGCGCGATCGCCGCGGCCGTCTCCGGACCCTGCAGCTGATGGTCGGTGATCGAGATCGTGACCATGCCCGAGTCGCGGGCGTAGGCGAGCAGCCGCGAGACGGTGGAACGGGATGTGCCCAGGTCTCGGGCGATCGAGTCCATGGTGAGGTGCTGGACGTAGTACAGCTGCGCTGCCCGCAGGGCCTGCGCGTCCCGACGTTGGGGCATGCCCCCTCGGTGATCGGCCTCACGTTTTCTCACGGACCAGCTCACCTCCCGCCGTCGGATCGTGTCCCAGGGCACCATTTTTGCACATTCGTGCAGTTCGTTTGACCGGCTGTGCAGGGAGTTCAAAGACTGAAGCCGCGCCCCCCGGACGGGGCCGCGAGTTCCCGACCAAGGAGTCCACCGCATCGTGCACACCGACCAGACCCGCCAGATCGTTCGTCAGCTCCGAGACCGCCCGCGGGCGCGAGTCCTCATCGTCGGGGGCGGCATCAACGGAGTCGCCACCTTCCGCGACCTCGCGCTGCAGGGCGTCGATGTGACGCTCGTCGAGCGCGGAGACTACTGCCAGGGAGCCTCTGGCGCCTCCAGCCACATGATCCACGGCGGCATCCGCTATCTGGAGAACGGTGAGTTCCGGCTCGTCCACGAGTCGGTCCAGGAACGCAACGGATTGCTGGCCGTCGCACCGCACCACGTCAAACCGCTGCGCACGACCATCCCGATCTTCTCCACGTTCTCCGGCATCCTGTCGGCGCCGATGCGCTTCCTGACCCACCGCTCCGGCACGCCGACCGAGCGCGGCGCCGTCCTGATCAAGCTCGGCCTGACGATGTACGACGCGTTCGCCGGCCTCCGTCGCCGCACGCCGTGGCACACCTTCCACGGCCGCCGCGCCAGCCTCGAGCAGCTCCCGGCGCTGCGCCCGGACGTGAAGTACACGGCGACCTACTTCGACGCCTCGGTGCACAATCCCGAGCGCCTCACGCTCGACGTCCTGCGCGACGGCCTCGCCGCCAACCCGAGGGCCCGGGCCGCCAATCACCTCGCCCTCGTCGGGCACGACGGCGAACGAGTCACCCTCCGCGACGAGCTCACCGGCGAGTCGTTCGAGTTCGCCGCCGACGTCGTCGTGAACGCGACGGGTGCGTGGACCGATCTGACGAACTCCGACCTCGGGACCGGCACCCAGTACATGGGCGGGACCAAGGGGTCCCACATCGTGCTGGACCACCCGGAGCTGCACGCCGCGTGCGCGGGTCGCGAGATCTTCTTCGAGCACACCGACGGACGGATCGTGCTGATCTACCCGTTGGGCGACCGGGTCCTCGTCGGGACCACCGACATCGACGCCGACATGAGCGAGGACCCCGTCTGCACCGAGGCCGAGGTCGACTACTTCTTCGAGCTCATCGGCCACGTCTTCCCGGGCCTCACCGTGGAACGGGAGCAGATCGTGTACCGGTTCTCCGGCGTGCGCCCCCTCCCGCGGCACGACGAGACCGCCCCGGGATTCGTCTCCCGCGACTACCGCATCGAGCGGCGCCAGGGCGGGAACACCGTCCTCTCGCTGGTCGGCGGCAAGTGGACGACCTTCCGGGCCGTCGCCGAGCACCTGACCGACGAGGTCCTCGGCGAGCTCGGGCTCCAGCGCTCCGTGCCGACCCGCGGCCTGGCGATCGGAGGCGGCCGGAACTACCCGACCACCGACGCCGGACGCCGCGCCTGGGTCTCGGCCCGCACCGACTTCGCCAGTGCGGAGCGACTCGACCTGTTCCTCGAGCGCTACGGCACCCGGGCCGACGAGGTCCTGCCGTACCTCGGCCCGGACGACGCGCCCCTGCGCGGGCTCGGCAACCCGAACGAGCTGTCCACGGGCGAGCTCGAGTACCTCGTCGCGAACGAGCAGGTCTTCCGCCTCGTCGACGTCCTCGTCCGCCGGACCTCGCTGGCCTTCCGCGGGCTGGTGACCCATGAGCTGCTCGAGCACCTGGCCGACGAACTGGCCGACCGGCTCGGCTGGGACGCAGCGCGCCGCGACGCGGAGCTCGCCGACAGCACGTCCGTGCTCGAGCGCCTGCACCAGGTCGCGCTGGCCTGATCTCCACGGCCTGGTCTCCACGGCCTGATCGCCACGGCCGGGCACCCCGGGCCTTCACCGTCCGGGGTGCCCGGGCCGACCCACAGTCCTGCCTCGATGGGCGTGTCCTTCCGCGCCCGAGGCCTCCACCACTGCACCTCGGACCGCACCACCCACCACCCGCAATCCACGACTGACAACGGAGTCAACCATGACCCTGGAAGTGTTCCTCGCCGAGATGCTCGGCACCATGACCCTGCTGGCGTTCGGCGGCGGCGTCGTCGCCAACGTCGTCCTGGCCCGCACCAAGGGCTTCAACGGCGGCTGGCTGCTCATCAACTTCGGCTGGGGCCTCGGCGTCTTCTCGGGCGTCTTCGTGGCGGCCCAGTCAGGGGGTCATCTCAATCCCGCCGTGACGGTCGGGCTCCTCGCGAACCCGGACGTCACCGAGTACGCGCCGGGCGTCGCCATCACGCTGGCGAGCACGCTCCTCTACTTCGCGGCCCAGATGCTCGGTGCGTTCCTGGGAGCCGTGATCACCTGGCTGACCTACCGCAACCACTTCGATGCCGACGGGAACGACGCCGCGGTCAAGCTCGCCGTCTTCTCGACCGGCCCGGAGATCCGCAACAAGCCATGGAATGTGCTCACGGAGGTCGTCGGCACCTTCTTCCTCGTCTTCGTCATCGCCCGCTTCGGCGACACCCCGCACTCCCTGGGCCCGCTGGCGGCCGGCCTCCTGGTCCTCGCGATCGGCGCCTCCCTCGGCGGCCCGACCGGGTACGCCATCAACCCCGCCCGCGACCTCGGCCCCCGCATCGCGCACGCCCTGCTCCCCATCAAGGGCAAGGGCAGCAGCGACTGGGGCTACTCCTGGGTCCCGATCGTCGGCCCGCTGATCGGCGGCGCCCTCGGCGGCCTCGTCGCCGGCGCGGCCTTCTAAACCCCAGCCCACCCGCCTACACTCACCAGTCAAAGGAGACCCCATGAGCTACATCATCGCGATCGACCAGGGCACCACCAGCAGCCGCGCCATCGTCTTCGACCACTCGGGCGACATCGTCTCGGTCGGGCAGAAGGAGCACGAGCAGATCATGCCGCGCGCCGGCTGGGTCGAGCACGACCCCGCCGAGATCTGGACCAACGTGCGCGAGGTCGTCGGTCAGGCGCTCTCCCGCGCCAACCTGACCCGGCACGACATCGACTCCGTCGGCATCACCAACCAGCGGGAGACCGCCGTCGTCTGGGACAGGAACACCGGCGAGCCGGTCTACAACGCCATCGTCTGGCAGGACACGCGGACGCAGCGGATCGTCGACGAGCTGGCCGCCGACGGCGGCACGGACCGATACAAGGACCGCGTCGGCCTCCCGCTGGCGACCTACTTCGCCGGGACCAAGGTCAAGTGGATCCTGGACAACGTCGACGGCGCCCGGGAGCGGGCCGAGGCCGGCGACCTGCTCTTCGGCACCACGGACTCGTGGGTCCTCTGGAACCTCACGGGCGGGACCAACGGGGGCGTCCACGCCACCGACGTCACGAACGCCTCGCGCACCCTGTTCATGGACCTGGAGACGCTGACCTGGAACCAGGAGATCCTCGACGACTTCGGCGTCCCGGCGTCGATGCTGCCGGAGATCAAGTCCTCCTCCGAGGTCTACGGCACCGTCGCCGGATCGCAGCTGCTCCGCGAGGTGCCGGTCGCCGGCATCCTCGGCGACCAGCAGGCGGCCACCTTCGGCCAGGCCGCCTTCGGGCAGGGCGACGCGAAGAACACGTACGGCACTGGTTGCTTCCTCATCTTCAACACCGGCGAGGAGATCGTCCGGTCGCAGAGCGGGCTCCTGACCACGGTCGCGTACAAACTCGGTGACGAGCGGACGGTCTACGCGCTCGAGGGCTCGATCGCCGTCGCCGGCTCCCTGGTGCAGTGGTTCCGCGACCAACTGGGCATCATCGCCACGGCCCCCGAGATCGAGCAGCTGGCCAGCAGCGTCGAGGACAACGGCGGGGTCTACATCGTGCCCGCCTTCTCGGGGCTCTTCGCCCCGCACTGGCGACCCGAGGCCCGCGGGGCGATCGTCGGCCTGACCCGCTTCGCCAACCGGAACCACCTGGCCCGGGCAGCACTGGAAGCCACGGCGTTCCAGACCCGCGAGGTGCTCGACGCGGTCAACTCCGACGCCGGGGTGCCGCTCAGCGAGCTCCGCGTCGACGGCGGCATGGTCGCCAACGACGCGCTGATGCAGTTCCAGGCGGACATCCTCGGGGTGCCGGTGGTCCGGCCCCGCATCATCGAGACCACGGCCCTCGGCGCGGCCTACGCCGCTGGCCTGGCCACCGGGTTCTGGAACGATCTCGGCGAGCTCACGGCCAACTGGTCCGAGGACCAGCGCTGGGCGCCGGCGATGGAGGAGGCTGAGCGCGAGCGTCAGATGCGCCTCTGGCGCAAGGCCGTCCAGCGCACCCTCGACTGGGTCGACGAGGACGTGTCCGGCTGACGTCCGGCCCCGCGGTCCCGGCACGGAAGAGCGACGGAGGCGAGGGGACGACGGCGGCGCGCACCGCCGTCGTCCCGTCGCCGGTGCGCTAAACTGACCGCATGGATCTGTCCCTCCAGCTAACGTAGCCGCGCGGAGCCCCGCCATCCGGGGCCATCGTGCGGCGACCCCTTGTCTACAAGGGGTTTTTGTTTGTCTGGGAGGAAATCTCCCGCACCCGTTCAACCAGCGAAGGCGAATCGACCCGTGAGCACGCAGCACAGCGAAACCCCAGAGGCCACGTACAGCTTCAAGGACATCGAAGCGAAGTGGGGGCCGGTGTGGGAGCAGACGGGCGTCTTCACGGCTGCGGAGGACGACGCCCGCGAGCGGCGCTACGTGCTGGACATGTTCCCGTACCCCTCGGGCGACCTGCACATGGGCCACGCCGAGGCCTTCGCCATGGGCGACGTCGTGGCGCGCTACTGGCGCCAGTGCGGTTACAACGTCCTGCACCCGATCGGTTGGGACTCCTTCGGTCTCCCCGCGGAGAACGCCGCGATCAAGCGCAACGCGCACCCGGCGGAGTGGACCTACACGAATATCGACACCCAGGCGGCGTCGTTCAAGCGCTACGGCATCAGCGCGGACTGGTCCCGCCGTCTGCACACCTCCGACCCCGAGTACTACCGCTGGACCCAGTGGCTCTTCGCCCGCTTCTACGAGAAGGGGCTGGCCTACCGCAAGAACCACCCGGTGAACTGGTGCCCCAAGGACCAGACCGTCCTGGCCAACGAGCAGGTCGTCGACGGTGCCTGCGAGCGGTGCGGAACACCCGTGACCAAGAAGTCCCTCAACCAGTGGTACTTCCGGATCACGGATTACGCAGACCGGCTGCTCGAGGACATGGACCAGCTCAAGGGGCACTGGCCGGAGCGCGTCCTGCTGATGCAGAAGAACTGGATCGGCCGCTCCGAGGGCGCGCACGTCGACTTCGCCATCGAGGCCGCCGGCGAGCGACCGGAGCAGAAGGTCACCGTCTTCACCACGCGCCCGGACACCCTCTACGGGGCCACGTTCTTCGTGGTCGCCGCGGACGCCGAGCTCGCCGACGAGCTGGTGACCGCCGACCGGCGCGCCGAGCTCGCCGCCTACCAGGAGCGGATCAAGGCCCTCAGCGAGATCGAGCGTCAGTCCACCGAGCGCGAGAAGACCGGCGTCTTCACCGGACGCTATGCGATCAACCCGCTCTCCGGCGAGAAGCTGCCCGTGTGGGCGGCCGACTACGTGCTGGCCGACTACGGGACCGGCGCCATCATGGCCGTGCCCGCCCATGACCAGCGCGACCTCGATTTCGCCCAGACCTTCGACCTACCCGTGCGCGTCGTCGTCGACACCGGCGAGGAGGACCCGGCGGAGACGGGCGTCGCAACGGCCGGAGAGGGCACCCTGGTCAACTCCGGCGAGCTGGACGGCCTGGCCAAGGCCGAGGCGATCGCCCGCGCCGTCGAGATCCTCGAGGCCGCCGGCACGGGGGAGCGGACCGTGAACTTCCGTCTGCGCGACTGGTTGCTCTCGCGGCAGCGCTTCTGGGGCACGCCCATCCCGATCGTCCACTGCCCGGACTGCGGCGAGGTCCCCGTTCCCGACGACCAGCTGCCCGTCCGTCTCCCGGACGACCTGAAGGGCGAGGACCTCGCGCCGCAGGGAACGAGCCCGCTCGCCGCTGCGACCGACTGGGTCAACACCGACTGCCCGGCGTGCGGCGGACCCGCTCAGCGCGACACCGACACGATGGACACGTTCGTCGACTCGTCCTGGTACTTCCTGCGCTACCTGTCCCCGGACTACACGGAGGGGCCGTTCGACCCCGAGGCCGCCCGGCAGTGGATGCCCGTCGGCCAGTACGTCGGCGGGGTGGAGCACGCCATCCTGCACCTGCTCTACGCCCGGTTCTTCACCAAGGTCATCCACGACCTGGGTCTGCTCGAGGTCTCCGAGCCGTTCGCGGCCCTGCTCAATCAGGGGCAGGTGCTCAATGGCGGCAAGGCGATGAGCAAGTCACTCGGCAACGGCGTGGACCTCGGCGAGCAGCTGGACCTGTTCGGCGTCGATGCCGTCCGCCTGACGATGATCTTCGCCTCCCCGCCCGAGGACGACGTCGACTGGGCTGACGTCTCCCCGTCCGGCTCCGCGAAGTTCCTGGCCCGCGCGTGGCGCCTGGCCGGCGACGTCTCGAGCGAGCCGGGCGCCGACCCCGCGGCGGGGGACCCGGGCCTGCGTTCTGTCACGCACCGGACCGTCGCAGAGTCCGCCGAGCTGCTGGACGCGGGCAAGTTCAACGTCGTCGTCGCCAAGCTCATGGAACTGGTCAACGCGACCCGCAAGACCATCGACACCGGTGCGGGCGGGGCGGACCCGGCCGTGCGCGAGGCCGTCGAGGCCGCGGCCGTCATCCTCAGCCTCTTCGCGCCCTACACCGCGGAGGACATGTGGGCCCGCCTCGGCCACGAGCCGTCCGTGGCCAACGCGGGCTGGCCCGCTGTCGACCCGGACCTGCTCGTCGAGGACACCGTCATCGCCGTCGTGCAGATCAAGGGCAAGGTGCGCGATCGTCTCGAGGTCGCCCCCGACATCTCCGAGGACGAGCTACGCGCGGCCGCCCTCGCGTCCTCGGCCGTCCAGCGGATCCTCGACGGTCAGGAGCCCCGGAAGGTGATCGTCCGGGCGCCCAAACTGGTCAACATCGTCACCGCCTGACGCCATGGCAGCCGTGCGTGAGGGGACCGGGACGGGCTGGTTCGCGCGGCTGCGCGGACGGGCCGGCCGCGCGGACCCCTCCCGGTCGGCTCCCCGGCGGGTCGCCGTCGTCACGGACAGTGCTGCGGGGCTGCCGACCGCCTGGCTCGCACCGCACGGCGGCGGCGCGGTCGTGGTCCCCATCCCGGTCCTGATCGCGGGGGAGGAATTCCGGGAGGGGCACGACGACGTCGCGACCAGGCTCGCCATTGCCCTCGCCAGCGGGACTCCGGTCACGACGTCCCGCCCGGGTCCGGGGGCCTTCGCCGTGGTCTACGCGGAGCTCGCCGCGGCCGGGTATGAGTCCATCGTCTCGATCCATCTCTCGGGCCGGCTCTCGGGGACGGTCGATGCCGCCCGCATCGCGGCGGCCCAGGTGCGGCGGGAGCGGAACGTCGAGGTCACCGTCGTCGACTCCCGCACCGCGGGCCTGGCCGAGGGATATCTGGTCCTGGACGCGCTGCAGGCGGCGGCGGCAGGCGCCGGGGCGGAGGCAGTGGCGGCGGCCGCATCCCCGCCTCGGCTGCCCAGCATCGACTTCGTGGTGCCCAGCCTCGAACAGCTGCGGAGGGGCGGACGGATCTCCCGGGCCGCGTCGGTCGTGGGAACCATGCTGGCCGTGAAGCCGTTGCTCTCCGTCCAGGACGGTGCGATCCAGGCGCGTGAGAACCCCAGGACCCTGGCCCGGGCAGTCGCCCGACTCGTCGACGTCGCCCGCGGCGAGGCGGAGGCCGTGATCGCCTCGGGCCGCAGACCGCGCATCGCCCTGCACTACTTCGGTGCCCCGGAGCAGGCCGAGGAGATCCGCCACGAGCTGCTGGATCTGGCGGACGAGGACGTGCAGCTCGTCCCCCTCCCCGCGGTGCTCGGTGCGCACACCGGCATCGGCGTGGTTGCCATCGTCGTGGCCTGACTCGTCCTCCACAGGGCCGGGGCGGAGTGCCGGGATCAACAGGGCCGTCCCGTGCTGCCGGCCCGAGCGGAGGCGCCGCCTAGCGTCGACGCATGGTTCGTCATCGCTGGCAGACACGCCCCGGGGCCGGGATGCAGCCCCCGCCGCCGCAGCGGTTCCGGCTGACCTTCGGCCGGGGAGCCCTGATCTGCGTGCTCGTCGGTGTGCTGGCCTGGATCGCCGTGAGCCTGGTCGTCCGGCCCCTGGTCCTCAGCCCGGACATCGTCGGCACCGTGGCTCTGGAACGCGGGGCGGCCGGCGACGGAGAGGCCGGCGAGCCCGGAGCGGCGGGCGTGTCCGACGGGAGTCCCGCCCGGGACGCGGCGTCGCCCGATCCGACCGATGCGTCCGACCCCTCGGTGGCTACGGAGGGCGGCGGGTTGGACGAGGGGTCAGCGCCCGGCGTCGGCGACGAGCCGTCGATCGTCATCGTCCACGTCGCCGGCGCCGTCGAGAAGCCGGGGGTCTACGAGCTGCCGGCCGGCGCCCGAGTCCATGACGCAGTGGATAGAGCCGGCGGCACGACGGCCGACGCCCAGACGAGCGCAGTGAACCTCGCCGCGGCCGCCGTCGACGGCCAGCAGATCCTGATCCCCACCGAGGACCAGGTGGCTGCCGGAGGCGCGGCACCGTCCCCCGCCGGCCCGGCCGGGGACGGTGTCCGCGTGCCGGTCAACACCGCCGATGCCGCCGGGCTGGAGGAGCTCCCCGGGATCGGGCCTGCTCTAGCGGCCCGGATCATCGAGTTCCGCGAGTCCAACGGTCCCTTCCAGGATCTGGCCGATCTCGACGCCGTCTCCGGAATCGGGCCCGCCATGATGGAGGAGCTCGACGGGCTGGTCTCGTTTTGATTCGGCTCCAGGACCGGGCGCGCACGCTGGGGAAGGCCTGGGAGGCGCTCGGACGGGGACGGCCTCGTCAGGAGCCGGCCCTGGCCCTCCGCCAGCGCCTGCGGGAGGCCACCCGCCTGGATGCGCGGAGCCTGTGTGGGGTCGTCGGCGCCTGGAGTGCGGCCACACTGCTTCCGCCGGGCGAGCCGCTGATCGCAGTCTGGTCCGTGGTCGGCGGCAGCGCGCTGCTGGTCGGTGCCCTCTGGTTCATCTGGCGGAACACCGGTGTCGTGGCATGGTCGTCGCACTGGTGGGGGCCCGTGGCCGTCGCAGCGGCGGGGTTCGTGCTCGTGGGCCTGCCTGTGGCCGCCGCGGCGCTGGCGGGGCACGCGCCGCAGCTGGACGATCATGTCGCCTCCCTCGATACTGTGCGGGCAGAGCTGACCCTCATAGACGATCCGCGCGAGGTCCGGGTTCCCGCGGGCGGGGGTGGGGAGAGCGGCGCAGACGTCGTCGTCGACGGCACCACGCGCCCAGGGGAGCGGGGGAGCGCGGCCGCGCTCACGGCGGACGCGCGCATCGAGCGGTACTACTCCGAGGGCCGCTGGTTCCGCACCGGGACCCCGGTGGTCCTGCGGTTCCCGCCGTTGGAGGCGGGAGCCGCAGAGGGGAAGGGACCCACCGACCTCTCCCGCGGCGACCGGGTATACGGCCTCGTCCGGCTCTCGCCGACCGGTCCGGGGGCCACGCACCGGTTCTGGGCGGAGACCGCCGCGCCCCCGGATATCGTGCGGGCGGAGCGCGGCGGCCTCGCCGACACGCTGCGCGACCGGTTCTCGGACGCTGCCGTGCCCCTTCCGGAATATGGGCGTGCCTTGCTGCCCGGGATGGTCATGGGCGACCGGAGCGGCCAGGACGCTGCACTCGAGGACGCCATGAAGGCCGCCGGACTGGCGCACCTGACGGCGGTGAGCGGGGCCAATTGCGCGCTCGTCATGGGATCGGTTCTCTGGACGGCACGTCTGTGCAGGGCCCCGCGCGGACTCGGCTTCGCCGCCTCGGTCGCCTCGCTCGCGGCGTTCGTCGTCCTCGTCGGCCCGGATCCGAGCGTCATCCGGGCGGCTGCCATGGGCGCGATCGCCTGCGCCGCCGTGTACGGTGGGCGCGGGCGCCGCGCGTTTGCCGCCCTGTGCGCCTGCATCGTCATCCTGCTCGCGGTCGAGCCCGTCCTCGCCGGGGAGCCGGGGTTCCAGCTCTCCGTGCTGGCCACGGCCGGCATCGTCCTCCTCGGCCGGCCCCTCGCTCTCCTGCTGGCACGCGGTGTACCGGGATGGCTGGCCGATGGGCTGGCGATCAGCATCGCCGCCCAGCTCTTCTGCCAGCCGGTCATCCTCCAGATGACACCCACGTTCTCGACGTATTCAGTCCTGGCCAACCTCGTCGTCGCGCCGCTCGTCCCGGTCGTGACAGTCGTCGGAACGCTCGCGCTCGTCGCCGGCCTGCTGCCGGCCATCGTCGTCGCACCCCTCGTCTGGACGGCGGGGCTGCCCGCCCAGGCAGTCGGCGTCGTGGGGACGAGGGTCGCGGCGTGGCCAGAGGCCCGCATGCCGTGGCCCGCGGGCGCGCTCGGGGCGGCCCTCGCGATCTCGATCCTGCTTCTCGCGCTGTCGGCCGTCTGGCTGGCCTCCTCCGAGCAGCGCTCACGGCGGGTGCTCGCCGGCACCGCCGGTACCCTCGCAGGAGCCGTGCTGCTCGGCACCGTCCTCCCCGCCACCCGGTGGTTGGAGCCGGAGGTCGGTCAGTGGCGGGTCGCCGCCTGCGACGTAGGACAGGGCGACGCCTTGATCCTGAACCTCGGCGACCAACGCGCGGCCATGATCGATGTGGGCAACGAACCGGATCTGTTGGCGGACTGCCTCCGCGCCGTCGGCGTCTCCAGCATCGAGCTCCTCTTCATCACGCACCTCCACGCGGATCACTACGGGGCCTGGAGGGAGCTAGCCGACGTAGCGACTATTGGCACCGTCTACTATTCGACCGGGGACCCGGCCGCCGCCGCGGAATGGTCCGCGGAGATGGCAGACCTCACGGGTGTCCGGCCGGCGCAGCTCGCCGCCGGCCGTCACGGGAAGCGAGGACCGGTGGCATGGGAGGTGCTCTCGCCGGCCCACGGTGAGACGCCGCGGAGCGAGAACGACGCTTCGCTCGTCCTCGACATGACCCTGGCCGGGACGCCCGTGCCGCTTCGCCTCCTGGCCACAGGGGACATCGAGATCGAGTCGATGAGTCGCCTGATCGACACGGGCGCGGTGCCCGACGTCGATGTGCTCAAGGTGGCCCACCACGGCGCCCGGAACGGTGGTCTGGAGATTCTGGACGCGGCCCGTCCGGAGGCGGCGATCGTGAGCGTCGGCGCCGACAACAGCTACGGGCACCCTGCACCCGAGATCCGGGCCGGGTTCCGCAAGGCCGGGGTGCCCCTGTTCAGGACGGATGAGCACGGCACCCTCCTGCTCTCCGTCGAGAACGGCTCCGAGGGTCCCGAGCTCGTCGTGAGGTCTCTGCCGGCCGCTCGCGTCCACCGCCGTCGCTACGGGCCGCGGTAGGATCGACTGTCGATCCCGACCCAGGAGGAAACCCATGGCTGCTCCCCGCGCGCGACGCTCCGGCGGTCGGAACGCCGCGGACCCCCACGCGTGGCGTGGCCTCGAGCCCGCCCCCTTGATCCTGCTCACCGGGCCCGAGGAGTACATCGCCGCGCGGAGCGTCGACCGCGTCCGGCGCCGGCTGCTGGAGCGTCGGCCCGACACGGAGGTGACGCGCTTCGACGCCGCGTCCTACAACCGGGGCGAGCTTCTGATGGCTGCCAGTCCGTCACTCTTCGGTGAGGACAAGCACCTCGAGGTCAGCGGCCTGGCGGCCATGAACGAGGACTTCCTCGAGGACGCCCTGCAGTTCCTCCGTCACGGCGCCGACACGGCGACCGTGGTGATGCACCATTCGGGGGGCAACCGAGGCAAGAAGCTGCTGGACGCGGTGAAGAAAGCGGGCGCCGTCGTCGTGGAGTGCCAGCCGCTGAAGAAGGACTCCGACAAGCTCGAGTTCGTCGCGCAGGAATTCAAGGAAAGCCGCCGGCGCATCGACTCCGAGGCGGCCCGTGCGCTCGTCGCCGCCGTCGGCAGTGACCTGTCCGAGCTCGCGGCGGCCTGCAGCCAGCTCGTCCAGGACACGACCGGCGAGGTCACGCACGAAGTCGTCGACCAGTACTTCGGAGGCCGCGTGGAGGCGACCGGATTCAAGGTCGCAGACGCCGCCCTGTCCGGTCGCGGATCGATCGCGCTCTCGACGCTTCGCCACGCGCTCTCGACGGGGACCGATCCGGTCCCGATCGTCGCCGCGCTGGCCGTGAAGCTGCGACAGGTCGCGAAGGTCGCTGGACAGCCGAGGTCGGTCGGGCAGCTGGCCCAGGAGCTGGGCATGCCGCCCTGGCAGGTCCAGCAGGCCCAGGAGCAGGCGCGGTACTGGTCGCAGGGCGACCTGGCGTCGTGCCTCCAGCTGCTCGCGGAGACCGACGCCATGGTGAAGGGTGCCGGGCGCGACCCCGAGTACGCCATCGAGCGGGCCGTCGCACGGATCGCGGCCGCCGCGGGGCGGTAGGCGCCCGACGGCGGCGGCGAGTCGGACCGCCGAGCGGGCATAGCAAAAGGCGGGCCGTTCCGTGGAGGAACGACCCGCCCGAAGCTTGAGCGACCCGACGGCCTAGAGCGCGGCGACCTTCTTGGCGATGGACGACTTGCGGTTGGCAGCCTGGTTCTTGTGCAGCACACCCTTGCTGACGCCCTTGTCGAGCTTGCGGTTGGCCGTGGTCAGGGCGGCCTCGGCGGCCTCCTTGTTCCCGGACTCAACAGCAGCGCCGACCTTGCGGATCAGGGTCTTCAGCTCGGACCTGTATGCGGCGTTGCGCAGACGGGCCTTCTCGTTGGTGAGGATGCGCTTCTTCTGGGACTTGATGTTTGCCACTTAGGTAAACTCTCTTGCTCTTGCGGATAAGGTCTGAGGGTTCTCTCCGAAGCCATTGACTGAGCGGCGTGGGGATACCTTTGGCGACCCCGGAGAACGCGTCCGCCGACCTGCGCGGACACTCAGCTATCCATACTAGCCGTCCGCCGTGCTCGGGGCAATGCCGGCGGGTCGGTGCGGCGTCAGCGGATCAGTCCGTCCGTCACGCGCTCGAAGTGTCTGCGGGGCAGGACTGCCCCCTCCCGCCGTATTCCCTGGGGCAGGAGGCGGATGACGCGGTCGAGCTTGACTTCGCTCTCGCGACCGCGCGGATCCCACGGCCCGGCGCCGATGTCGACGTAGTCGGCGTCGTGGGCCCGGGCGTTGTTGCGATCCCGGCTGGTCAGCATGAGGCCGAGCAGGTAGGCGCCGTCGTGGCCGACGAGCAGGACCGGCCGGTCCTTGCCCTGTCCGAAGTCCTCCTCGTACGGGACCCAGGCCCAGACGATCTCGCCGGGATCCGGGAGCCCGTCCGGTGAGGGGGAGTAAGCGGGAGTGAGCGGTCCCGTGTAGTCGCCGGGGTAGCCGCCGTCGCGCCAGCTGCCGCCGTCGGCTCCGGGCGGGACCGGGCCGTTGCGTCGAGAGCTCTCGGGGGAGGAGGCGGGACGGCCATCTCGGGAACCGCTGCGGGCCCGCTGCACCTCGCGGTAGACCCGGGTGGCGATCCGGGCGAACCGCCTCAACGAACGCATATTGATCTGCATACCGAAAAAAGTATCAGCCGGGTTCATGGGAGAATGATCGGGTCGTCCCGCAGGGAACGATCCCTGCCCCTGTCCGAAAACCCAGCGAGGTCCCCGAAACCGTGTCTCCTTTGGCCCGCAATGCTCCGGCCCCTTCGAAAACCGATCCGTCGGTGATCCGGAACTTCTGCATCATCGCCCATATCGATCATGGCAAGTCCACGCTGGCGGACCGCATGCTCCAGGCCACGGGCGTGGTGCAGCCGCGCGACATGAAGGCCCAGTACCTCGACCGCATGGACATCGAGCGCGAGCGCGGCATTACGATCAAGTCCCAGGCCGTCCGCATGCCGTGGGAGGACGAGAACGGCGTCACCTACGCGCTGAACATGATCGACACCCCGGGACACGTGGACTTCACGTACGAGGTCTCCCGTTCGCTCGCCGCGTGCGAGGGGGCAATCCTCCTCGTGGACGCGGCCCAGGGCATCGAGGCGCAGACCCTGGCGAACCTCTACCTGGCCATGGAGAACGATCTGACGATCATCCCCGTGCTCAACAAGATCGACCTTCCGGCGGCGCAGCCGGAGAAGTACGCCGCAGAGCTGGCGCACCTCATCGGCGGGGACCCCGATGACGTCCTGCGGGTCTCGGGCAAGACCGGCGAGGGGGTCGAGGCGCTGCTTGACGAGATCGTCCGTCAGCTGCCCCCTCCCGTCGGCGACGCGGACGCTCCGGCGCGCGCGATGATCTTCGACTCCGTCTACGACACCTACCGCGGGGTCGTCACCTACATCCGTGTGGTCGACGGCAAGCTGCAGCCGCGCGAGCGGATCAAGATGATGTCGACCGGCGCGACCCATGAGCTGCTCGAGATCGGTGTCAGCGCTCCCGAGCCGGTTCCGACGCAGGGCCTCGGCGTGGGTGAGGTGGGCTATCTCATCACGGGCGTGAAGGATGTGCGCCAGTCCAAGGTCGGTGACACGGTCACGAACCTGAACCGCCCGGCCGAGCAGCAACTCAGCGGCTACGCTGATCCGAAGCCGATGGTGTTCTCCGGCCTCTACCCGATCGACGGCTCGGACTACCCGATCCTGCGCGACGCGCTCGACAAGCTCCAGCTGAACGACGCCGCCCTCGTCTACGAGCCGGAGACCTCCGTGGCCCTCGGCTTCGGCTTCCGGGTCGGGTTCCTCGGCCTGCTCCACCTCGAGATCGTCCGCGAGCGGCTCGAGCGGGAGTTCAACCTCGACCTCATCTCCACGGCTCCGAACGTCGTCTACGACGTCATGACCGAGGACAAGCAGATCGTCACGGTCACCAACCCCAGCGAGTTCCCCGAGGGGAAGATCCTCGAGGTCCGCGAGCCGATGGTCTCCGCCACGGTGATCGCACCGAGCGAATTCGTCGGCGCGATCATGGAGCTCTGCCAGGGCAAGCGCGGCATCCTCGGCGGGATGGACTATCTCTCCGAGGAGCGCGTCGAGATGCGCTATCGCCTCCCGCTGGCCGAGATCGTCTTCGACTTCTTCGACCAGCTCAAGTCGCGCACCCGGGGCTACGCCTCGCTCGACTGGAAGGCGGACGGCGAGCAGACCGCGGATCTGGTCAAGGTCGACATCCTCCTGCAGGGCGATCAGGTCGACGCGTTCAGCGCGATCACCCACAAGGACAAGGCCTACTCGTACGGCGTCATGATGACCCGGAAGCTGCGCGAGCTGATCCCGCGCCAGCAGTTCGAGGTGCCGATCCAGGCGGCGATCGGCTCGCGCATCATCGCCCGTGAGAATATCCGTGCCATCCGCAAGGACGTTCTCGCCAAGTGCTATGGCGGCGACATCAGCCGCAAGCGCAAGCTGCTCGAGAAGCAGAAGGAGGGCAAGAAGCGCATGAAGATGGTCGGCCGCGTCGAGGTGCCCCAGGAGGCCTTCATCGCCGCGCTGTCGTCCGATTCCTCGGCGGACAAGAAGAAGTAGCGTGCCCTCCACCCTCCCGCTGGGCGATCCGGCGCCGTCCGACGGCGTGCTCCCGGCCTCCGCGGGCGTCGGGGCCGCGGAGCGCAGCTTCTCCGTCTACGTGCACATCCCGTTCTGCGCCGTCCG
This sequence comes from Zhihengliuella sp., assembly GCF_031178195.1. GTDB lineage: Bacteria > Actinomycetota > Actinomycetes > Actinomycetales > Micrococcaceae > Zhihengliuella. The sequence continues at coordinate 402,766 of NZ_JAPSJL010000002.1, forward strand.
GTGCGGGTACTGCGACTTCAACACCTATACGGCGACGGAGCTCGGCAGCGGCGCGAGCCAGGACGGCTATGCTGCGGCGGCGAGCCGCGAGGTCGTCTTCGGGGCGAAGGCCCTGCGGGCCTCGGGACTCCCGGCCCGGCCCGCCGAGACGGTGTTCTTCGGCGGCGGCACGCCCACGCTGCTGCCGGCATCGGACCTCGTCTCCATTCTCGACACCGTCCGGGAGGAGTGGGGCCTCGCCCCCGGTGCCGAGGTGACGACCGAGGCGAACCCCGAGTCGGTCACCCCGGAGACCTTCCGGATCCTGGCCGAAGGCGGCTTCACCCGCGTCTCGCTGGGCATGCAGTCGGCCGTCCCGCACGTACTGCGGGTCCTCGACCGGACCCACCGCCCGTCCCGAGTGCCGCTGGCCGTGCAGTGGGCCAAGGACGCCGGCCTGCAAGTCAGCGTGGACCTGATCTACGGCACGCCGGGGGAGGCGCTGTCCGACTGGGAGCGCAGCCTGAGCGAAGCGATCTCCTACGCGCCCGATCACATCTCCGCGTATGCGCTCATTATCGAGGAGGGCACGCGGCTCGCCGCCCGGATCCGTCGCGGCGAGGTGCCGGATATCGACGACGACGATCACGCCGACAAGTACCTCCTCGCCGAGCAACTGCTCTCCGCAGCCGGGTTCGGCTGGTACGAGGTCAGCAACTGGTCGCGAGGCCCGGAGAGCGAATGCCGGCACAACCTCGCCTATTGGCGCGGGGGTGACTGGTGGGGCGTCGGGCCGGGTGCGCACTCGCACGCCGGCGGGGTCCGGTGGTGGAACGTCAAGCATCCCGCGGCCTATCAGCGCCGGGTCGACGCCGGGGAGTCGCCGGCGGCCGGGCGCGAGCAGCCGGACGCCGAGGCCCGGCTGCTCGAGGACGTCATGCTGCGCTCCCGGCTCTCGGAGGGACTGGAGCTCCGGCGCCTGCCGGATGCCGCCCGAGAGGCCGTGGCGGGTCTGATCGCCGACGAGCTCGTCGACGGGCCCGAGGTCTTCCGGGGCCGGCTGCGACTCACCCTCAGGGGCCGGCTGCTCGCCGACGCCGTGGTCCGACGACTGCTCGGATTCTGAACCGGTCCTCGGAATGCGGTTCCGGCCGGGCACCGATCACTCGCTGTGCGTGGACTACTTGAAGAGGCGCAGGTTGAAGCGGTAGCGGTAGGGACGCCCGCGGTTCGCCTCGAGGCCGGCGACGAGTCCGTTGACCGTCAGGCCCACCCAGACGGCGACCGCGATGACGGCGAAGAATCCGCCGATGACGGGGATGAGCGTCAGCAGGTTGCAGAGCAGGGCCACCACGGTGAGCGGGAACGTGAAATTCAGGGCCTCGCGGGACTCCTGGGCAGTGAACGGTCCGCGGTCGCGGTAGATGTAGTAGATGACAGCGGACGGAATGCAGCCCAGGATCGCCCCGAAGTGGGCCATGGTGGCCCATTGGCGATCCTGAGTGGGGGTCAGCCGTTCGGCGGCCGGCGAAGAACCGTCAAACTGCGTGCTCGCGCGTTCCGTGGGTTCGCTGTACCTCTCGGGCATGTTGTCCTTTGTCCACCTGTCCTGGTCGTCTGCCGGGATGCCGACACCGCCAGTCTAATGGGGCGAGCCGGGAGGAGCCGCCACGCCGGCACGCCGGCCGCGTCCGCGTCCACGTGGGACGGGCGACGCGATGCCGTCACAGCCCGGCCACTCAGCCGCCGTCGGCCGTGAGGAAATCGATGACCTCCTCGACTCTGCCGAGCAGGCTCGGCTCGAGGTCGGCATAAGTGCGCACGGCCCCGAGTAGTCGCTTCCATCCGTCCGCGACGTCCGCCTGCGATTCATGGGGCCATCCGAGCCCACGCAGGATCCCGGTCTTCCAGTCGAGCCCGCGGGGCACCACCGGCCAGGACTCGATGCCGATGACCTGCGGCTTGATGGCCTGCCAGACGTCCACGTACGGGTGTCCGACGACCAGCAGGTTGCCGGAGGCGCCGGGCACCCGCATGGCCTCGTCGGCGATCCGGGACTCCTTGGACCCCGGGACGAGGTGGTCCACGAGGACTCCGAGCCGGCGTTTCGGGCCGGGAGCGAACTCGCGCACCAGTCCCGCGAGGTCGTCGACCCCGTGCAGGGGTTCGACGACGATGCCCTCCACGCGCAGGTCGTGGCCCCAGACCTTCTCGACGAGCTCGGCGTCGTGCTTGCCCTCGACCCAGATGCGCGAGGCCCGGGCTTCGCGTGCGCGGTGGTCCTGGACGACGACCGAGCCCGAGGCCGAGCGCAGGGAGCCGGTTGGAGGCTTCCGCTGGGGCGGGACGAGTTCGATGGGTTCGCCGTCGAGGAGGAATCCGAACCCCAGGGGGAAGCTCTTGGTCCGCCCGCTGCGGTCCTCCAGGGCCACTGTGATCATTCCGCCGACGCGTTCGATCCGGACCACGGCACCGACCCAGCCGGACTCGACGTCCTCGAGGACCATGTCCCGCTCTGCGGGGACCCGGCGGAGCTCCCTCTTCTGCTGCGGGGCGAGCTGCTGCGCACCCCAGGAGTAGTCGAACATGCGGCTCCTTCGGGTGGCGGTCGGGGCGTGCGGCGGCGCGGGGAGGCCGGTGCGCTCCACGCCCACCGGAAACCTGCGGGCGCGGTCTGCCGGCGATCATGCTAGCAAGGCCCCATCCGTACTAGACTTAGCACTTGAACGTGTCGAGTGCTAAGCAGTGGAGACGGAGGAGAACGATGTCCGATGCACGCCGCCTCGAGGTCCTGCGAGCCATCGTCGAGGACTTCGTCCAGTCCCGGGAGCCCGTGGGCTCCAAGGCGCTCCTGGACCGGCACAATCTGGGTGTCTCGGCGGCGACCGTGCGCAACGACATGGCCCTGCTCGAGGAGGAGGGCCTGATCGTCGCGCCGCACACCTCGTCCGGCAGGATCCCCACCGAGCGCGGCTACCGTCAGTTCGTCGACCGGATCGAGGAGGTCCGGCCGCTCTCGCCCGCAGAGCGGCGCGCGATCCACTCGCTCATGGAGGGCGCCGCCGACGTCGACGACATCCTCGAGGGCACCGTGCGCCTGCTGGCGCAGCTGACGAATCAGGTCGCCGTCCTCCAGGTCCCGCAGTTCAGCAACACGGCGGTGCGGCACATCGAGCTGGTAGGGCTGGGGGACCGTCGGGTGCTCGTCGTGCTCATCGGCTCGAATGGCAAGGTGGAGCAGCGGGTCGTACACTTGCAGGCCGATGTCTCGGACGAGGACCTGGTCCTCGTGAAGACGACGCTGCTGAACTCTCTGCACGGTCGCCGCCTGGATGAGATCGGCGGTCTGCTCGGCACGGCGGTCCACGCACTCCCACCGGCTCTCCAGTCCACCGGCGACGAGATCGCGGCAGCCGTCCACGGGCTCTCGGAGCACGGAGTCGTCGACCGGATCATCATGGCCGGGACGGCGAATCTGGCACGCTCGGATCGGGACTTCGCCCTGACCATCACGCCGGTGCTGGAGGCCCTCGAGGAGCAGGTGGTGCTGCTGCGCCTCCTCTCCGAGATGGAACTCGACGCGCGCGGCATCGCCGTGAAGATCGGACGGGAGAACGTCTACGACGGACTCACGGAGACGTCGGTGGTCGCCACGGGGTACGGCCCCGAACAGCGCGCGAAGGTCGGCGTTCTCGGGCCCACGCGCATGGACTACGGGAGCTCCATGTCGGCCGTCCGTGCGGTGGCCCGCTACCTATCCCGCATTCTCGCCGGCTGACCGGCGAGACCAACAGACGTGGGTCCGCCTCCTTGGTTGGACTGACAGACGGACGTTCGAAAGGACAGAGTTAGCAACGTGAGCGACTACTACGAGGTGCTGGGCGTCTCCCGGGACGCCTCCGCCGAGGAGATCAAGAAGGCCTACCGCAAGCTGGCCCGGAAGCTGCACCCGGACGTGAACCCGGGTGCCGATGCGTCCGACCAGTTCAAGCAGGTCACCCGCGCCTACGAAGTCCTCTCGGACCCGCAGAAGCGTCAGAACTACGACGCCACCGGCGACGAGAACGGGAACCCGCAGGGCTTCGGCGGCGGGTTCGGGGACGCTGGATTCGGCGGCTTCGGGGACATCTTCGAGCAGTTCTTCGGCGGTGGCGGACAGTCCGGGCCGGTCTCGCGCACGCAGCGCGGCCGCGACGCGCTCATCACGGCGTCGATCTCGCTGAAGGACGCCGTCCAGGGCGTGGTCTACCCGCTCGAGATGGAGACCGCCGTGACCTGCGGGACCTGCCAGGGCAGCTGCTGCCGCCCCGGCACCTCTCCGAAGACCTGCCCCAACTGTCAGGGCCGCGGCAAGGTCCAGCGGCCCGTTCGCTCCGTCCTGGGGCAGATGATGACCCTCGAGACCTGCCACATCTGCCGCGGCCACGGGGACGTCATCGAGGACCCCTGCAACGAGTGCAACGGCCAGGGGCGCGTCCGCGAGCACGTCAGCAAGCAACTGAAGGTGCCCGCCGGTGTGGCCTCCGGCACGCGCATCCACCTCGCCGGGCAGGGTGAGGCAGGCCCCGGCGGTGGTCCTGCCGGAGACCTCTACGTGGAGATCGACGTGCGCCGCCATGCCGTGTTCGAGCGCGACGGCAACGATCTGCACGCCGTCATGAACATCCCCATGACGGCCGCGATCCTCGGCGCCGATATGAAGCTGGACACCTTCGACGGCGAGCAGGACATCACGGTCGAGCCCGGCACGCAGTCGGGGCAGACGATCCGGCTCCGGGAGCTCGGCGTGCCCCGGCTGCGGGGGTCGGGCCGCGGCGACCTCATCGTGACGCTGCAGGTCGAGACGCCCACCAAGCTCACGGACGAGGAGCGGGAGCTGATCGAGAAGCTGGCCGAGCTGCGCGGGGAGGTCGTCGCCGAGGGCCGCCTCGCCGAGCGTGGCGGCATGTTCTCGCGACTGTTCGAGAAGCTCGGTCACCGGAACTAGGCGTCCGGCGATGAGCAACCAGGCGTTCCTGGCGGCAGACGGGCAGCTCGACGGCGTCGAGCCGGGATCGCTCGTCACCGTCGACGGCGACGAGGGACACCACGCGGTGACGGTCAAACGCGTCCGACCGGGCGAAGGACTCGACCTGCTGGGCGGTCGCGGTCGCCGGGCCGCGGTCACGGTGGCGGACGTCGCCAAGCGTTCCTTCACGGCGCGCGTCGACCGGATCGTGGACGAGCCAGGGCCGGGGACCCGGGTGGTGCTGGTCCAGGCACTGGCCAAGGGCGACCGGGACCTGCAGGCCGTGGAGGCCGCCGTCGAACTCGGCGTCTCCGCCGTCGTGCCCTGGCAGGCGGAGCGGTGCGTGGTGCGCTGGGGCGGCGAGAAGACCGCCAAGGGACGCCAGAAGTGGGAGTCCACGGTCCGGTCGGCGGTCAAGCAGTCCCGACGCGCCTGGATTCCCGAGGTCGGCGTGCCCAGCACGACGGCGCAGCTCGCCGCCACGATCGGCGATCCGTCCGTGTCTGGGCCGCTGCAGAGCGCGGATCCCCACGGGCCGTCCGGCTCGCCCCGGCTGGTGCTCGTCCTCCACGAGGCCGCAGCCGAGCCGTTGACCGCACGAGTCCGCGCCGCCCTGCAGGACCTGGAGGCGGGATCCTCCCTCGGCGAGGTCTGGCTCCTGGTCGGCCCCGAGGGCGGGATCTCCGAACCGGAGATCGAGACGCTGCGGGCCGCCGGTGCACTGCCGGCCGTGCTCGGCCGTCACGTCCTGCGGTCCGGGACCGCCGGGCCGGCGGCGCTCGTCCTGACCCGTCACCTGGTCGGAGAGCTCGACTGATCATGCGGCGGAGGCCCGACCCGCGGCGGCGGCGGCCTCTCGGCGACTAGTCCTCGGCGGCGACCCTGAAGACCTTGGACTCCCGTCCGGCCACCGAGCCGTCGCCGTCCTCGCCCCAGACCGAGACGCGGTAGAGCCCGTCGTCGAGGACCACGGGCACATCGAACTGGTCCTCGGGCAGATCGCCACGTCCGACGTCGACGACGCCACCGTCGACCGGAACCGGATTCTCCAGCAGGTCGGCCTCCGTGCCGGTGCCCGCGGAGCCGATCCGCTCGACCCGCCAGTGCATGCCGCCCGGGTAGTCGATGCCGACGCCGGTCACGTGGACCGTGCCGGGCGAGCGGAGCGAGCCGAACTGGGGCTCGATGATCCAGATCGGCGCCCGCAGCTCCGGGATCCGCGGCATCGGCTCGCCTGTCCGCAGGTGCCCGAACACCTCCCGATCGCTCCGGCCGTCCACGAGGAGGCGGACGCTCGGGCTCGAAGCATCGGAGAGCAGCCCTGCGGACGCGGCCGCTGCCGTCGCGGTGTAGACGATCTGCTGGACGGCCAGGCGGGCGTCGTCGGCGTCGAGGGTGCGGCGGAAGGCGTCGGAGGAGATGTCCACCGTGATGACGTTGTCCACGTCGATGGAGGCTCCGACCGTGGGCGTCGGGCTCAGGAGCGAGGCGTACTCCGAGTCGTAGGGCATGCCGTTGAGGAGGTGCCGCAGCGCGGTCACCACGGGGTCGCCGTGGTCGTGGGCGCGGACGAACTCCCGGTAGAGCCGGCGCTCACCGTCGACCGTTCCGACCCAGTAGACAGGGGAGAGCTGCTTCGAGGAGAGGTCCTCCTCGCGGCCGTCCGCCGAGGACCCGACGCCGCTGGGGGCGTGGGTGGGCGCGGCCGTGCTCAGGTGGGTCGCCATGGAGGCATCCTCGACCGGCGCGCACGCCGTGAGCACGCAGAGGCACGCGGACGAGGCTGCAGCCCAGCGGGCCAGCTTCAGTCTGCGGTGCGTCGATTCCATCCATGTCCTCGGCTCGGCGGGGCCCGGGTCTGCTGTGGTCCGGGTCCCGGTGGTTCTGGGGCCGGCCTCCATTGGCCGCGTCGAGCACGCGCGCACGCGGTTTGGCCGCGCGCACAGTGCACCGCAACAGCGTGCCACACCGGGGGCCCCAGCGCACCCGGTTCCGCAGGCTCCCGTGGAATCGTTTCCCGATCGAGACCAAAGGCGGGGTGTGGCGCCCCCTCCGTGCTCTCGCCGTGACCTGCGGTCCCGCGGGGTCGACGCCTCACCCGGTTCGCGTCCTGCGGGCCCCGACGGTCCCACGGCTCTGCATACCCGTCCGCAGGGGCTCGCGTAGACTGGACGGCGGCACGTCACAGGCGTGCTGCGGCGACAGCGCCGCTCGATTCACGCAGGAGGCGTTCCCGCTTTTATGACCCAGGACCGAGACGCACGGGTGACCCGGGAGCAGGGCACCGACCCAGTTCGGGAGTCGGCTGCTGGCTCCGACGACGGCGGCCCGGCCGGGGACGTCGGGCCCGTGCATGTGGTGACGTTCGGATCGACCGAGCAGATGGTCGCCTCGCTCGGCGCCCATGACGAGGTCCTACGGATCCTGGAGTCGGTGTACCCGGCTGCCACGCTGCACGTCCGCGGGAACGAGCTCTCCATCGGCGGTGCCGGACCGCACGCGGACAAGGCGCTCCGCGTGGTCCAGGAGGCCAGGACGCTGGCCGGCAAGGGGACGCGCGTGAACCCGCAGCTCGTGGAGCAGCTGGTCCGCATGGTCAATGAGGGCCAGCCGGCGGCGCCGGCGGGGGAGATCTTCGGGCTGAACATCCTGTCCAGCCGAGGCCGCAGCATCCGGCCCAAGACCGTGAACCAGAAGACCTACGTCGATGCCATCGACGATCACACGGTGATCTTCGGCATCGGCCCGGCCGGAACGGGCAAGACTTACCTGGCCATGGCCAAGGCGGTCCAAGCGCTCCAGGCCAAGGAGGTCAGCCGGATCATCCTGACCCGCCCCGCGGTCGAGGCGGGGGAGAAGCTCGGCTTCCTGCCGGGAACTCTGACGGACAAGATCGACCCGTACCTGCGGCCCCTCTACGACGCGCTGCACGACATGATCGATCCCGAGTCGATCCCGCGCCTGATCGCCGCGGGGACGATCGAGGTGGCTCCGCTGGCCTACATGCGCGGCAGGACGCTCAACGACGCGTTCATCATCCTGGACGAGGCCCAGAACACCACGCCCGAGCAGATGAAGATGTTCCTGACCAGGCTCGGCTTCGGGTCCAAGATCGTCGTCACCGGCGACGTCACCCAGGTGGACCTGCCGGGTGGCACCAGCTCGGGTCTGCGGGTCGTCACGGACATCCTCCGCGGCGTCGAGGACATCGCCTTCTGCGAGCTCAGCGCCTCGGACGTGGTCCGGCACCGGCTGGTCTCGGACATCGTCACCGCCTACGAGGTCTGGGGCAACGAGCACGACGACGCCGCGGGACAGTCCCGTCGCTCGCCGTCCGATCGTCGGCGTGCTCCCCGCCGCTCCGCCGCGGGCACGCGTGCCGACGACGGTGCGCGGACGACCCGCAATCCCGCCGACGGCGCGCCCGGCAACGAGGCCGCGGACGGCGCCGCCACAGAGAGGAAGGGCGCCTAGATGGCGGTCGACGTCAACAACGAATCCGCCGTCGACGCGGACCTGGAGTCGATAGCGGCCCTCGGTCGCCACATCCTCCAGCAGCTCTACGTCCATCCCGAGACCGAGGTGTCCGTCATCCTCGTCGACGAGGAACCCATGGAGCGGCTGCACTTGGAGTGGATGGACCTGCCGGGACCCACCGACGTCATGTCCTTCCCGATGGACGAGCTCAGCCCCGGACGCCCCGGGTCTCAGACACCGCCCGGCACGCTGGGCGACATCGTCATCTGCCCGCAGGTGGCCCGCGAGCAGGCGCGTCGCGGCGGGCACTCGACCGCCGACGAGCTCCTCCTGCTCACCACCCACGGCATGCTCCACCTGCTCGGCTTCGATCACGGCGAGCCGGCGGAGCGGGAGGAGATGTTCACGCTCCAGCGGAACCTTCTCGCGGAGTTCCTGGGCCGGCCCGCGCCCCAGGAGACGATCGATTGATCGTTCTGGTCCTGACCGCCCTCGCGGTCTTCTGCGTCTCCTGCGCGGCGCTCCTCACCGCCGCCGAGTCCGCGTACTTCTTCCTCTCCCGCCAGCGGGCAGAGCAGATGCTCGCGGAGCGCCCGCGGCCGAAGCTGCGCCGTATCCTCGCCGACCCCGCGCCGCACACGCAGGCGGTCCGCTTCTGGCGCATCTGGTTCGAGACGGCCGCCGCAGTCGCGCTCGGCATCCTCTACCACGACCTGCTCGACAACCTGTTCCTCGCCGGCCTGCTCGCCACGGCCTCGATGGCCGCCGTCGGGTTCGTCCTGGTCGGGGTGTCCCCGCGACGCCTGGGCCGGCTGCACGCCGACCGCGTCGTGGTGCTGACCGCCCCGCTGGTCCGCTTCCTGCGCTGGATCCTCGGGCCCGTGCCGTCCTGGTTGACGGCGCTCGGCTCCCGGCTCAGCCCGGGCGACCACGCCGACGACGAGGCCTTCTTCACGGAGGAGCAGTTCCGCGACATGGTCGACCGCGCCAACGAGGCGGACGTGCTCGAGGACGTCGAGGCGGACCTGATCCACTCCGTCTTCGAGCTCGGCGACACCCGGGTGCGCGCGGTCATGGTGCCGCGGACCGACATGGTCACCGTGGACGCCGGGACGGACCTGCACTCGAGCATGTCGCTGTTCCTCCGCTCGGGCTGCTCCCGCATCCCGGTCATCCGGGACAGCGCCGACCAGGTGCTCGGCGTCGTCTACCTCAAGGACGTCGCGGCGGCGGTCCACGCCCGGCACGACGACGACCGGCGGATCGAGGACCTCGCCCGCGACGTCCGCTACGTTCCCGAGTCCAAGGGCGTCGCCGAACTCCTCCAGGAGCTCCAGCACGAGTCCACGCACGTCGCGATCGTCATCGACGAGTACGGGGGCACGGCGGGCCTCGTGACCCTCGAGGACCTCATCGAGGAGATCGTCGGCGAGATCGACGACGAGTACGATGCGACCCGATACGAGACCGAGGAGGTCGAGCCGGGCGTGTTCCGGATCGATGCCCGGCTCGCGATCGACGACCTGGGGGAGATCTTCGACAAGGAGTTCGACGAGGAGGAGGTCGACACCGTCGGAGGGCTCCTCGCCAAGACCCTCGGCCGGGTCCCGATCGTCGGCTCGGAGGTCTCGGTGGGCGGGCTCCGCCTCCATGCCGAGAGCCTCGAGGGCCGGCGCAACCGGGTGGGGCGCATCCTCGTCTGGCGCGAGGGCCCCGGCCAGACCGAACTGCAGGACGGCTCCGTAGGGCGCCGGACCACCGAAGACATCGCCGAGGAGACCGCATGAAGAAATCAGACCGCGACGTGGACCTGCCCGTCAGCAAGACCGCAGCCGGTGGCGAACTGTTCCGCTCCGAGATCCCGGAGGGCTACCGGGCAGGCTTCGCCTCCTTCGTCGGCCGGCCCAACGCCGGGAAATCGACGCTGACCAACTCCCTCGTGGGGCGCAAGGTCGCCATCACGTCGAACAAGCCGCAGACGACGCGTCACACCATCCGGGGAATCGTCCACCGCGACGACGCCCAGTTGGTGCTCGTCGACACTCCGGGCCTGCACCGGCCCCGGACCCTGCTGGGGCAGCGCCTCAATGATCTGGTGGCGGAGACCCTCTCCGAGGTCGACGTCGTCGGCTTCTGCCTCCCCGCCAACGAGAAGATCGGGCCGGGGGACCGGTTCATCGGGCAGCAGCTCGGCCTGCTCCAACGCAAGCCCGTCGTCGCCGTCGTCACCAAGGCTGACCTGGTCTCCCGCGACGCTCTCGCGGAGCAGCTGCTGAGCGTCACCCGCCTCGGCGAGGAGATCATCGACGGCGGCGGCTTCGCTGCCATCGTCCCCGTCTCCGCAACCAAGGACTACCAGGTGGACGAGGTCGCCGACGTCCTGGTGGGGCTGCTGCCGGAATCGCCGCCGCTGTACCCGGACGGGGAGCTGACCGACGAGCCCGAGATCAAGATGGTCGCCGAGCTCATCCGCGAGGCCGCCCTCGAGGGCGTCCGCGACGAGCTGCCGCACTCGCTCGCCGTGGTGGTCGAGGAGATGATCCCGCGCGAGGACCGGCCGGCGGACAAACCGCTGATCGACATCCACGTCAACCTCTACGTGGAGCGTCCCTCGCAGAAGGCGATCATCATCGGCAAGGGTGGCACGCGGCTGCGCGAGGTCGGCTCCCGGTCGCGCAAGAGCATCGAGGCGCTGCTCGGCGTGCGCGTCTTCCTCGACCTGCACGTGAAGGTCGCCAAGGAGTGGCAGCGCGACCCCAAGCAGCTCGGGCGGCTCGGCTTCTGAGCCGCCCGCCGGAGCGGTCCGCGGTCGCAATAATGCCGCGGCGACTTGCGGCGTCGGCCCGCGCCGGTGCTAGCGTGTGCCCATGCGTTGGACGTCGCTTCTTCTAGTTCGCCGCGGTGAGGGCCCACGGGGAGACTGATCCCCCAGGCCGACCCCTCACTGCGGAGACTTCGTGCTGCCGGCCGTGCTCCCACGGGAGCGAGTCCCAACCGCTAGAAAGACAGAGGCGTCACCACCATGAACAACGCTCAGAAGCCCTCCGGAATGCCGATCCACAAGTACGTGCCGTTCCAGGAGCAGATCCAGGTCGACCTCCCGGACCGCACCTGGCCGGACAAGGTCGCGACCAAGGCCCCGCGCTGGTGCGCGGTCGACCTCCGCGACGGCAACCAGGCCCTGATCGACCCGATGAACGCCGAGCGCAAGCACAAGATGTTCGATCTGCTGGTCCGCATGGGCTTCAAGGAGATCGAGGTCGGCTTCCCCTCGGCCTCGCAGACCGACTTCGACTTCGTCCGCCAGCTGATCGAGGGTGATCGGATCCCGGAGGACGTCACCATCCAGGTCCTCACCCAGTCCCGCGAGCACCTGATCCAGCGGACGTACGAGGCCATCGACGGCGCCAGGAACGCGATCGTCCACCTCTACAACTCGACATCGGTGCTGCAGCGCCGCGTCGTCTTCCGCCAGGACGAGGACGGCATCGTCGACATCGCCACGTCCGGCGCCCGGCTCTGCAAGAAGTTCGAGGAGACGCTGAGCCCGGGAACCAGCGTCACCTACGAGTACTCGCCCGAGTCGTACACCGGCACCGAGCTGGAGTTCGCGAAGCGCATCTGCGACGCCGTCGCGGACGTCCTCGAGCCGACCCCCGAGCGCCCCCTGATCCTCAACCTGCCGGCCACGGTCGAGATGTCGACGCCGAACGTCTACGCCGACTCCATCGAGTGGATGCACCGCAACCTGAAAAACCGTGAGTCCATCTGCCTGTCCCTGCACCCGCACAACGACCGGGGCACCGGCGTCGCCGCCGCGGAGCTGGGATACCTCGCCGGCGCGGACCGGATCGAGGGCTGCCTCTTCGGCAACGGCGAGCGGACGGGCAACGTCGACCTGGTGACGCTGGGGATGAACCTCTTCACCCAGGGCGTGGACCCGCAGATCGACTTCTCGAACATGGACGAGATCCGGCGCACCGCGGAGTACTGCAACCAGCTCAAGGTCCCCGAGCGCTCGCCCTGGGCCGGCGACCTCGTCTTCACGGCGTTCTCCGGCTCGCACCAGGACGCGATCAAGAAGGGCTTCGAGGACATGGAGGCCCGTGCGGCCGCCGAGGGCAAGGCCGTCGACGATCTGGTCTGGGGCGTCCCGTACCTGCCCGTCGACCCGCGCGACATCGGACGGTCCTACGAGGCCGTCATCCGCGTCAACTCGCAGTCCGGCAAGGGCGGCATCGCCTACCTGCTCAAGCACGACTACCACCTGGACCTGCCGCGCCGCGCGCAGATCGAGTTCTCCGGCGTCATCCAGCGCAAGACCGACGGCGACGGCGGCGAGATGAGCTCGGAGGCCATCTGGGAGACGTTCCAGGACGAGTACCTGCCCACTGGCTCCGGCGCGACCGGAGGGTCGTGGGGGCACTACCGGCTGGCCTCGGCGACCGCCACGACGCGCGAGGACGGCTCCTTCTCGCTGGACGCCAAGCTGCTGGTCGACGGCACGGCCACTGAGCGCAGCGCCAGCGGCACGGGGCCCATCAACGCCCTGGCCACGATCCTGGCCGAGGACGGCGTCGACGTCCGCGTGCTCGACTACTCGGAGCACGCCCTCAGCGAGGGCGGCACCGCCACGGCCGCGGCGTACGTGGAGTGCGCGATCGGCGAACGCGTCCTCTGGGGCGTCGGGATCGACGCGAACACGGCGACTGCGGCCATGCGCGCCGTGATCTCCGCCGTGAACCGGGCGATCCGGGACCGCGCCGAGGAGGCCTGACCGGCCCGGGCCGGGCTCCCGCCCGAGGCGCGGGGTCCGGAGCCGGGCCCCGCACCGGTTCGGTGCGATAATTCATAGGTGCCCCGCTACAGCTTCACCTCCAAGTCGTATCGCTCCGCGGCGATCGTGCTGCGGACGCACAAGCTGGGCGAGGCGGACCGCATCGTCATCCTGCTCACCCCCAGCAACGGCCAGGTCCGGGCCGTCGCCAAGGGCGTCCGGCGGACGAGCTCCAAGCTCGGGGCCACGCTGGAGCCCTTCATGCTGGTCGAGGCGCAGCTCAGCCGTGGCCGGACCCTGGACATCGTCACCCAGGCGCAGCTGAAGTCGCCGTACGGGCACGCCCTCTCGCAGGACTACGCGCGCTTCACAGCGGCCAGCGCGATGGCCGACGTCGCCGAGCGGCTCTCCGCGGACGAGCCGGACACGGCCGCCCAGTACCGCCTGCTCCACGGAGCCCTCGCGGCCCTCGCCCGCGGCGACGTCGACCCGGTCCTGCTGCTGGACTCCTATCTCCTGCGCTCGCTGGCGACGGCCGGCTGGGCACCCAGCTTCTCGGCCTGCGTCCGCTGCGGCGCACCGGGGCCCCATCAGGCGGTCAACATCCCGCTCGGCGGCGCCGTCTGCCACGCGTGCCGCCCGGCCGGCTCGATGTCACCGGCGCCGGAGGCGATGGCCCTGCTCGACGCACTGCTCCGCGGCGACTGGGCCACCGCCGAGGCGAGTGAGGGGCCGGCCCGCCGGGAGGCGGCCAACGTTGTGGCAGGATACGTCCAGTGGCACCTGGAACGGGTCGTCAAGTCGCTCAAACTCGTCGAAAGATCGTAATGGCCGGATTCTCGCAGCGCTCCTCCAGCAGTACCTCCGGCCTGGCCGGGTCGCGGCGTGGCCGGCCCGCCCCGGAGCGCCCGGCACCGCACCCCAGCGGGGCGACCCCGCCGCCGATCCCGTCGGAGCTCGTCCCGCGGCACGTCGCGATCGTGATGGACGGCAACGGCCGCTGGGCCAACCAGCGGGGCCTGCCCCGCACCGAGGGCCACCGCGCGGGGGAGGCCGCCCTGCTCGACGTCGTCGCCGGGGCGGTGGAGATGGGAGTCGAGTACGTCTCCGTCTACGCGTTCTCCACGGAGAACTGGCGCCGCAGCCCGGACGAGGTCCGCTTCCTCATGGGATTCTCCCGGCAGGTCCTGCGCAACCGCAGGGACCAGCTGGACCGATGGGGCGTGCGGGTCAAGTGGTCCGGCCGCACCCCGCGGCTGTGGCGCAGCGTCATCAACGAGCTGAAGGCCGCCGAGGAGCTGACAGCCGGGAACGAGGTGTGCCAGCTGACCATGTGCGTGAACTACGGTGGCCGCGCCGAGGTCACGGATGCCGTCCGGAGCATCGCCGCCGACGTCGAGGCCGGCCGGCTGAAACCGGGCGGCATCACTGAGCGGACCATCGGCCGCTACCTCTATGCGCCGGAGCTGCCGGACGTCGACCTCTTCCTGCGCAGCTCCGGCGAGCAGCGCACGTCCAACTTCATGCTGTGGCAGTCCGCGTACGCCGAGATGGTCTTCCTCGACGTCCTCTGGCCGGACGTGGACCGGCGGACGCTCTGGCGCGCCATCGAGATCTACGCCCGTCGCGACCGCCGCTACGGGGGAGCGGTGGACGCTCCGGTCAGTCCGTCGTCCGAAGGCCGCTGACGTAACCGCCGACCCAGCGCCGGACGGCGTCGTAGGCGAACCTGCGGGGCTCCTCCTGCGACGTGAACACGTCGTGCATCCCACGATCCACGCTCACCACCGTGACTTCGGGGCCGAGCTTCAGGGCGCGCTGGCGGGTCAGGTCGACGTCGAGCACCGAGTCCGCCTCCAGGTGGTCCGGCTTGAAGTGGGTGCTGATCAGCGTGCGCCGACTGGTCAACACCAGGACCGGAGCCCGGACGTCCAGCCCGGCGGCGACCCGGGCATGGCCCTCGAGGATCCCGGCCATCCAGCCGGCTCGGATCGGGAAGGCGAAGCGCGGCCGCCACCGCGGATGCAGGTCCCACTGCCCCTGACCCGAGCTGCTCAGGGACTGCCAGTAGAAATCGACCTCGGGCAGGCGCACGCGGGCCTTGGGGCGCCGCCGCGCGACCGGCTCGAGGAGGCCGGTCGCCGCCAGCCGCATCACCCAGCTGCCCTGGAACTCCAGCCAGGGCGAATTGAGGATCAACGCGTGGACGGCTCCCGGGTTGCGGTGGGCCCACAGCGAGGCGATCAGGCCGCCGGTGGAGTGGGCGACCACGACGATCCGCTCGGTCGGCGCCTCCCGACGGATGAGCTCCAGCGCCCCCTCGAGGTCGGCGTCGTAGTCCTCCAGACGCTCCATGTAGCCCGGCGTCTGCCAGGGCCGGAGGCTCCGCCCGTAGCGATGCAGGTCCAACGCGTAGAACCGGGCTCCCAGCCGGTCCCAGAACTCGGCCATCGGGGCGTTGTAGAAGTAGTCGCTCCATCCGTGGAGGTACAGGACGGCGGTGCGCGGAGGACCCTGGGTCGCGGGCACCTGGGCCCGCCCGGCTTCCTGATCGCCTCGGGCGCCGTGCCCGGTGGCGCGGGGCCGGCCGGCTGCCCAGCTCCGCCACGTGTCGGAGACCGTGTCCAGGAGTCGCTCGATGCGCCGCCCGACCCCGGGGCCCGGCACCGAGCGGACCGTGTCCGAGGGGGCGGCGGCCTCCGCCGCCGGCGCGCCGTCCCACGACGGTTCGGGCCGATAGCGCACCAGCGAGGCGTACAGCGCGGTGTCCGTCGTCTGCGGATCCGCCTCGTCGTCGTCCCCGACCCGGAAGTTCGTGTACTCGAAGCCCGCGCCGAGCACGTCCGGACGCCACTGGCCGGGCGGGACGGTGGCCGCGTAGTCCTCGGACTCCGCCGGGTCCGGCACATCGGCCTGCTGCGGGTATCGCTGCGCGGCCGCGTGCTTGGAAGACATGGGACGAGCATAGCGATTCGCCCGCGCGGCTCCCGGTGGGCGAAAATACAACCCATGCGCATCTATCCCGCCGTCTTCCGGCTCGTCTTCACCCGCATGGACCCGGAGACCGCCCACCGCCTCGCCTTCCACGCCGTCCGCCTGGCCGAACGCGCGCGACTCTCCTCCGTGTACCGCGGGCGCGTCCGGCCGGCACCGCAGTTGGCGCGGACCGTCATGGGCCTCGACTTCCCCTCCCCGTTCGGTCTGGCCGCCGGGTTCGACAAGGAGGGCCACGGGGTCGCCGCGCTGTGCGATCTGGGCTTCGGCCACGTCGAGGTCGGCACCATCACCGGGCAGGCGCAGCCGGGCAACCCGAGGCCGCGCCTGTTCCGCCTCGTGGACGACCGTGCGGTGATCAACCGGATGGGATTCAACAACGACGGCGCCGCGGCGGTCGCGCCGCGGGTCGCCGCGGTCCGCGAGGTCCTCGGACGCCGCTTCGGCCGGCGCCGCCCGATCGTGGGCGTGAACATCGGCAAGACGAAGGCCGTCGAGCTCGAGGACGCCGTCGAGGACTATCGCGTCAGCACCCGGCTGCTCGCCCCCCACGCCGACTACCTGGTGGTGAACGTCAGCTCCCCGAACACGCCGGGGCTCCGGCTGCTGCAGAGCGTCGACACGCTGAGGCCCCTGCTGACCGCCGTGCGCGAGGAGTCCGCCGCGGCCGCCGGCCGGACCGTGCCGCTGCTCGTCAAGATCGCCCCGGATCTCAGCGACGAGGACGTCTCCGACGTCGCCGCACTGGTGCGGGACCTCCGTCTCGACGGGGTGGTGGCGACCAACACCACCATCGGGCGCGACGGGCTGCGCGCCGACCCCGCGCGGGTCGAGGAGATCGGTGCAGGCGGCCTGTCCGGGGCGCCGCTGAAGAAGCGGTCGCTCGAGGTGCTCCGCCGTCTCCGCTCCGAGCTCGGCAGCGACGTCGCCGTCATCTCGGTCGGCGGGGTCGAGTCCGGGGCGGACGTCCTCGAGCGCATCCGCGCCGGCGCCGACCTGGTGCAGGGGTACACGGCCTTCCTCTACGAGGGTCCGCTCTGGGCGGCGCGGATCAACCGCTACCTCGCCGAGCACCTCCCGGTCCGACCGGTCTAGACACTAGGGAGTGAGGGCTCGGCTCCAGGACTCCGGAAGGCCCGGCACAGCAGAAACGACGGCGGCTCCCCCTCCGCGCCGGTGAGCGCGGGCGGGGAGCCGCCGTCGTCTGTCGATCCACCGGAGCCGGCCGCCGGCCCTTCGCGGGGGCGGGAGCGGCACCGGCTGCCCGACTCAGTCGCGGGGCGCCCCGCCGCGCTTGACCATGGGCTTGGGCAGACGCATCTTGCGGAACTGCAGCCCCCGCATCGCTGCGTACCAGAGGACGCCGCGCTCGCTCTCGCCGAATTCCGCGACCAGGCGCTTCTTCAGCTGGCGGGTCATGATGAACGCATCCAGGATCGTCACGAGCAGGACCACCCAGAGCGCGATGGTCACGTTGGCCTGCACCGCCAGATTGTCGACGAAGGCGAAGGACACGATCAGGAAGGCGAAGATGATGATCATCAGGAACTCGCCGATCATCCAGCGTGCGTCCACGAAATCGCGCGCGAACCGCTTCTGCGGACCCTTGTCGCGCGGCATCATGTAGCGATCGTCACCGGTCTCGTTGGCCAGGCGGAGCCGCTCCTGGGCCTCGATGCGGCGCTGCCGCTCCAGCTCGCGGCGCTCCTTCTTGTCCGAGGAGACCAGGGGCCGCTTGTTGCGGGCGACCTGCTCGCTGCGCCGCGGCGTCGGGGCGCCCTTGCCCCCACTCGGCGGCTCGTTCGATGCCGGGGCTTCAGCGGCCGTGGGCTCGGCTGTGACCTTGTTCCTATTGCGTCCAAACACCCCAGAAGTCTAGCGGCACCGGAGCGTGAGGTAGAAAACAGCCGGGCGCGAGCGGGGATAGTCTGAAGCCATGACTTCGTACAATCACGTCGACGTGGCAGCCATCGCCGCACGCGTCGAGCAGGAATTCCAGCAGACCGTCGCGGAGCTCAAGGAGCTGGTCGCGATCCCGGGCATCGCGTGGGAGGCGTTCGACGCCCGCGAGCTCGACCGCAGCGCCGAGGCGGTGCGGGAGCTGAT
The DNA here is from genome assembly GCF_031178195.1 of Zhihengliuella sp. Classification (GTDB taxonomy): domain Bacteria; phylum Actinomycetota; class Actinomycetes; order Actinomycetales; family Micrococcaceae; genus Zhihengliuella. Next base: position 421,107 of record NZ_JAPSJL010000002.1, read on the forward strand.
CCGGACCACCGGCATCAAGGACGTCCGTGTCCTCACCGCGCCCACGCCCTCGGGAGTCGCGGGCAGTCCGGCCGTCGTCGCGCGTCGCCCCGCCGCGCCGGGCAAGCCCACCGTCCTGCTCTATGCGCACCACGACGTGCAGCCGCCGGGGGACCCGGCGCTCTGGAACACGCCCGCCTTCGAGGCCACCGAGATCGACGGGCGGCTCTACGGGCGAGGCGCGGCGGACGACAAGGCCGGGATCATGGCCCACGTCGCCGGGCTGCGCGCGGTGCTGGACGTCGTCGAGGACTTCGGGGTCGGCGTCACCTTCTTCATCGAGGGGGAGGAGGAGCACGGCTCGCCGAGCTTCCGGAACTTCCTGGAGGAGTACCGGGACCTGCTGGCGGCCGACGTCATCGTCGTCGCGGACTCGAGCAACTGGCGGATCGGCACGCCTGCGCTCACCACCAGCCTGCGGGGGATGACTGCCGCCGAGATCGAGGTCCGGGTGCTGGACCACGCGGTCCACTCCGGCATGTTCGGCGGCCCCGTGCTGGATGCGCCGACCATCGCCGGCCGTCTCATCTCCACCTTCCACGACGCCGACGGCAGCGTCGCCATCCCCGGCCTCGTCGCGGAGGAGAACGCGACCGTCGACTACCCCGAGGTGGACTTCCGCCGCGACGCCTCGACGGTGGACGGGCTGCGTCTCGCGGGGACCGGGCCGCTCACCGACCGGCTCTGGAACAAGCCCGCACTGTCGGTCATCGGGATGGACATCCCGACCGTCGCGGTCTCCTCCAACACCCTCGTCCCCGTCACGCGGTTCAAGGTCAGTCTCCGCCTCGCGCCCGGGCAGGACGCCGAGGCGGCGGGCGAGGCCCTGCGCCGCCACGTCGAGCAGCAGGACCTCTTCGGAGCGGCCGTCACGGTGGAGGTGACGGAGCGGGGGAGCGCCTTCTCCACGGACACGACGACGCCGGCCGCCCAGGCGTGCCTCTGGGCCCTCGAGCATGCGTGGGGGACCTCGGCGGTGGAGACGGGCATCGGTGGCTCGATCCCGTTCATCGCCGATCTGACCGAAGTCTTCCCGGAGGCCTCGATCCTGGTGACCGGCGTCGAGGACCCCGACTCGCGAGCGCACAGCGCGAACGAGTCCCTGCACCTGGGCGAGTTCCAGCGGGCGGTCACGGCGGAAGCACTGCTGCTGGCCCGCCTGGACGCGGCGGACGCCGGGCCGACGACGGCTTGATCCCCGGCGTAGAATGGACGTCGAAGGGAACCCGGCAGCAACGCCGGCACCCGACACCATCAATGGAGGACTGATTATGACCACCACCGCAAACGAGGCCGCGGCGGACGCGACCGAGATGCCGACCCACGGCGTCGAGCTCTCCGATGTCGCCGCCGAGAAGGTGCGCAGCCTGCTGGAGCAGGAAGGGCGCACCGACCTCCGACTGCGCGTCGCCGTACAGCCGGGCGGTTGTTCGGGCCTCATCTACCAGCTCTACTTCGACGAGCGCATCCTCGACGGCGACGCCGTGCGCGACTTTGACGGCGTCGAGGTCGTCATCGACAAGATGAGCGTGCCGTACCTCAACGGGGCCTCCATCGACTTCGAGGACACCATCTCGAAGCAGGGGTTCACGATCGACAACCCGAATGCGGGCGGGTCCTGCGCCTGCGGCGACTCGTTCCACTGAGCCGCCCCGCACAGCGACCAGAACAGCACTGAAACTCCGGCGTGACCTCGGATTGGCGACATATCCGGGCCGCCGGAGTTTCTTTCTGCAAAGACGGCCCTCACGCGGTAAGCTCTACAGCGAGTAGTAGAACTAGGCTTCCTTCGTGCGTGCCCTCATCCGGCGTCGGATGGACGGGTCCAGACGAAGAATCATTCAGCACTAAAACAAAGAGGAAGGGCCGTCTGTGAGTTCGCAAGACCGAACCAACAGCCGCCGGCGGACAAGGACCCAGGTCCTGGCGCTCGCCGCGACGGGTGCGCTGTTGTTGACGGGGTGTTCGGAGCAAGCCCAGCGGGGCTGGCTGCCGAACGAGGATCGTGACACCACCAATCACACCGGGATGCTGCAGGATCTCTGGGTCAACTCCTGGATCGCAGCGCTCGCCATCGGCCTTCTGACGTGGGCGCTGATCATCTGGTGCATCGTCGCCTACCGTCGTCGCAAGAACGACACCGGTTACCCGCGCCAGCTCAGCTACAACCTGCCGCTGGAGATCTTCTACACGGGCGTGCCGCTGATGCTGGTCCTGACGCTCTTCTTCTTCTCCGACAACACCCAGCGGACCGTCAACGAGCCCGTCGACTCGCCGCTCGTCGTCGACGTCCGCGCCAAGCAGTGGGCGTGGGACTTCAACTACTCGTACGAGGGCCAGGAGAACTACTTCGCCGGCAAGCAGGCCCACCTCACCGGCGAGACCGGCGTGGAGGAGGAGCTCCCGACGCTGTACCTGCCCGTCGATGTGCCGGTGGAGTTCCAGCTCAACAGCCGCGACGTCATCCACAGCTTCTGGATCCCGGCCTTCCTGCAGAAGCTGGACATGATCCCTGGACGTACCAACTACATCCACCTCACCCCCCAGGTGGAGGGGACGTTCCAGGGCAAGTGCACCGAGCTCTGCGGTGAATACCACTCCGAGATGCTCTTCAATGTCGAGGTCGTCTCCGAGGCCGAGTTCACGGACTACCTGGCCACGCTCCCCGAGGGCCACCTCGGCGAGGAATACGACCGGAAGCCCGACGAGATCGCCCGGCTGTCCAGCCACGGCGAAGGGGAGTAGGACCAATGACCACCTACGAATACGCCACGGACGAGGCCAAGTCCCTCGCGCCGCGAGTCGTCCCGGTGTCCAAGGGACGCATCGTCGTCAACTGGATCACGTCGACGGACCACAAGACCATCGGGTACATGTACCTGATCGCCTCGTTCATGTTCTTCTGCATCGGCGGCGTCATGGCGCTGCTGATCCGCGCCGAACTCTTCGAGCCGGGCATGAACATCCTGCAGACGAAGGAGCAGTACAACCAGCTCTTCACGATGCACGGCACGATCATGCTGCTCATGTTCGCGACACCGCTCTTCGCGGGCTTCGCCAACGTGATCATGCCGCTGCAGATCGGTGCGCCCGACGTCGCGTTCCCGCGTCTGAACGCGCTGGCGTTCTGGTTCTTCCTGTTCGGCTCCTCCATCGCCGTCGCCGGCTACCTCACCCCGCAGGGTGCCGCCTCCTTCGGCTGGTTCGCGTACGCGCCGCTCTCGAGCACCACCTTCAGCCCGGGCGTCGGCGGTGACCTCTGGGTCTTCGGCCTGGCCCTCTCGGGCTTCGGCACGATCCTCGGCGCTGTCAACTTCATCACGACCATCATCTGCCTGCGCGCACCGGGCATGACCATGTGGCGCATGCCGATCTTCACGTGGAACACGCTGATCACGGCGATCCTCGTCCTGATGGCTTTCCCGCCGCTGGCCGCAGCCCTCTTCGGGCTCGGCGCCGACCGCCGCTTCGGCGCGCACATCTTCTCGCCCGACGCCGGCGGACCGGTCCTGTGGCAGCACCTGTTCTGGTTCTTCGGCCACCCAGAGGTCTACATCATCGCCCTGCCGTTCTTCGGCATCGTCTCCGAGATCTTCCCGGTGTTCAGCCGGAAGCCGATCTTCGGCTACAAGGGCCTCGTGTACGCCACCATCTCCATCGCCGCGCTGTCCGTCGCCGTCTGGGCGCACCACATGTACGTGACCGGCGCCGTGCTGCTGCCGTTCTTCGGCTTCATGACGATGCTCATCGCGGTCCCGACCGGTGTGAAGTTCTTCAACTGGATCGGCACGCTCTGGCGCGGTTCGATCACGTTCGAGACCCCGATGCTCTGGAGCATCGGCTTCATGGCGACGTTCCTGTTCGGCGGCCTGACCGGCATCATCCTGTCCGCCCCGCCGCTGGACTTCCACCTCTCGGACACCTACTTCGTGGTGGCGCACTTCCACTACGTGGTGTTCGGCACCGTGGTCTTCGCGATGTTCGCCGGCTTCTACTTCTGGTGGCCGAAGTGGACCGGGCGCATGCTCAACGAGCGCCTGGGCAAGATCCACTTCTGGCTCCTGTTCCTGGGGTTCCACGGGACGTTCCTCATCCAGCACTGGCTCGGTGTCATCGGCATGCCGCGACGCTACGCCGACTACATGGTCGAGGACGGGTTCACCACCATGAACCAGTTCTCCACGGTCTTCGCCTTCGTGCTGGGCGCGTCCATGATCCCGTTCTTCTGGAACGTCTGGGTGACCGCCCGGCATGCCAGGAAGATCGAGGTCGACGACCCTTGGGGCTTCGGCGGTTCGCTCGAGTGGGCCACGTCCTGCCCGCCGCCGCGCCACAACTTCCATTCGATCCCGCGGATCCGCTCTGAGCGCCCGGCGCTCGATCTGCACCACCCGGAGCTGACCGGCCGCTCCACGCCGGACAGCGTGGCGGGGCGGGTCTTCGGTCCGGCCGACCAGAAGGACAAGGGCTAAACCATGAAGATTGAATCCTGGCTGTTTCTGGGCGGCGTCTTCTTCTTCCTCCCCGTCGCGATCGTCTACGGCGTGATGACCGAGTGGAACGAGTGGGTCGGCTTCCCGGCCCTGCTCATGCTGGTCGCCCTGTCCATGATGATCGGCGGCTACCTGCTCTTCACGGCGCGACGCGTGGGCCCGCGCCCCGAGGACCGCCTCGACGGCGAGATCCACGAGAACGCCGGCGTCATCGGCGCCTTCTCGCCCTGGAGCTGGTGGCCGATCTTCCTGGCCGCCGCCTGCGCGATCAGCTTCCTGGGCCTCGCGGTCGGCTGGTGGGTCCTCTACATTGGCGCCGGCTTCGCCGTCGTCGGTGTGATCGGCTGGACCTACGAGTACAGCCGCGGCGACCACGCCCACTAGCACCACGTAGCGCCGCATCGAGCGGGGCGGCGGCTCCCCATCGGGAGCCTGCCGCCCCGCTCTTCGCATCCCCGGACGGAGGAGGACAGCCCCAGTGGCGAAGATCAGGGCCGCCGCCATCAGCGGCGACATCGACGCGGACTCCCGGATGCCCAAGCACCTGCAGCTGCGGGAGATCCTCCATGAGTACGTCCGGTCGGCCTGCAAGCCGGGTGACCTCCTGCCCTCCGAGCGCGAGCTCACGGCACGCTTCGGCGTCGCGCGGATGACGCTCCGCCAGGCGATCGATGCGCTCACCGCTCAGGGGGTCCTGGAGCGTGTGGTCGGGCTGGGCACGTTCGTCGCCCGGCCGAAGATGGACCTCCAGGTCAAACTCACGTCCTACAGCGAGGAGATGCAGCGACGCGGCATGGTGCCCGCGGCGCGTGTGCTCCGCTTCGACGAGGTCCCGGCGGCCGGCGGGCTCGCCCGCGAGATGGAACTGGCCGACGGGACCCCCGTGGTGCGTTTCCGGCGCCTGCTCCTGGCCGACGGGATGCCGATGAGCCTGGACGAGAACTATCTGCCCAAGCACCGCGTACCAGGCTTCCTCGACGAACCGGCGCCCACGAGCCTGTACAGCAGCCTGGAGGAGCGTTACGGCCTGGTCATGGAGTGGGGAGAGGACCAGATCGAGGCCACAGCCGCCACCGCCGGGAACGCACAGCTCCTGGCCGTCGACGTCGGCTCGCCCCTCCTGAAGATCCAGCGGCACGCGTATGTGCGCAGAGAGCTCGTCGACTACTCGATCTCCTACTACCGCGCCGACCGCTACAAGCTCTGGGTGCCGCTGCAGCGCCCCGGAGTTCGGCGCACGCCGGGGCAGGAGCACCCGCAGTAGGCGAGCGGCCTGCCATGGCGCGGGGGAGCCGTTCGTTCCGCAGGGCCCTCAGCGGGTCGCGTCGATCCAGCGCTCGAGCGCGCCTGCGGCCGCCCCGGAGTCGATGGACTCCTCCGCCCGACGCAGGGCCGCCGCCAGACGCGTCTCCAGCGGTCCCTGCGCGGCGTCGTCGTACGCGAGGAGGCCCGCGGCCGCGTTGAGCACGACGGCGTCCCTCACGGGGCCTCTGGCGCCCTCCAGGACCCGTCGGACCACCTGGGCGTTGAAGGCCGAGTCGCCGCCGCGCAGATCCTCGATCGTCACTCGTCCCAGGCCGAGCTCCCGGGGGTCGAGCGTCGACTCGGTGACCTCCCCGGAACGGACCTCCCAGACGCGGTTGCCCGACGTCGTCGTCAGCTCGTCGAGCCCGTCGTCGCCACGGAAGACCAGACCTCGACGGCCCCGCGAGGCGAGGACGCCGGCGATCAACGGTGCCATGCGGGTATCGGCGCAGCCGATCGCCGACGCCGTGGGGTTGGCCGGGTTCGTGAGCGGGCCGAGGAAGTTGAAGACCGTGGCCGTGCCGAGCTCGCGGCGGGGGACTGCCGCGAAGCGCATCGACGGGTGGAAGACCTGCGCGAAGCAGAACGTGATGCCGGCGGCGTCCAGGACGCCCGCCAGGGCCTCGACCGGGACGTCCAGGCGCACTCCGAGGGCCTCCAGGACGTCAGCCGACCCCGAGGCGGAGGAGGAGGCACGATTGCCGTGCTTGACGACGCGCGCGCCGGCCCCGGCACTGACGAGCGCCGCCATCGTGGAGATGTTCACCGTGTTCTGCCGGTCGCCGCCGGTGCCGACGATGTCGAGCTTCTCGCCCGGGATCTCCAGCGGTCGGGCGACGCCGAGCATAGACTCGACCAGGCCCGCGAGCTCCTCCACCGTCTCGCCCTTGGCACGGAGCGCCACGAGGAAGCCGGCCACCCTCACGTCGGAGGTGTTGCCGGCCATGATCTCGCTCATCGCCCACGCCGCGTCGGCCTGGGAGAGGTCCTGTCCGGCGAGCAGCGAGGAGAGGATCGACGGCCAGTTTCGGAACTCTGGGGCGGCGCTGAACGTTGACACGCCAACAGGTTATCTACGTTTTGTAGAAAGCGCGCAAATGTTTCTGCCCCGTCATTCCGCGGATGTAGCGCCTGACCGGCGGAAAAACGGGGCTGTCGGGCCCTGCCGCATTGGTGCGGAGGCCCTCCGGATAGGCATAATGGGGCTGTGACAACTGCGACTCATGCCCTCAATGCCCCGGTGCACGCTGCACCGAACCGTCCCAACATGGTGTCGGTGGGAACTGTCGTCTGGCTTGCCAGCGAGCTGATGTTCTTCGCCGCGCTCTTCGCCATGTACTTCTCGCTGCGCGCAGCAGTGCCCGAACTGTGGGCGACCGAGAGCGCCAAGCTCAACGTCCCGTTCGCTCTGATCAACACGATCATCCTCGTCTCGAGCTCCTTCTCCTGCCAGTTCGGCGTCTTCGCCGCTGAGAACCTTCAGCCGCGCCGCACCGGTGGACTGATGAACCTCAAGAAGTGGGGCATGGTCGAGTGGTTCATCCTCACGTTCATCCTGGGCGCCATCTTCGTCTCGGTTCAGGCGTACGAGTACACCGAGCTGGTGCACCACGGCGTCTCGCTGAGCTCCAACGCGTACGGCTCGGCGTTCTACATGACCACCGGCTTCCACGGCCTGCACGTGACCGGCGGCCTCATCGCCTTCCTGCTGATCATCGGCCGCGCGTACATCGCGAAGAAGTTCGGTCACTTCGAGGCCACCTCGGCGATCGTGACGTCCTACTACTGGCACTTCGTCGACGTTGTCTGGATCGCGCTGTTCGCGATCATCTACTTCCTGAAGTAGCCGGCCCCGGCCTCCCGGCCGGACACGCTCCACCAACTTCCAAGAAAATTTAGTGAGGAACCAGCAAGTGAAGGCACTTTCGCAAAAGCGCCGGCATCCGCTCGCCGCTGTAGCGCTGCTCCTGATGGGTCTGCTTGTCACCGGTGGCCTGTACGCCGCCGCCAGCAGCGTCAATGAGGCGCAGGCCGCCAGCGCCTACAGCGCGAGCGACGTCGAGGAGGGCAACAAGCTCTTCCTCGCCAACTGCGCCACCTGCCACGGCCTGAACGCCGAGGGCACGGACTCTGGTCCCTCGCTGATCGGTGTGGGTGCCGCGTCGGTCGACTTCCAGGTCGGCACCGGCCGTATGCCGATGCAGATGCAGGGCCCGCAGGCGCAGGCCAAGCCGGTCCAGTTCGACGAAGAACAGACTCGCCAGCTCGCCGCGTACGTCGCGTCCCTCGCTCCCGGCCCCGCAGTGCCGGAAGCCGAGTGGCTCGACGCCAGCCTGGGCAATTCGGCCGAGGGCGGGGAGATCTTCCGCGTCAACTGCGCCATGTGCCACAACGCTGTCGGCGCCGGCGGTGCGCTGACCCGGGGCAAATTCGCCCCGTCGCTGGGCGGCGTCTCGGAGAAGCACATCTACGAGGCCATGGCCACTGGTCCCCAGAACATGCCGGTCTTCAACGACTCGAACATCACCCCCGAGGACAAGCGCGACGTGATCACGTTCCTCAAGGAAGTCGAGGCGAACGGCTCGCCAGGCGGTGCCCAGCTGGGCTCGCTCGGGCCGGTTTCCGAGGGCCTCTTCGTGTGGACCGCCGGCCTGGGCATCATCATCGCCTTCACCATCTGGCTGACCTCGCGTCCCTCCTGAGCCGTGGCGACGGGCCTAAGCGCCGCCTCACTACGTACCGAGAACATTTTTGAGATAAAGGATGAGAGACAACATGGGCGACCAGAGTCACGGCAGTCCGCAGGGAGCGGGTGCCGTCGCTAAGGCTCAGGCCGGCTCCGTGGACACGATCCAGGATCCGGGCCTTCCGCCGCACCGACCCCGTTTGACGGATACTGAGCCGCGGGCTGCCAAGCGAGCAGAGCGCCAGGTCGGCATTCTGTTCGCGATCTCCATGATCGGGACGATCCTGTTCCTCGTCGGCTACTTCGCCGTCGGGCACCCGGAGTCGATCGCCGAGACGCGACTGCAGAACATGCTGCTGGGCCTCGGCACGGCCTTCGCCATGCTGGGCATCGGCGTGGGCATCGTCCACTGGGCCCGTACCCTGATGCCCGATCACGAGATCGCCGAGTCCCGGCACGAGGTGCGTACCGAGGAGGACCGCCGCGACGCCGAGGAGATCATCGACACGGTTCTCGAGGAGTCCGGCATCAAGCGCCGCCCCCTGATCCGCAACACCTTGATCGGTGCGATCGCGCTGGCACCGCTGCCCGCGCTGTTCATCCTCCGCGACCTGGACCTCACGAAAGCCTCCGCCGGTGAGATCGTCGAGCGCCTGCGCCACACCGCCTGGGACGAAGGCGTCCGCCTGACCCGCGACCCCGTCGGCACGCCGATCAAGGCCTCCGACGTCCAGATCGGCTCCGCCTTCCACGTGATCCCCGAGGGTCTCAACGAACTCGAGGATCCGCTGAACGAGAAGGCCAAGGCCGTCGTCCTCCTGATGCGCCTGAACCCGGAGGATCTGAACATCTCGCCCGAGCGCGAGGACTGGCACTACGACGGCATCGTCGCCTACTCCAAGATCTGCACGCACGTCGGCTGCCCCGTGGCCCTCTACGAGCAGCACACGCACCACCTGCTGTGCCCGTGCCACCAGTCGACCTTCGACCTCACCGAGGAGTGCAAGGTCATCTTCGGCCCGGCCGCGCATCCGCTGCCTCAGCTGCCGATCACTGTGGACGACGAGGGCTACCTCGTCGCGCGCAGCGATTTCCATGAACCTGTCGGACCCGGCTACTGGGAGCGTGGTTAATCCTCATGAGCACCCCTTCACATCAGTACCGGCCGGCGACCCGGACGGGTCGTATCGCGGACTTCGTCGACCAGCGCGTCGGCGCGTCCGGCATGGTCAAGGAGTTCGGCCGCAAGATCTTCCCGGACCACTGGTCCTTCATGTTCGGCGAGGTGGCGCTGTACACCTTCGTCATCCTCCTGATCTCAGGGACGTTCCTCACGCTGTTCTTCGATCCGTCGATGGCGCACACGACGTACACGGGCTCCTACGATCCGCTGAAGGGCGTCGGCATGTCCGTCGCCTACCACACCGCCCTGGACCTGAGCTTCGACATCCGCGGCGGCCTCTTCATGCGCCAGCTCCACCACTGGTCGGCGCTGCTGTTCGTCGCTGCCGTCTCCGTGCACATGCTGCGCGTCTTCTTCACGGGCGCCTTCCGCAAGCCGCGCGAGCTGAACTGGGTCGTCGGCGGCGTGCTGCTGGTCCTGGCGATGGCCGCCGGCTTCACCGGCTACTCGCTTCCGGACGACCTGCTCTCCGGTAACGGCCTGCGGATCATCGACGGCATCATCAAGGCGATCCCGGTCGTCGGCACCTACGTCTCGGCGTTCATGTTCGGCGGCGAATTCCCCGGCACCGCGATCGTCGGCCGTCTCTACATGCTGCACATCATGCTGATCCCCGCCCTGATCCTGCTCATGGTCGCGGTGCACCTCTTCATGGTCGTCGTGCACAAGCACACGCAGTGGGCCGGTCCGGGTCGCACCGAGGACAACGTCGTCGGCTTCCCGGTGGGCCCGGTCTACGCTGCCAAGGCCGGTGGATTCTTCTTCATCGTCTACGGCGTGGTCGGTCTGATCTCCGGGTTCTTCACCATCAACCCGATCTGGAACTACGGCCCGTACGACCCGTCGCCGGTGTCCGCGGGTACGCAGCCCGACTGGTACATCGGCTGGGCTGACGGCGCGCTCCGACTGATGCCGGGCATGCTGGGCGACTTCAGCTTCGACTGGATCATCCCGTTCCCGTGGGGTGACAACACCCTGGCCATGGGTGTCCTGGTTCCCGCGCTAGTCCTGGTGGGCCTGCTCGGCGCCATGTTCGCGTGGCCGTGGGTCGAACGCTGGGTCACCAAGGACGACCGCGAGCACCACCTGCTCGACCGTCCGCGCAACGCCCCGTTCCGCACGGGCGTCGGCGTCGCCGGCGTGGTCTTCTACTGCGTGCTCTGGGCCGCGGCTTCGTCCGACCTCATCGCAACGCACTTCCACGTCGCGCTCAACGACGTCACCTACTGGCTCCGGACGCTCTTCTTCCTGGGTCCGATCCTCGGGTTCATCGTCGCCCGCCGCATCGCCCTGGCGCTCCAGCGCAAGGACCGCGAGATCGTCCTGCATGGCCGTGAGGCCGGCATCATCGAGATGTCCCCGGAGGGCGCCTTCTCCGAGCGCCACGAGCAGATCGACGACTACAAGCTCTACAAGCTCACGTCGTTCGAGTCGTACGAGGTGCTGCCGCCGCAGGCCGACCGGGCCGGACACGTCAGCCGCTCGGAGAAGCTCCGCGGCAAGGTCTCGAAGTTCTTCTTCGAGGACCGTGTGGCACCAGTGACGCGCGCCGAGCTCGAAGAGGCACGGTCGCACCACGGTCACCACGCCGTGGCCGCGGGGTCTCACGAGGAGCTCGGCCAGTAGTCCGAGGCTCCACGGCACGGAGAAGGCGGTGGGCGGCCGGGTCTAGAACCCGGCTGCCCACCGCCTTCGTCGTCCCGCGGTTCGAGTGACCGGTGGATAAGCTCCCCGGCGCTGGACCTCGGCGGGGGGAGTGGTGGCTCCGCCGGGCGACCCTCTCGGGCATCGCAGGCACGGGGCAGCTGCGGCCATGGCTCGGCCGGGCAGTCTGGGAGACAGGCAAGGGGGCGTTCCGCCGTGATGCGGCGGAACGCCCCCTTGCCTCGTGGGACGAGGACTGGACGGACGCCGAGCGTCCGTCGTTCGGCAGCGGGAGTGCGTTACTCGAGCCCGAGGGAGAAGGCAGCATCCAAGTCGTGCTGCGAGAAGGCACGGAAGGCAAGGTGCGTCGTGGTCTCCACGACGCCGTTGGCCTTGTTCACCCGGTTGGAAATCACCTCGGCCAGATTCTCATAGTGACGGATCCTGACAATGGCGATAAGGTCCCAGTCGCCGGAGACGGAGTAGACCTCGCTGACGCCGTCGATCTCCGAGAGCTCCTGAGCACATTCCGGGATGCTGTCGGTCCGGGCCTTGATCATGACAAAAGCGGTAACCATCTCAACCTCGATCTCGTCGGTACCCCGTGTTCGGGGGCGGTTCGTCTCCGCCTATCCTAGGCGTCCGTGCGGGGGAGTGCCCGACGACGAACGGACGTCGGCTCCGCGGATCCACGGCGCAGGGCGAACCCCGAGAGCGCACGCCGGCCGAGGAGGAGGACTCCGAGGGTGATCGCGGCGACGACGATGAACGCGACGGCAGCAGTGTCGCCGAAGAGGAGACGAAGAGAGATGCCGAAGGACACGGTGCCGGCCCAGACCAGCACGCCCTGGGGCCAGAGGCGCGAGTGCGTCCTCGGAAAACGGCTCAGAGCCGACATCGCGAGGAGCGCGATCAGGAACGGGGCCGCCGTGGAGAGGAGGCCCAGCGGGGTCAAGGGTAGGTCGTGCTGCTGTCGTCCCAGCGCCGCGAAACCGACGACGAGTGCGAGATCGACGAGCAGGAGCCAGGCGGAGCGCATGCCTTCAGTCTAGTTGCGACGGCGACGGGTCCGCGGCGCGGGGGAGCAAGACAAACTCAGGGTCTTGTCGGCCGCTATACAAATTGTTATCCTTGTGGGATGTACGTGATGACGATCGACCAGCGGCGTTCCCGGCGGGGTCCGGATCGTGTGGCCGAGCTTCTCTCGACGTTGGCTTCGCAACGGACGCGCCGCTCGTTCGAACGGACGGCCGGCGACGAGATCCAAGGCGTCCTGGACGATGCCGAGACTGTTGTCCGGATCGCCCTGGATCTGGCCTCCGGCGAGGCCTGGAGCGTGGGGATCGGGGTCGGTTCCGTTGAGACGCCGATGCCGGAGCAGACCCGTGCCGGCAGGGGCCCCGCGTTCGAGTATGCGCGGGAGGCCGTCGAGCGCGCCAAGACGTCCGGCGGGCACATCGCAGTCGCGGGGGAGTCGCCGGAGCTGGAGCGAATCGAGGCGGAGCTCCAACTGATGGGAGCAGTCGCGGCCCGGCGCACCCAGACCGCCGTCGAGGCGGGCCTGCTCGTCCGGTCCGGGAAGACGCAGAGCGATGTGGCGCAGGCCCTGGGCATCAGCCAGCAGGCCGTCTCCAGCCGTCTGGCTCACGGACTCTGGTACGAGGTCGAGCATCTCCGCCGGTTGACCGTCCTCGCGCTAGAGGACGTACACGCCACGCTGGAACGCCCGGTGACCACTGCGGCCACCGGGCGAGACACGCCTTTCCGAGAAGCAGGGGAGACCCTGTGATACTGACCGCCGCCCTCTTGATGCTGGTCATCTCCCTGATCGGCGTCGTCTTGTTCCTACCGCCAGGCGCAGCGCTCTTCAGGCGCCAGCCGACGGCCTGGGCCATCGCACTGATCGGCCTCTTGGCAACCTCCGGTGTCCTCGCCGCCGCGGGTAGCGTCGACGGCCCCGGGCTCAATTTCGTGGCGGCGATCCTCGTGAGCGTCTCAGCCGCCCTGTTCGGCGGCAGCCATGTGACCGAGGCCGTCTTCCGCTGGGCATCGTTCAAGGGGCCCGACGGGACCCCGCATCCGGTCGGCGAGCCGAGCAATCCCGGGATCCTGCAGGGCGGGCTGTGGATCGGGCTGCTCGAGCGTGTGGCCATCGCGGCGACCCTCTGGGCCGGCTGGCCGGAAGGCCTGGCTGTGGTGCTGGCCGTCAAGGGGCTCGGACGCTTCGCCGAGCTCAAGGACCATGCCGCGGCGGAGCGTTTCATCCTGGGCACGTTCGCCAGCGTGCTCTGGGCTGCCGGTTGCTACGGCATCGGTCGTCTCCTCGGATCCTGACGGGGGGGGCCGCGGTCGCCTCGACGCTCACCGCGGTCGGGGACCGTGGGTCGCGAGACCGGCGCCAACCCAACATTCAAGTTGACATAATGTACATTATCGGCGGCAGATGTCTGGGCTGAGAGGGAGGCCTTCCACACTGTTCCGCACCCGACTAGTCTGGCTCTCGGTCGACAACTCGAGGAGAGTCATGGGACAGCTGATTGCCACTGCCTTCGTCTCGCTGGACGGCGTCATGGAGGCACCGGGCGGCGAGGACGGGTATCGAAATGCCGGGTGGACGTTCGATGGGATCGACTTCGTCGAGGAAGCCTACGAGCTCAAAGCGGCCGAACAGGCGCAGGCCGGTTCGCTCATGCTGGGCCGTCGCAGCTACGAGGCGTTCGCACCGGTCTGGCCCTCCATGGAGGATGAATTCCCGCGCTACAACGCCATGCCGAAGTACGTCGTCTCCACGACGCTCGATCCCGGGCAACTCGTCTCCGACTGGGGTCGCATCGAGATCCTCCGCAGCGCAGACGACGTCGCGGCCGTGAAACAGTCATCGATCGATCCGATCATCATCCATGGCAGCGGCGAGCTCGTGCGCAGCCTGACGGATGCCGGCCTGGTGGACAGGTTCCACCTGCTGGTCTTCCCGAAGCTGCTGGGCGCCGGCAAGCGGTACTTCAGCGAAGCGGACAAGGCTGCCCAGAATCTCCGGCTCGTCGAGAGCACCGCCTATTCGAACGGCGTCCAGAAACTGATCCTCGACCTCGTGCACTGAGCCCTGCGAGCGACTGAATCCGCGGTGCACGTGCGAGTCCGGCAGAATGGGCGTGTGAGCCCTGCACCCTGGATCGACCCAGCCCGCCGACTGATGGACGCCTACGATTCGGGCGAGCTGCCGACCATCGTCCAGCTAGGGCACCCAGTTCTCCGTGCCCCAGCACTCCCCTACGACGGCGAGCTCGACGCCGGGGGCCTCGCCCATCTGTTGGAGATGATGCGCGCGACGATGCACGAGGCGCCCGGCGTCGGCCTGGCTGCACCGCAGCTCGGCCTCGGAGTGCGCATCGCCGTCCTCGAGGACCCGGCCGTCCTGGCCGATCCCGACGTCGGACGCCAGCGCGAACGCTCGCCGCTGCCGTACTTCGCCGCAGTGAACCCGGCCTACGACGCGGCCAGCGATCGCCGGGCGGTGTTCTTCGAAGGCTGCCTGTCCTTCGCCGGCTACCTCGGCGTCGTCGATCGACCGGCGGACATCCAGGCGCGGTACACCACTCCTTCCGGCGAATCCGTCGAGCGGGAGCTGCGCGGCTGGCCCGCCCGGATCTTCCAGCACGAGACGGACCACCTCGACGGCACGGTGTACGTCGACAGGGCCATCACGCGCAGTCTCACCTGCACGGCAGAGTATGCCGACCGATGGGCCGCCCCGGGCATCGAGCCGGCGCGCCGGGGCTTGGGCTTCTGACATGACCGACTCCACGCCTCAGCCGGCCGCCATCCAGCCACGGCCGCGGCAGACGATGCTCGCCTGCCCCGTGTGCCGGGAGTCACTCCTCTGCGCGGAGGAGCCCCGCCGCTTGATCTGTCCGACGGGACACCGCTACGACGCGGCCAAACAGGGCTACTTCAACCTGCTCACCGGTCGGGGCACAAAATTCCGCGAGGACACCGCGGAGATGGTCGCGGCGCGAGCCTCCTTCCAGACCGCGGGCCACTACGAAGCTCTCGCCGCTCAGGTCGCGGCCACGGTCGTCCGCCACCTCGACCCGGTTGGCGCGACGGACGCGGAGGCGGTGCGGATCGTCGACGCCGGTGCCGGGACGGGCTACTACCTCGACCGGGTGATCGGAGCCCTCGAGTCCACGGCCACCCGTCGGGATCATCCCGAGCAGCGGCAGGGGCAGGAGCACTGCGGGTCGGCCGTGCGCGTTCCACCACAGCTGGAGGTCCAGGCCATCGCCCTGGACATTTCGCGCTACGCGATGCGTCGGGCGGCCCGGATCCGGCGCACGACCGCCCTCGTCTGCGACCTCTGGCAGCCACTCCCCCTGCACGATGCCGGCGTGGACGTCCTGCTCAACGTCTTCGCTCCGCGCAACGGCGCCGAGTACGGACGCGTCGTGCGTCCCGGCGGCCTCGTCGTCGTCGTCACGCCGCTCCCCCATCACCTCGGCGAGGTCCGCGCCGTGCTCGGCCTCCTCGGGATCGCCGAGGGCAAGGAGAACGCGGTCGCCGAGCGCCTGACCGGCGCGTTCGAGGAATGTGGTTCGCTCACCGTGGAGACGGCACTGGAACTGGGCGCGGACGACGCCGTCGACTTGGCGATGATGGGGCCTGCAGGTCACCACAGTGACCGGGCGGGGATCCGGGCGCGGATCGATCCGGCGGCGGCGCCGTTCCGGACGACGGCGGCGTTCCGGGTGCAGGCCTTCAGACGTCGGTGACCGTGCGACCGAGGACGGCGACGACCGCTGGCGACGGGTCCACGCGACACGGCACCCGAAGATCGTCCTCAGGACGGAGAGACGAGGGGGTCGCCATGCGGCAAGATGGTGGTATCGAGGGCGGCGAGTGCCCTCCCGAACGCGATGCGGTGACGAGCGATGCTTGAATGGATTGTCGCCAACAGCTGGGCCTTCTGGCTCTCGATCTTCCTGATCCTGGCGGTCATCGAAGTCATGTCCCTGGACCTGTACTTCATCATGCTGGCCACCGGCGCCCTGGGGGCGGTGTTCGTCGACCTCGCCGGCGGCCCCTTCTGGCTGCAGACACTGGTGTTCTGCGTGCTCTCCGCCGTCACCATCCTCTTCATCCGGCCCATCGCCATCCGACATCTGCGGCGGAGTCCGGCCGACCAGCTCACCAACGTCGACCGGCTGATCGGCCAGGACGCGCTCGTGCTCGAACCGACGTCGCGCCTGAGCGGCCGCGCCAAGATCGGCGGCGAGACCTGGACCGCTCGCATCGAGGGCGACACCACGCTCGAGCCGGGGGCCTATGGGCGGGTCATCCGGATCGATGGCGCGACCGCCTACATCGTGGAGCGCCGAGCATGAACACCCGGCGTCCGGTCCGCGGCCGCAGGCCGTCGTGCACTCCATCCAGAAAGAGGTAGACCATGTCCAACTCGAACAGTCTGGGGACATCGATCGTCCTGATCGTCCTCGCGATCTTCGTGATCGTGATCCTCATCCGGTCGATCCGGATCGTGCCGCAGGCGCGCGCCGGGATCGTCGAACGGCTCGGCAAGTACCAGCGGACCCTCGGGCCCGGACTGACGATCCTCATCCCGTTCGTGGACCGGCTCCTGCCGCTCCTGGACCTCCGCGAGCAGGTCGTCAGCTTCCCGCCGCAGCCCGTCATCACCGAGGACAACCTCGTGGTGTCCATCGACACTGTGGTGTATTTCCAGATCACCGAGCCGCGCGCCGCCACCTACGAGATCGCGAACTACATCCAGGCGGTCGAGCAGCTGACCACCACGACGCTGCGTAACGTCGTCGGCGGCCTGAACCTCGAGGAGGCGCTCACGAGCCGCGACCAGATCAACGGGCAGCTGCGCGGCGTGCTCGACGAGGCCACCGGCAAGTGGGGCATCCGCGTCTCGCGCGTGGAGCTCAAGGCGATCGATCCGCCCCTCTCGATCCAGGACTCGATGGAGAAGCAGATGCGTGCCGAGCGCGACCGTCGCGCGGCCATCCTCACCGCGGAGGGCACCAAGCAGTCGCAGATCCTCACCGCCGAAGGCCAGCGGCAGGCGGCCATCCTGGCGGCCGAGGGCGACGCGAAGGCATCGGTCCTGCGCGCCGACGGCGAGGCGCAGGCCATTCAGCGCGTCTTCGACGCGATCCATGCCGGCAACCCGGACCAGAAGCTGCTGGCCTACCAGTACCTGCAGACGCTGCCCAAGATCGCCGAGGGCGACAGCAACAAGCTCTGGATTATCCCGAGCGAGGTGGGCGAGGCCCTCCGCGGCATCGGGGGCGTGCTCGGGAACATCCAGCCCGACGCCGAGGGGACGCCGGGCCGTGGCGGAACCGCGCCGTCCGCGGGCCAGCCGAGTCCCGGGGTCTGACTCCCGGCGCGACCCGCGGGCGGCCCAGCCCGTATACTGGTGCGCTGGACAGAAGCCGGTGGGGAATTCCATCTCTCCCCCGGCCGTTAACTCCATCGTCGTCAAGCGTTCCTAGACGCAGTAGGGAGAAAAATGAGCGATCGCAGTCTGCGCGGTATGCGCCTGGGCGCACAGAGCATGGAGTCCGAATCCGGTGTCGAGCCGGCGCCGCGCCAGCGTGTCGAGTACCGCACCGAGGATGGCGAGCAGGTCTTCGTGACCTTCGCTGCCGAGGCCGAGATCCCCGCCACCTGGGTGTCCAAGAGCGGCAAGGAAGCGCTCCTCGTCAACGGCGAGCGACCGGACGAGTCGAACGAGAAGCCGGTCCGCACCCACTGGGACATGCTCCTGGAGCGGCGCTCGACCGAGGAGCTCGAGGAGATCCTCCAGGCCCGCCTCGAGAAGCTGCGCACCGCCCGCGGCGAGGCCGTCGAGGCACAGAAGAAGTAGGGCTGGGCGCGTCGAGCGCCCCCGCGGAAGAGCCCCGCACCGACGCATTCACGCGTCGGTGCGGGGCTCTTTGTCGTCTCGTCAGGGTCCGGGCGAGCCCGTGGTCAGGCGCGCCGGCCGAAGCGCTCCGACAATCGGCTCGCGCGGGCGCGCAACCCCCACTTGGTCACGTTGAGCATGGCCTCGATCACGATGTTCCCGCTCATCTTGGAGACGCCCAGCTCGCGCTCCACGAAGGTGATGGGAACCTCGACGATCCGGCGGCCCATGCGCGCCACGCGGAAGGTCATGTCGACCTGGAAGCCGTAGCCGACCGACTCGATCTGGTCGAAGTCGATGGCCTCGAGGGTCTCGCGCCGGAAGGCGCGGAATCCCGCGGTGATGTCGCGGACACTGAGCCCGAGCATGGTCCGCGAGTAGAGGGAGCCGGCCCTCGAGATCAGCTTCCGGTGCAGGGGCCAGTTGACCACGCTGCCGCCCGGGACCCAACGGGATCCGATCACCAGATCGGCGCGGTCGACCTCGGCCAGCAGGCGCGGCAGGTCCTCCGGGCGGTGGGAGCCGTCAGCATCGAGTTCGACGACGACGTCGTAGTCCCGCTCGAGCGCCCACCGGAACCCGGCGATGTAGGCGGCTCCGAGGCCCTCCTTGCCCTGGCGGTGCATGACGTGGACCTGGGGATCCTCGGCGGCGATCCGGTCGGCGAGCTCCCCCGTGCCGTCCGGGCTGTTGTCGTCGGCGACCAGGACGTCTGACTCGGGGACCGCGGCGCGGAGCCGTGCCAGTGTCACCGGCAGCGCCTCGAGTTCGTTGTAAGTCGGGATGATCGTCACTACGCGCACGCGGGTCTGTGTCCTTCTGAACGGGGAGATTGCCAGTGACACAGTATACGGGGAGCGGCCTGGAGGGCCGCTGGGAGCCGTGCCGTCGCCCAGTCCGGGGCACCGGTGCCTCGGGTAGGTCTGCGCGCGGCAGCGGGGTGAACCCCGACGGCTTCGGACCAGCATGATTCGGCATCGAGCTGTTTTCTAATGCCGTCGGGGCTCCCCCGTGCCTTTGACGCTGGATGTCCAGCGCGGCAACACCTGTGGCGCCTCGAGCGCGGTAGCGGGATGGTTGCCGTGATTCACCAGCCTAGTGCGTGACCGAACCGTGTCAACCTGTCGTTGACCACCGAAAACGGGCGTCCGGCCTAGTCAGCATCGCTTTGGGTGACAGGTTAATTCACGGTCACCGCGCGTGCGACGGATGCTCGGCATTCCGGAGGGCGGCCGCTTCGAAGAGGATCCGTCCGTCCCGAACGGTCTGGAGGCACTCCGGTGCGGCACTGTCCATCGCCGGGAGCATCGGGGTGCCAGCGCGCGCATCCGTGCTCCAGGCCGCCACCCGGGAGTCGGGCGTCTGCACCATCAGCTCCGAGGCGCTCCACACCGCGAACGTCGCGGCGGCGCCGGGAACCAGCTGCCCCGCGAACGGGATCTCCACGCCCGCGGCACGGTAGCCGGCCCGCGTGTGGGCCACGAAGGCCGCGCGGGCGGAGATGCGGGACGCGACATCCACGAGCTCCAGGCACGCCTTGACGTTCCCCCACGGGTCGATCGGCAGGACGGGGGCATCGGAGCCGACGCAGACGGGTACCCCGGCGGAGAGGAGGCGTCCGGCCTGGTTCATGGCGCCGGCCCGGTCGGCCCCGAGCCGTTGCTCGTAGAGGCCCCCCGGGTCGCCCCAGCGCGCGTCGAACCCGGGCTGCATGGACACGGTGACACCGGCCTCCAGCAGCGTCGCCAGCACCTCGGCGTCGATCATCTCGGCATGCTCGACGCGGTGGCGCAGGCCCTGGACGCGCTCGGCGCCCGCACGCTCCATCGCGGTCTTCAGGCCCTCGGCGAGGACCCGCGCCGCTTCGTCTCCGATCACGTGGAAGGCCGCCTGGACACGGGCCTCGGTGCAGGCCGCCACGTGCTGGGCGATCTGCTCGGCGGAGAGCATCAACGTCCCCCGCTCCCCCGGGGCGTCGGCGTAGTCGCTGGTCAGGGCGGCCGTCCGCGAGCCCAGCGAGCCGTCGACATTCAGGTCGCCGCCCAATCCGGCGAATCGCGGGCCGAAGGAGTCGGCGAGCTCACGCGCCACCTCGGCGGACGCGACGAGCTCCCCCCAGTACAGCCGGACCAAGGGCAGGTCCGCACCGTCCGCGTCCAACAGCTCGAGGAGCTGGCGGGCATCGTGGGCACCGCTGATCTGCGGGGCGGCCATCTCCGCCACGCCGGCCACGCCCCGTGAGGCGAGCTGGGCGAGCGCCGTCCGCTGGTAGCGACGGCGGGTGGCGTCGTCGTAGTCCAGGGCACGACGGCGCAGCTCGGCATGCCGCTCGCCGGTCACGTGGGCGCTGCCCAGCCCGGCGGAATCGCCGGCGGGCAGAAGGCCGCTCGCCAGGGCGGAGTGGACGTCGGCCCTGGCGAGGTACACCGGCGCGCCGCCGGCGGCGGCCGAGAGCTCGGCGGCAGTCGGCAGCACGGGCGAGTCCCAGCCGCTCTCGTCCCACCCGGACCCGAGGACCGGCCCACCGGGGATCGCAGCGGCACGGGCGCGCACCGCCGCGAGGACGTCCGCGGAGCTGCGCGCGGAACCGAGGTCGAGCTGCTCGAGCGATGCGCCCAGCTCGGTCAGATGGACGTGCGAGTCGAAGAACGCGGGCGCGACGAGGCCGCCGCGCAGGTCCACGACCTCCATCCGCTCGTCCAGCAGCGACTCCGCCGCAGCCTCCTGCCCGACCCAGGCGACGGTGCCGTCCTCGACGAGCAGTGCGGTGGCGAAGGGGTCCGTGGGCGAGTAGACGGAGCCGTTGCGGTACATGACCAGATGGGCCAAGGGTTTCCTCTCTGCGGAAGTTCGGGCCGGGCCGACGGCGGCTCAGTCGGTGACGCTCGAGTAGGCGACGACGCCGCGGCGGACCAGATCGATCGCTTGACGGCACGTCGCCGCGAAGCGGGGCGGGGTGTCCGGGACCTTGGCGAGCTGGTCGAGGGAGTCGATGACCTGCTTGGCCCAGCGGACGAAGTCTCCGGCGGCGAAGTCCACTCCGCGCAGGCACTCCTTCAGGTCCTGGCCGCGCACCCACTTGTACATGGGCCAGATGAGCCCGGACTCTGGTTCGGCGGTCTCGGGCAGCCGGTGCTGCTCCTCGGCGTCGGTCAGGTCGCTCCAGCACTGCACCGCCGTATCCCAGGCGGTGCTCATCCGGCGTGACGGGAGCTTCGGGTGCACGCGCGGGTCTGCACGCTTTGCCTGGTAGACCAGGGCCGTGATGAAGGCGGCGAGCTCGGCGGCGTCCAACTGGTAGAGCACCCCCGACTCCATGACCAGGGAGATCAGCAGGTCCCGCTCCCCGTAGATCCGCCGCAGCCGGTCCCCCGCCGGAGTGGTGTGGATCGCGCCGGACTCCGGATCGGTGTGCAGGTAGTCGTAGGAGTCGAGGACCGCGCACACGCGGTCGAACGTCTTGGCGATGGTGTTGGTCCGACCGTTGATCTGGGCGACGAGCCGGTCCCGCTCGGCGCGGAGCTTCCACCAGCGCTCGGCCCAGCGGGCGTGGTCCTCGCGCTCTCCGCATCCGTGGCACGGGTGGCGCTTGAGCTTGCGCCGCAGCGCGGTGATGCGCTCCTCGTGGCGGGCGCCCGGGCCGTAGTCGAAGCCGACGGCGTCCCGCCGCGGCGGCCGGTGGTCGTGGACCGCGTTGCGCAGCGAGGCGGCGAGGTCCTTGCGCTCCTTGGGCGAGCGGCCGGTGAACGACTTGGGCACCCGGATCCGCGAGATGATGTCGACGGGCCCGTCCAGGTCGCCGGCGTGGAGCCGGCGGACGTGCTTGTCCTCGGTCAGCACGGTCGGGGCGGGGTCCCGCCCGTCGGAGAGCTGGATCACCACGCAGCGGCCCAGTCGGCGCGGCCCGTGGACCTCGAGCACGTCCCCGACGACCAGTTGCTCCAGGGAGCGTTCCGCGGCAGAGGCCCGCGCGCGGCTGGCGCTGCGCGACGCGTCCTTCTCCGCCTGCGAGAGCTGGTACCGCAGCTTCGCGTACTCCTCGAAGTCGCCGAGGTGGCACTCCATCGCCTTCCGGTATCCGGCCAGGGATTCCTCGCGACTGCGCACCTGCTTGGCCAGCCCCACCACGGAGCGGTCCGCCTGGAACTGTGCGAAGGAGGACTCCAGGATGGAGCGCGCTCGGTCGCGTCCGAACTGGGAGAACAGGTTCAGGCTCATGTTGTACGTCGGCCGGAAGCTCGAATCGAGGGGGTAGGTGCGACGCGAGGCCAGGCCGGCCACCGCCGTCGGATCCGTGCCCGGCTGCCAGAGCACGACGGCGTGGCCCTCCACGTCGATGCCGCGGCGCCCCGCCCGGCCGGTGAGCTGGGTGTACTCCCCCGCCGTGATGGTCACGTGCTCCTCGCCGTTGAACTTCTCGAGCTTCTCCAGAACCACCGAGCGGGCCGGCATGTTCACGCCGAGCGCGAGGGTCTCAGTGGCGAAGACGACCTTGATCAGGCCGCCGGCGAAGAGTTGCTCGACGAGTTCCTTGAAGATCGGGAGCATTCCCGCGTGGTGGGCGGCGAAGCCCTGGACCAGCCCCTCCCGCCAGGACCAGAAGCCGAGGATCTCCAGGTCGTCCCTCGGCAGCTCGTAGGCGACCGCGTCGACGGCACGTTGGATCTCCTCCGCCTCCTGGGCGGTTGTGAGCGAGAGCCCGCTGCGGACGCACTGGTCCACGGCGGCGTCGCACCCCTTGCGGGAGAAGATGAACACGATCGCCGGCAGGAGTGCGGCCTGGTCGAGGGAGAGGACCATCTCCGGCCGGGACATCTTGAACTTCTGCACGCCCTCGTCCGGGCGCCGATCCGCCGGCCTGCGTCCCCCGCGACCGCGTTGCGGCCGGGAGGAGCGGAAACCGGAGCGCAGGTCGCGCTGTGCGAGCTTGAGCAGCTCGGGGTTCACCATCGCGCGGATGTCGGTTTCACGGCCGTCCGCGACATCGTCGGCGATCTGGTCGAAGGCGAGGTCCCCGGCGAAGAGGTCGATGACGCGCCCGCCGGCCATGACGTGCTGCCAGAGCGGGATGGGGCGGTGCTCGGAGACGACGATCGCGGTGTCGCCGCGCACCGTGTCCAGCCAGCCGCCGAACTCCTCGGCATTGGAGACGGTCGCGCTGAGCGAGATTACCTGCACCGAGTCCGGCAGGTGGATGATGACCTCTTCCCAGACCGCACCCCGGAACTTGTCCGCGAGGTAGTGGACCTCGTCCATCACGACGAAGCCGAG
Source organism: Zhihengliuella sp. (assembly GCF_031178195.1). Taxonomy (GTDB): domain Bacteria; phylum Actinomycetota; class Actinomycetes; order Actinomycetales; family Micrococcaceae; genus Zhihengliuella. The sequence goes on from NZ_JAPSJL010000002.1 coordinate 444,656, forward strand.
TCCGACCAGCGTGTCCGAGTCCGCGTAGAGCATGTTGCGGAGCACCTCGGTAGTCATCACGACGACGTCGGCCTCGGGGTTGATGCTGGTGTCGCCGGTGAGCAGGCCCACGCGCTCGCTGCCGTGCCGGGCGGCGAGGTCGGCGTACTTCTGGTTGCTCAGGGCCTTGATGGGCGTGGTGTAGAAGGCCTTCTGGCCTCGGGAGAGGGCCAGATGGATGGCGAACTCGCCGACCACGGTCTTCCCTGCGCCGGTGGGCGCGGCCACGAGGACCCCGCGGCCGGCCTCGACGGCCTCGCAGGCCTCGATCTGGAAGGGATCGAGCTCGAATCCGAGGCCGCGGCGGAACCCGAAGAGCTCGGTCCTGGCCTCCGCGGCCCGTTGCTTCGCGGCGGCATATCGTTCGGCGGGCGATCCCATGGTGCGCTGTCGCCTCCTTCGAGTCGGGTGTGGTCTACTCCGGCAGGTCGCTGGCCCGTTGCGCGGACCGTTCGTACTCCTCCGCCAGATCGGCCGCCCGCTTGGCCCGCCGCTTGTCGTTGTAGAGGCAGAACCCGGTCGCCGCCGCGAAGAGCAGCAGCAGCGGGCCGGCGAGGACGAACATGGTCAGCGCGTCGCCGCCCGGCGCCGCCATGGCGGCGACCAGACAGATGAGGAAGACCGTGATCCGCCAGTTCTTGATGATGGTGCGCCCGGGCAGGATGCCGATCATGTTCAGCCCCACCATGAGCACGGGCAGGATGAACGCGATGCCGAACGCCAGCAGGAGCCGCAGCACGAAATCGAGGTACTCGGGCATGGTGATGAGATTGACCGCGTTGCCCGGAGTGAGGCCGATGAAGAAGAGCAGCGCGAACGGCAGCGCCCAGAACCCCAGGACCACGCCGCCGAGGAAGAGCGGAACAGCTGTGCCGATGAAGCCGACCGCCGTCCACTTCTCCTTCTTGTGGAGTCCCGGGACGATGAACGCCCAGAGCTCGTAGAGCCACACGGGCGAGGAGATGAGCAGACCCAGGAAGACCGACACCTTGATCATCAGGTCCAGCGGCGAGACGGCGGACGCGAAGTTCGCCTGGCCCCCCGCATCCAGCAGGGGCTGCGTCAGGATCTCCATGACCGGGTTGTACAGGAAGAACCCGCCGACGGTCGCCAGGAGCAGCGCCGCGAGCGCTACGAAGAGCCGGTTGCGCAGCTCGATGAGGTGCTCTTTGAGGGACATGCGCCCCTCGGGATCTTTTCTACCTTTCAGTGCCACGAATCAGTCGATATCGAGTCGCGCTCAGGCGTTATCGCGGTTCGGCTTGTCGCGGTCGTCGACCACGTGGCCCTCGACCGGGCCCTCACGGCCCTCCCGCTCGGCCTGGGGATCGTCGTCCTTCATCTGGCGGACCTCCGTCTTGAAGATGCGCAGGGACTGACCCATCGACCGCGCCAGGCCGGGGAGCTTGGGAGCCCCGAACAGGAGCAGGACGAGAGCGATGATGATGAGCCACTGCCAGCCCTGAATACCCATAGGAGATAGTCCTTTCGTAGGTTTACGATTCTACGTCACTCGGCGAAGACATCGCCGTAGCGTTGCGGCTGGCCGGATGAACGTTTCCTAGCGATGCGGCGACGGATCCGTGCCGCGCGCCGCTCCTCCCGACCGGCCGCGAAGTCCTCCCGGGCCTGCCCCGGATCCACGAAGAGTGCCGCCACGCCCACGACCGGCCCGCCGGCGCGGGCCCCCGCCTCGTCCTGCGGGTCGGCCTCGTCGGGCCCGGGGGCGCCGGCACCCTGCAGGATGCCTCCCAGATGCTCTGCTGCGCTTCCGGCCGCGTCGACGGTGGCCATGGCCTTCCGGAAGAGGTAGACCGCGCCGACGGCCAGGAGGATCAGCGCCAGCAGCGCCAGAACCGTCCAGAGCAGAATCCAGAACCACCACGGCATCATGTCCGTACTCCTTCGTCGGCCGCCGGGCCGGCGGCGCTTCCTGTCGAATCCGTTGGTTGTCCTGTTGCAGCGGCGGAGCCGGTGTAGACGCGGAGCGCCTCCTCGAGCCACGCCGTCACGCTGCGGGTCAGCCCCTCCGGGGCGACGACGGTCAGGTCTCCGCCGTGCTCGGCGACCATGCGCCGCAGCGTGCCCGGGTCGGCGATGCGCACCTCGCAGAACGTTCGCTCGTCGCCCGGCAGCGTGCCGGTCCGCAGCGGGGAGAACTCCTGCTGCAGCGGCGCCAGGCGGGGCGCGAAGCCGAGTACGGCCACCAGGTCGTCCTTCCGGGGCGTGTAGTGCTCGGGGTCGACGGCGTGCCGCTCGCCCGGCGTGTACATCTCGTCGAGCGGCTCGGCCTCCACGATCCGGTCCAGCCGGAACCGGCGGGAGTCACCGGCGCGGCGGCACCAGGCGTGCAGGTAGGCCCGGTCCCCGGTCTCCTCCAGCTGCACCGGCTCGACGAGCCGCTCGGTGATCTCCTCGCGGGCGGTGCTCACGTAGCGCAGACGGACGACGCGGCGTTCCTCGACGGCGGCGGCCAGCAGGCCGCTGAGACCGGCGTCGTCGGCTGCCCGGCTGCGGGGGGCCACGAGGTCGAACAGCCCGTCCAGGTGCTCGGTGGCACCGCGGAGCTTGCCCAGGGCGCGGCCGGCGGCCTCCGCGGAGGCGGCCGGAACGGTACTCAGGAGCTGCAGTCCGGTCCCGAGCGCGAATGCCTCGGCGAAGTTCAGGCGGATCGGCTGGGCCAGCCCGTCGTCCTGGGACAGCACGATCGTGTCCGTCTCGTCATCGATCCAGATGTCCACGCGCGAGCCGTAGTCCCAGCTACCGGGTCCGCAGAGCTGGAGTCGTTCGATGTCCTTCCTCAGGGTCCTCCGGGGCACCCCGAAGTGCTCCACGGCCTCCGCGACCGTGGGCGCACCCGCCTGGCGGACGTACGCCACGAGGTCGAGGGCCCGCGCGGCGACTGCGGTGGCGGGCGCACGGCCGGCGTGACGCCGCTCCTTCAGCGCTGGATGCGGGGCGGGTCGGCGCTGGGCGGCCAGGGTCCGCTCCAGACGGCGGACGACGGCGGCGCGCAGCTCCTCGGGAGCGAGGACCTCGGCCGCGGACCCGAGGGCTGCGATCTCCGCCGAGGCCGCCTCGCCGTCGTGGTAGTCGAAGGCGATGACGTCGCCGGGAGCATTCGCGCCGTCCTCCCGCCCGGTCGGGGACGGCGGGGCTGGGGACGGCATGGCCCCGTCCTGAAGGGCCCCGTCCAGCAGGGCGCCCGGGTCGACGGCGCGGCGGCGCAGGTTGGCCCCGCGTCCGGGAGCGAGCCGCACGACGGCGGTGGTCATCGCGGCGGCCGGGTCGAGGTGTGCGAGGGCTCCCGTCGCCGTGAAGCCGGCGGGCCGCGGTTGCACGGCGCACTGCTCCGGGCGCAATTCGGTGATCCCGCCGATGATCCGGGAGAGCCGGAAGACGCGCTCGGCGTCCCGGTCGTGGTCGTGCCCGATCAGATACCAGTGGCCGAATCTGCTGCCGAGCCCCCAGACGGAGACGGTGCGGTCTCCCTCGACGCCGTCGACGGTCCGGTAGCGGAAGGCGACGACCCGCCGTTCCTGGGCCGCGGTGGCGAGCGGGCCGAACAGGACCTCCTCGGCGGCGATCTGGACGCCGAAGGGCGAGGCGGCGTCCTCGGTCGAGGCCGGTACGAAGCCGGGCGCGCCCTCCGGGCCGGACGCGGCGGACTCCGCGGGCTGGGCCACCGTGCGGCGGCCGCGAAGCAGGCCGCGGGCCGCCGGGGCGTTCCCGGTGATGCGGCTGAACGCCCGCAGCGCGGCGGAGCCGAGGGCCGGATCGCGCCAGAGCCGGGCCGCCAGGGAGAGTGCGAGGACCTCGTCGGCGGCGAATTCGATCTCCGGGAGCCGGTAGGCGGCCGGATCCACCCGGTAGCGGAGAGAGTCCGTGCCCTGGCCCAGGCGGTCCGCGTCCTGCGGGCTGTCCAGCGGGACGCCGAGCTCGCGCAGATGAGCCTTGTCGCGTTCGAAGCTGGCCTCGAAGTTCTCGTCGCTGAGGTGGGCGTATCCGTCGACGGCGGCGCGGATCTGCTGCTTGGTCAACCCCACGCGGGTCTGCAGGAGCGTGCTGAGCAGGCTCAGCAAGCGCTCGGAGTTGTCCACGTTCTGTTCAGCCACACCGGCCACGTTACTACGAAGAAGGCCGGTGGGTTCCGCTGCAGGAGCGGGACCCACCGGCCTTCGGAGGGGAGACGTACCGGGGCTAGCGTGCGCCGACCAGATCGACCACGAAGATCAGCGCCTCGTTCGGGCCGATCGCCGAGCCGGCCCCGCGCTCCCCGTAGGCGAGCTCGGACGGGATCTCCAGCCGGCGGCGGCCACCGACCTTCATCCCGAGGAGGCCCTGGTCCCAGCCCCGGATGACCTGGCCGATGCCCGCGGTGAAGTCGAGCGGCTGACCCCGGTTCCACGAGGCGTCGAACTCCTCGCCGGTCGACCAGGCCACACCCACGTAGTGCGCCGAGACGGTGGTGCCCGGCTGCACCTCCTTTCCGGTGCCCTCGATCAGGTCGTGGATGACCAGCTGCGACGGCGGCGTCTCGCCCGGGAAGTCGATCTCCGGCTTGGTGCGGTCGAAGTTGCGCTGTCCGAAGGACATGTTCTCCTCGTTTCGTTCGTGCCGGCCTGGCCGGCGGTCAGACATTCGATGGTGCGTGCGGTGGACGATCCTACTTCGCCTCGACGATCTCCACCACGAAGACCAGAGTGCCCGCGGGGCGGCCCTGGGCCTCCTCCTCCGTCGTGCCGTAGGCCAGCTCGCCCGGGATCGTCACCAGGACCTTCGAGCCGACCTTCTCGCCGGCGAGTCCCATGGTCCATCCCTGGATGACGCCGCCGGCGAGATCGGCGTCGAACGTCTCGCCGCGGTCGTAGGACGAGTCGAAGACCTCGCCGTCGTCCCAGCGGACGCCCGAGTACTTCACGGTGACGGTGCTCTCGGAGGTGACCTCCGCGCCGTCGCCCTCCTCGAGGACCTGGACGGCGACGCCCTGCGGCGGCTCCTGGCCCTCGGGGATCGTGATGGCCGGCTTGCCCGCCTCGTCGAACTCGGCGGACGGCAGCGCGCCGTCCTCCTCGAGCTGGGCGACCTCGTCGTCCGAGAGCTTCTGCGGGATGTCCTCGACACCGGTGATCTTCAGGACGAGGATCTCGGTTGCGTTCTCCGGGGCCGCCGGTGCGGAGGAGGAACCCTCCGCCGGAGGCTGCGCCGCCGGCTCCTGCGCCACGGCGATGTAGGAGCCGACCTTCGCGCCGACGAGGATCTCGTAGACGACCGGGAGGGTCTCCTTCAGCTCCGGCGTCGTGGGCAGCGGGCGCGGATCCTGATCGAAGGTGTCGCCGATGATCTCGCCCGTCTCGGTGTCGAAGGCGGCGAGGCTGACGTTGACGTTCTGATTCTCCGTCACGGCCTCGCCGTCGCCCTCGACGACGATCCGGGCACCGGACTCGCTGGTCTCCAACGGCGTGTCGAAGCTGACCGCCGGCGGCTCCAGCTCGTCGGAGTTCGGTTCGACGGTGATGCTCTCGAGTGGGGACGCGTTTCCGGCGGACTGGTCTTCGGAGGCGCCGCAGCCGGAGAGAGCCAGCATGGACGCCGCAGCGACGACGGAGAGGAGCTTGCGCACAGGTATGTCTTCCTTCGGTGGTTCGGGTGCTTCGGGCCGCGGGCCGAGAGCCTCGTCAAGCCTAGGCCGTTGTGCTGTGAAAGCGCTGAGGCCGCGCCGTCACCGGTGGATCGATTCGATGAGCGCGTCGACCCTCGCGTCGGTCGCGGCGAACGGGTCCTTGCAGGCGACAGCCCGTGAGGCGCCGTCCTCGAGCTTCAGATGGACCCAGTCGACCGCGAAGTCCCGGCCGGCCGCGCGGGCCGCGCGGACGAAGTCGCCGCGGAGTCGGCCGCGCGTTGTCTCGGGAGGATGCTCGACCGCATGGCGGACGGCTTCCTCCGGCACCACGGTAGCGGCCCTCCCCCGCGCCCGGAGGAGGTTGAAGATCCCCCGGCTCGGAGAGATGTCGTGGTAGGTCAGGTCCAGCTGCGCGAGGCGCGGGTGCTCGAGGCCGAGCCCCTGGCGACCGGCGTAGCCGTCCAAGAGCCGGCGCTTGACCGCCCAGTCGATCTCCGCGTCGATCCTGGAGGCATCGCCGGATTCCACGGCGTCCAATGCCCGCTCCCAGAGGTCGAGCACGCGCGGCAGGTGCGGCGCGTGGGCTCCCTCGCGCGCCACGAAGGCCGCGGCCTTCTCCAGATAGACGTGCTGGAGTTCGACCGCGCTCATCGAGCGGCCGTCCGCGAGCCGGATCCGGGCGCGCCCGGTGATGTCGTGGGAGACGTCGCGGATCGCCCGGATGGGATTGGCGATGCTGTAGTCGCGCATCGGGACGCCGGCCTCGATCATGCGCAGGATCAGGTCCGTGGTCCCGATTTTGACCAGCTGGGTGGTCTCGGACATGTTCGAGTCGCCGACGATGACGTGCAGCCGACGGTAGTACTGCGCGTCGGCGTGCGGCTCGTCGCGGGTGTTGATGATGGGACGCGACCGGGTGGTGGCGTTGGAGACGCCCTCCCACATGTGGTCCGCGCGCTGGGAGAAGACGTAGCGGTGCTCGCCGTCGACCTCGAGGATCTTCCCCGCACCGGCGATCAGCTGCCGGGTGACGAGGAAGGGGATGAGGATCTCGGCGAGCCGGGCGAACTCGACGCGGCGCGGGATGAGGTAGTTCTCGTGGCTACCGTAGGAGTTGCCAGCCGAGTCGGTGTTGTTCTTGAACAGGTAGACGCTGCCCTCGTGCCCGTCGGCGGCCAGGGCCCGCTCCGCGTGCACGGCGAGATCGTGCATGATCAGCTCCCCGGCCCGGTCGTGCGCGATGAGCTGGACGACGTCGTCGCACTCCACCGTGGCGTACTCGGGGTGCGAGCCGACGTCGAGGTAGAGGCGGGAGCCGTTGTTCAGGAAGACGTTGGAGCTGCGGCCGAACTCGACCACGCGCCGGAAGAGGTACTTGGCGGTCTCCTCGGGGGTCAGCCGGCCGTGCCCCGCGGGCGAGTAGGCCAGGCCGAACTCGGTCTCGATCCCGAAGATCCGGCGCTCCACGCCTACTGGCCGCCCTTCTGGACGAACCCGCGGACGAACTCCTCCGCGTTCGTCTCCAGGACGCCGTCGATCTCGTCCAGCAGGTCATCGACCTCCTGGAGCTGCGCCTGCTGCTGCGCGCTGGCCTGCGCGACCGGCGCGTCCAGCCGATGCGTCTCCTCCGACTGCTGGTTCAGACCCTGCCGGGCCGAGCCCTGCTGGCTCTGGCTGGACTGCTGCTCCGCCATGGTGTGCTCCTTCTCTCGCTGCTTGTCGATTCCAGTATCGCCGCGTCGGCGTGCCCCGTCATGTGCGCGCCGAGCAGACGACGGCGGCCTCTCACCGCCGGGTGAGGTCCTCCGGGGCGAGCCGGTCCAGGAACTCGCCGACCTCCAGTTCCGCGTCGAACAGCGCGCCCGTCCGGTGGCGCGTCGCCGCGAGCGGCTCCGGCAGGCGGATCCGGTGGAGCCCGCGGCGGCCCGGGACGCTGAAGACCACGGAGTCCCAGTTCGCTCCCACCACGTCCTGTCGGTACCGGGTCAGCGATTGACCGCGGAAGTAGGCTCGGGTGTCCTCCGGGGGCGCCGCCACCGCGGCCGCGATGCGTCCCGCGTCGACGAGGCGTTCGATGCGCCCCCGGGCCTCGAGCCGGCGGAACAGTCCGCGGTCGGGCCGCAGGTCCGCCCACTGCAGGTCCATCAGGGCGATCCGGGCGTCGTCCCAGCCGAGCCCGTGCCGCTCGCGGAACTGCGTCATCAACTGGAGCTTGGCGACCCAGTCCACGGTGGCTGCCTGGGAGAGGACGTCGGCGCGCAGCCCGTCGAGGGTCGCCTGCCAGCGCGCGAGCACGTCCAGCGTCTGCTCGTCCGCCTCCCCGCGATTCTCGCAATGCGCGCGAGCCGCGTCGCAGTAGGCCTGTTGGACGTCCAGAGCGGTGATCCGCCGTCCGTCGGCCGTCTCGACCGTCGCGGTCAGGCCGGGGTCGTGGCTGATCTGCTGAACGGCACGCACGGGGTCGCGGAGGTCCAACGGAGGCTCCTCGCCGGCCTCGATCATGCTCAGGACCAGCGCGGTGGTGCCGACGCGGAGGTAGGTGGGGACCTGGCCGAGGTTGGCGTCGCCAGCGATCACGTGGAGCCGGCGGTAGCGGTTCGCATCGGCGTGCGGCTCGTCGCGCGTGTTCACCAGCGGGCGCCGGACCGTCGTCTCCAGCCCGACCTCCGCCTCGAAGAAGTCCGCACGCTGGCTGACCTGGAAGCCGGTGCTGCGACCGGTCGCGCCCCGGCCGACCCGCCCGGACCCGCAGAAGACCTGTCGGGTGGCGAAGAACGGCAGCAGCCCGCGGGCGACGGCGTCGAACTCGACGTCGCGCCGGACCAGGTAGTTCTCGTGCGCGCCGTAGCTGGCGCCCTTGTTGTCCGTGTTGTTCTTGTACAGCAGCAGCTGGTCGAATCCGGGCCGCTCGTTGACGTGCTCCATGGCGGCCAGGACGACGGCGTCGCCTGCCTGGTCCCACACCACCGCGTCCAGCGGGTTCGTGGTCTCCGGCGACGAGTATTCGGGGTGGGCGTGGTCCACGTAGAGCCGCGCCCCGTTGCCGAGGACGAGGTTCATGATGACGTGCCCCGCGCCGGCGGGCTCCGGCTCCCCCGCGTAGAGCGTGGATCCGGGCCGGGCGTCGAGGAGCGCGACCTCCTCGGCCGTGAGCTCCCGGGCCTCGTCGGTGAGCTGGCTGGGATCCGCCTCGGAGCGGCCCACGGACCAGCCGCGCGCGTCGAGCAGCGGCGACTCGTCCGAGTAGTCCCACTGGGTGCCCGCGAGCGATCCGGTCCCGGCCCGGATGACCTCCGCGTAGGCGTTGACGACCCGCGCGGAGAGCACGGTGGCGTTCGCGTTCGGCGCCTCCGGCGCGAGCACCCCGTACTCCGTCTCCAGGCCCATGACGCGGTGGACGCTCATCGGTCCCCTCCCCCGTCCGGGGCGTCCGGAGGTGACGCGTGGGGGACGGCGCCGACGGGGACGTCGAGGGCGACCGGCGCGCCGTCGTGCAGGATCGGCCGCAGGTGCGTCACGCGCAGGCCGCGCTGACCGGTGATGCGGGCCCAGTCGTCGGGGTTGGACGTGTTGGGCAGGTCTTCGTGCTCGCGGAACTCCTCCGTCACGGCGGCCAGCAGGTGGCGCTCCCGCACCCCTCGCTCCCCCGAGGTGAGCAGGTCCTTGATGGCGTGCTTCTTGGCCCGGTCCACGATGTTGCGTAGCACCGCGCCGGAGGCGAAGTCGCGCACGTAGAGCATCCGGGTGCTGCCGTCGGCGAGGGTCAGCTCGAGGAATTCGTTCTCCTCCGACGCCGCGTACATCCGGCCGATCGTCGTCGACACGAGCCGGGACACGGCGGCAGCGCGGTCGCCGCCGTCGTGCTCCACCTCCTCGGCGTGCAGGGGCACGTCCATCGTGAGGTACTTGGAGAGGATCTCCGCGGCGCCTTCCGCGGTGGGCCGCTGGATGCGGATCTTCACGTCCAGCCGGCCCGGGCGGAGGATGGCCGGATCGATCATGTCCTCGCGGTTGGAGGCACCGATCACGATCACGTTGTCCAGCTTCTCGACGCCGTCGATCTCGGTGAGCAGCTGCGGGACGATGGTCGTCTCGACGTCGGAGGAGACGCCGGAGCCGCGGGTGCGGAACAGGGCGTCCATCTCGTCGAAGAACACGACGACGGGGTCGCCCGTGCTGGCCTTCTCCCGGGCCCGGGCGAAGATGAGGCGGATGTGCCGCTCCGTCTCGCCGACGTACTTGTCCAGGAGCTCGGGTCCCTTGATGTTGAGGAAGTGGCTGCGCACGCCCTCGCCCTCGCTCAGCTCGGCGGCGCGCTCGGCCAGCGAGTGCGCCACGGCCTTGGCGATGAGGGTCTTGCCGCAGCCGGGCGGGCCGTAGAGCAGGATGCCCTTGGGGGCGCTGAGTCCGTGCTCGCGGTAGAGGTCCTGGTGCAGGAACGGCAGTTCGACGGCGTCGCGGATCTGCTCGATCTGGGGCCCCAGGCCGCCGATGTCGCTGTAGGCGATGTCCGGGACCTCCTCGAGGACCAGGGACTGCATCTCCGTGAGCTGCACGCGCTCGACGGCGAGCCCGGTCTTCGGCTCGAGCACGATCGCGTCGCCGACCCGGAGCCGAGCCCCCGCCAGCGGGGCGGCGAGTCGCACGACGCGCTGGTCGTCGCCGCGGCCGAGCACGACGACGCGCCCCGCGTCGAGGAGCTCCTTGACGGTGACGATCTCCCCGCTCGCCTCGAAGCCGAGTGCGGCGACGATGGCGAAGGCCTCGTTGAGGAGCACCTCCTGCCCGATCCGCAGACCGGCGAAGTCGATCAGCGGGCTGACCGACACCCGGATCTTCCGCCCGCCCTGGACGACGTCGGCGCTGGCGAGTCGGGTGGTGGAGATGGCACTGCCCGGCTCGGGCCGACCGGCCGGGTTCAGGGCCACGATGGTCGCGAAGCTGAAGGGCGCCTCGCCGTCCCGGTCGAGCCCCTGGCGCAGCGTCGCGATCTCCTCGCGGGTCCGCTCCAGCATCTCGGCCATGCGCCGGTTGTTGGCCCCGGCGGCCATGAGCTGCCGGTCCAGGGTGCGGGCCTTCTCGCGCTGGACGTTCACCTCGCGCTCGGCCCGGGCCGCCTGCTCGCGGGCCCGCTGCAGCTCGGCGCGTGCATCGTCCGGGGCCGCCTCCTGCCCGTCTCCTGCGGTGGGGTGCTCGTTCAAGATGCTTCCTCCTCGCTTCCGCGCATCGTCGACGCGGGTGGTGTGGTGCCCGGCCCCGCAGACCGGCGAGCGTCCCGCGCGGCAGCCGGCCGTTCGGGGCGGGTGCGACTAGTGCTCGGTGCTGCTGTCTCCGGGGCCGTCGGGGCCGGTGCTGGTCGGTTGCCCCGGGCTGTTCGCGCCGTCGGGGCCGTGGTCCGTGCCCGCCGCGGACCGCACCGCCTCGCCCTCGGCTGCGGCGCCGCTGATGGCGGCGGCCTCGCGGCCGGCTCGGCGGATCTTCTTGTCGGAGACGTTCCGCTGCCCGAAGGCCTCCGGCGTCCAGGCGTCCTCGCGGTGGTCGCGGGTCCAGGCGCTGACGTCCTCGGGAGCGAACTCCGCATTCTTCACGCGGCGCGCGCCGGGGATGCCGTCGGCACCGTCGGCCAGGCGCCGGCACGTGATGAGGAACGCCGTGTGGGCGACCATCCGGTGATCGGGACGGACGGCGAGTCCGTCGACGTGCCAACCGCGGACCATGGTCTCGAACGCCTCCGGCTCGGTGTACCGGCCGGTGGCCCTGATCGCCTCGACGACGCGGGACATCTGCGTCACGGTGGCCACGTAGTTGACCCACACCCCGCCGGGGGCGAGCACGGTCGTGACGGCGTCGAGGCACTCCCACGGTGCGAGCATGTCCAGGACCACCCGGTCCACGGACCCGGGCTCCTCGGTCTCGACGACCTGCTCCTGAAAGTCCCCGAGGGAGATCCGCCACGCGGGGTGTGGGCCGGCGAAGGCGGCTTCCACGTTGTCGCGGGCGATCTGGGCGAATTCCTCGCGCCGTTCGAACGAGTGGAGGTAGCCACCGTCGCCGACCGCCCGCAGCAGCGACATCGACAGCGCACCGGAACCGACGCCGGCCTCGACGACGCGCGCCCCGGGGAAGATGTCGCCCATCTGGACGATCTGGGCTGCGTCCTTCGGGTACACCACGGTCGCCCCGCGCGGCATCGACAGGACGAAGTCCTTCAGCAGCGGGCGCAGCGCCTGGTAGCGGTGGCCGGCGGAGTTCTCCACCACGGATCCGTCCGGCAGGCCGATCAGCTCGTCATGGGCGAGGATGCCGCGGTGCGTGTGGAACTCGCCCCCGGTCCGCAGGGTGATGGTGTTGATCCGGCGCTTCTCGTCGGTGAGCTGGACCCGGTCCCCCGGACGGAACGGTCCACGGCGGGCGGTGGCCCCGTGGACATCGCGTCCGGCTCCGGCCGACTGGTCGGCGGTGGGAAGGGAGGAATCGCTCATCATGCTCGTTTCTCGCGCGCCCCGGAGCCGGGATCACGCGCTGTGGTGGACTTCAAAACTATCGTCGGGCTCCTATTGTGGCCCAAAGTGTTGCGCGGCCGGTGCCGCCCCTAGACGCCCCGGGTGAGCGCACGGACCACCCGCTCCTGGCGCAGCAGTCCGACCACGCGGCCGCGCAGGTCGACGACGGCGTACTCCCCGCCGGAGAGCGAGGCCAGGTACTGCAGCAGCGGCTGGCCGGCCGCGTCCTGCCGGACCACGGCCCCGGAGGCGAGGGCGCGGGCAACGCTGCTCGCCGGCGTCGTCCCGTGGACCGACGGGTCCACCCGCCCCAGGGAGGCCTGGTCGACGACGGCCTCCGGAGCGCCAGTGCGTCCGATGAGGATCAACTGCACGGAGCCGTGCTCGGCGCCGGGACCCGCCTGGGCCCGGCGGTGCACGGAGTTCTCGGCCCGGTCGCGGGCGACGAGCAGCTGGGCGACGGTCAGCGTGGCGGGCACGCCGATGGCGGGCACGGCCAGGCTGCCCGCCGTCAGCTGCGGGAGCCGGAGTCGCATCCGCGCATCGCGCAGCGACGCCGTGGCCCCGGTGAAGAGGAAGCCAGCGACCAGGAGCGTGATGAGTCCCAGGTACAGGTCCACCCGGCCGTACGCGACGAGGGGCCAGCCGATCAGTCCGAGTACCAGCAGGACGGCGATGACCCGGCCGGTCCATGCCGCGGCGACCGTGCCGCGCTCCTGCGAGCCGGTGAGCTTCCAGACGAGCGACTCGACGAGCCGTCCGCCGTCCAGCGGCAGGCCGGGCAGCACGTTGAAGACGGCGACCAGGAAGTTCGCCAGCACGAGGATGCCGAGCAGGAGCCCGACGACCCCGCCCGGCTCGAGGAGGACCAGGAGGAGTTGGCCCGCGCCGGCGATGATGAAGTTCGCGGCCGGACCGGACAGCGCGACGGCGAGGGAGCGGCCCGGCGTCGTCCGGAACTGGCCGAACTGGGTGTGCCCGCCCCAGAGCGTCAGGACGATCCGGGCGCCCGGCCACCCGTAGGCCTTGGCGCACCAGGCGTGCGCGAGTTCGTGCACCAGCACCGAGAGGAGGAGCAGGACGGCGTAGACGAGCGCGACCAGGTAGGCACCGTTGCCGATGCCGGGCAGGGCACGGCCGACGTCCGGGGCGAAGGCGACGACGACGAACGCGGCGATGACGAACCACGACCAGGCGAGGGTGACCGGCACGCCGAGGATCGAGCCGAGAGGGATGCCGTTCCGCAGGCCTCCGGAGGTGGCGTCCGCGCGGGGAGTTTCCGCCATGCCCCTACTCTCCCGGGCCATCGGCGGCGGCGCCGCTGGCGACGGTAGCGCCGGAGACGAGGGCGCGGACGTGCGCATCCAGGTCGGCGGCGGTGCGCCCCTGCAGGGTCTCCCAGACGGTCCAATTGCGCGGCGCGGGCAGCGGCACCACGTGAGGGACGGCGATAGTCGTCGCGCCGCTCGCGGCGGCGGAGGCGACGCCGGGAATCGAGTCCTCGAGCGCGACGACGCGGGCGGGGTCCAGGTCCGGGACGAGGCCGCGGAGGCGCTCGAGCCCCGCGAGGTAGGGTTCCGGGTCCGGTTTGCCGCGGCTGACCATGTCACCGGTGATCTTGAACTCCATGGTGCCCTCGGGCAGCGCGGAGAGGATGGTGGAGGCCAGCGGCCCCTCCGACATCGTGACCAGGGCGCAGGGCACACCGGCCGAGTTCAGGTCCTCGAGCAGCTCGCGGGCGCCCGGACGCCACGGCACGGCGGTGCGGACCTGCTCGATCACCCGGCTCGAGAGGGTGTCGATGATGGTCCGCGGCTCCACCACGGGTCCGCCCTGACGGATGATGCTCTCCTGGAGGACGGCGGCGCTGACGTCGAGCGCGTTGCCGACCATCGACATCGCGTCCTCGTCGGTCCAGACGCCGCCGTGGGCGGCGACGAGCTCCTTCTCCGCGGCGATCCAGTAGGGCTCCGTGTCGACGATCGTCCCGTCCATGTCCCAGAGGACCGCCTGCAGCCCGCCGTCTGCGAATCGGGTGCTGGTCTGGGCGGGGGCGGGAGTCGTCGCAGGCATGCCGACAGTCTATCGGCGCACGGCGCGCGCGGCCGAAGTGTGTGGTCCAGACACCTTTACGCCGTCCGCTGGCGCGTTAGTGTGTGTGACGTGGGAGAAAAATCGCTGCTCGCCCTGTTGACCGAGCTCGGGACGCCGTCGGAGGTCTCCGGCGCGGAGCCGGCGCCCGGCAAGCGGCCGGCCGTCATGCTGGTCGCCTTCGAGGGCTGGAACGACGCCGGGAGCGCCGCCAGCGACGCCGTCGCACTGCTCGAACGGGAGCTCGAGGCCGAGTCGATCGCGACCATCGGCGACGACGACTACTACGACTACCAGTTCTCCCGCCCGTCGGTACGGCGGACCAGCGCCGGCCAGCGGTTCATCCAGTGGCCCACGACCCGCTTCCTGCGCGCGGCCCGGCCCGACCGAAGCCACGACCTGCTGCTGGTCAGGGGCGTCGAGCCGACCTACCGGTGGAAGGCCTTCTGCGCGGAACTGCTCACACTCGCCGAGGCGCAGAACGTGCAGGCCGTGGTCCTGACCGGCGCCCTCCTGGCCGACTCCCCGCACACCAGGCCCGTGCCGCTGAGCGTCACGAGCGATGACGCGACGGTCCGCGAGGGCCTGGGTGCCGAGTCGCCCGGCTATGAGGGACCGACCGGTATCGTCGGTGTCCTGGCAGCCGTGGCGGAAGCCGCCGGCCTGCCCACGGTGTCCGTGTGGGCCGCGGTCCCGCACTACGTCGCCCAGTCTCCCTCCCCCAAGGCCACCTACGCGCTGCTGCGCCGACTGGAGGACCTGCTGGAGATCGAGGTGGACCTGCATCTGCTCGGGGAGGACGCCGAGGCCTGGGAGCGCGGCGTGGACGAGCTCGCCGGCGAGGATCCGGAGATCGCCGCGTACGTGAAGCAGCTGGAGGAGGCGCAGGACGCCGCCGAGCTTCCCGAGGCGAGTGGCGAGTCGATCGCTCGCGAGTTCGAGCGCTACTTGAAGCGCCGGGACGACGGCAGCGGGGACGGCGGACGCCCGCCGCGGTCCTAGAGCCTGATCCCGAGCAGCGCGTCGACCGTGTCGACGAGCTCATCGGTGGCGGTCCCGGCTCCGCCCGCCGGCTCGGAGGCCGCCCACGCGTCGAGCGCCGCGAGCGCTCCCGGGGCATCGAGGTCGTCCGCCAGGCGCTCGCGCAGCTCAGTGGCGAGACCGGCCACCTCCGCGGGCGACGCCGTCGCACTGCGCCGGCGCCACGCGGCGAGCCGGGTCTCGGCGGCGGCGAGCAGCTCGTCCGTCCAGAACCAGTCGGTCCGGTAGTGCTGGCCGAGCAGGACCGAGCGGACGGCCATCGGGTCCACGCCTCGCTCGCGCAGCCGGGAGACGAGGACGAGATTGCCCTTGGACTTGCTCATCTTCTCGCCGTCGAGGCCGACCATGCCCGTGTGGACGTAGAGCTCCGCCAGCGGACGGTGATCCTGCGCGCTTGCGTGGCCGGCGGAGAACTCGTGGTGGGGGAAGACGAGGTCACTGCCGCCGCCCTGCACCGTGAAGGGCGCGGGCAGGTGACGGCGCGCGATGACCGAGCACTCGATGTGCCAGCCGGGACGCCCGGGCCCAAGCGTGCGGCCGTCCCAGGACGGCTCGCCGGGCCGTTCGACGCGCCAGAGCAACGGGTCCAGGGGGTCGCGCTTGCCGGGCCGGTCCGGGTCGCCCCCGCGTTCGGCGGAGAGCGCGAGCATGGTGGCCCGGTCGTAGCCGCTCACGTCGCCGAGGCTCCACCCGTCGACGGCGAACGTCGAGTCGAAGTAGATGTCGCCGTCGGGCCCGCCCTCGCTGCCGGGCACGCGGTAGGCCGCGCCGACGGCCAGGAGCTCCTCGACCCCGTCGACCACCAGGTCCACCGTCTCGACCACGGAGACGTAGTGGTGCGGCGGCAGGACGCGCAGCGCCTCCATGTCGGCGCGGAAGAGGTCCACCTGCTCGGCGGCGAGCTCGCGCCAGTCGACGCCGGTTGCCTCCGCCCGCTCGAGCAGCGGGTCATCGACGTCAGTGACGTTCTGGACGTAGGTCACCTCACGACCGTCCGCCAACCACAGCCGGTGGAGGAGGTCGAAGGCGACGTAGGTGGCGGCGTGCCCCATGTGCGTCGCGTCGTAGGGGGTGATCCCGCAGACGTAGAGGCCGGCTCGGTCCCCGGCCGGGACGGGGACCGTCTCGCGGCGAGAGGAGTCCATCAGCGAGATGCCCCCGGCTGCGACGCCGGGGCGGGTCAGGGTGGGCACAGCAGGGGCCGGCCAGGCGTGCACGGAGTGTCCTTTCGACGGGGAGAACGAGGGAGCACGTGGGCTCCCCCGGGTTCAAGCGTTTAGACCGGCTGAATAATTCCGAGGCCCAGCAGGACGAAGAGCGCCAGGCCGAGCGCGATGCGGTACCAGACGAACGCCCGGTAGCTGTGCGTGGAGATGTAGCGCAGGAGCCAGGCGACCACCGCGTATCCGACGACGAAGGCGACGCCGGTGGCCAACAGGGTCTCCCCCAGGCCGTAGGGCCCGCTCATGGCGTCTGGACCGATGGACTTCGCCAGCTTGTAGAAGCCGGAGGCGACGACGGCGGGAATCGCCAGCAGGAACGCGTACCGGGTGGCGGCCTCGCGGGTGTAGCCGAGCATCATGCCGCCGGTGATGGTGCCTCCGGAGCGTGAGACGCCGGGAATGAGGGCGAGGGCCTGGAAGAGGCCGTAGATGATGCCGTGCTTGTAGGTGAGCCGGTCGAGCTCCCGGTCCTGGCGGCCGAGCGCATCGGCCAGGGCGAGGAAGATACCGAAGACGATCAGCATGGTCGCCGTGATCCAGAGGCTGCGGAACGTCGTGTCGATGTAGTCCTCGAGCAGCAGGCCCAGGACGGCGATGGGCACGCTGCCGATGATCACCAGCCAGCCCATGCGGGCGTCCGGGTCGTTCCGGGCCACGCGGCCGACGAGCGAGCCCGCCCAGGCCTTGACGATCCGGACGATGTCCTTCCAGAAGTAGATGACCACGGCCGCCTCGGTTCCGAGCTGCGTGATCGCCGTGAAGGCGGCGCCCGGGTCCTGCGCATTGGGCATGAACTCCCCGACGATGCGCACGTGCGCGCTCGAGGAGATCGGCAGGAATTCGGTGAGGCCCTGTACCAGGCCGAGAATGATGGCTTCGATCCACGTCACGGAGACGACCCTACTGGAGGAACGTCCCGACCTCGTTCAAGGTCCAGCGATGTTGCCCCAATTCAACCCGTGGCGGCACTCACGTCAGGAAGGGATCATCCCGAGGGCTGATCCTCGTCCTCCCCCGCCTCGTCCTCCTCCGCGTCGCCGTCGTCCGATTCATCGTCCTCGGAGTCGTCGTAGAGCTCCAGTGGGGTGACTTCCTCGTAGGCGTCGTACAACGCGTCCTCGTAGGCCTCGAACGCGTCGGCCACTGCGTAGAAGGCCGACTCGACGGCGGGATCGGCATCGCTGCGCCGAGAAACGATGGCAGTCAGGTGCTCGTCGAGCGCCGACTTGAGCAGTTCCAGTGCAACTCGCGGATCGGTGGTCATGCCCAGAACGTTACCGTCTGCGCGAGGCTCTGGATAGGGGCGATCGGGGCCCTTGAGGAGGCCTTGCGCGGACGGTGCGGAGGGGTGTTCGACAAGGCCGCGCCGCGGAGTATGGTGGCCTCACCATGAAGCAACCGCCACAGCCGCCGACCCCGCTGCCCCGGGCGGAAAGGGTCCGCGATCCGCACGAGCCGTACGAGTACCTGATCGTCACGGTGCAGCCCGGCCAGTCCCTCGCGGAGGCCAGGCGCGCCATCGTCGAGCACGCCGAGTACGGCAAGTGGGAGCTCAAGCGCACCTCGAAGTACCGCGGCGGCGTGCACAAGTACTGGCTCCGCCGCCGCATCACGCGCGTCGAGCGCACCCTGACCGTCTACTGACCACCCACCGACGTCGGCGGAGGGCTACTCCAAGGGGCCGAGAAGCCAGGAGGCCAGGGTCCCGTGGGCCGACTCCGCGTCGGAGGGGTGGTAGAGGCTGGCCAGGACGTCGCGATACAGCCGCTCGAGCTCGCTGCCGGCGAAGTACTGCCCGCCGCCGGAGACCTTCAGCGCGGCCTCCACGGTGGAGCGAGCAGTGTCCCCGGCGCGCGTCCGCAATGTCACGAGGCGGGGGAACCAGCCGGCGCCGTGGTCGACCAGCCCGTCGAGGTCCGCCGTCGTCTGACGCACCAGCGCATCGAGCGCCAGGACGTCCATCCCGGCGTGGGCGACCTGCCAACGGATATCCGGGTCCTGGTCCAGGGTCGCCCCCTGCTTCAGCGAGGTCCGGCGGGCCGGCAGCTGCGTCGCCAGCTCCAGCGCCCGGTCCGCGACGCCCGCATAGACCGACGCCGTCAGGGTCAGGAAGGAGGCGAAGATCCCGAAGACGAGCGCATCGGCCTGCGGCCCGACCGGAAGCCGGGTATGGATCCAGCCCCCGGGCACGAAGGCTCCGTCCAGCCGCGTCGAGTGCGACTGCGTCGCGCGCATCCCGAGCGTGTCCCAGTCACTGGCGCTGGAGACCCCCGCGTCGGCGCGGTCGACGAACCCGTGCACCAGTTGCGCGTCGTCCCCAGCCCCGAGCTTGCCGAACACGCCCAGGCGGGTCCACACGGGCGAGAGGGAGGTGAAGATCTTCCGCCCCGTGAGGCGGACCCCGCCGTCGTACTCCTCGGCCACCGTCAGCGAATCGAAGAGGACCTGATCGTTGCCCGGCTCCGAGATCCCAAACGCCATCACGTGCCCATCGCGGATCCATTCCTGCACGAATCGCAGGCGGTCGTCGCCGCGGGCACTCAGGATCTGCGCGACGCCGGCCCAGACCTGGTGCATGTTCACCGCCAATGCGGTCGCCGGGGCGTGCGCCGCCAGTAGTCGCTGCGCGGTCGCGAGGGTGCCCAGGTCCCAGCCCGCCCCGCCATCGGCGACGGGGAGCAGTGCTTTCAGGTACCCCGCGGCGGTGAGCTCCGCGAAGTCATCGTCGGCGAAGCGGTTCTCGCGGTCGTAGTCCGGCGCCCGGGATCGGATCCGCTCCAGCAGATCGTCAGAGAGCACAGTGCGCACGCGGTCGGGCACGTCCAGATGCTTCAAGGGGTCCTCTCGAGGTGGCGTCGGGCGCGGTCTGCGACCCGAACGGGTCAGTAGGTGCGCAGGAGCCGGTGCAGAACCCGGGTCCCGAATTTCAACGAGTCCACCGGCACGCGCTCATCGATCCCGTGGAACATACCGGTGAAGTCGAGTTCGGGCGGCAGACGCAGCGGCGCGAATCCGTAACCCGTGATCCCGAGCCGAGCCAGCGACTTGTTGTCGGTGCCGCCGGAGAGCATGTAGGGCAGCACGACGGCGTCGGGGTCCTCCGCCGCCAGCGAGCCGATCATCGACTCCACCAGGTCGCCCGAGAAGGGGACCTCCAGGGAGATGTCCTCGTGGTCTGCGACGATGTCGACGCCCGGCCCGGCCAGCCTGCGGATCGTCTCCCGCAGGATCTCCTCCTGCCCCGGCAGGGTGCGGCAGTCGATCAGGGCCTCGGCCGTTCCCGGGATGACGTTGTGCTTGTACCCCGCGCTCAGCGCCGTCGGGTTCGAGGTGTTCTGCAGGGTCGCCCCGACGAACCGGGCCACGGTGCCGAGCTGGTCGAGCAGCGCCTGCGGATCCGACTCGTCGAACTCCACGCCGGTCAGGTCCGAGACACCCTCCAGGAACGCCCTGGTGGTCTTCGTGTACTCGATCGGCCACTGGTGGGCGCCGATGCGGGACACGGCGTCCGCCAGCCGGGTCACCGCGTTGTCGTCATTGATCTGCGAGCCGTGACCGGCGCGTCCCGCTGCCGCGAGGCGAAGCCAGGCGATGCCCTTCTCGGCGGTCTGCAGGAAGTAGGCGCGCCGCCCGTTGATCGTCGAGGAGAATCCGCCGACTTCGCTGATCGCCTCGGTGGCTCCGGCGAAGAGTTCGGGGTGCTTTTCGACCAGCCAGCCGGCACCGTAGTCGCCCCCGGCCTCCTCGTCGGCGAAGAACGCATAGACGATGTCGCGGCGGGGGCGCTCGCCGGCCCGGGCCATGTGCCGCATGACGGAGAGGATCATGGCGTCCATGTCCTTCATGTCGACCGCGCCACGGCCCCAGACCATGCCGTCCGAGATCTCTCCTGAGAAGGGGTCGACGCTCCAGTCGGCCGCCTGGGCCGGGACGACATCGAGGTGCCCGTGCACGACCAGCGCCGGGAGGCTCGAGTCCGAACCCGCGACGCGCGCCACGACGCTGGCG
Source organism: Zhihengliuella sp. (assembly GCF_031178195.1). GTDB lineage: Bacteria > Actinomycetota > Actinomycetes > Actinomycetales > Micrococcaceae > Zhihengliuella. Next base: position 465,184 of record NZ_JAPSJL010000002.1, read on the forward strand.
CGCCCGGGCGACGACTCGAGGATCTGCGGATCAGCCCCTGCGTCGGCCATCAGGCTTGCGGCGTACTCGGCGGCACGGCGTTCACCGCGGGAATCGTTGTTGCCGAAGTTGGACGTGTCGATCCGGATGAGGTTGCGGCAGATGTCCACCACTTCGTCCTCGGCGGTGACCTCGGACGCGGATACGTTGCTCATGGCGACTCCTTCTGGGCGGCTGGGACTGCCTCCAGCGTAGCGACGGACGCCACACTCCGGCCGAATTGGTCAACGCCCCGAAGTGGTGTTAGAGTATTTCTCGCTGCAAACGCACGGAAACGAGTCCTAACCGACTTCTGACTTGCGGAAACATCACCTGCGCGGGTGGCGGAATAGGCAGACGCGCTAGCTTGAGGTGCTAGTCCTCGGATAGAGGGTGGGGGTTCAAGTCCCCCTCCGCGCACTGAAAGAACCCCGGTTTTCCGGGGTTTTTTTATGCCCTCGTTACCTTCGGCCTACCGACCGACGTCGGCACGCTCCGCGGGGGCGAGCGCGTGATGCGCACCGCCGCATAGGCGCCTGAGGGCAGCGTCGAGGCGAAGAGGGAGGTGCACCTGTACTGGTGTCGATCCTCCACACCGTCCCCCCGGCGCTCTGGGGGCGGAATCGTCGAGTGGCTCATCGGCCTCACCCGGCACTTGAGTCGTTGCGCGCGGATCTGCTGGCGTACAGCGACGTCATGGTCCCGTTCCTCGCCGCGCTGCTGGTCGGCCTCTGGACGCGGCCTGGCGGTGGCTGGAGCCGCGCCTGCCAGCGTGGCTGGTGCGCCTCGTCCTCGGCTCGGCCCGGACCCGCGCAACGATCCGCCGGTGACCTCCGGCGACGTGGACCAGACCGCCCCGACGGGCTGGCCGAGGTCGACCGGATAGTTGACGCTCAAAAACGCGGCGGCGTACCGCCCCATATTCGGGGTGGCACGCATTCTCCTTCTGATGATGCAGCCCGGCTCAGAGCCAACCCGTGCGCTCGGCAGAGAACTCGAGGGCCGTTGCATGATCAGGTGCCGTCAACGCGATTTCATTGACGCGGGTCGTGAACATGTCGATCGGGCTGACCCCCACCTGCTTCGCAGCAAGCTTGTTATCGCGGCTCTGCACCCACTTTTCAATCTCGCGTAGCGGCGTCACGAATGGGAAGCGCTTCCCCAGACGATCCACAACATACGTCAGCGTGTAGTCTCCGCCTTGCCTCGATTGGATTTCATAGTGGCCGTCGCCGTCCTTGAGCCCGTCCAATTCGTGCAGAAGCCCCATTTCATCCCTTTCGTCCCAGCCTACTTGGAGTAGAAGGACGGATGACCCAACCGGTACCCTCAACGCGTATAGCTCGCACCCGCGCGTTCCGCCCTCTGCGCAACTAGACCCAACCGACGCGCTCAGCGGAGAATTCCAGACCGGTTGCTTCATCAGGGGCCGTCAAGGCAATTTCGTTGACGTAGACCATGAACATGCTGATTGGACTCACGCCTACGTCTTTCGCCCCAGCGACGTTGCCACTGCTCCGCACCCATTTCTCAAGGTCGCGAAGTGGATTGACGAACTGGAACCGCTTGCCATCACGGTTCAGCACATACGTGAGGGTGTAGTCGCCACCTTGGCGCGGTTCGATTTCATAGCGGCCGTCCCCATCTTCGCGGCCGTCCAACTCGTGAAGCAGTCCCATCGCCATCGGCTCCTCTTGTACGGTTCCGTTCCCCACGCTACTCCGCCCGGCGTCGCGGGGCGTCGGCGTGGCGGCGGTAGGCTGTCCAACGGCCTCGGGAAATACGTCGCCCCTCGGAAAGGTTGAGAGAGACATGAGCGAATCTGCACTGAACGAGTACATCCCCGCCACTGGCGTCACGATGTTCACCACCACCTGGTGCGGCTACTGCCGCAACCTCAAGCGCATGATGGAGGCCGAGGGCATCCAGTACCGCGAGGTCAACATCGAGGAGACCCCGGGCACCGCCGAGATCGTCGAGTCGTTCAACGGCGGCAACCAGACCGTGCCGACCCTGATCTTCCCGGACGGCTCCGCCGCCACGAATCCCCTCATCGACGAGGTGCGCTCGCGCCTCGGCGCGTAACTCCCCGAAGTTCTCGCGGCGCCCCGCTTGTCCCCGAGCCGAGGGGCGATGCCGGTCGGCGCCGTCCGGTCTGCGAAACCCCTTGCGCACACCGCTCCTGCCCGTGATTGGATGACGGTGGCGTCCTGCAAAGGACGCCACCGTTTCCATGCACGAAGAATCCAGGAGAGCACATGCCTCAGCAGGTCAAGGGCGTCGTCGCCACAGCCAAGAACGCACCCGTGGAGTTGACGACGATCGTGATCCCGGATCCGGGGCCGGGAGAGGCCGTGGTGGACATCCTCACCTGCGGCGTCTGCCACACGGATCTGCACTACAAGCAGGGCGGGATCGGTGACGAGTTCCCGTACCTCCTCGGCCACGAGGCCACCGGCGTGGTCTCGCAGGTCGGCGAGGGCGTCACCGAGGTCGCCGTCGGGGACCGCGTCATCCTGAACTGGCGCGCCGTCTGCGGCCAGTGCCGCGCGTGTGCCAAGGGCCAGCCTCAGTACTGCTTCGACACCGCCAACGCCGCCCAGAAGATGACGCTCGAGGACGGCACCGAGCTCTCCCCCGCCCTCGGCATCGGGGCCTTCGCGGAGAAGACCCTCGTCGCCGCTGGCCAGTGCACCAAGGTGGACGACGACGTGGACCCGGCCGCCGTGGGCCTGCTCGGCTGCGGCGTGATGGCCGGCATCGGTGCCGCGATCAACACGGGCGAGGTCAAGCGCGGCGAGTCCGTCGCAGTCATCGGCTGCGGCGGGGTGGGCATCGCCGCGATCGCCGGCGCAGCTCTCGCCGGCGCCACGACGATCATCGCCGTGGACATCGACCCGGAGAAGGTCGAGATGGCCCAGAAGCTCGGTGCCACCCACGGCGTCAACTCGCGTGAGCAGGATCCGGTCGAGGCCATCCGCGAGCTCACGGGCGGATTCGGCGCGGACGTCGTCATCGAGGCCGTCGGACGGCCGGAGACCTACGAGCAGGCGTTCTACGCCCGGGACCTCGCCGGCCGCGTCGTGCTCGTCGGCGTCCCCACCCCGGAGATGAAGCTGGAGCTGCCGCTGCTGGACGTCTTCGGCCGCGGCGGTTCCCTGAAGTCGTCCTGGTACGGCGACTGCCTGCCCAGCCGAGACTTCCCGATGCTGGTGGACCAGTACCGGCTCGGCCGGCTCGACCTGGACGCCTTCGTCACCGAGCGGGTCGAGCTGACCGACGTCGAAGCCGCGTTCGAGAAGATGCACGGCGGCAAGGTGCTGCGGTCCGTCGTCGAGCTCCCCGCAAGCCAGGAGGTCTAGCCATGACTGCACGCGTAGAGAACCTCGTCACGTCCGGTACCTTCAGCCTCGACGGCGGGACCTGGGACGTCGACAACAACGTCTGGATCGTCGGCGACGATTCCGAGGTGATCGTGATCGATCCGGCACACGACCCCGACGCCGTGGCCTCCGCCGTCGGCGACCGCAGGGTCAAGGCCGTCCTGCTCACCCACGGGCACGACGATCACATCCGCCATGCCCGCTCGGCCGCCGAGAAGCTCGACGCCGAGATCTGGATGAACCCCGCCGACCAGATGCTCTGGGAGGCCGTCTTCCCGGGCACCCGCCCGGATCACGAGATCGCCGACGGCGATCGCTTCGAGATCGCCGGGACCGAGCTGCTTGCACTGCACACCCCGGGTCACTCCCCCGGCTCGACGTGCTTCTACGCGCCGGGGCTCGGCACCGTCTTCTCCGGTGACACGCTCTTCAACGGCGGTCCCGGCGCGACGGGCAGGTCCTACAGCGACTTCGGCACCATCGTGGAGTCCATCCGGACGCGGCTGCTCGAGCTGCCCGAGGATACGGTGGTCCGCACCGGTCACGGTGACACCACCCGGATCGGGGACGAGGCCCCGAATCTTCAGGACTGGATCGACCGAGGCCACTGACCACGACGCCTGGCCGATGCTGCCGACCGGCCGCACTCAAGCGCCGGTCGGCAGCGCCAACGGCAGGTGGGCGGCGTACGCCGTCAGGAGCGCGTCCTCTACCTGGGCGACGGTGACGCCCGGCACCAGATCGTCGACGGCCCCGACCGTCGACGGTTCGAGGGGCATCCCCAACGCGTCGTAGACGTCGGACAACACCCGCCTCAGGGGCTCCGAGTCCTCGACCACGAAGACCGAGGCGAAGAGCCAAGCCCCGGCAACGACTCGTTGCGCCGTCCCGACCAGCTTGACCGGGCCGCCGGCCGAGCCTGCCGGCCGGCGGCCGTGCACGCTGAACTCCCCGGGGCAGTACTCGCCGGGGATCTCCCCGACCCGGGCGTCGACTGCGAGCGAGGCCAACGCCTCCGCGTAGAGCCGGCCGAGCTGCTGGAAACGCGCCTGATGGCCCAGCATCGCCTCGCCCGCCGGCTCGGCGTGGTCCACGATCAGTGTGCCACGGTGATAGGCCGCGGCCCGGCCGCCGGCCTTCCGGACCACCGGCGCGAAGCCTGCCGAACGCGAGAGCTGCACGGCGTCGTCGTATCCCTCCAGACGCACGTCCCGCTGGCCGAAGGCCATGGTCGGGGCCGGCCGATAGATGCGCAGCGTGGGTCCGCGGCGGCCGTTGCGGACCTCCTGCAACAGGTCGACGCCCCCGAGCAGGTCCCGTTCCGGGTCGGCGGAGGCCGAATCCCGGACGACAGTGAGCGGACCGACAACCCCGGGATTCCAAACAGTCATGCGTCTGATTCTAGGATGGACGCTGTGGAAACGCCCGGTAAACCCCTCGTCCTGCTCGGCGGTGCCTCCGGCGCCGGCAAATCCTACCTCGCCGGACGGTACGGCCGACCGCACGTGGTGCTGGACAACTTCTATCGCGAACTGTCAGAGCACACCGCTCGGTCGCCGTTGCCGATGACGCCGTACGGCGAAGTCGACTGGGACCACCCCGGGACGTGGAACACGTCCTCGGCGGTCGACGCGATCGTCGAGCTGCTGGAGTCGGGCGAAGCCCATGTGCCGGACTACTCGCTGGCCACGTCGAGCTACCGGGGACGCTCCCTGGTCGCGCTCGACAGCGGACCGGTCATCGCCGAGGGAATCTTCGGGGACCGCGTCCTCGCACCGCTGAAGCGGCAGGGCGTACCCGTGGACGCGATCTACGTCGACACCCCGAGGCTGCTCACCGCCGTGCGCCGCCTGGTCCGTGACGTCTCCGAAGGGCGCAAGCCGCTGCCGTTCCTGCTCAAGCGGGGATGGGCCCTATTCCGCGCGGAGGGAGCTGTGCGCCGGCGCTATCTGGAGGCCGGCTTCAGGCCGATGCCCAAGCCGGCCGTGAAGCGCTACCTGGCGGAGCTGGCCGCATAGGCGGACGGGACCCGGTTCGAACGAACCCGGTCCAATGACGCTCAGCCCAGCGGGCGCACCGTCAGGATCTGCTCGCTGCGTCCGAACGGACCCTGTTCGTCGTGCAGGACTGCGGAGGTCAGCCCGATCCCGTCGGCCCCGTAGGTCTGCTGCGACTCCAACCCCAGCCACTCCCCGACCGGGGCGCGATGCATGTGGATCTGCAGATCCAGGTTCGGGAACATCCAGGACCCCTGCCCCGGTTCGACGCGCGGTGCCACGCCGTTGGCCGTGTCGACCATGCCCATCAGATGTGTCAGCGCCGACGTCTCGTGCCCCTCGACCATCGGCAGCTCGTTGCGGAGCCAGACCACGCCCCGGCCGGGCCGATGTTCGGGGGCCACGCGGAACTGGAGCGATTCGATGTACCCGCCCGGCCACACACTCATTCCGGTCCAGTCCGGGAGCTCGTGCGGTCCCACGACGGGAGCGTCCTCGAGACCGACAACGGCGGTGGAGTCGCCTGTCTTGAGTCGCCAGGCGCGGGCGACGATGCTGGTGCGTCCCTGCGCGACCATCTCGGCCTCGACGAGCTCGATGGTGCGGCCGGGACGGATCATTCTGGTGCGGATCTCGAATTCGCCACCGCGGATGATGCCGTGGATGTCCAGACTGATGCGGGCCATCCGCAGGTCGTCTCGGGGCTGGAACTGCTCCAGGACGTGCGTCATGATGCCGGTGGCCGGCGCCATGTGCTGCTCGTGGGGATTCCAGGCCCCCTGGGCGTGAACCGTGGAGTGGTAACGCCCGCCGCCGAGGTCCTCGTAGAAGAAATCGCCCACCGATAGCTCGGGCAGGGCCTCCTGGGCCGACGTCTGTGTCATCCGCTGCTCTCCTGATCCGTACCTTGTCTCGCTTCTCATCTCAGCGCAAGCCGCGCTGCAACGCAAAACGCCCAGTGCGCCGCCGATAGGCTGAGCGAATGCCCGCCTCCCGATCGTCCCGCCCCCGGACCCGGCGCCGTCTGGCGCTCGCGTGCGCCGGCGTCTACGTCGTGCCCGTGGGTCTCGCGTCGAGGTTCCTGCTCGAGGGGTGGACCGGCGATGCGGTGGGCGGGGCGCTCTACGCCGCCCTCCTCTACCTGCTCGTCGCTCTGGTACGGCCGGACGGGAACCGGCCGACAGTCGCCGCGGTGGCCTGGGCGCTCTGCTGTGCCGTCGAGTTGCTGCAGCTGACGCCGGTCCCCCGCGATCTGGCCGCGGTCTTCCCGCCCGCGGCACTCGTGCTGGGTTCGACCTTCGTGGCGACGGACTTGCTCGCCTATGCTGCGGGCGCCCTCCTGGCCGCGCTCGCGGACCGCGCGCTCTCGCGCTCCCGTCCCCTCGATCGCGGCCATTAAGGAACCGAGCCCGGGTCCCGTTGCAGTGCGCAACGGGACCCGGGCGTCAGGCCCACCAAACCGGCGATGCCGGCCGGCGACCGGCTAGAAGTCCCAGTCCTCGTCCTCCGTGTTGACGGCCTTGCCGATCACATAGGACGAACCCGAGCCGGAGAAGAAGTCGTGGTTCTCATCGGCGTTGGGGCTCAGCGCGGAGAGGATGGCCGGGTTCACGTCGGTGACGGACGTGGGGAACATCGCCTCGTAGCCGAGGTTCATCAGCGCCTTGTTGGCGTTGTAGTGCAGGAACTTCTTGACGTCCTCGCTCAGACCGACGCCGTCGTAGAGGTCGTGCGTGTACTGCACCTCGTTCTCGTACAGCTCGAAGAGCAGCTCGAAGGTGTAGTCCTTGAGCTCCTGCCGGCGTTCCTCGGTGACCTGCTCGAGGCCCTTCTGGTACTTGTAGCCGATGTAGTACCCGTGGACGGCCTCATCGCGGATGATGAGGCGGATGAGGTCCGCGGTGTTGGTGAGCTTGGCCCGGGAGGACCAGTACATCGGCAGGTAGAAGCCGGAGTAGAAGAGGAAGGACTCGAGCAGCGTCGAGGCGACCTTCTTCTTCAGCGGATCGTCGCCGTGATAGTACGACTCGACGATCGTCGCCTTCTTCTGCAGGTTCTCGTTCTCGAGCGACCAGCGGAAGGCCTCGTCGATCTCCTTGGTGGAGCACAGGGTCGAGAAGATCGACGAGTAGCTCTTGGCGTGCACCGACTCCATGAAGGCGATGTTGGTGTACACGGCCTCTTCGTGCGGCGTCAGCGAGTCAGGGATCAACGACACGGCCCCGACCGTGCCCTGGAGCGTGTCCAACAGCGTCAGACCCGTGAAGACGCGCATCGTGAGGGTCTGCTCCTCCGGAGTGAGCGTGGCCCACGACTGGACGTCGTTGGACAGCGGCACCTTCTCCGGCAGCCAGAAGTTGTTCACGAGGCGGTTCCACACCTCGACGTCCTTGTCGTCCTGGATTCGATTCCAGTTGATGGCCTGAACGTGGCCATGCAACGCGACCTTCTCGGTCATGTCCTCCCCTGACTTCCCTGGGTTCGTGTCTTAAGCGTACGACGGCGGGCGAGCCCGCCCGCCGTCGTACCGATTGGTTGCCGCGGGGCGACTACAGCATGCAGCTGACGCAACCCTCCACCTCGGTGCCCTCGAGCGCGAGCTGGCGGAGGCGGATGTAGTAGATCGTCTTGATTCCCTTCTTCCACGCGTAGATCTGTGCCTTGTTGATGTCGCGGGTCGTCGCGGTGTCCTTGAAGAACAGGGTGAGGGACAGGCCCTGGTCGACGTGCTGCGTGGCAGCGGCGTACGTGTCGATGATCTTCTCGTAACCGATCTCGTACGCGTCCTGGTAGTACTCCAGGTTGTCGTTGTCGAGGTAGGGGGCCGGGTAGTAGACGCGCCCGAGCTTGCCCTCCTTGCGGATCTCGATCTTCGAGGCCACCGGGTGGATCGAGGAGGTCGAGTTGTTGATGTACGAGATCGAACCGGTCGGCGGCACAGCCTGGAGGTTCTGGTTGTAGATGCCGTGCTCCATGACGGACGCCTTCAGCGCGCGCCAGTCGTCCTGCGTGGGGATGTGCGTGTTCTCGAAGAGTTCCTTGACCCGCTCCGTCTTCGGCGCCCACTCCTGCTCGGTGTACTTGTCGAAGAACGCACCCGATGCGTACTCGGAGTCCTCGAAGCCGCCGAACGGGCTGCCGGTCTCGATCGCCATCTGGTTGGAGACGCGCAGCGCGTGGAACAGCACCGTGTAGAAGTACATGTTCGTGAAGTCCAGGCCCTCCTCGGAGCCGTAGTGGACGCGCTCACGGGCCAGGTACCCGTGCAGGTTCATCTGCCCCAGGCCGATGGCACGCGAGGACCGGTTGCCCTCGGCGATCGACGGGACGGACGCGATGTAGGACATATCGGCCACGGCGGAGAGCGCGCGGACGGCGGTCTCGATGCTGCGTCCGAAGTCGGGCGAGTCCATCGTCTTGGCGATGTTCATCGACCCGAGGTTGCAGGAGATGTCCTTGCCGACGACCTCGTAGGTCAGGTCCTCGTTGAACGTCGACGGCGAGGAGACCTGAAGGATCTCCGAGCACAGGTTGCTCATGGTGATCTTGCCCGCGATCGGGTTGGCCCGGTTCACGGTGTCCTCGAACACGATGTACGGGTAGCCCGATTCGAACTGGATCTCGGCCAGAGTCTGGAAGAACTCGCGGGCGTTGATCTTGGTCTTCTTGATCCGCGCGTCGTCGACCATCTCGTAGTACTTCTCCGTGACGGAGACGTCGGAGAACGGCATCCCGTAGACGCGCTCGACGTCGTACGGCGAGAAGAGGTACATGTCCTCGTTCCGCTTGGCCAGCTCGAACGTGATGTCCGGGACCACGACCCCCAGGGACAGGGTCTTGATGCGGATCTTCTCGTCCGCGTTCTCACGCTTGGTGTCCAGGAATCGGTAGATGTCCGGATGGTGCGCGTGCAGGTACACGGCACCGGCGCCCTGGCGGGCACCGAGCTGGTTCGCGTAGGAGAAGCTGTCCTCGAGGAGCTTCATGACGGGGATGACGCCGGAGGACTGGTTCTCGATCTGCTTGATCGGGGCCCCGTGCTCGCGGATGTTCGTCAGCGACAGGGCAACGCCGCCGCCGCGCTTGGAGAGCTGCAGGGCGGAGTTGATGCCGCGGGCGATGGACTCCATGTTGTCCTCGACGCGGAGGAGGAAGCAGGAGACGAGCTCGCCGCGCTGGGCCTTGCCGGCGTTCAGGAACGTCGGGGTCGCCGGCTGGAAGCGGCCCTCGATGATCTCGTCGACGAGTCGCTCGGCGAGGGACTCGTCGCCGCGGGCCAGGTGCATGGCGACCATGCACACGCGGTCCTCGTAGCGCTCGAGGTAACGCTTGCCGTCGAACGTCTTCAGTGTGTAGCTCGTGTAGAACTTGAACGCGCCGAGGAAGGTCTCGAAGCGGAACTTCTTGGAGTAGGCCCGCTTGTAGAGCCCGCGGATGAAGTTCATGGAGTACTGGTCGAGGGTCTCGCGCTCGTAGTACTCGTTCTTGACCAGGTACTCGAGCTTCTCGTCGAGGTCGTGGAAGAAGACCGTGTTGTTGTTCACGTGCTGCAGGAAGTACTGGCGCGCAGCGGCGCGGTCGGCGCCGAACTGGATCTTCCCCTCGGCGTCGTAGAGGTTCAGCATGGCGTTGAGCTCGTGATAGCCCAGCCCCTGCCAGGCTGCGGGGAGTTCCTTGCCGTCCTGGTTCACGGTCGACTCCGCGACTGGTGTTTCCAAAACTCTTCCAATCCTTGACGTACGTTGGCCACGTCTTCTGGCGTGCCCATCAGTTCGAACCTGTACAGCAGCGGCACATCGCACTTCGCGGAGATCTTGCGTGCCGCGAGGCAGTAGGCCGAGCCGAAGTTCGTGTTGCCGGCGCCGATGACGCCTCGGAGCAGGCTCCGGTTCTCCTGCCGATTCAGGAACCGCATCACCTGCGGCGGGATCGAGTGCCTGCCGTCCTCGCCACCGTAGGTGGGGAGGAGAAGCACGAACGGCTCCGTGGCCACCAGCTCTGGCTCCCACCCGTAGAGGGGGATGCGTGCCGCCTCGACCTCGAGCTTGTCGATGAACTTCGCCGTGTTCTCCGAAGTCGACGAGAAGTAGATCAGGTGGCTCTCGGTCTGCGTCGGCCCGTCAGGCAACGGAGGTTGCGGCCTCGGCCAGCTCCTCGATCTTGTCCGGGCGGAAGCCGGACCAGTGGTCGCTGTCGGTGACGACGACCGGCGCCTGCATGTAGCCCATCGCGCGGACCTGCTCCAGCGCGGAGGGATCCTGGGAGATGTCCACGCTCTGGTAGACGATGCCCTTCTTATCCAGCGCGCGGTAGGTGGCGTTGCACTGCACGCAGGCCGGCTTGGTATACACCGTGACGGTCATGGCTGTAATCCCCTTCGTCCCTGTTGTTGGTGGAGTTGTGGTGAAAGTCTGCTGCGACGCGATTCCGCGGCGATGGCCGGGGGCCTCCCCGCTGCACGCGGCCAGTGGCGCGGATCCGGGTCCGTCCGGGCCGTTTCCCGTGCCCTGGCGCCCGACCGGTCCGCCTCGGCCCCGTCGCGATATCGATACTACATCTAGTGCTGACCCCACGGAACGACCCCTAGATCTTGTCTTACAAGTATGTCATTACCCGGCTCCTCGGTCCACAGGAGGTGTGGAGAAACGAGGCCTCCCCTGCCGCGGGAACTCGGCGTTCGCCTCCCGCTGTCCACATCCTGTGCAGACCCCACCCACAACTTGGAACCGCCGCGTGTCGCCACCGCGTCGGCGTGTCGTCCAGGGGCGCTCATCACTCCTCCTTGCGACCGACCTCACCCGTGGCGTAGGAAGAGGCCATGGACTCCCGCACCGCCCCCGCCCACGACCTCGCGCACGCGACCGTGCGCTCCCTCACCCTCTCCGCGATGGAGAACAACGTGTACCTCGTGACCTCCAAGGCGACCGGCGCCCAGCTCCTCATCGACGCCGCCGACGACGCCGGGGCCATCGAGGACCTGATCCGGCTCGGTGCCGGCGATGCCGCCGCACCGGCCCGGCTCGAGGTCATCGCGACGACGCACCGGCACTGGGATCACGTCCGCGCCCTCTCCGCGCTGGCCGGCTCGACCGGAGCCGAGCTGGCGGCAGGCCGGGACGACGCCGCCGCGATCGAGGAGAGCGAGTCCGTCACGGTCGGGCACCGGCTCGCCCACGGCGACACGCTCTCCGTCGGAGACCTCGAACTGTCCTGCGTGCACCTGCGCGGCCACACCCCCGGTTCCATCGCCCTGGTCCTGCGGGACCGGCCCGCCGGCTCGCCCGAGGACGCCGAGGCCGCCACCCTCGTCTTCTCCGGTGACAGCTTCTTCCCCGGCGGCGTCGGCAACACGGGCGGGGACGCGTCCCGCTTCGCCCAGCTGTACGACGACGTCTCGAGCCGCCTGTTCGACGCGTACGACGACGCCGTCGTCCTGCCCGGGCACGGTGCCCCGACCACGCTGGCCGCCGAGCGGCCGTCCCTGCCCGAGTGGCGCGCCCGCGGGTGGTAGCTGCCCGGGCGCGCCCGGATAGGGTGGAGGCACCATGAATCTCATCGACTTGCTGCCCTCCGGCTCCCACGGTGCCACACCGGAGACGACCTACGAGTCCTTCCTGCGGTGGGTCGAGGACCGCGGCATCGGACTCTACCCCGCACAGGACGAGGCCGTCATGGAGCTCGTCCAGGGGAACAACGTCATCCTGGCCACACCCACGGGGTCGGGGAAGTCGCTCGTGGCGGTCGCCGCGCACTTCTACTCCCTCACGCGCGGTGAGGTCAGCTTCTACACGGCGCCGATCAAGGCGCTCGTCTCCGAGAAGTTCTTCGCCCTCTGCGATATCTTCGGCGCCGATAATGTCGGCCTCATCACGGGGGACTCGTCGGTGAACGCCGATGCGCCGATCATCTGCTGCACGGCCGAGATCCTGGCCAACATGGCCCTGCGCGAGGGCGACCAGGCCGACGTCGGGACCGTGGTCATGGACGAGTTCCACTTCTACTCGGATCCGCAGCGCGGCTGGGCGTGGCAGTTGCCGCTGCTCGAGCTGCCCCAGTCCCAGTTCCTCCTGATGTCCGCCACCCTCGGCGACGTGACGCGGTTCGAGGACGAGCTCACCGCCCGCACGGGACGGCACACGACGACGGTCGCCCACGCCGAGCGTCCGATCCCCCTGCACTTCTACTACTCCGAGCAGCCGGTGCAGGAGCAGGTCGAGGAGCTGCTCAGCACCCGCCAGACCCCGGTCTACATCGTGCACTTCAGCCAGCTCGATGCGATCGAGCGGGCCCAGGGCCTGCTGAGCGTGGCGGTCTGCACGCGGGAGGAGAAGGAGCGCATCGCGGAGCTCGTCGGCGGGTTCCGGTTCTCGGCCGGATTCGGCAAGACGCTGAACAAGCTCGTCCGGCACGGCATCGGCGTCCACCACGCCGGCATGCTGCCCAAGTACCGCCGGCTCGTGGAGCAGCTCGCCCAGGCGGGGCTGCTGAAGGTCATCTGCGGCACCGACACGCTCGGCGTCGGGATCAACGTGCCGATCCGGACCGTTCTCATCACCGCGCTGACCAAGTTCGACGGCACACGCATGCGGGCCCTGAACGCCCGCGAGTTCCACCAGATCGCCGGGCGCGCCGGTCGCGCCGGCTTCGACACCGCCGGCACGGTGGTGGTGCAGGCACCCGAGTACGTGATCGAGAACAAGAAGGCCATGGAGAAGGCCGTCGCCAAGTTCGGGGACGACTCCAAGAAGCTCCGGCAGATCCCGAAGAAGAAGGCGCCCCAGGGGTTCGTCTCCTGGAGCGACAAGACCTTCGACCGGCTGGTCTCCGCGTCGCCGGAGCCGCTCACCTCGAGCTTCAAGATCACGCACGCGATGATCATGAATCTCCTCGAGCGCCCCGGCGACTCGTTCGCCGCGGCCCGGCGGCTGCTCACCGAGAACCACGAGACGCCGACGCGCCAGCGGGTCCTGCAGCGCCAGGCGCTGGGCATCCTGCGGGAGCTGCTCGCCACCGGCGTCGTCGTGCGGCGGCCCGAACCGGACGAGTACGGCAACATGCTCGCCCTCACCGTGGACCTGCCGCAGAACTTCGCCCTCAACCAGCCCCTCTCCCCCTTCGCCCTGGCGGCCTTCGAGCTGCTGGACCGGGAGGCGCCGTCGTACGCGCTCGACGTGGTCTCCATCGTCGAGGCGACCCTCGACGATCCGCGCCAGGTGCTCTCGCTGCAGGAGAAGAAGGCGCGCGGCGAGGCGATCGCGCGGATGAAGGCCGACGGCGTCGGGTACGACGAGCGCATGAACGCCCTGGACGAGATCACCTACGCCAAGCCGCTCGCGGACCTCCTCGAGGAGAACTTCGAGACGTACCGCCACGGAGCCCCGTGGCTGGGCGACTTCGAGCTGGCGCCCAAGTCGGTGGTCCGCGACATGTACGAGCGCGCGATGTCCTTCACCGACTACGTGAACTTCTACCAGCTGGCCCGGTCCGAGGGCGTGCTGCTGCGCTACCTGACCGACGCCTACAAGGCGCTGCAGCAGACCGTGCCGCAGGACGCGCTGCGCGAGGACCTCGAGGACCTCGTCGCCTGGCTCGGCGAGATGGTGCGCCAGATCGACTCGAGCCTGCTCGACGAGTGGGAGCAGCTGTCCCGCGGCGACATGCCGGAGGACCACCGCGACGAGATCGTGCCGCCCGAGCCCGAGCGCCTGACGTCCAACGAACGCGCGTTCCGCGTGATGGTCCGCAACGAGATGTTCCGGCGCGTGCAGCTCTTCGCGGACGAGCAGGAGCAGGCGCTCGGCGAGCTCGACGGCCCGGCCGGCTTCGATGCGGACGCCTGGGCCGAGACGATGGACGAGTACTTCGACGAGCACGAGGACATCGACGACGGCCCCGGAGGCCGCGGCCAGGAGTACTTCATCCTCACCCAGGGCCGCGAACGCTGGACCGTGCGGCAGATCTTCAAAGACCCCGCCGGTCACCGGGACTGGGGCATCGACGCCTACGTCGATCTCGCCGCCTCGGACGAGGCTGGCGAGGCGGTCGTGACGATCACCCGCATCGGTCGCCTCGACGGCTGAGGCCAGCCGGTTCGGCGGTCGCGGAGGCGTGAGCCGCGTACCCGTCCCGGTCAGGCCGCCGTGGCCGCCGCGATCATCGTCGCGACGCTGATGCCGGTCCCGAGCAGGGCGTAGGCCGCCACCGGCACCGAGAACACCCACTCCCGCCAAGACCCGGTGGTTCCGAGCACGGGGACGGACACGTGACCGTTGCGGCGCCAGATACTGTTGGCCACCGGGGCGTGGTGGAGGCTCCGCGGCCGCTTCCATCGGACCGGCCACAGCGGGTTCACACCGCCGACGGTGAGCAGGTCCCCGAGGATGTGGGCGGCGACGCCAACGCCTGTGGCGGCGACGAACCAGCGCGGGTCCTCCGGGCTGAACAGTGCGACGGCGGCGCCGCAGACCGCACCGACGACCCACGGGGTGCGCTGGAGCCGGTCCGGGATGAACCGAAGGGCCTTGGCGGCGAGCGAGGCCAGGAGGATCGTGCACAGGCCGGGCCCGACGTCGGCTCGGCCGAGGCCCGGGACGTCGACGTGCCAGAGTCCAGCGATCCAAGCCACCACCATGAACCCGGCGATGCCGACCAGCGAGTGTGTCCCCTGCCGGTGCCCGCCCGCGATCCGCCCGAGGAACGCCGACAGTGCGTTGGTCACGGGCGGCAGCGAGCGGGCGATGGTCGCGTGCCGGTGGTCCGCGTCAGGCAGCAACGCCGCGCCGGCGCAGACCAGCGCACCCGTGGCCACGCCGCCGGGAGCGTCGCCGAAGAGGCCGAGTCCCAGGGTGACGGCCTCCGGGACAGAGCCCCCCAGGACGGGAATGGACTGCAGCCAGTCGAGCCGCACGGTCGCCGAGGACGCCAGCGCGACCCAGGCCGCCGCCCCGCAGGCGGCGTGGTTTCCTCCCAGCACTACGGGGTGAGGACGAAGTCCCAGGGATCAGTGTTGATCCCGCTGACCATGACGTCGACGCCGAAGTCCTGGTCGAGCAGAACATTCTCGAGAGCCTCGGCGGCCGCCGGCAGCCACAGCCACTCGCTGGCGAAGTGCGACACGTCGATCAGGAACGGGCGCTCGCCGCGGGCGGTTTCCCGTGCCTCGGACGCCGGGTGGTGGCGCAGGTCGGCGGTGACGTACACGTCGGCGCCCGAGGCGCGGACGGCGTCGAACAGGCTGTCGCCGGCGCCGCCGCAGACAGCGATCCTGCTGACAACGGCGTCGGCGTCGCCGGCCACGCGGACTCCTCCGGCCACAGCGGGCATCGCGGAGAAGACGCGTCGCGCGAAGTCGCCGAGCGTGGTCGCCTGCTCGAGGCGTCCCACCCGGCCGATGCCCTCCTCGGGCAGACCCGCGTCGGCGACCGCGAGCGGCGCGACATCCGTGAGTCCGAGGATGTCGGCCAGCACGTCGGAGACTCCCCCGACGGCGGAGTCCCCGTTGGTGTGGACGGTGAGGAGGGCGCAGCCGCCCTCGATGAGCTCGTGGACGACCTCGCCCTTCGCCGTGGTGTCGGCGACCGAGTTCACGCCGCGGAGCAGCAGCGGGTGGTGGGTGATCAGCAGGTCGACCTCGCGGCGGACGGCGTCGCGCGCGACCTCCAGCGTCGGGTCGACGGCGAACATGATGCGACGCACGGGGCGGTGGAGGCGGCCGGCCACCAGACCGACTCTGTCCCACTCCTCGGCGAGCGAGGCCGGCCACAGCTCCTCGACGGCGACCAGCACGTCGCCCAGCGTGGGGTTCGACCCGTCCCGCTGCTCCACGGTCCCACCGGCAGTGTCACCGACGTCGTCCGGCGCCGGACCGCCGTCGTCGGTGGCGTCCGCGGCCGGGACGGCGCCGACGTCCTCCGACTGGCCCTCCGATCGGGAGTCGGAGGCCTGGGCTGCAGCCCCGTCCGGAGCGGCCTCCCCCTGGGCAGCTTCGTCCCGAGCGCTGCCCGGGGAACCCGACTGGTCCGGGGCCGGTTCGGGCGACCCGGTTCCGGCGGGGGCGGCGTTCGCCGACGCGGGCTCCGGCGGCGTGGCCTGCGGATCCCCAGACGTGGCGGCGTCGTTGCGCGATTCGTCCTGCATGCGTCTACCGTACCGGCGCGCGGGCGCGCGGGCGCGTTGGTCAGCGGTCGCGCCGCAGTGTGCCACGTCACACCCGGCCACGCCGCCGAGGGAGCGAAGGAATGCCTGCACGGGCCGGCGCGTTGACCCGACTGTGACTGATACGAACAGCGACCCCAGGGGACCGGAGACCTACTATCTCGGCGGAGGCTGCTTCTGGTGCCTCGACGCCGTCTATCGGAAGATCCGGGGCGTCACCGACGTCGTCTCCGGGTACCAGGGCGGGCATACGCCCGACCCGCACTATCGCGAGGTCTGCAGCGGCCACACCGGGCACGCCGAGGTCGTCGCCGTGACGTTCGATCCGGCGGTGGTGCCGAGCGACGTCATCCTGTCGATCTTCTTCACGATGCACGATCCGACCACGCTGAACCGGCAGGGGTACGACGTCGGCACGCAGTACCGCTCCGTCATGTTCTACACCGACGAGCGGCAGCGCCGGACCTTCCATGCCGCTATCGAGCGGCACCAGAGCGACTGGCCGGCGCCCCTCGTCACCGAGGTGTCGAGAGCGCCGAGATTCTACCCAGCCGAGGACATCCACCAGGATTTCTACGCCAAGAACCCGGGAGAGGGTTATTGCCAGGTCATAATCAACCCCAAGTTGAGCAAGGCGAGACAGTATTACGCCACGTGGCTCATGACCCCTCAGCACTGACCGGCGAACTTCCCGGCGACGAATAGGGTGGACGCGTATGTCAGGGCGCGTCAGAGGCACCGCTGCACGTCCCGATCCGAACCATCAGATAGGACAGTTCATGGGCAAGATCTATGACAACGTGACCGAACTCGTGGGCCGCACCCCGCTCGTGCGGCTCAACCGCCTCGCCGAGGGCCTCCCCGGCGACGTCGCCGTGAAGCTGGAGTTCTTCAACCCCGCCAACAGCGTCAAGGACCGCATCGGCGTGGCAATCATCGACGCCGCCGAGCGCGCCGGCGAGCTCCGTCCGGGCGGGACCATCGTGGAGGGCACCTCCGGCAACACGGGCATCGCCCTGGCGATGGTCGGCGCGGCACGCGGGTACCGGGTCATCCTCACCATGCCGGAGACCATGTCCACCGAGCGCCGGGTGATGCTCCGCGCCTTCGGCGCCGAGATCGTCCTGACGCCGGGCTCCGAGGGCATGCGCGGCGCCGTCGAGAAGGCGAAGCAGATCGTCGCCACCACGGAGAACGCCATCTGGGCGCGGCAGTTCGCCAACCCGGCCAACGCCGAGATCCACCGCGCCACCACCGGCCAGGAGATCTGGGACGACACGGATGGCGCGGTCGACGTCCTCGTGTCCGGCATCGGCACGGGCGGCACCATCACCGGCGCCGGCAACCTGCTCAAGGAGCTGAAGCCGTCGGTGAAGATCGTCGCCGTCGAGCCGAAGGACTCCGCGATCCTCAACGGCGGCACGCCCGGGCCGCACAAGATCCAGGGTCTGGGCGCCAACTTCGTGCCGGAGATCCTGGACACCAACGTCTACGACGAGGTGCTGGACGCGACCGTCGAGGACTCGGTCACCACCGCGCGCGAGCTGGGAACCCAGGAGGGCATCCTGGGCGGCATCTCCTCCGGTGCGGCGGTCTGGGGTGCGCTCCAGGTCGCGGCGCGTCCGGAGAGCCAGGGCAAGCTCATCGTCGCCGTGGTGCCGGACTTCGGCGAACGCTACATCTCCACGCTGCTGTACGACGACATCCGCTGACCGAAGGCTAGGCATCCCCACGTGAGTTTCCTGTCCCGGCTGAAAGAGGATCTGGTCGGCGCCCGTGCGCACGATCCCGCTGCGCGCGGCGACGTCGAGAACTTCCTGGCGTACTCGGGCCTGCACGCGATCTGGTTCCACCGCGTCGCGCACCGGCTGTGGCAGCGGCCCGAGCTGAGACTGCCGGCCCGGTTGCTGTCCCAGTTCGCGCGGTTCCTGACGGGAATCGAGATCCACCCGGGTGCCACGATCGGGCGGCGCTTCTTCATCGACCACGGGTCCGGCGTCGTGATCGGCGAGACGGCCGAGGTGGGCGACGACGTGATGCTCTACCACGGCGTGACCCTCGGCGGTCGCTCGCTGGCCAAGACCAAGCGGCACCCCACGATCGGCGACCGGGTGGTGATCGGCGCGGGGGCGAAAGTCCTCGGCCCGATCACCATCGGCGCTGACTCGGCGATCGGCGCCAACGCCGTCGTGGTGAAGGACGCTCCCCCGCACTCGATCGTGACGGGCATCCCTGCGGTCAACCGGCCACGGCGCCCGGAGGAGCACAAGCCGGCCGTCGACCCGGCCGAGTACGTGGACCCGGCCATCTGGATCTGACCGGCCCCTGGTCCCGGACACGAAGGAGCCCCGCGGCATCAGCCGCGGGGCTCCTTCGTGGTATCCCGTCCCACCCGGAGGTGGGACGGGCGCCCGATCCCGGGGGACCTTAGCGGGCGTAGTACTCGACGACGAGGTTCTCTTCGCAGGTCACGGGGACCTCGGAGCGCTTCGGGCGGCGAACGAGCGTGGCCTGCAGCGACTCGAGCTTGACGTCCAGGTAGGACGGCACGGTCGGCAGGACGTCGCGGTGGGCGCCGGCTGCGGCGAGCTGGAACGGCTCGAACTTCTCCGAGCGCTCGTGGACCGCGATGACCTGGCCCTCGGAGACGCGGAAGGACGGGCGGTCCACGCGCTTGCCGTCGACGGTGATGTGGCGGTGCACGACCAGCTGGCGGGCCTGGGCGATGGTGCGGGCGAAGCCGGCACGCAGGACCAGTGCGTCCAGACGCATCTCCAGCAGCTCGACCAGGTTCTCACCGGTCAGGCCGGCGGTGCGGCGGGCTTCCTCGAAGACGCGCGTCATCTGCGCCTCGCGGATGCCGTACTGAGCGCGCAGACGCTGCTTCTCGCGCAGACGGACTGCGTAGTCGCTGTCCTGCTTCTTGCGGGCGCGTCCGTGCTGGCCGGGGCCGTACGGGCGACGCTCCATGTACTTCTCTGCCTTGGGGGTCAGAGCGATGCCGAGGGCTCGCGAGATGCGAACCTTGCGGCGGGCACGGGTGTTGTTAGCCACGTGTCTCCTACTTTCGTTCGGCGGCTGCTTCCACGCTGGCCTCCATGATGGAGAGTTTCGGGGAGCCGCGCCCCGGAGTCCTACAACCGTCGAACCGGCCGGACCGCCGGAGCGGGATGCGGGCACGGTGAAACGACGGCTTGCCAGCCGACGTACCATCCTAGCATGCACGGCCCGCCGGGCCGGGGCGGGCCGTGCGGGTTCAGCGGCCGCGGATGATCTCCCGCAGCCGGGCCAGCCGCTCGGAGATGGAGCGCTCGGCGCCGTTCCCCGTGGGCGCGTAGTAGTCGTGTCCCACGAGGTCGTCGGGGGCGTACTGCTGCTCCGCGACGCCGTGGGGCGCGTCGTGGGAGTACTTGTACCCGGCCCCGTGGCCGAGCTGCTTGGCCCCCGGGTAGTGGGCGTCGCGCAGGTGGGCGGGCACGCCTTGCCCGCGGCCGGCGCGCACGTCGGCGATCGCCGCGTCCAGCGCCTTGTAGGACGCGTTGGACTTCGGCGCCGTGGCGAGATGGACAACGGCCTGCGCGAGCACGATGCGGCCCTCCGGCATGCCGATCAGCTGCACGGCCTGCGCCGCGGACACCGCCATCGGCAGAGCCGTCGGGTCCGCCATCCCGACGTCCTCGCTGGCACTGATGATGATCCGCCGGGCGATGAACCGGGGGTCCTCGCCCGCCTCGATCATCTTGGCCAGGTAGTGCAGCGCGGCATCCACGTCCGAACCGCGAATGGACTTGATGAAGGCGCTGACGACGTCGTAGTGCTGGTCGCCCGCGCGGTCGTAGCGCTGGGCGGCCACGTCCATGGCGCGCTCGGCGTCCTCGAGCGTGACGACGGCGCCGTCGTCGTCCGTCGTCTCCCCGGACTCCTCTACCTCTGGTGCCTGCTCCCCGGCCCCCTGCATCGCGCGGTCCCCGCCGGCGGCGGGACCGCTGAGCGCGACGGCGACCGCCGCCTCGAGTGCTGTCAGGGAGCGTCGCGCGTCGCCGCCGGAGAGCTTGACCAGGTGCTCGAGCGCCTCGTCCGTGAGGCGGACCGAGCCGTTCAGGCCCCGCTCCTCCTCCACGGCCCGGACCAGCAGGCTGCGGATGTCCTGGTCCTCCAGCGGCTTCAGCGTCAGCAGCAGCGAGCGCGAGAGTAACGGGGAGACCACGGAGAAGGACGGGTTCTCGGTGGTGGCCGCGACGAGGACCACCCAGCCGTTCTCCACGCCGGGCAGGAGCGCGTCCTGCTGGGCCTTGTTGAACCGGTGGATCTCGTCGAGGAAGAGGACCGTGGTCCGGCCGTTGAGGTCGCGGTCGGTCAGCGCCTGGCTCATGACGCGGCGGACGTCCTTGACGCCGGCGGTGATGGCGGAGAGCTCGACGAACTTCCGGCCCGGCCCCCGGGCGATCACGTGGGCGAGCGTGGTCTTGCCCGTGCCCGGAGGCCCCCAGAGGATGACGCTCGTCAGACCCGCGGGGCCGGCCTTGGCGCCCTGCGCCAGCTGGCGCAGGGGCGAGCCGGGTCCGAGCAGGTGCTGCTGGCCCACCAGCTCGTCGAGGCTGCGTGGGCGCATCCGGACCGCGAGCGGCGGGAGCGGCCGGGTGCCGCCGTCGTCGGGCGGCCCGCCCCGCTCTTCCGGCTCGTCGTCGAAGGCCGCCAGGCCGCTGAACAAGTCACTCACGCCCCCAGCCTACTCACCCGGCGCCCGCCGGACGGCCGCGTCCGCCCTCGGGCGGAGGGCGGTAGAGTCGCGTGCGGCACACCACGGACAGGACCACCGGGAGGACGAGGATGAAGGCGGTCGCGCAACGCGTTGCGGAGGCACGGGTCACAGTCGAGGGCGAGGTCGTCGGCTCGATCGGGACGGGTCTGCTCGTACTGCTCGGGGTCACGCACGACGACGGTCCGCAGGAGGCCGTGAAGCTCGCCGAGAAGGTCTGGCGGCTGCGGATGCTCGAGGACGAGCAGTCCTGCGAGAGCGCCGGCGCCCCGTTGCTCGTCGTCAGCCAGTTCACCCTCTACGGCGAGGTGCGCAAGGGGCGACGGCCGTCCTGGACCCAGGCCTCCGGACGCGATCACTCGGAACCGCTCTACGAGGCGTTCGTCGCGCATCTGCGCACCCTGGGCGCCCACGTCGAGACCGGCTCCTTCGGAGCCATGATGGACGTCGCCAGCGTGAACTCCGGACCTTTCACACTGATCGTCGACACCGCCGACCTGCCGTAGGCGACCCCGGCGCCGGAGCGGTGTCCGGGGGCGTTGCGGCAGAGGTCCCCGGCACAGAACGACGGCGGCCGCACCACCTCGCCAGATCCGGATGCTGGGTGCCATCCGAGCGGGAGGGGCGCGGCCGCCGTCGTACGCCGTAGTCCCGGCGACGAGTGCCGGACGGACCCTACTGGGCCGCGGCCGCCTTCTCCGCCGTCTCGGCGGACTCCGCCTTCTTCGGCTCCGGCTTGGTGTCCACGCCGGCCTCCTTGCGCTGCTGCGGCGTGATCGGCGCCGGGGCGCTGGTCAGTGGGTCGAAGCCGCCGCCGGTCTTCGGGAACGCGATGACGTCGCGGATCGACTCGGAGTCGGTCAGCAGCTGCAGGACGCGGTCCCAGCCGAACGCGATGCCGCCGTGGGGCGGGGCGCCGTACTTGAAGCCCTCGAGCAGGAACCCGAACTTGGTCTGCGCGGACTCCTCGTCCAGGCCCATCAGGCGGAAGACGCGCTCCTGGACCTCGCGATCGTGGATACGGATGGAACCGCCGCCGATCTCGTTGCCGTTGCAGACGATGTCGTAGGCGTAGGACAGCGCGCTGGCCGGATCCTGGTCGAACGTGTCCAGGTGCTCCGGCTTCGGCGACGTGAAGGCGTGGTGGACGGCGGTCCACTTGCCCGCACCGACGGCGACGTCGCCCGAGGCGACCGCCTCCTCGGCGGGCTCGAACATCGGCGCGTCCACGACCCACACGAAGGCCCAGTCGCCCTCGGCGATCTGGCCGGTGCGGTGGCCGATCTCCACGCGGGCGGCACCGAGCAGCGCGCGGGAGGTCCGGGCCTCGCCCGCGGCGAAGAAGATGCAGTCCCCGGGCGCGGCGCCGACCGTGCCGGCGAGGTGCTCGCGCTCGAAGTCGGTGAGGTTCTTCGCCACCGGGCCGGTCAGGGATCCGTCCTCCTGGACCAGCACGTACGCGAGTCCCTTGGCGCCGCGCTGCTTGGCCCACTCCTGCCAGGCGTCCAGCGTGCGCCGCGGCTGCGACGCCCCGCCCGGCATGACCACGGCGCCGACGTACGGTGCCTGGAAGACGCGGAAGGTGGTGTCCTTGAAGAACTCCGTGAGCTCGGTCAGCTCCAGACCGAACCGCAGGTCGGGCTTGTCCGAGCCGTACTTCTCCATCGCCTCGGCGTACGTCATGCGTCGGATCGGCGTCTCGATGTCGACGTCGATCAGCTTCCAGAGCGCCTTGACGATCTTCTCGCCGAGCGCGATGACGTCGTCCTGCTCCACGAACGAGGCCTCGATGTCGAGCTGCGTGAACTCGGGCTGGCGGTCGGCGCGGAAGTCCTCGTCGCGGTAGCAGCGGGCGATCTGGTAGTACTTCTCGAAGCCGCCGACCTGCAGCAGCTGCTTGAACAGCTGCGGCGACTGCGGCAGCGCGTACCAGGAGCCGGGGGCCAGGCGGGCCGGCACCAGGAAGTCGCGGGCGCCCTCGGGAGTGGACCGCGTCAGGGTCGGCGTCTCGATCTCGATGTATCCCTCGGTGTGCAGGACGTCGCGGGCCACGCGGTTCGCCTCGGAGCGGAGGCGGATGTTGTGGGCCGGCCGCGGGCGCCGCAGGTCGAGGTAGCGGTGGCGCAGGCGCGCCTCCTCGCCGACCTCGACGTGCTCGTCGATCTGGAACGGCAGTGGGGCCGACGTGTTCAGCACGGTCACGGTCTCGGCCATGACCTCGATCTCGCCGGTCGCCAGGGCGGGATTCTCGTTGCCCTCGGGGCGGCGCTCGACGGTGCCGACCACCTGGAGGACGAACTCGTTGCGCAGCGCGTGGAAGTCGTCCTCGTTGCGCACCACCACCTGGGCCACGCCGGACGCGTCGCGCAGGTCGAGGAAGGCCACGCCTCCGTGGTCCCTCCGCCGGGCGACCCAGCCTGCCAAGGTGACGGTCTGGCCAATGTGCTCTGCCCTGAGGGTTCCCAGGTCGTGAGTGCGCAGCACTGCGGTCCTTTCATAAGGGGTGAAGTCGGATCCCGCACGAGTTTACCGCTTCGCACCTGCGCCCTCGTTTACCCTCTGTACACGTGCAGGGCCCATGCTGGGGCGTCGGCCGCGGCGAGCGCTCGCTGCCGGACTGGAGGGGACGGGATGACGGCGAGCAGCGCATCGCGCGGTCGGCTGGAACGCCGGCTGGGACCGGTGGACGCCACGGCCATCGGCGTCGGCTCGATGGTCGGAGCCGGCGTCTTCGTGGTGCTCGCACCCGCGGCCCGGGCGTCCGGCGGGCTCCTGCTCGTCGCCGTCCTTGTTGCGGCCGGACTGGCGCTGGCGAACGCCCTGTCGACGGCGGCGCTGGCGTCCGTGCACCCCACCTCGGGCGGCGCGTACGCCTACGGGCGGCACGAGCTCGGTGCGTGGCCCGGTTTCGTGGCCGGCTGGGGTTTCGTGACCGGCAAGACGGCGTCCTGCGCCGCGATGGCGCTGGCCCTGGGCACCTACATCCAGCCCGGTGCTGCCCGGCTGTGGGCCTCGGCCGCCGTCGTCGCGGTCACGGCCGTCAATCTGCTCGGCGTCACGCGCACGGCCGCCGCAGCGAAGCTGCTCGTCCTGCCGGTCCTCGCGGTGCTCGTCTGGGTCGGTGCGGCAGCGCTCGGCGCCGATCCCGGCTCCGGAGCGTCAGCCGTGACGACGACGCCGGGCCTCGGCTTGTCGAGCGACGCGCCTGCGGACGGCACGGTGACGGGCGTGCTCCAGGCGGCGGGGCTCCTGTTCTTCGCCTACGCAGGATACGCTCGCGTCGCCACGCTCGGCGAAGAGGTCCGGAACCCCCGCCGGACCATCCCGCTCGCCGTAGTCGCCGCACTGACGACGACGGTGCTGCTGTACCTCCTGCTCGCCGTCGCGGTATCCCGGTTCCTGGGGCTGCCCGCGCTCGCGGCCAGCCCGGCACCGGTCGCGGACGCGGCCACGGGCCTGGGCATCCCGGCGCCCGTCGTCGTCGCGGCCGCGTGCGTGGCGATCCTGGGCGCGCTGCTCTCGCTGGTCGCGGGGGTGTCCCGGACGCTGCTGGCGATGGCCCGCGAGGGGGATGTGCCGGCGGACCTGGCGCGGATCGCGTCGCTGCGCGGCCTCTTCTCCCCCGGCCCGCACCCGCCGGTGGACGCCCGGGGTGCGCCGGAGCGTCACGCCGTGCCGTGGGCGGGGCAGCTCGCGGTCGGCGTCGTCGTGCTGCTCCTGGTCCAGGCGGGCGACCTGACCACGGTCATCGGGTTCTCGAGCTTCGGGGTGCTGGTGTACTACGGTGTGGCGAATCTGGCCGCGTGGCGGCTGGGCGCGCGGCGGCCCTGGTACTGCCCACGCTGGGTGCCGGCCCTGGGTGCCGTCGCCTGCACTGCGGTGGCGTTCCTGCTGCCCTCGGCCTCGGTCCTGACCATGCTCGGCGTGTTCGCCGTCGGGATCGTCTACCGGCTGGTGCGGATCGCGCTGCGGCGGCCCGCCGACTGACGCGCGCCGACTACGGACTCGAGAGGAGCAGCCTCGAGAGGAGCACCGGGGCGGTCGACCGAGGCCCGGCTGCCGTGCCCCTCACTGCGAGGATCCGGACCCGTGCAGGCCCGGCCGGATCAGCTCGCGACGATCCGCGGCTCCAGGTCCTCGGCGGGCGGTGTCCAGGACGCCGGATCGGCGGGAACCTGCTCGCCGGAACGGATGTCCTTGACCTCGTGCGCGCCGTCCGAGCCGGTGAACCAGACGAACGGGATGCCGCGGCGGTCGGCGAACTTGATCTGCTTGCCGAACTTCTCCGCGGTCGCGGCGACCTCCGCGCTGATGCCGCGGGCGCGCAGCTGGGCGGCGACATCCTGCGCCTCGGACCAGGCGTCGTCGTTCGTGAGGGTCACGTAGACGGCAGTGGGGACGCTGCGCGACGCGACGGCCGTCTCCTCGGCGAGCATGCGCGAGACCAGCCGGCTGACGCCGATCGACAGGCCGACGCCGGGGAACGTCCGGCTGCCCTTGGTCGCCAGCGACTCGTAGCGGCCGCCGGAGCAGATCGAGCCGAGCTGCTCGTGGCCGACGAGCACGGTCTCGTAGACGGTGCCGGTGTAGTAGTCGAGCCCGCGCGCGATGCTCAGGTCGGCGACCACACGGCCCGGGGCGCGGCGGACCGCCATGGAGACAACCTGCGAGAGTTCGTCCAGGCCCTGCTCGAGCAGCTCGTCTTCCACGCCGAGCGCACGGACCCGGTCCACGAAGGACATGTCCTCGGTGCGGATGGCAGCCAGCGCCAGGGCGGAGTCGGCCTGCTCGCCCGTGGCGCCGAGCTCCTCCATGAGGAGCTCCTTGACCCGCGCGGGCCCGACCTTCTCCAGCTTGTCGATGCTGCGCAGGACCCCCGCGGTGTCGGTGAGTCCGAGCCCGCGGTAGAAGCCCTCGGCGAGCTTGCGGTTGTTCACGCGGAGGGTGAAATCGCCGATCGGCAGGGCCGAGAGCGCCTCCGCGATCACCAGCGCCAGCTCGACGTCGTACTTGAAGGGCAGGCTGCCGTCACCGACGACGTCGATGTCCGCCTGCGTGAACTCGCGGAAGCGGCCGTCCTGGGGACGCTCGCCGCGCCAGACCTTCTGCATCTGGTAGCGCCGGAAGGGGAAGTTCAGGTGTCCGGCGTTCTCGACGACGTAGCGCGCGAAGGGAACCGTCAGGTCGAAGTGCAGGGCCAGTCCGTTCGGGTCCTCGGCCGTCGCCGGTTCGTCGCCCTGCAGCCGCGAGAGGCCGTACACCTCTTTGTCGATCTCCCCCTTGCGCAGCAGCTGCCCGACGGTCTCCACGGCACGGGTCTCCACGCTGCTGAACCCGTGGAGCTCGAAGGTCCGGCGCAACGTGTCCAGGACATGGAGCTCCACGAGCCGCTCGCCGGGGAGCCATTCGGGGAAGCCGGACAGGGAGGCCTTGCGTGCCATGGGCGGGATCGCTCCTGGGTCGTTTCGGTGGCGTGGGCGGGCCGGCGCTTCGACGCCGACGCGCCGGCCGCGATCGACGCGCCGCATCGGCGCGTCCGCGGGCCGGACCGCCTCATTCTAGCGTCATGCCCGCCGCCGGTTGGGTGTCGGAACGCGACTCGGTAGAGTGACGGATGAGACATGAACCCGCGGTGGCCCGGCCATGCGCGGCACGAGTGAAAGAGTTCCAGCGGTGACCGACAGTCAGAAATCCGACGACCAGCAGTCCACAGGACCGACCCCTGCGGCCCCGGCCCCCGCCGCGGCGACGCCAGGGGCGGTGAAGCCCTCGGCGATCAAACCGTCGGCAGTCAAGCCGACCGCGCTGAAGCCGGCAGCGGGCACGAAGCCCGCCGCGACCGCCGACTCAGTGGTCGCGCCGCCGTCGTACTCCACGCCCCTGGAGGAGGCGCGCCGGTTCGCGCGGGTGACCGAGGACGGGCACGTGTTCGTCGTCGTCGACGGCGAGGAGCACGCGGTCGGCCAGTACCCGGACGCGTCGCAGGACGAGGCGCTCGGGTACTTCGTGCGCAAGTACGACGACGTGGTGAACCAGGTGCTGCTGCTGGAGCACCGGGTGGCCGCCAAGGCACCGACGACGGATATGGAGAAGACGCTCTCCGGGCTCGCCGAGCAGGTCGCGGCCCGCGGCATGGTCGGCGACCTGAAGGCCCTCGAGGAGCGCATCGCCAAGGCGCGCGAGGACGTCGCACTGCTGCACGAGGCGGAGAGGCAGGAGCAGGAGAGGGCCCGGGCGGCGCACCTGGCCGAGCGGGAGGCACTGGTCGCCGAGGCCGAGGAGCTCGCCGCGCAGGACCCGCAGAAGGTCCAGTGGAAGCAGGCCAGCCAGCGCATGAACGAGCTCTTCGAGGCCTGGAAGCACGCGCAGAAGTCGGGGCCGCGGCTCGGGCGAGGCACCGAGGATGCCCTCTGGAAGCGGTTCCGCGCAGCGCGCACGATCTTCGACAAGCACCGCCGCGGCTACTTCTCGCAGCTCGATGCCGACCACGCGGAGGCCAAGCGGGTCAAGGAATCGCTGATTGCCCGTGCGGAGGAGCTCTCCACGTCGACCGACTGGGGTCACACGGCCGCCGAGTACCGCAAGCTCATGGACGAGTGGAAGGCCTCCAAGCGAGCCGCCCGCAAGGACGACGATGCCCTGTGGGCACGGTTCCGAGCCGCCCAGGACGTCTTCTTCAACGCGCGGAATGCGGCGAACGCTGCTCTCGACGCCGAGTTCGAGGAGAATCTGAAGGTCAAGGAGCAGCTCCTCGAGGAGGCGCGCGCGATCCTGCCCATCAAGGACCTGGGTGCGGCCAAGAAGGCGTTGGACTCGGTCCGGGAGCGCTGGGACCAGGCCGGCAAGGTGCCGCGCTCGGCCATGCAGCGGATCGAGGCCGGCCTGCGCCAGGTCGAGGACGCCGTACGGGACGCCGAGGACGAGCAGTGGCGCCGGTCGAACCCGGAGACCAAGGCCCGCTCCAACAGCATGCTGGCCCAGCTCGAGGAGTCGATCGCCCAGCTCGAGCGCGAGCTCGACGAGGCGAGGGCCGGCGGCGACCAGCGAAAGATCAAGAAGGCCGAGGAAGCGCTGGAGGCCCGACGCACCTGGCTCGAGACGGTGTCCGCCTCGGCGCAGGACCTCTCCTAGAGCGCCCTGCCACCGGGGTTCCTCCACAGGCCCGCAGGCCCAGGGGCCGCTGTCCACACCGGGACGGCGGCCCCTGGCGTACCGCGAACCGTCCGCGGAGGGTGGAGTCATGACTCACCTCCCGCTCCCGTCCCGCACACGCTCCGGCAGTGGAGCCCGCAGGTCCGGCCTCGCCCCCGCCCCCGCGCCCGCTCCCGACCGCGGCGGCGGCGACGACGGGACGGCCGAGCTGCCGAACGTGTACCGGGCGGGGGCCCCGTTCGGGGTCGGGGAGCTCTCCGCCATGGCCCGGGAGGGCCTACTCCGGGACATTCTCACGAACGTCTGGGTCGAGGCCCGGGCAGGAGACTCCCCTACCGTGCGCGCCCGGGCGGCAGCCTGCGCCGCCGGCCCGGTCGCCTATACGGCCGTCGGAGGCTTCTCCGCGGCCTGGGTCTACGGCTGCGCGCCCGTTCCGCGGCGACTGGAGCTGTACGTCTCGTCCTTCCAACGCCTCCCCCGATCAGCTGCGGAGCGGATGCCGATCCGCTGTCTGGAGCAGTCACTCGAACCGGCGGAGATCCAGAGGGTCGCCGCGGTGCGGGTGGCCACCCCGCTGCGTACGGCGTTCGACCTCCTCTGGCGCGAGGAGCCCGACGACGTGGTGGTGCGCACCGCCAGCCGGCTGATCAGCCTCCGGGCCCTCGCCGTCGACGCCGGAGCGCTGCACGAGGCAGTGGCCGGGTCCAGACGACGGCCCGGGAAGGTGCGCGCCCTGGAACGGCTGGACGAAGCCGTCCGGCGGGCGCCGCGCGTGCTCGAGCGGCCGGCGGCCGATGCGACGGAACAGCCGGCCGGTCAGCCGCGCTGACCCGAAGCCGTGGCCCGGTAGACGTCGTAGACGCCGTCGATGCGGCGCACCGCGTTGAGGACGTGGCTGAGGTACTTCGGATCGCCCATCTCGAAGGAGAACCGGCTGAGGGCTACCCGGTCGCGCGTTGTCGTCACGCTCGCGGACAGGATGTTCACGTGGCTCTCGCTCAGGACGCGGGTGACGTCGGAGAGCAGGGACTTGCGGTCGAGCGCTTCGACCTGGATCTCGACCAGGAAGAGGCTGGTCTTGGTGGGCGCCCACTCGACCTCGACGATCCGCTCCTTCTCCTCGGACAGCGCCAGGAAGTTGCTGCAGTTCGCGCGGTGCACGGAGACCCCGGCGCCACGCGTCACGAACCCGGCGATCTCGTCCGGGGGAACCGGTCCGCAGCAGCGAGCCAGCTTGGTCATGACATCGCCGGCGCCCTTGACGATCACACCCGAGTCCCCCGAGGCGCTCCGCGCCTTGGCCGGGGAGGTGAGCGGAACGTCGTCGAACTCGGAGACCTCGTCCGGCTCGGCCGTCAGGGCGATCAGGTGCTCGATGACGTTCTGGGCGGAGGTGTGGCCGTCGCCGACGGCAGCGTAGAGCGCCGCGATGTCATTGTGCCGGAGCTCGTGCGCGACCGCTGAGAGGGTCTCGTGCGTCATGAGCTTCTGCAGCGGGAGGTGGTGCTTGCGCAGCTCCCGAGTCAGCAGGTCCTTGCCCTTGTCGATGGCCTCCTCGCGCCGCTCCTTGCTGAACCACTGGCGGATCTTGTTCCGCGCGCGGGCGCTCTTGACGAAGCCGAGCCAGTCCTGGCTGGGCCCGGCGCCCTCGGCCTTGGAGGTGAAGATCTCCACCCAGTCGCCGTGGTGGAGCTCGCTGCTCAGCGGCACCAGCTTGCCGTTGACCCGGGCCCCGATGGCCCGGTTCCCGACCTCGGTGTGGACCGAGTACGCGAAGTCGATCGGCGTGGAACCGGCCGGCAGCGCCATGACCTCGCCCTTGGGCGTGAACACGAACACCTCGGCGGCGTTGATCTCGAACCGGAGACTGTCGAGGAACTCCCCCGGATCGCGGGTCTCCTCCTGCCAGTCGAGCAGGCTGCGCAGCCAGCCCATGTCCTGCTGGCCCTGCTCCGGGACGGAGCCCTTGCTGTGCTCCTTGTACTTCCAGTGGGCGGCGACGCCGTACTCGGCGCGCCGGTGCATCTCGTGCGTGCGGATCTGGATCTCCACCGGCTTGCCCTGTGGACCGATGACGGTGGTGTGCAGCGACTGGTACATGTTGAACTTGGGCATCGCGATGTAGTCCTTGAACCGCCCCGGCAGCGGATTCCATCGCGCATGCAGGGTGCCTAGGGTCGCGTAGCAGTCGCGGACCGAGTCGACGAGGACGCGCACACCCATCAGGTCGTGGATGTCATTGAACTCCTTGCCGCGCACCACCATCTTCTGGTACACGGAATAGTAGTGCTTGGGTCGGCCGGTGACGGAGGCCTTGATGCGCGCTTGATGGAGATCCTCGCCGATGAGCTTCCGGACCGTGGAGAGGTACTTCTCTCGTTCCGGCGTGCGGTCACCGACGAGGCGGACGACCTCCTCGTAGACCTTCGGATGCAGCGCGGCGAACGAGAGGTCCTCCAGCTCCCACTTGATGGTGTTCATGCCTAGCCGATGGGCGAGCGGGGCGAAGATCTCGAGGGTCTCGCGGGCCTTCTTGGCACTGGACTCCGGCGAGACGTACCGCCACGTTCGCGCGTTGTGCAGGCGGTCGGCCAGCTTGATGAGCAGCACGCGGATGTCCTTGGACATCGCGACGACCATCTTCCGCACCGTCTCGGCCTGGGCCGCGTCGCCGAACTTGACCTTGTCCAGCTTGGTCACGCCGTCGACCAGCATGGCGACCTCGTCGCCGAACTCTCGGCGGAGGTCGTCCAGTGAGTAGTCGGTGTCCTCGACGGTGTCGTGCAGGAGAGCAGCGGCGAGGGTGGTGCCGGTCATGCCCATCTCGGCGAGGATCGTGGACACCGCGACCGGGTGGGTGATGTACGGGTCGCCGCTCTTGCGCTTCTGCCCCTCGTGCTTGCGCTCGGCGACGGCGAACGCATGCGTGATCAGTTCGAGGTCCTCGCGCGGGCTGTTGGCGCGGACCGTGCGCAGCAGCGGTTCCAGGATCGGGGGCTGCCCCATGGGCGACCGTCCGGCGAAACGGGCCAGGCGGGACATGGTCCGCCCGCGCCGCTGTCCGTCGGCGCTCGTGCGATTCTCGGCCACAGCGTCTCCTTTCGAACACGGTCCGTCAGGTCAACGCACCCCTGACCTGCAGTGGGGTACCCCAAGGTTACTGCAGTGCGGATGCCGCAGCAGACCAGGGGCACCACGGGACGTCAGATGACGCCGCGGCCTTGAGGGGTGCTTGAGCAGCAGGACCCGGTCGCCGGACGAAAGCGGGCCCGCACCGACCAGGACTGATCGGTACGGGCCCGCCGGCAGCAGGCCGGCCTGGGAGGAGCCGGCACCGCTCCCTAGCGTGCGGGTGCCGGCTCCGCCGAGGCACCGCGCCCGGCGTCGACGGCCTCGGCGTGCTCGCGCAGCTCCGGCTCGCTCGCCCGCAACTGGGCGTAGAGGGGGGCCTGAACGAACAGCGTGGCCAGCGTGCCCACGATGACACCGACGAACAGCGCGAGCGCCAAGTCCTTCAGCGTTCCCGCGCCGAGCAGGAAGGAGCCGATGAAGAGGATCGACCCGATCGGCAGGATGGCGACGACGGAGGTGTTGATCGAGCGGACGAGGGTCTGGTTGATGGCGAGATTGACCAGATCGTGGAACGACCGCTCGTGCTGCTCGCGGTAGTCGACCGTGTTCTCTCGGATTTTGTCGAAGACCACCACGGTGTCGTAGAGCGCGTAGCTGAGGATGGTGAGGAAGCCGATGATCGCGCTGGGCGTCACCTCGAACCCGGTGGCGGAGTAGATCCCCGCCGTGACCACGACGACGAACAGCAGCCCGAGCACCGCCGCCGCGGACATCTTCCAGGTCCGGAAGTACGCGGCCATGAGCAGGCCGACGAGCGCCACGAACGCCACGAGGCCCATGAGGGCCTGCTTCGAGACATCCTCGCCCCACGTGGGTCCGATGTAGGTGCTGGTCACGTGGTCGGCGGAGACGCCGTAGGCGTCCGCGAGCGCATCGCCCACGGCGAGGGTCTCGTCGTCGCTCATCCGATCGGTCTGGACCCGCATGGTGTCGCCGGTGATGGCGGTGACCCGGACCCCTTCGACATCGACGACGGAGTCGACGGCCTCCTCCCCGGTCTCCACGTCCGTGTCCGCCACGCCCGAGACGACGAACTCTGAGCCACCGCGGAAATCGATGCCGAGGTTGAACCCGCCCTTGACCACGGGGACCAGGACCGCGGCGATGAGCAGCACTGCGGCGACCATGAACCAGAGTCGCCGCCGGCCGATGAAGTCGTAGGACTTCTTGCCCGTGTAGAGGTCGTTGCCCCACTGTGCGAGATTACGCATCGTTCGCTCCCTTGCCACCGGTGCGGCCGGCGTCCGCTCTCGTGTTCGCCGGAACGGACGCTCGGGCCTCCTCGGAGGCGGCCGGAGCGTCCGGCTCGTCGGCACCCTCCGCGGCGAGGCGCCGCCGCTCGGCGATCGTCAGACGGCGTTCAGCCTCCGCCTCGGACTGGCGCTTGGGCTTCCTCCGGCCCACCGCAGCGTCCGGGCTCACCGGGAGCACCGGGCGGACCAGGCCGGCACCACGGTAGAACGGCGCCACGCCGAGCGTCCGCGGGTCGAGCCCGGAGGCCGGATGCCCCTGGCCGAAGAAGCGCGTCCGGGCCAGGACCTGGAGCATCGGATGAGTGAACAGGAAGACGACCACGAGGTCCGCGATCGCGGTGAGACCGAGTGTGAACGCGAAGCCGCGCACGCTGCCGACGGCCATGACGTACAGGACGACCGCCGCGAGGAGGTTCACCGCCTTCGACGCCAGGATGGTGCGCCGGGCCCGGAACCAGCCGGCCTCGACTGCCGCGACGAGGTTTCGCCCGTCGCGCAGCTCGTCGCGCACACGTTCGAAGTAGACGATGAACGAGTCGGCGGTGAGGCCGATGGCCACGATGATGCCGGCGATGCCGGCGAGCGAGAGCCGGTAGTTCTGGGTCCAGCCCAGCAGCACCAGCGCGAGGTAGGTCAGGATGCCCGCCACGACGAGCGAGGCCAGCGTGACCAGGCCGAGAGTGCGGTACTGGAAGAGCGAGTAGACGGCGACCAGCACCAGGCCGATGACGCCGGCGATCATTCCCATCTGCAGCTGGTTGGCGCCGAGTGTGGCGGAGATCTGCTGCTCGGACTGGATCTCGAAGCTGATCGGGAGGGCGCCATACTTGAGCTGCTCGGCCAGTTTGGCGGCTGTTTCCTCGGTGAAATTGCCCGTGATCTGCGCGCGTCCGTCGGCGATGACGACATTGCTGGCCGGGGCCGAGACGATGACGCCGTCGAGCAGGATGGCGAACTGGTTCTGCGCACCCTGGAGCGCGGTCAGGCGCTCGGTGACCTCACGGAACTGGCGGGTGCCCTCGGAGTTGAACTCGATGTTCACGGCCCAGCCGCCCGAGACGTAGCCCTGCGCGTTGCGCACCTGGCCGTGCGAGGCGTCGGCGATGGTGTCGCCGTCGACCTCGACGGGCCCGACGATGTACTTGGCCTGGTAGGCGGGATCGCACGCGATCGTCGGCGCGTCCGCCGGGGCGGGCTCGACGGAGCGCTCCTGAATGGCCGCCTCACAGTCGTACGCCTCGAACTCGCGGTATAGCTCGGGAGTGACCCAGTTGGTGTCCGAGGCCGTCTCGGGTTCGCCGGTGGGCTGTGGGAGCTCTTCGTCGGAGAGCCGCTGGTCCTCCGGGGTGGGACCGTAGCTGCCGGCCATGATGACCGGGCGGAACTCCATGTTGGCGGAGGCCTGGATCAGCTCGCGGGTCCGGCTGTCCGGGATGCCCGGGAGGGAGACAACGATGTTGCGCCCACCCTGGGTGGTGATCTCGGCCTCGCTGACGCCGGAGCCGTCGACGCGCTGGCGGATGATTTCCACGGCCTGCTCGAGCTGCTCCTGCGTGATCGCCTCCCCGCCGTCGACGCGAGGCGCCAGAATCATCTGGGTGCCGCCCTCGAGGTCGAGGGCCAGCTTCGGCGAGGCCGCCGTCTGACCGGTGGCGACTCCGGCGACGAGCGCGCCGCCGAGCGCCACCGTCAGGACGAACAGCCAGATGAGGGCACGCCGGGCGTGCCGGATGGGTTCGGCCATTGGTGGAGTTACTTTTCCTCGTCGTTCAGGCGGCGCTCGGTCTCCTCAGGGGACTCGACGGCGGGCTCCGCCGGAGCCTGCTCGGTCTCCGCGGCCGCGGCGGGCTCGACGACCTTGGCGATGGCCCCGGAGTGCACGGTGGCCGTGGTGCCCGGGGAGAGCTCGAGCACGACCTGGTTCTCGTCCGGATTCTGCCGGAGAACCGTGCCGAAGAGCCCGAAGTTGGTCATGACCTGGGCGCCGACGTGAAGCTTGGACCGGAGCTCCTCCTGGGCCTTCTTGGCCTTCTGCCGACCGCGGAACATCATGAAGATCATGAAGGCCAGGGCCACGAGCAGGATGAGGTTCATGGGGTTGAAACCGGAGGCCTGCGTCTGTTCTGCGGACGCGGCGGTCAGGAGCGAAGTCAAGAGTCTTTACCTGTTTCTATAGTGGATCGGTACCGATCGGGCCGCGGCACGCGCAAGCGCGGGGCCGCGGCCAGTCTAACGGGCGCGACTGTGACGCGCGGGACCTACGCCGCCGGCGAACGGTCTACTCGTCGAGATCGAGCGCATCCTGCCCCGGGATCGCCTGCGCGGCAGCCGGCGTTGAGCCCGGGGCGGACTGCGGCATGGCCAGGCCGAGGTGGGCCCATGCGTCGGGCAGTGCGATCCTGCCGCGAGGGGTGCGGCCGAGCAGTCCCTCGCGCACGAGGTACGGCTCGGCGACGGTCTCCACCGTCTCGGTCTCCTCCCCCACGGCGATCGCGAGCGTGGAGAGCCCGACGGGCCCCCCTCCGAACTTGGTGCAGAGCGCCTGGAGCACCTGTCGGTCCAGGCGGTCGAGACCGCGGGAATCGACCTCGTACATGTCGAGTGCGGCCGACGCGAGGCGGGCATCGATCTGCTCGACGTTGTGCACGAGCGACCAGTCCCGGACGCGCCGCAGGAGCCGATTGGCAATACGCGGGGTGCCGCGGGATCGCGAGGCGATCTCGGTGAACCCGGCGGAGTTGATCCGCAAGTCCATCAGCATCGCCGAACGTCGGAGCACGAGCTCCAGCTCCTCGACGGAGTAGAACTCGAGATGGCCCGTGAACCCGAAGCGGTCCCGCAGCGGCCCGGGGAGCAGACCCGCTCTCGTGGTCGCCCCGACGAGCGTGAACGGCGGGAGCTCCAAGGGGATCGCCGTCGCGCCGGCGCCCTTGCCCACGACGATGTCGACGCGGAAGTCCTCCATCGCCATGTACAGCATCTCCTCGGCGGGCCGGCTCATCCGGTGGATCTCGTCGAGGAAGAGAACCTCGCCCTCGCTGAGGGAGGAGAGGATGGCGGCGAGGTCGCCGGCATGCTGGATCGCCGGACCGGAGCTGATGCGCAGCGGGGCGCTCATCTCGGCGGCGATGATCATGGCCAGCGTGGTCTTCCCGAGACCCGGAGGGCCCGAGAGCAGGACGTGGTCGGCGGTGCGCTCACGGATCTTGGAGGCCTCGAGCACCAGCGAGAGCTGCTCCCGGACGCGGTGCTGGCCGACGAAGTCGTGCAGGTTCTTCGGCCGCAGCGCCGCCTCGAGCACACGCTCGTCGGGTTCGCTCGTCGCCGCGGTCAAGGGGCTCTCCATCAGCGCATCCTCCCTGCGTGATTCGTCGGTCACGGGTCAGCGCCCGGCCCGCTGCGGTCGCCGACCGAGGTCGGCGAGAAGGGCGCGCAGGATCTGAGGCATCGTCCCGGTCGCGACCAGCTCCGAGTTGTCCGTCTCGAACGCGTCCATGGCCCGGGTCGCGTCCTTCTCGTTCCACCCCAGCCCCGTCAACGCGTCCAGGACCGGCGCCTTCCAACTGCTCTCGTCCGCCGCCGCGACCTGCGCATCAGCGGTCTCTCCAGTCGGGGCCAGCTTCCCGGCGAGCTCGAGCACCATGCGCTGGGCGCCCTTGGTCCCGATGCCCGGGACCTTGGTCAGCGTCTTGGCGTCGCCCTGGGCGATCGCCACGCGTACCTCCTCGGGCGTGAGGACGGCCAGCACCGCCAGGGCAATGCGGGGGCCGATGCCGGAGACGGACTGCAGCGTCTCGAAGACCTCGCGGGCGCCGGTGTCGGCGAACGCGAACAGGGTCATCGACTCCTCGCGCACCACCATGGTGGTATAGAGCGTGGCCTGCTGGCCGACGTGCAGGCCGGAGAGCGTCTGGGGCGTGGCCTGCACCAGCATGCCGAATCCTCCGACCTCGATCACGGCGGAATTGAGCCCGACGTGCTGCACCACGCCCGCTAGCGAACTGATCATGCGTCCAACAACCTCCGGCATCCGAACAAATCTACGAATACCCTACCCTCCGGCAGCCCACGGATGAGGCAGGCGGGCCGGGCACTCAGCGGATCGGGCGGCGCGCCGCGCCTCCCCTGCCGCCGGTTCCCTGGGACGACGCGCCCTTGCGCGCGGCGGCCTCGGCCTGGGCCCACGCCCGCTGGGCGGGTGTGAGGCCGCTGGAGCCGCCGCTCGCGGTCGCGGAGGCGTGCGAGCCCGGCGCGGCGCCGCGCCAGCCGTGCGTGATGGCCAGGGCGGCCGCGTCGGCCGCGTCCGCCGGGGTGGGCGGGGCATCCAGCCGCAGGATCTTCGCGACCATGTGCCCCACCTGATCCTTGTCGGCGCGTCCGCTGCCGGTGACCGCCGCCTTCACCTCGGTCGGGGTGTGGAGGGCGACGGCGATGCCGCGCCTGGCGGCCTCGGCGATGACGATCCCCGACGCCTGTGCTGTGCCCATGACCGTGCTGACATTGGTGTGGCTGAACACGCGCTCGACGGCCAGCGCGTCCGGCGAGTAGCGATCCAGCCACGCCTCGATCCCCCGGGCGATGCCCAGGAGCCGCGCGTCCAGCGACGTGTCCGCGGAGGTTCCGATCACCGTCACGTCGACGAGGGTCGCCCTGCGATTGGCCTCGACGTCGACGACGGCCAGCCCGCACCGGGTCAGGCCGGGGTCCACGCCCACCACCCGCAGGGCCACCGGCTAGTCCTGCTCCAGCTCGGCCATGACGTCGGACGGGATGTCCACGTTGGAGTAGACGTTCTGCACGTCGTCCAGCTCCTCGAGGGCATCGGCGAGCTTGAGGAACTTCCGCGCGGAGTCGGCGTCGAGCTCCACCTTCATGGACGGGACGAACTCGATCTCGTCGCTCTCGTACTCGATACCGGCCTCCTCGAGGGCGGCGACGACGGCGCGCAGGTCCGTGGGCTCGCTGACGATCTCGAAGTTGTCGCCGGCCTCCTGCACCTCGTCCGCGCCGGCGTCGAGCACGGCCAGCAGCAGATCGTCCTCGGTCAGCCCGTTCTTCGGCAGCGAGACGACGCCCTTGCGAGCGAAGAGGTAGCTCACCGATCCGGGGTCCGCCACGGTGCCGCCGCTGCGGGTGATCGCCAGGCGGGTCTCGGACGCGGCGCGGTTCTTGTTGTCGGTGAGGCACTCGACCAGGAGCGCCGAGCCCTGCGGGCCGCGGGCCTCGTAGATGATCTCGGCGTAGTCGACCGCCTCACCGGTCAGACCGGCGCCGCGCTTGATGGCCCGGTCGATGTTGTCGTTGGGCACGGAGTTCTTCTTGGCCTTCTGGACGGCCAGCTCGAGCGCCGGATTCCCGTCCAGGTCCGCCCCTCCGGCGCGCGCAGCGACCTCGATGTTCTTGGTCAGCTTGGCGAAGGCCTTGGCGCGCTTGGCGTCGATGGCGGCCTTCTTGTGCTTCGTGGTTGCCCATTTGGAGTGGCCTGACATGCCTACGCTTCTCCTCTGATGATCTGGATGAATAGCCGGTGGATCCGCCGCTCGCCCGTGACTTCCGGATGGAAGCTGGTGGCCAGCAGATTGCCGGAGCGAACTGCAACGATTCTAGCGACCCCTCCCGCCTCGGCCCCGTCGGCGTCGGGCGCACCGGCGTCCGCACGGTGCTCTGCGGCGTCGTGCGCGTGCCGGTACGTGACCGGGACGGTAGCCAGCACGTCGACACCGTCGCCCACCGACTCGACCCACGGAGCGCGGATGAACACCGCCCGGACGGGACGCGGGCTCCCGGGGTCGACGGCGTCGACGGGTGCGATGTCGAGGTCGGCCTCGAACGAGTCGACTTGGCGGCCGAAGGCGTTGCGGCGCACCAGCATGTCGATGCCGCCGAACGTCTGCTGTGGCACGCCGGAGAGGTCCGTCGCTGGATCGGCGAGGCGGTCCGCGAGCAGGATGAGTCCGGCGCAGGACCCGTAGACCGGCAGGCCCCCGGCGATCCGCTCCTTCAGGGGCTCGGCGACGCCGAACGTGCGCGCGAGCTTGTCGATGGCCGTGGACTCGCCGCCGGGCAGGACCAGCCCGTCGAGCCGCTCGAGCTCCTCCGGGCGTCGCACCTTGACGACGTCGGCGCCGCCCTCCCGGAGGGCGTGCTCGTGTTCGCGTACGTCGCCCTGCAGCGCGAGGACGCCCACGAGGGGTCGCTCGAGCGCCGACGAAGGCGCGGGGTCGAGGGTCTGATTCATGCTTCGTTCCGTTCTCCGAACAGCCCGGACGACTCTGGACCGGTCCGGACAACGTGTTACACCCTAGGCATGCCGGTGCGGACACCGCATCTCCAGACGTAAAATCCGCCGCCCGGCGCGCCACCTGTGAAATTCTTGCTGCATGAGCAATCCGTTACTGCAGCCGAGCCTCCTGCCGTTCCAGATGCCCGACTTCGCGGGGATCACGGCCGAGCACTACGTGGAGGCGGTCCGCGTGGGGATCGAGGAACAGCGAGCGCAGCTGCGCACCATCGCGACGGATGGGTCGGAGCCGACCTTCGAGAACACCATCGAGGCGTTCGAGCTCTCCGGGGAGACCCTGCGCCGCGCCGTCCAGGCCTTCGGCGTCGTGAAGCCCTCGCACGGCACGGAGGACGTGCTCGTGGCTCACCACGAGATCCAACGGATGCTTTCCGCCCACCACGACGACGTCCACCTGGACGGCAGGCTGTACGCGCGTCTCTCCGCGGCACCATCCGACGGCCTCGAGCCCGAGGCGGCCCGGCTGCGGGAGGAGACGCTGCGCCGATTCCGCCAGGCCGGAGCCGACGTCGACCCCGGGACGCAGGAGCGGCTGCGCGAGCTCAATGCGGAGCTCTCGGAACTCTCCACGGAATTCTCCCGGCGGCAGCTGGCGGGCCAGAACGCCGCAGCGGTGCACTTCGAGGACGTGATGGACCTCCAGGGGCTGTCCGAGGCGGAGATCTCCTCGGCGGCCGCAGCGGCTCTCGCCGCGGGATACGGGGGCGGCTACCTCCTGACGCTCGTGCTGCCCACTGGGCAGCCCGCACTGGCCCGCTTGAACCAGGCCTCGTCCCGCAAGCGGATCTTCGAGGCGTCCGTCGGCCGCGGTCAGGCCGGCGAGCACGCCACCCTCCACCTCGCCCGCGACATGGCCCAGCTCCGTGCGGTGCGGGCCGGGCTGCTCGGCTACGGCACGCATGCCGAGTACGTCCTCGAGGCTCAGACGGCCCCGTCGCTGGAGGCTGTCCGGGAGCGTCTCCACGGCCTCGCGGAGCGAGCCATGGCCAACGCCCGTGCCGAGCACGAGCAGCTCGAGCAGTACGCCGAGCTGCCGGTCCGGCCGTGGGACTGGTCCTTCTACTCGGAGCTCGTCCAGCGCGACCGCTACCATCTGGACACCGCTGCGCTGCGGCCGTGGTTCGAATTGAACGCGGTCCTCGAGCGCGGCGTCTTCGAGGCCGCGCACCAGCTCTACGGCCTGACGTTCGCCGAGCGGTTCGACCTGCCCACGTACCACCCGGACGTCCGCGTCTGGGAGGTCTACAACGAGGACGGCTCGGCCCTGGGACTGTTCCTCGGGGACTTCTTCGCCCGTCCCACGAAGGCCGGCGGTGCCTGGATGAACTCGCTGCGTCTCGGCGCGGGAGCCTTCTTCGAGCTGCCGGTGGTCGTCAACAACCTCAACATCGCTCCCCCCGGCAACGGCCCGGCCCTGCTCTCGCTGGACGAGGTCCGGACGCTGTTCCACGAGTTCGGGCACGCCCTGCACGGGCTCTTCTCGACGGCGACGTACCCCTCGTTGGCCGGCACCTCGGTGCCCCGCGACTTCGTGGAGTATCCCTCGCAGGTCAACGAGATGTGGGCCCTGCATCCGAGGATCCTCGAGACCTACGCCTTCCACTACGAGACGGGCGAACCCCTGCCGGAGGGTGCCGCGGACGCCATCGAGGACGCCGCCCTCTGGGGCGAAGGGTATGCGACCACCGAGTACCTGGCCGCCGCGCTCCTGGACCTGGCATGGCATACTCTCACCCCGGGAGAGCACGTCGACGACGTCCCCGCTTTCGAGGACCGCGTCCTCCGCGACGCTGGGCTCGATCCCGATCTGGTGCCGCCGCGGTACCGCACCGGCTATTTCAAGCACATCTTCGACGGCGGCTACGCGGCCGGCTACTACTCGTACATCTGGAGCCAGATCCTGGACGCGGACACCGTCGAATGGTTCGCGGAGCACGGCGGCCTGACCCGCGCCAACGGCGACCGCTTCCGGGAGGAGCTCCTCTCCCGCGGCAATACGCGGGATCCGCTCGACTCGTTCCGCGCACTGCGCGGCCGGGACCCGGAGATCGGTCCGCTTCTCGCCCGCCGGGGCCTGGCCGACTGACCGCGCTGCCGGTCCGCTCGACCGTCGACAAACCATCAGCAACAACTGAACAGAAAGAGCCAACCAGGAACGTGGGCGGAATCTCGGCGGCACAGGCCGCACAAAAGTCGTGGCTCCAGGCCCTCGCGCTGGCCAGCGGCGGGCGCGTCTTCTCCACGCACGGATGCGACTGGGCCTGGCTGCCGACCCGGCGCCGGCTGGTGCTGCTCTTCCCCGAGCATGTCGACATCGGGGGCCTGCGGCCGGCGCTGGCCGAGGGAGCGCGGCTCGGGGCGACGCGCGTGGATGCCTGGGTCAACGCTGCCACCGCCGATGCGCCGCTGCGGGACCTCGGGTTCCGGGACGGCCCGCCGGTGCTCTGGCACGAGGGCGTGCTCGTCCGTCGGCGCCGCGGGCACGGCACCGCCGAGGGCTGGCCGGGACGGGTCCGTCTCTCCCCCGAGGTCCCGGAGGCGTCGGGACGGGACCGAGTGGAGCTGAACGTCGCCACCCACTGGCGCAACAGTGTGGGCGGGCGCCGCCACCCCTCGACCCAGCGCCGCATCGAGCACGCCGTCGCCCGCGAGGACGGACTGCTCCGCGGTCGGGCGTTCGGCCAGTTCACCACCGACGGAGCGGTCTCTGTCCATGGGCTCGCCGTGGCGGCCCCGGCACGTCGCCGCGGCGTCGGGCGCGCCCTGCTGCACGGGCTCGTGGAGTCGCTCTCGAGGTCGAACCTCCATGCGCTCGAGACCGGCCTCGCCGCCGGGCCCGGTGGCGAGGCCGCCGCGTGCGACGACGGCGCGGCCGCCCGGGTGATGGTGGCGGCCTCGCCGTCGTCCGCGGGGTTCTTCGCGTCGAACGGGCTGCAGCTGGTGGGCCGCGGACGACTCCTCCGCCTGGACTGAGGCGAGCCGCCGGTCACCTGCGCGCGCTCGCACCACGGCAGGCACAGAACAGGCCCGTGGACACGAGGTCCACGGGCCCGCCCGGAAGTGGCTTCGGCGCCCTACCAGCCGCGCTCCGCGAGGCGGTGCGGCTCCGGGATCTCGTCCACGTTGATGCCCACCATGGCCTCGCCCAGGCCGCGGGAGGCCTCGGCGATCACCGACGGGTCGTCGTAGAAGGTCGTGGCCTTGACGATCGCATTGGCGCGCTGCGCCGGGTTGCCGGACTTGAAGATGCCCGAGCCCACGAAGACGCCGTCGGCGCCGAGCTGCATCATCATGGCGGCGTCGGCCGGGGTCGCGATGCCGCCGGCGGTGAACAGCACCACCGGCAGCTTGCCGGTCTGGGCGATCTCGCGCACCAGCTCGTAGGGCGCCTGGAGCTCCTTGGCGGCCACGTAGAGCTCGTCCTCGGGCAGGGACCCCAGCCGCTGGATCTCGGCGCGGATCTGGCGCATGTGGGTGGTCGCGTTGGAGACGTCCCCGGTGCCGGCCTCGCCCTTCGAGCGGATCATCGCGGCGCCCTCGTTGATGCGGCGCAGGGCCTCGCCGAGGTTGGTGGCGCCGCACACGAACGGCACCGTGAACTGCCACTTGTCGATGTGGTGGGTGTAGTCGGCGGGGGTCAGGACCTCGGACTCGTCGATGTAGTCGACGCCGAGGGACTGC
Source organism: Zhihengliuella sp. (assembly GCF_031178195.1). Classification (GTDB taxonomy): domain Bacteria; phylum Actinomycetota; class Actinomycetes; order Actinomycetales; family Micrococcaceae; genus Zhihengliuella. Next base: position 508,014 of record NZ_JAPSJL010000002.1, read on the forward strand.
AGGACCTGCGACTCGACGAAGTGGCCGATGCGCGCCTTCGCCATCACGGGGATGGACACGGCCTCGATGATCGACTCGATCATGTCGGGGTCGGACATGCGGGACACTCCGCCCTGGGCGCGGATGTCGGCGGGAACGCGCTCGAGCGCCATCACGGCCACTGCACCGGCGTCTTCGGCGATGCGGGCCTGTTCGGCGTTGACGACGTCCATGATGACGCCGCCCTTGAGCATTTCCGCCATGCCCCGCTTGACGCGATTGCTGCCGGTGACGGGTGCCTGCGAGGCTTCATTGGTGGACACGAACTACGTCCTTTCACAAGGGCTTGCTGAGTGGGAACGGCGCAGAGGGACGCACCGTGGAGTTCTCACGCGACGGGCGTGACAGCAGGACTCTACAAGAGATCCGGCCCGCCGACGTGATTTGGATTAAGGCCGGTCCGTCACCGCGGGCAACGTGCGACGGCGGTGTGCCCGGCTAACGCTCCGCAGCGACCTGCGCGCGCACCCGTGCCATCCGCTGGGCGATGGTCACCGCGCTGGCCGCGGCCAGGAGGACCAGGACCACGAGCAGGACCGTCGACGGCAGTCCGAGGCCGACGAGCCCGGCGGCGACGAGCGTCGCCACGAGTCGCTCCGCGCGCTCCGCGATCCCTGTCTGGGCGTCGTACCCGAGCGACTCGGCCTTGGCCCGGACGTAGGAGACGATGCTCCCGAGGAACATGCACGCGATCGAGCCGACCCCGACGGCCGGCTCGTCGCCCGAGGTGAAGAACCAGACTGCCAGGCCGGCGAACACAGCGCCGTCGGCGACGCGGTCCAGGCTGGAGTCGAGGAAGCTGCCCCAGCGTGTCTCCCCGTCGGTCCTGGCCCGCCGGCGCTGCCCCTCCGGAAGCCGGGCCATGGTCCCGTCCACCACGTCGGCGAAGGCGAACACGGCGATCACCATCGTGCCCCAGAACAGCTGCCCCAGGGGGAAGAGGACGAGCGCCCCGACGAGGACGCCGGCGGTGCCGGCCACCGTCACCTGGTCCGGCGTGACGCCGCGGGCCAGGAGCCAGCGGGCCAGGGGCGTGAAGAGGCGGGTGAACAGACCGCGCGCGTACTGGTTCAGCATGGCCGCGTCAGACGCTGTCCCACGCGCCGGCGATCTGCTCCCGCACGTCGGCCAGCGTCGCAGGGATCGCCTTCGTCTGGGCGATGATCGGGAAGAAGTTCCCGTCGCCGCCCCAGCGCGGCACCACGTGCTGGTGCAGATGCGCGGCGATGCCCGCCCCGCCGGTCGTGCCCTGGTTCATCCCGAGGTTGAAGCCGGACGGATTCGCGGTCCGGCGCAGCACGCGCATGGCATGCTGGCTCAGCGCCGCGATCTCGGCGGTCTCCTCCACCGTGACGTCCGTGTAGTTGGGGACATGGCGGTACGGGCAGACGAGCAGGTGCCCCGGGTTGTAGGGGAACAGGTTCAGGACCACGAACGCCGTCTCGCCGCGGTGCACAATCAGCGACTCCTCGTCGCTGCGCTCCGGCGCCCGGCAGAACGGACACGAGTGCTCGTCCGTGACCTGCTGCTGACCGGCCTTGATGTACGCCATCCGGTACGGCGTCCAGAGCCGCTGGAAGGAATCCGGCACACCGGGCAGCGAGAAGTCGTCGGTGGCCTCCGCGTCGCCAGCGCCACCGGCGCCGGTCGACGCCGCCGAGCGACCCCCTGGGGCCTCCTCCGGGCCGGTCCCCGACGGTGCGCCCGCCACGCCTAGGCCTCCCTGGCTTCGATCGCCGCCACGATGCGCTCCACGGCCTCGTCCACCGGGATCCCGTTGTCCTGGCTGCCGTCGCGGAACCGGAAGGACACCGCCCCGGCCTCCGCGTCCTCGCCGCCCGCGATGAGCGTGAAGGGGATCTTCTCCTTGGAGGCGTTGCGGATCTTCTTCGGGAACCGGTCGGAGCCCAGATCCGATTCCGCCCGGACGCCGCGGGCCCGCAGTCGGGCGACGACGTCGTCCACGTACTCGTTGAACGTCTCGGCGACCGGGATCGCCCGGACCTGGACAGGCGCGAGCCAGGCCGGGAACGCCCCGGCGTAGTGCTCGGTCAGGACGCCCATGAAGCGCTCGATCGAGCCGAACAGGGCGCGGTGGATCATGACGGGGCGCTGGCGCGATCCGTCGGCGGCCTGGTACTCCAGCTCGAAGCGCTCGGGCAGGTTGAAGTCCAGCTGGATCGTCGACATCTGCCAGGTCCGGCCGATCGCGTCGCGGGCCTGGACCGAGATCTTGGGACCGTAGAAGGCGGCTCCGCCCGGGTCCGGCACGAGCTCGAGCCCGGAGGCCTCGGCGACCTCCTCGAGGGTGCGCGTGGCCTCGGCCCAGACCTCGTCGGAGCCCACGTACTTCTCCGGGTCCTTGGTCGAGAGCTCCAGGTAGAAGTCGTCCAGCCCGTAGTCCTTGAGCAGCCCGAGGACGAAGTTGAGCGTGGTGGTCAGCTCGTCCTTCATCTGCTCGCGCGTGCAGTAGATGTGGGCGTCGTCCTGGGTCATGCCACGCACGCGGGTGAGCCCGTGGACCACGCCGGACTTCTCGTAGCGGTAGACCTGGCCGAACTCGAACAGCCGCAGCGGCAGCTCGCGGTAGGAGCGGCCCCGCGAGCGGAAGATCAGGTTGTGCATGGGGCAGTTCATCGGCTTCAGGTAGTAGTCCTGGCCGGGCTTGACGATCTCGCCGTCCTCGCCGCGCGTCTCGTCCACGTGCATCGGCGGGAACATGCCGTCCCGGTACCAGTCCAGGTGCCCCGAGACCTCGTACAGGTGCCCCTTGGTGATGTGCGGGGTGTAGACGAACTCGTAGCCGGCCTCGGTGTGCCGCTGCCGGGAATAGTCCTCCATGGCCTTGCGGATGATGCCGCCCTTGGGGTGGAACACCGGCAGGCCGGAGCCGAGCTCGTCGGGGAAGGAGAAGAGGTCCAGCTCGGAGCCGAGTTTGCGGTGGTCGCGGCGCTCCGCCTCGGCCAACCGTTCCTGGTACGCCTTGAGCGCCTCCTTGGTGGGCCAGGCCGTGCCGTAGATGCGCTGGAGCTGCTTGTTCTTCTCGTTGCCGAGCCAGTAGGCGGCGGCGGTGCGGGTCAACGCGAACGCATTGGAGATCAGCTTGGTGCTCGGCAGGTGCGGTCCACGGCAGAGATCGCACCAGACGGTCTCGCCGGACTTGCGGTCCACGTTGTCGTAGATGGTGATCTCGCCGGCGCCGACCTCGACGTTCACGCCCTCGCCGGCCTCGTCAGCTTCGGCGGACTTGTCCAGCAGCGCCAGCTTGTAGGGCTCGTCGGCCATCGCGGTACGGGCCTCGTCCTCGCTCACCACGCGGCGCTGGAAGCGCTGGCCCTGGTTCACGATCTTGAGCATCATCTTCTCGAGGGTCTTCAGGTCCTCGGGGGTGAACGGCTCGGCCACGTCGAAGTCGAAGTAGAAACCGTCCTTGATGTAGGGCCCGATGCCGAGCTTCGCGTCGGGGCGGAGCTGCTGGACCGCCTGGGCCATGACGTGCGCCGTCGAGTGGCGCAGGACGTCGAGCCCGTCCGGGGAGTCGATCGTCACCGGCTCGACGACGCTGCCGGGCTCGATGGTGCGGTCCAGGTCGCGAAGCACGCCGTCGACCCGCATCACCACCACGTCCTTGGCGTCGCGGAAGAGCTCCGTGCCGGTGGTCGCGGCCGTCACCTCGCTCGGCTCGCCGGCGGCGGTTACGGTGATCTGCTCTGACACGGTCGGTCTCCTCATTTCGTTGTGGGGCTTCATGACTTGCGGCGTACGGGGACCACAGCCAGCCGCCGTTCAGCCTATCCGAGTGCCCGGCGGGCAACCAACCGGATCGGACCGGCACGGCGGGCCGCCACACGCCCGGGGCGGCGCCCCTTTAAACGCGCACGACGACGTCGCGGGGCGTCGTCGTCGTACCCGGCCCTGGGGCCGCTGGCGTCGGGGACGGGCTCAGCCGAAGAGCGGCTGTCCCACGAAGGGGTCGATGGCCAGCGCCACGAACACGATGGTGAGGTAGGTGATGGAGATGTGGAAGACCTTCATCGCCTTGCGATTCATGTCCACCGGGTCGTGCTCCCGGCGGGCCTCGCGGTAGAGCACGTGGGACTCGTAGACGAACCAGGCCCCGGAGACGGCGGCGAGCACCGTGTAGACGATGCCGGCGTAGCCCATGGGGGCCAGCAGGAGGGAGCAGACCACGGTGGCCCAGGCGTACAGCACCACCTGGATGGACACCGTGCGCGCGCCGGCGATGGCCCCGAGCATCGGGATGCGGGCGGCGAGGTAGTCCTCCGAGTACTTCATGGACAACGGCCAGTAGTGCGGCGGCGTCCACAGGAAGATGAGCAGGAAGAGGATCAGGACCGGCCACTCGAGGGTGTTCGTGACGGCGGCCCAGGCGATCGGGACCGGCATGCAGCCCGCGATCCCGCCCCAGACGATGTTCTGCGAGGTCCGGCGCTTGAGGATCAGCGTGTAGAAGACCACGTAGAGCAGGATCGCCGCGACGCCCAGGGCGGCGGTGAGCAGGTTGGCTCCGGCCCAGAGGACCGCGATCGAGGACACGGCCAGCAGCCAGGAGAAGACGAGCGCTTCACGCGGGGTGACGTCGCCGGTGACCAGGGGGCGACCCTGGGTGCGGCGCATCAGCCGATCCGCCTCGCGGTCGATGTAGCAGTTGAAGGAGCCCGAGGCCCCCGCGGCCATGGCGCCGCCGACCAGGGTGGCGATGACGAGCCAGATGTCGGGGAAACCGCGCTCGGCGAAGATCATCGTCGGCAGCGTGGTTACCAGGAGCAGTTCGATGACACGCGGTTTGGTCAGCGCGACGTAGGCGCCGGCCTTCCGCCCCAGGAACGCACCGAGCGGCTCGCCGGGTTGACGCCGCGCCCGGCCCACGGGAGAGACGTCGCTGACAACGGACTTCACGGACATGCCACTCAGTTCTATGCAGGGAAATGGACAGACACGCCCATCATACCCTTTTACAACGTGTAGAAAACGGTGGATCCGGTGTGACGCACGGCCATCCGTCTCGGCGCGATTCTTCGCCGTCAGCTGATCCGCAGGATCACGCGCGGTCACATGCCCCCGCGGCGGGCCTCTTCCGGCTATGGTGGGGAGCGAAAGCGCCGGAGCCAAAGACGGCCCCTTTGTTGTGGGCGGGCGATACCGAGTCGCCGTGAGTTCGCCGGCGTTCGAGCCTGAACCCTTCAAGAGAGGACCACAACGTGGCGCCACAGTCGGAAGTTATCGAATTGACTTGGACGCAGACGGACGAGCGTGCCGTCGACACCATCCGCGTCTTGGCGGCCGATGCAGTGGAGAAGGTGGGTAGCGGGCATCCGGGCACCGCGATGAGCCTCGCACCCGCCGCCTACCTGCTCTTCCAGCACCACATGCGCCATGACCCGGCCGACCCCGAGTGGGTCGGGCGCGACCGCTTCATCCTCTCCCCCGGCCACACCTCGCTGACGCTGTACCTGCAGCTCTTCCTCTCCGGCTACGGCCTGGAGCTCGAGGACATCGAGGCGCTGCGCAGCTGGGGCTCGAAGACCCCGGGCCACCCCGAGTACGGTCACACCGCCGGCGTGGAGATCACCACCGGCCCTCTCGGCCAGGGGCTCGCCTCGGCCGTCGGCTTCGCCTACGCCCAGCGCCGCATGCGCGGCCTGCTCGACCCGGACGCCGCGCCGGACACCAGCCCCTTCGACCACACCGTGTGGGTCATCGCCTCCGACGGCGACCTGCAGGAGGGCGTCACCTCCGAAGCGTCGTCGCTCGCGGGGCACCAGGAGCTGGGCAACCTCGTGGTGATCTACGACGACAACAAGATCTCCATCGAGGACGACACCGATGTGGCGTTCACCGAGGACGTCCTGAAGCGCTACGAGGCCTACGGCTGGCACACCCAGCGCGTCGACTGGACCGAGACCGGCGAGTACGTCGAGGACGTCCCGGCCCTGGACACAGCCCTGCGCGCCGCGAAGGCCGAGACCGGCCGCCCCTCCCTCATCTCGCTGCGCACCATCATCGGCTACCCGGCGCCGACGAAGCAGAACACCGGCGGCATCCACGGCGCCAAACTCGGCGGCGAGGAGCTCGCGGCGCTGAAGGAGATCTTGGGCTTCGACCCCGAGCAGCACTTCGGGATCGAGGACGAGGTCCTCGCGCACACCCGCCGCGTCGCCGAGCGCGGAGCCGAGGCCCGCCGCGCGTGGGAGACCGAGTTCTCCGCCTGGGCCGAGCGCAACCCCGAGGGCGCCGCGCTGCTCGAGCGCATCGAGAAGCGCGAGCTGCCGGACGGCTGGGAGACGAGCCTGCCCGAGTTCCCGGCCGGGGACTCCATGGCGACCCGCTCGGCGTCGGGCAAGGTCATCAACGCCATCGCGGACGTGCTGCCGGAGCTGTGGGGCGGCTCCGCCGACCTCGCCGGCTCGAACAACACGACGATCGCGAAGGCGAAGTCCTTCAACCCCGCGTCGCGGACCACCGACATGTGGACCGGTGAGCCCTACGGCCGCGTCCTCCACTTCGGCGTCCGCGAGCACGCCGCCGCATCGATCGTCAACGGCATCACGCTGGCTTCGAAGACGCGTGCCTTCGCGGGCACGTTCCTGATCTTCTCCGACTACCAGCGCCCGGCCGTGCGCCTGGCCGCCCTGATGGGCGTGCCGTCCATCTTCGTGTGGACGCACGACTCGATCGGCCTCGGCGAGGACGGCCCGACCCACCAGCCGGTCGAGCAGCTGGCGTCGCTGCGCGCCATCCCGAACCTCGACGTCGTCCGTCCGGCCGACGCGAACGAGGTCGCGTGGTCCTGGAAGACGATCCTGGAGAACCACGAGAACCCGGCCGGCCTGGTGCTCACGCGCCAGAACCTGCCCGTCTACGACCGATCGGCCCCGGGTTTCGGCGCCGCCTCCGGCGTGGCGAAGGGTGCCTACGTGCTCGCCGAGGCGCTGGACGCCGACGGCAATGCGACCACGCCCGACGTGCTCCTGCTGGCCACCGGCTCCGAGGTGGAGCTGGCCGTGGGCGCCCGCGAGCAGCTGGCCGCGGCCGGCGTGGCGGCCCGCGTGGTGTCCATCCCGTGCCTGGAGTGGTTCCAGAAGCAGGACGCCGAGTACCGGGAGTCCGTCCTCCCGGCCGCGGTCCGTGCACGTGTGTCCGTGGAGGCCGGCGTGGCCCTGGGCTGGCGCGAACTCGTCGGCGACGCGGGCCGCATCGTCTCCCTGGACCACTTCGGCGCGTCCGCCGACTACAAGACGCTCTACCGCGAGTTCGGCCTGACGGCGGAGGCCGTCGCGGAGGCCGCCCGCGAGTCGATCGCCGCTGCCCAGTAATCCGTCCCGCGAAGCAGATTAAGGATTCACCCATGAGCAACCCGAACACCGCCGCCCTCTCCAAGGCCGGCGTCTCCATCTGGCTCGACGACCTCTCCCGCGACCGCCTGAACAACGGCTCGCTGCAGACGCTGATCGAGGAGAAGAACGTGGTCGGCGTGACGACCAACCCGTCGATCTTCGCCGCCGCCGTGAAGAACGGCGACGCCTCGTACGCGGAGCAGGTCAAGGAGCTGGCCGCGGCCGGCGCCGACGTCGAGACCGCGGTCTTCGAGATCACGACGGCGGATGTCGCCGCCGCGTGCGACCTGTTCTCCGGCGTGTACGCGGAGTCGAACGGCTACGACGGGCGAGTCTCCCTCGAGGTCGACCCGCGGATGGCCGCCGACACCGCAGCCACCGCCGAGGAGGCGAAGCGTCTCCACGACAAGGTCGGCCGCGAGAACGTCATGATCAAGATCCCCGCGACGGTCGAGGGCCTCGAGGCCATCACGGCCACGCTGGCCGAGGGCATCAGCGTCAACGTGACCCTGATCTTCGCCCTGGACCGCTACCGCGCCGTCGTCAACGCGTTCCAGGAGGGGCTGGAGCAGGCCCGCGAGAACGGCCACGACCTGAGCCGGATCCACTCCGTGGCCTCCTTCTTCGTCTCCCGCGTCGACACCGAGGTGGACAAGCGCCTCGACTCGATCGGCACCGAGGAGGCGGCGGCGCTCAAGGGTCGCGCCGGGCTGGCCAATGCCCGCCTCGCCTACCAGGTCTACGAGGAGCTCTTCTCCACCGAGCGCTGGTCCACGCTCGAGGCCGCAGGCGCCAACCGTCAGCGCCCGCTGTGGGCCTCGACCGGTGTGAAGGACCCGAACCTGCCGGACACCCTCTACGTCACGGGGCTCGTCGCCGAGGGCGTCGTGAACACCATGCCGGAGAAGACGCTCGACGCGACCGCGGACCACGCCGAGGTCACGGGTGACACCGTCAGCGGCACCTACGCCGAGTCGAACGAGGTCCTGGACCAGCTCGCCGCACTCGGCGTGAGCTACAACGACGTCGTCGCGCTGCTGGAGCGCGAGGGCGTCTCGAAGTTCGAGGATGCCTGGGCCGAGCTGCTCGAGGACGTCCGCATTGCTCTCGAGGAAGCGCGGTAGAGATGAGCTCCTTCGACTTCCGCGCCACTGGCGCCGCCCGCGAGGCCGTCGCGGCGAACGTCGAACAGCTCGTCGCCGATCGGTTCGCCTCGCGGCTGTTCGACCACGACGCCACGCTCTGGGGTCCGGATGCCGAGTCCGAGGCGTCGATCCGCCTCGGCTGGGTCGACCTCTTCGCGGCCTCCCGCGAGCTGGTCGACCCGGTCCTGGCTCTCCGCGAGGAGCTCCGGACCGAGGGCGTGAGCCGCGTGGTCCTGGCCGGCATGGGCGGCTCGTCCCTCGCCCCCGAGGTCATCACCGCGACGGCGGGCGTCGAGCTCGTGGTCCTGGACAGCACGGACCCGGAGATGGTCGCCGCGGCCCTGGCCGATCGACTCGAGGAGTCGGTGCTCGTCGTCTCCTCGAAGTCCGGATCCACCGTCGAGACGGACTCGCAGCGCCGGGTCTTCGAGGACGCCCTGACCCGTGCCGGGCTCGACGCGGCGAGCCGCATCGTCGTTGTTACCGACCCGGGCTCGCCGATGGACGAGACCGCCCGAGCCGCCGGCTACCGTGCGGTCTTCAACGCCGACCCGAACGTGGGCGGCCGGTACTCGGCCCTGACGGCTTTCGGGCTGGTCCCCTCCGGGCTCGCCGGCGTCGACATCGCGGCCCTCCTCGACGAGGCCGAGGAGGCCGCCGAGTTCTTGCGCGAGGACGATCCCGACAACGCCGGGCTGGTCCTCGGCGCCGCCCTCGGTGGCACCGATCCCCTGCGCAACAAGATCGTCTTCGTCGACGAGGGCTCCGGCATCGTGGGCTTCGCCGACTGGGCGGAGCAGCTGATCGCCGAGTCGACCGGCAAGGACGGCACGGGGCTGCTGCCCGTCGTCGTCGAGCCCGGGGCGCCGGAGCTGCGGGCCGGGGCGGACGACACGCTGGTCGTGCGTCTCGGACCGGCCGACGCCGACTCCGACTCCGCGGGATCGGACGCGCACGAGGTCCGTGTCGCCGGCTCGCTGGGCAGCCAGCTCATCGTCTGGGAGGTCGCCACCGTCGTGGCCGGCCGACTCCTGGGGATCGACCCATTCGACCAGCCGGACGTCGAGGCCGCCAAGAAGGCTGCCCGCGGCCTGCTCGACGAGCGTCCCGAGCCCGCCCCGGCGGACCTCGTGGACGGCGGCGTCGAGCTGCGCGGCACGGCCGGGCTGCTCGACGGCGTCGACGACCTCGCGGGTGCCCTGCGGCGACTCCTGGCGGAGCTGCCGGCGGACGGCTACCTCAGCGTCCAGGCCTACCTCGACCGTATCGGCCTGTCCGGCCTGTCCGAGGTGCGGGCCGAGCTCGCCGCGGTCGCGGATCGTCCGGTGACGTTCGGCTGGGGTCCCCGGTTCCTGCATTCGACCGGCCAGTTCCACAAGGGCGGCCCGAGCGTCGGCGTGTTCCTGCAGATCACGGCGGCCCCCGCGCAGGATCTCGAGATCCCGGGCCGCCCGTTCACGTTCGGCCAGCTGATCCAGGCCCAGGCGGCCGGCGACGCCACGGTGCTCGCGGAGCAGGGCCGGCCCGTCCTGCGGCTGCATCTGTCCGACCGGGCAGCGGCGCTGGAGCAGTTCCGCGACGCGGTCGCAGCACTGTCCTCGTGACCGGCCGTTCCTGACCGGTGGCTCCGGCCGGCGCCGTCGAGGGGACTCGACGGCGCCGGCCGGAGCCGGTCCGGTCACGCGCTGGCGCCCGCCGGCCGCACTCCGCTTCCGCCCACGGATTGCCGGGACTCGCTCCCCCGGGTCCCCTACAGGA
>NZ_JAPSJL010000003.1 GCF_031178195.1 Zhihengliuella sp.
CCGCCCGAAGTCCGTGCCCCGGCCCACGCCCTCGAGCAGGTGCACCAGCCGGGCCGCCGGCCCCGGATCCCACGGACCTTCGCAGACCGCCTCGGCCGTCTCCGCGAGAAGCTCCCGGACCACCACACCCAAGGCCTCCCACCGCTCCACCAGGCCAGAGCGCCCGAGCGTCGAGCCCACGGCCACCGCTGAGGCCCCGGTGGCAGACCCGTCAGGGGAGTCCGAGGCGAGACCAGTCGAAGCCGCCGCCGTGCCGGTTGACGCGGTAGAAACAGGCGCGGCGTCTGCTGCAGCCGCTGCTGCCGCAGACGCTCCGCCCGCCCCATCCGCTCCGGTGAAATCCATGTATTCATCCTCGCCCGCCATCAGGTTGGACGCCCGGACAGCCGGCACCACTGTGCACGGCAACGCCCGGCAACGGACCTGTGGAGGACGAGTCGCTGGGCCCGAGGTTGACGCGCAAGGTCGTCGGCCCGACTCCGGCCGTGTGGTGTTGACCACTCGGCCACCGTCCGCATATCCTGAACGAACGGTCAGTAAATAATCCGACCGCCATCGAACGTACGACGAGTGAGGTCACCATGGCTGAGCACACCAGCACGCAGGCCGGCGACGGCGGGCGCCTGCAGGCGGTCCTGTCGCCCGAGGACGAGGCAGGTCAGGCTCGCTTCGACGAGATCATCGCGCAGGACTCCCGCATCGAACCGCGCGACTGGATGCCGGAGGGCTACCGCAAGACGCTGACCCGCCAGGTGTCCCAGCACGCGCACTCCGAGATCATCGGCATGCAGCCGGAGGCCAACTGGATCACGCGCGCCCCCAGCCTGAAGCGCAAGGCAATTCTCATGGCGAAGGTCCAGGACGAGGCCGGGCACGGGCTCTACCTCTACTCGGCCGCCGAGACCCTCGGCACCCCTCGCCACGTGCTCAACGAGCAGCTGCTGACCGGCCGTGCCAAGTACTCCTCGATCTTCAACTACCCGGCGCGCACCTGGGCCGACATGGGCGCGATCGGCTGGCTGGTCGACGGCGCCGCCATCGCCAACCAGGTGCCCCTCTGCCGTGCCTCCTACGGTCCCTACGGCCGCGCCATGGTGCGCATCTGCAAGGAGGAGTCCTTCCACCAGCGCCAGGGCTTCGAGATCCTCCTCGAGCTCTCCCGTGGCACGGCGGAGCAGAAGAAGATGGCGCAGGACGCCGTGAACCGCTTCTACGAGCCGTCCCTGATGATGTTCGGCCCGCCGGACGCCGACTCCCCGAATTCGAAGCAGTCCATGGCGTGGAACATCAAGCGCTTCTCCAACGACGACCTGCGCCAGCGGTTCGTCGGCATGATCGTGGAGCAGGCGAAGGTCCTCGGCCTCACCCTGCCGGATCCGGACCTGCGCTTCGACGAGGAGTCCGGCAAGTGGATCCACAAGGACTTGAACTGGGACGAGTTCAAGGCGGTCCTCGCCGGCAACGGCCCCTGCAACGCCCAGCGTCTGCAGCGCCGCCGCGAGGCCCACGAGGACGGCGCCTGGGTGCGCGAAGCAGCAGCCGCCTACGCGGCCAAGACCAACGAGAAGGCGGCCTGATCCGATGACCGACACCACTGTCTGGCCCCTCTGGGAGGTCTTCGTCCGCTCCTCGCGCGGGCTGTCCCATGTCCACGCCGGCTCCCTGCACGCCCCGGACCAGGAGATGGCCCTGCGCAACGCGCGCGACCTCTACACGCGCCGCAACGAGGGCGTCTCCATCTGGGTGGTCCGCTCCGAGGACATCGTCGCGTCCGACCCGGGCGCCAAGGACCAGTTCTTCGAGTCGCCCAAGGGCAAGGACTACCGCCACGCCACGTACTACACCAAGAGCGAAGGGGTGAAGCACCTGTGAGCGGCCACGAGACCGCCGATCTGGACGAGTTCCAGAGCTTCGGCGACGTCACCGCCTCGGCCACGCGCGTCACCCCGGGCAACGCCCTGCGCCCGGAGGACATCGCCGTGCAGGGCGAACCGCCGTCGTCCGAGGCCGTCGCCGAGTACGCGCTCTGGCTGGGCGACGACGCACTCATCCTGGCCCAGCGCCTCTCCTGGTGGATCTCCCGCGCGCCGGAGATCGAGGAGGACATCGCGCTCGGCAACATCGCGCTGGACCAGCTCGGCCACGCCCGCTCCTTCCTCACCTACGCCGGCAAGTTCTGGGGCAAGACGGAGGACGACCTGGCCTACTGGCGCGAGGAGGAGGAGTTCCGTTCCTGCCACCTGATGGAGCAGCCCAACGGCGACTTCGGCGTGACCATCGCCCGCCAGCTCTTCGTCTCCGTCTACCAGTATCTGCTCTACACGCGGCTGGCCGAGTCCGCGGACTCGACGATCGCCGCCATCGCGGCCAAGGCCGTCAAGGAGGTCGACTACCACCGCGACCACGCCGCGCAGTGGACGCTGCGCCTCGGCCGCGGCACCGAGGAGTCGGCCGCCCGCATCCGCCGTGCCGTCGAGGACCTGTGGCCGTACGTCGGCGAGCTCTTCGAGGACCAGCCGTACGCGGACCAGAGGATGCACGACGACGTCGTGGCCGCCGGCGTGGGCGTCGCGCCGTCGACGCTGCGCGCCGAGTGGGACGAGCAGATCGCCGCGATTCTGGCCGAGGCCGGACTCGAGGTCCCGCAGGTGCCGTTCGCCATGGGCGGCGGGCGCCGCGGCGAGCACTCCGAGCACCTGGGCTACCTGCTGGCCGAGATGCAGGTGCTGGCCCGCAAGCATCCCGGCGCCAGCTGGTAGCCCGCAGCAGCCGACCGAGAACAGACCAGAGACCACGCAGGAACAGGACGCCAGAGACGAGGTGAACAGGGTGACCACCACCGCGCACCAGATGGACGTGGCGGAGCTGCGGCGCATCGCGGCCCAGGTGACGGATCCGGAGATCCCGGTGCTGAGCATCGAGGACCTGGGCATCCTCCGCGACGTCGCGGTGGACCCGGACGGGACCGTGGCCGTGACCATCACCCCCACGTACTCCGGCTGCCCCGCGATGGAGACCATCCGCGTGGACCTGGAGCAGGTGTTCGCGGCCCACGGGCTCGCGTCGCGGGTCGAGCTGGTGCTCTCCCCGGCCTGGAGCACGGACTGGATGACGGAGGAAGGCAAGGCGAAGCTGGCCGAGTACGGCATCGCCCCGCCCACCGGGACGGGCCACCGCGGCCGCGTCACCGTGGGCCTGACCGTCAAGTGCCCGCGCTGCCACTCGCTGAAGACCAAGGAACTCTCCCGCTTCGGCTCCACCTCCTGCAAGGCGCTCTACCAGTGCCTGGACTGCCTGGAGCCATTCGACTATTTCAAGGTGCTCTCATGACTGAAACCACTGCGGCCGCAGGCGCCGCCACGCCCGCGCCGGACGGCGGGGAACCGGGTCCGACGCCGTCCGGGCAGCCCGGGACGACGCCTCGGCGTCGTGCGGCCTTTCACACGCTGGAGGTCGCCGGCGTACGGCGGCTGACCGCCGACGCCATCGAGGTGACGTTCGCAGTGCCGGCCGAGCTCGAGGGGGAGTTCGACTACCTGCCCGGCCAGTACGTCGCCCTGCGCAAGGAGCTGCCCGACGCCGAGGGGAACGTGCACGAGGTGCGGCGCAGCTACTCGATCTGCGCCGAACCGACGCCGGGGGAGATCCGCGTGGCCATCAAGCGCGACCTCGGCGGCCTCTTCTCCACCTGGGCCAACGAGGAGCTCGCCGCCGGTGACCGGATCGACGTGATGAGCCCGGCGGGTGCTTTCGTCTCCAAGCGGATCACCGGCCTGAACGACCCGGCGTCGATCGACACGGACGCCGAGCACAACTTCGTCGCCGTCGCGGCCGGCTCCGGCATCACGCCCGTCATCGCGATCGCCCGGACCGTGCTGGCCGCCAACGAGAGCACCCGGTTCGACCTGGTCTACGCCAACCGCGCCGCCGCGGACGTCATGTTCCTCGAGGAGCTGGCGGACCTCAAGGACCGGTACCCGTCCCGCTTCGCCCTGCACCACGTGCTCTCCCGGGAGCAGCGCATCTCGCCGCTGCTCTCTGGCCGGATCGATTCCGAGAAGCTGACGCGGCTGCTGGAGAGCGTCATCCGCACCGAGGAGGTGGACGAGTGGTTCCTCTGCGGGCCGTTCGAGCTGGTGCAGCTCGCCCGCGACACCCTCGCGCGCCGAGGCGTGGACGCGGACCGCATCCGGTTCGAGCTGTTCACCACGGGTCAGCCGCAGAAGCCCGAGGGGCACGTCGGCCGGGCGGTCCAGGCGGACGACGACGGCGAGAACTACAGGATCGAGTTCCGCCTCGACGGGCTCGCCGGAGAGATCCAGTCGCCGGTGGCCGCCGGCGAGACGATCCTCAACGCGGCCCTGCGCGCCCGCCCGGACGTCCCGTTCGCGTGCGCCGGCGGCGTGTGCGGCACCTGCCGCGCCAAGCTGACCTCGGGCACCGTGAAGATGGCGGAGAACTACGCGCTGGAGCCGGACGAGATCGACGCCGGCTACGTGCTGACCTGCCAGTCCCGCCCGACCAGCGACGCCGTCGCCGTCGACTTCGACGCCTGACGCGCACCCCGACGCCCGAACCCGCGCACCCGAGGAGCATCATGATCGAACTGAACATCGCCGACGGCGTCGCCGAGGTCCTCCTCGACGCCCCCGAGAAGATGAACGCGCTGGACGAGGCTGCGCTCGCGGAGCTGGCCGACGCCTATGCCGAGGCCGCCACGGCGGTCGAGTCCGGCCGCGTGCGCGCGCTCGTGCTGCGCGGCGAGGGCCGCGGTTTCTGCGCGGGCCGGGACATCTCCGGCGTCGTCCCGGCGGATGACGACGTCATCGGCTACCTCGGCGGCCGTGTCCAGCCGCTGCTGCAGCAGATGAGCGCGTTCCCCGCGCCGACCTTCGCGGCCGTGCAGGGGGCCTGCCTCGGCGTCGGGCTCGGCCTGGCGATCGCCACCGACGTCGTCTACGTCGCGGAGAACGCCAAGATCGGCTCGCCGTTCGCGAACCTCGGGGCCACGCTGGACTCCGGAGGGCACTACCTCTTCACCGAGCGGCTCGGCGCGCACCGCACGCTGGACCTGATCTACACGGCCGAGCTGATCTCCGGCGCGGAGGCCGTCCGCTCCGGGCTGTTCAGCCGTGCCCTGCCCGCCGAGGAGGTCCTGGAGTTCACCCGGACGACGGCGGCCCGGGTCGCCCTGGGCGCCACCGGCGCCTTCCGTGCCTCGAAGGGGCTCGTCGCCCAGATCCGCGACCAGCGGCTCGGGCTCTGGGACTCCATGGCGCGCGAGAACCAGGCGCAGGCGGACCTGTGCGCCTCCGACGACTACGCCGAGGGGTTCCGCGCCTTCCAGGAGAAGCGGAAGCCGGAGTTTCGGGGCGGCTAGCGCTCTCCGCCGGGTCGGGGGGGTCCGCATCGCCCGGGGTCCGCATCGCCCGGGCGCTCAGCCTGGTCTTGGGCGCCCAGGATGGCCCGGGGCGCCCAGGATGGCCCGGGCGCCCCGCACTCCCCGCACCGCCCCGATGGCGCCGGCCGACGGGGCCGACTAGGCGGCCGGCGTGTCCTGCGCGCCCCTCCGCTTCTGCCACGGCCAGCGCCCGGTGATCTCCAGCTCCAGCGAGAAGCTGAGGAACGTGCGGACCAGGACGATGATCGCCAGCACGCCGACGGATTCGTAGGTCGGCTCGATCGCGACGGTGCGGATGATGTCCGCGGCCACCAGCAGCTCCAGCCCGAGCAGGATCGAGCGGCCGAGCCGCCGCCGGTACGCGTGGTAGACGCCGTCGCGCTCGTCCCGACGCAGCAGCGCCCCGACGGCGATCGCCGTGGCGACGACGATGCCGACGATGATCGCGGCGACCCCGGCCGCGTCGACGGCCTTGCCGACGAACTCCATCGTTGCTTGGAACTCCATGGCTTCTCCCTTCCGGGCCGGCCGCGGCGTTGCGTCGCGGCTGGTGCCCGGCTCGGCGGGCGGCGTAGATTCGACGGCGGCAGGCCGGTACGCCGGCGCATCGGATCGTTGAGGTGGTTCTGTGGGCGAGACTAGCCAACGCACCCGGGTCGGCGATACGGCCGAGGACGAGCTCACCGTCGGCCAACTGGCCGAGCGTAGCGGGCTGACGGTCTCCGCACTGCACTTCTACGAGCGCAAGGGCCTCATCCACAGCCGTCGGACGTCGGGGAACCAGCGCCGCTACCCGCGCTCGGTGCTGCGGCGCGTCGCCGTCGTCCGGGCCGCGCACCGGGCCGGCATCCCGCTCGCGACCGTCGCGGCGGCGCTCGAGCACCTGCCCCGCGACGGTGTGCCCAGCCAGGAGGACTGGCAGCGGATGTCCAGCGCCTGGCGGGACGAGATCGAGGACCGGATCGTGCGGCTGACGCATCTGCGCGACCGGCTGGACACGTGCATCGGCTGCGGCTGCCTCTCCCTGACCGCCTGTCGCATGGTCAATCCCGATGACGTCCTCGGCACCGAGGGCCCCGGCGCTCCCGCGCTCGACATCTGATGGTCCACTCGGCGGGCGTCCGGCAGGGCGCCACCGTGCGGGGCGCCACCGTGCAGTGCACTCCTGTGCAGTGCGTCACAGATGCTCCTTCTCCCTTGACCTCAACTAAAGTTGAGGTTCTAGCGTGAGTGGTGTCCGGAAGGATCCGGGCGTACCCCGAGGCATACGCGAAGGCGAGGGCATGACAGTCACCCATCACGAGACGGAAGCGCAGCGCGCGGCGACCGGCGAGCTGTTCCGCCGCGCGTTCCGCTCCCACCCGGCCGGCATCTCCATCGTCACGGCCATGGTGCCCGCGTCCGACGACGGCGCACCCGCCGGTCCCGTCGGGATCACGGCGTCGTCGGTCGCGTCCGTGGCTGTCGATCCGGCCGTGCTCTCGTTCTCCGTCTCGGGCGGACGGTCGGCGCGCCGCCTCCTCGAGGCGGACCACGTCGTCGTGCACCTGGTGGCCGCCGAGCAACTGGACGCGGTCCAGGCCTTCGCGACCCCCGGTGCCGAGCGGTTCGCCGAGGGCGAGTGGTACCGCACGGCCGACGGCGACCCGGTTCTCGCGGGCGTCCCGTGGGCACTACGCTGCCGGATCCTCGAGCGGCTACCGATCGGCGGATCGGTGCTGGTCGCGGCAGAGGTGCTCGAGGTCCTCGAGGGGGCGGGGGAGGGGACCCCGCTCGTCTACCGGGACGGTGCGTTCCACACCGCAACACCACTGTGACTTGCAGTGACAATGTGGCAGTCTGGGACATGGCTACGCGGTCGACGGCGCCTCGATGGCGGCTGGACGATTCCGCAGAGCACGGTCTGAAGTGAAGCCGAGTGCCGGAGTCCTGTTGACGCACCCGTCGCGGTGCGCGCACTGTGGGGCCGAGGCGCGTGAGACGTCACGAGCGTGCATCCTGCACGCGAACCAACGAAAGGAAGTGGCATGACTGCCAAGTACACCCTGCCGGAGTTGAACTACGACTACGCCGCCCTCGAGCCGCACATCTCGGCGCGGATCATGGAGCTGCACCACTCCAAGCACCACAACGCCTACGTCACCGGTGCCAACACCGCGCTGGAGAAGATGGCCGAGGCCCGCAGCAACGGCGATGCAGCCGCGGCCGCGAAGCTCTCCAAGGACCTGCAGTTCAACCTGGGTGGCCACATCAACCACTCGATCTTCTGGAACAACCTGTCCCCGGAGGGCGGCGACAAGCCGACCGGCGAGCTGGCGGCCGCCATCGACGAGTACTTCGGCTCCTTCGACGGCTTCGTCGGCCACTTCACCGGCGCGGCGACCACCATCCAGGGCTCCGGCTGGGCGATCCTCGCCTACGAGCCCATCGGCGGCAACCTGGTGATCGAGCAGATGTACGACCAGCAGAACGGCGTCCCGGTGGCGACCACCCCGCTGCTGATGCTGGACATGTGGGAGCACGCCTTCTACCTCGACTACCAGAACGTCAAGGCCGACTACGTCAAGGCCTTCTGGAACATCGTGAACTGGGCCGACGTCTCGGCCCGCTTCGAGGCCGCCCGCGCGGGTGCCCCGAAGCTCATCACCCCCGGCTCCTAGCCGGGTCGCCCGCCTCGTAGGCTCAAGGCGGGCTCAAACAACACGACGACGCCGCCCGGTTTCCCCGGGCGGCGTCGTCGTGTGCGGCTGACCGCCGGCGAGTGCACAGGTAGAATCCGTCCACGGCCCAGCTCCCGCCGAGGTCCGCTGCCTAGAGTCGGGGCCAGACGCCTCGAGGGCAGCGTCGCCCCGCAGCCGAGCCGCCTCAACGAGGAGGAGTACAGATGAACTCGAACCCGGCCAGTACCGAGCTCACCGCCGAGACGGCTCCGGACGGTGTGCCGCTGCGGCGCGGCGAGGACGCCGACGAGGCCCTGGGCGACCTCGCCGATGGCCCGGCCGTCCCGGCCTACGGGGCGCGCGTCTTCGCCGGGCGGCGGCTGCCCCGCCAGGGCGAGGTCATCGAGGAGCAGGGCCTCGCGTTCGACGTCGACACCCTCCTCCAGCGGCGTGGCCTCCTGAAGACGCTGGGGTTCAGCGCGCTCGCCGTCGGGCTCGCGGCGTGCTCGCCGACCCGGCCGGCGGTCGACGACGGCGTCACCGCCGAGCGGGCCGGCGGCGGCGCCGTGCCGGAGATCCCCGACGAGACGGCCGGCCCGTACCCGGGCAACGGCACCAATGGGCCCGATGCGCTGCACCAGAGCGGCGTGATCCGCTCGGACATCCGCAGCAGCTACGGCGAGGCCTCGGGCACGGCCGAGGGTGTCCTGCTGGACGTCGAGCTGCAGATCGTGGACATCGCCGCCGGGGACGCGCCCTTCGCCGGGGCGGCCGTCTACGTCTGGCAGGCGGACCGGGCAGGGCACTACTCCATGTACTCGGCCGAGGCCGCCGAGCAGAACTACCTGCGCGGGGTGCAGATCGCCGGACCGGACGGCCGCGTCCGCTTCCGGACCATCTTCCCGGGCTGCTACCACGGCCGTTGGCCGCACATCCACTTCGAGGTCTACCCCGATCAGGCCGCGATCGTCTCCGCCGACAACGCGATCGCCGTCAGTCAGATCGCGTTCCCCGAGGACGCCTGCGACGAGGCCTACGCGGTGCCCGGCTACGAGGCGTCGGTGGAGAATCTCGGCCGGCTGCGCCTAGGCACGGACCTCGTCTTCGGCGACGACGGCGGCGAACGCCAGCTCGCCGACGTCGTCCGGCAGGACGGGGGCTTCCAGGCGCGCCTGACCGTGGGCGTGGACACTCGCACCGAGTCGCACGCGGGTTGGGTCATGGGCTCCGGTCCGGGCACCAGCGGGGCGATGCCCGGCCGGCCCGGTCACCCCTGAGGCCCCGCCGTTCCGCGCCCCGGCCCTACTCCGGTACGCGGGTGGCGCGGACGACGACGTCGTGCAGCACCCGCGTCTGCCCGTCCGGCCGCGGGATCTGGCGTGTGTTTTGCCGGGCCGTCTCCACGGTCCAGAGGGCCGGGTCGAGGACCGCGACCATGTCCGCGAGGGTCACCGTGGCCGCCTCGGGCGGCTCGAACCCGTCGTCGTCCCGCGCCGGGATGGCGGACGCCGCCGGCGAGGCGGAGTCCGCAGGCGCGTGCGGGGGATGGTGCGGGTCATGCGGTCCGTGCGCGTCGCCGGGGGACGGGGAGCCCGCGTGCGGCTCGGTGTGCAAGTGGCCGACGATCAGCAGCGTGCCGCCCGGGGAGACCCACCGGGAGAGGCGTCGGTAGAACTCGAGCTGCGGCATGGCCGGATGGGCGTAGTGGGTCGTGACCAGATCCCACCGCTGCTCCGGCTGCCAGGTGCTCAGGTCGGCCTCCAGCCAGCGCACCCGCTCGGCGACCCCGGCCCCCGCGGCCCGCTCGGCGGCCGCCGCCAGCGCCGTGGCGGAGATGTCGGCCCCGGTGACGTCCCACCCGGCGGTGGCGAGGTACACGGCCTCCGCGCCCGTGCCGCAGCCCGCGTCCAGGGCGGTCCCGGGCCGGAGTCCTCGGGTCTCCTCCGCCAGGTACGGGTTGGGCGGGGTGGCGTGCTCGTCGCCGCGGGCACCGGCCTGCTCCCAGTGCTCCTCCCAGTACGCCTGGTCGAAGGCGTGCTCGCCGGTGTGCTCGCCGGTGTGCTCGCCGGTGTGCCCGCCGTGGGGCGCGGCGGTGGGCTCGGTCGCCGGCACACCGTGGGGCGCGGCGGTGGGCTCGGTCGCCGGCCCGTCGAGGTGCCGGTCGGCGCCGGCTGCGTGCTGATGCTCTCGGTTCTCCACGGCTCCAGTCTGCTCCTCGGCGGGCCGCCGCGGAAGCAGGCCGCGCCGGGGGTCCTCAGCGCGTATCGACGTCCTCGAAGATCAGGAAGGTCTGCGTGTCCAGCACGCCCGGCATGGACTGCAGCTGGTCGAAGATGACGTGCCGGAGCTCCGCGTTGTTCTGCGCGCGCACCAGCAGGATGACGTCGAAGTTCCCGCCCACGAGCCCGATGTGGTGGACCTGCTTGATGGCGGTGAGCCGCTCGCGCATCTCCCGCCAGGAGTGCTGGCGGAGCTTCAGGGTCACGTAGGCCGAGGCCTGCAGGCCGGCCTTCACCGGGTCGATCAGCGCGGTGTAGCGGAGGATGACGCCCTCGTCCTGCAGCCGGTTGATCCGCGAGTAGGCGTGCGCGCGGGAGATGTGGCACTTCTGGGCGATCGCGGTGACGGACTGGCGGGCATCGCGCCGGAGCTCGGCCATGATCCTCTCGTCGGTCGCGTCCAGCTGCACGGGCGGATTCTGCACAGCCCATCTCCTCTCCGGGGCGGGCCCGTCCACTCCGCACCCTGTAGTCCACGTCACGGCGACGATTCGTCTTCTAGGATAGGCGATTCGTTCTCACTTTTCTCTCACCTACCGAGAATCGGGATACGGACCGTCGCGCTGCGGCCATACTTGTTCACAACACTGCGAAAACTGTGAGCTGAACCATAAGGGGGCACGATGAGCACGTCGACTGACGGCGAGAGCGCGGTGGCGCTCGACGAGACCGCCCGCCGCTTCGGGATCACGCTGGAGGACTACCTCCTGCCGACGCACGGGTCCATCCGCATCCTCGCCGAGAACGGCGAGATCCGGCCCGTGGAGGAGCAGGGGACCGCCCCCGGACACGAGTACCCGATGCCGGAGCTGGAGGACCTGAAGGACGCGTACGAGGCCCTCGTGGTGGGCCGACGCGTCAACGACCAGAACTCGGCGCTGGTGCGCCAGGGCCGGATGGCGGTCTACCCGTCCAGCCACGGACAGGAGGCCTGCCAGGTCGCCGCGGCCCTGTGCCTGGGCGAGGGCGACTGGATGTTCCCCACCTACCGGGACTCCGTGGCCGTCATGACCAAGGGCGTGGATCCCGTGGAGACCATGACGCTCTTCCGGGGCGACTGGCACGGCGGGTACGACCCCACCGAGTACCGGGTCGGCATCCAGTGCACCCCGCTGACCACGCAGCTGCTGCACGCCGTGGGCGTGGCGCACGCGGCCAAGCTCCGCGGCGAGGACACCGTGGTCCTGGCCATGTGCGGCGACGGCGCCACCAGCGAGGGCGACTTCCACGAGGCCCTGAACTTCGCGGCCGTGTTCAAGCTGCCCGTGGTCTTCTTCGTGCAGAACAACCAGTACGCCATCTCCGTCCCGCTGGCGCACCAGACCGCGGCGCCGTCGCTCGCCCACAAGGCCGTGGGCTACGGCATGGCCGGCGAGCGCGTGGACGGCAACGACCTGGTGGCGCTGCTGGCCGTGCTCCGCCGTGCCGTGCGCCTGGCCCGTGACGGCTCCGGTCCGCTGCTCGTGGAGGCGCACACCTACCGCATGCAGGCGCACACCAACGCCGACGACGCGACCCGCTACCGCCAGGACGCCGAGGTCCAGGAGTGGATGGCCAAGGACCCGGTGACCCGGATGCGCGCCTACCTCGCCGGGCAGGGCGCCCTCGACGACGGCGAGGAGGAGCGCATCGCGGCCTCCGCCGAGGCCGTGGCCGCCGCCCTGCGCGACGGCCTCAACGCGGAGGTCGCCCCGGATCCGCAGGACCTCTTCCGCTACGTCTTCACCGAACCCACCCCGCAACTGCGCGAGCAGTCCGCGCTCCTGGCCGACGAGCTGGCGCGGACCGCCGCCGATTCCTCCGAGGAGGCAGCCCGATGACCGTCACGACCTCCTCGGACGCCAACGGCAACGTCAGCACCGCGACGGCCCAGGCGGTGCGCGAGACCGCCCGGGAGAGCGAGCGCCAGTCGCGCCCCGCCGCGCCCGTCACGCTCGCCAAGGCCCTCAACACGGCCCTCGCCGACGCCATGGAGGCGAGCGGCGACGTCGTGCTCTTCGGCGAGGACATCGGCACACTCGGCGGCGTCTTCCGCATCACCGACGGGCTGACGGCGCGCTTCGGCGAGCACCGCTGCTTCGACACGCCGCTGGCGGAGTCGGGCATCGTGGGCATGGCGGTCGGCATGGCGATGAACGGCATGCGTCCGGTGGTGGAGATGCAGTTCGACGCCTTCGCCTACCCGGCGCTGGAGCAGATCTTCAGCCACGTGGCGAAGATGCACAACCGCACCCGCGGGGCCGTCCGGCTGCCGATGGTCATCCGCATTCCCTACGCCGGCGGCATCGGCGGCGTCGAGCACCACTGCGACTCCTCGGAGAGCTACTACGCGCACACGCCGGGTCTGAAGGTCTACGCGCCGTCGACGGTCGCGGACGCCTACCGGATGCTGCGCGAGGCGATCGACTCCGACGACCCCGTGGTCTTCCTGGAGCCCAAGAAGCTGTACTGGTCCAAGGACGCCGTGGACCTGGACGCGCTGCGCGCGGCGTACGACGGCGGTTCCCGCTCGGGTGCCCCGGGGACGCCCCACGGCGCGGCGCAGCGGGCGGCGCAGCGGACCGAGGGCCGCGCCGTCGTCGCCCGCGAGGGGACCGACGCGACGCTGATCGCCTACGGACCGTCCGTGCCGACGGCACTGGCCGCCGCCGAGGCCGCCGCGGCCGAGGGGCGCAGCCTGGAGGTGGTGGACGTGCGCACCATCGTCCCCCTGGACGACGAGACCCTCTGCGCCTCCGTGCGCAAGACCGGCCGCGCCGTGGTGATCGCCGAGACGCCGGGCTTCGCCTCGGTGGCCAGCGAGATCACCGCCCGCGTGCAGGAGCGCTGCTTCCACTCGCTCGCCGCGCCGGTGCTGCGGGTGACCGGGTTCGACGTCCCCTATCCGGCGCCGAAGCTGGAGGAGTACTTCCTCCCCAGCGTGGACCGCATCCTCGACGCCGTCGACGACCTGCAGTGGGAGGCATAACCGTGGCCGTGAAGACCTTTCTGCTCCCCGACCTGGGGGAGGGCCTGACCGAGGCCGACCTGCTCAGCTGGCACGTCGCGGTCGGCGACACCGTGGTGGTGGACCAGCCGATCGTCGAGGTGGAGACCGCCAAGTCCTCCGTGGAGGTGCCCTGCCCGTTCGCCGGCGTGGTGCGCGAGCTCCACGGCGAGCCCGGCCAGACGCTCGACGTCGGGAAGCCGCTGATCAGCGTGGAGCTCGCCGGCTCCGAGCCGGGCGGCGACGCGGCCGCCGGCTCCGGCGCGCCCCGCGGCGGGTCCGGCACCGCGGACGACGGCGGGGCCAGCGAGGGCGCCCAGCCGTACCTCGAGGAGGAGCTCGCCGGGGTCTCGGCCTCGGCACCCGCGGCGCGGGATGCCGGCGCCGCGGGTGCCGAGGCGGAGGAGTCCGGTTCCGGCAACGTGCTCATCGGCTACGGAACGCCCGGCGGCCAGGGCGCGCGCCGGCGGACCCGGATGCCCAAGGCGTACCGCGGCGGGGACCCCCGGCCGCTGCCGACGGGGCCGGGTCGCCAGTCCACCACTGCGGATCTCCCCGCGGGCGGGCTGGAGGTCCGGGCCGAGATCCAGCCGGTCCCCGAGGCCGGGGCCGACGGCGCCGAGCCCGGACTCGCGCCGCGCGTCGTCAACCCGATCGTGCGCCGGCTCGCCCGCGAGCACGGCCTCGACGTCGCCACGCTCGCCGGGTCCGGGCCCGACGGCCTCATCCTCCGCTCCGATGTGGAGGCGGCCGTCGCGGGACGGGGCCCCGGGGGCGAGTCGTCATCCGGTGCCGGTGCCGCGGATGCCCTGAACCGAACTGAGATGCCCGCAACAGGGATGACCGCACCAGGGATGACCGGAGCCGCGGCGGCTGGAGGGACCCCGGCGGGCACGGCGGCGACGGCCGGCGGGGAGCCGGGGGGCGGCGTCGTCCGCGATGCCCGGACCGGACTGCCGATCGCCGCGCGGACCCCGATCAAGGGCGTGCGCAGGACGATCGCGCAGGCCATGACCCGCTCGCGCACCGAGATCCCCGAGGCGACCGTCTGGGTGGACGTGGACGCGACGGCGCTGGTGGAGCTGCGCGCCTCGCTGAAGTCGACCCCGGGCGGGGCACCCGGACTCCTGGCGCTGATCGCCCGGTTCGCGCTCGCCGGCCTGGCGCGGTTCCCCGAGCTGAACGCCCGCGTGGAACGCACCCAGGACGAGCGCGGTCAGGAGGCCCAGGAGCTCGTCCAGTTCGACGGCGTCAACCTGGGCTTCGCCGCGCAGACGGACCGCGGGCTGGTGGTCCCGAGCATCGAGAGTGCGCACACGCTCAGCGCCCGCCAGCTCGACGCCGAGCTGCGCCGGCTGACCGAGGTGGCGCGCGAGGGGAAGTGTACCCCGGCCGAGCTGACGCGCGGCACGTTCACCCTGAACAACTACGGGGTCTTCGGGGTGGACGGCTCGGCCGCCATCATCAACTACCCGGAGGCCGCGATCCTCGGCGTCGGGCGGATCGTGGACAAGCCGTGGGTGGTGGGCGGCCAGCTCGCCGTCCGCAAGGTCACGGAGCTGACGCTGGCGTTCGACCACCGGGTCTGCGACGGCGGTGTGGCCGGCGGCTTCCTCCGCTACGTCGCGGACGCGATCGAGAACCCGGGCACGGTCCTGGCCGACCTGTAGGGGCCGCCGGCACAGCGCGCTGCGACGGGAGGGAACGGCCCGCGCGCCATGGCAGGTGGCGGGCCGTCACCTGGCCCGCGACCCGTCGGGGCGGGCGGCCCGGGGCCGATGCGCCGATGTTGCATAATGGGGTGTGCGCCGGTTTCTCAAGGCCGCGGCTCTACGGGTGCTGGGAATGCCTCTGCCCCTTGAGATACGCGTCCGTGGAAAGCCGGCCGTTCCTGGACCGGCCCCGACGTTTGGAAGAGACGCATGCCTGAACGCATCACCCCCTTCGCGGTCCTCTCGCCCGAGAGGCCCGGGGAGAAGGCGAAGAAGCGCCGCACCGTGGGCCGCCCGGCGGTCATCGACGCCGAGGCCACGGCCGCCTGCGCGCTGCGTCTCTTCGACGAGCGGGGGTACGACCTCGTGACCATGGACCAGATCTCCAAGGAGGCGGGCATCGGGCGCAAGAGCCTGTACCGCTACTTCACCTCCAAGGCCGACCTGGTGTGGGGCGGCGGCCAGCCGATCGCGGTCGCGAACGACGACAAGCTCGATGCCCGCGGCGTCGAGACCGAGGCGCAGGCGCTGGAGCGGCTCCGCGACTACGCGCGCACCAACGTGGCCGCCGAGGACCGGGACGTCATGCGGATCCGCATGCGCCTGACCGCCAACCACCCCGAGCTCGCCGGCCACGCCTACAAGTACCTGATGGAGCGCAGCTCCGATGTCTCCCGGTTCCTGATGGAGGCCGGGGTGCCGCAGAACCGCGCCGTCTACCTGGCCTCCGCCTTCGTGGCCACTCTGCAGGCGGCCTGGACCACGTGGGCACTCTCCGGCGAGGAGTCCCCCGAGCCCTTCATCGAGGACGCACTCGCCGTCGTCATGAAGTAGCGCTCCGGCGATGCCGCAGGCCGCGCACGCCTCCGCCCCGCTCCCATTCGACCTCGGCCGCATCGGGGCCGGGCTCACCTTCGCCGAGGCGCTGCCCGCCCTCGAGTCGACCATCGCGGTCCCGGGCGCCGCCGCCGTCGTGCAGGCCCCGCCCGGGACGGGCAAGACCACCCTGGTGCCGCCGGCCGTCGCGAACGCAGTGGCCCGTGCCGCCGTCGCGGAGGCGGGCCCGAGGCGCGTCGTCGTCACGCAGCCGCGCCGCGTGGCGGCCCGCGCCGCCGCCCGCCGGCTGGCCCAGCTGACCGGCACGCGCCTGGGCGACCTCGTCGGCTACGCCGTCCGCGGCGAGCGCCGGGCCGGCCCGGACACGCGGGTGGAGTTCGTGACCCCCGGCCTGCTGCTGCGCCGGCTCCTGAAGGACCCCGGACTGGACGCCGTCGCAGCCGTGGTGGTGGACGAGGTCCATGAGCGCGCCCTGGACACGGACCTCCTGCTCGGCCTCCTCGGCGAGGTCCGGATGCTGCGCGAGGACCTCACCCTGGTGGCGATGTCGGCGACCGTCGACGCGCCCCGGTTCGCGGCGCTCCTCGGCGACGGAGGGGCGGACGACGACGGCCCGGCGGGGCCCGGGGGAGTCCCGGCCCCGGTCGTGGACTGCCCGTCCGCGCTCCACCCGCGGCAGACCCGCTGGGCCCCGCCGCCGGGGCCGCGTACCGACGAGCGCGGCGTGACCCGCGAGTTCCTGGAGCACGTGGCCCGCACCGCGGTCGAGGAGCACACCCGGGCGCTCGCGACGGACCCCGGCGTGGACGCCCTGGTCTTCGTGCCCGGCGCACGCGAGGTCGACGCCGTCGTGCGCCGGGCGCGCGAGCTCGTCGCGGGCGCCGGCGCGGCCGTCGAGGTGATGCCGCTGCACGGCCGGATCCCCGCCGAGGAGCAGGACCGTGCGGTCTCCGGGCGGGACCCCGGCGGGCCGGCGCGGATCGTGGTCTCCACGTCGCTGGCCGAGTCCTCGCTGACGGTCCCGGGCGTGCGGCTCGTCGTGGACTCCGGCCTCGCCCGGGAGCCCCGGCGCGATGCCGCCCGCGGCATGACCGGCCTGGTCACAGTGCAGGCCTCCCGAGCCTCCTGCGAGCAGCGCGCCGGCCGCTCCGCCCGCCAGGGCCCCGGCACCGTGGTGCGCTGCTTCGACGAGAAGTCCTTCGCGGCCGCCTCCGCGCACGTGACACCGGAGATCGCCTCCAGCGACCTGACCGGCGCGGCCCTGGTGCTCGCCTGCTGGGGCTCGCCCGGCGGGGAGGGGCTGCGCCTGCCGGACGCCCCGCCCCCGGCGGCGATGACGGACGCGGTGCGCGTGCTCCGCGGCCTCGGCGCGGTCGACGACGCCGGCCACGCCACCCCGCTGGGGCGCCGGCTGGCCGAGGTCCCCGCGGACCCGCGCCTGGCCCGGGCCCTGTACGACGGCGCCGCCGTCCTGGGGGCACGCGCCGCGGCGGAGATCGTGGCCCTGCTCGCCGGGGACACCCGGGCCCCCGGTGCCGACCTGCCGCGGCTGCTGGACCGGATGGAGCGGGACGGCCGCACCGCCGAGGCCCAGCGGTGGCGGCAGGAGACCCGGCGGCTGGAGACGCTGACGGGCACGGGCACGGGCGCCGACGACTCGGGCGCGGCGGCCGACCTCCCGGCCGGATGGCGGGTGGACCGCCACGACCGGGCGGGCTTCGTCGTCGCACTGGCCCACCCGGAATGGGTGGCCCGGCGCGTGGGGCAGACGGGGACCTACCAGTTCGCCTCCGGCACCCGGGCGGCGCTGCCCGGGGATAGTGCCCTCGCGGGCCACGAGTGGCTCGCCGTCGCGGAGGTCTCGCGGGCCGAGGGCCGGGCGGCCGCGGGGACCGGTGCGGTCATCCGGTCCGCGGCGCCGTCGGGCCTCGAGGTCGCCGAGGCCGCGGCGGGCCACCTGCTGACCGACCGGATCGAGGCGGAGTTTCACGCCGACGGGCGGATCCGCGCCCGGCGGCAGCGACGGCTGGGCGCGATCGTCCTGTCCTCCACGCCGGTGGCGCCGCAGCCGGCGGAGGCGCGGGCCGCGGTCGAGCGCGCCCTGGAGGCGCAGGGGCTGGGCGTGATCGGGTTCTCCGCGTCGGCGGAGGCGCTGCGGCGGCGGCTGGCCCTGCTGCACCGGGAGCTCGGCGCCCCGTGGCCGGACGTCTCGGAGACCGCGCTGCTGGGCCGGCTGGAGGAATGGCTCGCCCCGGAGATCGACCGGCTCGCCTCCGGCACCCCGGCCGGACGGGTCGACCTGACGGACCCGCTGCGCCGCCTGCTGCCCTGGCCGGCCGCCGCGCGGTTCGACGAGCTGGCCCCGGAGCGGCTGGAGGTGCCGAGCGGATCGCGCATCCGCATCGAGTACCCGGATCCGGGCGACGGGTCCGGGCGGCCGGTGGTCGCGGTCAAGCTGCAGGAGTGCTTCGGGTGGGCGGAGACGCCGCGGCTGGCGGACGGCCGCGTGCCCGTGCTCTTCCATCTGCTCTCGCCGGCCGGCCGGCCGTTGGCGGTGACGGACGACCTCGCCTCCTTCTGGGCGGGCCCCTACGCCCAGGTCCGGGCCGAGATGCGCGGCCGCTATCCCAAGCACCCCTGGCCCGAGGACCCGTGGACGGCGCCCGCGACGGCCCGGACCAAACACCGGAGGTAGGCGCCGCCGAGGGCGTCATCGACCGCAGCGTTGACACATCTGAGAACGCTCTCATACTCTTTTCCTCAGAACAGGCTTCAGCGGGACGCCCGGCGGGCACCTCCCAGGGACAGGCGGGCGGCATGGCATCGATCATCGGCATGGGCGACAACGTCGTCGACTGCTACGCGGCGCTGGACCAGTACTTCCCCGGCGGGAACTGCGTCAACGTCGCCGTCTTCGCCGCGCGGGCCGGGGCCCGGGCGGCCTATCGGGGGAACGTCGGCCGCGACGCGGCGGGAGCGCGGATCCGCTCGGCGCTGCTCGCCGAGGGCGTCGACGTCGCACCGCTGCGGATGCTGCCCGGGCGGACCGCCAGCTGCCGGATCGCCCTGGTCGACGGCGAGCGGGTCTTCGTGGAGCAGGACCTGGGCGTCTCCCGGTTCACGGTCGGGGCGTACGAGCTACACCTGGCCCGCACCAACGACGCCGTGCACGTCGGCCAGTCCAGCGGTCTGGACGCCGCCCTGCCCACCCTCGCCGCCGCGGGCCGCCTCTCCTACGACTTCTCGCTGCGCTACGACGACGCTCGCATCCGCGGGATCGCACCCCTCTGCTTCCTGGCGACCTTCTCCGGCCGCACCGGTGACGCCGGGGCCGGCCGGGAGCTGGCGCGCCGGGCCGTGGCCGCCGGGGCCGAGTGGGCGCTCGTCACCCTCGGATCCGGCGGCGCCGTGCTGGCGGGGGATCCCGGCCGGGTCGGCGGGGACGGCGCGGTGCATCGGCCGAGCCACCCGGTCGACGTCGTCGACACCCTCGGCGCCGGGGACACGCTGACGGCCAACGTCCTCGTGGGGCTGCTCGACGGCGAGGCGCCGGCGGCGGCGCTCGAGCGCGCCGCGCGGCGGGCCGCCGAGACCTGTGCCCGGCTCGGAGCCTTCGGCCATCCCGCCCACGGGCCCGCCGGCCTCCCTCCGACCAACGACCAGTCGACATCCACACCGAGAACATCATGAGAACGTTCTCTCACACGAAGGAGCAGCAATGACCGACGGAACTTTCGTAGGCCTCCAGCCGGTAGCGGACTTCCCCGCGGACGTCGTCTCGTCCCAGGAGGCGGCGCTCGCCCTCTGGCCGCGCATCCGGGACTGGACGCGCGCCGTCGCCCCGGAGCGGATCTACCTGGTGGGCGCCGGCGGCTCGCGCATGGCGATGGGCCCGGTGAAGTTCCTCCTGGACCGCCACGCCTCGGCGCCGGCCCTCGTGCTCAACTCCGACGAGTTCAACCACCGCGCCCCCGCCGGCGTGGGACCCGGCGCGCTCGTCGTCGTCCTCTCCGGGGCCGGCAGCACCCGCGAGACCGTCCGCGCCGCGGAGTGGGCGCACTCGCGCGGAGCCGCGGTCGCGGCCGTGACGCTGGACGGCTCCAGCCCGCTGGGCCGGTCCGTCCCGGACGTGTTCGTCGCCTCGTCCGGCCACGGCTCCCAGCTGGTGCTGCAGCTCCTCGGCCTCGCCGTCCTCGCGGCCGAGGGCACCGACATCGCGGGCCACCTGGCCGCCTTCACCGCGCTGCCGGCCGCGCTGCTGCACGCGCTGCGGGGCTACGAGGACCGCACCCGCGCCATCGCCGAGCGCCTGCACGGCGAGCCGGTGGTCTACGTGATCGCGTCCGGCTCCCTCGAGGGCGCCGCGGAGACGTTCACCGCCTGCTACCTGCAGGAGATGCAGTGGCGGCAGGCGGCCACGCTCAACGCCAACGAGTTCTTCCAGGGCCCGTTCGAGATCTTCGACCGCTCGACGGCGGCGCTCGTCTACGTGCCGGAGGACGCCACGCGCCCCCTGGCCGACCGGGCGCGGTCCTTCCTGGACGAGCACGGCGGGACCACGCTCTACGTGGACAGCCGCGACTTCGAG
The DNA here is from genome assembly GCF_031178195.1 of Zhihengliuella sp. Classification (GTDB taxonomy): domain Bacteria; phylum Actinomycetota; class Actinomycetes; order Actinomycetales; family Micrococcaceae; genus Zhihengliuella. The sequence continues at coordinate 20,464 of NZ_JAPSJL010000003.1, forward strand.
CTGCCCGGGATCGCCGCCGAGCAGCGCCCCTACGTCATGGCGCTCGTCTTCCACGGCCTCGCCGCCCGGCTGGCGGCCCACTGGTCCGCGCTCAGCGGCTACGCGCTCGAGGGACGGCGCTACATGTGGCAGTTCGACTACTGAGCCAGACGGCCCGCGGCGCACCGGCGTATAGAGTGCTGGGCGTGACGAACAAGCCAGCCAAGCGCAGCACCATCGCCGATGTGGCGGCGGAGGCCGGCGTCAGCACCGCGACCGCCGGGCGCGTGCTCGGCGGCTACGGGTACGCGAGCCAGGACATCCGCACGCGGGTCCAGCGCGCGGCCCGGAAAGTCGGCTACCGGCCCAACCGGCTGGCCCGGGGTCTCATCACCGGGCGCACGCAGACGCTCGGCGTCGTCGCGGCGGACATCGGCTCCCCGTACTACGCCGCCGCCATGCGCGGCATCTCCGACGTCGCCGAGCGGGCCGGCTTCGGCGCCATCATCACCAACAGCGACGAGGACGCGGACCAGGAGATCGCGGCGGTCGAGCTCCTGCTGGAGAAGCAGGTGGACGGGCTGATCGTCTCCACCGCGGATCCGTCCCGCGACGCGCACCTGCGGGCCGCGATCGACTCCGGCCGCCCGGTGGTCCAGCTCGACCGCGCCGCGGACGCCCTGGCGGCGGACGCCGTCGTGGTCGACGGCGTCGCCGCGGCCCGCTCGGCCGTCGAGCTCCTGCTCGACGCCGGGCACCGGCGGATCGCGTTCGTCGGCGAGCTCGAGCACGGCCGGCATCGCGACGTCGCCGCGTTCGCGGCCGAGGCCCGCGACCGGCGGCTGGACGGCCGGCGGCTCTACCCCAGCTGGCAGCGCCTGCTCGGGTATCTCGAGGCCCACTGGGCCGCCGGCGCGCCGGTGGACCCGCGGCGCGTGCTGCGCGTGGGCGCCTACAGCGCCGCGGCGGCTGCCGCGGCCGTGGGCGCGCTGCTCGCCGAGCCGCCGGCCCGCGGCGGGCGCGAGGACGACGGGGGCCGCGGGGACGACGACGGCGGCGTCACCGCGCTGTTCGCGGCCGACGGCGTGATGTCCACAGGGACGGTCGCGGCGGTCGCCGGTCGCGGACTGGCGATCCCGGGGGACGTCTCGGTGGTCTGCTTCGACGACCTGGACTGGATGGAGTTCACCGGGCCCGGGCTGACCACAGTGGCCCAGCCGGTGCGGCACATGGGCGAGCTCGCCGCGACCACCCTCCTGGCGCGGATCGGCGGCGACGACGGGCCGCCGCGGCGGCAGATCGTGGACACCGAGCTGGTGCTCCGCGGCTCCGTCGGGCCTCCCGCGGCGTAGCTGACCGCCGGACTCAGCGGATCGCCGGGCTCAGCGGACCGCCGGACTCAGCGCACCGCGGTGCCGCCGACCATCGAGGGGGCCTCGTCGACGGCCGCGCGGGCCGGGGCCACCGAGGCCCGGCGGATCATCTCGCCCTCGAGCACGCGCCGGCACGGGGGAGTGCTGGACCCGCGCAGCCGCTCGAGCAGCGCCGTCGCCGCGGCGACGCCCATGTCGTAGGCGGGCTGGGACAGCACCGTGATCGGCGGGTCGACCAGCGGCGACCAGGCCATGTCGTCGAACATCAGGAAGGACACGTCCTCCGGCACGCGCAGCGACCGCTCGCGCAGGACCTTGAGCACCTCGAGCCCCACCATGCTGTCGGAGGCGATGATCGCCGTCGGCGCGTCGTCGAGGTCCAGGAGCGCCTGCGTCGCGGCGCGGATGGTCTCGGGCGCCTTGGCGTTGAGGCGCATCCAGCGCGGGTCCGGCTCGATCCCCGCGCGGGCGTAGGCGTCGAGGATCCCGCCGAGGCGGTCCGCCACGGACGAGTTCGGTAGCGTCATGCCCGGCTCGTAGACGTCGGACGGCGCCTGCACAGCGGAGATGAAGCCGATGCCCCGGTGGCCCAGCTCCAGCAGCTCGGCGGTGGCCTGCCCGGCCAGTCGGCGCAGGTCCACCTCCACCGAGTCGACCTCCATCCCGGGCACGTGGCGGTCCAGGAACACCATGGGGCTGCCGGCGGCCATCGCGGCCGAGAGGTGAGCGGTCGCGTCGGCGTCCGCCGGGGAGGCGATGATCCCGTCCACGCGCTTGTCCAGCATGACCCGGATGGCGTCCTCCTCGGCGTCCGTGCGCTCGTCCGTGTTGGCCAGGACGACGTCGTAGCCGTGCCGGCGCAGCACGTCCGACGCGCCGCGGATGGCCAGGCCGAAGAACGGGTTCTCGACCTCCGCGATCACCACGCCGATGGTCTGCGAGCGGCCCGTGTTCATGCTCCGGGCGAGCGCGTTCGGGCGGTAGTTCAGCTCCTCCGCCGCGTCGAGGACGCGCCGGCGGACCGGCTCGCTGACCGCGCCGTAGCCGCCGAGGGCGCGCGCGGCCTGGGCCTTGGAGACGTTCGCCGCCCTGGCGACGTCCGCGACGGTCGCCGGGCGGGGCGCTGGTGATTCGTTCATGAAGATTCCGTTCCGAGCCCTTGACTGCGTTCTAGATGAGACTGTAGCGTACTTCACACCCCAATGAGACCGGACTCACTCCAGTTCTCGCAAGGGTGAGACCGGACTCAACTCTATCGCTCGGCCCGTGGGCCATCCCTCTCGAAAGATCGGATCGCATCGTGAAGAAGAACCTCATCACCCGCACGCTCGGCGCCGTCGGCGCCGCGGCCCTCGCCGCGTCGTTCCTCGCCGGCTGCTCGTCCTCCGGCGACGCCGAGGCGCAGGAGAACCCGTACGGGCTCATCGAGCCCGGCACCATCCGCGTCGCCAGCGTCGGCGACATCAAGCCCTACGCCTACACCGACTCCAACGGCGAGTTCACCGGCTTCGACGTCGAGCTGTTCACCGACGTGGCGGAGCGGGCCGGCATCGACAACGTCGTCTTCACCGGCCAGGACTTCGCCGCCGTCCTCCCGGGCGTGGCCAACGGCCAGTTCGACGTCGGCGTGGCCGCCATCGGCATCACCGAGGAGCGCGAGCAGACCGTCGACTTCACGGACGGCTACCTGGCCGGGTACCTCACGGTCCTGACCACCGCGGACTCCGGCATCACCACGGTCGAGGAGCTCGCGGGCAAGCGCCTCGGCGTGGTCCAGGGCAGCCTCCAGGAGGCCTACGCGGTGAAGAACTTCACCGAGGCGGACATCGTCCGCTTCCCGGACAACAACACCGGCGTCAGCGGCATGAACAGCGGCGCCATCGACGCGCACTTCCTCGACTACGAGGCCGCGCAGGACTACATCGAGCAGTACGGCCACGTCTCCGCCGGCGACATCCCCTCCTTCGACGCCCCGGCCGGCTTCGCCGTCGCCAAGGGCAACGACGAGCTGCGCGAGGCGCTCAACGAGGGCCTGCACGCGGCCATGGAGGACGGCACCTGGAAGGAGCTCTACCAGAAGTGGTTCCCGGGCTCGCCGATGCCGGAGCAGTACCTGCCGAGCGACGAGCAGACCGGCGCCCCCGCCGAGGGCTCCGAGGCCCCGGCCGAAGAGTCCGCCGACAGCCAGTAGCGACCGCGCGCCCCACCGGCGCCGCGCACCCACAGGGAGCAACCCATGGAATTCCTAGACAATCTGGGCCGGACGTTCTTCGACGTCGAGGCGATGGCCGAGGTCCTGCCGCACCTGCTGCAGACCGGCCTGGTCAACACGCTGGTCCTGTCCATCTCGGCGACCATCATCGGCGTCGTGGTCGGCATGGTCCTGGCCGTGCTCGGCATCTCGCCGGTGCGGTGGGTGCGGGCCCCGGCCCGCATCTACACGGACATCTTCCGCGGCCTGCCGGAGATCCTGACCATCCTGCTGATCGGCCAGGGCTTCTACTGGCTCAGCCAGGACCTGTTCGGCCCGTCGCCGTACCCGCTGGGCATCATCGCGCTGAGCCTGATCTCCAGCGCGTACATCGGCGAGATCTTCCGCTCCGGCATCCAGAGCGTGGAGAAGGGCCAGATGGAGGCCTGCCGCGCGCTCGGCATGAGCTACGGCCGCGCCATGGCCCTGGTGGTGGTGCCGCAGGGCGTCCGCCGCGTGCTGCCGGCGCTGGTCAACCAGTTCATCTCGATCGTCAAGGCCTCCTCGCTGGTCTACTTCCTGGGCCTCATGGTGGGCGAGCGCGAGCTGTTCCGCGTCGGCCAGGACGCCGCCGTGCTGACCGGCAACCTCTCGCCGCTGGTCCTGGCCGGCATCTTCTACCTGATCATCACGGTGCCGCTGACGCACCTGGTCAACTTCATCGACCAGCGCTTCCGCACGGGCCGCCGCAAGCCGACCGGCCCCACCAGCGGACTGAAGGAAGTCACGGAACTCGAGGACAAGAAAGCTGTGGGTACCGCCTCATGAGCACCATCGACAACAAGACGACGACGGCGGCCGACGAGGTCGTGTACGAGGGCTCCAGCCTCGAGCTGGAGGGCGTGACGCTCGCCTACGGCGACGTCGAGGTGGTGCGCAACGTGTCACTGAAGGTCGCCCCGGGCACCACCACCTGCGTGATCGGCCCGTCCGGCTCCGGCAAGTCCACGCTGCTGCGCGGCATCAACCGGCTGCACGAGCCGAAGTCCGGCGACGTCCGGGTGGCCGGGCGCTCGGTGCTCAAGGACAAGCCGGACGAGCTGCGCCGCAGGATCGGCATGGTCTTCCAGCACTTCAATCTGTTCCCGGACCACACGGCCCTGGAGAACGTGGCGCTGGCGCCGTGGAAGGTCAAGGGCCAGTCCAAGGCGCAGGCCCGGCAGGTCGCCGAGGACCGGCTGCGCGAGGTCGGCCTGGGCGAGCGCATGGACCACCGTCCCCGGGACCTCTCCGGCGGGCAGCAGCAGCGCGTGGCGATCGCCCGGGCGCTGGCCATGCACCCGGAGGTCATGCTGTTCGACGAGGCCACGTCCGCCCTGGACCCCGAGCTCGTCAAGGGCGTCCTGCGGCTCATGGCCGACCTGTGCCAGCGGGGGATGACCATGGTGGTCGTGACCCACGAGATGGGCTTCGCCCGCAAGGTGGCGGATCAGGTGGTCTTCATGGACGAGGGCGAGGTGGTGGAGGCCGGCACGCCGGACGACATCTTCGACAACCCGCAGTCCGACCGCCTGCGCACCTTCCTCTCGGAGGTCCTGTGACGGCCGCCGGCGCGGCCGCGCCGATCCGCACCGCGATCCTCGGCTTCGGCGTCTCCGGCCGGATCTTCCACGCCCCGTTCCTCGCCGCGGACCCCCGCTTCGAGGTCTCGGTGATCGCGACGTCGAACGACGAGCGGGCGGCCCAGGCGCGCCAGGAGTACCCGGACGCCCGGATCGTCGGCTCCCCGGGCGAGGCGCTCGGGCTCGTGCCCGACGCCGTCGACCTGGTGGTCATCGGCACCCCGCCGGCCACGCACTTCGACCTCGCGGCCCGCGCGATCGACGCCGGTGCGCACGTGGTGGTGGACAAGCCGTTCGTCACCCGCTCCGCGGAGGGCGAGCAGCTCGTCCGCCGGGCCGACGCCGCGGGCGTGTCCCTGACGGTCTTCCAGAACCGCCGCTGGGACGCGGACCTCCTGACGCTCAAGGGCCTGCTCGACGCCGGCGCGCTCGGGGACCCGCTGGTCTTCGAGTCCCGCTTCGAGTGGTGGAAGCCCGGCGGCATGCGGGACTGGAAGGCCCGCACCGACATCGCCGACGGCGGCGGGATCCTCTACGATCTCGGCCCGCACCTGATCGACCAGGCGCTGCACCTGTTCGGCCCGGTCGAGTCGGCCCACGGGGAGGTCGTCCGGCACCTGCCGACCGCCGACGCGGACGCCGACGACGACGCCTTCGTGCTCCTGCGCCATGCCTCCGGGGTGAGCTCCCGCCTGAGCATGAACTCGATCTCGGCGGCCCCGGCGCCCCGGTTCCACGTGCTCGGCCGCCGCGGGACCTACACCAAGCGCGGTCTCGACCAGCAGGAGCCGCAGCTCCTGGCCGGGCTGCGTCCCGGCGACGACGGGCTCGGGGTGGAGCCCGAGGCCAACTGGGGCGTCCTGACCATCCCGGACGACGCCGCCGCGACCGGCCCCGTGGAGCCCGAGCGCGGCGCCTACGGGGAGTTCTACCGGATCCTGGGCGACCACCTGACCACTGGCGGGCCCGTGCCCGTCGACCCGCGCGACGCGATCGACGCGCTGCAGATTATCGAAAGCATCCACGGCCTGTGAGGGCCGGGGCGAAAGGAAGAAGCATGTCCTCCAAGGTGAACACGGCCGTCGTTCTGGGCGGCGGGATCATCGGCGTCTCCGCCGCGACCCACCTGACCCGCCGCGGCGTGAGCGTGCAGCTGGTCACCGACGCCGAGCCGGCGTCCGGAGCGTCCGGCCGCTCGCTGTCCTGGCTCAACTCCGCGGGCGAGCGGTCCAAGCCGTACCACGAGCTGCGCATGGCCGGCATCGACCGCTACCGCACGCTCTTCGCCGCGGATCCCTCGCGGGAGTGGCTGAGGTTCGACGGCGCCCTGTACTGGCCGACGGCCGACGAGGCGGACGCCGCCGTCGCACGGCACGAGTACGAGGCCCGCCACGGCTACGACTCCCACCTGGTCACGGGCGAGACCGTGAAGGCCCACACGGACGACGTGGACCCGGCCGCGATGGTCGCCGACGGCGTCTTCAACCCGGGCGAGGGCTGGGTGTCCCTGCCGCACCTGATCGACCACCTGCTCGAGGAGTTCGCCGCCGCCGGCGGGACCCTGATCACCGGGGCCGGCAGGTCGGAGGTCGTCGTGGAGGGCGGCCGCGCCGTGGGCGTGCGCACCGCCGACGGGCGCACGGTGACGGGCGACGCCGTCGTCGTGGCCTGCGGCCCGCAGACGCCGAAGGTGGTCGAGCCGCTCGGGGTGACCATCGGCGACGCCTCGCCGGTGTCCATGGTGGTGATCTCGGAGCCGCTGGAGAAGGACGTGACCACGGTGATGAACACGCCGCGCGCGGCGATCCGCCCGAACCCCGGCCGGACGCTGGCGGTGGACCACGACTGGTACGAGGAGTCGATCACGGGCGACGAGTCCGGGTACGACATCCCGGAGGAGGTCATCGACGAGCTCATGGACGAGGCCGCCAAGCTGCTCGACGGCGTCGATTCGCTGCCGAAGGCGTCGTGGAAGATCGGCCGGAAGCCGATCCCGGGCGATGGCGAGCCGGTCTTCGGCGAGCTCGAGCAGGTCCCCGGCTGCTACGCGGCCTTCACGCACTCGGGCGCCACGCTCGGCCTGCTCTCCGGCGAGCTCATCGCCTACGAGCTGACGACCGGCGAGAAGCACCCGATGCTGGAGACGTTCCGCCCGGAGCGTTTCGCCGGGAGCGCCGAGAACGCCGCCTGAGACACGTCCCTGAGGGGACGCGAAGGGGCCCGCCCTGCAGCCGCTGCATCGCCCACCCGGTGCAGCGGCTGCAGGGCGGCCTATTTACACCCCTCCCGTCCCGGCCGTACGCTCGAAGCACACCTCACGCGAGTGAGAGGAGCGATCGATGCCGGTCAGAAGCGTCATGACCGATGTAGAGGACCTGGAGCTCATCATCAGGGCCCAGTTCGATGCTCCTCCTGCGCGCGTCTGGAAGGTCTGGTCCGATCCCCGGCTCCTCGAGCGCTGGTGGGGGCCCCGTGAGTGGCCGGCCACCGTCACCCGCCACGAGTTCCACGCCGGCGGGCGCGTGGGCTACTACATGACTGGGCCCGACGGCGAGCGGGTCCACGGCTGGTGGCAGTTCGAGGACATCGTGGAGCCGCGGCGCCTGGAGTTCAAGGACGGATTCGCGGACGACGACGGCGAGCCCACCGGCGAGCACGGCGTCACCCACAACGTGGTCACCCTGGTCGACGCCCCGGGGGAGAGCACCAGTCACGGGACCCTCATGACCCTCCGGGTCGTCTTCTCGTCCCTGTCCCAGCTCAAGGAGCTCCTGGACATGGAGATGGAGGACGGGCTGCGCGACTCGGTCAACCAGATCGACGCCCTCCTGGGCAGCCGCGGCTGAGGACCAGCGGACCCTACCGTGCGCCGATCCGTTCGGCTTCCCGCTCCCAGAGGGCACGGTCGACCACGCGCCGGTCACGCGCATTGACCAGGGCCCGCAGCGCGGTGGCGAGGAAGGCCCCGATATACCCGCCGGTCGTGTTCGCCACGACGTCGCGCACGCTCGGGTCGCGCAGTTCCAGGAAGGCCGCCTGGCTGAGCTCGATGAACACGGAGTAGCCGGGCAGCAGCGCGATGGCGAGCCACCAGACGCGCCGCGGCAGGATCAGGCCCAGCAGGAACCCGAGCGGGACGAACATCCCGATGTTCGCCGTGAACTCCAGCGCGTCCACGTCGAAGGCCTGCGGGATGCCGACGCGGTGCAGCACGCCGAGGACTCGGTCCGCCGCGCTGCCGAACTGCAGCTCGTCCGGCTTCGGCCACAGCGTCACGACGGCGACGAAGCCCGTGTATCCGGCGAGCAGGACCGAGGCGAGCCACAGTCGCGCACGGCTCCGGGGCGGACGTGGTCCGAGCATCTCTCTCACGCGGACGCTCCTCTCGGGTGGTTGCTCTGGTCATGCTTTGCGGGTCGCTGGCCCTGTCGTCCGGCGGCCTTCGCGCCCTCGGATCTGTCCCGACGATAGCGGTCGATCCTGGAATTTCGGCCCCGATGCGTGGAGCCTCACACCTCCCGGCCGACCTCCGTAGAGTGGACCGCGGGAACCGACGAGCGGAAACACCGTGGTCAGCGGGGAGAGGGGACGAGCCTTTGGGTGCCAGGGATGTATGGGTCTGGCCAGCCTTCATGGGCGTGCTGTTCGGGGTGATCGCCTTCGCGGTCTTCCTGATCCCGATCTTCGCAGTCCAGTACCGGTTGTACGGCCGGTTCACGCCGCTCCGTCTGCTGGGTGCCGCCGCGGTCAGTATCTACGGGGCCGCCCTCCTGGCCTATACGCTGCTGCCCCTGCCGAGCCCCTCCGACCTGCACTGCAGCCCTGGCGTCTCCCTCTGGGAGGGCGTCCAGACCACGCCGCTCCAGTTCGTCTCGGACATCGCCCGCGAAACCGCCGGCCTCGGCGTTCTGACGACCCTGAAGAGCACCGTCGTCCTGCAGGTCGTCTTCAACGTCGTGCTCTTCCTGCCCTGGGGCATGATCGCCAGGAGATTCCTCGGCCGGAACGTCCTCACCGCGACGCTGACCGGCTTCGCCGCGTCGCTCCTCATCGAGACCACGCAGGCGACGGGCGCCTTCGGGGTCTACCCGTGCGCGTACCGCCTCGGCGACGTCGACGACCTCATCGCCAACACCGCCGGCGCGCTCCTCGGTGCCTTGCTCGCCCCGGCGGTTCTCTGGTTCTTCCCCAGACGCCGTGAGTTCGAGGCCACCAGGTCCCAGCCACGGCCCGTCACTGCCCCGCGCCGCTGGCTGGGCATGCTGATCGACCTCACCGCGTTCCACGCGATCGGATTCGTTCTGATCGTGCTCTACCGGGTCGCGGCCACGTACGTGCTCGGGGTCGGCACCTGGTTGCCGCTGGAACTCGTGCTCGCCTACGCGATTCCCGGGTTGCTGGTCTTCTACCTGCCGGCGTTCCAATCCTCGGGCTCCTCGCTCGGTCAGCGCGCCGTGTGGCTGGAGGTCTCCAGCACGCCGCCCGCCGGGGTCTGCTCGGGGAAGGCGGGGTCGAGGAAGGCAGAGCACGACGCCGCCGCGACCGACCGCTCCGAGGTCGCCGAACCGTCGGGACGCCGCGGCGCGGTGCCGCTGGGACGTCGCCTGCTGCGCGCCACCGTGGTGGGCGGGCTTTACGTACTGCTGCAGGCGCTCGCCGAGGCGGGGCGCCATCAGGACTGGGCCGGACTGCCGTCGGCGCTGAGCACGCTGCTGCTCGTCGTCGCCTTCGTCTCGGTCCTGGCGACGCGCACCCGTCGCGGCCTCTCGGGGAAGGCCGCGGGGACGTACTTCGTGGATAGTCGTTCCTGACCCCACGGGATATGACCGACGGGACTGGAGATGTCCTGATCGTCGCCATGATGGCGTGGTGAAAGACTGGGCGAACTACTGGAGGGCGGTGCTCGACATCCCGTCGGGCCCGTGTTGGGAGAAGGCAGGCCTTGAATGTGGTCACTCGACGATGAGTTGGCTCTGCGGCAGTCCGCCATTGAATGGCTGAAGTTCCGAAGCGACGATGGTGCTGAACCGTTGACGCGAGATGAGATTCTCGACTTCGAGTATCGCGGCCAGAAGATCCGTCTGCAGTCGACGCAGACTGGGATCTGGAAGCCTCGATTCCTCCGTGGAGCCTTGTCCTTTCAAACGGTGTTCCGCGCTCCCGGACAGCCGCGTCCGTACGAGGACGAAGTCGGCAAGGACAGCCTCATCCGGTACATGTGGCGCGGAGACAATCCGGATCATCCCGAGAATGCGGGGTTGAGGTTCGCCTTCGCCAATCAACTGCCTCTGATCTGGTTCATCGGGGTGGGCGGTTCACCGAAGAAGTACCAGCCGATCTGCCCCGTGTTCATCGTCGACGAGGAACCGGACCTCAAGCGGTTCGTCGTCGCACCCATGGACGAGGAAGCGTTCTTCCTCCGTGACCGGACACAAGACACGATGATGCAGGCGACGATCAAACGCTACATCTCACGCGAGACGAAAGTTCGCCTGCATCAGCCGGTGTTCAGATCGACGGTTCTGCGCGCCTATGAAGACCGCTGTGCCGTCTGCAATCTGGGGCACCGGCAGCTGCTCGACGCCGCGCATATCGTTCCCGATTCGGATGAGCGTGGCGTCGCATCGGTCGTCAACGGCCTCGCGCTCTGCAAGATCCACCATGCCGCATTCGACTCGTTCATCATGGGCATCAGCCCGGATTACGTCGTGCACATCCGCCCGGATCTGCTCGAGGAGATCGACGGCCCGATGCTTCAGCATGGCCTCAAAGGACTCCACGGCAGCAATCTCATGAAATTGCCGCGGGCACGCGGGGAGCGCCCGCGGCGCGACCTCCTGGAGGTCTCCTTCGACAGATTCCTGAAGGCAGAGGCCTCGTAGGCCCCTGGGGGAGCCACGAACGATGTGGGCTAACCCTCGTAGTTCTTCACGGCTGCACGCAGGTGGTCGGCGTGCCGGTAGATCTCGTGGAGGTTCGCGATGGGATGCCTCGTCTCGACCTTGTTCTCGTCGAAGAGACCGATCTGCTTGTTCCTCCGATTGAAGTGCAGGCGCGCTAGAGGTTTGCGGTTGTTGTCGTCCAGGATGACCGCGAAGTAGGACTTCGCGTCGCGATGGACCACGCGCTCGATCGACACTTCGCTACAGAGGATCGCTCTGATGATATGAAAGCCCTCGAGTTCCTCGATCGTCGTCTCGATCGTGTCTTCAGGGGGCTCGGCGGCGTCCTCTACAGGGACGATCTCTGTGCTCGGCATGGCCGGCAGATGGGAGGCCGACGTGATGGCCCCTTTGAGGCGGTCGTTGACCCGCTCATTGAGGAACTGAGCGCTGGCCTTCTGAACCAACACGGCGAATTGATCCCGTACCTTCTGCGTGATCGGTCGTTCGTAGACCTTGGAGGTCAGGAACTTGACCCATTCGTCAGTCGGTTCGCGGAAGAGCGACCCGAGGAGTCGCTTCAGCATGCCGATGTACTTGAGCTCCTCAGCGGAGTTGATGATCGAGTCGAGGTCGAACTCCGTTTTGGTGAGCTTCTGAAGCTCGGGTACCACTGTGTCGTCCACGTCGTTGAGATCCAGAACGAGGAACGGCTTCGAGTCCATTTTGTTGGGTGCATCGAGATCCGTATAGAACTGGTAGACCTCGCCGTTGGTCAGGATCGCAATGCGAGCGTTGGTGACGGCGAAATAGCGGTAGAGCTGGGAAGCGTGCTCGATGCGCAGCTCGCCGAGGGATTTTTTGCACTCGATCAGGATCTGGATCTCGCCGCCGTGATAGATCGCGTAGTCGACCTTCTCACCCTTCTTCATCCCCACATCGGCCGTGAATTCCGGAACGACTTCTCGAGGATTGAACACGTCGTAGCCCAGGACCTGTGAGATGAACGGCATGATGAGCGCGTTCTTGGTCGCTTCCTCTGTCACCAGGTGCTGCCGCTGCTCGATGGCTTTCGTCGACAGGGCCGCCAATTGCTCAGAGATTTCCATGTTCCCCTCCAACACTCGACATTGAAACGAATGTAACGGATCGGAACCACTATAGGACCGCGAGGAGGGGATCGTTATGGACTTGGGATCGGCAGACGTCGCGACGCTTATGCAGGCCCGTCGCACCCCTGCGAGGAGGGATGTAGCTGTCCGGCGGCTACATCGCGCCGAACAGGCCCATCGCCAGGAGCGGCAGCAGGAAGAGGATCAACAGGATCCAGCCGAGGATCATGATGCTGTTCAACACCAGGCCGGCGATGGCCATGCCGCGGCCGGCTGGCTCCTTGCGCAGGCCCACGATGCCGAAGATGATGCCCGCGATCGGCACCACGAACGTGAAGCCGAACAGAATCGAGCACAGGCCCAGCACCAGCGAGGTGATGCTCGCGCCCTTGGGCTCGGCGGGCGGGGCGTAGTAGGCGTTCGGCATCTGCGACATGTTCAACATGGTAGTCGGGCCATACGATGGACGACGAGGGCATACCTACCCGAGGAGAAGCCGTATGGACAGCATCCAGGGCAAGCAGTCGGCGCTGGTCGCCGTGGGCCTGCAGAACGACGTCGTCGGGCCGGCCTCCATCTTCGGCGACGGCCTGGTCCGGGAGACCGAGCGTCGCGAGACGATTCGGCAGGTCAACCAGCTCGCGGACCGCGTCCGGTCCGCCGGCGGCAAGGTGGTCTGGCTGCGCCTCCTCCTGGATACCGAGGACCCCGAGCCCTACGCCCGCATCCCGCTGCTGACGCGCGCACTTCAGTCGGGTGCACTCGTCGACGGGCAGGAGGGTGCGGAGCTCGCATCGGCTGTGGAAGTGCGGAAGGACGACGTCGTCCTGGACCACTACCGCCCGGATCCGTTCGTGGAGTCCTCCTTGGCCCACGAGCTCGGGGGCGCGGAGAGCGTGATCGTGGCCGGCGTGGCGACGAACGCCACCGTCGAGACGGCCTTCCGGCACCTCTCCGCGTACGACTTCCACGTCATCCTCGCCGAGGACGCCTGCGCCGCGAGCACGCCGCAGGCCCATGACGCGGCCGTGGAGAGCATGAGACTCTTCGGTCAGGTGGAAACCGTCGGAGACCTCACGACGGCGCTTGGCTGACCACAGAGACAGCCCACGACAGATTCAGCGGGACAGAACGGGAGAAACAGTGGAACTGATCGGCAACGTATTCGTAGTGTTCGGCGGCGGCAGCGGGATCGGCCGCGAAGTGGTGCTCCAGCTGCTCCACCGGCGGGCGCGCGTCGCCGCCGTGGACGAGAGCCCCGAGGCGCTCTCCGAGACGTCCCGTCTGGCGCACGCCAACGACCGGCTCTTCATCCACCCCGTGGCCCGCGGCGACCGCGCCGCGCTGCAGGCGCTGCCGCAGAAGGTCCTCGAGGCCCACGGTCGGCTCGACGGCGTCGTCAACCTGTCCGCCGTCGCGCAGGATGTCCGTCCGGCGGCGGAGACGGATTCGACCATGGTGGACGGGGCCATGGACGGCAACCTCCGCGGCGCCGTGGACATCGCCAATGCATTCCTGCCACATCTCCAGTCGCTCCCGACGGCCTCCCTGGTCAACGTGGTGAGCATCGCCGGCGTGGTCCCGTTCCCGGGCCGCTCCGCCTACAGCACGTCGCAGGCAGCGGTGAAGGCCTTCACGGAGGGGCTGATCGCCGAGCACCAGAAGGCGCGGCTGAAGGTCTCGCTGGTCATCGCCGGCGCCGTGGTCCCGGACAGCGACGGCAACGTCAACGGCCAGCTCCGCCCGGAGCCGCTGCCGGTGCGCATCGGCAAGAAGGACGTGGCCCCGGAGTTCACCAGCACCTATGCGGCCGCCGACGAGATCGTCCGCACGCTCGAGACCGGCAAGCCGCGCGTGGTCATCGGCAAGGACGCCAAGAAGATCGACCTGGTGGCGCGGTTGCTCCCGGGCAAGGTCGCGGGCATGGTGGCGACGCAGAGGGCGCCGCTGGTCCGCTAGCCGCTACTGCCCGGCGTCGTCGTCCGCGGGCGTTACTGCTCGTTCTGCGGGGTCGGGTACTGGACCAGGTTGGAGAAGACCACCGGGCCCGACCCCTCGTTGCGGTAGCCGTGGGGCACGTCGGCCGGGTGGGTCGCGGCGTCGCCGGGCCCCAGCACCAGGGTCCGGTCCACCACGTTCAGCGTCAGCTCGCCAGAGCTGACGTGCACCAGTTCCTTGGTCCCGCCCGGGTGCGGGCTGCCCAGGTACTCCTCGCCGGGGGACATCCGGAACTCCCACAGCTCCGTCGTCCCGGGGAGCGAGCCGGCCAGGCGTGCGCTCCCGCCGTCGTTCCCCTCCCAGAGCCGGGCGCCCTCGCCGGCGCGGACCACCTGGACCTGCTCGCGGGCGCCGAGCTCCACGAGGGAGACGAACGCGACCCCCAACGCATCGGCGATGGAGGACAGCACGGCGATCGAGGGATTCGCCTGCCCCTGCTCGATCATCACCAGGGTGCGGCGGCTGACGCCCGAGCGCGCGGCCAGATCGTCCAGCGTCCAGGCACGGGAGGCGCGCAGCCCGCGCACTCGTTGGGCGATGAGCGCGGCGATTTCCTGGTTGTCCGGCACGGTTGTCCTCAGTGATCGGGGCATGGGCTGGATTCAGTGTAGTGGGCTGGCCCCGAGACCTTCCCGACGTGTCGGCCCGCGGCTAGGTTGAGCTCATGACCTTCGCGAACATGGGCCTGCTCGAGGCCACTCCCGGAAACCGCGACGCACTCGTGGAGATCCTGACGCGTCCCTCCGACGAGCTCGCCGCCGCTGGGTGCCTGCTCTACGAGGTGGGCGTGAACGACGACGATCCGGAGGCCGTCTTCGTCGCCGAGCTCTGGACCAGTGCCGACGCCCACGCCGCCTCCCTGCAGCTGCCGGGCGTGCAGGCCGCCATCGGCGAGGCCCGCCCCATCCTCTCGGGCCGGATGGAGGGCATGCGGTTCAACGTGCTGGGATCGCCGCTCCGCACGTAGCCCTGCTCCGTGGCCGCACTCGACCCCGGAGCGGTGTGCCGGCGGGCACTGCGCCGGGTGTTGCACGACATAGTGCATTATACTGCCCGGAGTGGGAGAATGGTTGCTGTGACGACCTATCGCGAACTCTTCCGTGCCTCAGGTGTGTTCCGCATCGTGGTTTCGCAGCTGATCGCGAGATTCCCGGCGGGCATGCTCTCCCTCGCTGTGCTGATCCATGTGGAGGCGCAGCACGACGCCTACACCGCCGCCGGCCTGGTCCTCGCCGCGCTGGCGATCGGGCAGGCGGTCGCCGGCCCGCTGACCAGCCGCATGTTCAACCGGTTCGGTATGTTCCGCGTCCTCGGCATCACGCTGAGCATCGCCGCGGTCGCGACGTTCTCGCTGGCCCTGCCCGACCTCTCGGTGCCGATGTACGCCCTCATCGCGTTCATCGCCGGCGTGGCGACCCCGCCCATCCAGCCCGCCGCCCGGTCGCTCTACCCGTCGCTGGTCGCCCCGGCCCTGCGCACGCGACTGTTCGCCTTCGACGCCTCCGTCCAGGAGGTCATCTGGATCATCGGGCCGGTCATCGTCACCTTCGCCTCGCTGACCATCCACAGCGCGCTCGGCATCCTCATCGCCGGCCTCTTCCTGCTCGCCGGCGGCATCTGGTTCCTCACCACGCCGCAGGTCTGCCGCGCCGTTTCCGAGCCCCCGGCGGGCCGGCTCGGCCAGGTCCTCGCCTCGCACGCCCTGCTGATGGTCTGCGCCGTCGGTTTCGTCATCGCCGCAGCCACCGCCATGCTCGAGGCCGCCCTCGTCGCGATCTTCGGCCACGGCGGAGCCCAGGCCGGCATCATCCTCGCGCTGCTGTGCATCTCCTCGCTCGTCGCCGGCTTCGCCGTCGGCCATGCTGAGCTGACCCGCTGGTCGCTCACGCGCCGGCTCGCGATCCTCGCCGTCGGACTCGGCCTCGCCGCGATGAGCACCAGCTTCTGGTGGATCCTCCTCATGGGTGTCATCGCCGGTGCGGGCGTCGCCCCGGTCATCGCCGCCATCACCCACATGACGTCCACGGCCGTCGCCCCGGGCGACGTCGCCGAGGCCTTCGGCTGGAGCACGACGGCGCAGCTCGTCGGCGTCGCCGTCGGCAGCTCCGGCGCGGGCCTGCTGATCGACGAGTTCGGCGGCCAGATGGCCCTCGCCGGGGCCGCCAGCGTGGCCATCGCCGGCGTCGCGCTCGCGGCTCTGGTCAGCCAGGGCCAGCCGGAGCGGGACAGGCACGACGGCGAATCCGGCCGCCCCCGCCGCGTCTGGCGGGTCCAGCGCCTCAAGGTCTAGCGGTCCGTCCGCGGAGCGCCCTGTTCAGCCCCTGCGCTCCGGCGTAGCGTGAGCCTATGGATGTCATTCTGGTTCCCGGATTCTGGCTTGACGCCGACTCGTGGGGCGAGTCGCTCCGCCCGCTGAAGGACGCGGGGCACCGAGTCCTGCCGCTGACGCTGCCCGGCAAGGAGTCGCCTGCGGCCAGCCGCTCCGGCATCGGCCTGCGCGATCACGTGGACGCCGTCGTCGACGTCGTGGAGTCCGCCGAGGAGCCCGTGGTGCTCGTCGGACACTCCGGCGGCGGGGCGATCATCCACGCCGTGGCCGACGCGCGGCCCGACCGGGTGGCCCACTGCATCTGCGTGGATGCGCTGCCGCTCGGCGACGGCGGCATCATCAACGACGAGTTCCCGTCCGACGGCGACTCGATCCCGCTCCCGGGCTGGGACGCCTTCGAGGAGGGCGATCTCCGCGATCTCACGGACGAGCTGCGGGAGCGTTTCCGCAGCGTCGCCGTGCCGGAACCTGTAGGCGTCGCGACCGAGCAGCAGCAGCTCCAGGACGAGGCGCGCTTCGATGTTCCTGCCACCGTGATCGCCTGCGAGTTCACCGAGAACGAGGTCCAGGAGTTCATTCGGCGCGAGAGCCCCTTCACCGCCGAGCTCGCGCGGGTCAAGACCATGCGCATCCTGGAGCTTCCCACGGGGCACTGGCCGCAGTTCACGCGGCCGGCCGAACTGGGGGAGTTGCTCGCGCGGATCGTCTCCGCGGTGGACGGGGCGGACAGCCCCGCGGAGGCGGACCGGGACATCACCGAGCTGCAGCGCGAGACCTGGGCCGACGAATCGGACACCGCCTACCTGCGCGAGGAGCGGGACTAGACCCCCGCGCCTGCGGCCAGCCAGTCGGCGATGGCCGGAGCAAGGTCTGCCCCGACCTCGTTGGGTTCACGCTTGGTGCCCTTGACCGCGAAGGAGTGGTCGCCGCCGTCGATCCAGACGAGACGGCCCCTGCCGGGCTGCCGCTCCTCGAGCCGGCCGACCACACTCTCCAGCAGGTCGGTCCGGGCGAACGTGTCCCGCGTCCCCTGCAGGAAGAGCTGCGGCACTTCGAGGCCGTACAGGTGCTCGTCGCGCAGCTTCTCCGGCTTCCCGGGCGCGTGCAGCGGATACCCCAGATAGATCAGGCCGGCGGCGTCCATGCCTTCGGCCACGGCCATCGAGGCCATGCGGCCGCCGAAGGATTTCCCGGCCGCCCACAGCGGGCCGTCGGCGTGGTCGGCGGCGAACTCCATCACCGACCGCCAGGTCCCGACGGCGAGCGGCGGGCGATCGGGGAATTTCTTCCCGGCGTCCATGTAGGGGAAGTTGAAGCGCAGGACCCGGACGCCCAGCCGGGCGAGGCCCTCGGCGGCGCCGCGCATGAACGGGTGCTCCATCCCCGCACCGGCGCCGTGGGCCAGGACCACGGTGGGCCGACCGGGGGAGCCCTCCGACGGCGTCGTCCGCGTCTCCTCACCGGAGCCCGGCGGCAGGGTCCAGAGGCCGCTCACCTCCGTCTCGACAGCGCCCTTCGGCGTCTCGGCGCGGACGGGAATGCTGACCGGGGAGTGGGTGAACAATCGACTGCTTTCGAAGGTGGTGTCGTTTCCGGAAGGGCAGGCCAGGGTGAGCCCCCTGCCTCGGTGAATCTACCGGATGTCGTGACCGGGATGGGCGGCATCGTAGGTCGCACGGGCCCTCGCGATCGAGGTCCTGTGCTCGAGCGACCACGATGCCAGCGCCTGCACCAGATGAGTGAGGCTCGCCCCGGTCTCGGTCAGCCGGTAATCGACCTGGGCTGGCACCGTCGGATACACGGTCCGTTCCACCAGGCCGTCGCGCTCGAGCCTGCGGACGGTCAGCGTGAGCATGCGCTGGGATATCCCGGCGACGGCTCGTTGCAGTTCGCGGAACCGGCGCGGGCCGTTGGATAGTTCGACGATCACCAGCACCGTCCATTTGTCGCCGACGCGGTCCAGCACGTCGCGGATGCCGCAGTCGGGGTGTGTCGGCAGCCCGCAGGGTTCCATTTGGGCAGCCTCCACGGCGGATCCCGCCGCAGGTGGGTTGGTTAACTCAGTGTGCGTCGGTGCCATCGAAGTGCCTCCTTGTGGGCCGCTCTGGCCGGGTACAGGATCACGAGTGTAGTTACTGAAGAGAACCGCACGATGGACATGAGGAGACGACGACGGATGATTATGGTGACCGGAGCGAGTGGACAGCTGGGTTCGCAGATTCTGAAGCAGCTGAGCGATCGCGGGGTCGACGCGTTCGGAGGGAGCCGGACTCCGGCTGCCGGCATGCGGTACCTCGATCTCGACCTGACGGAGTCCATCGACTTCTCGGGCGTGCGGACCCTTGTGCTCGTCTCGGCGGGTTACGCCGAGGACGATCAGGTCGTCGATCGGCATGAAGCAGCCGTGCGCGCGGCAGTGCGCGACGGCGTCGAGCACGTCGTCTACACGAGCGTGACGACAGGAGGAGATCACCTCGGCTTCGCTCTGGCGCACCGGGCGACAGAGCGCATGATCCAGACGAGCGGCATGGGGTGGACCATCCTGCGCAACGGTCTCTACGCGGAGCTCTTCGGGGCTTTGATGAGCTGGCGAGGAGAGGGTCTCGAATCACCATTCGGCGCGGGAGCGCTTGCAGCGGTCGCGCGCGATGATCTCGCCGAGGCAGCGGCCATTGTGGCCTCCGCTCCAGAACGGCATGGGGCGAAGATCTACGATCTGGTCGGTCCGTTGATCGACGCCGTGGCGGTGGCCGAGCATCTAGGGGTGAGGCACCGGAGCATCGACCTCGCCGAGTACAGGCGGCGTCTGTTGGGCGATACGGCACTGTTGCCCTTCCAACCATCGCTCCTGGCATCGATCGCAACTGCTGTTCGTCACGGCTTCCTGAACGGCGCCAGTTCCGATCTGCGGAATCTCCTCGGCAGGCCCCTCACGGACGCTGTCGTCATTGCCGGGCGAGCTGCGGCGGTGTCTGTGCCCACACGGTAGCCTTCGTCCTGTGGGCGAGCACGACTGGCACTACCCGGCACCGACTTGTGGCGACGCCACGTGGACGCGGCTGGCCGAACTGGTGGCCGGCGGTGAGTACCTGCTGCACGGGTCGCAGACCCCGGGGCTCGATGTCCTTGAGCCGAACGCGCCGCTGGACTTCAGCCCCGACGCGTTCTCGAAGGCGACGGCCGTCTTCGCGACCGAGGATCCGACGTGGGCGATGGCCTATGCCCTGCGCTCGCCGGCCCGCCGGCGGTTCCTCAATGCGTGCTTCTATCGCGGGGGCTCCGCTGGAGACTGGTCCGAGCGCCGGATCTTCCTCTCCTATGCTGTCGGCGATGACGGACACCCGACGCTCTCGCCCGGCGTGGTGTACGTCCTCGGACGGGACGCCTTCACCCGGATGCCGAGCTATACCGACCCGGCGCTCGGGCTCATCACGGAGTGTCAGTTCGTGAGCACAGCGCCGGTTCGGGTGGTCACCGAGATATCGGTCGGTCCAGCGAACCTGCCCATTGAGCCGCACTTCCACGACGACGACGTCGTCAGCGAGCGATCCGCACGTCGGCCGGACGGCTTCCCCTGGCTGGACTGAGGAGGCGACGCTACTTCGGAGTGACCGAGGTCAGCCAGGCACTCTTCAGCCCGAGCTTGCTGCGCATCTGCGTCCCGGTCATGCTCGCCTTCGCGCCGGAGCTCGAGGTCGCGGTGATCGTGACGACAGCGAGGTCCACACTGCTCTTCGTGTAGGCCACCTTCGCCACGTCCTTGAGGCCGAACGCCGACGCGATCTTCGCCTGGGAGACCGGCTGGGTCCACGCCCTGTTGGGATTGGCAGCTGCGGTGCTCAGGGACCAGGGGTCCTTGTGCGAGCGCAGGTAGGGGACGGCTCCACCGCTGAAGACGGACTCCGAGTTGCGCGTCGCGCCGCCGGAGGAGGAGAAGTACAGGGCCTCGATCAGGCTGCTGCCGTACTTCACCACGGTGCCGGACGTCGGCGTCCCGCTCGAGTTCCGGCTGAGCGTCCGATTCACGGCGTCCTTCCAACGGGCGCCGTAGGTCGCCTCGCCTTCCTTCTTCCAGCCGGTGAACTTCTGCGAGCGCACCTCGTCGTAGACGTTGCACGCGCAGTCGGCCTTCAGCGCGGACATCGCCCGCATCGCGAAAGTGCGCCCGGCGATCGCCTGCGCCTTCAACGCCTCCCGATGCCACGACGACGGCATCTCCGCCAGCCCGTAGAGGTACTCGTCGTTCAGCCGCAGCTCGTTGACCACGTTCAGCTTGGCGTTTAGCGGCTTCACGGTGATCTGCCCGTGCCGGTACACACCGGCCGAGGTTCCGCCGTCGGCCCCCGAGACGGAGACCACCGTGTTCGCCGTGCCGTCCGTCCAGAACCGGGTGTTCTCCCACCGGACGGTCACGGCCGGCGCGGTGGTCACCACGCCGCCGCTGAGCACCACGTTGGAGCCGGAGACCTTCATGGTCACCGCGGAGCGCGTGGTGGAGTAGCTTCCGTTGGCGTAGATGCGCATGCGCCCGTTGGTGGGTGTGATGGTGGTGCTGCCGGCGTGCAGCAGCTGCACCCTGATGTTGCTCGACGCGTAGGACGTGGTGCCCGTGGTGACGGCCGGCGCGTAGTAGTAGTTGAGGATCTGCGCCGCGGTGCGGCCCTCGGCCGCCTGCCCGCGGGCGCCGTACTGGCTCATGCCCACGCCGTGGCCCCACCCGGAGCCGGCGAACGTGAAGCTGGACGGGACTGCGGGCGGCGGGGGCGTCGTCGTGCTGGGCCGGTAGGAGCCGGCCTTGAGGACCGTCCCGTGGATCCACCCGGTGTAGGCGCCGTACTTCACCTGCCACCACGTGCGCGTGGTCTGCAGGACCGTCACCCACGAGTTCGCCGGCACCGCGACGACGATGTTCGCCGACGAGTCCCAGTTCGGCGACGAGCGCAGGTAGGTGTCCTTGATGGTCATCGCCTGCCGCGTGGGGTTCAGGGCGGTGTGCCCGGCGGGGAGCGCGGCCGGGGCGGGCGCAGCGGCCTCTGCCGGCACGACGACGCCGGGCGCCAGTCCCAGACCCACGGCGAGCAGGAGCGCGGCGACCGCCGCGACGAGGCGAGGGGCACGGAGCCCGGACCGTGACGTGCGGTCTGACATGGCGGTTCCTAGCAAGCGATGACAGCGCGGAAGGCGGCCCGCGCCGATGCTCAATTGTACGTCCGGTGCGCTGGAAAGGATCCGGCGCGGGAGGGGATTTCCCCGCCAGCACGCGACGGGCCGGGGCGCTGCCCGCTGCCCCCGGTCGCTGTGCGCCCCACGCTACTCCGCGGCCGCCCGCCGGAGCGCCTGCAGGAACGCGTCGGCCAGCGGGTTGTCGTCGCCCTGCCTCGTCGCGGAGACGATCCTGCGGCGCGGCATGCTCCGGCTGAGCCGGAGGGCTACGATGCCCTCCCCGCCGTGCTGGAGGGAGATCTCCGGGACCATCGCCAGCGCCAGTCCGGCGGCCACGATGCCCTTGACGGTGCCGAGATTGTTGCTGCGGAACGCGATGTCGGGGACGAAGTCATGCTGTCCACAGAGCGCCAGCAGGCACTGGTGCGAGGGCGTCTCCGGCCGGTGGGCGACCCACCGCTCGTCCCTCAGCTCATCGAACCCGACCGAGCCCTTTCCGGCCAGGCGGTGGTTCCTCGGCGCCACGATGTAGAGGTCCTCGATCATCACCTCGTTCAGCTGCAGGTTCGGCGGGAAGTTGGACGCGACGAGGTCGTACTCGAAGCCCAGGGCGATGTCGAGGCTGCCGTCGGAGACACGGGGGAACAGCTCGTACGGCTCGCCCTCGTCCAACGTGATCTTCACATCGCGGCGCCGGACCAGGAATCGGGCGATCGCCCGTCCCAGGATCGGTCCGCCCGCCGAATCGAAGGTGCCCGCCCGCAGCGTCCCGGTCTGGCCGGCGCCGAGGCGGGCCATGTCGATCTCGACCTGATGCAGGAGGTCCACGACCTCCGTGACGCGATGCTGCAGGTAGAGCGCGGCCTCCGTCGGCACGACGCTCCGCGCCTCGCGCTCGAACAGGCGGATGCCGAGGGTCCGCTCGAGCGAGGCCATCTGCTGGGAGACCGCGGACGGGGTGTAGCCCAGCTCCCGGCCGGCGGCGGCGAACGAGCCGCTGGAGACGACCGCGTGGAGGGTCTTGAGGGTTCGGATGTCGACGGCCACCGGGTGAACCTACCCCAGAACCGCCGCGAGCATAAGCATTTCTGTGGGACAGCTCACAGATCTCTGGCCCAACCCCACTGGTCGGGCTGTCCCTGGGTCGGCGAGAGTTGATGCCCAGATCACATCGCCACACCACATGACGGAGTCAGGGAGTTCTGGATGTCCACCTCAGCGGATCCATCAACAGTTATCGTCTTCATCGCCTATCTGATCGCCGTGCTCCTGATCGGTCTCTGGGCCTACCGGAAGAACGCCGGCATGAGTGACTTCGCGATCGGCGGCCGCCGGCTCGGCACGTTCGTCACGGCGGTCAGCGCCAAGGCGACCGACTCGAGCCAGTGGGTCTTCTTCGGCCTGCCGGGCGCGTTCTACGTCTCTGGCATGAGCAACATCTGGCTCATCGTCGGTCTCACGCTCGGCTTCTACCTCAGCTGGCGGATCCTCGCCGGCCGCCTGCGCGAGTACTCGGCCAAGTACAGCGACTGGCGCCGCACCGAGGCGGGCGAGTCGGTGACCCTGCCGGGTTTCTTCGCGAATCGCTTCCACCACAACTCGCTGCGCTGGGTCTCGGCCATCGCGATCATCTTCTTCTACGTGATCTACCTCGGTTCGGCCTTCATCGCCACGGGCGTGATCTTCTCCCAGATCTTCGGCACGTCCACCACCACGGGCACGCTCGTCGGCGCCGCCGTCGTCATGGTGTACTCCTCGCTCGGCGGCTACCTGGCGAGCAGCTATACGGACGTGATCCAGGGCTGCATCATGTTCTTCAGCCTGATGATCCTCTCGGTCGCGGCCATCGCGAAGGTCGGCGGCGTCGGCGGATTCGTCAGCGCCATCCAGGCCCAGAACCCGGACCTGGGATCCGCCTTCGCCGGCGTCGAGCTGGTCGACGGCACCTGGACGACGGCAAGCTCCGTCTCGTTCGTCGCCATCGTCTCGGGTCTCGCCTGGGCCGCCGGCTACTTCGGCTCGCCGCACATCCTCGCCCGGTTCATGGGCATGCGGAGCGCCTCCTCGGCCCGCAACGGCGCACGCCTCGGGGTCTTCCTCTCGATCACGCTGCTCGGCTCCGCCGCCGTCCTCGGATTCTCCGCGATCGCCATCTTCGGCAACGAGCTCGCCAACCCGGAGGACGCCTACATCTCGCTGGTCGCCGAGCTCATGCCCACGTGGATGGCGGGGATCTTCCTGGCCGGCGTCCTCTCGGCGGTGATGAGCACGGCCGACTCGCAGCTGGTGGTCGCCTCCGCGACGCTGACCGAGGACTTCTACCGCACCTTCATCAACCGCGAGGCCCCGGAGAAGCAGCTCATCTGGCTCAGCCGGGTCGCCGTCCTCGTCTGCACCGTCATCGGCGTGATCGTGGCGCTGCAGGGCGGCAAGGTGCTCGACCTGGTCGGGTACGCCTGGGCCGGGTTCGGCGCCAGCTTCGGACCGGCCCTGCTCGCGGCCCTGTACTCCCGGCGGACCACGTGGTTCGGGGCCCTGCTGAGCATCATCGCCGGCGGCGCCACCGTCGCCATCTACCGCCAGGTCGACACGATCGGCCTCTACGAGCTCATCCCGGGCTTCATCGCCGGCCTGCTGGGCCTCTGGATCGGCAACCGGTTCGGACCCAAGCAGACCGACGCCGTCACCGGACGCTTCGACGTCGTGACCCAGAGCCAGCCCGTGACGACGAAGTCCTGACCGGGAACCAGCCCAGACAACCACCATCGGACCCGCGGCGGGACGCCCCGCCGAGAAGGAGAGACACCATGCCCAGCCTCGACGTGACCATCACCGACCGGATCGCGACCCTCACCCTGAACAACCCGGCGGCGCTCAACGCCTGGACCCAGGACATGCAGCGGCAGATGGCCGCCTCGCTGACCGAGCTCGACGCCGACCCGGACGTGGACGCCGTCATCCTCACCGGCCAGGGCGACCGCGCCTTCTGCGCCGGCCAGGACCTCAAGGAGGTGGCCGGTTTCACCGAGGACAGCGTCGAGGAGTGGCTGGACATCTTCCGTCGCGTGTACGACGCGGTGCTCTCCTGCTCGAAGCCGGTGATCGCCGCCCTCAACGGAGTGACGGCCGGTTCCGGCTATCAACTGGCGCTCCTCTGCGATCTGAGGATCGCCCATCCCGGCGTGCGGATCGGCCAGCCCGAGGTGAAGTCCGGGATCCCGAGCATCACCGGGCTCTACCTGACCTGGCAGTCGCTGGGTCACAGCAAGACCACCGAGATGATGCTCACCGGGCGCCTGCTCGACGCCGACGAGGCGCAGCGGCTCGGCCTCATCGCGGAGCTGCACCCCGCCGAGGACGTGCTCCCGCGCAGCATCGAACTGGCGAAGGAGCTCGCCGCGCTACCGAAGCACGCGTTCTCCTCCACGAAGAAGCGCATCCGGGCCACCCTCATGCCGGGGCTCGAGGAGGCCTTCGCCGCCGCACTGGAGATCGATCAGGAGGCCTACGGCGACGGCGAGCCGCAGCGCACCGCCGGAGACTTCGTGTCCAGGAAGGGGGCCTAGCCGCAGTGGAAGGACACCGGACCACCGTCGAGCAGGCCGAGGAGTTCATCCACGGCCCCGGGTTCTCGGAGGCGCTGGGGCGGCTCGCCCGCACCGAGCCGGACCGGGTCTACCTGCGCGACCGGGAACGCTCCCTGACCGCCGCGGAGCTGAACCTCAGAGTCGACGACGCCGCCGCTCGGCTGCGCGAGCTCGGGGTCGGCCCCACGTCCCGGGTCGGGCTGGCCCTGCCGGTAGGAATCGACCACGTGGTGCTCATCTTCGCGTTACTGCGCCTGAGAGCGCTGTGGCTCCCGCTGAACACCCAGCTGAAGGGCGAGCCGCTGCTCCACCAGCTGCGCGACTCGGGTGCGACCGACGTCGTCGCCGAGTCCGCGGGCCCCTTCCTGGAGCAGCTGGCGCGGTCCCGGCCGGCGCAGGAGCCCCGGGCGGCCGCCGACCTGCGGCTGCACGGCACGGGGGGCGGCGTGACGGACGACGCGGCAGGAGACGCTGCGGGCGGCCGCCTGAGCCTGGTCTCCCTGGCCGCTCCGGCCGCTGATCAGGGCGACCGCGGCGACGCTGCCCTCCTGATATACACCTCGGGAACCACGGGCCCGCCGAAGGGCGTGCTGGTCAGCGAGACGATGCTCCGCGCGGCCGTGCTGGGCGCCCTCGAGGTGACCGAGCCCGAGAAGGGAGACGTGTTCTATGTCTGGGAGCCCCTCTTCCACATCGGCGGGGCGCAGGTCGTCTTCATCCCGCTGTATCGCGAGGTCGCGCTCGCACTGGCCCCGAAGTTCAGCGCCTCCCGGTTCTGGCGGGACGTCGTGGACTTCTCCGTCACCCACATCCACTACCTCGGGGGCGTGCTGCAGATCCTCCTCCAACTGCCCGCGACCGACGCCGAACGGGCGAACCGGGTCCGCGTCGCCTGGGGCGCCGGGGCCACCCCGGAGGTCCGCGCGGCCTGCGCCCAGCGCTACGGTTTCGCGCTGCACGAGTGCTACGGCATGACGGAGACCTCCAGCATCGTCACGTTCAACCGGCACGAATCCGACGGCGGCATCGGCCGCCCGTTGCCGTGGGTCGAGATCGCGGTCGAGCCGGATCCGGAGCGAGACTCCGGCGGTCCGGGGGAGGACGCGGACGACGACGGGGCGCGGCCCGGCGAGATCCTCGTCCGGGGCCGCGTCGCCGGGCTGCTGACGGCCGGCTACCTCGGCAATCCTGAGGCGAGCGTGAAAGCCCGCCGGGGGGACTGGTTCCGCACGGGTGACCACGGGCGCTTCGACGCGGACGGCCGGTTGCACTTCCTCGGCCGCGGCAGCGACAGCATCCGCGTCCGCGGCGAGAACGTCTCGGCCTGGCAGGTGGAGAACGTGTTCGCGCTGCACCCGGACGTGGACCGCTGCGCCGTCGTCGGGGTAGACGCGGCGGTGGGCGAGCAGGAGATGCTGCTCGTCGTCACCGCCGCGGAGGGCCGACGCGTTGATCCCGCAGGGTTGCTCCAGTGGGGCGGTGAGCGGCTCGCCAGGTTCCAGCTGCCGCGGTACATCAAGCTCGTGGAGGAGATGCCGCTGACGCCGAGCCAGCGCATCGCCAAGCACCGCCTCCCGGCGGATCTGGAGGGAGCGTTCCACGCCCCCGGGCGATGAGTCTGTGCCGCGGGGTCTTGAGCACTTGGTGGGGCGGGCCTACGCTGGCCCTACCCGGGCCGTCTGGACCCGCGGAGAGGTACCAGCTCAGGCGCCCGCACCCGGGCGCCCCGAGGCGAGGAGATCACCATGGGCACCGATTTCGCCGAGAAGGACTTCGGCTCAAAGGAACTGGAGGAGGAGCACCTGCGGGAGATGGAGCAGGCGCAGGCACTCCAGGAGAAGCGCCACGAGACCGCCGCCGAGACGGGCTTCGACCACCTCGCCGCGGACGACGGCGACTAGCCCGAACCGTCCCTGCCGGCCTGGTCTGCGCGTCTGACCTGACTAGGCTGGTGCGGTGACACAGACCCCCGCGGACCCCGCCACCCTGCCGCCCGTCGATCGCGAGGCCGCGCGCCGGATGTGGCGCGCCTACACGGCTGCGTCCGCCGTCGTGCCCCGAGCCTGCGACGGCGGCTCCCGGGAGGGCGCCGCCGGCGGGGGCCGCGTGGACGACTACACGGTCGAGTACTTCGGCGACTCGCCCGCGCTCGCCGACGCGCTCCTGCGCGAGGTCACCCATGGCGCCAAGCGGGCCACGGCGACGCTCGAACTCGAATTCGCCGAGGAGGGTGAGCCGATGCCCCGCATCGGCTCGCACTGGATCGCTTGCCACGGCACCGGCGCGCCCGCCGTGATCCTGCGGACCACGGAGCTCCGCCTGGCCGCCTTCGACGACGTCGACGCCGCCTTCGCGTTCGACGAGGGCGAGGACGACCGCACGCTCGAGTCCTGGCGACGCGAGCACGAGCGCTACTGGAGGCGCACGCGGGGCGCGGCCGGACACGAGTGGAGCCCCGAGGAGACGGCCCGGCCGGGCCGGGGAATCGTGCTGGAGCGCTTCGCCGTCGTCTGGCCTCCCGACCTGGCGGACTGAACCGCGCTCCGGCGCCGTCGGGGGACCGGCCGTCCCCTGGCGGACTGCAGGAGGGAGCTGCGTGAAGACTCGCTGGATGCCACCTGAGAGTTGGCTCGAACGCCCGTGCATCCATTGCCGAACGTCCCGCCCGGGCATAGCTTGGATTCGGGTGACGGGACGGAAAGTAGGCCGTCACCTCGCCGTTCGCAACGGCGGCAGCCCACGGTGAAGGGAGCCATCATGAGTCACAGGAACGAGCAGTTCGAGCCGGACGAGAACCAGACCGCGGGCGAGCCGGATCAATTCTCCAGCTCCGCCGACTTCCGGCAGGCCGGAGACGCCGAGCCCGGGACCGCTCAGGCCGAGGCCACCCCGGTGGAGGGGGAGCAGTCGGGCCCGGACCAGACGGAGACGGCGCAGTCCCAGTACGGCTCGCCGAAGAGCTCCGCGTCGGAGCAGTTCGAGGGCGAGTCGCAGCCGATCGGCCGGGACGAGCCCCTCTCCGGCGAGGATGCCGGCCAGACCGGCTTCGACGCCTCCGACCCGCGCGGCGACGCCAACGGCGACGTGACCCAGACGGACGGAGGCGGCGGCTCCTACGGGGCCGAGCAGCCGGAGCGTTCGCGTACCGACAGCTCCGAGCGAGGCGGAACGGGCGCCCTCGGCACCTCGACGATCGAGGACCCGATCGCGGGCGAGGGCGGGTCCTACGGCGCGGAGCAGCCCGAGGGGTCGCGTACCGCGAGCTTCGGCGCCGCGGCCGGCGACGAGGTCAGCGGCCAGGAGGCCGCGAAGGGATCCGATACTTCCGACTTTTACAGCAGCGGATCCTACGGAGACGGTGGGCAGCGGCCCGTCCAGAGCTTCGCGCACGATGAGCCGGACACGGCCGAGGAAGGACCGGAACCGCAGCAGGGGCCGGGCGGCGAGGACGACTACGGCATCGGGGACGGCAGCCAGCAGGGCAAGTAGGGGGTGAGCGAGAGTGAAACGCCCCGTACGCGCCGCCGCAGCAGTCCTGATCGCCACCCTCGTGGTGGCGCTGTCGGGGTGCAGCCTGCACGTTCCCACCGATCCCGAGGGGACCCTGGACGCCGTGCAGGGCGGGACCCTCCGCATCGGCGCGACCCCGCACGCTGGCTTCGTCGACGTCGCCGGCCAGGTCGGCCCGGACGGAGCCGTCTCGGACGATCAGGTCTCGGGGAGCGAGATCGATCTGGTGCGCGGCTTCGCCCGCGAGCTCGGGGCCGAGGTCGAGTTCGTCGTCTCCAGCGAGGGCGAACTGGTGCGCCGGCTCGAGGAGGGTTCCCTCGACCTCGCGGTCGGCGGCATCACCAGCAAGTCGCCATGGTCTTCCAAGGTCGGGGTGACCCGCCCCTACACGGAGATCGTCCTGAGCGACGGCAAGAAGCACCGACTGGTCATGCTGGCTCCCATGGGCGAGAACGCGTTCATCAGCGAGCTGGAGCGACACCTCGACCGCGTGACCGGCAAGACGCAGGCGGGGGAGGGGCGATGAGCGCGCTCACCGGACAGCAGCACCAGCTGCCCGAGGAGGTCCGCCACCAGCTCCACCGCGCCGTGAGGCTCGAATGGATCACGCTGGCCTACCTGGTGTTCACGCTGACGTTGGTGGCGTCCGTGATGGGCAACTCCCAGGCGATGAAGACGGCCTGGGTGGAGGACATGCTCTCCGCAGTCCCGCAGATCGCCTTCCTCGTGGCGCTGGTCTACACGCGGCACAAGCGCAAGCCGAAGCACCCGTACGGCTACCACCGCGCCATGGGGGCCGGGCACCTCGTCAGCGGCGTCACGCTCGCGTGCGTCGGCTCGCTGCTGGCCTACGAGTCGGTGGCCGGCCTGGTCAAGGGCGAGCACCCCACCATCGGGACCATCGCCATCCTCGGGCACACCGTCTGGCTCGGCTGGCTGATGATCGGTGCCATGAGCCTGATCGTGGTTCCCGCCGTCATCCTCGGCCGGCTCAAGACCAAAGCGGCCGCGCCCCTGCACAACAAGCTGCTCTACGCCGACGCGGACATGGCGAAGGCGGACTGGACCACCAACGTCGCCTCGATCGTCGGCGTGCTCGGCGTCGGGGTGGGGCTCTGGTGGATGGACTACGCCGCGGCGCTCCTGATCTCCGTGGGCATCCTCCGAGACGGCGTCCGGAACACCAGGAACGCGCTGCTGGGCCTGCTGGACGCCCGCGCCACCACCTACGACGACAAGAAGCCCGACCCGCTGATCGAGGAGGTGACCACGACCGTGAAGGACCTCGCCTGGGTGTCCGACGCGGCCACGCGCATTCGCGACATGGGCATGGTCTTC
The DNA here is from genome assembly GCF_031178195.1 of Zhihengliuella sp. GTDB lineage: Bacteria > Actinomycetota > Actinomycetes > Actinomycetales > Micrococcaceae > Zhihengliuella. Next base: position 50,548 of record NZ_JAPSJL010000003.1, read on the forward strand.
CACGTGGAGATCTTCGTGGTCCCGCGCGGCGACGAGATCCACCTGGATGAGGTCGAGGAGGTCCTGGGTCGCGTGGAGGAGCTGGACTGGAAGTCGTACGACGTCGTCGTGGCCCCCGTGCGCGAGCTGCCCGAGCATCTGCTGTCTGAGTCTCGACGGGCGACGGGCTGAGAGTCGCCTGCAAGTCTCCAAGGCACCGTTGACCCGGCGGACCCGGGCCTGATTAGGCTGGCCGTACACCACGATCCGGAGGTTCGAATGGCTGAGAAGAAGAAGGACGACACCCCGCAGATCAAGGACGACGAGCTCTACGAGAAGCTGCGCGACGAGGGCAACTCCAAGGAGAAGGCCGCCCGCATCGCGAATGCCGCCGCCCGCGACGGTCGCTCCGAGGTGGGCGAGCGCGGAGGCGAGTCCGGCAGCTACGAGGACTGGACCGTCGACGAGCTCCAGGACCGCGCCAAGGAGCTGGACATCACCGGCTACTCGGACATGAAGAAGGACGAGCTGATCAAGGCTCTCCGCAACCACTGACTCCGCGGCGGCGCCGCCGCCGGCGGGATCACCGATGCCCCGCCCCCTGCACCCGCGGGGCGGCATCCCAGCGGGCACCTGACTTCGAAGGAGGAGCCATGCCAGTCGAACAACCCATGAACGAGGAGCCGGTCCACGGGGACCCGCTCGGCGACGAAGCGCTGAATCAGGACATCGCGCCGGACCGTGCCATCGGCGAGGACGTCGCCGACGCGGACCTGGACACCGACGCGATCGGCACCGAGCCCGTGGACGGCGACCCGGTGGCGGACGAGTCACTGGAGGCCGGGGCCCTCGAAGCGGACAGCGAGGGGGTGACCCCGGTGTCGACGTACGACGCGGCGGGGGAGTTCACCGAACTCGACTCGGAGCATCCGGACGAGAGGCCCATCGGCGACGACCCCGTGATCCCCGATCCGGTGGACGGGCGCGACGCCAGCCCGGTGGAAGAGGGGGACCAGGACCTGCCGTCCACGCTCGACGCCGAGGATCCGCTGCGCGACGCGACGGACCCCATCGACGACCAGACCCTGCCGCCACCGCCGCTGCCCGACGGCGAGCGGTTCACTGCCGAGACGGTGGACCGTCAGGACAACCCGTACGGCGAGCCGGACAGCGCGACCGTCACCCGCGACCCGGACGACCTGCCGGACGGCACCAAGGAAGAGCCCGTGACCGAGGGCGAAGGACCCAACGACGAGGAGAACCGTTTCGATGCAGGATAACCACCACCAGGGAAGCGCCCTGGAGAACCCCGTTACCAAGTACCCCAAGATCTCCCCGCCTAAGCAGGACCAGCCGGAGCCGGGGCTCGACGCGAAGCTCGAGCCGCAGGCGGACCACGGGGAGAAGACCTATCAGGGCAGCGGCCGATTGGAGGGCCGGAAGGCGCTCATCACCGGAGGCGACTCCGGCATCGGCGCGGCCGTGGCGATCGCCTTCGCTCGAGAGGGAGCCGACGTCGCCATCGCCTACCTGCCGGACGAGGCGGAGGACGCCCGCCACGTCATCACGCAGATCGAGGCGACCGGCAAGGTCGGCATCGGACTGCCGGGCGATTTGATGGACGTCAACTATCGCAAGCAGGTAGTCCACGATGCTGCGGAGGCGCTCGGCGGCCTCGACATCCTGGTGAACAACGCCGGCAAGCAGATCGCGATCGAGAAGCTCGAGGAGCTGACGGACGAGCAGGTCCTGGAGACGTTCCAGGTGAACATCCTCGCGATGTTCACGATCACCCGCGAGGCGTTGAAGTACCTGCCGGACGGGGCCAGCGTCATCAACACCACGTCCATCCAGGCGTACGAGCCGTCGCCGGTCCTGCTGGACTACGCGGCGACCAAGGCGGCGATCAACAACTTCACCAAGGGCCTGGCCGAGCAGCTCGGCCCGCGGGGCATCCGTGTCAACGCGGTGGCCCCGGGGCCCATCTGGACGCCGCTCCAGGTCTCCGACGGGCAGCCCAAGGAGAAGCTGCCGAAGTTCGGCCACGACGTGCCTCTCGGGCGCGCCGGACAGCCTGCGGAGCTCGCATCGGCCTACGTGTTCCTGGCGTCCGAGGAGTCCAGCTACGTCCTCGGCGAGACGCTCAACGTCAACGGCGGCAAGCCTTCGCCGTAGACCCGCAGCCGCTCGGCGGCGCCCTGTCGTCAGAGACACCGGTCGGCTCCAGCGTTGGGGATGCCACCAGTGGAGCCGGCCGGACCGACGAGGAGCCGCGTTCCGGGCATCGAGAGGATGCCCGGAACGCGGCTCCTGGCCTGCCCGGCCCTATTCCCCGGCGGTGCCCGACGCGCCGGCGAGCCAGTCCATCAGCTCGTCCGTGCCGAGGACGGGCTGGCGGAGCTCGTCGCTGAGCATGTCCAGCGCCTCCCGGCAGCGCTCCGGATTCTCCGAGCCGATCGCGTCCCGCGCGTAGGCTACCCGGAGGTTCTCCGCGAAGGCGTCCGACCCCGTCCGGTTGATGCAGTTCTGCCCGGAGACGCCCGCGATCGCGATGCGCTCCGCGCCGCCGATCCGCAGCCGCTGCGCCAGCGACGTGCCGAAGAACGCGCTGTCGCGGATCTTCGTGAGCCGGTGGGCGTCGTCCAACTCGAGTCCGGCCAGCGGCGCGGCCTGCTCCGTGCCGACGAAGTTGAAGCCCTGGTCGTCGTCGAGCATGCTCAGCGTCCACGTGGACTTGTCCCGTGCGTGCTCGGTGATGACGTGGTAGATCGCGTAGCCCCGCCCGCGTGCGGCCGCGGCGAGCCGGTTGGCCTGTGCCACGAGCGGTTCCTGGATCCGGGCGAGATCGGGATCCTCGAAGAACCCGTTCTGGAGGTCAATGAATACGACGGCGGCGGTCACCGTATCTCCTTCGTTCCTGGTGTGTAGTGGCTCGGGCGGGGTGGCCTGGCCAGTGGGCCCGGTCAGGCGACGACGGCGCCCCGACCCCGCGCTGCGCGCGGTGGGTCGGGGCGCCGTCTCTCGGTGGCTCGGACGAGGGGCCTGTCAGTGCCCGCGGAAGTCCTGCGGCTGCTTGGGGCCGCCCTCGTCCGGACCGTCGTCGGAGTCGCCCGGTGGCTGCCCGGCCGAGTCGGACCCGTGCCGGTCCTCCGCGGCCTGCTCCTGGGCGAGCTTCTGCTTCGCCTCGGCGGCCGTCTGCTGGATCTGGTCGGTCGCGTTGTCGCCGCGTCCGAACTTGTCCTGTCCGGTCATTCCATCGATTCCCATTGGTGCTCCTCCTGCGTCGCCGGCGAGGCGCCGGGTGTTGCTCGAGGCGTGCGCGGGCCGGCTAGCGGTTGTCGTTGTCGCCGAGGCCGTCCTTGACGTCCTTCGCGGCATCGCCGATCTTCTCACCGGCCTGCTTGGTGTTGGCGGCGGCCTGATCCTTCACGCCCTCCGCCTGGAGGTCGCGGTTGTCGGTGGCGTCGCCGACGGCCTCCTTGGCCTTGCCGGACATCTCCTGGGCCTTGTTGCCGATCTTGTCGTCGAATCCCATGACTTCCTCCTGCATCGTGTTGCGGATCTTCGGTTCCGGGTCCGTGACCGGACCCGTGCTCTGGGGTCGGCCGTCTGCCGGCCTGCCGGCTACGTGGCGTTGAGCTCGCCGGCGTCGTTCTCGAGGTGGGAGCGCATGAACCACTGGAAGAGCTCCAGCTGGCCGGTCTGACCGATCAGCATGTCCTCGGTGATCGGATCGATCTCGCCGACGGCCTCGATCGCCTCGCGGTGGCTGGAGATGATGCCGTTGTAGACCTCGTTGAGCGCCGTCAGGTGCTCGGTGACGGTGCCACGGTGCACGGCGTAGTCGTCCCACCCGCGGGTCTTGACCAGATTGCCGGGCAGGCCGTTGGGCGAGACGCCCAGCGTGGCCATGCGCTCGGCCAGCTCGTCGACGAAGCCGCGCACCAGCTCGATCTGCGGATCCAGCATCTCGTGCACGGAGATGAACCCCCGGCCCACGACGTTCCAGTGTGCGTGCTTGAGCGTCAGCTGGAGATCGTTCAGGGCGTGCAGCCTGGCCTGCAGCGTGTTGGCGACCTGGTGGCCGTCCTCGATCGAGAGACCGGGGACTGTGAACTTCGCGTCGTTCTTAGCTGCCATATCGGGGCCCTCCTTGGGAGCGTTGACTAGCACTAACGGTTTTCACGCTAACTCTCCGCGTGCACCTTGGCTAGCGCGCCGTCCCCACTCCCAGAGACCGCTCAGCTACTTCCTCGCATCTACGGAGGGAGGTCTACCGGGAGGGGGCCTCGGGGGACTACCTTTCTCCCATGGAGGCATCCACGACCCATGACGACGGCGACCGCCACGACGGACGCCAGCTCAGCAACGGTCGGCACGAGACGCCGGATGAGCGCGCCGACCGCAACTGGAACGAGCTCCTCCAGGAGCTCCGAGTGATGCAGACGGGCGCGCAGATCCTAACGGCGTTCCTCATGACGCTGCCGTTCCAGTCACGCTTCACGGAGCTCTCCTCCACGCAGCACGGCGTCTACATCGTGCTGCTGGTTGCGTCCGTCCTCATCACCGGGCTCATCATGACGCCGGTGGCCATTCACCGGCGGATGTTCCGGCGCCACGTGAAGGAGCAGACCGTCGAGTACGGGCACCACCTCGTCCGGGTGGCCCTGGTCGGCATCGGTCTGGTGGTGAGCCTCGCCGTGTTCTTCATCGTGGACATCGTCGTCTCGCTGACGGCCGCCTGGTGGATCGGCGGCGGCGTCCTGGCGGTGACGCTCTTCCTGCTGACCATCCTGCCGGCTGTCCTGCGCTCGCGTCAGAAGCGGGCGCGGCGGAGCGCCTGAGCACCGGCGTGCCACCGGGCCATTGCGCGCCCCGGCGCCGTCGTCGTTCCCGTGGGTCTCCAGGGACCAGCCGAGACGTGCGCAGTGTCGGGAATGCGAGCGCCCACCGCACCGTTATATGCATACGCATGCAATGATGCGGCGGGTCGCAGGGCCCGCACCGACGCAGCACCGACGTAGAGAGGACAGCACCATGGCTAGCAGTGGCAGGACCCGGAGGATCGTCGTCATTTCCGGCGGGCTGGGTGTGCCGTCGACCAGTCGCATGCTCGGCGACCGGATCGCCGAGGCGGCCGCGTCCGAGTTGAGCGCGCGCGGCGTCGACGCACGGGTCGACGTGATCGAGCTGCGCGACTACGCCACGGACGTCGCCACCGCCATGGTCTCCCGCTACAACAGCCCCCGCGTCCAGCAGGTCATCGACCTGGTCACCGACGCCGATGCGATGATCGCGGTCAGCCCGGTCTTCACGGCCAGCGTGTCCGGACTCCTCAAGTCCTTCATCGACCTGCTCGATCCCCGGGCCTTCGAGGCGATGCCCGTGGTCCTCGCGGCGACGGGTGGCTCGGTCCGGCACTCCCTGGTGGTCGACTACGCCATGCGTCCCATCTTCAGCTACCTCCGCGCGGACATCATGCCCACGGGCGTCTTCGCGGCGCCGGAGGACTGGGGTGCCGCAGACCAGGGCGGGTACGCCGGCGGTGCGCTCACCGCGCGGGCTCGCCGGGCCGGGCGGGAGCTCGCCCTGGCGCTCGCCGTCGACGCCGAGGACCTCTCGGCGGACCTGACGACGCGGAGCATCGCCCCGACGACGGCGGAGCTGGAGCGCGAACCACAGGACCGCCGGGAGCGTCGGACGGCGCGCGAGCGCGAGGCGATGACGACGCTCCCGTTCGAGGACCTCCTCGCCAGCGTGAACGGAAACCAGATGTAGGGACCCGGATGCTGCGGCCGAGGCGCCCGGGGCGGAGGCGCCCGGGGCGGAGGTGCCCGCGGCTGAGGTGCAGCGGCCGAGGCGCCCGCGCCGGACGGGGTCCCGCGTCGACACGGTCGCGGGCTCCCCGCCGGTCGGAGGGCTTGCCGCACGGCGCACGATGGTTGGCGCTGCACGCGCCGAAGCACTGCGCGGGGAGTCCGCCGCCCACGGGCCGCGTTAGCATGAGCATTACTGGCGACCGGTGCCCTGCCCCGGTCGCACCCCTGTGACAGCGCGTCGGCCCGCCCGTCGGTCCGGTGCGCTCGCGAAGACGCGGAAGGTGCACGCATGCTCAGTGACGAGGCCATCACCCGGATCGCCGACGAACTCGTCGAGGCCGGCCGGACCAGGACGCCCGTGGAGCGACTCACGGCGCGCTTCCCCGAGATGACGGTCGAGGACTCCTACCGCGTGCAGAACCTCTGGCGGCAGCGCAGCGAGGAGAACGGGCGGCGACTCGCCGGACGCAAGATCGGCCTCACCTCCCGCGCCATGCAGATGGCCACCGGCATCACCGAGCCGGACTACGGCATCATCTTCGACGACATGATCCTCGAGAACGGCTGCGAGGTCGTCTGGGACCGCTACACGCACCCGCGCGTGGAGGTTGAGCTCGCCTTCAAACTCGGCCAGGACATCAGCGGCCCCGGCGCCACGATCTTCGACGTCCTCGACGCCACCGAGTACGTGGTGCCCGCCCTCGAGATCCTGGACTCCCGGGTCCAGATGGAGGGCCGCACCATCGTGGACACCATCTCGGACAACGCGGCGATGGGGGCCATGGTCGTGGGCGGCAACCCGGTCCGACCGCAGGACGTCGACCTGCGCTGGGTCGCCGCGATCCTCTACAAGAACCAGGTGGTGGAGGAGACCGGCGTCGGAGCGGGTGTCCTGAACCACCCGGCCGCCGGCGTCTACTGGCTGGCCAACAAGATTGCCGCCCACGGTGACGGGCTGAAGGCCGGGGAGATCATCCTCGCTGGCTCCTTCACCCGCCCGATGTGGGTGTACCAGGGCGACACCGTGCTCGCCGACTACGGACCGATGGGAACCGTGACATGCCGCTTCGTGTAGACCCGCCCCGCTCGTTCAAGAACCTCTTCGTCGGCGACGCCGCCGTCGGCCGGACGGTCGCCGGGATGTTCGTCTGCTCCGGGGACGCCGGCGCCGCCGAGATCTGCGCCGGGGCGGGACTCGACTATCTGCTGATCGACGGCGAGCACGGTCCCAACGGCCTGGACTCGATCCTCGCGCAGCTCCGCGCGATCGCCGGCTACCCGTGCGTCTCCGTGGTGCGGGTCCCGTTCAACGACCCCGTCCTCATCAAGCAGTACCTGGACCTCGGGGCACAGTCGCTCATCGTCCCGATGGTGGATACGGCCGAGAGCGCCCGTGAGGCCGTCCGCGCGGTCCGGTACGCGCCGCGCGGGATGCGCGGCGTCGGCTCGGCGCTGGCGCGCTCGGCCCGCTGGAACCGCGTGCCCGAGTACCTCCAGCGCGCCGACGACTTCATCTCGCTCATCGTGCAGGTCGAGTCCGCCGAGGCGGTCCGCAACGCGGCGGCCATCGCCGCCGTCGACGGGGTCGACGCCGTCTTCATCGGCCCGTCCGATCTCGCCGCCACCATGGGGCTGCTCGGGCAGCAGGGGCATCCGGAGGTCGTCGCGGCCGTCAAACGCACCATCGCCGATGTGAAGGCCGCCGGCAAGATCGTGGGCGTCAACGCATTCGTCGAGGCCGACGCCCGCGACTACATCGAGGCCGGCGCCGACTTCGTGAACGTCGGCGCCGACGTCGCGCTCCTCGCCCGGGGGAGCGAGGCCCTCGCGGCGAAGTACATCACCGTGGACGAGGGCGGCCGCCCGGCCAGCTACTAACTGCTACGCGTCGGCCCCGGCGAGCACCGCCTCACGATAGTAGGCCAGCAGCTGTTCGCAGAGGACCGGCCACGTCCGCCCCCGGACCGAGGCCTGTGCCGCGGCGGCGAACGCGGCGCGCTTGACGTCGTCGTACACCAGGTCCGTGACGCGCGAGCGAAGGTCCGTCAGGTCGCCGGGGGCGTAGATCCACCCGGTCCGGGAGCTGTCCACCAGGTCCAGGGGTCCGCCGCGTCCGACGGCGACGACGGGGACGGCGCTCGCCATCGCCTCCTGGATGGTCTGGCAGAACGTCTCCGACTCGCCCGGGTGGACGAAGACGTCCAGGCTCGCGACCGTCTCCGCCAGTTCCACGCCGCCGAGGAATCCGGCGAAGTGCGCCTCGGGGAGGCGCTCCCGCAGCACCTGCTTCAGGGGTCCCGAGCCCACGACGACGAGCCGCGTGCCGGGCAGGTCGGCCAGCGCGGCGAGATCTTCCACCTGCTTCTCGGCGGCCAGGCGCCCGACGAAGCCGATCAGCCGCTCGCCGTTCGGCGCCAGCCGGGCGCGCAGCTCCTCCGAGCGCCGTTGGGGGTTGAAGCGCTCCGTGTCCACGCCGCGGCGCCACATCCGCAGGCGCGGCACGCCGGCGTCGGCCAGCTGGCGCATCGAGTAGCTGCTCGGGGCCAGATTGAGCGTGGAGGCCGAGTGCATGGTGCGCACGTGGTTCCACAGCAGCTGCTCGAGCCACGGGGCGCCGTAGCGCTGGGCGTACGCCGGGATCTCCGTCTGATAGACGGACACCGTCGGCAGCCCCAGTTGGTTCGCGGCCTGGATCGCGCGCCACCCGAGCACGAACGGGCTGGCCACGTGCACGACGTCGGGCCGGGCCGCCTCGAGGAGCCGCCGCACCCGGGTCACCGTGCCCGCGGCCACCCGGACGTTGGCGTAGCCGGTCAGGGGCAGTGCCGGCAGTGTGTGGACGGGGAAGCCCTCGGCGAAGTGCGGCGCGGGCTCGGCCGCCCAGGCCGGTCCGGCCCAGCTCGTCGCCGGGGCGATGACGACGGCGGAGTGCCCTTCTGCGCGGAGGTGCTTGAGGAGCTGCAGGACGGAGTTGGTGACGCCGTTCATGTGCGGCAGGAAGGACTCGGCAACCACTGCGATCTTCACCCTCCCATCCTCGGCCGCCGCGGTGGCGGGCCGGTGAACCGACGCGGGGGAGCGGGTGAACTCTCGGGGCGGCCGTCGCGCGGGCGACACGCGCCGCTGCTCGTTGCCGAGGGTAATGATAGGTCGTCCGGCCGATAGGCTTTCCCGCATGGACGTGACGATGCTGCTGATGGTGCTCGGCCTCGTGGTGCTCGGCGCCGTCGCCCAGCGCGTCGCCGGTCTGGGCTTCGCCATGCTGGTCTCACCGTTCCTGGTCCTGCTCCTCGGCCCGCATGTGGGCGTCTTCATGATCAACGTCTGCGGCGTCGTCTCGAGCGCGCTCATCATGCCGCGCGTCTGGAGGGACATCGACTGGTCGATGTTCCGCTGGCTCACCGTCTCCTCGATCGCCGGCTCCGTCCCCGGCGTCATCGCCGCCGCCCTCATGGACTCAGGACCGCTGTCCATTTTCGTCGGCGGGATCGTCCTGATCGCGCTCATCCTGTCGCTCTCGCTCAGCCGCGCCCACGTCGTCGTCACCGGCAAGGCACCCCGCGCCGTCGCCGGCTTCGCCTCCGGCATGACGAACGCCATGGCCGGAGTCGGCGGCCCGGCCGTCAGCGCGTACGCCGTCCTGACCCGGTGGCCGCAGCGCGCGTTCGCGGCCACCCTGCAGCCGTTCTTCACGTGCATGGGTGCGGTCGCGGTGATCACCAAGCTGATCGTCGACCCGAGCCAGGCGCCCCTGCTCGACTGGTGGATGTGGGCCCTCATCGTGGTCGCGATCGTCATCGGGATCTTCGGTGGCGAACGCCTCCAGCGCCACGTCTCGGATCGCAGCGCCCGCATCTTCGTGATCACCATCGCGTTCATCGGGGCCATCATGGCGCTGGTCGAGGGGCTCATTGAGGTTCTCTGAAGCGAGCGCACCGAGTCGTTCGCCGGGCCCCCCGGCGCCGAGTGGCACGATTGAGGAGATGAACAAGCAGTCAGCCCGGGCCCGGGGAGCCGAGCCGAGAACCCGCCTCGCGGACCGCCTGCGCGACGTGCTGCGGGACGGCGTCCCCATGCCCCTGTTCCTGCAGGGCGCGCTCGAGCTGCTCCAGACCGCCGTGATCAGTGCGTTCCTCGTGGTGGTGCCGCTCGTGGCCGTCTGGTTCGCCGGCGGCTTCCTCGACCTCGACGTGGCCTACCTCCTCCGCCTCTGCGGCCAGGCCTGGCTGGTCCTGCACGGCGTGCCGCTGGGGCTGTCCATCCCGGACGACGGCGGGACGATCCTCACGGGCACACTGTCCCTGACGCCGCTGGGCCTGATGCTCGTGCCCTTCCTCCTCGCCTGCTGGTCCGGGCGCCGCATCGCCCGGGCCTCCTACGCCGACAATCTCTGGCAGGGCCTCGTCGGGGCCCTCGGCGCCTACGCCCTGTTCGGGCTCCTGACGGGTTTCGCCGTCCAGACGGACGAGGTCGGCGTGAACCTCGTCGCCGCGGCGCTCGTCCCGCTCTTGGTGGTCGGGATCGGCGTGGTGACCGGCTGCCGACGCGAAGCCGGCTCCTGGGCACGGCTGATCGGCGTCGACCTGGTCGCCTGGATCGCCAGGACCAGCCAGCATGCGCGCTGGGCCGGGTCCTACGTCTGGGCCGTCATCCGGGCCGGCGTCGTCGCCTACTTCACGGCGCTGGCCGCCGCTTCGCTGGTGCTCGCCGTCAACCTCGGCTTCCACTGGGCGGACATGTCCAACGTGTACCAGCAGCTGCGCACCGGCGTCGTCGGCGGGTTCCTGCTGACCTTCGGCCAGCTGGGGCTGGTCCCCAACGCCTCGTTCTGGGCGCTCTCCTGGATCACCGGCGGCGGCTTCAGCATCGGCGCCGGGTCCACGCTCAGCGCGCTGGAGACCACGGTCGGGCCGCTGCCGGCCGTGCCGTTGCTCGCCTCCCTCCCCTCGGGCGAGGCGCTCTCCTCGGCGTGGATGCTCCTGGCGCTGCCGGTCGCCGCCGGGTTCGTCGCGGGGTGGTGGTTCATCCGCGAGGGCGAGGACCACTTCGACGACTGGTGCGCGCTCAAGATGCCGTACCGCTGGCTCTCGCTGACCGTCTCCACGGTGGTGCTGGGCCTGGCCGTCGGCGCGGTGGCCGGGCTCGTCTCGGTGGCCGGGAGCTGGATCTCCATGGGCTCGGTGGGGATCGGCCGCCTGACGGAGGTGGGGCCGGACGTCTGGACGACGGCGCTGATGCTCGCCGGCGAGGTCGGCGTCGGCGCCATGCTCGGGGCCCTGGCGACGCCCATGTTCCTGCACGACCCGGTCCTCGACGACCACTAGGTGCGCCCCAGCGCACGGCCAGACGACCGTGTAAACATGGGCACGAGAAGCATCGACCTGTCGAGGAAGGGGTTGGACCATGGCCACCGACGCGTCAGGTTCCCACCGGCTCGGCGCCGATCCGGGCGACGAGCGGGGGCAGACGCCGCCGCGGCACTCCGGGCCGCAGGGCCGCGGCTCCACGGAGCCGGCCGTTCCGGACCCTGAACCTGCGGGCCAGGAGCGTCCGGGAGCGGAGGCTCCCGGCGCCGGGCGTCCGGACTCCGGCGGCGCCCAGCGCCTGTCCGCCTCTGCGCTCGTCGAGTCGCGGGCCATCCTCTCCGGCGGGATCGCAGCGCTCGTCGCGCTCGTCGTCGGACTCGTCGGGTTCGACGGCTACCGGCCGTCCCTGGCCGGTGAACGGTCCGTCGCCGACCTCGCGGCGGTGACGACGGGCGTCGCCGCCGGAGGCGGTTTCATCGCCGGCTACCTCCAGACGATCCGCGGCACCCACTCATGGCTGTCCGCGCGGCCACTGCTCCGGCAGATCGTCGACGGCGCGGCGCTGGTGGTCGTCCACGCGTCGATCGCCGTCATGTCCTCGCTGGTGGTCTTCCGGATGTTCCAGGACGCCTTCTTCGGCCTCACGGTGGACGCGTACGCCGGCGGCGGGATGCTGGCCATCGCGGCGGGCATCGCCGCCTACGCGGCCTACGACTCCGGCGCGCGCATCGACGCCGCCGCCCTGTCCCTCCTGCTGGCCGGATTCATGGCCTCCGGCATGCTGGTGAGCATGCTCGCGGCCGAGAACCCGCTGTGGTGGCACATCATGTTCAGCGAGCTGGGCACCGGGCAGGCCGGCGCCACCTCGTTCTGGACGTTCAACACCACGATGACCACGTCCGGCGTCATCCTGACCACGCTCTCGTCGTTCGTGACCCGTGACCTGACCCGCTGGGCCGCCCTGCGGGATGCCGACGACGCGGCGGCCGGACGGCCCCGCCGACGCTTCCTCCGGCCGCGTGCCGGGGTGGTGCGTTGGGGTCTCATCGGGGTCGGCCTGTGCATGGTCGGCATCGGCACCGTCACCCTGCACGTCTCCGAGCCCGTCCACACCTTCTTCGTCCGGCTGCTCGCCCTGATCCTGCTCGCGCTGCTCCTCGGCATCCCACTGTGGGCGCCCGGCTACCCGAGGGCCTTCTACGCCTTCACCTACATCGCCGGGGCGCTGCTTGCCGGCGCCGCTTCCCTGTGGTTCCCGCTGCACTACTACAACCTCACGGCGCTCGAGCTGGCGGCCGCGGGCATCGTCTTCAGCTGGCTGGTGGTGTTCATCCGGACGACGACGGCCGTCACCGGCACGGCCGCGGCCCCCGGACGCGGCGGAACCCGCCCCGTCGGCGGGGGAGCCCGCGCCTAGCGGAGCGGGTGGGGTCTAGCGGAGGCCGACGTCGTGCAGGTGATGGGCGACGTCGTGCCAGGCGTACCGGGCGAACGACTCCACCGTGAACTCTGAGCCGTTGCTGCGGATCCCGCGCCGTCCGAGGTCCCGCCCGAGGGTCGAGTCCAGCGCGTCGGCGAACCCGCGCCCGCCGGAGGCCAGCTGGACGGACACCACGCGGGGGTCCTGCTCGTTGTAGCGGTCCTCGATCGCGCTCTGGTCCTGGTCCCAGTCGGGAAAGGTGGGGGCGTCCTCGCGGAGCATCAGGTCTAGCCGGTAGTGCATGACGCGGAAGACGTCGCGGATGTGCGCCGCGTACTCCAGCGGCGACCAGGTGTTCGCCGCCGGGCGGCGGCGCAGCGCCGCCTCGTGGTCCCCGCCGCTGGACTCGATCCCCGTGCGGCCGGTCCCGAAGGCCTCGCCCACCAGGAGGCGCTGCCAGAGCGGGAGCGCCTGGCGGATCCGCGCGGCGATGTCCTGCGGTGACAGGTCGGAGACGTCCTCGCCGCACTCGGCGCAGGCGCGGGTCATGACCCACGTCCAGTCCTTGGTGTCGGGTCGCCAGTCCGTCGTGCCCGGCCGGCCGCCCGCTGCGCCGTGCTGCGGTTCCCCGGGCTCCGCCGTTCGCTCGTTCGGATTGCTGGAACTCATGGGCAGAAGCCTAGCGGCGATAGGCTAGAGCCCATGCGAATTGTGGCTCTTGTGTCCGGGACCGGCTCCAACCTCCAGGCCGTCATCGACGCCGTCGCGGACGGCCGGCTCGACGTGGAGATCGCCGCCGTCGGAGCGGACCGGCCCGGGACCGGCGGGGTCGAGCGGGCGGCCGGGGCCGGGATCGAGACGTTCGTCGTCGATTTCGGGGACTATGCCGACCGAGCCGCGTGGACCCACGCGCTGACGCAGAAGTGCCTCGCCTACGCGCCCGACTACGTCCTCTCCAGCGGCTTCATGCGGATCGTCGGCGAGGAGTTCATCGAGGCCTTCGACGGTACCTACCTCAATACCCACCCGGCGCTGCTGCCGGCGTTCCCCGGGGCGCACGGCGTGCGGGACGCCCTCGCCTACGGCGTCAAGGTGACCGGCTGCACCGTGCACGTCGCGGACGCCGGCGTGGACACCGGCCCCATCCTGGCCCAGCGGGCCGTGGCCGTGCGCGAGGACGACACCGAGGAGACGCTGCACGAGCGCATCAAGATCGAGGAGCGGGCCCTGCTGCTCGAGGTCCTGGCCGGGCTGGCCGCCGGCGCGTAGCCGGGTGGCGGCCCGGTCCGGCCGGGATCGGCCGCCGCGGGGCGCCTACTGGACGGGCGAGTCGGGCGGGTCGAGACGGACCGGCTGTCCCGGAGCCACGGAGGCGACGCCCTCGATCCGCTGCAGGGCGTCGGCGCAGGAGGCGTCTGCCCGGCCGCAGATGATCCCGAGCGCGCTCAGGACCGACTCGACGGCGAGCCCCGCACCCTCGAGCGCCGCCGCGACGTCGTCGACGCGGCCGACGTGCGCGTCGTCGACCGAGACGACCCACTCGACGACGCGCACCTGATGTGAATCCTCCACAGGGTCGAGACTAGTCCTGTGCCGGCGGCGGCGACAGGACCAGTCCCGATCCGACGTCCACGGAGGGCAGCTGGAGCCGCTGCGCCTCCTGGACCAGCTCTGCCCAGAGCTCGCGGCCGCGGAACCCGGTGGCCTCGGCGAGCAGCGCCGCGACGCCGGCGACGTGCGGCGTCGCCATCGACGTGCCGCTGATGGTGTTGTAGCGCTCGGGCATCGGCCAGGACGAGTACACGTCCACGCCCGGGCCGGCCAGGTCGACCTGCCCGCCGCGTCCGTCGAGGGTGCGGGCGGAGAACTCGGCGATGCCGAGGTTCGCGTCCACCGCGCCCACCGCCAGGACGTAGGGGCTGTTCGCGGGGGTGCCGACGAAGCCCGGGTTCCCGCCGGAGCGCCGCGCGTTGTTCCCCGCCGCGGCCACGATCAGGGATCCCTGCTCGAGGGCCCGCCGGCCGGCGGTGACGTACGGCGGGTGCACCTGCTGGACGTCCGCGCCGAGCGACATGGAGACGACCTGGCAGTCGTTCTGCAGGGCCCATTCGATGCCGGCCAGGATGGTGGCGTCCGAGCCGGAGCCGGCGTTGCCGAGCACCTTGCCGGCGTAGATCTCCGCGCCGGACGCGACGCCGTACCCGCGGCCCGAGTCCGGGTCCCGGGGCCCGCAGGCCGTGCCGATGCAGTGGGTGCCGTGGCCGTGGCCGTCCTGCGCGTCCTCGCCGGACACGAAGGACTCGGCCGTGACCTGGCGCCCGGCGAAGTCCGGATGCCCCAGGTCGAAGCCGGTGTCCAGCACGGCCACGCGGATCCCGGCGCCCGTGTAGCCCGACTCGACGGCGCGGACGGCCTGGAGCCCCCAGGTCAGCTCGTCGGTGTCGGCGAACGAGGTCGGAGCCGCCGCGGACGCCGGCCGCAGCGGGTCGGCGCCCGGCGCGGCGAACCCGGGGACGCCCGGCCGGGCGGCAGGGGCGGACTCGGACGCCCCCGCGGCGGCGGGCGCGGGCGGGCAGGCTCCGATGGCGGCCCGGCGGGGCTGGGCCCGCCGCCGACCGCCGTCGAGCACGTGGTAGCTGAGCTCGGGCACGACGGCGACGCTGCGGCGCTGGTCGACGCTCTCGGTCTGGAAGGCCGTCATCCGCCCCGGCTCGCCCTCCACTACCGCGATGCCGAGCCGCGGGAAGTACTGCTCCGTGGAGAAGCCCTGACGGGTCAGGTAGTCGGGGGCGCCCGTCGTGAGGACGTCGGCGTCGTCGGAGTCGAAGACCACCACGAACCGCCCCGGATTGACCGAGACGGAGAAGGGCTCATTCGGCAGGTACACGGGACATTCCTTTCGTCGTCCTCTGCTCCGGGCGGTTGCCCGGCTCGCATCAGGCTCCGGCGCCTAGTGCAGGATCCGCCCCTTGGTCTCAGGTGCGAACCTGGCCATCCAGCCGATCGCCGCCAGCAGCAGGACCCCGGCGATCAGGAACGCGTTGGCGAGGCCGATGACCGGCCACACCGCCACGAACGCCAGCGGTCCCACACCCGCGCCGACCCGGCTGAACGTGGACGCCCAGCCGAAGCCGGACCCCCGCAGTTCAGTGGGGTAGAGCTCTGAGACGTAAGCGTAGAGAACGGGTATGGCAATTTGGATCACGAAGCCGAAGACCAGCAGCCACCCGACGGCGACCGACGGGGTCCCGAGGGTCAGGGCCACCACGAGGAGCACCGCCACCGACAGGGGAGCCGTCACGCCCAGGAGCCATTTCCGACCCACCCGTTCGACCAGCAGCGCGGAGACGACGACGCCGAGCAGACCCACCGCCGCCATGCCGGCGGTGCCGATGAAGGACGCCACCTGGGACAGGCCGGCGTCGGAGAGGATGGTCGGCATCCAGGTCAGCGCCAGGTAGTAGACCAGCAGGACCGTGAAGAAGAGACTCCAGGCGGCGGCCGTGACCTTCCAGTCGTAGCGCCAGATCCCCGCCAGCTGCTCGCCGATGGACCCGGGCGACATCCGCGGCGCATCCTGCGGGTCCGGCAGCGTGTAGGGCTCGGGGGAGCCGCCGGTGCGGGCCACCAGGTCGTCGATGACCTCCGCGGCCCGAGCGCTCTGCCCCTGGCGGATCAGGTACATCGGCGACTCGGGCACCCCGCGGCGGACCCAGAACACCAGCAGCGCCGGCAGGACCATGGTCAGCAGGACCAGCCGCCAGTTGTCCGCGGTGGACTGGATCAGGGCCGTCACGAAGAACGCGAGCGCGGCGCCGACCGGCCACCACCCGTCCATCGCCGTGAGCACCCGGCCGCGCTGGCGGGCCGGCGTGAACTCGCCCACCAGTGCATAGTCGACCGGGATGCAGCCGCCCAGGCCCACGCCGGCGAGGAAGCGGAACAGGACGAACATCTCGAACGACGGCGACAGGGCGCCGGCGACCGTGAACAGCGAGAAGATCAGCAGCGTCCACGTGAACGCCTTCTTGCGGCCCACGCGGTCCGCGATCGTGCCCCAGAGGAAGGCCCCCACCGCCATGCCGATGAGGTTCGCGGTGCTCAGCAGCGCCGCCGTCGTGCGCTCCAGATCCCACTCCTCGGCGACGAGCGGGATGAGGGCTCCGTTCAAGGTGACGTCCCAGGCGTCGAACATGAAGCCGAGGCCGCCGATCAGGAAGATCTTCCCCTGCACCCGCCAGCGCCACGGGAGGTCCTGGACCACCGCCTCACCGGTGGGAAGCCTGCGGAATTCGTTCGTCAACGACCTATCGCCTCGATTCCGTCAGTGGGCACCCTGCCGGGTGCGTCTCGAATGTGGACGGACGCCGTGGGCATCCGTCCCCAGCGTAGCGGGGGCCGTGCCCTAGGGTGGTGTCTGCCGCACGGGACCCTGTGGCCCGGACCACGCCGTCCGGGACGTTCCCGTGCCGGCCGCCGGAGCGCAGGGGAGGGGCGCGACGGCGGCCCGGCCCGCCGTCGTACCCCTCCGTCCGGGGTGGCGCGCGGGGGACACGACTCGACCGACACCAGGAGGACAGCTCCGCATGAGCACTCAATCCCCGGCCGGCCCGCCGAACACGGGCGGCCTGGAGCCACCGAAGAAATGGAAGGTCGTCGGACCCGGCCTGGTGGTCGCCGCCACCGGCGTCGGCGCCGCGGACATGGTGGCCACCCTGGCCGCCGGCTCGCGCTACGGCTACACGCTGCTGTGGGCCGTGGTGCTGGGCATCATCCTCAAAATCATCCTGGTGGAGGGCGCCGCCCGCTACTCCATCACCACGGGCAAGACCATCCTCGAGGGGTGGCGCAGCCTCGGCCGCTGGCCGCTCTGGTACTTCGGCCCCTACATCATCGTCTGGGGCATCGTCTACGGCGCCTCGGCGATGTCCTCGACGGCGCTCCCGCTGGCCGCGCTGTTCCCGGCGGTCCCGCTGTGGGTCTTCGCGATCGCCACGGGCATCGCCGGCTTCGTCCTCGTGTGGTTCAACCGCTACGCCGTCTTCGAGAAGATCACGGCCGTCCTGGTGGGCATCATGTTCGTCACCATCGTCGGCCTGGCCGTGATCGCCGCCCCGAACCTCCCGGAGCTGGTCACGGGCTTCGTCCCGCGCCTGCCGGAGGGTGGCCTCCTGTACACGCTGGCGCTCGCCGGCGGCGTCGGCGGCACCATCACGCTCGCGGCCTACGGCTACTGGCTCCGCGAGAAGGGCTGGTACGCGCCCAAGTTCATGCGCGTCATGCGTCTGGACAACAACATGGCCTACGTCATGACCGGCATCTTCGTGATCTCCATGCTGATCGTCGGCGCCGAGGTCGTCCGGGCCGCGGGCGTCGAGGTCTCCGCCGGCGACGAGGGCATGATCGACCTGATGGCCGTCCTCGAGGAGCGCTACGGCGTGGTCATCGCGAAGATCTTCCTGATCGGCTTCTTCGCGGCGGCCTTCTCCTCCGTGATCGGTGTGTGGAACGGCGTCTCGCTGATGTTCGCCGACTTCTGGGCCAACTTCCGCGGCAAGGGCTCCGACCACCCGGATGCCCGCGCGCACGGCAAGTACTTCCGCTTCTACCTGATCTGGCTGACCTTCCCGCCGATGCTGCTGCTGATGCTGGGCAAGCCGATCGCCCTGGTGCTGCTCTACGGTGCCATGGGCGCGCTGTTCATGCCCTTCCTGGCGATCACGCTCCTGCCGCTGCTCAACGGCACCAGGTGGGGGATCCCGGCCGAGTGGAGGAACCGCTGGTACTCCAACCTGGCGCTCGGGCTCACGGCCGCGCTCTTCGTGTGGCTGGGCCTCGACAACCTCGTCTCCACCATCGTGGAGGCCGTCGCCGGCTGACGCGGCGGGAGGACACGGGACGACGGCGCCGGCAGCGCCGGTGCGCGGGTCCGCCGCGGGGTGCGGCGGGCCCGCGCGGGCGGCTCCCGGCGCCGTCGTCGTTTCGGGAAATCCGCGCGAAATGAGTTCCAAGTCACATCCGTCGGCGGTAGTGTCTGGATATGGAACTTGATTGGAATCTCTTCGAATGCGAGATCCGTTCCGCCGTCGTCCGGATCGCGCGCCAGGTGGTGGCAGACCACCCCAAGCAGTCCTTCTACGGGCTCGCTCTGGAGGCCACGGCCTCCGACGGCACCGACGAGCCGGAGGCGCTGGAGGTTCCTGTCCTCGCGCTGAACTCCGAGGAGGCCCTGGCCCGGGACAAGCGCGAGGAGACGGGCGAGGTGCGGGCCTTCGACGCGGAGGTCCTGCGCGAGCACCGGCTGCGCGAGATGACGCCCGGCCTCGACGACGACGGGCCGCGCCAGGGGGCGGCGGACGCCGGCGAACCCGAGGGCGCCCACCTCGACGGTTCCGGCGCGGGCGAGGCCGGACTGAACGGCTCGGCTCCGCACGGCCCCGGGGACGACGACCCGTCGCGGGGGGCGGGCCGACGGGGTGACGCCGTCCGCGGCGCCGCCGGGGGCGACGACGGCGGAACCGCCGGGGGGCGGGGCGCTGGGGCCCGCCCGGACCCGGCGTCGGAGCCCGGCGCCGATCCGGAGGCCGACCTGGACGCCGAGCTCGAGGCGGAACTCGATGCGGAGCTCGACGGCGTCGCCGCCGACATCGCGCTCCAGGAGGCGGTGGACGAGGACTTCGACGAGGGCAGCGGCTACTACTCGCGTCGCTGGGACCCGACCGACTGGCACTGGTGCTCGATGGACCTCTTCGACGACGGCCACGCCGAGGCGTGGAACGAGCGGCTCGCGGGCGCCGTCGTCGAACTCGGATGGGAGGAGGCGGCCCGGAAGTACTACCGGGTGCTGATCGACGCCGTCGTCGCCGCCCGCGAGGAGCTCGCCCGGAAACGCCTCCCGCTGGTGGCCTTCGTCTCCGACAGCGACCACGCCGACGAGCTGCTGCGCCGGTGCCTGACGCCCGAGCAGCTGGCCCGGCACTTCCCGGACCTCGAGCCGCTGGAGCTCGATGCCGAGACCGTCTGACCCGGCCGGTGAGGCATCTGGCTGGGAGTTCGCTGGGTGTCCCCGCCGCCGGGTATCGACACCCGAGGCGCAGAAGTACCGTCTGAGCTGAGGGCCGGTGGGACTGCCCAGCCTGGACAGCCGCGTCCGGCCCGCACCGAACGGGAGGGGCGAGTCATGGAGACGCGGAACGAGAACAGGAACGGACCCGCCGGGCGGGCGTGGAGGGCGCTGGCCCTCACGGCGGCGGCCGCATTCGTTCTCGCCGGCTGCGGCGAGGGCGGGGACGCCGGCGGTGGCGGCGGTTACGGCGGTGGCGGCGCGAGCGAGCCGGTGGAGACGAGCGAATCCCCCATCGACGACATGGAGGTCGCCCCGGTGGACGGCCTCGAGCTCTCCACCCAGGAGACCGAGCTCGGCACCGTCGTGACGGACGAGGAGGGGATGACGCTCTACGTCTTCACCAACGACACCGAGGGAACCGAGACCAGCGCCTGCACCGGCGACTGCCTCACGGCGTGGCCGATCGCGACGGCGGAGGGTGCCGAGCCCGCGGCGTCGGACGAGATCACCGGGACGGTCGGCACGATCGAGTCGCCCGACGGCGAGCAGCACCTGACGCTGAACGGGATGCCGCTGTACTACTTCGCGCAGGACGAGGCGCCCGGCGACGTCACGGGGCAGGGCGTCAACGACGTCTGGTACGCCGTCTCGCCGGACGGGGAGATGGTGACCGAGTAGCCCGCTCGACACATGGGCGGGGGCCGGAACGGCGCTCGGTAGACTGGTCCGCGACACCGAGCGCCGGCCCCACTGCGCCGCGCCGTCCGCCCCCTCCGACCCCAGGGAGACATCTGTGAGCGTTACCGCCCCCGACCGCGTGGAGATCCGCCGGGCCCTCATTTCCGTGTACGACAAATCGGGGCTGGAGGAGCTGGCCCAGGGGCTCCACGAGGCGGGCGTCGCGATCGTCTCCACCGGGTCGACGGCGTCACGCATCGCCGCCGCGGGCGTGCCCGTCACGGAGGTCTCCGAGATCACCGGCTTCCCCGAGTGCCTCGACGGCCGCGTCAAGACGCTCCACCCGCGCGTGCATGCCGGCATCCTGGCCGACCGCCGCCTGGAGGACCACGTCCGGCAGCTCCAGGAGCTCGAGGTCGAGCCGTTCGACCTCGTGGTCGTGAACCTCTATCCGTTCGTCGACACCGTGAAGTCCGGCGCCGAGCAGGACGCCGTCGTCGAGCAGATCGACATCGGCGGTCCCTCGATGGTCCGCGCCGCCGCCAAGAACCATCCGTCGGTGGGCATCGTCGTCGACCCGGCCAAGTACGGCCGCGTCATCGAGGCCGCCAGGGCCGGCGGCTTCACCCTCGCCGAGCGCCAGCGCCTCGCGGCGGCCGCGTTCGCCCACACGGCCGCCTACGACGCCGCCGTCGCCGCCTGGACCGCCGCCCAGTTCGGCGACGACGCGGGCGAGGACGCGCAGGGCTGGCCGGCGTTCGCCGCGCTGACGCTCGAGCGCGAGCAGGTCCTGCGCTACGGCGAGAACCCGCACCAGCCCGCCGCCCTGTACGTGGACCCGACCGCGCCGGCGGGCATCGCCCAGGCCGAGCAGCTGCACGGCAAGGCCATGAGCTACAACAACTACGTGGACGCCGACGCCGCCGTGCGCGCCGCCTACGACTTCGTCGACCCCGCGGTCGCGATCATCAAGCACGCCAACCCCTGCGGCATCGCGGTCGCGACGCCGGGCGCGACCGACCCGATCGCCGACGCCCACGCCAAGGCGCACGCCACCGACCCGGTCTCCGCCTTCGGCGGGGTGATCGCCGCGAACCGGCCCGTCACGAAAGCCATGGCCGAGACGGTCAAGGGCATCTTCACCGAGGTCGTCGTCGCCCCGGGCTTCGAGCCGGAGGCGGTCGAGATCCTCTCCGCCAAGAAGAACATCCGCCTGCTCCAGCTGCCGGAGGGCTTCGACCGCTACCCGGCCGAGACCCGGCAGATCTCCGGCGGTGCGCTCGTCCAGCAGCGCGACGCGATCGACGCCGACGGCGACGCCCCCGAGCACTGGACGCTGGCCGCCGGGGAGGCTGCCGACGAGGAGACCCTCGCCGACCTGGCCTTCGCGTGGCGCGCGGTGCGTGCCGCGAAGTCCAACGCGGTCCTCGTGGCCAGGGACGGGGCCGCCGTCGGCATCGGCATGGGCCAGGTCAACCGGCTGGACTCCTGCCGTCTGGCCATCACCCGGGCCAACACGCTCGGCGTGTCCGTGGACTCCGGCGCGGACTCCGCCGGCGGAGCGGAGAACGTCGAGGGCACGGCCTCGCCGGAGCGTGCCCGCGGCGCCGTGGCGGCCTCGGACGCGTTCTTCCCGTTCGCCGACGGCCTGCAGATCCTCATCGACGCCGGCGTGAAGGCCGTGGTCCAGCCCGGCGGGTCGGTCCGCGACGACGAGGTGGTCGCCGCCGCGAACGCCGCCGGCATCACGATGTACTTCACCGGCGGGACGCGCCACTTCTTCCACTAGGAGTCGGTGCACCGAGAGGCAGCGCAGCGAACAGTCCGACGGCGGGCGGTCACCCTCGGGTGGCCGCCCGCCGTCGTCGGGCGCGGGGCTGCTAGGAGGCCGTCGCGAACGCGACCTGCGCGCGCAGCGCACTGCCCGGGGCGACGGACGGGAGGGCGGCGGCTCCGTGGAGCGCCGTTCCGCGCGGCTCGCAGATCTCGAGCTCGGGCCACTCGGCCCGCAGGATCTCGGTGACGCCGCGGCGGACCCGCTCCCCGTGCAGCACCCCACCGAGATAGCAGACCGTCGGCGCCGCCCCGCCGTCGGATCCGGCCGGCCCGGACCCAACCCGGTGCAGCCCCGTCGAGACGGACAGGGCGAGCTGCTCGGCGGCCTCGTCGCAGATCCGCGCGGCCACCTCGTCGGTCTCGGAGAGCGCGGCGACCGCGGCGGCGAAACCGGCGGTGCGGCTGACCCGCGCCGGGTCGTTCTGCAGCACGATGTACGCGTGCTCGAGCGCCCCGAGCTCCTCCTCCACCACCGGCGTCAACGCGGTCGCCGGGCCACGGCCGTCGTGGGCCCGCATGACGGCGTCGAGCGCCCGGCTGCCGATCCAGAACCCGCTGCCGGCGTCCCCCATGCTGTAGCCCCAGCCGTCGATCCGCGCGGTGGCCTCGGCGCCGACGGCCAGCGTGACGACTCCGGTGCCGGCCGCCACGACGGCGCCGGTGGTGTCCCCGAGGGCGCCGAGGTAGGAGGTCACGGAGTCGTGCGCGACGACGACGGAGCGGACGCCGAGGTCCCGGACCCCGTCGAGGAGCGACGCGGCGGCGGCGGGGGTGTCGGTGATGCCGCTGAGCCCGGCGGAGACCAGCGCGAGGCTGGAACCCCGAGCGATCCGGTGCACGACGTCGACCACCTGCTCGGCGACGGGGCGGTCCGTGATGAGGCCGGGGAACTCGACGACCTCGGGACGCTCGACGCCGGTGCGCTGCACCTGCGCGCGCACGCCGGTCTGGCCGCCGTCGATCGCGACGTGCTCGATCCCTCCGCGTCCCCCGTCGGCTGTGTCCCTGTCGGCTGTGGCCCTGTCGGGAGTGCCCCCGTTGGCTGTGTCCCTGTCGGCTGCGCCGGTGGCTGGGCCGCTGGTGCTCTGGCGGTGGGGCATCGGATCCGGGCTCCTGATCGGGGGGACGACGACGGGAAGGGGCGGGGAGTCGGCCGGCGCGGGACTCGACGGACTCCGCGGGGGAGCGGCTGGCCGGCGACGGCCGCACGACCCAGCCTAGCGCCGTCGTCGTACTCGAGCCCGGGCCGGGGTGAGACGGGGCGATGAAACCCGGAGCGGGGATCGCGGACGCACTCGGGTAAATTGGGGGTGTTTGATGCAGGGGCGCACGATGCCTGCTGACCGAGAACCCACAGACCCTGAGGGAGATGCCGCGCCAATGGCAAAGATTATCTACACCCACACCGACGAAGCGCCGATGCTCGCGACGTATTCGTTCCTGCCGATCGTCGAGTCGTTCGCCTCGACCGCGGGCGTGGAGGTGGAGACCCGGGACATCTCGCTGGCCGGCCGCATCGTCGCGACGTTCTCCGACTACCTGGAGGAGGGCCAGCGCCAGGCCGACGCACTGGCCGAGCTGGGCGATCTCGCGAAGACGCCCGAGGCGAACATCATCAAGCTCCCGAACATCTCGGCCTCGGTGCCGCAGCTGAAGGCCGCCGTGGCCGAGCTGCAGGCGCAGGGCTTCGCCGTCCCGGATTACCCGGACTCGCCGGCCTCGGACGAGGAGACCGACATCCGCGCCCGCTACGACAAGATCAAGGGCTCCGCCGTGAATCCGGTCCTGCGCGAGGGCAACTCGGACCGCCGCGCCCCGGAGTCGGTGAAGAGCTACGTCCGCCAGAATCCCCACCGCATGGGCGAGTGGTCGGCCGACTCCAAGACCAACGTGGCCACGATGGGCCGGGACGACTTCGCGTCCAACGAGAAGTCCGTGGTCATCGAGGCCGAGGACACGCTCTCCATCCAGCACGTCGCCGCCGACGGCACGGTCAAGGTCCTGAAGAAGGCGCTGCCGGTCATCGCCGGCGAGGTCATCGACGGCACCGTCATGCGCGCCGCCGCACTGGACGAGTTCCTGCAGGAGCAGGTGCGCCGGGCCAAGGAGGAGAACGTGCTGTTCTCCGCACACCTGAAGGCCACCATGATGAAGGTGTCCGACCCGATCATCTTCGGCCACATCGTCAAGGCCTACTTCCCGCAGCTGTTCGAGAAGTACGGCGACGACCTCGCCGCGGCCGGCCTGTCCGAGAACAACGGCCTCGCCGCCATCCTCAACGGGCTCGACGACGTCGCCGAGGACGTGCGCGACGGCATCAAGGCCGAGATCGAGAAGGGCCTGGCCGAGGGGCCGCGCCTGGCGATGGTGAACTCGGACAAGGGCATCACCA
The DNA here is from genome assembly GCF_031178195.1 of Zhihengliuella sp. Classification (GTDB taxonomy): domain Bacteria; phylum Actinomycetota; class Actinomycetes; order Actinomycetales; family Micrococcaceae; genus Zhihengliuella. Next base: position 75,044 of record NZ_JAPSJL010000003.1, read on the forward strand.
ACCTGCACGTCCCCTCCGACGTGATCGTCGACGCCTCCATGCCGGCCATGATCCGCACCTCCGGGCACATGTGGGGCCCCGAGGGCGAGGAGGACGACACCCTGGCCGTGCTGCCGGACTCGTCCTACGCCGGCGTCTACCAGGCCGTGATCGACGACTGCCGCGCCAACGGCGCCTTCGACCCGACCACCATGGGCACCGTCCCGAACGTCGGCCTCATGGCGCAGAAGGCCGAGGAGTACGGCTCGCACGACAAGACGTTCGAGATCGCCGAGGCCGGCACGGTCCGGATCCTCGACTCGAAGGACAATGTCCTGATCGAGCACGAGGTCGCCGCCGGCGATATCTGGCGCGCCTGCCAGACCAAGGACGCCCCCATCCAGGACTGGGTGAAGCTGGCCGTGAACCGCGCCCGCGACACCGGCTGGCCGGCCATCTTCTGGCTGAGCGAGGAGCGCGCGCACGACGCGAACCTGATCGCCAAGGTGGAGAAGTACCTGGGCGAGCTCGACACCGAGGGCCTGGACCTCCGCATCATGTCCCCGGTCGAGGCCACCAAGTTCACCATCGAGCGCCTGCGCCGCGGCGAGAACACGATCTCCGTCACGGGCAACGTGCTCCGCGACTACCTGACGGACCTCTTCCCGATCCTCGAGCTGGGCACCTCCGCCAAGATGCTCTCGATCGTCCCGCTGATGGCCGGCGGCGGCCTGTTCGAGACGGGCGCCGGCGGCTCCGCCCCGAAGCACGTCCAGCAGCTCGTCGAGGAGAACTACCTCCGCTGGGACTCGCTCGGCGAGTTCTTCGCGCTGGTGCCGTCGCTGGAGAAGTACGCCGAGCAGGCGGACGCCCCGGCGGCGAAGGTGCTGGCCGCCGCGTTGGACCGCGCGACCGCCACGTTCCTCATGGAGAACCGCTCGCCGGGCCGCGAGCTGGGCACCATCGACAACCGCGGCTCGCACTTCTACCTGGCCATGTACTGGGCGCAGGAACTCGCGAACCAGACCGAGGACGCCGCGCTGGCCGAGACGTTCACGCCGGTCGCCGAGGCCCTCGTGGGCCAGGAGGAGACCATCGTCGCCGAGCTCAACGGCGTCCAGGGCAACCCCGTGGACCTGGGCGGCTACTACCGCCCGGACGACGCCAAGGCGTCCGCCGCCATGCGTCCGTCCGCCACCTTCAACAAGGTGCTGGAGCACCTGGCCGCCAAGTAGCGGCCGGAGCGCTCCCCGGGAGAGCAGTACGACGACGGCGCCCCGCCGTCCGCGACCGAGTCGTGGACGGCGGGGCGCTGCTCGTCGTCGGCATCGGGGCCCGGACGCTCGCTGCGGGGACGCGTCAGCCCTCGAGCGTCGGCGAGGCGGCCAGCAGCTGCCGCGTGTACTCCTGCCGCGGGTCGGCGAAGACATCCTCGGCCGGCCCGGACTCCACGATGCGTCCGCCCTGCATGACCAGGAGGTGGTCGCTGACGTGGCGGACCACGGCCAGATCGTGGGAGATGAACAGATAGCTCAGGCCCAGACGCTCCTGCAGGTCATCGAGCAAATCCAGGATCTGCGCCTGGACTGAGACGTCCAGCGCGGAGACCGGCTCGTCGCAGACGATCACGCGTGGCCCCGGGGCCAGGGCCCGGGCGATGGCCACCCGCTGCCGTTGCCCGCCCGAGAGCGCGCGCGGATGCCGGGCCGCGACGCCCTCCGGCAGGCCGACGACGTCCAGCAGCTCCCGGATCCGCTCGCGATGCCGGCGCGCGTTCCGGCTGCGTCCACCTGTGGCGGCGTCGGCCAGCAGTGCGCCCACGTCGGCGCGCGGGTCGAAGGACGAGAGCGGGTCCTGGTAGACGGCGCCGAGCTGCGCCCGCCGGGGGCGGCGGTCCCGCTCGCGGAGGCCCGGGCCGACCCACCGTTCGCCGAACAGGCTGACCTCCCCGGCGTCCGGCTCGGCGAGGCCGAGCACCAGACGGGCCGTGGTGGTCTTGCCGGAGCCGGACTCGCCGACCAGCCCGACGGTCCGTCCGGCGGGCAGCTCGAACCCCACGCCGTCGACCGCGGCGAAGGGTGCCCCGTCACGGAGGAACGTCTTCGTCAGGCCCCGCGCCGAGAGCGCCGGTGCGGGCGGCATCCTCCCGCTGGACGGCACGGAAGGTGCCGGTGCAGACCGCATCGGAGAGGGTCCAGACGGCGACTGGGGCGCCGGCTCGGTCACCGTGAGCCGGGTGCCGCGCGGCTTCCCGGCCGGTACGGCGGCGAGCAGCAGGCGCGTGTACTCGTGCTGCGGGCTGCCCAGGACCTGCGCCGCGGGTCCCGACTCGACGACCTCCCCGTCGCGCATGACGAGGATCCGGTCCGCCACCGAGGACACCACCGCCAGGTCGTGGCTGATGAGCAGGAGCCCCGTGCCCCCGGGGCGGGTGGCGGACGGGCGTCGCAGCCGGGCGAGGAGGTCCATGACACGGGCGGCCACGGTCGCGTCGAGCGCCGTCGTCGGCTCGTCGGCGATGAGCAGGCCCGGGCCGGCCGCGATGGCCGTCGCGATGAGCGCGCGCTGACGCATGCCGCCCGAGAGCTGCTCGGCGCGCTGATCGGCCGTGGCGGGGGAGAGGCCGACGTCGGCCAGCAGTTCCCGGGCGCGCAGGGCTCGGTTCGCGGGGCCGAGGTCCGTGTGCAGGCGCAGCACGTCGTCCAGGTGCCGGCCGACGGTCCGCAGCGGATCGAGGGAGACGAGCGCGTCCTGCAGGACGAGCCCCACCTCCCCGCCGCGCACGCGGCGCCACTCGGCCGCCGTCGCACCGCGCAGGTCCCGCCCGCGGATCCGGAGCCGGTCCGTGTGGACGCGTGCACGCCCGCCGGGACCGGCCGCGCCACTGTCGGCGAGGCCGAGCAGCGCGCGGGCAGTGACGGACTTGCCGGAGCCCGACTCGCCGACGATCGCCACGCACTCGCCGGCGGCCACGCGCAGGTCCAACCCGCGCACCACCGGCTCCCCGGCGCCGAAGCGCACGGTCAGGCCCGCGACGTCGACCAGCGGCTCCGTCCCCGGGGCGTTCATCGGAGGCCCTCCGTCCGCCGCTGCAGCCAGCGACCAAGCACGGTCGCCGAGGCCGCCACCAGCACGATCGCGAGCCCCGGGAAAACGGTCATCCACCAGGCCAGCTGCAGGTAGGTCCGTCCGGCGGAGAGCATGGCGCCCCACTCCGGGGCGGGAGGCGGCGTGCCGAGGCCCAGGAAGCTCAGCGCCGACGCCCACACCACGGCCTGCCCCACGCCCAGCGTGGCGAGGACCAGCACCGGGCCCAGCGCGTTCGGCAGCAGGTGCCGGAGCAGGATCTGCCCGGGGGAGCGGCCGAGCACGCGGGCGGCCTCGACCATGGCCGAGTCCCGCAGCCGCATGACCTGGCCGCGGATGATGCGCGCGTAGCCGGGCGCGGTGGACAGGCCGACGGCCACCACGGTGGTGACCAGTCCGGGCCCGGCCAGCGCGATGAACACGAGCGCCAGGAGCAGGCCCGGCAGCGCGAAGAGCACCTCCAGCACCCGTCCGATCACGGTGTCCAGCCACCTCGTCCGCCGCGCCCGTCCCGCCGTGAGCCCGGCCGGGAGGCCGAGCAGCAGCGCCAGGGCCAGCCCGATCGCGGTGGCGGCCGCGCCGATCGTCAGTGACTCGCGGGCACCGAAGACCACGCGGGAGTAGAGGTCCCGCCCCGACTCGTCCGTGCCGAGCCAGTGCCCCGGGCCCGGCCCCTGGAAGGCGGCGGCGGGGTCGATCGCCAGCGGGTCCGCGGGCGCGAGCCACTGCGGGGCCGCCACGGCCGCGAGGAGGAACAGCACGACGACGCCGGCCAGCAGCGCGGGCAGCTCGCCCGCCGTGCGGGCCGCGAGACCGCCGAGGCTCCGGCGGGCAGCGAGGCGCTCGGTGGGCCGGCCGCGCTCGTCGGTGGTGGTGGCGGAGAGCTCGGGGATCATGCGGAGATCCTCGGGTCGGCGAGGCGCTCGGCGAGGTCGGCCAGGGCCATGACCACCACGTACGTCAGCGCGGAGACGAGGACCACGCCGGTCACCAGCGGCACGTCGCGGGCCGTGACCGCGTTCAGGAGCGTCCGGCCCAGGCCGGGGCGGGCGAACAGGGACTCGACCACCACGGCCCCGGAGATCAACGAGCCCAGGGCCCAGCCGGAGAGCCCGATGCCGGGCAGGGCCGCGTGGCGGAGCCCGTGGTGGAGCAGCACGCCGGCCTCGGACTCGCCGCGCGCCCGGGCCGCGAGCGCGAAGGGACTCGAGAGGGCCGTGGCGAGCGACTCGCGCATGATCTGGCCCAGGAACCCGGCCAGCGGCAGGGCGAGTGTGAGGACTGGCAGCACCAGTCCGGCGGCGGTGTCGTCGGCGACCGGCGGCAGCCAGCCCAGCGACGTCGCGAAGACGAGCACCAGCACGCTGCCGAGCCAGAAGTGCGGGACCGCGGCCGCGACGATCTCCAGGCCGGAGCCGATCCGATCGGCGACCCGCCGCCACCGCGGCCCGCGGGCCAGCGAGGTGAGGACGGCCAGACCCAGGGCCAGGATCCACGCCAGCACCCAGGACAGCAGGGCCAGCAGCAGCGTCCCGGGCAGCTGCTCGCCGACGACGTCCGCGACCGGGACCCGCAGCGAGTAGCTGGTGCCCAGGTTGCCGCGGAGCAGGTTCCCGAGCATGACCGCGTACTGCACCGGCAGCGGCCGGTCCAGCCCGTACTCGACTCGGGCCGCCTCCAGGGCCTCGGGCGGGGCCTGCGACCCGGGACCGCCCATGATCGCCTCGGCCGGGTCACCGGGGACCAGGCGGATGCCGAGGAAGATCAACGTCGCCACCGCCCAGAGGACCAGCAGGCCCCCGGCGGTCCTGGACAGCAGCCAGCGCGTCATCGGGTCATCGGATCCAGCTCGCGGGCGGGACTACTCGGCCAGCCAGGCGTCGTGGAACGTCGGGGTCGCCACCGCCGTCGTCGCACCCACGCCCTCGAGCGAGCCGGAGTAGAGAAAGTGGTTCTGCTGGTCGTACAGCGGCAGGACGTAGAACCCCTCGAGGATCTTCCGCTGCGCCTTCTCGTACAGATCCGCGCGCTCGGCCTCGTCCTGCGTGGACGCGGCCTGCTCCAGCCAGGCGTCGATCTCCTCGTCCTGGACCATCGCGTGGTTGGCGAAGTAGCCCGACGGTGCGGGCACGGTGGAGTCGGAGTGGAAGAGGATCCGCAGCACGTCCGGGCCCACCTTGGTGTAGGGGGCGGAGACCAGGTCGTACTCGTGGGCTCCGAGCGCCTCGTACCAGCTGCTCAGGTCCTGCAGCTCCAGCGTGACCTCGAAACCCGCCTCCTTGGCGGTGGCCTGCAGCTGCTGGAACAGCGACTGCTCGGCGGGCACCGATTGGTTCGTGGAGACCGGCAGGTGCACGCTCAGGCGCTCGCCGTCCTTGACGCGGTAGCCCTCGGCGTCGCGCTCGTCCCACCCGGCGGCGTCCAGCAGCCGCGAGGCCTCCTCGGGGTCGTACGCGAACAGCGACTCGTCGCTGTAGCCCATCGGCTCCACGGAGGAGAGGACGGAGTAGGAGCGCTCGGCGGTGCCGAAGAAAAGGGACTTCACGGCGGCGTCCACGTTCACCGAGCGGATGAAGGCCTCGCGGACGCGGACGTCATCGAACGGTGCCTTCGAGGCATTCAGCTCGATCCGGTTGGAGGCGCCGGGGCGCGGGGCGTCGAGGTGCTCGATCGCGTCGTCGTCCTCGGCGGCGACAATCGTGTCCGGCTGGGCGTTGTCGATCATGTCCACGGTCCCTGCCTGCAGGGCCGAGTAGCGGGCGGCGGACTCGGGGATGAACCGCCACTCGATGCCCTCGAGGTAGGCCGGCCCGGTGTGCTCGGGGTCGGCGGCGGCCTCCGGGTTCGGGACGGTGTAGTTCTCGTTCCGGCTCAGGGCCACCGACTGCTGCTTGGTCCAGGAGTCCACCACGAAGGGCCCGGTGCCGATGGGTGCCGCGCAGTTCCCCTCCATGCCGCGCTCCAGCCCGGCCGGGGACATCATCGCCACCCACGGCTGGGAGAGCGACTCGAGCAGCGCCGAGTCGGGGGCGGAGAGGTTCAGCTGCAGCGTGTGCTCGTCGAGCGCCTCCATAGTGTCCACCTTGGCCATGGCAAGGTAGCCCGTGGAGGAGAGGGTCTCCGGGTCCTTCACGTGCTCGATGTTCGCCTTCACGGCGGCGGCGTCGAACGGGGCGCCGTCCGTGAACTCGATGCCCTCGCGCAGTTCGAGCGTGACGGTGAGCCCGTCCTCGGAGACCTCGGCGCCGGTGGCGAGCCACGGGACGATCTCGCCGCCGTCGTCCTTGGTGAACAGCGTCTCCAGGAACTGGGAGGCCAGCAGCGCCTGCGGGTAGTTGCCGCCGACGTGCGGGTCCAGACAGGTGGGCTCGGCGTCGCCGGACGCGTAGACCAGCGTGCCCCCGCTGACGGGTTCGCCGCCGCCCTCGGCGGTGCCGCCGGAGGAGCAGGCGCTCAGCGCCAGGGTGGAGGCGAGGACGACGGCGGCCGGTGCGGCCAGCTGCCGGAGGCGCGGTCCGCGAGTGGTGCCGTGCCGGCGTTGCGTAGTCATAGGCGTTGCAGTCTTTCGGGTCCGAGTGAGGGGTCGCCCGTGCCGGACGACGGTCCAAGGGTAGTCCAGACCGCGGTCCGGCACGGACGCGGTCTCCCGCCGCACGTCGGCCCGCCGGTCGGCAGGCCCGCAGACCCCGCCGGGCGGTGCCGGCCGAGCCCAGCGGGGTTCGAGGGCCGGGATGTCACATTGGCGCGCCGCCACGCGCCGGATTCTGTCCAGTGGGCGCGCCCGGGGCAAGGTATGGGGCATGTCCCCATCGCAGCACTCTCGAGAAGACCTCGCGCGCGGCCAGGGAGCGCCGCGCACGCCGGCAGCGGACCGCACCGCCAGGATCGCCGTCACCCTGTTCCCGCTCCTGATCATCGCCGGCGGCGCGGTCGGACTGTTCCTGCCGACGCCATTCGTCGATCTCGCGTTCCTGATCAACCCGCTGCTCATGGTCATCATGTTCGGCATGGGCCTGACCCTGACGTTCCCGGACTTCGCGATGGTGGTGCGCCACCCGCTGCCGGTGCTCCTGGGCGTCGTGGCCCAGTTCGTCGTCATGCCCCTGATCGGCCTGCTCGTCTCCGTGGCGCTCGGCCTGTCCCCGGCGCTCGCGGCGGGCGTGATCCTGGTCGGCTGCGCACCGGGCGGCACGGCATCGAACGTCGTGACCTACCTGGCGCGCGGCAATGTGGCGCTCTCCGTGTCGATGACCAGCGTCTCCACGCTGCTCGCACCGATCTTCACGCCCCTGCTCACGCTCTGGCTGGCCGGGCAGTACCTGCCCGTGGACGCCGGCTCCATGGCGTGGTCGATCGTGCAGATCGTGCTCGTCCCGGTGCTGCTCGGCCTGGTCCTGCGGGCGGTGGTGCCGCGCGCCGTGGACGCCGTCCTGCCGGTCCTGCCGTGGGTCTCCGTGCTCGCGATCTCGTTCGTCGTCGTCGTGGTGGTCGCCCGCAGCGCGGAGGCGATCTTCGCCGCCGGCCTGCTGATCCTGCTCGCCGTGGTGCTGCACAACGGTGCCGGGCTGGCGCTCGGCTACGGCGTCGGGCGCCTGTTCCGCCAGCCGGTCGCCTCGCGCCGGACCATGGCGGTGGAGATCGGCATGCAGAACTCCGGGCTGGCATCCGGCCTCGCTGCGCAGTACTTCGCGCCCGAGTCCGCCCTGCCCGGCGCCGTCTTCTCGGTCTGGCACAACGTCTCCGGCGCTCTCATCGCCGCCTACTGGCGCCGCAGGAGCACGGACTAGCAGTCGCTGTCAGGGCGATCGGTTGAGGCGTGCCCGGACGGAGCCGACCAGCAGCGGCAGGATGCCGGCCATCGCCGACAGGGCGCCGAAGGCGATCAGCCAGCGGAAATCGACGACGTCGAGCAGCGCCGCCGCGAATCCAGCGGCGAGAGCCTGCGTCCCGTTGCCGAGCATGCTCGCCGCCGCGGCGCCGCGTCCCTGCAGGCGGTCCGGGAGCTCCTGCTGGCGGAGCGTCGCGGCCGCGACGATGACGATCGTGATCCCGAACGCGAACGGGACGATCCCGAGCAGGCACACGGCCAGGTGGCCCGAGATCTGCGCCCCGTAGCCGAGGCCGAAGGCCAGCGCCCCGAACCCCAGGGAGCGGGCGAAGCCGAGTCGGTTCAGGATCCGCGACGCGTTGAGTCCCGCGATGATCGAGAAGACGCCCTGCAGCGCGACGGCGACGCTGAGGGCCTCCGGCGGCAGGTCCAGCCCGCGGTCCAGGACGGCGAACGACGTCGAATTGGTCATCCCGCCGCCCACGCACGCCAGCCCCATCACCAGCGTGGCCACGCGCACGCCCCGATGGCGCCAGAGCGCGACGAATCCCGCCGTCGTCTCCGCCAGGAGGTTCGGGGTGCGGTCCTCCCGGACCAGGGCCTGCGCCGGCACGCGGAGCAGCAGCCCCGCACCGACCAGGAAGAACGCGGCGGTGCCGACGATCACCGGGGCCATGCCCCAGATCCCGAACACCGCGGCGCCCGCCAGCGGGGCGACCAGTCGCAGCGACTGGTCGACGCTGGAGAAGAGGCCGTTCGCGGGCGCGAGCAGGTGCGGGGGCACCGTCGCCTTCAACAGGCCCGACTGGGCACTGCCGTTGACGAACCCGCACGCGGCGTAGAGAGCCATCACCGCGTAGACGATCCAGAGCTGTCCCGTGGGCTCCACCAGCAGCAGGGCGAGGACGACGGCGGCCGTGAGCATGTTGTTCGCGATCATCAGGCCCCGCCGCGGCACGCGATCCGCCAGCAGTCCGATCCACGGGGCCGCCAGTGTCGGGATGCCCATGACGAGGAAGACGCTCGCCGCCAGCGTGTCGGAGCCGGTCAGGACCTTCATCCAGATGCCCGCGGTGATGTAGAGGGCCGAGTCGCCCAGGTTGCTCACCGTCCAGGCGGCCAGGAGGCGCCGGTAGGCCGGGACGGCGAGCAGCTCCCGGTTGCCGCCGTGCCGAACGGGGCGAGGCTCCGGCTCCGGTGCGGGGGAGGGCGACGACCCGGGCCCGGGGGCGGTGGGGAGCGCAGGCGCTGCAGCGGTCGCCACCGCCGGGTCGGTCATCGCGTCGCCCCGGAGGCGTCGGCGCTGTCCTCAGCGCCGGCCAGGTCCTCGGCGGGTGCCGCCTCGGCGGGTGCCGCCTCGGCGAGTGGGGTCGCGGCGCGGTCGGCGCCGTGGCGCAGACCGGCGGGGTCGAGCGAGAGCGCACCGAACAGGTGCGCCAGCCGAGCGCCCTCCGGCCGGAGCCCCGGGTCCCGGAACCGTCCGGCGAAGCGCTCGGCGAGGTCGGTCAGGGTGTCCCGCAGCTCGGCGAGCTCCTCGTCGGTGGCGTAGAAGGACGACGTCGTCAGGACGTTCAGGTCGACGTCGTCCGGGTGCATCTCCGGCAGCAGGTCCACGAGGCCGTGGAGCCGGGCGGCCTCCCGGTCCACCGTCAGCGCCGCGATGGCGCCGACGGCGGCGGCGGAGCCCGGCACCTCGGGGTCCACCCGCTGCGAGTGCGAGTCGAATACCTTGCGCCAGGGCTTCTCGCGACCCCGGCGCTCGCCGGGCTCGATGTAGCCGTGCTGCGCCAGCGAGCGCAGGTGGAAGGAGCAACTGGCCACCGATTCGCCGACCGCGGCCGCGCACTCCGTGGCCGTGGCCTGCTCGACCGTGCCGAGGTAGTCCAGCAGGGACAGGCGCGTGGGATGGGCGAGCGCCCGGATCTGGCGCGGGTCGGAGGTGGCCTTCTCGCCGCGCCGAGCGGCAGGCCTCTGGGCTTCCATAGCCCCAACGTAACCATCTAAAGATGTCTTTAGCAAGACTCCTTTAGGATGAGGCCGGGGTGGTTCGTGAGCCGGTGCGGCGCCGGTCCCATGCGGAGCCCGCGCGCCGCAGGTCAGGACGAGCTGCAGGCGTCCCGGTGCTTCTCGGCGAGGACCAGGTACGTCTGGGCGTTCGTGCGCAGTCCGGCCACCTCATCGTCGGTCAGCTCGCGGCGGACCTTCGCCGGGACGCCGGCGACCAGTGAGCGCGGCGGCACCTGGGTCCCCTCCAGCACGAGCGCGCCGGCCGCCACCAGCGACCCGGCGCCGATGACGGACCCGTTCATGACGGTCGCGCTCATGCCGATCAGGCAGTCGTCGCCGATGGTGCACCCGTGCAGGACGGCCGAGTGCCCCACCGAGACGCCCTCGCCCACCGTGCACGGCACCCCGCGGTCCGCGTGCACGACGACGTTGTCCTGCAGGTTGCTCCGCGCACCGATGCGGATGGCGTCCGAGTCGCCGCGGACCGAGACGCCGTAGAACACGCTGGCGCCGTCGCCGATCTTCACGTCCCCGCTGAGCACCGCCGTCGGCGCGACGAAGGCGGTCGGCGCGACGGCCGGGGTCCTGCTGTCGATGGTGATGATGTGAGCCATGCCTCCAGCCTAGTGCGCAGGCCGATGAGGCATCCGCCGCACTCCTAGACTGGACGGATGCAGTGCCATTACTACGACGCCGGACGCTGCCGCTCCTGCATCCTCATGGGACAGCCGCACGCCGAGCAGGTCGCCGGCAAGGAGGCGCACTGCCGGCAGCTCCTGGCGCGGTACCCGGCCGTCGACTGGCTGCCGCCGTACGCGGGTGCGGAGGCCGGCTTCCGCAACAAGGCCAAGATGGTGGTCTCCGGCACCACGCGCCGGCCCGTCGTCGGAATCCTCGACGCCGACGGCCACGGCGTCGACCTGCGCCGTTGCGGCCTGATCGGCCCGGGCCTCCAGGAGGCCCTCCGCGTGCTCTCCAACCTGATCCGCGCCGCCCGCCTGACGCCCTACGACGTCGTCCGGCGCACCGGGGAGCTGAAGTACCTCCTGGTCACGGAGGCGCCCTCGGGCGAGCTCATGGTCCGCTTCGTCCTGCGCAGCGAGGCCCTCGTCCCGGTGCTGCGCGAGCACCTGCCCGGGTTGCTCGAGCGGCTCCCGGGGCTCCGCGTCGTCAGCGCCAACCTCCAGCCGGAGCACAAGGCCGTGCTCGAGGGCGAGACGGAGGTCCCCCTCACCGGGCAGACCTCCCTGACCATGGAGGTCAACGGAATCGGCCTGCACTTGCGCCCGCGCAGCTTCTTCCAGACCAACACCGACGTCGGGGCGGCGCTCTACCGGCAGGGCAGGGCCTGGGTGGACGAGGTCGACCCCGACAGCGTCTGGGACCTCTACTGCGGGGTCGGCGGCTTCGCCCTGCACCTCGCTGGCGGCCGGAACCGCGGGCGACGGGTCACGGGGATCGAGTTGAGTCCCGAGGCCGTCGCGAGCGCCGAGCTCACCCGGGACGAGCTGGGGCTGAGCGGCGTCGACTTCGCCGCGGCCGACGCCACGGAGTTCGCCCTCGGCGCGGACCCGTCCGACGTCCCGGAGCTCGTCGTGGTGAATCCGCCGCGGCGGGGGATCGGCCCCGACCTGGCCGGCTGGCTCGAGGACTCGGCCGTGCAGCACGTCCTCTACTCGAGCTGCAACGCGGTGACCCTGGCGAAGGACCTCGAGCGGATGCCCTCGCTGAAGCCAGTCAAGGCGCGCGTGATGGACATGTTCCCGCAATCAAACCACTATGAGGTCATCACGCTGCTGGCCCGCGCCTAACCGAGGGGGCGGCCTCGGTACCTCACCCGTCGCGAGATGCCGCTCCGGCACCTCACCCATCGCGAGATGCCGCTCCGGCACCGATCATCGGCCCCGACCGGTGCTCATCCGGCATCTCGCGGGGCAAGCGGTGCTCATCCGGCACCTCGGAGAGCAAGTGGTGCTCTTCTGGCCCGTCGCGTGGGCTCTCCCGTCCGAAGGGGTGACGTGAGACGCTGGCTGGACCGGAGCGGGACGGAGGAGTCGACAGTGGGGGAGAGCGGCATGGAGCGGAGGACGGAGCGTCGTCGGGGCGCGGTGCTCACCGCGAGCGTGGGCCTGGTCGCCGTCGCCGGGTATGCGATCGCGGGAGTCCTGCAGACCCTCGTGTGGAATCCGTTGGCGGCAGTGCCCGGAGTGGCCCTCGACGAGATCTACGCCGAGGTCGAGCGCGCGAACGAGTCGATGTCCGTGCCGCTCGTCCTCCTCTGGGCGGTGCTCGGGTGCGCAGCGGCGGCGGCCAACCTGACCGCCGCCCGCCGGCCGGATGCCGGCGCGCGCCGGGTCGCCTTAGTCGGCTTGCTGGTGGTGGCGCTGGCCGGCCCGTCGCACTGGTTCGCCTCGTTCCCGGCGGGTATGGCGATCGCCGACACCTTCCTCACGTCGGGTGGCGACCACGCGGTGTGGGGCGCGGTGCTCTACGGCGTCAGCGCGGCGGCGCTGGTTGCCTTCGCCGCGGTCCGGCTGCGCGGCCGGCCCGGCGCCGCTGCAGCCGGAGTTGCCGACGCCCGAACGCGGCAGGTGCCGGACCTAGTTGAAGACGACGGTCCGCGAGCCGTCGAGCAGGACCCGGTGCTCCGCGTGCCACTGCACGGCCTGGGCCAGGGTGCGTCCCTCTACGTCACGCCCGATCGCGACGAACTGCTCGGGCGTCCGGGCGTGGTTCACGCGGATGACCTCCTGCTCGATGATCGGCCCCTCGTCGAGGTCCGCCGTGACGTAGTGGGCGGTCGCGCCGATGAGCTTCACGCCGCGCGCGTGCGCCTGGTGGTACGGCTTGGCGCCCTTGAACGACGGCAGGAACGAGTGGTGGATGTTGATCGCCCGCCCGGAGAGCTCGCGGCAGAGATCGTCGGAGAGGATCTGCATGTAGCGGGCCAGCACCACCAGGTCGATCCGGTGCTCCGCCACGAGCGCCAGCAGCCTCTCCTCGGCCTCGGCCTTGCTGTCGGCGGTGACGGGAAGGTGCACGAACGGCACTCCGTAGAACTCGGCCAGCGGGCGCAGGTCCTGGTGGTTGGACACGATCAGCGGCACCTCGATCGGCAGCATCCCCGCCCGCTGCTGGAAGAGCAGGTCGTTGAGCGCGTGGCCCGCCTTGGAGCACATGATCAGCGTCCGCGCCGGCCGGGCGGAGTCGAAGACATCCAGCTCCATCTCGAATGCGTCGGCGACGGGCGCCAGGGCGGCCTCGACAGCGGCCTGGCCCGTCGTCGTCGTCACCTGGACGCGCATGAAGAACCGCCCCGTCTCCGGGGAGCCGTACTGCTGGGACTCGGCGATGTTGCACCCGGTCTCCATCAGCGCGCCCGAAACGGCGTGGACGATGCCCGGCTGGTCCGCGCAGGAGAGCGAGACGATGTACTGGTGGGGATTCGGATTCGAGCTCACCGCACTAGGTTAGCCCGCGTGCGGCCCGCCCCGTCGTCGTCCTCGTCCCACCGCCGGGGGCGGGGCGAAGGGCACCGCCGTGGGCCGCGCACCGCTCATGAGGGAGTGTGACGGACCCGCCCCGGAAGGCGAGACGCCGGCGGGTGCCGTTGGGTAGAGTTGGCTCGTCGCGACTGGCGTGAGGTGGAGCACCACCGGGGAGCGGCATTCTTTTTGACCATGGACCGCGCGCCTGGGCCCAGGGTTGGTAGGGGGATCGGAGCTGATCCCTGTCTGACCTGCACAGCCGCACCTACTGCCCGCATCCGAAACACCTAGGAGCACAGATTGAGCACTGACTCGACCGTGACCAACCGCCCGCTGGCCGAACTGGACCCGGAGATCGCCGAGGTCCTGGAGAAGGAGCTGGGCCGCCAGCGCGACACCCTCGAGATGATCGCCTCGGAGAACTTCGCTCCGCGCGCCGTCCTCGAGGCCCAGGGCTCGGTCCTGACGAACAAGTACGCCGAGGGCTACCCGGGCCGCCGCTACTACGGCGGCTGCGAGCACGTCGACGTGGCCGAGAATCTCGCCCGCGACCGTGCCAAGGAGCTGTTCGGCGCCAAGTACGCGAACGTGCAGCCGCACTCGGGCGCCTCCGCGAACGCCGCCGTCCTCGCCTCGCTGATCAACCCCGGCGACAAGATCCTCGGCCTCTCGCTGGCCCACGGCGGCCACCTGACCCACGGCATGAAGTTGAACTTCTCCGGCAAGCTCTACGAGGTCGCCGCCTACGAGGTCGACCCGGAGACGTTCACGGTGGACATGGACAAGCTGCGCGAGCAGGCCATCGCCGAGAAGCCGGACGTCATCATCGCCGGCTGGTCCGCGTACCCCCGCCAGCTGGACTTCGCGAAGTTCCGCGCTATCGCCGACGAGGTCGGCGCCAAGCTCTGGGTCGACATGGCGCACTTCGCGGGCCTCGTCGCCGCGGGCCTGCACCCGAACCCGGTGGAGCACGCCGACGTCGTCTCCTCCACGGTCCACAAGACGCTGGCCGGGCCGCGCTCCGGTCTGATCCTGACCAACGACCTCGAGCTCTACAAGAAGATCAACACCAACGTCTTCCCGGGCCAGCAGGGTGGGCCGCTGATGCACGCCGTCGCCGCCAAGGCCGTGGCCTTCAAGATCGCCGCCTCGGAGGAGTTCGCCGAGCGCCAGGCGCGCACCCTCGAGGGCGCCCGGATCCTCGCCGATCGCCTGACCCAGGACGACGTCGCGAAGGCCGGCGTCTCCGTCCTCACCGGCGGCACCGATGTGCACTTGGTGCTCGTCGACCTGCGCAACTCCGAGCTGGACGGCCAGCAGGCCGAGGATCTGCTCCACGAGATCGGGATCACCGTGAACCGCAACGCCGTGCCGTTCGACCCGCGCCCGCCGATGGTCACCTCCGGTCTGCGCATCGGCACACCGGCGCTCGCCACCCGCGGCTTCGGCGCCGAGCAGTTCTCCGAGGTCGCCGACATCATCGCCACCGCGCTCCTCAAGGGGCAGGAGGCGGACAAGGAGGCCCTGAAGGCGCGCGTCGACGCCCTGGCGCAGGCCTTCCCGCTCTACCCGGGGCACGAGGAATGGTAAGCGGGGCGGGAGCGATGACGGCACAGGTCCTCGACGGCAAGGCCACCGCTGCGGCCATCAAGGCCGAGCTGACCGACCGCGTCGCCGCGCTCAAGGCCCGCGGCGTCACCCCGGGCATCGCCACGGTGCTCGTGGGTGCGGACCCCGGCTCGCAGCTGTACGTCGGGATGAAGCACAAGCAGTCCCAGGCGATCGGCATGAACTCGATCCAGCACGAGCTGCCGGAGGACTCCACCCAGGAGGACGTCGAGGCGCTGATCGACCAGCTCAACGCCGACCCGGAGTGCCACGGCTACATCGTGCAGCTGCCGCTGCCGAAGCACCTGGACACGGACCGGATCCTCGAGCGGATCGACCCGGCCAAGGACGCGGACGGGCTGCACCCGATCAACCTCGGACGCCTGGTCTTGAACGTGAACGGCCCGATCGAGACGCCGCTGCCGTGCACGCCGCGCGGCGTGATCGAGCTCCTGCTGCGGCACGACGTCGACCTGCAGGGCAAGCACGTCGTCGTCGTCGGCCGGGGGGTCACCATCGGCCGCTCGATGGGCCTCCTGCTGACCCGTCGCCAGATCAACGCGACCGTGACTCTCACGCATACCGGCACCGTCGACCGGGGACACCACCTCCGCCAGGCGGACGTGATCGTCGCGGCGGCGGGTGTGAAGCACCTGATCCGCGCCGAGGACGTGAAGCCCGGGGCCGCGGTGCTCGACGTCGGCGTGACCCGGGAGGAGGATCCGGAGACGGGCAAGCAGAAGGTCTACGGCGATGTCCACCCGGACGTGGCCGAGGTCGCCGGGTTCCTCTCGCCCAACCCGGGCGGCGTCGGCCCCATGACGGTCGCGCTGCTCATGACCAACGTGGTCGAGGCCGCCGAGCGACAGGCCGGATTGGCTACCCAGGAGGGCTGACGGCAGGAGCCGGACTCCGCAGGACGACGACGTCCCCGCACCCAGCGCTGATGGGTGCGGGGACGTCGTCGTTCCCGCCGTGTCCCGGTGACCTGCCCGCCGCCGCCGTCCGTGTCAGCGGACGGCAGCAGCGGACGCGCCCCGCCGGCGGTGTCAGCGGGCGGCTGCGGCCTCGGCGGGGGCCTCGGCCTTCGCCAGCGGCCTCGTCACGCTGCGCATGATCAGGACGAAGGCGACCAGCGCCAGTGCGACGACGGCGAGGCCGACCGCGGTGCTGCCGGTGATCGCGAGGGCCACATAGCCGAGCGTCGCGCAGGCCACGGAGCTGAGGACGTAGGGCAGCTGCGTGACCACGTGGGTGATGACGTTGCAGCTGGACCCGGTGGCGGAGAGGATCGTGGTGTCGGAGATCGGCGACGCGTGGTCGCCCGCGACGGACCCGGCGAGCACGGCGCCGAGGACGGGCAGCAGCAACGCCGGCTCGTCCATGCCGTTGACGATGCCGCCCGCGATGGGCAGGAGCAGCCCGAACGAGCCCCAGGACGTGCCGGTCGCGAAGGCCATCGCGGCGGCGGTGAGGAAGACGACCGGCGCGAGCCAGCTCGCGGAGATGTCCGAGGCCTCGACCAGCCGCCCCAGGTAGTCGCCGGTACCGAGCTGTCCGAAGAGATCGCCCAGCATCCAGGCCGGCAGGAGGATCGCGATCGCGGGCAGCATCGACTTGGCGCCCTCGACCCAGCCGCTGACGAAGGTCGAGGCCGTGAACTCGCGGTGGCCTCGCGTGTTCTTCAGGTAGTAGTACACGGCGGAGGCGAGGCCGAGGAGCCCGCCGACCACGAGGGCGGCGCTGGAGTCGGTGGCCGCGAGGATGTCCACGGGGTTCCAGCTGCCACTCGCGGTGTGGCCCGTCCAGACGATCCCGGCGAAGACGCCGGCCACGAGGAGGACGAACGGGACGACGAGCGCCCGCCGGGACCCCGGATCGTGCACGGGGAGGTCGTCCGAGAGCTGGCCGGGTACGGCGTCCGCCGGGTCGAAGGGATGCCCGTCCACGAGGGCGCGGCGCTCCTCCTTCCGCATCGGCCCGAGGTCGAGCCGGAAGACGATGACCAGCCAGACCAGCAGGACGGCCGCGATGGCGTAGAAGTTCGCCACCGCGGCGCCGAGGAACGCCTGGACGCCGCTCATCGACAGGGCGGAGGCCGCGACGATCGGCGCGAAGAGACCCATGATGTAGGCGCCCCAGCTGGAGAACGGCGACAGCACCGAGACCGGGGCGGAGGTGGAGTCGACGATGTACGCCAGCTTGGCGCGCGAGACCCGGTGCTGATCGGTCACGGGGCGTGAGATCTGGCCCACGGCCAGGGCATTGAAGTAGTCGTCGATGAAGATGACGATGCCGAGCACGGCCGGCAGGATCATCGATCCGGGGCGGCGGCGGATCCGGCGCAGGGCCCAGGCGGCGAACGCGGTCGTGCCGCCGGACATCAGGATGAAGGCGGCGAGGACGCCGAGCAGGATCAGGAACGCCAGGATGTAGATCGACCACGTGTTCAGGGCGCCGTCGGCCCAGAAGATTCCCGCGAACGACTGCCAGACGGCCAGCAGGGCGGCGAGCGGGTCGAGGTCGTGGACCAGCAGCGCGGCCGCCACCACGCCGGCGCCGAGGCTGATCAGCACCTTCCTGGTGAGGATGACCAGGGCTAGCGCCAGCACCGGGGGTACCAGTGTGAGGAGCGGGTACGACGTCGTGAGGTCGGTCATGGTGCCTTTCCGCAGTCTCGTCCCCGGCCCGGCCGTCCGGCCGTGGAGGTTTCCGTGGGCGGGGAGGCGGAGCGGGCAGCGAGGAGTGTCGGCCGAGGGATCACCCTTGAACCCTCGGCGGGAGGTGAGTCGTGCGTCACCTCGGCAGATGACGTTAGCAGAGGCGGGCGCCCCGGACGGTCATCGGCCGCGATGAGATCTGGGTCACCAGACAGACGAGTCGTCGAACCACCGTCGAGGGGGGTTCGGTCTTCGAAAAGAGCCGCGGCCCCGCCGACCGTCCAGGTCGGCGGGGCCGCGGCTCCGTCTCTGCCGTGTCGAGCGTCCCGGGTCCGGTCGAGCCGGCGTCGGATCAGAGGGAGGCCGGGCGGGACCTGCGCAGGTACTCGGAGACCTCGCGGCTCAAGGCCAGGACCAACCAGTACGCATTCACCGGCACAGCCACAAGATCGAGGATGAGCGCGAGGTTCCCCAACCCGTCCGTCACGGGAGCGGCCGGAACGTGGAGCAGTCCCCGGACCGTCAGGACGATCGATGCGACGGCGCAGACGACGCCCACGATGCGGGCCCAGTTCCGCCGCCGGACGAGACCGACGACGACCGCGACGTACACGGCGACCGTCAGCAACAGGCTGGTGACGGCCCCAGCGATCGCCATGGCCTGGACGCTGGGGTCTGGCGCCAGCGCGCCGAGTGAGTCGATCTCGGTGATGACCAGCGCCGCGTACACGGCCCCGGGGAGCCCGATGAGGTGGGAGACGGTGTAGAGGACCCCCGAGAGGATCGTCAGCCGCTGGAGGAGAACGAACTTGAAGGGCTGGGACATCGCTCCGTCTCGGGGCTCTTCCGAGGGGGCCGGCCGCGCCGACTGCTCAACCTGCCAGCGCGGCGGGGGTCCGGACTTGTTGCGAGCATCGGTCACGGCGTGATTCCTTTCGGCGGGAGTCGTCGCGTCGATCCTCCCGCCGGTCCCGGTCTGACTCAACCGGTCCCGGAGTCCTGTGGATAGAGTCCGGCCTCCCGTCCCCGCCGGCCGGCCGGACCAGCGGGATCAGAAGGAGGCCGGGCGGGGCTTGCGCAGGTACTCGGCGACCTGCGGGTTGAACGCGAGGACCAGCCAGTAGATGTTCACGACCAGCGCGATGACCCCGAGGACGATGGAGAGCACGCCGACTCCGCCCATCGCCATCACGGCACCCGAGTTGAAGAGGCTCCACACGCCGCCCAGGACCGAGAGAATCGCGAAGACGATGCCGAGGATGCGCGCCCAGTTCTGGCGCTTGTAGAGCCCGATGATCACCAGGGCGTAGAGCGCCAGTCCGACGACGGCGGTGGCGACGGTCGTGCCGATGGCCATGTTCTGCGCCATCTGGAGCATCGACTCGTCCACGGGAGCGCCGGTCGCCTCCATCTGCTCGCGCAGCAGGGTAGTGTCCGTGGCGGCCGGCAGGCCGGCGATGAACGAGATGACGAACAGGACCGCCGAGGCGATCGTGACCTTCTTCAGCAGCCCGAACTTCTTCGGCTCGGCCATGGTGCCGCCGTACTGGTTCGGGTCATAGGCCTCGGTGCCGAACTTGGAGCCCGGCTGCTGGGCCGACGGGTCGGAGGCATCCTGACCGTAGGGGTTCTGGCCGGACTGATTCGGCTGACCGGGCTGGCCGGGCTGGCCGGGCTGGCCCGGCTGGTCGGCGGGGTTGGGGGTGGTGGGATCGTGTGACATGTCTCTACTTCCTCACGGTGGTGGCGGGTAGGTGGTCTTACTCGTAGCGTAGGGCCTCGATCGGATCCTTCTTGGCGGCGCGCAGGGCGGGGAGCGTTCCGGCGAGGAAGGCGATCGCCAGGATCAGCAGGGCGATCAGCAGCAGCCCCAGCGGGTCCACGGCGTACAGGCTCAGCCCCGCGACGTCCTTCAACGGCCCGGTGACCAGGAGCTGGTTGCCCACCACGCCGGTGGCCACCCCGAGCCCGATGCCGATGACCGAGCCCATGAGGCCGATCATCACGGCCTCGGAGGAGAACAGCCCGAAGACCCGGCCGCCGCTCATCCCGAGCGCCTTCATCAGTCCGATCTCCCGGGTCCGCTCCTGGACGGACATGAGCAGCGTGTTGACGATGCCGAAGCTCGCGGCCAGCAGCGCGATGAGCGCGAAGCCGTTCAGGACCCAGGTCACGGCGTTGATGACGCCCTGGATGGCCCCCAGCTGGTCCTCCAGGGTGAGGCCCAGCATCTGGTGCTCCGTCAGCTCCTGCTTGATCCGCTCGCCGTCCGCCGCTAGGTCCTCGACGTCGGCCACGGCCTGGATGTAGCTCTCCGGGCGGTCCACCGCCAGGCCCGAGTTCTGGTACTCGTACAGGTCGTCGTTCAGCGACTGCGACGGCATCGGAGCGCCGCCGGCCCCGCTGACGGCCTGCAGCGAGACGCCGCTGACAGTCGCGGCGAACTCCTCCATCTCGCCCACCGCGTTGGCGATGCCGACGCGCACGTCCAGGCCGACGGCGTCGTCCGCCGAGCCGGCGCCGAGCGCCTCCACCCAGGACTCGGGCACGGTGATCTCGGCGGTGTCCGGAGCGGGGAGCTCGCCCGCGGCGAGTTCGACGGCGGCCGCCTCCGAGGGCATGCCCAGCGAGTCGACCGCGTACTGGTCGCCGTCCGGCGCCTCCAGGTAGCTGGCGTTCACGAAGACCACGGGCTCGACGTCCGTGATCCCGTCGATGGAGGCGATGGTCTCGATGTCCTCGTCCGAGAGCGTGCTGGCGCCCATCATGGAGGCGCCGCCGCCGGACGTCTCCGGGTCGTACTCCACGGGCCCGTCGCCGGTGGGGGCACCGGCGACGGGCGAGGCGGACATGACGTAGAGCTGGTTGGAGTCCCCGAAGCCGGAGACCATCTTGGTCACGTACTGGTTGACGCCGGCGCCGAGTCCCGAGGTCAGGGTCAGCGTGAACGCGCCGATCACGATCGCGACGACGGTCAGGAACGTGCGCAGCTTGGAGCGCAGCGTATTGGAGAGGGCGGTGCCCGCCACATCGATGCTCCTCATGCGCGCTCGGCCTCCCCGCGCGCGCCGGACCGGCGGCGGTCGGCCTCGGCCTCCAGGCGGCGGCGCTCGCGCCGCGAGAGCGGCGGGGCCTCCGGAGCGGGCGGCTCGGCGGGGAACGGCACGGCAGCGTGCCGGCCCGTGGCCGGGGAGGATGGCGTGTGGCGGGCCGGGTGCGGGGCCACGGCGGCGGCCGGTGCGGCGGCGGCGTGCAGTGTGGCGGCGTCGTCGTTCACGATGCGCCCGTCCTGCATGCTCAGTCGGCGCTGGCAGCGGGCGGCGAGGTCGTCGTCGTGGGTGACGATGACCAGGGTGATCCCGCGTTCGCGGTGGAGGCCGAAGAGGATGTCCTCGACCACTCGGCTGGTGGCGGAGTCCAGGTTGCCGGTCGGCTCGTCGGCGAAGATGACGCTGGGGTCGTTGATGAGGGCGCGGGCGATGCAGACGCGCTGCTTCTGGCCGCCCGAGAGGTCGTTGGCCTTGTTCTCCGCCTTGGAGTCCATCTCCAGCTGGCGCAGGACGTCGAGGCCGCGCCGGCGGCGCTCCGATCGCGGCACGCCGGCGATCTTCAGCGGCAGCGTGACGTTCTCCAGGACGGACTGCTGCGCGTTCAGGAAGAACTGCTGGAAGACGAAGCCGAAGGCCTCGTTGCGCAGGTCGGAGACGGCCGCCGGCTTCAGCTGGCTGACGGGGCGGCCGTCGAGCGCCACGACGCCGGCGGTCGGGGCGTCGAGCAGGGCCAGGAGGTGCATGAGCGTCGACTTGCCGGAGCCGGACTTGCCGACGATCGCGACGGACTCGCCGCGGTGGATCTCGAGGGTGAGCCCCTTGAGGGCGTCGAAGCGAGAGGGGCCCCGGCCGTAGATCTTGACGAGGTTCTCCGTCTCCAGGACGGGCGTTGACATCGATCGAGCCCTTTCAGCGTGGGTGCCAGTGGGGGTCGACGCGGGGCCCGGCCGTCAGGACGCCGTCCCCGCAACGGCCCTCTGAGCCGAGTCTTTCAAACGGATCGCCATACGGCGTCCACCCTGAGGAGGATTTCCTGGAGCCCGGGCGACGGCGGGCCGCCGGGCCGCGCCGTCGACCCTCGCCGCCGGGCGCGGCGCGTGGCACGATGCAGACCATGGGTACCGAGACTTCGCTCCTGGAACTGGCCGCCCGGCACGGACTGGAGCTGCGGCCGGAGGGCCTCCGCGTCGACGAGGCGGGACTGGACTACCGCGTGGCCTTCGCGACCGACGCCGCCGGGACGCGGTGGGTCCTGCGCGTCCCGCGCCGCGCGGACGTCTCCGCCAAGGTCGCCGATGAGAAGCGCATCCTCGACTTCCTCGCCCCGGTCGACGGCGAGCGGCGGCTGAGCGTGGAGATCCCGCGCTGGGAGGTCGCGACCCCGGAGCTCGTCGCGTACCGGCTGCTGCGGGGTGCTCCCGGTCTGACCCTCGAGGCCGAGAGCGGCGAGCCCGTCCTCCACTTCGACCCCTCCAGCCCGGCCTATCTGGAGTCGTTCGGCCGGCTCGTCGCCGAGCTCCATGCCATCAGCCCCGAGGACGCGGCCGCCGCCGGACTCGTGGTGGAGACCCCCGGGCAGATCCGCGACGAGTGGCGCCGGCACCTGGCGGAGGTGCGTGCCGAGTTCCGGGTCGCCCCGACGTTCGTCGACGCCTGGACCGCCTGGCTGGACGACGACGCCTTCTGGCCGGAGCGTCCCGCGTTCGGCCACGGCGAGCTCTACCCGGCGCACCTGCTCCTGGACGACGACGGCCGGATCCTCTCCGTCCTCGACTGGACCACGGCGAAGGTCGGGGACCCGGCCCTCGACTTCGCGCTGCACGCCATGATGGCCACCGAGGACCAGTTCGACGCCGTCGTGGGCGCCTACCGCGCCGCCGGCGGTGCCGACCACCCGCACCTCGCGGACCGCTGCGCGGCACTCGCCGCGGCGGGTCCTCTCAACTACGCCGTCTTCGCGCTCGTCTCCGGCGCCGAGGAGCACCGTGCCACGGCCCAGGCCCTGCTGGACCCTCCAGCCGCGTAGCCGGAGCGGACCGCGGACGGCCCGTCCGGGCTGATTGGCTTGTCTCAACCAGTCCGACGGCGTACGCTCAGGATGTGCTTCAGAACACGCCCGGGAGCGAGCCCGGACCCAGCCTGCCGACCGCGCGGGGCGCCCGGCCGACGGTCATCCGTGCCCGCGGGCTGACGAAGCGCTACGGCGACTTCACCGCCGTCGACGGGATCTCCTTCGAGGTCCCCGCGGGGGAGTCGTTCGGGCTGCTCGGGCCCAACGGCGCCGGGAAGTCCACCACCATGCGGATGATCGGCGGCGTCTCCCAGCGCACCTCCGGCGAACTCGAGATCATGGGCCTGGACCCCGAGGCGCAGGGGCCGCTGGTCCGCGCGCACCTCGGCGTCGTCCCGCAGCAGGACAACCTCGACGAGGAGCTCCGCGTCCGCGACAACCTGATCGTCTACGGCCGCTACTTCGGCCTCGACCGCAGGTATCTCCGCGCCAAGGCGGACCAGCTCCTCGACTTCGCGCAGCTGACCGACAAGGCGAACGCCCGCGTCGACGACCTCTCCGGGGGCATGAAGCGCCGCCTGACCATCGCCCGCTCGCTCATCAACGAGCCGCAGATGCTGCTGCTGGACGAGCCGACCACCGGCCTGGACCCGCAGGCCCGCCACGTCCTGTGGGACCGCCTCTTCCGGCTCAAGGAGCAGGGCGTCACCCTGATCCTCACCACGCACTACATGGACGAGGCCGAGCAGCTCTGCGACCGGCTGATCGTGGTGGACCACGGCCGGATCATGGCCGAGGGGTCGCCTGCCGAGCTGATCCGCAGGTACTCCACGCGGGAGGTGCTCGAGGTGCGCTTCGGCACGGACCGCAATGCCGCCGTCGTGCCGCAGCTCGCCGGGATCGGCGAGCGGCACGAGGTCCTGCCGGACCGGATCCTCGTCTATGCGCACGACGGCGAGGCGGCGCTGGAGGCGATCGTCGGCCGGGGGCTGCACCCGCTGACCTCGCTGGTGCGCCGGTCCTCGCTCGAGGACGTGTTCCTCAACCTCACCGGCCGGAGCCTCGTCGAATGACGGGCGACGCCGCCCTGCGCGCGCATCCGCCGGAGGTCTCCGCGGCCAGGGCGCAGCGGTTCGGCACGTGGCTCTACGCCGAGCACGAGCTGCGGGCGATGCGCAGCTACCTCTCGGTCATCGTCGCCTACTCGATCGGGCACCCGCTGCTCTACCTCGTCGCCATGGGCATCGGTCTGGCGTCCCTCGTGGACGCCAACGGCGGTGGGGACTTCGGCGGCGTCGACTATCTGGTCTTCATCGTCCCGGCGCTGCTGGCGTCGGGCGCCTTCCTGGCGGCCTCGGGCGAGTTCGCCTGGCCCGTCATGGACGGTTTCAAGTGGCACCGGCTCTACTACGGGCCGCTGGTGACCCCGCTTCAGCCGTGGCAGATCGCCGCCGGCCACACGCTGGCGGTGAGCATCCGCCTCCTCTCGCAGTCGCTGGTGTACTACCTGATCGTGGCGGCTTTCGGGGCCGTGCCCAGCGGGTTCGGCATCCTCAGCGTGCTGACGGCGACGCTCGCCGGTCTGGCCCTGGGCACCCCGCTCATGGCCTACGCGGCGACCATCAAGGAGGAGAAGGCCCAGTTCGTCATGATCCAGCGATTCCTGGTCATGCCCCTCATGCTCTTCTCCGGGACGTTCTTCCCGCTGACGAATCTGCCGTTGTTCCTGCAGTGGGTGGGCTGGCTGTCGCCGCTCTGGCACGCGACCGAGATCGGCCGTGTCGCCTCCTACGGCTATGCCGAGCCCCTCTGGCTGTCCTTCGTGCATGTCCTCTACCTCGTCGCGCTGGCCGCCGGAGGACTCGCGCTGTCCTTCCGGACCTACCGTCGACGGCTGGTGACCTGACATGACCCAGCAGACCTCGGTCCTGGAGCCCAGTCGGCGGCCGTTCGCGGGCCTCTATGCCGGCAACGTCCGCGCGGTCGTCGAGCGCGGGCTCATGGCGCTGAAGACCAACAACTGGGCGGTCTTCGTCTCGGGTTTCGTGGAGCCCGTGCTGTTCCTGGCAGCGATGGGCATCGGCCTCGGCCCCCTCATCGGCGGCGTCGAGGGGCCGGGCGGTTCCGAGATGAGCTACGGTGCCTACATCGCTCCCGCGTTGCTCGCCGTCTCGGCGATGAACGGCGCCGTGTACGACTCCACCAACAACGTCTTCTTCAAGCTGCGCTTCTCCAAGCTCTACCAGAACATGCTCTACACGTCGCTCGGACCGCTCGACGTGGCCATGGGGGAGATCTACCTGGCCCTGCAGCGGGGATTCCTCTACGCCACCGCGCTCATGGTGGTCATGAGCTCGCTGGGGCTCGTGACCACGCCGGCTGCGCTCCTCATGGTCCCGGCCGCCGTGCTCGTGGCCTTCGGGTTCGCGGCGCTGGGCATGGGCATCACCAGCTTCATGAAGCGCTTCCAGCACCTGGACTGGGTCAACTTCGCCCTGCTGCCGATGTTCCTCTTCTCCGCGACGCTCTACCCGCTCTCCGTCTACCCCACGGGCATCCAGCTCTTCATCCAGGCCCTGCCCCTCTGGCACGGCGTCGAACTCATGCGCTCGCTCTCGGTCGGCTACTTCACTCCCGCCCTGCTGGGCCATGTGTCTTACTACGTGGTGATGGTCCTGGCCGGCGTCGTCCTGACGACCGCGCGGCTGCGCGCGCTCTTCCTGCGCTGAGGCGGGTGCTGCCGCGGTGCGGGGCAGTGCCGCGGTGCCGCGGTGCCGCGGTGCCGCGGCACCGTGGCACCGCGGCCACCCTTTCCACGCCGGACCTGCGGGAGTACCTTGAGGGCACGCCCGCGACGCTCGTCCGCGAGCCCGCGGAGTCCAGATGATGCGTCTGAACTGCACGTGAGAGGGAGGTACCCATGATCGGCACATGGCAGTCTCTGGTGTTCGACTGCGAGGACCCGGATCGGCTGGCGACGTTCTACGAGGAGGTCCTCGGCATGGTCCGCGTCCAGCACGACGACGACGGGAGCTGGATCACGATCGGCGATGCGCCCGACCGCCCCGCAATCGCATTCCAGCAGGTAGACGTGTACGTCCCGCCGGAGTGGCCCGGCCACCTGCATCCGCAGCAGGCCCATCTGGACATCAAGGTCGAGGACCTCGACGTCGCCGAGGCGCAGGTGCTCAGACTGGGCGCCACGTCGATGAACAGCGGGACCGACTCCTTCCGTGTCTACACGGACCCGGCCGGCCATCCGTTCTGCCTCGTGACGAGCCTGGCGGGGGACTCCACCATCTGGTGAGCCGCCCGCGTCGGTGACGCTGT
This sequence comes from Zhihengliuella sp., assembly GCF_031178195.1. Classification (GTDB taxonomy): domain Bacteria; phylum Actinomycetota; class Actinomycetes; order Actinomycetales; family Micrococcaceae; genus Zhihengliuella. The sequence continues at coordinate 101,092 of NZ_JAPSJL010000003.1, forward strand.
GGAGGTCGACGGCGCAGCGGACGGGAAGGCCGGCCGCCCTCCCCGTCCGCTGCCCGCGTCGGCGTGTTCGCCTCCAGCCCAACCGTTGCAGGACCGCGCGCGGGCACGCTCCGGATTTGCGACAATAAGGCCATGCACAATCTCCCCGGCGGATCGGCCGACTCCAGCGCGGCCGGCAAGAAGTCCCTGCAGGACCGCAAGATCACCCTCAAGGCCAGCACGCTCACGTTCGCCGTCATGGTGACTGTCTTCCTGGTCGCGGTCGTGTTCGCTGCCAACGAGAACGATGTCATCGGCTGGATCGTCGTCATCGTCTCCCTCGGGTGGCTGCTGCTCGCCGCCTTCCTGGCGTTCGGGATCGCGCGGGGCACCAAGAAGATGCAGGAGCAGTTCGCCGGCGTCCGCGCGGACATGGCGCGCAGCGGAGGCGGCTCCACCACGCTGGTCCAGCAGGACACGTCCGCCCGGGACATGAAGCTGGACCACTCCTTCAAGATCGTGGAGGTGCAGGTCGGTGTCGTGAAGGAGTACCTGGACCAGGAGGGCGACGACGCCCGCGGGATGGTGGACCGCGCCCTGGAGACCATCGAGATCACGGCCCACAACGCCCGCGGCATGATGAAGGACGGCAAGAACGGCAAGAACGGCGGCGACCCGCTCTCCGGCGATATCGTCGGCTAGACGTCCGACCGGCCCGCGGAGGGCTGCGGAGGGCTGCGCCCGGCACGGTTCACACGGGCCGAGGGCACGGCACCGACCCGGTAATGTGGTGGCGTGACCGACGCAGAGACAGCACCCGTGGAAACCGCAACGCCGACCGCCGACGAGACCGTCTACCCGGCCAAGACGCCGGGGACCGTCCGGGTGGCCACCGTCAACGTGAACGGCATCCGCGCCGCCTACAAGCGCGGCATGGCCGACTGGCTGGCCGCCCGCGACGTCGACATTCTCACTCTCCAGGAGGTCCGCGCGCCGGACGCCGTCGTCCGCGAGCTGATCGGCGACGGATGGCACATCCTGCACGCCGAGGCGGAGGCCAAGGGGCGCGCCGGCGTCGCCGTCGTCTCCCGGCTGGAGCCGACCGCCACCCGCGGGCATATCGGCGAGGACTACTTCGCCACGGCGGGTCGCTGGGTCGAGGCCGACTTCGAGGTCGGCGGCGAGACCCTCACCGTGGTCAGCGCCTATGTGCACTCCGGCGAGATCGGCACCCCCAAGCAGGACGACAAGTACCGCTTCCTCGACGTCATGGTCCAGCGGATGCCGCAGCTGCGCGCCGAGAAGGACCACGTGCTCATCACCGGCGATCTCAACGTCTGCCACACGGAGCGCGACCTGAAGAACTGGAAGCCCAACCACAACAAGCGGGCGGGCGTGCTGGATGAGGAGATCGTGTACTTCGACCGCTTCTTCGGCGAGGAGATCGGCTACAAGGACGTGGCCCGCGAGCTCTCCGGCGACGTCGACGGTCCCTACAGCTGGTGGTCCTGGCGCGGCAAGGCCTTCGACAACAACGCCGGCTGGCGGATCGACTACCATATGGCCACCCCGGGCCTGCTGGCCCGGGCGGAAAGCGTCGCCGTCGATCGCGCCCCCACCTACGACACCCGGTTCTCCGATCACGCACCGGTCGTCGTCGACTACCAGTTCTAGAAGGAACACCATGAGCACCGAAGCCACCACCCCGGCCCCCGCCGCCGGAGACGCAGCGGCGCGCCCGCGCGTCCTGTCCGGCATGCAGCCCTCGGCCGCCTCGCTGCACCTCGGCAACTACCTCGGCGCGCTGGTCAACTGGGTCAGGACGCAGGACCAGTACGACGCGTTCTTCTTCGTGCCGGACATGCACGCCATCACCGTGCCGCAGGATCCCGTCGAGCTCCGCGAGCACACCCGGCGCACCGCCGCGCAGTTCATCGCCGGCGGCATCGACGTCGACCGCAGCACGCTCTTCGTCCAGTCGCAGGTGCCGGAGCATGCGCAGCTGGCCTGGGTCCTGACCTGCATCACGGGCTTCGGCGAGGCCTCCCGCATGACGCAGTTCAAGGACAAGTCGGCCAAGGGCGGCCTGGAGAACGCGGGCGTCGGCCTCTTCACCTACCCGATGCTGATGGCCGCGGACATCCTGATGTACCAGCCGCAGGGCGTCCCGGTCGGCGACGACCAGCGCCAGCACGTCGAGCTGGCCCGCGATCTGGCGAATCGGTTCAACCACCGGTTCGGTGAGACGTTCGTGGTGCCGGAGGCCTTCATCCCCGAGTCCGGGGCGCGGATCTACGACCTGCAGCACCCGACGCGGAAGATGTCCAAGTCCGCCGAGAGCCCCAACGGGCTGATCAACATCCTCGACGAGCCGAAGGTCATCGCCAAGCGCATCAAGTCGGCCGTGACCGACACCGACACCGTCATCGCCTACGACCGCGAGACGAAGCCGGGGGTGTCCAACCTGCTCGACATCCTCTCCGCCGTCACGGGCCGCAGTGTCGAGCAGCTCGTGGCCGAGTACGACGGCAAGATGTACGGCCACCTGAAGGTCGACGTCGCCGAGGCCGTCGTCTCCGCTCTGCAGCCGGTGCGCGAGCGTACCCTCGAGCTGCTCGACGACCCGGCCGAGCTGGACCGGCTCCTGGCCACGGGCGCGGCGAAGGCACGCGACGTCGCCTCGGAGACGCTCGAGACGGTCTACCGCAACGTGGGCTTCCTGCAGCTCGGCGCGGAGGCGGCCGCCCTGGTGAAGCAGGCGGGTCGGTAGACACACCCCGACGGGCACGGAGGAGAGGCGCCGAGTGGCGGACAGGCAGCACGGGGACGGACCGCGGAATCCTGCGGCGCCCGTCGGACCGACGGCCCCCGAGGGTGCCACGCTCGGGATCGTGATCTCGCTGCCGGAGCCGGCCGCCGGACGGCTCCGGCGCGTGCGCGCCGCGTACGGCGGGCCGGAGAGTACCGTCGAGGCCCCGCACATCACGCTGGTCACGGGCGGTCCCACCGCCGACTGGGAGAGCGCACGCGATCACGTTGCGGCCGTCGCGGCCCGCACCCCTCGGTTCGCGGTCCGCCTGCGGGGGACCGGATCGTTCCGTCCCGTCACGGACGTCGTCTTCGTGCGGGTCGTCGAAGGCTGGGACGCGTGCCGGGAGCTCCATGACGCCCTGTGCGCCGGGCCGCTCGTCCACGGCACGGGCTACGACTACCACCCGCACGTCACGGTCGCCCACGATGCGCCGGAGGAGGGCCTGCAGCGCGCCTTTGCCGAACTCGCCGATTTCGAGGCAGAGTTTGCTGTGGACCGGATCGACTTGTTCGGCATCGACGACGACGGGCGCTGGGCGCTCAGCGAGGAGCTGCGCCTTGGGACGCACACCGGAACGGAGACCGGCCCGCGCCGCGATGCGGGCCTCGGCGAAGCCGGCCCATCGTGACCCCCGGCCGGCGGCCCGCGCCGGCGACGAGACCGACGACGATTCGCTGACGGCGCTGGACCGAGTGCGTCTCCGCCACGACGTCCTCCGCCGGAGCACGGAGCTGCGGCGGGCGTCCCGGGAGGGGCGGCCGGTCCACCAGCGCGCGCTCGCGCTGCTCGGCTGGCTCGTCGCGCACGTCCAGTCCTGGCTGCCCGTGCGGGCCTTCACGGTGTACGGGCAGCGCCGGGGCGGGCTCATGGCCGCCGGCACCGCCTACCTCATGTTCTTCTCCGTCGCCTCGATGCTCGTCGCCGGCTTCGCGATCCTCGGGCTCGTCGCCGCGGGCAACCAGGAGCTGCAGGACCTGGTGGTGCGCACCGTGGACCGCAGCACGCCGGGCCTCATCGGCGCGGAGGAGAATGCACTGGTCACCCGCGAGCAGCTCTTCAACGCGCAGCGCGGCTTCGGGTGGGCGCTCGTGATCTCCACCGCCGTCACGGTCTTCTCCTCCCTGCGCTGGATCGACGGGCTGCGGCAGGGTATGCGCGGCGTGTTCGGGCTGCCCCACGTGGAAGTGAACGTCGCCCTGCTCAAGCTGCGCGACCTCGGCGTGCTGCTGATCCTGGGCGCCAGCCTCATCGTCACCAGCGTCGTCGGCCTGGTCGCCGGCGCCGCGCTGGACTGGACGCTGGAGATGCTCGGCGTCGCCTCGGCGGTGGGCGCGTTCTTCGCCCAGGCGACCACCATCCTCGTCATGCTCCTGCTGGACATCGCGGTGTCCATGATCCTCTTCCGCCTGGCGTCCATGATCTCGATGCCGCGCCGTGCCCTGCTGGAGGCGGCCCTGATCGCCGGCGCCGGTGCGACGGTCCTGCGGCTGTTCTCCTCGGTCCTGCTGGGCGGCCTGGCGGGGAGGCCGATCATCGGCTCCTTCGCGGTGGTCCTGGGACTCTTCGTCTGGTTCTACCTGCTCAGCCAGGTCTACCTGGTCGCCACGGCGTGGGGCGCGGTCGTCACCGCCGACGCCCACGCCGAGCGCGCGGCCAGCACCGGTGTCCGTGCGTTGAGCCTCCGCCAGCGGGCGCAGCTGAAGCGGTCTGCGGACGACGGCGGCCGGCCCGAGGGGGGGGAGGCCAGGGTCTAGGAAGTCCCGGCCTCGGGCCCGGCCTCGGGCCTGGATCCGGAGACCAGGGGCTAGTCGGCCGCCCGGGCGGCCTGCTCCGCGCCGCTGAAGTACTGGTCGGCCCAGGCGGCGATCATGGCGGCGGCGCGTGTTCCGTGGATCCGCCGCGTGAGCAGGTGGTCGGCCCCGTCGAGCGAGAAGAACGACTTGGGGTGCCGTGCCTCGAGGAAGATCTTCCCCGCGTTGTCCAGTCCCACCGTGTTGTCCGTGGGGGAGTGCATCACCAGCAGAGCCGCGTCCAGATCGCGGATATAGCCACGCAGGTCGTGCTCCTCGACGTCCTCGATGAAGGCCCTCGTGATCTCGAGCCGGCGCGGCCCCAGCCTCAGCTCGGCGCTGCCCTGGGCCTCGATGTCCGACATGAGGTGCTCGAAGTTGTGGGTGACGTGGCCCGGATGGAAGGGCGCGCCGATCGTCGCGACGGCGTGCGGGCGGACCTCCGTCGCAGCGGCGAGGACGGCGGCGCCGCCGAGGGAGTGGCCCACCAGCAACTCGGGCTGGTGACCGAGCTCGCGGAGCTTCTCCGCGGCCAGGACGGTGTCCTGGACCTTCAGACTGAATGAGGTGTCGGCGAAGTCGCCGCCGGAGCCGCCGAGGCCGAGGTTGTCGTAGCGGAGCATCCCGACGCCGCGGCGGGCGAGCTCCCGGCAGACCCGTGCCGTCGCGTGCGAGTCCTTGCCCAGGGTGAAGCCGTGCGACATCACGCCCCAGCCGACGGCGGGCCCCTCGGGGACGTCGAGCACGGCCGCCAGCTCGTAGCCGCTGGCGCTGGTGAAGGTCAGGTTCTCGGTAGGCACCCCACCATCCTAGGCGGGAGCCGGCCCGCGTCGCGGTGCGTTAAACGCCCGTGGCGCGAACCGGAGGGTTCGCGCCACGGGCGTGGGGACGGCCGGGCCGTCGTGCGTCCGGATCAGATGCTGCGGGTCAGGACCGCCTGCTTGACCTCGGCGATCGCCTTGGTGACCTGGATGCCGCGCGGGCACGCCTCGGAGCAGTTGAAGGTGGTGCGGCAGCGCCACACGCCTTCCTTGTCGTTGAGGATCTCCAGGCGCATGTCGCCGGCGTCGTCGCGGCTGTCGAAGATGAACCGGTGCGCGTTGACGATCGCGGCCGGGCCGAAGTACTGGCCATCGGTCCAGAAGACCGGGCAGGACGACGTGCACGCGGCGCACAGGATGCACTTGGTCGTGTCGTCGTAGCGCTCGCGATCCTCGGGGGACTGGTAGCGCTCGGCCGACGGCTCGTGGCCCTTGGCGACGAGGAACGGCATGATCTCGCGGTAGGACTGGAAGAACGGCTCCATGTCCACGATCAGGTCCTTCTCGACCGGCAGGCCCTTGATGGCCTCGACGGTGATCGGCTTCGCCGTGTCGAGGTCCTTCAGCAGCGTCTTGCAGGCCAGGCGGTTGCGCCCGTTGATGCGCATGGCATCGGAGCCGCACACGCCGTGCGCGCAGGAGCGGCGGAACGACAGCGAGCCGTCGATCTCCCACTTGACCTTGTGCAGGGCGTCCAGCACACGGTCGGTGCCGTACATGGTGAGCTCGAAGTCCTCCCAGTAGGCCTCCTCGGAGACCTCCGGGTCGTAGCGCCGGACGCGCAGGGTGATGTCGAACTGGGGGATCTCTCCGCTGCCGCTCGCGCCGGGAGCCAGATCCACCTTGGATGCGGGTTCAGATACTTCGGTGCTCATCAGTACTTACGCTCCATCGGCTGGTAACGGGTGAACACGACGGGCTTGGTGTCGAAGCGCAGGCCCTTGAGCCCCTGCATCTCCGCCGTCTCGTCCTTGTACACCATCGAGTGCTTCATGAACCGCTCGTCGTCGCGGTCCGGGAAGTCCTCGCGGAAGTGACCGCCGCGGGACTCCTCGCGGCCCAGGGCCGCAATGGACATGACCTCGGCCAGGTCCAGGAGGAAGCCGAGCTCGACGGCCTCCAGGAGATCCAGGTTGAAGCGTTTGCCCTTGTCCTGGATGCTGACGTTCTTGTAGCGCTCGCGCAGGGCGGCGATGTCGTCGACGGCCTTCCTGATCGTCTCGCCCGTGCGGAACACCTGCATGTTGGCGTCCATCGTGTCCTGCAGGTCCTTGCGGATCGCTGCGATCCGCTCGGTGCCGGTGCCGCTGCGGACGATGTCGAGCATCTCCTCCGTCCCCGCGAGCGGGTTCTCCGGGAGGTCGACGAAGTCGGCGGTCTTGGAGTACTCGGCCGCGTAGATGCCGGCGCGCTTGCCGAAGACGTTGATGTCGAGCAGCGAGTTGGTGCCGAGGCGGTTGGAGCCGTGCACGGACACGCAGGCGACCTCGCCCGCGGCGTAGAGGCCGGGGATCGGCGTCTCGTTGTCCTGGAGGACCTCGCCCTGGATGTTGGTCGGGATGCCGCCCATGACGTAGTGCGCCGTCGGGAAGACGGGGACCGGCTCCGTGTACGGCTCGACGCCCAGGTAGGTCCGGGCGAACTCGGTGATGTCCGGCAGCTTCGCGTCGATGTGCGCCGGCTCGAGGTGGGTCAGGTCGAGCAGGACGTAGTCCTTGTTCGGCCCGCAGCCGCGGCCCTCGCGGACCTCGTTGGCCATCGACCGGGCGACGATGTCGCGCGGTGCCAGGTCCTTGATGGTCGGGGCGTAGCGCTCCATGAAGCGCTCGCCCTCCGAGTTGCGGAGGATGGCGCCCTCGCCGCGGGCCGCCTCGGAGAGCAGGATGCCGAGGCCGGCCAGACCGGTGGGGTGGAACTGCACGAACTCCATGTCCTCGAGCGGGATGCCCTTGCGGAACGCGATGCCCATACCGTCGCCGGTGAGCGTGTGCGCGTTGGAGGTCGTCTTGAAGACCTTGCCGGCACCGCCGGAGGCGAAGACCACGGACTTGGCCTGGAAGACGTGCAGCTCGCCGGTGGCGAGGTCGTAGGAGACGACGCCGGCCACGCGCTTCTGCTTGTACGGGGTCCCGTCCTCGCGGGTCGCGTCCTCCTCGACGGTGAGGAGATCGAGGACGTAGAACTCGTTGTAGAACTCCACGTTGTGCTTGACGCAGTTCTGGTACAGCGTCTGCAGGATCATGTGACCGGTGCGGTCGGCGGCGTAGCAGGCGCGGCGCACGGGGGCCTTGCCGTGGTCGCGGGTGTGCCCGCCGAAGCGGCGCTGGTCGATCTTGCCCTCGGGCGTGCGGTTGAACGGCAGGCCCATCTTCTCCAGGTCGAGGACCGCGTCGATGGCCTCCTTGGCCATCACCTCGGCGGCGTCCTGGTCCACCAGGTAGTCGCCGCCCTTGATCGTGTCGAAGGTGTGCCACTCCCAGTTGTCTTCCTCGACATTGGCGAGTGCCGCGCACATGCCGCCCTGGGCGGCGCCCGTGTGGGAGCGGGTCGGGTAGAGCTTGGTCAGGACGGCGGTGCGCGCGCGCTGACCGGATTCGATCGCGGCGCGCATACCGGCGCCGCCGGCGCCGACGATGACGACGTCGTACTTGTGTACCTGCATTCCGGGTGCTCTCTCTTTTCTAGAAAACTCGGTTCGGCGCGAGCGCCGGACTACTTGCAGATCTCGAGCGGGGAGCCCGGGATGCACGGATCGAACGTGAAGATCACCAGGGTGCCCAGGGTGATGATGACGATCGTCGCGAAGTAGAGGATGCCCTTCAGCCAGAAGCGGGTGCGATCCTTGTCTGCGTAGTCGTTGATGATGGTGCGGACGCCGTTGGTGCCGTGGAGCATGGCCAACCACAGCATCGCGAGGTCCCAGAACTGCCAGAACGGGTCGGCCCACTTGCCGGCGACGAAGCCGAAGTCGAGGCCGTTGATGCCGTCGCCGACGAGCAGGTTGGTGATCAGGTGCCCGAAGATCAGGACGACGAGGAAGACGCCGGAGATGCGCATGAAGAGCCACGCGAGCATCTCGAAGTTGCCCTTGCGGCCGGGGACCCGGTTGTACTTGGCGTCGATGCGGCCGGAGCGCGGCGGGACGAATTCTGTGGTTGCGGCCATGGCCTAGTGACCTCCCAGAGCCAGAGTGAGGTGGCGGGCCGCGAAACCGATGGTCGCGATGGCCCAGATGACGAGGACGCCCCACAGCAGCTGGCGCTGGAACTTGGGCCCCTGCTTCCAGAAGTCCACGAGGATCAGGCGCAGGCCGTTGAAGGCGTGGAAGAGGATCGCGGCGACCAGTGCGGTCTCGCCGAAAGCCATGAGCGGGTTCTGGTAGGTGCCGATGACGGCGTCGTAGGCACCCGGGGACACGCGGACCAGGGATGTGTCCAGGACGTGCACCAGAAGGAAGAAGAAGATGACAACACCGGTGATCCGATGCCCTACCCAGGACCACATGCCTTCGCGGCCGCGGTAGAGGGTGCCTGACGAAGTCTTCGACACTGAAATAACCTCCATGCATCGCAGGGCGCTTGTGCGGCTTTACGCACAATATTTCGACGCCGGTGCGTGAGCGTTCCTGCCCGATCTTAGTCCACGAACTTAATCGCGTTCTCCCATGTTGCCCGCCGGGTGGCGAGGCTCACAGGCGCGCGGTCCGATCCGCGTCAGCACGCGGAAAACTCCCTCCAATTCCGCAACGCCGGCGTGCCCTAAGTCGCGCCCTCTCCTCCCGCGGATCCCCAGCTGCGTCCCTTAGCCTGTTCCTCATGACCACAGACATCTTCGAGCGCTTCTACGGCGTCATCCCGGCCGGCGGCGTCGGGACCCGCCTGTGGCCGCTGTCCCGGGCGGCCGCCCCCAAGTTCCTGCACGATCTGACCGGCTCCGGCAGCACCCTCATCCGGGCGACCTACGACCGGCTGTCGCCGCTGGCGGGGGAGCGGATCATGGTGGTCACCGGGACGGCCCACCGCGCCGCGGTCTGTGAGCAGCTGCCGGAGATCTCGGACACCAATCTGGTGCTCGAGAGCGAGCCGAAGGACTCGGCGGCCGCCATCGGCCTCGCCGCGGCGATCCTGCACCGCCGCGACCCGGGGACGATCATGGGCTCCTTCGCTGCCGATCAGGTTGTGGGCCCCGTCGAGGTCTTCCTGGAGGCCGTGCGCGAGGCCGTGGTCACCGCCGCCACCGGCAAGATCGTCACCATCGGCATCCGTCCCACCCTGCCGTCCACCGGATTCGGGTACATCAGGCAGGGCGACCGGCTCGGCATCGAGGGCGCGCCCAGCGCCACCGACGTCGCCGAGTTCGTGGAGAAGCCGAGCGAGGACGTCGCGCGCCGCTACGTCGCCTCGGGCGACTACCTCTGGAACGCCGGCATGTTCGTGGCCCCCACGTCGCTCATGCTGCAGCACCTGGAGGCCAACGAGCCCCTGCTCTACGCGGGACTCTGCGAGATCGCCGACGCGTGGGACGGGCCGGACCGCGACGAGGTCGCCGCGCGCGTTTGGCCGACCCTGCCGAAGATCGCCATCGACTACGCGGTCGCCGAGCCCGCGGCCGCCGCAGGCGACGTCGCGATGGTGCCGGGGACGTTCACGTGGGACGACGTCGGCGACTTCGCGGCCCTCGGCCGCCTGAACCCGGCGGCGGAGAACAGCAAGCTGAAGGTCATCGGCGAGGGCGCCCGCGTCTACTCGGACAACGCCTCCGGCGTGGTGGTCTCCGACTCCAAGCGGGTGATCGCGCTGATCGGCATCGACGACGTCGTCGTCGTGGACACGCCGGACGCGCTGCTGGTGACCACCCAGGAGCACGCCCAGCAGGTCAAGCAGGCCGTCGAGGCGCTCAAGGCCAGCGGGGCCGTCGACGTCCTCTGACGGGCCGGACGGCGCAGTGGGCGCGACACAATGAGCCGGACAGCGCCGTCGTCCGTATTAAGGTGGCGGATGTGAACACCACAGGAGCGCAGACAACGGTGCGGGACGACAGCCAGGACGACGGCGGGACCTCGGTGCCGCTCGTCGGCCCCTGGGTGGAACCGCTGCTGGACCACCTCGTGGCCTTCCGGCGCGACGTCCACGCGCACCCGGAGCTGTCGTTCCACGAGAAGCGGACCACCGACCGGATCGTCGCCGAGCTGGAGGCCGCCGGGCTGGAGCCGGTGCGGCTCGAGGGCACGGGCGCGCTGGTCGAGATCGGCCGCGGCCCGCTCGCGCTCGCGCTGCGCGCCGACATCGACGCCCTGCCCGTCCTCGAGGAGACCGGGCTGGACTACGCCTCCAAGGTCGAGGGCGTCTGCCACGCCTGCGGCCACGACATCCACACGACCGTGATGGTCGGCGTGTCGATCGTCCTGAAGCGGATGTACGACGACGGCCTGCTGAAGGCGCGCGTGCGCGTCATCTTCCAGCCCGCCGAGGAGCGCATGCCCGGCGGGGCGCTGGAGGTCATCAGGCAGGGCGTGCTCGACGGCGTGCCCCGGATCCTGGCCCTGCACTGCGACCCCCGCGTCGACGCCGGGACGATCGGCACCCGCATCGGCGCCATCACCTCTGCCGCGGACACCATCAAGCTGGAGCTCAGCGGGCGCGGCGGACACACCTCGCGGCCCCACCTGACGGAGGACCTGGTCTACGCGCTGTCCAAGGTCGCCACCGACGTCCCCGCCGTGCTCAGCCGGCGGATCGACGTGCGCAGCGCCGTGTCCGTGGTGTGGGGCCAGATCACGGCGGGCTCGGCGCCCAACGCCATCCCGGCGACAGGATACCTCGCGGGCACCATGCGCTGCCTCGACGCCGAGGCGTGGGAGGCCGCGGGCGACCTCCTCGACGAGGTGGTCCAGCAGGTGGCGCTGCCCTACGGAGTCGACGTGAAGCTGGAGCATCTGCGCGGCGTGCCGCCGGTCGTGAACTCCGCCGCCGAGACGGAGCTCATCGAGTCCGCGGCGCGGGCCGAGATCGGTGCCGCGGGCATCAGCCTGACGCCGCAGTCCATGGGTGGCGAGGACTTCGCCTGGATGACGCACAAGGTGCCCGGCTCCATGTTCCGCCTGGGCACCCGCACGCCCGGGGGCGAGACCTTCGATCTGCACCGCGGCGACTACACCCCGGACGAGCGCGCCATCGGCGTCGGCGTGCGTGTCATGGCCGCCGCCGCCGTCCGCGCCGCGGCGAAGCTCCGAGCGAGTGTCCGCCAGGACGGCCCCGTCGGCGAGTAGGCCGCGGCCTCGCGCGACACCTGGACCGTCCCGCCATCCGCGGCTACTGGCCGGTAACGAATCGCCAACGATCGTCCCGCGGGGCCTCCCGCGAGCTGGCAGGGGGCGTCCACGGCGGTTACCCTGTGTTACACATTGGTTGATCTGGGTCACTTCTGAACCGCCCAGGTGAGTCCGCCCCCACTCGCATCTCCGGCTCCGGCCGGACGTCGGGGCTCATTTTCGACGGAGGAACTTTGAAGAACATTCAGCGCAGCAAGCGCTCCCTGGGCGTCGCCGCAGCCGTACTGGGCGCGTCCGCCCTGGCCCTGAGCGCCTGTGGCGCGGCCCCCGAGGAGGGCGGCGGACAGGCCGCCGAGGAGATCGACTACAAGGCCTGCATGGTCTCGGACGAGGGCGGCTTCGACGACGCCTCCTTCAACCAGGCCTCGCACGAGGGTCTCGTCAAGGCGGAGGAGGAGCTCGGCGTCGAGATCCTGGACGCCGAGTCGACGGCCAGCACGGACATGGGCCCGAACATCGACCAGATGGTCCAGCAGGGCTGCAACATCATCGTGACCGCCGGCTTCATGTTCGAGGACCTGCCGCTGCAGGCCGCCGAGGCGAACCCGGAGACCAAGTTCGTCGTGGTCGACTACGGCTACGAGACCGTGCCGGAGAACATGCGCACGCTGAACTACAACACGGGCGAGGCCGCCTACCTGGCCGGCTACGCGGCCGCCGGCTACTCCAAGAGCGGCAAGGTCGGCACGTACGGCGGTGCCGAGATCACCACGGTCACCGACTTCATGAACGGCTTCGCCAACGGCGTGGCCAAGTACAACGAGGACAAGGGCGCCGACGTGCAGGTCGTCGGAACCGACACGTTCGTCGGTAACTTCTCGGACACGGTGAAGGCGCGCCAGATCGCGGACAACTTCATCGCGGACGGTGTGGACGTGATCATGCCGGTGGCCGGCCCGCTGGGCCAGACGGCGGTGGACGCCGTCAACGAGTCCGGCAGCACGGACGACACCGTGGTGTGGGTCGACACCGACGGCCACGAGTACGCCAACGGCGGCGAGGAGGCCGTCCTGACCTCGGTGATGAAGAAGATGGGCGAGACCACCTTCGAGTCGATCGAGCAGGACGTCAACGGAGAGTGGGAGGGCGGCGCGTACCTCGGCACGCTCGAGAACGGCGGCGTCGGCCTCGCACCCTTCTACGACTTCGAGTCGAAGCTGCCGGAGGGCATGCAGAGCGAGCTCGACGCGCTCAAGGAGCAGATCGTCGCGGGCGAGATCGACCCGCTCGCCTGATCCTCCACGGGCGGACGCGGATGGCCGGGGGCGATAGGATCGCCCCCGGCCATCTCGTCGCCGAAAACGTCCCCCTGAACGGTCCGGAAGGCCCATGAAACTCGAATTGCAAGGCATCACGAAGGCGTTCGGCGACTTCGTGGCCAACGACAGCATCGACCTGGTCGTCGAGCCCGGCACGGTGCACACCCTGCTGGGGGAGAACGGCGCCGGCAAGTCGACCCTCATGAACGTCCTGTTCGGCCTCTACGAGCCCACCGCGGGGCGCATCCTGATCGACGGCGAGCCCGTCGCCTTCCGCGGCCCGGGCGACGCGATGGCGCACGGCATCGGCATGGTGCACCAGCACTTCATGCTCGTCCCCGTCTTCACGGTCGCCGAGAACGTGGCCCTCGGCGACGAGCGGACCCGGGCCGCCGGGATCCTCGACCTCGAGCAGACACGCCGCGCCGTCCGCGAGGTCTCCGAGCGCTACGGCTTCAACGTCGACCCCGACGCCCTCGTCGAGGACCTGCCGGTGGGCGTCCAGCAGCGGGTGGAGATCATCAAGGCGCTGGTCCGCAAGGCGGACCTGCTGATCCTCGACGAGCCGACGGCGGTCCTCACCCCGCGGGAGACGGATGAGCTGATCGACATCATCGGCCAGCTCAAGGCCGCGGGGACCGCCATCATCTTCATCTCCCACAAGCTGCGCGAGGTCAAGGCCGTCTCCGACACGATCACGGTCATCCGCCGCGGCAAGGTCGTCGGCACCGCGGACCCCGGCGCCGACGCCACCGAGCTGGCGTCCCTGATGGTCGGCCGCGCCGTGGACCTCAGCCTCGGCCGCCAGCATTCCGACGGCGGCGACGTCTCCCTCGAGATCCGCGACCTGACCGTCATCGACGAGCTCGGCGTCCCGGTCCTCGACCACGTGGACCTCGACGTGCGCAAGGGCGAGATCCTCGCCGTCGCCGGCGTGCAGGGCAACGGGCAGACCGAGCTGGTCGAGGCCATCATGGGACTGACGGAGCGGACCTCCGGCTCCATCCGGCTCGAGGGGCGGGAGCTGCTCGGCCGGAGCGTCAAGGAGATCATCAACTCGGGTGTCGGCTACGTCCCGGAGGACCGCAGCACCGACGGCGTCATCGGCTCGTTCAGCATCGCCGACAACCTCGTCCTCAACCGCTACGACCGCGCTCCCGTGGCCAAGGGCCTGGCCCTCAAGCCGGCCTTCATCGCCGAGAACGCTGAGGAGAAGGTCCGCGAGTTCGACATCCGGACGCCCTCCGCGCAGAACACGGCCTCCACGCTCTCCGGCGGCAACCAGCAGAAGGTCGTCCTCGCCCGCGAGTTCTCCCGCGACCTGCAGCTCTTCATCGCCGCCCAGCCGACCCGCGGCGTCGACGTCGGATCGATCGAGTTCCTCCACCGCCGGATCCTCGCCGAACGCGACAAGGACATCCCCGTCATCGTCGTCTCTACCGAGCTGGACGAGGTCGCCGAGCTCGGCGACCGCATCGCCGTCCTCTTCCACGGCCGGCTCATGGGCATCGTCCCGGGCAACACCTCACGCGACGTCCTCGGCCTGATGATGGCCGGCTCGACGGCGGAGGAGGCCCTCGCCGAGGCCGGGCGCAGCGGCCGGGCCACCACCGACTCCGACGAACCGCAGCTGCCGGGAGGCATCGCATGAGTTCCCCGACCCGAACACCCCTCCAGCGGCTGCGCCGCTCCGGAGCGCTCGTCTCGGTCCTGGCCATCCTCGCGTCCTTCATCGTCGGCGGTCTGCTGATCGCCTTCACCGACAAGGCGACCACCGCGGCGGCCGGCTACTTCTTCGCCCGTCCCACCGACATGCTCGCCGCCGCCTGGGACGCCGTCGCCGGCGCCTACGCGGCCATGTTCCGCGGGGCGGTCTTCAACTACGACGCGACGTCCTTCGTCGGGATGGTCCACCCCCTGACGGAGACGTTGACGGCGGCGACACCGCTGCTCACCGCGGCGCTCGGCGTCGCGATCGCCTTCCGCGCCGGTCTCTTCAACATCGGTGCCCAGGGCCAGTTGATCCTCGGCGCGATCTTCTCCACCTGGGTCGGGTTCACGCTCGAGCTCGCGTGGCCGCTGCACCTGCTGCTCGTGGTGCTCGGCGCCCTGCTGGGTGGCGCTCTCTGGGGCGGCATCGTCGGCTGGCTCAAGGCGAGGACGGGCGCGCACGAGGTCATCCTCACCATCATGCTCAACTACGTGGCCCTGAACCTGCTGGGCTACCTGCTCAACAACGCGCTGCAGCGCGAGGGGTCGACCAACCCGGTCAGCCCGGTGGTGAACGCGTCGGCCCAGTATCCGCTGCTGCTCGGCTCCGACTTCCGGCTGCACCTGGGCTTCCTGGTCGCGGTCGCCGCGACGGCGTTCGCCTGGTGGCTGATGAACCGCTCGACGCTCGGATTCGAGATCCGGGCCGTCGGCGCCAACCGGGCCGCGGCCCGGACCTCCGGCATCGACACCTTCAAGGTCACCGTGCTCGCGATGGTCATCGCCGGTGCCCTGGCCGGTCTCTCCGGTGCGGCGCAGGTCAACGGCACGGAGAAGTTCCTCAGCGAGTCCATCGCCGCGAGCATCGGATTCGATGCCATCACGGTGGCGCTGCTCGGGCGGTCCAACCCGATCGGGGTCTTCTTCGCGGCGTTGCTCTTCGGCGCCTTCCGCGCCGGTGGTGTCACCATGCAGATCGCCACCGGCACGCCGATCGACATCGTCCTGGTCGTCCAATCGCTGATCGTCCTCTTCATCGCGGCCCCGCCGCTCGTGCGGGCGATGTTCGGTCTCAACGACCGCCGGGAGAAGAAGAGCAAGAAGCCGAAGCGCGCCGCAGGCGCCCCTGCCACCGTCGGAGGCGACCAGTGAGCACCCGGACCCAGACCGCCCCCGCCTCCGCCTCGAACGCGGCGCCCACCGCCGGCGTCGGACGGCGCTCCCTGATCCTCTACTCGGCCGGCGCGCTCATCGCGCTCGTCCTGTTCGCCTTGATGTCACCGGGCGGCACCGCGACCTTCCGCCTCTCGGCGGCGTCGGACGCCTTCCAGATCCCCGCGCTGGCCGTGCCGGTCACGCCGGCCGGCTGGGTGATCGCGCTGCTGCTGGTCGCCGGGACGGCGTACGTGTTCTCCCTCCGGCGCGCCGGCCGCGGCGTGCCCGGCTGGGTCCCGGCCGTCTTCGCGGTGCTCTTCGTCAGCGGGGTGCTGATCTGGATGGTCGCCGAGGCGACGAACCCGTCGATCTCCCTGCTGAGCCTCCTCACCGGCACCCTGGCGCTCGCCCTGCCCATGGTCTACGGATCCATGGGCGGTCTGCTCGCCGAGCGCACCGGCGTCGTCAACATCGCGATCGAGGGCCAGCTCCTCCTCGGCGCGTTCGCCGCGGCCCTCGGCGGCTCGCTCTCCGGCTCCCTGGTCGGGGCCATGGTCTCGGCCGCGGTCGGCGGCGTCGTCGTCTCCTCGCTGCTGACGCTCTTCGCGGTGAAGTACCAGGTCAACCAGATCATCGTCGGTGTGGTCCTCAACGTCCTCGTCTCCGGCCTGACCGGCTTCCTGTTCGGCACGCTGCTCTCCGGCGACGCCGGCCTGAACTCGCCTCCGCGCATGCCGAACCTGCCGATCCCGCTCCTGAGCGAGATCCCGATCCTCGGCCCGCTGCTCTTCAACCAGACCGTCCTCGGCTACCTCATGTTCGTCGTCGTCGCCGTCCTCTGGGTGGGTCTGTACAAGACCCGCTGGGGCCTGCGCGTACGCGCCGTCGGCGAGCACCCGAAGGCCGCGGACACGGTCGGGATCAAGGTCAACCGCACGCGCGTGATGAACGTGCTGCTCGGCGGCGCGGTCGCCGGTCTCGGCGGCTCCTTCTACACGCTCGTCTCCGTCTCGCAGTTCTCCCGCGACATGACCGCCGGCACCGGCTTCATCGCGCTGGCGGCGCTGATCTTCGGGCGCTGGAACCCCATCGGGGCATTCCTCGCCTCGCTGCTGTTCGGCTTCGCGACCAACCTCCAGTACGTGCTCTCGCAGGCCGGCACCGAGGTGCCGAGCCACTTCCTGGCCATGCTGCCGTACGTCATCACCATCCTCGCCGTCGCCGGCCTGGTGGGCGCCTCCCGGGCGCCCGCCGCGTCGGGGCAGCCCTACACGAAGGACTGACGTGAACGATTCCGAGGGGACCGGGCCGGTGACGGAGGCGGAGTGGGAGCGCCTGCGGGAGGCGGCGACCGCGGCGATGCGACGGGCCTACGCGCCGTACTCCAGGTTCCCGGTCGGTGCCGCGGCGCTGACCGAGGACGGACGCCTCGTCAGCGGGTGCAACGTCGAGAACGCGGCCTACGGCGTGGTGCTGTGCGCCGAGTGCACCATGATCGGCGAGCTGCACATGACCGGCGGGGGCCGACTGCGCGCGTTCTACTGCGTCGGCGGCGACGGGGGCGTGCTGATGCCGTGCGGCCGCTGCCGCCAGCTGCTCTTCGAGCACCGCGGCCGGGGCATGGAGCTCATGACCGTCAGCGGTGTCCGGACCATGGACCAGGTGCTGCCGGACGCCTTCGGCCCCGACGACCTGGTGAAGTACTGAAACGCCGTCCTCGACGAGCCGCCAACCCAACGACCCGCACCGAAGCGAGAGGCAGACCATGAGCACCGAGGCCTTCGACGCCGTCGACGTCATCCGCACCAAGCGCGACCGCGGGCGGCTCTCCGACGCGCAGATCGACTGGACGATCGACGCGTACACGCGCGGCGGCATCGCCGACGAGCAGATGGCTGCCCTGAACATGGCGATCCTGCTCAATGGCATGGACCGCGCCGAGATCTCCCGCTGGACGGCGGCCATGATCGCCTCCGGGGAACGGATGGACTTCTCGTCGCTGCGGACCCCGGACGGTGGCGTCAAGCCGACCACGGACAAGCACTCCACCGGCGGGGTCGGGGACAAGATCACGCTGCCGCTCGCCCCGCTGGTCGCCGTCTTCGGCGTGGCGGTGCCGCAGCTCTCCGGGCGCGGGCTCGGGCACACAGGCGGCACGCTGGACAAGCTGGAGGCGATCCCCGGCTGGCGGGCGGACCTGTCCAACGCGGAGATGCTGGACCAGCTCCAGGACGTCGGCGCGGTCATCTGCGCCGCCGGCTCCGGGCTCGCCCCCGCGGACAAGAAGCTGTACGCGCTGCGCGACGTCACCGGGACTGTGGAGGCCATCCCGCTGATCGCGTCCTCCATCATGAGCAAGAAGATCGCCGAGGGGACCGGTGCGCTGGTCCTCGACGTCAAGGTCGGATCCGGCGCCTTCATGAAGGACGAGGCCTCTGCGCGCGAGCTCGCCGAGACGATGGTCGCGCTCGGCACCGACGCCGGGGTGAGAACGGTCGCCCTGCTCACCAACATGCGCACGCCGCTCGGGCTGACCGCCGGCAACGCGATCGAGGTGGAGGAGTCGGTCGAGGTCCTCGCCGGCGGCGGCCCGGCCGACGTCGTCGAGCTCACCGTGCGGCTGGCCGAGGAGATGCTCGCCGCCGCGGGCGTGCACGACGCCGACCCGGCCGCCGCCCTGAGGGACGGCCGGGCCATGGACGTGTGGAACCGGATGATCTCCGCCCAGGGAGGGGACCCGCACGCAGCGTTGCCCGTGGCCAGGGAGTCCGAGGTGGTCTACGCCCAGGCGGACGGCATCCTGACCGAGCTCGACGCGCTCCAGGTGGGGGTGGCCGCCTGGCGGCTCGGCGCCGGGCGGGCCCGCAAGGAGGACCCGGTCCAGGCCGGTGCCGGCGTGCGGATGCACGCCAAGCCCGGAGATCCCGTCCGGCGCGGCCAGCCGCTGCTGACCCTCCTGACCGATACACCGGAGCGGTTCGAGAGGGCGCAGGAGGCCCTCGAGGGCGCCGCCGTGATCGCCCCGGAGGGAGCCCGCCCCGACCAGCGGCTCGTCATCGACCGCATCGCCGAGTAGCCGACGCCGGGAACCATCGGGCCCTGCGATCCGTCAGACTTGTTACGCCGTCGCCGCGCCACCCGCGCCGGGCGGCACGGAAACGGACCAGTGAGGGGAGAGGGCGATCGAAGCGATCAACGGGGCGATCCTGGATGTCAGCGGCCAGTGGTGGGTGCTGCTGATCGTCTTCGCGTTCTGCGCGATCGACGCGTTCTTCCCGATCGTCCCCAGCGAGTCCCTGCTGGTGGGTCTCGCCTCGGTCGCCGTGTCCACGGGCGATCCCGACCTGGTGCTCCTCGGGGTCCTCGGCGCCCTGGGCGCAGTCCTCGGGGACCAGATCGCGTACTGGCTGGGCTCGAGGCTCGGAACGCAGCGTTTCGCATGGATGCGTCGGCCGAGATCGCAACGGGTCCTGCGCTTCGCCCGGCGGGAGCTGGATCGCCGGGGCGGACTCCTGATCTTCACCGCACGGTACATCCCGATCGGTCGCACCGCGGTCAACTTCACCGCCGGGGCCACCGGTTACCCCCGCGGGGTCTTCTCCGCCTTCGACGTCGCGAGCTGCGTCTTCTGGGCCGCCTACTCCGTGACGATCGGCGCGCTCGCCGGGCAGTGGTTCGAGGAGCACAAGGTCCTGGCCATCGTCGTGTCGGTGGCCATCGCGATCGCACTCGGCTACTTCATGGACCGGCTGATCTACTTCGTCCTGCGGCGGCGGCAGGAGCACGCGGACGCCCACGACGCCGTCGACTGATCCGGATCCGCGGCCGGGCCCGGTCAGCGGCTGCGCCGGCCCCCAGCGGACCCGGGCGCATTCGGACGCGGAGTGGTCCCCGGCCGCGGCTACGTCTGCTGCAGCGCGAGGTGCCCGGCCCGGCTCGGGACCACGCACTTGGAGAGGTAGAACGGGGCACCGGCGCGAGCCACCGTCTGCGTCAGGACGAGCACCGGATCCTCCGGCGCCAGGGCGAGCGGCTCGGCGCGGGAGGCACCCGCGGGGGCCGGTGAGATCTGGCACTCGCCCCGCCCGAAACCCGGTCCCAGCACGCCGATGAGGCGACCCAAGAGGGAGGCGGTCCCGTCCTCGGCGCCGTCGGGAGGCAGCACCGCGTCCTTCCCCTCGAGCACCGCGACGGCGACGTGCTCCTGCAGGTGGGCCACGGGCTCGCCCGCGCGGGCGAGCACCGACTCCCACAGGAGGCACTCGGCCCCGTGGGCGACGCCGATCCGGGCGGCGACGAAGTCCGACGCCGGCTGCCGGGTCACCGTCTGCGTCACGAGGTCCACGGCCTGCCCGTCGACGGCGAACACGAGCTCGTAGGGATGGATCCGCTCGATCCCGATGCGCGGCAGCGAGGGCGAGACGAAGCGCCCCACCCCGCGCCGGGCCCGGACCAGTCCGTCCTCCTCGAGGAGCATGAGGGCCTCGCGGACCACCGTGCGCGAGACGTTCAGGAGCTGGCCGAGTTCGCTCTCGGTGGGCAGGAGCGCGCCCGGGGCGAGCCGACCGTCCCGGATGGCGCCCGAGACGCGCGAGTACGCGGCGACCCGCAGGGGGACGCCCGGAGTCGGCTCGACGGGCAGCGCCCACGGGTAGTCGCCGGGAGAGAGCATGGCACCTCGTTCGATCGGTCGCGTGCAGTCGATGCCAGTCTCCCACGGGCGCGGCTGCGCGCCACCGGCGGAAGGCGACTCGTCGTCCGACCGGGGCATTGCACATAGTTGTCATCCGTGGTTGTATAACAACTCGCACCATGGTGGTGTGCATCACGACGACGAGGGAGTGCAGAGCGATGCCAGAACCCATGACCGAACCCGGCGCGATGCCGGTCGCCGAACAGGACCGCGGGTCTGGTACCGCGGTGCCGACGGCGCCCGCGGAGGAGGCGGCGGGGCCGCGCACGCGGCCGGGCGCCGTCGTCCTCGTGACCGCACTGCTGCTGGGCGTGCTCTCCTTCCAGCTCAACGCGTCCATGGTGACGCCCGCCCTGCCGGACATCGCCCGGCACTTCGGCGTCGGGCCCGACTCGGTCGCCCAGGTCCAGTCGCTGTTCTTCCTGGCGGGAGCCATCTCCGGGCCGCTCATGGGCCGCTGGAGCGACTTCATCGGACGGCGCCGCGCCCTCCTGATCGTCATCGGGATCATGGCCGCCGGAACCCTGCTGTGCCTGGCCGCGCCGACGCTCGAGCTCCTCGTCGCCGGACGTTTCCTGCAGGGCTTCTCGAGCGCGATCTTCGCCCTGAGCTACATCGTGATGCAGGAGAACCTGTCGCGTCGCGCGTTCGGCACCGCCGTCGGCGTCCTCGCCTCCGTCAACGGCGGCGTCGCCGGCTTCGACGGTTATCTCGGGGGCCTCATGACGGAGTCCCACGGCTTCCGCTCGATCTTCTGGGTGATCCTCGGCCTGGCCGCCATCGCCGTCGTCGCCGTCGTCAAGGTGGTCCCCGCGCGGCACGCGCAGGCGGCCTCCGGACGCATGGACTGGTGGGGCGCCGTCCTGCTCTCGGCCTTCCTGATCGCTCTGACGTACTTCGTCAACGCCGGCTCCGAGGCCGGCTGGGGCTCGCCGCAGGCGCCCGCGCTCCTGGCGGCCACCGCGATCGCCTTCGCGGCCTTCATCCTCGTCGAGCGCCGCCGCACGTCCCCGCTGATCGCCGTGCACCACCTGCGGTCCCGGCCCGTGTGGACGGTCGTGGCCTGCACCGTGCTCACGCTCGCGGGCATCTTCGCGATCATGAACTTCACCGTCGTGGTCCTCAGCCAGGACGGCGAGCACGGCTTCGGCCTCGCGCCGTCGACCGCGGCCCTGCTCTACCTGACGCCCGCCGCACTGCTCGGTGTCTTCGCGGCACCCCTCGCCGGCTGGTTGACGGCCCGCATCGGCTGGGTCACCACGCTCCGCTTCGGGTCCGGTTTCACGCTGCTGGTCGCCGCGCTCGCCGCCCTCTTCGTCGAGG
Source organism: Zhihengliuella sp. (assembly GCF_031178195.1). Classification (GTDB taxonomy): domain Bacteria; phylum Actinomycetota; class Actinomycetes; order Actinomycetales; family Micrococcaceae; genus Zhihengliuella. Next base: position 122,965 of record NZ_JAPSJL010000003.1, read on the forward strand.
ACCGGTGGATCGTCCTCGCGGCCGTCGCCGCCCTGGGCGTCACCTACAACGGCTTCTTCCTCACCGCCATCAACGGGCTCTCCGCGCTCCTGTCCCCGAAGGAGGCGCCGGGGACGCTGCCCGGGATCAACGGTGCCTCGTTCGGCATCGGTGCGAGCCTCGGCGTCGTCCTGGTGGCCCCCGCCGTGGCCGGTGCCGCGGAGGGCGGCTACGGGCCCGCGCTCTGGATCTCGGTCTCCATCGCGGCGGTCGCGTTCGCCGTCGCACTCCTGATCCCGAGGCCGGCGACGGATGACTGACCGCCCCTCGACCGTGCCGCCGAGCCCCTCTGGAACCGAACCCCTGGAATCGAACCCCTGGAAGCGAACCCCGTGGAAGGACCCCGCATGAGCACGCCCGTCTACTTCGACTGCGACACCGGCATCGACGACGCCCTCGCACTCGCCTACCTCGTGGCCCAGCCGCACGCGGACCTGCGGGGCATCGGCACCGTGAGCGGCAACGTCGACGCCGCTCAGGCCGCTCGCAACACCCTCGACCTGCTCGCCGTCCTCGGGCGCGACGACGTACCCGTCGCCGTCGGCGAGCACGACTTCCTGACCCATCCGTACGACGGCGGAGCCCCGCACGTCCACGGGGCCAACGGCATCGGCGGCGCGCGGCTGGAGGCGGCGGACCGGACCGTCGACGGCCGGTCCGCGGCCCAGCTGCTCGTCGACCTGGCGCACCAGCACCCCGGTGCTCTGCGCGTGGTCGCCGTCGGACCCCTGACGAACCTGGCCCGCGCCCTCGAGCTGGAGCCGCGCCTGCCCGGGCTCGTCGCCTCCGTCACGGTCATGGGCGGCGCGGCGCTGGCACCTGGCAACGTCAGCCCGGTCGCCGAGGCCAACATCGCCAACGACCCGGAGGCCGCGCAGGCGGTCGTCTCCGCCGGCTGGCCCGTGACCCTGGTCCCGCTCGACGTGACCATGGCGCACGTGCTGGAGCAGGCACACCTCGACCGGCTCGCGGCCGCCGGGCAGGAGGCGCCGCGCGTGCTCGCCTCGATGCTCGGGCAGTACTTCGAGTTCTACCGCGACATCTTCGGGCGGGCCTGCTCGGCGATGCACGACCCGCTCGCCGTGGCCGTCGCGCTCGGCACCGCGGTGCCCGACGCCGCCCCGCGGGTCCCGGTCGTCGTCGACACGGGCGACGGTCCCGGGCGCGGGCAGACCATCTGCGACCTGCGCGGCCGCTACCGCGGCCTCGCCGACCACCCGGAGGCGACGTGCCGGGTGGTCCTGAGCCTCGGGACGGACTTCGCCGAGGACCTCACCCGGGCGCTGACGGCTCCCGTGGCGGCCACTGCCGCGGCGGGCGCATGAGGCGCCCGGGGCCGCCGCGACGGAGCGGCGTGGGGGGCCACGAGCGCGGGGACTGCAAATGAGCCGGCTCGCCCCTAGACTCGGAGTTGTGACTGACGAGCTGATCCGCACCGCGTACTCTCCCGACTTCGACTTCCGCACCCTGCCCAAGGTGTCGCTGCACGACCACCTGGACGGCGGGCTCCGCCCCGCCACCATCGTCGAGCTCGCCGCCGCGGCGGGCCACGAGCTGCCCACGACCGACCCGGAGGAGCTGGGCCGCTGGTTCCTGGAGTCCGCGGACTCCGGATCCCTCGAGCGCTACCTCGAGACCTTCGACCACACCACCGCTGTGATGCAGACCCGCGAGGGCCTCCAGCGCGTCGCCCGCGAATTCGTGGAGGACCTCGTCGCCGACGGCGTCGTCTACGGCGAGATCCGCTGGGCACCGGAGCAGCACCTGCGCCAGGGCCTGAGCCTGGACGACGTCGTCGAGGCCGTCCAGGCGGGCCTCGACGAGGCCGTCGCCGCCGCCGAGGCCGAGGGCCGCTTCATCAAGGTCGGCCAGCTGATCAGTGCGATGCGCCAGTCGGACCGCGGCACCGAGATCGCCGAGCTCGCGCTGCGCCACCGCAGCCGCGGCGCCGTCGGCTTCGACATCGCCGGCCCCGAGAACGGCTTCCCGCCGTCGCGGCTCGAGGAGGCGTTCACCCTGCTGGCGAACAACATGTTCCCGGCGACGGTCCACGCGGGCGAGGCGGACGGCGTCGAGTCGATCCGCGAGGCACTCGTGATCGGCCGCGCCCAGCGCCTCGGGCACGGCGTCCGCGTCGCCGAGGACATCCAGATCGAGTTCGGCGGCGTCGACGACGACGGTGAGGAGGTCGACGAGTCGACCGGTCTGGTCACGCTGGGCCCGGTGGCCAACTGGGTCCGCGACCGCGGCATCCCGCTCGAGGTCTGCCCGTCGTCGAACCTTCAGACCGGCGCCGTCGAGGCGTGGGGCGAGAGCATCGAGACGCACCCGATCGACCTGCTGTACCAGACGGGCTTCAACGTCACGATCAACACGGACAACCGGCTGATGTCCGGCGTGAGCCTCTCAGACGAGTTCGAGCTGCTCGTCGAGGCCTTCGACTACGACCTCGACGACTTCCTGGAGCTGACGCTGAACGCCGCCGAGGCCGCGTTCCTGCCGCTCGAGGACCGCGAGTCCCTGGTGGAGTACATCAACGAGGCCTACGCCGAGCTCGGCGCCGGCGAGGGGCCCGACGACGCTGCTTCGGACGGCACTGCTTCCGACGGCGCTGCTTCCGACGGCACCGGGGAGCAGTCCTGACGGTCTCCCCGGACGGCCCGTCCGCGCCGAGCGCCGCCTCCGCCCCCACGGGCGGGGCCGGGGCCGCGCGGACGGGCCGTCGCGTCTCCGCCGTCCTGCGGCTCCTCGGCATCATCGATGCGCTGCGCACCCACTGCGCCTGGACCCGCCGGCTCACGCACGCGTCCCTCGTCGAGTACCTGGTGGAGGAGAGCTACGAGCTGGTCGAGGCCATCGAGGACGCCCGCCCGCCGGAGGAGATCCGCGGTGAGCTCGCCGACGTGCTGCTGCAGGTGGTTCTCCACGCCTCCATCGCCGCCGAGCACGGCAGCTTCGACTTCGCCGATGTCGCGGAGGAGCTCTCGGACAAGATGGTCCGGCGGAACCGGCACATCTTCGCCGCCGACGGCTCCCTGCTCGGCGACTACCCGGACTCGATCGAAGAGATCGTCGCCTCGTGGGACGCGGCCAAGCGGGCCGAGCGCGAAGCACCCGGCACGGCGGAGGGCTCGGCCTTCAACCCGTTGCAGAGCCTGCCCCGGCACCTCCCCGCGCTGTCCCTGGCGGACAAGGCGCTCGGCCGCGCCGCGCGGTGGGAGGCCGCCCGGACCGGGGCGGGCGGCGCCGGGGCTCCCGCCCGGCGCCGCGCCGGCGGCCGCGTCGAGCCGGACGAACCGCAGCTCGCCGACGAGGACCAGCTCGGCGACCACCTGCTCGAGCTGGTGGCCCTGGCCCGTGAGCGCGGCTGGGACGCCGAGCGCGCCCTGCGCGGCGCGGTGACACGCTTTACCGACGATGTGACGCGGGCGCTAGGCTAGGGCTCGTGGCCCACCGGAGTGCCGCGTGATGACGGCCGAATCCGATCCAATTCTGAGGAGTTCCCCTATGGCCCTGATTGATGCCATCCACGCCCGCGAGATTCTCGATTCCCGCGGCAATCCGACCGTCGAGGTCGAGGTGCTGCTGTCCGACGGCTCGCTGGGTCGCGCCGCCGTGCCCTCCGGCGCATCTACCGGCGAGTACGAGGCCGTCGAGCTCCGCGACGGCGACAAGGGCCGCTACCTCGGCAAGGGCGTGCAGAAGGCCGTCGACGCCGTGATCGACACCATCCAGCCCGCTCTGCAGGGGATGGACGCCACCGACCAGCGCGCCGTCGATCAGACGATGATCGACCTGGACGGTACCCCGAACAAGGCCAAGCTCGGCGCCAACGCCATCCTGGGCGTCTCCCTCGCCGTGGCCAACGCCGCCGCCGAGGCCTCCAATCTCCCGCTGTACAAGTACCTGGGCGGCCCGAACGCCCACGTCCTCCCGGTGCCGCTGATGAACATCCTCAACGGCGGGTCCCACGCGGACTCCGACGTCGACATCCAGGAGTTCATGATCGCTCCGATCGGCGCCGAGACGTTCACCGAGGCCGTCCGCTGGGGCGTCGAGGTGTACCACAGCCTCAAGTCCGTGCTGAAGGAGCAGGGCCTGGCCACCGGCCTGGGCGACGAGGGCGGCTTCGCCCCGAACCTGCCCAGCAACCGCGCGGCCCTGGAGCTGATCGTCGACGCCATCGAGAAGGCCGGCTACCAGCCGGGCACCGACATCGCCCTGGCGCTGGACGTCGCTTCCTCGGAGTTCTTCGAGAACGGCGCCTACCAGTTCGAGGGCAAGGCCCTCTCCGCCCAGGAGATGAGCGACTACTACGCCGGCCTCGTCGCCGACTTCCCGCTGGTCTCGATCGAGGACCCGCTGGACGAGAACGACTGGGACGGCTGGAAGACCCTCACCGACGCCATCGGCGACAAGGTCCAGTTGGTCGGCGACGACCTGTTCGTCACCAACCCGGAGCGTCTGGGCGACGGCATCGACCGCGGGACCGCCAACTCCCTCCTCGTGAAGGTCAACCAGATCGGCTCGCTCACGGAGACCCTGGACGCCGTGTCGCTGGCGCAGCGCAGCCGCTACACCACCATCACCTCGCACCGCTCCGGCGAGACCGAGGACACCACGATCGCGGACATCGCCGTGGCCACCAACGCCGGCCAGATCAAGACCGGTGCGCCGGCCCGTTCCGAGCGCGTCGCGAAGTACAACCAGCTGCTCCGCATCGAGGAGGAGCTGGGCGACGCCGCGGTGTACGCGGGTCGCGACGCCTTCCCGCGTTTCAACGGCTGAGCGTAGGGCCCAGCGCGTAGAGTGAGAGGGGAGTCGTCCGCGGACGACTCCCCTCGAACTTCTCGCCGCGCTGCGGCGACCGCCCAGCGCCGAGGCCACAGGAGGACAGCGTGACGACCCGACGCCCCAGGATGCCCCGCGCGGGCAACGGTGCGCCGCGTCCTCCCCGTCCCGCCGAGGCAGCGGGCAACGACGACGCCCAGCGGCAGCGCGACCGGGCGGATCGCCCCCAGGGGCACCCGGCCGCGGGACCCGCCGGGCGGGGCGGATCGGCGCAGGCGCCCCAGGCCTCTCAGCCCGGAGCGACCCGGCCCGGAGCCTCCCAGCCCAGGGCGCCCCGGTCCACGGGATCGCCGGAGGTGCTGCGGCTGCCGAAATCCGAGGCCCGGTTGAAGCAGCGCGCCGAACTGTCCGGCGCGATCCGGTCGGGCCGTCCCGGCCCAGCCGACCGGGGCGGCACCGCGGCCGCGGAGACGGGCTCGCCGGAGGCCGCCCCAGTACCTGCGCGCAGCTTCTCGGGCCGCCTGATCGCACTCGCCGTCGTCCTCGCGGCCGTCACCGCCCTGCTGCTGCCCAGCGCGGGCGTGTACATGGAGCAGCGCAAGGAGCTGACCGCGCTGCAGGAGACCATCGCCTCGCTCGAGGCCGAGCAGGAGCACCTGGAGACGCAGGTCAAACGGTGGGAGGACCCCGCCTACATCAGGCAGCAGGCACGCGAGCGGATAAACTTGGTGATGCCCGGCGAGCGGAAGTACATGGTGGTCGGCGAGCCGCCGGAAGCCGCCGGGGAGCCGCTGCCGGAGAACGCGAGCCCCTCCGAGGTCCCGGCGGATCTGCCCTGGGTCGACGCTCTGTGGGACTCCGTCAAGCGCGCCGCCACCGACTAAGACCGCCATCACCCGCCCCCGAGCAAGGAGACCCGTGCAGTCCACGCCCGGCCCCGAACGCCACGAATCCCTCAGCGCGGAGCAGCGCGTCCCCAGCGAGCAGGACCTCGACACGCTCAGCCGTCAGCTGGGACGGCCGGTGCGCGACGTCGTCGAGATCGGCGCCCGCTGTGTCTGCGGCAATCCCCTCGTGGCCACGACGGCGCCCCGCCTGAGCTCCGGAATCCCGTTCCCCACCACCTTCTACCTGGCCCACCCCGTCATCACCTCCGCGGTGTCCCGGCTGGAGGCGGCCGGGCTGATGCAGGAGATGACCGACCGGCTCGCGGCCGATCCCGGGCTGGCTGCCGCGTACCGGGCAGCGCACGAGGACTACCTCGCCGCACGCGACGCGATCGGCGCCCGCACCGGCGTCGGCCCCGTCCCCGAGATCGCCGGGGTCAGCGCCGGCGGCATGCCCGATCGCGTCAAGTGCCTCCACGTGCTGGCCGGCCACTCGCTGGCCGCGGGCCCGGGCGTGAATCCCCTCGGGGACGAGGCGATCGCCGGCATCGCCGAGTGGTGGACCGCCGACCGCTGCTACTGCGAGGGCGCCTGGGACACCGCGGGCGAGGCCCCGAACCGGGACCGCAGCCGGCACGTGAAGACCCAGGAGATGCAGGACCCGGAGGCCAAGAAGCGCGCCCGCGCCGAGGCCCGCGCCCGCCGCGAGGCGGGGGAGTAGGAGTCACCATGCGCGTTGCAGCGATCGACTGCGGCACCAATTCCATCCGTCTGCTCATCGCCGACTCGGTGGAGCACGACGGCGTCGTCGGGCTCGAGGACGTCGAGCGCGAGATGCGCGTCGTCCGCCTCGGCCAGGGCGTCGACGCGACGGGGCGGTTCGCCGAGGAGGCCCTCGAGCGGACGTTCGACGCGCTCGACGAGTACACGGCCTTGATCCAGCGCCACGGCGTCGCGCCGGGCTCCGTCCGCTTCGTCGCGACCAGCGCCACCCGCGATGCGGCCAACCGGGACGTCTTCATCGCCGGAGTGCGCGAACGCCTCGGCCTCGAGCCCGAGGTGGTCAGCGGCGACGAGGAGGCGGCCCTGAGCTTCGCCGGCGCGGTCTCCGTGCACCCGCCGCACGACGGCGAGCGGGTGCTCGTCGTGGACCTCGGCGGCGGCTCGACCGAGTTCGTCGCCGGGACCGCCGCCGGCGTGGAAGCCGGGCTCAGCACCGACATGGGGTGCGTCCGCTTCACCGAGCGCTTCCTGCGCTCGGACCCGCCGACGGACGAGGAGGTCGACGCCGCGACCGCCGAGGTGCACCGGTTTCTCGGCGAGGTCCAGGCCGCGGTGGACCTGGCCTCCCTCGACCGGGTCATCGGGGTGGCCGGCACCATCACGACCATCACCGCGCACGCCCTGGACCTCGACCAGTACCGACCGGACCGCATCAATGGATCCGTCCTGCCGCTCGGCGTCGTCGCAGCGGCCGCGACCGAGCTCCTCGAGCTGCCCCGGGACCGCCGGGCGTCGCTGCCCTACATGCACCCCGGGCGGGTCGACGTCATCGGAGCCGGAGCGCTCATCTGGCGTACCGTCGTGCAGCACCTCGGGGAGGTCACGCAGGGCCGCGTGAGCGTCGCGGGCACCAGCGAGCACGATATCCTCGACGGCATCGCGCTGAGCGTGGTGGACCGCCTGGTCGCCGAGAGCGCCGCCTCGCTGCCCGAGTGAGCGGGGCCGCCCGCCCGCTGTACCCCGGCCACCGCACCCCGACCCTGACCACTGCACCCTGACCACTGCCCAGCCGCGATCCCCAGGAGGATGGATGGAGACCGCCGCCCGCCCGCAGGCGACGCCGGCCCGCACGGGCCCCGCCGTCGTGCGCGCCCGCCCCTCCGCAGCGCGGGGCCGCTCGGCCGCGGCCGTCGTCGCCGTCCTCGTGGTGGCCGCCGGTGCCCTGCTCGCGGGACCCGCGGCGGTCGCCGACCAGCCGCGTGAGGACCAGTACTGGCTCGAGGACTACGGGATCACCGAGGCCTGGACGGTCAGCCGCGGCGAGGGCGTGAAGGTCGCCGTGATCGACACCGGCATCGACTCCTCGCACCCCGACCTGACGGGCAACGTGGTCGACGGCATGGACGCCTCCGGTTCGGGCGCGCCCGACGGCAGCGAGCCCATCGGCGCACTGCCGGAGCACGGGACGCTCGTGGCCACGATGCTCGCCGGGCACGGCAACAACAAGACCGCCATCGCGAAGGCGAAGGCCGAGGCGGAGAAGCAGAAGACTGCCTACGAGCAGGCCAGGAAGACCGCGGAGGAGGACGGCGCGACGCCCCCTCCGGAGCCCGATCCGATCGAGATCCCGGAGCCAGCGCCCGGCCCGGACGGCATCATCGGCGTCGCGCCCGAGGCCGACCTGCTCACCGCCTCGCTCTGGCTCGGGTCGGAGAACCCCTCCGGCGTGACGGTCGAGCAGCAGATCCCCCGGGCGGTGCGCTGGGCCGTGGACCAGGGCGCGCAGGTCATCAACCTCTCGCTCGGCTCCACGAGCACGTCCTGGCCGCAGAGCTGGGACGACGCGTTCCGCTACGCCGAGGAGCAGGACGTCGTGGTGGTCGCGGCCGCCGGCAACCGCTCCGGTGGGATGATGCAGGTCGGCGCCCCCGCCACCATCCCGGGCGTGCTGACCGTCGCCGGTGTGAACCGTGCCGGCGAGGCCAGCTGGGACGCCTCGACGCGCGGCATCACGATCGGGGTCGCGGCGCCTGCGGATCCGCTCGTCGGCGGGCTCCCCGGCGGCGGGTACGCCAGCTGGTCCGGCTCCTCCGGAGCCGCCCCGCTCGTCTCCGGTGTGGCGGCCCTGATCCGGTCGGCCCACCCCGAGCTCAGCGCCGCGGACGTGGTCAACCGGATCTTGGAGACCGCGGACGACGCCGGCGCGTCCGGCTTCGACAACCTCTACGGCTACGGGATCCTCGACGCCGACGAGGCCCTCACGGCGGACATCCCCTCAGTGGAGCAGAACCCGCTGGGCAGCATCTCCGAGTGGATCCGCGTCCACCGGCGCGCGGACGCCGACCCGAGCCCCGACACCGCCGGCGCCGTCGAGGGGCCGGAGCCGACGAGCGAGCCGGTCGCCGCGGTCGGGCCCGTCCTCCCCGAGCCGCCGGGAACCGTCATCGCGCCCGTGGTGGTCGTCGGATTCGGCGTGCTCGCCCTGGGCGTGATGGTGGCGGGCGGGGTGCACTACGCCCGGGCGCGCCGCGCCGTGCGGGGCGCGCAGAACGCCGACCGCGCGCTGATCGAGGGGCGTTGGACCGTCGGCAGGGACGGGCACGACCCCTTCGACGAGCTTCCCGAGCGCGGTTAGCCCGCCCCCACCTGCGACGCTAGTGAAGATTTTCACAAGAGCGCCGATCCGGGCTATGCTGGGGGTATGCCTAACACTCTCCAGCTCTCGGACCGCCCGCGCATCCTCGTTGTCGGCGGTGGCTACGTCGGCCTCTACGTCGCCATGAACCTGCAGAAGAAGGTCAAGGCTCACGGTGGCATCGTCACCGTCGTCGACCCGCTGCCGTACATGACCTACCAGCCGTTCCTGCCCGAGGTCGCCGGCGGTCAGATCGAGCCCCGCCACGCGATCGTCAGCCATCGCTCGCATCTGCGCGACGCCGAGCTGATCACCGGGCGCGTCACCGCGGTGGACCACGCCCACCGCAAGGCCGTCGTCGCGCCGACCGAGGGCGAGCCCTTCGAGCTCGAGTACCAGGACGTCGTCATGGCGGCGGGTGCCGTCACCCGCACGTTCCCCATCCCGGGCCTGGCGGAGGCCGGCATCGGCCTGAAGACGATCGAGGAGGCCGTTGCGCTGCGCAATCAGGCCCTCGAGCGGGTCGAGACCGCGTCCATGCTGGCCGGCGAGGAGCGCGCCCGCGCACTGACCTTCGTGGTCGTCGGCGGCGGCTTCGCCGGCATCGAGGCGATCACCGAGCTCGAGGACATGGTCCGCAAGGCCGTCGCGAAGAACAGCCGCGTGGCGCAGGACGAGGTGCGCTTCGTGCTCGTCGAGGCTATGGGCCGCATCATGCCCGAGGTCACCGAGGAGCAGGCCGAGTGGGTCGTCGACCACATGCGCTCGCGCGGCATCGAGGTCCTGCTCAACACCTCGCTGGCCAAGGCCGAGGACGGCCGGCTCGAGCTGACCGACATGAAGGACAAGTCCTCCGCCGGCAGCTTCGGCGCCGACACTCTCGTCTGGACCGCCGGCGTCATGGCGAACCCGATGGTCCGCTCCACCGACTTCGTCGTCGAGCAGCGCGGCCGCCTCGTGACCGGACAGGACCTGCGCCTGACCAACGAGGACCGGACCGAGGTCATCGACGGCGCCTGGGCCGCCGGCGACATCGCGGCCGTCCCGGACGTCACGGGCGGCCTGCCGGACGGCACCTGCGTGCCGAACGCGCAGCACGCCGTCCGCCAGGCGAAGCTCCTGGCGAAGAACCTCTACGCGCACCGCTACGGCGTCGGCTCGATCAAGCCGTACAAGCACAAGAACCTCGGTGCCGTCGCCGGGTTCGGCTCCTGGAAGGGCGTCGCCAAGGTCATGGGCGTCAAGCTCAAGGGCGCCCCGGCCTGGGTCGCGCACCGCGGCTACCACGGCATGGCCATGCCGACCTTCGAGCGCAAGTTCCGCGTGGTCGGCGACTGGTTCTGGTCCCTGTTCTTCAACAGCGACACCACGCGCATCGAGGGGCTGCAGGACCCGCGCGCCGCGTTCGTCGAGGCCGCCACGCCCCAGAAGAAGGAAGAGGCCTCCAAGTAGGGGTCTTCCCCGAATCGTGCCGACCGAAGCGACGGAGGGCACGGCCAGGTCCCGCCGTCGCGGGAGCCGGTAAACTGAACGGGCTGCCCCCTTGGCCCAATTGGCAGAGGCAGGAGACTTAAAATCTCTGTGTTGTGGGTTCGAGTCCCACAGGGGGTACCCGAGAACGCCCCAGTCGACGCCCGGTTCGCCCGGGATTGGCTGGGGCGTTCGGCGTTCCACGACGTCGACCGGCGGCGGTGCCAGCTGCTCCCGACGCAACCGTCGGCGCCGGTCGAGGCGGCGGGGAACTCCCGACCGCGCCGCGGTGTTGGAACCGGTAGAGTGATCCGTAGTGACGCGCAGCATGCGCGCCGGCCAATTTCGAGGAGACATCTCATGGCACTCGGGGGTAACCCAGTCTTCAGTTCGCGCAATTTCCGCGAGCAGACAGGCCGCACCGGAACCGGCGCGGCAGTCGACGCCCATCAGGCGCAGGGCATGAGCGTCGACCAGCTCCAGGAGCTCTACAACCGTCCCGCGGCGGGCCCGGCCGAGACCGGCCGCATGACGTACGGCGACGTCATCAACAAGACGATCTTCTGCTTCCTCGGCATCCTCGCCGGCGCGGTGGTCGGCTGGCAGCTGCCGGGCCTGATGCTGATCGGCGTCATCGCCGGCCTCGTGCTGGGCCTGGTGAATGCCTTCAAGAAGGAGCCGTCGCCGGTCCTGATCATGCTCTACGCCCTGGCGGAGGGCCTGTTCCTCGGCGGCCTGACGGGCGTCCTCGAAGCACGTTTCGATGGCATCGCGATCCAGGCCCTCGCGGCCACCCTCTCGGTGTTCGCGGTGACGCTGGTGCTCTACCGCTCTGGCAAGTACCGCGCAACCCCCAAGATGACGCGCATGTTCATGATCGCGATGGGCGCCTACCTGGTGTTCTCGCTCGTGAACCTCGGGCTCATGCTCTTCGGCGTGACCGACGGCATGTTCGGATTGCGCTCCGGCGTCCTCGGCCTGGCGATCGGTGCGCTCGCCGTGCTGCTGGCCACCTACGCGCTGGTGCTGGACTTCACCTCGATCGAGCAGGGCGTCCGCAATGGCGCCCCCGCCAAGTACTCGTGGTCGGCCGCCTTCGGCCTCACGGTCACGATGGTCTGGCTCTACGTCGAGATCCTGCGCATCATCGCCATCCTCCGCGGCGACGAATAGCCACTGCAACGCAGCGGCGCACCCCGCACCGAGCGTTCCCGGCGCCCCTCCGACGGTTTCGAAACCGCTGGTGGGGCGCCGTTTCGCGCCACGCGCATTCCGGGAGTGTCATGTATTCCTCCGGCTCGCCGCGGAACGCTAACGTGGACCCATGAACGACCGCGAATACTCGTCCGGCCGCCTCAGCGGCGAGCAGTTCGTCCTGCGGGCCGGGGGAGCCGAGGCCACGATCGCCGCCCTCGCCGGCTCCCTCCGCTCCTATGAGCGCGACGGCGTCCAGCTCACCGAGACGTTCGACGCGGACGAGGTGCCGCCTCTGGGCTGCGGCATTCTGCTGGCCCCCTGGCCGAATCGCGTCGCCGCGGCGCAGTGGCAGCTCGACGGCCGGACGCAGCAGCTGGACATCACCGAGCCCGCGACCGGCAACGCCATCCACGGACTGCTGCGGAACACCGGCTACACGGCCGAGGAGCAGACGGACGCGGCGGTCACCCTGACCGCCGAGATCTACCCGCAGCACGGCTACGGCTACCGGATGACCCACCGCGCGCGCTACGCCCTGGACGAGGACGGGCAGCTGAGCGTCACGCAGACCCTGGTCCACCATGCTCCGGCGGGGCCCGTCCGGGCCGGCGGCGCCGCCCCGGCAGCGCTCGGTGCCCACCCGTACCTCCGGGTCGGCGACGTCCCCACCGACGAGCTGACGCTGACCACCACGGCCGGGCAGTACCTGCCGGTCGACGGGAGGAAGATCCCCACCGGCGTCGAGCCCGTCGCAGGGGACCTGGATTTCCGGACGGGACGGCGCATCGCCGGGCTGCGCACCGACACTGCCTTCGCCAGGCTGGAGCCCGCCGCCGACGGCCGCCACCACCACCGGCTGGACGCCCCCGACGGCCGCGCCGTCGAGCTGTGGACCGATCCGTCATGCCCGTACGTGCATATCTTCGTGACGGACCAGTACCCGCAGCGCGAGGCCGCGGTGGCCATCGAGCCGATGACCGCGCCGGCCAACGCGTTCAACAGCGGCGACGGCCTGCTCTGGTTGGCCCCCGGCGACGAGCTGACGATCCAGTGGGGCATCACCTCGTGGCTCTAGCCCGCCCGGCGCGCGACGCCGTCGAGTCGGTGCCCTACGGGGTGCGCGTCGCCTCCGCCTGGTCGTGGCGGATCGCCGTCATCGTCGCCACCGCCGGCGTCCTCGTCTGGATGCTCAAGCACGTCTCCCTGCTGGTCATCCCGTTGATGATCGCGGCCCTGCTCTCGGGGCTCCTCGGCCCGCTCGTCGAGCTCCTGCAGCGCGGGCGCGTCCCCCGCGGACTGGCCGTGGGGCTCGTCCTGATCGGGTCGATCACCGCGCTCACCGCCGTCATCTCGCTCGTCGGGAAGACCATCGTCAACGGGTTCGAGCAGCTCTGGGCGCAGGCGGTCGAGGGGCTGGCCGAGGTCGAGCGCTGGATCTTCAGCGGGCCTCTGCCGATCAGCAACGAGGACGTCGCGTCGCTGACCAACGAGGCGCTGGAACAACTGCAGAACAACAGTTCGGAGATCCTCTCCGGCGCCCTGTCCTGGGGCAGCACGCTCGGGCACATCCTCGCCGGCATGCTGCTCACACTTTTCGCGGCGATCTTCTTCCTGCTCGACGGCCGCGGCATCTGGGCGTACCTCGTCCGGCTCATGCCGCGCGCCGCCAGGGTCCCGCTGGACGGGGCGGGCCGGCGCGGCTGGCGCAGCCTCGTGAACTACGTGCGCGTCCAGCTCTTCGTCGCCTTCATCGACGCGGTCGGCATCGGACTCGGGGCGGCGATCCTCGGCGTGCCGCTGGCGCTGCCGCTGGGCGTGCTGGTCTTCCTCGGCTCGTTCATTCCCGTCCTCGGCGCGCTGGTGACGGGGACGGTGGCCGTGCTCCTGGCCCTGGTCGCCAACGGCTGGGTGAACGCCCTGATCATGCTGATCGTGGTGCTGGCCGTCCAGCAAGCCGAGTCCCACATCCTCCAGCCGCTGGTGATGGGCAAGGCCGTGAGTCTCCACCCGCTCGCGGTCGTGCTCGCCGTGGCCGGCGGCTCGATGCTCGCGGGGATCGCCGGCGCGCTCTTCGCCGTGCCGCTCCTGGCGATCGTCAACACGGTCGTGAAGTACCTCGCGGAACGGGCGTGGGAGACCGACCCCACCGTCGCCCCCGCCACCACCGGGCTCGCGGCCGCGCAAGCGCGGTCCACGGCAACGACGTCGTACACCTCCGACGCGCCGGCCCCACCCGACACCGACGGGGAGGAACCGGACGGCTCCCCCGAGGGACCGAACCACGACGGCCCGCACGGGCCCGCAACCAAGTGAAAGACACGATGACCACGAAAACCCTTCCCGTGTCCCTCGCCGACATCGAGTCGGCGGCCGAGCTGCTCGACGGAGTGGTGGACCGGACGCCGATCCAGCACTCGCGCGCGCTCGGGCTGCTCACCGGCAGCGACGTCTTCCTCAAGTGCGAGAACCTGCAACGGGCCGGCTCCTTCAAGGTGCGCGGCGCCTACGTGCGCATGGCCCGCCTGTCCGAGGCGGAGAAAGTGCGCGGCGTCGTCGCGGCCTCGGCCGGCAACCACGCGCAGGGCGTCGCCCAGGCGGCCCGGGCGCTGGGGATCAAGGCGCGGATCTACATGCCGCTCGGCGTCGCGCTGCCGAAGCTGACCGCGACCAAGGACCACGGGGCCGAAGTCGTCCTGCACGGGCACAACGTGGACGAGGCCCTCGCCGAGGCGAAGCGGTACGCCGACAGCAGCGGCGCCGTGTTCGTGCACCCGTTCGACAACGCGGACATCATCGCCGGGCAGGGCACGATCGGTCTCGAGCTGCTCGAGCAGCTCCCCGACGTGGACACGGTCGTGATGGGGGTCGGCGGCGGCGGTCTGCTCGCCGGGGTGGCGACGGCGATCAAGGCGAAGGCCGCCGAACTGGGCCGGGAGATCCGCATCGTGGGCGTCCAGGCCGAGAACGCGGCCGCCTACCCGCCGTCACTCGCCGCGGACGCGCTGGTGCCGCTCGAGAAGGTCTCCACGATCGCGGACGGCATCGCCGTGGGCACACCCGGTCAGCTCCCGTTCCGCATCATCAAGGAGCTCGTCGACGACGTCGTGACGGTCTCCGAGGACTCGCTCGCCCAGGCGCTCGTGTTCCTGCTGGAGCGCTCCAAGCTCGTCGTCGAGCCGGCCGGCGCCGTGGGCGTCGCGGCGCTGCTGGAGGGCAAGCTGGCCGAGGCCGGGATCGAATCCGAGCGCACCGCGGTGATCCTCTCCGGCGGCAACATCGACCCATTGCTGATGCTCAAGGTCATCCAGCGGGGCCTCTCCGTGGCGGGGCGCTACCTGACCGTGCGGATGATGCTCGAGGACCGCGCCGGCGAGCTCGCCACCATCTCGCGCGTGATCGCCGAGTCGGACGCGAATGTCACACGCGTGGACCACACGCGCATCGGCGGCTCGCTGTCCATGGGCGACGTGGCCATCACCATCGACATGGAGACCAAGGGGCATGTCCACTCGGAGACGGTCCTGAACAACCTGCGCGCCGAGGGGTTCCAGCCGGTCGTCGTCAAGCTCTGACCGGGGTCGGCGGCACCGGGGCGGAGACGACGACGGCGCCGCAGCCGTCCCGGTGACCCAGGGGCGGCTGCGACGCCGTCGTGGAGGCGTCGCGTCAGCCGGAGAACGGCTCGGCGGCGACGATCTCCACCGTGATGTCACGGCCGTTCGGGGCCGTGTAGGAGAGCTTGTCGCCGACCTTCTTGCCGTGCACGGCGGCACCGATCGGGGAGCGCTCCGAGTAGACCTCGAGCCCGGAGTCCCCGGCCACCTCGCGGCTGCCGAACAGGAAGGTGGTCTTGTCGCCGGCGATGACGGCCTCGACCAGCATGCCCGGCTCCACGATGCCGTCGTTGGCGGGGGACTCGCCGACGTGCGCCTTCTGCAGCAGATCCTTCAGATAGGCGATCCGGCCCTCGGCCTTGGACTGCTCCTCGCGGGCGGCGTGGTAGCCGCCGTTTTCCTTCAGGTCGCCTTCGGAACGAGCCTGCTCGATACGGTCCACGATCTCCTGTCGGCCCGGGCCCTGCAGGTGCTCGAGCTCGGCGGTGAGGCGGTCGAACGCCTCTTTGGTCAGCCACACGGTGGCTTCGTTGTTCGTAGACACGTCCTTCTCCTTCAAGTCATCGAGTCACGGGGATAACCGTGAGTCATTCGAAGTATCTTAGCCATCGACGGCCGGACACCAAAGTGACGCGGAGCACGGCGTCACGGCTGAAGCCGGCGCGGCGCTCCGCTGAACACGAATACCGTACGCCAGGAACGGCGAGGTACAGGGATTCCGGCCTCCCGCGCGGCTGCGCCGCCGTCCCGCAGGGGGAGGGGACGGCTTCAGCTCTCGGCCACGACCCAGCAGTCGTTGACGCTGGCGGAGACGCCCCTGTACTCGGTGCGCACGTCGACCGTGTGCCGCGAGTCCCGGACCCCGTCCTCCGTGGGGCCGACCCGGACGGTCTCCCAGCCGACGACGGCGTACGTCTCGTCCATGACCTGGACGGAGCACTGGGCAGTATCGGCGGGGTCCTTCTGGACGTCGAAGGTCACCGTCGCCTGGGTCGTCGAATCGATCGAGAAGGCGAGGTCCTTGAAGGTGACCTCCGCGGAATTCTCCATGGCTACCCAGCCGGCGAGGCCGACGGCGACGACCAGCGCCGCGACCGCACCCCACCGCTTGGTGCGCGGCGCCAGCCCGCGCTTGGGGGCGCCGTAGCGATTGGCTAGGCTGGGGGCGGGCTCGCTCGCGTCGGCGCCGGTCGCCGGACCGGCCGGATGCGACGGCGGCTGGGGCTGGGAAGTCATCGGCACCAGTTTACGTTGTCCTGCATGCGGGCGCGTCCGGCGGGATCGTGGCAGGATTCCGGCGACGGTCCGCACGCCCCCGGTTCCGAGCACCATCGGGCCTCGACCAGATCCTCACAGGGAGACGCACACGCGTGGAAGCAATCCGTACCCCCGTACCCAGCTCAGAAGGCCTGCGGCTGCTCGCCGTCCACGCCCACCCCGATGACGAGTCCAGCAAGGGAGCGGCGACCATGGCGGCCTACGTGGCGGCCGGAGCCCGGGTCATGGTGGCCAGCTGCACGGGCGGTGAGCGTGGGGACATCCTCAATGCCGCCGTCGGAGAGCTCGCCCATGCCCACCGTGACCTCGGCGGGGTGCGGCGGATCGAGATGGCCGAGGCCGCCGCCGCCCTCGGGATCGAGCACCGCTGGCTCGGCTACGTCGACTCCGGCCTGCCCGAGGGCGATCCGCTCCCACCGCTGCCCGCGGGATGCTTCGCGCTGCAGCCGGTCGAGCGCGCGGCCGCGCCGCTGGTGAAAGTCATCCGGGAGTTCAAGCCGCAGGTGATGACCACCTACGACGAGAACGGCGGCTACCCGCATCCGGATCACATCCACACCCACAACATCTCGATGTTCGCCTTCGACGCCGCGGCGGACCCGGACTACCGGCCGGAACTCGGGGAGCCGTGGACGGTCTCCAAGATCTACTACGACCGCGGGTTCTCACCCGACAAGTTCATCGGCCTCCACGAGGCCATGGAGGCCGCCGGACTCGAGTCGCCCTACGCCGAGCGCGTGGCGTTCCTGCGGGAGAACCCCGACCACCAGATGTTCACGTGGGTACGGAACCACCCGACGACGACGCGCATCTACAGCTCCGACTACTTCGAGGTGCGCGACGACGCACTGCGGGCGCACCGAACGCAGATCGACCCGGACGGCTTCTTCTTCGCCGTGCCGCGCGAGGTGGCGACCGACGCATACCCGTGGGAGGACTTCACCCTGGCCAGGACCCGGCTCGAGGGCTACGCGCTGGATCCGGAGCGACCCGAGACGGACCTGTTCGCCGGGCTCCGCTGACCCGCGCCGGCTACATCCAGAGGACGCCGTCGTCCTCGTGCTCCCGCAGGCGGTGGCGGATCATGCGTTCGAGCAGCTGGGTGGGCAGCGGCTCCGCGTAGGGAAGCTGGACGGACCCCTTGCCGGTCCTGCGGTCCGCGAGCTCGGGCAGGAACGCCCCGAGCGTGCTCGGCGTGAACACCATGGTGGCATGCGCCCTGTGGCCGGAGAACGTGAAGAGGATGGTGCCGCTCGGATGGAGGTACGCGGGCTGGTTCCAGCGGACCACCTCCGTGGCGTCCGGCGCTGTCGCCCGGCTCAGGGCTCGCAGGTCCGCGAGCCGTTCGGCCGCGGCCCCCTCGAATCCGGTGAGGTACTCGTCCACGCTCTCAATCCTGGCCATGCCTGATTCTCGCGCCGGAACCGCTGCACGTCGAGGGGCCAGGCCGCTCCCGCCCGTGTTCGACGTTCGGTAGAAATTCCCGGGTAGAATGGCCCGGAGCCCGACCGCAGACCGCGGACCCACGTGTCGAGGGAGTGGGCGCCGATTGACCCAGAGAGTGTGAGCACCCGTGAACTTCATGATGGCCCTCGCCGCAGCGGACCCGTCCCTGATGGACGCACCGACCGGTGACGCCGCCCGCGAGGTCGGCCCCGGCTTCGTGGGGTTCGTCGCCACGGCGCTGATGGTCGTCGCCGCGATCTTCCTGATCCGCGACATGGTCCGGCGCATCCGGCGCGTCCGCTACACGGCCGAGACCGAGGACCGTCAGCGAGAGCTCGTCGAGCGCGGCAAGCAGTACCAGACCGAGGACGACGACGCCCCGCAGGGCGACGCCGAACGGACCGTCGACGACGCCGGGCCGACGCGGGCGGAACAGCGGTTCGACGACGAGGGCGGCGCGGACGGGCACGACTCCCGCCCCTGACCGGCGCGGTGGGAGCATCCTGGGCATCGTCCGCAACCCCCTGACGTGCCGTGGCGCGCGTGAGACCATGCGTGCATGAACCGGTTGAAGGACGCCCACTCGGCGTATCTGCGCCAGCACGCGCACCAGGACGTCGACTGGTGGCCGTTCGGCCCGGAGGCGCTGGCCGAGGCGGAGCGCCGGGACGTTCCGCTATTCGTCTCCATCGGCTACGCCGCGTGCCACTGGTGCCACGTGATGGCCGCGGAGAGCTTCGACGATCCCCAGGTCGCCGCGTACCTCAACGAGCACTTCCTCCCGATCAAGGTCGACCGAGAGGAACAGCCCGACGTCGACGAGCTCTACATGGCGGCCACCCAGACCCTCTCCGGCCAGGGCGGCTGGCCGATGAGTGTCTTCGCGCTGCCCGACGGACGCACCTTCCACGCCGGCACCTACTTCCCGCCGCGTCCGGTGCAGGGCCGTCCCTCGTTCCGCATGGTCCTCGAGGGGGTCGACGAGGCCTGGCGCGAGCGCCGGACCCTGTGCGAGGAGCAGGCGAGGCGGCTGTCCGAGCACCTCGGCGGGCTCGCCGACGCGCAGCGCGACCTCCTGGGCCTCGCGCAGGACGGGGCCGGAGGGCAGCGTTCGGGTGCGGACGACGGCGGGGCCGCCGGCCTGCACACCGCCGTCCTGGCCCGGCTCGGGGCCGAGGAGCAGCCCGGGGGAGGGTTCGGGCCGGCCCCCAAGTTCCCGCCGTCGAGCGTCCTCGACTACCTGCTGGAGCTCGCCGCGTCGCCGGCCGACGCCGAGCACCGAGAACTGGCCCTCGGCCTGGCCAGCCGGACGTTCGACGCGATGGGGCACGGAGCCCTGGTGGATCACGTCGGCGGCGGATTCCACCGCTACTGCGTCGACGACGGCTGGCGCGTCCCGCACTTCGAGAAGATGCTGTACGACAACGCGCAGCTGCTCCGCCACGCCGCCCGCTGGTCGGCACTGTGCGGTCTCCGGGCAGCCCGGCAGCACCGGGACCCGCGACAGCCGGACCGGCTGCCGCCGGGGCACCAGCCGGCACCCGACGCCGCCCACGAGGACGTCTGGCAGCGTCGGGCCCGCTTCGGGCGTCGGCTCGCCGAGGGCACGTACGAGTGGCTCGTCGCCGAGCTGCTGCTGCCCGGGCGCGCCGGGCTGGCCTCGTCGCTCGACGCCGACACGGTGGGGCCCGACGGGGTCCACGTCGAGGGCGGGACGTACCTCTTCAGCGACGAGGAGATCCGCGGCGCGGCCGGAGGCGGCTGGGAGCTCCTGGCCGACCGGCTCGACGGGGCGGATCCCGAGGACCTGGCGCCCTCGGGCCGGCGGCGCCGCACCGGGGGCCGGCGGACGGTCGCGTTCGACGGTCCGCTGGACTGCGAGCAGTGGGCCGCCTGGGACCGGGCGCTGCCGGGACTGAGGGCCCTGCGGGCCGAGCGCGCGCAGCCGGCCCGGGACGGCAAGGTCGTGGCCGGCTGGAACGGGCTGGCGGTCCGTGCCCTGGCCGACGCCGGCGTGCTGCTCGAGCGCCGGGACATGGTGGACCTCGCCGCGGAGCTCGCCGAGTACCTGTGGCGGCAGCACTGGGACGCCTCCGAGCGGACGCTGTCCCGCGTGACCTATCGGCCCGGCGGCGCCCTGCTGGAGGACTACGCGGGAGTGGCGCTCGGCTTCCAGGCCGTCGCGGGCGCCACGGGGGAGGCCCGGTGGATCGACCGGGCGCGGGAGCTGGTGGACGCAGCTCGGGCGAACCTCCGCCTCGACGACGCCGAGCACGCCTCGGACACCGCGGTCGACCTCCTGGCGCACGCCCGCGGGGGACGGGCGGCACTCTCCGGGCTGGACGACGCGACTCCGAGCGGTCTCGCCCTCCAGGCGACGGCGCAGATGGTCCAGAGCGGTCTCGACGCCGACCCGGCGCGCGCCCGCCGCGCGGAGACCCTGACGGCGCACGTGCGGCGCGTCGCGGCGAAGGCGCCCCCGCAGTTCGGGACGGCGCTGGCCGCGGCGGTGCGGATCGACGGGGACCGGACGCTCGCCGTCGTCGGGGGCACACCGGCCGAGCGCCGCGCCGCGGTGCGCGCCGCCGTCGTGCACGGGATCACGACGTTCGCCGCGCCGGGCCGGAACGACGACGTGGGGCTGACCGCGCACCGGCCCGCGGCCGAGGGCGGCGGCCTGCGCCTGTACCTGTGCCACGGACAGAGGTGCGACGCACCGATGGGCTCGCTCGAGGAGCTCGAACGGGCGTTGGCCGCCGGTCCGTAGGCGACCGGCGCGGGCTCAGCGCGGGCCGAGCACGGCGAGGGCGATCGCGACGTAGTGGCAGGCGAATCCGACCACCGTGCAGGCGTGGAAGAGCTCGTGGAAGCCGAACCAGTCGGGGTGGAGGTCCGGTCGCTTGAGCGCATAGAACACGGCGCCGACGATGTAGGCGGCGCCGCCGACGCAGACCAGCACAGCGGCCGGGGGACTGGCCGTGTAAAAGTCGCCGATGAAGATCAGGGCGGCCAGACCCAGCAGGATGTAGACCGGCACGTACAGCCAGCGCGGCGCGTTCGTCCAGAGCACTCGGAACGCGATGCCCAGCAGGGCACCCACCCAGACGCCGGCGAGCAGCAGAGTCGCCTTCGACTCCGGCAGGAGGAACGCGGACAGCGGCGTGTAGCTGCCGGCGATGACGAGCATGATGTTGGTGTGGTCCAGCCGCTTGAGCACCATCCGGACCGGCGGCGACCACCGGCCCAGGTGGTAGACGGCCGACACGGCGAAGAGCAGCACGCCCGTGGCGGCGTAGACCGCCGTGGTGAGCTTGCCGAGCTGGCCGGGAGCCAGGGCGATCAGGACGATGCCGGCGGCGAGGGAGAGCGGCACCATGGCTGCGTGGATCCAGCCGCGCAGCCGGGGCTTGAACTCGACGCCCTCCTCGGTCCTGGTCGTGCCCGCGGCCTCCACGGGGTCTACGTCCCCGGTGCTGTTCTGCATGGGGCCACCCTAGCGGACCCGCGGATGACGGATCCGCGCCACCGGGCGTGTGCCGCGGCGCTCGGCGGCAGGTCGCACCCCGGCGCCTCCGACTAGCGGTAGCGTAAGACGAGACGTGCGCCCAGGGAAAGGAGACCGAGGTGAAGCTGCCCCGGGTCGTCTACCGCTTCTACGAGCGTCGGCTGGGCCGCTTCCTGGTCAACGACCTCCCTCCGGACAAGCTGCCGCAGCACATCGGCATGATGGTCGACGGCAACCGGCGCTGGGCCAAGCTGGCCGGTGCCCCCACCGCGCACGGCCATCAGGCCGGCGCGGACAACATCCTGCAGTTCCTGGACTGGTGCGAGGACTTCGGCATCCGCACCGTGACGCTGTACATGCTCTCCACGGACAACATGAACCGCTCCGCCGAGGAACTGTCACAGCTCATGGGGATCATCGCGAATCTCCTGGACCGGCTCGCGGAGAATCCGACGCGGCGGATCCACCCGGTCGGGGCCCTGGAGCTGCTGCCGGAGTACCTGGCCGCCAAGCTCACGGGGCTCGCCGAGCGGACCCACGGCTGCGGCGGTCTGGTGGTGAACATGGCGGTCGGCTACGGCGGGCGCCGCGAGATCGTCGACGCGATCCGCGAGCACCTGCGCACCGAGGCGGTCGCCGGCCGCAGCATCGAGGAGGTCGCCGACCGGCTCGAGATCGACGACATCTCGCGCTTCCTCTACACCCGCGGCCAGCCGGACCCGGACCTGGTCATCCGCACGTCGGGGGAGCAGCGGCTCTCCGGATTCATGACGTGGCAGAGCGCCTACAGCGAGTTCTACTTCTGCGAGGCCCTCTGGCCCGACTTCCGCAAGGTCGACTTCCTGCGCGCCCTGCGCGACTACGCCCGGCGGCAGCGTCGCTTCGGCTCCTGACGGCGACGCGGAGTTAACGCCCTCTTCATGCGGAGATCCCTAGCCGAACTACACGCGTGGGATTAGGTTGGTCACAAGCCGGCGAACCCGCCGGCCCACCGGACGGCCACCTGGAGAGCACGATCATCCGCATCCAGCTCACTTCTCACGGGGAGGCCGGTACAGGCCTCTCGGCCGTGCCGGCGGATCCGAAGCACACCGCTCGGCCGGTGCCCGCGACGGGCGCCACGACCGGGCGGGCGAACGATGGGGAGTCATCATGGGCGCAGGGGTAGAGAGCGTGTACGGCACCACCGCGGGCACGCCGGCGACGGCGGCACGGGGGAGCGCTCCGGAGGGGCCGTTGGCGGCCGCGGCCGAGGCGGCGTCGGTGGCGGCGCGGCAGAGTGTGGGGACGAGGTCCTACGTCCTGGACACCTCCGTGCTGATCTCCGACCCGCGCGCGGTCCTGCGCTTCGCCGAGCACGAGGTCATCGTGCCGATCGTCGTCATCGCCGAGCTGGAGAAGAAGCGTCACGACGGCGAGATCGGCTACTTCGCGCGCCAGGCGCTCCGGCTGCTGGACGAGCTGCGCATCGAGCACGGCGGCCTCGACAAGCCACTGCCCCTCGAGGGCGGCGGGTCGCTGCGCGTCGAGCTGAACCACGTCTCCACCGAGGTCCTGCCGATCGGGTTCCGCGGCACCGACAACGACTCGCGGATCCTCGCCGTCGCCAAGAACTTCGCCGACGAGGGGCGCGACGTCACGGTCGTCTCCAAGGATCTGCCGCTGCGGGTGAAGGCCTCGGCCATGGGCCTGCAGGCGGACGAGTACCGCAACGAGTTCGTCGCCGACTCCGGGTGGACGGGTACCGCGGAGGTCGACGTCGCAGACGAGGACATCGTCGCCCTCTACAACGGGGAGGCGACCCATGTGGCGGCGGCCGCCCACCTGCCGACCAACACCGGGCTCGTCCTCCAGTCCAACCGCGGGTCGGCGCTCGGCCGGGTCGGGGAGGACGGCCTGGTCCGGCTCGTCCGCGGTGATCGGGAGGTCTTTGGGCTCCACGGCCGCTCCGCCGAGCAGCGGCTCGCGCTCGACCTCCTCATGGACCCCTCCGTCGGCATCGTCTCCCTCGGCGGACGCGCGGGCACCGGCAAGTCGGCGCTCGCCCTGTGCGCCGGGCTCGAGGCAGTGCTCGAGCGCCGGGAGCACCGGAAGATCATGGTGTTCCGGCCGCTCTACGCCGTGGGCGGCCAGGAGCTCGGCTACCTGCCCGGCTCCGAGGGGGAGAAGATGAACCCCTGGGCGCAGGCCGTGTTCGACACGCTCGGCGCCCTCGTCAGTGAGAACGTCATGGACGAGGTCATGTCGCGCGGGATGCTGGAGGTCCTCCCGCTGACCCACATCCGCGGTCGCTCCCTGCACGACGCGTTCGTGATCGTCGACGAGGCGCAGTCGCTGGAGAAGAACGTCCTGCTCACGGTCATGAGCCGGATCGGCCAGAACTCCAAGATCGTTCTCACGCACGACGTCGCCCAGCGCGACAACCTCCGGGTCGGACGCCACGACGGGGTTGCCGCCGTCGTCGAGACGCTCAAGGGCCACCCGCTCTTCGGTCACGTCACCCTGACGCGGTCCGAGCGCTCGCCGATCGCGGCGCTGGTCACGGAGCTCCTCGAGGGACAAGTCGGCTAGGGGAGAAGTCTCCCGACGGCGGAGCCCGCTGGCCGGGCGCCGCCGTCGCCCCGCCGCCCCGTGGGCACTCGTGGGCTCGGCGGCGGTCAGCCGCCCACGATCCAGGGGATGTGGTCCCGAACGTCCGTGAGGACCGACTCGTGCTCGACGAACAGGTCGTCGAGCATGTATTCGTCGACCCCGAGGAGGGTGATCGTGCGGCCGGCTCCGGCGTCCTGCCCCTCGAGGCGGCGGACGTGGGTGCAGACCGAGGTCTGCGCGTCGATGCGCACCAGGCTGCGCCCGGCCCCGAGCAAGGGCTGGTCGGGGACGGCCGCGTGGTAGGACGCGTTCGGGCTGACGACCGCCTCCCACACCGCGCGGCCGTCCTCCGTCCCGCCGCGCAGCTCGTGGATCTCGACGACGTTGGAGAAGGGGAGCTCGGTCGGCGCCGGCGCGTTGCCGGCCAGCTCCACGGGATCGAGCATGGCCGCCCAGAGGCCGTCCCCGAAGGCCGGATCGCCGTAGCGGGCCTCGGGACGACGGCGGACGAGGCCGGCGTCGTCGTACACCGGTTGGACGAGCCGCGGCGGCAGGAGCCACGACGCGCGGGTGCCCGCGACGTAGAACGCGTCTCGGGAGTTGTTGATGCCGGTGGTGCTGTAGAGCAGCCGCCCGTCCGGGCGCTCGACGCGCAGGGCGTCCGGCCGGCGCAGCCAGGCCATCACGCGTTCCAGCGGGAACCCGGCCCGGCCGTCCCCGGGAGAGCCCGCCGCGCCCTCTGGACCGGGGCGGGCGGGCCCGCCGGATCCGTCCGGCGCCGCCGAGGCGGGGGAGCCGGACGTCCGCTCGGGACCCTGCCAGGTCACGGCGAAGCGCAGGCTCTCCCAGCGCCACGGCGAGGACCGGCAGAGACGCCGGAAGGCGGAGGCGGCATCGGCGGCGACGGGCTCGGACATATCCACAGCCTACGTCCGGCCGAGCGGCCGCGGCAGGGGTGAAGTAGCGTGAGGCGCATGATCTCCCTGTTCGCCGAGCTCTCGGGGGAGCGCCCCTGGGCCGCGGCCGCACTGGCTGCGGCCCTGGTCGTCTTCGCCGTCAATGGGACGCGCCTGGCCGTGATCGATGCCCGGACGCACCGTCTGCCGAATCGGATCGTCCTGCCCTGGTACCCGGTGGCCGTGGTGCTGCTCGGCGCTGCCGCGCTGCTGGCCGGCGATCCGGGACAGACGCTGCGCATGCTCGCCGGAGGCGCCATCCTCTTCGGGTTCTATCTCCTGCTCCACCTGATCCAGCCGCGGGGGATGGGGATGGGCGACGTCAAACTGGCGGGAGTCCTGGGCCTGCATCTGGCGTTCCCCGCCTGGGAGTACCTGGCGCTCGGCACGCTGCTGACGTTCCTGGCCGGTGGGCTCACCGCCGTCGTCCTGGTCCTGACGAAGCGGATCGACGCCAAGGCCTCAGTCCCGTTCGGACCCTTCATGGTGCTGGGGACCGCCGGTGCACTGCTGATCGGCTGACCGGTGGCAGCGGCCTGCCGCACGGGGCCGGCTGCAAGCGGGCCAGCGACACCGGGCGGCCGCACTGGCCGGACGTGGGGCTCAGGGCCGAGCCCGCTCGCCGCGGCCTAGCGGTTCGGGCCGGTCATGGTGGTGACGTCGAGTGCCTGGTCGAGCTGCTCCTCGGTGAGCTCGCCCCGCTCGACGAAGCCGAGGGACAGGGTCGCCTCCCGGACGGTGATGCCCTCGGCGACGGCCGTCTTGGCGATCCTGGCCGCGTTCTCGTAACCGATGAACTTGTTCAATGGGGTCACGATCGACGGGCTGGCCTCGGCGAGGAAGCGGGCGCGCTCGGTGTTGGCGGTCAGACCGTCGATCATCCGGTCGGCCATGAGACGGCTCGTGTTGGTCAGCAGGCGGATCGACTCGAGCAGATTCGCCGCCATCACCGGGATGCCGACGTTGAGCTCGAACGCGCCGTTGGTCGAGGACAGGGCGATGGTGGTGTCGTTGCCGATCACCTGCGCGGCCACCTGGATCGCCGCCTCGCAGATCACCGGGTTGACCTTCCCGGGCATGATGGACGATCCCGGCTGCAGGTCCGGGATCGCGATCTCGCCGAGACCGGTGTTCGGCCCGGAGCCCATCCAACGTAGGTCGTTGTTGATCTTCATCAGCGAGTAGGCGATGGTGCGCAGCTGGCCCGACGCCTCGATCAGCCCGTCGCGGTTCGCCTGCGCCTCGAAGTGGTTGCGCGCCTCGGTCAGCGGCAGCCCCGTGTCCTCCGCGAGGAGTGAGATGACCTTCTCCGGGAAGCCCTCCGGCGTGTTGATGCCGGTGCCCACGGCGGTCCCGCCCAGCGGGACCTCGGCGACGCGCGGCAGCGAGGCCTCGACCCGTTCGATCCCGTACCGGATCTGTGCGGCGTAGCCGCCGAACTCCTGGCCGAGCGTCACCGGCGTCGCATCCATGAGATGCGTGCGGCCGGACTTCACGACGTCGGCGAACTCCTCCGCCTTGCGCTCCAGGGACGAGGCGAGGTGGTCCAGGGCCGGCAGCAGATCGTTCAGCAGGGCGCTCGTCGCCGCGACGTGCACCGACGTTGGGAACACGTCGTTCGAGGACTGGGAGGCGTTGACATGGTCGTTCGGGTGCACCTTCTTGGTGCTGCCGTGTTCGGCGAGGCGGCGGGACGCGAGCTCGGCCAGCACCTCGTTGGTATTCATGTTCGACGAGGTGCCCGAGCCCGTCTGGAAGACGTCGATGGGGAAGTGGTCGTCGAGCTCGCCGTGCGCCACCCGGTCGGCGGAGTCGACGATCGCGTCGGCGATGTCGCGGTCGATCACGCCGAGGGCCGCGTTCGCCTGGGCGGCGGCCTTCTTCACCCGGGCGAGCGCCTCGATGTGCTTGCGTTCCAGACGCTTGCCCGAGATTGGGAAGTTCTCCACGGCGCGCTGCGTCTGCGCCTTGTAGAGTGCGTCCGCGGGGACGCGGACCTCGCCCATGGTGTCGTGCTCGATGCGGTAGTTCTCGGTCCCAGTCATGGACCCACCGTAGTCCGGCGGCGCGGCGCGGCGCTAGGACGGGCGGCCCGTCCCGGCGCCGCGCCTCAGAGCCGGGTCAGGACTGGACGCTGCCGTGCTCCGAGACCAGCTCCGCGCGGCCCTCGGCGAGGCGGTAGGCCAGTCCGACGACGGCGGTGCGCCCCTCGTCGATGGCCGCCGCGAGGCTGGGCGAGGCCTCGGCGAGGCGGGACGAGGTCTGGCGGACGTGCTCGACGACCGTCTCGTTGACGCTCTCGATCCCGTTGCGGCGCGCGGCGATGACGCTGGGGGTGATGCGCTCGACCAGGCCGCGGATGTAGCCGGGGGGCATCTGGCCGGTCTCGTAGGACTGGCCGGCGGCGGTCACGGCGCCGCAGGAGTCGTGACCGAGCACCACGATCAGCGGCACGTTGAGGACGTCGACGGAGTACTCGAGCGAGCCGAGCACCGTGTCGTCAACGACGTGTCCCGCCGTGCGGACCACGAAGACGTCGCCGAGCCCGACGTCGAAGATGATCTCCGCGGCCAGGCGCGAGTCGGAGCAGCCGAAGATCACGGCGAAGGGATGCTGGGAGTCGATCAGCTCGCCGCGGCGCTCGGCGTTCTGGTTCGGGTGGGCGCTGGTGCCCTCGACGAACCTCGCGTTCCCCGCCCGCAGCTCCTCCCAGGCCTGCTGGGGGGTCAGTGCGCGCGGAATGGATCCGGTGGGTCTCGTGTCAGTCATGGCACCAGATTAACGCCGCGGGACTCAGGCGGGAGCCTCTGTGACGGCCGTGGCGGCGATCTCCAGGAGTTCGTCGCCGGAGTCGCTGTAGAGCATCACCGTGCTCCCCTCCAGCTCGGCGACCAGGGTGACGTGCTCCACGCCGTCGTCGTCCCGGTAGGAGTACTCCTGCCACACCAGGCCCGCGATGTCCCGCTTGCCCGAGGGCGCGACGTCGCCGGCGTGCTGGGCGATCCACGTCGGGTTCGCGTCCGCGGTCTGCCGCAGGCCCACGAAGCCGTCCTCGCCGCGGACGTAGCCGACCTCCCAGAAGTCGACGCCGTCGGCCTGCGATCCCTGCCAGCGCGCGAAGTTCGGGTACCACTCCTCAGGCAGCTCCAGGTCCAGTGGGACGAATCCCGCCGAGTCGCCCACCTGCCGGGCACCGGCCGTGACGTCGACGTCGGGCCGGAAGTTGTTCTCCAGGTTGAACGGGTTCAGCGCGAGCACCGGCAGGACCACGGCGAGGGTGAGCAGCACGGAGATGACCATGCCCTTGAGGGACTGGTTGGCGCGCTTGGCCTGCGACTGGGTCAGGACGGGCTTCGGCAGCTGCTCTTGATCGACGTGCTCGGTATTCACGTAACCATTGTCCCCGATGCGGGCGCAGCCCCACGACCCGCAACCATGGCCGATATGATCGACGGGGAGCGGGGACGACCCGCGGACATGCACTCAACGGTGAGGAACGACGTGACTGAAGACACAAATTTCGCCCAGCTATCGCCCCGCTTGTCGCTGGGGGACGCCGAACCGGACCGTAACCTCGCGCTCGAGCTCGTGCGCGTGACCGAGGCCGCCGCCATCGCCTCCAGCCCCTGGGTTGGCCTGGGCGACAAGAACGCGGCGGACGGCGCCGCGGTGGACGCGATGCGCTCGCTCCTCTCGACGGTGCGGTTCAACGGCGTCGTGGTCATCGGTGAGGGCGAGAAAGACGAGGCCCCCATGCTCTTCAACGGGGAGCGCGTCGGCGACGGCAACGGTCCCGAGGTCGACGTCGCGGTCGACCCGATCGACGGCACGCGGCTGACCGCGCTGGGCATCAACAACGCCCTGTCCGTCCTGGCGGTCGCCGAGCGCGGCTCGATGCTCGACCCGTCCGCCGTGTTCTACATGGAGAAGCTCGTCACCGGCCCCGAGGCCGCCGATCTGGTGGACCTGCGGCTGCCCGTCAAGCAGAACCTGCACCTCATCGCCAAGGCGAAGAACAAGCCGATCAGCCAGGTGACCGTGTGCGTGCTGGACCGCCCGCGCCACCAGGGCCTCATCGAGGACATCCGCTCCGCCGGGGCTCGGACCAAGATCATCCTCGACGGCGATGTCGCCGGGGCCATCGCCGCGACGCGCGAGGACACGGGGGTCGACGCGCTCATGGGCATCGGCGGCACCCCCGAGGGCATCGTCTCCGCGTGCGCCATCCGCGCCCTCGGCGGCGTCATCCAGGGCCGCCTGTGGCCGCAGGACGACGACGAGAAGCAGCGCGCCATCGACGCCGGCCACGACCTGGACCAGGTGCTGACCACCACGGACCTCGTCACCAGCGACAACTGCTACTTCGCGGCCACCGGCATCACCGACGGCGACCTGCTCCGCGGCGTGCGCTACAAGGACAGTGCAATCCGGACCCAGTCCATCGTGATGCGCTCGAAGTCCGGGACCATCCGCTTCGTCGACGGCGAGCACCAGGCCCGCAAGTGGGAGCCCTACCTGCGCTGAGCCGGGAGCATCAGGGGAGCGGGGCGCGCGGCGGGACCGTGACGGCGAAGGCCGTCGCACCGCCGTCGCGTCCCGCGTCTGCGTCTCCGGCGGAGTCCTCCGGGCGGGTGGTCAGCGGGGCCTCGCCGGCGGGCACGAAGGCGGCCTCCCCGGGGCGGAGCACCAGGCTCCCGGCGGACGACTCGAGCCGGACGGCGCCCGCCGTGGCCACGACGACGACGGGCCCGTTCGCCTCGACGGCGAGCGGCGCAGGCGTTCCCGGGCCCGCGGCCCCGGCCGGCCAGTGCAGGTGCTGCAGCTGGAACTCCTCGAACCCGGGACGGTACACCGCCGAGCGGGGCGCGGGGCCGGAGACCCCGGACGTCTGCTCGGGCCGGACGTACGGGACCGGCAGGGGGCGGAAGTCGACGGTGGAGAGCAGCTCGGCGACGTCCACGTGCTTCGGCGTGAGCCCGCCGCGCAGGACGTTGTCCGAACTGGCCATGACCTCCACGCCGAGGCCGTCCAGGTAGGCATGGACGTTCCCCGCCGGCAGGGCGATGGCCTCCCCGGGCTCCAGCGTCACGTGGTTGAGCAGCAGCGAGATCAGGGTGCCCGGGTCGCCGGGGTAGTGGCGGGCGATCGACTCGAGCTCCACCAGTCCGGGGTCCGGGTCGGCTCCGTCGCGGGTCAGGTCGGCGACGGCGGCCGGGGCCTCGCGCACCAGCGCCGCCACGGCGGCGGTCACCTCGCGGCGCTCCCCGCCGAGGAGGGCGGTGAAGGCTCCGGCGATGTCGCCGTCGTGCAGGCGTCCGGCGAGAGCCCGGGCGGCCTCCGCCGCCTCCTCGCCGACGGCCGGTGATCCGGCGAGGACCTCGAACAGTCGCGCCGACGCGCTCGGCTCGCGGAAGCCGCAGAGGGCGCGGAAGGGCGTCAGCGCGAAGAGCAGCTCCGGCTTGTGGTACTCGTCCTTGTAGTTCCGATGCGGTGCGCTCCGGGGGACCCCGGCCCGCTCCTCGGCCGCGAAGCCGGCCCGGGCCCTCTCACGACTCGGATGGACCTGCAGGGACAGGGGGGCGGCCGCCGCAAGGAGCTTGGCCAGGAAGGGCAGACCGCCGAAGCGGCGGGCCGTGTCCTCGCCGAGCAGTTCCGGCGACGCCGAGAGGAGCTCGTCGAGCCCGGGCAGCCCCTCCCGGTCGGCGGCGTCGAGTGCCGTCGCCCCGTCGTAGGACGCCTCGGCGGGCCCCGGAGGGCGCCCGGCGAGGGGCTCGACACGGGACGGTGCCCCGGGGTGGGCCCCGATCCACATCTCCGCCTCCGGTCGCCCGGTCGGCGTGCGTCCCGTCAGCCCGGCCAAGGCCGTGGTGGAGCCCCAGGCGTAGTCCCGGATGGTGTTGTGCAGTCGGAACATCGGCGGCCTCAGGCGGAGCACTCGGCGTTGCTGTCGGCGATGAGCGAGAGGATGTCCTCGCGGCCCATCTCCTCGAGCTCGATCAGGTACTCCTCGGTGATCGGCGAGCCGTCCGGCTGCGTCGTCGGAGCCGAGTCGGTCCATCCCTGGATGCTATTGGACTCCTCCGTCGGCTCTGCCTCCGCGGACGTCTCCTCCGCGGGCTCCGACGAGGCCCCGGCATCGGCGGTGTCCTCGGCCGGCGTCTCCTCAGGGGACTCCTCGGGGGCGGGCGTCTCCTCGGGAGCGTCGTCCGAGGCGGCGAGCAGGAGCTCGTCCACGCGGGAGCGGATCTGGTCGAAGTCCGGGTAGGTCGAGAAGCGGTCGGCGCTGGTGCCGAAATCCGGGGCGCCGAGCGTCAGCCGCTCGAACGGGTGCTGGCGGGCCTTGTCGGCCAGGCCGAGGAAGCTGCTGAGCTGGTCCTGCGGGATGTCCGTGTCGACGAGCTCCTCGCCGGCGGACATGATGGCGCTGAACCGGGTGAGGACGGTCTGGGGGTTGAACTGCTTCATCATGGCCTGCTGCAGGCACTGCTGACGCCGGATGCGGTGGTAGTCGGTGGTGAAGTACCGGGAGCGGGCGAACCACAGGGCCTCCGCGCCGTCGAGCTCGAGCTCGCCCGGCGGGAACCAGCGGGTGCGGACGAACGTGTCGTCCCGCTCCGGCCCGCGGAACGGGACCCAGCCGCCCGAGTCCACCGTCACGCCGCCCATCGCGTCGATCAGCTTCTCGAAGCCCGCCATGTCCACCAGGACGTAGCTCTGGACCTTCACGCCCGTGATGCCCTCTGCGGCGTCCATCATCGCCTCCGCGCCGGGGTCCTCCGACTCCGGGTAGAGGTCGGAGTGGTTGTCCGTGACGTCCTTGTAGAGCGAGTTCATGATGCACTCGTCGCCGCAGTTGTACCCGGTGGGGTAGATCTGCCGCATGGGGGAGTCCTCGGCGAACTGCGCATTCTGGAAGTTGCGCGGGAAGGAGATGACGGCGGTCCGGCCCGAGTCGGCGTCGATGCTGAAGAGCATCATGGTGTCCGGCCGCAGGCCGTCGCGGCCCTCACCGGCGTCGCCGCCCATGACCATGATGTTGTAGCGACCGTCGACCGGGTCGAACGCCGGTCCGGTCGCGAACACGTC
This sequence comes from Zhihengliuella sp., assembly GCF_031178195.1. Lineage (GTDB taxonomy): Bacteria > Actinomycetota > Actinomycetes > Actinomycetales > Micrococcaceae > Zhihengliuella. Next base: position 155,184 of record NZ_JAPSJL010000003.1, read on the forward strand.
GCCGATGGTCTGACGTCCCTCGTTGACCACGAACGAGCCGTAGCCGAGCGCGCCGGACGTCCCGACCAGGGCAGCGATGGTGCAGGCGACGAGGATGCCGCGGGCCCCGGGGGCCAGGAGCTTCGGCCGGATGATGGCCAGGGTGTTGATGAAGAGCAGCAGCCAGCCGACGGCGAGCACCAGCAGGGAGACGGCCAGCACGATCTGCACGGCCGGCCGGGCGACGAGGCCGAGCAGGATGGAGCGGTCCACGAAGTAGACCACGAGGGCGACCAGGACCAGGGCCCAGCACGTCAGCGTGACGGTCAGGGCCCGCCGTCCCAGGGTCCGGTTCCCGGCGACGACCTGCGCTCCGCCCGGGACGAAGATCGTCAGGAGCAGGAGGAAGAAGGCCCGCTTGGTCCGGACCTGCGCGGGCGCATGGTTCGGGTAGCGGACGGGATCGGTCAGGCCGCGGGCGGCTGTGCTGTGGCGCATCGGGTCTCGGATTCAGTCGGCGTCGTTCAGTCGGCGTCGGCTGCGACGGTGGCTCGCAGCGCGGCGCCCTTGTCCACTGCGGTCTGGCGCAGGGAGGCGGAGAAGTCGATCAGCCGGCGCTGGAGTCCGGCCGCGTGCTCGCCCTCTCCGGCGGAGAGGATGCGGGCGGCGAGCAGGCCGGCGTTGCGGGCGCCGCCGATGGAGACGGTGGCCACGGGCACGCCGGCGGGCATCTGCACGATCGACAGGAGGGAGTCCATGCCGTCGAGGGTTTTGAGCGGCACGGGGACGCCGATGACGGGCAGCGGGGTGACGGAGGCGAGCATCCCGGGCAGGTGCGCGGCACCGCCGGCCCCGGCGATGATGACCTTGATTCCGCGCTCGTGGGCCTCGCGCCCGTAGGCGATCATGTCCTCCGGCATCCGGTGCGCGGAGACGACGTCGGCCTCGAACGGGATGTCGAACTCCGTCAGCGCCTCGGTCGCGAGCTTCATGACCGGCCAGTCGGAGTCGGATCCCATCACGACGCCGACGAGCGGTCTCGCGTTGCTGTTGCTCATGTCGCCTTTACTCTCCATCGCGGATCAGTGCGGCCACGTGGTCGGCCCGGGCGCGCAGGGAGTCGACGCTCTCCCCCCGCTCGGCGACGACGTTGACGTGCCCGATCTTACGGCCCGGGCGCACGGACTTGCCGTAGGCGTGGACCTTGGCGCGCGGCTCGGCCGCCAGCGCGGCCGGGAACATGGAGTAGAGATCCGCGTTGGCGCCGCCCAGGTAGTTCTTCATGACCACCCGTTCTCCCAGCGGCGACGTGTCGCCCAGCGGCAGGTCCAGGACGGCCCGGAGGTGCTGCTCGAACTGGCTGGTCACCGCGCCGTCCATGGTCCAGTGACCGGTGTTGTGCGGGCGCATGGCGAGCTCGTTGATGACGAAGCCGACCCCTTCGCCGGGGGTCTCGAACAGCTCGGCGGCCATGACGCCCGTGACGCCGAAGGCCTCGGCGATCCGCAGGGCCGTGTCGCGCGCGGCGGCGGCAACCGCCGGGTCCAGGTCCGGGGCCGGTGCGATCACCTCGTCGCACACGCCGTCGACCTGGATGGTGTGCACCACGGGCCAGGCGCGGGCCTCGCCGCCGGGCGTGCGCGCCACGAGGGCGGAGAGCTCCCGGGAGAACTCGACCTTGTCCTCGGCCAGCAGGGACCGGCCGGTGCCGTCGGCGGTGGTGAACCAGTCGGCGCAGTCGGCGGACTCGGCCGGGGAGGCGACGATCCGCACGCCCTTGCCGTCGTAGCCGCCGCGCGGCGTCTTCAGCACGATCGGCCAGCCGATCTCCTCGCCGAACGCCGTCAGCTCCTCCACGGTGGCGACCTCGCGCCAGCGCGGGTTCGGCAGGCCGAGGCGCTCGACGGCGCGGCGCATGACCAGCTTGTCCTGGGCGTGGACCAGGGCATCGGGGCGCGGCTGGACGTTCACGCCCTCGGCGATGAGCGTCTGCAGGTGCTCGGTGGGGACGTGCTCGTGGTCGAAGGTCACCACGTCCTTGCCCCGGGCGAAGGCCCGCAGGGCCTCCAGGTCCCGGTAGTCGCCCACGGGCGCCTGGGACACGGCGGGCACCGCCGAGACGTCCGGCCCCTCCGCCAGCACGTGGAGCTCGAATCCGAGATGCACCGCCTGGGGCGCCATCATCCGGGCCAGCTGGCCCCCGCCTACTACACCAATCACAGGAAAAGTCACCCGCCCAGCCTACCGAAGCCGTGCCGCCGGGCGGGCGCGGTGACCCAACGCACGCGCCCGGGCGGCCCTGTTCCCAGAGAATCTGCAGGGCGCGGACGTAAAATGAGAGGCTGTACGCCGTCCGCCCCCGTGGCCGACGCGCCCCAAACATCCTGGAGGGATATGTTCAGCGCACTCACCCAGCGCGTTCGTGGTCTCGTCTCGCTGCTCTGGCGCGAGGTCATGAAGTTCGGAACAGTCGGTGCGGCGGCCTTCGTCGTCGACACCGGCATCTTCGTCTGGCTGATGTCCGGGCACATGGCCGGCTCCGAGGTCAAGGCCAAGATCGTCGCAGGCGCCGTGGCGACCATCTTCTCCTGGGTGGCCAACCGCTACTGGACGTTCCGCCACCGCCGCCAGGCCAACGTGGCGCGTGAGCTGGTGATGTTCGTGGTGATGAACGCGATCGGCCTCGGCATCGCCGCTGCGTGCGTCTGGGTCACCAAGTACATCCTCCAGCTGACGGACACCACCAGCCTCTTCATCGCCGGCTCCGTGGTCGGCCTGATCCTCGGCACGATCTTCCGCTTCTTCGCCTACCGGTTCTGGGTCTTCACGGCGGAGCTGGACGCCGAGCCCGAGTTCGCGCACGACCACGAGCTCGCCCACCTCGGCCGCGAGGCCCACGGCCGGCACGCGGCGGACGACGACGTCGACGACTCGACCGGTCAGACCAGGACCGTCGCGCCCTCCTGATCCAGCAGCCGCTGCGACGCCTCGACGCCCGCTCCCGTCCGGTCCCGGCCGAACAGGACCAGGGCGTCGTTCCGTCGGAAGAGGGCGACGGCGACGCGCAGCGCCCGCTCGAGCGACTCGGTCGCGAGCGCGGCCGTGCCCCCGCCCGCCGGGAGCCGCTCCTCGAGTCCGTCTCCCGCGCCGCCGGAGGGGGCTGTGCCGCGGAAGAGCTCGTCGTAGGTGACCTCGGCGCCGTCGGCGGTCTGCAGGGACGGGCCCGCCGGAAGGGTGGACTCCGGCTCGCAGAGATCGCCGTAGCCGCGAACCTCGGCCGCGAAGTCGACCGCGCCCGGCGGCAGGTCGCCGTCGTACGCCGGGGCCAGGGATCCCAGCGCGACGGCGAGGACCTCGCCCCCGGACGCCCCGGCGTCCGCCCGCAGTCCCAGCAGCTCGGTGGGCCGGTCGGTCACCAGGAGGTCGCCGGGAGCCGACGGGTCCACGCGCACCTCGGCGCCACGCTGCCAGGCGGCGAACGCCAGCGCGAGCGACTTCCAGTGCGGGGGCAGGTCCAGGACGACGGCGGTGCCCGGCTCGACGTCGTACTCCTCGGCCAGGAGGTTCGCCGACTTGGCGACCCAGTTGTCGAAGACGCGGCCGGAGAGCTCGACGCGCTCCCCGCCGGCCCCGTGCCACACGAGCAGCGGGGCCGCCGAGGCCCGGAGCGGACGCAGCACGTCCTCGGCGCCGGTGAACGGGGTGTGATCCGATGATGAAGATTTTCCGGTCATGCTCGCTCCTCGAGTTGCTGTGAAAACCCTGACAATCCGCGGATGTCGTGTTCTGGCCGGACTGGCGCGGAATCCACTCGGCGTGGCGTGCCGGGACACGCCGGTCCGGAGTCTCTAAAATCCCCCAGCCCGCTTGACGGGGTGGAGTTACACAAGTGTAATTATGGCGGCGGCACGGCCCGCTTCCCTCTCAAGGTAGCCGACCGCCCGAACCATGCAATCGCGCGCAAGACGAGAGTCATCCGCCGGAACCACCACCTGGACAGTCGAAGGGCTCAACAATGGGGACACCCGAACGCATTCATGAGCACAACTCTGCCGCCGCGCAGGCCTCCAAGCACTACGGTTCGCGCGGTGTTCCGGCGGACTGGTTCCTCGACCCGGCCGACGACGCCGCGGCGGAGCGGTTCCGCGAATCCTCCCTGAAGCTCGAGGACCAGGCCACGGCGTTCCTGGCGGCCCACGAGGCGGCCGGCCTCGGCTCCGAGGCCCCCGGCGGGGACCGGCTCGGGGCGGTCCAGGAGCTGTACGCGGACGGTCCCCACCGCGACGGCGAGGCGCTCCAGGGCTCCGGCGAGCGACCCGCCGAGGCGCGGCCGGCCGAGCGGAACCTCTGGCTCGGCCTGATCGGCGACGCCGAGGACGAGGGCGAGCTCGGCTGGCAGACCGAGGCGCTGTGCGCGCAGACCGATCCCGAGGCCTTCTTCCCCGAGAAGGGCGGCTCCACCCGCGATGCCAAGAAGGTCTGCGGCGCGTGCAACGTCCGCGCCGAGTGCCTCGAGTACGCGCTCTCGAACGACGAGCGCTTCGGGATCTGGGGCGGGCTGTCGGAACGCGAGCGCCGCCGGCTGCGGAAGCGAGCGGTCTGATTTCCGAGCACGTCCGGGTCACCGCCGTCGTCGCGACGCACAACGGTGCCGCCTTCCTTCCCCGAACCCTCGAGGCCCTCGCCGCCCAGACCCGACCCGTGGATGCCTGCATCGGCGTCGACGCGTCCTCGCGGGACGGCTCCGCAGACCTGCTGGAGGAGCTCCTGCCCGACGGCGCCACGGTGGTCCGAACCGTCCCCCGCGGGTTCGGCCACTCGGTGGCCGAGGGGCTGCGCGGTCGACTGCCCGAGGCCCAGGCCGACCTCCAGGACTGGATCTGGCTGATCCACGACGACTCGGCGCCGGCCCACGACGCGCTGGAGCACCTGCTCCGTGCCGTGGAGACCAGCCCGTCGGTCACCATCGCCGGCTGCAAGCAGCTCGACGCCGACCGGCCCCGCCGCCTGCTCGACGTGGGCCTGTCCATGAGCCGCGCCGGCGAGCGGCTCACGATGATCGAGGCGGACGAGCTCGACCAGGGCCAGTACGACAACCGCTCGGACGCCTTCGCCGTGAACTCCGCCGGCCTGCTGATCCGGCGCGACGCGTGGGAACTGCTCGACGGCTTCGATCCCGCCCTGCCGGGCATCGGCGACGACCTCGACCTCGCGTGGCGGAACCGGCTCGCGGGACATCGCGTCGTCGTCGTCCCCCGTGCCCGGATGTACCACGTGGCCGACGCGGTCAAGAGCATCTCCGGGCCGCTCGCCGCGCGGCGCTCGCAGGTCTACCTGCGCCTGAAGCACGCACCAGCGCTGGCCGTGCCGTTCATCGCGATCGGGGCGCTGCTCGGGGGCCTCGGCCGCTTCCTCGCCGGCCTGGTCGCCAAGGACCCGGGTTACGGCGCGGGTCAGCTGGCCGCCTCCTTCCTCGCCGTGTTCAGCCCCGTCGGCCTGGTCCGCTCCCGCCGACGCGCGGCGCGGACGAGGCGCCAGCGACGGTCCGCCGTGAAACCGCTGATGACCGACCGACGCGACGTTCGGGAGCACCGGCGGCACCAGCTCACCGGCGCCCACCACGACGGCGTGGTCGGCGACGGCGCCGGCAGCTCGCTCGAGGCGTCGAACCCCTCCGGCGACGCGAACGACGACTTCGCCGCGATCGCCACGCCGCACCGCACCAGCTCGATCGTCAGCGCCATCCTGGCCACCGGCGCCGCGCTCGTGCTCTCGCTCGTCGGCCTGCGCCACGTGATCGGCGCCGCGGCCGTGTCCGGCGGCTCGGCGCTCCCGGTGACCGCCGACCTCTCCGACCTCTGGACCAGCGCCACCACCTGGTGGCAGTCCACGGGCGCGGGCATCGGCGGCCCGCCCGATCCCTTCGACCTCGTCCTCGTGATGCTCGGCGGCCTGGGCCTCGGCCACACGAACGCCGCGGTCACGGTCTTCGCGCTCGCCGCGATGCCGCTGGCGGCGGTGTTCGCCTGGCTGGCGCTCGGCGCCGTCACCGGCTCCCGAGCGATCCGCCTGATCGGAGCGCTCCTCTGGGCGCTCGCCCCCGCGCTGCAGGCGGCCCTCGCCGGCGGGCGCCTGGGCGCCGTCGTCGTTCACGTGCTCCTCCCGCTGGTCGCGCTCGGCATGGTCCGCAGCATCGGCGGAGCCCGCCGCCGCGGGCAGGACGGCCTCAACGAGTACGACGACGCCGGTGCGCCCGAGCGCCCGGGCGTCGGCGGCGTCCCCTCATGGACCGCCGCCGCGGGGGCCGCGCTCGCGCTGGCCGCCGTCGTCTCGGCGGCACCAGCGCTGCTGGTGCCCGCGATCGCCGCGACGGTCGCCCTGGCGCTGGCCACCGGCCGCCGCGCCCGGACCCTCTGGTGGGTCCCGGTACCGGCGTTGGCGGCCACGGCCGGGCTCATCGCCGGGGCCTTCGAGAATCCGCGCGTGCTCTTCGCCGATCCAGGGCTGCCGCAGGCCTTCACCGCCGCACCGCTCTGGCAGCGACTGCTCGGCTTCCCGGAGGTACTGAGTGCCCCGGCGGAGACGCCGTCGTGGCTCCCGGCGCCCTGGGCGGGTGCCGACCTGCTCCCGTGGATCCTAGTGGGGGCGGCGCTCGTCGCGCTGCCGGTGCTGGCCTTCGCGATCGTCGGCGCACTGCTACCGGCCCGCGCCGGATGGGCCGCCCGCGCCGGATGGACGGTCGCCGTCGTCGGCCTCGCCGCATCCCTGGGCGCACAGCTGATCGCCACGGGGCTGGACCAGGGCGTCGCCGTCACTCCCTACACGGGTAGCTTCGTCTCCGTCGCCCTGATCGGCCTCCTGATCGCCGCCGCCATCGGCGCGACGCAGGCCCGCCAGCCGGACGCCGTGCGCGACGGTCGCCCTGCGCTCAGTGGCGGGCGCCGCGGGCTTGTGAACGCCGGCGCCGTCCTGGCCGTGCTCGCCCTGGTGCTCACCGCCGGGGGCTGGCTCGCCGCCGGCTCGCTCCACGGGCCGGGGATGCGCCTCGAGGCCGCGCCCGAGCGCACCCTGCCCGCCACGGCCGCCGACCGCGGCACCGGCGAGTACCAGACCCGGACCCTCGTGATCGACCAGCGCGAGGCCGGCGTCATCCAGGCGTCGCTCGTCAGCGGCGGCGGTGCCACGCTGGACGCCTCCGCGGTGGTCGCCCAGACCCATGAGTTCTACGGCTCCCTGCTGGAGCAGCAGCGCCGGGAGGACGACGCCGCCACCACGGCCCTGCGGGCGACCGTGGCGGCGATCGTCTCCGGCCAGGGCATCGACCCGCGCGAGGACCTGCGCGACCTCGGCGTGGCGTTCGTCGTGCTGGACGACACGAGCGCCGGCGGCGAGTTCCTCGCTTCCCAGATCAACGTGGTGCCCGGCCTGGCCAGCGTCGGCAGGACCGGCGCCGGCTGGCTCTGGCGCGTCCACGACGCTGCCGGCGAGGCGGAGGGCACCGGCGACTTCGCGGCGCGGGTGCGCATCGAGAACGACGGCGTGGTGCAGCACCTCGTGGAGAACGACCGCGGGCGCGTGGCGGACGAGTCCGTCCCGGCCGGGTCGACGGGGCGGGTGGTCGTGCTCGCCGAGCGCGCCGACACCGGCTGGCACGCGACGTTCAACGGCCGGCCCCTGCACGGGACCACCGCGGGGTGGGCCCAGGCCTTCGAGCTGCCGCCGGTGGCGGGCGAGCTACGGGTGTGGCACGTCAGCCCGCTGCGGCTGCCGATCGCGATCCTGCAGGTGGCGGTCCTGATCCTCACCGTCCTGCTCGTGCTCCCGTTCCGGGCGCGCCGGCGGGCGGCCGTCGCGCAGCCGCGCTGGCGGCACGAGGGCCATGCCGAGGAGGATGAGACCGGCCTCGACGCCGCGGACGAGCCGATGGAGAAGGAAGCCCGATGAGCCAGCAGGAGCGCCAGAACCAGGATCCCGAGCGCGAGAACCCGCTGGGCCGCGCCGGGGACCCGGAGCCCAGCGGTCTGCCGCAGCCGGTCGCAGCCGCGTCGGTGACCGGGGCGGGAGATCCCCGTTCGACGGACGACGCCGCCGATGATCATCGGCGCGACCTGGAGGAGGCGTTGGCCGCCCTCGGCGACCACGACGACGCCCCCGAGCGCGCCGAGGCCTCCGAGCCCACCGCGGCCTCCGAGCGCGCCGTAGCCCGCGAAGACGACGACGCGTCCGAAGCCGTTGCGGCCCCCGGGGCCTCCGCCGGCCCGGATCCGACGGCTGACCCGGCCCCGCAGACCAGCACCACGGACGAGGTGGCAGCGGACGTTCCAGAGGCCCGCGGCGAGCCCGGACATCGGCCCGAGACCGAGACCGAGACCGAGACCGAGACCGAGACCGAGACCGAAACCGAAACCGGGGCACGCCCAGCCGTCGCCGACGCGGGACCTGGGAGCGGGAGCGCGGAGGCCTCCGCCACGACCTCCGAGCCGGGAATCGCGTCCAAGGCCGCGCCCGCCGCCGCGGCCGCGGCGCCGGAGGGCGCGGGGCAGAACGAGGCCGCCACCCAGGACGGGGCGGGCCAGAACGAGGCCGCCGCCCAGGACGGAGCCACGGGCGCCCCCGGCGCGTCGGCGGGTGCCCCGGCCGACGCAGCCGAGGATGCCGGCGCGGCGCGTGCGAGCGCTCCGGCGGCCGACGCGCCGAGCCGTTCCGCCGCGGTGGCGGGAACCGCAGCCGCTGGCAGCCGTCGCGCGCAGCGTGAGAAGCGCCGTCGTACCCGCCGGCTGCTCGCCGCGGCCGTCGGCGCCGGCCTGGTGGTCGTCGCCGGCGGCGGCGCGACCGCCGCGAGCCTGCTCCCCCTGCCCAACGCGGCCGTCGACCTCGGCGTCACGCAGGCGACGGTGCCGGCCGGGGACGCGGTGCTCTCCTGTGCGCCGGAGCCGCGCATCGTGGAGGGCACGACGGCCGAGGGGAGCGACCCGGAGTTCGCCCCGGAGTCGGAGACGGCCTCCTCGCCCATCCGCGCGACCGTGGTCAGCGACGCGGCCCAGCGCCTGCCTGGCGCCGAGATCTCCGCGCTCGGCGGCGACGTGCTGCAGCGGCTGGTCGAGCGCATCCCCGAGGACGAGGCCGCCGAGTCCTCGGGCTCCAGCGCCGAGGGCTACACCGGCCAGACGGCCGAGACGGCCAGCAGCGTCGACCACCCGGGATGGGCCGTGCTCCGCGCCCAGCCCCTCGGCGGGTTGAAGTCCCTGGCCGGCATGTCCCGCAGCTTCAACGCGAACGACGGCGATCTGGCCGGCTACGCGGCGACCACGTGCCAGGCGCCGTCGAACGACCAGTGGATCACCGGTGTCTCCACGCAGGTCGGCCGCACGGGTCTGCTCATGCTGGCCAACCCGTCAGAGTCCGCCGCGACGGTGGACCTCGAGCTGGTCGGGACCACGGGACGGGCCGACGCGGCGAACCTGCGCGGGATCGTGCTGGCGCCGGGGGAGTCCCGCAGCATCGTCCTGGCGGGCATGATCCCCGACGACCCGGCCGTGGGCGTCCACGTCACCTCCACCGGCGCGGCCGTGAACGCCGTCGTCCAGCAGTCCGTTCTGCGCGGGCTCACCCCCGGCGGCGTGGACTACCTGCACGCCGGCGCGCCGGCGGCGCGGCAGCAGATGGTCCCCGGCATCGTGGTCCAGGCGCCCGAGGCGAGGCCGGACTCCGACGTCGACTACTCCGATGCCGTGCCGCAGCTCCAGGTCGCCAATCCGAGCACGGTCGACGCCGAGCTGGACCTGCGCGTCTTCGGCCCGTCCGGCGAGGTGGAGATGCCCGGCGGGGCCACGGTGACGGCTGCGGCCGACTCGGTGACCGCGTTCAGCCTGGCCGAGCTGCCCGAGGGGACCTACACGGTCGCCCTCCAGTCGTCCGAGTCCGTCGTGGCGGGAGCCCGCTCCGTACGGGCCGGAACGGGCGACGGCGAGGTGCCGACGGACTTCGCCTGGGCGCCCTCCGCCACGCGGCTGGCCAACCAGCACGTCGTGGTGCCGCCGCAGCTCGGCGACACCGAGCTCCTGATGGCCTCCGCCGGCGGCGAGGCCACGGTGGAGGTGCGTCCCGTCTCGGCCGACGGGACGATCGGCGAGGTCCGGACCGTCGGGATCCAGCCGACGCGGACGCAGGCGCTCGCGTTGAGCGACCTCGGCGAGGGCGTGGCAGCCGTGCTGATCGACGCCGCCGGCGAGCCGGTCTACGCGGCGCAGCGGACGCTGACCGACGGCGGGCACGGCATCTCCGTGCTGCCGGTGCCCCCGCCCAGCGAGGGCCAGCGGAACATCGCCGTCGACATCGTCCACTGAGCACTGGCCACGAGGCGCCAGCGCCGCCACCACGCACTGATCGCGGCGAACGAAACTGATCGGCGAACGAAGGGTCCCGGCGGCGTTCCGCCGGGACCCCTCGCTCCGCCCTCCCGCCGGGGGGCATGCCCCCTGGGCCCGGTCAGTCCCCGGGTGCGGGGGCCGGGGCCGTCTGAATCTGGATGAGGTTGCCGCACGTGTCGTCCAGGACCGCCGTGGTGACCGGACCCATCTCCGTCGGCTCCTGGGTGAAGCGCACGTCGAGGCCCCGGAGCCGCTCGTACTCCGCCCGGACGTCGTCCACCTCGAAGGCGGTGAACGGGATCCCGTCGGCGACGAGCGCCTCCTTGAACGGGCCGGCCGCCGGGTGACCGCTCGGCTCCAGCAGCAGCTCGGTGCCGTCCGGATCCTCGGGGGAGACCACGGTCAGCCAGCGGTCCGCTCCCATCGGGATGTCGTACTTCTTCCGGAAGCCGAGCACGTCCGTGTAGAAGCGCTCGGCCTTCTCCTGATCGTCGACCAGGACGCTCGTCAGGTGGATCCTCACTGTTCTGCCTCTCCTCGAATCGGTTGCCGCCTGCTGGGGCTCGGCCCTCCAGTGCTACTGGGGCCCGCGCAGAGTACTGCGACCATACGCCGGGTCCACGTCGTACGGGTCCATGTCCAGGAGCTCGCCGACCAGTTCCACCAGGACGTCGTGCACCAGGTCGGGGAGGTCGCCCGGCGACAGGCAGAGTTCCTCGACCGGCTTGCGGTACACCACGATCTCCTCGCGGGGCCCCTTCTTCGCGGCCCCGCCCTCGCCGGGAGCATCCGCCGGGGTGGCCTTGTAGCGGACGCTTCGCCCCAGCGGCACGCTCGCGTTGCGTGCCTCCGCCCGGTCCAACGCCGCCTTCTCCGGCGCGAAGGAGACCAGGAACTGCACGGCCGAGAGCCGGTGCGGATGGAGCTGCTCGAGCCGGAGCTCCGACTCCGCCACCAGCTCCTCGAAGCGCTCCTGGCGGGTGCGGGAGCCGGGCAGCTGGGGCAGCAGCAGGGGCCCGCGCAGTCCGCGGCCGTGGCGATTGCGACGGCGGCGCCAGAACCCGCGTGCGTTCGGCGGCCCGTCGACGGAGCCGGAATCGAACGTGAAGCTACCCATGAAACGAGCTTAGCCTCCACCGTCCCGTGGCCGCCTGCGGGTAGGGTGGTTCCTCGTGGGATCCATTCGACTGTGTTCGCGCTCGGCCTGTCAGGAACCGGCCATCGCCACCCTGACATACGTCTATGCCGAGTCCACGGCCGTGCTGGGGCCGCTCGCCACCTTCGCCGAGCCGCACTGCTACGACCTCTGCGTCACGCACGCCAACCGCATGACGGTACCGCGCGGCTGGAATGTCATGCGCCTGCAGATCCCCGATGCGCCCCGGCTGGCCCCCGACGAGCTCTCCGCGTTGGCCGACGCCGTCAGCGAGACCCCGAGCTCGGCCACTGCGGACGGGGGCGACCACGACGGCCCGACGCAGAACGACCAGCCCCAGCGCAGCCGCGAGCCGCTGACGCCACCGGCGGACTCGGGCATCGACGGGGTCCCGCACCCGGGCGACCGGCCCAACCTGCGGATGCTCCGCGAGCCGAACGAGTAGGGCTTCGCCGGCGGTCCCCGGTCGGGCGTCTCGCGGCGTCACCGGGGATCGCCGGGGCGCCCCGGACACCGCCTAGACTGGGGCAATGGCCCATATCTCTGTGCAGCTCCTCGCCGATCTCCGCTGCCCCGCGACCGGCTCGGCCCTCGCCCTCGACGGCGACTACCTCGTCTCCGTGGACGCCGCCGCCGACGGCGAACGCCTCCGTTACCCGATCGTCGACGGGATCCCCGTGCTCCTGCCCCCGGAGACGGCCGCACCCGCCTCCTGAGGCACGCCTTCCGATCCCCGCCCCGCCAGACCGCCCCGCCCCACCCGACGGAGAGAACCCGGATGACTTTCGACTACAAGATCGCCGACATCGGCCTCCACGAGGCCGGCCGCCACCAGATCCGCCTCGCCGAGCACGAGATGCCCGGGCTGATGGCGCTGCGCGCCGAGTACGGAGAGGCTCAGCCGCTCAAGGGCGCCCGCATCGCCGGGTCGCTGCACATGACCGTGCAGACCGCGGTGCTCATCGAGACGCTCGTGGCGCTCGGCGCCGAGGTCCGCTGGGCCAGCTGCAACATCTTCTCCACGCAGGACGAGGCCGCGGCCGCCGTCGTCGTCGGGACGGACGGGACCCCCGAGGACCCGCAGGGCGTCCCCGTGTTCGCCTGGAAGAACGAGTCCCTCGAGGAGTACTGGTGGACCGCCGAGCAGATCCTCACCTGGCCGGGCGCCGCCGAGGACCCGGACCTCGGGCCCAACATGATCCTCGACGACGGCGGCGACGCCACGCTCCTGCTCCACAAGGGCGTCGAGTTCGAGGCCGCCGGAGCGGTCCCGGAGACCACGGACGCCGACTCGCACGAGTACACGATCATCCTCGACCGGCTGCGCCAGTCGCTGGCCGCGGACCCGCAGAAATTCACGCGTCTCGCCGCGGGGATCCTCGGCGTCACCGAGGAGACGACCACGGGCGTCATGCGGCTGTACCAGCTCGCCGAGGCCGGGCAGCTGCTGTTCCCCGCGATCAACGTCAACGACTCCGTCACCAAGTCCAAGTTCGACAACAAGTACGGTATCCGGCACTCCCTGCCGGACGGCATCATGCGCGCCACGGACGTGCTGATCGGCGGCAAGGTCGCCGTCGTCTGCGGCTACGGAGACGTCGGCAAGGGCGCTGCCGAGGCGCTGCGCGGCCAGGGAGCGCGCGTCGTCGTCACGGAGATCGATCCGATCTGCGCGCTGCAGGCCGCCATGGACGGCTACCAGGTCGCCCGTCTGGACTCCGTGGTGGAGCAGGGCGACATCTTCGTCACCACCACGGGCGGCAAGGACATCATCATGGCGGCGGACATGCTGCGCATGAAGGACAAGGCGATCGTCGGCAACGTGGGGCATTTCGACAACGAGATCGACATGGCCGGGCTCGCCGCCGTCGACGGTGTGCGCAAGGTCGAGATCAAGCCGCAGGTCCACGAGTGGGTGTTCGACGCCGGGACGGACCGCGAGCGCTCCATCATCGTCCTCTCCGAGGGGCGCCTGCTGAATCTCGGCAACGCCACGGGTCACCCGAGCTTCGTCATGTCGAACTCGTTCGCCAACCAGACCATCGGCCAGATCGAGCTCTTCACCAAGGCCGGCACGGGCGAGTACGGGAAGCAGGTCTACGTTCTCCCGAAGCTCCTCGACGAGAAGGTGGCACGCCTGCACCTGGACGCGCTCGGGGTGGAGCTGACCGAGCTCTCCGCCGACCAGGCGGACTACCTCGGCGTCCCGGTCGGGGGCCCGTTCAAGGCCGACCACTACCGGTACTGACCTCGGCCCCGGCGCGCAGCGGCCTGGAGCGGGCGCGGAGCCACCCCGGCAGGCAGCCCGCTCCGCCGTGTTCGCCGTGACGGAGGCCCGGCGCCGCCCCTCCGGGGGAGGGGCCGGGCCTCCGGCCGTTCCGCGCCCTTCCGGGGCTGCCGGGCGCCTGCCCACTAGGGTGGACGTAGACCCCCGCTTGAAAGGAACTGGATGAGCGAGAAGGACGCGGCCACGACGAAGACGGCCGCCGTCGCAGGCCGCGACGGTGCGTCGACCGATCTGAAGCCCAGGACCGATCCGAAGCCCGGGACCGCCGCGAAGCCCGAGGCCGATCCGCAGCCGGGGACCGACGCGAAGGCTGCGAGCGATCCGACGCCGGCGACGAACCCGACGCCGAAGGTGGCGCCGGCGGCCGCCGGGACGTCGCGACCAGCAGCCGGGGTCGACCCGGGCGCTGCGTCCGGGCCGGGGCCCGGTTCCGAGGCGGCTCCGGTGACGCGCGCGCAGCTGCGCGCGTCGCGGCCGGCGCCTGCCCCCTCATCCGCCCCGGTTCAGGACGGTGAGGATCCCCTGCTGAGCGCGGCGCGGGCCAGCGCCCCCTCGGGTGCGCCCCGCTCGCGCGTCCTGCGCAACGCGGAGGAGGTCGCGCAGCGATCCACTCCCGCCCCGGTCTCGGCGCCGGTCTCCGATGCGGAGGGTCGCCGTCGGCGGGGAGAGGCCCGCGAGGCGGCCCTGCGCGCCAAGCCGGTCATGCCGCGCATCGTGCAGGCCCTGCTGGCGGTCCTCTACCCGTTCCTGCTCGTCGTCGGCGCGCTCAAGGCCGTGGCCAGCCCCTGGTTCCTCTGGGTCGAGTACCACCGTCCCGGCTTCCCCGCGGACCAGTTCGGCTGGGACACGGAGACGCGCCTGACCTACGGCTCGTACGGCGTGGACTACCTGAACAACGCGGCCGGGCCCGACTTCCTGGCCGGCCTCCGCGACGGCGGCGGCGACCCGCTGCTGCTGGCCTCGGAGGTCGCCCACATGGCGGACGTGAAGGCGGTGCTGGGCACGGCGTTCGCCGCGGGGCTCGTCCTGCTCGGCCTCACCCTGGTGGGCCTCTGGTATCTCGCCCTTCGCTATCCGGGCGGGCCGCGCCGCGCGCTCTTCTCGGGGGCGGTGGCCACCGTGGTCCTCGCCGCGGTGATCGCGCTGGCCGCGGTGATCAACTGGGGCGCCTTCTTCACGACCGTCCACTCCGTGCTCTTCGCGGACGGGACCTGGACCTTCCGCTACTCGGATGCGCTGATCCGCCTCTATCCGGAGCAGTTCTGGGTCGACTCGGCCATCGCCGTCGGGGCGCTCGTCCTCGTCGCCGTGGTGGTCACGCTCATCGCCACCTGGCCGACGGCCGGCCGGCGCCAGCGCTCGCGCGCCCTGGTCTTCGGCCGCCGGTCCTGATCGGGCGCACTGGACGGTCGCGTCCTGTCCGCGCCCTCCTCGCTCACCTCTGGTAGAGCGCCTCGATGTCCGCGGCGCAGGTGTCCACCACGGCGGCCCGCTTGAGCTTGAGCGACGGCGTCAGATGCCCGGACTCCTCTGTGAACTCGTGGTCGATCACGGCGAATTTCTTGACGCCCTCGGCCTGCGAGACAGTCCGGTTCGCCTCGTCGATCGCGCGCTGGAGCTCGGCGAGGACCTCGGGATGCTCCGCCGCCTTCCGGACCGTCATCTGCGGCAGCCCGCGCCCGGAGAGGAACGCGGAGAGCTCGTCGCGGTCCAGGGAGACGAGCGCCCCGATGAACGGCCGCCCGTCTCCGACCACCACGGCCTGGTCCACGATCCGGCTCGCACGGACGAGCTCCTCCAGTGGGCCCGGGGAGACGTTCTTGCCGCCGGCGGTGACGAGGAGGTCATTCTTGCGGCCGGTGATGGTCAGGAACCCGTCGTCGTCGAGCGCGCCGAGGTCCCCGGTGCGGAAGAAGCCGTCCTCGGTGAAGGCCTCGGCGGAGGCCTCCTCGTTGTTGCGGTAGCCCGCGAACACGCCCACGCCGCGCAGCAGCACCTCGCCGTCGTCCGCGATCCGCACGGTGGTACCCGGGATGGGGATGCCCACGGTGCCCATGCGCACGTAGTGCGGCTGGTTCACCGTCGCCGGGGCCGTGGTCTCGGTCAGCCCGTACCCCTCGAGGAGCTGGACGCCGGCACCGCGGAAGAAGTGGCCGAGCTCGTCGTTCAGGGCGCTTGCGCCCGAGATCGCGAAGCGGGCCCGGCCGCCCAGGACGCCACGCAGCTTCGGGTAGAGGATCCGGTCGAAGAGCAGGTGCTGGACGCGGGTGCGCACCGGCAGTCGCGCCGCCTCGCCCCGGGCCACGGCGTCGCGGTGCCGGGACACCGCGATCGCGACCTGCTCCGCGCGCACGAACAGCGCGCCCTTCCCGGCGGCCTCGGCCTTGGCGAGCGCCCCGGTGCGGATCTTCTCGAACACCCGCGGCACGGCGAGCAGGAACGTCGGCTGGAACGAGGCCAGGTCCTCCATCAGTGTCGCCATCGACGGCGAGTGGGCCACCGTGGTGCCGGAGTGCACGCAGCACTGCTGCACGGCGCGGGCGAGGACGTGCGCCAGGGGCAGGAACATGAGCGTCCGCGACCCCTCGTGGACCACCTGGCGCATGTGCGGGACCAGGTTCACGGCGACGCCGGCGAAGTTCCCGTGGGTCATCCGGCAGGCCTTGGGCCGCCCCGTGGTCCCGGACGTGTAGACGAGGGTCGCCACGTCGTCGTACCCCGCGGACGTGCGGGCGGACTCCACCTGCTCGTCCGTGACGGGCGAGCGCTCGCCGGCGGCGAGGAGGAGTGCCAGATCGCTGCCCGAGGTCACGCCGAGCGGCGCCCGGCCGCCCGTGGCGCCTCCGGCGACGGCCCCGCCGGCGACGGAGTGGGCGGCGTCGAAGCAGAAGGTCTGCACCGGTTCGCCGAGCCCCTCGACAGCCGTGGCGACGGTGGCGGCGCGCTCGGCGTTCTCCGCGAAGACGTGGCGGGCCCCCGAGTCGCGCAGGATCCACTCGATCTGGTAGGCGGAGCTGGTCTCGTAGATTGGCACGGAGACGGCCCCGGCGAACCAGATCGCCTGCTCCACCAGAGCCCATTCGTAACGGGTCCGGGACATGATCGCCACGGCCGAGCCGGGTGTGACGCCGACGCCGAGGAGGGCCCTCGCGAGCCGGCGGACCAAGTCCACGTACTCCCGCGTCGCGACGTCGGCCCAGCGGCCGGAGGCGTCGCGGACCCGGTAGATCGGGGGAGTCCCCTCGCGCTCGAGCCGGTCCAGCAGCAGCTGCGTGACGTTGTAGGACTTCGGTAGTTCGACGAGCAGATCGGTCCTGGCTTCGCGCACGGGGGTTCTCCCTGGTGAGGTGGTCATCCAGCCGACAGTCTAGCGACGCCGGGCGTCCCCGCCGCCGGTGGGCGGCCCGGCCCGGGGCTCAGCCCCAGGAGGGCAGCCACAGACGCAGATGCCACCCGTCGGGCCCCATCGGCTGCCCGGTCCACACCGGGAGGAAGAACGCCGACACGGCGAGGACCACCGCCAGGTACACCCCGACGACGGCGACGCCCACCCGCCGCTGCTCGAGCTCGCCCGGGCGCGGGAGGACAACCCCGGGGGCGGTCCGTCCGGGGGCGGAGGACCGGCTGGCCGCCGGGTTCAGCACGAGCCCGATGACATAGGAGACCGCCAGCATCAGGAACGGGTGGAAGGCGATCGTGTAGAAGAAGAACATGGTGCGGTCCGGGAAGAACCACCAGGGAACGAAGCCGGCGGCGACGCCGGCGAGCACGGCGCCGGCCCGCCAGTCGCGGCGCCCGGCCCAGGAGAAGAGGACTACCAGCAGCGCCAGCGCGGCCGACCACCACAGCACCGGGTTGGGCAGGTCGGTGATGGCGTAGGTGCAGCTCTCCCAGGCGCAGGACCCCTGGCCGCCCTCGACGGTCTCGAAGTGGAACAGCACCGGCCGTCCCGCGAGGAGCCACGTCTCCGGGCCGGACTCCCACGAGTGGTCCGAGTCGAGCCCGCCGTGGAACTCGAAGGCGCTGCGGTGGTACTCGAACAGCGAGCGGACCGCGTCCGGCACCAGCGGCCACGCCTGCTCCGGGTGCTCGGCGGCCCACTGCCGGTCGTAGCCGCCCGGCGCGGCCAGCCAGCCGGACCAGGACGCCAGATACGCCGCTGCGGCCGCGGGGACGAGCGTGAGGAAGGCGGGGATCCCCTCGCGGAGCAGACCGGCGGCCATCCAGTGCCGGACGCCGGCGGCGCGGCGCGCCGCGACATCCCAGAGCACGGTCAGCAGGCCGAAGACGGCCACGAAGGCCAGCGCGGACCACTTCACGCCGACCGCGGCGCCGAGCAGGAGGCCGGCCCCGAGCCGCCACGGGCGCCACAGCAGCCACGGCCCGTAGAGGAACGGTGGCTCGGAGGGCGGGCGCCCCGCCCTCCCGGTGCGCGCGGATCGGCCGGGGGAGCCGGCGTGCGAGAGCGCGGCGGCCAGACGCCGGCGCCCGTCCTCCCGGTCCCGGAGCAGCGCATAGAAGGCGGCGAGGACGAAGAGCATGAGGAAGATGTCCAGCAGCGCCGTACGGGACATGACGAGGTGGTGGCCGTCCACCGCCGTCAGGAGCGCCGCGACGGAGGCCAGCGCGGCGGAGCCCAGCAGGCGCCGGCCCACGAGGTAGACCAGGGGGACCGAGAGGGTCCCGGCGAGGGCGGACGCGAAGCGCCAGCCGAGGCCGTTGTCCGTGCCGAACACGAGCATGCCGAGCCCGATCAGCCACTTCCCGAGGGGCGGATGCACCACGTAGGACGGTTCGCCGAGGGGGTGCGGCTCCCCGGCGAGGAACTGCTCGTCGGCGCCCTCGTCCGGCCACTGCCGCTCGTAGCCCGACTGCAGGAGCGTGAACGCGTCCTTGACGTAGTACGTCTCGTCGAAGGTGAGATCGTGCGGCTGGTCCAGCTGCGACAGCCGCAGCCAGGCGGCCAGTGCAGTGATGAGGACGGGCAGCAGCCAGGCGGCGTGGTGCATCAGCCAGGGGCTCAACCGTGCCGAGGCGGTCCGCACGCGTCCGGCGGACGACAGGGCCCGCGGTCGCCGCCCGCGCGGCAGACGCCGGGGGCCTGTTCCGGGCGTGGGACGTCCCAGCAGTCGCCGCTGCAGGGCCTCGGCCGAGGCCTTGTCCTCCGGGGGTGCGATCCAGCTCCTCACGCAATCACCCTAGCGGGGCCCGCCCCTGATCTAGCGCTTCGCGGCCCGGCTCCGCGGTTCCACACCGCCGTTTGGCGGCGCCGATGCCCGCAGGCGTTTTCCGGGGGCGGCCCGCGGGGGCGGCGCGGTAGGCTGACCCGGTGGCCGACCCGACGAACTCCTCCGACGACATCATCGACCCCTCCGGCGGCACGCCCGCCGGGATCGATCCCGCGGACACCGAACCGGCGGATACCGAACCGCTGGACCACGTCGCAGACGATGCCCCCGCCGTCGCGGGCGACGGCGGGGGCCGGATCGTGCTCGCGGCGACGCCGATCGGCAATCTCTCGGACGCGTCCCCGCGCCTGATCGAGTACATGACGACGGCGGACGTGGTCGCCGCCGAGGACACCCGGCGCCTCCTCCATCTGGCCAACGCGCTCGGCGTCCGGGTTCCCGGCCGGCTGATCAGCTACCACGAGCACAACGAGTCCCACCGGATCGCGGACCTGCTGCGCCTCGTCGAGGACGGAGCCACGCTGCTGGTGGTCTCCGACGCCGGGATGCCCGCGGTCTCCGACCCGGGCTTCCGCCTGGTCGAGGCGGCCGTCGAGGCCGGGGTCACGGTCACCGCCGCCCCGGGGCCCTCCGCCGTCCTCACTGCCCTGGCCCTCTCCGGCCTGCCGACGGACCGGTTCACCTTCGAGGGCTTCCTGCCCCGCAAGCCGGGGGACCGCTCCTCCCGCCTCGCCGATCTGGCCGGCGAGCGGCGCACCATGGTCTTCTTCGAGGCGCCCCACCGGCTCGAGGCGATGCTCCGCGCGCTCGCCGAGGCCTTCGGCCCGGCCCGCCGCGCGGCCGTCGCCCGCGAGCTCACCAAGCTCCACGAGGAGGTCCGGCGCGGTGCCCTGGACGAGCTCGCGGACTGGGCCTCCGACGGCGTCCGCGGCGAGATCGCCGTCGTCGTCGCCGGGAGCACCGCCGAGGAGGAGACGGACGACGTCGACCACGTCGCCGCGGTCGAGCAGCTCATGTCCTCCGGCATGCGCCTGAAGGACGCGGTCGCCGCCGTGGCCGAGCGGGACCGCGTCTCCAAGCGCGAGCTCTACGCGGCAGTGGTGGCCGCGCGCGGGAAGTAGCGCGGCGGAAGCGGCGCGAGCGGGTTCACGCGGTTTCCGGTTGTCCGGCGCGTACCGTAAATTTGGTGACACGCATTCATTTACGACCTCCGGGAGTTACCAATGACGATTAGCCCCGAGCGCGAGGCTGCCCTGCTGGCTTCGGTCCCCACCGGACTGCTCATCGACGGCGAGTGGCGCGACGCGTCCGACGGCGGCACGTTCGACGTGCATGATCCGGCTACCGGGAAGGTCATCGCCACGCTCGCGTCCGCGACGAGCGAGGACGCCAAGGCGGCGCTCGACGCCGCCGACGCCGCCCAGGCCGACTGGGCCCGCACGCCGGCGCGGGTCCGCTCCGACATTCTGCGCCGCGCGTTCGAGCTCATCAACGAGCGCGCCGAGGACTTCGCGCTGCTGATGACGCTGGAGATGGGCAAGCCGCTGGCCGAGGCCCGGGGCGAGGTCGCCTACGGCAACGAGTTCCTGCGCTGGTTCTCCGAGGAGGCCGTGCGCGACTACGGGCGCTACCTCACCACCCCCGAGGGCAAGAACAAGATCCTCGTGCAGAACAAGCCGGTCGGCCCCTGCCTGCTGATCACCCCCTGGAACTTCCCGCTGGCCATGGCCACCCGCAAGGTCGGCCCGGCCGTCGCCGCCGGCTGCACCATGGTGCTGAAGCCGGCCAAGCTGACGCCGCTGACCAGCCAGCTCTTCGCGGCCGTCATGCTCGAGGCGGGCCTGCCGGCCGGCGTCCTCAACGTGGTCTCCGGCAACAGCGCCTCGGCGATCTCCGGCCCCATCATGAAGGACCGCCGCCTGCGCAAGGTGTCCTTCACGGGCTCGACGCCGGTCGGCCGCCAGCTGCTCAAGGACGCCGCGGACAACGTGCTGCGCACGTCGATGGAGCTGGGCGGCAACGCGCCGTTCATCGTCTTCGAGGACGCCGATCTGGACAAGGCCGTCGAGGGCGCCATGGCGGCCAAGATGCGCAACATGGGCGAGGCCTGCACCGCGGCCAACCGCTTCCTGGTCCAGGACACGATCGCCGAGGAGTTCACCCGCAAGTTCGCCGAGGCCATGGGCCGCCTGAAGCCGGGCCGCGGCACCGAGGACTCGTCCACGGTCGGCCCGCTGATCGACGGCGGCGCGCGCGACGACGTGCACCAGCTCGTCTCGGCGGCCGTCTCGGCCGGAGCCGAGGCGGTCTGCGGCGGCGAGCCGATCGACGGGGACGGCTACTTCTACGCCCCGACCGTGCTCGGCAACGTCCCGAACGACGCGGCCATCCTGAACGAGGAGATCTTCGGCCCGGTCGCCCCCGTGACCACGTTCGAGACGGAGGAGCAGGCTATCCGGCTGGCGAACGCCAGCGAGTACGGCCTCGCCTCCTACCTCTTCACCCAGGACTACGCCCGCATGTTCCGTGTCGCGGAGCAGATCGAGTTCGGCATGGTCGGCTTCAACGCCGGCGTCATCTCCAATGCGGCGGCCCCATTCGGCGGCGTCAAGCAGTCCGGCCTGGGCCGCGAGGGCGGCGCCGAGGGCATCGCCGAGTACAGCACCGTCCAGTACATCGGCATCGCCGACCCGTACGCCGAGTAGCCGGCCGGCGGCCGGCCGAGAGGCCGGTCGTCACGACTCGAGCGGGACTCGCTCATCGCAGAGGCGGCGGGGCGAGCGGACAGCGATCCGCACGCCCCGCCGCCTCTGTCGTGCCCGCCTCCTCCGGACGGCCGACGCGCGACCGGCGCCGCACGCCGGGCCTCCGGCCGCCCCCGCTAGGATGGACGGCGTGTCTGATGGTGCAGTGAATCCCGGGTCCGTTCCGACCGCCTACGCGCCCCCGGAGGGCGAACCGGTGGACAAGCGCAAGAACTACCCGCCGGCCCCGGAGCCGCTCCCGGTCGCGGTACCGGACAACCACACGCACCTGGACTTCCGCGGTGGCTGGGTGACCGTTGGCATCCGGGACGCCCTCGACGCCGCGGAGGCCGTCGGGGTCCCCGGTGCCGTGCAGGTGGGGTGCGACGTCCAGTCCTCCCGGTTCGCCGTCGAGGCCGCCGCGGCGGACCGCCGCCTGCTCGCCGCCGTCGCCCTCCACCCGAACGACGTCCCCGCGCTCGCCGAGCGCGGGGAGCTCGCCGGGGCGATCGCCGAGATCGACGAACTGGCCGGGCACGAGCGCGTTCGCGCGGTGGGGGAGACCGGACTGGACTACTTCCGCACCGGCCCCGAGGGCCGAGCCGTGCAGCGGGAGTCGTTCCTCGCCCACCTCGAGATCGCCGCACGGCGCGGCAAGGCGCTGCAGATCCACGACCGCGACGCGCACGCCGACGTCGTGGACGTCCTCACGAGCGGCGTGCAGCTGCCGGACCGCGTGGTCTTCCACTGCTTCTCCGGCGACGCCGAACTCGCCCGCATCTGCAACGAGCACGGCTGGTTCATGTCCTTCTCCGGGACCGTCACGTTCAAGAACTCCACCGACCTGCAGGACGCCCTGCTGGTAGCGGACCCGAGCCTGGTCCTGGTGGAGACCGACGCCCCGTACCTGACGCCCCACCCGTACCGCGGGCGCCCGAACGCCGCTTACATGATCCCCTACACGGTGCGCTTCATGGCCCGGCATCTGGACCGGGACCTGGCCGAGTGGTGCACCATCCTCGCCGACACCACGCGCCGGGTGTACGGGGAGTTCTAGCGACCGGAGTCGACCGGCGCCGCGGACGCCGGGGCGATGGAGCCCGTGATGACGTCGGCGAGGCCGGAGATGTACTCCGGGCCCGTGGTCGGCCCGGCCGCGATCGAGGCGTCCGGGGCCACCAGCAGCGCCGACGGCGTGTAGCGGACGCCGAGGAGCCGCTGGATCGCCCGGCTGGGGTCCTCCAGGACCAGCGGCCGGAGGTCCGGATGCTCCTCGAGGAACCGCTCGGGGTCGCGGGAGACCAGGAGTCGGACGTCCACCCGGTCGCCCCACGCGGAGCGCCATCCCTCGAGCTCGGCGAGCACCTGGTTGCACGCTTGGCAGGCAGGACGCACCAGGACCAGCAGCATCGCCCGGCGCGGGGCCACCTGGCGGAGGCCGACGAGTGCCTCTCCGTCGATCGGGCGGACCATCACGTCCGGGAGCGGGACCCCGGTCAGGTCCTCCGGCTGGGCCTCCTCCATCGACGTCGGGGGCGACTGGTCGGACAGCAGCCAGCGCACGTGCTGGACGGCCTCCGCGGCCGGGGCGTCCTCCGCTCCGTCCGTCTCGGGCACGGCCAGGGCCCCCTCCGACGTCCCGGGTTCCTGCTCGGTGCCGCCGGCAGGCCCGGGGCGGGTCTCGGCAGCGACGGTGGGGGCCTGGGGTGCGTCCTGGGCCTGCCGCTCGCGCCCGCGATCCGCGGAGACGCGCCAGGCCAGCGGGACCGCGACCGCCAGCAGCACCGCCGCGAACCACCACCAGTCCGATGGGCCGAATGCGCCCAGATCGGCCGGGACCGACCGGCCGAGGGCGGCCCACAGGACCGCGAGGGCGCCCAGCGCCACCAGGCCGATGTTGCGCACCAGGTCCCGGCGGCCCACCGGGCCGCGGGAGAGCGCCCCGAAGCAGGCGCACTCCTGGGGCTCGTCGGCGCGTACCAGCTTCGCCACCAGCCACGTGTAGAAGCCGCACAGGAGCAGGGCCAGGACGGCCGCGGCCAGGTTGCCCGGCCACGGGGCGAGGAGGGCCAGGCCGAGCAGGACCTCCAGCCAGGGGTGCAGTCGACGGACCCACGGCGCGTTCACCACCGACGGCAGGCCCGGGGCCGATAACAGCTCGGTTGCGGCCTCCCGGCGAGATTTCGTCATGACTTTCGCCACGCCGGCGACAATCAGGACGACGGCGAGGACCAGGGGCGGCGTGACTAGCGCGAATGGCGTCATGCGGCCATTGTCCCACTGAGCCGCGGGGAGCCTTCAACCTCAAGATTCGGCCCGAGGGGAGACTCCAGCGATTGTGACTTGATAACGGAAAGGTTACGGTTAACCTCAAATAGCCGGGATCGGGGAAGGTCTCGGGTGTTCATCGCTCGTGCGAGACAACCACATAGCAATCCTGCTTGGACGCTCCGTTCGTGTGTCCAAGCGCGGTGGCCTCCGCGAGGGCGACCCCGCGCCGGCCCCCGGGGGCGACGCTTGGTCCGGCCCTCGGGGCACCGCGTGCGGGTCCGGCTGTGTCGCTGCGATCGATGGAGACGTCGGCCAGGCCGGCAGGTCCGCACGTGAGACTCGTTGCGGAGGAGCCCTGCCGCGCTGTTTCCCCGTAGCCGGGCAGAACCGAAGTTGGGAAACCCTTGAAGAACATGTTCCGTAATCGCTGGGCCAAGGTCGCGGCCCAGGCCGTCGTCCTCACGGCGCTGATCCTCGGCGTCGTCGCCTACGTGGGCGCCTCCAAGACCATCGACGTCACGGTCGACGGCGAGACCCAGAGCGTCACGACCTTCGGCGGGACCGTGGCCGACGCGCTCGAGGCCTCCGAGATCGAGCTCGCCGCGAACGACGAGGTCGCCCCCGCCCTCGACGCGGCGATCGACGACGGCAGCACCGTGACCGTCAACCGCCACAAGACGGTCGAGGTCATGATCGACGGCGAGAAGCGGACGGTCGGCACCACCGGCCTCACGGTCGCCGACGTCATGAAGCAGCTCGGCGTCAACGACGAGGCGGAGATCTCCCTCGGCTCCGGCATGGAGCTCGCCTCGCTGAGCACCCCGATCGAGGTGCAGACCCCCAAGAGCGTGACCCTGACGGTCGGCGGCGAGGAGCAGACGCTCCAGACCACCGGCCTCACCATCGCCGATGCGCTCGCGGACGCCGAGATCGAGGTCGGCGAGGCCGACATCGTCGAGCCGGCCGACACGGCGACGGCCCTCGAGGACGGCACCGCCATCACCGTCGTCCGCGTCACCACCGAGACCCGCACCGCCACCGAGGCGATCCCGCACGAGACCGAGAAGGTCGAGGACTCCTCGATGGACCGTGGCGACACCGAGGTCGAGACCGAGGGCGTCGACGGCGTCCGCGAGATCACCAGCCAGGTCACGCTGCACGACGGCGAGGTCGAGAGCACCGAGGTCGTCGACACGAAGGTCGCCGAGAAGCCGGTCACCGAGGTCATCAAGGTCGGCACCAAGCGCGAGGAGCCCAAGCCCGAGCCGAAGTCGTCCTCCTCCTCGTCCTCCTCCTCGTCCGGCGGCACCACCGCGTCCGGCCCGTCCTCCGGCGCCTGGGCCGCGCTCGCCAAGTGCGAGTCCGGCGGCAACTGGTCCATCAACACCGGCAACGGCTACTACGGCGGCCTGCAGTTCAGCGCCTCCAGCTGGGCCGCCGCGGGCGGCACCCAGTACGCGCCGCTGCCGCACCAGGCCAGCCCGTCCGAGCAGATCGCCACCGCCGAGCGCCTGCGCGCCAACGGCGGCTGGGGCCACTGGCCGCACTGCTCCGCCAAGCTCGGCCTGCGCTGATCCCCCAGCAGCAGTCCTGCCGCGGGTGACCGCAGAGGCACCTGCACGCACCGCGCCCGTCCCACCGCCCCGAGGCGGCGGGGCGGGCGCGGTCGCGTTTCCGCTTTGCCGTCCCGCGGCGGAGCCCAACGACTAGGATGGACCCCGTGACTTCCGACGCCGACACGACCCCGCCCGCCGGCGAGACCGCCGCCGCACCGCTCCTCGGCGCCACCGAGATCCGCCGCCTGGCCGACGAGCTCGGCGTGCGGCCCACCAAGACGCTCGGGCAGAACTTCGTGATCGACGGCAACACCATCCGCCGGATCGTCGCCGCCGCGCACCTCGGACCGGCGGAGACGGTGCTGGAGGTCGGCCCCGGACTCGGGTCGCTGACACTGGGCCTGCTCGACGCCGCCGAGCGCGTCGTCGCCGTCGAGATCGATCCCAAGCTGGCGGCCCGTCTGCCGCGGACGGTCCAGGAGCTGCGCCCGGCGAGGGCCGACGCGCTCGACGTCGTCCTCGCCGACGCCATGCGCGTCACCGAGCTGCCCCACGAGCCCACCGCCCTGGTCGCGAACCTGCCCTACAACGTCGCCGTTCCCGTGGTGCTGCACCTGCTGGAGCACTTCCCGACCCTGCGCCGCGGTCTGGTCATGGTCCAGGACGAGGTCGCCGATCGGCTCGCGGCGAAGCCGGGCAGCAAGATCTACGGCGTGCCCAGTGTCAAGGCCACCTGGTACGCGGACATGCGCAAGGCCGGGGTCATCGGCATGAACGTCTTCTGGCCCGCCCCCAAGATCCACTCGGGCCTCGTCGGCTTCGAGCGGCACGAGCCGCCCGTCACGACGGCGTCCCGCGAGGAGGTCTTCGCCGTCATCGACGCCGCCTTCGCCCAGCGGCGGAAGACCCTGCGCGCGGCCCTGTCCGGCTGGGCCGGCGGCGGCGCCGCGGCCGAGGCGGCGCTCCGGGCCGCCGGGGTCGATCCGCAGGCGCGCGGGGAGAAGCTCGGCATCGAGGAGTTCGCCGCGATCGCTGCCCACCGGGGCGCCGCCCCCGCTGCCGGCGACGCAGCCGCTGACGCGGGAGGGGAGGGCCCGTGAGGGAGACCGTCACCGCCCGCGCGCCGGGCAAGATCAACGTCCACCTCCGCGTGGGGCCGCCCCGCCCGGACGGTTACCACGACGTCGCCAGCCTCTACCTGGCCGTGAGCCTCTACGAGGACGTCGAGGCGACCGCACGCGAGGACGACGGCATCACCGTCCGCCTCGGCGAGGAGTCCACCGCGGTGCGCGACCCCGAGGACTTCCCCCTCGGCCCCGACAACCTGGTGATCCGCGCGGCGACCCTGCTCGCCCGGCACACCGGCATCGAGCGCGGCGTGGACCTGACGGTCACCAAGCGCGTTCCCATCGCCGGCGGGATGGGCGGGGGATCCGCGGACGCGGCGGCCACGCTGGTGGCCTGCAACGCGCTCTGGGAGACCGGCCTGAACCGGGAGCAGCTCTGCGAGCTCGGCTCCCGGCTGGGTGCCGACGTGCCGTTCGCGATCACGGGCGGCGCCGCCGTCGGACTCGGCGTCGGGGACCGGCTCTCGCCCCTGCTGGCGCGCGAGCGCACCCACTGGGTGGTCCTGCCCGCCTCCTACGGCCTGTCGACGCCCCAGGTGTTCGCCCAGCTCGACGCGCTCCGGGCGGACGACGACGTCGCCACGCCCACCGAGGTCGACTCCGCCGTCGTCCACGCGCTCGTCCACGGCCACACCGACGAGCTGGCCCGACTGGCCGCCAACGACCTGGCGCCCGCCGCGCTGTCCCTGGCGCCGGAACTCGGCGACGTCCTCGCCGAGGCGCTGACGGCCGGGGCCCTCGCGGCCCTCGTCTCCGGCTCGGGCCCGACGGCGGCGCTGCTGGCGGCCGATCCCGTGCACGCCGACGAGCTGGCGCTCCAGCTGGCCGACGCGCCGGGCGTCGCCGCCTACCCGGTCCACGGGCCGGTCCGCGGCGCGGCGCTGATCTAGCCCACCGACACCCACACCGCAAAGGACACCACTTGGCACACCTGCTCGGCGCGCAGAACCTGCGCATCTCCTTCGGCACGCGCACCGTCCTGGACGGCCTCACCGTCGGCGTGGACGACGGCGACCGGATCGGCATGGTCGGGCGCAACGGCGACGGCAAGTCCACGCTGATGCGCCTCCTGGCGCGCCAGCAGACGCCGGACGAGGGTCAGGTCACCCACCGCAGCGGTCTGCGCGTCGGCTACCTGAACCAGCTGGACGTGCTCGACGGCGACCTGCCGGTCGGCGAGGCGATCGTGGGCGATGCCGCGGACCATGAGTGGGCGTCGAACCCCCGCGTGCGCGACGTCATGGGCGGGCTCGTCGCCGAGGTCGACTGGCACGCCACCGTCTCGTCCCTCTCCGGCGGACAGCGCCGCCGCGTGGCCCTGGCGAAGCTGCTCATCGGCGACCACGACATCATCATGCTCGACGAGCCCACCAACCACCTCGACGTCGAGGGCGTCGCCTGGCTGGCGAAGCACCTCCAGCAGCGCTGGCGCCCCAATCAGGGTGGCCTGCTGGTGGTCACCCACGACCGCTGGTTCCTCGACGAGGTCAGCACCCGCACGTGGGAGGTGCACGACGGCGTCGTCGACGGGTTCGACGGCGGATACGCCGCGTACGTGCTCGCCCGCGCCGAACGGGACCGCATGGCCGCCGTCGTCGAGAACAAACGCCAGCAGCTGGTCAAGAAGGAGCTCGCCTGGTTGCGCCGCGGCGCGCCCGCGCGGACCTCGAAGCCCAAGTTCCGCATCGACGCGGCCAACGAGCTCATCTCCGATGTCCCGGAGCCGCGCGACTCGATGCAGCTGGCCAAGATGGCCACGGCCCGGCTGGGCAAGGACGTGATCGACCTGGAGGACGTGTCCCTCAGTTTCGGGAACGACGGCGGCCGCCCCCTCTTCGACGACATCACCCTCCGCCTGGCGCCGGGGGAGCGCGTCGGGATCGTCGGCGTCAACGGTGCCGGAAAGTCCACGCTGCTGCGGTTGCTCAACGGCGAGATCGAGCCGACGTCCGGCCGCATGAAGCGCGGCAAGACCGTGAAGACCGCCGTGCTGACCCAGGAGGTCCGCGAGCTCGAGGAGCTGGGGGAGCAGCGCGTGATCGAGCTGATCCAACGCGAGCGCAACCACTTCCAGGTGGACGGCAAGGAGATCTCGGCCGGGCAGCTGGTGGAGCAGCTCGGATTCTCCCAGCAGAAGCAGTGGACCCGGATCAAGGAGCTCTCCGGCGGCGAGCGGCGCCGGCTGCAGCTGCTGCGCCTGCTGATCGGGGAGCCGAACGTCCTGATGCTGGACGAACCGACCAACGACCTGGACACGGACACGCTCGCCGCGATCGAGGACCTGCTGGACGGCTGGCCGGGCACACTGGTGGTCGTCAGCCACGACCGCTATCTGCTCGAGCGCGTCACCGACTACCAGCTGGCCCTGCTCGGCGACGGGAGGATCCGCTTCCTGCCCGGCGGCGTGGAGCAGTACCTGCAGCTGCGGGCGGAGGCCGAGTCGGCCGGGGGCATCGGCTCCAACACCACGACACCCGCGTCCTCCGGCGGATCGGCGGCCACGGCGTCGTACGCTGAGGCGGACAAGCGCGAGGCGCGCAAGACACTGAACCGCCTCGACAAGCAGATGGCCAGGCTCGGGGCGTCCATCGAGGCGCTCGAGGTGGAGATGGCCCAGGCCTCCGAGGCCTTGGAGTTCGAGCGGCTGACGGCGTTGACCAAGCAGGTGGGCGAGCTCAAGGACCAGCGCGAGGAACTCGAGTTGGAGTGGCTCGAGGCCGCGGAGATCGCGGAGGGCTAGCGGGGAACGGCCGGGAGCCTGGAGAGCAGGGGGATCGAATGGGCGTGGCGGAGATGAGGCAGCGGACCGTGCGGCGCCGGCGCATCGTGTTCACGGCGGACAGCGTGACCGTCGGCGGCGTCGTGAGCCGGATCGGGGAGCGCGGCGCCTTCGGGTTGGTCGCGCCCCGGCAGCCGAGCTGGGGTGCCACGGTGGACCGCCTGGACATCGGCGCCGTGAACATCCTCCGAGCCGTGGTGCGCGCGGGGCAGGGCCGGCTCGAGCCAGTGGACGACGACCGGCAGCTGGTCTTCGCGCGCGTCGAGTCCGGACGGCTCGACGTCGTCCCGGAGGACGGGCCGGCGTTCTCCGTCGAGGGCGGGGAGATGTTCCTCTACCGGTCCACGGAGCCCTACGGGCTGACCTGGCACGGATCAGTTGAGCTCCTGATGGTCGGCGTGCCCCTGGAACTGGCGGACGAGTTCGGGATTCGGCAGGAGTCCGTCGACGGCCGGCTGCGCAACGATTCGGCGCTCCGTGCGCCGGTCCTGGCGTTCCTCGAGGCCATGGCGGGCATCGAGGGGGCGGTCGGGCCGCTGGACGCCTACTTCCTGGAGAAGCTGGTGCAGGAGATGGCCGCGGCAGTGCTGCTGTCCAACCGGAGGGTCGGCGCGGCAGCGCAGGAGAGCCAGCCCGGGATCTACGACCGGGCGCTCTCCCTGATGACCGCGCTGCGGGGGGACCACGATCTGACTCCGGAGCGGGTCGCCGGCGAGCTCAATGTCTCCCTGCGAAACCTGCAGCGGGAGTTCTGCCGGAACGGGACCTCCGTGGCCGCGACGCTGCGACGGCTACGCGCCGAGCTCGCCGTCCAGCTGCTCACCGACTCGCAGTACGACGTCCTGACGATTCCGCAGGTGGCCTACTACGCCGGGTTCGGCTCGGCGCCGTTGATGCGCCGCGCGCTCACGGCCTTGGGCTGGGGGACGCCGGCAGCGATCCGCCAGCGGCGCTCCGGGGACGATCGGTGACCGCGCCCACTGGCGGCCCGGCTCCCGGCAGGGAAGAATCGCAGCCATGACCCAGACCAGCAGCGGTTCGACGTCGGCACGCGCGCGGGGCCACGGGGCATTCTCCGCCTCGACGCCGCCGGGCGCGCGCGTCTCCGCGCTCGACCTCGCCCGTGGCGTGGCGATCCTCGGCATGTTCTTCGCCCACGCCGCACCGGTCGGCCCGGAGAGCTCCCTGGCGCTCAAAGCAATGGCGGCCGCCGCGCAGGTGACGGCCCCGCTCTTCGTCATGCTGGCCGGCGTCTCCCTCGGTCTCATGACGGGCGGGGGCAATCCGGCCGGGGGCGCCCGCTGGAGCCTGCGCTGGCAGATCCTCCGCCGGGGCCTGGTGCTCGTCGTGCTGGGACTGGCACTGTGGCAGGTCAATTCCGGCATCGCTGTCGTCATCGACTACATCGGCATCGTGATCGTGCTGTTGGTGCCGCTGCTGTTCGCCCCACGCTGGGTGCTGGGCGTGCTCGCGACCGCCGCCCTGATCGCCTCGCCCCTGCTGAAGGGCTGGGCCGAACGGGAGGGCTTGATGGTGTGGGCGGCGGACGACCCCGTGCTGGTGAGGCTCGTCTCCTGGTTCGTCCTCGGCCCGCACTACTGGGCGGCCCTGTTCCTGTTCTTCGCGCTCGCCGGCCTGATTATCGCGCGGTCGGACGTGCGCGGTACCAGGACGCCGCTCCGGCTGGTCCTGACCGGAGGGGTACTCGGTGTCGTCGGGCTGGGCGCGGCCCTCGCGACGGGGTCGTGGCCGCACCCGGGCTCGGCCGAACCCGCCGGAAACCTCGTGGCGCTCGGGTGCGCCGTCGGCCTGGTCGGGGCACTCCTGCTGCTGGAGCGGCACGCGGCGGGCCGTGGCGTGCTGCGCGTGCTCGCTCCCCTCGAGTGGGCTGGACGGATGCCGCTGACGATCTACACGCTGCAGATCGTCCTGTTCGGCCTCGTGCGTGCTGCGACCGGCTCCATCTCCTCGTGGTTGCTGCTCCTGGGGGCGACAGGACTCTCGCTTCTTTTCGCATGGGCGTGGACCCGCTGGATCTCCGGGCAGGGGCCGCTCGAGGCCGCAGTCGCCTGGGCCTCGGGCCGTCCCGTCCGCCTCACCCAGTGACGGCTGACGCCCCACGGTTCGTGCGGTGGATGGAGCAGAACCACTGAGAAAGTACGATTCACGCCAAGAATGCTGGTGATTTACGCCAAACTGGGCAATTCATGACAATTTGGGCGGAGCTTGAGGTTTGACTGGGTGCGGTTCACCACAACGGGGGGATTGCTGGGCCGGCACGGCGCGGCATGGGTCTCTTCCACATCGACTTCAAGGAGCGACACCGCATGTCCAACGAAGAATTCACCACGTCCGGCCTCAGCCGCCGTTCCGTCACCAAGGCCGCCGCCTGGTCCATGCCCGTCATCGCCGCGGCCGTCGCCGCCCCGATGGCCTCGGCTTCGCCGGCCACCACGTTCGACGTCACTGTTGCCGGCTCCTGCGTCGGCGGCATCACCATTCCGCTCACGGACATCACCGCCTTTGGCGACCCGACGTTCACGATCACGGCTACCACGGGTGCGATCCCGGCCGGCACGATCTTCAACCTCTCCACTGGTTCGCTGCTGAGCCTCGGCGTCATCAGCTCCTCCGATCTCCTGACGGCGAGCCTCCTGGACGACGGTTCGATCCAGCTGGTCACCACGGGCGAGATCGCGGAAGGGTCCTCTGTCACGGTCTCCGTCCCGGTCTCCGATGCCGCTATCAACGCGGACCTGCTGGGCAACTACACGCTCTCGTACGTCTCCGCTCCCGCCGGGTTCACCGAGGCGGGCCCGGGTGCGAACTCGGACTCCGTCAGCAACACGCAGGCTACGGTGCTTGGTCAGACCGTCAGCATCTGCGCCGCCTAGTCGGCTATCGGCCCGCTCCGGCGGGCCACTCGACGGCCCCGCTTCCTCTTCGGAGGGCGGGGCCGTTTCGATTGGCCGGTCATCCCTGCCGGTAGCTGTACCTCTTGCTGATCCCCTTTCTGTCACAGCCAATATGGCAGAATGGTTGATCGTGCCCAGCCCCGCACGGGGTGAATCACGGTCCGCCCTGGTGTAATGGCAGCACGCCGGCCTTTGGAGCCGTGCAGTCTAGGTTCGAATCCTAGGGGCGGAACCACGCCGGAAGGGCGCGGACGATCAACCGTTAGACTGGGGACGCTCGGCGCAGGCTGGGCCATGCAGTCGATCGCAGGGAGTAGAACTTGAGCGTGGAAGCCACCGCACCGGCAGCCGTCATCGTCCTCGCAGCCGGGGCTGGCACCCGGATGAAGTCCGCGAAGCCGAAGATCCTGCACGAGATCGGCGGGAAGTCCATGGTCGGCCACGCCATCGCCGCCGCACGCGGCCTCGCCCCGGAACGCCTCGTCGCCGTCGTCCGCCACGAGCGCGACCGCGTCGCCGCGCACCTCCTCGAGGTCGACCCCAGCCTCATCATCGCCGACCAGGACGAGATCCCCGGCACGGGCCGCGCCGTCCAGGTCGGCCTCGAGGCGCTGCCCGCGGACCTCGAGGGCACCGTCGTGGTCACCTACGGCGACGTCCCCCTCCTCACCGGCGAACTCCTCACCGAACTCGTCGCCGAGCACGACGCCGGCGGCAACGCCGCGACCGTCCTCTCGGCCCGTCTCGAGGACCCCACCGGCTACGGCCGCATCATCCGCGACACCGACGGCTCGGTCGCCGGCATCGTCGAGCACAAGGACGCCAGCGAGGACCAGCGCGCCATCGACGAGGTCAACTCGGGGATCTACGCGTTCGACGCCGCCGTTCTGCGCGCCGCGCTCCAGCAGGTGACCACGGAGAACGCCCAGGGCGAGATGTACCTGACGGATGTCCTCTCCATCGCGCGGAACGACGGCGGCCGCGTCGCCGCCGTCGTGACCGAGGACCCCTGGCAGGTCGAGGGCGCCAACGATCGCGTCCAGCTCGCTGCGCTCGGCAAGGAGCTCAACCGCCGCACGCTCACGAAGTGGATGCGCGCCGGCGTCACGATCGTCGACCCGGACTCCACGTGGATCGACGTCCAGGTCGCCCTGAGCAACGACGTCACGATCAAGCCGGGCACCCAGCTCCACGGCCACACGGCGGTCGGCACCGACGCCGTCGTCGGACCGGACACCACGCTCACCGACGTCCAGGTCGGCTCGGGCGCCACCGTCACCCGGACCGACGCCAGGGATTCGGTCATCGGCGCCAACGCCAAGGTCGGGCCGTTCGCCTACCTCCGCCCCAAGACGGACCTGGGCGAGGACGGCAAGATCGGCGCCTTCTACGAGACCAAGAACGCCCGCATCGGCAAGGGATCCAAGCTGAGCCACCTGGGCTACTCCGGCGACTCCGTCATCGGCGAGTACACCAACATCGGCTGCGGCAACATCACCGCCAACTACGACGGCGAGAAGAAGCACCAGACCGTCATCGGTTCGCACGTGCGGACGTCGTCGAACACCGTCTTCATCGCACCCGTCACCGTCGGCGACGGCGCCTACACCGGCGCCGGGGCCATCGTCCGCAAGGACGTCCCGGCCGGCGCGCTCGCACTGTCCGTCGCACCGCAGCGCAACACCGAGGGCTGGACCGAGGCGAAGCGCCCGGGCTCCGACTCGGCGCGCGCCGCCGCGCAGGCCGCCGGCCAGCCCGCGAGCAATTCCTAGAACCCCCTCTCAAGCCCCGCCCCGTTTCAAGGAAGAGGATCGATGAGCGAACTCCGCCGCACAGAAGACAAGAAGATGGTGGTGGCCACAGGCCGCGCCCATCCTGAGCTCGCGGAGGAAGTCGCGAAGCACTTGGGCATCGACCTGCTGCCCATGAGCGCGTACGACTTCGCCAACGGTGAGATCTACGTCCGCTCGGGAGAGTCGGTCCGCGGCAAGGATGTCTTCCTCATGCAGTCGCATCCGGCGCCGCTGAACAACTGGCTCATGGAGCAGTTGATCATGATCGACTCCATGAAGCGCGCCTCCGCCCGCCGCATCACTGTGGTCGCCCCGTGCTACCCGTATGCGCGGCAGGACAAGAAGGGCCGTGGCCGCGAGCCGATCTCGGCGCGCCTGGTCGCCGACCTCTACAAGACCGCCGGCGCCGACCGTGTGATCAGCGTGGACCTGCACACCGCGCAGATCCAGGGCTTCTTCGACGGCCCCGTGGACCACCTGGTGGCCATCCCGCTGCTGGCCGACTACATCCGCGGCCGCGTCGGCTCGGACAGCGTCACCGTCGTCTCGCCGGACACCGGCCGCGTCCGCGTCGCCGAGCAGTGGGCCGAGCGCCTCGGCGGCGTCCCGCTGGCCTTCGTGCACAAGACCCGCGACCTGACGGTCCCGAACCAGGCGCTGTCCAAGACCGTGGTCGGCGACATCGAGGGCCGCACCTGCGTCCTGATCGACGACATGATCGACACCGGCGGCACCATCTCCGGCGCGGTCCGCGTCCTGAAGGAGGCCGGCGCCAAGGACGTCATCATCGCCGCGACGCACGCGGTCTTCTCCGAGCCCGCCGCCCAGCGGCTCGCCGAGTCCGGTGCGCGCGAGGTCGTCGTCACGAACACCCTGCCGATCCCGAGCTCGAAGCGCTTCGAGCAGCTGACGGTCCTCTCGATCGCACCGCTGCTGGCCCGCGCGATCAAGGAGGTCTTCGAGGACGGCTCGATCACCAGCCTGTTCGACGGCGTCACCCACTGACGCACGACGTCGACGAGTCCTGACGAAAGGCCCGGACGCGCACGCTCATCGAGCGTCGCCGTCCGGGCCTTCCGGCGTCTGTCGGAGGAGCGGACCTCGCTAGTTGACGGCGTGCCGGCGTGCGGGGAGGCGCTCGGCCAGGCCGGCGTCGGCGAGCTGCTCCAGGAACTGCTCCACGTCGGACTCGATCTCCACCGGCTCGACGCCAAACTCGGCCGCCGTGGTGCGGGCGACCGTGGCCGCCGTGGCGCCCTCGTCCGGCATTCTGCCGAGCACCTCCCAGATGGCGGAGGCGGACCCGGTGAGCACGAGCGGCTGCGGAGCGTCGCGCGGCGGACGTCCGTCCATGTCGAACAAGGGCAGGAGTGCATGCCGGTCCTCGGCCGGGGAGCGGACCTCGGCGACCTCGCCGGCACGGCGGTAGTGGACCGGTGCCGAAGTCCGGGAGGCGCCGTCCTCGGGGCGGGCGGAAGTGCTGGGAGCCATGAAGCCATCGTAGTGGGGATGCTCACGCCGCGGGCACGCCGCGTGGCTGGTAGGATGGCCTGCGAATGCCCAGGCGAGGGAATGGCTCAATAGCTGATTCCGTGATCGACGAGGCTAGCGACACCACAGGTGTGTCCCTAGATTTCTCGGCCGGCCTACGCACTGCGACGTAGCCGGCCGTTCTGCTGATCGGCTCCCGGGCGTGCACGACCCGCATCGAAGATGGAGAAACCATGTCTGATCAGTACAAGCTCCCGGTAGAGCTCCGCACCGAGTTCGGCAAGGGCTACGCCCGCCGCGCCCGTGCCAACGGCCAGGTCCCCGCGGTCATCTACGGCCACGGCACCGACCCGATCCACGTGCTGCTCCCGGCCCAGGAGGCGTCGCTGGCCCTCCGCCACTCGAACGCCCTGCTCGACCTCCAGATCGACGGCAAGTCCCAGCTGGCTCTGGCCAAGGACATCCAGCGCGAGGCCATCCGCGGCTTCCTGGTCCACGTCGACCTGCTGGTCGTCAACCGCGGCGAGAAGGTCACGGTCGACGTCAACGTCCACACCGAGGGCGAGACCGCGCCGGGCAGCATGCTCGAGCAGGAGCTCTTCACCGTGTCCGTCGAGGCCGACGCCACGCAGCTGCCGGAGTACGTCTCCCTCGACGTCCAGGGCAAGGAGGTCGGCGACGTGCTGCACGCCTCCGATCTGGTCCTCCCGGCCGGCACCACCCTGCTGACCGAGGCCGACGCCGTCGTCGCCACCGTGCACGCACCGCGCGGCGCCGAGACCCCGGACGAGGCCGCCGAGACCGAGGCCTCCGCAGAGTCCGCCGAGTAATCTCGGGCTCCATGTCTCAGGACACCTGGCTGGTAGCCGGGCTCGGCAATCCCGGGCCCGGCTACACGCATCATCGGCACAATATCGGCCAGAAGGTCGTCGACGAGCTCGCCGTGCGCCTCGGCGCGAACTTCAAGGCCCACAAGGCCCGCGCCCAGGTCGCCGAGGGGCGCCTCGGCATCGGAGGCCCGCGGCTCGTCCTGGCCAAGCCGTTGACGTACATGAACCTCAGCGGCGGCCCGGTCGCCGCCCTCGCCAAGTTCTACTCCGTCGATCCCGCGCACGTCATCGCCGTGCACGACGAGATCGACGTCGATTTCGGCCGCGTGCGCGTCAAACTCGGCGGCAGCGAGAACGGCCACAACGGCCTGCGCGACATCTCCAAGGCCATCGCGACCAAGGCCTACCCTCGCGTCCGGGTCGGCGTCGGCCGGCCCCCGGGCCGGATGGAGGCCGCCGCGTTCGTGCTCCGCGACTTCTCTACCGCCGAGAAGAAGGAGCTGCCGTTCCTCA
Organism: Zhihengliuella sp.; assembly: GCF_031178195.1. Lineage (GTDB taxonomy): Bacteria > Actinomycetota > Actinomycetes > Actinomycetales > Micrococcaceae > Zhihengliuella. The sequence goes on from NZ_JAPSJL010000003.1 coordinate 192,184, forward strand.
TCGACGACGCCGCGGACGCCGTCGAGCTGCTCGTCACCAGCGGCCTCGAGGCAGCGCAGGAGCGCTTCGCCGGATAGCACCGTGCCGGACTCTGGCCCCCAGGGTAGGTAAGGCATCGCTGGGGTGTGCTCGGCACGCCGAAGTGGGATGATTCGGATACAGACACGTAGCGAAATTGCGGTCCGGCGGTGTCCGGGCTGCGTGCGAGAAAAGGACTCCGCGTGGATTCAACTCCGACCCCAGCCGTCGCCTCCCCGGAGATTGGCCTGACCCCCGCCGAGGTCGGCCGGCTCCGCGCCGATTTCCCCCTGCTCACGCAGACGCCGGGGCTCGTCTACCTCGACTCGGGGGCCACCAGTCAGAAGCCGCGCTGCGTCTTCGAGGCCGAGCAGCACTACTACGAGCGCGCGAACGCCGCCGTGCACCGCGGCGCCCACTCCCTCGCCGTCGAGGCGACGGACCAGTACGAGGCGGCCCGCACCGCCGTCGCACGCTTCATCGGCGCGGACGACGACGAGCTCGTCTGGACCTCCAACGCCACCGAGGCCCTGAACCTCGTCGCGTACTCCTGCTCCAACGCGAGCGCCGGCCGCGGCGACGAGGCCGCCGAGCGGTTCAGGCTCGGCCCGGGCGACGAGATCGTCGTGACCGAGCTGGAGCACCACGCCAACCTGATTCCGTGGCAGGAGCTCGCCTACCGCACCGGTGCCACGCTCGCCTACATCCCCGTCGCCGCCGATGGCTCGCTGGAGCTGGACCGGCTCGACGACGTCGTCACCGAGCGCACGCGGATCCTGGCCTTCACACACGTCTCCAACGTGCTCGGCACCATCACCGACGTCGCGGCGTTCGTCGCCCGCGCGAAGGCCGTTGGGGCACTCACCGTCCTGGACGGCTGCCAGTCCGTCCCGCACCTGCCGGTGGACGTGAAGGCGCTCGACGTCGACTTCATGGCATTCTCCGGGCACAAGATGCTCGGCCCCACCGGCATCGGTGCGCTCTACGGGCGGCGCGAGCTGCTCAACGCCATGCCGCCGTTCCTCACGGGCGGCTCCATGATCACCACGGTCACCATGGAGCGCGCCGAGTTCCTGCCGTCGCCGAACCGCTTCGAGGCCGGCACGCAGCGGATCGCGCAGACCATCGGGCTCGCCGCCGCCGTCGGCTACCTCGACGAGGTCGGCATGGACCGCGTCGCCGCCTGGGAGGAGCACCTCGGGGCGCGGATGGCCGCCGGACTGACCGAGATCGACGGGGTCCGCCTCATCGGCCCGGGGTCCGTGGAGCGGATCGGCACCGCCACCTTCGCCGTCGACGGGGTCCACCCGCACGACGTCGGACAGTTCCTGGACAGCCGCGGCGTCGCCGTGCGCGTGGGGCACCACTGCGCCCAGCCGCTGCACCGCGCGCTCGGCGTGACGGCGACCACCCGCGCCAGCACCTACCTGTACAACACCGAGGACGACGTCGACGCGCTGCTCAGCGCCGTCGCCGACGTCCGTGGATTCTTTGGAGTGACATCGTGAGCGGGCTCGAACAGCTCTACCAGCAGATCATCCTGGACCATGCCAAACGCCGGGTCGGCGAGCCGCTGGCGGAGCCGGAGGCCGGGCACCCGGCGGGGGAGTCCCACCAGCACAACCCGATCTGCGGCGACGAGATCCGGCTCCGCGTCGAGCTCGACGGGACCACGGACGCGAGCACCATCGAGCGCGTCAGTTGGGAGGGCAACGGCTGCTCCATCTCCATGGCGGCGGCCTCCGTCCTCAGCGAGATGGCCGCGGGGACGACGCGCGGGGAGCTCCTCGAGCTGATCGACGAGTTCCGCGAGATGATGCGGTCCCGCGGGACGGCCGAACCGGACGAGGAACGGCTCGGCGACGGCGCCGCATTCGCCGGGGTCTCCAAGTTCCCCGCGCGGGTCAAGTGCGCCATGCTGTCCTGGGTCGCGGCGGAGAACGCCCTGCTCGACGCCGCGAAGGCCTAGCCGTGGCCGAGGAGAACCCGGACGGCCGGGTCGGGGAAACCGCCGAGGGCCGGACCGGCGCCGCGACGCGGACCGGGCGCCGCCAATGGCCCGTCTGGCTGAGCTTCGTCGTGAACCTGCTCATCGCCCTGGTGGTCGTCGCGCTGGTCCAGGCCTTCGTCGTGAAGATCTTCACGGTGCCCAGCGGCTCCATGGAGCCCACGCTGAACGTGGGCGACCGGATCGTCGCCAACCGGCTGCCGTACCCGGAGACGACGCCCGAGCGAGGAGATGTCGTCGTATTCGCCGCAGACGGCGTGTGGGAGCGCGAAGTGCCGGAGCCAGGCCCGCTCATGAGCGCCGCGCAGTGGTTCGGGGACCTGACGGGCATCGGCCCCTCGAGCGAGCACTACCTGGTCAAGCGTGTCATCGGAGTGCCGGGCGACACCGTGGAGTGCTGCGACGACGGCGGGCGGCTCCTCGTCAACGGCGAGGCGCAGGAGGAGCCCTACCGCGGCAACACCTATCCGTTCGAGCCGGGCCTCCTCGACTGCGCCACCGAGAATCGCTCGCAGCGCTGCTTCGGCCCCCTCACCGTGGGGGAGGGCGAACTGCTCGTCATGGGCGACCACCGCAGCAACTCGGCCGACTCCGTCATCGGCTGCCGGACGGCGCTCGTGCCGGCGGAGGGCGACGCGGCCGCCGGCCAGGACTGCTTCCGGCCGGTCGAGACGAACGACGTCGTCGGCAAGGTGGTTCAGAAGCTGATCCCCTGGGGCCGCGACGGCCTCTGAGGCACTGCGGGAGCTGAGGTACTGCAGGCGCTGAGGCACCGCGGGCGCTGGAGGGCGAGCCCCGTCCGGGGGAGGGGGTCAGCCGCGCAGGAGCACGCCGTGCTCGACCAGCGTGTCCAGCTGCTCCGCCAGCAGCCGCGCCCCGTGCGGGTGGTCGCCGGCTACGGCGACGACGCCTTTGAGGAGGTCCTCCGCGGTGCGCGGCACGGCGGCCAGCTCCCAGAGGAGGGGGCCGAGGCCCCGGAGGACCAGCAGCCGCTCTCCGGCGAGGACGGCGAGGCTGTGCCCGCGCGCATCGTCGACCGAGATCGCGTCGTCCGTCGGCGCGCGCCGGAACCGCACCGTCCCCCCGGCGCCCGGGGCCTCGACCCGCGTGACCGGCGCTTCCGGCCCGAGCGGCACGGGGGACCATTCACGGTGACCGTCGGCCGGAGGCCCGGCGTCGTGCCCGGCACCGGAGAGCAGATCGCGCACCAGCGGCACGAGTGTCTCGGCCTCGGTGTAGGTCAGGCGCAATGCCCCGCCGCACGCGTCGAGCAGCTCGGCTAGCCGGCACAGCCCGCGGGGCAGCTGCGAGAGCGACGACGTCTGGGGGGCCAGGTGCTCCAGAGCCTCGGAGAGCGGCAGCCGGGCGGCCGTCGGCGCGGGCGGGCTACCGTCGGCGAGGACTCGGCCCCGGGCGGGGCCGGTGGTGCTGTCCTCATCCGCCGCGACGGCAATGGGCAGATCATCGGGCAGATCACCGGGCGAGGGCTCCTGCCGGTCCAGCACGGCGATCCGGCGCAGCACGGGCGCCGCGGGAGCCGGCAGCAGACCGAGCTCGTCCGGGCCCGCCTGGCGCTTCGGACGCCGGCCCGAGGGCGGCAGCAGCGACAGGGGCTTCGGGAAGGGCACGATCCCGGCGTCGCTCCTCACCACCACGGTCTCGTCGGTGAGGTAGCCGAAGTGCCGGCCGAGCACCCGGGTGGCGGTCGTCTTGCCGACGCCACTGGCCGCGACGAGCGCGACCGCCGCACCGGTCTCCGGCAGCGCGAGCGCGGCCCCGTGCAGCATCACGGCGTCGCCGCGTCCCGACTCGATAGCAGCACCGGTCGCCGTGTAGACCAGACGCTCGTGGAACCCCTCCCAGTCGTGGCCGGGGTGCTTCAGGAGAGCGTCGTCCGCGTCACCGGCGTCGACGACGGGCCGGCAGCGGCTCCACGCCGTCTCGAGGGTTCGGGCGTCGGCCTCGTCGAGGCCGGCCGCGGCGAATGTCCCCGCGGCGGCCCGGGCGCGGAAACGCCACCCGCCGGGACGTTCGGGATTGGAGGAGTCAGGCACGAGCTGGCCGGTCAGGAGCGGGCGCTGAGCCAGGCCTGGGCCTCCTTGGCCTGCAGGTTGAGCGCCTTCCCGAGGAACGGCTCGGCGGCCGAGGCGATCTTGCCGCCGAGGAACGGCACACTGGACTTCACCTCGCCGGAGAGCTCGACGACGGTCTCCCCGCCGCGGGCGACCAGGCGCTGGACGGCCTTCACGTCCACGGGCGCGCCCGCGACGTCGACGGCGATGTCCACGGTGCGGCTGCCGTCGGCCGCCGGGGCGGACCAGTTCTCCCGCTGCGTGACCGTCATGGTGGCGCCGACGAACTTGCGGGCCAGATCCGGCAGGCGGTCGGTGGGCACCGCGCGGACGGCGGTCAGCGTGAAGGCCCCCGTGACCGGTCCGGTGACGTCGAAGTCCGTCAGCGTGCCGCCGGCCTTGGCGCTCACGTGCTGCACGAACTCGCGGTCGGCGAAGACCTCGGCGATCCTCTCCGCGGGGTAGGGCAGGGTGGTGGTGGCGTTCAGGGCCATGGAGGTGCTCCTTCGTCGGTGACGTCCGTCTCCCGCCTACTCTATGCGAGCCCCGGCGTCCCCGACGGCACCGCGTTGCCGGACGCGGTCCGGCTCCGGTCGGGACGCGGCCCCGTCCACAGGTCGGTCGGCGTCGCGGCGCCGCGGGCGGGGCGAGGGGGTAATCTGGTACAGCTCCCGGTATTCCCGTCCTCGGTGGATCCCGGGTCTTCGTGTTGCCCTCCCCACGGACCTCCGAAAGGGAAAACCATGGCTCTCTCCGGCCTGCGCGCTGCGCTCTCCGAGGACCGCACCTTCGCCCAGATCCGCGCCTACGCGTCCAAGCCCTACGAGGCGCGCAGCCGGGATCTCGCCGTCTCCGCGCCGGCCGGCCTGCGGGCCCCGCTCGTCGCCGAGGTGCTCGACGGACTGGCCGCCGCCGGGGCGGAGGGCCGCGACGCCGTCGTACTGGCCGTGACCGCGACCGGCCGGGAGGCCGAGGACCTGACCGCCGGGCTCGCCGCCTACCTGCCCCCGGAGTCGGTGGCGCTGTTCCCCAGCTGGGAGACGCTCCCGCACGAGCGGCTCTCGCCCCGCTCGGACACGGTCGGCCAGCGTCTCGCCGTGCTCCGCCGGCTGCGCCACCCGGACGGGCGGCTGAAGGTCGTCGTCGCCCCCGTCCGTGCCGTGGTGCAGCCGCTCGTCGACGGTCTCGGCGACCTGTCGCCGGTGCACCTGAAGGTCGGCGAGGAACGAGACTTCGAGGACGTGGTTCGCGAGCTCTCCGCCGCGGCCTACGCCCGCGTGGACATGGTGACCCACCGTGGCGAGTTCGCGGTCCGCGGCGGCATCCTGGACGTCTTCCCGCCCACCGAGGACCACCCGCTGCGCATCGAGTTCTTCGGCGACGAGGTGGACCAGATGCGCTGGTTCTCGATCGCCGACCAGCGCTCGCTGTCCGCCAGCGACGGGGCCGTGCCCACGGAGCTGTACGCGCCGCCGTGCCGCGAGCTGCTGATCACCCCGGCCGTGCAGTCGCGGGCCGCGAAGCTCACGTCGGCCATGCCCGCCGCCGCGGACATGCTGGAGAAGATCGCCGGCGGGATCGCCGTGGAGGGGATGGAGTCCCTCGCCCCGCTGCTCGTGGACCGCATGGTCCCGTTCGTGGGCCAGCTCCCGGAGCAGTCCATCGCCGTCGTCATGGAGCCCGAGCGCGTGCGGTCCCGCTCCCACGACCTGGTGGAGACGAACCAGGAGTTCCTCGCCGCGGCGTGGTCCACCGCGTCCGACGGCGGCGCGGCCCCGGTGGACCTGGCGCAGGCCCAGGGAGTGGCCGAGTCCCTGGACGCCGGCAACTTCCGCACCCTCGGCGACACGCTGCGCGACGCCGAGGAGCACCGGGTGTCGTGGTGGTCCATGACGTCGTTGACGCAGGACGAGGAGACCGTCCCCGACGTCGACACGCTCGCCCTGAACGCGCGCGAGCCGCGAGGCTACCGCGGCGACGTCGCGGAGATGCTCGAGTTCATCGGCTCGCGCGTGCGGGACGACTGGCGGCTGGTGGTCGCCACCGACGGCCCCGGCCCGGCCCAGCGCATCGCCGAGCTCCTGCACGACGCCGGGATCCCCTGCCACCGGGTCGGATCCCTGGAGGAGCCGCCGACGCCGGGGCTCATCGAGATCACGACGGCGGTCGCCGGCCGCGGGTTCGTCTTCGACGGGCTCAAGCTCGGCCTGCTGACGGAGGCCGACCTGCTCGGCCGGTCCAGCGCCTACGCGCCCGGCAAGAGCGGGCGGAAGCTCGCGGCCAAGCGGCGCAACGCCGTCGACCCGCTGCAGCTCACCGAGGGCGACGTGGTGGTGCACGAGCAGCACGGCATCGGCCGGTTCGTCGAGCTGATCCAGCGCCGGGTCGGCGGCGGCCAGGACGCGGCCATGCGCGAGTACCTGGTGCTGGAGTACGCGCCGACGAAGCGCGGCGCGCCGGGGGACCGGCTGTTCGTGCCGATGGACCAGCTCGACCAGGTCACCCGCTATGTCGGCGGCGACGCGCCGGCCCTGTCGAAGATGGGCGGCTCGGACTGGGCGAGCACCAAGTCCAAGGCCAAGAAGGCGGTCAAGGAGATCGCCGGCCAGCTGATCCGCCTGTACTCGGCGCGCATGGCCAGCCGCGGTCACGCGTTCGCGCAGGACACGCCGTGGCAGCACGAGCTGGAGGAGGCGTTCCCCTACACGGAGACCCCGGACCAGCTAACCACCATCAACGAGGTCAAGGCCGACATGGAGAAGGACATCCCCATGGACCGCCTGGTCTCCGGCGACGTCGGCTTCGGCAAGACCGAGGTCGCGGTCCGCGCCGCGTTCAAGGCCGTCCAGGACGGCAAGCAGGTCGCCGTGCTCGTGCCGACCACCCTGCTCGCCCGGCAGCACAGCGAGACGTTCTCCGAGCGGTTCGCCGGTTTCCCCGTCCGGGTGGCGGCGCTCTCGCGCTTCCAGACCGCCAAGGAGGCCAAGGACATTCTCGCCGGGCTGGAGGACGGAAGCATCGACGTCGTCGTCGGCACCCACCGCCTGCTCGGAAAGGGCGTGGAGTTCAAGGACCTCGGCCTGGTCATCGTCGACGAGGAGCAGCGCTTCGGCGTCGAGCACAAGGAGGCGCTCAAGACGCTGCGCACGAACGTCGACGTGCTCTCGATGTCAGCGACGCCGATCCCGCGCACCCTGGAGATGAGCCTGACCGGCATTCGCGAGACGTCGACCCTGGCGACCGCGCCCGAGGAGCGCCACCCGGTCCTCACGTACGTCGGTGCCTACACTGACAGGCAGGTCACGGCCGCGATCCGGCGCGAGCTGATGCGCGACGGGCAGGTCTTCTTCGTCCACAACCGCGTGTCCTCGATCGACCGGATCGCTGCGCAGCTGCGCGAGCTCGTGCCCGAGGCGCGCGTGGAGGTCGCCCACGGGAAGATGAGCGAGGCGCAGCTGGAGCGCATCATGGTGGACTTCTGGGAGCGCAAGTTCGATGTGCTGGTGTCCACGACGATCATCGAGACCGGTCTGGACATCTCCAACGCCAACACCCTGATCGTGGACCGGGCCGATGCCTACGGTCTGAGCCAGCTGCACCAGCTGCGCGGTCGCGTGGGACGCGGACGCGAGCGCGCCTACGCCTACTTCCTCTGGAACGCGGAGAAGCCCCTCGGCGAGGTGGCGCTCGAACGGCTCAAGGCCGTGGCGGCGCACAACGAGCTCGGCGCCGGCTTCCAGCTGGCGATGAAGGACCTCGAGATCCGCGGTGCGGGAAACCTGCTCGGCGGCGAGCAGTCCGGCCACATCGCGGGCGTGGGCTTCGACCTCTACCTGCGGCTCGTCGGCGAGGCCGTCGCCGACTTCCGCGGCGACGCCGAGGAGAAGCCGACCGAGATGAAGATCGAACTGCCCATCAACGCGCATCTGCCGCACGACTACGTGCCGGGCGAACGCCTGCGGCTGGAGGCCTACCGGAAGCTCGCGGCCGCGAACGAGGACGCCGCGATCGACGAGGTGGTCGAGGAGCTGTTGGACCGCTACGGCGATCTGCCGGAGCCCGCCCGTCTGCTCGTCGACGTCGCGCGGTTCCGAGTCCGGGCCCGCGCTGCCGGGCTGACCGACGTGGCGCTGCAGGGGAACTTCGTGAAGTTCGCCCCGGCCGAGCTCCCCGAGTCCCGGCAGCTGCGGCTGGAGCGCATGTACAAGGGGGCGCAGATCAAGCCGGCCCTGAACAACGCGATTCTCATCCCCAAGCCGAGGACGAGCCCGGTCGGCGGCCGCGACTACACCGACCAGGAGATGCTCGAGTGGGTCAACGGCGTCGTGCGGGCCCTCTTCGAGGAGTAGACCGCCCGGGGGAGGGCGTCAGTCCTCGACGGTCTCGACGCCGTCCTTGCCGCCCCACTCGGCGAGGAACTCCTCGCGCGTGAGCGTCTCCAGGTCCCGGCGGACCAGGGCGAGGAGTCCCTCGGCCTCGTCGATGTTGTTGCCGGTGATCCGCAGGATCTCGGCGTCGTTGTCGATCCGCCGCACGACGACGGTCGCGCCCAGGGCGTCGGAACCGTCGCCGCCCAGCAGGGCGTCGGCGAGACCGGCGACCCAGCGGCCGGCGGCTTTGAAGGGGCCGTCGCTGGCCCGCTCGTACGAGGCGTCGTAGTCCTCCGACGCGTGGTGCTGCTCCGCGGCATGACGGCCGTGCGCGGGGCGCTCCTCGTCGAAGGTGTGGTGCTCTCCGGACGGTGCAGACGATGTCACGGTGTTCCCCTTCCTCGTGCGGCCAAGGCTTCCGGGCCTGCCCCCAGTGTAGAGCCGGAGTGCCGGACGCGGCGATGGGCCCCGGCGAGCTGGTCGCCGGGGCCCATCGGGGCTTTCACAAACGCGCTGGTGTCAGCGGCTCTCGCCGGAGGTCGGAGGCGGCGTCGGCAGGTCCTCCGCCGGCGTGCCGGCGACGTTGCTGGAGCCATGGTACGACTGCGGGCGGCTGGAAGAGCCACCCGACGACGCGTTGCCCGTGTCGCCGTCGGACTCCGGGTGGTGCTTGCCGAGCTTGTCGGTGACGCTGTCCTTGGTCTCCTTCACCTTGTCGGCGACCTCGGGCGACTTCTCCTTGATGAAGTTGGCGACGCCCGGGGCCTTCTCCTTGACGGCGTTGGTGACCTGATCGACCTTCGCCTTAGTGTCGGGGTCGTCCCAGATCTCGGACGCCTTGGTCCGGATGGCCTCGTACTTCTCGCGCCCGGCGCGTGCACCCAGCACGTATCCGATCGCGGCGCCGGCTAGCAGGGTAAGAATCCGCATGGTTGTCTCCCTCGGTACCGTTGGTCTCGTCGACGGCTCCGCTTCGGGAGCGCTGCCGTCGTGTGCCCCTACCGTAGGCACAGCGCTACCCCAACGACAATCGGGAGGCCCTGTTAAGGACCTCCCGATTGTCTGAACGGACTCCGAACGCACTCCGGAGACTGCATGGCCAGCTGCTGGCAGGCTCAGATCTCGCGCTTGGCGTGCTCCTGCGCGTGGATGTCCGAACGGCCCAGCAGGTGCTGCGGGATGACGAAGGCCAGCGCGCACAGGGTCAGGCAGGCCAGACCCGGCAGCCAGGCGTTCTCGAGGGTCCAGAAGCTCAGCGCGTAGAGGCCGCCGAAGAAGAGCACCAGCATCACCGCGAAGATGACCAGGTTGGACGCCAGCTGCCCCTGGCCGGAGTAGGCCTTGTTCTTGCCGTTCGAGTACACCGCTACGCTCCTTGGTTCGCGCCCCGCCCTGCGGTCCGCCGGCGCGGGAGGCGGCGGCGTGACGGGGCGGAAATGACTTGCGTTCCGCCTAGTAGGCGGACGACGATTCTGCTCCCTCTACAATAGCAACTCCGGAGCTGGCGCCCAGTCGCGTGGCGCCGGCCGCGATCATCGCCTCGGCATCGGCCAGCGAGCGCACGCCGCCCGAGGCCTTCACGCCGATGTCCGGCCCGACCGTCGCGCGCATCAGCCTCACGTCCTCGACGGTCGCGCCGCCGCCGCCGAAGCCCGTCGACGTCTTCACGAAGTCCGTGCCCGCCGTCACCGCGGCCCGGCACGCCAGGACCTTCTGCTCGTCGTCCAGCATGGCCGTCTCGATGATCACCTTGAGGATCGCGCCGCCATCGTGCACGGCCTCGGCGACGGCGCGGATGTCCTCCACCAGCGCGTCCTCGTCGCCGCGCCTGGCGGCCGCGATGTCGATCACCATGTCGATCTCGTCGGCGCCGGCCGCAACGGCCTGGGCGGCCTCGAATGCCTTGACGGACGTGAGCGTCGCCCCGAACGGGAAGCCGATGACGGAGCACGTCAGCACCCCCGAGCCCGCCAGCTCCGCGGCGACCAGCGGAACCCAGACGGGGTTCACGCAGACGGACTTGAAGCCGTACTTCTTCGCCTCCTCCACCACGGTCAGGATGTCCTCCCGCGGGGCGTCCTGCTTCAGCAGGGTGTGGTCGATGTAGCTGGCGATATCGCTCATGGTTCCTCCGGGGAAAATCGTGGAGAGCTGTCGATGGTGGTGGTTGGGTGCCGGCGGGTCGCGCCCACCGGAGAGGGTGGGCCTAGCGCTGCTCCGCGACGCCCAGGGCGGCTGCGACGTCGGCCCGGACCCGGGCGAGCCGTTCCGCGGCTCGGTCGCGGGCGTCGGCGAGGCCGTCCGCGGCGGGCACGGCCTCGACGACCTCGAGGTAGCACTTCAGCTTCGGCTCCGTGCCGCTCGGGCGGACGATCGCGCGCGTGTCGTCCGCGGTGAGGTAGAGCAGGGCGTCGGTCGGGGGCAGGGCGGCGGACCCGGTCCGCAGGTCCAGCGAGGTGAGGACCTCCGAGCCGGCGAGGCCGCGCGGCGGCTCCGCCCGGAGCCGGCGCATCATGGCCCCGAGCTCGTCCAGGGAGGCGACGCGGACCGAGAGCTGGTCCGTCGCGTAGACGCCGTGCTCGACGGCGAGCCGGTCCAACTCCCCGGGCAGCGAGCTGCCGGCCGCTTTGAGGCCGGCGGCGAGGTCGGCCAGCAGGAGGGCCGCCGAGATCCCGTCCTTGTCGCGGACCAGGTCCGGGGTGACGCAGTACCCGAGCGCCTCCTCGTAGCCGTAAGCCAGCCCGGGGACACGGGCGATCCACTTGAAGCCGGTCAGCGTCTCGCGGTGCGCGATCCCGTGCCGGGCCGCGATCCGTCCGAGCAGTCGGGAGGAGACGATCGAGTTCGCGAAGACCGGCTCCTCCTGGTCCGTCCCCCGGTCTGCCGTCCCGGTGCCGTCCCGCCGGGGGGCTCGCTCCGCCGCACCGACGAGCCGGGCAGCCAGGGACTCCCCGAGGAGTGCCCCGACCTCGTCGCCGCGGAGCATGCGCCAGAGGACGGCGCCGTCGTCGTCGAGGGCGGGGACCGCCGCTGCGCAGCGGTCGGCGTCGGGATCGTTCGCGATCACGAGGTCGGCACCGACCTCGGCGGCGCGTGCGAGGGCGAGGTCCATGGCGCCGGGTTCCTCCGGGTTCGGGAACGCGACGGTGGGGAAGTCCGGGTCCGGGGCGGCCTGCTCGGCCACCGGGGTCACCCGGGTGAAGCCGGCCCCGGCGAGGACGCGCTGCATGGTCTCGCCGCCGACGCCGTGCAGGGAGGTCAGGACGATGCCGAGGCCGGCGCGCTCGCCCCGGTTGGCATCGGTAACGGGGGAGAGCCCGACGACGTCGCGGACGTACTGGTCCACGATCTCCTCGTCGAGCACCTCCCAGCCCGATGCGGCGAGCGGGATCGAATCGAGGGCGCCGTCGTACCGGATCTCCGCGGCGATGGCCGCGTCCAGTGGGGCGACGATCTGGGAGCCGCGGCCGTCGGCGTCCACGGCCCGGCCGCCGAGGTAGACCTTGTAGCCGTTGTCCTGCGGGGGATTGTGGCTGGCGGTCACCATGACGCCGGCCTCGGCATCGAGCGCTCGGACGGCCCGCGCCAGGACCGGCGTCGGCAGGGTCCGCGGGAGGAGCGACGCCTCGATCCCCGCGGCGGTGAGGATGGCCGCCGTCTCCTCCGCGAAGACGTCCGAGTCGTAGCGGCCGTCGAACCCGACGACGGCGCGCGGGGTGTACTGGCCATCGGCCGTCTTCAGGAGGAAGGCCGCGAGACCGGCGGCGGTTCGGCGCACCACCTGGCGGTTCATCCGGTTCGGCCCCGCGGCGAGGGCCGCGCGCAGCCCGGCGGTGCCGAACTCGAGGGTCGTGCTGAAACGGCCCTCCAGTTCCGCGCGGGCGGAGGCGTCGCCGGACTCCACCGCCGCGACGAGCCGGGTGAGCTCCTCGGCGGTGGCAGGGTCCGGATCCTCCGTGATCCAGCGGCGGGCCTCGGCCAGCAGATCGGCGGGCGGGTACGGGCGGGCGTCCTCGGGGATGCTCATGGGCGGGGCCTCAGATCCGGTCGACGATCTCGGCGAGCAGCTGGGAGATGCGCGGTCCGGCGGCCCGGCCGGCCTCGATGACCTCCTCGTGGCTGAGCGGCTCGTCGCTGATGCCCGCCGCGAGGTTGGTGACCAGTGACATGCCGAAGACCTCCATCCCGGCGTGGCGGGCCGCGATGGCCTCGAGCGCGGTGGACATGCCGACCAGGTCCGCACCGATGCGCTGGGCGTACTGGACCTCGGCCGGGGTCTCGTAGTGGGGGCCGGTGAACTGGGCGTAGACGCCCTCGTCCAGCGAGGGGTCCACGCTCCGGGCCAGCTCGCGCAGGCGGGGGGAGTAGAGGTCCGTGAGGTCCACGAACGTGGCGCCCTCCAGCGGCGACGAGGCGGTGAGATTGATGTGGTCGCTGATGAGGACCGGGGTTCCGGGCGTCCAGGCCGGGTTCAGGCCGCCGCAGCCGTTGGTCAGCACGACGGTGCGGCAGCCGGCGGCTGCGGCGGTCCGGACGCCGTGGACGACGGCGCGCACGCCCCGGCCCTCGTAGAAGTGCGTGCGGGCTCCGAGCACCAGGATCCGGCGGCCGGACGGGGTGAGGACCGAGCGCACCGTGCCGACGTGACCGGCGACGGCGGGCGCGTGGAACCCGGGCAGTTGGTCGGCCGGGATGGTGTGCGTCGTCTCGCCGAGCAGATCGGCTGCGCCGCCCCACCCGGAGCCGAGCACGAGCGCGACGTCGTGGGAGTCCACGCCCGTGGCCTCGGAGATGGCGGCGGCGGCCTCTGCGGCCAGGTCGAAGGGTTCGTTCACATGGTGGCTCACGGGCACTAACTTACCGGTTGTCCCGGCTCGCGTCCGGGCCGGATCCCGGACGCGGCCTCCGGGCCGTGATCCCCGGCGCACCGCCGCGGGATGCGACGCGGGGACATCTGATAGACAATGGGCGCGTGACCTCTACTCATGCGCTGAAGAACATCCGTCTCGTCATCATCGGCGGTGGCCCCGGCGGCTACGAGGCCGCGATGGTCGCCACCCACCTCGGAGCCGACGTCACCCTCGTCGAGCGACAGGGGCTGGGCGGCTCGACCGTCCTGACCGACGTCGTGCCCTCCAAGACCCTCATCGCCACGGCCGATGCCATGCGCCGCGTGAGCAGCGCCGTGCACTTCGGCGTCCAGGTGGGCGCCGAGGAGGCGACGGCAGACCTCGGGATCGTGAACCAGCGGCTGCTGGCGCTCGCCAAGGACCAGTCCAGCGACATCCACGCCGGCCTCGAGCGCGCCGGCGTGCGGATCGTCCTCGGCGAGGGCCGCCTCGAGGACACGAGGACCGTCGCCGTGAAGTGCCTCGACGGCAGCGAGGAGCGGCTCGAGGCCGACGCCGTGCTCCTGGCCGTCGGCGCCAAGGCCCGCGAGCTGCCCACGGCCAAGCCGGACGGCGAGCGGATCTTCAACTGGACGCAGATCTACAACCTGCAGGAGATCCCGGAGCATCTGATCGTCGTCGGCTCCGGTGTGACCGGTGCCGAGTTCGCCTCGGCCTACAACCTCCTGGGCACCAAGGTCACATTGGTGTCCTCCCGCGACCACGTCCTCCCCGGCGAGGACGCGGACGCGGCGAAGGTGCTGGAGACGGCATTCGAGCGCAACGGCATCACGGTCAAGAGCAAGGTCCGCGCCGAGGCCGTCGAGCGCGAGGGCGACACCGTGAAGGTGACGCTGAACTCCGGCGAGGTCGTCGAGGGCAGCCACTGCCTGGTCGCCGTCGGCGGCATCCCCAACACGGCCGACCTCGGCCTGGAGGAGGCCGGCGTCGAGGTCGGCGACTCCGGGCACATCAAGGTCGACGGCGTCTCCCGCACCACGGCGAGCGGGATCTATGCCGCCGGCGACTGCACGGGCGTCTTCGCGCTCGCCTCCGTCGCGGCCATGCAGGGCCGCATCGCGATCGCGCACCTGATGGGCGACGCCGTGAAGCCGCTGAAGCTGACCGAGGTCTCGGCGAACATCTTCACCAGCCCCGAGATCGCCACCGTCGGCGTGACCGAGCAGGAGGTCGCCGACGGGAAGTACCAGGCGGACATCATCAAACTCGATCTGCAGACGAACGCCCGCGCCAAGATGATGAACGTCTCCGAGGGGTTCGTGAAGATCCTCGCCCGCAAGGGCTCCGGCACGGTGGTCGGCGGCGTCGTGGTGGCTCCCCGCGCCTCCGAGCTGATCTTCCCGATCGGTCTGGCGGTCCGCAAGCGACTGCACGTCGACGACCTGGCGGAGACCTTCACCGTGTATCCGTCGCTGGCCGGCTCGATCTCCGAGGCGGCGCGCAGGCTGCACGTCCACCTGTAGCGGCCTGGCAGCGGGCGGGGCGGCCTGGCGGCGGGCGGGGCGGCCTGCCGGAGCGGGCGCCCCGCCCCGGGGTGGGGCCCGATCCGGCACGCTGCCGCCCGCCCCGGCTGACATGGACGCATACTGTTCACATTCTGGACATAACGTCCACAATATGGCGAGCGCTTCCTAGGATGAGAGACCATCACATCCATCCGAGTGAGAAGGAAGTACCGTGACTGCCCCAGTCCCCACCGCCCCGTCGGCGGGCGGCACGCGTCCCGCCGCCAACACGCGCGGCCGCGTCATCTTCGCCAGCTTGATCGGCACCACGATCGAGTTCTACGACTTCTACATCTACGCCACCGCGTCGGTGCTCGTCTTCCCGGCCCTGTTCTTCCCGAACGCCACGGAGATCAACGCCATCCTCAGCGCCTTCGCCATCTTCGGCGTCGCCTTCGTGGCACGCCCGCTGGGCTCCATCCTGTTCGGGCACTTCGGCGACAAGATCGGCCGCAAGGGCACGCTGGTCGCCTCCCTGCTCACCATGGGCATCGCGACATTCCTGATCGGCTTCCTGCCCGCCGCTCAGGGCAGCTTCGTGGTGCTCGCGCCCGTGATGCTGGTGCTGCTGCGCTTCGCCCAGGGCCTCGCCCTCGGCGGCGAGTGGTCCGGTGCCGCGCTGCTGGCCACGGAGAACGCGCCGCCCGGCAAGCGCGCCGTCTATGGAACGTTCCCGCAGCTCGGAGCGCCGATCGGCTTCATCGTCGCCAACCTGCTCTTCGTGGCCCTGCAGCTGATGCTGTCGCCTGAGCAGTTCCAGGCCTGGGGCTGGCGCGTCCCGTTCGTCCTCTCCGCGGTCATGGTCGCAGTCGGCCTGTACGTCCGGCTGAAGCTCGTCGAGTCGGTCGCCTTCACCAACGTGCTGGAGCAGAAGAAGGTGGCGAAGTCGCCGCTGGCCGCCACGTTCAAGCACCACTGGCGCCCGGTCCTCGCCGGCACGTTCATCATGCTGGCCACCTACGTGCTCTTCTACCTCATGACCTCCTTCACGCTGACGTACGGGACCGCGAAGACCGAGGAGCAGGCCCGGGCGGCCGCTGCCGAGACCGGGGAGGCGTTCGATCCGGCGGCCTTCGTGCCGGGTCTGGGCATCGACCGGCCCCTGTTCCTGACGATGCTCATCATCGGCGTCGTGTTCTTCGGCATTTTCACGGTCGTCTCCGGGCCGCTGGCCGAGAAGTTCGGCCGCCGCAAGTTCCTGCTCTGGGTGACCTCCGGGATCCTGGTCTTCGGTGCGGCCTGGTCGCTGTTCTTCGGTCCGGGCACCGGCGCCGCCATGGCCGGCCTGATCGTCGGATTCACGCTCATGGGCCTGACGTTCGGGCCGATGGCGGCCGTCCTGCCCGAACTCTTCCCGGCGAACGTCCGCTACACGGGCTCGGCCGTGGCCTACAACCTCTCCTCGGTCATCGGTGCCGCGCCGGCCTCCTTCGTGGCCATCGCCCTGTGGCAGGCCGGAGGCGGCAACACGGTCCTGGTCGGCGTCTACCTGGCGCTCGCCGCAGTACTGACGTTCGTGGCCCTCTGGCTGACCCGCGAGACGCGCGACGTGGACTACGACAACAACGTCGGCTGAGCGCACCCTCCGCGAACGACGACGGGGTCCGGCACCATCGGTGCCGGACCCCGTCGTCTCTGACGCTTGCGGGGGCGCTACTGGCGGAGCCAGGCCGTCGACTCGCCCGGCAGCGCGCTGCCCGTGACCTCCGTGCTGGCGACGAGCACGTCGCCCTCGGGCAGCGGGAACGGCTCGATGCCGAAGTTCGTGACCGTCAGCCACCCGCCCGGCCGGCGGAACGCCAGCACGTCCTCGCGCCCGGTCTCGACCCACTCGAGGCGCTCCTCCGTCTGGAGCTCGCGCCGGAGGCGGAGCGCCGTCCGGTACAGCTCGAGAGTCGAGCCCTCGACGCCGGACTCCGCCTCGACCGAGTAGTCGCCGAACCAGGCCGGCTGCGGCAGGTGCGCGTCGCCGTCGCCGAACCCGAAGGACGAGCCCGCGCGCGTCCACGGCAGCGGGACGCGGCAGCCGTCGCGGCCCTTCTCGACGCCGCGGTTGCGGAAGAAGGCCGGGTCCTGGCGGGCCTCGTCGGGGATGTCCCCGACCTCGTGCAGCCCCAGCTCCTCGCCCTGGTAGAGGTAGGCCGAACCGGGCAGCCCCAGCTCGAACAGCGAGGCGGCGCGAGCCCGGCGCTCCCCGCGGGTGCGGTCCAGCTGGTCCTCCGGCGCCCCGGCGAGAATCCAGGCCGCGCCCTGCTTCAGGTCCTGCTCGGTGCTGCCGACGGCGGCGGACAGCGGCGGCAGGCCGTACCGGGTGGCGTGCCGGACGACGTCGTGGTTGGAGAGGACCCACGTCGACGACGAGCCGGACTCGGCGGCCAGCGCGAGGCTGTCGACCACGACCTCCTTGAACGCGGCGGCGTCGAACTCCTGCGTCAGCAGGTCGAACTCGAACGCCTGGCCGAGCCCGTCGGCGCTGGCGTACCGCGGGCGGCGGTGGCGCTCGACCCAGGCCTCCGCGACGGCGGTCCGGGGCGGGTCGTAGGCGTCGAAGACCTTCCGCCACTCGGCGTAGATCTCGTGCACGTCGTCGCGGTCCCAGATCGGGTGCTGGCCGCCGCCGCGCGGGATGGCGTCCAGCTCCGCCTTCGACGGCAGCGGATCGGTCAGGTCCTTGGTCAGCGCGTGGGCCACGTCGATGCGGTATCCGTCGACGCCGCGGTCGGACCAGAAGCGCAGGGTCTCCAGGAAGTCGGCGCGCACCTCCGGGTTGGCCCAGTTGAAGTCGGGCTGCTCGGAGGCGAAGAGGTGCAGGTACCACTGCCCGTCCTCCACCCGGGTCCAGGCCGGTCCGCCGAAGATGCTCTGCCAGTCCGTCGGCGGCTCGGAGCCGTCCGGGCCCTGGCCGTCGCGGAAGATGTAGCGCTCCCGCTCCGGGCTCCCGGGACCGGCGGCGAGGGCCTCCTGGAACCACGCGTGGTCGTTCGAGGAGTGGTTCGGCACGATGTCCACCACCACCTTGATGCCCTCGGCGTGGAGGGCGGCGACCATCTCGTCGAACTCCTCGAGCGTGCCGATGCGCGGGTCGACGTCGCGGTAGTCCGCGACGTCGTATCCGCCGTCGGCCAGCGCGGAGGGGTAGAACGGGCTCAGCCAGACGGCGTCGATGCCGAGCTCGGCGAGGTACGGGACCCGGGAGATGATGCCCTTCAGGTCCCCGATGCCGTCGCCGTTGGCGTCGGCGAAGCTGCGCGGGTAGATCTGGTACACCGCCGCCTGGCGCCACCAGGTGGCGGTGGAGTCCGTCGGGGCGACGACGGCGCCCGTGACGTCGGCCTGCTCGGCGCCGTTCTGCTGGGCGTCGTTCTGCTGGGCGTCGTTCTGCTGGGTCAGGGTCATGGGGACTTCCTTTCGGTCCGTGAATGAGTCGGTAGGGGACTGAGTCGTCGGGTGTGGTCGGTGTGCCGGCCCGTCCGTCGGGCCGGCGCCGTCGGACGGGGGACTACTTCACGGCGCCCTGGGTCACTCCGGAGAGGACCCAGCGCTGCGTGAAGACGAAGGCGACGATCGCCGGGGCCATCGCCATGAGATAGGACGCGAAGGACACGTGGTAGTTGCTGCTGAACTGGCTCTGGAAGAGCTGGTTCACCACCGGCAGCGTCTGCAGGCTCGGATCCGAGATGATCATGGAGGGCATCATGAAGTCGTTCCAGGAGAAGAGGAACGCGAAGATCCCCACCGTCGCGGCCATCGGGGAGAGCACCGGGAAGATGATCCGCCAGAACGTCTGCCCGGTCGAGGCGCCGTCCATGCGGGCGGCCTCCTCCAGTTCGCCGGGCATGTTCCGGAGGAACGTGGTCAGCAGCAGGACGTTGAACCCCAGCATGAACATGACATGCAGGATGCCCACGCCGAGCGGGGTGTCGAGCCCGACGAGTCCGCTGAGCTTGATCTGCGAGAGAGCGAGCACGGGGAACGGCAGGAACATCGCGGCCAGGAGGTAGAAGAACGCGAACCTGAAGAAGCGGCGCTCCCAGTTGGCGTGGATCGCGTAGGCCGCCATGCTGCTGATCAGGACGGCCCCCGCGACGGCGATGGCGGAGACGAGGACGGAGAGGCCGAAGGAGACCGGGAAGTCGGTCAGCCGCCAGGCCTCCACGAAGCCCTCCACGCTGATCGGGTTCGGCAACGCGAACGCCTCGCCCTGGACGGCCTGGGCACCGGTCTTGAACGCCATGGACACGGTGACGAACAAGGGGACGAGCACCGCGAGGGTGCACACGGCGAGGCCGAGGGTCAGCGGCAGGTTGTACTTGTCCCGGCCGAGCCGCGCCCTGGAGCGGTTGGTGGGGACCCTGCGGGTGGTCCCGATCGATTCGATGGTCCGCGTTGACATGGTCACTGGTCCTTTCGGCGCATCAGGCGCAGCTGCACGACGGCGATGGCCAGGGTGATCAGGAAGAAGATCGTGGCGGTGGCCATCTGGTAGGCGTAGTCACCGGTCTCGAAGCCGGAGAAGATCGTCATGGCCACCGAACGGGTCGAGGTTCCCGGGCCGCCGTCGGTCAGGCCCACGATGATGTCGTAGGCGTTGAGGAAGTTCTTGAAGGTGATGATCACGTTGATGCCGATGTAGCCGGCCATGAGGGGGATGGTGATCATCTTCATCTGCTTCCACGGGCCGGCGCCGTCGAGGGCGGAGGCCTCGTAGAGGTCGGCCGGGATGGCGAGGAGGCCCGCGATGAAGATGAGCAGGGCCTGGGGCACGGCCTGCCACGCGGTGACGATCACGATCGACAGCCATGCGAGGTCCGGATTCGCGAGGATGCTCTCCTCGAGCGGGCCGAAGCCCACGGCCTGTGCCGCCGTCGGAAGCGTCTTGGCGAAGAGGAAGTGGAAGACGAACGCGATGATGATGGGGGAGACGACCATCGGGATCACGAAGATCGCCCGCAGGGGCACGCGGGCACGGATCTGCGCCGTCAGTCCCACCGCGAGGAGGAACGCGACGACGTTGGTGGCTACGACGGTCACGGCCGAGAACCAGAGCGTGAACCAGAACGAGGCCATGATCGCCGGGTCGGTGAACATGAGCTGGTAGTTCGCCAGCCCCACGAAGTCCCACTCGCCGTAGCCGACCGAGTTGGTGAAGCTGAAGAAGACGCCCATGACGGCCGGAAGGGCGATGCACAGTGTGAAGGCGATGAGCGTGGGCAGGAGGAAGAACAGGTGTGTGGCGTCGGGCCGGCGTTTCGGGGTCGGCCTCAGTCCGGCCGGCGCGGTGGCCGTCGGCGCCTCAGTTGACGTGAGGGTCATGATGCTCCTTGAGTGATCCGCCGGTCAGGCGCGCTTGGCGAGACGGGCCCAGTCGGCGTCGAGCGTGGCGAGCATCCGCTCGAGATCCGCTCCGAAGACGACGTCCTGGCAGTAGTTGTAGAAGGGGATGTTCGTCGGGATGCCCTGGGAGACTCCCTGGTAGACGGCTCCGCGGTCCACGTAGGGCTGCATCGGCGCGATCCGCGGGTCCCTGACCGGAGGGGCATCCGTGCGGACGCCGAAGCCGAGCGCGAACTCGTTGTAGGCGTCCTGGATCTCGGGCCGGGCCAGGAACCGGAGCAGTTCGCGGGCCTCGTCCCGGTGCTTCGCGTGCTCCGGGATCCACAGCGCGAGGTCGAGATTGACGCGGACCTTGTTGTCGGCGGGGTCCTCGGTCATCGGCAGTGGGAACGTGCCGACCTGCGCGTCCGGGTTGATCTTCCCGATCTCCACGAGGGCCCACGGGCCCTGCAGGTACATGGCCGCCTGACCGTTGGCGAAGGCGTTGTTGCCGTCGCCGTAGTTGCGTCCGTTGGCGTCCCCCTGGTGGTAGGGCAGCAGGGCGAGCATCTTCTCCAGCGGCTCGCGCAGGACCTTGCTGAAGGAGACGCGGGAGTCGGGCCCGACGTCCGGCCCGAGGTCGCGGAGCTGCTGGAAGAGGTTGATGACGTCGACCATTCCGCCGACCGTGTAGTCGACGAGGCCCTGGGCGATGGTCCAGGGGTCCGCCCACGTGCCATAGATCGGCGTCACCCCGGCGTCCTGGAACGTCTCGCAGGCGGCGATGAACTCGCTGTGCGTGGTGGGGACCTCGACGTCGTGCTGGGCGAAGATCTCCTGGTTGTAGACCACCGCCGCGGACATCATCGAGTAGGGCAGCACGGAGAGGCGCCCCGGGTAGGTCGGGTAGAGCTCGAGCTGCTCCTTCACCGAGTCGGTGATCATCGCGGCCTCGGGGAGATCCGAGAGATCGCTCAGCTCCCCGCGCTCCTGGAAGCGCGCCATCTCGTAGTTGTAGAGCTGGAGGGCCAGATCCGGCGGCGAGCTGCGCACGAACTGACCGTTGAGGGTTCCCTCGCTGGTGTCGTGGATCGGTCGGATCCCCGGATGCTCGGAGCGGAACTGCTCGAGCAGGTCGCCGATGTACGGGATGACCTCGCGCTTGGTCTGGTAGAAGCGGATCTCGGTCGCCTCGGCGGCGTCCGCGGAGCATCCGGCGAGGCCGAGGCTGGCGAGCCCCGCGGCCCCGGCGAGGAAGCGCCGCCGGGACACGGTCGGAGGTTGCGGTGTAGCCATACTCGTCTCCTTTGTGGAGTAGAGGAAGACCCGGGCGTCGGGCCCCTGTGATGAGCACCACATGATTGCGGGATTAAATTTATCATCCAAATCAAAGCCTGCCTATACTCGTGGAGTGAAATATGTCGCAGTCGATCGGACGGTGCAGGGGTCGGGGGGAGAACCCCCGGTCCCGGCGGCTTCGCCACTGAGGGCGTCTGCGGTCTCCGCCGCGGACCTTTCCGGCCCTTCCGCGTCCGCGCCCGCGTCGGCGGCCCCGTCCCCGCGCACGGAGAACGCCCGCAGGCTCCTCGAGGCCGCCTGGTCCCGGGGTCCGCTCACTGCGTCGGACCTGATGGCGCTGACGGGGCTCACCCGTGCGACAGTGCTCGGTCTCTGCAAGGACCTCGAGCGCGCCGGCTGGCTGAAGCAGGCCAGCGACTCGCGCGCGGCCGGGGTGACCGCCAAGGGGCGGCCGGCCCTCCGCTACTCATTCAACCCCGCGAGCACCCACGTCGTCGGCGTCGACGCCGGGCAGCACACGATGACGGCGGTGCTCGCCGACCTGCGCGGCGCCGAGGTGCACCGGTGCCGCTGCAGCCCCGATCCCGAGGCGAGTGGAGCCGTGCGGCGCAGGAAGCTGGAGCAGCTCGTGGAAGACCTCCTGGCGGACGCCGGGCTCGGCGACGACGACGTCTCGGCGGTGACCCTCGGGGTCCCCGCGCCGGTGGACGCGGAGGGCCGCTCCCCATCCGACGTGCTCGACAACTTCTGGCCGCGCATGAACCCGGACCTCGTCACCGTCTTCGCCGAGCGCCCGTGGCAGACGATCGCCGACAACGACGCGAATCTCGCCGCGGTGGCCGAGTCATCGGTCGGGGTGAATGCGGGAGTGCGCACCTATGCCACGCTGCTCTCCGGTGAGCGCTTCGGCGCCGGGATCGTGATCGACGGCCACCTGCTGCGCGGTCGCCGCGGCGGCGTCGGCGAGATGCGGGTGCTGGACCTCGTCACCGGTGTCGGCCATCCGCACGGAATGACCTACCGCGCCCGGCAGGAGGTCGCGCGCGCCGGAGCCGACGGACGGCTCGCGGGGAGCTCGCTCGCCGCCCTGCCCTCCGACGGGGTGCGCGCAGAACACGTCTTCGCGGCCGCGCGCGAGGGCGACGCGCTGGCCGCCTCGATCGTCGAGGAGCTGGCTCAGACGCTGGCCCAGGTCGCCATGCTCCTCTCTGGCCTCCTGGACCTGGACCGGATCATCGTCGCCGGTGCCGTCGCCGCTTCGGCGCAGCCCGTGCTGGAACGGGCGCGGGAGATCATGGGGCACGAGTCGACCATGTCCTGGGCCGAACTGGTCGCCTCCGACCTCGGCGAGGACGTGGTGCTGCGCGGTGCCGTCGAGTCCGCCGTCCGGCTCGTTCGCGCCTCGGCTCTCACCGGCAGCTCCTGACCGCCGGAGCCGGTCCATCCGCGGCGGCGGCTCTTGCGCGCCGCCCGAACGACGACGGCGCCGCCCACCGAGGGGTGGGCGGCGCCGTCGTCACTGAGCGGGGAGCGTCAGTCGGCGATGGTGGCGATGACCGCGCCGGCGTTCACCGTGTCCCCGACCTTCGCCTCCAGGCCCTCCAGGATGCCGCCCTTGTGGGCGGTGAGCGGCTGCTCCATCTTCATGGCCTCGAGGACCACGATCAGGTCGCCCTCGGCCACCTCGTCGCCGGCCTGCGCGGCGACCTTGACGATCGTGCCCTGCATGGGGCTGGTGAGGTCGTCGCCGGAGACCGTTGCGGCGGAGCTGGTCCGCGCCGACCGCTTGCGCTTGGGTTTGCCGTTGGAACGGGCCGCGACCGAGCCGAGCCCGGCCGGCAGGACCACCTCGAGACGTTTGCCGCCGACCTCCACCGTGATGGCCTGACGCTCGCCGTCGTCCTCGGCCGCCTGGGCGGACTGCGCCGCATCGAACGGGGCGATCTCGTTCTGGAACTCCGTCTCGATCCAGCGCGTGTGGACGCTGAACGGCCCCTCGGCCGGCACGAACGCCTGGTCGGCCATGACGGCCTCGTGGAACGGGAGGACCGTGGGCATGCCTTCGATCATGAACTCACGGAGGGCGCGGCGGGCACGCTGGGCGGCCTGCGCGCGGGTGGAGCCGGTGACGATCAGCTTGGCGATCATCGAGTCGAAACTGCCCGAGACGGTCTCGCCCTCCTCGACGCCCGAGTCGACGCGCACGCCGGGGCCGGTGGGGAGCTTCAGCGTGGAGATGGTGCCGGGGGCCGGCATGAAGTTCCGGCCCGCGTCCTCGCCGTTGATGCGGAACTCGAAGGAGTGGCCGCGGATCTCCGGGTCGGCGTAGCCGAGCTCTTCGCCGCGGGCCAGGCGGAACTGCTCGCGCACCAGGTCGAGGCCGGTGACCTCCTCGGAGACGGGATGCTCTACCTGGAGCCGCGTGTTGACCTCGAGGAAGGAGATCACACCGTCCTGGCCGACGAGGAACTCGCAGGTGCCGGCGCCGACGTAGCCGGCCTCCTGGAGGATCGCCTTCGAGGCCTCGTAGAGGCGGGCGTTCTGCTCGTCGGAGAGGAAGGGCGCGGGGGCTTCCTCCACGAGCTTCTGGTTCCGGCGCTGCAGAGAGCAGTCGCGCGTGGAGACGACGACGACGTTGCCGTGGACGTCCGCGAGGCACTGGGTCTCCACGTGCCGGGGAGCGTCGAGGAAGCGCTCGATGAAGCACTCGCCACGGCCGAACGCAGCGGTCGCCTCGCGCACGGCGGAGTCGTAGAGTTCGGGGATCTCCTCGCGCCGCCGGGCGACCTTGATCCCGCGGCCGCCGCCGCCGTAAGCGGCCTTGATGGCCAGGGGCAGGCCGTGGGCATCGGCGAAGTCGAGGACCTCTTGGGTCGACTCGACCGGATCCTTGGTGCCCGGGACCAGCGGGGCACCGACTTTCTCGGCGATGTGGCGGGCCTGGACCTTGTCGCCGAGCTTGGAGATCGCGTCCGGGGACGGGCCGATCCAGGTCAGGCCGGCGTCGATGACCTTCTGCGCGAAGTCGGCGTTCTCGGAGAGGAAGCCGTACCCGGGGTGGACGGCGTCGGCGCCGGAACGGCGCGCCACGTCGAGGAGCCTGTCCATGTCCAGGTAGGAGTCGGCGGCGGTCGCGCCGCCGAGGGCGAACGCCTCGTCGGCGAGACGGACGTGCAGGGCGTCGCGGTCCGGGTCGGCGTAGACGGCGACGGAGGTGATTCCCTCGTCACGGGCGGCGCGGATGACGCGGACAGCGATTTCGCCGCGGTTGGCGATGAGGACCTTGGACAGCTTGGCCATGCGCAGGAGTTCTCCTTCTCTTGGACAGGAAGGAGCCTACTCCCTTTGTCGGTTCCCGACCGCTGTCGCGGGCTCCTGCCGCACGCCGCGTCCGTGTTTTTGTAGGGAGCCTACAAACGAGACGGCCCGTGGAAGGGCATCCTGGAGTGGTCCGCTCCGGCGTGGCGGCCCGCTACTCCCAGAGGTCCGTGATGGCGAGGTTCGCCGGTTCGAGCAGGGCGCGCAGCGTCGAGACGGAGAGCCCCACCACCGTGTGCGGGTCGCCCTCGATGCGTTCGATGAAGGCGGCGCCGCGGCCGTCGATCGTGAAGGCGCCCGCGCAGGGAAGCGGCTCGCCGGTGGCGACGTAGGCAGCGATCTCGTCGTCGTCGGCGTGCGCGAAGGTGACGGACGCGGACGTGACCGTTCCGAGC
Organism: Zhihengliuella sp.; assembly: GCF_031178195.1. GTDB lineage: Bacteria > Actinomycetota > Actinomycetes > Actinomycetales > Micrococcaceae > Zhihengliuella. The sequence continues at coordinate 217,392 of NZ_JAPSJL010000003.1, forward strand.
GTCGCGCCGGTGCCGCCGTCGTCGTCCTGGTCCTCACGGGAGGACGGGTCGGCGTCGAGGACCTCGTCCCCGGCGCGGTTGTCGATCAGCCAGTGGCCGGTATGCAGGACGCCGGTCCTCCCGCGCATCTGCTTCCACCGTTCCGTCGCGACGTCGGCGGTGTACGGCTTGCCGTAAGCGACGCCGTCCAGCTCGAACACCGAGTCGCAGCCGAGGACCACGGCGCCGTCGGCGGCATCGAGCGCCGCGACGGCCTCGGCTTTGGCCCGGGCCAACAGCAGCGCCGTGTCCGCGGCGGAGTGCTCTCCGTACTTCGCCTCGGCCTCGGCGACGACCGCGTCCTCGTCGACCTCGGAGACGATCGCCTCGAAGGCGATGCCGGCCTCGCGCAGGACGCGGGCCCGGCCAGGGGACTGCGAGGCGAGCACGAGCAGGGGCAGTTCCTCGGCGGAGTCGGACGGGGTGGGATCGGGCGCGGCCGCATTCTCGGTCATGCCACCACCGTATACGCTGCCCTGCGCCGTGGGGGCTTTGCGCCGTGGGGACCCTGCGCCGTGGGGGATTTGCGCCGTGGGGGCTTTGCGCCGTGGGGACCCTGCGACCGTTGGACCCTGCGCTCGGTTCCCGCCGGCAGATCCCGGTCAGCTCCCTACCCCCGCGTGCTGGGCATCGGCAGCTCGCTCGTTGTGCGCGATGCCGGCGTCCGCTCGTAGAAGCCGCCGGGGCCGAAGGCCTCGTCGACTCCGAGCGCGCCGTCGTCGGACGGTCCGTGCGGCGCGGCCCCCGGCTGCAGCCTGGCGCCCTCGACGTCGACATCCGGCAGGATCCGGTCCAGCCAGCGCGGCAGGTACCAGGCGTGGCGGCCGAGCAGGTGCATGACCGCCGGGGTGAGCGTCATGCGGACCACGAACGCGTCGAACAGGACGCCGACGGCGAGCGAGAACCCGATGGCCCGGATCATCGTCATGTGGCTGAAGACGAACCCGGCGAACACGCTCGCCATGATCAGCGCGGCCGCGGTGACCACGGGCGCGGCGTGGCGGAAGCCGGACGTGACGGCCGAGCGCGGGTCCCCGCCGTGGGCATAGGCCTCCCGCATCCCGGAGACCAGGAACACCTGGTAGTCCATGGCCAGGCCGAACAGGATGCCGGTGAGCAGGATCGGCAGGAAGCTCATGATCGGTCCGGGCGCGCTGACATCGAATACGCCACCGAGCCAGCCCCACTGGTACACCGCCACGGTGGCGCCGAAGGCCGCGAAGAGCGAGAGCAGGAATCCGGCGGTCGCCAGGAACGGGACGACGATCGACCGGAACACCAGCAGGAGCAGGATCAGCGAGAGCCCGACGACGATGGCCAGGTAGACCGGCAGCGCCTCGGCGAGCTTCTCCGAGACGTCGATCTGGCCCACCACCTGCCCGGTCACGGAGACCGTCGAGCCGGTGGCGTCCTGGATCGCGCCCTGCTGGGCCCGCAGCTCGTGGACGAGCTGCTCGGTCCGCTCGTCCGCCGGCCCCGTCTCCGGGACGATCTGGAGGACGCCGACGGTGTTCTCGGCGTTCGTCGCCACGGGAACGGCGGCGACGACGCCGTCCAGACCCCGCAGGTGACCGGCCACGTCGAGGTTCGCGTCGAGCGCCGCGTCGGCGCCCAGCGGCGAGCCGTCGGCAGCCCGGGGGAGGTCGACGACGGCCATGAGCGGCCCGTTGTAGCCGGCGCCGAATCGGTCGCTCACCTCGTCGTACGCGATCCGCGCACTGGAGCCCTCGGGCTCCGCGCCGCCGTCGGGCAGAGCGGTCCGCAGGTCGAGCGCGGGCAGGGCGAGGATCCCGAGTATCGCGACCGAGACGACGGCGGTCAGCCACGGGCGGCGGGTGGCGATGGCGCCCCAGCCGCGCGGCGATGCCGGACCGGCCGTGCCGGAGGTTCCCGTCCACTCCGGAGCGTCGCCGCCGGCGGGTGGCCCCGGGGAGGGGGACGGCCCGGCCAGCGAGTCCCGTGCCACGGCGGCCGAGGTCCGGGCTCTGCGCGAGAGCAGCCGCTCGCCGAGGGCGGCGAGGATCGCCGGCGTCAGCGTGACCGCCATGACGACGGCGACGGCGACGGTGAACGCCGCGGAGAGGCCGAGGATGGAGAGGAACGGGAGGCCGGGCACCACCAGGGCCGCCAGCGCGATGACCACGGTCAGGCCCGCGAAGACGACCGCGTTGCCGCTGGTGCCGGTCGCGCGGCCGATGGACTCTTCCATCCCCATGCCCTCGAGCAGCTGTCGCCGGTGCCGGTGGACGATGAAGAGGGAGTAGTCGATGCCGACGGCGAGGCCGAGCATCAGGGCGAGGGCGGGGGTGATCGAGGCCATCTCGATCACGCTCGAGAGAGCCATGGTCGAGCCGACGCCCACCGCGACGCCGAGGACGGCGACGAGCAGCGGGAGCCCGGCGGCGACGACGGTCCCGAGCATGACGAAGAGGACGACCGCGGCGATGACGATGCCGACGATCTCGGCGGCGCCGAAGACCTCGCTGAGGTCCTGGATGATCTCCTTGGAGTAGTGGACGTCGACGCCCTCGCCCGCGACGGCGCCGGCGACGCGCTGGATCCGCTCGCGCTGCTCCGGCGTCAGCGCGTCGGACGATCCGACCAGCTGGATGGCGGCGGCCGCCGTCGTGCCGTCCTCGGAGACGAAGCGGAGTCCCTCGCTGGCGGCGGCCTGGCGGGCACCGAGGCCGATCTGCTCCTCGGCCTCGGCGAGTTCCTGCTCGGCGTCGGCGAGCTCGGCCTCGGCCGCGGGGAGGCGGGCGGACTCGGACTCCAACTTCTCCTCCGCCTCGATGAGGCGCTGCTCGTTGGCCGCGATCTCGGCCTCGCCGGCCTCGATCTCCGCCTGCCCGGCCGCGAACCGGCGCTCGCCGGCGGCCAGTTGCTCCTCGCCCTCGGCGAGCTGCGCCGCGGCCGCATCCAGTTCTGCCTGGCCCTCGGCGAGCTGCTGCTTCGCCCGGTCCAGCTCGGTCTGGCCCTCCTCGAGCTCCTTCTGGGCGGCATCGAGCTGTTGCTTGAAGTCGGCCAGTTCGGTCTCGCCGGCGGCGAGCTCCCGTCGCTTGGACTCGAGGGTGGCGCGGCCCCGGTCGAGTTCGGCCTGGCCGGCCTCGAGCTGTTGGGCGGTCCGCTGCAGCTCGGCGACGCCGGCCCGGGCCTGGTCGATCTGCGCCTGCGTGGCCGCCACATCGTCCTCCGGCAGACCGGACTCGGCGGCAGCGTCCAACTGCGCCTGCTGGGCATCGAGCGCCTGAGGGGCCTCGGCGAGCGACTCGACGCGGAGCTGGGAGGTCAGCTGCGCCACGCCGGCCCGATGCTGCGCGCGCCCGGCGTCCGCGTCCGCCTGTCCGGCGGCGAGTTCCTGCTCGGCGACTGAGAGCTGCTGCTGGCCGGATTCGATCCGGTTCAGGCCCTGCTGGTACTCCTCCATCCCGGATTCGTACTCGGCCCGGCCCGCGGCGAGCCTGTCCCGTCCCGTCTGGTACTCCTCCCGGCCGGCCTGGAGCTTCTCCTGACCGGCGCGGTATTCGGCACGGCCTGCTTCGAGCTGGGCCCGTGCCTGCTCGAGCTCGGGGCGGGAGGCCTCGAGCTCCGCCCTGCCCTCGGCGAGCTCCTGCTGGCCGGCCTTCAATTGCTCCCAGCCGGAGGCGACTTCGGTGCGCCCGTCCTCGAGCTGCTGCTTGCCGTCGGCGAGCTCTCGTCGACCGTCCTCCAGCTCGGCGCGGCCGTCCTCGAGCTGGGAGCGCGCCTCGTCCAGTTCGGCAACGGCGTCGTCGAGCTGCTGCTGCGTCGCGAACGGGTCGCGGGCCTCGCGGATCGAGTCCAGCGTCTCGAGCTCGGCGAGGGCCGAGGAGGCGGCATCGCGCTGGGCCGCCGTGAACGGCTCGCCGTCGGCCGTCTGGAAGACGATGGTGCCGCTGCCACCGGCCGCCTCGGGCAGCTCCTGCTTCAGCCGGTCGAGGGTCCGCTGGGTCTCGGTCCCGGGGATGCTGAACTGGTTGGTCAGCGTCCCCATGAAGAGCCCGGCGCAGAGGGCGACGAGCGTCAGCACGGCCGCCCAGGCGGTGATGAACCACCACCGTCGCCGGTAGGCGGCGCGGCCGACGCGGTACAGGAAGGAAGCCATGGGAGGCCTTTCGAGGACTGAGTTCTTGCGTCGAGCGACGACTGCGTGGGGCGCCGAGCGCTCCCGACGCCGCGGCGTCGTCGTCCGGTTAGCGCGGGGCGTGCACGAAGGCGGGGAAGCCGTCGCGGAGCTGGCCGAGCGCCTCGGTGATGCACTGCTTGAGCTCGGCGAGGGAAGCAGGGGAGAGATCGCCGTTCAGGGCCGACCGCCAGTAGAGGAAGGCCGCACGGCCCGTGCCCAGGAGGGCATGCGAGAACGCTGCGGTGATCAACTCGGGCGCGTCCGAGACCTCACGCATGATCGACAGGACCCGCTCCGCGCAGTCGTTCCAGGAGGACAGCTGCAGGCGCTCGAGCTGCGGGTTGTCGATGGAGAGCAGGAAGAGCTCTGCGACGGGCCGAAGCGCTTCATCGTCGACCGACTCGCGCATGGCGCGGAGCGCGGCGTCGGCCACCGGGACACCGGCGGGCAGGCGGGCCATGTGGGCGAGGGCGTCGTTGAGGAAGTCCTCCATCGGGACGTTCAGCGCTGACTCGAGCGTGGGGAAGTAGTTGAAGAAGGTCCGGCGGGAGACGCCCGCGGCCTCGGCGACGCGCTCTGCGGTGAGCGCGTCCGCCCCGCCCGTGCGCAGCAGGTCCAGCGCGGCGTCGGCGATGGCCTGGCGGGTGAGTGCCTTGTTCTGTTCGCGCCGGTTCATCTCCGGCGGTTGTTCGGACGCCTCGGGCGATGCTCCTGCCGATGGTTCGTGCATGGAAACTTACACTACGTGCAAGTTGCACTCTGTGCAAAGTTGGTCGGACGGCCCGCCTGCGCCGGCCCTGTGGCCCGCACCGGCACGCGGCCGCCCACGGGGATGCCTCGCCGAAGGCTGGTCCGGGTGTCGCGATTCCTCGACGCCGAGAAGAACGACGACGCAGAAGACGCCTGGAACGACGACGGCCGGCGACTCCCGGTGGGGAGTCGCCGGCCGGTGAGCCGGGCCGTCGGTTCGGCGGCGGACTGGGGCGCAACCTCTCGGGTGCAGTACCCGTTAGGAGGGGCGGCCCGCGGTGGCGGGTTCCGCGCCGTGCACCTGCTCGTCGTCGCGCTCCGTGCCGACCTCGAGCGTGGTCGCGGCGTCGTCCTCCTGGAAGGGGTCGAGGGGGTTGGCGGCGTTGTATGTCGCGTGGTCGAGGATGCCCTCGCGCTTGGCGACGAGCGTCGGCACGAGGATCTGGCCCGCGACGTTGACCGCAGTGCGGCCCATGTCGACGATCGGATCGACGGCGAGCAGCAGGGCGACGCCCTCGAGCGGGAGGCCGACCGTGGTGAGCGTCAGCGTGAGCATCACGGTCGCGCCGGTGGTTCCGGCGGTCGCGGCCGAGCCGATGACGGAGACCAGGACGATCAGCAGGTACTGCATGATCGAGAGATCTACGCCGAAGAACTGGGCGACGAAGATCGCCGAGATCGCCGGGTAGATGGCCGCGCAGCCGTCCATCTTGGTGGTTGCTCCGAGCGGGACGGCGAACGAGGCGTATCCGGCCGGCACGCCCAGGTTGCGCTCGGTCACGCGCTGGCTGAGCGGCAGCGTGCCGATCGAGGAGCGCGAAACGAAGGCCAGCTGGATCGCGGGCCACGCCCCGGCGAAGTACTTCCGCACGGAGAGGCCGTTGAGCTTGAGCAGAGTCGGGTACACCGCGAAGAGCACGAGCAGCAGGCCGACATAGATGGCGGCCGTGAACTTGCCGAGGGCGCCGATGGTGTCCCAGCCGTAGGTGGCCGTGGCGTTGCCGAGGAGACCGATGGTGCCGAGCGGGGCCAGCCGGATGATCCACCAGAGGACCTTCTGGATGACCGCGAGGATCGAGCGGGAGAAGTTCAGGAACGGCTCGGCGGCCTTGCCGACCTTGAGCGCTGCGATGCCGATCGCGATCGCAATCACGAGGATCTGCAGGACGTTGAAGCTCACCCGGTTGGAGACCGAGCCGGCCTCCGCGTCGAACTTGCCGGAGACCTCGAGGCCCAGGAAGTTGGCGGGGATGAGCCCCTCGATGAAGGCGAGCCAGCTGCCGGTGTTGCCGTCGTAGCCCTCCGGTGCCGTCTGGCCGGTACCACTGCCCGGCTGGAAGACCGTTCCGAGCACGATGCCGATGACGACGGCGATCAGCGCGGTGATGGCGAACCAGAGGAGGGTCTTCCATGCGAGGCGTGCCGCATTGGTCACCTGTGCCAGGTTGGCGATCGACGCGATGATGGCGAAGAAGATCAGGGGGATGACGGCGGTGCGCAGGAGGCTCACGTAGGAGGAGCCGATGATCTGCAGGGTCTGGCCGAGGGCGTTGGGCTCGTCGGCAGTGCTGCCGGTCGCCTTGGCGACGAGGCCGAGGACGATGCCGAGGATGAGGCCGGCAATGATCTGGGGACCGAAGGCGGTCATCCAGCGCGGCAGCTGCCGCTTGCGCGTTTCGAAGGTTTGAGTGCTCACGCCTAGCCACGCTAGGAGTACGGTCACAAAAGATGAAGCGCCGATGACGCGGCGTGACTCGCGGGTGATAGGGGTCACGCGGGCATCCCTCCGCGGCGCTGTGCTCGGGTGATCGACGTCCGGTTGTCCCTCCCGTCGGCGAGCCGGTTCCACGGAGGCTCCTTGCGGCCTCGTGGCCCGCTGTGTCCTCGTTCAGAAAGGTGCGGGTTCGAGGTACTCCAGGAGGTCGCGCATGAGGTCCGCGGTGAGGTGTTCGAGGAAGTTCTCGTAGTCCTCGTTCGGCCGGCCGGTGGTGCTGTCGTCGTGGTGCTCGGGGACGACGGGTTCGGGCCGGGTCCAGCCGAGAGGATCGGCCACGTCGGCGGCGTCGATTTTGGGCAGCCCCCAGAGGGGCAACGGAGTACCGATGCCGGGCTCGACGACGAGGTCGGCGGTGTCCCAGTCGACGCCGGTCTCGTCCTTGCGGGTCGGATCCGGCATCCGCTGATGGTCCGGGGTCCAGGGGCGTGGTGAAGCCTTGATGTACCCGGCCAGACGGGCCGGTACCGGGAACCGGTTCGCCCGAACCGTCGTCTGTTCCTCCGCCGCAGCCGCGGAGACGGCCGCCTCCGCGGCGACGGTCCCGCCCTCTGAGCCGTCGGTGGTCGGTTCCGTCTCGCTCGCGATCTCCCCCTCTGTGTCGTTCGCGATCGGCCCGGTGGTCGGGGCGCTGGTGGGTCCGTCGACGGCCCAGGTGGCATCGGGGTAGGTGGTCGTGGGCGTTCCGAGGTGGGTGGTGACGGTCAGGGTCCCGCCGGGGGTCATCTCGCAGGTGATCAGGCCCCAGGACTTCAGCCGGTGACAGCGCTTGCACAGGGACACGAGGTTCTCCATGCGGGTCCTGCCCCCGTGCTGCCACTCGAGGATGTGGTCCGGCTCGCACGCGGTGGCCCGGCGCCCGCACCCCGGGACCCGGCAAGTGCGGTCCCGCAGGGCCAGGGCGCGCCGTACCGCGGCGGGGGGCCGGTAGGCCTCCGGATCGAAGGCGCGGATCGCCCCGGTCCATGGATCGGTCACGATCCGCGTCCACGTCGGCGCCGCACCGAGGACCTGCCGCAGCGAGTGCGGGTCCACCGGTCCGAGCCGCTCGACCTCCGCCACCGGCACCGGCCGGGAGCACCGGCCCGAGGCGTTCCCCGCCTCAGACGGGACCACCGTCGGAGGCTCCGCCGTCGGCGGCGACGAGCCGGACGGAACGACCGCGGCAGGATCATCGGTGAGACCATCGGCGCACTGATCGCCGGCGGAGGCTCCGGGACCGGAGCCCGCTGGGCCATAGGAGCCAACCAACGCGTTCGCGCTCTCCGACCCGTACGGCCGGTCCGACCCGTTCGCCCACCCCCGTCCGGCGCCCTCCCGTGGTCCCGCGGCAACGTCGGAGCCTTCTGCTGCCAAGCCGGCGTCCGCCGTTGCGGAGGCGCCTGCCGTGTCCTGGCCGGTCGTGTCCTCGCTGGTCGTTTCGGGGGCGGTGGTGCCGAGGCTGGGGAACAGCTCGGCCGGGACGGTCAGGACCACGTGCGGGACGACGTTCTCCAGCCCGGCTCCGGCCGGCCCGTTGAGCAGCACGTCCACGAGGGCGTCCGCCATCAGCTGCGAGAGCGTCCGCGGCTCCGGCTCCTCGCCGTCGGCGTCCTCGTCGCCCGCAGCGCCGGAGGACGCACTGCCTGCAGCCGTGCGATCGGCGCTCCGGACCGAGCTGTGATCGCCGCTCTGGGCGGCCGTGCGATCGGCGTCGGGTGTCGTCTCATGGCGCGCGGGGGTCTGCTGCTGGAGGCGGGCATAGTCCTCGAGCCGGCGCATGATCGCCTCCCCGGCCAGCGTCGGCAGATAGGCCGAGAGGTAGCACATGCCGTCGTCCTCCGGATGCAGCTCGACCCGTCGGCCCTTCCGCGCGCTGCGGTGCCGGGCCGCGAACGGCTCCCCGAGCTCCCGCTCCAGACGCCGCTTCCCGAATCCCTCGACCTGTCCCGGCGTCTTGCCCCCGGACCGCTGGAGTACATCCGCGCAGAAGACCTGTCGACGCTGACGCTGGACTCGTCCGGCCTCGGCCCGCTGCCGCGCCGCCTCCTCGAGGGCGGCCGGATCCTTCGAGACCGGTACGGGCACGTCCGCTGCCGGGATCCTCGCCGCCAGATCCACGATGTTCCGTGCATGCAGGGCGCCCAGACGACCGGACGCGAGGGCCTCGAACGGCTCCGGCAGATCCGTGCACAGCAACCGGGCCCGCTCCACGTCGCGGGCCGCACCGTACCGGGAGACATCCCGAACCTGGGCGATCTGCTGCGCCAACGCCTCGTCCGGGGCCCGCTCGATGAGCCGGCCCGTCCCCAGGGAGGCAGCCATCCCCTCCGACGAGCGCCTCAGATCGGCCAGATCCGCCCGGATCACCTCCGCGTCCCGAGCATCCAGATCCGCGACCGCCTGAAGCATCAGCGCCTCCCCGAACCGCTTCAACGCCTCCGAGAACTCCAGCAGCCGCTCCGGAGTGAACCGACCCGCCAACCCCGCCACCGCATCCGAACCCGAGAGGGCAGCGGCCTTCTGCGACCCAGCGTTCCGCGCATCATTGACGGGTGCGGGACCAGGGATCGACGCAGCACTCGACGTGTCGGCGGGACCCGCGGGCACGACCGAGGCGCCCTCACCGATGGTGACGACGAGATCCCCGATGCCCAGTACGAGCGGATCCGAAACTGCCATACCACTATTTTAGTAGACAGTTTCGAGAAGATCCATGCAGATTCGAAAGTTTCTTCGAGTGGCGGGGTGTAGGCGACGGGGTGTAAGTGACGGGGTGCAGAGGGGCCGGCGCCAGGTCCAGCCGACTGCGAGGGGGCCATGGCACCAGACGCCGACGGCGGGGCACGGAATCATCCGTACCCCGCCGTAGCGTTGTCCCACGACCCCGAGCCATGGCGGGTGAACGCGTTCGCTGTCCTCGCGTCCGGTCCGATGCCGGGCCGGCCGGACGTCAGTCGGTGGGCAGCAACGCGCGGCGTAGCGTGTCCAGGCCGACCGAGCCCACCGCGAGCGCCTCGGTGTGGAACGCCTTGAGGTCGAACGCCTCGCCCTCGCGCTCGCGCCGGGTGTCGCGGATCTCCTCCCACAGGCGCTGACCCACCTTGTAGGAAGGAGCCTGACCGGGCCACCCGAGGTATCGCGTGAATTCGAACTTCAGCTGCCCCTCGGAGATGGCCAGGTGCCTCTGGAGGAACTCGTAGCCGACCTCCGGCGTCCAGGTGGTGGCGCCGCCGTCGGGCAGCAACTCCTCGCGCCACTGCTCCGGGATCTCGAGGCCCAGGTGCACGCCGATGTCGAAGACGACTCGGGCGGCCCGCATCCGCTGCATGTCCAGCATGCCCATGTGGTCGCCGGGATCGGCGAGGTGGCCGAGGTCCAGCATGAGCCGCTCGGCGTAGAGTGCCCAGCCCTCGGCCTGCCCGGAGGTGAAGCAGGCGTGGCGACGCCAATTGTTGAGGAGGCCCTTCAACCGCGTCTGCGTGGCGATCTGCAGGTGATGGCCCGGGACGCCCTCGTGGTAGACCGTCGTCGTCTCCGCCCACGTGGTGAACTGGTCCTCGCCAGCGGGCACGGACCACCACATCCGCCCGGGGCGGGAGAAGTCGTCGGAGGGGCCGGTGTAGTACACCCCGCCCTCCTGCGTGGGGGCGATCATGCACTCGAGCCGGTCCATCGGCTCGGGGATCTCGAAGTGACTGTCTTTCAGCGCCGCGATGGCGGCGTCGGACTTCTCCTGCATCCAGTCCCGGAGCGCATCGGTGCCCTGGAGCTGGCGTGCGGGATCGGCGTCGAGCAGCTCCTTGGCTTCCTCGATCGAGGCTCCCGGCTTGATCGTCTCGGCCACCTCCCGCTGCTCCGCGATCAGGCGCTCGAGCTCCTGGACGCCCCAGGCGTAGGTCTCCTCCAGATCGATCTCGGCCCCGAGGAACCGGCGGGACATCAACGCGTAGTACTCGCGGCCCACCGCGTCCTCCCCGGGTGCCTCCGGCAGCAGCTCGACTTCGAGGAAGTCCGCGAAGCCGTCGTAGGCCTCGGCGGCGACGCGGGCATTCCGGGTCAGCTCCACGCGCAGTTCGGCCGGCAGCTCGCCGTCCACGACGACGGCGTCCTGCGCCAGTCGCTCGAAGTAGCCGTCGTCCTTGGCGTAGTCGCGCGTCTGCTCGATGACGGTCGCGACCTGGCGCCGGGCCGGCACCTGGCCGCGGCTCTGGGCGTCGCGGAGCGACTCGACGTAGCCGTCGAGGGCCTGCGGGAGATTCGCGAGCCGGCCGGAGATGTGCTCCCAGTGCTCTGCGGTCTCCTGCGGCATGAGGTCGAGGATGCTCCGGATCGACTGCGCGGCGGAGGCCAGATTGTTCAGCTCCACGACGCCGGTCTCGTGGATCTCGAGTTCGAGGCCGAGCCGCTCGCGCAGGGCGTCCAGGGTGACGGCGTCGACCTCGTCGACCGGTTCCAGTCCGTCGAGCGCGGCGAGGGTCTCACGGGCTGCTGCGGCCTCGGCCTCGCGCCCGGCGGGGGAGTAGTCGCCGTACTCGGTCTCCCGGCCGGGGAGGCCGAGGGTGGTGGCGAAGTCGGGATTGCGCTCGATCAGGCCGTCGAAGTAGGCGTTGGCCACCCCGTCGATCGCCGTGGTTGCACGGTTCGTCGCGGTCGAAATAGTGCTCTGGGTCATACCGCAACCCTATCGTGAACGATTCAGTGAACAATGGCCCGCCCGGCGGAATTCAGCTGAGGGCTGCGGCGGTCCGGCCCGGGACGGACCGCGGGATTGCGGCCCCGGCTAGAACCGTCCGCTGCGCCAGGCGCCCGGCATCGAGAGGAGCCGGCGGGTGTGGCGCACCCGCTTCCGCAGCGTCTGGCGACGCGTGGACCGCTCCTCGGACGCCGCCGTCGTACTCCCTCCCAGGGAGAGCACGACGGCGGTCAGCGCCGCGAGCTCCTCGGCCGTCGGGTTGCCGCGGACCACCTGGACCACGGGGGCCGTCTCGGCCGTGCTGGTCTCGCCTGTCATGATGATGCTCCGTCCTCGGTCGCCTCGCGGGGCGTCACAGCGGGATGTTGCCGTGCTTCTTGGCCGGCAGGGATGCGTGCTTGTCGCGCAGGGCACGCAGGCCGCGGACCACCTGGAGGCGCGTCTCGCTCGGCGCGATCACCGCGTCCACGTACCCGAGCTCGGCGGCCTGGTACGGATTGAGCAGCTCGGCCTCGTACCCCTCGATGATCTCGGTGCGCTTGGCCTCCACGTCGCCGCCCTCGGCAGCGACTGCCGCGAGATCGCGCCGGTAGAGGATGTTGACCGCGCCCTGTGCGCCCATCACGCCGATCTGCGCCGTCGGCCAGGCGAGGTTGATGTCCGCGCCGAGCTTCTTGGAGCCCATGACGATGTACGCCCCGCCGTAGGCCTTGCGCGTGATGACCGTCAGCTTCGGCACCGTGGCCTCGGCGTACGCGTAGAGCAGCTTGGCGCCGCGGCGGATGATGCCCTGGAACTCCTGGTCCTTGCCGGGCAGGAAGCCGGGGACGTCGACCAGGGTGAGGATCGGCAGGCCGAACGCGTCGCAGTTGCGGACGAACCGGGCCGCCTTCTCGCTCGCCGCGATGTCCAGGGTGCCGGCGAACTGCAGGGGCTGGTTCGCCACGATGCCGATCGAGCGGCCCTCCACGCGGGCGTAGCCGATCAGCACGTTGGGCGCGTAGAGCGACTGCATCTCCAGGAATTCGCCGTCGTCGACGATGTGTTCGATCACCGTCCGCATGTCGTAGGGCTGGTTCGCGGAGTCCGGGATGAGCGTGTCGAGATCCAGATCGGCCTCGTTCAACTCCAGCTCCTCGTCGAACTCGAGGTGCGGCGCCTCGGCGAGGTTGTTGGACGGGAGGTAGTCGAGGAGCTCGCGGACGAAGTCGAAGGCGTCGGACTCGTCGGAGGCGAGGTACGTGGCCGTGCCGGTGGTGGCATTGTGCTGGCGGGCCCCGCCGAGCGTCTCCATGTCCACCTCCTCGCCGGTGACGGTCTTGATGACATCGGGGCCGGTGATGAACATGTGACTGGACTTGTCCACCATGACTACATAGTCGGTCAGCGCGGGGGAGTACGCGGCGCCGCCAGCGCACGGGCCCATGATCACGGATATCTGGGGCACGACGCCGGAGGAGTGCACGTTGTTGCGGAAGATGTCCGCGAACATCGCCAGGGAGGCGACGCCCTCCTGGATGCGGGCCCCGCCGCCGTCGTTGATGCCGACGACCGGGCAGCCGTTGCGCAGGGCGAACTCCTGGACCTTGACGATCTTCTCGCCGTTGACCTGGCTCAGGGAGCCGCCGTACACGGTGAAGTCCTGCGAGTAGACCGCGACGAGGCGGCCGTCCACGGTGCCGTAGCCGGAGACGACGCCGTCGCCGACGGGCCGCTTCCGGTCCATGCCGAAGGCGCTGGTGCGGTGGACCGCCAGGGCGTCGAACTCGACGAACGAGCCCTCGTCCAGCAGGGCGTGGACGCGCTCGCGGGCCGTGCCCTTGCCGCGCGCATGTTGCTTCTCGATGGCCTCCGGGCCCGACGGCTGCAGGGAGAGGGCCTGTCGGCGGCGGAACTCCGCGATCTTGCCGGCCGTGGTGTTCAGGTCGATCTCGACCGTGCTCTCAGCGTCACTCATCGTGGTGAAGGCTCCTTCGGTTGTCCTGCGGTTCGCGGCCGTTCGGGCGTCGGGCCGACCCGTCGCCTCGGCCGGACCCTGTAGGAAGGGCACAATCCACCGGCCTACCCACGTCAGTCTAGTGAGGGCGGTGATGGGGCCCGCTGTAGGAAAGCTACAAAATGCTACCCCGGCAGCTGGCCCTCCCGCCCCGGGTGGCAGGGCGTCTCGACGACCGACCCCGCCGCTGCGGGGCGGGAAACAGAGGGGTTACCCGCCGGTAACATTATGCTGTGATCTCAGTTACGCTGGCCTCATGCAGTGGAAATCGCGCACCCTTCTCATGAGCGGCGGAAGCCGCGGAATCGGCCTCTCGATCGCCCTCGCCGCGGCCTCGCGCGGCGCCAACGTCGCCCTCCTCGCCAAGACCGCCGAACCCCACCCGAAGCTCGAGGGCACGGTGCATACTGCGGCTGCGGAGATCGAGGCGGCCGGTGGCCGCGCCCTCCCGATCGTCGGGGACGTCCGGAACGACGACGACGTCGCCCGCGCCGTCGAGGCGGCCCGCGAGGCCTTCGGCGGGATCGACGTCGTCGTCAACAACGCCTCGGCCATCGACCTGTCGAAGACCGACGACGTGGAGATGAGGCGCTACGACCTCATGCAGGACATCAACGTGCGCGGCACGTTCCTCCTCTCCAAACTGGCGCTGTCGGCGTTGCGCGAATCCGCGCGCAGCGGACGCGATCCGCACATCCTGACCCTGTCGCCGCCGCTGAATCTGGATCCGAAGTGGGCCGGCGAGCATCTGGCGTACACGATGGCGAAGTACGGGATGAGCCTGACGACGCTCGGCCTCGCCGAGGAGCTGAAGGACGAGGGCATCGCGGTGGACTCGCTCTGGCCGGCGACGCTGATCGACACCGCGGCCATCCGCGCCATGCCGGACGGCGAGCGGATCGTCCAGGCCGCCCGCTCGCCCCGCATCGTCGCCGACGCCGCGATGGCCGTGCTCTCGCGCCCGGCCGCCGACGGCACCGGGAGGTTCCTCACGGACGAGCAGGTGCTGCGTGAGGCCGGCGTCACCGATCTGAGCGAGTACAGCCTGGGTGCCCCCGAGGACCGGCTGGTACCGGACATCTTCCTCTGAGCGCGGCCCCCGCCGGCACTGCGACGTCTCCGTGGTGACCCGCGGACCGGCATCGACGGTGCCCTGAGCGGGGTCTCGTTCACTAGGGTTGGCTCCATGGACGAAGTGACTCCGAAGACGACGGCGGGGCAGGCGACGCCGCAGGCGGTTGCGGCGGACCGGGCCTCCGCCGGTGCCGCGATGGACCCCGCGCCCCTGGAGAGCCTGCCGCTGGACCGCACGCCCCTGGACCGCACGCCCCTGGACCGGGCCCGCGTCGAGGCGCTGGCCGGGCCGACGGGGCCGCTGGGCAGCGTGACCGTCCTGGACTCGACGGGCTCCACCAACGACGACCTCGCCGCGGCGGCCGGCGGCTCCGCGGATCTGAGCGTGATCGCGAGCGAGCACCAGGTCTCCGGCCGCGGCCGGCTCGGTCGCGACTGGGGCGCTCCGCCCCGGAGCTCGCTCGCGGTCTCCGTGCTGTTCAAGCCCGCCGTCTTCCCGCCGGAGGCCTTCGGCTGGCTGTCCATGCTGTGCGCGCTGAGCCTCGTGGAGGCCCTCGAGTCGCTGGGGGCGACCGCGCGGATCAAATGGCCGAACGACGTGCTGCTCTATCGGGCCGACGCCGGGAGCGAGGCGAGCCTCGCCGGGCGCGGTCCGCGGAAGCTGGCCGGCCTCCTGGCGCAGTTCGTCCCCGGCGGGGGACCGGAGGACCGGCCCGGGGTCGTCGTCGGAGCGGGGATCAACGTCGACCTGACCGCCGGGGAGCTGCCCGTGCCGACCGCCACGAGCCTGCGTCACGCGGGCTACGACATCGGCGGCACGGAGGTCCTCGTCGCCTACCTGGAGCATCTCGCGGCCCGCTACCGGGATTTCCTGGAGGGGTCCCGGCCGGGGGGTGCCGGGTCCGGCGTCGCCGGGCTTCGGAACGCCGTCGCGGACCGCATGGCCACCCTCGGCTGCGAGGTTCGGGCGGAGCTGCCCGACGGCTCGAGCTTCGAGGGCGTGGCCCGCGAGCTCGGGTTGGACGGCGGGCTGGGCGTCGAGACTCCCGGCGGAGCGCGCCGAACCGTCCACGCGGCGGACGTTCTGCACCTGCGCCGAGCGGATGGACGGTACGCCTGACTAGACTGGATCCGTGCCGGCCGGCTGCCGCGCGCGGACCAGTGAGCAGGACACCCGAGCGGTGGAAGGAGGGGCGGCATGCGGCTCAAGTTGGGCGACGCCGAGCGAGTCATCGTGAAGACGCGGCAGCATCCACGCGTCCTCGTCCGCCCGGTGGTCCTCATGCTGCTGGTGATTGCGGCGACCGGCTTCGGGCTGGGCTATCTGACCCGGGAGGATCTGCCGGACTGGCTCGTCGACCTGGTGCCGATCCTCCAGCCGGGGATCGCCGGCCTGGGCCTGCTCCTCGTCCTTGCGTGGACCGTGACGCCCTACGTGCGCTGGATCCGGACCCGCTACTGCCTCACCAATCGGCGGATCATCATCCGCGTCGGCGGCGCGGCGCGCGCGCAGCGGGAACTCCCGCTCATCCTGATTCGTGAACTGGTCGTGAGGCAGTCCGTCATGCAGCGCGGCAGCGGTGCAGGGCACCTCGTGCTGATGACCTCGAACGGAGGAACGGTCCTGAAGAACACGCCCAGTGTGCATCGCATGCGCGAGCTGACGCTCGAAGCGATCGAGGCACTTCCGCGCCGGGTCGGATTCCAGGGAGACGAGGGCTCGTCCGAAGGCCGCATGGACTGGGCCATGAACGGCGATGTGCGCGACGGCGTCCCCGGGCACGGCCGCGCGCGTGACATCGGCGCGGAGCGAAGGATGGAGATGCGTCATGCCTGAGCAGGACCCGCCCACCCCCGAGTGGTTCTCCGCCGTGGCGCCGACCGACGACGCAGCGGGGTCCGGCGAATCTCAAAGCGGTACCGACACGGCGGCTCACGCAGACTCCGTCCAGGGGCCGGCGGGCGATGACCACGCCGGCAACCACCGGACCGGTCTCCGCGACGACGAGGAGGTCCAGGCGGAGACCGCCTACTCGGCCGGCGAGGATCCCGATCCACCGACCCTCCAGATGCGGATCGTCGAGGCGCCCGGCGGCCACCGCGGCCGTCACGTCGCCGAGCCCGACGACGCCGACGAGAAGATCCGGACCACGACGGATCACGGCAGCGCAACGGATCGGGGCGCGCCGGATCCGACAGGATCCGCGGACCGGTCGATGGCCGCGGATCAGCCGCCGGGGACGGCGGGGACGCCAGTTCTCGCCGAGCCGGAAGGATCCGGAGAGGAGGGGCCGGCACCGACCGGCACCTCCGAGCTGGATGTCCGCCCCATCGCCGCCAAGGACGCCACGGCCGCCACGCCGGACATGGCGGACTTCGATCTCGCGTTCCCGGCGACGTCCCGCTACTCGGAGCGTTCGCGCCGTGATGTCGACTTGGCCGCGGCCGACCCGTTCGCGGAGCTGAAGGAGTCCCTGCCCTCGGACCCCGGTCCCATCACGCGGGATCTCCCGCTGATCGAGGCCATCCGCCGGCAGCAGGTGAAGGCCAGCACGCGCAGCCTCGAGGCCCGGCTGCTCGGCGGCGAGCGCACCATGAAGCGTCGCGACGTCGCCGTGAAGGCCGGGATCTCGCTGCACAGCGCCCGCAAGCTCTGGCGCGCCCTCGGCTTCCCGAACCACGGGGACGACGACGTCGCGTTCACCCGGCGCGACCTCGAGGCGCTCGCGACGATCGTCGATTCCGTCCGCAGCGAGCGGCTCACGGAGGAGACCGCCATCTCGATCACCCGTTCGGTCGGGCAGATGACCGACCGCATGGCGGTCTGGCAGATCGAGGCCCTGGTCGAGGACATGGTCCAGAACCAGGGGATGAGTGACTTCGAGGCGCGCCGCACCATGGTGGAGCTGCTGCCCGACCTCATCGAGCCCATCGAGAAGCTCCTCGTCTACTCGTGGCGGCGCAACCTGAACGCCGCCATCCAGCGGCTCGGAGCCCGTACGCCGGAGGCCCCCTCCGTGGCGGACGACGACGATGCGCCGCTGCCGCTCGCGCGTGCCGTCGGCTTCGCGGACCTGGTCTCCTACACGTCGCTGTCGCGCCGCATGAACGAGCGGACCCTGGCCCAGCTGGTCCAGCGGTTCGAAAACAAGTCGGCGGAGATCATCTCGGTCGGCGGCGGCCGCCTGGTGAAGACGATCGGCGACGAGGTGCTGTTCGTGGCCGAGACCCCGCAGGCCGGCGCGCAGATCGGGCTCACCCTGGCGCAGGAGCTCAACGCCGACGAGGCGCTGCCCGACGCCCGCGTCTCCGTGGTGTGGGGGCGGGTCCTCTCCCGGCTGGGAGATATCTACGGGCCCACCGTGAATCTCGCGGCCCGGTTGACGTCGCTGGCGGAACCGGGGCAGATCCTCACGGACGCGCTGACGGCCTCCAGCCTCAAGGACGACCCACGCTTCGTGCTGACGCAGCTGGAGTCCACGTCAGTCCGTGGTTTCGGCGATATCGAGCCCTATGACATGAAACTCGGCGAGGGCGGCTCCCTGGTCGTCGACTGACCGCCGACACGGCGTGCCGTGGCTGCTGCCCCGCCGTATGGTGACTTCTCCCCATGGCGCGGGTTTTTATTCCGTCGTTAGAATGAGTGCCCGGAGACGTCGTCTCCACTCTGCTGCTGCGCGTGGGGGCGCGCCGCCAGCGGTCACCGCACTCGTCTCGACACCTGAGGAAGTATCCCGACATGTCCCCGAAGAAACCCGGCGCGTCTCTGGCCACCACGGCGAAGAGCACCGGTTTCAAGGCGACGGCTGTCGGGGCCGCCGTGGCGCTCACCGTCACCGGGGCCGTCCTCTACCCGGGGTTCGAGACGGCGGACGTGGACCTCAACGACGGCGGCGTCTGGGTGGTCAACAAGTCGATCGGCAAGATCGGGCACGTCAACTACCAGTCCAAGGTCCTGGACGGTGGTCTCGTCACGCCGCTGTCCAACTTCGACCTCGCCCAGGACGGCGACCGGGTGCTGGTCCGCAACCTCGAGCAGGCCTCCGTCACCACGATCGACCCGGCGATGGTCCAGTTCGCCGGCGACAACAACCTCCCCGCCAACTCCTCGTTCTCCTTCGGCGGCGGCGTGGTCGCCGTGACCGACGACGAGCGCGGCGTCGTCCGCGCCGCGACGGCCGACCGGCTCTCGGAGTTCGCCTCCCAGGACGCCGACCCGCTGCTCGAGTCCGAGGGCGACGTCGGCGCCGTCGTCAGCGTCCAGGACGTCGTCTGGACCGCCGACTACGAGACGGGCGAGCTGGCCAGCTTCGCCTTCGATGACGAGGGGGTCGCCCAGCCCGGCGAGGCACGCACCATCCCGGAGCTCGCCGAGCTCACGGAACCGCAGCTGACCACGGTCGGCGACGTCGCCGTCGTCTTCGACGCACCCACCGGCAGCGTCTACACCTCCGCCGGCGGCGACGCGGTCGTCGAGAACGCCGCCAACGCCCGGATCCAGGCCCCGGGCCCGGAGGACGACGCCGTCGCCGTCGCGACCGGCAACACGCTCGCCATGGTCGGCCTCGACGGGCGCGACATCGACTACAAGCAGCTCGAGACCGCGGGCACGCCGATCGAGCCCGTCCGCGTGGGCACCTGCACCTACGCCGCCTGGCAGACGAGCGGCGAGTACCTGCGCGACTGCGACGACGACGCCCAGGACCAGTCGGCGCTGATCCCCGACATGGTCGACGGCGCGGAGCTCGTCTTCCGCGTGAACCGCGACGTGGTGGTCCTCAACGACATCGCGAACGGCCAGGTCTGGCTGCCCAACGAGGGCATGGAGATCGTCAGCAACTGGAGCGATCTGGAGCCGCCCGCCGGTGAGGGCGAGTCGACCGAGGAGGAGACCAAGGAAGTCACCGACGCGATCGAGCTGCCCAACCGGACCGAGGAGAACCAGGAGCCGCTCGCCGAGCCGGACCGGTTCAGCGTCCGGCCCGGCCGCACCACGGTCCTGCCCGTGCTCTACAACGACGTCGATCCCGACGGCGACCTGCTGACCGCCTCCCTCGAGGGGGAGCCGCCTGCCATCGGCGACCTGCAGCCCATCCACGACGGCACCGGGTACCAGATCGTGGTCCCCGAGGACGCGAGCGGAACGGCGTCGTTCACGTACCGGGCCGACGACGGGCGCGGCGGCACCGACGTCGCGCAGGTGACGCTCACCGTGGTGGATCAGGAGACCAACGAGCCGCCGAAGCAGGAGCGCGTCACCACGCTCCGCGTGGGCCAGGGCGAGTCCGTGACCCAGAACGTCCTGACGGACTGGTCCGATCCGGAGGGGGACCACCTCCAGCTGCTCGGCGGCACCAGCGAGGGCGACGACATCATCCGCGTCCGCCCGGACGGGACCATGAGCTTCCAGGACGACGGCAAGCGCGTGGGCCAGAAGGAGGTCGCCCTCCAGGTCTCCGACGGTGAGGAGAGCACCCAGGGCCGCGTCCTGATCGAGGTCCTCGCCGAGTCGACGGTCCCGCCGATCACCGCGACGGACCACGTGGTCGCCGAGGTCGGCGAGCAGGCGACCTTCACCCCGCTGGACAACGACCGCGACCCGACCGGCGAGGGGCTCCGCCTGGCGGCCGTGGACGAGGTGCAGGGTCTGGAGATCTCCACGAACTCGGAGACCGGGGCCGTGACCGTCGCCGGCGAGCGAGCCGGGACCTACTACGCCAAGTACGTCGCCACGAACGGTCCGGCCAGCGCGCCCGGGCTCGTCCGCATCGACATCCGGGAGCCGGCGGAGAACCCCGAGCCTCCCGTCGCGGTCCGCGACGTGGCGCTGCTGCCCGCGGGTCAGGACGTCCTGGTCAACGTGCTCGGCAATGACACGGACCCGGCAGGCGGCGTGCTCGTCGTGACCGGAGTCGAGGCGGACGGCGAGGCGCCGTTCTCCACGAGCATCGAGCGCAACGCCTTCGTCCGCATCACGGACGTGCGCGGGACGACCGCGCCCGCGACCATCCATTACACGGTGTCCAACGGCTCGCAGGAGGCCACCGGCGAGATCACCGTGACGCCCATCCCGGCACCCCCGAGCATGGACCCGCCGCAGGCCAACGGCGACACCGCCGTCGTCCGGGCCGGTGATGTGGTGACCGTCAACGTGCTCGAGAACGACGTGCACCCGAACGGGGCCGAGCTGACGCTCCTGCCCGAGCTGAGCGAGACCGACGACCTCGGCGAGGGTTCCCTCATCTCCGTCGCCGACGACTCGATCCGCTTCCGCGCCGGCGACTTCGGCGGCAGGTCCCAGCAGGTCTCCGCGGTCTACACCGTCGCCGGGCCCGACGGCCAGGAGGCCAGTGCGCAGGTCACGTTCAACGTCCAGCCCGCGGCCGACGCCACCTCGCTCGCGAACAATGAGCCGCCCAACGCCGCACCCGTGCAGGGCCGCGTGTTCGCCGGCAGCAGCACCAATGTGCAGATCCCGATCGACGGGATCGACCCGGACGGCGATTCGGTCTCGCTCGTGCAGTTCGGCGAGTCACCGAGCCTGGGCACGGCGAAGATCCGCGGCAACTCGATCGACTACACGGCGCACGAGAACGCGACCGGCACCGACGAGTTCACCTACGTGGTCGAGGACCGGCTCGGTGCCCGGTCGACCGGCACCATCAAGGTCGGAGTCGCCCCGCTCGCCGAGTCCAATAACGCGCCCGTCGCGATCAACGACTTCATCACGGTCCGGCCGGACCGTCCCGTCGCCGTCGATGTCATGAACAACGACACCGACCCCGACGGCGACGCGATCGCCCTCATGGGGGAGGTCGAGTCCGCCACCAGCACGGACGCAGAGGTGATCGAAGGGCGCGTCGCGCTCACGTCCCGTCCGGATGACGGGACGACCTCGGTGCGGTACTCCGTCACGGACGGCCGCGGCGGCACCGCCTCGGCGACGCTCACCGTGCAGTCGGACCCGGAGGCCAAGCTGCTCGCGCCGATCGCGCGCGACGACAGCGTGGGACTCGACGAGGCCATCGGCGAGGAGGAGGTCGTGGTCGACATCCTCCGCAACGACGAGGACCCGGATGGTCGGTCCGACCAGCTCGAGGTCGGGCTGCCCGACGATCCGGAGTCGGCCCGCGTGACCGACGAGGGGCTGCGCGTCCGGGTGCTCGAGGAGGCACAGGTCATCGCCTACACGGTCACGGACCCGGACGGCCTCTCCTCGACGGCCTTCGTGTACGTCCCGGGTGTGGGGGCGGCGCGACCGATCCTGCGCACCGACCTGAACCTGGAGGTCAAGGCGGGGGAGACCCTCCCGCTGAACCTGGAGGACCTGGTGCTGGTGCGCGACGGCCGCTCGCCGCGCCTGACCACAGACGACAAGGTGAGCTCCGCGCCGGCCAGCGACGGCACACTGGTCCAGTCGGCCACCGAGCTGGAGTTCACTCCGCCGGCGGACTTCGCGGGCCCCGGCTCGGTGACCTTCGAGGTCACGGACGGCTCCGGCCCCGACGACCCCGAGGGCCTGACCTCGGTGCTGACGGCACCTGTGAACGTACTGCCCGCGGAGGGGCCCGCCGATCCGGACAGCCAGAACCCCGAGACCGAGTCCGACGAGGAGGAGCCGGAGGAGGAGACCGAGGAGCCGGACCCCGAGAACTTCCCGCCGACGCTGCAGGCGAACGCCCTCAACGTCGGCCAGGGCGAGGAACCGACCCGGATCGACCTGCGGCTGGCGGCGAACGACCAGAACGAGGAGGACGTGCCGAACCTGCAGTTCGCCGTCGAGTCGGTCGACATCGCCGGCGTCCAGGCCGAGATCGTGGACGGACACCTGCTTAGCGTCAGCGCGCCGCCGAACACCGAGCGCGGGACCCGCGGGACCATCACGGTCTCCGTCACCGACGGTGTCAACGCGCCCGTCACCGCCGCGATGGCCGTGACGGTGACCGGATCCACGCGCGAGCTGCCCGTGGCTGTCGCCGACCGGGTGGACGACGCCCATCAGGGCCGGACCGAGGTCGTCGATGTCCTCGCGAACGACCACAACCCCTATGAGGGGGAGGGCCCGCTGCGTCTCATCAGCGCACGGGTGACCGGTGGCTCGGCGATCGCTACCACCGACTTCCAAGGGGCGGCGCACCAGTCCGGGACGGCGGATGTGCGGGGCGACAGGGTCGCCATCACGCCGAACGACGGGTTCGTCGGCACCATGCGCGTCGAGTACACGATCGGCGATATCACCGAGGATCCGCAGCGCAATGTCTCCGGCACGGTCACCCTGAACGTCAAGGGCGCGCCGGCCGCCCCGGGCGTGCCGCGCATCGAGTCGGTCGGCGATCAGCAGGCGGTCCTCACCTGGGACGCGCCGGCCAACAACGGATCGGAGATCACCCACTACACCGTCGCTGGCGGAGGCCACACGCAGCAGTGCGCCACCACGACGTGCACCATCCGGCCCTTGACCAACAACCAGACCTACAACTTCACCGTCACGGCCACGAACGCCGTCGGGGAGTCCCGCCCGTCGGCGGCCTCGGCCGACGCGCGCCCGGACGTCGAGCCCGAGCGGCCGGTTGCCCCGGTCGCGACGAGCGGGGACCAGCAGATCGGCGTCAACTGGACCGCGCCGATCAGCCGCGGGTCACCCATCCGCAGCTACACGCTGGAGATCTCGCCGGCCCCGGCCAGCGGTGTCGCGCAGGTCACCGGCGTCACCGGGACGTCGTACGTCTTCAAGGGGCTGAAGAACGGTACCGCTTATCAGGTCCGCGTCCGCGCGGTGAACGACGCCGAGCGGCCGTCCGAGTGGAGCCCCTACTCCGCCTCGACCGTCCCGGCCGGCAAGCCGTTCAAGCCGGGTGCGCCGACGGCCTCTCGCGCAGAATCGGCCGTCGACGGCGGCGTGGTCAACGTGGCGTGGAAGGCGCCCGGGGCCAATGGCGCCGCGATCCAGGGATATACGCTGCGCGTCTACAGCGGCGGATCGGTGGTCCGCACTATCGAGAAGATCCCCGCCAACCAGCTGAGCCAGACGGTCACCGGGCTGAGCACCAATAAGTCGTACTCGTTCACGATCTCGGCCCACAACAAGGTCGGGGACTCGGGCCAGAGCGCCCAGTCCGTTGCCGTGACCCCGTACGGTCGGCCCAAAGCCGTTCAGAGCGTCACCGCCAAGCCCACCGGCCAGAACCGGCGGATCGAGCTCAATTTCAGCGCGCCGGCAGCCAACGGATCCACGATCACGGGTTACCAGTACTCCACCGACGGGGGTGCCTGGAAGTCCTTCGCCGGACCCGGCGCGGTCATCGACGTCGGCAGCAACGGCGATCCGCACACGTGGCGGGTGCGTGCCCTGAACGCGGCCGGTGCCGGTCAGCCCAGCCCGCCGAGCAACAACACCAGTGCCTACGGGCCGCTGCGGGACAACGCCAACATCAGCAAGTCGCACGGTGACCACTGGGTGGAGTTCCGCTGGAACACAGGGGCTGGAACGTACAACGGTCGAAAAGTCGATCTCCAAGTCACGATCGGTGGCAACGCCACGGCGAACGACGGCGTCCAGCGGGTGAACAACCTCGGGTACAGCACGTCGCGCACGATCAGGATCGTCGCGACCGACGCGGAGGGCCAGCGGAGGAGCTGGGAGGCCACGGAGAAGACGAACCCGAAGCCGCAGCGGAAGGTCTCGCTCGCGAAGGGAGACCTGAACAACTCCTACGATGGCTGCGGCACGAGGTGCTACACGTTCCACGTCAGCATCGAGAACTTCAACCCGGGCACGTACCGGGTCGACTGCTACAACCAGAACGGGAAGTTCAACACCTATCCGCACACGATGTCCGCCGGAGGCGACGGCCGGGGTTTCAAGAACGTCCAGTGCGTGAACCAGGAGGGCTACGCCATGCCGGTCTACGTCATCGTCGACGGAACGAGATCCAACGATGCGCGATGGTAGCGCCGTGAACTGCCGACGGGTCGGGGTTGGGCCGCCGGGCGCGACAGGCTTCCGCACCCCGACCGCCAGACCAGCCACGACCACACCGCATTGTGCGTCCGGCGCTCCGCGCGCCGTGATGATTTTCGACTCCGAGGAGACCCCCGCATGACCATGACCGCTGAGCAGGCCACCTGGTTCGCCGAGACGTTCGACAAGCTCGTGGCCAACGTCGGCACCGCCGTCCTCGGCAAGGACGAGGTGGTGCGGCTGGTCCTGACCTCCATGCTGGCCGAGGGGCACATCCTCCTCGAGGACGCACCGGGCACGGGCAAGACCATGCTCGCCCGCACGCTGGCCGCGACGGTCAAGGGCACCAACTCGCGCATCCAGTTCACTCCGGACCTGCTGCCGTCCGATGTCACCGGCATCACCATCTACGACCAGGCGACGCAGAAGTTCGAGTTCCACCGCGGGCCCATCTTCGCCAACCTCGTCCTGGCCGACGAGATCAACCGTGCCTCGCCGAAGACCCAGTCCGCGCTCCTCGAGGTCATGGAGGAGGGCCGCGTGACCGTCGACGGCGTGACCCACGGCCAGTACCGTCCCTTCATGGTGATCGCCACCCAGAACCCGATCGAGCAGGCCGGCACCTACCGGCTGCCCGAGGCCCAACTGGACCGCTTCCTCATGAAGACGTCCCTCGGCTACCCGGGCCGCGCGGCGACGGTCGAGGTGCTCTCCGGCAGCGCGGCCCGCGACCGCTCCGCCGCCGTGCACCCCGTCATCACCACCGAGGCCGTCGCCGACATGGCCGACCTGGCGACCACCGTCCACGCCGAGGACTCCGTCCTGGACTACATCGCGCAGCTCTGCGAGGCCACTCGCGAGGCGGCCGAGACTCGCCTGGGCGTCTCCGTCCGCGGCGCCATCGCCATGGTCCGCGCGGCCAAGGTGTGGGCCGCGGCGGACGGCCGCCACTACCTCATCCCCGACGACGTGAAGGCCCTGGCGCCCTACGTCTGGACGCACCGACTGGTGCTCGACCCGGAGGCCGAGTTCACCGGGGCGACCGCCGAGGGCGTCATCTCCGCCGTGGTGCAGAAGGTGCCCGCCCCGACCCGTCGTGGGGTGCCCGGCACGACGTCGGAGGCGACCACCGATCGGCTCTCCGGGGCCGCGCCGGCCAGCAGGGCGGAGGCGCGCGCGCAGACCGCCGGTGCAGGGGCCGCCGCCGGGACCGGTGCCGCCGCCGACGCGGGCCGGGGCGCGGGCGAGGCATGACCGCACCCCTGAAGGGGCGCTGGCCGACGTTCCGACCGCGTCGCCCGGGGGCGCCTGACACCGGACCGGGCGGCACGGGCGGCGGGAGCGACGGCGGGGCCCGCCGGGGAAGGCAGGCGGCGGCCCGCGAGCGGGCCCGCGCCGCCCGCGGCGCGCTCCGCCAGGCCCACACCCGCTCGGTGTCCGCCCTCAAGGAGGGCAACGACGTCGTCCGCGACTACGCGCACCCGTACGTCGAGCGCTATGCGCCCCGCGTTCGGCGCGTCGTCGAGCCGCTGCGGGATCTCGTCTCGCCGCTCGGCGCCGTCGTGGCCGCCACCGCCGTCCTCCTGTGGGCTCTCGGCGTGGTCTTCGGCTGGTTCGAGGCCGTCCTCGGCGGCGTCATGGCCGTGCTCCTCCTGCTGCTGGCCGTGGCCTTCATCCTCGGCCGCGCCGAGTTCCGCGTGGTGCTCGACGTCGCCCGCACCCGCGTGGCCGTCGGCGACCGCGCCGTCGGTGCCATGACGGTGGCCAACGCCGGCCGGACCGGCTCCAGCCCCGTCTCGATGGAGATGCCCGTGGGCCGCTCCGTCGCCGAGTTCGCCATCCCGCGGCTCGCCCCGGGGGCGGAGCACGAGGAGCTGTTCACGATTCCGACGCGGCGCCGCGCGGTCCTGCCTCTCGGACCGGTGCGGTCGGTGCGGGAGGACCCCTTCGGGCTCCTGCGCCGCCAGGTCCGCTGGACCGAGGAGCGCGAGCTGTTCGTCCACCCGCGGACGGTCAAGCTCGACGGCGCCAGCGCCGGCTTCATCCGCGACCTGGAGGGCATGCCGACCAAGGACCTCTCGCCGTCGGACGTCTCCTTCCACGCGCTGCGCGAGTACGCCCCCGGGGACGACCTGCGCCACGTCCACTGGCGCTCGACGGCACGGGCCGGCAAGCTCATGGTCCGCCAGTTCGAGGAGACCCGCCGCTCGCACGTGGCGATCGCCCTGTCCCTGCACCTCGACGAGTACGGACGCGACGCGGACGCCGCCGCCGAGGACTTCGAGCTCGCGGTCGCCGTCGCCGCGTCGATCGGGCTGCAGACCAAGGCCGACGAGCGCAAGCTCTCCGTCATGACCCAGGAGGGCCCGGTGCGCACCGAGACCGCCCGCCAGCTCCTCGACGGGCTGACCCGCATCGAGTCTCGGGCCACCGGGCGGCGTGGGATCGTCGAGGTCTCGCGTGCCACCGCCGACGCGGTGCCGAACGCGTCCATCATGTTCGTGGTCACCGGCGCCGCCGCCACCGCGCGGCAGCTGCGCCAGGCCAGCATGCACGTGCCGGCCGGCGTGCGCGCCATCGCCCTGCGCTGCGGCCTGGGCCTGGAGCCGGCCCGCAACACGATCGGGGAGCTCACCGTCCTGACCATCGGCTCCCTCGACGAGCTCGGACTCGTGCTGCGGAAGGCGATGGCATGAGCGGATACCCCGAATCGATGTCCGGCAGGCGCTA
Organism: Zhihengliuella sp.; assembly: GCF_031178195.1. Lineage (GTDB taxonomy): Bacteria > Actinomycetota > Actinomycetes > Actinomycetales > Micrococcaceae > Zhihengliuella. The sequence goes on from NZ_JAPSJL010000003.1 coordinate 244,535, forward strand.
CGCCATCGACGCGGCCTGCATCGGCGCCGCCCTGGCCCTGGGGCTCCTCGGCCTGTTCGACGCCTACGGCGGGAGCGCCCAGTTCCTGCTCGCCGCGTTCGGAGGCCTGGCCGCCGGCCTCGGCCTGGCCTGGGCCAACCGCCACTACCGGCTCGGCTTCTGGACCACCGCCGCCCTGCTGCTGCTGAGCTACCTGGTCCTCGGCACGCCGCTGGCCACGCCACGGGAGGCGTTCGCCGGCGCGCTGCCGACGCTGGACTCCCTGCGGACCCTCGTCACGGGCGTCGCGCTGTCCTGGAAGGACATGCTCACGGTCGCGCCGCCGGTCGGCGCACTCGGGGGCGTCCTGATCGTCGCGTTCCTCTCCGCGCTGCTGTCCTCCTTTTCCGCCGGCCTGCTGGCGTGGCGTCGGATCTCGCCCTTCTGGACCCTGATCCCGCTGCTGGCGATGTACGTGGTCGGCATCGTCTTCGGCACGCAGGGCGTCCCGCTGCCGCTGCTGCGCGGCCTGGCGTTCACGGCGATCGTCGTCGGCTGGCTCGCCTGGCGCCGACGCCTGAACCGCGTCAGCGCCGGCCGTCTGGCCGGCGGCGACGCGCACGGCGAGACGGGCAGCACGACCACGGGCCGCTGGGGCACCGTGGCGGGCAGCGCCGTCGTCCGTCGGGTGGTGGGCGGCGCGGCGGTCCTCGCCGTCGCCGGCGGGCTGACCGCGGTCGCCGCTCCCTGGTTGGCGGGGGAGAACCCCCGCCAGGTGCTGCGCGACGCCGTCGATCCTCCCGTGGACCTCTACGACTACCCGAGCCCCCTGACGAGCTTCCGCCGCTACGTGAAGGACATGGCGGAGGAGCCGCTGTTCACGGTGGAGGGGCTGCCCGAGGGCCGGCGCGTGCGCCTGGCCGCGCTGGGCTCCTACAACGGCATGGTGCTCAACGTGGACCCGTCCTCGGGCGGTAACTTCGCGCCCGTCGGCGACACCACGGACATCCGCTCCGGCACGACGGCCGCGGGCCGTGAGGGCGGCACGCTCGAGATCCGGATCGAGGCGTACGACGGCGTGTGGCTGCCGGGCGGCGGCAAGCTCGCCGGGCTGGAGGTCTCCGGCGACGGATCCGAGCGGCTCTCGCGCTCGCTGTTCTACAACGACGAGCTGGAGACGGCGCTGAGCACCACCGGGTTGCGCGAGGGCGATGTCTACACCGCCCAGGTGCTCTTCCCCGCCCGTCCCTCCGACGAGGAGCTGGCCGAGGCGCGCTTCAGCGAGGAACGGATGCCGGACCTGCTGAATGTCCCACCCGCGGTGACGGCCAAGGCCCCGGACTTCGTGGGGACGGCGGCGGACGACTTCGGCCGGGCCCGGAACCTCGAGGCCGCCCTGAAGACGGGCGGCTACTTCTCCAACGGGACCGAGGGGCAGGTCCCCTCCCTCTCCGGCCACGGCGCCGGGCGGCTGAGCCAGCTCCTCGACGCCGAGGACATGATCGGCGACGACGAGCAGTACGCCGTCGCGATGGCCCTCATGGCACGCGAGCAGGGGATGCCCGCCCGTGTGGTCATGGGCTTCTACCCGGAGGAGTACGCCCCCGGGGAGCCCGTGGCGATCACGGGGTCCGACGTGCACGCGTGGGTCGAGATCGCGTTCGAGGAGCATGGCTGGGTGGCGTTCGACCCCACCCCGGACGAGGACCAGCAGCCGACCCCGCCCGAGCAGGAGCCGAAGTCCGTGCCGCAGCCCCAGGTGCTGCAGCCGCCGCCCCCCGCCCAGGACGAGGCGGACCTCCCGCCGGAGACGGCCCCCGAGCCGCAGGACCTGGAGAACGAGCCGCTGACGTTCTGGGAGCGCTGGGGCACCGTGATCCTGGTGGTGGGGATCTCGCTCGGCACGCTGCTGCTGCTCATGGCGCCGCTGCTGTTGATCGCGGCGCTCAAGCTCCGGCGGCGTCGGCGCCGGTTCACGACCGGGACCCGCTCCGAGCGTCTCGGCGGCGGCTGGCACGAGGTCCTCAGCCAGGCGGCCGACCTCGGCGTGGTCCCCGCCGTCGGGGCGACCCGGCGGGAGTCCGCCACCGCGCTGACGGCCGGCTTCCCCGCGGCCGGCCTGTCCGTCGCCGCCCTGGCCGCGCGCGCCGACCGGGCCACGTTCGGCGCCGAGGAGCCGACGGAGGAGGAGATCGCCCGCTACTGGGACGACGTCGACGGGCAGCTGCGCTCCATGACGGAGCCGCTGGGGTTCTGGCAGCGCCAGCGGGCGAAGTACTCGCCGCGCTCCCTCCTGCACGACGCCGCCACCCGGCTGGCCGAGCGCCGCGCGGCCGCCCGGTCCGCGGCGGGCGGCCCGGTCGCCGAACGGCTCGGCGAGTGGTGGCGGCGCGCCGCCGACGCGGTGCCCGTCCCCGGCCCCAACCGGCCCCCGCGTGGTGGAAACCGCACCGGGGTCCGTAAAGTAAACGCAGACGCACCGAAGGAGTAGTGAGTGTCGAAAGCGATGCACCTGGTCAACGCTTCAGCAGCCCAGCGTTTGGGGGCGTGGCTGCTGGACGCGGCGCCCGTCGCCGTCGTCGGCGGCGCCTTCGGTGCTGCCCTCGCGCCGCAGCTGCGGCATGCGGTGGCGGCACCCGAGACGCTCGGGCAGGTGTCCGGCCAGCTCGCGCTCGCCAGCCTCCTCTGCCTGGCCTACGGGCTCTTCCAGTGGTGGTGGGAGGCCACCCGGGGCAAGACCGTCGGAAATCTCCTCCTGGGGCTGCGGACCACGGACGAGGACGGCTTCGCCCCCGGGTGGGGCAAGACGTTCGTGCGGCGGCTGATCATCGGGCTCGCCGGGATCGTGCCCCTGATCGGGCCGATCCTGATCGTCGTGTCCAACCTCTGGGATCCGAACCACCAGCGGCAGGGCTGGCACGACAAGGTGGCCCGCACCCTGGTGATGGACGTCCGCGCCGGTCGCGACCCGCTGACCACCGGGGGTCTCTTCGGTCCCGAGGCCTTCGCTCCGCTGGGGATGCCCGTCGCGAACGCGCCCCTGCCGGACGAGTCCGTCCGCGACTTCTCCGAACTCATCAGCGAGGTCCCGGGGCGCCCCGCCGCCGCGCGCACCGAGAGCGCTCCCGCGGCCGAGGCGCCCGCCTACGCCGACGCACCCGCCTACGCCGACGCGCGATCCCGGGGCGGAGCCGACGCCTCCCTCGACGCGCGCCCTGCCGCGGGCGTCCCCGCCGAGGCTCCCGTGGCCGGTGCTCCGGCCGCACCTGCCCCGGTGGCCGAGCCCGCGGCACCCGTCGCCTGGAGCCCGACGACCGGCTCGAACGCGACGTCCGAACCGGCGGCTCCGGCGCCGTCGTCGTCGACCGGGGCGGTCGCCACGGGCCCGGCGACCGCCGAGCACCCCGACGACGCCGTGCAGCAGACGCAGTTCCGGCGTCCGGAGCCCTCGGCCACGCGGCTGGTGTTCGACGATGGCCAGACCGCCGTCATCGAGGCGTCCCTCCTCATCGGCCGCAACCCGTCCGCCGCGGCGGGCGAGGAGGTCGCCGACCTGTTCAGCCTGGCCGACATCGGCCGCTCCGTCTCCAAGACGCACCTGCTGGTGCAGGCCGCCGCCAACGGCGTGTGGGTGACCGACCGCGGCTCCACCAACGGCTCCGCGGTGTCCGATGCCGGCGGGGAGCGTCGCGTCCTCGAGGCCGGCCAGCCGGTGAAGGCCGCCGTCGGCGACACCGTCTGGCTCGGCGACCGCTACTTCAAGGTCGAGCGCGCGTGACTCCCGCAGCATCCGCCGCCGACGGCGCAGACGCGAGGGGTGCCGGCGAGCCAGAGGCGGCTGGCGCCGACGGCGCTCCGGCGACCGAGCCCCTCGACACGGCCGCCGTCGCCGGCGAACCCCGGGCAGACGACCCGGGCGGGGGCTCCGCTGCGACGCCGATCCGGTTCGTCCACGGGTTCGCCACCGACCGGGGCCTGCGACGCGAGCTCAACGAGGACTCCGTCCTGGCTGCCGAGACCCTGTTCGCCGTCGCCGACGGCATGGGCGGTCACGAGGCGGGCGAGGTGGCCAGCCGCGTCTGCGTGGAGACCCTCGCCGCCGGCTATCGGGCGGCCGACGGCCGGCTCGAGCCCGAGGACATCCACCAGCTGATGGGACAGGCGGACCGCGCCATCCGGGAGGCCGCCTGCGAGCGTGCCGGCACCACGCTGGCCGGGGCGGCCGTGGTCGAGCACGAGGGCGCACCGCACTGGCTGGTCTTCAACGTGGGCGACTCCCGCACGTACCGCTACTCGCACGCCCGGCTCGCGCAGGTCAGCGTGGACCACTCCGAGGTCCAGATGCTCGTGGACAGCGGCGAGATCAGCCTGGAGCAGGCGATCGTGCACCCGCGCCGGAACGTCATCACGCGCGCCCTCGGCGCCGGGGACGACCCGCGCCCCGAGTTCTGGATGATGCCGGTGGAGATCGGCGACCGGCTCCTCATCTGCTCGGACGGACTCAGCGGAGAGGTCCGCGACGCCGACATCCAGAGCATCCTCGAACGCTTCCCGTCCGCGCAGGACGCGGTGGACGAGCTCGTCCAGGCCGCGCTGCGCAACGGGGGGCGGGACAACGTCTCCGTCGTCGTCGTCGACGCGGTGGCCGGACACCCCGACGACCCGTTGGCCGATACGCGGCCGCGCCGGCATCCGGAGGCGGACAGCACGACGACGGAGCCCGGGGTGGGTCTCTTCGGCGCTGGCCGGCCCGGGCGCGGCCCGACCGAACGCGGCGCGCGCCAGAGTCCGCACCGCGGATCCGACGACCGGGGGACTGCCTGATGGAACTCGAGTACACACCCGGCGACCTGTACGCCCTGATCCGGACGAGCCACGTGGTGCTGCTGCCCGCCGACGTCGACCGCGCCCAGGTTCAGCTGCTCTGGGCCGTCGCGGGGCGGCCGGACGCAACGGTCGGTTCGCTGCTGTCGACGCTCATGGGCGCCGCGGACCTGCAGATCGACCGGATGCCGCCGTTCGCCGTCGTCTCCCGCGAGCGGGCGCCGCACGTGGTGGTCCGCGGCGGCTTCCGGCTGCACGCGGTGTCGCGCAGCGCGGCGGGCGAGGCGACGGAGGATGCCAGCGGTGAGGACGTGGCGACCTGGCAGGAACGGCGCTTCCGCCCGGCCGACGGATGGACCCTGGCGCGGACGCCGGGCGAGGTCGATGCCGCGTCGGACGCGGCGGCTGCCGACTGGTGGCCGATCTCCGAGGGCATCGTGCGCGTCGGCGGCCTGCGGACCGCGGACGCGGGATCGGAGGTCCCCGCGGGCAGCGCTGCCTCGGCCGAGGCGGGGCCGACGGTGACCGAGGCCGAGCCGACCGTCAGCGAGGCGGAGCCGACCCCTGCGGAAACGGCGGCGCCGGAACCGACGGCGGCTCCGGAACCGACAGCGGCTCCGGTGTCGGAGCCGACCCCTGAGCCGCAGCCTGCCGACGCCGAGGACGATGCGGCCGCCGCCGACTCGGCGCCCCAGACCGACTCGGCGCCCCAGACCGACCCTGCGCCCCAGACCGAACCTGCACCGCGGTCCGACCCTGCGCCGGGATCCGGCGCCGCGGCCTCGGCAGCGGTCGCCGAGGCCGCGGCGGCGGACGCCGACCACGACGACACGATCCTCTCGCCCGGCTCGGCCGGAGGGGCGGGAACAACCGCAGCCGGCGGCGCCAGCGCACCCTCGATTCCACCGCCGTCGACGCCCTCGGGTCCGCCCTCGACGCCGCCGTGGGCGGGTGCGCAGCAGGCCGCGCCGGGTCCCGCCCCGACGCGGGGCCAGCCCGCTCGGCCGGCGTCGAAGAGCTCCGAGAGCGGCCTGATCGATTCGGTGCCCTGGCGCACCGGACCGCAGCCGACCGCTCCGGCCCCGGAGTCCGCGGCGAGGAACGCCTCGGCCCAGCCGACGTCGGCCCAGTCGACGTCGACCCGGCCCCCGGAGCCGACCCCGGGCCCCGCTCCAGCCGAGGAGCCCGATCACGACGGCGAGACCATCATGCGCAGCTCGCTCGTCGACGAGGGCGGGACCGCGTCGCCGTCCTCGTCCTCGGGCTCGTCGCCCGCCGCGGACGACGGCCTCACGCTCACCAGCCACGGCACGGTCACCGGTGCCAACGCCGGCCAGTTCGTCCTCGGCCGCGCGTGCCCGGAAGGCCATGCCAACCCGCCGACGTCGTCGTCCTGCTACATCTGCGGCGCGCAGCTGACCGGCGACGCCCACCAGGTCCTCCGGCCCGCCCTGGGCCGGGTGACCGTGAACGACGGCGCCCGCGAGTCGGTGCACGAGCTCACCCGTTCCGTCGTCGTCGGACGCCAGCCCTCCTACCGCGGCACGGCGGAACCGCAGCCACGGCTGATGCAGGTGAACAGTCCCGGTGGGGACATCTCCCGCTCCCACGTGCAGGTCCGGGTGGAGGGCTGGCACGTCGAGCTCGTCGACCTGGCCGCCACCAACGGCACCGTCCTGGTGCGCGCGGGCCACCCGCCGCGCCGGCTCGGGCGCCACGAGAGCGTCCTGCTGCTCAGCGGGGACATCGCCGACCTGGGCGACGGGGTGAGCCTCAGGTTCGAGGAGCTGCCATGACCGGCAAGCGCCCGCCGTCGCCCCCGCCGCAGATCCCCGGCTTCAGCTACGTGCGCCAGCTGGGCTCGGGCGGCTTCTCGGACGTCTACCTCTTCGAGCAGGAGCGTCCACGCCGCACGGTGGCCATCAAGGTCCTGTTCGGCGACGTCACCACGGAGGAGTCGCGGCGGAACTTCGAGTCCGAGGCGAACCTCATGGCGCAGCTCTCGTCGCACCCGAATATCGTCACCATCTACCAGGCCGACGTCACCGCCGACGGTCGCTCATACCTGGTGATGGAGTATTGCCCGCGCGCGAGCCTCGACGTGCGCTACCGGCAGGGCCCGCTGCGCGTGGACGAGACGCTCTCACTCGGCATCCACATCGCGTCCGCCGTGGAGACGGCGCACCGCGCGGGGATCGTCCACCGGGACATTAAGCCCGCCAACATCCTCACCACGGCCTACAATCGGCCGGCGCTGACGGACTTCGGCATCTCCGGGAACATCGGGGCCGCCTCGGACGAGGTCGGCATGTCCATCCCGTGGTCCGCTCCGGAGGCCTTCGCCGGGCCGAACGCGGACGGAGTGCTGCTGGACGTGTACGCGCTCGGGGCGACGGTTTACACGCTGCTGGCCGGGCATTCGCCGTTCGTCCGCCCGGGGGCGGACAACACGCAGAACAAGCTCATCCACCGGATCACCAACTCGCGGCTGGAGCCGCTGACCCGCAACGACGTGCCGGAGTCGTTGAACCAGGCGCTCGCCGTGGCGATGGCGAAGTCGCCGACCTCCCGCTTCGGCGCGGCCGCTGACTTCGCACGGTCCCTGCAGCGCATCCAGGCGGAGCTCGGCCTGGCCGTCACCCCGATCGAGGTGCTCGACGACAGCGCCGACCACGGCGGCTGGAACGGCGAGGAGGACGACGACGCCCCGGCCACCCGGGTGCGCAGCGTCCGGTCGATCGACCCCGGGCAGGCGACGCCCGGCACCACCCCGGCGGTGCGGGACCAGTCCGACGGCGGGAGGCGGCCGGGCGGCCCCGCGGCAGAGCGCGGCGCCGGGCACGGGGCTGCGCAGGGAACCGCGCAGGGGGCCGGTCCGGACGGCCGGGATGCGGAGCACGGTCGCCGCGCAGACCAGCGGCTCGCGGCCCATGGGCAGCAGGACGGTCCTGCGCCGAACGGTCCCGGACAGCACGGTCCTGATCAGCACGGCACCCGCTACGACCCGCCGTCCGCGCCGGGCGGGACCGGGGCTGACGGGCCGCGGCAGCGCTTCCCGGTCCTGCTCGTCGCCGCGGTCGTCGTCGCAATGATCGTCGCGGCCGCCGTCGTGATGAACCTCCTCGGCGGGACGCAGGAGGAGCCGCAGGGGCTGGAGGGCCTGTCCCAGGGGCCGGTCGACGCCGTGGATCCCGGCGCGTCGGTGCCTGCCGTGATCGGCTTCAAGCACTCGACCGTCGGCGAGAACGTGACCTTCACCTGGCGGAACCCGGAGCCCCAGGACGGCGACTTCTACCTGTGGTCGACCGTGACGGCCACCGAGGAGAGCCCCGAGCAGCGCACGCAGCCGGCCAGCGCGACGGTCGAACGGCGCACCGACGGGCCTACCTGCATCCAGGTGATCATGGTGCGCGACGACGGCCGCACGTCCGATCCGGCCCGCTACTGCACGCCGGACAGCGGAGGAGGAGACTCATGAGTATCCGTTCCACGGGCGGGGAGCCGGCCGAGGCCCCGACGCGGGCGACCCCTGGGGCGGCGTCGCCTGCGGGTGCCTCCGACGGCGCAGAGGTGCACGTCGACTTCTGCGGCGAGTGGTACCCGGTGGAGGCCGGGACGGTCTTCACGATCGGCCGCGAGGGCGATCTCGAGATCGACGACAACCCCTACCTGCACCGCCGATTCCTCACGATCGCCAGCCACGACGGCATCTGGTGGCTGACCAACGTGGGCTCGCGGCTCAGCGCCACCATCGCCGACAAGACCGGCGGGCTGCAGGCCTGGCTCGGCCCCGGCGCGCGCCTGCCCGTGGTCTTCGGCCAGACGAACATCGTCTTCACGGCCGGGCCCACCACCTACGAGTTCTCCGTCCACCACCGGCAGCCGGCCTTCCGGCAGGAGTGGAGCGCCGATGACCCCGACGGTGCGACGACGATCGGCCCCGTCACGCTGACCGAGTCCCAGCGTGCCCTGGTCCTGGCGCTCGCCGAGCCGATGCTCAAGCGTGACGGCATGGGCCTGAGCTCGATCCCGTCCTCCGCGAAGGCCGCCGCGCGGCTGGGGTGGTCCATCACCAAGTTCAACCGGAAGCTGGACAACGTCTGCGACAAGCTGGACCGAGCCGGTATCTCCGGGCTGCGCGGCGGGGCGGGCCGGCTGGCGAGCAACCGCAAGGCGCGGCTCGTCGAGCACGCGGTGACGACCCATCTCGTCACCGCCCGCGACCTGCCGCTGCTGGACCGGGTCCGGGACGAGCCCAGCGCCGACGCCGACTGACGCTCGCCGGCGCACCTGCCGCGACCAGGGCCCGGCACCGATGAGGCAGGATAGAGACGTGAACGATTCAGTGCGTGAGGAATACGAACAGCTCGTCGAGGACGTCCGGAAGTACCGTTTCGCGTACTACAACGAGGACCAGCCGCTGGTCTCCGACGCGGAGTTCGACCGTCTGTTCCACCGACTGCAGGAGATCGAGCAGCTCCATCCCGAGCTGGTCTCCAACGATTCGCCCACGCAGGAGGTCGGCGGCGACGTCTCCTCCGCGTTCGCCCCGGTGGAGCACCTCAGCCGCATGTACTCCCTCGAGGACCTCTTCTCCACCGGCGAGCTGGAGTCCTGGCTCACCCGGACCTCGGCCAACGCCGCCGAGCGCGCCCACGGGCAGGCGCTCCGGTGGCTGTGCGAGGTCAAGATCGACGGCCTGGCCGTGAACCTCCTCTACCGGGACGGCAGGCTCGTCCGGGCGGCGACCCGCGGAGACGGCACCACCGGCGAGGACGTCACGCACAACGTCCTGACCATCGGCACCATCCCGCAGCAGCTCTCCGGCAGCGGCTGGCCCGCCGAGGTCGAGGTCCGCGGCGAGGTCTTCATCAGCTCGGAGGAGTTCGCCGCGTTCAACGAGGCGCTGATCGAGCAGGGCAAGGCACCGCTGGCGAACCCGCGCAACGCCGCCGCCGGCTCCCTGCGCCAGAAGGACCCGGAGGAGACGGCCAAGCGGCCGCTGCGGATGTACGTCCACGGCATCGGCGTGCGCGAGGGTCTCGACGCCGTCAGCCAGTCGGACACGTACCGCCTCCTGGAGGAGTGGGGCCTGCCCGTCTCCCCGTACTCGCAGGTGGTCGACCGCGAGGCCGACGTCCTCGCCTATATCGAGGAGTACGGGCGGAAGCGGCACGATCTGATCCACGAGATCGACGGCATCGTCGTCAAGACCGACTCCTTCGCGATCCAGCGCGCCCTCGGCTACACATCCCGCGTCCCGCGCTGGGCCGCCGCGTACAAGTACCCCCCGGAGGAGGTCCACACCCGGCTGTTGGACATCCGCGTCAACGTCGGGCGGACCGGGCGCGTCACCCCCTACGGTGTGATGGAGCCGGTCAAGGTCGCCGGCTCCACGGTGGAGATGGCCACGCTGCACAACCCCGACGTCGTCAAGGCGAAGAACGTGCTCATCGGCGACACGGTCATCCTGCGCAAGGCCGGCGACGTCATCCCGGAGATCGTCGGCCCCGTCCTGCCCCTGCGTGAGGGACGCGAGGACGAGCTGCACGAGTTCGTCATGCCCAGCCACTGCCCGTCCTGCGGCACCGAGCTCAAGCCGGCGAAGGAGGGCGACGTCGACATCCGCTGCCCCAACGCCGAGACCTGCCCGGCGCAGCTGACCGAGCGCATCGCCCACCTCGGCGGCCGCGGTGCCTTCGACGTCGAGGCACTGGGCGACGAGGCCGCCATGGCGCTGACCACCGGCCCCGGTCCCGACCCGGCCGAGAACGACGGCGTCGTCCGCCCCTCCGGTCCCGGCGTGATCACCAACGAGGCCCAGATCTTCGACCTCGCCGCCGGCAACCCGGACGGCTCCCTCCGCGAGTCGCTGGCCGACGTGCGCGTGTGGCGGGAGAAGCGCACCAAGGGCGAGGGCACGGGCCAGTGGGAACTGGTCCCGTACTTCTATACCAAGGGCACCCCCAAGAAGCCGTCCGCGCCGAGCGCCAACACGCGGAAGCTGTTCGACGAGCTGGAGAAGGCGAAGGCCCAGCCGCTGTGGCGGGTGCTCGTGGCCCTGTCCATCCGGCACGTCGGCCCGCACGCGTCGCGCGCGCTCGCCACGCGCTACGGCTCCATGGAGGCGATCGAGCAGGCCGTGGCCGCCGAGACCGCGCGCGAGGACCTCGCCGAGGTCGACGGCGTCGGCTCAATCATCGCCAACGCGCTGGTCGACTGGTTCAACGTCGACTGGCACCGGGAGATCGTCCGCCGCTGGCGGGCGGCGGGCGTGCGGATGGAGGACGAGCAGGACGCGTCCACGCCCAAGACCATCGAGGGGCTGACCGTCGTCGTCACGGGCTCGCTGCCGAACTTCAGCCGCGACGAGGCCAAGGAGGCCATCATCGCCCGCGGCGGCAAGGCCTCCGGGTCCGTCTCGAAGAAGACCGACTATGTGGTCGCCGGCGAGGCGGCCGGAACCAAGCTGGACAAGGCGCTCTCCCTCGGAGTGCCCGTCCTGACGGAGGACGGGTTCCGCGCCCTCCTCGAGTCCGGCCCCGACGGGGTCCGCGACGAACACCTCCAGAACGACGACGCCGCGGCCCCGGCCGCCGAAGGAAGCGACTCCTAGTGCCTACCTCCAACGAACTCCTCGACACCGCCCGCCGTGCCGCCGCCGCCGGTGCGGCGGTCCTCGCCGAGCGCGGCCGCAGCCGGCCGCGGACCGACACCAAGAGCGGCGGCGGGGACTGGGTGACCGACTTCGACCGCCGAGCCGAGGAGGCCGTGCGCGACGTGATCGTGGCGGCCCGGCCGCAGGACACGATCACCGGCGAGGAGTACGGGACGACGACCCCGGACGAGCCCACCGGCACCGAGTGGTCCATCGACCCGCTCGACGGCACCACCAATTTCGTCCGCGGGATCGTCTACTACGCCACGTCCGTGGCTGTGCGCGACGCCGACGGCGTCTGGCAGGCCGGAGCCGTCAACGCCCCGGCGCTCGGGGTCGAGTACTACGCCGCCCGCGGCGCCGGCGCCTGGCGCGTGCACACCGCCGCCGTCGAGGGCGGGGAAGCGGCCCCGGAGCGCCTCATGGGGCCCGACGCCGAGACGGACGGGCCGCTGCTGGCCACCGGATTCGGGTACACGCTGAAGCGGCACGTCCCGCAGGTCGCTGCGCTCGGCGCCCTGATGCCGGGCTTCGCGAACATGCGGCGCCTCGGCGCGGCCGCCCTGGACGTGTGCCTCGTCGCCGACGGCACCCTGGACGCCTACGCGGAGTTCGGCACCCACGTGCACGACTGGTCCGCCGCCCTGCTGATCGCCGAGGAGGCCGGTGTGCCCGTGCTGCGTCCCGAGGGGTATCCTGACTGGGTCGCCGCGGGCCGCATCAACTTCGAGCGGGTCCGCAGCCAGCACGTCGGCTGACCTCGCGGCGGGGCGCTCGCCCTGCCGGTCGCCGTCGCACCCCACCGCCGCTGCACCCCACCGCCGTCGACTCTGCGCCGTCGAACTCTGCGCCGTCGTCCCGACGCCGGCTCCCGCACGCCCGGTCGACGCCGGGCACCACCACGCAGGCGCCGCCTTGCGCCGAAGCCACCACGAGCACTGAAACGAGCAGCACGATCAGCACCGGAGTCACCATCAACGTCCCCCATCACACCAGCACCGACCGGGGCGCCGCCGGCTCCGGCGAGTCCGACGGCGTCCGCACCACCGCGGTCCGGACCGCGACGGAGGCCGACCACGCCGAGATCTCCCGCATCACCGTGGACTCCTACCGGGCTACCGGCTACTTCGAGCCGGACTCGACCTACTTCGACTTCATCGCCGACACCGCCGACCGGGCCCGCCACGCCGAGCTGCTGGTCGCCGAGCGTGCCGGCCGGATCGTCGCCAGCGTGACCCTGATCCGCGCCGGCACCCGCTACGCCGACATCTGCCGCGAGGACGAGCTGGAGATGCGCATGCTCGCGGTGGACCCCGCGGTGCAGCGCACCGGCGCCGGCCGGCTGCTGGTCCGCGCCGCCGTCGAACGCGCCCGGGAGCTGGGCCTGGCCCGCGTGGCCCTGACCACGGGCGCCGGATGGACGGCGCCTCGCGGCCTGTACGAGTCGCTGGGCTTCGCCCACGTCCCGGAGCGCGACTGGTTCGTGCCGAGCAACGGTGCACCCCTGGTGGTCTATACGTACGACGTCGGCTGACCCCGGCGGCCGACCGAACACGCGGCGGACTCATCCCGCGGGTGGAGTCCCCGCGCGCAGGATTCAGCCGCCCGGGCGACGCACGCGGACCCCGCCCCGCGGGATCGTGGAACCATGACCGCACCCGCACGCCCCACCGCACCCGCACGCCCCACCGCACCCGCACTCCTCACCGCCCAGGGCCTCAGCCACACCTACCCCGACTCCAGCACCCCCGCCCTGCGCGGCGTCGACCTCCGGATCGACGTGGGCGAGTCCGTCGCCATCATGGGCGCCTCCGGCTCCGGCAAGTCCACGCTCCTGCACGCGCTCGCCGGCATCATCGCCCCGAGCGCAGGTTCCATCGTGCTGAACACCCCGGCCGGGCCGATCCGGATGGAGGAGCTCAACGAGAACCAGCGGGCCTCCGTCCGCCGGCGCGATCTCGGCTTCGTCTTCCAGCAGGGCCTGCTGCTCCACGAGCTCAGCGCCCTGGAGAACGTCGCCGTCGCCCTCATGCTCGGCGGGACACCGCGCCCCGAGGCCGAGCTCGCCGCCGCCCAGTGGCTCGCCCGGCTGGGCCTCGCCGGCCTCGAGCAGCGCCGCCTCGGCGAGCTCTCGGGCGGGCAGGCGCAGCGCGTCGCCATCGCCCGCGCCCAGGTCACCGGCGCGCGCCTGATCTTCGCCGACGAGCCCACCGGGGCGCTGGACTCGACGACGTCGGCCGAGGTCCTCGACCTCCTGCTGGACTCGGTCGAGCCCTCCGACGCGCGCTCGGGCGGCCGCAGCCTCGTGGTCGTCACCCACGACCGCGCCGTCGCGGAACGCTGCGCGCGCCTCGTCACGCTCAGCGACGGCCGGATCGTCTCCGACGAGGTCGGCCGCGGCGCCGACCGCACGGCCGATGCCGCGGCAGGCGCCCAGACGGCGGGGGAGCGGGCATGAGCGCCGTCGGCACGGCCCTGCGCCTCGCCCCGCTCTTCCGCCAGTCGCCACTGCGGCGTGGTCCCGCGGACACGGCGGGGAGTGCCGCGGGGCGCGACGGCGCGGCCGCCGCCCTACCCGTTGTCTCCTTCGCCGTCGTCACCACGCTGGCGCTGCTCGTCGTCGCCGGGGCCCGGGTGTTCTTCTCGTGGGACGACGAGCTCGGGCTGACCTACCGGATGCTCGCGAAGATCGCCCTGGCGCTCCTCCTCGTCCCGCTCGGCTCGGTCGGGGCCTCGGCGGCGAGGACGGCGGCCCGTCGCCGCGACGACCGGCTCGCCTCGCTCCGGCTGCTCGGTGCCACCAGCGGCACCCTCACAGTGCTCACCGTGCTCGAGGCCGCGGCGATGGCCGTCGTCGGCGCGCTCGCCGGCTCGGTGCTGTACCTGGCGCTCGCGCCGGTCGTCGGCCTGCTCCACTTCCGCGGCGCGGCGCTGGGCGCCCAGATGTGGATGCCGTGGTGGTGGATCCCGCTCATCGCGGCCGCCGTCGTCCTCCTCGGCGCCGTGAGCGCCCTCGCCGGCCTGCGCGCCGTGGCCGTCACGCCACTGGGCGTGCGCACCAGGCAGCGCCCGGCGAGGACCCACTGGGCCCGGATCGCGGCGGCCGTCGGGCTGGCGGCGGGGGCCGTCGTCGTCCTCCAGATCCTCCCGGCCTTCGCGGAGCTGGGCGGGGTCCTCGTCATGATCGCGGTCCTCGGCGCCGCGTTCGGCGCCGGGCTCCTGGCCCTGGACCTGATCGGCCCGTGGGTGCTGCGCGTCGCCGCGGGCATCAAGCACCGCAGGGCCCGGGATGTCACGCGGCTCATCGCCGCCCGGACCATTCTGGACGACCCGAAGGCTGCCTGGCGGCAGGTGGGCGGTCTGGCCGTGACGAGCTTCGTCGGGGTCTTCGCCGCCGGCGGCCTGGCGTTCTCCCGCCTGGCCGCCTCCGACGACCTGGACTCGGCCGAGCAGTACCTGCTGCAGGACATCGCCACGGGCGTCCTGGTCACACTCGCCGGCTCGTTCGTCATGGTGGCGTGCTCCATCGGCCTGAACCAGGCGGCCGCGACCCTGGACCGGGCCGAGGTGCTGGTCTCGATGGACCGGCTCGGCATGCCGCGCCGGACGATGACCGACGCCGCCCGTACCGCCGTCATGTCGGCACTGTGGGTCGTCTCCGGCGGGTCCGCGCTCTGCGCCGTGCTCCTGCTGGCCCCGCTGCTCGGAATCGCGCTCTTCGTCCAGCCGCTCGCGATCGTGACGGTCGCCGCGGTCTTCGCCGCCGGGTTCCTCCTGGTCCGCGGGGCGCTGCTCCTGGCGTCCCGGCTCGTGCCCGGCATCCTGGCCCGCCCCGAGCGCGTGCTCTGAGCGGCGCCGCTAGGGTGGGAGCATGCGACGGCTCACCGCTCATCCCGCCCTGCTGCCGGGCTTCACGCTGCTGCTCGCCGCAGCCGTCCTGATCGCCGGTCTGATCGACGGTCTGGAGCCCCTCGACGCGGTCATCGTCCTGGCGCTGCTCGCCTTCACCGTGTTCGCCGGGATCGCACTGACCGTGCGCAGCGGACCGGCATCCGGCGCGGAGCAGCGGGTCGCGGCCGGCGGCGTGGCCGTCTACTGGCGCCCCGGATGCGTCTACTGCCTCAAGCTCATGTGGGCGCTGCGCTCGCGGCTCGGCGACGCGTACTGGGTCAATATCTGGGAGGACGACGACGGCGCCGCGGCCGTCCGCGCCGTCAACGGCGGCAACGAGACGGTGCCGACGCTCGTCGGCCCCGACGGCGCGTTCGTCGCGACCGACCGCGCTGCGGCCGTCGCCGAGGTCGACCGCCGCAGGCGCCACTGACCTGTCCAGGGAAGCCGCGCGGGGCACCGCCGGGGCTCCCGCGCCTCCGGCGACGCGGGCACGGACCGCCGTCACGGCGTCGTAGTCCTCTCCAATAGAATGAGGGGCGAACCGGAAACCAACCCAACACCTGGGAGATACATGTCTGCCATCAGCCGCGAGGACGTCGCCCATCTGGCACGGCTTGCGCACATCGAAATGAGCGGTGCGGAGCTGGAGAGGATGACCGGCGAGCTCGACGCGATCGTCGACGCCATTGCCTCCGTCAGCGAGGCCGCCGGGGACGACGTCCCGGCCACGAGCCACCCGATCCCGCTACACAACGTCATGCGCGAAGACGTCGTGGGAGCGACGCTGACCCCCGAGCAGGCGCTGCAGAACGCGCCCGACGCCGAGGACAACCGCTTCAAGGTTCCGGCCATTCTGGATGGGGAGTAGGACATGAGCGAGATCATCAAGCTGTCGGCCACCGAGCTGGCCAAGAAGCTCCGCGCCGGAGAGGTCACGGCCGTCGAGGCCGTGCAGGCGCACCTGGACCGCATCGCCGAGATCGACGGCGGGGACCGCGGCCTGAACGCGTTCCTGCACGTCAACGCCGACGAGGCGCTCGCCGTCGCCGCCGAGGTGGACGAGATCCGCGCCGCGGGCGGCACTGAGGCCGAGGCCCTGCACCCGCTGGCCGGTGTCCCGATCGCGATCAAGGACCTGATCGTCACCGTCGGCCAGCCCACCACCGCCGCCTCGAAGATGCTCGAGGGCTGGATGAGTCCCTACGACGCGACCGTGATCGAGAAGATCCGCGCCGCCAGGATGCCGATGCTCGGCAAGACCAACCTGGACGAGTTCGCCATGGGCTCCTCCACCGAGCACTCGGCCTACGGCATCACGCGCAACCCGTGGGACCTGGGGCGTATCCCGGGCGGCTCCGGGGGCGGCTCGGCCGCTGCGGTGGCCGGCTTCGAGGCGCCGCTGGCCCTCGGCACGGACACCGGCGGCTCCATCCGCCAGCCCGGAGCCGTCACCGGCACGGTCGGCGTGAAGCCGACCTACGGCGGCGTCTCCCGCTACGGCGCGATCGCCATGGCCTCCTCGCTGGACCAGATCGGCCCGGTGACGCGCACCGTCCTCGACGCCGCCTACCTCCACGAGCTGATCGGCGGCCACGACCCCAAGGACTCGACGTCCCTCAACGAGCCCGTCCCGGCCCTGGTGGATGCGGCCAAGCAGGGGCTCACCGGCGACCTGTCCGGCGTGCGCGTCGGCATCGTCAAGGAGCTCACGGGCGAGGGCTACCAGGCCGGCGTCCAGGAGCGCTTCAACGAGTCGGTCGAGGTCCTCAAGGCCGCCGGCGCGGAGATCGTCGAGGTCTCCTGCCCGAACTTCAAGTACGCGCTCGGCGCCTACTACCTGATCATGCCGAGCGAGGTCTCCTCCAACCTCGCCAAGTTCGACGGCGTCCGCTACGGCCAGCGCGTCCTCCCGGAGGAGGGCCCGCTGACCATCGAGCGCGTCATGGGCGCCACCCGCGCCGCCGGGTTCGGCGACGAAGTCAAGCGACGCATCATCCTGGGCACCTACGCCCTCTCGGCCGGCTACTACGACGCCTACTACGGGTCGGCGCAGAAGGTCCGCACCCTGATCCAGCGCGACTTCGACGCCGCGTTCGAGCAGGCCGACGTGCTGGTCTCCCCGACGAGCCCGAACGTCGCCTTCGAGTTCGGCGCCAAGTCGGACGACCCGCTGGCGATGTACCTCAACGACGTCGCGACGATCCCGGCCAACATGGCCGGCATCCCGGGCATCTCCGTCCCCGGCGGCCTGTCCGAGGGCCTGCCGGTGGGGATCCAGTTCCTGGCCCCGGCCCGCGAGGACGCCCGCCTGTACCGGGTCGGGGCCGCGCTCGAGAAGCTCCTCGAGGACTCCTGGGGCGGACCGCTGATCGACCAGGCGCCAGAACTGGCCGCCGCAACCACGGGAGGTGCCGCCTAGATGGCCGCATACACCGCCGACCTCGTCGACTTCGACGAGGCCCTGGAGCGCTACGACCCGGTCCTCGGCTTCGAGGTCCACGTCGAGCTGAACACCCGGACCAAGATGTTCTCCGACGCCCCGAACGCGTTCGGCGACGTCCCGAACTCCAATGTCACCCCGGTGGACCTCGGCCTGCCGGGCGTGCTGCCCGTCGTCAACAAGACCGCGGTGGAGTACTCGATCATGCTCGGCCTGGCGCTGAACTGCCAGATCGCCGAGTCCTGCCGCTTCGCCCGGAAGAACTACTTCTACCCGGACACCCCGAAGAACTTCCAGACCTCGCAGTACGACGAGCCGATCGCCCACGACGGCTACCTCGACATCGAGCTGGCGGACGGGGAGGTCTTCCGCGTGGAGATCGAGCGCGCCCACATGGAGGAGGACGCCGGCAAGCTGACCCACATGGGCGGCGCCGCCGGCCGCATCCAGGGCGCCGACTTCTCGCTCGTCGACTACAACCGTGCCGGCGTGCCGCTGGTCGAGATCGTCACCAAGCCGATCACCGGCGCCGGCAAGCGGGCCCCCGAGCTCGCCAAGGCGTACGTCGGGGCGATCCGTGAGATCGTCAAGGCGCTCGGCATCTCCGACGCGCGCATGGAGCGCGGCAACGTCCGCTGCGACGCCAATGTCTCCCTCATGCCGAAGGGCGCCACGAAGTTCGGCACCCGCTCCGAGACCAAGAACGTGAACTCGCTGCGCGCCGTCGAGCACGCGGTCCGCCACGAGATCCAGCGCCACGCCGCGGTGCTGGACTCCGGCGAGGCGATCGTCCAGGAGACCCGCCACTGGCACGAGGACACGCGCACGACGACGTCGGGCCGTCCGAAGTCCGACGCCGACGACTACCGCTACTTCCCCGAGCCGGACCTGCTGCCGATCGTCACCAACGAGGCGTGGATCGAGGAGATCCGTGCCCGCCTGCCCGAGCCGCCGGCCGAGCGCCGCAAGCGTCTGCAGGCGGACTGGGGCTACTCCGACGCCGAGTTCCGCGACGTCGTGAACGCGGGCCTCATGGACGCCATCGAGGAGACCATCGCCGCCGGGGCAACCCCGGCTGTGGCCCGCAAGTGGTGGATGGGCGAGATCTCGCGTCTGGCCAAGAACGCCGACGTCGAGCCGACCGATCTCGGCGCGACCCCGGCCACCATCATCGAGTTGGACTCGCTGATCCAGGGCAAAAAGATCAACGACAAGATCGCCCGCCAGGTCCTCGAGCACGTCATCGCCGGCGAGGGCACCCCGGGCGAGATCGTCGAGAAGCGCGGCCTCGCCGTCGTCAACGACGACTCGGCGCTCGGCGAGGCCATCGACGCCGCCATGGCCGAGATGCCTGGTGTGGTCGAGAAGATCAAGGGCGGCAAGCTGCAGGCCGTCGGCGCCCTCATCGGGCCGGTCATGAAGGCCACCCGCGGCCAGGCCGACGCGGCCCGCGTGCGCGAGCTGGTGCTCGAGAAACTGGGCATCGAGGGCTGACCCGCGTCCGACTCCGGTGGTGGCCGGGCTCGCCCAGGCGGCGGGTCCGGCCACCGCTGTGAGACGGGGCGGACGGCCAGCAGACGAGAACGGACAAGTAGCGCATACTGATGGACATGAACTCCACGCCTCCCGGTCCGCAGGGGGAAAGGCACGCTGGCGACCCCGGCGTGCCCGCGGAGGGTGCGCGCGACGGTGGAGCCTCCGGCTCCGAGACGCCGGACCCGACGGGGTCGCGGGAGGCCGATGGCGCCGCCGGGTGGCAGCCGCTGGGGCTCGTGGTCGGTGTCGTCGCCATCGCGATCGTCCTCGTCGTCGCCCTGATGTGGGCCCTGCGGCCGGGACCGTCCGGCATGGCCCCCGCGACGACCGGATCCGCGGACTCCTCGCTCGACGTGACGCCGGTCGACCCCGGCGAGCCGTCCCCGACCGGCGGCGCACCCACCGGAGGCCCCGGGGCAGCCGGACCGCCCGTGTCCTCGTCGCTGTCCGGTGACGCGACCGAGCCCGCGCTGCCGAGCCCCCTGGTCCCGGCCACCCCGGGGGAGCCGGCCCCGGCCGATTGGGTCGAGGAGGACCGGATCCGCGTGATCACCCACGGCAGTTCCAGCTGCCCCGCCCGTCTGGTGGAGACGGTGGTGCTCGAGCCGGACCAGCTGCTCGTGCGCTTCGACTCGCGGTACGACCGTCCCTGCACCATGGACTATGTCCCGACGGAGCACGTGGTGGAGGTGCCGGCCGAGGCGACCGGGCGGCCGCTCGTGGTCCGCATCGAGATCCTCGGCCAGTCCGGCGAACCGGTCCGCTAGGCCCCGTGGGGATCCCGGAGCACGACGTCGAGGTCGACGCATCGCTGGTCGCCGGCCTCCTGGCCGACCAGCACCCGGATCTGGCCGGACTGCCGCTGACCCGGGCTGCCGAGGGTTGGGACAACGTGCTCTTCCGGCTCGGCGACGCCCTGGCGGTCCGCCTGCCCCGCCGGCGGAGCGCCGAGGCGCTGCTGGCCGCGGAGACCGAGTGGCTTCCCGGACTCGCCGCGGGACTGCCGCTGCCGGTGCCCGTGCCGCTCCGGTCGGGCCGGCCCGGGCGGGGCTACCCCTACCGGTGGAGCATCGTGCCGTGGAGGTCCGGGACCAGCGCGGCACTGTTGCCGCCGGAGGAGCGCGACGCGTACGCGCCCGACCTCGGGGCCTTCCTCGCCGCCCTCCACCGCCCCGCCCCGGCAGACGCGCCGTCGAACCCGTACCGCGGCGTCCCGCTCGAGGCCCGCAGGGTGGCCGTCGGGGCACGGCTCGCCGAGGCCGGCGGGGACGGCAGCCACGGGAGCGGCTCAGCCGGTGGGGCGATCCTCCCACCGGCGGCCGTCGGGACCCTGCGGGACATCCTCGACGAGGCGGCCTCGGCGCCCGCGTTCACCGGCCCGCCGCTCTGGCTCCACGGGGACCCGCACCCGCACAACCTCGTCGTCGAGACCGCAGCGCCGACGGTCGCTTCCCCCGGCGAGCCCCCGGCCGCCCGCCCGGCGGCAGCGCCGACCGTGCGGTTGGCCGCCGTCGTCGACTTCGGGGACCTGACGGCCGGCGACCCCGCCAGCGATCTCGGCGCAGCGTGGATGCACTTCACCCCGGCAGGCCTGGAGCGGTTCCGCGCGGCCGCCCGGGCCGGCGGGGCGACGTACGACGCCGACGTCTGGCGCCGCGCCCGCGGGTGGGCCGTCGCGTACGGACTCATCGCCGCCCTGCACCCTCCGGCCGAGCCGCTGCACGCCGTCGGACTGCACACGCTCGCCGGCCTCCTCGGGACAGCCGGCTGAGGCCGGAACTGGGCCTCCGCAGGCGAGGAACCGGCGAGCCGACGGGGAGCGCAGCATGGCCACGGAGCCGGACCGTCCGCGCCTTCGAGGTGCCGGCCCTGTCCGGCGCTATCCGGTGACCTCCTCGGTTGCGTCGATGAGCTCGGCCATGGCCTCGCGGAAGGCGTCCGCGACGATCCGCACGCTGCGCCGCTCGAACGCCTCCGGACGGGCCAGCAGGTCGATGCACCGCCGGGTCCGCAGCCCGCGCAGGGGGCGCAGCACGATGTCGTCGCGCAGCCCCAGGGCTGCCCGCCCGGTGTAACGGGGGAGGAGCCCGAGCACGCCGCCGTCCGCCACCAGGGCGGCGACGGTCGAGTAGTCGTTGATGCGGTGCACGATCCGCGGCGGCGTCCGGGCGACCGTCGCGATCGCGCCGAGCACGTCGTCGGGCGAGTAGCCGGGGCGGCTCGTCACCCACGGCTCCCGGGCGACGTCGGACGCCTCGAGCTCCGCCAGCGGTGCTAGCCGATGTCCGGCCGGCAGCGCGACGTCCAGCGGCTCCCGGGCCAGCTCCAGCACAGCGACCCGGCCCGTCGGCCACGGCGGACTGTGCTCCATGCGGTGCGCCAGCACCAGGTCGTACCGCGCGGTCAGGGCCGGGAACTCCTGCTGCGCCACGTCCTCGTCCGTGAACTTGGCGATCGGCCCGCCGCCGTCGTCGGCGCCCAGCCGGCGCGCCAGGGGAGCGAACAGCGCCTGCCCGGCCGAGTGGAAGCCGCTCACCGACACCTGGCCGTCCGCGGCCCGGTGGAAGGCGTCGATCGCGGCGTGCGCCCGGGCCATGGCCGCTACGACGCCGGCCCCGGCCTCGGCGAGCACCTCGCCCGCCTCCGTGAGGACCAGGTTCCGGCCCTCCTTGCGGGTCAGCGGGACCCCGACGCCGCGCTGGAGCTGCGCCAGATGCTGGGACACGGCGCTCGGCGTGACCAGCAGGTTGTCGGCGACGGCTTTCACGCTGCCGAGCTCGCCGAGCTCGCGCAGGATCTTCAGCTGGTGGACGTCCATGGCACGAGCGTAGAGCCGAGGAATGATTAAGCGCCAGCTCAATCGTCGCTTGAGAGACTCCGCCTTGTTCTTATGCGTTGTTCGGCCTTGAATAGTCCCCATGAAGGCTCTCTACAAGTCCGGC
The DNA here is from genome assembly GCF_031178195.1 of Zhihengliuella sp. Lineage (GTDB taxonomy): Bacteria > Actinomycetota > Actinomycetes > Actinomycetales > Micrococcaceae > Zhihengliuella. The sequence continues at coordinate 266,808 of NZ_JAPSJL010000003.1, forward strand.
CCGCACGCCGGCTTCGACTTCGTCGACCGGCCCGAGCCCGTCACCGGTGCCCACGATGTGAAGATCCGCGTCCTGACCACCGGCATCTGCGGCACGGATCTGCACATCCAGGCCTACGACGACGCGGCCGCGGCGATGATCCAGGCGCCCATGATCCCCGGCCACGAGTTCTACGGGGAGGTCGTGGAGGTCGGCGACCTGACGACGCACGTGGAGGTCGGCGACCGCGTCTCCGGCGAGGGGCACGTGGTCTGCGGGATGTGCCGCAACTGCCGTGCCGGCCGCCGCCAGATGTGCATCAACACCTCCTCGGTGGGCGTCCAGCGCGACGGCGCCTTCGCCGAGTACGTGGTGATCCCGGAGACCAACGTCTGGGTCCACAAGTCGGACGCGATCACCCCGGAGCTCGGTGCGGTGTTCGACCCCTTCGGCAACGCCGTCCACACCACGCTGTCCTTCCCCTTGGTCGGCGAGGACGTGCTGGTCACCGGCGCCGGGCCGATCGGCCTCATGACCATCGGCGTCGCCAAGCACGCCGGCGCCCGCCGCGTGGTCATCACGGACGTCTCCGAGCCGCGGCTCGAACTGGCCCGCGGGCTCGGCGCCGACCTGGCGATCGACGTCTCGCGGACCCGCATCGCCGACGCCCAGCAGGAGCTCGGCCTCGTCGAGGGGTTCGACGTCGGGCTGGAGACCTCGGGCAGCCCCTCGGCACTGCCGGAGATGATCGACAACATGAACCACGGTGGCAAGATCGCGCTCCTCGGCCTGCCCAGCGCCGCGATCGACATCGACTGGGGCAAGGTCGTCACCCACATGCTCACGCTCAAGGGGATCTACGGCCGCGAGATGTACGAGACCTGGTACGCGATGAGCGCCATGCTCGACTCGAACCCCGGCCTGCGCCGGAATATCGCCGAGGTCGTCACCGACGTCCTGCCCGCCGCCGAATGGGAGCGCGGGTTCGAGCTCGCCCGGGCGGGGCGCGGCGGCAAGGTCGTCCTCGACTGGAGCTCCATCTAGCGGCCCCGGCCGCTCAACCGCCTCCCCGCACCGCACCACCGGCACCCAGAAGGAAGACCCGCACCATGTACACCACCCTCAAGGACCAACTGGCCGCCGAGCTCGCCGAGCTGGAGTCCTCCGGCCTCTACAAGCACGAGCGGCACATCGACTCGCCCCAGTCCGCGCGCATCAAGGCGGGCCCGCTCGGTGGCCCGGCGGCCGACGTCGTGAACTTCTGCGCCAACAACTACCTGGGCCTGGCCGACCACCCGGAGATCATCGCGGCCGCCAAGGCGGCGCTGGACGAGCGCGGCTTCGGCATGGCCTCGGTGCGCTTCATCTGCGGCGCGCAGGACCTGCACTTCGAGCTCGAACGCCGCGTCTCCGGGTTCCTCGGCACGGAGGACACCATCCTGTTCTCGAGCTGCTTCGACGCCAACGGCGGCGTCTTCGAGTCCCTGTTCGGCCCCCAGGACGCCATCGTCTCCGACGCCCTGAACCACGCCTCGATCATCGACGGCATCCGACTCTCCAAGGCCGCCCGGTTCCGCTACCGCAACCAGGATCTCGCGGATCTGGAGACCCAGCTGCAGGCCGCTGCTGAGATGAACGACGGCGCCGGTCCGCGCCGGACGATCGTGGTCACCGACGGGGTCTTCTCCATGGACGGCTACCTGGCGCCGCTGGAGGGCATCTGCGACCTCGCCGAGCAGTACGGGGCGCTGGTGATGGTGGACGACTCCCACGCCGTCGGCTTCATGGGGGAGACCGGCGCCGGGACGCCCGAGCGCGCCGGCGTCTCCGACCGGGTGGACCTCTACACGGGGACCTTCGGCAAGGCCCTCGGCGGCGCGTCCGGCGGCTACGTCTCCGGCCGTGGCGAGATCGTCGCGATGCTGCGCCAGAAGGCGCGCCCGTATCTGTTCTCCAACTCGCTGGCCCCGTCCATCGTCGCCGCGACGCTGAAGGCGCTCGAGTTGGTGGAGCAGTCCGGCGAGCTGCGCGAGCGGCTCTTCGACAACGCCGCCTACTTCCGTCGCCGCATGGCCGAGGCCGGGTTCGACCTGCTCGACGGCGAGCACGCGATCGTGCCCGTCATGTTCGGCGACGCCGTGGTAGCCGGCCGGATCGCCGCCGAGATGCTCGAGCGCGGCGTCTACGTGACCGCGTTCAGCTTCCCGGTGGTGCCGAAGGACACCGCGCGCATCCGCGTGCAGCTCTCGGCCGCGCACTCGCACGAGGACATCGACGTCGCGGTCGAGGCGTTCGTCGCCTCGCGTCGAGCCGTGCTGGGCGGCTAGGCTCACACGCAGCCCACGCGCCGCCGGCGATTCGTCTGCGCGCCCAGATCTCGGGGGACGGCATGGATCAAGCGTACGGCGCGTCGCGCCTGGCGCGCAGGGCCCTGCGGCTCGGAAGCGGTTCGCCCGCGGCGACCAGATCGATCAGCGCCGTCTCCGGCTCGCGCGGGCGCTGGCCGCGGCGGCGCTCCTGCCGCCCCTCGAACAGCCGATAGAGCACCGGCACCAGGATCAGCGTCAGAGCGGTGGAGGACACCAGCCCGCCGATCACGACGATCGCCAGGTCCTGGGAGATGAACCCGCTGGACCCGGTGACCCCGAGGGCCATGGGCGTCAGCGCGCAGATGGTCGCCAGCGCGGTCATGAGGATGGGCCGCAGCCGCTGGCGCGCGCCGTTCTCCACCGCGTCGTGCAGGTCCTGGCCCTGCGCCCGGTACTGGTTCACCAGGTCGATCAGGACGATCGCGTTGGTGACCACGATCCCGATGAGCATGAGCATGCCGATCAGCGATGCCACGGCCAGCGGACGGCCGGTGACGAGCAGGAGCAGCAGGGCTCCGGTCGCCGCGAACGGCACCGAGACCAGTAGGATGAGCGGCTGCACGAGCGACCTGAAGGTCGCCACCAGCAGGACGTAGACGATCGCGACCGCCGCGAGCATCGCCAGGCCGAGCTGCTCGAACGCCTCGGTCTGGTCCGCCGTCGCGCCGCCGATTCCGTACGTCGCGCCGTCCGGCAGATCGATCCCGGCCAGCCGTCCGGCGACGGCGTCGGAGACCTCGCCGAGTCGGCCCTCCTCCGGGGTCAGCGCCACGGTCGCCACCAGGTCCTCGCCGGAGCGCGTGACGGAGTCCCGCACCTCGGTCTCGACGACGTCGGCGACGTCGTCGAGCACCAGCGACCCCGTCGGCGAGGGGAGCGGCAGCGTGCGCAGCTCCTCCTCGGCCTCGTAGGAGTTCCCGCCGAGGACGACGACGTCGAGGTTCTCGCCGGCGAGGCGCACCTGCCCGATCGGACGCTCGTTCCCGGCCGCGGCGACCAGGGAGGCGACCTGAAGCTCCGTCAGGCCTGCCTCCGCGGCAGCCGGACGGTCCACACGGACCTGGAGCGAGGCCTGCGTGGAGCCCAGGTCGGACACCGGCTCGTCCGCGTGCTCGATCCCCGCCAGCGCCTCCACCACCCGGGCGGAGGCGGCGGCCAGTGCCTCGGCGTCGTTCGCGCTGAGCTCGACCTCCACCGTGCCGGACCCAACGGCGGAGGCCTCGCCCAGTCCGATGTCCTCGCCGGCCTCGAGCGCGGCGACGGCCGTCTCGATCTCGTCCCGGATCCGCGCCTGGTCGGCGCCGGCGTCCGCGGTGACCATGAACGTGCCGGTCGAGGTGTCGCGGGCGAAGCCGTCGCCGCCAACGGTCAGCAGGACGGACTCGACGCCGTCGATGCCGAGGAGCGCCTCCTCGGTGGACTCGGCGGTCTCCGAGATGCTCTCCAGGGACGCCGCGGCGTCGAACTCCTGGGTGACCCGGTACGTGTTGGAGCCGGCGCTGCCGAGGAAGTCGACCTTCAGCAGCGGGACCACCGCCGCGGTCCCGGCGAGCAGCACCACGGCGGCGAGCAGTGTCGCGAGGGGCCGGCGCTGCGTCCGGCGCAGCAGCGGCAGGTACGCGCGCTGCAGGCGCGCGGACGCCTCCTTCCCCTCGGCGGCCCGGCGCACGGCGTCCGGATCCACGTCGTCGGCCGGCGGCCGCATGAACCAGTAGGCCAGGACCGGCACGATCGTCAGCGCCACCAGCAGCGAGGAGAGCATCGCGATGGTGACCGTGAGCGAGAAGGGCCGGAAGAGCTCGCCCACCATGTCGGAGACGAAGACGATCGGCAGGAACACCACCACGGTCGCCACCGTCGACGACGTGATGGCCCCGGCGACCTCGCGCACGGCGGTGAAGATCGCCACCGACTTCGGCTCGCCGTAGGAGAGGTGTCGCTTGATGTTCTCGATGACCACGATCGAGTCGTCCACCACGCGGCCGATCGAGATGGTCAGTGCCCCGAGCGTGAGCATGTTCAGCGAGTAGCCGGAGGCGTGCAGCGCCGCGAAGGTGACGAGCACGGAGAGCGGGATGGAGACCGCTGTGACGATCGTCGCCCGCAGCGAGAAGAGGAACAGCAGGATCACCACGACGGCGAAGAGCAGACCCAGCGCACCCTCGAGGGCGAGATGCCGGATGGACTCCTCGATGAACGGCGCCTGGTCGAAGATGGTGGTCACCTCGGCGTCGACGCTCAGCGCGTCGGTGGCCGCCGGCAGGGCCGCAGCGACGGCGTGGGAGAGGCGGACGACGTCGGCGTCGGGCAGTTTGGTGATGGTCACCGAGACGCTCGGCTCGCCGTTGGTCCGGGTGATCGAGTCCGCCGGCTCGGCGGCGAGCTCCACGGCGGCCACGTCGCCGAGCGGAACGGGATCCGCCGGCGGGATCGGCGCGCCGGGCGCCTCCGTGCCGGGCAGGCCGGGACCGGCCTCCGCGTCGGCGCCCCCGCCTGGTCCTGCCCCCGGATCAGGTCGCGCGCCCGAGCCTGCGCCCGCCCCTGCGCCGGTGTCGGAGCCGGGCAGCAGGGGAAGCTCCCGCAGGGCGTCGATCGTCTCGAGGGCCTGCCCGGCCTGGACGGTGACGTTCTGCCCGTCCACCGGCACGGAGCCGGCGGGGAGCGTCTCGCCGTTGGCCTCGAGCGCCGACTGGAACGCCTGCGGCGTCAGACCGGCGGCTGACAGGGCCTCCTCGTCGGGGGTGATCGTGACGCGCTGCGTGGTCCCGCCGGCCAGCGTGACGTCGCGGACGCCGTCGATCCCCCGGAGCGCGGGGACGAAGTCCTCCCGCAGCGTGCCGGCGAGTTCCTCGGCCGGTGCCGTCGAGGAGACCGTGAGCATGACGGCCGGGATGTCGGAGAGGGAGCCGGCGACGATCTCCGGCTCGGCGCCCTCGGGCAGCTCGTCGGCGACCCCGTCGAGTGCGGAACGGAGCCCGGACTCGACCTCGCCCCGGTCCGCGTCGAAGTCCGAGCCGACGGTGATGACGGAGACCGACTGCTGCGACTCGCTGGAGACGGACTCCACGCCGTCGACCGTCTCCAGCGCGCGGCTCAGGGGGAGCCCCACCTGCTCGTCGACGACCTCCGGGCTGGCCCCGGGCAGCGCCGTCACCACCGTGGTTCGCGGGAACTCGATGTCCGGGATGAGCTCCTGCTTCAGGGAGGCCATGGAGTAAAGGCCGGCGGCGGCGATGGCGAGCGTCAGGAGCGCGACGACGGCCCGGTTCTTCAAGCTCAGTCGGGCGAGGAACTGCACGGTCGGCCCTCCGGCTACGGCGTGAAGTCGACGACGGCCACGAAGCCGCGGCCGGTGAGCACGGGAGCCTCCTCCGAGCCGCGGACGGCGTCGAACACCTCCACGTCGGCGGTGGCGCCCTCGACGGGGTGGCCGGAGCCGTCGCCCGGGTGAGCGACGGCGCGGCCCTCGAGGAGCACGCCGAACTGGGCGCCGCCCTCGGTCCCGAAGAGCGGCAGGGAGCGCGTCTTGGACAGCTCCATGATCGTCACCCGGACACCGAGCGGCTCGCCGGGCTGGCGCGCCCCGGTGTCCCGTGCCCCGGTCTCGGCCTGGAGGAGGACGCCGGGACCGGTCGGGAGGGAGATCTCGGCGGGCGTACCGCCGTCGTACGGGAACGGCCGGTACCGCTCGAGCGCGTGCTCGACCTGCGGGGTGCCCACGCGGAGCGCGACGAGCTCGCCGTCGACGAGCGTCGCGACGCGCTCGCCCGGGCCGGGGGCGGGGAGCGCGCCGGCTCGGTCGACCATCGTGAGGGCCAGGCGCCAGCCGTCGCCCGCGGCGATCTCGCGGGTCTTGCCGCAGGCGCTGCCCGCGTCGCCGTCCGCGCCGCTGCCGTCCCCGCTCCAGGGGGTGGGCCGGAGGTCGGCGAGACGGATGATCCGGCGCGTGCTCTGCTCAGGGGATGCCATGTCAGAAGACTACGCGGAGAGTGGCCCGGCCGCCGGGGCGTGATAGACAGGAGTCATGACTGACATCACTTTGCAGGGATCCCCCGTCTCGACCGTGGGCGAGCTGCCCGCCGTGGGCTCGCAGGCGCCGGAGTTCACCCTCGTCGGCACCGACCTCTCCGAGGTCTCCTCCGCCGACTTCGCGGGCCAGCGCGTCCTGCTCAACATCTTCCCGAGCCTGGACACCGACGTCTGCGCCGCGAGCGTGCGCACGTTCAACCAGCGTGCCGCCGAGCTGGAGAACACCGCCGTCGTGTGCGTCTCCGCCGACCTGCCGTTCGCCCTGGGCCGCTTCTGCGGCGACGAGGGCATCGAGAACGTCGTCGCCGCGTCCTCCTTCCGCTCCAGCTTCGCCCAGGACTTCGGCACCGAGGTCGCGGACGGCCCGCTGGCCGGCCTCAACTCGCGCGCCATCGTCCTGATCGACGCCGACGGCAAGGTTTCCTACACCCAGCAGGTCCCCGAGATCACCGACGAGCCGGACTACGACGCCGCCGTCGCAGCCATCTCCTAACAAGCACCGCAGCCGTCCCGGACAGGTCTCGGGGCGGTTCCGACCCGCATCACGAAGGACCCCCGGCGGGGATCGACTGCGATCCTCCGTCGGGGGTCCTCTGCGTCCGGCGGGCGGGCTCTCCGCGCTCAGCGGGCCGCGAGCGCCGCTGCCTCGATCCGCGGCAGCGTCTTGCGGTAGAGCCTGGCCCAGTTCGGGCGGTCCGAGCGCAGGCTCGCGTTGTAGACGGCCTCCAGCGCCATCGCGCCGTCCCAGACGGCGGCCCGCCGCGCCTCGTCCCGGTCCGCGGCGATCAGCGGCACCAGCTCCTTGCCGTGCCACATGCCCAGGTAGGCCGCATTGAGCGCCGGATCCCAGTCCGCGGCGAGGTCCCAGTCGAGGATCCCGAGCAGCCGGTCCCCGTCCCAGTGCATGTTGTGCCCGGCGAGGTCGCCGTGCACGAGGCCGCCCGGCACGTCGGCGAACGCCTCGATGCGCGCGAGCACCGCCTCCGCCGACGGGGCCGCCGCCTCCGGGAGGGCCGCCACGGCTGCCGCCCGCTTCCGGGCCGTCCAGGGGCCGCGGTAGGCGAAGGGGCGCGCGAGCAGGGGCCGCAGCGGCTCCACGTCGATGCCGGCGAGGCATTCGACGACGTCCCGCAGGGCGGCCGGGTCCCCGCGGTGCGGCTCGTGCGCACGGCCGGGCACGAACTCCTGCACGACGGCGGCCGGCACCGGGGGCGTCGACGCCGGACGGGACGCCCCGGGGCGCGCGGAGACCGCGGCGCCGGGGTCCGCGACGTGCCGATCCTCCGCCTGCCACACGGGCGTCAGCGACCTCGGGACACGGTAGGGCAGCAGCGGCGCCAGGGCGTCGGCCAGGGCGGTGCGTCGCGGCAGCTCGGCGGCGGCCGCCGCGTTGCGGGCCATCCGCAGCACGGCCTCCCCGTCGGCCACGAGGACCAGGTGGAACTGCCCGCCCTCCTCGACCACGCCGTCGTGCCAGGCGGGGCCCGGGAGGAGCCCCTCGGCGAGCTGGATCTCGGCCGGGGTCGGTGCACGCATACCATCGATCCTATGAGCTCCCGGTCCATGCCGTCCCGGCCCACGCCCTCGCGTCCGGAACAGTCCCGCCCCTCGCGTGCGAGGACGGACGCGCCCGACGCGGCGGCGCGCGGGCGGCTGCGCTGGGAGCTCGCGCTGGTGCTGGGCCTCTCGCTCGGCCGGTCCGCGGTCTACTCGGTGGTCGAGCTGGCCGACAAAGTGACGCGCGGACCGCTGGGGGAGCAGACCACCAGCATGAACACCCCGCTGGACGAGCGGCCGGTCTTCGACCTCCTCTACCAGCTCCTGGACATCTTCTTCTCCCTCGTCCCCGTGGCGCTGGCTCTGTACTTCCTGGCCGCGCCGCTGCGGAGGGGACTGCGGATCCTGGGGTTCGACCTCCGTCGGCCGGGACGGGACGCGGCCCTGGGCGTCGGGCTCCTCGTCGCCATCGGCGTCGGCACGCTCGGCGTCTACGCCGCGGGGCGTGCCCTCGGGATCACCACGGCGATCGTGCCGGCCGCGCTCGACGACCACTGGTGGACGATCCCCGTCTTGGTGCTCTCGGCGATCCGGCACGGGATCCTCGAGGAGGTGATCGTCGTCGGATTCCTCTTCCACCACCTGCGCCGCCTGGGCTGGGGCGGGGGTCCGGCGGGGATCTGGGGCGTGATCGCGGTCAGCGCGCTGCTACGGGGCAGCTACCACCTCTACCAGGGCGTCGGCCCCTTCGTCGGGAACGTCGTCATGGGCGTCGTCTTCGGCTGGATCTACGCGCGCTATGGACGCGTGATGCCGCTCGTCGTCGCGCACGCGCTGCTCGACATCGCCGGGTTCGTCGGGTACGCGCTGCTGGGCTCGGCGACCGGTTTCGGGGTCTGAGCGTCAGCCCAGTATCTCGACCCAGACGTTGTCGCTGACGCGGGTCAGCCCCTCGTCCGCCGGAGGCGTGTAGCCGTCCGCGACCAGATGGGCGACGCGCTCCGGCGTCGTGCTGGCCCGGACGAGCGCGAACGTCTCGTGCTCCAGCGGAGCGCAGCCGCCGGAGAACTCGTAGGTCCGCTGCGGCGAGAAGATCGCCACGCAGACCTCGTCCGCCTGGTCGGAGCGGCCGAGGTAGTACTCGATGCGGTCGTCGTCGGCCCCGGCGAAGCGGATGGACTCGGCCTCCATGAAGTCCGCCTCGATGATCTGCGCGGGGATCTCGCGACTCGACTCCGGGGTGTCCAACAGGGCGAGGGTGGGCGGAGGCGGCGACGCGCACGCACTGGCTCCGAGCAGGAGAGCGGGGAGCAGGAGCGCGCCGAGCACGACGGCCCCGACGGACCGACTCGCCCACGGGGCGCGTCGACCACGTGGCGCCCCGCCGGGCCCTTCGCGGGGCGGGCCTCCGGCGGCGCCCGGCGGCCGCGGACCCGCGTCCGCCGCCGAGTCGCGCCGAGCGCGGTCCGAACCTGTTCTCCGCATGTGCCTACGCCCCCCATGATGCGCCTGCCGTGATGTCGTTGCGCCGAATCTAGTCCGCGCGGTCCCTCCGTGCCAGTGCCGGTGCGGCCGGCTAGAGCGTGACCAGACCGTGCGGCGTCATGAAGGAGACGGAGAGGATGCCGGGCGCGCCGTTCGGCGCCTGCCAGTCCACCGTCACCTCGCCCAGCGGGGACTTCTCCGGGCGGCCGAGCCAGTCCCGGACGCGGTCGCGTGAGCCGGCGATGCAGATCTGCGCGATCTGCCCCTCCGGGCTCTCCACGGCCTGGGACGGGTGGAGCTTCTCGGTGCCGTGGTCCCACTGGATCATGTAGGGCACCTGCGGGTCGGCGAGCAGGCCCTTGATGCCGATCTGCTGCCAGGTCAGCTCCTGCCCGTCGGGGAACTTGCGATTGCCGGGCACACGGCTGCGGCCCAGGCGTTCCTCGAAGGGGGTCAGGTCGTCCACTGCGACGACCCATCCCATCCAGCCCCCGCCCATCTCCGAGCGGGCGCGGACGGCCTGGCCGAAAGGCGCCTTGTCGCTCGCCGGGTGGGCCAGGACCTCGACGACCTCGAGGTACTGGTTGTTGCGCAGCGGGAAGATGACGTTCCGGGTTCCGAAGCGAGGATGGACTCCTCCCTTGACGGATTCGATGCCGAGTTCGTCAGCGATCCGGTCGGCCGTGGCGGTCAGGCCGTCGGGGCCGCAAGCATAGGAAACATGGTCCAACCTCATCATGTCCTCATGATGGCACTATGTGATGGACGTCTCGAAATTAGGCTGCCCTTACTTGCAGTCCGGGCCCGGCTCGACGGCTCCCGGGGGCGGGACCGAGTGTGTGTCCGGCTGTTGAGAGCGGGCTTGCACGGCGGCGGCTCTTCGTCGAAACTTGGGAACCAAGGTCATGAGTGCCAGCGCGAAACCCCGGTTTGCTGGCCGGCAACCCTCACACTCGCGGTGGGGTGCCCCGGGTGAAGACCCGGCTCCGCTCGAAAACGATGCGGGGCAAGCGCGGGAACGCCTTCCCACCTGCCGTACCCGTCGGACCGCTGCCGTCCGACGGCCCTCGCCCTCCGGCGTCGGCACGGCTCGGCACGAGGGCTGGCGGTCCCCGGAATCCAGAGGGGAACAGCATGTCAGAGCAGAACACCAACCCGACCGCACAGCCCGGAGCGTGGGCCTTCGAGACCCGTCAGATCCACGCGGGCCAGACCCCCGACGCGGCGACCGGCGCCCGGGCCCTGCCGATCTACCAGACGACGTCGTTCGTCTTCCCGAGTGCCGAGAGCGCCGCCGCGCGCTTCGCGCTCGCCGAGCTCGAGCCGATCTACACGCGCATCGGCAACCCGACGCAGGACGCCGTCGAGCAGCGCATCGCCGACCTGGAAGGCGGCGTCGGCGCGCTGCTGCTGGCCTCCGGCCAGGCGGCGACCACGTACGCGCTCCTCAACATCGCCGAGGCCGGGGACCACATCGTCGCCAGCCCGAGCCTCTACGGGGGAACGCAGAACCTGTTCAAGCACACGCTGAAGAAGTTCGGGCTCGAGGTCACCTTCGTGACCGATCCGGACGATCTCGACGCGTGGCGGGCCGCGGTCCGCCCGAACACCAAGGCGTTCTTCGCCGAGGTCGTCTCCAACCCGCGCCAGGACGTGCTGGACATCGAGGGGGTCTCGGCCATCGCCCACGGTGCCGGCGTCCCCCTCATCGTGGACAACACGCTCGCCACCCCGTACCTGATCCGCCCGCTCGAGTGGGGCGCCGACGTCGTGGTGCACTCGGCCACGAAGTACCTCGGCGGGCACGGCACCGCGATCGCCGGCGTGATCGTCGACGGCGGCACGTTCGACTACGCCGCCGACCCGGAGCGGTTCCCGGGCTTCAACACCCCGGACGAGTCCTACAACGGGCTCGTCTTCGCCCGGGACCTCGGCGTCGGCGGCGCGCTCGGCGCCAACCTCGCGTACATCCTCAAGGCGCGCGTGCAGCTGCTGCGCGACCTCGGGTCCTCCGTGGCGCCGCTGAACGCCTTCCTGATCGCCCAGGGCCTCGAGACGCTGAGCCTGCGCGTGGAGCGCCACGTGGCCAACGCGCAGCGCGTCGCCGAGTGGCTCGAAGGGCGCGACGACGTCCTCTCGGTCGCGTACGCGGGACTGCCGTCCAGCCCCTGGTACGAGCGCGGCCGCAAGTACGGGCCACGCGGCACGGGCGCCGTCGTCGCGTTCGAGCTGGCCAGTGGAGCCGAGGCGGGGCAGGCCTTCGTCGACGGGCTCACCCTGCATTCGCATGTGGCCAACATCGGCGACGTCCGCTCGCTCGTCATCCACCCGGCGTCCACCACGCACGCGCAGCTCACCGAGGAGGAGCAGCGGGCCGCCGGCGTCACGCCGGGCCTGGTCCGGGTGGCGGTCGGCATCGAGCACGTGGACGACATCCTCGCGGACCTCGAGGCGGGCTTCCGCGCCGCCGCCGAGGTCGCGGGGGCGTCCTCCGGTGCGGTCTCCGGCGGGACGGCTGAGGCCCCGGCCGGCGTCGAAGCCCCGGTGAAGTGACCAGCGGCATCGAGACGATCAACGAGCTCCGGGGGCGTCAGACCGACGCCCCCGGGGCCTCCCCGCGCGCCGTGGAGGCACCGGCGCCGTCGGTGGCCCCGCAGCCGCCGGCCGGGACGCGTCCGGACGGGGACCACCGGGACGGCGTCCTGCAGACGCTGCGCACCGGCGGCTTCGAGTTCGAGACCGGCGGCGTCCTGCCCTCCGTCGACATCGCCTACGAGACCTGGGGCACGCTCGACGCGGACGGCTCCAACGCCGTGCTCGTCCTGCACGCCCTGACCGGCGACACCCACGTCTCCCGCGGCGCCACGGAGCTCCCCGGCTGGTGGGACGACTTCGTGGGGCCGGGCCGGACCGTGGACACGGACCGGTTCTTCGTCGTGGCGCCGGCCGTCCTGGGCGGCTGCGCCGGCACCACCGGACCGTCCAGCCCGGATCCCGACGGACGGCCGTGGGGCTCGCGCTTCCCGTTCACGACCCTGCGGGACACGGTGCGGCTCGAGGCCCGGCTCGCCGACGCCCTCGGGATCGACGCCTGGCGGGCGGTCCTCGGCGGCTCCATGGGCGGGGCACGTGCCCTGGAATGGGCCGCGACGTTCCCGGACCGCGTACGCGGCTGCGCGGTGCTGGCCGCCACCGCGGCCTCCTCCGCCGAGCAGATCGCGTTCGCGCAGATCCAGACGCGCGCCATCCGGCTGGACCCCGCGTTCGCCGGCGGCGACTACTACAGCGCCCCGGGCACGCTGGGGGAGGGGCCGGTCGAGGGGCTGGGCATCGCGCGCCGCCTGGCCCACATCACCTACCGCTCCGACACGGAGTTCGCTGCCCGGTTCGACCGGCTGCCGCAGGGGGACGAGAACCCCCTCGGTGCCGTGACCGGGCCGCGCGGCCGGTTCCAGATCGAGAGCTACCTGGACCACCAGGCGCGGAAGCTGGCCGGCCGGTTCGACGCCAACGCGTACCTCAGCATCACCGAGGCGTTGATGAGCCACGACGTCGGCCGGGGGCGGGGCGGCGTCGCGGCCGCCCTGGCCGGCCTGGGGCACATCCGCTTCCTCGTGGCCGCCGTGGACAGCGACCGGCTGTACTGGCCGTCCCAGTCGGAGGAGCTGGCCCGCCTGCTGCCCGGGTGCGGCCCGGTGGAGTACATCACCTCGCCGATCGGGCACGACGCCTTCCTGACGGACGCGCCGCAGCTCTCCGCGGCGCTGCGGGCCACGATCCTCGCCTGACCGCGACGACCTGATTGAATGGCGCCATGACGACCTCTACCTGGAACCCGACCGTCGTGTGGAATCGGCCGGACGAGCAGCGGGCGGACACCCCGCTGCTCGTCCTGTTCCACGGCTACCTCTCGCACGAGCGCGACCTGATCGGCCTCGCCCCGATGCTGCCGGAGGAGTTCACCCTCGCCTCGGTCCGCGCGCCCCACGCCCTCGGCCCCGGATTCACCTGGTTCCCGCTCCTCAACGAGCCCGACTACTCCTTCGACCGGGTCGCCCGTGCGGTCGACGACGTGATCGGATGGCTCGAGGGCGTCCGCGCCCAGCACAGCTCCGTGACGCTCCTGGGCTTCTCCATGGGGATGGCGGTGGCCACGTCGGTGCTCCGCCGGCGCCCGGACCTGGCCGACGCCGTCGTGGGCCTCTCCGGCTTCGCGATCCCCGCGGAGGGCGACTACTTCGACGACGCGACCCTGCAGGAGCAGCGGCCCCCGCTGTTCTGGGGCCGCGGCGACAGCGACCAGATCATCGCCGAGCCGCTGATCGAGTACACGAACGGCTGGGCGCAGGAGCACACGACGCCGACGAAGATGCTCTACACGGGCCTGGCCCACAGCATCAATCCACCGGAGATGGGCCACGTCGGCGAGTTCCTGCGCCACCACGTCCTCGCGGCGGGCGAACGCGGCTGAGCCGACTACTCGGCGGCGTCGGAGTCCGCGGCGACGACGATCCGCTGGCCGGCGACGTCCACCGTGTCCCCGGGGCGGACCTGGCGGCCCCGGCGGGTCTCGACTTCGCCGTTGACCAGGACGTGCCCGTCCTCGATCACGCTCTTGGCCTCCACCCCGTCCTCGACGAGGCTGGCGAGCTTGAGCAGCTGCCCCAGGCGGATGGATTCGTCGCGGAGGGAGATCACTGCGGGCTCGTTGTCGGTCATGGCTATACAGTGTAGGCGTGCCGAACGAACCGAGACCGACCGTCCGTGCACTGCCGCTGCCCCTCGGGGTCGCCGCCGCCCTCGTCGCCGGTGCGGCCATGCCCGTCCAGGGCCGCGTCAACGGCGCGCTGGCCACCGAGATCGGCAGCGGGCTGGGCGCCGCCGTCGTCTCCTTCGGCACCGGACTGATCGTCCTCGCCGTGGTGGTGGCCTCGACCCGGCTGGGGCGCCGCGGGCTCCGGGACATGCCCGGCCACGTGCGCAACGGCGACTTCCCCTGGTGGTACATGCTCGCCGGCCTCGGCGGCGCCTACTTCGTCCTCGGCCAGGGCCTCGCGGTCACGCTGCTCGGCGTCGCGCTCTTCACCGTCGCGAACGTCGCGGGCCAGATCCTCTCCGGCATCGTCGCCGACCGGATCGGCTTCGGTCCCGGCGGCCCGCGCCCCGTGAGCAGCGAGCGCTTCGTCGGCGCGATGCTCGCACTCGCCGGAGTGGTCTGGGCGGTCTGGCCCACGCTGAGCGGCGCCGGCGTCTCGTGGGCGACCGTCGGTCCGATGCTGCTGCCGCTGAGCGCGGGCGTCCTGACCGGATTCCAGCAGGCCATGAACGGCACGCAGACGCGCTACTACGGCAACCCGCTGCCGGCGACCTTCTTCAACTTCGCGGTCGGGTCCGCGGCGCTGGGGGCGGCATTCCTCGCCGCGCTGCCGTTCACCGGTGCCCCGGCGCCGCTCCCTTCCGACTGGTGGATGTACACGGGCGGACTGCTCGGCATCGTGTTCATCGCCGCCGGAGCCGTGCTGGTGCGCTGGTTCGGGGTGCTCGTCACCAGCCTGGGCCTGATCGCCGGCCAGCTCGCGGGGTCGCTGGCGATGGACCTCGTCGCGCCCGTCGCCGGGGCCCGGATGGACCTCGCGACCGTGCTCGGGACGGCACTGGCCCTGATCGCCGTCGTCGTCGCCTCCGCGCCCAGGGCGGGACTGCGTTTCCGCTAGGGTGGTCTCTCGTATTGTTCCCATCGCGGACCGCAACCAGCGGCCACGCAGGTAATGGAGTTGAAGAATGGCACCGCAGTCCAAGCTCGATCAGGTCATCTCCCTCGCCAAGCGGCGCGGCTTCGTCTTCCAGGCCGGTGAGATCTACGGGGGCTCCCGCTCCGCCTGGGACTACGGGCCCCTCGGCACCGAGCTGAAGGACAACATCAAGCGCGAGTGGTGGCAGCACTTCGTCCGCGGCCGCGAGGACATGGTGGGCCTGGACTCCTCGATCATCCTGCCCAAGGCCGTCTGGGAGGCCTCCGGCCACGTCGCGACCTTCACCGACCCCCTGGTCGAGTGCACGCAGTGCCACAAGCGCCACCGCGAGGACCACCTGATCGAGGCCTTCGTGGAGAAAAAGGGACGCCAGCCGAAGGACGGCATGAGCGAGATCGCCTGCCCCGACTGCGGCACCAAGGGCCAGTTCACCGAGCCCCAGCTGTTCTCCGGCCTCGTCAAAACCTATCTCGGCCCGGTGGACAGCGAGACCGGCCTGCACTTCATGCGCCCGGAGACCGCCCAGGGCATCTTCGTGAACTTCAACAACGTGGTCAACGCGGCCCGCAAGAAGCCGCCGTTCGGCATCGGCCAGATCGGCAAGGCGTTCCGCAACGAGATCACCCCGGGCAACTTCATCTTCCGGACCCGCGAGTTCGAGCAGATGGAGATCGAGTTCTTCACCGCACCCGAGGACGCGGACCACTGGTTCAAGGACTGGGTGGAGACCTGCTGGGACTGGTTCATCGACCTGGGCATCGACCCGGAGAACATGCGCCGCTTCGACGTCCCCGAGGACGAGCGCGCCCACTACTCCGCCGGGACCATCGACTTCGAGTACCGCTTCGGCTTCCAGGGCTCCGAGTGGGGCGAGCTGATGGGCGTCGCGAACCGGACCGACTACGACCTGTCCTCCCACAAGGAGGCCTCCGGCGTCGACCTCTCCTACTTCAACCAGGCCACGGGGGAGCGCTACGTCCCCTACGTGATCGAGCCGTCCTTCGGCCTCACGCGCTCGATGATGGCCTTCCTCGTGGACGCCTACACCGAGGACGAGGCCCCCAACTCCAAGGGCGGCGTCGACAAGCGCACGGTCCTGAAGCTGGACCCGCGCCTGGCCCCGGTGAAGGCCGCCGTCCTGCCGCTGTCCCGCAACGAGCAGCTCTCGCCGAAAGCGCGCGAGCTCGCCGCCGAGCTGCGCAGGAACTGGAACATCGACTTCGACGACGCCGGGGCGATCGGCCGCCGCTACCGCCGCCAGGACGAGATCGGCACGCCGTTCTGCATCACCGTGGACTTCGACACCCTCGAGGACCAGGCCGTCACGATCCGCGAGCGCGACACGATGGCCCAGGAGCGCGTCGCCCTCGACCAGGTGAGGACCTACCTGGCCGCCCGTCTGCTGGGAGCCTGATCATGACCGCGCCGACCGAGTACACGTTCCGGCCCTGGCAGGAGGGCGACGACCTGGCCCTGCTGCAGGTCTGGGGCGACCCGTCCACACCGCAGGCGCACCTGGACCGCACGATGCTGCGCGCCAACAGCGACAAGCCGTGGGCGCGCACGCTCGTCGCCGAGGACCAGGGCGTCCCGGTGGCGGCCGCCACCGTCTTCGAGTCCTCGCTGCACCCCGACCGGCTGTGGCTCTACGTGGAGGTCGCGCGGGACCACCGGGGCCGCGGTCTGGCCACCGAGCTGGTGCGCCGCCTGCGCGAGGAGCAGGCGCCGTCGGGCGTGACCGCGCTGAAGACCCGCTACACCGTGGAGGGCGCCGACGCCGACGCGTCCTCCGGCTTCGCCGCCTCGATCGGGCAGGAGCGCATCATGCGCTCGCGCGCCGTCGTCGTCGAGCCGGGGGTCCTCAAGCTGCCCCAGTTCGAGGAGGACGGGCTCACGCTCGAGGAGGCGGCGACCGGCTCCGTCGAGCTGACCCAGGTGGTCGCCGCGTTCTACAACGCGGTCCACGACTGGGACCGCTCCGAGATGACCCTCGGGCGGGCGCAGACCATGCTGCTCAACGACGCGACGGGCGCCAAGGGCGCCGTCGTCCTCCGGGACAGGCCGCAGAGCGCCGGGGGGAGGATCCTCTCCTTCGCGATCAGCTACGAGCCGGACCGGGTGGACGCCCCCGCCGACGTGCTCATGGGCTGGGACCCGGAGCTGGATCCCGCCCACGCCAAGGAGTCGGTCTTCGGGCTTCTGGCCATGCTGGCCCACCAGTACCCGGTGAAGATCGAGGTCGACGACGCCATGGAGCCGCTCAGCGAGATCGTCGACGGGCTCATCGCCGCGGGCCACGCGACCGTCGTGACCACCACCCACATCGTCGCCACCGACTAGCCGGGGCACCGGCACACCGCAGAAGACGAGCCGAGGAGACCAAGTGGGCCACTCCCACGACCACGACACCCCGGTCCTGACCGATCCGGTGCGGCGCCGCCGCGCGCGCATCATCCTCACCGCGATCCTCGTGCCGCTCGCGCTCCTGACCCTGGTCGGCGCCTGGTTCCTGTGGCCCGACGGCACGGCCGAGAAGATCGAGCTGAACGACCCGTACTCGGCCGCCGCCGGCGTCTCCTTCGAGTCCGGCACGGTGACCGACCTCCGCGAGGAGACCTGCCCGTCGTCGGGAGACACGGAGGCGGCCGGCGGCGAGGCGCAGCTCTGCCAGGTGGCCTACGTGGCCCCGGCCGCCGGCGGCAGCCCGGTGCCCGTGGAGGTCCCGCCGGAGATCATCACGGCCGCCGGCGTCGATCCCGGCGACCGCATCAAGTACCTGAACCTGACGGAGGCCGTGAGCGGCTCGGCGGCCCCGTACATCTTCGTGGACTTCGTGCGCACGGCCCCCATCCTGCTGCTCGCGGCGCTCTACGCGTTCGTCGTGGTCGCCGTGGCACGCTGGCGCGGCGCCCGCGCGCTGCTGGGCCTCGTGGGCGCCTACGGCGTCCTGTCCACCTTCATGATCCCGGCACTCGTGGAGGGCAAGCCCGCGCTGCTCGTGGGCCTGGTCGGCTCGGCGCTGATCATGATCGCGGTGCTGTACTTCGCGCACGGGTTCACCGCCAGGACCACGACGGCGTTGCTCGGCACGATCTTCGGGCTCGCCGTCACCACGGGACTGGCGGCCTGGGCGACCGGGGCGGTGCACCTCACCGGCGTCGGGGACGACGCCAAGTACACGCTCGTGAACCAGGTGCCGGAGCTGAGCCTGTCCGGCATCATCCTCTGCGGCCTCCTGGTGGCGGGACTCGGCGTGCTCAACGACGTGACGATCACGCAGTCCTCGGCCGTCTGGGAGCTCGCCGAGGCCATGCCGCACCGCTCCGCGCGCGACCTCTTCACCTCGGCGATGCGGATCGGCCGCGACCACATCGCCTCGACCGTCTACACCATCGCCTTCGCCTACGCGGGCGCCGTCCTGCCGATGCTGATCCTCGTCAGTCTCTACGACCGGGCCCTGCTGGACACCTTCACCTCCGGCGAGCTGGCCGAGGAGGTCGTGCGCACGCTCGTCGGCTCCATCGGTCTGGTGCTCGCCATCCCCGTGACGACGGCGATCGCCGTCGCCGTCGTCAAGGCCGTCGGCCCGGGGGACCGGTCCCCGGCCGCCACCCGCGCCCCGGCGGCCTCAGGCCGTCGTCGTGCCGGGAACGTGCCCGACGGCGGGGCACCGACCGCCGTCGAGCCCGCACCGAGGGCGTAGGGGCCGGCGGAGGCCCCGGGGGTGCTGGCGGAGCTCGCCCGGGTGCTCCGGCCCGGCGGCGGGCTGCTGCTCGGCCTCTTCGAGGGGACGCCCGGCGAGTCCTTCGAGCACGCGGTCGCCACGGCGTACTGGTGGGACGCGGAGGCGGCGGGGGCTGCCCTGGACGAGGCGGGCCTCGACGTCCTCGGAGTCGAGCGGCGGACGGAGCCGGGTGCGAGGCCGCATCTGGCGGTCGAGGCCCGCCGGCGGGTGCACGGCCTGTCCCCACAGGGAGAGGAGGGGCGGGCGACGATTTGCCCGGGCTTGCGATAATGGGCTAGTGACCGTGACAGCTTCCCCCACCCAGACCGCGCAGACGACGCCCACCCACGCAGCAGCCCCGGCGACCGGGGCCGCACCGGCGGGGGACGCCGCCGTGCCCACCCGACTGGAACTGCCGCCGCTGCAGCTGGGCAGGCTGACGGTGGACGTGCCCGTGGTGCTGGCGCCGATGGCCGGCATCACCAACAAGGCCTTCCGTCGGCTCTGCCGCGAGTACGGCGGGGGCCTCTACGTCACCGAGATGGTGACGTCGCGCGCCCTGGTCGAGCGCAACGAGAAGTCGATGCGGATCATCTCCCACGATCCCGACGAGGACGTCCGCTCCGTCCAGCTCTACGGGGTCGAGCCCCAGACCGTCGGCGCGGCCGTGCGCCTGCTCGTCGAGGAGGACCGCGCGGACCACATCGACCTGAACTTCGGCTGCCCGGTCCCCAAGGTGACCCGCAAGGGCGGCGGCTCGGCCCTGCCCTGGAAGACGGACCTCTTCCGCGCCATCATCAAGTCCGCGACGGACGAGGCCGCCAAGGGTGGCATCCCGCTGACCATCAAGATGCGCAAGGGCGTCACCGAGGACCACCTGACCGCCCTCGACGCCGGGCGGATCGCCCGCGACCACGGGGTGGCCGCCGTGACCCTGCACGGCCGGACCACCGGCCAGTTCTACTCCGGCCAGGCCGACTGGGCCGCCATCAAGGAGCTGCGCGACGCGCTCCCGGACGTGCCGGTGCTGGGCAACGGCGACATCTGGACGGCCGAGGACGCGATCCGCATGGTCCGCGAGACCGGGGTCGACGGCGTCGTCATCGGGCGCGGCTGCCAGGGCCGTCCGTGGCTGTTCGGCGACCTGCAGGCCGCGTTCGAGGGCAGCGACAAGCGCTACCGGCCGACGCTGGGCGAGGTCGGCGCGACGTTCTACCGCCACGCCGAGCTGCTGATCGACTACTTCGGCAACGAGGAGCAGGCGCTGCGCGACATCCGCAAGCACGTCGCCTGGTACTTCAAGGGCTACCAGGTCGGCGGGGAGCTCCGCGCGGCGATGGCGACCGTCGGGACGCTCGAGCAGCTCCGGGAGCTGCTGGACCGGCTCGACCCCGAGGCGGGGTACCCGGGGGCCGACGCCGAGGGCCCGCGTGGTCGCGCCGGAACGCCGAAGCGGCCGGCGCTGCCCGACGGCTGGCTCGACTCGCGGGAGCTCTCGCCGCTGCACCAGTCGATGATCGCCGCCGCCGAGTCCGATGTCTCGGGCGGCTGAGCCATGGCAGACCCGCACCAGCGCCCCGTCCCCGGCTACGAGCCGTACGACCAGG
This sequence comes from Zhihengliuella sp., assembly GCF_031178195.1. Taxonomy (GTDB): domain Bacteria; phylum Actinomycetota; class Actinomycetes; order Actinomycetales; family Micrococcaceae; genus Zhihengliuella. The sequence continues at coordinate 287,251 of NZ_JAPSJL010000003.1, forward strand.
AACGGTGGGTCCCCGAGCCGCCGAAGAAGTCCTACCGGACGAGCTTCGAGCGGGACCGGGCCCGCGTCCTGCACTCCTCGGCGCTCCGCCGGCTCGGCGCCAAGACCCAGGTGGTCGCCCCCTACTCCGACGACTTCGTCCGGACGCGCCTGACGCACTCGCTCGAGGTGGCGCAGGTCGGTCGCGAGCTGGGCGCCACGCTGGGCTGCGACCCCGACGTCGTCGACACCGCCTGCCTCGCCCACGACCTCGGGCACCCTCCGTTCGGGCACAACGGGGAGAAGGAGCTCGACCGGCTCGCCGCCGGCATCGGTGGGTTCGAGGGCAACGCCCAGACGCTGCGCCTGCTGACCCGGCTCGAGACCAAGACGTTCCGCCACAACGGGGGCTCCGCCGGGTTGAACCTGACCCGCGCGTCGCTCGACGCCGCCTGCAAGTACCCGTGGACGCGCGAGGACGCGCCGATGCGGAACGGGAAGAAGACCCGGAAGTTCGGGGTCTATGCCGAGGATCTTCCCGTCTTCGAGTGGCTGCGCGCCGGCGGAGAGGACGAGAACCTCCGGCCCGGCCCTGGTCAGACCTGCATCGAGGCGCAGGTCATGGACCTCGCGGACGACATCTCCTATTCCGTGCACGACGTCGAGGACGCGATCGTCGCCGGTCGCTTCCAGCTGCGCTGGATCCAGGGTCGCGACCACCGCGACCGCGTCATCGAGTACACGCGGCGCTGGTACCTCCCGGGCGTCGACGACGCCACCATCGACGCGGCGCTGCGCCGGCTCGAGGCGACGGAGGAGTGGGTGCCGGTCGCCAACGGATCCCGGCGCTCCATGGCGGCCCTGAAGGACATGACCAGCCAGTTCATCGGGCGCTTCTGCCAGGCCGCGCTGGATGCCACGCGCGCCGAGTACGGCACGGACCCCCTCACCCGGTTCAACGGCCGGCTGATCGTGCCCGAGGAGACCGAGCACGAGATCGCGGCGATGAAGGGCCTGGCCACCGCCTACGTCATGACGAGCGACGAGCGGCAGCCGGTCTACGCGCGCCAGCGGGAGGTCCTCTCCGATCTGGTGGCGCTGCTCACGGAGACCGGCGACCAGTACCTGGAGCCCATGTTCGCCTCGGACTGGAACGACGCACGCGACGACGCGGGCCGTCTGCGGGCCGTCATCGACCAGGTCGCATCCTTGACGGACTCGTCCGCGATCGAGTGGCACCGCACCCTCGTGCAGGGGGAGTCCTTCCGCGCCGAGCTCGTGCTCTGAGGGCCTGTGGACGAGTGAGGCCCGGCCCGTCGCCGGGCACTATCCTGTAGGCATGGCCGGCCTGATCAAACGCGAAGACATCGACGAGGTGCGCGCCCGGACCGACCTCAAGGAAGTCGTCGAGGGGTACGTGACCCTGCGCAGCGCCGGCGTCGGCTCCTTCAAGGGACTCTGCCCCTTCCACGACGAGCGCAGCCCGTCCTTCCACGTCCGGCCCCAGGTGGGCACCTTCCACTGCTTCGGCTGCGGGGAGTCCGGCGACGTCATCTCCTTCATCCAGAAGATGGACCACACGACGTTCACGGAGACCGTCGAGCAGCTCGCCGCCCGCATCGGCTTCGAGCTCCACTACGAGGACGGCGGGCACGGCCCGAGCCGTCAGGAGGTCGGACGGCGCCAGCGGCTGCTGGACGCGCACAAGATCGCCGAGGAGTTCTTCCGGCACCAGCTCGGCAGCCCGGAGGCGCAGATCGCCCGCGACTTCCTGACCGGGCGCGGCTTCGACCAGGCGGCCGCGGAGAAGTTCGGCGTCGGGTACGCGCCCCAAGGGTGGGACGCGCTCCTGAAACACCTGCGCGCCAAGGGATTCCGCGACGACGAGCTGAACCTCACGGGCATGTTCTCCGAGGGACAGCGCGGCATCTACGACCGGTTCCGCGGGCGCCTCATCTGGCCGATCCGGGACCTCACGTCCGCCACGATCGGGTTCGGCGCCCGCAAGCTGTACGAGGACGACAAGGGTCCGAAGTACCTGAACACGCCGGAGACCCAGCTCTACAAGAAGTCGCAGGTGCTCTACGGCGTCGACCTGGCCAAGCGCGAGATCACGCGGAACCGCCAGCTCGTCGTCGTCGAGGGCTACACGGACGTCATGGCGTGCCACCTCTCCGGCGTGGGCACCGCCGTCGCGACCTGCGGCACGGCGTTCGGGGCGGACCACATCAAGATCGCCCGCCGGCTCCTGCAGGACGACGGCACCGGCGGCGAGGTCGTCTTCACGTTCGACGGCGACGAGGCCGGCCAGAAGGCCGCGCTGCGCGCCTTCGACGAGGACCAGCGGTTCATCGCCCAGACCTACGTGTCGGTCGAGCCGACCGGCGCGGACCCGTGCGACCTCCGCCAGCAGCGCGGCCCCGAGGCCGTGCGCGAGCTCATCGCCTCCAAGCGACCCCTCTTCGAGTTCGCGATCCGGGCGAGCCTGAAGAAGTACGACCTCGATACCGTGGAGGGGCGCGTGCAGGCGCTGCGCGCGACCGCTCCGATCGTGGCCGAGATCCGCGATCCGGCCATGCGGCCCGCCTACGCCCGCGAGCTCTCCGGGTGGCTCGGCATGGACATCGACGACGTGACCCGCTCCGTGGCCGCCGCCGGCAAGCGGTCCCGTGCGGGGGGTCGCGGCGGGGCCGGAGACGCCACGTCGACGCGCGGCGGCCGCGACCGGTCCGACTCCGACCGCACCCACCCGGACCGCGGGGGCCAGGGGTACGGTCCGGCGTCGCAGGAACGACCCGGCCAGCAGCAGGGCCGACACGCGGCCCGGCAGGGCTACGCGGCGCAGGACGAGCAGTACGCCGACGGGAGTGGAGCGGAGCCGGGTCCCCGGTACGAGATGCCTGATCCGCGCGATCCCGTGACACGGATGGAGCGCGAATCCCTCGAGGTCGTGCTCCAGCAGCCGGCCATGCTCACGCCGGACCAATGGCAGGCCTTCTACGAGGCCCGCTTCCTCGCGCCCGCGCATGCGGCCATCCATGCCGCGATCCGCGCGGCCGGTGCCTCCGGGGTCTCGCCCTCGCAGTGGGTCGAGGCGGTCCGGCAGGAGGTTCCCGAGCCGCTGCGGCCGCTCGTGTCCGAGCTGGCCGTCATCCCCCTGCCCGCGCACTCGGCCGAGGCCCTCGCCCGGTACTGCCGCGACATCATGAACCGGCTCTTCGAGCTGCAGATCACCCACCTGAAGGCCGAGAAGATCGGCCAGTTGCAGCGGATGGACCCCGCCTCCGCGCCGGAGGAGTTCCAGCGGATCAACCGAGAGCTCATGGAGCTCGAGCTGCAGCGGCGCGCCCTGCGCGAGGACTGATGCCGCGAGCCGGGTGGGCTCCGCCACCCTGGACGCCGTGGATTTTCTCCGGCTCGCTCCATCTTGTATAGTCTTATCCGTTGCTTTCCCCCGTAGCTCAATTGGCAGAGCATTCGACTGTTAATCGAAGGGTTACTGGTTCGAGTCCAGTCGGGGGAGCCACGCAACGCAATTGAACATTCCCCCGTAGCTCAATTGGCAGAGCATTCGACTGTTAATCGAAGGGTTACTGGTTCGAGTCCAGTCGGGGGAGCGCACTGAAGCAGAGGCCCCGGGTGACGACCCGGGGCCTCTGTCGTACCCCGGCTCAACGGGCCCCCAGGCCGCGGCAGGAGCTTGCCTGGGCACGGTGCCGGGACGGTGGATTCTCATCCCGTCGGAGGATGTTCCCTGAGGGAACCCTGATGAGGCCCTGATTTTCGCGGTGCGGACGCTGGATCGACGCTGCCTTTTGATAGTTTGGGAGCGAACCGGGCCCTTGTGGCCGGACGACGTCGAAGGATTCACTCATGCCATACACACAGACCACTGGCCGGGGGACCTCACCGCTGAACGCCGCCAAGGATCTAGGCCGCTTGGTCCCCAAGCAGGTCAACGACGAGATCCAGCTGGCGATCGCCCAGTTGAAGGCCAAAGGCATCAGCGTCGGCGTCGCCGCCGGCCTGGCGGTGGCGGCTCTGCTGTTCCTGTCGGCCATGCTGATCTCCCTTCTCGTCGCCGGCATCATGGGCCTCGCCGAGGTGATGCCCGCCTGGCTCGCCGCGCTCGCCGTCGCCGGCTTCTTCCTGCTGCTGATCCTCATCCTCGCGGCGATCGCCGTGCCGAAGGCGAAGAAGGCCATGCCGTTGGTCCCGGAGGACGCGATCCGCGGTCTCAAGCACGACCTCGGGGTGCTCAAGGAGGGCAGCTCCTTCGACGTCCGGACCCTCGACGAGCCCAAGCAGAAGACCGAGGAGGAGCTCGCGGAGGAGCGGCGCAAGGCGGAGGAGAAGGCCGCGGCCAAGGAGCCGAAGCCGAGCTACGACGATCTCCAGGCCCGCACCCGGGCTCGCCGGGCCCACCTCGCCGAGCTGCGCGACCAGCTCACCAAGGACAAGGTCGCCCGCGCCGCCGGCAAGGACATGGTCAAGGAGCGCCTCTCGAACCTGCGTCCCGGCCGGCACAAGGCCGACGCTGCGGGCCGTGAGCCGCGTCGATCGGAGGGCGAGAGTCCCGTCCTCTAGGACGGATCATCGAGCGATTCGTGCCGCCGCTCATCGCGGCGGCCTCGCTGGCCGCCCTCGGGGCGTGCATCGTGCGGTTGCTCAGACGGCGGCCGTGACCAGGAGGGGGAGCCATGCGGCTATTCGGGGCGGGAACGCGCGACGACGTTGAGTACCGCGTCCTCGACACCTTCTGGACGTGGCCCAACATCATCACCGTGGCCCGGTTCCTCCTCATCCCCGTCTTCATGTGGCTGGTCGCCGTCCACGAGTTCGGCTGGGCCACGGCGTCCCTGGTCCTCCTCGGGGCGACGGACTGGATCGACGGATACGTCGCCCGCCGGCTGAACCAGGTCTCCACGGTGGGCATGTGGCTCGATCCGCTGGCGGACCGGCTCGCGCTCATCCTCGTCGTCGTCACCTTCGTGGTCGCCGGGATCGCGCCGGCGTGGGCGGTCTACGCGATCGTGGTGCCCGATGTCGTCCTGCTCGTGAATTCGCTGCTCCTGTTCCGGGGCGTGCCCGACCTGCCGGTGAGCCGGGTGGGGAAGGTCCGCACCGCAGTGCTGCTCGTCGGCGCGCCGCTCGTCCTCCTCGCCCATGTCGAGTCGCTCGCGAGCGCCGGCCTCCAGGCGGTGGCCACCACGGTGCTGGCGCTCGGCTGCGCGCTCCACGTCATCGCGGCCATCGGCTACCTCGTCGCGGGGCACGCCAAGGCGAAGCGCGAGCGCAGCGGCATCTACTCGCCTCGTACGGGCGGCCCATGGTCTGGATAGCGGTCGGCTGTGCTGTCGCCGCGGCCTTCTTCCTCGCGTTCGGCGCGCAGCGCCAGGGCGGCGCCGTACGCTCCATGACCGGCGGCCTGAGCGTCGGGCATCGAGGAGTCCTCCGCCTGCTCCTCAACCCGCGCTGGGTCTTCGGCCTCGTCCTCATGGGGATCGGCATGGTCCTCAACGTGTACGCACTGGCGTCGGCACCGCTCACCGTCGTCCAGCCCATCGGCGCCATCGCCCTCGGGATCACCACCGTGGTCCACGCCCGGGAGATCGGCATCCGGATCAACCGGCCGACGTTCCTGGCCATCATCGCGTGCGTCGGCGGGAGCATCGGGTTCGTCCTCCTCGCCATTCAGGTCACGGAGCCGCACCCGCGGATCTCCGCCCGGGAGGAACTGATCGTCGTCATGCTCCTCGCGGTCGCCGTGACCGTCCTCGGCTCCCTCGCGGTCTTCTTCCACCGGAGGCAGAACGCGTTCTTCTACATCGTGGGCGCCGGAGTGGTGTTCGGCTTCGTCGCCGTCCTGGTCCGCACGCTGGCGATCAGCCTCATGCAGACCGAGGGGAACCTCTTCGCCAACGTATCGTGGCTGGTCGTGATCGCCGTCGTCGTGGCGAGCCTGCTCGGCACGTACTTCGTGCAGAATGCCTACTCGTCCGGTCCTCCGGACCTGGTGATCGCCGGTCTGACCGTCATCGACCCCATGGTCGGCATCGCGATCGGCATCGGAGTCCTCGGCGAGCTGCAGGCCGAGCTCCATCCCATCACGGCAATGACGATGGTCGCCTGCGCGATCATCGCCGTCGTCGGCGTCATAGCCCTGTCGCGTCACCACCCCGACGCGCACCACCGCAGAGTTGAACAACAACAGTCCAAGGAGTCCTGACCACCGTGCCAGGTAGTGAACCACTGAGAATCCTCATCGCCGCAGACACCTACCCGCCGGATGTGAACGGGGCCGCGGTCTTCTGCTTCCGCCTCGCCTCCGCCATGCACGAGCGCGGGCACGAGGTCCACATCGCGGCGGCCGGCTACGAAGACGGGCCCAGCAGCGTCGAGCAGCGACCCGAGGCGCGGGTCCACCGGGTCGCCTCCCACGGCGTGCCGACCCACCAGAGCATGCGCATCTGCCTGCCCTGGCGGGCCTCCCGGGACCTGGCGCGGATCATCGACGAGGTCCGACCCGACGTCGTGCACGCGCAGTGCCACTACATGATCGGGCAGGCCGCCATCAACCAGGCCAAGAAGCGCGGCATCCGCATCGTGGCGACCAATCACTTCATGCCGGAGAACCTGGACCCGTTCCTGCCGTTCCCGCGCTGGTTCAAGCGAATCGTCGCCCGCAACTCCTGGCGGGACATGGGCAAGATCATGGGCAAGGCCGACGTGGTGACGACCCCGACGCCGCTCGCCGCGAAGGCCATGCGAGAGCACGCCAGGCTGGACGAGGTCCTGGCCCTCTCGAACGGCATCGACTCGGCCCAGTACGAGCTCGGCCCCGGCGAGACGGTGCCCCGGCGCGACGCCCCGACGGTGCTCTTCGTCGGCCGGCTCGCCGTGGAGAAGAACATCGATGTCCTGATCGATGCCCTCGCACGGATGCGGACGACGCCGGAGGCCCACCTCGAGGTGGTGGGCGGTGGCGAGCAGCGGCCGATCCTGGAGAAGCGGGCCGAGGAGCGCGGTGTGGCGCACCGGGTCCACTTCCGCGGCCACATCTCCGACGAGGAGCTGCGCGCCAGCTATCTCGCCGCCGACGTCTTCTGCCAGCCGGGCACCGCCGAGCTGCAGTCGCTGGTGACCCTCGAGGCGCTCTCCGCCTCCCGTCCGGTGGTCCTGGCGAATGCGATGGCCCTCCCGCACCTCGTCGACGACGGTGTGAACGGCTACCTCTTCGAGCCCGGGAGCGCCGACGACCTCGCCGCCAAGCTCGACGCCGTCCTCGGCGCGACCGAGGAGGAGCGGGCAGCGATGGGCGCCGCGGGCCACGAGAAAGCGGTCAAGCACAGCAAGGAGAAGACCATGTCGACCTTCGAGGCGATCTACCGCGGCTCCGAGTACGCCGAGCTCGCGCCCAGCTAGGGGGGCCGTGGACGCGTCCGTACTAGGATGGACAGCGTTGTCGGCGCTCCGGCGCCGAGCACGGGGCGGTAGCTCAGTTGGTCAGAGCAGAGGACTCATAATCCTTGGGTCGTGGGTTCAAGCCCCACTCGCCCTACGAGGAACGCCCCAGTCAGAGCCGATTCACTCGGGCTGGCTGGGGCGTTTCTCGCGTTTCTGACCGGAGTTTGACCGGAGTTGTCATGCTGGGGTAGCGCCATGGACCGCGACGAGCGGCGTGGCCGCGCGGGGAATGGACACCCGCGCGTTAGAGTTGGCGTATACAACTGGAGACGGGGAAGGAGGAATCGTGCTCGTAAAGGAAGCCGCGAAGCTTGACGCTGAACAGGTGCTGAATACTTACTGGGACGGCAACTTCCCCGTCGACGTCAACGGTATCGCCAAGAAGATGGGCGTCGAGGTCTTCGACTCGATTCTCGCCTCCGACATCTCCGGCTACATCGTGAAGCGCCCCGGTGAGCCTGCCGAGATCCACGTAGCGACGGACCATGTCCCGACCAGGAAACGGTTCACGGTCGCGCACGAGCTGGGCCACTTCGTTGAGCGGACCACTCGCGCGGGAGACGACGATTTCGGCTACGTGGAGAAGCGAGGCGGCAAGCGCACGCTCCAGGAGTTCTACGCCGATGAGTTCGCGGGGCACGTCCTCATGCCTCAGAAGGACGTCGACAAGATGGGGCGTGAGGGAAAGAAGCCGTTTGAGATGGCCAAGGCCTTCGGAGTGAGCCTGGATGCCATGATGGTCCGGTTGCGCCGGCTCCACGCTGATGCCTGAACCTGCAGGGAGTTCAAGCTGGCTCGAAGAGCTGCTCCGAGACGTGGAGGCTAGGTCAGCTGGCCAGCCGGACCCCCTAGAAAAAGAGTTTGCCGACGAGGTCGCCGACGACCTCGACGGAGCTGAAGCGTCGTCCTCCTCAGACGTCGACAAGGAACTGAAGGCCGCTAAAGCCAACGAGGCCCACGATAAGAATGATCTGCGTCAAAAGTTCTTCCGCTGGACCATGTGGCTCATCACGGGAGCCCTGACGGTCAACGCCGTGGGCATGTTCCTCTACCTGATCTCGCAGTGGGGGCGACTCTCGGACACCGTAATGGTCGGGTGGTTCGCGACGACACTCGTTGAGGTCCTCGGCCTCGGGTATGTCATTGCCAACTACCTATTCGACGGCAGACGGGCCGCCGGAAGTTAGGCGCCGGAGCGGCGCCGGAACGCCTCCAGGGAGAGCACGTTGGAGTCCTCTGGGCTCGGTTCGGCGGGCGCCGGATCCGCCCACAGCGCGCTCGTCATCTTCGCCGCGGCCGCGTGCTTCATCTCATCGATCACGTGCTGGTACCGGGTGAGCATGCTCGCCTGCGACCAGCCCATCATGTCCATCACCACCCGCCCGTCGACCCCCATCAGCAGCAGCAGCGTCGCGGCCGTGTGCCGAGCGTCGTGCAGCCGGACGTCCGGGACGCCGGCCGCCCGGATGAACGAGTACCAGGCGGCATTGTCCCGGCTCGGGTCGAACGGGTGGCCGTTCCGCTGCCGGAACACCAGATCCACCTGGACGTCGTTCTGAGACGTCCAGACCGGCGTGCCCCCATCCTGCACCGCGGCGATGCCCTGCGCTCGCCGTAGGGCCCGTAGCAGGTCTACCAGGGGGCCGGGGAGGACGCCGCTGCGGGTGCCCGCGTCCGACTTCGGCTCGCCGATGTGGAGCCCGCCGCCGTGGCGGTCGGGGCATGAGCGGTTGTGGCGGCCGCAGGTCGGCTGCTCGGGCTGCTCGGGGGAGCATCCGTGCTGCCAGGGCAGGCGGTAGAGCGCGCGCGTGATCCGGTACGTGCCGGCGTCGAGGTCGAGGTTGTCCCAGCCGAGGGCTAGGGCCTCGCCCTGGCGGGCGCCGATGCTCAGGCCGAGGAGCCATCGGGCCCCGCCGCCGTCCGGGATCCGTTCGGCCGCGGCCCGCACTTTGCGGGCGTCGTCGAGGCTGAAGACGTCGGGCGTGAAGCTGGTCGGCGTCGGGGCGTCCAGCTCCGTCGCTGGATTCTTGGTGATGAGGCCGCGCTGCCCGGCGTCCTTGAGGGCCTTGGCGATGATCCGGTGGAGCTGGAGCAGGGTGGTCTCCCCGAGGGGGCCCTTGCGTCCCGAGGCGTCGTGCTTGGTGGGGGCGCGACGAAGCAGCGTGTACAGCCGGTCGAGGTCGGTCACGCTGAGCTTGTTCAGCCGCACCCGGGAGATGCCGTTGGACAGGATGTAGACCCGCACCTTGGACTCGTAGGAGGGCAGCGTGCTGGGTCGCACCCGGGTGGGGGCGATGTGTTCGAGCCAGTGTTGCATCCACTGGCCGAAGGTGGGCGACTTGCCGACCGTGACGCCGGTGGTGCGGTGCTGCGTGATCAGATCCGCCAGGTTGTCGGCGCACTCCTTGCGGGTGGCGCCGTAGACATACCGGCGCTGGCGCTTGCCGTCGGCGGTCCATCCCACGAGGAGGTCGGCCACCCAGCGGCCGTCCTTCCGTTGACGGGGCGCGCTGCCCTCGCCGTTGTTCCTTCGTGTTCCCATCGGGGTCTCCGGATCTAGTAGGGCTGGAGCTCGAGCTGGTCGAGCGCCCGACGCTCGTGCGGCCAGAGGCCGGCGAGCCGGTCCAGGAGCACCTGCTCGGTGACCCAGAGCGACTCGGCGAGCTCGGCCGGGTGGCGCGTCCAGGGCATGTGCGACGCGAGGTCCTCGAGGCGGATCAGCCGGCGCGCCGTCTGGAGCCGGACGGCCCGCTCGACGGCGGCCGGCTGGCATCCGCGGTGTCGCTCCTCCACGTGGACGAGCTCGTGCGCCAGGAGGCACCGTCGCTCGGTCTGCGTCGCGGCTGGGTCTATCCAGATGCGTTGCCCGTCGGTCGCTGCGGGTGCGAGTGGGTGCGGTCGACGCCACTCGATGGTGATGTGTCGGAGCTGCTTGAGCTCCCCCCATGGATCAAACATTCCTCGAACATACGTTCGAATAGTTGAAGATGGCAACGAATGTTGCCGAACCGAGACCGGGGCCCCGGCGTGCCGCTCACGCCACGCCGGGACGAGGAGTCAGAAGCCCCAGGCCGAGATCTCCTCCGTCAGGTCCTCCACCGATTCCTCGGCCGAGTCGGCCATGGCCGGGCAGTCGCCTCTCGGGTCCGCGCATGCAGCTTCCCATCGCTCCATCGCCCGCGAGGTGAGGAAGATTTTGCCCGCTGGGCCAAGCCCGGCATACTCGGGGGCCCAGCTGGCGACGGCCTCCACAGCGCCGTGCAGGTCCTCGAGGAGCGGCCGTCCCTCCGCGAACTGGTCGAAGCACCCCGGGTCGGCGGCGTCGCAGCCGTCGGCTTTGAAGCCCTCCCACCAGGTGAGCAGTTCCGTGCGTTCCGGCTCGATTCGCTCCAGCCATGGATCTCCCTCCACGACCGACCGAGACGTCGGGCTCGCGCTCGCCGGACTGCTCGCCGCGCCCTCACTCGGTGTCGGCGACGCCGCCGGCTCCGGCTCTGCGGAGCAGGCGCCGAGCCCGCCGACCAGGATGAGGGCCGCCGCAGCGGCCCCGAAGCGCTTCGTATTCATGATTCCCCCAACTCGTAGTTGCTAGTCCGGATCCGGACCGATCTGTGATTCCTCGCCGGCGCCACCGTGCTCGCGCTCGAAGCGCTCCCGCTCCAACTCCATTGGCGGGTGCGCCGCCAGGTCGAACTGATCCGCCGGCCAGGCCGCCGGCGCCGCGGTCTTCTGTCCCTCGCCAGCATCACCGCCACCGGCTGGCTGCTCGCCCTCGCCGGTCGATTCCTGTGCTGCCGTGTTGGTGCTGCCCGCATTGCCATGTCCTTCGAGTTCGACGAGAACCCGCACCATGTCGACGACGGCCTTCCGCGACTTCGGGCTGAGGTAGTCCGATCCGGGAGGAAGTTCTTCGCCGAGGGGCGGGCCCGGGACGGGCTGTCCCGCTGCCGTGAACGCGACCTCGTCGCTGACGCCGGCCAGCCAGGCGACCGCACGAATGGTCTCGTGCGACGGCGTTGACTTGTAGGAACCGCTGCGAATTTGATTCAGCGTGGTGTCCACGACGCGAAAGCCCTGCTTCTTCGCCATGAAGCTCAGCTGGCGCACGGAGGTGTCATGCCGCTCGACGGCGGCCTCCACCAGCGCTCGCAGGCTGCGGTACCGAGGTTCGTTCACGAGGGTGACTCTTCCCGAAGTTGTTCTAGTTGTGCGACGGACGCACAGGCGGCAAGTACAAGTAACAAGTTCATCTTGCCAGCAAGCGCGGGACCATTTTCGCTTGTGGGCTTTACAAGCTGGTGGAAAGTAGTTCATGCTTGACTTGTAACAGCCACTCGGAGGGGGTAGAACTAATGCCACGGACACACCGTTCGCACTTGAATCTCGTCAGGAAGGAGACCTGGATGCGCGTCAAGGATCCGGCGATGCTCCGCCGGAAGCGCCAGAATCGCCGGTTCTCACAGACCGAGCTGGGTTACCTGGTGCGAAAGACGCAGCAGACCATCAGCCTCCTGGAGTCGGGGCGGATGAAGACCTTGTCGGAGGAGTTGGCCATCGCTATTGCGGCGCGCCTCGACTGCGACTGGGAGGACCTCTTCCTACTCGAGGAGGGTGAAGCGATGCCCGTCGTTAGAAGTGATTCACGAACTGTTTCGGAGAAGGTTGCGTCATGAGCCCGTTCATGAAGGTCGACCGCGGCGATGCCCCGCGGAAGCGCGAGACCACGACTGTCGAGGAACGTCGCATCCTCCAAGAGGTCCGACAGCGAGACGAGGACCGGTGCGTGTTCTGCGGCCGGAAGGTGAACTTCCGGGACCGTTTCGGCAAGCCCACGGCGGGCACGTACTGGATCCTGCGCTGGAACGCGCCCGCCGAGGAGCTGTCAGCCGACGGCGTCGCTGTCTGCTGCCAGGGTTGCCTCACCGTCGTCCGCGGCCTCTTCGTCCGGAAGCCCCTGGCGCGTAAACGTCAGGACGCCGTAGACAGCGACCTCCCGCATGCACCGGTCGAAGAGGTCCTCGACGACCTCGGGTCTGAACGCTCTCTCCGAGAAGGACGCGTAGAGGTCGCTGGTCGGCGAGACCCACACAACCTCGGCGCCCCGCTCTCCGTGGAGACCGTCGTACGCGAGCCACAGGCCGCGCCCCTGGTCGAACTGGTGCTGGAGCGCGGCCAGGATCGCGCGCAGGTGGTCGCCCCAGTGGTGATCGACATCGAAGTCAAGCTTGTCGGCGCCAGTGCCGACGAACAGCGTGCATTTCATGATCAGGATTCCCCCTCGGTAGGTGCGTCGGATGACGCGACGGTTGGCACCTCAGAGCCTACCGAGGGGGACCTCGCGGCCAAGGCCGCGACGTTCAAGCACGGTGACCGGGTCGAGGACGTCACCCGACCTGGCCGGATCTATCGGGTCGCCGAGGAACAGCCGGAAGCCGTCGCAGAGGGGTTCGTCCCGTACGTCGTCTTCGTGGACCCGACGCCGGGCTGGCGCAACCGAGTGGGGGAGCGCGGCATGATCCGCGCCGACCTGATCAAGCACACGTCATGACCGCCGGCGCTCGCCGGTCGGATACAAGAAATGCCCCCAGCCGCGGCAACGGCTGAGGGCGGAGATTCCTGGAAGGAAATCAGATGTCAATCGTAGCAACGGCGGGCGAGACCCGCATCGAGACGCTGGAGGTCCCGCGCCTGTACAAGGTGCAGGAGGTCGCGGAGCTCTTGCAGGTGGGCCACACCTACGTGTACGAGGAGATCAGCCAGGGTCGCCTGAAAACCATCGACCTGGCCAACGGCGAGAAGCGGGAGAAGCTCCGCGTCGCGGCCGACGACCTGCAGGCGTTCCTCGACAGCCGGCGGGTGCGGTAGCCATGGCGCCCTGGGATCACACCGAGGAAGCCGCCCGCCAGCGGGCCGCCTCCATGGGGTCGGAGCGTGCGCTCCTGCCGCAGTTCGTCTGCATGTCGTGCGGCTGGGACCAGCCGGAGGCCGAAGTCATCGCCTCCGCCGAAGTCGTCGCCCAGGCGCAGCGCCGCCGGACCGCGCTGATCGACGATCACAAGCTGATCCACGACCGTGCCCGTCGGCTGGCCAAGCGGCGCGCCGAGACGCTGGCTGACGACAAGGGCCAGCCGGAGGCCGACGAGCCCGACGAGCCGACGCTGGCGGACGTCATGGCCCGCGTCGAGCGACTGAGCGGCCAGGTCGCGGAGTGCCTGGAGCTTCTGCAGGGGCTCGCGGCACCGATCCGCATCATCAATCCCGGCTTGGCCCCGGACGCGGACCTGCTGACGAGCCAACGGATATGGGTCAGGCCCGAGCCGGGGGAGTGCCGCCTCTCCGCTGCCATGCACACGGCCGACGAGGACCAACGGGCCGAGTCGGACTGCGCCGAACGGGAGTCGGGGCTGTGAGCCGGCGTCCGTACCGCGCCGAGTCCCCGGTGACGTTGAAACCGCAGAACGGGCACCTGGTCCAGGGCTGGGCGACCGTGTCGTACCGGAACACGGGAGAGCTGAAGGCGCAGCTGCTGCGTCGGGCTCGCGCGCATTGGCCGGGCCAGCGGGTCGACGTCGAGCTGCCGGCCAAGGGCCACGGCGGGGAGGCCACTGGCCGGATCCTCGTGGGCGGTCAGTCCTCGGCGATGTTCTGGCTCGTCAATGGGGGACACCGATGAGGCGCCCGACTCCGGCCGTGGCCGCGTTCCGCCGCCGCCTGCTGCTGTGGGCCCCGCTCGCCCTGGCCGCCGCCGTCGTCTACGTGCTGACGTTCCCGCTGATGAACGGGGCCACGGTCCTCGCGGGCCTGGTCCTCGTGGCCGCGGCGTTCGCGGCCGTCGTCGACGACGGGGAGGACCGGGCCGCATGAGCACCACCGAAGCCGAGTTCCTCGGCAACGTCACCGACCTGGACGCGGTCAAGCGCCGCCACCCGGCGGGCAAGTCCGCACCTGCGGAGCGCCGCGAGATGGCGCTCCAGTCCGCTGCGGACCTGAAGCTCGCCGCCGAGACCCACCTGACGAAGGCGCGCCAGACCATCGAGCACGCCGGCAGCACCACCGATGCCCTGGCCCTCGCGGCCGCAGCCACCACCCGCCTCGCTGAGGCACTCACCTACGAATGCGCGGCCGCCGAGGCCGCCGCCGAGACCTGGGGGACCAGATGACCATGAAGCTCGAAGAGATCGAGATCGAGAAGATCCGCCCGAACCCGGCCAACGTCCGGATGGACGCGGAGAACGACCCGACGCTCGAGCGCCTGGCCGACGAGATCGGCACGATGGGCGTCGTCACGCCGATCCTGGTGTACCCGCACCCGGACATCGACGGCGACTACATGGTGCAGGAGGGCCACCGCCGCCGCCTCGCCGCACTCCGTGCCGGCCTGTCGACCATGCCGTGCCTGGTCCTCGACGCCCCGGCTCGCGGCGAGCTCGCAGACCTCGAGGTCATGATGACGACGGGCCGGAACCACAAGCCCCTCAACGTCCTCGAGGAGGCCCACGGTTTCCAGCGGATGCTCGACCTCGGCCTGTCCGAGTCGACGATCGGCAAGAAGTTCAAGAAGCCGAAGTCGGAGATCCTCACGAAGGCCCGGCTGACGAAGGCTCCCGAGCCGATCCAGGACGCCTACAGCTTCGGCCGCCTGGACCTGCTCGACGTGAAGAAGCTGCAGGACCTCGAGGACCAGGGCGCGACCGGCATCGTGGACCGGGTCGTCGAGGAGATCGCCCGGAACGAGAAGATGAAGTACCGGACGAACGTCGCCCACAAGATCGCCGACGCCGAGCGGAGGCAGCGGGGCGAGACGAATCAGCAGCGCCTGGACGAGGCAGGCGCCAAGCAGGCCCCGAATGACGCCTCGTACAACGGCAAGTTCGCGCGAGCCACGGACCTCGACAGCGACGCCGAGCACATCTCGGCCGGCCACCTCTACATGATCGACTTCGACGGCGAGACCACCTGGTGGGCGCCGCTGAAGAAGGCAGTGGAGGTCTCCGAGGAGGAGAAAGCCGAGAAGCAGCGCATTCGTGCCCTCAACGGGGGCCTCGGGATCAGCTTCCGGGTGCGCGAGCAGTTTCTCGTCGACCAGGTCCGGAAGAAAGACGGCGGCGTCAGCGAGAAGCAGGACACCGCACTCCTGCTCGACGCCCTCTGGTCCGACATCCGAAGACTGGACGATCACCTCCTCGGCGACGTCGTCGGCATCATGCCGCCCGACGGTGACATGTGGACGGAGGCGTACACCGACTGGACGGAACGGTGCCGCAAGAAGCTCGCGGCCTTCACCTGGCGGCAGCTAGCCCGCCTGGCCGCCGTTGCCAAGCACCGCGACCTCGACAAGAAGCTCCGCACCACGGGCGGCTTCGACCGTGTCGGCCGTTCCGAGTACGGATCGAACGAGGGCGTGTGGCGGCACCGAGCTGACTGGTACCGGCTCCTCCAGGACGGATTCGGGTACCGGCTCGACCAGTCCGAGCAGGACGCGCTCGCCTGGGCGATCGACAAAGCCGGCGAGAGCAGAGACCTCGCCAATGACGTCGAGGTCCGCGATGCAGACCACTAGCCCCCGGCGCTCGCCGGCACCGATTCGGGTGATCAACACGCAGTGGATGGGCCGTGCGTCGTCGGTGGGTCCGGCTCTGGGGCCGATGGTGAAGCGGCCCGAGGATGTCGAGAAGCCCTGGGTGATCCTCGACGAGCGCGGCCGGCGGCCGCGGGCCATCGCGTTCCGGACGTTCGAGGAGCTCTGGTCGCAGCTGACGGAGTGGTTGGCCGACCCGTGCCTCTGGCGGCGGCTGGCTGAGCTCGTCGCCGCGGCCGGCGCCGTTGAGCGGGGTGGTTCTCGTGGCTGAGCTCCGCACGGCCCGCCTCTCGAACGTAGGCGCACCGACGTTGGTCCCGTCGCTGGTCAAGGACGCGCTGGCGGACATCCAGTCAACGAGCGCGCGCGCGGCGTGCCGGATCCCGGGCAAGGAGGACGTGATCGACGCGATTTTCTTCCCCCACGCTGCCGTCGGGGCCCAACCGTCTGGGTGGATCGAGGCGCGGAGGATCTGCGGTCGCTGCCCGCTGGCCGATAGGTGCCTGGAGATGGCCCTGTCGATGGAGGGAGGCCGCGCTGCAGCCCAGCGGTTCGGGATGTTCGGCGGGAAGACGCCGACCGAGCGCTACAACATCTACAAGGCCGCGTACAAAGAGCGCCGCGCTGCCGAGCAGGGCGAGTGACATGGGCCGGGAGACGAAGCCGATCGGCCAGCAGGGCGTCACGTTCATGGAGTTCGTGTGGCCCGTGACCGGCGAGCACGGCTGGGTGAGGCCGACCGACGAGGAAGCCCAGGGCCTGTGTGCTCTGGCCAACCTGGAGCTTCCGGAGCATGCCCGCCGACTGGGTGTCGTCATCGATGGGCGGCCGGTGCTCCGGGTCATCCGGACCAACGACCACCACCGGGCACGGACCCACCCGGAGGCCGGCGGCTGCACGTACTCGGTCCTCGCCCTGGTGCAGGTCCGCAAGCCGGGGGAGGGGAAGGCATGACGTTCCAGCAGGAGCCGTACTACTGGCTCGTCTGCGACGGCCGGGCCGGTGAGCAGCCGTGCACGGCCCGGTCGATGGACTTCCTCGAGATCGCCGGCTGGTCCACCCGGGCCCTGGCCGAGAACGACGCCGTCCACAACGGCGGCTGGCTCGCCGTCGACGGCAAGCATTACTGCCCGGACTGCCAGGAGGCCTTCCGGTGCACGACCTGCCACCGCACCACGGCCGAGTGCCGTGGCCACGCCGACCCCGAGCCGCCCCGGCTCGGCTGGATCCCCCTCAAATCCGAGACCACCTGAGACCGGCTCCCCGTTCTTCCCCCGAGGCGGGGAGCCCCCGGCCCGCATAGGCAAGCCACCACCGTCGAAATTCCCCCCAACGAGTGTCCGACGGCGGCGCTCGGTTCGAATCCGGGGCGGGCCCCTGAAACCGCATTCCACCCTTCCCACTCACGAGAGCAGGTACCGACATGGCAAGACACGTCAAGCCCGAGGAGCCGCTGGAGAAGCTCGACCGGCTCCGGGCCGAGCTCCTGGCCCCAGCCCCGCCGGTCGAGCACACCGGCCGCCGCAACGCCGTCGCCCAGGCCGAGCTCGACATGGTCCGGTCGATCCTGGCTCAGGACGCGATCAACGCGCTCCTGTCCCGCCTCGAAGTCAGCCGCGCGATGGGCATCGCCGTCGCCTGGCTCGACCGCAAGCCGGCCGGGGCGACCCCGTGACCGGAATCGAACTGGCCGGCGCGGTCCTGATCGTCCTGGCCGTCGGTGCCCTCGCGGTGATCGCTCCGCTGTCCCTCCTGACCATCCTCGTCCTGGCCGTGATCGGCCGGGCATCCAACAAGCCCCGGAAGAAGGCGACTCGCAATGGCTGACACGGGCTACGGCCGGGGCTACGAGGCCGGCTACACGGCTGGCTGGGACGAAGCCCAAGCCGACTACGAGGAGAGCCTCGGCGCGGCAGGCGACAGGACCGCGACCGCCCTCCGCAACCTGATCGCCGGCCTCCTCGAGGTCATCACCCCGACTCGGAAAGGCAGCCATGAGTGACCACGTCCCGGCCCACGAGATCGAGAGCATCGTCCGGATGCCGCGCTCGCCGGAGGCCCACTTCGCGCGGGCCGTGTCGGCCGAGCAGCGGGTGTACATCCTGCACTCGCGCGAGTGCCTGGCCACGCACGCGGATCTGCGGGACTGCCCCCACAGCCTCGCCCTGGACCAGGGCATCGACCCGGAGGCCTGGCCGGAGGACGTGCCCGTCCGTGTCGCGGTCGTCGACGGCCGCCTGGCGCCGCACACCATCCACCGGGGCCCGGACTGCCTGGTCGACAAGCACCGGGCCTGCGACGGCCGCGCCTTCGACCCGGATGCCGACGACGTCGTCCCGTGCGACTGCTCGTGCCACGCCGCCGAGGCCGCACCGGCCGAGGAGGCGGCATGACCTACCGGGCAGTCGTCTCCACGACGAGGACCACCACCAACCACGACCCGGCCGCGACTCCCGAGGCGGGCTACAAGTTCCGCAAAAAGCAGCTGCGGGACCGCCGCCGCCCGTTCACCAGCCGCGACGAGACGTTGGAGCTCTGGTACGAGGAGCACGGCGACCAGGTCCACGTCAGATACGAGGAGAAGTCATGACCACTACACCTAAGATCCCCGACGAGCTGGTCGATGCGGGGGCGCGAGCGATCAACGCCGTAGCCGTGTCCTATGGCGCGGTCGATGCTCCGGACACATGGACCGAAGAGTCCCGCGCCGCCCTCACCGCCGCGTGGGCGCACCTGCACCCGGCGCCCGCCCTTGGCGACGTCCACGCCGAACGGCTGCGTCAGGATGCCAAGTGGGGCGAGCAGAACCACCCCGACGGCACCGGGTCGAGTTCGAAACCGCTCGCCGCGATGGCGGCCTCCGGCGTGACGGCAGACTGGCTTGCCGACTCGGCCACTCTCGCCACAGACACTGCGGCCGAGCGCGGAGTGGTTACCTGGCGGCACATCCTCCTCGAGGAGGTATTCGAGGCCCTCGCCGAGTCCGATCCGGCAAAGCTCCGCACCGAGCTGATCCAAGTCGCTGCCGTCGCGACCCAGTGGGCCGAGGCCATCGACCGCCGGGGTGATGCCCAGTGAGCGGGGCCCTGTGTCGGATCGGCATCCACCGCTACCGGTGGAGATTCGTCGGCACGAACTGGCACCCGGACCTGGAAGTCCTGGCGTGCACCCGATGCGGAATCGAGAGGAAGTCATGAGCGAGGACCTGGACCTGGACGCGCTGCGGAAGATCGCGGTGGCGGCGCCACAAAGCGACTGGGAGGCGTACTCCGTGCCCGGCAGGAATCGGAACGCCGCGGGGTACTCAGCGGTCGAGGTGGGTGACCACGAGGTCCGGGTGACAGCGCCCGAAGGTTGCTTCCGGATCGTCGCCCACATGGCCGCGTTCGACCCGCCGACCGTCCTCGCGATCCTCGACCGGCTCGCAACCGCCGAGCGGGATCGGGACGCATCCGAGGAGAAGGCCGGTCACTTCATGGGCTGCGCCAACGCCGCCGAGCGCGAGGAAAGGCGGCTTCGTCTGGCTCACCAGGAGGCATACGCCCGCGCCAATACCGCCGAGGCCAACGTGCTGCGCTTGGAAGAGCTGGCCACCGACATAGAACAAGCCCGCTCGGATAGCGGCCTCAGCATCCGGGTGGCCGAGGAACTTCGCCACCGCCTCAAGGAGGACCACTAGTCATGACCAAGCGCATCACCGACAGAGACCACTACCTCCAGGAAGCCAACGAAGCCGCCGCCCAGGCCATCGCCCGCGAACTCGGCCACGACTGGACCACCCTCCCCATCGCCACCCAGTCAGAGCTGGCGCTCGCCGGCCGAGCCGCCGTCGACGCCGCGTCGCCCTGGGTCGAGCTGACCGTGCTCCGGCGCTGGCGGATGAAGGTCGGACGGACGTCGATCCAGTTCCGTGACTGGCTGGACCGGGAGTTCTTCCTGCGCTGCAGGCAGGTCGAGTCGGCCATGAGGCGGCACGGGTGAGCGCCCCGCCTGACCCGTGGCAGTGCCAGACCTGCCACCGCGTCTACGTGGTCCGCTCGCTGGCCCGGGACTGCGAGACCCAACACGAGAACGAAACCCGGCCGATGGCCGATGAGAAGGAAGGAGGCGCGGCGTGATCATCACCGTCAACACGAAGGACCTGCGCCAGGCGCTCGCGTCCGTCATCCCGCACGCCCACGAGGACCCTGACACGAAGCTCAACCGGCTTCGGTGCACGGCGACGGGCGACATGCTCTACGTCCAGGCCACGAACACCGTCACGGCCGGTCTCGCCGCCGTGTCGGTGTGGGACGCCGACGACATCTCGGGGAGCCCGGACGACGACGTCTTCGACCTGACCGTGTCGACGGCGAAGAAAATTCTCGCGATCTTCAAGGCGAGCAAGAAGCAGCCCGAGGACGAGCTGGGCGAGGCCATGACGATCACGGTCTCGGACAGCGAGCTGACCTTTGTGGACACCGGCGGACTGTTCCCGGGGGAGAGCTTCTCCCAGCCCACGGGCGAGGTCGACGGCGCGTTCCCGAACCTCCCCCGGCTCTTCGCCGAGTCCCTCACCGACGCGAAGCAGGTACCCGACCGGCTCGTGGCCAACGGCATGCTCTTGCGGAAGTTCGCGACCGCGGCCACGACGTACGGCGACCTGCTGGTCATCGAGCCCACGGGCGACAGCTCCCGCATCCTGATCAGCTGCGGCGAGTCCTTCATCGGAGCACTCATGCCGATGCGTGTCGAGGCCGGCGGCGAACTCGCGGCCGATCTGAAGGACGCCCACGAGGGTTGGATGAATCGGCTCCCGGCGCTCGCCGCGGCGATCGCGTCGACGAGAGGCTGAGGCATGCCATGGCTGAGGATCGGTGATACGGCAGCCAATCACCCGACGGTCCTCGCGGTCCTTGAGTTCGACGAGGAGGACTTCGACGACAGGCTGATCAACGAGACCTTCGGCTTCGTGGTCAGGTGCGCCGCCCAGTCGACGGCGCACCTGACGGACTACGTCATCAACCGCGGCACCGCCCTGTCCATCGCCGGGCTGTCCCGGGCCGACAAGCTGCTCCAGGTCGCCATCTACGCCGGCTACCTCACGAAGGAGAAGCGCGACCTGGACGACGGCCAGGGCCTCCGCACCGTCTACAAGCTGGTCGACGACGACCCTGACTTCATCCACATGCGGACGAAGGAGGAGATCGAGTGGGAGCGCCAGCGCAAGGCAGACAACCAGGACCCGGCACTCGTCATCCCCGTGCGCCTACGCGACGGCGACGCCTGCCGGTACTGCGGGCTCGTCGTCAACTGGGCCGCCCGCAAGGGCCGGCTCCGGGGCACCTACGATCACCGGCAGCCGGGCCAGGGCGCCCGGACCGTCGAGGACAGCGTCGTCGCGTGTGGCGCCTGCAACTCGTCCCGCAAGGACGACCCCGCGGCGGACAGCCGTCTGCCGCTGCTGCCGGTCCCTACGAAGCCCTACTTCCACCCGAACACCATCGAATGGATCGCGAACCACGACTGGGCGCAGCGCAACGGCTACAAGGCTCCCAAGCCTCCGGCGCAGACGCTCAGAGCGGGAGAGCACTCCGGCAACGGCACCACCGGCCGGACGAGCCAGGGCAACGGACGCTCCGGCCCTCAGAGCGAGGGCAACGGCACCACCGGCCCTCAGCGCCCCGCAGAGGCGACGGAACGGGTCGAGTCCACGACTCCCCGCCCGGCCATGCGCGCGGCCGCCAGCGGTCCACGTGCGGCTTCCAGTGGGAATCTGCCGGATCAGGCAGATCCAGCAGAACGCCTTCCTACAGGATCCGGAATTCCCGGGACGGGTAGGGACGGGACGGGACGGGCAGGTACGGGAAGGGGCGGTACGGGAGCCAGCTCCCAGCCCCCGCCCTCCGGTAAGAAGCGTGGCAATCCGAGGAAGAGACCAAGGAAGAGAAGGTGACCCCGTGAGGACAAATCCTTTGCAGGAAGTGGTGCTCGGCTGGTCTGAGGAGAAGTTCCAGCAGGAGGTGCTGGCGCTGGCGAAGGCCACGGGCTGGGGTCTCCGCTATCACACGCACGACTCGAGGCGCTCTGCCGCCGGCTTCCCGGACCTGGTGCTCGTCGACCCGGTCCGCGGCCGCGTGCTGTTCCGGGAGTTGAAGCGGGAGAAGGGCAAGCTGACGCCCGATCAGGTCCAGTGGGTGACCGGGCTCCGGGCCGCCGGCGTGGATGCGGGGACGTGGCGGCCGAGCGACTGGGTGTCCGGTCGGATCGCCGAGGAGCTGACGCGCCGTGCCTGAGTGCAAGTACCCCGGGCCGTGCACGTGCCACGGCTGCTTCAGCCGGTGGCTGGACGAGCAATGCGATCGCGAGAGGGAAGTGGATGCCGAAGACTGAGCAGGACCTGGACAGACTCGCGAGCAGGCTGCTCCGGGAGACCATCGAGGGCGGTATGTACCGGGACAACGACGGGGTGGAGGCGTGGCACACCTACCGTGAGCAGCCGCTGCTCGCGCTCCTCCGGGAGTCGGCCTACCCGGGCATGGGATCGGCTGGCGGCGGAGGCTCGCGGACCGCGGGCTCGCCGGCGACGATCAGCGTCGAGGCGGTGGACCTGTTCATCGCCATCGATAGGGAAGCGCTGGACACGATGTGGCTGGACGAGCGGATCCGCGCGCAGCTGCGCGGCCGGCTCGATGCCCAGCTGGAGGACCGGGTGCGGATCTGGGTGGAGCAGTGGCGCCCGGACCCGGCGAAGCGGCAGCAGCTGTGGCGGACCCTGAGCAAGTGGGTGACCCAGATCGAGTCGCTGCTCGACCCGGCCAAGGTCGTGAAGCTCCGTGGGTCGGCGTGCCCGGCCTGCAGCAACACGGTGGCCATGGTCGAGGAGTGCGGCGAGCTGGTGCGAACGCCGGCCCTGGCTGTCGCCGTCGGGTCGACGGGAGTCCTGGCCACCTGCCGGGCGTGCGGTATGCAGTGGCCGGCGGAGTCCATCAACGACCTGGCGGCGGTGGTGAATCCGGAGGGGTTTGCGGTCGCGGGGATCAGGCCCTAAGCTGTAGCCAATAGCCCGACGTGTATCCAAAACCAGGTCGGTTGGAGGGCCCCGCAGATCTAATCTCTGCGGGGCCTTTGTCATGTCCGGAGGTAGTGGCCGTGCCCCGACTCCGAGTGTGCGCCGAGCCTGGTTGCCCGGTCCTCTCGCCCAACAGTCGGTGCGCCGAGCACGAGCGAGAGCAGTCCCGAGCCCGAGGCCGGACCGCTGCCCGCGACTACGGCGCCAAGCACCAGCGCCAGCGCCGCGACATCGAGCGCCGCGGCATCGAGAACTACCGCTGCGCCAAGTGCGGCGAGCAGTTCGAGCCCGGCGAGCCGTTCCACCTCGGCCACACCAACGACCGCCGCGCCTGGTCCGGCCCCGAGCACGTCCGATGCAACCTCGGTGCCGCCGGCCGTGCCGCTCACGCCGTCTTCGACCGGGCCGACGGCCGCCGCGACGGCGCCGTCCGCGCCCGAGCCGAGGGGGTGGGGGGCACCCCCGGCCGGCCCTCGCCCGACTGACCGCCGGGGAGCTCTCTGTCTGTTCTGTCAGGTTCAGAGAATTCTAAAGCGCCTAGTCAGGTTCAATATTCTGGCCGGGAAAATTTGAGGGTGACCCTCGGAGTCCCCCTTTATGGGCCCGTTGTGTTGAAACTCTTTCGGCCCTTGAAGCGGGGCTGCCACACAGCCTGGAGCCGGTGCGACGCCGGCCCCGAGTCGCCGCGCGATGCGGCCGTGAAAGCAGGTGGATTCGATGCCCCGAGGCGGTGCCAGGGTAAACAGCGGGCCAGCGCGCGACCCGAACGCGCTGCGCCGTGAGCGCAAGGACGACCAGCAGCAGTGGACGCTCCTGCCGTCGAAGGGCCGCCCGGGCAACGCACCGGGCTGGCCCCTGGAGAAGTGGCGGGAGCTGGAGAAAGCCCGCCCCGTCGAGGAGCGCAACGACGCCGGCGCTCGAACGCTCGACAAGCGGGAGCTGGAGATCTGGCGCGAGATCTGGAAGACCCCGCAGGCGACCGCCTGGGACCGTCTCGGCTGGCGCCACGACGTCGCCCTGTACGTGCGACTGCTCGTCCAGGGCGAGCGCGGCAACCTCAAAGCCGCAGGCGAGGCCCGCCAGTGGTCCGACCGGCTCGGCCTGAACCAGACCGCGATGCTCCGCAACCGGTGGAAGATCGCCGCCGACGAGCTCGGCGCACGCCGCGAGGAGAACAGCAAGCAGACAGCCGGCGCTCGCCGGCCGTCCTCGCGTGATCGTTTCAGTGTGGTGCCCGATGGCACCGGCGGTTGAGCAGTACGTCGTAGACTTCCCGACCCTCGGGTTCCTGGCTGCGGACTGGATCGAGGCTCACTGCCCCGTCCCGACCGGGTTCCAGCGCGGCCAGCCGTTCGTGCAGAGCGACTGGCAGCTGTGGTGCACGGTCAACCACTACCAGGTGAAGAGGCGGGCTAGGTGGGTCCCGGAGCGGCCGATCCTCGCGCCGGCGTTCCACAATCGCCGTTCGCAGGTCATCGCTCCGCAGAAGACGGGCAAGGGGCCGTGGCTCGCCGGCGTCACGCTCAACGAGGCGCGCGGCCCGGCGCTCTTCGCCGGGTGGGCTCACGACGGAGAGGCGTACGAGTGCAGCGACTGGCAGTGCGACTGCGGGTTCGTCTACGAGTACCGCGAGGGCGAGCCCAAGGGGATGCCGTGGCCGACGCCGCACATCCAGCTCTTCGCCTCCTCGTTCGAGCAGGTCGACAACACCTACGGCCCGCTGAAGGAGATGGTCCGGCTCGGCCCGCTCTCCGACAGCATCCGGGTCGGCGAGGAGTTCTCGCGGATCGGCACGGACGGGAAGATCGAGGCGGTCACGTCCTCGGCGCTGTCCCGCCTGGGCGCGCCGATCACCTTCGGCGGCTTCGACGAGACCGGGACGTGGACGGAGTCGAACAAGCTCAAGGGCGTCGGCCGCACCGCCCGCCGAGGCCTGGCCGGCATCGGTGGCCGCTCGATCGAGACGACGAACGTCTACGACCCGTCCATGAACTCGACGGCTCAGGAGACAGCCGAGAGCCGCGCCCATGACATCTTCCGGTTCTACCGGCGCCCGCCGGAGCACCTGAAGTTCAAGAGCAGCGCTGATCGGCGCAAGATCCTCGAATTCGTCTATGCCGGCTCGCCGTGGGTCGACCTGGACGCCGTCGAGGCGGAAGCCGTCGAGCTGATGGAGAAGGACCCGCAGGAAGCCGAGCGCTTCTACGGGAACATCCTGGTCCAGGGCAAGGGCGCGTGGATGCCCGACGATCTGTGGGCGGCGACCGAGTCGATGCCCGAGGACGCCTAGGAGGAGTCGTGAGGATCTGCCTTGGATTCGACGGCTCGGACAAGAACGACTTCACCTGCATCCGGGCGGAGACGGTCGGCGGCTGGCAGTTCACCCCGACCTACGGTCCGGACAAGCGGCCCACGATCTGGGATCCGGCCGAGTACGGCGGCCGGATCCCGCGGGCCGAGGTAGACGCCGCTGTCGAGGAGCTCTTCGAGGTCCACGACGTGGAGCGCATGTACTGCGATCCGCCGCTGTGGAAGACCGAGGTCGAGGGCTGGGCGCTCAAGTACGGCGAGGAGCGCGTCATCCAGTGGGAGACGTACCGGCTCAAGCCGATGCATGCCGCCCTGGAGCGTTTCATCGTCGATCTCAACTCCGGCTCGCTGACGCACGACGACTGCGCCGTGACGGCGCTGCACGTCTCCAACGCCAAGATGTTCGCCCGCACCGGGCAGAAGTACATCGTCCTCAAACCGTCCGAGCACCAGAAGATCGATGCCGCAGTGACGTCGGTGCTGGCCCATGAGGCAGCCTGCGACGCCCGGGCGGCCGGGTGGTCCACGGCGTACCAGGCCCCGAAGGGCATCTCGACCGCCGCATACGGATTCAACTAGGAGGCACAGTGGACGTCGCACAGGCCCGCGAGTACCTCCGCACCGGGGAGCAGGAACTGTCCGACCAGCAGAAGCGCTGGGACCGCGTCGAGAACTACATCAACGGTGAGCAGGATCTGCCCTACGCACCGGAGGGCGTAAACGCTGAGTACCAGCAGCTCCGCGAGATGTCGATCGCCAACTGGATGGCGATCGCCGTCTTCGCTCCGACGCAGCGACTCCAGGTCGATGGCTTTCGCACCGGGCGTGACCCGGAGGCCGACAAGACCGCCTGGCAGGAGATCTGGCAGCCCAACAAGCTCGACTCACGCCAGGGCATCGTTTTCCGCGATATGTACGCCCACGGCCGCGGCGTCATGTCGGTGACCAAGGACCCGGCGCGGCCGGACCGTCCGAAGATCCGTCCGGAGAACGCCCGTCGGGTGTGGATCGGCAGCAGCCCGGAGGACCCGTTCACGCACACCTGGGCGGTCAAGATCGTCACGGTTGCCGAGCGCCGGCAGACGTCCCTTGCCCTGCCGAGCGGCGTCACTCTGGGCACGAAGACGAAGCACGCCTACGTCTACGACGACACCTCGTGGGCGCACTTCGTGGCCACCGACAACGGCTTCGGCGGCTCCTGGGAGCTCGAGGGGCAGGGAGACCACGGGCTCGGGGCGCTGCCGTTCGTCGCGTTCGACTACAACACCGACAGCAACGGCAAACCCCGCTCGGCCGTCGAGGCCCTGATGCCGCAGCAGGACGCGATCAACACCATCCGCTTCAACACGCTCCTGGCAATGCAGTTCTCGGCCTACCGGCAGCGGATCATCACCGCCTACGACCCCGTCGTCCGCGACGGCAAGGGCAACGCCATGGTCAAGGTGGACGACGACGGCAAGCCCATCCTCGACGGCAACGGGCTGCAGATCCCGCTGACCCGCTCGCCGGGACGCTTCGGCGTCGACCGCGCCCTGGTCTTCCCGGGCGAGGCGACGAAGGTCTACGACCTGCCCGAGTCGAACCTGGACAACTACATCAAGGTGCTCCAGGAGTTCCTCACCGACTTCTTCGCCACCGGCCAGATCCCTCCCCAGTACATGCTCTCCCGCATGGCCAACCTCTCCGGCGATGCGCTCGCCGGCGCGGAGTCCACGCTGCAGTCACTGGTGAAGGATCTGAAGCGGGCAGCAGGGGAGTCGCTCGAGGACGTCATGCGCCTGGCCAACCGGGCCCGCGGCGAGAACCACGAGGACAACAGTTCCGAGGTCATCTGGGCCGACACCGAGCCGCGCAGCTTCGCCCAGATCGTCGACGCGATCCAGAAGCTCATCACCACCGGCATGTCCCGCAAGGACGCCTGGGCCATGCTGCCCGGGTCGACGCCGCCGAAGGTCGAGGAGTGGGTCAACAACTCGGACGCGGACCGGCGCGCCGATGACGAAGCCCTGCACGAGATGGCCGGCAAGCTCGCCGGAGCGGAGGTGTAGACGTGCCGGCCGTACCCGAGTACCCGGCAGCGGCCGCCACCTACGACCACGGCATGCGGGCACTGAGCCTGCTGGCGCTCCGCCTCGGCCGGCACGCCTGGCGCGGCCTCGCACTCGCGGACCTGGACGCCAGCTGGACCGCCGTCGCCCCGACGCTCATCACTGGGATGACAGCGCTCCAGCTACGGGCCGCGACGGCCGGCGCCGCCTACGGAGCCTCCACGATCGCCGAGCAGGGCTTCTACGAGCCCCCGCAAGCATTCGTCGACCCCCGAGGCTTCGCCGGCACGGCCCCCGACGGGCGCTCGCTCGACGAGCTCATGCGCTCGCCGGTGACGCAGGTGAAGACGGCGATCGGGGCGGGCGTCGCCGAGGCGGCCGCCTTGCGGTTCGGGGCCAGGCGGCTGGACCGCATCGTCCAGACCGTCGTCTCCGACACGGGGCGGGTCGCCGCCGGCGTCGACGTGACGGCGCGGCGGAACGTCTACTTCGTACGGATGCTCGAGCCGCCGTCGTGCCCGAGATGCGTGGTCCTCGCCGGCCGGGTCTACCGGTGGAACGAGGGCTTCCTGCGGCACCCGAAGTGCGATTGCCGGCACATCCCGGCCCGTGAGGATACCGCCGGCGATCGGCGGACCGACCCCTACGCCTACTTCGAATCGCTCAGCGAGGCGGAGCAGGCCAAAGCGTTCGGGAAAGCCAACGCCCAGGCGATCCGCGACGGCGCCGATGTCTCCCAGGTGGTCAACACCCAGCGCGGCCTCTCCTACGCGGGGATCTCCTCAGACGGCACCAGGCGCGGCCAGCGGGCCGGAGCGATGACCACCGAGGGAACGACCCGCCGGGGCGCTTTCGGGCGCTCGGCGGAGGCCCAGCGGACCCGCGGCCGGCGCATGACGCCGGAGGCGATCTACCGGCTCAACGGTGGGGACCGCGCGGCAGCCCTCCGGGACCTTGAGCGGTACGGGTACATCCTCCCGGGCGGCCAGAAGCCGCTCGGCTCCATCGTGGGCCAGCGCCAGGGATACGGGCAGCTCGGCCACGGCGGCGCCTACAGCGCCGCGCGGAAGCGGATCGAGGACGCGATCGCCAACGGTCGCGACCCGGCCGTCCGGGCGACCATGACGGCCGCCGAGCGGCGGCTGTTCGACGCGAAGGCTCGATGGGAGCTCGTCCAGCAGGGCGTGAATCCCTTCGGAAACCCTGCGCTGTCACCGCGGGAGGCCGCCTCGGCCGGCCCGCTGACACCGCAGATCGCAGCGGGAGTGGAGAACCACTACCGGAAGATGCTCGCCAGCGGCGGGCAGATCTTCACCCGCTGACCCAACTGACCAGCCGCGGGGCGCGACGCCCTGGGCCCAACCTCTGCGATAGGGGAAACGAAATGCACAAGTCCAAGGACCTCGTCCACGGCATCGACATCACCGCACCGGGCGGGATCGCGAAGCTCCTGGCCTTCCACCACAAGACCTTCGGCGACGCCGTGATGCAGGAAGGCGCGGGCACTGGCGGCGACGGCGGCAACGCCGGTGGCACTGGTGCCGGCGGCACGCCCCCGGCGGGCGGTCAGCAGCCCCCGGCGGGTGGAGCTGGCGGCCAGCAGCCTCCCGCGGCCGGCGCCGGGGATGGTGCGCCGCCCGCAGGTGGCGACGGCGACGGCGACGAGGCTCTCAACGAGCCTGGCAAGAAGGCGCTGATCGCTGAGCGGCAGGCGAAGAAGCAGCTCCAGCAGGACCTGGCCGCGCGCGACGCGCGGATCAAGCAGCTGGAGGACGCCGGCAAGACGGACGAGCAGCGGCGCGAACAGGAGCTCGAGAACCTCCGCTCCAGCGACAAGCAGAAGGACGCCACGATCTCCGAGCAGGCGCGGACCCTCCTCGCCTACCGGGTCGCGGCGAAGAAGGGGCTCGACCTCGAAGCGGCGGAGCGACTCCGCGGCGACACCGAGGAAGCCCTCGGCGCTGACGCGGACGAGTGGATCCGCAAGTGGGGCTCGTCCAAGGGCAACGGCGTCGTCCCCGGCGCCGGTGCCGGCGACGCGGGCCAGGTCAACGTGCAACCCGGACTCAGCCGGATCCGCACGGCGTACGAAACGAAGAAGTAGCAACCCCGTAGGGAACAGCCCTCGGGTCATTCGAACACCACGAAAGGAAAGCCGACATGGCTGTCACCCTTGCTGAGGCAGCGCTGCTGTCCCAGAACGAGCTCCAGCGGGGCGTCATCGAGACGTTCGTGCAGAGCTCCCCGCTCCTCGACCGTCTTCCCCTCATGCCGATCCAGGGCAACGCCTACGCGTACAACGCCGAGGCGACCCTCCCGAACGTCGCGTTCCGTGCCGTGAACGAGGGCTACACGGAGTCCACGGGCACCGTGGTCCAGCGGACCGAGACCCTGTCGATCCTCGGTGGCGACGCCGACGTCGACCGGTTCATCCAGCAGACCCGCGGCAACATCAACGACCAGCGCGCCGTGCAGACGGCGATGAAGGTCAAGGCCGCGTCCTACAAGTTCCAGGACACGTTCTTCAACGGTGACGTGTCCGTCGACTCGAAGGGGTTCGACGGGCTCCGCAAGCGCCTCGTTGGCGCCCAGGTCATCGACGCCGACACGAACGGCATGCCCGTGCTCGGCGCCGGGCACGACTTCCTGGACGCCCTCGACGGCCTGATCGGCGCCGTGCCGGGCATCAACTCCACCAACGGCGCGATCTACGCCAACTCGAAGATCATCGCGAAGCTGCAGTCGTCCCTGCGCCGGCTCGGCGGTGCCGACTTCATCAAGGAGGACCTGACCCAGAAGCGGGTCCTCACCTACAACGGGATCCCCGTGCTCGACCCGGAGCAGAACCTCGCCGGGGCCGACATCCTGGCGCAGAACGAGACGCAGGGCACCGCGACCGACGCGTCCTCGATCTACGCCGTGAAGTTCGGCCAGGACGAGGGCGACCAGGCCGTGACGGGCCTGACCAACGGCGGCGTCATGGTCGACGACCTCGGCCAGCTCCAGGAGAAGCCAGCCTTCCGTACCCGCATCGAGTTCTACTGCGGCGTCGCGACGTTCGGCGGCCGTGCAGCGGCCCGCCTGCGCGGCGTCCTGAACGCCTAGGCCAGGAAGGAGAACACCCATGGCCACCACGCAGAAGAAGACCACGCCGGAGAAGACGACGCTCGACTCCGACGTCACCAAGCCCTCGACCACCGCGCCCGGGGACGGGCCGGCCGACACGACCGACTCGACCGAGCGCGCCCAGTCGGTCCCGCCGCAGCCGGACGAGGAGGCACGCAAGGTCGGGACGGTGAACGCGGTCAAGCCGGCGCCCAAGCCGGCCGCGTCGACCCGCTCGCGCCGCAAGGAGCGGATCGAGACCTACACCGCCGTCCGCCCGGACGGCACCGAGGTGAAGGTCAAGCACAACCTCGAGACCGGCAAGACCGAGATCGAGAGCTGACACGCAGCGATCAGAGAGGAGGGCGCCATGCCCGTCAGCATCACGGCACCGGACATCACCGGGGTGTGGCGCCCCCTCTCCGATCGGGAGGCCGGCATCGTGCCGGGCCTCTCCACACAGGCGTGGGTGCGCCTGCTGGACAAGCGACCCGACCTGGAGGGACTCATCGCCGCGGGAACCATCACCGTCGACTCGGTGAAGTCGGCCATGGTCTCCATGGTCATCCGCGTCCTGAAGAACATCGACAGCGTCCGCACGATCAGCAACTCCTACGACGACTGGTCCGAGTCCCAGACGCTGGACTCGTCGATCTCCACCGGCGAGCTGTACGTCAACGACCACGAACTCGGCCTCGTCACGCCGGCCTCCACCGTCCCCGAGTACGGCGCCTACTCCGTCTCCCTCTGGGGCGACGGATGAGGCCGTACAACCCCGACGCGATCGCCAAGGGGCAGGCGGCCGCCCTGGAGTCCATGCGGGAGTCCTGCACGATCGCCCGGCTCACAGGGAACACCGTCACGGACCCGGAGACGTGGAAGGACGTCCCCGAGACCACGCCGGTCCCGTCCCTCGGCCGCTGCCGCGTCAAGACGCAGACAGCACTCGTCAGCGACGACAACGACGGCGGCGAGCACGCCTTCACCGTCTCCAAG
Source organism: Zhihengliuella sp. (assembly GCF_031178195.1). GTDB lineage: Bacteria > Actinomycetota > Actinomycetes > Actinomycetales > Micrococcaceae > Zhihengliuella. The sequence continues at coordinate 318,784 of NZ_JAPSJL010000003.1, forward strand.
CCGGAGCTCGTGCTCCCACTGCCGGACCCGGCCACCGGCAAGGACATGTTCCAGCCCGGCGACCTCGTCACCATCACCACGCCGCCCCCCGCCGACGGGCGCTGGGGCGTCCTACCGGGCACCGTCTACCGGCTCACCGAGCCCACCGACGGCACCTTCGTCACCGCCCAACGATGGAAGGCCAGGAGGGTGATCGCATGACCATCGACGTCTCCGAGCTCACCGCCCTGCGGCGCGACCTCGGCCAGGTCGGCATGAAGGGCCTCGAACAGGTCAGCCCCGCCATGAAACGCGCCGGAGTCCAGATGAAGAAGGCGATGCAGGCCGACCTGCGGTCCTCCCGCCACTTCCGCTCCGTCGCCCGCTCCATCACCTTCGACCTTCGCGCGGTCACAGCTTTCGGCGTCCGCAACTACGCCATCGAAGTGGGACCCGACGCAGCCCGGGCAGGATCAGCGGCGCTCGCCGGTATCGCGTACTTCGGCGGTTCGCGCGGGGGCGGCGGGACCGTTCCTGATCCCATCCGTCACGCCGAGACGGAAGCGGACAAGGTCGTCGAGGCCGTCCTCGCCGCCGTCGGGAAAGTGCTGTGAAGGCGTTCTACGACGCCGTCGTGGCGCTGCTCCCGGCCCAGTCCAGCCCGCAGCTGTTCACCGCGGAGCTGTCCAGCCCCCCGGTCGGGGAGGACTACCCCTACACGGTGGTGTGGGGGACGGCTCCGACCGAGTTCAGCGGTGAGTCGTTCGACGATCCGTCGCTGAGCGGCGACCCGGACGCGGTGAGCCTGGAGATGCGGCTCACCTACGCAGCCCTGTCCGTCACTTCTCTGGACCACCTCATCAAGGGCGTGCACGAGGCCCTGGTCCGGGCGAAGCCGACCGTGGCCGGGTACGCGTGCGGGCCCATCAACCTCCGTTCCCTGCTACCGATCCAGCCCGACCGCGACCTCCACGTAGGCGGGCGCAACCCCTTCTATGCCGTGGACGAGTTCACGCTCACGGCGACCCGACTCTAGGAGATCGACATGCCCCGCAAAGGATTCGTCCTCGCCTACGACCCCAACGGGGTCCGCCGTGAGGTGCCCGAGCACTACCTCGACCAGTTCGGCTACCGGCGCACGAAGCCGCCGGTGAACGACGCCGCAAAGTCCGAAGACGCGCCAGCAGACACAGCTGCCGGCGCTGGAAAGAAAGGGAAGTAGCCATGCCGAAGACACTGGCCGATGGCAAGACCAAGTTCACGCTCCTCACCACGAAGCCGGCTGACCCGGCGGCGCCGACGGAGACCGAGCTCAACGCCGGCATCGACGCCTCGCACAAGGTCCTCAAGTCGGATTTCGCGTGGACCAACACCGCTTCGGAGGTCATCTCCGAGCCGGCGCTGGACGACGAGGGCAACACCTCGGCGCCGGGCGCCTCGAACTACGACCTGGGCGCCACGTTCTGGCGGTACTTCCTCGAGACCGGGGCAGCCGACACCGCTGGTGACGACGCTGCGTTCCAGGCCGTCAAGGAGAAGGGCACCCAGCTCTGGGGGTACGCCCGCGAGACGTCCAAGGACTCCGGTGAGCCGTGGGCCGCGACCGACGAGATCTACCTGGGCGGCGAGATCATGACCGACTCGGCGACGAAGGTCGACGCCACCGGCTACGTGAAGCGCCGCGTCGCGTTCATGCCGCAGCGCATGCACGAGAACATCGTCGTCGCCTCGGGCATCTAGCCCGAGTCCAGAGACCCCGTGCGGGCGCGTTGGTCAGGCTCCGCGCCCGCACGGTTCCACTCTCCCGAGCCTGACTACCCCTCAAGAAAATGGAGCCTGCCACCATGACCGAACAGATCCCTGAACAGCTGGACCCAGTGTCGTTCAGCATCGACGACTGGCTGACCGACGCCGCCCTGCCCGAGGAGTCGGTGGACGTGTACAAGCGCGCGGACGTCATCTCGGAGTTGACCGAGATCGAACGCCGCGTCGAGGACCTCGATAAGGCCGAAGACGTGGACGCCGGCGAGGAGTCGATAGGGGAGGCCTCGCCCCGGCAGAAGCTCCTGCGCCGGTACGAGCAGCTGCTCCAGGAGTTCGCCGACTCCCGGCTGACGATCTACGTCCGGGCCATCCCCAAGGAGAAGTTGGACAGCCTCAATGAGCTGTACCAGGCCGAGTGTGGCGCCTCGATCGCCGGCTCGCCGCAGCGAGTCCTGGCGCAGGCGAACCACGGGGCAAGGGTCCTTTGCCACGCCATCGCCGGTGTCAAGGCGGCCGACGGGAAGCGCTACGACGTGCACTGGACTCCCGACCAGCTCCGCAAGATCGCGCGGATGATCGGCGAGGTCCAGTTGCAGCAGATCGCGGAGGCGCACCGCCTCGCCCAGAACGCAGTGCCCGAGGTCAACGCGGATTTTTTGCGCAATGCCTCTGGCACCAGCAAGGAGCCAGACGAGGCCTGATCAGCGTCCTCGAGACAGCGGAGGCACACCGGAGGCCCCCGAGCACTTGGCTCGGGGGCCTCGACGGTTTCTGGGGCGAGAAGGACCAGCTCCTCACGCTCGCGTACACGAAGTACAAGGACGGTCTCTGTGCGTGCGGGAAGCCCGTCTCGATCGCCCACCACTGGGACAACGAGGGCTGGTACGAAGCCGGTTCCACGAAGTGCCACGCCTGCGCTGCCGTGGAGCAGCAGACCCGCGAGAAGGGCTACAAGCCCGAGCCGGGGGAGCGCCTCTACAGCACCTACACCCGAGCCCCGGGGGACCGGCTACCTGCGCTCGGCGGCGGCCAGCAGGCGGACGGCGAAGCCGATCCCGGCCAGTAGCAGTCCGATCAGCAGGATCCACGGGACGGTGAATGCCCCGTTCTGCACCTGGGCGTAGATCGCGATCAGCAGTCCGACGAACGCCGTGACGATGCCGACGTTGATGAGTGCTGTTCCTGGCTTCTTCTGAGTTCCCCCGCTTGTCATGTGCGGATTCTCGCACACCATCGCGTTTTTCGAGGAGGCCTTCATGGCGGATCGTCGCGTCAAAGTCATCCTCGACGCGCAGGTGGACCGGTACCGCAGCGCCATGGCGACCGCCGCCCGGTCGACTGAAGAGCTGGAGAAGGCGGCCAAGGAGACCGGCAGCACGACGGCCAAGCAGACGCTGGCCATGCGTCAGCTGGCGCCCGCGGTCACGACCGCGGGCGTCGCGACGCTCTCCGGGTTCGCACTGGCGGCCAAGGGCGCCGCCGACTTCGACAAGGCGATGTCGAGCGTGCAGGCGGCGACGCACGAGTCAACGGGCAACATGGACCTCCTCCGTGAGGCCGCAGTCCGGACCGGCGCCGACACAGCGTTCTCTGCCGTGGAAGCGGCCCAGGGCATCGAGGAGCTGGCGAAGGCCGGCGTCTCGACGACGGACGTCCTCAACGGCGGCCTGGACGGCGCGCTTGCCCTCGCTGCCGCGGGCGGGCTCGGCGTGGCGGAGGCCTCCGAGATCGCCGCCAGCGCCCTGACCCAGTTCAAGCTCGAAGGTGAGCAGGTCCCGCACGTCGCGGACCTCCTCGCCGCCGGCGCCGGCAAGGCACAGGGCTCCGTCCAGGACATGGGCGCCGCACTGAATCAGTCCGGCCTCGTCGCCTCCCAGCTGGGGCTGACGATCGAGGAGACCACCGGCGGCCTGGCGGCTTTTGCCTCGGCCGGCCTCGTGGGATCCGACGCCGGCACCAGCTTCAAGTCAATGCTCCAGCGGCTCACCCCGCAGTCCAAAGAGGCAGCGAACCTCATGGACGACCTGGGCCTGTCCGCATTCGATTCCCAGGGCAAGTTCATCGGCCTGTCGGAGTACGCCGGCGAGCTGCGGACCGCGCTCGCCGGGATGACCGACGAGCAGCGCAACTCGACCCTGGCGACGCTGTTCGGGTCGGACGCCGTTCGCGCGGCCGCCGTGCTGTACGAGAACGGCGCGGAGGGTGTCCAGAAGTGGGAGGACGCCGTCAACGACGCGGGTTACGCGGCGGAGACAGCGGCCCTGTTGCAAGACAACCTGGCGGGTGACCTGGAGAAGCTGGGCGGTGCGTTCGACACCGTCCTGATCCAGTCGGGCTCGGGCGCGAACGAGGCCCTCCGCGGGCTCGTGCAGGGGCTCGAAAGCTTCGTGGACCTGGTCGGGCAGATCCCTGCCCCGGTTCTCTCCATCGGCGGCGTCATCACGGGCGTTGCCGGCGGGGCAGCTGTACTCGCCGGCGGCTTGATCACGGTGATTCCGAAGGTCAAGGAGACAAGGGACGCGCTGCGGGATCTCGCCGCAGACGGGTCGAAGGTCCCCGGGCGTCTCCGGGCCATCGGCAAGGCGGCTGGATTCCTCACGGGTCTGGCGACATTCGCGACCATCGGCGGGCAGATTCAGGCCGCCGGGTACCTGAAGGACATCCCGGAGGGTACGGGCCACATCGCGGACGCCCTTGCCCGTGTCGCTAACGAGGCGCCGGGTGCGGCCGACGCCCTGGAGTCCGTGTTCCTCGGTTCCAACGGTGAGGGCCTGTCGCCGACGATCACGGACATGGACGCCGCGATCAACGAACTCTTCGGAGACGGAATCGAGGAGAAGGCCGAACGCTGGGTCCAGGGGATCATCACCCCGCTGACCGGCATCAAGGGCTCCGTCCAGATCGCGAAGGACGCCTTCGCGGGCATGGACGCCGAACTCGCCAATATGGTGTCCTCGGGTAACGCCGAGGACGCCGAGCAGGCGATGGAGCAGATCCGGAAGAAGCTGGAGGACTCCGGCGTCGAGGCCGACGAGGCCGCCGCACTGTTCCCGGCATACGCCGACGCGGTAGCCCGCGCCGGCGCCGAAGCCGAGACGAGTGCCGGTGGCATCGAAGAGATCAAGGACCCGCTGCAGGAGTCCGCAGAGGCAGCCCAAGAGGGGGCCGACGCGCTCAGCGAGTACTTCGACATGCTCGTGAAGACCGGGCAGATCGCGATCTCCGAGCAGCAGGCGTTCATCGACCTCGAGAAGGCCATCTCAGGTTCGACGGAGACGATCAAGGAGAACGGCAAGTCGATCGACATCTCGACCGAGAAGGGCCAGCAGAACGTTGAGTCCCTCCTCGGCATCAGCAACGCGACCCTCGGCGTCATCTCAGCGATGCACGCCAAGGGCCGGACCGCTGGAGAGATGGCCGTCGAGGTCCAGAAAGGGCGAGACGCGTTCGTTGCAGCGGCGCTCGCCGCCGGCTACGAAGCCGACGAGGCCAATCGCCTGGCGGACGAGCAGGGACTGATACCGGCGAACGTCTTCACCGAGTACCAGTCGAACGCCGAAGGCGAGATCCAGAAGATCACCGATCTGCACACCTGGATCCAGTCGACTCCGGACAAGACGATCACGATCAGCGACAATTCGCCGGTCACGATCGCCGCGCTCCGGGAGCTGGGGTACATCGTGACGGAGCTGCCCGATGGGCGGATCCAGGTCTCCGAGACAGGCACCACGGAGACCGGCGAGAAGATCGACGCGACCGCAGGCAAGGAACGGACCTCGAAGATCGACGCAGTCGCGATCACCGGGGCCGCAGAGACCGCACTCAACCAGGCTGCCCGCGATCGCACGTCCCACATCACGCAGCGGATCTCGACGACCATCCACACCAACTACACCCAGACCGGGCAGCGCGCGGCCGAGCGCAAGAACTACGGCCAGTCGCGACAGCAGCACGGCGGCCGAGTCCGCCGGCGCTACTCGACCGGCGGTCGGCTCCCGGCCACCGGGCTCGGCGTCGACAAGATCCTCGGCATAGACGAGCACGGCAATCCGACAGCGTGGGTAGACGACCTCGAGTGGGTCATCAATCGGCGCTCGTCGGACAAGCACGACCGCCTGCTCAGGATGATCAACGCCGACGACCCCCGCGTCGACCAGATGAAGAACGCCATCGGCCTCGCCGGCGGCGGCCGACCCGGCGCCCTTCTCTCCGGCCGCGATCTCGTCGCACCACCGGCCTTCGCCGGTCGGCCGGCGGTCTCGGTGCAGGTGCCGGAGATTGCGGATCAGGTTGCATCTGCGGTGACGGCAGCGATTCGGGAGTCTTTCCCGGACACGCTGCAGGCCGATTTTGGTGCCGGTTCCCAGCGGGTGCTGGCGGACATCGTCGACACGCAGGTGCATCAGGCCACGTTCGGGAGCGGCTCGATCTACAACAAGAGGTAGGAGGCGCCCTGTGGCGATGTATCTGGGCACGCCCGGTCGGATGGTGGAACTCAAGTCGGCGGCAGCCCAGCGGAGGACGCGCGCGGAGCGGGTCGCATTCGAGGAGACGGCCGAGGGGAACGTGTTCGGCCAGACCCGGCCGGTCGGCCGGCGGACGTGGGACGTGACCCTGCCGGCGGCGACGACGCCTTACGAGCTCGCCCAGATCGAGGCCTTTGTCGACGGGGACTGGGGGATCGGCCCGTGGGCGTTCCTGCCGGTGGATGCCCTGGTGACGAACACCCTGACGCCGGACACCGCTGCGTGCCGTGCGGGGACGATCGTGAAGGGCACTGGCCTCTCCACGGTCGCCCCGGGCGGTTCGATGGTCCTCCCGGACGGCCGGCGGTCTCCCCGCTCGTGGTCCAAGACGCAGGACGGCGCGCTGTACTTCGGGCTCAACGCCTCCCCGGTCCTGCCGGGGAAGGTCGTGACCGCGTCGGCGTACGTCCAGGGTGCCGCCGGTGCCGCCGGCGTCATCTTCTACGACGCGCTCGGTGGCACGGTGAAGTCGATCGAGTCGGCCGTGATGTCCTCGGCGGCGGTGCCGGTCCGCTCGTTCCTGACGACGACGGTCCCAGCCGGCGCGGTCAGCGCCCGGGTGTTCGTGAACGCGGCCGCCACACTGACGACCTGGCCGGCGCTGACTTGGACGGGTTCCCTCCTCGAGTACGGGGCGGGGCGCGGCTGCGACTACGCGCAGCTGACGGGCTTCTCCGACGACTTGCTGATGGCGATCGCCAATCCGAAGTTCGGCAGGTACTCCAGTGCGTCATTCATGATCCGGGAGGTGGGCTAGTTGCTTCCTGGTGGTCTCGACACGTCCGTGGTCCGCGAGTTCACGAAGAAGATCCTCGTCAACGGCATTGAGCGGCGCGGCCGCTGGTCGACGTCGAGTGAGCTGCAGGGCGATCTACCGGTCGAGGTCGCCTCGGCGAACGGTATCTCGCAGATCCGTGGCTCGATCACGTGGGATCAGCAGGAGGATATGGCGGATGGCCCGTCGCACCCGTTCCGGGACGGGGCTGGCTGGGTCCCGCAGGACGGGGACAAGGTCCAGATCTACGAGAGCGACGGGCTGACGAGTTTCCCGCGGTTCACGGGGAAGATCCTCACCACCGCCGGATCGCTCAAGTCGCGTGCGGTCTCGACGCTGATCGACGACAGTGACCGGCTGACGACGGCGTTCAACTACCCGCCGGTCATCCGGACCATGCCGCCTCTGACCGATGGCGGCGCGTGGCGCCGGGTCGCGACGTCGCCGGTCCAGGTCATCACCGCGGCCGCGGCGCAGGCGGGCTACCGCTCGGTTCATCCGCCGATCGGTACCGTCCTGGTCGACGCGCCGCTGCAGGGGTCGGCGTGGCCTCTCGCTGGACGGTGCGTCAGCGCGAGCAACATCGCCAACGATGGCGGCTTCCCCAATCTGCGGACGACCGCGTCGTTCGGGTGGGGCATGCATGACCTGCGGGCCCGGTACACGCCCCAGTATTCCGCGACCGGGGACCAGCCGCTGCAGCTCATGGTGAGCGTCGGAGCCGACCACAGCGGCGCGGCCAGCATCTTCGCCCACTATGGGGCGTCGAACGTCAGGCTGAGGGTCTCGGCTTCCCGGGTCGCCGAGGCCTGGGTGGGGAGCACGAACCTGGGCGGCCGGTCGCTGGGCTCGGGGGTCCACGCCACCCTCCACGTCTCGGGCACCACGTACACCCTGAAGACGGCCTCCGGGACGTCGGTCCTCACCGGGGCCGCTCGCCCCACGACCGCCCTGGATTCCATCGAGGTCGTGGCAGCGGTCGGTGCCAACATCGCCGGCGTCTCGGCGGCCCGGACATGGACGCTGCCGACGAACTGGTCACCCGACCTGGTGCTCGACGTCTCGTACGAGCACATGCCCGTCAACCCCGTGATCCGCGCGATCGAGTCCTCGACCGTCGCGGACACGCTCGACGAGATCTCCCGGGCGCTGCTCCTGGCGATCCACTTCGACGAGCTCGGACGCCTCGTCGTCCGATCCGCCGACCGGATCGCCAAGGGCCCCGTGGTCCGAGACACCACGACGGCGAAGGACGTCGTCGACATCGAGTGGGAGACAAACCTCCTCTCGCGCCGCAAGGACGTCACCGTCACCGGCCTCAGCCACGTCTACGCCAACACGCAGCGGCGCAACGTCGAGGCCTACCGGGGCTCCGGAGACCAGATGGAGGAGGGAGAGTCCAGGCAGGACTTCGTCAACGTCCCCGCCGACGAGGAGTGGCTCCTCGAGTGGGACGACGTCCCCGCGTTCACCGCCGACGTCGGCGCCCCCGGCTTCAACACCGGCCGGGGAAGCTTCGTCGGCGGATCGATCAGCCAGGACGGCGAGGTCTGGTCCTGGGCCAACGACTACCTGACCGTCGACTACGAGCGCGTGTCGTACCGGACGCTCCGCTTCACACACACCGTCTCGGGTCTGCCGGCAGGGTGGCGGCTCGCGCTGCAGACCGCCGTCAACTCCTCGACGGCCCTGTGGCCGAAGTACCAGGGCTTCAACCTGCCGGTGATCCGCTGCCCGAAGGTGACGTTCGCGGAGGCGAAGACCACCACGGTGCCCGCCGCCACCGACGGTCCCTCGCTCGAGCATCCCGTCGGGCACTGGGCCGGTTGGGAGTCCGGCAACTGGAGTCACCCCGACTACCTGAGGGACTTCATCGCCGCCCTGGTGACGGCCCCGTACCCGGTCATCCAGCGGATGCCGATCGCCCCGGACCCGCGCCTGCAGAAGGGCGACGTGATCCGCGTCCACTCCACGAAGTACCTCGGCGTCATCATCACCGCCGTGATCATCGGGATCGACGAGGACCACGACGACGTCTACCGGCAGGTCCTCAAACTCCGGGTGACCGGCATCGAGACCACGATCAGGTCCTACGACGAGTGGAACGCCACGGCCGCGACCCCGCTGTCCTACGAGCAGTGGGATGCGCTCGCCGTCCAGAACTACGACGGCTTCACCAACACGACAGGAGATCCCCAGTGACCGACTCTCCCCGCGGCTACCCGCTGCCCGACGGGACCGACCCGATGCGCGGTGACACCGACGACAACCTACGGACGGACATCGTCAATCTCGGGATGGCCATCGACGGGGACGTCTCCCAGCTCGAGCAGGAGACCGCGACCAGCCTTCAGGAGATCCAGGACACCTCGGCGCTCTCGCACCGCATCGCCACCGCCGGCTACGAGGGCGCCCTCGGCGACCAGGACGGCCGCCCCAGCTGGGTCCAGTTCGACGGCCAGGGACTGCCCACCCAGGGCGCCGTCGACGGGCTCGCGGCCGCCGGCGTCCCGCACGTGGAGCCGGACGGGCAGGACGGCTTCCGGATCTCCGACACGGACGGCAACCCGTCCTGGCTGTCGGCGGGCGCGGACGGCGGTCCGGACCTGGTCGCGACGATGGCGATCGCGAACGCGATTCACCTCTACGCCGGCCCTGAGGCCCCGTACGTCAACCCCGGCAACTGGATCATCTGGACGCAGACGGACGCCACCGGGCAGCCGCTGAACACCTACATCGGAAGGAACTGACCTTGACTGTCTGGTCCTCGCTCTCCTCGGGCGACAGCATCATCGAGCGCTTCGCCGCGCAGGACATCCTCGCCCACGAGGGCGGCAAGGTCCGCCGGCGGGGCAAGGTCGTCATGGCGGAGAACTTCGCGAACGGGTACGGATCGTTCAACCCGGTCTTCAACATGGGCGGCAACCCCGCCTGTGTGCCCCTGTCGATCGTGTCGCTGCCCGGCCTGGGCAAGGCGCTGCGGATCGGGACGGGCCCCGGCTCCAACGCCGCGTCCGGGCCGCAGGGCAACGCCGCGACGGCCATCGCCCGTCTGAACCGCCCGCGCCGGTCGGGCATCGCGTCCCTGAGCTTCATGTACGGGCTCAGCACCGAGTACCACTACAACGCCCCGGCGGATCTCAACGCACCGGGAGCCTTCCAGATCGGCTTCGGGCTCGACACGCAGGACACCAAGAACGAGAACCGGCAGTTCTTCGAGCTTCTCGGCCGGCCGACCTACCCGGGAGCGGCCACGTCCGCGGAGAACCGGGAGATCGGTTCCCGGTGGCTGCTGCGCACGCACCGCCTGGAGTCGGGCACCCCGACCGCGACGGCCGTCGCCTCGCTCGGCGGGACGATGATCGGCGAGAACGAGAACAAAACCAACCTCGCATACGGCCGCCTCACCTTCGAGTACGGGGCGACCCCGCGCTACATCGAGGCGCAGATGGGCTCCGAGGTCCACGACCTCACGAACCTCGCTCTGCCGGCGATCACCGAGCCGCTGCAGTACTCCGACACGGACCCGTGGGCCGACTTCCGCGGCGGCTTCAACCCCCATTTCGGGATCCAGGCCCGCACGGACCAGCCCGACCTCCGGTCGGCGGGCCTGCTGCTCACGAACATCCTGCTCACCTACGGAGACGAGGTCTAGACCGTGCCCACCATGACGCACATCCTGCTTTCGGCCGGGTACCCGCAGACCCTCCGCGCGGACGGCGGCGGCGGCATCTCCCTGGCGCAGCCGCCGAACAACCACCGGCAGACCGACGTCGCCGCTGTGTCGTTCACGGGCCTGATCACCACCGTCGTCGGCGCGCCGACGACCTGGTCGCTGGGCGCCCGCCTCGCGTTCCTGCAGCCGCACACCAGCGGCTACCAGTACACGCGGCCCGAGTGGATCGAGACGACGCCCGAGTACCTCGGCGCCCGGGTCACCGGTGCGACGGTCCAGGCCGACGGGCTGATCCAGATCGCGGACCAGGCCGCGCCGCTCGGCCACGGGTTCGGCATCTCGATCCCGGAGCTCCTCGTGGACTCGGTCCGCATCCACTTCAAGCCGACCTTCTCGGGCGGCACCACTCCCGGCCTGCGCCTGGCCCTGACCATGACGGAGAAGTGACCATGTCCCCAGCCGTACTCCGACTGCCCGGCACCACCATCGCCGGCGTCCCGATCCCGCCGGCGGACAACCGCCTCACCAGCGGGTCGCTGCTCCTGGTCGATCCGACTCACCCCACCGACCCGTACAGCGGGCCGGTCACCCACGGCGAACAGATCCCCAACATCGCCAAGACCCAGGCGACCGCCCTCGGCATCGCCGCGGACACCGTCGAGATCTTCAACACCGCGACCTCGACGGCCCGCGCGAAAATCGAGCGCACGGCCAGCGGCTCGCTCCATTTCACGTCCTCCGCCACCCAGTCCGTCCTCGAGGAGCGCGTCGGCCTGGCTATCCCCGCCGGCCTCCGCACCTACCTGGCCGCCAACAAAACGCACCGGTTCTTCCTCGGCCTGCAGATCAAGGTCACCCGCCCCGACGACGGCGGCGCCACCGTCGGCTACATGGCCGGCGTCTTCTCCGGCACCAACTGGGGAGTCGGCGCCCAGATCGCCCTCGGCACCCTCGCGAACGGCACGCTCGCCGGATACCCAGCGTCGTCGGACGCGACCCGGCTGGGCTTCACGGCGACCTCGGGGACGAACGCCAACCAGCTCGGCGCGATCTCCTCGAACGGGCTCAACAACAACCTCGTCGAGACCAGCTCGTACGTCGTCAGCTCCGGCCCGTACAACGCGGCCAGCGTCAACAACTCGCCGAGCTTCATCCTCCGCTCCATCTACCTGGAGGACCTGACCGTGTCCGGCCGCTCCCACGCGGCCGTCGCCGAGCTCGAGCAGGCAGCGTTCCAGGCCGGCGCGTCCGGCCGCTGGTCCGCCGACACCGCCACCGCGCTCGCGTAGGAGGCCGCATGGAGTACCTCATCTACTGGGGCAGCGCGGCCGCGGCACTGGCGGCGATCATCGCGGTCGCACGCAAGCCGGTCAAGCGACTGCTGCAGCTGCTCAAAGAGCTCCAGGAGTTCCTCGACGACTGGCGCGGACACCCGCCCCGCACCGACGCATCAGGGGCCATCATCCAGGAAGCGGAGCCGGGCGCCATGGCTCGGCTCCGCGCCGCAGAGCACGAGCTCCAGCACAACGGCGGCGGCTCCGTGAAAGACGCCGTCGCCCGCATCGAGACGTCCGTGAAGAACCTGTCCAAGCAGCAAGGCGAGACGGACTCGAAACTCGACGAGCACATCGCCATCGCCAAGAGATCCGACGCGGACCAGGCGGTCGACTCCGCCCTACTGCACCGCCTCGCCAGCAGATACCTGCCGGACGAACCGAACGAATCCTAGCCCCGCCCCGGCGGGGCTTTCTCATGCCCAGGAGGCACCCATGACCCGAGACCCCGACCCGCTCGAAGCGATCACCGAACCCGCCGACGACCCGTCACCCGAACCCATCACCGACCCCGCCCACCCCGACTACGTCCCGCCAGCACGAGGCATCCGCGCTCGCCGGCGCCGGACGGAGGCGGACCAGTGAGCATCTACAACGGCTACGTCGGAGCGAAGTCCTGCACGAAGGGCCCGACCACCGGCGCCCGCGGCGTGCTGGCCTGGCTGCTGGCGAAGTACGCCGACGACGGCGCCCTGAACGCCGGCATCTACAACTGCCGGCCGGTCCGTGGCGGCCGCACGACGTCGCTGCACGGCGAGGGCCGCGCCGTCGACCTGGCGATCCGTCCCTACTCGGCCCAGTACGGCACGGACCTGGCGGACCTGATCCGCCGTCACTCGGCCGAGCTCGGCATCCAGTGCGTCATCTGGAACCGCAAGATCTGGTCCGGCTACTACAACGTCTGGCGGGACTACGACGGGCTGAACCCGCACGTCGACCACCTCCACATCGAGCTGTCCTGGCCGGCCGCCCACCGCAGCGCCGACGACACCGTCGACCTGTGGGAGCGCGTCCTCGGCGACCTGGTCGACGACGACGACGGCCCCGCCTTCGTCCCCGCCGGCCAGGTCGCGAAGCCGGCCCAGGGGAGCGCGGCAGTCGCGGCCGCACCGACCGACTACCCGGAGCTCGTCGTCGACGGCGATTTCGGGCCGGTCTCGGTCCGGGCTTTCCAGATCCTGATGCACGCCATCGACCAGTACGAGCACGCGGTCGACGGCGTCTTCGGACGCATGACCGTCCGGGCGATGCAGCGCTGGCTCGCCGGCCTCGGACTGTACGACCGGGCGATCGACGGCCGCCTCGGCGAGTACACCGTCCTCGGCCTCCAGGAGTTCCTGAAGTCGAAGGGGCTCTACCGGGGGCTGCTCGACGGCCAGTTCGGGCCGCTCACGATCAAGGGCCTGCAGGCCTACCTCAACACGCAGAACGACTACTAGGAGAAGCTCATGCTCACCTCGATACTTCGCACCGTGGTGCCCTCCCTGTGGGGCGGCATCGTCGGGTGGCTGCTCGGCCTGATCCCGGCGCTCGAACCGCTGCGAGCGGACCTGCTCGCCTACGGCGATCTCATGGTGCCGTTCCTCGGGGCGCTGCTCGTCGGTCTCTGGTACGCCTTCTGGCGCTGGCTCGAACCCCGACTGCCGGCCTGGCTCGTGCGCCTCGTGCTCGGCTCCGTGAAGACCCCCACGTACGAGCCGTCCGTCCGCGTCGGCATCGACCTGCAGAACCGCGTCTACGACACGCGCGAGCGATCCGAGCCGGACGACGACGGATACGACCCGAAGCACCTCGCCAGTTAGATCGACATGGCGAACGTACGCTTCTTCGTGACACGGCCGGCGGCCGGCGGCACCAACGAGCCCGCCGCCGGCGTCATCACCTGCACACCCACCCGCCGACGCATCATCACCGGAACACCGGATGAACTCGTCCTGCCCACCGGGTTCAGCGTCGAAGTCCTCCGCGTGACCGCGGACGACGAGACGATCGACGACGCGATCCAGAAGCTCGGCTACGCGGACATCGCGCTCGCCGAGACGGGCCCCGACTGGTGCTGGCAGATCACCTTCCAGATGATCGGGGTCGCGTCCTGGTCGACGTTCGTCCAGGTCGGCCCGGCGGCTGAGTACGACTTCCCGGATCTGCCGGTGGTGGACCCGGAGACGTTGGACCCTGCTGCGGAGCCGGAGGCCGCGTGGTGGGCGATGGCCGACTCGACGGTCGTCGACGGCGCCGTCGTCGGTGACGACCTGGTCCTGACCCGATACGACGGGGGCACGGTCAACGCGGGCAACGTCCGCGGGCCCGTCGGCCCGGTTTCCGGGGACACCGTTGTGGGCGGGCAGGTCGTCGGGGATGACCTGATCCTGACGCAGCAGGACGGCGACGAGCTCAACGCGGGCAACGTCCGCGGCCCCGTCGGCCCGGTTTCCGGGGACACCGTTGTGGGCGGGCAGGTCGTCGGGGATGACCTGATCCTGACGCAGCAGGACGGCGACGAGCTCAACGCGGGCAACGTCCGCGGCCCCGTCGGCCCGGTTTCCGGGGACACCGTTGTGGGCGGGCAGGTCGTCGGGGATGACCTGATCCTGACGCAGCAGGACGGCGACGAGCTCAACGCGGGCAACGTCCGCGGCCCCGTCGGCCCGGTCTCCGGGGACACCGTCGTGGGCGGGCAGGTGGTTGGGGATGACCTGGTCCTGACGCAGCAGGACGGCGACGAGGTCAACGCCGGCAACGTCCGGGGCCCGAAGGGCGACCAGGGCGCGCCCGGCAACGCGACCATGCGCGTCGACACGAGCGTCGGCACCCGCATCTACATCACCGACGGCGTCGCCGAACGAATGGTCTCGGGCGACACCGGATGGAAGATCATCAGCTACTGGGGCGCCGACGGCGTGGTCATGGGCGAACCGTTACCCCCAGGGCTGGAGCCCACGGCGAACCAGTCCGGACGCATTCGGCTGAAGCGGGTCAACAACAGGGTTGCGTGGGATTTTCGGGGGCTGACATTCACTTCGGCCACGCCTAGCATCCCCACGCCGATCGGCTATCGACCGGGCCTGCTCTACTCGATTCGGTCAATCTGGCTCGGTAGCAATCACAGGCGCGTGTCGGTCGGGAGCGATCGCATCTACTTCATCGCCGGTATAGGCGATAAGGCGGATCAAACGTTCTCGACGGTTCTCGAGTACGACACCGACGCAGACTGGCCCACTGCCTGACCTCGAAGCGTCCCGCTCGCACCGGGATGTCGCGCCGTAGCGACTGGACTACGGCACCGCTGGACCCCCGGAGCCTGCAGCACCCCGGGGGCCTGGCACCACGTCGAAGCGCCCCACCCTCCTCGCGAGGGTGGGGCGCTATTCGTGGTTAACCCTGCTTGGCCATGTCGTAGATGCGGGCGCGGGAGACGCCGAGTGCCCGGGCGAGGTTCGTTGCGCCGGCGCCGCCGTCAATGGCCGCCTTCACCGCTGCGGCGCGGAGGGCGACTCGGTCGCGTACCTCCTGCTCGGCCTCGGCGACGCGCTCGTGGGCGGTGAGGACGTCGTCGACGAGCTGGTCGGCGTTCACGCGTCGGCCTTCGCGTGCTTCGCGACGAGCTCCCAGAAGCCGTCGGTGTCGACGAGCTGGGCGAACCCGCCGAGCTCGGCGCTGTACTCGTAGGCCTCGTCGACGATGGCGTCGACGTCGTACTCGGTCTCGGCGTCCTGGACTCCGCCGCCGGCCTCGATGGCGCGGATGGTGGCGGCGTGGGCTTCGTTGCGGGTGCTGTACATGGTGTGCTCCTCCGGGTCGGGCTGATAGATCCAGTGTAGGCACGTCTACCTACAGTGTCAACACGTGTACCTACGTTTTTCCCGCTGGCTTGGACGCCTAGACTCGACGCATGCTTGATCCGCATTTCGATCCCCGGGAGCGCGGCGGGCAGATCCAGCGCTGGGTGCCGGCCGACCGTCCCTTCGTCCGGATCGACACACCGGAGGGCGAGGTCCACCACGGCCGCGCCACCGCCTGGTGCGGGTCCTGGGTTCAGGTCTACCTCAGCGGCCCCACCGTCTTCGATGGCCGGGGCTACTGGGTGACTCGCGAGTGGGTGACCCGCGAGCCGGGCCGGCTCCCCGAGTACCGGGTCTACTGGAGCACCGGCGACTCGCTGGCCGTCCGGTGGGAGCCGAGCACCTGCCCCTGGCCGCGGCCCGATGCCGGCAGGGGATTCTGACCGGAGTTTTGACCGGAGTTTTCGCCCACGACGACGGATGACCCCGGAGTGGGGTAGCCTCGTTAGCGGCTTGTTTCCGGGGTTGAGAGTCACCCCGGACTTGGGCGCAGACTCAAGGCTGAGACTCATAATCCTTGGGTCGTGGGTTCAAGCCCCACCCGCCCTACCGAACGGCCCCCGGCCGGACTCCACCGTCGCGTCCGGGGGCTCCGCCGCGTCTGCGGCGGAAGCCCGGCACGAGCGGCTCGCACAGGAGAGGTTGCCATGACGGATTCGCCCCAGGGGAAGCGGACCGGCCCGCTGCACATCGCCGTCTTCGTCGACCAGCACCCGCACACCCTCGGCGGGATGCAGACCTCGGTGCTGCTGCAGCAGAAGTTCCTGGAGCGCCTCGGCCATCGCGTCACGATCGTCGGTCCCGGGACCCGAGGCGCGGCTGGGTCCCGTGCTCCGGTCCCCGCCTGGCGGGCGGCGGCGCGCGCGGATGTGGCGGCGGCGGTCCGCAGGGTCTGTGCTGAAACCGCCGACCACCGCGGGACCGAGCAGGGCCACCATGTCGTCGGCCTGCCCGGCCTGCCGCTGGGGCGGGGCGAGTACTCGCTCAACGTGCCCAGCCGTCGTCTGGACCGTCGGCTCGACGAGGCCATGGCGGGTCTGCCGCCCGTCGACGTCGTCCACGTCCAGGGCGACTTCTGGGGGGCCGTCCTGGCCTACCGGTACGCCCGCCGGCACGGCGCGCCCGTGGTCCACACCATGCACAACCGGCTCGATGTCGGCCTCGCGGCCACGGTGCCCTTCCCCCGGATCGTCCAGGGCGCCTTCGGCGCCGGTCAGAAACTCTTCCTGCGCCTGCCGGGCCCCGTGCCGGCCGACGCCTGGTCCTACCTGCGCGGCTTCACCGACGCCGCCGCCGCGGTGACTGCCCCGTCCACGCATTTCGCCGACCTCCTGGAGCGGGAGAACGTGTTCTCGCGGATCGACGTGGTCCCCACGGGGCTGGACGACGACGTGGCGGCGTCCCTGATGACCCCCGGTCGTGCAGCCGGAGCGGAGCCGGCGGGCGCCGGGGCGGGGGCCGCGGGCACGGGATCTGTCGGCGCGCCTGAGGCCGGGAGCCCTCGGCCTCGCCTGCGGCTCGTGTGGACCGGCAGGTTCAGCCCCGAGAAGCGGCTTCTCCCGTTCCTCGAGGCCGTCCTCGCCGCCGGCGAGGACGTGGACGTGGACATCTTCGGCGACGGCGCCCAGCGGGGACGCGCAGAGGCCATGGTCGCGGGGCAGCCGGGCCGGGACACCCCGTCGACCGGCGGCGGGCCGCGCTTCCGTTTCCGGGGCCGGGTCCCCTACGAGCAGATGCTCGCCGAGCTGGCCTCGGCCGACGTGCTGGTGCAGACGTCCGTGGGCTTCGAGACCCAGGGGATGACCGTCTTCGAGGCTGCCGCGCTCGGCACCCCGACGGTGCTGAGCGACCACCGGATCGCCGCCGATCTCCCCGACGGCAGCTACTGGCTCACCCCCGACTCCACGGTCCACGGGCTCGCCGAGTCCATCCGCTCCGCCGTCGCGCAGCTGCGCAGCGGCCTGCGCTGGGAGGCGACCGAGGCCGACCAGCTCCTGCAGAGCCGGCAGACCACGAAGATGCTCGAGATCTACCGCCGCGTCCTCGCCTGATCCGTCGGGCACGGACTCCCGTTCCGGAGCCGTCTCACGGCACCGGCAGCAGGATCGAGGGGCGGGTGTCCCGGACGGTCGGCAGCGGATCGGCATAGACGCCGTCGATCCGGAGTCCCCAGTGCAGGCAGGAAGCGGCGCAGTGACCGCCGTCCGCCACCGTGCCGATCACCTGGCCTGCCGCGACTCGGGAGTCGACGGCGAGATCGCTCGCCAGCGGCTCGTAGCTCGTCAGCACCCCGTCTCCGTGGTCGATCGTGAGGACCGGACGGTCGACGACGACGCCGACGAACGCCACTCTGCCGTCGGCCGGGGAGCGGACCTCCTGTCCGGCGGCCGCCGCCAGATCCGCACCGCGGTGGCCGGGGCCCCACCGCGTCTCGGGGGCGTCGAAGGGAGCCGAGACCACCGGGGGAACGGCATGGCTCCCCACCGGCCACGACCAGGCACCGGGGTGGACGGACCCTGCCCGGAAGAGCACCGGCTCGAACGGGGCAGGCTGAACGGAACCGGGCTGCACGGAACCGGGCCGAACGGTAGCGGACGGTGCGGTAGCAGGCTGAACGGAGACGGGCAGGGCGGCGGACGCGGCCAGTGAGACGACGGCGGTGAGGGCGACCAGGTGCTTCGGCATGGGACGAGCCTCGCAGCACGGATCGGAGCCGACGGCGGGACGCCGGCCGCCTGTGCGCATCCCCTCGCGTATGGGGACCTGTGGAGGAGGAGTGCCCGGGGATGCGACCGGCGGCGGGGCCGCCTCGGGGCAGAAACCGGTGTGCCGGTGGGCTTCCGGCGCGCGGGAACGGGTCCTGCGCTGTAGTACACTGGTCACGCAGTTGTGTCTGCCTCGATGCCGCGCGCCCGCACCGCCACTTCCGTCCGCGGAAGGCCACGCGAGTTCGCGGCGCCTCGACCCGCCATCATCCGCCCGGCCCCTCACGGGGAGGCGTGTGCCGCGGTTCGGGCGGGGGAGCGCAATTGACTTCGCGTGAAAGGCACCCGTGACCCCCTCGGTGACGGGCAGCGCGGCCAACGGTCCGGATTCGTCCGGTCGGCCGCGGTGGACCACCCGGCGGCCTTTCGCCAGGAGCGTGTCAGCCCGGAGAACCCGGGACGGCGCCAGCTATCAACCGAAATCAACGAGGGCAGTTACCGCGGCCAGCAGGCCGGTCCGCCACTGCCGGAAGGAGTGACGACATGCCAGTCGTTACCATGCGCCAGCTGCTCGACAGCGGCGTTCACTTTGGCCACCAGACCCGTCGCTGGAACCCGAAGATGAAGCGCTTCATCTTCACCGAGCGCAACGGCATCTACATCATCGATCTCCAGCAGTCGCTGTCCTACATCGACCGCGCCTACGAGACCGTCAAGCAGACCGTCGCCCACGGCGGCACCGTCCTGTTCGTCGGCACCAAGAAGCAGGCCCAGGAAGCGATCGCCGAGCAGGCGAACCGCGTGAACCAGCCGTACGTCAACCACCGTTGGCTCGGCGGCATGCTGACCAACTTCTCGACCGTCTCCAAGCGCGTCCAGCGCATGAAGGAGCTCGAGGAGATCAACTTCGACGACGTCGCCGGTTCGGGCCACACCAAGAAGGAGCTCCTGCTCCTCAGCCGTGAGCTCACCAAGCTGCAGTCGAACCTGGGCGGCATCCGCAACCTCACCAAGACGCCGTCGCTGCTCTGGGTCGTCGACACCAAGAAGGAGCACCTGGCCGTCGACGAGGCGAAGAAGCTGGGCATCCCGGTGGTCGCCATCCTCGACACCAACTGCGATCCGGACGAAGTCGCCTACCCGATCCCGGGCAACGACGACGCCATCCGCTCCGTCAACCTGCTGACCCGCGTGATCGCCGACGCCGTGGCCGAGGGCCTCATCGCCCGCAACAACAAGGCCGCCGGCAACACCGAGGCCGCGGCCGAGCCGATGGCCGAGTGGGAGCGCGAGCTCCTCGAAGGTGCGGA
The DNA here is from genome assembly GCF_031178195.1 of Zhihengliuella sp. Taxonomy (GTDB): domain Bacteria; phylum Actinomycetota; class Actinomycetes; order Actinomycetales; family Micrococcaceae; genus Zhihengliuella. The sequence goes on from NZ_JAPSJL010000003.1 coordinate 338,695, forward strand.
GAAGCCGGCCGAGGAGGCCGCCGAGGCCCCCGCCGCCGACGCTGCCGAGACCCCCGCTTCCGAGGCTCCCGCCGAGGACGCCAAGTAAGCATCGCTGTCAGAGCCGGGGGGGCCCCCCGCCCGCCGGCGCAGCCCACTGGCCGGATCCCACCGGATCCAGCCCGGACACACTTCGACTAACCACAACGAATTGGGGTTGCACATGGCAAACTACACCGCCGCTGACATCAAGGCCCTGCGCGAGCGCACGGGCGCCGGCATGATGGACGTCAAGAAGGCTCTGGACGAGGCCAACGGGGATGCCGACAAGGCGATGGAGATCATCCGCGTCAAGGGCCTGAAGGGCGCCACCAAGCGCGAGGGCCGCTCGGCCGCCGAGGGCCTGGTCGCCGCGAAGGTCGTCGACGGCACCGTCGGCGTCATGGTCGAGATCAACTGCGAGACCGACTTCGTCGCCAAGTCCGACAAGTTCATCGCCCTGGCCGACAAGGTCCTCGAGACGGCCGTCGCCTCCGGCGCCGCAGACGCCGAGAGCCTGCTGACCACCGACGTCGAGGGCAAGAGCCTCGCCGACTACGTCACCGAGGAGGCCGCAACGCTGGGCGAGAAGGTCGTCGTCCGCCGCGTCGCCCGCGTCGAGGGCGCCACGGTGGACGCCTACCTGCACAAGACCTCCAAGGATCTCCCGGCCCAGGTCGGCGTCCTCCTGGCCGTCGACGGCACCGGTGAGGCAGCCGCCACGGTGGCCCACGATGTCGCCGTGCACACCGCCGCCATGGCCCCGACCTACCTCAGCCGCGACGAGGTCCCGGCCGAGACGGTCGAGAACGAGCGCCGCGTCGCCGACGAGACCGCTCGCGCCGAGGGCAAGCCCGAGGCCGCGCTGACCAAGATCGTCGAAGGCCGCCTGACCGGCTACTTCAAGGAGGTCGCACTCCTGGACCAGTCGTTCGCCAAGGACGCCAAGAAGTCGGTCGGCAAGGTGCTCGAGGAGGCCGGCGTCAACGCCACGGCCTTCGCGCGCTTCCGCGTCGGATCCTGATTCCGCGCGGCGGCCGAGTACCGCCCGCGACCAGGTGTCAGGGGGTGGCCACCCGAGGTGGCCACCCCCTTTCCCTGCCCGCACCCGCTCACCGGGCACGGCCCCGGCGGGCCATAGACTGAATTCAGAAGACGACGGCGCAGCGCCCCGATCCGGCGGCGCACGAAGGAGGGCCACATGGACAGCTTCGAGCAGAACCAGGACGCGAACGGGGCCGGGACGTCGGCAGGCAGGCGCCGCCGCGTCCTGCTGAAGCTCTCCGGCGAGGTCTTCGGCGGCGGCAAGCTCGGCGTCGACCCGGTCACCGTGCAGGCCATGGCCGAGCAGATCGCCGCGACGGTGGGCCAGGTCGAGACCGCGATCGTGGTCGGCGGCGGCAACTTCTTCCGCGGCGCGGAACTCTCCCAGTCCGGGATGGACCGCTCGCGCGCGGACTACATGGGCATGCTCGGAACCGTCATGAACTGCCTGGCGCTCCAGGACTTCCTCGAGCAGGCCGGCGTCGAGACGCGGGTGCAGTCCGCCATCTCGATGGCCCAGGTCGCCGAGGCCTACATCCCCCGCCGCGCCATCCGGCACCTGGAGAAGGACCGCGTGGTCATCTTCGGCGCCGGCGCCGGCCTGCCCTACTTCTCGACCGACACGGTCGCCGCGCAGCGTGCGCTCGAGGTGCGCGCCGACGTCGTCCTCATGGCCAAGAGCGGAGTCGACGGCGTCTACAACGCCGACCCGAAGAAGGACCCCGACGCCGTCATGTACGAGACGCTCACGTACGACGAGGCGCTGCTGAACAACATCCGCGTCATGGACCAGACCGCCATGACGATGTGCAAGGACAACGGACTCGAGATGCGGGTCTTCGGCATGGAGGGCGAAGGCAACGTCACCCGGGCCATTCTCGGCGAACCGCTGGGCACGCGCGTCACCGTCTAGGACGTTCTGGCATAGGATGACAGGCGGGTTCACCCGCACATTTCCGTGCCCGCGGGCACGCGAGCAGAAGGAGTAACGACGTGATCGACGAAGCGCTCAACGACGCCGGCGAGAAGATGGATCGGACGGTGGAGGCCGCCAAGGAGGACTTCGCCACCATCCGCACCGGGCGCGCCAACCCGGGACTGTACGCGAAGGTCATGGTCGACTACTACGGCTCCATGACGCCGTTGCAGCAGCTCGCGTCCTTCCAGGTCACTGACGCGCGGACCATCCTCATCACGCCCTACGACGTCTCCGCGCTGCGCGAGATCGAGAAGGCGCTCTCCGACTCCGAGATCGGCGCGAACCCCTCCAACGACGGCAAGTCGATCCGCGTGGTCCTGCCCGAGCTCACCATGGAGCGCCGCAAGGAGTACGTGAAGGTGGTCCGTGGCAAGGGCGAGGACGCCAAGGTCGCCCTGCGCAACCACCGCCGCAAGACCAAGGACGCGATCGACAAGCTCGTCAAGGACGGCGAGGTCGGAGAGGACGACGGCGCCCGCGGCGAGAAGGAGCTCGACGCGTTGACCAAGAAGCACGTCGAGCTGATCGACGAGCTGCTCAAGCGCAAGGAAACCGAGCTGCTGGACGTCTGATGACGACGCCTGCGGAGCCGGCCACCAGGCGCGCACGGCGCGCAGCCCAAGCGAAACCCTCCCGGGCGGGACGGGATCTCCCGGCGGCCATCGCCGTCGGACTGGTCCTGCTCGCGGTGGTTCTGCTTGGGCTGCTGCTGTTCCCGCTCGCCTTCGTGATCACCGTCGCCGTCTTCGGCGGCATCGGCTGCTGGGAGGTGGCGCGCGCATTCGGCGTGGCGGACATCGACGTGCCGCTGGTACCCCTGGCGGTCGGAGCGGTCGCGATGCCCTTCGCGGCGTACTACGGAGGGCCGGAGGCCCTCGGGTTCGCCCTCACCGCCTCGCTGCTGCTGGCGGCACTCTGGACGCTGATCGACGGCGGCCGGGACCTGGCGCGGACCATCATGTCCTCGGTGGGCATCCTGCTGTGGGTCCCACTGCTGATGAGCTTCGCCGTGCTGCTGTTCGGGCTGGAGAACGGCCCGTTCATGGTCGCCACCATGCTGCTGCTCACGGTCGCCAACGACACGTTCGGCTACCTGGTGGGCGTCTTCCTCGGCAAGCACCCGATGGCGCCGAAGATCAGCCCCAAGAAGTCCTGGGAGGGCTTCGCCGGCTCGGTGGTCGGTGCCTCCATCGTGGCCATCGCGGCCGCCGTGCTGCTCCTGGACCTGCAGTGGTGGATGGGCATCCCGCTGGCGGTGGCGACCGTCGCCGCCGCGACCGCCGGCGATCTCTCCGAGTCGATGGTCAAGCGCGAGCTGCAGATCAAGGACATGAGCAACCTGCTGCCGGGGCACGGCGGCGTCATGGACCGCCTCGACTCCATTGTGTTCGCCGCGCCGGCCGCCTACACGATGGCCGTGCTCCTCGGTCCGCTGAGCGCCTAGCGGCCGCCCGGCCGCACGCCGGCCGGGATCGGTACTATATTCAGGAAGGTTCCGGGACTCTTCCGGCACCCCAACGACCAACCTTCAACCAGTGGACCCGGCACCGCCGGAGCTAGAGGACTATTCGTGAGCCAGTCAGAGACGCGTCAGCCCGGACTACCGTTCAGCACGGTGGCACCCACGGAGTACGGATACAGCATCGAGCAGGTCGACGAGTTCCTCGCCCGTGCCCGTGCCACCTTCAACGGGACCGGCTCCGACGACGAGGTCGTGACCAGTCACCTGGTGCGCCGGGTGTCCTTCGACCCCGAGAAGGGCGGCTACGAGGCCCGGCCCGTCGACGCCGCCCTGGACCGGCTCGAGGACGTCTTCGCCAAGCGGGAGCGGGAGGCGCTCGTCGAGGCCGAGGGCGAGGAAGCGTGGCTCCAGCAGGTGGGGCGGCTCTCCACGATCCTCCGCGGTCGTCTCCACCGCGAGCCGGGGGAGCGCTTCCGCCGCCCGAGCCGCCGCAACGCCCCCAGCTACAACATCCAGGACGTGGACGCGCTCTGCGACAAGCTCCTCGAGTACTTCGAGAAGGACGTCCCCATGAGCGTCGACACCATCCGGCGCGCCACGTTCCGCCAGGCCCGAGGCCAGGAGGGCTACGAGGAGAGCCAGGTTGACGCGTTCCTCGACCGCGTGGTCGAGCTCATGGCCTCCATCGACTGATCTCCTCCGGGAGCCCGTCGAGGCCGTCCGCGTCCTCGGGCGCGTGCAGCCGCGCCATGACCTGGGCGGCGCGTCGCCCGCCGGGCGCCGACGACGCCTTCGAGACGCCGACCGTCACCAGGAACGCCAGCGGCACCGTGATCGCCGCCGGCTGCTGCAGGATCCCGACGACGGCGAGTCCCGCCACGGTGTAGCCGGCCGGCAGCAGCTGCGCCGCCGCCAGTGCGCCACCGCAGGAGACCGCGCCCGTGAGCATGCCGGCGACCGCGCCCCGTCCGGTCAGCCCGCGCCACCAGATGCCGAGCAGCAGCAGCGGGCAGATGGTCGACGCCGTGAAGGCGAACACCGCGCCGATGGCCCCGGCCAGCGCCGCCGTTCCGGTCAGGAGGGCGATGCCGAGGGGCACAGCGCACGCCAGCAGGGCTGCGATCCGGAAGCCGCGCACGGTGCCGCCGAAGAGCTCCTGGCTCATGACCCCGGCCAGGGAGACCACCAGCCCGGAGGACGTCGAGAGGAACGCGGCGAACGCGCCCCCGGCCACGAGGGCGGTCAGCAGGTCCCCGGCCACCCCTCCCACCAGGGCGCCGGGCAGCAGCAGCACCGTCGCGTCCGCGTCCGCGCTCGCGACCAGCCCGGGCAGGTGCGCGCGCCCGATCACGCCCAGGACGGTCGGGAAGAGGTAGAACACGGCCAGCAGACCCAGGACGATCGCGGTGGTCCGCCGCGCGCTGGGCCCGTCGGGGTTGGTGTAGAAGCGGACCAGCACGTGCGGCAGTCCGAGCGTCCCGAACAGCAGCGCCAGGATCAGCGACACGGTCTGGTACAGGGTCAGGTCGCCCGTCGGGACGCCCAGAGCCGCGGAGCCGGCCTCCTGCGCCGGCAACCGGTCGAACGCCGCGCCGCCGGCCGTCACCGACTCCCCGGTGGCACCCAGGTGGAGCAGCAGGAAGATCGTCGGCACCGCCAGCGCGGCCAGCTTCAGCCAGTACTGGAACGCCTGCACGAAGGTGATCGAGCGCATGCCGCCGGCGAGCACGGTCAGGCACACGATGCCCGTCACGGCGACGGGCCCCGCCCAGCGGGGCAGCGCCGTCGTGATCCCCAGCGTGAGTGCCGCCCCGTGGAGCTGCGGGACGATGTAGAGCCAGCCTACGGCCACCACCAGGGCGCTGGTCACCAGCCGGGGCAGCCGGCCGCCCAGGCGCATCTGCGCGAAGTCCGGCAGCGTGTAGGCGCCGGAGCGGCGCAGGGGAGCGGCGACGAATAGCAGCAGCATCAGGTATCCGGCCGTGTAGCCGATCGGAAACCAGAGCCCCTCCTCCCCGGAGACCACGATCAGTCCCGCCACGCCGAGGAAGCTCGCCGCGGAGAGGTACTCGCCGCCGATCGCCGACGCGTTCCACCACGGCTTCACCGTGCGGGAGGCGACGTAGAAGTCGCTCGTGGTCCGGGAGAGACGGAGGCCGTTGACGGCGATCAGGACGGTCGCGGCCGTCACCAGTACGACGGCGGCGAGTGCGGCGGCCGTGTTCGCCCCGGCGAGTACAGGGGTGCTCATGGTCGCGAGGCCAGGTCGCGGTAGCGCCGCTCGTTGCGCGTGCACGCCCGGTTGTAGAGGGCCGCGGCGGCCAGGATGATCGGGTAGATGCCCGCGCCGAGCAGCAGCCAGGCGATGGGGACGGTGCCCACGCGGATCTCGTGGATCTGGGGCCAGAACGCGATCAGCACGGCGATGACCAGGAGCAGCACGGTGAAGCCCGCCGCCACGGAGAGCGAGAGGCGCAGCTGCGAGCGGATGAGCGAGCGCAGGTAGAAGTCCTCCGGGGTGCCGGGCTGCAGCGTCGGCCCGGGGACCGGCGGCGCGTCCCGCGGCGCGGTCACCCGTACGCGGGCCGGTGACTCCCCGGGGGTCGCCCCGGGGTTCACGACGGGCGCACCCGGTGCGACCGGAGCCGCTCCCGGAGCCACGGCAGGGAGCGCCGGCTGACGGGCAGCTCGGTGCCGCCGACGGAGACGCCGGCCCGGCCGGACTGGAGCTTGACCCGCTCGATGTGGTCCATCGCGACCAGGTAGCTGCGGTGGATCCGGACGAACGACTGGGACCACTGCTCCTCCAGGTCGCTGAGCGGGATGCGGATGAGGTAGCTGCCCTCGGCCGTGTGCAGTCGGGCGTAGTCGCCGTGGGCCTGCACGTACGTGATGTCCGAGCGCCGGATCATCCGCGTGACGCCGCCCTGGTCGACGGTCACCAGGTCCGAGTCCGCCGTCGGGCCCTCGACCGTCTCGCAGACCCTGCGCACGGACTCGGCCAGCCGCTCGGGCCGGATGGGCTTGAGGACGTAGTCCACCGCGGCGAGCTCGAAGGCCTCCAGGGCTTGTGCCTCGTCGGCGGTGACGAACACGACGGCCGGCGGCCGCTCGTGCCGTGCGAGGGCCCGGGCGATGTCCAGGCCCGAGAGCGCGGGCATGTGGATGTCGAGGAAGAGCGCGTCGACGTCGTGCTCCTGGAGCGCCCGGAGGGCCTGCGCGCCCGAGAGTGCGCGGTGGACCGCGCCGACGCGGGGGTCCTGCGCCAGCAGGTACGCGAGCTCCTCGACCGCGGGGAGCTCGTCGTCGGCGACGACTACGTTGATCATGGGTCAAGTCTAGGAGGCTGGAACTTCGGGACGCGGACGGTGATCAAGGTGCCGGCCCCCGGCGCGGTGTCGATGACGAGCCCGTGGTCGGGCCCGTACAGCTGGCGCAGCCGCACGTCGACGTTGCGCAGGCCGACATGGACCCCCTCCGCCGTGCCGGCCAGGACGCCGCGCAGGCTCTCCGGGTCCATGCCGGCGCCGTCGTCCTCGACCGTGATGACGGCGTGCTGCCCGGCGTCGCCCGCCGAGATGGTGATGAGTCCGCCCTCCGGCTTGCCCTCGAGCCCATGCCGGACGGCGTTCTCCACGAGCGGCTGCAGGCTCAGGAACGGGATCACGGTGTTCAGGACCTCGGGGGCGATCTCCAGCCGGACGCCGATCCGCTCGCCGAACCGCGCCTTCTCCAGCAGCAGGTAGCGGTCGATCGCCTGCAGCTCCTCGGCCAGCGTGGTGAAGTCGCCGTGCCGCCGGAAGGTATAGCGGGTGAAGTCGGCGAACTCCACCACCAGCTTCCGGGCCCGTTGGGGGTCCGTGTTGATGAACGAGGCGATCGCCCCGAGCGAGTTGTAGATGAAGTGCGGACTGATCTGGGCGCGGAGAGCCTTCACCTCGGCCTCGGCCAGGCGTGCCCGGGACTCGTCCAGCTCGGCCAGCGCCACCTGGGCGGCGACCCAGGCCGCGACCTCCGTGCCGGCGCGCACGAGCCCGGAGTCCGCCTTCGAGGCGGCCGCGACGACGGTCCCGACCATCCTGGACTGGACCGCCACCGGCGCGCAGACGATGTCCCACCCGTCGAGGTGGAGCACCTGCGTGCGGCCCTGCGCCATGGCCTGGCGGGCCGGGTCGAGCAGGTCCGCCGCCGGGAGCGTGCCGTCCTCGGCGAGCACCGCCGTCGTATCCGTCAGGGCCAGGCCCTGGCAGCCGAGCAATCCGCGCAGGTGACGTGCGGCCCTCGCCGCTCCGTCGGCCGTCAGGCCGCGCGCGAAGTGCGGGGCCGCGAGCGACACCGTGTGCAGGGTCTGGTAGGTCGCCCGGTCCGCGTCGGTGCCGAGGTCCCGCGACGCAGTGAACAGCTTGTAGCCGACGAAGACGACGGCCGCGACGGCGAGGACGACGATGCCGGCGATCAACGTGGTCTCGGCGGCCGGGCTCAGCATGCACTCAGCGTAGCGGGCCGCCCCGTCGTCGTCCGGCGAGCGGCGTTGGACGACCGTTCGTCGCAGGGATCGCGCCGCTGGGCACCCTGCGCCCGTGCGACAGTTCACACGGTGCCCGGCGCCGCGTCAGAGTGATGACGGTCACACACCGCCGCGAGCCGTCGGACGACGGCGCGGCCGAAGGACAACATCCAGGAGGAACCCATGGGTCACCAACCCGCAGCGGGGGAGGGCGTCGCCGTCGACGTCGACTTCCGCGACATCCAAGGCACGGAGCGCTTCCGCAGGCTCCGCCGCACCCACCGCAGCTTCGTCTTCCCGATGGCCGTCTTCTTCATCGTCTGGTACTTCCTCTACGTGCTGCTGGCGGCCTACGCACCGGAGTTCATGTCCATCAAGGTCTTCGGGAACGTCAACATCGGCGTCCTGATGGGGCTGCTGCAGTTCGTGTCCACCTTCGTCATCACGGCGGCCTACGTGTCCTTCGCCAACAAGAGGCTGGATCCGCAGGCTGAGGCCATCCGCGACGAACTCGAGGCCGAGATCCAAGGAGCAGCCAAGTGAACACGCCCGCATCCCTGCCGCTGGCCGTCGCCGCGGAGACCACCACCGTCGGCAACCCGTGGGTCAACATCCTGATCTTCGGCCTGTTCGTCGCGGTGACGCTCGTCGTCGTGCTGCGCGCCAGCAAGAACAACAAGACCGCCGCCGACTACTACGCGGGCGGCCGCTCCTTCACCGGCGGGCAGAACGGCACCGCCATCGCCGGCGACTACCTCTCGGCGGCCTCCTTCCTCGGGATCGTCGGGGCCATCGCCGTGAACGGCTACGACGGCTTCCTGTACTCGATCGGCTTCCTGGTCGCGTGGCTGGTGGCGCTGCTGCTCGTCGCCGAGCTGCTGCGCAACACCGGCAAGTTCACGATGGCCGACGTGCTCTCCTTCCGCCTGCGGCAGCGCCCGGTCCGCATCGCCGCGGCGATCACCACGCTGGCCGTCTGCCTGTTCTACCTCCTGGCCCAGATGGCCGGCGCCGGCGCGCTCGTGTCGCTGCTGCTCGGCATCAGCGACCGGATGGGCCAGTCGCTCGTCATCGTCGTGGTCGGCGCCCTGATGATCCTCTACGTGCTGGTCGGCGGCATGAAGGGCACCACGTGGGTGCAGATCATCAAGGCCTGCCTGCTCATCGCCGGCGCGTTCATCATGACCGTCTGGGTGCTCGCCATGTACGGCTTCAATCTCTCGCAGCTGCTGGGCGACGCCGTCGCGACCGCCGGCGGCAACGAGGCCCTGCTGAACCCGGGCCTGAAGTACGGCGTCTCCGACACGAGCAAGCTGGACTTCATCTCGCTGGCGCTCGCGCTAGTCCTCGGCACGGCGGGCCTGCCGCACGTGCTGATGCGCTTCTACACGGTGCCGACCGCCAAGGAGGCCCGCCGCTCGGTGGTCTGGGCGATCTGGCTCATCGGCGCGTTCTACCTCTTCACCCTCGTCCTCGGCTACGGCGCCGGCGCCCTGATCGGCCCGGAGCGCATCGCCAGCGCCCCCGGCGGCGTGAACTCGGCCGCCCCGCTGCTGGCGTTCGAGCTCGGCGGGTCGCTGCTGCTCGGCATCATCTCCGCGGTCGCCTTCGCGACCATCCTCGCGGTGGTGGCCGGCCTGACGATCACGGCCGCGGCGTCGTTCTCCCACGACATCTACGCCAACGTGATCGCCAAGGGGAAGACCACGCCGGAGAAGGAGGTCAAGGTGGCCCGCCGGACCGTGCTGGTCATCGGCGTCCTCGCCATCCTCGGCGGCATCGGCGCCCAGGGGCAGAACGTCGCCTTCCTCGTGGCCCTCGCCTTCGCCGTGGCGGCCTCGGCCAACCTGCCGACCATCCTCTTCTCGCTCTTCTGGAAGCGCTTCACCACCCAGGGGGCGGTGTGGTCGATGTACGGCGGTCTCGGCGCGGCGCTGCTGCTCATCGTGTTCTCGCCCGTCATGTCCGGGGCGGAGACCTCGATGATCCCCACCGCGGACTTCTCCTGGTTCCCGCTCTCCAATCCGGGTCTGGTCTCCATCCCGCTGGCCTTCCTCCTCGGCTGGCTCGGGACGGTGCTGGACAAGGGCCGCGAGGACACGCGGATCCAGGCGGAGATGGAGGTCCGCTCGCTCACCGGCGTCGGTGCCGAGAAGGCGACCAGTCACTAGACCCGCCCACCCGGCGGAGCGGACCGGCAGGGGTCCCGTGCGGCAGTGCCGCGCGGGGCCCCTGCGGCGTTGAAGGGACGCCGCCGTTCGGGCCGGAGCCCGGACTCGGCGCCAGCCGCCCCTGCGTTGCCCCCCGCGCGGACTGTGAGTATCGTCACAGATAGATGCGGTGACCATCGCATCGTCCGTTCACGTCACCCGGCCACAAGCCGGAGCGCGAGGCGGACAGTGAGAAGAGGGAGACATCATGTCCCGAAACGTGCTATCGGACCCGGCCACGGAGGCCGCGGACCCCATCCAACTGGTGGCCCCGGACGGCAGCCGCCACCACCACCCCGACCTCGACGCCGTGCTCACGGACGTCAACGACGACGCCCTCGCCGAGCTCTACACCGACATGGTGGTCGCCCGGCGCATCGACACTGAGGCCACCGCCCTGCAGCGCCAGGGCGAACTGGCCCTCTGGCCGCCGCTCCTCGGGCAGGAGGCGGCCCAGATCGGCTCGGCTCGGGCCCTCCGCCCGGACGACTTCGTCTTCTCCTCCTACCGGGAGAACGGCGTCGCCTACTGCCGCGGAGTGGATCTGGACGATCTCCTGACCGTCTGGCGCGGCAACGCCTCCAGCGGCTGGGACCCCTTCGCCATCAACATGGCGACCCCGCAGATCATCATCGGCGCGCAGACCCTCCACGCCGTCGGCTACGCCATGGGCGTGAAGTTCGACGGCGGCGATCAGGCCTCGATCGCCTACTTCGGCGACGGGGCCGTCACTCAGGGGGACGTGAACGAGGCACTGGCCTTCGCGGCCAGCTACCAGGCGCCCGTCGTCTTCTTCTGCCAGAACAACCACTGGGCCATCTCGGAGCCCGTGAGCCTGCAGACCCGCGTGCCGATCGCCCAGCGCGCCTCCGGCTTCGGCATCCCCGCCCTGCGCATCGACGGCAACGACGTCCTCGCCGCGCTGGCGGCCACTCGCATCGCCCTCGAGCGCGCCCGCGCCGGGGACGGCCCCACGTTCATCGAGGCGGTCACCTACCGGATGGGCCCGCACACGACGGCGGACGACCCGACCCGCTATCGCGACCGCGCCGAGCTCGACGCGTGGGCGGAGAAGGATCCGCTGATCCGCGTCGAGCGCTTCCTCGCCACACGCGGCATGGCCGTGGACGGCTTCCGCGAGGCGGCCGAGCACCGTGCCGACGACGTCGCCGAGGCGCTGCGCCAGGGCCTCATCGCGAAGACGGACCCCGACGTGGAGGACGTCTTCGGGGAGGTCTACGCCGAGGAGCACCCGTGGCTCGCACGGCAGCAGGAGCACTACCGCCGCTACCTCGCGTCCCTGGACGATTCCGGGGACCGGACCCCACCGACCGGGGAGGGGGACCGATGAGCACCGAGACCGCCCAGCGCGAGGACGCGCGCGGCACGCAGACCCTGACCTTCGGCAAGGCCATCAACGCCGGCCTGCGCCGGGCCCTCTCGGACGACCCCAAGGTGCTCGTCATGGGCGAGGACGTCGGCAGGCTCGGGGGCGTCTTCCGCATCACCGACGGGCTCCAGGCCGAGTTCGGGCCCGAGCGGGTCCTGGACTCGCCGCTGGCCGAGTCGGGCATCGTGGGCACGGCCGTCGGGCTGGCGTACCGCGGCTTCCGCCCCGTCATCGAGATCCAGTTCGACGGGTTCGTGTACCCGGCGTTCGACCAGATCGTCAGCCAGGTCGCCAAGCTCCGGTACCGCACCCGCGGCCGACTGAAGATGCCGCTGACCATCCGCATCCCCTTCGGCGGGGGCATCGGCTCGCCCGAGCACCACTCCGAGTCGCCCGAGGCCTACTTCGCCCACACGGCCGGACTGCGCGTGGTCTCGCCGTCGAACCCGCAGGATGCCTTCACGATGATCCGCCAGGCCATCGCGAGCGACGATCCGGTCGTGTACTTCGAGCCGAAGCGGCGCTACCACGAGAAGGCGGAGGTGGACCTCGGGGCCGATCTCTCCGCGATGCCGCTGGGGGCAGCCCGCGTTGCCTCCCCGGGGACGGACGTCACGCTCATCGCCTACGGGCCGCTGGTCAAGACCGCGCTCGACGCCGCCCAGGCGGCGGCCGACGAGGACGTCTCCGTCGAGGTCATCGACCTCCGCTCGCTCTCGCCGATCGACTTCGGGCCGGTCGAGGCGTCGGTCCGCAAGACGGGCCGTGCGGTCATCACGCACGAGGCCGGGCAGTTCGCCGGGCTCGGAGCGGAGATCGCCGCCAGCATCACCGAGCGGTGCTTCTACCACCTGGAGCACGCGCCGGTCCGCGTGACCGGATTCGACATCCCGTATCCGCCCTCGAAGCTGGAACACCATCACCTGCCCGACCTGGACCGGATCCTCGACGGCGTCGACCGGGCGATGGACCGGCCCAACTCGCTCACTGGTCTCGTGGAAGGCGGCGCCTGATGCTCAGGATCTTCAACCTCCCCGACCTCGGCGAGGGACTGACCGAGTCCGAGATCGTGGCCTGGAAGGTCGCCGAGGGCGACCGCGTCCGGTTGAACCAGATCATCGCCGACGTCGAGACCGCCAAGGCGGTCGTCGAGCTGCCGTCCCCGTACGACGGCGTGGTGAAGGAGATCTTCGCGCCTCCCGGAACGGTGGTCGAGGTGGGCAAGCCCATGATCGCCTTCGAGACCGGTGACGCGGTCTCCCCGGCCGCGCCCGACTCGAGCTCCGGCGCGGACCCGTCCGCGGCCGGGGACGAGCCGGCGCCCCCGAGGCGCGAGCCGAACCTGGTGGGCTACGGGGCCACGGTGGAGAGCGGACGGCCGGTCCGACGACGCCGGGCGGCGGCCTCCGGTGGCCGCGCCCTCGCCGACCTCCCCGCCGGCGAGGCGGCATCCGCGTCGGTCGCCGTCAAGGAGCGGCCGCGGTCCACCCCGCCCGTGCGGAAGCTGGCCCGAGATCTCGGCGTCGACCTCGAGACGCTGATCGGCACGGGGCCGGAGGGACTGATCACCCGGCACGATGTCGAATCCGCAGCGGACGGTGGCCCGGAGAACGGTGCGGACCCCGCCGCCGTCTCCCCGGGCAGCGCACCGACCGGCCGCGCCCAGCCTGCCGATGAGTCCCGGAGCGCGTCGCCGGGGGAGGAGCGCCTCCGCGTCGGAGGCGTCCAGCGCCTCATGGCGGACGCCATGGTGCGCAGCGCTTTCACCGCGCCGCACGCCACGGAGTTCCTGACGCTGGATGTCACCGCCAGCGTCGAGCTGCTGGAGCGCCTCCGGGCGCGCAAGGACTTCGAGGACGTCAAGCTCACGCCCTTCACGCTCGTGGCCAAGGCCGTCTGCGTGGCGCTGCGGCGCTCGCCGGAGCTTAACTCCCGGTGGGACGGGGAGACCGGCGAGATCGTCCGGTACGCGCACGTCAATCTCGGATTCGCCGCCGCGACGGAGCGGGGCCTGATGGTGCCGAACGTCAAGCACGCCGAGGCCCTGGACCTGCACGGCCTCGCCGCCGAGCTGGGACGCCTCACCCGCGCGGCACGCGAGGGCAAGGCGTCGCCGTCGGACCTGAGCGGTGGCACGTTCTCCATCACCAACATCGGGGTCTTCGGCATCGACGCCGGCACCCCGATCATCAACCCGCCGGAGGCCGGGATCCTGGCCGTGGGGCAGATCCGGCGCCAGCCCTGGGAGCACCGCGGCGGGATCGAGCTGCGCGACGTCGTGACCCTCAGCCTGAGCTTCGACCACCGCCTGGCGGACGGCGCCCAGGCGTCGCGCTTCCTGGCCGAGGTGGGCTCGATCATGGCCGATCCGGCGACGCTCATCACGCTCGTGTGATTTGCATCATTTGTTTCAAGTTCATAAATTATCTTCCTATCCCCTCGATCCGGCGCAGATGCTATGCGCCGAGGGGGTAGGCTCCCTGAGGCGCGACCGTGAGGTCGGACTCAAGGCGGCATGACGTCGCTCACCGCGACCCTGCAGCCTCATCCACAACAAGGAGATTTCTCGTATGCATATGAAGCGCTTGCTTCAAGGCGTGTCCGTGACGGCCGCCCTCGCCCTGGGCCTGACCGCCTGCGGCGGCGGGGACGGCGACACGGCTGCGGCGGCGGACGGCAGCTACGTCGTCACCGCTCACAACACCGAGCCACAGAACGGCCTGATCCCGACCAACACCAACGAGGTCGGCGGCGGCCGCGTCGTCGACCTGCTCTACACGGGTCTGTACTCGTACGCCGAGGACGGCAGCCTCCAGCCGGAGCTGGCCGAGTCGGTGGAGTCCGAGGACAACATCACCTGGACGGTCAAGATCAAGCCGGGCACCACCTTCAGCAACGGCGAGGAGGTCACCGCGCAGTCGTTCGTGGACGCCTGGAACTACGGTGCCGACTCGGACAACGCCCAGAAGAGCCAGTACTTCTTCGAGACGATCAAGGGCTACGAGGAGTCCGACGCCAACGGCGCCGACACGCTCTCCGGCCTGACGGTGGTCGACGACCACACGTTCACCGTCGAGCTTCAGGGCCCGGAGTCGGACTTCCCGATGCGCCTGGGCTACTCGGCCTACATGCCGCTGCCGACCGTGGCGTTCGAGGACATGCAGGCGTTCGGCGAGGCGCCCGTGACCAACGGCCCGTACACGCTGGCCGAGAACGGCTGGCAGCACAACGTCCAGATCGAGCTGGTGCCGAACGAGGACTACGAGGGCCCCCGCGAGCCGGCCAACGGCGGCATCACCTTCAAGATCTACGACAGCTTCGAGTCCGCCTACGCCGACCTGCAGTCGGGCAATCTGGACGTCCTCGGCGAGATGCCGCCGAACGCGCTGCAGAACTACCAGGACGATTTCCCGGAGCGCAACACCAGCCGCGCCTACGCCGGCAACGCGACCATGGTGATCCCGGGCTACCTCGAGGAGTTCCAGGGCGAGGCGGGACAGCTGCGCCGCAAGGCGATCTCCATGGCGATCGACCGCCAGCAGATCATCGACCAGATCTTCTTCGGCACTAAGGAGGTGGCGACGGAGTTCACCGCCCCGGTCATCGAGGGCTACAACCCGGACATCCCGGGCTCCGAGGTCCTCGAGCACAACCCCGAGGAGGCCAAGAAGCTCTGGGAGCAGGCCAACGAGATCTCCCCGTGGCCCGAGGGCAAGGTGCTGAAGTACACGTCCAACATCGACGGCGCCGGCAACAAGGAGTACATCACCGCGATCGTGAACCAGCTTCGCAGCAACCTCGGCATCGAGGCCGAGCTGGACGCCGTCACGACCTTCAAGGAGATGCGCGACAAGGTCGGGCAGGACGCCCTCGAGGGACTCTCCCGCGCCGGCTGGCAGGGCGACTACCCGTCGCTGTACAACTTCCTCGGCCCGCTGTACGCCACCGGCGCGTCCTCCAACGACGGCCGCTACTCCAACCCGGAGTTCGACGCCAAGCTGCTGGAGGGCCTCGAGGCCGGCAGCGTCGAGGAAGGCGCCGCGATCTTCAACGAGGCGCAGGAGATCCTGTTCCAGGACCTCCCGGTCGTCCCGCTCTGGTACCAGGCGGCACAGGCGGCCTGGAGCGAGAACGTCGACGACGTCGTCCTCGGCTGGGACGGCAAGCCGCTCTACCACCAGATCACCGGCAAGTAACCAACCGCTGCCGGACGCCATCGACGTCCCGCAGCAGGCGAGGGCAGCGAGGAACCGCCTCGCTGCCCTCGCCCCGCGTTGAGAGGGCCGCCGGCACACCGGTCGGCCCCGCCTCACAAAGGACTCCCTTCATATGCTGATGTACATGCTCAGGAGACTCCTGCAGATGCTCCCCGTGTTCTTCGGGGCCACGCTGCTGGTGTACTTCCTGGTCTTCGCGACCCCCGGCGACCCGATCGCCGCGCTCTCGGGCGGCAAGCCCATGTCCCCGAACGTCGAGGCCGCGCTCCGCGCCCAGTACAACCTCGACCAGCCGTTCTGGATCCAGTACGGCCTCTACCTCAAGAACCTCCTGACCCTCGATCTCGGCGTCTCCTTCTCGGGGCAGCCGGTCGCCGACGAACTCGCCCGTGCCTTCCCGGTCACGGCCCGCCTGGCCGTCCTGGCGCTGGTCTTCGAGACCGTCTTCGGCGTGCTCTTCGGACTCATCGCCGGCCTGCGCCGCGGCCGCTTCTTCGACTCCAGCGTCCTCGTGCTGTCGCTGGTCGTCATCGCCGTCCCGACCTTCGTCCTCGGCTTCATCTTCCAGTACGTCTTCGGCGTGGAGCTCGGCTGGGCCCGGCCCACCGTCGGCTCCGGCGCACCGTGGGGCGACCTGATCATGCCGGGCGTCGTCCTCGGACTCGTCTCCTTTGCCTACGTGCTGCGGCTGACCCGTACCTCGGTCGCCGAGAACATGAACGCCGACTTCGTCCGCACCGCCACCGCCAAGGGCCTCAGCCGCTCCCGCGTGGTCCGCGTCCACATCCTGCGCAACTCGCTCATCCCGGTCGTGACCTTCCTCGGCGCCGACCTCGGCATGCTGATGGGCGGCGCGATCGTGACCGAGGGCGTCTTCAACATCCCAGGCGTCGGCAGCCTGCTCTTCGACGCCATCCTCAAGGGCGAGACGCCCACCGTGGTCGCCGTCGTCAGCGTCCTCGTCCTCGTCTTCGTCCTGGCCAACCTGCTCGTGGACCTGCTCTACGCACTGCTCGACCCGAGGATCCGATATGCCTGATACCCAGCACACCACCGTGCCCGGCGCGTCCGAGGCCCCGTCGACCCCGCGCACGGGGAAGATCTCGAAGCGCCGCATCGAGCACTTCGTGGCCCCGCTGGAGGAGACGCCGCTGCAGGCGGTCGACTCCGTCCGCGAGGACAGCGAACCCCTCGGCTTCTGGGCCGAATCGTGGCGGAACCTGCGCCGGCAGCCGCTCTTCATCGTGTCGTCGGTCCTGATCGTCCTCGTGATCCTCGTCGCCGCGTTCCCGCAGTGGTTCACCAGCGTCGACCCGCGCTCGTGCCCGCTCGAGTTCGCGCGCATGGGACCGCAGCCGGGCCATCCCCTCGGCTTCACCTACCAGGGCTGCGACATCTTCGCGCGCGTCATCTACGGGGCGCAGTCGTCCGTCGTCGTCGGCCTGTTCACGACGATCGGCGTCGTCCTGATCGGCGGCGTTATGGGCGCGCTGGCCGGCTACTACGGTGGTTGGCTCGACGCGGTGCTCGCCCGCCTCGGCGACATCTTCTTCGCGCTGCCGCTGATCCTGGGCGCGATCGTCATCATGCAGCTGCCGGCGTTCCGCGAGAGCCGCAGCGTGTGGACCGTGGTCATGACGCTGGTGATCTTCGGCTGGCCGCAGGTCGCTCGCATCACGCGCGGGGCCGTCATCGAGGCCCGGAACGCGGACTACGTGACGGCCGCCCGGTCGCTGGGCCTGTCCAAGTTCGGCGCGCTGGTCCGCCACGTCCTGCCGAACTCGCTGGCCCCGGTCATCGTCGTCGCCTCGATCTCGCTCGGCACGTACATCGTGGCCGAGGCGACGCTGTCCTTCCTGGGCATCGGCCTGCCGGCATCGGTCGTGAGCTGGGGCAACGACATCTCCTCGGCCCAGATCTCGGTGCGCAACGACCCGCACATCCTGTTCTGGCCCGCGCTGGCCCTGTCCATCACGGTGCTCAGCTTCATCATGCTCGGCGACGCCCTGCGTGATGCGCTGGACCCCAAGTCCCGGAAGGCGTAACCGTGGAGACACTCACCAACACCGCACCGGCCGCTCCCGCCACCGAGGAGCGCCCCCTGCTGGACATGCGGGACGTGGAGATCACGTTCCAGGGCTCCAACGGCCCCGTCAAGGCCGTCCGCGGCGCCAACCTCACCGTGATGCCCGGCGAGACCGTCGCCATCGTCGGCGAGTCGGGCTCGGGCAAGTCGACCATGGCGCTCGCGGCCATGGGGCTGCTGGCCAAGAACGGCAAGGTCACCTCCGGGCAGATCCTGTTCGACGGCCGGGACCTCGCCCAGGCCACCGAGAAGGAGTACCAGGCCGTCCGCGGGGACCAGATCGGCATGGTCCCGCAGGACCCGATGTCCAACCTGAACCCCGTCTGGAAGATCGGCTTCCAGGTCAAGGAGACGCTGCGGGCCAACGGCCTCGGCGGCAAGGACATCGACGGGAAGGTCGCCGAGGTTCTCACCGAGGCCGGGCTCCCGGACGCCGAGCGGCGCGCCAAGCAGTACCCGCACGAGTTCTCGGGCGGCATGCGCCAGCGCGCTCTCATCTCGATCGGCCTGGCCTGCCGCCCGCGCCTGCTCATCGCCGACGAGCCGACCTCCGCCCTCGACGTGACGGTCCAGCGGCAGATCCTCGACCACCTCGACGGCATGACGGCGGAGCTCGGCACCGCTGTCCTCTTCATCACGCACGATCTCGGCCTCGCCGCCGAGCGCGCCGAGAAGGTCGTGGTCATGTACAAGGGGCAGGTCGTCGAGTCCGGGCCCGCCCTGGAGCTGCTGCGCAACCCGCAGCATCCGTACACCCAGCGGCTCATCGCCTCCGCGCCGTCCCTGTCCTCGCGGCGGCTCGCCGGCGGGACGACCGGGGAGACCGTCGCCGCGGACGACAACGTGATCGAGGTCGAGCACCTCACCAAGGTCTTCAAGATCCGCGACAAGGGGTTCCGCAAGACCGAGTTCACCGCGGTGGACGACCTCTCCTTCGCCGTCAAGCGCGGCACGACGACGGCGATCGTCGGCGAGTCCGGCTCGGGCAAGTCGACCGTGGCCAAGATGGTGCTGAACCTGCTGGAGCCGACGAGCGGCACCATCCGCTTCGACGGCGAGGACATGGGCCGACTCAGCGAGAAGGAGCTCTTCCGGTTCCGCCGGCGGGTCCAGCCGATCTTCCAGGACCCGTACGGATCGCTCGACCCGATGTACAGCATCTTCCGCACCATCGAGCAGCCGCTGAAGGTCCACGGGATCGGCGACGCCAAGTCCCGGCAGAACCGGGTCCGGGAGCTGCTGGAGCAGGTCTCCATGCCCGCCTCGACGATGCACCGATTCCCGAACGAGCTCTCCGGCG
The DNA here is from genome assembly GCF_031178195.1 of Zhihengliuella sp. GTDB lineage: Bacteria > Actinomycetota > Actinomycetes > Actinomycetales > Micrococcaceae > Zhihengliuella. The sequence goes on from NZ_JAPSJL010000003.1 coordinate 357,908, forward strand.
GACAGCGGCAGCGCATCGCGATCGCCCGCGCTCTCGCGCTCGAGCCCGAGGTCATCATCTGCGACGAGGCGGTCTCCGCCCTCGACGTGCTGGTGCAGGCCCAGGTCCTGAACCTGCTCAACGAACTGCAGGAGAACCTGGGGCTGACGTACCTCTTCATCACGCATGACCTCGCCGTCGTCCGGCAGATCGCGGACAACGTGGTGGTCATGCAGAACGGGCAGCTGATCGAGTCCGGGACCACGGACCAGATCTTCGCCGCCCCGGAGTCGGCGTACACGGCGAACCTCCTGGACTCCATCCCGGGAGGCCAGCTGCTCGTGTAGCGCGCCTCGACGGCCCGGCCCGCTCGGTGCGGGCCGCCACGGAGCGGCCGCCGTCGTCCCCCGCCCGGGGACGACGGCGGCCGTTTCCTTTTCGTGTCCGGGGCCTCGAGTAGATCACGATCCCGTCGCCGGCCACTGTGACCCTTGACACTCGCGACGGCCGGAAGATACATTTATCGCCGAACCTGACACGTGTTAGGAAAGGGACCATGACAGATCACATCGGCGGGGCCACCGCCAGAACACTGACCCGGCGGGGTGCCCTCGCGCTGGGCGGCCTCGGGCTCGCGGGCCTCGCGGTCGGGTCGTGGCCGCGGCTGACCGCCCAGGACATCCCGGGACGCGGCGACGACTCCATGACGATCGCCATCCTGGGCACCCGGGCCGACGCCGAGGCCCGCCAGGCGCTCGTCGACGCCTTCCGCGCCGAGTACCCGGGCATCAAGGTGCGCATCCAGCCCGTCCAGGGCACCGACTGGAAGGACTTCTTCGCGAAGATTCTGACGATGGTCGCCGCGGGCGACCCGCCCGACGTCGTCTACGTGGCGACCGAGGGCGCCCAGCTGTTCGCCGACAAGCTCGCGGAGCCGCTCGACGACTACATCCGGCGCGACGCCGCGGAGCTGCAGGACTACTTCGACGACGTCCACCCCAGCCTGCTCGAGGCGTTCATGTACCAGGGCAGCCTGTACCAGCTCCCGCTGGACTGGAACGCGGCGAACATGTACCTCAACATGAGCACGCTCGAGGAGGCCGGGCTCTCGCTGCCCGCGGCGGACTGGACGCACGACGACTTCGCGTCGGTCATGCGGCAGATGAAGAGCGCCCAGGGCTCCGGCTTCACGCCGTACTACTGGACCAACCGCCTGTTCGGGGGCGTGGTGCCGTGGCTCTACACGAACGACACCTCCTTCCTCACCGAGGAGAAGGCGCCCGGCGGCGACTGGTTCTGGGATCGGTTCTATCCCGGCGACCCCGCCCGCGCGACGCGCGGCGGCGGCTATGTCTGGGACGGGGCGAACGCCACCGACGAACGCGTCTTCGAGACCTTCGACTTCCTCCGAGAGCTCGTCGCCGAGGGCCTGGGCGTCCGCCCCGAGGGCGGCGGCGGCGAGTCGCTGGTCGGCCTCTTCGCGAACGGCCGCATCGGCGCGGCACCGGCGGGCGGCTACTGGGTCCAGGGCCTGCACGAGGCCGGGATGGCCGAGGACGGGTTCAACGTCCAGTTCTTCCCGCGCAATCGGACCCAGCGGCACCAGTTCGGCGCGGCCGGGTACGCCATCATGAGCACCGCGAGGAACAAGGACGCCGCCTGGGAGTGGGTCAAGTTCTGCAGCCGCCGTGAGTCCATGGAGCTGGCCTTCCCGACGCCGAACACCACCCCGACCCGCCGTTCCATGGTGAACGCGGCGTTCTACTCCGAGACCGGGCCCAAGAACTGGCAGGTCTTCTACGACACGCTGGACAAGTTCCCGACCTCCGGGCCCATCCCGGCGCCGCCGGCCCAGGCCGCCGTGGAGACCGCGCTGATGAAGCACGTGCCGAACGCCGTCAGCGGATCCTCCCGGCAGACCCGCGCCACCCTGGCCAACCTCCAGAGCGATCTGGAACGAGTTCTCAGGAGCGAGCAATGAGCAACGCGACGACCAATGCGAGCGCCGGCGCCCCGGCGCGCCTCGAGCACACGGAGCTGCCGCGGAAGGAGTCCAACGGGCCGCTGCGCAAGCAGCTGTTCGCCTGGATCCTCCTGGCCCCGACCGTGATCGGGATGGGCGTCTTCACGGTGATTCCGATCATCGGTTCGGTGGTCCTGGCGTTCTTCCGCTGGGACATCATCTCCGCGCCCGAGTTCGTCGGGTTCGAGAACTTCGTCTCCGTGGTCACCAATCCCACGGTCCGCGTGAGCTTCCTGAACACGATCGTCTTCGTGGTCATCGCGGTCACCCTGCAGCTGGGCATCGCGCTGGTCCTCGCGGCCATGGTCGCGGAGCGGCTGCCGAACTGGCTGCGGGTCTTCTTCCGCTCGACGTTCTTCTTCCCGCTGATCCTCTCCGCGGCCTCGGTCTCGATCTTCATGGGGTACCTGTTCAACGAGCAGTTCGGCGCGGTGAACTGGCTGCTCGGCCTCATCGGGATCGCACCCGTGCCGTGGCTGACGACGCCGACCGGTGCGGCCGCCGTCGTCATCATCGTCTACGTGTGGCAGAACTTCGGGTTCTCCTTCCTGCTCTTCGTGGGCGGGCTCGGCTCCATCCCGAAGGAGATCTACGAGGCCGCCGAGATCGACGGCGCCTCGGGCGTCAAGAAGTTCTTCAACGTCACGATGCCGCTGCTCAGCCCCACCACACTCGTCGCCTCCGTCATGGCCGTGATCAGCGCGCTGCAGGTCTTCGACCAGCCGTACGTCCTGACCCGCGGCGGACCCGGCGACTCGACCCGGACGGCCGTCATGGTCATCTTCGAATCCGGCTTCCAGCAGCTCGAGTTCGGCCGCGCCTCCGCGATCGGCCTGCTGCTGATGATCCTCATCATGGCGGTCACGTACGTGCAGTTCCGGCTCAGCCGCCGATTCGTTTTCTACCAGTGAGACTGAGATGACTACACAAACTCTGGAAGCACCCGCCGCCCCGAAGCGCGCGCGCCGACGCCCCGGCATGAACTGGTCGCTCCTGGGACGCCTGGCCGTCCTGCTCGTGGCCGCCGTCCTGACCCTCGGGCCCGTGATGTGGACGCTGTCCACGTCGCTGCGGCCGCCGTCGGAATCCTTCTCCCTGCCGCCCCGGTTCCTGCCCTGGGACCCGGACTTCACCTCCTACGCCGGGGTGTTCGAGCAGATCGACATGATCCGACTGGTCGTGAACTCGGCGCTGACCACCGGCCTGATCGCCGCGGGCCAGATGATCACGGCGGCCATGGCCGGCTACGCCTTCGCCCGCATCAAGTTCAAGGGCCGCACGGCGCTCTTCGGGATCGTCCTGGCCACCATGATGATCCCCGTGCAGGTCACGATCGTCCCGGTCTTCATGATCATCCGCGGCATGGACCTGGCCGACACGCTCCTGGCCCTGATCATCCCCGCGGTCCCGACGGCCTTCGGCACCTTCCTCATGCGGCAGTACTTCATGGGGATCCCGCTGGAGCTGGCCGAGGCCGCCGAGATCGACGGCGCCAGCCAGTGGCGGATCTTCCGCTCCATCTATCTGCCGCTGGCCACGCCGGGCATGGCGATCGTCGGAATCCTCGCGTTCAACTACCACTGGAACGAGTTCTTCCGACCGCTCATCCTGACGATCTCCGAGGGCAACTTCACGCTCCCGCTGGGACTGGTGTCCCTGCAAGGGAACATGGGCACCGGCAGTATCTCCGTGGTCCTCGCCGGCGTGATCCTGTCCATGATCCCCGCCCTGATCGTCTTCTTCTTCGGGCAGCGCAGCCTCCGCGCCGGTCTCACCGCCGGCATCGGCAAGTAGCGCTCCCGCATACCTCGAAAGGACCCTCTGTGACTGTCCAGTCCGACAGCCCCGACGCGACCAGCCAGCCGACCACCGGAGGCGGCGTCCACCAGCCACAGCCGGCGGGCGAGCGGCCGGCCATCCACCCCCGGCCGCTGGCCGGATGGCTCAACGACCCCAACGGGATCCTCCGCCACGATGGCCGGTACCACGTCTTCTGCCAGTACAACCCCGACTCCGCCCGGCACAGCAGCATCGCCTGGGCGCACCTGAGCTCGCCGGACCTGCTGTCCTGGCACGAGCACCCGGTCGCCATCGCCCCGACCGCCGGAGGAGACGACGCGTTCGGGTGCTGGTCCGGCGTCGGGACCGTCGACGACGGCGTGCCCACCCTCGTGTACACCGGCATCCGTGACGGGGGAGGGCCCTCCACGGTCCTCCTCGCGCGCAGCGGCGACGCAGCGCTGGACGCCTGGGCCAAGGACGCTGTGCCGGCGACCGGGATGCCCGAGGGGGAGCAGTTCACGGACGTCCGGGACCCGTTCCTCTTCACGCTCGACGGGCGCCGCTACGGACTGCAGGGCGCCGGCACGCCCGGAGGCGATCCGGCCGTGCTCCTCTACGACGCGACCGACCTCGCCGACTGGAAGTACCTGGGCCGCCTGCTGGACACCAGGGATCCGCTCGCTGGCGAGCTCGCGGCGGCCGACATCTGGGAGTGCCCGCAGCTGTTCCGCTCCGGTGGGAGCTGGGTCCTGCTCCTCTCGCTCTGGCGCTGGGTCGACGGGGCGCACCAGCTGAACTCCGTGGCGTACCTGGCTGGGGACCTGGTCACGGGTGAGGAAGGCGTGCCGCTGCGGTTCGCCGTCCGCGCCGGTGGACGGGCCGACACCGGACCCGACTTCTACGCGCCGCAGGTGCTCGCCGAGACCGACCGCACCCTGGCCTGGGGCTGGTCCTGGGAAGGCCGCGCGGAGGAGTTCGCCGACGCCGACGGGTGGGCCGGTCTGCTGACCCTGCCCCGCGAGCTCGGCCTCGACGGTGACGCGCTGGTCATGCGGCCCGCCGCCGAGCTCGAGGGCCTGCGCGGCGAGGCCGTGGAACTGACGGCCGGGGCCGTCAGCGTGCTGCCGGACCCCGCCGAGGTCGTCGTCGAGCCCGTGACCGGCGACGGCGCGGACGGGACCGCGAGCGCCGACACCGTGAGCGCTGACGTCGAGCTCCTCCTGGTGGCGGTCGGATCCGACGGCGCCGCCGACTCCGCAGCGGAGGACGACGGCGGCCGCGGGGTGCTCCGGCTCCCCGTCGGCGACGGGCTGCGGATCTACGTGGACCGGACGATCGTCGAGGTCTTCCGCTCCGGGGCAGCCCCGCACACCCAGCGCTTCTACCCGGCGCCGGGAGAGCAGCTCGCCCTCAGCCTGCCCGCGGGCGTGCGGGCCTCGGGCTGGGCGCTGGAGCCCATGGGGCTCGAGTACCGTGCGGAGGCCGGCGCGCAGGAGTAGGAGCACCGGCTCGGCGGAGACGCCCGAGGAACGCGAAGGACACAGCGACACCGGAGGCCGGCGGGGAGACCCGCCGGCCTCCGGTGTCGTCTGCCCGCCGCCGTGAGCCGCCGCGGCGGATTGGCGGGGGAGCCGGCGGCCAGGCGTCCGGGAGGCGGGGGAGCCGGCGGTCAGGCGCCCGGGAGGCGGGGGCCCGTGGTGCCCCGGACGACGAGCCGGCACTGCAGCAGGACGGCCTGCGGGGCCGCACCGGCCGGCACGCTCGGGCCGCCGCCCTCGATCCGGTCGACGACCCGGTTGGCGGCGACCCGGCCGATTTCCTCGTGCGGCAGCGCCATCGTGGTCAGTCCCGGCACGGTCGCCTCGGCGAGGTGGCGCTGGTCGTCGTACCCCATGATGGACACGTCCCCGGGGACGGCGAGGCCCGCGGTGCGGGCGGCGAGCAGGGCGCCGGCCGCCACGCGGTCGTTGGCGCAGAAGACCGCGTCCGGCCGGCGGTCGGGACCGGCGGAGAAGAGCGGCAGGGCCGCGGTGAAGCCGTCGTTGATGTCCCACCCGGCGGGGACCACCTCGCCCGGCGGGAGGCCGGCGGCGGAGAGGGCCTGCTGGAACCCGCGGATGCGCAGCGGCCGGGCGTCGACGTCGTCGCCGCCGCCGATCCACGTGATGCGGCGGTGTCCCAGCGAGACCAGGTGCTCGGTGGCCTCGCGGCCGCCGCGGTACTCGTCCGGCATGATCGCGTCAAGGCTCAGCGGCTCGTCATGGCAGTTCGCCAGGACGGACGGGAGCAGCCGCAGGCCCTCGGGCGCACGGAGGGTGCGCAGCGATGTCGTGGCCAGGATCAGCCCGTCCACCCGGCGCCGGCGCAGCTCCTCGATGTAGTGCGAGGTGTCCTCGCCGGGGCCGCCGGCGTCGGCGATCACGGTGAGGTAGCCGCGGTCGGAGGCCGCCTGCGAGGCGCCGGAGAGCATCCGGCCGGCGAACGGGCTGGAGGCGGCCTCGTCGGTGACGAGCCCGATCATCTCGCTGCGCTGACGGCGCAGACCGGCCGCGATCGGGTGCGGCGTGTAGTCCAGCGCGGCGGCCGCGCGGCGGATGCGCTCCTGCGTCTCCGGGGCGACGTTGCCGTCGGCGGTCCCGTTCATCACCATCGAGACGGCGCTGCGGGACGCGCCGGCCAGCTTGGCGACGTCCTGGGCCGTCGGCCGACGTGGGGGCATGACCGGCTCCGCTCTAGGAGAGCTCCATGATGTATTCCTTGACCACGGCGGCCCGCGCGTTGGCGAAGCCCTCCGCCTCGCCGACCACGGTGAAGCCGCGGCGCTCGAGCACCTTCTGGGATCCGATGTTGTCCGTGACCACGCGGGCACGGACCGGGCGCTGGGTGAACTCCTGCAGGAACGCGTCCACGGCCGACGTGGTGACGCCGCGGCCCCAGTAGGCCTTGTCCGTCCAGAAGCTGATCTCCGGGTAGCCCTCGTTCGGGTAGGCCATGACGGAGCCGACGACCTTGCCGTCGTGCTCGATGGTGCGGACGGTGACCTCCGGGTCGTTCAGGATCGACTCCCAGTGGTGGTTGAACACGCCGCGGTCCGAGGGGTTCTTGGCGGTGAAGCCCGCCATGATGTTCGCCTCCGGATCCTGCTGGTGCTCGAAAAACCAGTCGAGGTCGGCTGGCTCCACGGGGCGTAGATTCACGGGGGTTCCTCTTTCCTGCGTACGACGTCGTTGCCTGGGCGGAAGGCCCACGGCCTCAAAGTCCTAGGGTACCCGGGCCGAGACCGCGGCCCAGGCCATCGCGACCAGACGTGACCTCTGACCGGGCGTGCGTCCGCGCCCGCCCGAGTGCGGCGTCGAGTTCAGCAGCCCGAACGCGGCGTGCGCGCGCTGCCGGGCCGCGGCCGCGTCCTCCTCCGGGTGCAGCCGCCGCAGCTGCGCGGCCCAGAGTGCCACGTAGTCCCGCTGGAGGCGGCGCACGAGCTGGGAGTCGCCGTCGTCCAGGCTCGCCAGATCGCGGTCCTGGACGCGGATGACGTCCCGGTTGTCCAGGGAGAAGTCCGCCTGGAACTCGATCAGGCGCTGCAGGGCGGTCGCCGGACCATCGGCGTCCTCGACGACGGCGCGCGATCCCTCCAGCAGCGACTCGCTGACGCCGACCAGCAGGGCCGCGAGGACCGCCTGCTTGCCGCGGAAGTACCGGTACACCGCCGGTCCGCTGACGCCGCACGCGGCGCCGAGGTCCTCGATGGACACGCCGCGGTAGCCGCGCTCGGCGAACAGCCGGGCCGCGGCGGCGAGGTACTCCTGCCGGCGCTCGTCCCGCGCGGCGTCGCGCGCGGAGGCCGGCCCGCCGTCGTCGGGGTCGACGCGCGCCGTGCGGTCCTCGCTCATCGCGGCCCTCCCGGTCGGAATGGGGCGCCTCCTGTAGACACCCCGGTTAATCAACACTAACCTGAAGTCGTGAGTTAGCGATCCTTAACGGGGCGCGGATCACACCCGGGGGACCGCCCGACGGAACAACCACGGAAGGCCGACGGAGACACCGATGGAGAGACTCCACACGCGGATCGACACGGGCTCGGCGCAGCACGCGGCCAACGCCGACGGGCAGCGCGAGCTCGTCGCGGACCTGCGCGCACGGTTGCGGCGCGCGGCGCTCGGCGGCCCCGAGACGTCGCGCCAGCGCCACGTGGGCCGCGGCAAGCTGCTCCCGCGGGAGCGCGTGGACCGGCTGCTGGACGAGGGGTCGCCCTTCCTGGAGGTCGCCCCGTTGGCCGCGGAGGGGATGTACGACGGCGAGGTACCGGCGGCCGGCGTCATCGCCGGCATCGGCCTGGTCCACGGACGCCACGTGATGGTGGTCTGCAACGACGCCACGGTGAAGGGCGGCACGTACCTGCCGATGACCGTGAAGAAGCACCTGCGGGCGCAGGAGATCGCGCTGGAGAACCGCCTGCCCTGCATCTACCTGGTCGACTCCGGGGGAGCGTTCCTGCCCAAGCAGGACGAGGTCTTCCCCGACCGCGAGCACTTCGGCCGGATCTTCTACAACCAGGCCCGCATGTCCGCGGCGAAGATCCCGCAGATCGCCTCCGTCATGGGCTCCTGCACGGCCGGCGGCGCCTACGTGCCGGCCATGAGCGACGAGACGGTGATCGTCCGGAACCAAGGCACCATCTTCCTCGGCGGGCCCCCGCTGGTGAAGGCGGCCACGGGCGAGGTCGTCACGGCGGAGGAGCTCGGCGGCGGCGCGCTGCACGCGAAGACCTCCGGCGTCGCCGACCACCTGGCGGAGAACGACGCGCACGCGCTGCAGATCGTCCGCGACATCGTCGAGACGCTCCCCGCTCCTGCCGGGCCCGCCTGGCCGGTCCGAGCCGGCCGGGACCCCGCCGTCGCACCGGAGGAGCTCTACGGCGTGGTGCCCGTGGACGTGAACGCGCAGTACGACGTCCGCGAGGTGATCGCCCGGATCGTCGACGCCAGCGAGTTCCACGAGTTCAAGGCCGGCTACGGGAGCACGCTGGTCACCGGCTTCGCGCACGTGCACGGCCACCCGGTGGGGATCGTCGCGAACAACGGCATCCTCTTCGCCGAGTCGGCGCAGAAGGGCGCCCACTTCATCGAGCTGTGCGATCAGCGCGGCGTCCCGCTGCTGTTCCTGCAGAACATCTCCGGCTTCATGGTCGGCCGCGACTACGAGGCCGCCGGCATCGCCAAGCACGGGGCCAAGATGGTCACCGCCGTCGCCACGACCCGCGTGCCGAAGCTGACCGTGGTCATCGGCGGCTCGTTCGGCGCCGGCAACTACTCCATGTGCGGCCGCGCCTACTCGCCCCGGTTCCTGTGGATGTGGCCGGGCGCGCGGATCTCCGTCATGGGCGGGAACCAGGCCGCCAACGTGCTCGCGACCGTCAAGCGGGACGGGATCGAGTCCCGCGGCGAGACCTGGGACCCCGAGGCCGAGGAGGAGTTCAAGCGCCCCATCCGCGAGCAGTTCGAGTCGCAGGGCAACCCCTACTACTCGACGGCGCGGCTGTGGGACGACGGCGTGATCGACCCCGCCGACACCCGCCGCGTCGTCGGGCTCGCCCTCGATGTCTGCTCGCGCACCCCACTGCCCGATACCGGCTTCGGCCTCTTCCGGATGTAGGCGGCACCATGACCCACGACTTCCCCTTCACCACCGTCCTCATCGCCAACCGCGGCGAGATCGCCGTCCGCATCGCCCGCAGCGTCCAGCGGATGGGCCTGCGCGCCGCGGCGGTCTACGCCCCGCAGGACGCGGACGCCCTGCACGTCCGCGTCGCCGACGTCGCCGTCCGGCTCCCCGGTACGCGGGGGAGCACGGACAGACGGGCGACGGCGGCGACCACCTACCTGGACATCGGCGAGATCCTGCGCGCCTGCCGGGAGACGGGGGCCGAGGCCGTCCACCCCGGCTACGGCTTCCTCTCCGAGAACGTCGAGTTCGCCCGCGCCCTGGAGGAGGAGGGGATCGCGTTCATCGGCCCGCCCAGCTCGGCGATCAATCTGATGGGCGACAAGATCCGGTCCAAGAACCACGTGGCCGGCCACGGCGTCCCCGTGGTCCCCGGCGTCAGCGACCCCGGACTGGACGACGCCGCCCTGATCGAGGCGGCGGACCGGGTCGGCTTCCCCCTGCTCATCAAGCCGTCCGCCGGCGGGGGCGGCAAGGGCATGTTCGCCGTCCGGAGCGCCGAGGAGCTCCCCGCCGCGCTCGCCTCGGCACGGCGCACGGCCGCCGGCGCGTTCGGCGACGACACGCTGCTGCTCGAGCGGCTCGTCACCCGGCCGCGGCACATCGAGGTCCAGGTCCTCGCCGACGGCCACGGCCGCACCGTCCACCTCGGCGAGCGGGAGTGCTCGCTGCAGCGTCGGCACCAGAAAGTCGTCGAGGAGGCGCCCGCGCCGCTGCTCGCCGGGCTGGGCGCCGACGGCGAGCGCATCCGCGCCGAGCTCGGCGCCGCCGCCGTCCGGGCTGCCGAGTCGGTCGGCTACATCGGCGCCGGCACCGTCGAGTTCCTCGTCTCCGACGACGCACCGGGCGAGTTCTTCTTCATGGAGATGAACACGCGGCTGCAGGTCGAGCACCCGGTCACCGAGGAGGTGGTCCGGATCGCCGGCGGAGGGGGCGGCGCCGGCGGTGAGGAGAGGCCGATCGACCTGGTCGAATGGCAGGTGCGGATCGCGGCGGGGGAGCGGCTCCCGTTCGTCCAGGACGACGTCGTACTGCGCGGCCACGCGATCGAGGCGCGCATCTACGCCGAGGACCCCGCCGAGGGATTCCTGCCCTCCAGCGGCGAGGCCTTCCGGGTGGAGCTGCCGGGCGGCGACGGCGTGCGGGTGGACTCGGCGATCGAGGGCTCCGGCACGGTCGGCTCCGAGTTCGACCCCCTGATCGCCAAGGTGATCGCCCACGGGCCCACCCGGGACGAGGCGCTCGAGCGGCTGCAGCGGGCCCTCGCCGCCACGACGATCGTGGGCGTGCGAACCAACGTGGCCTTCCTGCGCGCGCTGCTCGCCCATCCCGAGGTGGCCGCCGGCCGCCTGGATACCAACCTGATCGGGCGGTGGACCGAGGAGCAGGGCGGGCGCTTCGTGCCGGAGCGGCCGACCCGGCAGGACCTCGTATTCGCTGTGCGCGGCCAGCAGGCCTGGGAGAGGGAGTTTCAGCCGGCTGCGGGGTCCACCGGCGGTCCGATCGGCGGGCCTGGACAGGGTCCCTGGCAGCTGCTGGACGGCTGGCGCCTCGGCGAGCCGGCCCGCCCGACGTACTGGCTGGACGTCGACGGCGAGACCGTCGAGGTGGTGCCCGAAGCGAACGATTCCGACGACGCCGGCGACCCGGTTACCGCGGCCGACCGGGGCGATGCGGTCGACCCGGACGGCGGACGCGTCCTCGACTCCTTCGGCGACTTCGCCGCGACGGATCCGGTCTCCGGCGCGCGCGTCCTCCGCGACCCCGCGGGCGGGATGTGGCTGGTCCGCGCGGGGACGACGAACCGGCTCCGGCTCCTGGACCGGCGCGAGGTCCTCCACCGCCAGCTGGCGGTGCTCGAGCGGGAGGAGGCCGGCGGCGAGCCGAACGTGACGGCGCCCATGCCGGGCGCCGTCGTCGCCCTGGACGTCGAGTCCGGCGCGCACGTGGCGGCCGGGGACCGGATCGGCGCCGTGGAGGCGATGAAGATGGAGCACCCGCTGCACGCCTGGATCTCCGGCACCGTCACACTGCACGTCCGCCTCGGCGAGCAGGTCGGCAAGGACCAGGTGATCGCCGTCGTGCACGCCGACCCCCGGCCCGATGCCGGATCGGACTCGACCCCACCCGGGTCCAACGAAAGCTGACATCCACGAAACCTGACCTCAACGAAGCCTGCCCAGCGACCCCCGGCCCGGGGAGAACCGGGCGCCCCGCGACATCCGCACCAGTGGCGAAGGAGCCTCACATGCCGAACTTCGAACTCGAGGACGAGTACCAGGATCTCGTCGACACCGTCCGCGCCTTCGCCGACGAGGTGATCGCGCCCGTCTCAGCGCAGCACGACGAGGAGCACAGCTTCCCCTACGAGATCGTCGCCCAGATGGGCGAGATGGGCCTGTTCGGCCTGCCGTTCCCCGAGGAGTACGGGGGCATGGGCGGCGACTACTTCGCGCTCGCGCTGGCGCTGGAGGAGATCGCCCGGGTGGACCAGTCCGTCGCGATCACGCTGGAGGCCGGCGTCTCGCTCGGGGCCATGCCGGTCTACCGGTTCGGCACCGAGGAGCAGAAGCAGAAGTGGCTGCCGGCGCTGGCCGCCGGCGAGAGGCTCGCGGGCTTCGGCCTGACGGAGTCGGAGGCGGGATCCGACGCCGGCGGCACCCGGACCAAGGCGGAGCTGGTCGACGGCGAGTGGGTCATCAACGGCACCAAGGAGTTCATCACCAACTCCGGCACCGACATCACCCAGCACGTGACGGTGACGGCCGTGACGGGGACCAGCGAGCACGAGGACGGGAACGTCAAGAAGGAGATCTCCACGATCATCGTTCCCTCCGGTACGCCCGGATTCACCGCCGAGGCGGCCTACAGCAAGGTCGGCTGGAACGCCTCGGACACGCACCCCCTGACCCTGAAGAACGTCCGCGTGCCCGAGGAGAACCTGCTCGGCGTCCGCGGCCGCGGCTACGCCAACTTCCTCTCGATCCTGGACGAGGGGCGGATCGCCATCGCCGCGCTCGCCACCGGCGCCGCCCAGGGCTGCGTCGAGGAGTCCGTGCGCTACGCCAAGGAGCGCCACCAGTTCGGGAAGAACATCGGCTCCTACCAAGCCATCCAGTTCAAGATCGCCCGCATGCAGGCCCGCGCCCACACCGCCCGGCTCGCCTACTACAAGGCGGCCTCCAAGATGCTGGCGGGCCAGCCGTTCAAGTCGGAGGCCGCGATCGCCAAGATGGTCGCCGGCGAGGCCGCGATGGACAATGCCCGGGATGCCACCCAGGTGTTCGGCGGCTACGGTTTCATGAACGAGTTCAGGGTCTCGCGGCACTACCGCGACTCGAAGATCCTCGAGGTCGGCGAGGGCACCACCGAGGTGCAGCTGATGCTCATCGCCCGCGAACTGGGACTGTAGGAGGACGGATGGAACGGATCGTGCAGCGGGGCCTGTACTTCGACGAGCTCGTGCCCGGGACCCTCTACGACCACCGTCCAGGCCGGACCCTCACCGAGGCGGACAACGTCCTCTTCACCACCCTGACCATGAACACGCAGTCCCTCCACCTGGACGCGGCCTGGAGCCGCACCCAGCCGTTCGGGCAGCCCCTAGTCAACTCGATGCTCACCCTGTCCACGCTCGTCGGGCTCTCCGTGGCGCAGCTGACACAGGGGACCATCATCGGCCAGCTGGGCCTGACGGACATCCGCTTCCCGCACCCGGTGTTCCACGGGGACACGCTCTACGCCGAGACCGAGATCGTCGAGGCCCGGCCGTCGTCGTCCCGGCCGGGCCAGGGCGTGGTGACGATGAGGCACACCGGCCGCAACCAGGACGACGTCGTCGTCGCCGAGGCGACCCGCACCTGCCTGATGTGGACGCGGGAGGCGCACGAGCAGCACGGGACGGAGTCGTGACGGGCCGGCACGAGGACCGGTTCGACCTCGGACCGGCGATCCTCTTCTGCCCGGCGGACCGCCCGGAGCGCTATCCCAAGGCGGCCGGGCGCGCCGACGCCGTCATCCTCGACCTGGAGGACGCCGTGCTGCCGGCGGACCGCGCCGACGCCCGCTGGGCACTGCTGGCGAACCCGCAGGATCCGGCTCGCACCATCGTCCGGGTGAACCCCGTGGGCACGGAGGACTTCGCCCGGGACCTGGCCTGCCTGGCCGAGTCCGAGTACCGGTACGTCATGCTGGCCAAGACCGAGGCGCCGGAGCAGGTGCGGGCGCTCGCCGACTACCGAGTGGTCGCGCTCTGCGAGACCGCGCTCGGCGTCGTCAACGCGCCGGCCCTCGCCGCCGAGGCGAACGTCGTCGCACTGATGTGGGGCGCGGAGGATCTCGTCGCCTCCCTCGGCGGGACGGCCAGCCGGCACGACGCCGCCACGGGCGCCACGGGGCTGGGCCCCTACCGTTCCGTGCCCCTGCAGGCTCGGGCGCAGGTGCGGCTCGCGGCCGCCGCATACGGCAAGGCGGCAATCGACTCGGTGTATCTGGACCTCCAGGACACCGCCGGCCTGACCGCTGAGGTGAGCGACGCCGTCGCGCAGGGCTTCACCGCCACCGCCTGCATCCACCCCGGGCAGGTGACGGTCATCCGCGACGGCTACGCGCCCACCCCGGAGCAGCTCCAGTGGGCGCGGGGGCTGCTCGCCGAGGCCGAGACACAGACCGGCGCGTTCCGCTACGAGGGACAGATGGTCGACGAGGTAGTGCTCAAGAAGGCCCGCCTCCTGGCCGCGCGCGGGAGACTGGACCCATGAAATCAGTAGTCGGTGCGGCGCTCGGCGCCGTCCTCGCCCTCGGGGCGTTTCCCTTCCTCTACAAGATGTGGTCCGACGACCTGCGGTTCAGGGCCCTCCGGGGCGACGCCGGATTCCCGGAGATCATCCTGCTGGAGGCCGTTCCGGGCCTCGTCCTGGCACTGAGTCTGCTGCTGGTCTACGTCTGGGGCAGGCCCAGCCGCTGGGCCGGCGGGGTCGGGCTGGTCGTCGGCGCGGCGGCAGTCGCCGTCACCTGGCTCGTGATGGGTCGGCTCCAGTACTGGTCGGTCGGGCTGGAATCCCAGTTGCTCATGGGCTCCGGACTGGCGCTCGGCTATCTGGCGGCGCTGATCGTCGGCGGCCGTAGGCCTCAGTCGGAGAGTTCGTAGCGGCGCTCGGGCCGACCGATCGTCCCGTACTTCAGATTGACCCTCGCCCTTCCGGACTCGACGAGGAACTCCAAGTACCGGCGGATCGTGACGCGTGCCGCGCCGAGCGCCTCCGCCGTCTCGGCCGCGGACACGTCGCCGTCGACCTCGGCCAGGAACGATTCGACCAAGTCGAGCGTCTCCCGGCTGTAGCCCTTGGGGGGCCGGCTGGGGCCCGCGCCCGCCCCGAACAGCCGGTCCAGGTCGGACTGAGCCGTCGTCCGGCCTGCACTGAGACTGCCCGAGACCCGCCGGTAGTGCTCGAGTTTGTCGCGCAGGTCCGTCGCCTTGAAGGGCTTGATGAGGTAGTGCACGATCCCGCCCCGCATCGCACGGCGCACCGTGTCGGCCTCACGTGCCGCGGACACCACGATGACATCGGTTGCGTCGGAGATCTCCCGGATCCGCGGGAGCAGGTCCAGCCCGAAGACATCCGGGAGATAGATGTCGAGCAGGACCAGATCCGGCAGGAGGCGGCGCACCGCCGTCAGTGCGTCCGCCCCGGTGTGCGCCGTACCCACCACCTCGAAACCCGGAGTCCCCGCCACGAATCCGGCGTGGACGCGGGCGACCATGAAGTCGTCGTCGACGATCAGTACTCGACTCATCGGCCCTCCCGCCTGAACTCAGCAGTGAAGACGGCCCCGCCCCGGTTCTCGACGCGCACGTCTCCACCGTGCCGCCGGCAGAGTGCTCGGACGATCGCCAGGCCGTAGCCACGCTCGGACCGCGGCCCCGTCTTGGTGCTGAATCCCCGGCGGAAGATCGAGGGCAGGTCGGTGTCGGAGATCCCCGGCCCGGAATCGGCGACGACGCACCGCAGCAGGTTGGGGAGGTCCATGAGCTCCACGTGCACGCGCGGATCCGGCGTCCGGGCGCAGGCGTCGATGGCGTTGTCGGCCAGATTGCCGACGACGGCGGCGACGTCCCGGGAGAGCTCGTCGCCGATCCGGCCGAGCGACGATCCGTCCGATACCGACAGGCGCACGCCACGTTCGGCGGCCAGGCTCGACTTCGCGATGAGGACTGCTGCGACCGTTGGATCGCCGACCCGTTCGGTGACCCCGTCGCGGAACGCCGTCCGGTCCTGCTCCAGCCCATCGATGTAGTGGATGACCTCGTCGTACTCGCGCAGCTGGACCAACCCCGAGATCGTATGGAGCTGGTTGGCGAACTCGTGAGTCTGCGCGCGGAGCATCTCCGTGGTCGCACGCGTCGTCCCGAGTTCGCGTTCGAGTGTCTCCAGTTCGGTCCGGTCCCGCAGCGTGGTGACCCGGCCCTCGACCCGATTGCCGCTGACGATCGGCCGCCGGTTGACCACGATGAGCCGGCTCCCGGCCAGGACCAGCTCGTCGGTGACGCTCTCATCCGAGGTCAGCGCGTCGACGACCTCGTCAGGGAGTCCGAGACTGCCGATGGGCTGAGAGACCGCGTCCGGGGAAAGGTCGAGCAGCTGCGCCGCGGGGCCGTTCAGGACCGTGATGCGCTGCTCGGAATCGACGGCGACCACACCTTCCTTGATGCCGTGCAGGACGGCGGAACGGTGCTCGGCGAGAGCCGCGATCTCGCGGGGCTCCAGCCCGAAGGTCTGCCGCTTGACCCGCCGCGCCAGCAGCAGCGAACCCGAGATGCCGAGGGCGAGGGAGAGCCCCATGTAGACGGCGAGGTTGGGCACCGCGGCCGCAGCCAGCTGCAGCACATGGGGCCGGTCACGGGCGACGACCGCGGTGCCGACCACCTGGCCAGCGTCGTTGAGGACGGGGACGAAAGCGGCGGCGGTGTCCTGTCCGGCCAGCGGCGCGCGGCCGGTCCAGGAACGTCCCGCTGGAGCGGACCGGGGACGGTCCAGCCGTGTCCCCAGCAGCGCCGGCGAGGTGGAGGCAACGACCTCCTGCTCCGGACTGGCGAGCAGAGCCAGGCTGGCCCCGGAGATCGCACGTACCGACTCCGTGACGCTCGGCAGGGCGGCGCCCATCCGCGGGGCCGACCCTGGGAGCTGGGCCCGGACGAGCGGCATCGCCGCGAGCGTCTCCGCCGCAGAGAGCGCGCGCCGTCCTTCGGTCCGCTCGAAGCTCTTGGCCGACTGGGCCATCGAGATGGCGAGGACGCCCGCGAGCATGACGACGACGATCACCAGCTGCAGTGCGAGCAGCTGGCCTGCAAGGGACATGCGTTTGCGATGCTGTGGGCCGGCAACGGGTGCCATGCGGGGTTCCTCGTGCGACGACGGCGGGAGTGATGTACCGGAGAACTGTACCGGCGGGCCGGGTGTCCTCGAAATGTGGCCCGGACCACAAAGATCACAATGTCCACTGCGACCAGAAGAGTGACGCCGGTCACCGGTCTTCGTAGCGTTGCTTCCATTCCGGCGCCCGCCGCTGGGACGTCGAAACCATCTACTGACTCGCACAATCCTCTAGGAGCCTCCATGGGAAAGCGCACATCCGGCGGTCTGGCCGCCCTGTCCATCGCCGCAGTCCTCGCCGCCACTGGTTGTGGCGTGACCTCCGATTCCGGTGCCGACGCCGAGGGCTCGGCGAGCGCGGACGGGCCGCTGACCGATCTGCGGATCATGGTCCCGAACTCGGCGGGCGGCGGCTACGACACCACGGCGCGCGTGGCGGCCCAGACCATGGAGTCGGAAGGCATCGCAGAGTCCATCGAGGTCTTCAACCTCCCGGGCGCCGGCGGCACCGTAGGGCTGGCCCGCCTCATCAACGAGGAGGGCAACGGCGACCTGGCGATGCTCATGGGACTGGGCGTGGTCGGCGCCAGCCACACCAACGACACCGACGCACGGTTGACCGACACCGAGCCGATTGCGCGTCTGGTCGAAGAGCCGGGCGCCATCGTGGTGCCCAAGGACTCCCCGTACGAGACGATCGACGATTTCGTCGAGGCATGGAAGGCTGATCCCGCTCTGCTGGCCGTCGGCGGAGGGTCTTCCCCGGGCGGACCCGACCACCTGCTGCCGATGCAGCTGGCCGAGACGGTGGGCATCGATCCGACGACGGTCAACTATGTCTCGTACGACGGCGGCGGTGACCTCCTGCCGGCCTTGCTCGGCAGCAAGATCGCCGCGGCCGCCTCCGGGATCGGCGAGTTCAAGCAGCAGGTTGAGAACGGGGACATCCGCGTCCTCGCGGTCAGCAGTGAGGAGCGGCTCGAGGGGATCGACGCCCCGACGCTGGTGGAATCGGACATCGACCTGGTGTTCTCCAACTGGCGCGGCATCGTCGCCCCTCCGGGGACCTCCGAGGAGGACCAGCAGGAGCTGACCGACGCCCTGACGGAGATGCACGGGACCGACGCGTGGAAGGACGCCCTGGAGACGAACCAGTGGACCGACGCCTTCCTGACGGGCGAGGAGTTCGAGGCCTTCCTCGGCGAGCAGGACGACCGGGTGTCCAACACGCTGGAGCAGCTGGGACTCGGATGACTTCGCTGAGCCTCTGGTGGAAGAACTATTCCGAGCTGGGTGTCGCCGCCCTGCTCGGGGTGGCCGGCTTCCTCGTTCTGTGGGACGCCTCGACCATCACCGCCCCATACTCGATGGGCGACCCGGTGGGCCCGAAGGCCGTTCCTCGTATCGTCGGGGTGATGCTCCTGGTCTGCGCGGCCGGTCTGGTCGTCCAGGTGCTGCGCGGCCGGTCCGCGCCGGCGGAGGAGGGCGAGGACATCGAACCCGGGACGCCGACGGACTGGAAGACAGTCCTGCCCCTGATCGCCTTGCTCGTCATCACGTCGTCGATCGTCGATGCCGCGGGCTGGGTCATCGCCGGATTCGTCCTTTTCTGGGGTGCGGCGGCGACCCTCGGCAGCCGTCACTGGGTCCGTGACCCGATCATCGCCCTCGTGCTCTCGACGACGTCTTTCTACGGCTTCTACCTGGGTCTGGGGATCCGGCTCCCGGCCGGCCTGCTGGAAGGAGTGCTGTAGATGGAGACGTTCAATCTCCTCATGGAGGGCTTCGCCGCCGCGGCGACCCCGATCAATCTGCTCTACGCGCTCGTCGGGGTCCTCCTCGGGACCGCAGTGGGCGTGCTCCCTGGCATCGGCCCCGCCATGGCGGTCGCGCTGCTGCTCCCTGTCACCTACGGCCTCGGCGCCGACGCGGCGCTGATCATGTTCGCCGGTATCTACTACGGCGGCATGTACGGAGGGTCGACGACCTCGATCCTGCTGAACACGCCCGGCGAGTCCTCGACCGTCATCACGGCAATCGAGGGCCACAAGATGGCCAAGGCGGGCCGGGCCGCGCAGGCCCTGGCGACAGCCGCGATCGGCTCGTTCGTCGCGGGCACGATCGGCACCGTTCTCCTCGTGACGATCGCACCTCTCGTGGTCAAGTTCGCCGTCAGTCTCGGTGCGCCGAGCTATCTGGCGATCATGCTGCTCGCGCTGGTCGCCGTGACCGCCGTACTGGGCCAGTCAAAGGTTCGAGGCTTCGCGGCGCTGGCCCTCGGCCTCGGCATCGGCCTCATCGGAGCGGACCCCGTCACCGGGCAGCGCCGCCTCACCTTCGGCCAGCCGCTGCTCGTGGACGGGGTTGACATCGTCGTCGTCGCGGTCGCGATCTTCGCGATCGGCGAGGCCTTCTGGATCGCCGCGCACCTGCGGCGACGGCCGGTCGAGACGATCCCCGTGGGGCGGCCCTGGATGGGCCGGGAGGACTGGAAACGTTCCTGGAAGCCGTGGCTTCGGGGGACCGCCTTCGGCTTCCCCTTCGGGGCCCTGCCAGCCGGCGGCGCGGAGGTGCCCACGTTCCTCTCCTACGTGACGGAGAAGCGGCTCTCGAAGCACCGGCACGAATTCGGGCACGGCGCCATCGAAGGCGTGGCCGGCCCCGAGGCAGCCAACAACGCCTCCGCCGCCGGCACGCTGACGCCCATGCTCGCGCTGGGGCTGCCGACCAACGCGACGGCGGCAATCATGCTGATCGCGCTGACCCAGTACGGAATCCAGCCGGGACCGCTGCTCTTCGAGAGTCATCCGGCACTGGTATGGGCGATGATCGCGAGCCTCTTCATCGGCAACACGCTGCTGCTGCTCATCAACCTTCCCCTGGCACCGGTCTGGGCGAAGCTCCTGCAGATCCCGCGCCCGTACCTCTACGCGGGGATCCTCTTCTTCGCCACGCTGGGTGCCTACGCCGTCAACCTGCAGACCTTCGACCTGTTCCTGTTGCTGGTCCTGGGGCTGCTCGGCTTCCTCATGCGGCGGTACGGCCTCCCGATCCTGCCGCTGATCCTCGGCGTCATCCTGGGCCCCCGGGTCGAGGAGGAACTGCGGCAGGCCCTGCAGATCTCTGCAGGGGATCCGGCCGGCCTGGTCTCGGAGCCCATCGCGGTGTGGGTCTACGCAATCATCGTCACGCTGCTCCTGGCTCCCCTGGTCGTGAAGGCTGTGCGGGCCCGGCGGACACCCTCGAGTGGTTCGAGCCCAGAGGATCCGCAGGTGGAGGAGACGCGGGAAGATCGGAGCAATCTGGGAGGTCGGTGAGTAGTCGCCGCGGACGGTTCACAGAGCGTGCTCCGCGGTGATTGGCTGACGGGTGTCAGCATTCCGACCGGAAGGGGAACATTGTGAACGAGCTCTACACCACCGAGGCACTCGCCACCGGGGCCGGGCGCAACGGCCACGTGGCCACCCGGGACGGCCGCGTCGAGTTCGATCTCGCCGCTCCCGAGTCGATGGGCGGCAGCGGCGACGGCGCGAACCCCGAGCAGCTCTTCGCCGCCGGCTACTCGGCCTGCTTCCACGGCGCCCTCCAGCTCGTGGCCAAGAAGGAGAACGTGGAGATCCAGGACTCCAGTGTCGGCGGGAGGGTCACGCTCGGGAAGGACGACGAGGGCAACCTCCAGCTCGCCGTGGTCCTCGAGGTCGTGCTGCCGGGCGTGGAGCGGGACGTCGCCCAGGACCTCGCCGACAAGGCCCATCAGGTCTGCCCCTACTCCCGCGCCACCCGTGGCAACATCGAGGTCGACGTCCGCGTCTCCGAGGACTAGACGACGCCGTCCACACTGGCCCGGTCGCGGCCCCGAACGGGGTCACGGCCGGGCCGCTCGTGTCTGTGCACGCGCGGTCCCGCCCCCGGGGCGACGGCCCGTGCCTGCATCCGGCTGGCCTGCGGGCCGGGGAGCCGATCCGGCGGAGGCGTCTGGAACAATGTGGCGGGTGAGCTCACCGCAGAACCCCCCGCCGAAACCGTTCGCCGCGCCGCCGCAGGACAGGGCCCGCCGGATCGCCCTCATCGGCTCCACCGGCTCGATCGGCACCCAGGGGCTCGACGTCGTCGCCCGCGCCGGGGGTTCCGACGGCGGGCGCCGGTTCACGGTCGTGGCGCTCGCCGGCGGCTCGAACGTCGAGCTCCTGGCGCGCCAGGCCGTCGAGCACCGGGCCGAGGCCGTCGGCGCGGCCGGGACGTCGCCGGAGGCCCTGGCCGCCGCGATCACCGAGGCCGCCGGGCAGGCGGGGTGCCCCGCCTACCGGCCCGAGCTCTTCGCCGGGCCGGACGCCGCCGCCGCCATCGCCGGCTGGGCGAGCGCCGACGTCGTGCTCAACGGCATCACCGGATCCATCGGCCTGGCCCCCACGCTCGCCGCGCTCCGCGCCGGGCACCTGCTGGCGCTGGCGAACAAGGAGTCGTTGATCGTCGGCGGCGCGCTGGTCAAGGACGCCGCCGCCGCCGGGCAGATCGTGCCCGTGGACTCCGAGCACTCGGCCCTGGCCCAGGCCCTCCGCGCCGGCGACCCGGACGAGGTCTCCCGGCTCGTCGTCACCGCCTCCGGCGGCCCGTTCCGTGGCCGCACCCGCGCCGAGCTGGCCGACGTCACGCCCGAGCAGGCCCTGGCGCATCCCACGTGGGACATGGGCCGCGTGGTCACCACCAACTCCGCCACGCTGGTCAACAAGGCGCTCGAGGTCATCGAGGCGCACCTGCTCTTCGACATCCCGCTGGAGCGGATCGAGCCAGTGGTCCACCCGCAGTCCATCGTCCACTCCATGGTGGAGTTCGTCGACGGCTCCGTCATCGCGCAGGCCTCCCCGCCGGACATGCGCCTGCCGATCGCGCTGGGCCTCGCGTGGCCGCGCCGCGTCCCCGGCGCCGCCGCGGCCTGCGACTTCAGCCGCGCCGCCGAGTGGACGTTCGAGCCGCTGGACCAGGCCACCTTCGGGGCGATCGAGCTCGCCAAGCGGGCGGCCGCCGCCTCCAGCACCCACATGGCCGTCTACAACGCGGCCAACGAGGAGGCCGTCGAGGCCTTCCACGCCGGCCGGATCGGCTTCCTGCAGATCGTCGACACGGTCGCCGAGATCGTCGAGGAGTACGACGCCGGCGCGATCGTCGGCGACGAGCTCACGGTCGAGTCGGTGCTCGCCGCCGAGGACTGGGCACGAAACCGCACCCACGAGCGTTGGGGACTCCTGTGACCGTTCTTCTGTTCATCGCCGGCGTCGTCCTCGTCCTGATCGGGGTCGGCGCCTCCATCGCCCTCCACGAGATCGGGCACCTGGTCCCGGCCAAGCTCTTCGGGGTGCGCACGCCGAAGTACATGATCGGTTTCGGCCCCACCCTCTGGTCCACGCGCCGCGGCGAGACCGAGTACGGCGTCAAGGCGATCCCGCTGGGCGGATACGTCTCCATGATCGGGATGTTCCCGCCGGCGAAGGGCGGGGACGGCGTCGGGCGGACGGACCTCGGCCGCCCTGCCTCGAGGGCGCAGGAGCCCGCCGCCGCGGAGGGCACGGCCGGGCGGGAACCGGCCGTCGACGCCTCGGCGACCGGCGTCGAGCCCGGGCCGGTGCCGACGACCCGGCGCTCCAGCACGGGCATCTTCCAGCAGCTGGCCGACGACGCCCGCCAGGCCTCCGCCGAGGAGCTCCGGCCCGGCGACGAGAACCGGTTGTTCTACAAGCTGCCGGTCCACAAACGCATCATCATCATGCTCGGCGGGCCGGTGATGAACCTGCTCATCGGGTTCATCCTGCTCGCACTCCTGGTCAGCGGCGTGGGCACGTACCAGAACACCACTCGTGTCTCCACCGTCAACGAGTGCGTGCTCAGCTCCGCCGAGCAGGCCGAGCGCGCCGCGGCCGGTGAGGACTCCTGCCGCCCCGGGGACCCGGAGGCCCCCGCCTCCGCGGCCGGCCTGAGGCCGGGCGACCAGGTGGTGGAGTACGACGGCGTGCGGGTCGCCGAGTGGGACTGGCAGCGACTCACGGAGCTGATCCGCTCCACGGCCGGGGAGACCGTCGAGCTCGCCTACGTCCGCGACGGCGTCGAGCACACCACCCGCATCGAGCCGCTGCTGACCGAGCGCCCGCGACTGGACGCCATCGGCCGGCCCATGACCAATGCCGCGGGCGAGGTCGAGACCGTGCAGGTCGGGTTCGTGGGCATGGGATCGGACACCCGGCACATGACCCTGCCCATCACCGAGGTCCCCGAGAAGGTGGGGGAGAACATCCGGGCCGTCGCCGACGTCGTGCTGGACCTGCCCGCGCGCATGGCGGCCGTCGCGCGTGCCGCGTTCACCGACGCGCCGCGGGACATCAACGGGCCGATCTCCGTGGTCGGCGTCGGACGGATCGCCGGGGAGGTCTCCGCGATGGAGGAGGTCCCGCTGCGGGACCGGGCCTCCACCCTGGTGGGCCTGGTGGCGAGCCTGAACATCGCGCTGTTCGTGTTCAACCTGATCCCGCTGCTGCCACTGGACGGCGGTCACGTGGCGGGGGCGCTGTGGGAGGCGATCCGCCGCGGCTTCGCGAAACTGTTCCGGCGCCGCGACCCGGGACCGGTGGACATCGCCAGACTGCTGCCGGTGACCTACGTGGTGGCCGGGCTGCTGCTGGTCATGGGCGTGCTCCTGATCTACGCGGACATCGTCAAGCCGGTCCAGCTCTTCTGACCTGCGGTCAGGCGCGTTCCCCGGGATAGACCACGCCCAGCTGCCGCCGGATCTCGTCGAGCGTGCCCATGATGCCCACGGAGTCGTCCAGGGTGAGGAGATCGCCCTCGAGGCGGCCCTCGGCGACGTAACGCTCCGCGGCGAGCGCCTGGTACTGCATGCCCCGGCCCGGGATCTCGGAGGCATACTGCTCCACCACCCCGCCGTCGACGCCGTAGACGGTGAAGTCCGCGGCCGTGTACCAGACGCGGTGGATGTCGATCCGACCCTTCGAGCCGATGATGTGGGCGCTGTTCGGCCCTGCGGCGCGGGATGAGGACAGCGAGGTGGACAGGGCCCCGCCGGCGT
The DNA here is from genome assembly GCF_031178195.1 of Zhihengliuella sp. GTDB lineage: Bacteria > Actinomycetota > Actinomycetes > Actinomycetales > Micrococcaceae > Zhihengliuella. The sequence continues at coordinate 381,861 of NZ_JAPSJL010000003.1, forward strand.
GGGTGCAGACGGTCGCCACCTCGGTGTCGGCCCCGGTCTCCCCGAGGCGTCCCGAGGCCTTGACCGATGTCGGCTCACCCAGGAGGTCCCACGCGAGGGAGATCGGGTAGATGCCCAGGTCGAGCAGCGCCCCGCCGCCGAGCTCGAGCGCGTTCAGGCGGTGCGCCGGGTCGGCGGGCAGCGACTGCGTGTGGTCCGCCGCGACGGCCCGGATCTCGCCGAGCGCCTCCGCGGCGATGAGCTCGCGGATCCGGATCATGTGCGGCAGGTACCGCGTCCACATGGCCTCCATGACCAGGAGGCCGCGCGACCGGGCCAGGTCCCGGAGCGACTCCGCCTCGCGCCGGTTGAGCGTGAACGGCTTCTCGACCAGCGCGTGCTTCCCGTGCTCCAGAAGCATCCGGGCCGCCGCGCAGTGGTGTGGGTGCGGCGTCGCGACATACACGATGTCGACCTGGGGATCGGCCGCGAGCGCCTCGTAGGAGCCGTAGGCGCGGGCGATGCCGTGCTCCTCGGCGAAGGCGCGGGCAGCGGCCTCGGAACGCGATCCGACGGCGGCGACCTCGAGCCCGGCGAGCCGGGCGTCGCGGGTGAACATGCGGGCGATCGAGCCGGTGGCGAGGACGCCCCAACGCAGCGTGGTCATGGCGAGGAATCTACCAGCGGAGCCTCGTGAGCAGCGGCCGCGCTGTCCGGCCCCGACGACGCACGCAGCCCCCGTGGGACAGGCCCGCCCCGGGGGCCTTGCCGTGGAGCGTCCGTCCGGGTAGACAACGGAGGGAGTGGAACCCCCGCCGACGAGAGGACCGACCCGTGCCCGCACCCGAGACGTCAGCATCCGACCACGAGGACACCGGCCGCCCCGACCCTGGAGACCACGGGTCGGACGGGACCGCCTCCACCGTGCCGACCGCCTCCCCGGCCGGTCACCTGGCGCACCGTCGGTTCCCGGACGAGTTCCTGTTCGGCGCCGCGACCGCCGCCTACCAGATCGAGGGTGCGGCGTTCGAGGACGGCCGGACCGCATCCATCTGGGACCATTTCGCGCGCCAGCCCGGCGCGGTCATCAACGGCGACACCGGCGATGTCGCGTGCGACCACTACCACCGCTACCGGGACGACGTCGCGCTCATGGAGGAGCTGGGTCTGCAGGCCTACCGCTTCTCCACGTCCTGGTCCCGGGTCCGGCCGGACGGCGGGCCCGTGAACGAGCAGGGCCTGGACTTCTACCGCCGGCTCGTCGACGAACTGCTCGAGGTGGGCATCAAGCCCTGGCTGACTCTCTACCACTGGGACCTGCCGCAGGCGCTTGAGGAGAAGGGCGGCTGGACGAGCCGGGAGACCGTGGACCGGTTCCTCGAGTACGCGCTCTCGGTGCACGACGCGCTCGGGGACCGCGTGGAGACCTGGACGACGCTCAACGAGCCGTGGTGCTCCTCCTTCCTCAGCTACACCGCCGGGATCCACGCCCCGGGCCGGCAGTCCGTGACGGACGGGCTGCTCTCCGCCCACCACCTGCTGCTCGCCCACGGCCGCACGGTGCAGGAGCTGCGCCGCCGTGACGGCGAACTCGAGCTCGGGCTGACCCTGAACCTGACGGTCGCCGAGCCCGCCGATCCGGAGGACGAGGCGGACCGGGACGCCGCCCGCCGGATCGACGGCCAGTTCAACCGCTGGTTCCTGGACCCCCTCTTCCGCGGGGAGTATCCGCAGGACATCGCCCTGGACCTCCACGAGGTGGACCCGGCCGCGCTCGCGGCGCTCGAGGACGCCGACCAGGCCGGCGACCTGGCGGCCATCTCCACGCCCCTCGACGCGCTCGGCGTGAACTACTACCACGGCGAGTACGTCGGCGGAGCCCCTCCGGCCGAGGAGCCCCCGGCAGGCGACGCGCCCACCGACCGGGCGACGTCGTCCCCGTTCCCCGCGCACACGAACCTGTTCTGGCACGAGCGCGGCCTGCCGCGCACGGCGATGGGCTGGGAGGTGCAGCCGGCGGGGCTGACGGACCTCCTGCTGCGCGTGGACCGCGAGTACGCGCGCCCGGCCGGGACGGCGCTCTACGTGACGGAGAACGGCGCCGCGTTCGACGACGTCGTCACCGACGGCGGCGACGGCGCCACGCGGGTGGCCGACGCCGAGCGGGCCGAGTTCCTCCGCGCCCACCTCGGCGCCACACTGGAGGCCCGCGAGGCCGGCGTCGACGTCCGCGGCTACTTCTACTGGTCGCTCCTGGACAACTACGAGTGGGCGCGGGGCTATGAGAAGCGGTTCGGGATCGTGCGGGTGGACTACGACACCCAGGAGCGGCTCATCAAGGACAGCGGCCGCGAGTACCGGCACATCATCGCGGAGCGCGCGATCTGACCCGAGGCCACGGTGGGGCGAACGACCGGCCCGAGTCAGTACACTGTGGCGCATGAGTCTGTTTGCCGTCGAATACGTGTACGCCCCGGACACCGAGGAGGCCCGCGCCGAGCACCGGGCCCAGCACCGCGAGCTGCTGGCCGGCCTGCAGGACCCGCAGGCCGTGAAGCTCGTGGCCTCCGGACCGTTCGGGGACGGGTCCGGCGCCCTGCTGATCTTCGCCGCGGCCGGCGAGGAGGCCGTGAACGACGTCCTGAAGCAGGACCCGTTCGTGGCGCAGGGCCTGGTCGCCAACGCCAAGGTGACGGAGTGGAACCCGGTCACCGGGGAGCTCGCCGCCTACGCGTCCTGACGGCGCCGGCCGCACTCCGGACCGCGTCCGCCGTGAGCTGAACCTCCGGTTGCGGCGGTCACACGGGCCGGACCGCGACGGGACGGGCGGCGTAGGATGGATGCAGCGGACCGGCGCGACCGCGCCGTCCGCCCGCTCGACCGACTTCATCTTGGAGGATCCGTGACCGCCGTCTCCCTCGGCATGCCGTCCGCCCCGCCGCCCGTGCTCGCGCCGCGGCGCCGGACCCGTCAGTTCAACGTGGGCAAGGTCGGCATCGGATCGGACTCGCCGATCAGCGTCCAGTCGATGACGACCACCAAGACGCACGACATCAACTCCACCCTCCAGCAGATCGCCGAGCTCACCGCCGCCGGCTGCGACATCGTCCGCGTGGCCTGCCCCACGGACAAGGATGCCGAGGCGCTGCCGATCATCGCCCGGAAGTCCCAGATCCCGGTCATCGCGGACATCCACTTCCAGCCGAAGTACGTCTTCGCCGCCATCGAAGCCGGGTGCGGCGCGGTCCGCGTGAACCCGGGCAACATCCGCAAGTTCGACGACCAGGTCAAGGAGATCGCCGCGGCCGCCAAGGACCACGGGACCTCCATCCGCATCGGCGTCAACGCCGGCTCGCTGGACCCGCGGCTGCTGCAGAAGTACGGCAAGGCCACCCCGGAGGCGCTCGTCGAGTCCGCCATCTGGGAGGCATCGCTGTTCGAGGAGCACGGCTTCCGCGACTTCAAGATCTCCGTCAAGCACAACGACCCCGTGGTCATGGTGCGCGCCTACGAGCTGCTCGCCGAGGCCGGCGACTGGCCCCTGCACCTGGGCGTGACCGAGGCCGGCCCCGCCTTCCAGGGCACCATCAAGTCCGCCACGGCGTTCGGGGCGCTCCTGTCCCAGGGCATCGGTGACACCATCCGCGTCTCCCTCTCGGCCCCGCCGGTCGAGGAGGTCAAGGTCGGCAGCCAGATCCTCGAGGCGCTGAACCTGCGCCCGCGCAAACTCGAGATCGTCTCCTGCCCGTCCTGCGGACGCGCGCAGGTGGACGTCTACACGCTGGCGGACGAGGTCACGGCCGGGCTCGAGGGCATGGAGGTCCCGCTGCGCGTGGCCGTCATGGGCTGCGTGGTCAACGGGCCGGGCGAGGCCCGCGACGCCGACCTGGGCGTCGCGTCCGGCAACGGCAAGGGCCAGATCTTCGTCAAGGGCGAGGTCATCAAGACCGTCCCCGAGAGCGAGATCGTCGAGACCCTGATCGAGGAAGCCATGCGCATCGCCGAGGAGATGGAACCGGTTGAGGGCGGCTCCCCTTCCGTCAGCGTCTCCTAGCGCTCCCGCCGTCGCAGCTGGGCCGGGCGACCGGCTCAGCCGTCACGTGCGCGTCCTGACGGACGAGCACACCGCGGCGCTGCAGGACCTGACCGTCCTGGACCCCGTCGCGCACATCTTCATCCAGTCCCAGTTGGACGGATACGGCACCGCCGAGCCCGCCGCCGCGAGCTCCGGCGGTGCGCTGTTTCTCGGGTACTTCGACGACGACGAGCTGCTCAGCGCCTGCTGGGTGGGCTCCAACGTGGTGCCGCTGACGGCCACGGAGCACCAGGGCCAGCGCTTCGGCGAGGCCATCCGCCGCCTCGACCGGCACTTCTCCTCCGTCTTCGGTCCCTCCGATGCCGTCCGCGGGATCTGGGAGGCCCTCCGCCACGGCCGCCAGCGGGCCTTCAGCGTGCGCGAGAGCCAGCCGCTGCTGGCGACGGCGACCCCCTCGTCGGTCGCCCCCGCCGCCACGCTGCGCCGGGCGCGGCCGGAGGAGTACGACGTCGTCCTGCCGGCCAGCGCGGCCATGTTCGAGGAGGAGTTGGGCTACTCCGCGCTCGCCACGGGCGGGGACTACTACCGCCGGCGGGTTCGCTCGCTGATCGTCCGGGGGCACTGCCTGGTGGACATCGAGCCGGCCGGGGGAGTGAAGTTCAAGGCGGACCTGGGGACCGTGACGCCCGCTGCGGCGCAGATCCAGGGCGTCTGGCTGGCGCCGGAGCTGCGCGGCCGGGGCCTGTCGACCAGCTACATGTCCGCGATGCTGAACTACACGCTCGACGCGGCACCGATCGCGAGCCTCTACGTCAACGACTACAACGACGCGGCGCTGGCCGCGTACCGCCGCGTCGGCTTCGAACGGGTCGGCGAGTTCGCGACGGTGCTGTTCTAGGTTCGAGGACGCTCGTCCTGCAGTCGGTGCCGACGCAAATGTCGCCGCTGAACCTCCTAGCATTGCGTGTGCCTAGACGCATGTCCGGGCAGATCCAATTCGTCGCTGACGTCCATCGTGTCCAACGTGGCCTTCCGAAGGCCTTCCCGGCACCGGCAACGCAGAGCGAGGACCTCGGTGGTCACCAGCCGGCAGTGCGAACCGGCCATGGATCGAAAAGAAATCGATTCTGCAAGTAAGCAGGTTGATTTCCTTAGACGAGTCGAGTTGACTGCTGATGAAACCGGACGAGATTATGCTCGAATCTCAGCCTCGTCGCGCCATTGAAGGAGGGCCTTAATGACGGAACCACTGACCGGCGACGGGATTCCGAAATGGCATGAGTTTATGCACCCCGTTCTCGAGGTCATGAGCGACGGTGAAGCAAAAGAGCGGCGCACGTTGCTCGACGAAGTGTTGACTAGTGTTGGGATTACCGCAAGCCAGCGGGCCATTACATTGTCGATGGGCGATTCCAAAGCGGAGAACCGTGTGGGCTGGGCGATGTCGGAACTCTTTACGGCTGGCCTGTTGCGTCGTCCGGCGCGGGCCATCTATGAGATCACGCCGGATGGCCAAGCTTGGCTTGCCGAGAACATGGGTCCGCTGACGACGGGCCACCTTCGGCATATCCCGCAGTGGATCGAACGCAAAGAAGGGGTACAGCAGGGCAGCCTGGGCTCCGACGCCGGATCGACGAGGCGTGCAGATGACTTGGAGGACCCCGATCCCCTTGAGCAGATTCAGACTGGCATCGACCGATTGCACACTGAAGTCGGGGAACAGCTTCTCGTCCGACTCAGGGACAGTCACCCAGACTTCTTTGAGGAAGCCGTCGTCAAGCTTCTCTTGGGCATGGGCTACGGAGGAGCTGAGCAGCGCGGTATGCGAGTCGGTGGGAGTGGTGACGGGGGAGTGGATGGACTGATCGACCAAGATCCGCTCGGTCTGGATCGCCTCTACGTGCAGGCCAAGCGCTATGGGTCCGGAAATACTGTTGGCCGCGAACAGATCCAGGCGTTTATCGGTGCGCTTCACGGCTTAGGGGCCGCGAAGGGAGTCTTTATCACCACCAGTGCATTCACCAAGCAGGCGCGCGACTATGCTGCGGCCATTCCGACTCGCATCATCCTCATTGACGGTCAGCGCCTCATCAGTCTTATGATCAAGTACCGCGTCGGAGTCCAAGCAGCCCGGACCTATCAGGTGGTCGGTATCGACGAGGACTTCTTCGAGTAGGAAATTTAGAAGGACGTGACGCTGTTGGATTGGCTCCCCTGGATCCTGGTATTACTCCTCGCCGGCGCGGCTGTCGGCCTAATGGTCCTCTGGCGGCGCCAGGTGGCCCTCGTCAGGGCGAAGCACCATGCGCAGGTCACTGAACTGGCGGAGGCCCACCAAGCGAAGGCGGAGCAGGAGGCGACGCTCCATCGGCGAGCCCTGGAGGAGACGCAAACAGCACTCGAAGACCTCGAACGGCGAGCGTCGGACGCCGCTGCTGAAGCTGCTGTGCGGGAAGAACAGTTGCATCGGTTCCTGGCCAGTGCACTTGACTATGATCTGGGCTCCCGAATGGCGCTTCTGGCTGCGTGTGCGAAAGTACCGCTTGACGGCGCCCTAATGTCCAACGTCGTCTTCCTGCGGCGGGGTTCGGAAGGAAATGCAGCCTACCGGCGACAAATCGACCATCTCATCGTCACGCGGTCAAAAGTCTTCCTGATTGAGAACAAGGGATGGAAGGGTTTGGTTTTCGATGGAGTACGGCCCTCAGTTCTCCACCGTGACTTGGGCGCCGTGGTCGATGAGCGCGAACTCGGTGAGCACTTCGCCGTCCACATCGGCGGGAACGGGGCCAAGATTCGGACCGAGACGGAAGGGCCGGAGGGCGGTCGGCGCGTTCCCGTGATCCAGGCGGGACGTCAAGTAGCCGACCTCAAGGACATATTCGCAGAGAAAGGTCTCGGCCTTCCATGGATCGAAGCATGCGTCTTCTACTCCCACGCGGACGTGCGCCTGAGGGCGCACGATCAACAGACAACGTGGAAGGTGCGGGTCTTCGACCGGAGCGGCTTGGACGCGGTCCTGAAGTCAGGGAGCGGAAACGGCGGGATCGACGTCGAGCGCATGGTCGAAGCGCTCGAACCACATTCCGGCGACATCGTCGGCTTCGGACGTTTCAGAGCCGCTTGGCCCGCGCGGTTCTGAGGGCGGGCTTCTCGACGAAGCCCCGGCTGCGGGCCGGGTTCTTCGCCCACCGCGATCCGCGGCCTTCTCTACCCGCGCCGCGCCATCGAGCAGCTCCTCGAATGGGGTGCGGCACCGTCCCTGGACGAACGGGTCTACTTGTCTTCGCGCGGCGCTGGTCTGACCGTCAGGAGCAGGAACCCGCCCGCGATCAGACCCCAGAACGCGGAGCCGACACCGGCGATGGTGGTTCCCGAGGCGACCACGAGGAACGTTCCGAGCGCCACGAGCCGGTGGTCCGGTCGCTCGAAGGCCGTGCCGACGGCATTGATCATCGCCCCCATCAGGGCGAGTCCTGCCGCCGCCTGGATGAGCGAGGGCGGCGCCGACTCCACCAGGAGCGTCGCCAGCGGCGCGGCCAGCCCGAGGACCAGATAGGTCGCCCCGCCGGCGAAGGCGGCGATCCAGCGCCGCCCCGTGTCCGCGTGGGCGTCCGGACCGGCCATGATGGCGGCCGAGAGCGCAGCCAGGTTCATCGGCGGGGCGGCGGCCAGGGCGCCGAGACCGCTCGCGGCCCCCGTGCCCAGCAGGACCGAGCGGCTGATGTCGCGGCGGTAGCCGAACGTCGTCAGGACGGCGAAGCCGGGAATGTTCTGGCCCGCCATCGTGACGATGTACAGGGGCACGCCGAGGGCGACCATGACGGCCGGGTCCCAGACCGGTGCCACGAGGTCGAAGGCCGGCCAGCCGGGCTGCCTGCCGGTCGACGGCTCCGCGACGAGGAAGACTCCGACGGCGGTGGCGACCATGGCGGCGGGAACGGCCCAGCGCGGCGCGAACCGCTGCAGCACCAGCCAGACCAGGATGATCGGCAGTGCCACGAATGGGAGCTCGACGGCCGCCGTCACGGGGGAGAGGCAGATCGGGAAGAGGATGCCCGCCAGCATGGCGGCCGCGATCGACGGCGGGATACGGTTGATCAGGCGCCCCAGCACGGGCCAGCATCCCGTGAGGACGATGAGCAAGCCGCACAGGACGAAGCCGCCGACCGCCGCGGCGAAATCGTCGGTGACGGCCCCGGCCGTGACGAGCAGGGCCGCACCCGGCGTCGACCAGGCGAACGAGACCGGGATCCGGTACCGCCAGCTGAACAGCATCGCCAGTCCGCCCTGCGCCAGGCAGAGCACGAGCAGCGCGGACGACAACTGCGCCGACGTGGCGCCGACGGCCGTCAGGCCGGCGAGGACGATCGCGAACGACGACGCGAAGCCGGTGACCGCGCCGACGATTCCGGCCGAGACCGGCTGGGAGAGATCCGAGATGGTGGACACGGAGGTCCACTCTATTGACCGGCGGACCGCGGTGTCGCGACGGCGGTTCCCGATGACGCGTTCCGCCGCGTCGTCACGCTACAGTGGGGGTTCAACACCGCCCTGTGCGGGAGTGAGGATTTGTACTGAGAAGTTCGTAGATCGGAACGCTAGTGGCCCTTCGCCTGTCCAACCTGTTCTTGCGCACGCTCCGCGACAACCCCGCGGATGCGGAGGTCGCCAGCCATCAGCTGCTCGTCCGCGCCGGCTATATCCGGCGCGCGGCCCCGGGAATCTACACCTGGCTGCCGATGGGACTGAAGGTACTGGGCAAGGTGGAGCAGATCATCCGCGAGGAGATGAACGCCATCGGCGGCCAGGAGGTCTCCTTCCCCTCCCTGCTGCCGCGCGAGCCCTACGAGGCCACCGGGCGCTGGACCGAGTACGGCGACGCCCTCTTCCGTCTCCAGGACCGCAAGGAGGCCGACTACCTGCTGGCCCCCACGCACGAGGAGATGTTCACCCTCCTGGTGAAGGACCTGTACAACTCGTACAAGGACCTGCCGGTGTACCTCTACCAGGTCCAGCAGAAGTACCGGGACGAGGCCCGCCCCCGCGCCGGCCTGCTGCGCGGGCGCGAGTTCATCATGAAGGACTCCTACTCCTTCACGATCGACGACGAGGGCCTCGAGGAGGCCTACCAGAAGCACCGCGCCGCCTACCTCAAGATCTTCGAGCGCCTGGGCCTCGAGGTCGTCCCCGTGGCCGCGACCGCCGGCGCGATGGGCGGCTCCAAGTCGGAGGAGTTCCTGCACCCGACCCCCATCGGCGAGGACACGTTCGTCCGTTCGGCCAGCGGCTATGCGGCGAACGTCGAGGCTGTCACCACGGTGGTCCCCGAGGACATCCCGTACGACGACGCCCCGCCCTTCCAGGTGCGCCACACCCCGAACACGCCCACCATCGACACGCTCGTCGAGGCCGCCAACGAGCTCGCCCCGCGCGAGGATCGCGCCTGGACCGCCGCGGACACCCTGAAGAATGTCGTCCTGGCGGCGACGCTGCCGACGGGCGAGCGCGAGCTCGTGGTCATCGGGGTCCCCGGCGACCGGGCCGTCGACCTCAAGCGCGTGCAGGCCAACCTCGCGAGCCACCTCGACGTCGGCGGCGAGGTCGCCGTGGAGCAGGCCACCGAGGAGGACCTCAAGATCCAGCCGCTGCTCGTCAAGGGCTACGTCGGCCCGGGCCTCGGCCACGAGCACCAGGTCCTCGGCCGCGACGCCGCCTCCGGGATCCTGTTCCTGGTGGACCCGCGCATCGTCGCCGGCACCACCTGGATCACCGGCGCCAACGTCCGCGGCCAGCACGTCTTCGGCCTCGTCGCCGGACGCGACTTCACCTGGGACGGCACCATCGAGGCCGTCGAGGTCCGCGAGGGCGATCCGGCACCGGACGGCTCCGGCCCGCTGGAGACCGCGCGCGGCATCGAGCTCGGCCACATCTTCCAGCTCGGCCGCAAGTACGCCGAGTCGCTGCACCTCAAGGTCCTCGACGCCAACGGCAAGCAGGCCACCGTGACGATGGGCTCCTACGGCATCGGGGTCACCCGCGCCGTCGCCGCCATCGCCGAGGCCTACCACGACGACAAGGGACTGGTTTGGCCGCGCGTCGTCGCGCCGGCCGACGTCCACGTCATGGTCACGGGCAAGGGCGAGGAGCTCGTGCAGGCCGCCGAGGACCTGGTCGCGGAGCTCGAGGGCCGCGGCGTCGAGGTCCTCTTCGACGACCGGCCCAAGGTCTCCGCCGGCGTGAAGTTCGGCGACGCCGAGCTGATCGGCGTCCCGACGGTCGCCGTCATCGGCCGCGGCTACGCCGAGGGCCTCGTGGAGGTGAAGGACCGCGCGAGCGGCGAGCGGGAGAACGTCCCGACCGCCGAGGTCGTGGACTACATCGTCCAGGCCGTCCGCGGCCAGCAGTAGCCGGCCCGGCGTCACCGGTCCCGGACGTGGAGCTCTTCACCGGCGCTGAGTTCGGCTTCCTGAGTGGTTCCGGCCTGGACGGCATCCAGGCCGGAACGCTGGCCCTGATCGTCGTCATCGGATTCGCCGCCGGGTGGATCGACGCCGTCGTCGGCGGGGGCGGGCTGCTTCAGTTGCCCGCCCTCTTGCTCGTCCCCGGGGTCTCCCCGGTGCAGGCGCTGGCGACCAACAAGATGGGCTCCATCTTCGGAACCACCACGAGCGCCGTCACCTACTACCGACGGGTCCACCCGGATCTGCGGACCGCCATCCCCATGGCGCTGATAGCCCTCGCCGGCAGCTTCGGCGGGGCAGTGGTGGCCACGCTCCTGCCCCCGTCCGTGTTCAAGCCGATCATCGTCGCCGCGCTCGTCGCCGTCGCGGTCTTCACCGCGGTCAAGCCGACCGTGGGGGAGCTGACGCAGCTGCGGCACCAGGGCGTCCGGCACTACGTCGCCGCCGGCACGATCGGCGCGCTCATCGGCTTCTACGATGGTTTGATCGGCCCCGGGACCGGATCGTTCCTGATCATCGCCATGGTCGTGGCGATGGGCTACAACTTCCTGGACGCCTCGGCCAAGGCGAAGATGGTGAACATGGCGACCAACTTCGGCTCGTTGGTCTTCTTCATCCCCAGTGGCCACGTCCTCTGGGGGCTCGGACTGGCCCTCGGCGTGGCCAACATGCTCGGCGGCTACACAGGCGCGCGGATGGCGGTCTCCCGGGGGAGCAGGTTCATCCGGGTCGTGTTCCTCGTCGTCGTCTCGGTGCTGATCCTCCGCCTCGGATACGACGTCGTCGTCGAGAACTTCTAGCCGACGCCTGCCCTCCGCGGCCCCGGAGGGCTTCCCCTGGTGGATTCCGCTAGTCCTCGGCAGCGGGCGCCGTGAGCGTGAGCCACGGATCCTCCGTGGCGCGGGCGGACCCGGCCAGGGCCTCGGCGAGGAGCCAGCCGCGCTGCGAGACCGGGGCGGCCGCGGCCGCATCGCGCAGCGCCAGGGCGAGCTGCACCTCGCCCTGCGCGAGGGCATCGGGCAGCTCGGGATCCGCGGGCGCCGCGTAGGCGGGCTCCCGGACCGCCACGCAGCCCTGCGGCAGCAGATCGGCCAACCGGTCTCCGAGCGCCTCGCGGCGCTCGGCGGTGGGCCACCAGGCCGCCGGATCCGCCAGCGGAGACGTGGCGAGAGGCTCGTCCAGGCCCGGGCCTGCGCCGGGCGGAGCCGCAGCGCCCTCCGCGGCCGTCCCCGCTCCGGCGGACTCGGCGGGCGTTGCCGGGACGATGCCGCCGTCCGGCCACGCGACCCCGGACCGGACGGCGGTGTACTCGTACAGGTAGGCCGTCCGGTACGCCGCGTCGGCGGCCGCCACCACCGGCGCGCAGTGCGCCGTGGCCACCTGCTCCGGCACCGGGGCGGAGCGCGAAGGCGTCGGCGAGCCGCTCTCGGAGGCGGTACGGCCCGACGTCGGGTCGCTGGACTCGGAACTCCCGGACTCGGGATTCTGGGGCTCGGGACTCCGGGACTCCGCACTCTGGGACCCCGGACCCGCCGACTCCTCCGCGGGGGAGCCGGACTCCGGACTTGCCGGTGCATCGGGTCCACTGGAGATGGGGCTCGCCGACGGCGGGGCCGCGGAGGACATCGCCGTCGAGCCGAGCTCGGCGCGCAGCGCGTGGGCCCGGTCGGCGTCGAGGAGCTCCAGCGCCTGGACCTGCTCCAGGGCCACGGCCACCAGGGTGCGCAGGCGCTCCGGCGGCACGGATGCGGGGTCACGGGCGTCCTCCGAGGACGGGTCGAGGCGCGCCGCGAGCGCGGCCCCGACGACGGCCCGGGCGGAGGCCTCCAGCTGGTCGGCGAACACCGCGACGTCTCCGGCCGGCGGGATCACCGGCTCCCGCGGCTCGCTCTCGGGCAGCCAGGGGAACAGCGGCTCCACCGTCTGCGGCGGGCCGACCAGATCGCTCTGCCGGGACACCGCCTCACGGACGGCAGCGGGGAGCTCGTCGCCCAGTGCGGCACCGCCGGCCGCCAGCGCGGCGACGTGTTGTTCGACACTCGGATCGGCGAGCGTCTCGGGATCGCGGGGACCGCCGGTGACGGCCGTGGTGCCCAGGGCGACGATGATCAGGGCCAGGATCGCGAAGACCGCCAGCTGGCGCAGCCCCCGGGCCAGGCGGCCCGGCCGGGACGGTCGGGAACCGCCGTCGTGCTCCGCTCCTCGGCCGGAGGGTGCGGATCTCGGGGGACTGGGGCGCTGGCTCATCGCCTCCGATCATCCCACGGGGCCGGTGGCACCGGGGCGATCCCGGACGGTGTCGCCGGCCCGCGTCCCGGCGAACCTCCCTGAGTGGAGCCGCGCCTGGCGCCCCGCGTGCCGCCGCGGGCGCGTGACCGTCGTCCCACGGCGGCAGGCGGCGGGCGCCGCGGGTGCGGCCGGCTCCAGCGCGAGCCGACGAAAGTCGATAGTCTGGTGCGCACAACATCGAATATGTGGGAGGAACAATGTCCGGGAAGCCGGAAGAGACCCAAGCCGAGGCCGCCCGCCTCGCGGACTACCTGAGGCCCACCGTCGCCGCCCACGGACTCGTTCTGGAAGATGTTGAGATCCGCAACTCGGCGGCCCACCGCGCCCTCCACGTGGTCGTGGACCGCGAAGAGGGCACCGAGGGCGTCGATCTGGACACGATCGCGGAGGTCTCGCAGTCGGTGTCCGCGGCACTCGACGCCGACCCCCACGACACGGACGCCCCGTACGATCTCGAGGTCTCGTCCTTCGGGGTGAGCCGCCCGCTGACGGAGCCGCGCCACTGGCGCCGCAACCTCGGCCGGCTGGTCACGGCCAACATCGCCGGCGACGAGAACATCACCGGGCGCCTGGCGGAGGTCACGGACGACGGCGTCGTCCTCGTCCCGCAGCTCCCGGTCAAGAAGGGCATGAAGCCCAAGACGGGAGAGCCCGTCCGGGTCCCGTTCGACCAGATCCGCCGCGGCAGGGTGGAGGTCGAATTCAACCGACCCGCCGGCGACGGCACAGAAGACTTCGTCGACCTCCAGGTCGACGGGCAGGCAGAGGAGGCCTAGATGGACATCGATATGGGAGCACTGCGCCTCCTGGTCAGCGAGCGCGGCATCTCGCTCGAGAAGATCATCCCGACGATCGAGCAGGCGCTGCTCGCCGCATACCACAAGACGCCCGGCGCGTTCACGGCGGCCCGGGCGGAGATGGACCAGCGGACCGGGCACGTGACCATCTGGGCCAAGGAGATCGAGCACAACGGCGAGGTCGTCGGCGAGTTCGACGATACCCCCGAGGGCTTCGGGCGGATCGCCGCCTCGACCGCCCGCCAGGTGATCATGCAGCGCCTGCGCGATGCCGAGGACGACAACATCCTCGGGCGGTTCAAGGGCAAGGAGGGCGAGCTGATCTCCGGCCAGATCCAGCAGGGCAGCAACCCCCACATGGTCCAGGTCGACCTCGGCGAGGTCGAGGGGCTCCTCCCGCCGCCCGAGCAGGTCCCCGGCGAGGACTACTCCCACGGCAAGCGCATCCGCGCCTACGTGACCGGCGTGAACAAGGGCCTCAAGGGCCCCTCGATCACGCTCTCGCGCTCGCACCCGAACCTGGTCCGCCGGCTCTTCGAGTTCGAAGTCCCGGAGATCTCCGACGGCACGGTCGAGATCGTGGCCCTGGCCCGCGAGGCCGGCCACCGCACCAAGATGGCCGTGCACGCGCGCAAGCCCGGAATCAACGCCAAGGGCGCGTGCATCGGCGAGATGGGCACCCGCGTGCGGGCGGTCATGAGCGACCTCAACGACGAGAAGATCGACATCGTCGACTACAACGAGGATCCGGCCAAGTTCATCGCGGCGGCGCTGTCCCCGTCCAAGGTCAGCTCGGTCACGATCGTCGACGAGGCGGCCCGGCAGGCCCGCGTGGTGGTCCCCGACTACCAGCTGTCGCTCGCGATCGGCAAGGAGGGCCAGAACGCGCGCCTCGCCGCCAAGCTGACCGGCTGGCGCATCGACATCGTCTCCGACGCCAAGGCGGCCGAGTAGCGCCTGCCGGCGTCCGGGCCGGGAGGACCCGCCCCGCCCGCAGCAGGGTGGGGCGACGAGGCGGCTCCCGGCGCGGTAGACTGGACTGCGGTTCAGGTGCGGGCCCGCATTGTTATGCGGTCCGCCGAGAGCCGGAGTGTTGGCAAGTACCCGCAGGAATGCGGGGCAGGCAGGAGATGACGGCGTTACGTGAGCGAGCAGCAGAGCCCGCGGCGGACGTGCATCGGATGCCGGCAGACCGCCGACCAGACTCAGTTGATGCGTTGGGTGAGGGAGAAGAGCGAGGGCGGCCAGGCCGCCGTCGTGCCGGATCTCCGCCGACGCATGTCCGGCCGGGGTGCATGGTTGCACCCGGATCCGGCGTGTGCTGCAGCAGCCGTCAGGAAACGGGCATTCAACCGGGCCTTCAGGGCCCAGGTGCGCATGCCCGACGAGGCGCGGCTGACCGCGGCCATCGACGCGTTCCACTCCATGGGGCGCGCCGACGTAACCGTCCAACCTGAAAGCGGGTCAGAAATCTGATGGAAACCCGATGAGCGGCAAGCGATGAGCGCCTAGCTATGACATACGAGTTATGCGCCGCAACCGGTGTGCCGCGCCAGCGTGGCCCCCGGACGAGTAGGAAAACGACGGTTCACCTCTAGTTGCTTTCGAGTGCAGGGGCGGACCGAGACAGGAGAAATGTGGCCAAGGTCCGCGTACACGAGCTCGCGAAAGAGCTCGGAATTCCTTCCAAGGAAGCACTCGCAAAGTTGCAGGACATGGGCGAGTTCGTTCGCTCGGCGTCCTCGACGATCGAGCCCCCAGTAGTCAAGAAGCTCCGCGACGCCTATCCCGGCGCCGGAGCGCAGAAGGCGGACAAGCCCGCCGGTGGCCAGGCCCCGAAGCCGGGTTCGGCCCCCAAGCCGGGCTCCGCCCCCAAGCCGGGCTCCACCCCGAAGCCCGGGACGGCCCCTGCGCCCAAGCCGGCCGCCGCCGCGCCCGAACCGGCCGCCGAGAAGCCGAGCGCGGGCGCGCCCCAGCCCGGCACCGCCCCGACGCCGCCGGCCGCGCAGCCCGAGGCCCCGGCCCCGGAGCAGAACCCCGCCCCCAAGGCGTCCGGCCCCAAGCCGGGCGCTCCGCGTCCGGCCTCCAAGCCGACGTCCGCCCGCCCGGGCAACAACCCGTTCGCGCCGACCCAGGGCATGCGCGGCAGCGACGAGCGCGGCGGCCCCCGCCCGGGTCCGCGCCCGGCCGCGCCGCGTCCCGGCAACAACCCGTACGCCACCCAGCAGGGCATGCGCCCGGGCGGCGCAGGCGGACAGCGTCCAGGCGGCCCCCGCCCGGGCGCCCCGCGTCCCGCCGGCGGCGGCGCGGCAGGTCCGCGTCCGGCCGGCGGCCGTCAGGGCGCCCCCGGCACCGGTGGCCCCCGTCCGGCGGCCCCGCGTCCCGCGGGCGCCCCGCAGGGCGGCGGCGCTCGTCCGAACCCGGCCATGATGCCGCAGCAGCGCCCCAAGCCGGCGGCTGGCGGCGGCCGTCCCGGTGGCGGCCCCGGCCGCCCCGGTGCACCCGGACGTCCGGGCGGCGCGCCCGGCGGCGGTGGCGGATTCCGTCCCGGCGGCGGCGGAGGCCGCGGTCGCGGCGGCACGGCCGGTGCCTTCGGCAAGGGTGGATCGCGCAGCAAGCAGCGCAAGTCGAAGCGCGCGAAGCGTCAGGAATTCGAGCAGCAGAACGAGCGCAGCTTCGGCGGCGTCAGCGTCCCGAAGGGCGACGGCCAGACGGTCGTCCGCCTGCGCCGCGGCTCCTCGGTGGCTGACTTCGCCGAGAAGATCAACGCCAACCCGGCAGCGCTCGTGACGGTGCTCATGACCCTCGGCGAGATGGCGACGGCGACGCAGTCGCTCGACGAGGCGACCTTCGAGCTCCTCGGCGAGGAGCTGGGCTACAAGGTCCAGGTCGTCTCGCCCGAGGACGAGGAGCGCGAGCTCTTCGAGTCCTTCGACATCAACCTCGAGGACGAGCGCGAGGCAGAGACCGACGAGATGCTGGAGCCGCGTCCGCCGGTGGTCACCGTCATGGGTCACGTCGACCACGGCAAGACCCGCCTGCTGGACTCGATCCGCAAGGCGAACGTCATCGAGGGCGAGGCCGGCGGCATCACCCAGCACATCGGTGCCTACCAGATCGAGACGCACCACGAGGGCGAGGAGCGCGCGCTCACGTTCATCGATACCCCGGGCCACGAGGCGTTCACCGCCATGCGTGCCCGTGGTGCCAAGGTGACCGACATCGCCGTGCTCGTGGTCGCCGCGGACGACGGCGTCATGCCGCAGACGATCGAGGCGCTCAACCACGCCCAGGCGGCCGAAGTGCCGATCGTCGTCGCGGTCAACAAGGTCGACAAGGAGGGCGCGAACCCGGACAAGGTCAAGGGCCAGCTCGCCGAGTACGGCCTGGTCCCGGAGGAGTACGGTGGCGACACCATGTTCATCCCGGTCTCCGCGCTGAAGAAGGAGGGCCTGGACGAGCTGGTCGAGGCGATCCTGCTCACCGCGGACGCCGCGCTGGACCTGCGCGCCAACCCGGACAAGAACGCCCGTGGCGTCGCGATCGAGGCCAACCTGGACAAGGGCCGCGGCGCCGTCGCGACCGTCCTCGTCCAGTCCGGCACGCTCGCCGTCGGCGACACGATCGTCGCCGGCCGTGCGCACGGACGCGTCCGCGCCATGTTCAACGAGAACGGCGAGAACCTCGACGTCGCACTGCCGTCCCGCCCGGTCCAGGTCCTCGGCCTGTCTTCCGTGCCGCGGGCAGGCGACACCTTCCTGGTGACCAACGACGAGCGCACCGCCCGTCAGATCGCCGAGAAGCGCGAGGCCGCCGACCGCAACGCGGCGCTGGCCAAGCGTCGCAAGCGCATCACCCTGGAGGACTTCGACCAGGCTGTGGCCGAGGGCAAGATCGACACCCTCAACCTCATCCTCAAGGGCGACGTCTCCGGTGCGGTCGAGGCGCTCGAGGACTCGCTGCTCAAGATCGACGTGGGCGAGGACGTGCAGCTGCGCGTCATCCACCGCGGCGTGGGCGCGATCACGCAGAACGACGTCAACCTCGCGACCGTGGACAACGCCATCATCATCGGCTTCAACGTCCGACCGGCCGAGCGCGTCGCCGAACTGGCCGACAAGGAGGGCGTCGACATGCGCTTCTACTCGGTCATCTACTCGGCGATCGACGACATCGAGGCTGCGCTGAAGGGCATGCTCAAGCCGGAGTACGAGGAGGTCCAGCTCGGCTCGGCGGAGGTCCGCGAGGTCTTCCGCTCGTCCAAGTGGGGCAACATCGCCGGCTCGATCGTCCGCTCGGGCATCATCCGCCGCAACACCAAGGCCCGCCTGGTGCGCGACGGCAACGTGGTCGCCGACCGGCTGACCATCGAGTCGCTCAAGCGGTTCAAGGACGACGCCACCGAGGTCCGCGAGGGCTACGAGTGCGGTATCGGCCTCGGCTCCTTCAACGACATCAAGGAAGGCGACGTGATCGAGACCTTCGAGATGCAGGAGAAGCCGCGCGTCTGATCCGCGCACCGCGCACAGGGACGGCGGGCTCGCACAGCGGGCCCGCCGTCGCGCGCGTTCATTGATAAGTTTTCTCTACCAGAGATCGCTCCGAAGGAGGTCAGCATGGCTGATCAGGCACGCGCGGCACGGCTCGCGCAGCGAATCAAGGTCGTCGTGGCCCAGGCCCTGGGCAAGGTCGTGAAGGATCCCCGCGTCGACGCCATCACCGTGACGGACGCCCGGGTCACGAGCGATCTGCAGCAGGCGACCATCTACTACACGGTCTTCGGCGACGAGACCGCCAAGGAGGACGCCGCCAAAGCCCTCGAGAAGGCCAAGGGCGTGCTCCGCAAGGAGGTCGGCCGGAACCTCACGATCCGGCTGACGCCGTCGCTCGAGTTCGTGGCCGACGAGATCCCCGTCAACGCGTCCCACCTCGAGGACCTGCTCCGCCAGGCCAAGGAGCGCGACGCCGAGGTGGCCGCCCTGGCCCAGCAGGCGAAGCCGGCCGGCGACGCCGACCCGTACAGGACCTCCGAGTCGGACCTCGAGGACGACGACGAGGCAGGGGAAGCGCGAGCGTGACCGCAGGGGGCACCAGGGAACCGGAGGCCGGGGGACAGGGTCGGAAGCGGCCGCAGAACACCGCCTCCGGCCTGGTCATCGTGGACAAGCCGAAGGGCTGGACCAGCCACGACGTCGTCGGCCGGATGCGACGCCTCGCCGGCACCCGGAAGGTCGGCCACGCCGGGACCCTGGACCCCATGGCCACCGGAGTGCTCGTCGTCGGCGTCAACAAGGCCACCCGACTCCTGACGTACATCGTCGGCACCGGCAAGACCTACACCGCGACCATCCGCCTCGGGCAGAGCACGGTGACGGACGACGCCGAGGGCGAGATCGTGCAGGAGCGCATCGCCGCGGCGGTGACCGAGGCGGCCGTGCTCGACGCCGTCGCCCGGCTCACCGGTGACATCATGCAGGTGCCCTCCTCCGTCAGCGCCATCAAGGTCGACGGTCAGCGGTCCTACGCCCGCGTCCGCAAGGGCGAGGACGTGGAGCTGCCGGCGCGGCCGGTCACGGTCAGCCGATTCGACGTCCACGAGGTGCGCCGTCTCCAGGGCGGCCGCATCGTCGACGTGGACGCGACCGTCGAGTGCTCCTCCGGCACCTACATTCGTGCCCTCGCCCGGGATCTGGGGGAGGCGCTCGACGTCGGCGGGCACCTCACGGTCCTGCGGCGCACCCGGGTGGGCCCGTACTCGATCGACATGGCCCGCACCATGGACGAGCTCGCCGATGCGTTCGGGATGCTCGATCTGGACGCCGCCGCCCGCGCCCTCTTCCCCGAGCGCATGCTCACCGCCGAGGAAGCGATCGAGCTGAGCTTCGGGCGCCGGATCCCGCCTACCGGTGCCGACGGGCCCGTCGCCGCCGTCGCGCCCGACGGCACGGTCGTGGCGCTCCTGGTGGACAGGGACGACGTCGCCCGGCCGGAACTCGTGTTCGCCGCCTCCTAGCGGCCCCAGGAACCACCCGGGCCGTCAGGCCTGGAACCCAGAAAGGCAGAACAACCCCGTGCTCGCTTCCGGTTTCTTCATCGCCGGCGCCGTCGTGTGCGCAGTGTCGGTGATCGTCGCCGTCGTCGCGACCTTCGCCCGGGACTACCCGGACGACATCGCGATCCTCGGCGTCGCCGCCGTCGAGCTCTTCCTCATCGTCTACGGCGTCGCCGCCGGCATCCGGCAGGCGGGCGGGGACCCCGTCTCCGGCGAGCTGTGGGAGTTCTGGGGCTACCTGCTGACGGCCCTGCTCATCCCCGTCCTGGCCTTCTGGTGGGCCGTGACGGACAAGACCCGATGGTCCAATCTGGTGCTCGCCGCCGTCGGCGCCACCGTGTTCGTCATGCTGTTCCGCATGGAGCAGATCTGGCACGGGGGAGTGCTCGCGTGAGGCGCCAGGAGCGGCAGACCGGACTGGGCCGCATCATCATCGCCGTGTACGGCATCTTCGCCCTCGCGGCCACCGCGCGGGCCGGCTACCAGATCGCAACGGAGTTCTCCGAGGCCCCCGTGGCGTACCTGCTCAGCGCGTTGGCCGCGGTCGTCTACATCGTCGCCACCGTCGCCCTGGCCTCCCGCAGGCCGGGGAGCTGGCGGCTCTCGCTGGCCGCCGTCGGGTTCGAGTTCCTGGGCGTGGTCGTCGTCGGCGTGCTGAGCTTCGCCGTGCCGCACCTCTTCGCCCATCCCGCCGTCTGGTCCCACTTCGGCAGCGGCTACGGCTACGTCCCCCTCGTCCTGCCCCTGGTGGGTCTCTGGTGGCTCGTCCGCCACCGCGACCCCGCCGAGGTCCGGACGGCCGCCACCTAGCCCGGGGGCCGGAGGCGGTCCGCGCGAGCGCGCGGGCCCCGGCCGTACTAGAGTCGACTCGGATCGGGCCGCCCGTGGCGGAGCGGACGAGCGGACACCACGCAGAGAAGGAGCAACGTGCAGCACTGGACAGGCCTGGAGGCCGTGCCAGCCGGGTTCGGACCCGCCGTGGTGACCATCGGGAACTTCGACGGCGTCCACCGGGGCCACTGCGCCGTGCTCCGCCAGCTCGTCGGCGAGGCCGAGCGGCGCCAGGCGTCCGCCGTCGCCATCACGTTCGACCCGCACCCGCGCCGGGTGCACCAGCCGGACCAGGCTCCGCCGCTCATCATGGGCCTCGAGGACCGGACCGAGCTCGTCGCCGAGTGCGGCGTCGACGCGCTGCTGACCCTGCACTACACCCTCGACTTCGCCCAGGCCACCGCCCAGGAGTTCGTCCAGAGCGTCATCGTCGACGCCCTGGGCGCCTGCGCCGTCGTCATCGGGCACGACGTGCGGTTCGGCTGCGGCAACCACGGCGACTTCCAGACCATGGTCGAGCTCGGCCGGCGGTACGGGTTCGACGTCGTGGGGATCGACGACGTCGGCAGCGGCCGCCGCTGGTCCTCCACCTGGATCCGCGAGTCCCTCGCCGCCGGCGATGTCGCCACGGCGGCCGAGGTGCTCGGCCGACCGCACCGGATGCGCGGCGAGGTGGTCCACGGCGCAGCCCGCGGCCGCGAGCTCGGCTTCCCGACCGCCAACCTGGCGCCCACGGCGGACGGCATCATCCCGGCCGACGGCGTCTACGCCGGATGGCTGGTCGACGAGGCCGGAACGCGCTGGCCGGCGGCCATCTCGGTCGGCTCCAATCCCACGTTCGAGGGCGTCGGGCGGCAGGTCGAGGCGCACGTGATCGACCGCCCGGACGAGCCCGTGGAGAGCTTCGACCTCTACGGGCAGCGGGTCGTCGTGGAATTCGTGGAGCGGCTCCGCCCGATGGTCGCCTACCGCGGGGTCGAGGCACTGATCGAGCAGATGGACGACGACGTCGTCCAGGCCCGCGCGGTCCTCCGGGCGGGCGGGGTGCGCGGCAACGCCTCCGGGCCCGGGACCGCGGGCGAGCGGCCGGCCGACGAGACGGCGTCGGCCTCCCGGGCCGAGTAGGGTTGTGAGCGACCAGCCCGCCCCGGTGCCCAACCTGCCCCGGCGGGCGCCGCGCATCCGCGCCGAGATCGGCGAGGCCTTCACCGAGGGCGCCGACCACTACGACGCCGTGCGGCCCGCCTACCCGGCGGCTGCCGTCGACTTCCTCCTCGGTGCCGGAGGCGGGGCTCCTGTGCGGGAGGCCCCCGGGACCACCGGGCCCACGGACCCCGGCGGCTCCGGAGCGGACGTTCTGGATGTCGGGGCCGGAACCGGCATCCTGACGGCCCAGCTCGTCGAGCGCGGGGCGCACGTCACGGCGCTGGACCCCTCCGCCGACATGCTCCGCGCGCTGGCTGCCAAACTGCCCGGCGTCCGCTGCGTCGAGGCACCGGCCGAGGCGACGGGGCTCGCGGAGGCGGCGTTCGACGTCGTCGTCTGCGCCCAGGCCTGGCACTGGGTGGACCCGGCGCGTGCGACGGCGGAGGCGGCCCGGTTGCTGCGCCCGGCCGGCGCCCTGGGCCTGGTCTGGAACCAGTTGGACGTCACCGTGCCATGGGTGCACCGGCTGGCACGGATCATGCACGCCGGCGACGTGCACCGCCCCGAATTCGAACCGGCGAAGGGACCGGGCTTCGGCCCCTGGCGGGCGCACCACGAGCACTGGCGGGAGCCCGTGACCCCGGAGTTCCTGCGCGAGCTCGCGAAGTCGCGCGCCTACTACCTGCGCGCCGCGGAGTCGACCCGGGCGAAAGTCATGGCGAATCTGGACTGGTACCTCTACGAGCACCTCGGCCACGCCCCGGGGGAGCGGCTCGAACTGCCCTACTACACCCACGCCTGGCGCGCCGTCCGCGACTGACGGACGCGCGCGGAGGCACGCCCGGCCCATGCCGGGAACGCGGCACAGTGGCGCGCTGGCCCGCGAGCACCGGGCGGACCGGCGCGCCGCGGGGAGGCGCCGGGCTGATAGACTGGACGACGGTGCCCGCTGCAGTCCGCGGTGGAGGGCGCCGGCGTCCTGCGGGGCGTGCATCTGTTCGCGGTACAACTCTAGGAGTTACTGTGGCCCTTGACGCCGCTGTGAAGACCGAGATCATCAAGGAATACGCAACGCACGAGGGCGACACCGGTTCGCCCGAGGTGCAGGTTGCAGTGATGACCCGTCGCATCTCGGACCTGACCGAGCACCTGAAGTCGCACAAGCACGACCACCACACCCGCCGCGGCCTGATGGCCCTGGTCGGTCGTCGTCGTCGCATGCTCGACTACCTGAAGCGCGTCGACATCGTGCGCTACCGCGCATTGATCGAGCGCCTCGGCCTGCGCAAGTAGGCTCGTTGACTTCAGGCGGCGATCCGGTGGAGGTTTTCTCCCCGGGGTCGCCGCCTTTAGTCTGTGTACTGGGCGCGCCACGCGCCCGCACAACTGAAGAGCACGTCCAACACCAACGGAGCGCAGCCCATCATCGGCATTCGCGGTCCTCGGTAGTGGTCTACGGGGCGCCCCCGGTCGGTCTGACCGCCGGCAGGAGCGCCGTGGACCTCGATCGAAGACCGGGTGCATCCTCGCCTCCGCCCGGGCACACCCGGGCCGAGCGAAGCGATGAGGCCGCCCTCCTCCGCACCACAGATACGGAGAAGACACTTTGTCTGACGTCCAATTCGCCGAAGCCGTGATCGACAACGGCCGCTTCGGCACCCGCACCATCCGCTTCGAGACCGGCCGCCTCGCCAAGCAGGCCGCCGGCTCCGCCCTCGTCCTCATCGACGAGGACACCTCCATGCTCTCGGCCACCACGGCCGGCAAGCACCCGCGCGAAGGCTTCGACTTCTTCCCGCTGACCGTGGACGTCGAGGAGCGCATGTACGCTGCCGGCCGCATCCCGGGCAGCTTCTTCCGCCGCGAGGGCCGCCCCTCGACGGAGGCCATCCTGGCCTGCCGCCTCATGGACCGCCCGCTGCGTCCGGCCTTCGTCAAGGGCCTGCGCAACGAGGTCCAGGTCGTCGTGACCGTCCTGTCCATCAACCCGGACGACCTGTACGACGTCGTGGCGATCAACGCCTCCTCGATGTCCACCCAGCTCTCCGGTCTGCCGTTCTCCGGCCCGATCGGCGGCGTCCGCGTCGCCCTGGTGGACGACGGCAACGGCGCCCAGTGGGTCGCCTTCCCGAAGCACTCGCAGCTGCAGGACGCCGTCTTCTCCATGGTGGTCGCCGGCCGCCAGACCGAGGACGACATCGCCATCATGATGGTCGAGGCCGAGGCGACCGACAACTCCTGGAACCTCATCAAGGAGCGCGGCGCCACCGCCCCGACCGAGGACGTCGTCGCCGAGGGCCTCGAGGCCGCGAAGCCGTTCATCAAGGTCCTCTGCGAGGCGCAGGCCGACCTCGCATCGCGTGCCGCCAAGCCGGCCGTCGAGTTCCCCGTCTTCCGCGACTACGAGGACGACGTCTTCGCTGCCGTCGAGGAGAAGGCCACCGCCCGCCTGACCGAGATCTTCTCGATCGCGGACAAGCAGGAGCGCGACAACGCCTCCGGCGAGTACCGCGATGAGGTCGTCGAGGCGCTGGCCGGCGAGGGCCAGCAGTTCGAGGGTCGCGCCGGCGAGGTCTCCAAGGCCTTCGGCGCGCTCACCAAGAAGGTCGTGCGTCAGCGCATCCTCACCGAGCAGGTCCGCATCGACGGCCGTGGCCTGACCGACATCCGTCAGCTGACGGCCGAGGTCGAGGTTCTGCCGCGCGTGCACGGCTCGGCGATCTTCGAGCGCGGCGAGACCCAGATCATGGGTGTCACCACGCTGAACATGCTCAAGATGGAGCAGCAGATCGACTCCCTGTCGCCGGTGACGCGCAAGCGCTACATGCACAACTACAACTTCCCGCCGTACTCCACCGGAGAGACCGGCCGCGTCGGCTCCCCGAAGCGCCGCGAGATCGGCCACGGCGCCCTGGCCGAGCGTGCCATCGTGCCGGTGCTGCCGTCGCGCGAGGAGTTCCCGTACGCCATCCGCCAGGTGTCCGAGGCCCTCGGCTCCAACGGCTCGACGTCGATGGGCTCCGTCTGCGCCTCCACGCTGTCGCTGCTCAACGCCGGCGTGCCCCTGCGCGCACCGGTCGCCGGCATCGCCATGGGCCTGGTCTCCGACCAGGTCGACGGCGAGACCCGCTACGCCGCGCTGACCGACATCCTCGGCGCCGAGGACGCGTTCGGCGACATGGACTTCAAGGTCGCCGGCACCGCCGAGTTCGTCACCGCCATCCAGCTGGACACCAAGCTGGACGGCATCCCCGCCTCGGTCTTGGCCGCAGCGCTGAAGCAGGCCCGCGAGGCCCGCCTGCACATCCTCGATGTGCTCAACGCCGCGATCGACGCCCCGGACGAGATGAGCGAGTTCGCACCGCGCATCATCTCCGTGAAGATCCCCGTGGACAAGATCGGCGAGGTCATCGGCCCGAAGGGCAAGATGATCAACCAGATCCAGGAGGACACCGGCGCCGACATCTCCATCGAGGACGACGGCACGGTTCTGATCGGCGCCACCGACGGCGAGTCCGCCGAGGCCGCCCGCTCCGCCATCAATGCCATCGCGAACCCGCAGGTTCCCGAGGTCGGCGAGCGCTACCTGGGCACGGTCGTCAAGCTGACGACCTTCGGCGCGTTCGTCTCGCTGATGCCGGGCAAGGACGGACTGCTGCACATCTCCGAGCTGCGCAAGCTCGCCGGGGGCAAGCGCGTCGACGACGTCGAGGACGTCCTCTCCGTGGGGCAGAAGCTCCAGGTCGAGCTCACCAAGGTCGACGATCGCGGCAAGCTCTCCCTGGCCCCGGTCGTCGCGGAGGACGCCTCCGAGACCGCCGAGCAGCCGGCAGAGTAGGGACGCGACCCACTCGATGGCTCTGGTACCCCTCGACGGGTCCGCATCCAGCATCCTGCACGGGGAGGCCGGCGGCGCAGTAGTGCGCCGCTCGGTCCTCCCCGGCGGGGTCCGGGTCCTGACCGAAGCGATGCCCGGACAGCGTTCGGCGACCATCGGCTTCTGGGTCGGCGTCGGATCCCGCGACGAGGGCGACGGGATGCACGGATCGACCCACTTCCTCGAGCACTTGCTGTTCAAGGGAACCTCTCGCCGCAGCGCCCTCGACATTGCCTCGGCATTCGACGAGGTCGGCGGCGAGTCCAACGCGGCCACGGCGAAGGAGCACACCTGCTACTACGCCCGAGTCCTCGACTCGGACCTGCCGCTGGCGATCGACGTGATCGCCGACATGGTCACCTCACCGGTCCTCGACCCGGAGGACCTGGAGCAGGAACGCGACGTCATCCTGGAGGAGATCGCCATGGACAATGACGATCCCGGCGACGTCGCCCACGAGAACTTCGTCTCCGCCGTGCTCGGCGAGCACCCGCTCGGACGGCCCATCGGAGGCACCCCCGAGGCGATCCAGGGGATCCAGCGCGACGCCGTGCTGGAGCACTACCGGCGCTACTACGCGCCGCAGGAGATCGTCATCACCGCGGCCGGGTCGCTGGACCACGACGACGTCTGCCGCCAGGTGCTCGAGGCCCTCGCCCGGGCCGGGTGGGAGCTCGAGCCGGGCGCGGAGCCCGTCAAGCGCCGCGCCAGCACCCCCGCAGTGATCGAGGGCCAGCACACCGTGGACGTCATCCGTCGTCCGGTGGAGCAGGCCAACATCATCATGGGCTGCCCCGGCATCATCGCGACCGACGAGCGTCGGCAGACGATGAGCGTGCTCAACACGATCCTCGGCGGCGGCATGTCCTCGCGGCTCTTCCAGGAGATCCGCGAGAACCGCGGCCTCGTGTACTCGACGTACTCGTTCTCCGCCGCCTACTCGGACGCCGGCTACTTCGGCATGTACGCCGGGTGCTCGCCGGCGAAGACGGGCCAGGTCATCCAGCTGCTGGCCGCCGAGCTGGAGCGCCTGGCCGCCGACGGCGTCACGGAGCAGGAGATCGCCAAGGCCGTCGGCCAGATCTCCGGTGGACTGGTCCTCGCCCTCGAGGACCCGGGGTCCCGCATGTCCCGGCTGGGCCGGGCCGAACTCGTCACGGGGCACTTCCAGGACATCGACACGACCCTGGAGAAGATCCGCGCGGTGACGGCCGGCGATGTGCAGGCGCTCGCCCGCGAGCTCGCCGGCCGCCGACGCACCGTCACGGTCGTGGGCCCCTTCGACACGGCGGCCGACTTCGGGCTCTGACCCGGCACCCGGCCGCCGGCGCCGCCCCAGCGGGCGCAGTGGCGGCGGGCCGTCGAGGCACTGAAGACAGCGGGGACCGCCGGTTCGCACCGGCGGCCCCCGCTGTCTTCGCGTTCGGCCGCCGCAGGATCAATGCTTCGCGACGCCCGGCACCGGCTATCCGCCGGCGAACGGCGGCAGGACGTCGACGACGTCGTCCTCGCCTAGTGGGTGCCCCCGGTCCCGCACACTCACCTCGTTGACCAGGAAGCTCGAGCGCGCGATCACCCGTGCCAGGGACGGCGTCCTGCGGAGCGGGGCCGCGCCGTGGCCGGGGCCCCCGGCGCCGACCGCGACCGGCTCCGGGCGGCGGTCTCCGGCGGGGTGGAGCTCCGCGACATGCTCCAGGAGCGCGCCGAGCGTCGGCTCGGGCAGGGAGGAGACGGGGAGGTCCTGCTGCTGGCGTCCCGCCGCGGCGGCCGCGGCCGCGAAGTAGCGGATTCTCATGTTGGTTCCTCGGTGGTGAGTTGAGTCTGGTGGTGCTGGCGGTCTCCGGGGCGGCCCGGGCGGTGCGGGCCGGATCAGCCGCCGATGGCGCTCATGCTCCGGTCCGGCTGGACGAAGTCGTCGTCGCCCAGGCCCGGGTGGCCCATGCCGTGCGCGCGCGGCTTGCCCCACATGGCCTCCCGCCAGCGGTCCGCGACGTCGTCGTCGGTCGCCCCGGAACGGAGCAGCTCGGAGAGGTCCGTCTCCTCGCGGGAGAAGAGGCACGCCATGACCTTGCCCTCGGCCGTGATGCGCGTGCGCCGGCAGTCGGAGCAGAACGGCTCCGTCACGGAGGCGATGATGCCGACCGTGCCGACGATCCGCCCGGGGTCGGACACAGGAGCGACCTGGAAGCGCTCGGCCGGCGCGCCGTCGCGCTCCCGCGGGTCGGCGGAGAGCACGAAGCGCTCGGCGAGCCGCTCGCGGATCTCGGTGGAGGTGACCATGTTGTCCTTGCGCCAGCCGTGGTCCGCGTCCAGCGGCATCTGCTCGATGAACCGCAGTTCGAAACCGCGCTCGACGGCCCATGCGAGCAGGTCGGCGGCCTCGTGGTCGTTGACGCCGCGCATGAGCACCGTGTTGATCTTCAGGGGCGCGCCCAGGCCGGCCTCGACGGCGGCGTCGATCCCGTCCAGGGTCGCCTGCAGGTGGTTGCGGCGGGCCAGCTCCTGGAACGTGCCCGCGTGCAGGGTGTCCAGAGAGACGTTGATGCGGCTGAGCCCGGCCTCGGCGAGCGGCCGGGCCTTCTTGGCCAGCCCCACGGCGTTGGTCGTGAGCGAGATCGGCAGCTCGGGGTGATCGGCCCGTACGCCGGCGACGATGTCCACGAGGTCCACGCGCACGAGGGGCTCGCCGCCGGTGAGCCGCAGCTCGCGGACACCGAGGTCGCGCACACCGATGGTGACGAGGCGGCGGACCTCCTCGCCCGTCAGCAGCCGGCTCTTGGGCAGCCAGGCCATGCCGTCGGCGGGCATGCAATAGGTGCAGCGCAGATTGCACTTGTCGATGAGGGAGATGCGCAGGTCGCTGGCCACGCGCCCGAACCGGTCCACGAGTGGACGCTCGACGGCGTCCTGCTGCTCGCCGGCCTGCGGGTCGCCGGCCGTCCGGCCGCTGCCCGCCGAGGCGCTGGGAGCCGGAAGCGGGGCGCGCGCGGGCCCGCCGGGAACGCGCTGGCCCTCCGACCCCGGCCGGGTCGTCTGGAGGTCGACGCGGGTGATGCTCATCCATCGAGCGTAGACCACTGCGGAGCCCAACTCCATGCCGCGACGACTAGACTCCAGACCATGCCACAGCCAGCGCACGAGCCCGGGCCCTCCCGCCCCCGCCCGGTGCCGGAGGTCCACCGGAATGCGTGCACGGACGTGCGGCGGATGACGCTGTGTGAAGGCGCCCCGGCGGTAGGCGGCGGAGCCCCCGGGCGGCCCCGGGGACGCAGGCCGCGCGGCGCCAGGACCAGGCTCCTCCCGCTGCTCGCGCTGGCCGGACTGATGGTGCAGCTCGCCGGTTGCGCCGCCGGCCCGACGGATGGCTCGCCGGCCGGCGGAGAGCCCGAGGTCCTGTGGTTCGCACCGTCGTCGTTCGCCGATGTGGCCGGGCCGTTGGCCGCGGCCTACGAGGACGCCGCGCGTGCGGCCGGAGCCCCCGTGGAGGTGACCGTGAACCTCGGGTCCTCGGCGCAGCTCGTCCAGCAGGTCAACTCCGGGGCCGCACCGGACGTCCTGGTCACCGCCGACGACCAGGCGCCCGGCGCGCTGCAGCGTCCCGAGGCCTACCGGCGGATCGGCACCGCCGCGGAGAACGGGCTCGTCCTCGTCGTCGGGCCGGACACGCCCCTCGCCGCGAGCGCCGGGGCAGAGGCGCCCGCGGCCCCGCCGACGACGGAGCTGCTCGACTGGCTCGCCGAGGCCCGGGTGGCCCTCTGCGCACCCGAGGTCCCGTGCGGGCGCGCAGCCCAGTCCTGGACGGATCGGCAGCCCGTGGAGATCGCCGCCGACGCCACGCAGGAGTCGAACGTCCGCGCCGTCCTGGCCAAGGTCGCCTCGGGGCAGGCCGACGCCGGCTTCGTCTACACGACCGACGCCGCCGCGGCCGGCGACGCGGTGGCCGCGCTGCCGCTCGACGCGCCGCCCAACCGGTACCCCGTGCTGGTGCGCTCCGGCGAGGGGGAGGACGACGACGGCGGTTCCGGCGACCACGCCCGGGAGGCCTTCGCCCGATGGCTCCTCGACGAACAGGCGCAGTCCATCCTGACCGACGCCGGCTTCGAGCCGGGCGGGCCCGGCGGGGTGGCCGGATGAGCCGGGGCGGTCTCGGCCGGAGCACCCGGGACCGGGCCCATCGGCGCGCCACGACGCCGCGTTGGATCTGGGTCCCCACGACGATCGCGGTCCTCGCGCTGGCGGGCCCGATCCTCGCGCTCGGCGCGGCCGCGGAGCCCGGTACGCTCGTCGCGGCCGTGACCAGTCCCGAGGCGAGCAGCGCCGTCGTGCTGTCCCTGAGCACGTCGGTGGCAGCCACGGTCCTCTGTGTGCTGCTCGGCGTGCCCCTCGCCCTGGCCGTGCACCGTGCCCACGGAGCGCTCCGGGCACTGCTCCAGCTGGTCCTGATCGTGCCCCTGGTGCTCTCGCCGGTGGTCTCCGGGCTCGCCCTGCTGTACTTCTGGGGCCGGCAGGGGATCGCCGGGGAGTCGCTGGCCGCGCTGGGGCTCGGCGTCGCCTACACGCCGGCGGCCGTGGTGCTGGTGCAGGTCTTCGTCGCCCTGCCCTTCGTGACGGTCGCCGCGCTGAGCAGCCTGGAGGCCGTGGACCCGGACCTGGAGCTGGCCGGGGCCAACGCCGGTGCCGGCCCGACGCAGATCCTGCGCCACATCACCCTGCCACTGGCTGCGCCGGGCATCGCCGCCGGGACCCTGCTGGCGTTCGCGCGCGCGCTGGGGGAGTACGGTGCGACGATCACGTTCGCCGGGTCGGTCGCCGGTCAGACGCGGACCATCCCGCTGCAGATCGAGCTGGCCTTCAACTCGGCGGACCCGGGGGCGGCCGTGGGCCTTGCGCTGATGCTGATCGGGTTCTACCTGCTGGTGCTCGGCGCCGTGGCCCTGCTGTTCGTCCTGCCCGGCCGCGCGGAGGCCCCCGTCCGCGAGGCCGGCGAGGGACGTGCGGCGCCGGGTATCCAACGCGGGGGAGTGCGGCTCTAGGATGGCTGGCATGGGCGCCGACACAGGCCGGGGGATCTCCGGCACCGATTCGAGACGAGGCACCGACCCAGGGCCCGGCACCGACCCA
The DNA here is from genome assembly GCF_031178195.1 of Zhihengliuella sp. Classification (GTDB taxonomy): domain Bacteria; phylum Actinomycetota; class Actinomycetes; order Actinomycetales; family Micrococcaceae; genus Zhihengliuella. Next base: position 412,453 of record NZ_JAPSJL010000003.1, read on the forward strand.
GGAGCCGGCATCGAGCCGGGACGGGGTGCCGACCGAGGGCACTCCGGCGGGCGGGGACACTCCGGGGAGCCCTTCCGCCGCAGCGTCGAGGAGCACGCCGGCGAGGTCCGCCGGCTCCTCGGGCGCGTCGCGGCGGGCGTCGCCGCGCGCACCGAGGAAGTGCCGCTGCGCGCCGCCCGGGGATGTCTCCTCGCCGCGGACCTCGAGGCCCCGCACAGCCTTCCTCCCTTCGACAACTCCCAGATGGACGGCTTCGCCGTCCGAACCGCCGACCTGCGGCGGGACGGGGCCGGCGGACCCGCCGTGCTGCGCGCGGTCGCACCGATCCCCGCCGGCCCCGCCCGGCCGGGCGGGGACGGGTGCAGCCACGGGGCCGGGACGGCGGCCCCCATCATGACCGGCGCACCGCTGCCCGCCGGTGCGGACGCCGTCGTGCCCGTCGAAGCGGCCGACCCCCCGCGCTTCCCGTCCTCGGGCGGCACCGTCGGGCTCCCGGTCGACGTCGAACCGGGACAGTACGTCCGCCGCGCCGGCAGCGACATCGCGGCCGGGGACGTCGCGCTCCGCGCCGGGACGCGGCTGACCGTCCGGCACCTCGGGCTCGCCGCAGCGCTCGGCTTCGCGACGCTGAGGGTGCGCGCCCGCCCCCGCGCGCTCGTCGTGGCGACCGGCGACGAGATCGTGTCCCCGGGGCGCCCGCTCGCCCCGGGCCAGATCCACGATGCGAACTCCACCCTGGTGGCGGCCGCCCTCGACGCCGACGGCTGGGAGGCCGTCGTCGAGACCATCTCCAGCGACACGCCCACCGAGTTCCTCTCCCGCCTGCGCGCCGCCGCCGCGGAGCAGGGGGCGGACCTGATCCTCACCAGCGGCGGCATCAGCCAGGGCGCCTACGAGGTGGTCAAGCTCGCGCTCGCCGAACGCGGCGTGGGCTTCGGCTCCGTCGCCATGCAGCCGGGCGGCCCCCAGGGCCTCGGCGTCCTGCGCTGGGACGACGGCACCGGGACTCCGATGCTCGCGTTCCCGGGCAATCCGGTCAGCACCTACGTCAGTTACGAGATGTTCCTGCGCCCGGCATCGGCCGAGCTCCTGGGCACGGCGCCCCGGCGGGAGCTCGAGGCAGCGCTCGCCGCGCCGACGGACAGCCCGCCCGGGAAGTTGCAGGTCCGCCGCGCCCGCCTGCTCGATGCCGGCGGAGAGACCCGGGTGGAGCTGGTCGGGGGACCCGGCTCGCACCTGCTGCACGCGCTCGCCGAGTCGGACGCCCTGGCCCTCGTCCCGCCGGAGGCGACGCACCTGCCAGCCGGGAGCCCTGTCCGGGTCCTCGTTCTATAGGATGCAGGACCGCAGCCGAACCGACCCACCACCCGAGAGACCCGAGGAAGCAATGCCCCAGACCGATCCGCAACCCTCCGGGCTGACGCACGTCCGCGCCGACGGGACCGCCCACATGGTCGACGTCTCCGCGAAGCCGGAGACTACCCGCCAGGCGACCGCCGTGGCCACGATCCGTACCCGTGACGACGTCGTGGCGATGCTCGCCGACGGATCCCTGCCGAAGGGGGACGCGCTCGCGGTCGCCCGGGTGGCCGGGATCATGGCCGCCAAGAAGACCCCGGAGCTGGTGCCGCTCTGCCACCCGCTGCCCCTCTCCAAGGTCACCGTGGACTTCACGCCCGGAGACGGGGCCATCGTCATCGAGGCGATGGTCAAGACCCGCGGTGTGACGGGGGTGGAGATGGAGGCGCTCACGGCCGCGACCGTCGCGGGCCTGACGGTGTACGACATGATCAAGGCGGTCGACCACCACGCCGTCATGACCGACGTCCAGGTGCTCGCCAAGTCCGGCGGCAAGAGCGGCGACTGGGACGTCCGGTCCGCCGCGGACGCCGGCGACGGGCCCCGGGCGGACCGGTGAGCACGGCCCGAACCGGCGGCATCCTGATCGCCTCCACCCGCGCCGCCGCCGGCGTCTACGAGGATCAGACCGCGCCCATCGTCGCCGACTGGCTCGCCGGGCACGGGTTCACCGTGCTCGAGCCCGTGATCGTGCCGGACGGCGAGGCGGTCGGCTCGGCGCTGAAGGCACTCCTGACCCTCGGCCCGTCCGTCGTCGTCACCAGCGGCGGCACCGGGCTCAGCCCGGACGACACCACGCCGGAGACGACGGCTCCCCTGCTGGACCGCCAGATCCCGGGCATCCAGGAGGCCATCCGCGCCGCCGGACTGGTGAAGACCCCGCACGCCGCGCTCTCGCGCGGACTGGCCGGGGCGGCGGGCAGCACGTTCGTCGTCAACCTGCCCGGCTCCCCGCGGGGCGTCCGGGACGCGCTCGGCGTGCTGGACCCGATGATCGACCACATCTGCCGTCAACTGGAGGGCCATCGTGACCACTGAGCAGCACCCGGAGGAGGGCGCACCCCGCACGGGGACGCCGGGCGAGGTCGTCTTCGCCGGCGTCAGCGCCGAGCCGATCGACCAGAGCACCGCCTGGGACGCCGTCGAGACGGACGCGACCGGCGCCGTCGTGACCTTCGGCGGCGTGGTCCGCAACCACGACGGCGGCCGGGACGTCACCCGGCTCGCCTACAGCGGCCATCCCACCGCCTCGGCGCGCATCCGCGAGCTGGCCGAGGAAGTTGCCGCCCGTCATCCCGGCACCAGGCTCTGGGCCGCCCACCGCGTCGGCGACCTGGACGTCGGCGACGCCGCCCTCGTCGCCGCCGCGGCCAGCGCGCACCGCGGCGAGGCCTTCGAGGCGTGCCGCGACCTCGTCGAGGCCGTGAAGTACGGCGCGCCCATCTGGAAGGAGCAGCACTTCGCCGACGGCGACGTCGAATGGGTGGGACTGTAGCCGCGACGATAGGCTGGAGCACATGACCAACCGCATCGCCGTCGCCGTCCTCGGCGCCAATGGCCGCATGGGCTCCGAGGCAGTCGCAGCGGTGGAGAACGCCGCCGACCTGGACCTCGTCGCCGCCCTGGGCCGTCGGGACCCGCTGGAGAAGATCCTCGACGCCGGGGCCACCCACGTCGTGGACCTCACCGTCCCGGACCAGACCGAGACCAACGTCCGCTTCGCCGTCGAGCACGGACTCCACGCCGTCGTCGGGACCACCGGGTGGACCGAGGCGCGGCGTGCAGGGCTGTCCGAACTGCTTGCCAGTCACCCGGGGACCGGCGTCCTGATCGCCCCCAACTTCGCGCTCGGCTCCGTCCTGGCCAGCGCGTTCGCCGCCCAGGCCGCCAGGTACTTCGAGTCCGTCGAGATCGTCGAGCTGCACCACCCGGACAAGGTGGACGCACCCTCCGGCACGGCCGTGCGCACCGCCGAGCTGATCGCCGCCGAACGCGCCGCCGCAGGCGTCCCGGCGAGCCCCGATGCCACTGAGAAGTCCCTGGACGGGGCCCGCGGGGCCGATGTCGACGGGGTGCGCGTGCACGCGGTGCGGCTCCGCGGGCTCGTCGCCCACCAGGAGGTCCTCCTCGGCGGGCCCGGAGAGCAGCTCACACTGCGCCACGACTCGTACGACCGCGCCTCCTTCATGCCCGGCGTGCTGCTGGGCCTGCGCCAGGTGGCGAGCCGGCCCGGGCTGACGTACGGGCTGGACGGCTACCTGGACCTGGGCCGCTGACGCGTGAAGACCAAACTCTGGGTCGGGCTCATCATCGCCCTCTTCGTGTTCTACCTGGTCGCCTCCTTCGGCTCGGCCGTCCGCTTCATCGGCGCGGAGGAGCCGATCGCCAAGGTCATCGGCGTCGCGGCCCTCGTCCTCCCCCTCATCGGCGTCTGGATCCTCATCCGCGAGGTCCTCTTCGGTCTGCGCACCCAGCGCATGGCCAGGACGCTCGAGGCCGAGGGCCTGCTCCCGCCGGACGACCTGCCGCGCATGCCGTCGGGACGGATCGTCAAGGAGGCCGCGGACGAGGCCTTCGTCGCCTACCGCGAGGAGGCCGAGGCGGACCCCGGGTCCTGGCGGAGCCTGCACCGCCTGGCGCTCGCCTACGATGCCGCCGGCGACCGCAGCAACGCCCGCGCCGTGATGCGCCGCGCCGTCGGCCTCTACCTGGAGGACCAGCGCTGACATGACGACGGGAAGGGACGGCAGCGGGACGGCGTTTGCGCCGGGGGCGCCCGCGCACGGAATCGACCCGGACGGCTTCGTCCGGGTCCGCGGCGCCCGCGAGAACAACCTGCGCGACGTCGACGTCGACGTGCCGCGCGACGCTGTCGTCGCCTTCACGGGCGTCTCCGGGTCCGGGAAGTCCTCGCTGGCCTTCGGGACCATCTACGCGGAGGCGCAGCGGCGCTACTTCGAGTCCGTGGCCCCCTACGCGCGTCGGCTGATCCAGCAGGGCCACAATCCCCGGGTCGAGCACATCGGCGGGCTGCCCCCGGCGGTCGCGCTGCAGCAGCGCCGGGGGACGGCGACGGCCCGTTCGACGGTCGGGACCGTCACCACGCTGTCCAACTCGCTGCGGATCCTGCTCTCCCGGGCCGGCACCTACCCGGACGGCGCGGAGCCGCTGGACTCCGATGTCTTCTCGCCGAACACCGCGGCCGGCGCGTGTCCCGAGTGCCACGGCCTCGGCGAGGCCCACACGGTCGACGTCGACTCCCTGGTGCCGGACCCGTCGCTGAGCATCCGCGACGGCGCCATCGCGGCCTGGCCCGGCGCCTGGCAGGGCAAGAGTCTGCGCGACATCCTGATCCACCTCGGGTACGACGTCGACGTCCCCTGGCGGGAGCTGCCGCGCGAGGACCGCGACTGGATCCTCCTCACCGAGGAGCGCCCGGTGGTGGAGGTCGTCCCGTTGCGAGAGCACAACGCCCGGCCCTACAAGGGCCGGTTCATCAGCGCCCGCAGCCACGTGCTGCACATCCTCAACGACTCCAAGAGCGAGCCGGCCCGCCGGAGGGCCCTCGGCTTCATGCGGACGGGCCCCTGCCCGCACTGCGACGGCACGGGCCTGACCCGCCGGGCGCTGGACGTGACGTTCGCCGGCCGGACCATTGCCCAGCTCGGAGCCGTGTCCCTGACGGAGCTGGCCGAGATCATCCGGCCCACCACGGAGCTCGAGGCGCCCGAGTCCGCGACCCGCCGTCACACCTCGGGCGAGACCAACGAGGTCGCCGTCGCCGTCACCCGGGACCTGCTCGCGCGCATCGAGGTCCTGCTCGGGCTCGGACTCGGCTACCTGGGCCTGGCCCGCGGCACCACGACCCTCTCGCCCGGCGAGCTGCAGCGGCTCCGCATTGCGACGCAGCTGCGCTCCGGGCTGTTCGGCGTCGTCTACGTGATGGACGAGCCCTCCGCGGGTCTGCACCCCGCCGACGCCGAACCGCTGCTCGAACTGCTGCAGGAGCTCAAGACCTCCGGCAACTCCGTCTTCGTCGTCGAGCACAACCTCGACATCGTCCGTGCGGCGGACTGGATCGTCGACGTCGGCCCGCGCGCGGGCGACGACGGCGGCCGCGTCCTCTACAGCGGACCGGTCGCCGGGCTCGCCGACGTCGAGGGCTCCGTGACCCGCCCCTACCTGTTCCCGGCCGCGCGCTCGGGCGACGACGTCGACCCGGCCGCGCCCGCCCCGGCCCCGCCGCGGAGCCCCGACGACGGCGGGAGGGTCCCGCGCGAACCGGCCGGACGGCTCCGCCTCGAGGGCGTGACCCGGCACAACCTGCGCGGCCTGGACGTCGACATCCCGCTGGGCGTCCTCACCGCGGTCACGGGCGTGTCCGGATCCGGGAAGTCGACCCTGGTGGGCCAGGCGCTCGCCGGAGGGGTCGCCGAGCACCTGCGCGTCCGCTCGGGTGCGGACGACGACGCCGCAGGGGACGGCGCCGGTGCCGACGCCCCGGCGCGGATCCACGGGGTCGAGCAGCTGGACCGCATCGTCACCGTGGACCAGAAACCGATCGGCCGGACGCCCCGGTCCAACCTGGCGACCTACACGGGCCTGTTCGACGCCGTCCGCAAGGAGTTCGCGGCGCTGCCGGCGGCCCGGGAGCGCGGCTTCGGACCGGGCCGGTTCTCCTTCAACGTCCCGGGCGGACGCTGCGAGACCTGCCAAGGGGAGGGGTTCGTCGCGGTCGAGCTCGTGTTCCTCCCGGGCAGTTACGGGCCGTGTCCGGACTGCGACGGCGCCCGCTTCGAACCGCAGACGCTCGAGGTCGCCTACCGGGGGAAGAGCATCGCCGAGGTCCTGGCGCTCTCGGTCGACGACGCCGCCGACTTCCTGGCGGACATCCCCGCCGCCGCCCGCAGCCTGGACACCCTCCGGAACGTCGGTCTCGGGTACCTCCGGCTCGGTCAGCCGGCCACCGAGCTGTCCGGAGGCGAGGCGCAGCGGATCAAGCTCGCCACGGAGCTGCAGCGCGTGCGCCGGGGACGCACCCTCTACGTGCTGGACGAGCCGACCACCGGTCTGCATCCCGACGACGTCCGGGTGCTCATGGCGCAGCTGAATCGGCTCGTCGACGGCGGGGACACCGTCGTCGTCGTGGAGCACGAGATGGACGTCGTGGCGGCCGCCGACTGGGTGATCGATCTGGGGCCCGGCGGCGGCGACGCCGGCGGCCGGGTCGTCGCCGCCGGGACGCCGTCGATCGTCGCCGCCGCCGAGGCGAGCCGGACGGCACCGTACCTCGCCCGGCGCCTCTGAGACGTCCTGCGGGACCCTAGCGCCTCCCGGCCCGCGCGGCGCCGCGCGGGCTCCCCGCGAGCTGACGGACGAGGGCCTCGAGCGGTCCGCGGGCGCCGGTCAGCCGCAGGGCCGCGCCGATCACCAGGGCGGCGAGCGCGTACCAGGCGTAGACCCGCTCCGCGGCCACCGCCTCCGTGGCGCCGGAGAGCAGGTCGAGTGCGACCAGATGCCCCACGTACAGCGTCAGCGTCGCCGAGCCGGCCCCCGTCAAGGGGGAGAGCACGATGTCGCCGAAGCGCCGCAGCACCGCCGTCAGGCCCAGCGCCACGAGCTGGCAGGCGCCGAGGGCCGCGAGTGCCGAACCGGTGACGTGCAGCAGGTCCAGGGGTGCCGACGTGTGCGGGGCGGCGAGCGCGAACCACCACGGGGTCGGCTCCGTCGCGTCGAAGTAGTAGCCCGTCCCCAACGCCAGTTCGAGCTGCGCCGCGTCGACGCCCAGAGCCTGCGCGAGCGCGGGCCGCGCCCCGGGCAGGCCGAGCAGCCAACCGCTCAGCAGGCGCGCCGCGACCGCGAGGACGCCGCCGCCGAACGTCAGGAGCAGGGCGACCGGCGGGTGCTGGAGCCGCAGCCGGCCCGCCCAGAGTCCCACGAGCACGAACGAGACCCACACGACCACCGGGTAGTACCCGGTGAGGAGCAGGTTCCCGGCCAGCGCCGCCGGGGAGCCGAGGTCGGTGAACGTCGGCGCCGCGCCGCCGCCGGGCAGCTCCAGCGCCGGACCCAGCGGCGAGCCCGCCAGCCAGAGCCCGGCGGCGTAGAGCACCACCGGGGAGACCAGGATCCAGCCGACGGCCCACAGCAGGAGGGTCCGCGGCCGCGCGCCGAGGAAGGGGACGGCGGCCAGGAACAGGAGGCCGTAGTGGACGAGGATGACGGCGACGTTCGTGCTGAGCATCCCGCAGGCCAGGCCGATGGCGGCGATCACGAGGGCGCGGACGACGACGGAGCGGCGCGCCCCGGCGAGCCGCGCCGCCGTCGGTCCGGCCGAGCCGCCGGTCAGCAGCGCCAGCCCGACGCCGGCCAACACGGCGAACAGGGCCGACGCGCGCCCGGCGAACCACTCGGCCGCCCACGTGGTGGCGAACCCGCCGTCGGCCGTGGAGGCGGCCAGGGGCACGAGGTGCGTGGCCATCATCCCCAGCAGCGCGATCCCGCGCGCCGCGTCGACGCCGGCCACACGGGCGCTGGCGGGGGAGGAGTGGCTCATGGGGGACAGCCTATGGCCGCGCCCGCCCGACGTGCGCGCCGGACGCGTCGGCGGACCGGAACGCGGCGTCTCCGACGCGACGCGCGGTCCGCCCAGACGGTAACGTGGGGGCCATGTCTGACACCGCCGCCGCCCCCGCAGTCGCTGCCGCCCGCCCGGACCTCCCGTTCGGCACGCTCTCCGTCGCCATGGCCACCCCGTTCACCCGCGACGGCGGCGTCGACTACGAGCAGGCGGCCGCCCTGGCGACCAAGCTCGTCGACGAGGGCTGCGACTCGCTGGTCGTCACCGGCACCACGGGTGAGACCTCCACCCTGACGGACGAGGAGAACCTGGGCATGTTCCGGGCCGTGGTCGAGGCCGTGGGCGGCCGCGCCAAGGTCATCGCCGGCTCGACGACGAATGACACCCGCCACTCGATCCACCTCACCACCGAGGCCGCCGAGCTCGGGGTCGACGGCGTGCTGGTCACCGCCCCGTACTACAACAAGCCCAGCCAGGCCGGCGTCATCGCCCACGTCGAGGCCATCGCCGCGGCCACCGAGCTGCCGATCATGCTCTACGACATCCCGGGCCGCTCCGGCATCGCGCTGTCCACCGAGACGATCATCCGCCTGGCCGACCACCCGCGCGTGATCGCGCTCAAGGACGCCAAGGCCGACTACCAGGCGACCACGCGCGTCCTGGCGAACACCGACCTGCACGTCTACTCGGGCGACGACGGTCTCACGCTGCCGCTGATGGCCGCCGGCGCCGTCGGCGTCGTCTCCGTGACGGCCCACGTGGCCGCACCGCTGTTCCGCGAGCTCGTCGACGCGGTACACGCCGGCGATCTGGCCGCGGCCCGCCGGGCCCACTTCGCGATCGACCCGATCCAGCGCGCCGTGATGACCCACGCGCAGGGCGCCGTCGCGGCCAAGGCCGTCCTCCACTGGCAGGGCGTCCTGCCGAACCCGGCCGTCCGCCTGCCCCTCGTCGAGCCGTCCGAGTCCGAGGCCGCGGCGATCCGCGCGGACCTCGCGGAGGCCGGCTGGGACCTGTAGGGGGAGCCCCGTGAGCGCGACCTCCGTGGCCCTGGCCGACGACGCCCGCCTGAACCAGCCGCCGGAACTCCAGCCCGGGACGCTCCGGGTGGTGCCGCTCGGCGGCATCGGCGAGATCGGCCGCAACATGACCGTCTTCGAACTGGACGGCAAGCTGCTGGTCGTCGACTGCGGCGTCCTCTTCCCCGAGGAGACCCAGCCCGGTGTGGATCTGATCCTCCCGGACTTCTCCTACCTCCGGGACCGGCTGGACGACGTCGTCGGCGTGGTCCTCACGCACGGGCACGAGGACCACATCGGGGCGGTCCCGTACCTGCTCCGGCTCAAAGCCGATCTCCCGCTCATCGGCTCCCGGCTGACCCTCGCCCTCGTCGAGGCCAAGCTGGCCGAGCACCGCATCAAGCCGTTCACGCTCGTGGTCGCCGAGGGCCAGCGCGAGCGGCTGGGCCCCTTCGACTGCGAGTTCATCGCCGTCAACCACTCCATCCCCGACGCGCTGGCCGTGTTCGTCCGCACCACCGCCGGGACCGTGCTGCACACGGGCGACTTCAAGATGGACCAGCTGCCCATCGACGGCCGGATCACGGATCTGCGCGCCTTCGCCCGCGTCGGCGAGGAGGGCGTGGATCTGTTCCTCCCCGACTCCACGAACGCCGACGTCCCCGGCTTCACGACGGCGGAGCAGGAGATCGGCCCCGTCCTCAGCCGGCTCATGGCTGCAGCCCCGAAGCGCGTCATCGTCGCCTCCTTCTCCTCGCACGTCCACCGCGTCCAGCAGGTCCTCGACGCCGCTCGCGAGCACGGGCGCAAGGTCGCCTTCGTCGGCCGCTCGATGGTGCGCAACATGGGCATCGCCGCCCAGCTCGGCTACCTCGACGTCCCGGAGGGGATCCTCGTGGACCTGAAGCGGATCGACGAGGTCCCGGAGGACCGCCAGGTCCTGATGTCCACCGGATCCCAGGGCGAGCCCATGGCCGCGCTCTCGCGCATGGCGAACGGCGACCACGCGGTCCGCGTCGGAGCCGGCGACACCGTCGTCCTGGCCTCCTCGCTCATCCCCGGCAACGAGAACGCCGTCTTCCGGGTGATCAACGGGCTGATGCGCCTGGGCGCGGAGGTGGTCCACAAGGGCACGGCCCGCGTCCACGTCTCCGGCCACGCTTCCGCCGGCGAGCTGCTCTACTGCTACAACATCATCAAGCCCCGGAACGTCATGCCCGTGCATGGGGAGACCCGGCACCTGATCGCCAACGGCCGCCTCGCCGAGGCCACGGGGGTTCCCGCGGAGAGCGTCCTGCTGACCGAGGACGGGTCCGTCGTGGACCTGCGCGACGGCGTCGCACGCCAGGTCGGCCAGATCGAGTGCGGCTACGTGTACGTCGACGGGTCCAGGGTCGGCGCGGTCACCGATGACGACCTCAAGGACCGGCGGACCCTCGGCGAGGAGGGGTTCGTCTCCGTGATCTCCGTGGTCAACCGCCAGGACGGCACCATCGTGTCCGGCCCGGACATCCACGCCCGCGGCGTCGCCGAGGACGACGCCGTGTTCGAGGAGATCCGGCCCCGCATCGCGGAGGCCCTCGCCGAGGCCGTCCGGAACAATCCCACACACACCACGCACCAGCTCCAGCAGGTGGTGCGACGGGTCATCGGCGCGTGGATCGGGCGCAAGCTGCGGCGCCGTCCGATGATCGTGCCGGTGGTCCTCGAGGCCTAGCGCCGACCGTGTAAATCCGGGGCGAGCGCGGCCCCAGGCGGTACGGTGGGCCCATGGCCACCCGCACCGCACCCCGCCGGCCCAGTTCCAACGCGCGTTCCCAGTCGACGCGCTCCTCCGGCGCGCGCGGGTCCGGATCGACCGGCAAGGCCAAGGGCGGGGCGAAGAACGCCCCGGTCCAGCACGACTTCCCGTGGCCCGTCCGGGCCGTCCGCGGCGCCTGGATGGGCATCGCCCGCATGGTGGGCGGCGCCTTCCGCCAGATCGGCAGCACGGTTCGTCCCGAACTCGAGGTGCGCCGCGACGGGACCGGGCTCTTCCTCGTCGTCGTGGCGCTCGTCGTCGCCGTCGTCGAGTGGTGGGGGCTGCGCGACGTCGGCGGATTCGGCACCTGGGTGCACAACATCGCCGCCGGTTCCATCGGGTACATGGCCGTTCTGCTGCCGCTGGTCCTGCTGATCGGCGCGCTCCGACTCTTCCGCTACCCGGAGGACGACGCCACCAACAACCGCGTCGGCATCGGCTTCGCCGTCGGCATCGCCGGCGGTGCGGGCATCGCCCACTGCGTCGCCGGGATCCCGACCGTGAACGACGCCTTCGAGCAGCTCTGGGCCGGCGGCGGCGTCCTCGGCTACCTGCTCACGTCGCCGCTGGCGGGCCTGCTCTCGCGCTGGGGCGCTCTGGCCGTCATGGCGCTGCTGGTCCTCCTGTCCCTGATGATCACGACGGCGACGCCCCTGAAGCGCATCCCCGAGCGCGTGCGGACCGGGTACCGCTGGCTCGTCGGCCAGGACGCGGAGTCGGACGCGCAGTGGGAGCGCGAGAAGCGCCAGCGGCAGGAGGAGCACGACCAGAGCTACCTGTACGAGCGGGACAAGGCCGGTGCGGCGGGCGGGAAGCCGCCCAAGGAGAAGCGCAAGTCGCTCTTCTCCCGCGACCGGAAGGGCCAGGACGAGGTCTTCGACGCCGAGGACGAGGGCTTCACCGGCGACGCGGCCTACGAGCAGGCCGTCATCGCCGAGTCCGACGACGACGCCGGCGAGGCGAAGACCGAGGCCATCGACCTGGCGGCCGCACCCTCCGTGCCGCCGGGCGTCCGCCGTCCGACGGCGGCCGAGAAGGCCATGGCCCGGATGAAGGAGCAGATCGGGCTCGGCGGGCCCGAGGCCGACCCGGCGGCCGCGACGCCGTCGTCCGCCTCCAGCGCGGGCACCCCCGCCGAGCCGGCCACCGAGGCCCTGGACGCGGACGCGGTCAACCAGGCGCTCGCCCCCGAGAACGCGACCCGGCCCATCGCCAAGGCGCCGCTGCCGCCGATCCCGCAGCGCACCGAGCAGCTCCAGCTGGCCGGCGACGTCGCCTATACCCTGCCGCCCTCGGAGTTCCTCCCGCCGGGCCCGCCCGCCAAGGAGCGCTCCGAGGCGAACGACGCCGTCGTCGAGGCCCTCACACAGACCCTCGACCAGTTCAAGGTCGACGCGCAGGTCACCGGGTTCAGCCGCGGGCCGACGGTCACCCGCTACGAGATCGAGCTGTCGCCGGGCACCAAGGTGGAGAAGGTCACCGCGCTCTCCAAGAACATCTCCTACGCGGTCGCGTCCTCGGACGTGCGCATCCTCTCGCCGATCCCGGGCAAGAGCGCCATCGGCATCGAGATCCCGAACGCCGACAAGGAGGTCGTCGTCCTCGGCGACGTGCTCCGCTCCAACGCCGCCCGCAAGACCGACCACCCGATGGTCATGGGCGTCGGCAAGGACGTCGAGGGCGGGTTCGTCGTCGCGAACCTGGCCAAGATGCCGCACATGCTCGTCGCCGGCGCCACCGGCGCGGGCAAGTCCTCGTTCGTGAACTCGATGATCACCTCCATCCTCATGCGGGCCACGCCGGACGAGGTGCGCATGGTGATGGTCGACCCCAAGCGGGTGGAGCTCACCGCCTACGAGGGCGTGCCGCACCTGATCACGCCCATCATCACGAACCCGAAGAAGGCCGCCGAGGCGCTCCAGTGGGTCGTCAAGGAGATGGACACCCGGTACGACGACCTCGCCAACTTCGGCTTCAAGCATCTGGACGACTTCAACAAGGCGGTCCGCGCCGGTAAGGTCACCCCGCCCCCGGGCAGCGAGCGCGTCCTGCGCCCCTACCCGTACCTGCTGGTGATCGTGGACGAGCTCGCGGACCTGATGATGGTCGCCCCGCGCGACGTCGAGGACTCGATCGTCCGCATCACCCAGCTCGCCCGCGCCGCCGGCATCCACCTGGTCCTCGCCACCCAGCGCCCCTCGGTCGACGTCGTGACCGGCCTCATCAAGGCCAATGTCCCCTCGCGCATGGCGTTCGCGACGAGCTCGGTCACCGACTCCCGCGTCGTCCTCGACCAGCCCGGCGCCGAGAAGCTCCTCGGCCAGGGCGACGCCCTGTTCCTGCCCATGGGCGCCTCGAAGCCCATGCGCGTCCAGGGTGCCTGGGTGACGGAGTCGGAGATCCACCGGGTCGTCGAGCACGTCAAGAGCCAGCTCTCGGCCGTCTACCGGGAGGACGTCGCCGTCGAGGCGCCGAAGAAGCAGATCGACGAGGAGATCGGCGACGACCTGGAGGTGCTCCTCCAAGCCACCGAGCTCGTCGTCACCACCCAGTTCGGCTCCACCTCGATGCTCCAGCGCAAGCTGCGCGTCGGATTCGCCAAGGCCGGCCGGCTCATGGACCTGCTCGAGTCCCGCGGCGTCGTCGGGCCGTCGGAGGGCTCGAAGGCCCGCGACGTCCTCGTGAAGCCGGACGACCTCCCCGGGGTGCTCGCCGCGATCAGGGGCGACACGCCCCCGGCCGGCGCCTCCGACGTCTCCGCCGCCGACGCCGCGCTCGTGGACAACGCCAACGCCAACCACACTGAGGAGACGCGCGAGTACGCCAGTGCCCAGCAGTACTCCAACGACGTGCTGGCGGACCAGGAGGCCGGCGTCCCGGAAGCCGTCGACTACTACGACGGCGACGACGACAGTGGCGACGACGACGCCTGGCAGCTGACCGGCAGGTAGCCTGAAACCGTGACAGAACCCCGCTCGAACCCCGCCCCGGTGCCCACGCTGAACATCGCCAACGTGCTGACCGTCCTGCGCATCGTCATGGTGCCGCTGTTCGCCTGGCTCTTCGTCCTGGACGCCCCCGGCGGAGAACCGCAGTACGCCGGATGGCGCTGGGCCGCGGCCGGCGTGTTCGCCCTGGCGATGTACACGGACAAGCTCGACGGCGACCTCGCGCGCAGCCGCGGCCTCATCACGGACTTCGGCAAGATCGCGGACCCCATCGCCGACAAGCTCCTCACCGGTGCGGCGCTGGTGCTCTTCTCCCTCTACGGCGAGCTGTCCTGGTGGGCCACCGGCATCATCCTCGTGCGCGAGTGGGGCATCACCGTCATGCGATTCGTGGTGATCCGCTACGGGGTCATGCCCGCCTCGAAGGGCGGCAAGCTCAAGACCGTCACGCAGGCGCTCGGGATCTTCCTCCTGCTGCTGCCGATCGCCCATACCATCGCGTGGCTGGGAGTGGTTGCCCTGGCGATCATGTGGCTCGCCGTGGCACTCACGCTGTACACCGGCATCGTCTACGTCGTCGACGCCATCCGGCTCCGCGCTGCCGCCACCTCGGGGCGCGAGGCCGACGGAGGCGAGCGTTCGTGAGCGGCTCGAGTCGTGGCCGCCGTGCGGCGCCCGGCGCCGTGCCGTCCGGTGAGGGGGCGGAGCTCGCCGCGGCGATCGTGGCGAGTGGGACGGAACAGGGTCTGACCGTCGCGACGGCCGAGTCGCTGACGGCCGGCCTCGTCGCTGCCGCCCTTGCCGACGTCCCCGGATCGTCGGCGGTTCTGCGCGGGGGAGTGGTGAGCTACCACAACGCGGTCAAGTCCGGGCTGCTGGGGGTCCCGGAGGAGCTCCTCGCCGAGCGCGGGAGCGTCGATCCGGAGGTGGCGCGGAGCATGGCCGCCGGAGCGCGGGCGGCCTGCGGCGCCGACATCGCGGTCTCGACGACCGGCGTGGCGGGGCCCTCGGCCCACGACGGCAAGCCGGTCGGCACCGTGTACATCGGGTGGGCCGATGCGGAGGGGACGGGCGTCGTCGAACTGGATGCGGCGGGGACGCGGGTGCAGATCCGGCACGCGGCGCGGGACGCCGCACTCGCAGCGTTGGCCGATCGGATCGTCGAGCGTCCGGTCGCCTGACCGCAAGCTCAGCATTCCCCACATGTGACGTGCGTCTACTGGTGATCCCCGCCGCGCTGCGGCTAGGGTGAGGGCATCGGGAACAAAAACCCCGGCGGCACCGTTGGACAGGATGAAGGGCTTCAGCGAACAGCGAGCCCCTTACATCGCACACGGCGGTGTTTTCTATGAAGGAGAACGGCAATACCAATGGTCAAGCAGCCCATCACCATCAACGGCGTCGTCCGTTGGCGTGACGTGGGCACGGCAGAAGAAGATCGTCGAGACCACAAGGAGCGCAGCATGGTTGTCCTACGCCACGAGATCGGCGAGGTCCTCCGGGACTTCCGTCAGCGTCAGGGTCGCACCCTCCGCGAGGTGTCGCACAACGCCCGCGTCTCCCTGGGCTACCTGTCCGAGGTTGAACGGGGCCAGAAGGAAGCATCGTCCGAGCTCCTGTCGTCCATCTGCGGGGCGCTGGACGTTCCGCTCGCGCTCATGCTCCGCGAAGTCAGCGATCGCGTCGCCCTCGCCGAGGGGGTCGGCGTGCCGGACACCGTCCCGAGCGAGCTGACGAACGAGTTCGGCAAGAACCTCACTCCGGAATGGCCGAAGTCGCCGCAGCCCATGGCCTCCTAGGCCCCACGACCAGTCGATGACGGCGGCCCTCCTGCTCGGCGCAGGAGGGCCGTCCGTGTTTCCAGGGAGGAGCCAGCGCCATGGACGTGCTGTGTACCGTCGCCGGGTTGGGGCTCGTGCTCTTCGGGGCGGTGGACATGTTCCAGACCCTGCTCCGCCCGACGGGCCAGGGGAGGACCAGCCGCTTCGTGCTGCGGGGGGTGTGGCGGATCTCGAAGGGGCTCGGCCACCGCCTCGGATCCGCCGTGGGGCCTGTCGCGATGGTCCTCGTCATCTGCCTCTGGGTCATGCTCATCGCCCTGGGCTGGGCGCTGGTGTACCTCCCCCACCTGCCGGAGGGCTTCGTCGTCGGGAGCGGGCTCGACCCGAGCGACTACTCGGGCCTCGCCGACGCCCTGTACGTCTCCGTCGTCGCGCTCTCCACGCTGGGCTACGGCGACGTCGTCCCCGTCGACCCGTGGCTGCAGGTCGTCGCGCCGCTCGAGGCCCTCAGCGGGTTCGCCGTGCTGACGGCCGCGCTGACCTGGTTCACGCAGATCTATCCGCCGCTCTCGCGTCGACGCTCCCTCGCGGTGAAGCTCTCCGGCCTGGACAGGACGGGAGCCGCCGAGACGATCCCCCGCCTCGAGGCGGACGGCCTGGCGCGCCTGCTCGAGGGGCTCGCCGACGAGATCGGGCGCGTGCGGGTCGACTTCGCCCAGCATCCGGAGGCCTTCTACTTCCAGGAGGCCAGCAGCGACCTGTCCCTGGCCGGCGTGCTGCCGTGCGCCCTGGGCATCCGCGACGCCGCGAGTCCGCGTCCGGAACCCTCCGTGCAGCTCGCCGCACGCCAGCTCGACTTCACGCTCGAGCAGCTGGCAGAGATTCTGCGCCGCGAGTTCTTCCAGTCGGCCGAGACGACCGAGGAGGTCTTCGCCGCCTACGCCGAGAGCACGGCCCTCGGCTGAGGACACGGCAGGCGAGGAGCACGCGGTCCCGTCCGGATCCGCGTCAGAGCTGGTCCTTCTGGTAGGTCCGGTTCAGCTTGCCGAGGAGGCCCGCGAGTTCGGCGAGTTCCTCGTCCTGCCAGTCCTCCAGCAGGGTGTGGAAGACCCGACGGCGGGCGGTCTGGGCCGCTGCCAGCTGCTCGGCCCCCGCCGGAGTGAGGGAGATGGTCTGCGCACGCCCGTCGCTGGGGTCGACCTCCTTGCTGACGACGCCGATGGACTCGAGCATCGAGACCTGCCGGCTGACCGTCGGCTTGCCGACGCCGATCTCTGCCGCGAGCTCCGTCAGGCGCATCGCGCCGCAGCGCTGCAGCGTGCGGAGCAGACCGTAGGCGCCCGGCTCCATGTCCGGGTGGACGCTGCGGGCGACCTTGTTGCCGATGGCCCGGGACCGCCGCCAGAGCAGGCTCAGCTGCTCCTCCATGGCATTGATGGCCTCTTGGCGCTCGGCATCGGACGGGACCTCGTGCGAACTCATGGCTCAATCCTAGAGCGCCCGCCCTCCACGGGAGGGGTTGTGCTGCGCGGGCCGCAACGTGGGCCGATGCCTCCGCCGCGGCGCCGCATGCCACAATGGCCGCGTGCGAAACAGCGATTTCTGGCGGCTCATGGAGGACGAGTTCGGGACCGGCTACGCCCACGTCCTGGCCGAGGACCTGGTGCTCCCGGGCTTCGGCGGTCGGACCGCCGTCCGTGCACTGAGGGACGGCAGCGATCCCCGCGACATCTGGCTGGCCATCTGCGAGATGCAGGAGGTGCCGGAGGCCAGAAGGCTCGGGCGCGACGTGAAACCGCCGCGGTGAGGCCGGCGGCCCCGCGGCCGCACGCCGGCCGGCCGTCCGGGCGCGGATCCTCGCCGTGCCCTGTTTCGAATCGTGTGGGCATCGCTCGACCGCCGGTTCGAACACGGGGGACGACACGCCGCAGCCTGCATTCGAAAATGTGTTCGGTCGGCGGTAGGCTGGGGTCCAGTGAACTTCCCAGTCCACGGTGCGGCTTTTTCCACAGAAGGCAGCCGCCGGATCCATACTGTGGGTGACGGCGTCTAGCGTGGGGATCAATGGAAAACGCCGCGCAGGCCAGAACAACTTGAGGTGAATCATGGCACCAGCAATGGATCGCGAGAAGGCGCTTGAGTCCGCTCTCGCGCAGATCGACAAGCAGTACGGTAAGGGTTCGATCATGCGCTTGGGCGACGACGTCCGCGCACCGATCGAGACCATCTCGACCGGCTCCATCGCGCTGGACGTGGCGCTGGGCATCGGCGGTCTGCCGCGGGGCCGAGTCGTCGAGATCTATGGGCCGGAGTCCTCGGGCAAGACGACGGTCGCGCTCCATGCGGTCGCCAACGCGCAGCGGAACGGCGGCATCGCCGCGTTCATCGATGCGGAGCACGCCCTCGATCCCGAGTACGCCAAGAAGCTCGGGGTCGACACGGACGCCCTCCTGGTCTCCCAGCCGGACACCGGCGAGCAGGCACTGGAGATCATGGACATGCTCGTCGGTTCCGGCTCCCTCGACATCGTGGTCATCGACTCGGTCGCCGCGCTTGTGCCGCGCGCCGAGATCGAGGGCGAGATGGGTGACAGCCACGTCGGCCTCCAGGCCCGCCTGATGAGCCAGGCCCTGCGCAAGATTGCCGGCCGACTCAGCCAAACCAAGACCACGGCCATCTTCATCAACCAGCTCCGTGAGAAGATCGGCGTCTTCTTCGGCAGCCCGGAGACGACCACGGGCGGCAAGGCCCTGAAGTTCTACGCGTCGGTACGCATCGACATCCGTCGGATCGAGACCCTCAAGGAGGGCACCAACCCGGTCGGCAACCGCACCCGGGCCAAGATCGTCAAGAACAAGATGGCCCCGCCCTTCCGGCAGGCCGAGTTCGACATCCTGTACGGCGTGGGTATCTCGCGCGAGGGCAGCCTGATCGACATGGGCGTCGAGCACGGCATCGTCAAGAAGTCGGGCGCTTGGTTCACCTGCGACGGCGACCAGCTCGGCCAGGGCAAGGAGAACGCGCGCCGATTCCTGCGCGACAACCCGGACCTGGCGGTCGAGATCGAACGCCGCATCAAGGAGAAGCTCGGCGTCGGCGTTGTCGCGGAGCCCGAGGAGGAGACGACTCTCCGGGCCGTCGGCGACGACGACTAGAGTCGGCCAAGCGCAGCGGGAACCACGGTCCCCGCTGCGCTTCGTCGTCTCCACCGGCACCCGTCCGAGCCGACCGAAAGGCCACCATGTTGCCATCAGGATCCCCGCCGGACTGGTCCGGCCTGACCGACGCAGGCGACGGGACCGCCGGGCCCCGTGCCCGGGCCGGGACGCCGGGCGCACGCAGCCGCGGAGCCGACCACCGCGACCCCGCCGCCGGGCGGCGCTCCCGGAAGGCCGGACCGGCGACGGCCAGCCCGGCGGGCGGATCCTCGACGCGACGAAGGAAGGGTGGGGCCGCCCCGACTGAAGGCGAGGACGCCACGGCGGACACCCCCGCGTGGGTCCTCGAGGCCACGCAGGGCCTCGAGCCACCGGACTGGTTCGCCGCCGCGGCCGTCCAGTCCGCGAGCAGCGAGCCGTCCGGGGACACCGCCGGCTCGGCAGCCTCCGGCCCCGAACCCCGGGATCCATCCTCCACGGGCGCTCCCCCCTGGGGCGTTCCGGCCGGGGCGGACGCGGCGGATCCCTTCGCTGCGGGCGAGGCTCGGCCTGGACGGAAGCGGGCCAACGGCGGACGCGGAGGCGGGGAGAGCGATGACCTCGAGCTGACCCCGGAGGAAGCCGAGGCCAAGGCCCGCGCCATCATCCTGCGCCAGCTCTCGATGGTCGCCCGGACGCGCCAGCAGCTCGCCGAGAAGCTGGCCGCCGGCGAGGTCCCGCAGGACACCGCCGACGCCCTCCTCGACCGGTTCGAGGAGCTCGGACTGGTCGACGACCGGGCCTTCGCCATGATGTGGGTCCGCACCCGGTCCACTACGCGCCGGCTCGCCGCCAGCGCGCTGAGGCGCGAACTGCTCCAGCGGGGAGTAGATCCGGAGTACATCGCCGAGGCGCTCGAGCAGCTGAGCGATGACGACCAGCGTGCGGCGGCCCGCGAGCTCGTCGACAAGAAGCTCCGCGTCCGCAGGCCGGGGGAGCCCCGGGACAAGACGGTCCGTCGGCTCGTCTCGATGCTGGTCCGCAAGGGCTATGGGGGCGGCATGGCCTTCGGAGTCGTCAACGAGGCCCTCGCGGCCGCCGGCGAGGACGGCGACCCGGACGAGTTCGATACCCTAGACGGGTGAGTCTGACAACCCCCGCGATCGCAGCCCCCGGCGCAAGCACCCCGGACGCCGCCGAAACGCGCACCTACGAGGTGCGGACCTTCGGATGCCAAATGAACGTCCACGACTCCGAGCGCCTCTCCGGCCTGCTCGAGGGCGCGGGGCTCGTCCGGGCCGAGAGCGGGGCGGAGCCCGCCGATGTCGTGGTCTTCAACACGTGCGCTGTGCGCGAGAACGCGGACAACAAGCTCTACGGCAACCTCGGCATCCTGGCGCCGGTGAAGGAGAAGCGGCCCGGCATGCAGATCGCCGTCGGCGGCTGCCTCGCCCAGAAGGACCGCGAGACGATCCTGGAGAAGGCGCCCTGGGTCGACGTCGTCTTCGGCACGCACAACGTCGGTTCCCTCCCGGCGCTCCTCGAGCGGGCCCGCCACAACGACGAGGCGCAGCTGGAGATCCTCGAGTCGCTCGAGGTCTTCCCCTCGACGCTGCCGACCAAGCGCGACAACGTGTACTCCGGCTGGGTCTCCATCTCCGTCGGCTGCAACAACACGTGCACCTTCTGCATCGTCCCCGCGCTCCGCGGCAAGGAGCGCGACCGCCGCCCGGGCGACATCCTCGCCGAGATCGAGGCCCTCGTCGCGGACGGTGCCGTCGAGGTGACGCTGCTCGGGCAGAATGTGAACACCTACGGTGTCGAGTTCGGCGACCGTCTCGCCTTCGGCAAGCTGCTGCGCGCGTGCGGCGGGATCGAGGGCCTCGAGCGCGTCCGCTTCACCAGTCCGCACCCCGCGTCCTTCACCGACGACGTCATCGACGCGATGGCGGAGACCCCCAACGTGATGCCGCAACTGCACATGCCGCTGCAGTCGGGCTCCGACAAGGTCCTCAAGGACATGAGGCGCTCCTACCGGTCCAAGAAGTTCCTCGGCATCCTCGAGAAGGTGCGGGAGCGCATGCCCGACGCCGCCGTGACCACCGACATCATCGTGGGCTTCCCCGGCGAGACGGAGGAGGACTTCCAGGCCACACTCGACGTTGTCGAGCAGTCCCGCTTCTCCAGCGCCTTCACCTTCCAGTACTCGAAGCGGCCCGGCACACCCGCCGCCGAGCTCGCCGACCAGCTGCCCAAGGCCGTGGTGCAGGAACGCTACGAACGGCTCATCGCGCTGCAGGACCGGATCAGCGCTGAGGAGAACCGCAGGCAGGTCGGCAAGACCCTCGAACTGCTGGTCACCGCCCAGTCGGGACGCAAGTCCAGCGAAACGCACCGGCTCTCCGGGCGGGCACCGGATCAGCGGCTCGTGCACTTCTCCGTACCGAAGGGCGCCGAGGCCCCGCGGCCCGGCGACTTCGTGACCGTCCCCGTCACTGCGGCCGCCCCCTTCCACCTGCTCGCGGACCCGGCGGGACCGGAGCAGTACCGCCTGCGGCGCTCCCGCGCCGGCGACGCGTGGGACCGGGCCCAGGCCGAGTCCTGCGGGGCCCCGGCGCAGGCACCCGCCGCCGGCGGCAAGGGCGTCTCGCTGGGCATGCCGACGATCCCCGGCCGTGCCGGCAACTGATCCCGCCGACGCCCGGCCGGTCGTCGCCGTCGTCGGACCGACGGGCACCGGGAAGTCGGACCTCGCGGTCGGTCTGGCCGAGCAGCTCGGAGGCGAGGTCGTCAACGCTGACGCGCTCCAGTTCTACCGCGGCATGGACATCGGCACGGCCAAGCTGCCCGTCTCCGAGCGTCGGGGCATCCCGCACCATCTCCTAGACATCATGGAGGTGACGGAGGAGGCCAGCGTCGCGCGATTCCAGCGGGACGCGCGGGCCGCGTTCGACGACATCGCCTCGCGCGGTCTGCACCCGATCCTCGTCGGCGGGTCCGGGCTGTACGTCCGTGCCGCCCTCGACGCCCTCGAGTTCCCGCCCACCGACCCGGCCGTCCGCCATCGACTCGAGGGGGAGCTGCGCAGCGCCGGCGAAGCCGTCCTCCGCCGGCGTCTGGCCGCCGTCGACCCGGAGTCGGCCGAGCGCGTCGGCGACGCGCGCCGCCTCGTCCGCGCCCTCGAGGTCCACGCGCTGACCGGCAGACCGTTCAGTTCCTTCATGCCCCAGCGACGCTACGTCCGCCCGACGGTCCAGATCGGGCTCGACCTGGACCGACCCGAACTCCACGCCCGGCTCGCCCGACGCGTGGACGCGATGGTGGCCGGAGGCCTGCTCGGCGAGGTGCGGCGGTTGGAGGCGGCCGGGCTCCGTGAGGGCCGGACCGCCTCGAGAGCGATCGGGTACGCCCAGTTCCTCAGCGTCCTCGACGGGCGGCTCGACGAGGCAGGGGCCGCCGAGGCCACCGTCGTCGCGACCCGGCAGTTCGCCCGGCGCCAGGTGACGTGGTTCCGCGCGGACCCGCGCGTCACCTGGCTGGACCCCCGGAGCCCCGGCCTGATGGCCGAAGCGCTCGACGCCGTCGTCCGCGCACCGACTACGCTGGAACCATGACTTCCGCCGCCGCATCCCTGACCGACCTCGCCGGCCTGCCGTTCGCCAAGGGCCACGGGACCGGCAACGACTTCGTCCTCGTCGCCGACCCGGAGTCGCGCCACGACGTCAGCGCCGCCCACGTGGCCGCGCTCTGCGACCGGCACCAGGGGATCGGCGGCGACGGCTTCATCCGCGCCGTCCGGACCCGCGACCTTCCCGAGGCGGCCGACCTCGCCGCCGCCCACCCCGAGGCCGAATGGTTCATGGACTACCGCAACTCGGACGGCTCGATCGCCGAGATGTGCGGCAACGGGGTCCGGGTCTTCGTGCACTTCCTGCTGGACCAGGGACTGACCGAGCTGAACGACGGCGACGTCCTGCCCGTCGGAACCCGGGCCGGGCTGAAGCTCGTCACCCGCAGCGACAACGGCTACGCCGTCGACATGGGCACCTGGCGCTTCACGTTCCCCGGCAAGGCGGCCGAGCGGGCCCTTGACTCCCTCGTGGAGACCGGCGGGATCGAGGCGGGACGCCCCGGCCTCAGCGTGGACATGGGCAACCCGCACACCGTCGTCGCGCTGTCGGACGCCGGGGAGCTCGAGCGCGCGCGGCTCCACGACATACCCGTGGTCGAGCCACTGCCGCCGCACGGGACCAACGTCGAGTACGTGCTGCCCGCGGAGCCCTTGGTCCAGGACGGCGTGGGGCGGATCAGGATCCGCATCCACGAGCGCGGAGTCGGCGAGACGCAGTCCTGCGGTACCGGGGCGTGCGCTGCCGTCGTCGCGACCAGGCACTGGAGCGGAGGCGTCCCCGCGGAGCGCTGGGACGTGGAGGTGCCCGGCGGCGTGGTGACCGTCAAGTTCCTGACCGGGACCGAGGGCGAGGAACGCGTCGAGCTCTCCGGGCCAGCGGTCATCGTCGCGCACGGCGTGCTCGGCTGAGCAGCGTCGCGCGAGGCCGGTCGAACCGCGTCGACCTGTGTCAGTCGTCCATCGGGCGGGCGACGCGGAGGATGCGGAAGGACTTGGCCGTCGAGACCCGTTCGACGTCCCAGTCCGCCGGCATGCTCCGCCGGAGCCAGGCCAGCAGCGAGTCGGCGCCGAGGTTCTTCTGCACCACCAGCCAGGCGGATCCGCCCGGTGCGAGCCGGGGAAGCCACGTCAGCAGCAGCTCGTGGAGGGCGTCCTTGCCGATCCGGATGGGCGGGTTGGACCAGATGGTGCCGAACGTCAGGTCTGCCGGCACGGATGCGGGCAGACCCGCCACAACATTGTCCAGACCCAGCGCGGCCGCGTTGTCCCGGGTGAGCCCCAGCGAGCGCTCGTTGACGTCGACGGCGTGCACCGTCGCCTCCGGTGAAGCCAGAGCCATGGTGAGCGCGATCGGGCCCCAGCCGCACCCGATGTCCAGGAGATGGCCCGTCGCCGCCGGAGCCGGGACCTCCGAGAGGAGAACGGCCGTGCCCTTGTCTATCCCGTCCGGGCTGAAGATGCCTCCGGCTGTCTGGACGCGACGCTCGGAGCCGCCCAGGTGGACGCTGATGGTCTTGCGCTTCTCCGGGGTTGCCGGCTGCGCGCTGAAATAATGCTCCGAACCCATGGGTGGAAGATTATTCTCTGCCGGCGCACCCGGGCGAATCCACGAGTGATAGAGTTTTCTCTATGACTTTCCTCCCTGCCTGACGAGCCCCCGGGGGACACCCGCTCGGGTCGCCCGAGCAGAGGGCGGCACTGCCAGGCCGTGCCCCGCAACCCTGGCCCGACGGTCGGCCACGCGTCGTTGCCGACTCACCTCGCCGAGCCGGCGTCCGGTCGGAACCTGTCCGGAGCGTGCGGTCGAACCCGTCCCGAGGACCCCGGCTCGCCGTCACGGGGCTCACCCCGTCCTCCGGTGCTGCCGAGCCGGGACGGATTCGCCCTCGGCTGAGGCGCTGAGCTCCAATTCGTCGGTGGCGGCGACTATTCTTGATGTACCAGTCATTGCAAAGGAAATATGACCAACCAAAAGCACCCCGATTCGTCCTCCAGCTCGCCGAGGCCTCCCGGCTCCGAGAACACGGCGGAGCCGGCCGCGGACCCCGGCAGCACTGAGGACCACGGCCATGGCTTCAGCGAGCCGACGGCCGCCGAGCGAGCGGACGCGGAGATCAAGTCCGTCATCGACCGAATTCTCAGTACCGAGGCCGGCCCGGCGGCGTCGCCCGCCCCCAGCCGGAGGGGACTCGACGGCCGCGCCCGCGAACTCTCCGACCTCGAGGCCGAGCACAGCGAGCACGACGGCGAGCAGCAGGATCTTGCGGATCGTCGCGCGCTCCGGCGCGTGGCTGGTCTGTCGACAGAGCTCGAGGACGTCACCGAGGTCGAGTACCGGCAGTTGCGCCTCGAGCGCGTCGTGCTCGCGGGCGTGTGGTCGGAGGGCACGGCCGAGGATGCGGAGAACTCGCTGCGCGAGCTCGCCGCCCTGGCCGAGACCGCCGGTTCCGAGGTCCTCGACGGCGTCATCCAGCGCCGGCTCAAGCCCGATCCCGGGACGTTCCTCGGCTCCGGCAAGGCCGCCGAGCTCCGGGACATCGTCGCGGCGACCGGCGCCGACACCGTGGTCGTCGACTCCGAGCTCGCGCCGTCCCAGCGCCGCGGACTCGAGGACATCGTCAAGGTCAAGGTCATCGACCGCACCGCCTTGATCCTGGACATCTTCGCCCAGCACGCCAAGAGCCGCGAGGGCAAGGCCCAGGTCGAGCTCGCGCAGCTCGAGTACCTGCTGCCGCGTCTGCGCGGCTGGGGCGAGTCGATGTCCCGGCAGGCCGGCGGCCGCGTCGGCGCCGCAGGCGGCGGCATCGGCTCCCGCGGGCCCGGCGAGACGAAGATCGAGCTGGATCGTCGGCGCATCCGCAGCCGGATGTCCAAGCTGCGCCGCGAGATCGCCGCCATGAAACCCGCCCGTGAGGCGAAGCGCGCCAACCGCAAGCGGAACACCGTGCCGGCGGTTGCGATCGCGGGCTACACCAACGCCGGCAAGTCCTCGCTGCTGAACCGCCTGACCAACGCCGGGGTCCTCGTGGAGAACGCGCTCTTTGCGACGCTCGACCCGACCGTGCGCAAGGCGCAGACCCCGGATGGGGTCGGCTTCACTCTTGCGGACACCGTGGGCTTCGTCCGCTCCCTGCCCACGCAGCTGGTCGAGGCCTTCCGGTCCACGCTCGAGGAGGTCGCCGACTCGGACCTCATCCTGCACGTGGTCGACGGCTCCCACCCGGACCCGGAGAGCCAGATCCGTGCCGTGCGCGAAGTCCTCCGCGAGGTCGACGCCCATCTCGTGCCGGAGGTCATCGTCCTGAACAAGGCCGATGCAGCCGACCCGTTCGTCATCGAGCGGGTGCGTCAGCGCGAGCCGAGCACGGTGGTGGTCTCGGCCCGCACCGGCGCCGGCATCGACGAGCTGATCGAGGTGATCTCGCAGCGGATCCCGCGGCCCAACGTGCTCCTGGAGCTCCTCGTCCCGTACAGCCACGGCGAGGTCGTCAACCGGCTCCACGCCAATGACGCGGAGATCCTCTCCACCGAGCACGAGGAGACCGGTACGCGCCTGCGCGTCAAGGTCCGCGAGTCGCTCGCACCAGAGCTCGAGCCTTATCGGGTCGACCGCGCCGACGACGACGCCGCGGCCCAGTAGCCGATGTCGCAGGAGGTACTCGACCTACTGGAGACAGCGGTCGCCAAGATGGGCGGCACCAGCCGGACCGGACAGCAGGAGATGGCCAAGCACGTCGCCGAGTCCCTCGGCACGGGCAGGCACCTCCTCGTGCAGGCCGGCACAGGCACCGGCAAATCGCTGGCCTATCTCGTCCCCGCGCTGCTCCATGCGGTCGATGCGGACAAGCCGGTCATCGTGTCGACGGCAACGCTCGCGCTGCAGGCGCAGATCGTGGGCCGGGATGTGCCCCGGCTGCTGTCGCATCTGAAGGACGAGCTGCCGCGCCCGATGGAGGTTGCGATCGCCAAGGGGCGGGGCAACTACGTCTGCAAGTACAAGCTCGGTGGCGGGTACCCGGACGACGACGACGGCGCGCTCTTCGCCCTGACGGAGGACGGGGCCTCGAGACAGCAGGCCAACGCCGGGCCCTCGACGCAGCTCGGCCGCGAGGTCGTGCGGCTCCGTGAGTGGGCCGAGGAGACCGAGACGGGCGATCGCGACGATCTCGTCCCCGGCGTTCCCGACCAGGCGTGGCGTCAGGTCTCCGTCTCGGCGCGCGACTGCCTGGGCGCGCAGCGGTGCCCCATGGCGGAGGAGTGTTTCAGCGAGCTGGCCCGGGCCCGGGCCGCCGAGGCGGATCTGGTCATCACCAACCACGCGATGCTCGCCATCTCGGCGTTCGACGGGCTCGCCGTCCTGCCGGACTTCGACACCGTCGTCATCGACGAGGCGCATGAGCTGCAGGACCGAGTGACGGGTTCCGTGACGCGCGAGCTCTCCGGCAGCATGGTCCTCACGGCCGCAAGCGCGGCCCGCAAGCACTGCCGTGTCAGCGTGGACGCGCTGACGCAGGCGGCCAAGGCCCTGGAGAAGTCGGTGACGGGCCTGCCGGCCGGACTGCTGCCGAAGGGCATCACCGAGGAGCAGTCGGCCGCCGTGGAGCAGGTCGCCGACGCCGCGCGCGTGGCGCTCTCGGACTCGAAGCCCGAGCCCAATGAGCAGGCCGACGGCGCCAAGCAGATGGCCCGCGCCCAGCTCTCCTATCTCGTCGAGATCGGGGACCGGCTGCTGAACTCGCACGAGAGTCGCGAGGTCGTCTGGGCTTCTCGTCCCGGCGGCTACGTCCCCGGGCAGGGATACGTGCAGCCGGACGAGTCGACGCCGGCGACCCTCTACATCGCACCGCTCTCCGTGGCGGGCAAGCTGCGCGAGGGCCTCTTCGACGGTCGGACGATCGTCCTCACCTCGGCGACGCTCGCCGTCGGGGCCGCCTTCGACCATGTCGCTGGCGACCTCGGGCTCATGGGGGAGGGCGCTCCCAGCTGGGAGGGCATCGACGTCGGGAGCCCCTTCGACTACCCGAAGCAGGGCGTGCTCTACGTGGCCAAGCACCTGCCCAAGCCCGGCCGCCAGGTCTCCCGCGAGGCGCTCGACGAGATCGCCGACCTGATCCACGCCTCCGGTGGCGGCGCGCTCGTCCTCTTCTCGTCCAAGCGCGCCGCCGAGGAAGCCGCGGAGGTCCTGCGGGAGCGGGTGAGCGAGACGATCCTCTGCCAGGGCGAGTCCGGGATGTCCGCGCTGGTCCAGCAGTTCGCGGACGAGCCGGACACCTGCCTCTTCGGAACCATGACGCTCTGGCAGGGCGTCGACGTCCCGGGGCCGTCGTGCCGACTGGTCGTCATCGACCGGATCCCCTTCCCGCGCCCCGACGACCCGCTCTCGACCGCGCGCAGCCGTGACGTCGCCCAGCGCGGGGGCAACGGCTTCATGGCGGTCTCGGCGACGCATGCGGCCGTCCGACTCGCCCAGGGGGCCGGGCGTCTGATCCGCTCCGCGGACGACCGGGGCGTGGTGGCCGTGCTGGACTCGCGTCTCGCCACCGAGCGGTACGGTGCCTTCCTGCGGTCGTCGCTGCCACCCATGTGGCCGACCGTCGACAAGCCGACGGTCCTCGGGGCATTGCGCCGGCTCTCCGAGACAGCGGCCTCCACGGCATAGCTCGCCCGGGAGGCGCTCCCGACGGCGCAGTCGGGGAGGGCCGGGGACACAGCAGGAGCGGCGCGGGCCCGAAGGCCCGCGCCGCTCCTGGATCCAGTCGCCGGCGCGGTCAGAGAGAGCGCAGGACCGAGACGACCTTGCCCATGATGGTCGCATGGTCGCCGAGGATGGGCTCGTACTGCCGGTTCTGCGGCAGCAGCCACGTGTGCCCGTCGCGCTGGCGGAACGTCTTGACCGTGGCCTCCTCGTCCAGGAGGGCGGCGACGATGTCGCCGTTGTCGGCCGAGCTCTGGCGGCGCACGACGACCCAGTCCCCGTCGCAGATGGCCGCGTCGACCATCGAGTCGCCGCTGACCTTCAGCATGAACAGCTCGCCCTGCCCCACGAGCTGGCGTGGCAGCGGGACCACGTCCTCCACCGTCTGCTCCGCCAGGATCGGTCCGCCGGCGGCGATCCGTCCGACCAGCGGCACCATCGCCGTGTCCACAGCGCTCGTCAGCTCGGAGACCGAAAGACCGCCCACGGCGGTCAGGCCCGGCCCGTCGGCGGACTCCGGGGCAGCCTCGGAGAGCGTCAGCGGCTGCAGGATCTCCATGGCCCGCGGGCGCCTCGGGTCGCGACGGAGGTAGCCGAGCTTCTCCAGCTGCGAGAGCTGGTGGGTGACGCTCGAGAGGCTGGCCAGTCCCACGGTGTCGCCGATCTCTCGCATGGAGGGCGGGTAGCCGTGTGCCGCGATCGAGCGCTGGATGGTCTCGAGGATCTTGCGCTGCCGCAGTGTCAGGCTCTTCCGATCCCGGTGTGGCTTGGAGGTTTCCGTCGCGGCCATCTGTACATCCTTGCTGTTCTCGGTGCCCGCTGCGATGTTTCGCGGGGCCCCGCGTCTCTAATCTGTGGGACCTGACTGGTGCAGTAGCTCTACGAACCACCTGCTTCAACCCTAGTGGCGCACGGCGCGGATTCAAAGGTTTGTTCGAACGTGTCTCGACAACCATCGCTCAAGGGTGCTAAACATGGACCAGCAGAGTTCGAAGACATGTTCGAGTCTCAGTTTCGAATCGAACACCGATACCGCAGAAAACAGTCGGCCCCGGCGCGGGGCCGTCCACGGGAGGTACACCATGACCACGATGGCTCTGGCCGATCAGGCCGTCACCGAGGCGCCGCTCCGGCTGACCCGCCGAGGACGCTTCGTCCTCATCGGACTGCCCCTCATGCTCGTCGCAGCAGGAGGGCTGATGCTCCTCGGGCTCTGGACCTCTCCGGTCAGCGCCGCAGGGAGCAGCGACGCGGCCGCGATCCAGTACGAGTCGGTGACCGCGCTGGAGGGCGACACGCTGTGGAGCCTCGCCCTCGAGTTCGTCCCCGAGGCCGACCCGCGGATCGTCGTCGACGAGATCGTGGAGCTCAACGACCTCCCCGGCAACACCGTGCACGTCGGCCAGGAGATCTACCTGCCCGTCTCCGAGTAGTGGTGGCCCGCTGGCGGGTGCCCGCGGTGAGCTTTGTTACCTCGCGACGCAGTCTATTCAGTACCGGCCCGGCCGGGTTCTAGACTGTCGCGGTGAGTGATGTCCTAGCGCGCATGAACCAGCTCCCCCTTCGAGAGAACCTCCGCGGCCTGCAGCCCTACGGTGCGCCGCAACTCGATGTGGCCATCCAGCTGAACGTCAACGAGAACACCCATCCCATGCCGGCCGAGGTCGCGCGCGCCATCACCGACGAGGTCTTCGCCGCCGCGCAGAGCCTGAACCGGTACCCCGACCGCGAGTTCGTGGAGCTGCGCCAGCGTCTCGCCGGCTTCCTCGGGCACGGGGTCACCGCTGATCAGGTGTGGGCCGCCAATGGCTCCAACGAGGTCCTCCAGCAGATCCTGCAGGCGTTCGGTGGCCCGGGGAGGTCCCTCCTCAGCTTCCCGCCCACCTACTCCATGTACCCGCTCCTCGCGAGCGGCACGGACACCGCGTACATCGCCGGCGAACGGGAGGCCGGATTCGCGCTGAGCGCCGAGTCCGCCGCACGACAGGTCCGCGAGCAGGCCCCGAGCGTCGTATTCCTCTGCTCCCCGAACAACCCCACCGGGACCGCACTCGGGCTCGATGTGGTCGAGGCGGTCTACGCAGCGGGCGAGGCCAGCCAGACGATGGTCGTCGTGGACGAGGCGTACGCCGAGTTCCGGCACGAGGGGACGCCGTCCGCCCTGGAACTGCTCCCGGGGCGGCCGCGCCTGATCGTCAGCCGCACCATGAGCAAGGCCTTCGCCCTGGCCGGTGCCCGGCTCGGCTACCTCGCCGCCGCGCAGGAGGTGACCGCCGCCCTGCGCCTGGTCCGGCTCCCGTACCACCTCTCCGCCGTGACGCAGGCGACAGCCATCGCCGCCCTGAAGCACGTCGATGCGCTGCTGGCCAACGTGGAGGACATCAAGCGCCAACGCGACCGGATCGTCACGGAGCTGACCCGGCTCGGGCTCGAGCCCGCTGCGAGCGATTCGAACTTCGTGTTCTTCGGCGGTCTCGACGACGCCCCCGGCCTCTGGCGCCGGCTCGTCGACCGCGGGGTCCTGATCCGCGACGTCGGCATCCCGGGGCACCTGCGCGTCACCGCGGGGACCGAGGCGGAGACGACCGCCTTCCTGTCCGAGCTCGAGGACCTGCTCTCCGCGTGATCCGTCGCGTGCCCGCGTCATCCGTCCGGGCCTCGCGGGCCCGACCGGCCGTGCACCGATAGACTTGACCGCGAGCCGACGGCACCGCCCCAGCGGTCCGGCGTCCCGCGGCGCTCCACCGGGCGGTTCGATCACCAGCCGTCCGACCCCGAGCCCCCGCACCGAGGGGCTGGGATCGGCTCCACCCGCCGCGGCCTCGGCCGCGGTCCCGATACGCAAGGAACCTGATGTCTGCTGAACTGATCTCCGGCCGCCGCGCACGCATGGAGCGCAAGACCAGCGAGTCGTCCGTCTATGTCGAGCTCGATCTGGACGGGACGGGCGCGGCCCGCATCGAGACGACAGTTCCCTTCTACGACCACATGCTGACCGCGCTCGCCCGGCACTCGATGATCGACCTGACCGTCGAGGCCACCGGCGACACCCACATCGACGTGCACCACACCGTCGAGGACGTCGCCATCACCATCGGCGAAGTGCTCCGCACCGCCCTGGGCAACAAGGCCGGCATCCGCCGGTTCGGCGAGGCGACCATCCCCCTGGACGAGGCCCTCGCGCACGCCGTCGTCGACATCTCCGGGCGTCCCTACCTGGTCCATGACGGCGAGCCCGCCGGCCAGGAGTACCACCTCATCGGGGGGCACTTCACGGGCTCGCTCACCCGACACGTGTTCGAGGCCCTGACCCTGCACGCCCAGATCTGCATGCACATGCGGGTGCTCGGCGGGCGGGATCCGCACCACATCGTCGAGGCGCAGTTCAAGGCGTTCGCCCGCGCGCTGCGCGAGGCCGTCGAGCCGGACGCCCGACTCGGCGGCGAGATCCCCTCCACGAAGGGGGCGCTGTAACCATGGCGGCCTCTCGCGTCACGGTCCTGGACTACGGGTCCGGGAACATCCGGTCGGCGGTCCGCGCGCTCGAGCACGTCGGCGCGGACGTCACCCTCAGCAGCGATCCCAGGGACGTCTCCGAGGCGGACGGGCTCCTGGTCCCCGGCGTCGGCGCCTTCGCCGCCGTGATGGAGGCGCTCAGGAAGGTCGGCGGACTGCAGAAGATCGGCCGCCGGGTAGCCGGCGGCCGTCCCGTGCTCGGCATCTGCGTCGGGCACCAGATCTTCTTCGACGAGGGCGTCGAGCACGGCGTCCGGACCGCCGGCATGGGCGAGTGGCCCGGGACCGTGGAGCGGCTGCAGGCCGACGTCGTGCCCCACATGGGCTGGAACACCGTGGAGGCACCGGAGGGCACGGTGCTCTTCGACGGCATCCAGGACGAGCGGTTCTACTTCGTCCACTCCTACGGCGTGCAGAAGTGGGAATTCGACGTCACTCAGCCGAAGATGAAGCCGCCGCAGGTCACCTGGTCCACGCATGGCACGCGGTTCGTCGCTGGAGTGGAGAACGGCCCGCTCTCGGCCGTCCAGTTCCACCCGGAGAAGTCCGGCGACGCCGGGCTGCAGCTCCTGAAGAACTGGCTCGGGACCCTCTGATGTACTCCATCCTCCTCATGGCGCTCGGCGGCATCCTCGCCGGCGGGGCCATCTCGCTGCGCCAGCAGAAGGCGCACAGGTCCTGGATCATCACCTGCTGGGTGCTCGCCGGGCTCGCGCTGCTCGCCGCATACGTCCTGACCCTCGACCTCTCCAGCTGACGCACGACTCCACCGATCGAAGAGGAAACCACGAATGAGCAACGACATCCTTGAGCTCCTGCCGGCCGTCGACGTCGCCGGGGGCCAGGCGGTCCGCCTGGTCCAGGGCGAGGCCGGCAGCGAGACCGGCTACGGAGACCCCCTCGAGGCCGCACTGGCCTGGCAGAACGACGGCGCCGAGTGGATCCACCTGGTGGACCTCGATGCCGCGTTCGGCCGCGGGCACAACACCGAGATCCTTCGCCGCGTCGCCGACGAGCTGAGCATCAAGGTGGAGCTCTCCGGCGGGATCCGCGACGACGAGTCGCTGGAACGGGCGCTGGAGTTCGGCGCCACCCGCGTCAATCTCGGCACGGCGGCACTGGAGAACCCGGAGTGGACGGCCCGGGTCATCGAGCGCCACGGCGACCAGATCGCCGTCGGGCTGGACGTGCGCGGCACCACGCTCGCCGCCCGCGGCTGGACCCAGGAGGGCGGGGACCTCTGGGAGGTCCTGCAGCGGCTCGAGGACGCTGGCTGCGCCCGCTACGTGGTCACGGACGTGACCAAGGACGGGACCCTGCGCGGGCCGAACGTCGAGCTGCTGCAGCAGATGTGCGAGCGCACCGACAAGCCGGTCGTCGCCTCCGGCGGGATCTCCAGCCTCGACGATCTGCGGGCGCTGCGCGACCTGGTGCCGCTCGGCGTCGAGGGCGCCATCATGGGCAAGGCCCTCTACGCCGGCAAGTTCACGCTGCCGGAGGCCCTCGACGTCGCCGGCCGCCGCTCCGCCTGACCCGGAGACCGAGCGACGCCGGGTCCGTCTGAGATCCCGGAGACCCGCCGCGGCTCCGGCCGTGTCCCGGGCCCGCCGGCGCGGTTAGATGGTTCCATGAGCACATCAGACTTCGCATCCCCGCACTGGGCCGGCCGCACCGACGGCGACGGCCCCGAGCACCGGCGGTGGCACCAGGCCGTGAGCAGCGCCGCAGCCCCCGGCGAGAACGCTCCCGCCGCCGCGCGGGCAGCCCTGATCGGCTTCGCCTGCGACGCGGGCGTCGCCCGGAACCGCGGCCGGGTCGGCGCCGCCGGGGCCCCTGCGGCGCTGCGCACCGCCCTGGGCTCGCTCGCCTTCCGGGCGGACGCCGGCTCGGTGCACGACGCCGGCGACGTGGTCGTCCACGGCGACGACCTGGAGGCCGGGCAGCAGCGCCTCGGCGAGACGGTCGCCGCGCATCTGGGCGAGGGCCGGTTCGTCACCGTCCTCGGCGGCGGTCACGAGACCGCCTACGGTACCTACCTCGGCCTCTCCGGTTCCGGCGCACTCGACGCCGATGGCGCGCCCCGGCTCGGCATCCTCAACCTCGACGCGCACTTCGACCTGCGCGAGGACCCCCGCCCGAGCTCCGGCACCCCGTTCCTGCAGATCGCCGGCGACGAGTCCGCGGCCGGCCGCGACTTCCAGTACGGAGTCGTCGGCATCAGCCGGTCGAACAACACGACGACCCTCTTCAAGACCGCCGAGCGGCTCGGCGTGCAGTATCTGCTGGACGAGGACAGTCAGGAACGTGCCCGCGTCCAGGCATGGGTGGAGGACTTCGCCGCCGACGTCGACGTCCTCTACCTGACCATCGATCTCGACGTGCTCCCGGCGGCCGTCGCACCGGGTGTCAGCGCGCCGGCCGGCTACGGCGTCCCGTTCGACGTGATCCGGGCCGCCGCCCTCGCCGCGGCCCGCACCGGCAAGCTGGCGGTCTTCGACGTCGTCGAGCTCAATCCGGAGTACGACGTCGACGCACGCACCGCGCGCTCGGCCGCCCGGCTGATCGACGACGTCGTCCACGCGGTTCTGGCCGGGGCGTAGGCGCGACGACGGGACGCCATCGCAGGAACTGTCCGGGCACGGACGGACCCGGCACGGACGGACCCGGCACGGACGAACTGGGCAGAGACGGGAGGAGCCCTGCGACCCATCGGGTCGCAGGGCTCCTCCCGTCTCACGTCCAGCTCCTCCCGGAGAGGGGGCCGCGGGACGATGCGGTCAGGCGGCGGGCAGGCTGCCGCCCAGCGGGCCGGTCGCCGTCTCGGCGCTGGCGCGGACGCCGCCCTCGGCCACGAGCTGCTCGGCGGCGAGCAGGTCGGGGGAGAGGAAGCGGTCCGGGCCCGGACCGGCGACCCGCTCGCGCAGGGCGGCCAGGACGGCACCGGTGGCCGGGCCGGGCGTCAGCGGCGAGCGCAGGTCGAGCCCGCGGGCCGAGGCGACCAGTTCGATGGCCAGGACGCGGCGCAGGTTGTCCACCGAGGTGCGCAGCTTGCGGGCCGCGTGCCAGCCGAGCGAGACGTGGTCCTCCTGCATGGCCGAGGACGGGATGGAGTCCACGGAGGCCGGGACGGCGAGCCGCTTGTTCTCCGCCACCAGGGCGGCCTGCGTGTACTGGGCGATCATCAGGCCGGAGTCCACGCCCGGGTCGTCCGCCAGGAAGGGCGGCAGGCCATGGGAGCGGGCCGGGTCCAGCAGGCGGTCGGTGCGGCGCTCCGCGATGGACGCGACGTCGGCCGAGACCACGGAGAGGAAGTCCAGCACATAGGCGACCGGAGCGCCGTGGAAGTTGCCGTTGGAAGTGACGGTGCCGTCCGGCAGGACCACGGGGTTGTCGATCGCCGCGGCGAGCTCGCGCTCGGCGACCAGGGCGGCGTGGGCGACGGTATCGCGGGCGCCGCCGGCGACCTGCGGGGAGCAGCGCAGCGAGTACGCGTCCTGCACGCGGGTGTCGCCCTCGCGGTGGCTCGCCACGATCGGGGAGTCGGCGAGCACGCGGAACATGTTGGAGGCGCTGGCGGCCTGGCCCGGGTGCGGACGCAGCGGCAGGTGCAACTCCGGGCGGAACACCTGGTCGGTGCCCAGCAGGGCCTCCACCGACATGGAGGCGGTGATGTCCGCCGCCGTCAGCAGCTCCTCGAGGTCCTCGATGGCCAGGATCAGCTGGCCGAGCATGCCGTCGGTGCCGTTGATGAGGGCCAGGCCCTCCTTCTCCTCCAGGGTGACCGGCGTGAGGCCGGCCTCGGCGAAGAGCTCGGGGACGGGGCGCTGGACGCCGTCGCGGTCCGTGGCCTCACCCTCGCCCATCAGGACCAGGGCGCAGTGGGAGAGCGGGGCCAGGTCGCCGGAGCAGCCGAGCGAGCCGTACTCGCGCACGATCGGGGTGATGCCGGCGTTGAGCAGGCCCACCATGGTTTCCAGGACCACGGGGCGCACGCCGGTGCGGCCGGAGGCGAGGGTCTTGGCGCGCAGGAACATCAGCGCGCGGACGACCTCGCGCTCGACCGGCTCGCCGCTGCCGGCGGCATGCGAGCGGACCAGGGACTTCTGCAGCTGCACGCGCTGGTCGGTGGGGATGTGACGCGTGGCGAGGGCGCCGAAACCGGTCGAGATGCCGTAGACGGGCGTCTCGGCGTGGGCCAGGTTCTCGATGTGGGCGCGCACGCTGGCGACCTCGGCGAGGGCCTCGGGGGCGATCTCGATGCGCGCGTCGCGGCGGGCGACGGCGACGACGTCGGCGCGCGTGGCGCCGTGCGTCGAGAGGATGACGGTGGGGTTCTCGGTCATGGTGTCCTTCAGTGGTGGTCGGAAGTCTGGTGGAGGGTGGTCACCGGGCGCGCACGCCGGCGCGCCAGACCGCGTGGGTCAGGGGCATGCCGGGCCGGTAGGCCAGGTGGATCGCGGCGGGGGCGTCCAGCACATGGAGATCGGCCCGGTGCCCGACGGCGACGCGGCCGATCGGCGCTTCGCCGGCGACGGGCCGGGGCCGGGTGCCGGCCGCGAGGGACTCGGCGTCGCGGCGCAGGGCGCGCGCCCCGCCGAGCGTCGCGGCCCGGATCGCCTCCTCGAGGCTGAGGTGCATCTGGAGGACGGCGGTGCCGACGCAGAAGTTCATCGACGATGTGTAGGACGTTCCGGGGTTGCAGTTCGAGGCCAGTGCCACGGTGGCACCGGCGTCGAGCAGCCTCCGCGCCGGCGCCAGCGGCGCCCGCGTGGAGAGGTCGCAGGCCGGCAGGACGGTCGCGACCGTCTCGTGGCCCGGACGACGGCGCCCGGCGGCGTCGGTGCCCGAGGCCGCCAGGGCGGCGACGTCGTCGTCGGAGAGGAAGTTCAGGTGGTCCACCGAGGCGGCGCCGAACTCGACGGCCAGCGCCGCGCCGGCCCCCTGCTCGAGCTGGTTGCCGTGCAGGCGCAGGCCCAGGCCGGCGGCCCGGCAGGCCTCCAGCACGCGCCGCGTCTGCTCGGGTGTGAAGGCCCCGCGGTCGCAGAACACATCCGCCCAGCGCACGTGCGGCCCGACGGCGTCGAGCATCGCGCCGCACACCAGCTCGGTGTACTCCTCGGCGTCCGCGCCAGCCGGCACCAGGTGCGCGCCCAGGTATGTGACCTCGTCGGCGGACTCACCGGCGATCCGGGCGCTGCGCTCCTCGTCGGGCACGGTCAGGCCGTACCCGGTCTTCGTCTCCAGGTAGGTGGTGCCGCCGGCGACGGCCTCGGCCACGCGGCCCGCGACGAGGCCGCGGAGGCGCTCGTCGTCGGCCGCGCGGGTGGCCGAGGTGGTGACGCCGATGCCGCCGGCCGCGTAGGCCTGGCCCGCCATCCGGGCCTCGAACTCGGCGGCACGGTCGCCGTCGAACACGAGGTGGCTGTGGGAGTCGACCCAGCCGGGCAGGGCGGCGCGGCCGCCGAGGTCCACGACGTCGTCGCAGGCCGGGGCCTCCGCGGCCGGGCCCACCCACGCGAAGAGGCCGTCCTCGATGACGACGGCGGCGTCGCGCAGGGTGCCCAGCGCGTCGTCGACCGTCGTCAGCTCGGAGAGGCCGGTCAGCAGGGTGGAGCGGCTCATCGCGTCTCGCGCATCGGGATCCGGACGCCGCGCTCGGCGGCGACCTCGACGGCGCGGTCGTAGCCGGCGTCGACGTGGCGGATGACGCCCATACCCGGGTCGTTGGTCAGCAGCGCGGTCAGCTTGGCCGCGGCCAGCTCGGTGCCGTCGGCGACGCCGACCTGACCGGCGTGGATGGAGCGGCCGATGCCCACACCGCCGCCGTGGTGAATCGAGACCCAGGTGGCGCCGGAGGAGGTCGCCGTCAGGGCGTTGAGCAGCGGCCAGTCCGCGATCGCGTCGGAGCCGTCCTTCATGGCCTCGGTCTCGCGGTACGGCGAGGCGACGGAGCCGGAGTCCAGGTGGTCGCGGCCGATGACGATCGGCGCGGAGACCTTGCCCTCGGCGACCAGCTGGTTGAACAGCAGGCCGGCCTGGTGGCGCTCGCCGTAGCCGAGCCAGCAGATGCGCGCCGGCAGGCCCTCGAACTCCACGTGCTCCTGGGCGGCGTCGATCCACCGGTGCAGGTGCTCGTTCTCGGGGAAGAGCTCCTTGATGGCCTCGTCGGTGACGCGGATGTCCTCCGGGTCGCCGGAGAGCGCGACCCAGCGGAACGGGCCGAGGCCCTCGCAGAAGAGCGGGCGGATGTAGGCCGGGACGAAGCCCGGGAACTCGAAGGCCCGCTCGTAGCCGGCGTGGCGCGCCTCGTCGCGGATCGAGTTGCCGTAGTCGAAGACCTCGGCGCCCTCGTCCTGGAACTCGACCATCGCGCGGACCTGGGCCGCCATGGCCTCGCGGGACTTCTTGGTGAAGCCCTCGGCGTCGGCGTCGGCCTCGCGCTGCCACTCGTCGACCGTGTACTCGGTCGGCAGGTAGGACAGCGGATCGTGGGCGGAGGTCTGGTCAGTCACGATGTCGACGGCGATCTCGCCGGCGCGGTGGCGGCGCAGGAGCTCGCCGAAGACCTCGGCGGCGTTGCCGACGTAGCCGACGGAGAGGGCGCGGCGCTCGTTCTTCGCGGCGGTCACCTTGGCGAGCGCGGCGTCGAGGTCCGTCTCGACGTCGTCGAGGTAGCGCTTGGCCTGGCGGCGGCGCAGGCGGGTCTCGTCGACGTCGACGATCAGGCAGGCGCCGCCGTTGAGCGTCACGGCCAGCGGCTGGGCGCCGCCCATGCCGCCGCAGCCGCCGGTCAGGGTCAGGGTGCCGGCGAGGGTCGGCTCGGAGATGCGTCCGTCGGCGTGCATCTTCTTGGCGACGGCGGCGAACGTCTCGTAGGTGCCCTGCAGGATGCCCTGCGTGGCGATGTAGATCCAGGAGCCGGCCGTCATCTGGCCGTACATGGTCAGGCCCTCGGCCTCGAGCTTGCGGAACTCCGGCCAGTTGGCCCAGTCGCCGACGAGGTTGGAGTTGGCGATCAGCACGCGCGGGGCCCACGCGTTGGTGCGGAAGACGCCGACGGGCTTGCCGGACTGGACCAGGAGGGTCTCGTCCTCCTCGAGGTCCTTCAGGGTCTCGACGATCGCGTCGTAGGCCTCCCACGAGCGGGCGGCGCGGCCGGTGCCGCCGTAGACCACCAGGTCGTCGGGGCGCTCGGCGACCTCGGGGTCGAGGTTGTTCATCAGCATGCGCAGGGGGGCCTCGGTCTGCCAGCTCTTGGCGCTGAGATCGGTGCCGCGGTCGGCGCGGACGGGGCGTGCTCCGGGGAGGGCCATGGTGATTCCTTCGGCGTCGGGGAGGCGTGCGTCGTCGCAGGCCTCGGAACTGCTGTCCCGTCTATCTGAGCACGCACGGGCGGGGTCGCGGGAGGGCCTCCGGGACGCTGTGTCCGGTATTCCAGACAGGGTTCAGGCGGTGCGGGGGCCGTGCAGGCGCTGGGAGAGGGCGTCCGCGGTCTGGCGCAGGCGCTCGATGATGTGCTCGCGGCGCTCGGGCTCCATCCGGTACGCCAGATAGGTCACCGCGAGGCCGGCGACGGGCAGCCCCCGGTGGTCGAGCGCGGCCATGCCGACCGACGCGAAGTCGTCCGTGACGTCGCCGTCCTCCTCGGCCCAGCCGCGCTCGCGGGTCCGGCGCAGCTCCGCGGCCAGCTGCTGCGGGCCGGTGATGAGCGTCCGCGCCGAGCGGGTGCCGAACGACTGCCGATTCGGGTAGAGGGCCCGGAGCTGCGCCGGGGAGAGACGCGCCAGCATGGAGCGCCCGGACGCGGTGAGATGCGCCGGCATGCGGACCCCGACGTCGGTCACGAGGCTGGGGCGGTGCCGGGCCCGCTCCTCGACCAGGTAGACGACCTCGTGCCCGTCGAGCACGGCCAGGTGGGCGCTCTCGCCGACGTCGTCGACCAGCGTGCGCAGCATCGGCGCGGCCAAGCGGGCGAGTCGGTCCTGGCGGACGTACGCGTTCGAGAGCTCGAAGGCGCTGACGCCCAGACCGTAGAGGTGCTCCTCGGGCAGGTGGACCACGAAGCCCTGGGCCTCCATGACGGCCAGCAGGTGGTAGACGCTGGAGCGCGGCAGCTCGAGCTCGCGGGCGATCGCCGCTGCGCTCACGGGGCGATGGCGCTCGGCCAGCCAGCGCAGGATGCGCAGGGTGTTCTCGGCGGCGGGGACCTTGGAGGCCACGGCGACTCCTCGGGACGACGGGACGGGCCGCGCTGCGGCTCCGGAACCTATCTTGTATCCCAGACTGCCCCGCTGCCAAGTGGGCCCGCCGATAGCATGGAGCCCATGACTGACACCAGCCCCGGATCCGACGGCGGCGCGCAGCGCCATCTGCCCGGCCACATCGCGGCGGCGCTGGCGCGGGCGGGCGAGCGGACCGACTCGGCCGGGCAGCCCTGGGAGGGGCGGGACCTCTCCGGCGAGGGGAACCCGCTGCACAACTTCGACGACGACGACGGCCTCACCGATGCCGGGTACGCCGCCGCGTTGGCGGACCTGGTCGCCGGGCGGGGGAGTGAGGAGGCGGTGATCGCCTCGCTCGCGACGGCCCGCGTGTTCGTCCCGGTCGTCGCCTCGCTCGCCGAGGGCGGGATCGGCGAGCACGGCTTCGCCGAGGACAAGGAGGCGGACATGGCTCTGGTGACCATCAAGGCCCCGGACGGCCGCTCCGCCCTGCCCGTTTTCACCTCGGTCGCCGCGCTGCAGGCGTGGCATCCGGAGGCCCGCCCGGTGGCCGTGTTCGCGCCCCGGGCGGCACTCTCGGCGGTGCAGGAGGAGGCCCAGCTCCTCGTCGTGGACCCCGGTGCGGACGTCACCTTCGTGGTCCGCCGGCCGGCCCTGTGGTCGCTGGCCCAGCAGCGGACCTGGACTCCGAGCTACCGGGACGAGGGCCTCGTGGAGCTCGTGCAGCGGGTCGCGACCGCCGACGAGGCCGTCCAGGTGCTGGCCCTGTCGCCGGGCGGCGGCGTCGCCAGCCGCAGCCGGAGCGGCGACGTCCTCGCCGGCGGCGGCGCCGGGCCGGAGCTGCGCCTGACTGTGACCTTTCGCCCGGGGGTCCCGCCGGAGGCGGCCCGCGAGGTGGCGGGGCGACTGCAGCAGCAGCTGTCCGCCACCCGCGAATTCGCCGAGGCCGTCGACTCGCTCGAGATCCGGCTCGCCTCCGCGTCCTAAAAGAGCGGAGGGCCGGACGGTTCAGCCCGGCACCGGTTGCCCCCCCGGGGGCACGCGCCGCTTAAACACCGAGGGCGGCCCCCGCTGTGCGGGGCCGCCCTCGGTGTACGGACTGCTGGAGTCCTCGGTGCGTCCTAGTTGACCGGGCCCGTGTACTTCTCGCCGGGGCCCTGGCCGGGTGCATCGGGAATCAGCGAGGCCTCGCGGAACGCCAGCTGGAGCGACCGCAGGCCGTCGCGCAGCGGGGCCGCGTGCT
Source organism: Zhihengliuella sp. (assembly GCF_031178195.1). Taxonomy (GTDB): domain Bacteria; phylum Actinomycetota; class Actinomycetes; order Actinomycetales; family Micrococcaceae; genus Zhihengliuella. The sequence continues at coordinate 453,385 of NZ_JAPSJL010000003.1, forward strand.
GGCTGCCCACCTCCGGGGCGGCCGCGGTGATCAGGCCCGCCAGGCCCGTGATCAGCTTGCGGGCCTCGTCGAGATCCTTGAGTTCCTCGGCGTCGGGCCCCTCGGCGAGGCCGCACTTGACGGCCGCGGCGCTCATGAGGTGCACGGCCGCCGTCGTGATGACCTCGACGGCGGGGACCTCGGCGATGTCGCGGACGGCCGCGGACTCGGGGGCGCTGACCGGATTGGTTTCTTCGGTGCTCATACTGCTAAGCTTGGCACAGACCGACTTGAAACGTGCATTCGCATGCCATGGGTCCCGACCGCTCGGCGGCCGGGAGCGGGGCGTCGATTCACGGATCGAGCATGCAAGTGGAGGCCAACTCCCACCCGCTGCGACCGCGACAGGCCGCCGGGTCGATTCGGTACCGGAGACCACGCGTCTCCGGTCCGCACCCTACGGTGCGGGCAATCGAATTCATGGCCTCCGCCTGCCTCGCAGACGGAGGCCTTTTCCGTTGGCGGGCGGCATCCAGTACACGAACAAGCAGGAGTGACACATCAGCGATCCACGCATTAACGATCGAATCCGCGTCTCCGAGGTGCGGTTGGTTGGACCGAACGGTGAACAGGTGGGCGTAGTTCCCACGGACGACGCGTTGCGTCTCGCGGCGGAAGCCGACTTGGACCTGGTCGAGGTTGCGCCCAATGCGAAGCCTCCGGTGTGCAAGCTGATGGACTACGGCAAGTTCAAGTACGAGGCCGCCGTCAAGGCTCGCGAGTCCCGGAAGAACCAGACGAACACGGTTCTGAAGGAGGTCCGCTTCCGCCTCAAGATCGACAAGCACGATTACGAGACGAAGAAGGGCCATGCTCTCCGCTTCCTGGCGGCGGGCGACAAGGTCAAGGCCATGATCCAGTTCCGCGGCCGTGAGCAGCAGCGCCCCGAGATGGGCATCCGCCTGCTGCAGAAGTTCGCCGAGGACGTCGCCGAGGTCGGTGCCGTGGAGTCCACTCCGCGGATCGACGGCCGCAACATGGTCATGGTGATCGGCCCGCTCAAGACGAAGGCGGAGGCCAAGGCCGACGCGCGTCGTCAGGAGCAGAAGGACGAGGCCCGCCGTGCCCGCAAGGAGCGCGTCGACACGCAGCAGGGCGAGCCGGAGATGACGCAGTCGCTCGCGGACAACATGTCCGAAGAGGACCGCGCGAAGCTGGCCCAGGCGTCCGGGGAGTCCGCCGAGGCGGCCGAGCCGGAGACGCCCAAGTCGGGAGAGGCCGAGTAACCCTCGGCTCGAACTCCTCCGCCTGCCGCTGCGACGGCGGGCGGCACCAGAAGTTTCACTCGTCGCGGATGCGTCCGTGACGGAGTGCGCATTCACCCTGGAGGGCATCCGAGCACGGATGCCCGCAACAGATCCCCGGCCTTCCGGCACGGGAGCACGTAAGGAGAACGGCGGATATGCCGAAGTTCAAGACTCACAGCGGTGCCAAGAAGCGCTTCAAGCTCACCGGCAGCGGCAAGCTCAAGCGCCAGCAGGCCAACCGCCGCCACTACCTGGAGCACAAGCCCTCCACGCTGACCCGCCGCCTCAAGAGCGACCAGCTGGTCGCCAAGGCGGACGTGAAGACCATCAAGCGGATGCTGGGCCTCTAGGCCGCACGGCCACCGGACGAAGACAGACACCCGTCCCGCAGGACGCCCCCACGGGCGCGCGGGACAACTAGATAAAGGAGTACACACGTGGCACGTGTGAAGCGGGCGGTCAACGCCCACAAGAAGCGTCGCGTCGTTCTGGAGCGCGCCAAGGGCTACCGCGGTCAGCGTTCGCGCCTGTACCGCAAGGCGAAGGAGCAGCTGCTCCACTCGTTCGTCTACAGCTACAACGACCGCCGCAAGCGCAAGGGCGACTTCCGCCGCCTGTGGATCCAGCGCATCAACGCTGCAGCCCGCGCCAACGGCATGACCTACAACCGCCTGATCCAGGGCCTCAAGGCCGCCGAGATCGAGGTCGACCGCCGCATGCTGGCCGAGCTGGCCGTCTCCGACGCCGCCACGTTCACCACGCTGGTCAAGCTGGCCAAGGACGCCCTGCCGAGCGACGTCAACGCGCCGGCCGCCAAGGCCGCCCAGTCTGCTCCGGCCGCCAAGAGCGCCCCGGCCCCGAAGGCCGCTCCGGCCGCCGCCGGCGACATCGCCGTCTCGGACAACGAGGGCGCCGTGAAGGCCGTCGAGGGTGAGGACGCGCCCGAGGGCTACGTCATCAAGGGCAACCAGTCGAAGAAGTACCACGTGCCGGGTTCGACCTGGTACGACCAGACCACCGCCGAGTGGTGGTTCAACTCGGTCGAGGCCGCCAAGGCCGCCGGCTTCGAGCCCGCCGGTGGCGAGTCGCGCCAGCAGTGGAAGTAGGTCGGACTCGCGTCTGACACTCCGGCCGCCAGGCCGACGCTCGAGGGGCGGGATCCGCGGATCCCGCCCCTCTTCGCATGTCCTCCCCGGCATCGCCCGGGACCTCCACCAGATAGGGTCACTCGCATGAACGACGACGCAGGCCGGCCCCCGGTCATGGCCAACCCCCGCGCCGAGCGCGTCCGGGAGGTGGCGCGGCTCGCGACACGCAGCGGCCGCAGCCGCTCCCTGCGCTTCCTCGTCGAGGGCCCGCAGGCCGTCCGCGAGGCCGTCCGGCTGCACCAGGAGCGCAGCACGGATGGAGGCGACGCCGTCGTGCACCAGATCTACGCGACCCCCGAGGCCGCCGAGCGGCACCCCGACCTGCTCGCCGACGTGCCCGGCGTCGAGCCGCGACTGGCCGAGCCCGCGGTGATCGCCGCGATGGCGGACACGGTCTCGCCGCAGGGGATCGTCGCCGTCTGCCACCAGCCGCAGGCCGGGCTCGTGGACGTGCTCGCCGCGAAGCCGCGCCTGATCGCGGTGCTGTGCGAGGTCCAGGACCCGGGCAACGCGGGCACCATCCTCCGCGCCGCCGACGCGGCCGGGGCCGACGCCGTCGTCGCGACCACCGGCAGCGTCGACCTCTTCAACCCCAAGGCCGTGCGCTCGACCGTGGGCTCGATCTTCCACCTCCCGATCGTCACCGGCGTCGACTTCGACGACCTGGCCGCCACGCTCCGCCGGAGCGGCACGGGCATCCTGGCCGCGGACGGCTACGGCAGCGCCGATCTCGACGAGCTCCAGGACCGCGCCGCAGCGCACCGCCTGGGTTCCCCCGACGATGCCGATCCCGTCCTCGAGCGCCCGACGGCGTGGCTGTTCGGCAATGAGGCCGCAGGCCTGGGCGAGCAGCAGCTCGAGGCGGCCGACCTGCGCGTCGCCGTCCCGCTCTACGGGGTCGCCGAGTCCCTCAACGTCGGCACGGCCGCGACCGTCTGCCTCTACGCGTCCGCCCGCGCCCAGCGCAGGAGCCGCCGGCCGGGGCAGTAGGCGCCCGGCGCGCTCGGGCGCGGCCGTATCTCGGCAAAGCCCTCGGGTCGCCGATAGGATCGCCAGCGAGGAACGCCGGCCACGCACGGCCGGCCGCCGCCGCCCGGCGGCGACTACAGACGCGAAGGGAACACACGATGGCAGCATCCGGCGGTACCAAGGCGGTCGTCGCGGCGCTCTGCGCCAACCTGACGATCGCAGTCTTCAAGTTCGTGGCCTGGGTCGTCACCCAGTCGTCCTCGATGCTCGCAGAGGCCATCCACTCCGTCGCGGACTCCGGCAACCAGGTCCTCCTGCTCGTCGGCGGCAAGGCCGCGAAGAAGCAGGCGAGTCCCGAGCACCCCTTCGGGTACGGCCGCGAGCGCTACATCTACTCGTTCATCGTCTCGATCGTCCTCTTCAGCGTCGGCGGGCTGTTCGCCCTGTACGAGGCCTGGCACAAGTTCAAGGACCCCCACGGCATCGAGGGGCCCTGGTGGTGGGTCCCGCTGGCGGTCCTGATCGGCGCGATCATCGCGGAGACGCTCTCCTTCCGCACAGCGATCATCGAGTCCAACCGGGTCCGGGGGGACAAGTCCTGGACCGAGTTCGTGCGGCGCGCCAAATCGCCGGAGCTGCCGGTCATCCTGCTGGAGGACCTCGGCGCGCTCCTGGGCCTCGTGTTCGCCCTCATCGGCGTCACCCTCACCCTGCTCACCGGCGACGGACTCTACGACGCGCTCGGCACCGCCGCCATCGGCGTCCTGCTCGTCATCATCGCCGTCGTGCTCGCGGTGGAGACCCGCTCGCTCCTGCTCGGCGAGTCCGCGACCAAGGAGCACGTGGCCGCGATCGAGGCCGCGATCCGCGAGGACGGGACCCACATCATCCACCTCAAGACCCTCCACATCGGCCCCGAGGAACTGCTCGTCGCCGGCAAGATCACCGTCCGGCCCGAGGCGGACGGGCAGCAGATCGCGGACGGGATCAACGCGCTCGAGGAGCGGATCCGCGAGGCCGTGCCGATCGCGCGGGTGATCTACCTCGAGCCCGACGTCAGCCGGACGGCACCGCAGCCGGAGGAGGCCTCCAGCCTCGAGGGTCCCCGGCCGGTCGAGTGAGCCAGACGCCTGCCGGCGACGGCATGCACGACGGCGGCGCCGGCGGGGACGCGGACACCGGCGAGCGGCTCCGGCAGATCGTGGGGGCCGCGCTCGTGGACCGACTCGAGGCGCCGACCCGGCTGCTCGTCGCCCGCCGGACCCGCCCCGCCGCGCTGGCCGGGCTGTGGGAGTTCGCCGGCGGCAAGGTGGACCCGGGGGAGACCTGCGAGCAGGCGCTGGTGCGTGAGCTCGCGGAGGAACTCGGGGTGACCGCGCGCCTGGGCGCGGAGATCGCCGGGCCGCTGGCGCAGGGCTGGCCCCTCGCCGGCCGGGCCGCCATGCGGGTCTGGTTCGCGGAGGCCGACGCCGGACAGCCCCTCCCGCGCGAGGACCACGACCTCCTGCGCTGGCTGCCGCTGGACCGCAGGGCGCTGGCGGTCGACTGGATCCCGGCGGACCTGCCCATCGTCGAGGCGCTGCTCGACCAGACCTCCTGAGGGCGCCCCGGCCGGGGCCGACCCAGCCGTCCCGGTCCTGACCTGCGCTCCCGGGCTGGCACAATCGAGGGCATGGTCGAAAAAGCGTCGCCGCCGCCCGTGTGGCGCATGCCCGGTATGCCCGCCCTCCTGCTGATGACCGCGTTCGGATTCTCTGGCTTCTCCGTCCTGATGCCCACGGCACCGCTCTGGACGCTCGAGGGCGGTGCCGGCACCGACGGGGCCGGACTCGTCAACGGCATGCTCATGCTCTTCACCGTGCTCGCCCAGCCGTTCGTGCCCTGGGCGCTGCGGCGCTTCGGATGGGGAGCCGTGCTGACCACGGGGATGGTCCTGCTCGGGGCGCCGCCGCTGGTGTTCGCGCTCTCCGCCGACCTGCCGAGCGTGCTGGCCCTCTCCGCGGTCCGCGGCCTCGGATTCGGCATCCTGACCGTCTCCGGCAGCACAGCCGTCGCCGAGCTCGTGGAGCCGGCCCGCCGCGGCAAGGCCGTCGGCGCCTACGGGCTCGCCATCGCGGTGCCGCAGGTCGTGCTCCTGCCGGCGGCCCCTTGGATCGCGCAGAACGTGGGCTTCTGGCCCGTGTTCCTCCTCGGCGCGCTGCCGCTGCTGAGCATCCTGCCCGCCTTCCGCCTCGCCGGGCACCTCGGCGCCCTGCCGGCGGCTCCGGAGCACCCGGCCGACGAGGTCCAGACCGCCCGCCGCTTCCTGCCGCTGGCCCGTCCGATGGCCCTGCTGCTGGCGGTGACCCTCGCCGGCGGGGCGTTCATCACCTTCGCCCCGCAGATGAGCTCCAACCCCGGTGCGACGGCCATCGGACTCCTGCTGCTCACGCTCACCGCCGCGGTGAGCCGGTGGGGGTTCGGCGGCCTTGTGGACCGCTTCGGGGCCCGGCCCTTCATCCTGCCGCTCGTGGTGCTCACGATGGCGGGACTGGCGCTCGGCGCCTGGGCCGTGGAGGATCCCGAGCAGACCGTCATCGCCGCGCTGATCGTCGCGATGGCCGTCGTGGGCATCAGCTACGGCGGGCTGCAGAACCTCACGCTCGTCGAGTCGTTCGCGGTGGTGCGCCGTCGCGACTACGGGGTCGCCAGCGCCGTGTGGAACGTGGGGTTCGACGCCGGCACCGGACTCGGATCCGTCCTCGTGGGAGCGCTCGCAGCCGGCTGGTCGTTCCCGTCCGCGCTGCTCGCCTGCGCCGCGTTCTCGCTCGTCACCGTGCCCCTGGCGCTGGTCCGGCACCGCCGCCCGGCCGGCGTCGACGACCCGGATCCGGCGGAGCCGCGCAGCGGCCTGCACTCCCTGGTCGAGAAGGACGGCGGCGTCGAGAAGGAGGGCGGCGTCCCGGGGAACGAGGAGGGGTCCGGTCCCGCCGACGGGCGGGGATGACTGGCGCTTGGGGCCCTGTTCTCGGGGCCCTGTTCCCGCGCCCCGGTGCTCGGGGTCCTGTTCTCGCGGCCCGGTGCTCGGGGCCCGGTTCTCGCGGCTCTGCGCTCCGCCCCTCTGGTCTCGGGAGCCTAGAAGAGGGCCGCCTGGCCGGGCAGCGGGGCTGTCGCCGCGTCGCTGGCACGGGCCGCACCCGTGCGGTCGTGGACCGGGCCGGCCGTCCGCGTGCCGCCGCCGGGGCCTCCACCAGCGGTCCCACCGCCGAGACTGTCCTCCGTGACGCTGCTGCGCCAGCCGGCCGATCCCAGGCCGTGGCGCCGCTTCAGTCCGGAGGCCTTCCCGGTCAGCCAGCTGCGGTACTCCTTCGAGGCCACCGCCCCGCGCCGGTAGACCTCCCGGTAGCGCGGGACCAGGTCCGGCCGCTGCTCGGTGAGCCAGGCGAAGTACCACTCGCGGGCGCCGGGGCGCAGGTGCAGGGCGCCGACGGTGATGCGGGACGCGCCGGCGGAGCTGACCCGCTCGAACAAGGAGTCCAGCGCGGCGTCAGAGTCGCTGAGCCACGGCAGGATCGGCATCGCCATGACGTGACAGTCGACGCCGGCACCCGCCAGCCGCTCCAGCAGGCGCAGCCGGGCGGTCGGCGACGGCGTCCCGGGCTCGACGCGCGCGCTGAGCGCGTCGTCGGTCATAGCGATCGAGAGTCCCACGCCCACGGGCACGCGTTCGGCCGCGCGGGCGAGGAGGTCGACGTCGCGCGCGAGCAGCGTCCCCTTGGTGAGGATGGAGAAGGGCGTGCCGTAGGCGGAGAGGGCCTCGATGATGTCCGGCATGAGACGGTAGCGCCCCTCGGCCCGCTGATACGGGTCCGTGTTGGTGCCCAGGGCCACGTGCTCACGCCCCCAGGACGGGCGCCGCAGCTCGGCGCGGAGGACCTCGGCGACGTTCCGCTTGACGACGACCTGCGAGTCGAAGTCGCGGCCGTAGTCGAGGTCCAGATAGGTGTGCGTCTTGCGCGCGAAGCAGTACACGCACGCGTGGGTGCAGCCGCGGTAGGGGTTGACGGTCCAGCGGAACGGCATGTTCGAGGACTCGGGCACGCGGTTGAGGGCGCTCTTCGCGACGACCTCGTGGAACGTCATCCCCTCGAACTCGGGGGAGCGCACCGTGCGCAGGACGTTCGGCAGCTGGATCAGCGGCTCCGTCGAGACCTGGTCGGCGCCGGGACCTCCGGCGCCGGAGGCGAGAGGGTGCAGATGCGGGACACCGGCCTCGGCTTGGACAGCCTGGGCCTTGGGGGACACCCGGCCGGTGCCCGCATCCGGCTGGCCGGTCGAGGACCGAACCAGCTGAGCTTCCCATCTCACGCATTCATTAGAACACATCTTCGAATGCGGCGTCCAGTGGATCTTCGAATTCGAATCCGGGACGGCCGCGCTAGCATGGCGGGATGATCCTCCTGACCGGCTTCGAGCCCTTCGACGGCGCCGAGACGAATCCCTCCGCCGAGGCGGCCCAGCTGGCCGCGCATCAGCTCATGAGCGAGGGGACGGACGCGGTCGCGGTCGTCCTGCCCTGCACGTTCGGCCTCGCCGGCCGGCGCCTGCGCGAGGCCGTGGAGGAGACGAACGCCGACGTCGTCCTCGCCACGGGGGTCGCCGCCGAGCGCCGGCGCATCTCGCTGGAGGAGGTCGCGGTCAACCGCATCGAGGCGAGGATCCCGGACAACGCCGGCGCGCAGCCGGTTGGCGTCCCCTGCGTTCCCGGGGCGCCGGAGGAGTACCCCAGCACGCTGCCGCTGGAGCGGATCCTCGCCAAGCTCGAGCTCTCCGGACTGCCGGCGGAGCGGTCCGACTCGGCGGGGCGGTACGTCTGCAACCAGGCCTTCTTCGAGCTCATGCACCACGCCAGCGCCGGAGCACCGCGGGTGGCGGGGTTCATCCACGTCCCGGCCGAGGGAACGCCCTATCCCGACGGGGCCGACACCGAGGAAGCCGTGAGTGGGGCGTGGACCGTCGGCGCCATGGCGCGCGCGCTGGAGATCGCCGCGAAGGTGTCGATGCACGAGGCGCGGCACCCGGGCGACGACATGCCGGTCAGCTCCGCGTCGTCGGAGGACTAGCGCGGCGGCCTGCTCCGCGACCGACGACCCGTCCCCCGCGCCGCGGCGGCGAGCTGCCGGCCGCGCCGCCGCCAGGGGATGGGCGGTGCCTCGCAATAGCCTCCCCGCTGCAGTCCGGCCGCGCGCTCGAAGACGTTCCGGGAGGCCGGATCGCCGGTCCGCAGCCAGGACCATCCGGCCGCAGCGAAGTAGAGCGGCAGGAACGGCAAGCCTCCGCACAGTGCGTACTGGGTCGCGTGCGCGGCCTCGTGCCGCATCAGGTCAGGCCGGTGCTCGGGCGCGCCCACGGCGGGACGGAGGACGACGACGCTGCCGACGGTGAACGCGGCCGCCCTGGGCAGCGGCCCCTCGAACCCCTCCGCCACCCAGAGTCCGGCTGGCCGAGCGGCCCCCGGTGCGTAGGGGCGGACCCGGCAGCGCGCGGCCCGGGCGATCGCCAGGCCGAGCGGCGTCGTGAGGTTGGCCCAGTTGAGCGCGGCGCGCACCCGACCCCACTCGATCGGGGCGGGGCATCGGGTCGGCATGGCCCCACGCTACCGGGCCGGTCCGCCCGCCGGAACGCCGCCCCGCGGCCCTCGCCGCCGCCCGTGCGGCGACCCGCCCTGCGATCCGCCCGCGCGACGTCGTCGTTCCCGTCGGGTTTCAACTCGTGTGGGGCCCCTGCTCTAGACTGGGCGGGAATCCACCACACCTCCATCGGAAACTGCAAAGGGCTGTACTCACCCATGTCTGACGCCACGTCGGCGACCGCCGACGCACCCGAAATCCAAGAAGGCGCTCCGGCGGTGCCGCACCCCACGGACGAGGCCGCCGTCGGCGCCGTCGTCGACGCCGCCCTCGCCGCCATCGCCGCCGCCGGGAACCTGGCCGAGCTGAAGCAGGCCCGCCTGGCCCACACCGGCGACAAGTCGCCGCTGGCACTGTCCAACCGGCAGATCGGCCAGCTGGACAAAACCGAGAAGGCCGTCGCCGGCAAGCTCGTCGGTGCCGCCCGCGGCCGGGTGAACAAGGCCCTCGCCGAGCGCACCGCGGTGCTGGAGGAGGAGGAGGCCGCGCGCATCCTCGTCGAGGAGACCGTCGACGTCACGGCGGCCCCGCGCCGCCGTCGTGCCGGGGCCCGGCACCCGCTCTCGATCCTGCAGGACCGTGTCTCCGACATCTTCGTCGGGATGGGCTGGGAGATCGCGGAGGGCCCCGAGGTCGACTCCGAATGGTTCAACTTCGACGCGCTGAACTTCAAGCCGGACCACCCCGCACGCGAGATGCAGGACACCTTCTTCATCGAGCCGGCGGATGCCCACCTGGTGCTGCGCACCCACACCTCGCCGGTCCAGGTCCGCTCCATGCTCGAGCGCGACCTGCCGCTGTACGTCCTGTGCCCGGGGCGCACCTTCCGCACCGACGAGCTGGACGCCACCCACACGCCGGTCTTCCACCAGTTCGAGGGCCTCGCCGTCGACCAGGGTCTGACCATGGCGGACCTGCGCGGGACGCTCGAGCACTTCGCGCGCCAGATGTTCGGGGCCGAGGCGCGGATCCGCCTGCGCCCGGCCTACTTCCCGTTCACCGAGCCGAGCGCCGAGCTGGACATCTGGCACCCCGGCGCCAAGGGCGGCCCTCGCTGGATCGAGTGGGGCGGCTGCGGCATGGTCAACCCCAACGTCCTGCGGGCCGCCGGGATCGACCCGGAGGAGTACACCGGGTTCGCGTTCGGCATGGGCGTCGAGCGCACCCTCATGTTCCGCAACGACGTCGACGACATGCGCGACATGATCGAAGGCGACGTCCGCTTCAGCCAGCACTTCGGGATGGAGATCTAACCCATGCGTATTCCGCTCTCTTGGCTGCGCGAGTTCGCGCAGGTACCGGCCGACGCCACGGCCGAGGACGTCATGGCGGACCTGGTCCGGGTCGGTCTCGAGGAGGAGGACGTCCACCGTCCCTCCGACGAGCTGTCGGGGCCGATCGTCGTGGGGCAGGTCCTCTCGCTCGAGAAGGAGCCGCAGAAGAACGGCAAGACCATCAACTGGTGCCAGGTCCGGGTCGTCCCGGAGGGCGCCGAGCAGACCCTGACCGGCGAGGGCATCGACCCCTCCGGCGTGCAGGGCATCGTCTGCGGCGCCCACAACTTCGAGGTCGGCGACAAGGTCGTCGTCACGCTGCCCGGCGCCGTCCTGCCCGGGGACTTCCGGATCTCCCCGCGCAAGACCTACGGCCACGTCTCGGCCGGCATGATCGCCTCCGCGCGCGAGCTCGGTCTCGGCGACGAGCACGACGGCATCATCGTCCTCTCCGATCTCGGGCTGGACCCGGAGATCGGCATGGACATCTTCGAGCTCCTCGGGCTCGACGACGAGGCCGCCGAGATCAACGTGACACCCGACCGCGGCTACTGCTTCTCCCTGCGCGGCGTCGCCCGGGAGTACGCGCTCGCCACCGGGACCGCGTTCGTGGACCCCGTCTCCCGCGTGAGCGTGGACGAGCCCACTGGCGAGGACTACCCGGTCCGGCTCGAGGACCAGGCGCCGATCTACGGCACCGCCGGATGCGACCGGTTCGTCGCCCGCACCGTGCGCGGCGTTGACCCGACGCGCCCGACGCCGCCGTGGATGGCCTCCCGCCTGCGTCTCGCCGGCATGCGCTCCATCTCGCTGATCGTGGACATCTCGAACTACGTCATGCTGGAGCTCGGTCAGCCGCTGCACTTCTACGACGCCGAGAAGCTCCGGGGCCCGATCGTCGTCCGGCGCGCGAACCCGGGCGAGAAGCTCGAGACCCTCGACGGCAAGGTGCGCGAGCTCTCCACCGAGGACCTGCTGATCACCGACGACCGCGGGGCCATCGGCCTCGCCGGCGTCATGGGCGGCGCCGAGACCGAGGTCGGCGACGGGACGTCGACCGTGCTCATCGAGTCCGCGCACTTCGACGCCATCTCGATGGGCCGGACCCGTCGTCGGCACCGCCTGCCGTCCGAGGCGTCGAAGCGCAACGAGCGCGGCGTCGACTGGGCGCTCGCCGACGTCGCCGCCCAGCGTGCCGCCGACCTGCTCGTCGAGCTGGCCGGCGGCACGGCCGAGACCACGGTCACCGACGTCCAGGTGCGGCCGGAGCCGGCGGTCATCGACCTGCCGGACGGATTCGCGGCCCGCCTCATCGGGATCGACTACACCCGCGAGCAGCAGGTGTCGGCGCTCGCCGGGATCGGTGCCGACGTCCAGGAGTACGACGCCGGCCTCCGCGTCACCGCGCCCACCTGGCGGCCGGACCTGGCCATCAAGGAGGACCTCGTCGAGGAGATCGCGCGGCTGGTCGGGTACGACCAGATCCCCGCGACCCTCCCCGTGGCGCCCCCCGGCCGCGGCCTGACCCGCACCCAGCAGCAGCGCCGCCGTGTCCTCCAGGGCCTCGCCGACGCCGGACTGACCGAGGTGCTGAACTACCCGTTCGTCTCCACGGCCCAGAACAACCGGTTCGGCACTCCCGTCGAGGGCGAAGAGGTGCCGGCGGTGAAGCTGGCGAACCCGATCTCCTCCGAGTTCGGCTACCTGCGCCGCTCCCTGCTCCCCGGCCTGCTGGAGGCGGCGCGCCGCAACCACGCCCGCGGCTTCCGCGACCTGGCGCTGTTCGAGGCCGGCCTCGTCTTCGAACCCGGCGAGCAGCTCGGTTCCGCGGTTCTGCCGCCCCTGGGCGCCAAGCCCGCGGACGAGGTCCTCGACGAGCTCTACGCCGGCATCCCGGAGCAGCCCTGGCACCTCGGCGGCGTGCTGACCGGCCACGAGGCGCCCCCGGCGGCCGGCTACGCGCCGCGGCCGTGGGAGTGGTCGGACGCGCTCGATGTCGCACTGACCGTCGGCGAGCTGCTCGGCGTGGAGGTCGTCGCCGCGCAGGGCCGCCACCAGGCGTTCCACCCGGGCCGGACCGCGCGGCTGTCGCTGCGCACGGGCGAGCACATCGGCTTCGCCGGCGAGCTGCACCCGGGCCTGCTCAAGGAGCAGGACCTCCCGGCTCGCTCGGCGGCGTTCGAGCTGGATCTGGAGGCGCTCATGGAGGCGGCGGCCGACGTCGTCGTCGCCCGTCCCATCTCCACCTTCCCGGTCACCACGCAGGACGTCGCGCTCGTCGTGGACGAGGCCACGGTCGCCGGGGACGTGCTGGAGACCCTCCGCGAGGGCGCCGGCGAGCTGCTCGAGGACGTCGCACTGTTCGACGTGTACTCGGGCGCCGGCATCGAGGACGGGCGGAAGTCGCTGGCCTTCGGGCTCCGGTTCCGCGCGGCCGACCGCACGCTGACGGCGGACGAGGCCTCGGAGGCGCGCGCCGCCGCCGTCGCGCTGGCCGCCGAGCGTCACGGGGCGGTCCAGCGGTAGGGGGCGCCTGCGGCGTCGTACGACGGCGCACCGCTCCTTGCGAGGCAGCGCAACCGACCACGTAGCGCAACCGATCACGGAGGGCGCCCGATCACGGCGCGTGCCACAGGGCGGCGGGCATCGGCCCGCCGCCCTGTGTTTTTCGCAGGTGGTGCCGCCCGCGGGCAGGGCCGTCTGCGGGTGCTCAGGCCCGCCCGGCGGCGAGGGCCCCGATGCCGGCGGCGAGCAGGCCCGCCGTGAGGACCGCGGCTCCGATCGGCACGAGGACAGCGGCCCGGCCGGGCCGCTGCGGATCCTTGCCCAGCACCCCGAGGAAGAAGCCGGCCGGCATGAGGATGGCCGCCACGGGGACCCCGGAGCGGGCGAGCCAGGTGGCCCACGCGGGCAGGTCGAAGGCGTCGGTGTACGGCAGGATCGCCAGGGACAGGACGAGGAGGACCGCGGCGTGCGCGTGCCCGGCGCGGTACCAGTTCTTCTGGAGGTCGTTGGCGGGGTGGCCGCCGGTCGTGACGCGCAGCAGGAACGCGCCGCCGGACTCGACCGTGATGAGGGCCAGCAGGAGGATGCCGGCCAGGGTGAGGGTCGCGGGCTCCATCGAAGTGCCTTCCGTGGGAATGGACGCTGCCGTAGCGTTGGGTACCAGCACTATCTACGATAGATAGCAGAGCTATCCATGACAAGGGGTGGAATGCGGATCTCCGAACTGGTTGAGCGCACGGGTGTCCCGCTGGCGACCGTGAAGTACTACCTGCGCGAGGGGCTGCTGCCTCCGGGGCGCGCGGTCGGGGCGAAGCTGTCGCTCTACGGCGAGGAGCATGTCCGCCGACTCGCGCTCATCCGCGCCCTCCGGGACACCGCCGGCCTCCCGCTGGCCGGCGTGCGGACGGTCGTGGCCGTCATCGACGAGCCGTCGCCGGACCCCGTGGCCTCGCTCGGGCGCGCGGTGGCCGCGCTGCCGCCCGCGATCGCCGAGGACCGGCACGGGCCCTACCCCCGCGCGGCGGCTGTGGCGCGGGAGATCGGCGAGCACATCGATCCCGAGAGCACGGCCATGGCCCAGCTCGAGGACGCCCTCGCCGCGGCGGAGTCCGTCGGCCTGGGCATCAGCCCCGAGCGGGCCCGCTGCTACGCGGAGCACGTGCGCGCCATGGCGGAGTACGACGTCGCGCACGTGCCGTCCGGCGAGGCGGCGCGGTCCATCGAGCACGTGGTGCTGGGCACCGCCCTGTACGAGCCGGTCATCGCCGCCATGCGGCGCCTGGCCCACCAGGACGTGGCACGGTCGGCGGGCGCCGGGGGAGTGCGCGCGGAGGCGGAGGACTAGGCTGGCGGCATGACTGAACTCGAGACGCCCGCCGTCCGCGCGGCGCGCGAGGCCGGCATCGACTTCGAAGTGACGCGGCACGGCCCCGTCGGCAGCCTCGAGGAGGCCGCGGCGGCACGGGGCATCGAGCCGCGGGACCTGATCAAGACCCTGGTCCTGCGCCGTTCCGACGAGGACTACCTCCTGGTGCTGATCCCCGGCGACCGGAGGTTCTCCTGGCCCAAGGTCCGTGCCCTCCTGGGCACGAGCCGCCTGTCGATGCCGGACGCCGAGGTCGCGCGCCGGGTCACCGGCTACGAGCGCGGCACCATCACACCGTTCGGGACCAGCGTCCCGCTGCCGGTGGTGGCGGACGAGCATCTCGTCGGACGGCGCGTCTCGATCGGCGCCGGGGCGCACGGGGCGGGCCTGACGGTCCACGGGGACGACATCCTCCGGCTCTTCGAGGCCAGGGTCGCCGACATCTCCGACGTCCAGTAGGCCGCCGGGCCGGCGAGGGATTCGGCCCGGCGCCGCCCTGCCGCCCGGCGCCCGCCGCGGCTAGGGTAGTGATATGACCGTCACCACCGCTCGCCGCGTCCGGGACGGCGCCTAGCATGGCCGCCATCCCCGGGGTCCGACTCGCCGCGCTGCCGCTGAGCTTCGCGGCCGGCCTGCCGGGGGACTGGCTCACACCCGCGGAGCGCGACCGCGCCGCGGAGTACGACGACGGCCCGTCCCGGCGCGACTTCGTCGCGGGACGGCTCGGCGCGCGCTTCGCGGCGGCCGCCGTGCTGCCGCACGCGGCCGGGCGGCCCGAGCGCATCGGCCTCACGGGCCACTGCCCGCGCTGCGGGGAGACGACCCACGGGATCCCCGCGCTGAGCGTCGACGGCGAGCCGGGCGACCGGCCGATCAGCTACGCGCGGGCGGAGGGATGGCTGCTCGTCGGCTTCGCGGCGGCGGGGCAGCGGATCGGCGTGGGCCTGTGCCCGCCGTTCGGCGAGGAACTGGACCTCTTCACCGCCACGCAGCAGGCCGCCCTGCGGCTCTTGCCCAGGAGCCGGCGCCGCATCGAGGCGGGGCGGCGCTGGGCGCTGCTCACCGCCCGCGGGAAGGCGGTCGGCATCGGAACCGACGTCGTCGAGCCGGAACGGCTCGCCACCGAGGTGGCCCAGCGCCGCGAGCGCGCCGGCACCCTGGCGGCCGTCGGTGTCACCGTCCTCGCCACGGGCGAGGACACGCCCGGCGAGGTCGCGAGTCTCGGCCGACTGCTCGCGGCCGTCGTGGTGGACGAGGTCCGCTGAGCGATCCGCTGAGCGGCTCGTCGGAGCCGTTCCGTTGAAGCCGGCCCTGACGAGGCCGGCTCCAACCTCGTCTCTCAGGCCGGCTCCCTCAGGGGATCAGGACGAGCTTGCCGGTGGTGTTCCGCGACTCGAGGTCCGCATGGGCCCGGCGGGCCTCCTCCAGCGGGTAGGCCCCGCCGATCCGCACCTTCAGCTCGCCGGAGGCGACCTGCCCGAAGACGTCGCGGCCGCGCCAGGCGCGTTCGTCGGCGTCGAGCAGGTGATCGCCGAGCTTGGGCCGGGTCACGAACAGCGAGCCGGCGGCGTTGAGCCGCTGCAGGTCGAAGGGCGGGACCTGGCCGGACGCGCCGCCGAAGAGCACGAGCGTCCCGCGCTTGCGCAGCGCGGCGAGCGAGGTCTCGAACGTGGCCTTGCCGACGCCGTCGTACACCACGTCCACCCCGCGGCCGCGCGTGACCTCGTCGACGGTCGCCTCCACCTCGCTGTACCCGACCACGTGATCGGCGCCGGCCTCGGCGGCCAGGCGCGCCTTCTCCGGGGTCGACGTGGTGGTGATGACGGTGGCCCCGAGCCGCTTGAGCATCTGGGTGAGCAGGCCGCCGACGCCGCCGGCACCCGCGTAGGTGAGGACGACGTCGCCCGCGCGCACCTGGTACGTGGAGTGGACGAGGTAGTGCGCCGTGAAGCCCTGCAGCGGGACGGCCGCCGCGGTCTGCAGGTCCACGCCGTCGGGCACCCGCACGGCGCGCCCGGCATCCAGGAGCACGTGCGAGGCGTAGGCGCCGTCGGCCTCGGCGGTGGCGACGCGGTCCCCGGGCGCGAAGTCCGTGACGCCGTCGCCGACGGCGGCCACCGTGCCGGCGCACTCGCTGCCCGGCACGAACGGGTACTCGACCGGGTAGACACCCGAGCGCTGGTAGGTCTCGATGAAGTTCACGCCGACGGCGGCGACCTCCACGAGCAGCTGGCCCGGACCCGGCTCCGGCAGCGTGAGCTGGACGCGTTCGAGGACCTCCGGGTCCCCGGCCTGCGGGACGTGTACGGCGTACGGCAAGTTCCCTCCAACCACTCGGATGCGATGCCGCCACCTTACTGGGTGGGCAGCCGGGACCGCCCGCCGCGCGTCGCAATGAATAATTATTAGCGACCGTGCATAGAAACGACTATGGTGGGGCCATGACGATTTCAGCTGCCGTGTCCGGAGCCAGCGGTTACGCCGGGGGAGAGGTCCTCCGTCTGCTCAGCCGCCACCCCGAGGTCGAGATCGGCGCGATCACCGCCCACAGCAACGCCGGGCAGCGCCTCGGCTCCCTCCAGCCCCACCTGCTCGGTCTGGCCGACCGCGAGCTCGTCGACACCACGGTCGAGCACCTCGCCGGGCACGACGTCGTGTTCCTGGCCCTGCCGCACGGCGCCAGCGCGGAGATCGCCGCGCAGCTGCCCGAGGACGTCCTGGTGATCGACGCCGGCGCCGACCACCGGCTCGAGTCCGCCGACGCGTGGGAGCAGTTCTACGGCTCGCCCCACGCCGGGACCTGGCCGTACGGGCTGCCCGAGCTGCCCGGGGCCCGCGAGCAGCTGGTCGGGGCGCGCCGCATCGCGGTGCCCGGGTGCTACCCGACGAGCGCCCAGCTGGCCCTGGTGCCGGGGTTCGCCGCCGGGCTCCTCCAGCCCGACGACGTCGTGATCGTCTCCGCGTCCGGTACGTCCGGTGCGGGCAAGGCGCTGAAGCCGCACCTGCTCGGCTCCGAGTCCATGGGCGGCATGAGCCCCTACGGCGTCGGCGGCAGCCACCGCCACACCCCGGAGATGGAGCAGGGCTTCTCCCGCGCGGCCGGGGGCCCGGTCACCGTCTCCTTCACGCCCACGCTGGCCCCGATGCCGCGCGGCATCCTCACCACGGCCACGGCGAGGGTCCGGCCGGGCACGACGGCGGCGCAGCTGCGCTCGGCGTGGGAGGAGGCCTACGCCGGCGAGGCGTTCGTCCACCTGCTGCCCGAGGGGCAGTGGCCGTCCACCAAGCAGGTCCTGGGCTCCAACCACGCCGTCCTGCAGCTGGCGTTCGACGAGCGGATCGGCCGCGTGATCGTGGTCGCCGCGATCGACAACCTGACCAAGGGCACCGCCGGCGGCGCCGTCCAGTCCATGAACCTGGCCCTCGGCCTGCCGGAGCTGGCGGGCCTCGACTTCGAAGGACTCGCCCCGTAGGGCGCAGGAGGAACCGCATGAGCACCCCAGCACTCCCGCAGACCGCCACGGCGGAGCAGGGCCCCTTCGGGATCGCCGCCCCGGCCGGCTTCCGCGCCGCCGGCGTCCCCGCCGGGCTGAAGTCCACGGGCAGGCCCGACGTCGCCGTCGTCGTCAACGACGGACCGCTGAAGTACGCCGCCGCCGTCTTCACCTCCAACCGCGTGGCCGCCGCGCCCGTGCACTGGTCCCGCCAGGTGGTCTCCGACGGGCGCGCCGACGCCGTCGTCCTGAACTCAGGCGGCGCCAACGCCTGCACGGGGCCGGAGGGCTTCGGCAACACGCACCGCACCGCCGAGCACGCCGCCGAGCGGCTGGGCGTCAGCGCGGCCGACGTCGTCGTCTGCTCCACCGGATTGATCGGCGTGCAGCTGCCCATGGACCGGCTCCTCCCGGGCGTGGACGCCGCCGTCGAGGCGCTCGGCACCGGCGGCGGGCACGACGGCGGGGCTGCCGCGGCGGAGGCGATCATGACCACCGACTCCGTCCCGAAGCAGTCCGGGTTCGCCGGCACGGGCTACAGCATCGGCGGGATGGCCAAGGGCGCCGGCATGCTGGCGCCCGGCCTGGCCACGATGCTCGTGGTGCTCACCACCGACGCAGCGGTCGAGCCGGCGGAGCTGGACCGGGCCCTGCGCGCGGCCACGCGGGTCAGCTTCGACCGCGCCGACTCCGACGGCTGCATGTCCACCAACGACACCGTGGTCCTGCTGGCCTCCGGGGCCGCCGGCGCCCCGGCCGATCCGGACGAGTTCGCCGCCGGGCTGACCGCCGTCTGCACCGACCTGGCGCTGCAGCTCATCCACGATGCCGAGGGTGCCGCCCACGACATCGCGATCCGCACGTTCAACGCCGCGAGTGAGGCCGACGCCGAGACGGTCGGCCGCGCCGTCGCACGCTCCAACCTCTTCAAGACCGCGATCTTCGGGCAGGACCCCAACTGGGGCCGCGTGCTCTCCGCCGTCGGCACCACCGACGCCGCGTTCGAGCCCGACCGGCTGAACGTCTCCATCAACGGGGTGCAGGTCTGCCGCGCCGGTGGCGTCGGCGAGGACCGCGACCTGGTGGATCTCTCCGGCCGGGAGGTCACCGTGGAGATCGACCTGGCCGCCGGCGACGCCGAGGCCACCATCTGGACCAACGATCTCACGCACGACTACGTGCACGAGAACTCCGCCTACAGCAGCTAGGGAGACCATGGAACACGACGCCACCACCGCGCCGGCACGCCCCGCCGCCCCGACGCTCCACGGCCGGGAGCACTTCCCGAGCGCCCAGCGGAAGGCCGAGGCCCTCATCGAGGCCCTGCCGTGGATCCAGCGCTACGCCGGGACCACCATGGTCATCAAGTACGGTGGCAACGCCATGGTCAACGACGCCCTCCGGCGCGCGTTCGCCGAGGACATCGTGTTCCTGCACCACGCCGGCATCCACCCTGTGGTGGTCCACGGCGGCGGCCCGCAGATCAACCGGATGCTCGAGCGCGTCGGCATCGAGTCCGAGTTCCGCGGCGGCCTGCGTGTCACCTCGCCCGAGGCGATGGACGTGGTGCGCATGGTGCTCACCGGTCAGGTCCAGCGCGAGCTGGTCGGCCTGATCAACTCCCACGGGCCCTACGCCGTCGGACTCTCCGGCGAGGACGGCGCGCTGCTGCGCGCCCGCCGGACCGGGACGGTCGTCGACGGCGAGCCCGTCGACCTGGGCCTCGTCGGCGAGGTGGTCGGCGTCGAGCCCGGCCAGATCACCGACCTGCTCGCCGCCGGCCGGATCCCCGTCATCTCCTCCGTCGCCCCCGAGGTACACGACGACGGCGGCCCCACCGGCGAGGTCCTCAACGTCAACGCGGACACGGCCGCCGCCGCGCTCGCCGGGGCGCTGGGTGCCTCCAAGCTGGTCATCCTCACCGACGTCGAGGGACTCTACGCGGACTGGCCGGACCGCGACTCGCTGATCTCCTCGCTCACGGCCGCCGAGCTGCGCGCCCTGCTGCCGAGCCTGGAGTCCGGCATGATCCCCAAGATGGAGGCCTGCCTGGCCGCGGTCGACGCCGGCGTCGGACGGGCGGCGATCGTCGACGGCCGCCAGCCGCACTCGATGCTCCTGGAGGTCTTCACCACCGCGGGCATCGGCACCGAGCTCGTCCCCGACGCCGAGGAGGCCGACCAGTGAGCCCGACCGACGGCACCGCCCCGCAGCATCAGTCCGGCGCTGCCACCGGCGCCCCGGAGCCGGTCGACCCGACGGCAGCGGACCTCACCGCCGCCGATCTGACCGCCGCCGACCTGACCGGGATCGGCGCCACCGCACCGCGCCGGCCCCGCGCCGCCGCACCGGGAAGCCCGGAGGCCGCGCAGGGGCAGGAGCTGCTCGCCCGCTACGGCGAGTCGCTGATGGGCGTGTTCGGCACGCCGCAGCGCGTCCTGGTTCGCGGCTCCGGCTCCACCGTGTGGGACGCGGACGGCAAGGAGTACCTGGACCTGCTCGCCGGGATCGCGGTCAACGCGCTCGGCCACGCGCACCCGCTGATCACCTCCGTGGTCACCAGCCAGCTCGCGACCCTGGGCCACGTGTCCAATTTCTTCACCAGCCCCACCCAGATCGCCCTCGCTGAGAAGCTCCTGGAGCTCGCCCAGGCGCCGGCCGGGTCCCGGGTGTTCTTCGCGAACTCCGGCACGGAGGCCAACGAGGCCGCCTTCAAGCTCGCCCGCCGCAACGCCGGTGGGGACGGTGCCCCGCGGCGCACCCGCATCGTAGCGCTCGAGAACGCGTTCCACGGCCGCTCCATGGGTGCCCTCGCGCTCACCTGGAAGCAGGCCTACCGGGAGCCGTTCGAGCCGCTGCCCGGCGGTGTCGAGTGGGTGCCCGCCGGCGACGCCGACGCCCTGCGCGCCGCCGTCGACGAGACCGTGGCCGCCGTCTTCATTGAGCCCGTCCAGGGCGAGGCCGGCGTGCGCGGGTACGACGACGGCTACCTGGCCGCCGCCCGCGAGATCACGCGCGCCGCCGGCGCGCTGCTGATCTTCGACGAGGTGCAGACCGGCATCGGGCGCACGGGATCCTGGTTCGCCTCCGAGGGCGTGCTCCCTGACGCCATGACCCTCGCCAAGGGACTCGGCGGCGGATTCCCGATCGGCGCGCTCGTCACGTTCGGCCCGGAGGCCAGCTCCCTGCTGACGGCCGGGCAGCACGGCACCACCTTCGGAGGCAACCCGGTGGCCACCGCAGCGGCCCTGGCCACCCTGCACGCGATCGAGTCCGGCGGCCTCCTGGGCCACGTCCACCGCGTCGGCGCCCAGACCGCCGACGCCCTGCGCGCCCTGGACGTCGTGACCGACGTGCGCCAGTACGGGCTGCTCCTCGGCTTCGACCTCGCCGAGGAGATCGCCCCCGCCGTCGTCACCGCCGCCCTCGACGCCGGCTTCATCATCAACGCCCCCGGCCCGCGCACCCTGCGCCTGGCCCCGCCGCTGAACATCGCCGCCGACCAGCTGCGGCGCTTCACCGACGCGCTGCCCACCATCTACCGGACCGCCCTCGAGCGGACCGCGAAGGAGAACGCATGAGCACCACGCTGCGCCACTTCCTGGCCGACACCGACGTCACGCAGGCCGAGCAGGCCGAGATCCTGGACCTCGCCGCGGCGATGAAGGCGGACCGCTTCGCGTACCAGCCGCTCGCCGGACCGCAGACGGTCGCCGTCGTCTTCGACAAGACCTCCACCCGCACGCGCGTCTCCTTCGCGGCCGGCATCGCCGATCTCGGCGGGAACCCGCTGATCATCAACCCGGGGGAGTCCCAGCTCGGGCACAAGGAGTCCTTCGCCGATTCCGCGCGCGTCTTCAGCCGCATGGTCTCTGCGGTCGTGTGGCGCACGTACGCCCAGGCCGGCCTGGAGGAGATGGCGGCGCACTCGACCGTCCCGGTGATCAACGCCCTCTCCGACGACTACCACCCGTGCCAGCTGCTTGCCGACCTGCTGACCGTGCGCGAGCACAAGGGTGCTCTGCCCGGGCTGACCATGACCTACGTCGGCGACGCCGCCAACAACATGGCCGCGTCCTACCTGCTGGCCGGCGTCACCGCCGGCATGCACGTGCGCGTCGCCGGCCCGGCCGGCTATCTCCCGGCCGACGGCGTCGTGGCCGCCGCGCGCGCCCGTGCCGCCGAGACGGGCGGCTCCGTGACGGTCACGGAGGACGCGGCCGAGGCGCTCGCCGGGGCCGACGTCGTCGCCACCGACACCTGGATCTCCATGGGCCAGGAGGACGAGAAGGCCGAGCGGCAGGAGCTCTTCCGCGACTACGCGCTCACCGCGGACGCGCTGCGGCTCGCCTCCGACGGGGCGATCGTGCTGCACTGCCTGCCCGCCTACCGCGGCTACGAGATCGACGCCGACGTCATCGACGGCCCGCAGTCCGTGGTCTGGGACGAGGCGGAGAACCGCCTGCACGCCCAGAAGGCGCTGCTCGCGTGGCTGCTGGCGAAGTCCGGCCTCGCCGAGGCCGCGACGGCCGGTCTGGCCCGCGCCGGCCAGGAGCGATCGGCGTGAGCACCGACGAGGCGGGCACCCGGGACCGGGGCGTCGACGCGGACGGGGTCGCCAAGGGGCAGCCGTCCACGAAGACGGCCCGTCAGGAACGGATCAAGGCCATCCTCGCGGTCGAGTCCGTGCGCTCGCAGGCGGAGCTGGCCCAGCTGCTCGCCGCCGAGGGGCTGCAGGTCACGCAGGCGACGCTCTCCCGCGACCTGGTGGAGATCGGCGCGATCCGCGTGCGCGGCAACGAGGGCGGCCTGGTCTACGCGGTGCGTAGCGAGGGCGGCGACCGCGGGCCCCGCACCGCCGTCGCGCAGGAGGTCCTCGACGCGCGCCTGGCCAAGCTCTGCGCCGAACTGCTCGTGACCGCCGAGGCCTCGGCGAATATCGTGGTCCTGCGGACCCCTCCGGGCGCGGCGAACTGGCTGGCCCTGGCGATCGATCACTCGATCATGCCGGACGTGCTCGGCACCATCGCCGGCGACGACACGGTCATGATCATCACCCGCGACCCCGCCGGCGGCGAGGATGTGGCGGCGCGCTTCCTGGCGCTCGCCGACCAGGCCTAGCCGGACCGCGCAGGGCAGCGCCTGCAATGCATAGTTATGTACACTAGTGAATAAGTTTGCCACGCTGGCCGTGGCACGTCCTCGACGCCGGCCCCGCCGGCACCGAAAGGAGCGGCATGTCCTCCCAGGCTGAATCCGCCAAGTCCCAGGCCACCAACGAGGGCTCCCTCTGGGGAGGCCGCTTCGCGGGCGGTCCGGCCGACGCGCTCGCCGCCCTGAGCAAGTCCACCGACTTCGACTGGCGCCTGGCCCCCTACGACATCGCCGGCTCCCGCGCGCACGCCCGGGTCCTCCACCGGGCCCGGCTCCTGACCGACGACGAGCTCGAGGGCATGATCGACGCGCTCGACCGGCTCGAGGCCGACGTCCGCTCGGGCGCCTACACGCCGTCGGAGAGCGACGAGGACGTGCACGGCTCGCTGGAGCGCGGCCTGATCGAGCGCGCCGGGCCGGCCCTCGGCGGCAAGCTGCGCGCCGGCCGCTCGCGCAACGACCAGATCGCCACCATGGGCCGGATGTTCCTGCGCGATCACGCGCGGATCATCGCCCGCGGCGTCCTCGACGTCGTCGACGCGCTGATCGCCCAGTCCGAGGCGCACCCGTACGCCCCCATGCCCGGGCGCACCCACCTGCAGCACGCGCAGCCCGTCCTGCTCTCCCACCACCTGCTCGCCCACGCCTGGGCCCTGCTGCGCGACGTGCAGCGGCTCGCCGACTGGGACCGCCGCGCCGCCGTCTCCCCGTACGGCTCCGGCGCGCTCGCCGGCTCCTCCCTCGGCCTGGACCCCAACGCCGTCGCCGCCGAGCTGGGCTTCGACTCGGCCGTGTGGAACTCGATCGACGGGACCGCCTCCCGCGACGTGTTCGCGGAGTTCGCCTGGGTCTCCGCGATGATCGGCGTGGACCTCTCGCGGATCTCCGAGGAGGTCATCTTCTGGGCCACCAAGGAGGCGTCGTTCGTGACGCTGCACGACTCCTACTCGACCGGCTCGTCGATCATGCCGCAGAAGAAGAACCCCGACGTCGCCGAGCTCGCCCGCGGCAAGTCGGGACGCCTCATCGGCGACCTCACGGGCCTGCTGGCCACGCTCAAGGGACTGCCGCTGGCGTACAACCGCGACCTGCAGGAGGACAAGGAGCCCGTCTTCGACGCCGCCGACACCCTCGAGCTCCTGCTGCCCGCGGTCTCCGGCATGGTGGCCACCCTGACCTTCAACACCGAGCGGATGGCCGAGCTGGCGCCGCAGGGCTTCGCCCTGGCCACCGACATCGCCGAGTGGCTGGTCCGCCAGGGCGTGCCCTTCCGCGAGGCGCACGAGCTCTCCGGGGCGGCGGTCCAGGCCGCCGAGAACCGCGGTGTCGAGCTCTGGGATCTCACCGACGAGGAGTACGCGGCGATCTCGCCCGAACTGACCGCGGACGTCCGCTCGGTGCTCACCACGGAGGGCTCGCTGAACTCGCGCAGCTCCCAGGGCGGCACCGGACCCACCGCCGTCGACGCCCAGCTGGCCGAGCTCAAGCGCCAGGCCGCCCCGCTGCGGGAGTACGCCGCCGGGGCCTGAGCGCCCGGCCCCGAGGAGGCCGGCCCCGAGGAGGTCGGCCCTGGGTACGCTGGGGCCATGACGCACACAGGCTCCGCAACCGCGCACCTCCTGGCCGAACCGGCCCGCGTCGTGGCCCCGCGCCTGCTGGGCAGCACGGTCTCCACCTGCGTCGACGGGCGCACGGTCTCCATCCGCCTCACCGAGGTGGAGGCCTACGAGGGCGGCATCGACCCGGGCTCGCACGGCTACCGCGGCCGCACGGCCCGGAACTCGGCGCTCTTCGGCCCGCCGGGCACGCTGTACGTGTACTTCACCTACGGCATGCACCACTGCGCCAACATCGTCTGCGGGACGGACGGCACCGCCTCGGCAGTCCTCATGCGCGCCGGCGAGGTCGTCTCCGGCGTCGACACCGCCGTCGCGCGGCGGGGACGGGCCGGCGCGCCGGGCCCGCAGCTGGCCAGCGGTCCGGCCCGGCTGGCCCAGGCGCTCGGCCTGACCCTCGAGCACACCGGGCTGCCAGTCGACCACGGCACCGCGGGCATCCACGGCGTCGGGACGATCGCCCTCGAGCACGTCGCGGACCGGGCACCGCTGCACTCCACGGGTCCGCGCACCGGCGTCTCCGGGCCCGGCGGCGGCCCCGAGTACCCGTGGCGGTTCTGGCTCGAGGGAGAGCGCTCCGTCTCCCGCTACCGCCCGGCCGCGGTCCGGCGCAGAGAGTCCGGCGGCCGCCCGGCGGGCGGCGCAGCGGCAGGCGCCGCCGGGCCGCGCGGCTAGAATCTTCTACCGTGCAGAACTCTGAGGAACCTATCGCCGACCTGCTCGACCGGCTCGCCGCCGTCGTCCCGGACTATCCCCGCCCGGGGATCTCCTTCAAGGATCTGACGCCGGTCTTCGCCGACGCGGAGGGTCTGAAGCGGATCGTCGACGAGGTCATCGCCCCCTTCGCCGGGCGGTTCGACGTCATCGCCGGGCTCGAGGCCCGCGGTTTCGTCCTGGCCGCCGCCGGCGCCTACGCAGCCGGCACCGGGATGGTCACGCTCCGCAAGAAGGGCAAGCTGCCCCGGGAGGTCCACACCGAGGACTACCTGCTCGAGTACGGGACCGCGACGCTCGAGCTGCACCGCGACGACATCGCCCCCGGCACCCGGGTCCTCCTGCTCGACGACGTCCTCGCCACCGGTGGGACGGTCGGCGCGGCCGTGCGCCTGGTCGAGCGCGCCGGCGCCGAGGTGGTCGGCATCGGCGTCGTGCTTGAGCTCGACGGGCTCGGCGGCCGCGAGAGGCTCGCACCGCACGAGGTCCACGCGCTCCAGCGCGTCTAGTCGGGCACTCCGAGGGCGCGGCCGGCGCGGTCCGTCCGGTTGCGGCCGCGTGGCGCCGAGCCGGCAGATCCGGCCTCCGGCCGCGTTGCACCCGGGGCCCCGGTACGACGGCGTAGACTGGTACGCCCTTCATTTCCGCTTCACCTTCAGTCAGGAGCATCCATGGTCGACGTACCGACGTCAGCCTCGGACTTGGATTCGACGACGGATCTGGACCGCGAGCGCCAGCACGTGGCGACCCTCTACCGGCGGCTGGACGAGCTGCGCGCGGAGAAGACGGAGCAGCTGGCCCGGATCCGCCGCCAGGGAGCCGTCGGCTCCCTGCAGAATCAGTCCGAGCGCGACTCCTACGCGACGCTCTACGAGGACCGGCTGGCGCAGCTGAACGCCGTGGAGGAGCGCCTGGTCTTCGGCCGGCTGGACATGGACGGCGTCGACCTCGCCGGCGCCTCCGGCGACGACGCCGTCGACCTCGAGGCGCTCGAGGCCGGGGCGACGCGCTACATCGGCCGCATCGGCCTGACGGACCAGGAGCAGCGCCGGCTCATGATCGACTGGCGCGCCCCGGAGGCCGGCGCGTTCTACCAGGCGACGGCCCACGAGCGCCTCGGCGTGCGCCGCCGCCGTCACCTGCTCCTGAAGGGCCGCGGCGTCGTCGGGCTCGAGGACGACGTGCTGGACGAGACGCTGCTCGACGAGGTGGCCGTGCACCAGGGCGAGGGCGCCCTGCTGGCCGCTCTCACCCAGCGCCGCACCGGCCGGATGGGGGACATCGTCTCCACCATCCAGTCCGAGCAGGACCGGATCATCCGCACCCCGATGTCGGGCGTCCTCGTGGTCCAGGGCGGCCCCGGCACCGGCAAGACCGCCGTGGCGCTCCACCGCGCCGCCTACCTGCTCTACGAGCACCGCGAGCGGCTGAAGTCCGCCGGCGTGCTCCTGGTCGGCCCGTCGCAGTCGTTCATGCGCTACATCGAGCGCGTGCTGCCCTCCCTCGGCGAGACGGGCGTGGTCATGGCCAGCATCGGCCAGCTGATGCCGGGCGTCGACGCCGTCGCCGAGCCGTCCCGCGAGGCCGGCCGCCTCAAGGGCGATCTGCGGATGGCCGACGCCGTCAAGCGCGCCGTGGCCCGCCGGCAACGGCTCCCGCAGGGGGATCGCCGCGTCGTCGTGGAGGGGACGCCGCTGACGCTGACCGTCAAGCAGGTCAAGCGCGCCCGCGACAAGGCCCGGGCCACCGGCAAGCCCTACAACGAGGCCCGCGCGACGTTCGTCAAGTCCCTCGTCAAGGAGCTCGCCGACCAGCTGGAGGCGAAGCTCGAGGAGTCCTCGGGCGGTGGGAACAAGGCCGACCGCTCCTACCTCGTGGAGGACGTGCGCGCCGCGCGCGACGTGCGGATCGCGCTGAACCTGTGCTGGATGCCCATCACCCCGCAGAAGCTGATCGCGGACCTGCTCTCCCGACCCGAGCAGCTCGTCGCGGCCGCGCCCCACCTGAGCGCCCGCGAGGTCCTCACCCTGCTGCGTCCCGCGGACGCCCCGTGGACCGAGGCCGACGTCCCGCTGCTCGACGAGGCGGCCGAGCTCCTCGGCGACTACGCCGAGGCCGCCGGGCACGCCGCGGAGGCCTCCAAGCGGGACCGGGAGCTCGCCGAGGCCACCATCGAGGCGACCAACGCCATGCTCGAGGAGAAGGGCAACGACGGCCTCGTGACCGCCGACGAACTGCTCGACTTCAACCGCGAGACCGGCCCCGCCGTGAGCGCCGCCGAGCGCGCGCGGCTGGACCGCACCTGGGCGTACGGCCACGTGGTGGTCGACGAGGCCCAGGAGCTCTCGCCGATGCAGTGGCGGTTGCTGATGCGCCGGTGCCCCATGAAGTCCTTCACGGTCGTGGGGGACATCGCACAGGCGTCCTCGGCCGCGAGCGCCACCAGCTGGGACGGCGCCCTGGAGCCGTTCGTGGGGGACCGGTTCCGGCTCGAGGAGCTGACCGTCAACTACCGCACGCCCACCCAGATCGCCGAGGCGGCCGCCCGCGTGGCGCAGCGCGCCGGGCTGACGGTCTCCACGCCGCGGGCCGTCCGCGACGGCCAGTGGCCGCCGGTCGTGGACCACGTGGAGGGGAACGACGTCGTCGCGCACCTCGCCGAGGTCCTGCCCGGCGAGGTGGAGAAGGCCGAGGGCGGGCTGACGGCCGTCATCGCGCCCAGGACACTCCTCGCCCAGGCGCGGCGCGCTGCCGTCGGGCTGTTCGGCCGGCGGGTCGGCATCGGGTCCGGCGGGGTCGAGCAGGACGTCGTCGTCACCACGGCGCACGAGGCCAAGGGACTGGAGTTCGACGTCGTCGTGCTCCTCGAGCCGGAGGACCTCGTCGCCGAGGCCGACGGCGGGCTCGGGGACCTCTACGTCGCGATGACGCGCGCGACCCAGCGGCTGCGGGTGATCGCCGCCAAATCGGTGCCGGAAGGTTTCGAGCCGGGTTCCTGAACCCGTTCCCGGAACTGCTACGTTAAGGCGCGTGTCACCGACTGAATCCAACGCCGTTCTGGCGCAGCAGAAGAACGATCCGAGCTTCGAGAACATCTGGCAGGAGCTCAAGTGGCGCGGCGTCGTGCACGTGTCCACGGACGAGGCCGCGCTCGAGGAACTGCTGGCCGGTGACCCGATCACCTACTACGTCGGCTTCGACCCGACGGCTCCGTCCCTGCACCTGGGGCATCTGGTCCAGCTGCTGAACATGCGCCGGATCCAGCTGGCCGGACACCGCCCGCTCGGGCTGGTCGGCGGCTCCACGGGTCTCATCGGGGACCCCCGGCAGACCGCCGAGCGCGTCCTGAACACCCGCGAGGTCGTGGGGGAGTGGGTGCGCAAGCTGGAGGCCCAGGTCGCCAACTACCTCTCCTTCGAGGGCGCGAACGCCGCCCGGATGGTCAACAACCTCGACTGGACGGCCCCGCTGTCGGCCATCGACTTCCTGCGCGAGGTCGGCAAGCACTTCCGCGTCGGCACGATGATCAAGAAGGAGATCGTCGCCGCGCGCCTGAACTCCGACGAGGGCATCAGCTACACCGAGTTCAGCTACCAGATCCTGCAGGCCATGGACTTCCTGCAGCTCTACCGCGACTACGACTGCGTGCTGCAGACCGGCGGCTCGGACCAGTGGGGGAACCTCACCGCGGGCACCGAGCTGGTGCGCAAGGTCGAGGGCCGGTCGGTGCACGCGTTCGGCACCCCGCTCATCACCAATGCGGACGGGACCAAGTTCGGCAAGAGCGAGGGCAACGCCATCTGGCTCGACCCGGAGATGTGCTCGCCGTACACCTTCTACCAGTTCTGGCTGAACACCGCAGATGCCGATGTCGCGGAGCGGCTCAAGGTGTTCACCTTCCTGGGCCGCGAGGAGATCGAGGCGCTCGAGACCGCGACGGCGGAGCGCCCCTTCGCCCGCGAGGCGCAGAAGCGCCTCGCCTGGGAGGTCACCGCGCTCGTCCACGGCGTCGACGCGACGGAGAAGGTCATCGCTGCGTCGCAGGCCATGTTCGGCAAGGGCGACATCACCGAGCTGGACGAGTCCACGCTGCGCGCCGCGACGGCCGAGCTGCCGAGCGCCGAGTACGCCGGCGAGCTGAACATCGTCGAACTGCTGCTGGCGTCGGGTCTGGTGGACTCGAAGTCGGCCGCCCGCCGCGCCGTCGCCGACGGCGGCGCCTACGTCAACAACACGAAGGTCGCCGACCCGGAGACCGTCATCGCCCGCGAGGAGCTGATGCACGGACGCTTCCTCCTGCTCCGCCGCGGCAAGAAGAACCAGGCGATGATCGAGGTCACCGCCTAGCCGGTCCCTCGGTCGTTCCCGGGCGGCGGGCTGCGACGTCCCGCAGCGGAGCTGAGGGGGAGAAGCCCGGAATACCGCGGATTCTGGGACGACACGCCCGGGCGTTCACCCCGATTTTGCGGGGTGCTGGTTTCTGTGTAGAGTATTTCGAGTCGTCGCGACGAGGACAGCACGGAGAGATCCGGGGCTGAGGATCGAAGCGGTGGCGGAACCCTTTTTTCCTTTTTCTCTGAACCGTTTCGGCGGGTGTTCTCGAACGCCCTGGGAATGGTGGCGGGGAAAGGGGGTTGCGGGTTCTCCGGTGTGGTGCGGGTCGCAGGTTCTGCGGTTTGCATCGGCGGGGGGATGCGGGTAAGGTATTCGAGTTGCTTCGGAGCGAAGCGGTCGGGATGAATGGTCCTGGTTGTGGTAGTCCGGGGTGTCTGTTGTTTGAGAACTCAATAGTGTGCCAAGTTTGTTGATA
>NZ_JAPSJL010000010.1 GCF_031178195.1 Zhihengliuella sp.
ATAGCGCCCCTAAGCTTCTCATGATCCCGCCCGCAGCGTTTCTGTCCCGGTCCGCCGCATCCGGCGGCGACTGTGCAGGCGCGGAACCCGCTCCAACGGAAGGCACTGAATGACGGCCCATTCATCCCAGGCACCCTGGCAGCGCGCCGCAGACGCAGCGGGTCTGCTGGGCCGCAGCGGCGCAGTCGCCCCCACGGTTTTCGAGGAGCTGACGGCTCTGGCGAACCGCTATGACGCCATCAATCTGGGGCAGGGCTTCCCGGATTCGGACGGCCCTGCCGAGCTGCGCTCCGCCGCGCAGGAAGCCATCGCGCTCGGCATCGATCAGGGAGGGCTGAACCAGTACGCCCCCGGCATCGGACTGCCGGAGCTCCGTACCGCCGTGGCCGAACACCAGCGGCGGTTCTACGGCCGCGAACTGGATCCACAGACCGAGGTCCTCGCCACCACCGGCGCCACCGAGGGGATCGCCGCGACGATTCTCGCCCTCGTCTCGGCCGGTGACCGGGTGGTCACGCTGTCGCCGTTCTACGATTCGTACGCGGCGATGATCGGGCTGGCCGGCGGAACCCATGCCACCATTCCCCTGCGCTGGCCCGACTTCCAGCCGCGCATCGAGGACATCGAGCAGGCCATCACACCCGGCACGCGTCTCGTCGTCGTCAACACCCCGCACAACCCGACCGGCACGATCGTCGCGACCGAGGCCCTGGAAGCGATCGTTCAACGCTGCCTCGAGGTCGGCGCCTGGATCCTGAGTGACGAGGTCTACGAGCATCTGGTGTTCGAGGGAGCCCACGTGCCCGTGGCGACCCTGCCCGACGCGGCCGACATCACCCTGACGGCGGGCTCGGCCGGCAAGTCGTTCTCGCTCACCGGATGGAAGGTCGGCTGGTTGACGGGCCCTCGAGAACTCGTGACCGCCGCGCGGGCCGTCAAGCAGTTCCTGACGTATTCCTCCGGCGGCCCCTTCCAGCGAGCCGTCGCCCGGGGCCTGGGGTTCGACAAGGCCTTCTTCCTCGCCAGAGCAACCCAGCTGCAGGAGCAGTCGCGTCTCCTCGGTGACGCGCTGACCTCGATCGGCCTCGACGTCAACTGCCCCGCGGCCGGCTACTTCCTCATCGCCGATACGCGCCCGCTCGGCGTCGTCGACGCGCGGGAGCTCGCCTATCGGCTGCCGGAGGCGCTCGGCGTCGCCGCCATCCCCGTCACTGCGTTCGTCCATCCGCAGGGGCGCGAGACCTACGCGCCCCTGCTGCGCTTCGCGTTCTGCAAGCGCCCGGAGGTGCTCGCCGAGGCGGCGGAGCGGCTGCAGCGCCTGCCGGAGATCCTGTGAGCACCCGGCGGACCAACCGCAGCCTGTCCATGGCCTCCGGGGCGGTCGCCCGGATCATTGCAGATCCACTGCAGGACGAGGCGGTCATCCTGCTGGTCGGCGAGGCGGAGCAGTCCCACGTCCACCTCGCGGACCAGCGGATCATCTTCTACGAATACCTCCAGCGCATCTCCCATGCGCTCGACGCCAGATTCCCGGCCGACGCCGGCGGAGATCTCCCGGCGCTGCGGGTCCTCCACCTCGGCGCCGGTGCCCTGACGCTGCCTCGGTCGATCGGACTCCGCCGCCCGGGCAGCCGCCAGACGGTCGTCGACATCGAGCGCGAGCTCGTCGACTTCGTCACCGGGCTCGTGCCGCTGCCGACGGAGCTGCAGCGGGGACGGGACATCGTCTCGGTGGTGGACGACGCGCGGGCGTATGTGGAGCACCTGACCGTCTCCGCCCGCGACGCTGAAGCAGGCCACGGGTTCGACGCCGTCGTGCTGGACATCTTCACGGGCCGGGACTCCCCCGGGCACCTCGCCGACCCCGATTTCTACCGGCTCCTGCGGAAGCAGCTGACGCCACGAGGCCTGCTGATCGTCAACGTAGGCGACGACGAGGGGATGCACTTCGCCCGCGAGCAGATCCGGGCGCTGCGCGGGGCGTTCGCCGATGTCCTGGCCACCGGGGCGACGGAGCTCTTCACCGGCCGGTATGCCGGGAACATCGTGGCGGTGGCCTCCGAGTCTCCGTTCGAGGCCCAGGAGCTGGAGCGGCTCTCCGCGGCCGGCCCGTTCCCGGGGACCACGCTCCACGGCGTCGAGCTGGACGGGTTCAGCCGCGGTTAGCCGGCTCTGCATACCAGATCCGGGTCTCCCCGTACTTCTTGCCGTCGATCATCTCGAGACCCGCCGGCCAGGCCGGCTCCGGCGACCGGCTGGACCGCTCGACGACCACGACGGCGGACTCCGACAGGCGCGGGAGCAGACTCTCCAGGACCTCGGCCAGCTCCTCCTCGGTCACCGGGTATGGAGGATCGAGGAAGACCAGGTCCCACACGTCGCCCAGCGTCCCGATGATGCCGGGGGCGCGCCCCTTGACCGCGCGGGCACCCGTGGTCCCCCGTTCCGTCTGCGCCGGACCCGCGCTGCCGCGGCCGCCCCGTTGCCCCGCCCCGACGGCCTTGTTCACTCGTTCCGCGTTGGCGCGGGCGGTCCTGACGGCCGCGTCCGCAGAGTCGACGAGTACCGCGCGTCGGGCGCCCCGGCTCACGGCCTCGAGACCCAGCGCGCCGCTGCCCGCGAAGAGATCGAGCACCCTCGCGTCCTGGATCGCCTCCCAGTGCTCGAGGCGTGAGAAGACGGACTCCTTCACCCGGTCGGTCGTGGGGCGCGTCCCCGTGCCCGGCACGCTGGTCAGCGCGAGGCCACCAGCGATCCCTGCGATGATGCGGCTCATTCAGTCCTCCAGTCTCCGGCGCCCCCAGGCGCGGTCAGGCCCGCTCGAGGAAGGCTTTGCTGTCCTCGTCCATGGTCGAGATGATATGGCGGAGCGTCGGGTATCCCTCCAGGCCGGGGTCGCGCCGGATGACGTCGAAAGCAGCGTCCCGCGCCCGGGCGATGACCTTCTGGTCCCGTGTCACGCGGAGGAGCTTCAGGCTCGACGCTCCACCGCTCTGGGAGGCCCCGAGGATATCCCCCTCCTTGCGCGTATCGACGTCGTACTCGCTCAGCTCGAGCCCGTCGGTGGTGCTAGCGACCTTGAACAGGCGGCCGGTCGAGGGGTGGTCCTCCGCGAGCCGGGTGACCAGGATGCACGTGCCCCCGTGCGCCCCGCGCCCCACTCGCCCGCGCAGCTGATGGAGCTGGGCGACCCCGAAGCGGTCGGCGTCCATGATGATCATGAGGGTGGCGTTCGGGACGTCGACGCCGACTTCGACGACGGTGGTCGAGACCAGCAGGTCGATCTCGCCGCGGGCGAACGCCGTCATCGTCTGGTCCTTGACGTCGCTGGGCAGCCCGCCGTGCAGGATCGAGATCACCGCCTCCCGGAGGGAGGGCTCGTTGACCAGCTGCTCCGTCAGCGCCTCGGCGGATGTCGGCTGCGGTCCCTCGTCGGCGCCAGCGGACGAGCCCGCCCGGGCTTTCCCGCCGCCGTTGCGGTCCGCGGCCCCGCCGATGAGAGGGCAGACGACGAAGACCTGCCGGCCGGCGGCGATCTCTTCCCGGGCGCGTTCCCAGAGCCGGGTCTCCCACGCCGGGTGCGCCTCGAGGGAGGAGACATGGGTGCGGATCGGCTGGCGTCCGCGCGGCAACTCCGTGAGCGTGGAGACGGCCAGATCGCCGAAACTGGTCATCGCGATGGTCCGCGGAATGGGCGTCGCCGTCATGATCAGGGTGTGGGGCGTGGTCGCGGCCCGCTGGCGGAGGACGTCGCGCTGCTCGACGCCGAAGCGATGCTGCTCGTCGACCACGACCATCCCGAGCTCGACGAAACCGACGTTCTCGGAGAGCAGCGCGTGCGTGCCCACCACGAGATCCACCTCACCGCTGGCGAGCCCGAGGAGGGTGCGCTTCTTGGAGGCCTGCGGGGTCGATCCGGTGAGCAGGTCCACGCGGATGGCGTGCTCCGCGGCGGTGAGCGTGCCGCCCTCCCCCAACGGGCCGAGCGCGGCGCGGATCGAGCGGAAGTGCTGCTCGGCGAGGACCTCGGTCGGGGCGAGGAACGCCGCCTGCGCCCCGGCGTCGACGGTCTGAAGAATCGCCCGGAGCGCGACGACGGTCTTGCCGGAGCCGACCTCGCCCTGCAGCAGGCGGTTCATCGGCGACGTGGAGGCCAGGTCCGCCGAGATCTCAGCACCCGCCGCCAGCTGACCGGCCGTGAGCGTGAAGGGCAGGGCGGCATCGAACGCCGACAGCACGCCGTCGGACCGCGGCGGCCGGGGAACCGCCGGCAGGGCCTCGTGGGCCGCCCGGCGGGTCGCCAGCACCGTCTGCAGGAGGAAGGCTTCCTGGTACTTGAACCGGTGCTGGGCCCGGTAGGCCTCCTGGAGCGTGTCCGGTCGGTGGATGGAGCGATACGCCTGGCGCAGGGGCAGGAGCCGTTCCGCCGCCTGTGACTCGGGGGGCAGGGGGTCGGCGAGGCCCTCCA
Organism: Zhihengliuella sp.; assembly: GCF_031178195.1. GTDB lineage: Bacteria > Actinomycetota > Actinomycetes > Actinomycetales > Micrococcaceae > Zhihengliuella. Next base: position 4,469 of record NZ_JAPSJL010000010.1, read on the forward strand.
GGACGCCGTCGTCGAGGAGCCGGCCGATCTGCTTGCGGATCCAGTCGCTCGCCATGGTCTTGGTGGCGCCGTAGATCGGTGTCGGCCTCAGGTCGACGCCGGGGTCATCGCTCTCGGGGGCGAGGATCTCGTAGTCGGGGTGGCTCAGCGTGAGGCCGTCCTGCCGTACGGTCGGCACACCCGAGAGCAGCAGGCGGGTGCCCGTCACGAGTCGCTCGACGGCACGGTTGTTGAAGAAGACCACGCTTACGCGCGCACCGGCAGCATCGGGGTCATCCGCGACCTTGAGCTCGTACAGCGTGCCGCGCCGCTGGTGCATGCGGCGCTTACGGAAGTCGACCACGGTGCCGATGACGCTTGCATCGACGCCGGGCACGAGCTCGGCGATGGGCGCCAAGGCGCCGCGCTCGATGTAGCGTCGGGGGTAGTAGTCGAGGAGATCGCCGAGAGTCGTGATGCCGAGCTCGCGCTCGATCCGAGTGGCGTCGGCGGCCGCCAGCAGCGCGCTCAGGGGCTGCTCGCGGACGGGTACGGCCGTCATGCGCAGTCTTGGGCGGTGCTGAGACTGGTCACCGTCACATTCTCCGGTTCGCAGAAGGTGCGGAACATCTCCAGAACTGGCGCGGCCTCGGGAACGTGGACGTGGACCCGCCAGCGAGTCGCCTCCCCGGAGCCGTCGGGCAAGGGGCTCATGATCACGGACTCGCCCATGTCGTCGAGCTGGCCGCGGAGCAGCGCGGCGTCGAGCGGGGACAGGGACATGCTGCACATGACCTCGACGCCTTCCTCCGCCTCGGCGGTTGCGTGGATGTGGGGATCCTGGATCGCGTACCCCGGGAACCCCTCGAGAACGAACTCATCGACGGGCTCTCCGACAACGGCTGCCTTGAGCGCCTCGAGGACGAGGAGGAAGCCCATGGCTCCCGCGTCGACGACCTGCGCTCTCGTCAGGAGGTCCAGTTCGCCCTCGGATGCGACCACGGCCAGTCGGGTCCCCTCGACGGCCGCGTCCAAGCCCGTGAGCAGCGCGGCCCGCGAGTGCAGGTCGACGTCGCGCAGGGAGTCCTCGAGCGCACGATTGACCGCTTCGTTGGCGGCGCTCATCGCGCTGGGCATGGTGCCTGGAACCGGGTCGGTGAGCGCGGACCAGGCGCGCAGCTGCCCCCGGTCGAGCCCTTCGGAGAGATGCTGGAGGACCAGACGGCGCTGTCCCACCAGGGGCTCGGCGAAGCCGAGGAGGAAGACCGAGAGCAGCGTCCCGGAGTTCCCCCGTGCGTTCTCCAGGGCTGCCTGGGCGGCCTCGCGCAGGAGCACGCCGATATCCTCGGTGTCCTGGAGTTCCTGCGCCCGTTCGGAGGCGATGCGTACCGTCTGGTAGAGGTTCGTGCCCGTGTCCCCGTCCGGGACGGGGAAGACATTGATCGCATCCAGCCGGTCGCTGTGGTTGCCGAGCACGGTCTCTGCCTGCTTCAACCACGCTCTGGCGCCCTGCGCTCCGGTCGCGAGTTTCTGCTGCACGTCTCTGCCCATCGGTTTCGCCTAGAACGGCTGGATAGCCGCATTTGTCCGCCTCACAGCGTATCCCATGCGTTTCCGTACCCGCCGCCGTCGGCCAGTGAACCGCCGAAATGCCGGAAGCTCCGAGCTATGGTGCGTATGATCGGGCAGGACTTTTCTCGACATGGAGGCTGGAGATGACTCGCCGCACCAGGACGGCGGCCCGCCACGCGGCCGCCGGTGCGCGCCACGCGCGGCAGGACCCCGGGGCAGCCGTGCCCGCGGGTCTGGCGGATCCTTTCCACGCCGATCCAGACCGCGTGCCCTGGCTCGGCACGCGCCGGGAGCCGGACGACGACCTGCACCCCGCCACGACGGGAATAACGCTGCTGACTTCCTTCGTGACAAGCGAGGCAAAGCTCCGACGCAAGCGGCTGATCGTCAAGACATTGCTCGTCGCGGGCGTCGTTTCCGTCCCCCTAGTAGCTTTCGCCCTTTATCTGGTCAGCTGACACACTCCGGCGTCGGCCCGGCGATCCGGACCACTAACGGGACGGCGACGTCGTCCGGACGGCGAAGGGCGGGCTCGGCATCGATTCGCTTCGATGCCGAGCCCGCCCTTTGTATTCCACCTCCCGGCAATCAGCCGAGCACTACTCGCTCGAGCTCCCCCAGGACCAGATCGGCGTGGAATCTCTGGCAGTACTCCCGGGCTCTGCGGGTGGCCTCCGTGTAGGCTGCCTCGTCACCGGTGGTCTCGAGGATCGTTTCCGCCATGGACCCGACGGTCAGGTGCAGCCAGTCTCCGGGGTAGATGTGCTCGGCGCCCGGCCACGCCAGGGACACGGGAAGCGCACCCGAGGCACCGCCGTCGGCCAGCGTGAGATGGAAGGACTCGAAGTCGCTCACGGACAGGACGACGCCGATCTTGCCGTACCATTCGGCCATGTCGTTCCCATGACCGTCGAAGTGAACGGCGCCCTTCAGCAGCGGGTCCTCCGCGATGCGGGCGTGCTGGGCGTTGTAGTACGCCATCTCGTCATCGCGTTTGAGCATCCACGGGTAGTCCTCCGGCGTCTTGCCCTTGATGAAGAGCTGGTAGCGCTGATCAGTCAGACGGAGCTGCCGGAGCACGTCGAGGGCGCGGTCGAGGTGCTTCTGCCGCGGCACGATCCCCACGAGGCCCAGATTGAACCGGCTCCCGTCCTGCTTGTCCTGGTCGAACAGTGCTGGGTCGACGGCGTTGGGGATGATGCGGGCCGAGCCCTCGGGGTATCCCAGCCGGCTGACCGCCATGTCGCGGACGAGTCGGCCGACGTAGACGGTCGCATCGAAACGCTTCGCCTCGGTCCGTTCGGGGTACGGGGTGAACAGTTCCTGGGAATGGAACCTGACGACGAGTCGTTGATCCGCCCGTACGTGACGCGAGTACCACTCGGCATTGCCCAATGACCACTCGCAGAAGACCACGTCCGCTTCCGCCAGCAGTCGGCGGCTCTGCTCCGGGTCGTGCTGGGCATGGTCCTGCCACTCGTCGATCAGCAGCGTGTGCCCGGACGATTGCAGGCGTTCGATCAACGTTCGCGCAAACTTCAGGTCGTGGCCGGCCACGAGGACCGTCTGCGGGCGGACCGCATCGGCGATCTCCTCCGGCGCTTTGCTCGGCGTGTCGGCGACGACAGCCCTCCGGACCGCGACCACCGGTTCGACTCCGGCGGAATCGCGACCAAACCACGGTGACCCAGCGACGGAGGCGCGCCGGACCAGCAGCGTCTTGCCCCGCTCGTCAACGTCCCGGGGCTGCACCTCTGCACGCTCCAGCGCCTGCTCGCCCGAGACCCGGCGCTCGAGCCAGAGCGAGCGCGCGAGGTCCTCGGCGATCTCGGGGTCGTTCAGTGCTTCACCGAACCAAGCCCGCGACAAGTCCGGGAAGTCGCCGTCCTCGGTCGAGATCTCGATCCCTGCCGCACCGAGGACATCGGCGGTCGCGGAGGAGGCGGTCTCGCGGCTCCGGACGGCGACCGGCCGGTGCGTCTGGTCGAGAATGCTGGACGCGACGGTCGGGGTGAGCGACTCGACCTCGAGAACATAGTCGGGAAGTGCCTCCACGGCGATGGCCAGCCCGGCCGTCCGGAGCATATAGGCCAGTCTGTGCGTCGCCAGGTGGGCACGGTAGACGTGCCGATGGAGGCACCATCCGTCCGCGTTTCGTCCGGCCTCGTCGTTCAGCCAATAGTCGGCCAGCAAATCTGCGGTCCCCGCCTTCGCCGCCAGCGGTAGCAGCTCCGCGAAAAGCGTGGTGACGCCCCTCCCTCGACCGGAGATGACCGGCGTACCGCAGCCCGAGAGTTCCATCACTCGCCGGGAGAACATCGTGGGAGACTTGTCCACGGAGTTGACGTTCACGTGGACCGGATGCGACTTGTAGGCAGCCACCATCTCCGAGTAATCGAGTCCCCCTCGCACGTGCGGTGCCAACTGCTCAGGGAACCGATAGGGGCTGTTCTCGTGATTGACCTGACGGTCGTAGATCGTCAGGCCATGCGGTTCCACCTCGCCGAGAATGCGCAATAGTTCTGCAGAACGGTCTGGATACCGGTCACCGTAGTACGAGCCGCCGTAGGCGACGGTGTGCTCATAAGCTCGGTCAACCGGGAACGGGTGATGCAGCGTTGCCTGCGCGAAAAAGGGAAGCGACGCTACGGTACGCACTGTGCCCGCGCCTTCGGTCGCGTAGCGGCGAATGCAGTCGGCGTCGGTGGTGAACACGTGGTCGAAGAGCACGGCGGTACGGATGAACCGCTCCGTGTGGACGGGGTCCTCCTTGTTCCAGAAGATCGTTGGGATCCCGCGGGCACGGCATGCTTCCACAAGGGCTTTGAGTGGGGCGATCTCCTCATCGCTGTAGTAACCAACTCCACGAGTCCAAGCTCCACCGTTGCCGGCCCAAGCCGATTCGACGAGCAATACGTCGAGGCCCCCCGTCTCGAGCACTTCATGCCATGTCTCAGGGTAAAGAGCAGTTGTTCGGCACTCCGGTCCGAAGGTGGCGAACGTGAATTCGTCGGCGATAAGACCCAGACGGACGCCGGCGAGCATTCGGATAGCCGGCGACCCTTGATTGGCCGAAACATGCCCAGCAGCCATTAGTTCTTTGTGAGTTGCGGTTGCACGCCGTGCGACTGCAGCCCATGACCGGTATTTGACCGCCCAGCTACGGGCCGCTCGCCCAAGATCAGCTCGCCGTTCGGGCGCTTGTCCCAGCTCGATCAGGACATCGGCGAGGGCATCGGCGTCACCCGCCGCAAACAGGTAGCCTCGCCGCTGTTCCTCACCAATCAAGTGCTTGATCGGCGCTACGTCGGACCCTACGACAGGTATCCCGGCTGCCATCGCCTCGAGCGGTTTGAGTGGAGAGACCATCTCCGTCACGACGTTGGAGCGCCGCGGACAGGGAGCGACATCGAAGAGCGAAAGGTATTTGCGAACCATGGTGGGTTTCACGCGCCCTGTAAAGGTAACAGCCTCGGCCAAATCAAGCTCATCGACGAGGCTCTCCAGTACCTTCCGCTCCTTGCCGTCCCCGACGAGAACAAGTCGGGCGTTCGGCAGCACTTCATGCACCTTTTCGAACGCTCGCACGAGAAGGTCGAGCCCTTCATATGCAACCATGCTGCCCGCGTAACCGATAACGAAGTCATCGGAGGTGATCCGCAGCGCCTTGGCCAAACCTCTGTCCCTCGGACCCGGAACAAACGTTGCCGGATCTGCGGCATTTGGTAGCGAACCGATCCGGTCGGGCTCGACTCCACGCGCCACCAACTCGGCGCGCACCTCATCCGTTATGGCCAGCACACGATCTGCATTGGCGGCCACATAGCTCTCTAGTCGCGCCGCAAGCTGGAACCGCTCCGTGTTCACCCAACCATCCCCCCTAGCGGCTACTTCAGTGACCTCCCACAGGCCGCGAACCTCATACACGAAAGGCAACCCGAGGCGACGCGCCGCAATGAGCGCGGGGAGCGCCGTGAAATAGTTGGAAGCGCTATGAATAACCGCCGGGCGGTGAAGCAACGCCTCCCGCACATAGGTGTCGGCTGCCTGTTGCACGTATACATCGAGTGGTGTGCGCGACCAATCCAGTCCAGGGTTGTAGAAGTAGTCCAGACCGCCATAGGGCCGCCTGACCCTCCGCTCGACTGGAGGTCGCTTATCGGTCGTGGTGTCCCAAGGGTAGCCAGGACGCGCAACGACTAGCACATCCTCGCCGGCAGCACCGAGCGCCGACACAAGATGACTCGTCCGGGTCGAGTAACCGTTCGATTGGTATTCAGCAGTGCTATGGGCGCAATACATGACGCGCCCATGGACAGGCTGCAACCCCGGAGTCAGACCGCGCGGCGCGAGCATTGGGAGCTGCTCAAAAAGCGTTATCTGACCGTTGAGCTTGTTTCTCCAGAACGTTTCTGCAGCGGATTCGTCCTCTCCCGGGGCGCCGAGCGCCTCCAGCGCTCCGCGAAGCCACCCCGCGTCGAACTGCTCCCGCATGGCCTCAATCGGCTTCTGACCCGGATTAAGCGGTGGCAAAGCATCTGGTACGGACCGTTCCGTCAGGTTGGCGGAAGCAATCTCCGCGGCTCCTGCATCGGCGGAAATTGCCCTCGGAGCCGCTGTCACGACTCGAGTATTGTCCGTGACCGGCCTCGTAAATCTCCGCACGATTCGTGAAGGATCGCTCAGTAGACCTGCGACTCTGACCGAACGCCTCGCGCGTAGAGAATTGTAGGCGTCTTTGAACTTGTCTACCCGTATCGTCTGCTTCTCGAGTTGACGCGCCAAATGATCACGCTTTGCTCGAGTTGCAGCAAGCTCTTCGCGCAGTCTGCCTTGTTCGCGAGAGACTGACTTGAGCTGCTCCTCCGCCCGTTTTCGAAGCTGTTTCTCCTTTGCCAGCTCGTCGACCAGACGCAGCGGATCCAAGGTGCCTCGGGCCATTTCAGTCTCAATGCGGCGTGCTCGGGCACGGGACAACGGGTTTTCGAGACCTGAGAGTGGACGATTAATTTTCGTGCCCATGACTGCCTTTCGATCCTCCACGGTTATTTGACGACCCGAATGGCCGCGGGTCCGAACTGCGCTCGGATTCGACGCAGGATTTGCCCAGCCTTGGCCTTTTCTTTGGAGCGCTCGGCTTTCGTCAACTGATTGTACCAAATTGGAATCTGTCTCGCCGGGGCGTCCATCAAGATTTCGGACTTGCGAAACCAGGCGATCCGGTCACTCGTGCGAGCCAAGAAATTCACATCACGCGATAAGAGTACAATCGATCCGCCCCGCCTGCGGAATCCATGGAGTTTGGACTCTACGCGTTCGTCGCGAAAGGCTTCAGAGATGCTTTCCGCGTCCTCGATGATCAGGAGCCGAATCCCGGTCGCCAATGCCATGAAAATTTGGCACCGTGCCACGGTCAACGAATCAATATCGTCGACTATCTCGTCAATGACTCCCCCCGCGTGTGCCTCATCAACCACTACGTCGATCAGCCCACGCAAGGATGCCCCGTTGACTTGGCGCGCTCTCGCAACCCTCTGAAGATTGACTCGAAGACTTTCATCAGCTAGGAACTCGGTGGATGGGGATAGATTAATGACCTGACCGGACTCATAGATATGACCACTCGAGGGTGACAGCGACCCGCACATGATGTCGGCCACTGTGTTAATACCATCCCTCTTCGCGCCGAGGATCCCCAGGGTCTCCCCCGACCAGACGACGAGATCGAGCCCGTCAATTTCAATCGCATACTCATTTTTGCCCCGACCATAGGTCTGCGAATGACGGATCCCTTGGAGGACCATATTCGCACGCATCTCACCGGCGACGGAACCGCCTTCATTCATCACCAACGCTCCTATGACTGCTTTCGCCGCGCCAGATCAGAACCGTGCCAGCGAGAAGAGGGACTACAGCCCACAAGATCATTATTAGCCACCCCTCGATGGACGGCAATTCGTTGTACACGAAGACTTCACGGATATGATTGAGAACCCAAGCCATTGGATTCCAATGGATAATGAAGGCGAATACCGGCCCTAGTTCCGCGAATTTGGCCACCGGGAACATGACGCCGGAGCCAAACATCCACGCCCTGGTTGATACCCTCAGAATATTGTTGAGGTCGGGGACCCGCGCGATAAAATGTGCTGCGATGAGCGAGATTCCTAGGTTGATACCGATTTGTAAGACGATGACCGGAACGACCAGAAACGCGATCGGACTAAGATTCTCGAGAGGCGGCAAAGCAAGGATCATGACAACGAGTACAAGGTAGCTCGGGAGCCCGGCGATCCACGTCCGGAGATTTTCGTTAATAGGCGCCGCGATAGCAGGGAGCGAGCTTGTGGACGAGGAGGTCCGCCACCGGTAAATCGACATCGAGGAGCCGTTGACGCAGCGGGTTGTCATCTGGAAACAGAAAACGCCCACCAATAGGAAGGCAATAAAGTTCGGAATGCCTTTATCCATCTGAAGAATGAGTCCGAACACAATATAGAATACTGCGCCATCCATGATGGGATTGATGATCAGCCAAAGATTTCCGAGCGCTTGATGCTCTCCGCGACTTGAAACATGCGTTCTGGCCTCGTGAAACATGAAGCTACGCACATCCCACACACGAAGAATATAGTCTATGAGCGAATCTTTTTCGCCTCGAAGACTTAGATGCCCTACATCGACTTCCACGGCACGCTCGCTCACTGGCATACAACCGACCGTTCCATTAATGCAAGGATATGAAAGCCTACCTTAGTCATGGGCGAACTTCCCCAATTCCATATACTTCTCTATGCACATTCGCGCGTTCCTCTCCCATGTTCGAGACCGAAGTACCATCGAACGTCCAGCGAATCCCATACGCGATCGCGCCTCTCCGTCTTCAAGCAACCTGTCTATCGCTGCAGCCAGAGCAGACGGGTTCCCGGGAGGTACGAGGGAGCCTGTGACTCCTTCACTGACCATCTCCCGGAGCGCGGGCAAGTCCGAGGCGACCACGGGTCGACACGATGCCATGGCTTCGACCGGCTTCAGCGGCGTGACTGACCTAGTGACGGCGAAGTCCTTGCGGGGCACCACGAAAACGTCGAGCGCCTGATGACGGAGGGGTGCCTGGTGAGCCGGAACGCGTCCAGTGAAGATTTCCTCCGGGTCCAGCCCGAGCTCGGCCGCGTGGAGGCGCAGACTCGGCATGGCTATGCCGTCGCCCACGATCATCAGTTCGACGTCGTCGCGTTCCCGCCGCAGCTCGGCGTACGCACTGATGAGATCATCGAGCCCCTCGTAGGCGACCAGGGAAGAGACCGTGCCGATATAGAACTTGTCTGGGTCGAGGTGCAGCGCCGTCTTGGCGGCACGGGAGGGTTTCGGGGTCTCGAGGTACGCGGTGCCGACCGCATTCGGTGATAGCAGCACGCGTGCGGGATCGACCCCGGCCGCGACGATCTTGTTCCTCATGGCGTGTCCCAATGTAAGAACGAGGTCGGCTGCCGCCATCACCTCCGCTTCGCGGGCATTGAAGTGTCGATAGCGCTCAGATTCCGTCGCCTCCGGTCCTCGCTTCGAAGCCCAAGTGTCGGATAGTTGTCCGCGGACCTCGTACACCCACGGGATGCCGACCGCCTCGGCGACCGCCCTCGCGACCAGTCCGTTCACGAAGTGGGTCGTCGTGTGGAGCGCTGTCGGCCTAAGGTCGAGCACGAGCTTGAGGAGCTTTTCCGTCTCCTCCTGCAGGCGGTCCCGAATGTTGGGTATCGGACCGTCGGAACGGAGGCGGTGGTACGTGACGTGTTCGAGTGTCTGTTTGCTGTGGTGTGGCAGGATGCCTAGCGACTCCGGATAGCCGAGCCTGGTGGCTGCGTGGACATGCCAACCGGCAGCCGCTTGGGCCTTGAGGAGAGAGTGCGAACGCTGCGTATACCCAGTAGTTGTGTAGGGCAGCGAATTCGTCAACAAGTGAAGCACCGTCTGGGCGCGCGGCTCGTAAGCGTCGACCGTTGGAACTACGGGCACCCAGTCGCCGAACACTTCCTGCTCGGCGAGGTACCGTTCGCGGAGACGAGCGAGACGGCTGTTCCCAGGATCGAGCCGCGAGATCGCCTGGGTGGTGTTCCCGTTGTAGAAGTCGAGTTTGGCGAGGGTTTGCTCTGTTCCGATCGCGTCGTCCATCCGCTCAGCGAATACCTTCGCGAGCTCGGGCTCATGTGCCACGAGCGCGAGGTCAGCGAAGTACTTTGCCTGAGTTCCCCGAGGGCCCTTGGCGAGCGCAGCTTTGAGGCGTTCGCGCACCGAGTCGGGGTTCTCTCGAAGCAGTGCCGCGGTGGCGGCCATTCGAGTACCAGGTGCGGCCCCCAGAAGCGTGTCAACGGCCGTGAGGACGCGACGGTGAGAGTTGGTGGCATTCCGACGCCAGAGCCGCAGGATGAATGAAGCCGGATCCTCCTGCCAATGCCGCTTGAGCGTGTGACGGTGCACTAGAACATTCATCGTCTACGGCTTCGCCTTCGTGGTGGGGCGGCGGAAGACTTTCAGGTAGTACAGCACCGCGCCGCCGCCGACAATGATGGCCACGCCCGCGTTAGCGACCGACTGGAGGGCAGCATCGTTTCCTGTGCGCACCGCGGAGGCGGCTGCCGAGGATTCACTGTCATCCTGCGGTGCGGTAGGGGGCGCCGCCAAGGCATGCTCGGTCTGGTCCGCAGAACTCATGTGGTCGGCCGATGCTGCCTCCGACGGTGTCTCAGCGGCGCGCGGAGACGCTGGCCCGGACGATGAAGGCGATCCCGCCTCAGGGGTTGCGTAGAGGACGCGGCCGGAAAGGAAGCTGTACCTGTAACCGGTGTCCGCCAGCGTACCGGGGGTCAGCATCTGTCCGGTCTCGGGCACCACCAAATAACCGGTGCGCGGGTGAATGTAGTAGCCCGTGCCTGGATCGACGGCGAGGCGGGTGGTCCCCGCGCGCTGCTGCTCCGATTGGTTCCCGCCGGCGGATTCCAGCTGGGATCCGGTAGTCGTGCCCGAATTCGTCGCTCCCCGGGTGCTCTGACCAGTCCTCCCGCGCTCTGACGTAACGCCCGTCTGGGGCTGCGGTTTCGGAGAGCTCGTCGGCGACGGTTCGGCCGAAGCGGCCGATGTCGCGTCCCCGACGGGGTCCGACGACGGCGCGCTGGTCGGGAAGGGGGGTTCTGGAACAGCGTCGGCCGGGTTCGCGTCCACCTCTACGGCAGGGGTCGGCGGCGTCGGGAGCGGACTAGCCGCGGCGGAGTCCGCTGCCTGCCCCGCCGCGATGATCCCACCGACCAACAGCACCGACGCGGAGACACGTGCCGGCCACGCCAAGGGCGCCGGGCTCGGCGTGTTCAACCCACGGTCCTTCCCCGACCGTGAATGCGGTGCCGTCTTCATGTCAGTTCTGAAGATTGTTCTCGGCGACATACTGGGACAGGGTGTCGTTCTTGATGGCGTCGGCAACCTCGGCCGTCGCCGCGGGGTCGTAGATCACGATCGACTGCCCGTCGGCCGAGCGGCCGACTCCTCTGTTGGGAAGCGTGAACGTCGTGATGTCCGAGCTGCGGACGTCACGCATACTCACACCCATCTTGGCCAGCGTCATCGAGTCGAGGCTCTGATCCACGGTGACGTACGGGGAGAACTCGCTCACGACGTCGGAGATCTTGCCCGGATTGGTCAAGGTGTCGGCGTTGAGGAACTCTGACATCACCGCCCTCATGTAGAGCTGCTGATTGGCGACGCGCGTGTAGTCGCCATCCTTGAACTGTTTCCGTTCGCGGACGAACTTCAAGGCGCTGTCGCCGTCCAGTTCGATGACTCCAGCCGGAAAGTGCTCTCCTGCGGACCCGCCGGACGTGAAGGCCCGCGGATTGTTCACCTCGACGCCGCCCAGCGCGTCCGTCAGCGCCTTGAAGCCTTCGAAGTCGATAATGGCGACGTGATCGATGGGCGCCTCCACGAGTCCTTCGATCGTCTGCACCAGCAACGGCACTCCGCCGAACGCGAGTGCCGCGTTGATCTTGTGCTCGCCGCGCCCGGGGATCTCGACCCACGTGTCACGCATGATGGACATCACGTTCACGGACGAGCGATCGCCGGGGATGTTGACGAGCATCATCGTGTCGGAGCGCCCGCCATTCGGCACATCTGCCAGGTTCTCGGTCTCGCCGCTGCCCCCGCGGACGTCGGAACCGATGACGAGGAAGTTCACCGCGTCCGAGCTCGCGTCCGGACGCTCCGGCCGTGGCTCATCCGTCGGGAAGACCGATTCGATGGTCTGTGCCTTCGACTGGAAGCTGTTCATGAGGCTGTAGAGGTAACCGAAGGCGATTCCGCCAGCGATCAGCACGACAGTGAGCAGAGACAGCACGACGATGAGTACTGGCCGCTTCTTGCGGCCGGGCCGCCCCTCGTCGAATTCCGACGTCGTGTCCGCCTGGCTCATACAACCCCAATCCTCTTCACGGCTCAACCGAGCGGCTGGACCAAATAGCAATTATGCCATGCCGATATTTCGGAATGTCTGCCAGCGGCGTGGGACTGCTCATGCGTGAGCCTCTGGCCGGCCGGCTGCCATTAGGCTCGAGGGGTGAGAAGGACACGAAGGGGAAACCGCGACCGTACTGACCGAGTGGAAGGGCGCGCCGGAATCCGTCGCCATCTATTCATGGCCGCCGCATCTGCCGTGACCCTGCTGGCCGCAGGATGCGCTCCAGTAGTGGACGTGGAGCCCGCGCCCAAGGCGAACGACCCCCGCTGTGCGGACGTCATGGTCTATCTGCCGGAAACCCTGTCGGGACTGGCGCGGCGGGAGACGAACAGCCAGGCCACCGCCGCTTGGGGGGAGCCATCAGCGGTCGTCGTGCGGTGCGGCGTCGACACCCCGAGTACTCTCGCGACGCAGCCGTGCGTCACGGCCAATGGTGTCGATTGGCTGGCCGTCGAGGGCGGGGACCACTGGACACTCACGTCCTATGGGCGCACGCCCGCTGTCGAGGTGCTCTTCGATCCGAACACCGTGCCGTCCAGCAATGTCCTTCCGGAATTGGCGGCTTCGGTGGAGCGAGTTCCCGCGCAGGAGGAGTGCCTCTCCACAGAGCGCGAGACCGACTTCCGCTAGCGCAGTCCCCGTCGGCGCTCCAGTGCCAAGCTGATCAGCTCGTCGATCAGCTCGGGGTAGGCCAACCCCGTCTTCGCCCACATCTGTGGGTACATGCTCGTCGGTGTGAAACCCGGCATGGTGTTGATCTCGTTGATGACCCATCGGCCGTCAGGCGTGTAGAAGAAGTCCACTCGGGCCAGCCCTTCGGCCCCGACAGCGTCGAAGGCTGCGGCCGACAGGGTCCTGATCTCTTCCACAGCCACCGCCGGGAGTTCGGCCGGGCAGCTGAGGTTCGCCGCCGAACCGTCGACATACTTGGCGTCGAAGTCGTAGAAGGCGTGAGATCCGTCGGCAACCACGATCTCCCCCGGATAGGAGGAGCGAGGTGCTCCGGCTCCGCGGCCTTCGAGCACTCCGCACTCGATCTCACGTCCCACCACCCCGGCCTCGATCACGACTTTGGGGTCGTGCAAGCGGGCCTCCTCGATGGCCGCCATGAGCTGGGACGGCTCGGTCACACGCGTGATACCCATCGAGGAACCCGCTCTGGCCGGCTTGACGAAGAGGGGGTAGTCCAGCGACTCCACGGAGCGCAGGGCGGCCTCACGATCCCGACGCCACACCTTGTCCGTGATGACGGTGTATGGCCCCACTTCGAAGCCCGCCGCAGCGAAGGCGACCTTCATGAAATGCTTGTCCATGCCGATGGCGCTCGCAGCGACGCCCGAGCCCACGTAGGAGATGTCAGCCATCTCCAGCAGCCCCTGCAGGGTGCCGTCCTCACCGAAGGGACCATGCAGCAGCGGGAAAACGACGTCGACGGTGCCGAGATTCTCGACTTCCGCGCCGCCCGCCTCTGCGACGAGCTGGCGACCTGCCGCCGTGATGCCCGCATCGTTCGAAGTTCGCGCGAGGCCGTCCGCCTCCGCCAGTCGGACGGTGCTCCTGCCGCGCGTCACCTCGGGGCGCACGCCGGACACGAGCGTCCAGTCAGCGGGGTCGGACTCCACGCGGGTCCACACGCCGTCGCGCGTGATGCCCACGGGCACCACGTCGTACTTCTCCCGGTCTATGGCGCCCATGACGCCGGCGGCGGTGACGCACGAGACCGCATGCTCCGAGGAGCGGCCGCCGAAGAGCAGCAGGACTCGGGGCTTGCGGGAGGAGCTCATTCGTCATCGCTTTCGTTGCGGTGGTCTTGTTCGGATTTGAGGTCGCGTCCCAGCAGCTGACGCGCCATATTCGTCGTGGACAGACGTCCGTCGAGCACAGCGACGACGGCTTCGGTGATCGGCATCTCCACGCCGTTGCGCCGGGCGAGGTGCAGGACGGCGTGCGCCGACTTCATACCCTCTGCCGTCTGGGTCATGCTGGACACGACCTCGTCCGGCGTCAGGTCCTCGCCGAGGAGCCGGCCCGCCGTGCGGTTCCGGGACAGCGGCGAGGAGCACGTGGCCACCAGGTCGCCGAGACCGGCGAGCCCGGCCATCGTCTCGATGCGTCCGCCGAGCGCGGACGCGAGCCGCGTCGTCTCGGCGAGGCCGCGCGTGATGACCGAGGCCTTGGTGTTGTCGCCCATCCCCATGCCGTCGCACATGCCGACGGCCAGAGCGATGACATTCTTGACGATGCCGCCCATTTCCACGCCGACGACGTCGGAGTTGGTATACGGCCGAAAGTACGGCGCGCTGGCGGCTGCCGCGATCCAGGCGGCGACCTCCTCGTCCTCGCAGGCGACGACCGAGGCCGTGGGCTCCTCCCGGGCGATCTCCATCGCCAGGTTCGGGCCGGAGACCACCGCGACGCGGGACGGGTCCAGCTCGAGCTCGCTGCAGATCACCTCGCTCATGCGGGCATCGCTTTCCCGCTCGAGTCCCTTCATGAGCGAGACGACGACGGCCGAACGCGGCAGGAACTCGGCGACCTGGCGGAGCTGGGCACGCAGCGTCTGCGCCGGCACCGCGAGCACCACGATGTCCGCCTCGGACAGTGCCTCTCGCGCGTCCGAGGTGGCGTGCACATTCTCGGGCAGCTCGATGCCGTCGAGATAGTCGGCATTGCGATGGCGTTCCTCGATCTCGGCGGCCACGGCGGGCCGACGCGCCCACACGACGACTCGGGCCGGACCGCCGTCGTCGGCGTTCGCCTGCGCAGCGTCGGCTAGGACCTTGGCGAACGTCGTGCCCCAGCTTCCCGCGCCGAGCACCGTGATCTTCCGGGGCGCACTCACTGAGAACTTCCCTGCCCGCCGGCCGGTGCGGGCCCCCCGAAGTCGCGCCCCTGCAGCGCCTGGCCGTGCTCCCGCGGATCCCACAACTGCGTCGGGGCCCGTTCGCTGCGCAGCTCCCCCACCCCGGCTGCGAGTGCGTGCATAATGCGGTCCGTGGCTTCCTCGAGGACGGTCTTCGTGATCGGTTTGCCGTAGAGGTCGGTCAAGTCGACGGGATCCCCGACCCGGACGCGGACGGTCTTGCGCGGAAGCACGTGAAGTCTCTTGCCATAGCGCGGAAGCACTTCCTGAGCGCCCCAGTGCGCAATCGGCACCACCGGCGCATGGGTCTGCAGGGCGAGACGGGCGGCGCCGGTGCGACCGCGCATAGGCCACAGGTCGGGGTCCCGGGTCAGGGTCCCCTCCGGATAGACCACCGCGACGGAGCCGGCGTCGAGCAGTGCTCTCGCCTGCTGCAGCGAGCGGTTCGCGCTGGCCGACGACCGGGTGACCGGGATCTGCTCCGTGGCCTTGAGGACCCACCCCACGAGCGGGAGATCAAAGAGGGATTCCTTGGCCAAATAGCGTGGGAGCCTGCCGTTGCTGTAGAGCGCGTGACCCACGACGACCGGATCGATCTCGGTGACGTGATTCGGACAGGCGATGAACCCACTCGTCGGCAGCTGGTCGAAACGTTCCCAGCGTTTGGCCATCAGCAAGTTCATGAGTGGACGGGCGACGCCCGCGATCAAGCCGAAGGTGACGCGCGCGCGGCGGCTCTCTTGCACGGGCATCCCCTTAGCTGTGCTCTTCGCTCAGTTCGACACGGGCGCCGAGGCCCTGCAGCTTGTCCAGGAAGTGCTCGTAGCCGCGGTTGATCAGCTCGATCCCCGTCACCCGGGAGCTGCCCTCGGCTGCAAGCGCTGCAATGAGATGGGAGAAGCCGCCGCGGAGATCCGGGATGTCGATGTCCTGCCCCATGAGCTTCGACGGGCCGGTGATGACGGCGGAGTGGAGGAAGTTCCGCTGTCCGAAGCGGCACGGAACCGAGCCGAGGCATTCTCGGTGGAGCTGGATGGTGGCCCCCATGCGGACCAGTGCCTCGGTGAATCCGAACCTGTTCTCGTACACGGTCTCGTGGACGATCGAGACGCCACGCGCCTGGGTGAGCGCCACGACGAGCGGCTGCTGCCAGTCGGTCATGAAGCCCGGGTGGACGTTGGTCTCCAGGACCAGCGGCTTCAGCTCGCCACCCGGGTGGTAGAACCTGATTCCGTTGTCGTGGACGTCGAACGCGCCGCCGACCTTGCGGAAGGTGTTCAGGAAGGCGGTGAGATTGGGCTGCTGGGCCCCCTCGACGAAGATGTCACCCTTGGTCACCAGTGCGGCCGAGGCCCACGAGGCGGCCTCGTTGCGATCCCCGACCGCGAAGTGGTTGTAGCCCGACAGTGTCGGAACGCCCTCGACCCGGATCACCCGGTCGGTCTGGACCTGGATGATCGCGCCCATCTTCTGCAGGATCGCGATGAGATCCATGATCTCCGGCTCGACGGCCGCGTTCTTCAGTTCCGTGATGCCCTCCGCGCGAACGGCGGAGAGGAGCACCTGCTCGGTCGCGCCCACCGACGGGTAGGGCAGCTCAAGCTTCGCTCCGGTGAGCCCGTGCGGGGCGCGGATGGCGATGCCGTCCGTCCGCTTGTCGACCACGGCACCGAAGGCGCGCAGGACGTTCAGGTGGAAGTCGATCGGACGGTCGCCGATCCGGCAGCCGCCCAGATCGGGGATGAAGGCCTCGCCGATGCTGTGGATGAGCGGCCCACAGAAGAGGATCGGGATCCGGGAGTCGCCGGCGTGAGCGTCGATCTCCTTGGACGAGGCTCGAACGGCCCCGCGCGGGTCAAGCGTGAGATCGCCGGATTCCGGGTCCTTCGACACGGTGACGCCGTGGATCTGCAGCAGTCCGGTGACGATTTCCACGTCGCGGATCTCCGGCACGTTGCGCAGCACGGATGGGCTGTCGCCCAGTAGCGCGGCGACCATGGCCTTCGGCACCAGGTTCTTGGCCCCCCTGACGTTGACAGTTCCGCGCAGAGGCGCACCGCCATGAATGGTCAGGACTTTGCCCATGGATCAAACCTCACGTTCGTCGATTACCGGCTCGCGCCGGAAGCACCACGTAAGCATACAACCGGGGCCTGGGGATTCCGGGGACCGGAATGCGGCTCACGAGTGTCCTTGCGCACGCGTCCCGACGCGTCGGCGATTGTTCCCTCTCGCACGAAGCGAGCAGCCGCCCTCGGAGCTTTCCGAGCGCGGCTACGGCTGATATTGAGTCAGGTGCGGGCGGGAAGGGTCTTCGGCTTGAAGCCCTGTCGGGTCCGCTCGTAGGCCTCGATGTCGCTTTCCTGCTGGAGGGTCAGCCCGATATCGTCGAGGCCCTCCATGAGGCGCCACCGCGTGTAGTCGTCGATCTCGAAGGGGACGCTGATGGCACCGCAGGAGACGAGGCGGTTCTCCAGATCGACGGTGATCTCCGTCCCGGGGTGGTTCTCGAGCTCCTTCCAGAGAAGCTCGACGTCGGGCTGGGCGACCTGTGCTGCCACGAGTCCCTGCTTGCCGGCGTTGCCACGGAAGATATCGGCGAAGCGCGAGGAGATCACTGCTTTGAAGCCGTAGTCCTTGAGCGCCCAGACTGCATGCTCGCGTGATGATCCGGTGCCGAAGTCGGGACCTGCCACCAGCACGGAGCCATTGCGGTAGGGCTCCTGGTTGAGGACGAAGTTCTCATCGCGGCGCCACGCAGCGAACAGTGCGTCCTCGAAGCCAGTGCGGGTCACCCGTTTCAGGTAGACGGCAGGGATGATCTGATCGGTGTCGATGTTGTTCTGGGGCAGCGGCACGCCGATGCCGCTGTGAGCGATGATCTTTTCCACGGGGACTCCTTAGGCTGCCTGGGCCGCAGTGGCGATGGGGGGAAGGTCGGACGGCGAACTGAGGGTGCCTCTGATCGCCGTGGCGGCCGCGACGAGCGGAGAGACGAGGTGGGTGCGCCCGCCCTTGCCCTGGCGACCCTCGAAGTTGCGGTTGGAGGTCGACGCGCACCGCTCCCCCGGCGCGAGTTGGTCCGGGTTCATACCCAGGCACATGGAGCATCCGGCGAAGCGCCACTCGGCGCCGAACTCCTTGAACACCCTGTCGAGCCCCTCGGCCTCGGCTTCGAGGCGGACCCGCGCGGAGCCGGGCACGACGATCATCCGGACGCTGTCGGCCTTCTTCCGGCCGTGGATGATCTCAGCGGCCGCCCGGAGGTCCTCCATGCGGCTGTTCGTGCAGGAGCCGAGGAAGACCGTGTCGACGGGGATCTCCTTCATCGGAGTGCCTGCCACGAGGTTCATGTACTTGAGCGCCCGCTCGCACGACTGCTGGTCGCCCTCGTCCTCGAAGTCCTCCGGCGCGGGCACACGTCCGGACAGCGAGACTCCCTGGCCCGGATTGGTGCCCCAGGTGACGAACGGCTCCAACTCGTCGGCGTCGATGTGAACTTCGGCGTCGAACGAGGCCTCGTCATCCGTCTTCAACGATTCCCAGTACTCGACCGCAGCGTCCCACTCTGCACCGGTCGGCGCATGGGGGCGGCCCTCGATGTAGTCGTAAGTCGTCTGATCGGGGGCGATCATCCCGGCGCGGGCCCCGGCCTCGATCGACATGTTGCAGATGGTCATGCGGGCATCCATGGACAGCGCACGGATAGCGGAGCCGCGGTACTCGAGGACATAGCCCTGGCCCCCGCCGGTTCCGATCTTCGCGATAACCGCAAGGATGATGTCCTTTGAGGTCACACCCGGCTTGAGGGTTCCCTCGACGTTGATCGCCATGGTCTTGAACGGCTTCAGCGACAGCGTCTGCGTCGCCATCACATGCTCCACCTCGGACGTCCCGATGCCCATTGCGAGGGCCCCGAAAGCACCATGGGTGGAGGTGTGCGAGTCACCGCACACGACGGTCATACCAGGCTGGGTCAGTCCCAGTTGCGGACCGACCACGTGAACGATGCCCTGCTCCTTGTCACCCAGAGAGTGGAGTCGGACTCCGAACTCAGCGCAGTTCCGCCGGAGCGTCTCGATCTGGGTGCGGCTGGTCGGGTCGGCAATCGGCTTATCGATCTCCAGCGTGGGAGTGTTATGGTCCTCGGTGGCAATCGTCAGGTCGGGTCGACGGAGCTTCCGATCCGCGAGACGCAGTCCCTCGAATGCCTGTGGCGACGTGACCTCGTGGAGCAGGTGAAGGTCGATGTAGAGCAGGTCGGGCTCCTGCGTCCCCCCTGTCCGCTCACCACGGCGGACGATATGATCCGCCCACACCTTCTCAGCCAGCGTCTGCGGCTTCTGCCGATCAATC
This sequence comes from Zhihengliuella sp., assembly GCF_031178195.1. Taxonomy (GTDB): domain Bacteria; phylum Actinomycetota; class Actinomycetes; order Actinomycetales; family Micrococcaceae; genus Zhihengliuella. The sequence goes on from NZ_JAPSJL010000010.1 coordinate 23,740, forward strand.
ATCGCGTCCTCCATGACAATAAATTTGCCGATGATTCAAGGAAAGCACCACCGCTCACCGGTGGCCAGCAGCCTAGCTCGCGTCTCACATAACGAGACGCTAATATCAACGTATGGACAATTCGAGTGGCGTAGGCGTGCTGGACAAGGCGGCGATGGTGCTGGACGCTCTGGAGGCGGGCCCAACGACACTCGCCCAGTTGGTATCGGCAACAGGGCTGTCCCGGCCGACGGTCCACCGCTTGGCTCAGGCGCTGGTCCACCACCGACTTCTCGGCAAGGACATCCACGGGCGCTTCATCCTGGGAAGCCGTCTGGTCGAACTCGCGTCGGCCGCAGGAGAGGACCGGCTCATCGCGGCCGCAGGGCCACTGCTCATCCAGCTTCGCGACCAAACCGGTGAGAGTGCCCAGGTCTTCCGGCGACAGGGCGACAGCAGGGTCTGCGTGGCCTCCGCGGAACGTCCGGTAGGTCTACGCGATACCATCCCCGTCGGCACGCAGCTCTCCATGAAGGCCGGGTCAGCGGCGCAGGTCCTCCTTGCCTGGGAGGACCATCAGAGGCTCCTCGATGGACTCGATGGGGCACGCTTCACGCCCACCATACTTTCGGGCGTGCGCAGGCGCGGCTGGGCCCAGAGCCTCGGAGAACGCGAGCCTGGCGTCTCATCCGTATCAGCCCCAGTCCGAGGCCCCAATGGTCGCGTCATTGCAGCTGTATCGATATCCGGTCCGATCGAGAGACTCACCCGCCAGCCCGGCAAAATTCACGCCGAAGCAGTCGTGCACACGGCGGTCCAGCTCAGCTCCGCCTTGCGTACTCAGGACACGACGACGCGAGAGACCTGACCAGACGACGCGAAGGGCTCGCATTCGACGAACGTCGAATGCGAGCCCTTCGCGGTTCATTCTTGTCAACCGACGCCCTGCGACGCCACGTCGCCAGCGCTGGCAATGAGCGACTCTGCCCGGGCTCGCTGCACATGCTTTGTACCAATAATTTCGAGTGAGACATTGGTTGCTCGGTCCCAAGACTTGGCCCGGAAGGCTGCAGCCTCGGCGACTACGCGGAATTTCACCTGAACAGGCTTCTGGCCATTCGTCGTGAAATTCAGTTGAACCGGTTCCGAGCTTGCCGCCAAGTCATGCCGGAACAAGTAGTCCCCGATCTCGAGTTCTATGAAGAGCTTGCCGAGCGCCCGTGGATTGGAGTACTCACTGTGCAAAACGAACTCGATCTGAGTGGGTTTCTGCTCTGTCAAAGCCAGGACGCCGACGTGCTCGACCTTCATTCCCGGTGCCGGCGACGTCATGAGCATTCCGAGGTCGAGCCGGTGGAGTCCGCTTCGTACAGGACCATCGCTCCGCACGGTTTGACCCGGAATGCCTTCGACTGTTGCACCCATCTTCGCGAAATGCGCCGCGGACTGCCGTGTGGCCACGGACTTCTTCTTGGTCGGCGCCTCTCCATCAGCGGGGACCTCGTAGACAGCAGGGACCGCTGGGGTCTTCGCGATAGCGCGCACAGAGTGGCCCAGCGAATTCGCGGCCTCGATTTCGAGCGTACGCACCTTTTGCGTGGCCGCATCTGACAGGCCCTCAGAGATAGCGACCGATACACGATCCGCGATTTCCGAGGGAGTGGCCGTCAGCTCGAGCCCGTCGATGGTCCGCCCTACCTCGTCGAAGTGCCGATACACCTTAGGGTCATAGCAGAGACCGACTGCCGGGACACCCACTCGGTGAGAGATGAGCGCTGCGTGCAATCGCATAGAGACGAGGACGGAACAACTCTCGAGCGCACCGATGTAAGCGTCGAGCGACAGTTCCCCTGCCTCGTCGATGAAGACCGAGGGTATATAACTGGGCAGGCGTCTTGTGACTTCCCCGATGGCCTTCCGATCCATGCTCTGTCCAGCTTGCATTGGAAGAGCCACCACCGCGAGCTTCTTGTCCTGCTCCCGGAGGCGACCCGCTACTTCAACTATGGCGTCCCGAACATTGAACGCCACGGCCATCATATCTTCCTTCGCCCACGGTCGCAGATTGAGCCCGACGATCGTATAACCCTGATCCTTCAAGTCCTGAAGTGCAGGCGGGACGACGGCTTGAACGTCCGTCAAGTCGACCGCGTAGACACTGTCCGGTCCTACGTGAACGAGCTCTTCCCGAACGGGCAGATTACGCAGAATCTCTCCTGATTCGGGGTCGCGCACGTATATCGAATCGGCGTGGCTGGCCAAGTATTTGACGGTCTTCCGAGCCGTTTCGTCCGTCAGTGGGCCTACGCCCAAACCGACGACATGGAAGGGCACATCAAGGACCTTGCCCATCAGGGGCAGGATCCCGAACCCAGCCATGGACACTGTTCCCCCGGTGAACATGGCGGCGAGCCCACCACCGCGCGCAAAAGTGTAGTCGTGCCAGAGCCCACCGCCACCGAGAACCACTGCGGACGCCGTCTTCACCTGGTAGGCACTGACAGTGTGATTCTTACGTTCAAAAGCCTGCAGACCATGTGCGGCCTCTACCTGCGTGGGACTCTCTGACGCCACGTACACCTGAACAGCATCGTCCGCACGCATCAGACTCGAGCTGATAGACCTGAGGATCATCTCATCGCCGAGGTTCCGCGCCCCATAGAAGCCAGAAACAATTACCTTCTTGGAACGCGGAAGGGACTGCGAAAGCGTCGTCTCGATCTGGTCTCGGCGCTCAGCACTAAGCCACGAGGCTCCCTCGGTGCCCAAACGCCGGAGGGTGTCGAAGAGGCCCATCCACCGGTGCTCGTAGAGGTGTTCGGTGATGACCTTGCGAAAGCCGTTGAGTGCAATTCGCTCGTATTCGGACGGGTCAGCCAGTATCTCGCCGATTTGACGAGCGAGATCTTCCTCATCGTCGTAGCCGATAATGTCTTCGCCGTAGGTAAAGAACCTAGACATCTCGTCAAATCGCCCCGTGGCGACGAGACGAGCCTGTCCAGCAGATTCGAAGACGCCGCATTTGATGTTAATGTAACCGGCGCGCGTCAACGGGAAGTTGACGTGAATCTTTCCCCCCTGAAGTGCCTGCACCATCTCGGTTCCCGCGACAGTCTGCGAATCTGGGATATCCCAGCCCCGACCATACGTCTTGACATCGAATTTTTTGGCCAGCGCAGACATCATTGAATTTCTGTCAGGCCTATTCGTCGCATGCCCGAGACAGATCACGTCGGCATCGAATTTATCCGTGTTGGCGATCTCCTGCGTGACGAATCCACGGTCGATGCCGAACGGGAAGTAGACCGTGTTCTCCACACCTGCCTCACGATACATTTCCAACGCGATCTCGGCATTGGTGGTATGCAGATCGAAGACGAGCTGGTGGTCGCGAATTGTGGGAAAGACGTCTGGATCACTCAGTGTGATGCCAACAAGGACGATACCGCGGTCTTTGAGTTTCTGGGCGTCTTCCTCGGTGAACGTCATGCCGCCGGCGCAGCACACGATAACCTGCGGCTGAAACCGATCTACCGTTCGTTCGATCTTGTCATACTGCACGTACACCGGTCCCATACCACCCTGCCGGCGCTGCGGATTATGCAGGATGCGATGACGCCTTGTATCAAGGTCTAGAACGTGATGCCCAAGATTTCGGAGCGACCGAGAAAGCGAAGAAACGATGTCCGTTGTTCCATTGACGGAAGTCCCAATGAAGAGAATGCGCCAATGAAATCCTTGGTCGAATATCTTACTCCGCAACTCATCTTTTAATTGCTCAATTTTCTCGTCCACTAGTGTCCTAAATTCGCGCGGGGGCAACTCCGGTGAGACTATACCAGCCAGCCCCGGAGCGGCTTCTGCCAACACGCCACTACGCAGGCACCAGGCTGGCACGACCCTTTGGGGCCCGCGTCAATTCACAAACTCCTCCAGCAGGAGTTGGATCCGCTCTTCGGCCGCGAACTCGGTGCATGCGTGTCGCACGCCGGCGGCTCGAACCGCTTCGAGCGCTTCGGGGGTTCGGGACAGCCTCGTGATCTTGCGATGGGCTTCGTCGGGCGAACCAGCCACGAGGCAGTTGACCCCCGACCTGAGGGCAGAAGGAACGGAATCATTTCGCGGCAGCACTACGAGTCCACCGCCGAACAGGGCGTGGCCCAGCAAGCGGTTCGGCATCCGGCCGGGCCTGGAAGGATCCGACAGTGCGAAGACAATCAGGCCGTTCACGGCCCGAGCCACCCGCCCGAGCCCGTGTGACTGGGTCCGCTCCTCGTCGATGATGAAGCGGTCGACCTCACCTGGAACCCACGACGCGATACCGCCCCATACTGTGATATGCGGCGCGCGTTGGGCGAGTACCGCCACTCGCTGCGGCCGATTGGACTGCATGAGGAAGAGCTTGCAGAAGTCACGGTCCATCAGGTCCGGAACATGTCGCACCGATGAGAAACCACGGGCGCGCCACTCGTCGGCCGCGGGCTCACTCGTCATGGTCGCCGCATCCGCAGCACTGATCAGACGGCCGAGCCGGTTATCGTAGCCGCCCGAGTTGATCCCATGGACGATGACGGGAAGCCGGGCCGACCCGACCGTCGGGCCTCCCTTTCGCACCGGGAGGAAGCGGTCCCCGGTGCAAATCACCACATCCACAGGGGAACCGTTCTGAGCGGTTATGCTGTCGACGTCCACCAATCCCGCGAATTCGGAAAAGGGGTCCGGTCGGAACAACTCCGGCTGAATCCGGGGACTGACCTCGAGGACGTCGTGTCCGAGGCGACCGAGCGCACGCGTCACGATCCGCGCCGTCGAAACGTGATCCCCCCAGCCGTCCCCGATGACGGCGACCGTACATCCGCGGGCCGCACGGACCTCGGACTCCAGATGTAGACGTTGCAGCTCCTCAGCCGTTCGGCCGATGCCTCGAATGGAAACCCTCGGCGCCAGCGAACCCGAACGAGCCTCGGCGACGACGGCAGCGTCCACCTGTGTTCCATCGAACGACGCGAACCATTCCGCACGCTCCCCTGCATCCAGCCTCCGCCATTCCTCGGATTCAAGGATGTTCTCGAGCGCGAGCGCCCGCGCCCCTGCCGAGTAGTCGCGAAGAAACCGCTCCCGGATGGCGAGTGATAGATCCACGGCAGATTCGGACTCAATAATTTGACGAACCCTCTCTTCTAATTGGTTCCTATCAGCCGCCTTCAGAACTTCCGGAATGCCCCCCGCGTCACACCCGGGTTCCAAGCTGACCACCGGCAGGCCCATGGCAGCATATTGGACAACCCGGCTCGGCACCTGAAAATGGCCGAGATCGCCAAGGCCATCAAACCACGTATTCTGCCCCAGATGATCGGTGAAGTACTGCGGAATATTGATTGCCACGCGGGCCCGCGATCCGGCATCCACGATCTCTTCCGTCGTATCAAGATAACCTCCGAAGAGGCGATGATAGTCGTCACCGATCTTCCCGTGTATCCGCAGACTCAGATTCAGTTGGCCGAGTTCAAAGTAGCGTTGACGGCGAATTCGGTCACTGACGTTACCGAGAAAAACGGCATCCGTCTCCGCAGGGTATCTCCCGTAGACATATGGAAAAGCAACAGAGTCGGTCCAGAAGGGGAAGTTCACGCCGGTCGGGCGACCGTGCTTCTCCTCGTAGAACTCCAAAAGCTTTCGACCCCCGCAATGAAGGATCACGTCGTAGAAGTCGAGCACCGGACCGTAGGAGAGTTTCCAGAGAACGGGATCATCGGACAACCACGCCACGAGCCGCCCAGCCGTCACCTGGGTCGCCTCACGAAGCTGTCTCAGGAGGTCAAACGGCAGGCTCGCTGGACGAAACACCAGCACAGCGTCGGGCCCGAAGTCACGGACCCGCTCAATCGCGGTGGTGACCCGTGAACGGTCGGCTTCGTCCTCGATGAACGTGTACCCGCCAGCTAGCTTGCCGGTGACACTGACCACATGGCCCCTCTGACGCAAGGCCCGTGCCAATGAAAAGACGACGTGCATCTCCATGATGCCGTCGAAGAGAACGATCCTCATGGACCCTTCCTCTCGGTCGGGACTCCCGGTGTCTCGGACCTCATCGGTCGGGACTTCAGATGGGTGCAGATTGCCTCGATATCTCGACGCGAAGCAGCTGCCACCGCTTCACCGTTCACGTAGGAAGGCCCGAGGAAGACGACTCTGGGATCGCTTCGAAGCGATGAGAGATCGTCCTCCGCACGGGATACGAAGATCAAGTCCGACGCCATCAGCACCTGTTCGACCCGAGAACGGCCGCCACAGGCACCGGTCCACAGGCAGATCAGCGGAATGCTGAGCCCGGTTGCGACGCTGTGCAGTTCTTCAAAGTAGCCGGACAAAGACGCAGGATTGATCAATTTCCCCGTCCACCCGGGATGGGCTGTCCGGGAAACAGGCTCACAAATCAGGGCGTTTGGCTTGATCTGTTCCAACGCTATTCGGATGTCTTGGGTACCGAGGCATAGCGGCCGTGTCTGTTCCGAGAGAAGACGAATCAGCTCTGTCGAGCCGACGACCGCGACCTTGTCCGCTCGCCGCTCGCTCGCCGTCCCGAACTCGGCAGGTGGCGCTCCTGAGTCGAGTAACGCGTTCAAGGACTCCTGGAAGGTCACTCTATAGTTCCTATCATTCTGCAATACGGACAGCCGCTCCTCAGAGACGGAGCGACAGGTGACCTGACCTCTCCGTCAGGCCGATCCCAATCTACCGCTGGGCACCAGGATCCGGCTGACGCCCGCTAGACGTCCCGCCGGTCCGAGCCGCGAACGGGTCCCATCCGGTTGGAGCGCTGTCCGATATCCTGGCCAACCACACGGCGGCCAGAGTCCCGTCGACTTCTACGGAAGGCGCCCCGCGCGCCACGCGTCCCACTTGATGCCATCCCTGGGGCATTTCGCTCGCCGCGTCGAACGCGGTCAACAGGGCGAACGCCTCTCCACCACCGAAGATCCAGCGACTCGGCTGGATCGCCGCGAGCCGTGCCGGTTCTTCGAGCTGCGCTGCCTCGGCTAGGCAAGCCGCCGCGTCGAGTTGTATGATAACGTTGGACGCTTCTGCAATTCGCCCTGCGTCCTGGATCAGACCATCAGAGATGTCCAACATCGCGTGACCCCCAGCTGCTCGCGCTTCTGCACCTGCCCCGAGGCGCGGCCGGGGGCGCAGTTGCGCCATCACGGCACGCCTCAGGGACGCCGACCAGGAATCTGGGAATCCGTCATCGGAGAACGCAGTGGGATCGTCCGTCGGATGCTCCAGAACCGCCAACCCTGCGGCAGCAAAGCCGAGCGGGCCACACACGGCCAAGACATCGCCAGGTTTCGCTCCGGACCTAAGCATCGGCTCTCCCCCGTCGAGAGTGCCGAAGGCCGTGGTCGTGACTGAGATCTCACGTCCCCGTCCGACGTCGCCGCCGACGATGGCACAGCCATGCGCGCCGAGCTGTTCGAGAGAATCCGACACACCCCCGGCGAATGATTCGACCCACTCGAGGTCGATATCCGCGGGAAGACTGAGACTCGTCACGATCCCTGTGGGGCGCGCCCCCATCGCATTGATATCAGACAGATTCTGGGCCACCGACTTCCAGCCGACGTCGTATCCCCTGGTCCGGTAGCCGCAGGGCCAGATCCTGCGGAAATCCTGATCCTCGGTAATCGTATCTACAGTGGTGACCAATTGTCCGTCCGGCACGGCGAGAATTCCCGCGTCGTCACCAGGACCTAGGATCGGGGCTACCGAGCGGTAGCCGCGGAGCAGGGTCCCGATGAGATCCTGCTCGGTGAATCCGTCACTCAATGGGGCCCCCTGCTCCAACGACCGCGGAACGATACCTGTTGCAGCGCTCGATCTCGGCTCGGACGGGCCCGACCACCGCGCAATCGGCGACCTCCGTTACGGAGGCAACGAGTCGTCGTCGTACCTTCCGGCCCTTTATGGCAGCGCCGAGGCGAGCGATCGCCGTCGAAGCCAGCGCCAGAACCACGCCGCCGAGCAATCCGGCCACGACCATCAGCGTCGGGACAGAGAATCCTAAGCTCCTGGGCGCCGGAGGCAGGTCGAACTGCAGGTACGAGGCTACGGCCAGGCCCAGGAGCCAAAGCGCACCGGCGAGAGCGGTGGCCAGGGCCACCCATTGGACAACGGCGACGACGTACCACCACCACGATTTAGCGTTGGCGCCGAGCTCGGTTCCGGCGACTGCCCGGTCCAGCTTCTGCGGAAGATCCCTGCGACTCTGGATACCGGCGTCTCGGATGGCCGTCTTCCAGACTGCTGGAGCGCCTGTGCCAGCATCGTCGGTGAACCTCCTGACCGCACCGTCCGCCATCGCGCGCTGGGCAGCTCCCTGTGCTGGCAGGGACGTGCGATTAATGTCGGGGTTGACCTCCGATGCCTTGAGATTGAGGCGCCGCAGCGGGTCCGGGCGGAGCTTGGCCATCCACTTCGTGAGTGGCCAACCCGTGTACGCCGTGGCGTCTAGTCGGTGCGACCGTTGGACTGCCCTGACGACGGTCTCCACGCCTACGGCTTCGGCGAGGCCGGTTGCAAGACTGTCCCGCTGCCGCGAGCCCGGCGTGGCGAGATCGCTTTCGGAGGCATCCTCGCCCAGCAGAGCGGCGCTCTGCCCGATATCCGCGAGCAATCGCTCCTGCGCCGCCGTGCGTTGAGCGACGATGGCCCTGACGTCCGCGCGCAGAGCGTCGATGCCCTGCCCGGTGGCGGCCGATACCGCCCGGAGTCTCTGGTGCCGGATTCCGTCGACGGCGAGCAGAGTCGAGAGCGAGGCGAGGACCGGTTCGACCTCGGCTTCGTCGAGGCGGTCGACCTGATTGAGCACGACGAGAGTCACGGCCTCGTGCGTGGCCAACCTGCGCAGGAAGTCCCGGTGGACCACCGCATCGGCGTACTTCTGCGGATCGAGGACGAAGACTAGAACATCGACCTGACCGGCCATGCGCTCGACGATCTCCCGGTGCTCGCGAGTCGTCGAGTCGAAGTCGGGCAGGTCCAAGAGAATGAGTCCACCGGAGGGCCCGGCGGAATCGCCGCGCCACCACCGTCCCAGCGCGCTACGCCGGGAGGCGCTGGGCTCTGCTGCATCGGAGACGACGTGCCGCTCGGCGACCTGTAGCCAATCCAGTAGCTCGCCCGCGCCGGCCGCGGTAGCGCCCTCGTGCTCGTACACCGCGGCCAGCGCGTGACTCGTGGTCGGCCGGGTCGCCGCCGTCCGCGCGAGTTCCACGCCGACGATTGCGTTGAAGAGCGAGCTCTTGCCGGAACCTGTGGCTCCGAAGAATCCCACGACGGTGTGGTCGGCAGAGAGCCGGCGTCGCCACTGGGCGCTTTCCACGACACTTTCGGCACGCGTGACCACTTCATCCGAGATTCTCCCCCGGCCGGCTTCCACGGCTTCCTGGAGGCAGGCCAGTCTGGCGTCGAGTTCGTTGATCGCCGCGTGCACAGCTCTCTCGCGCCTAGCCACGGTTATGGCCTTCTGCCTGCTGCGCGTTACCCCGACGCGTCTCTACCAACGTCCTCGTCTCGTCGACGGCGACGCGAAGCCGGTCCACGTCTGCCGGACTTCGCACGGGTCCCAGGAGCACCGTGAAGCGCTCGGCTTCGGAGGCCATAAGCTGCGCCACGCGTTCCTCAAGGACCTCGCGAGCCTTCTTGGCCAGCCGGCGGACTGCCTCCTCCCCGAAAATGGCTTCAAGGAGTTTCTGTCCGACGACGGCGGAAGTGCCGGCAATGCCGACCTCGAGTCCGGACAGGCCGGCCGTCGAGGCGAAGACGACCACCATGAGCGCCACGGCCACGCCATTAACTCCGAAGGACACCATGCGTGCCGTGAAGCGTTTGCCTTCGCCTTCGGTGCGGATCAGCTCCATCAGGTCTGTCTGCCAGGCCCGGACCTCCTCAGCGGCGCGTTCGGAGAACCCATCCGAGAGACGCCCAGCGTCGCCACCGGGCATCAGCTCCCGGCCGGCGGGCGTCGAGCGCCACGAGCGATGCACCTGCTCAACGGCGCGCGCAGCGGAGTCCACGATGACGGCGTGCAGTCCGGTCTCGATAGCCTCCTCGACGACATTCACGGGTACGGGGCGCCCGGTGAAGAACGCACCGATCCGATCACGGGCGCGGCCGACCCTGGACTCGAGCGAGCGGAAGAACTCGCCCGTGCCAACGAAGTCCTGCCAGCGCGCCAGCACTTCACCGCGCAGCAGCGTGCCGTCCTGCGTCGCCTCGCTGACCTCGGAACACGCGTGGTCGAACATGCCCGAGACGGTGCCGGCGAGGTGGTCGGCCTCCTCGAGCTGCTCCTCCTCAGCGACGAGCACTTTCTCCGCTAGTCCAGCGATCTGTCCCACGGCGCCCGCCAGCGTCCTACTCGCTACCAGCGCACGCTCAGCGGCATCGGAGGCAAGGCCCTCAAGCCATGAAGCGATGTCCCTGACGGATGCATGCGGGAGCATGCCCTTCTCGTTGAGACGCGTCTCCTCGACGACAAAGAGCCGCGCCTGGTCGAGCCCACGCTTGGCGAGCATGGACTGCAGATGAGGGCGGATCTCGGCCGCCGCGCCTTCGGGGACCCGGTCGAGGACCACACCCACAGTGATGTCCCGGCTCCCGGCCTCATCGAGTAGTTCCCAGGGGACAGCGTCCGCATACCGGTTGGCGGTCGTGACGAAGAGCCAGAGGTCAGCGGCAGCGAGCAGCTGTCCCGCAAGGCGCCGGTTCTCGTCGGCGATGGAGTCAATGTCCGGCGCGTCGAGCAGGGCGATTCCCCGGGGAACGGACGCGTCGGCCAGGAGGACCAGCGAGTTGGAGCGTACGGCGTAGGGCTCGTTGCCGGATGACTGCAGCGAGGTAGAGGCGCTGCTGGTTGCCGGTGCATCTCGGCGTCGGCCGACGATCCTCTCGAGTTCGGGGAGGATCCGTGTCGAGTGGAACCAACCGGCTTCGTCAGGATGGTGCAGAAGGATGGGCTGACGCGTGGTCGGGCGGATCGCTCCAGCCTTGGTCACGGAACGGCCGACGAGGGCGTTGACCAGAGTCGACTTGCCAGCACCGGTGGAACCACCGACGACGGCGAGCAAGGGCGCGTCCAGACTCTGGTACCGGGGCAACACGTGGTCACGCAGCTGACCGACGGCACGCTCCCGGGCGAGCTCGCCTGCGACCCTCCCGCCGGTAGCCAGAGGGAAACGGGCCTCGTTCAGTTCGCGTTGCGCTGCCGTCAAGGTGCCGACGGCGACGGCAACGTGCGCTGAGTCCAATGCATTCACTCTCCCATCTTCCCTCAGTTGGGACCCAGTTGGCACCAACCAGCCCTACCGCGTTCTCCCTAAGACAGACGCGTCGGGTCTTGGTATTGTGCTTTTACTATGAATACCACCCCTGACGGCATTTCTCGCTTCCGCGCTTTCCATACGGACGAGCGTGCCATCGTCGCGAGCCCGATCACTACTGCCCAAAGAAACGCATGGAAGGCCCTCCCGGAGAATACGCCCCGGAATGCCGACGTGGTGATCGCAGGCGGCGGCCTGTCTGGGGTATCCGCTGCGGTGGCGGCCAGCCGTCGCGGCTGCCAGGTGGTTCTGGTCGAAGCCACCCATATGGTCGGCGGACAGGCAACCGCGGCCGGAGTCTCGGCTTTCGACATTACACACTTTTATGAGCAGTTGATCAACGGGTACGGCCTTTGGTCTGAAATCTTGGATCGAATTCAAGACATCTACGATATCGAACTGAACCGTCCCGTGAACGTAGGACATTACCGGGACCAGTCATTCACTCCGAACGTCGTCGTCGTCGAGCGAGTTCTGGGCGAAATCCTTGGCGCCGAAGGGGTCGAAGTCCTTCGAAATACTGACGTTACCGCTGTCTACCGCGAAGGCGCCAGAATCACCGGGTTAGAGACCAGTGCCGGCCGCATCGACGCGCGAATCGTCGTCGACGCGACAGAGGACGGGATGATCCTGGATCTGGGAGGTGTTCCGCATCGGCTGGCCACGTCCCGCTCGAACGGCATGACGTCAAAGCCTGAGAGGTCTAAACGGTCAGCGATTCAGGACATTACGTATACGGCCATCATTCAGGCCTATCCGCGCGGCATCCCGGACGAGTTGGTGGTCCGAGAAGCTCCAGCTGAGTACGAGTCCTACCTCGATAAGTTCAGAGCCAAGTTTCCTCCAACTAGCGAGGGTGCCCGGGCCAAACTCCACATGGGGCCTCTGGGATTCGCTGGATACCGTGCAGCCCCCGACCTCAGCTCTGCAGCAATCCATACTGGTTCGCAGTGGCAGAACGTAACCCGTACCTGCCTCAACTACACCAATGATTATCCTGTAAATGCCGACTTCCTCACCGACCCGATGGCGCGCCTGCGATATGAAGCCGGAGCCAAATTAAAGACGATTTCCTTGATCTACTACCTACAAAATGAGCTGGGCCTTCCGTGGTCGGTCAGCACGGATGAGGGCTTTGCAGATGGTGTTCGCAACTATCATAATCACCTGGTTCCCGACAGCTACCGCGAGCTAGAACGGCACATGCCGCTGATCCCCTATATACGCGAGTCACGGCGCGTCATCGGGGAGGAGACGCTCATCTACAGAAGCATTAGGCGGCCCAAGAACCGCAGTGAAGCTGCCTGGAGAACCGACAGTATTGCTGTCGGCACCTATCCCCCGGACCTCCACGGCGGTCGTGAGGAAGAAGACTACGAAAGCTATCTCGGCGAGACGCACCTCGACAAGCCGCGGAGATGGAAGGAAGGTCCATTTCCCATTCCGCTTGCGTGCCTTATCCCAGAGTGGACAGAGGGCCTTCTGGCGGCCGAGAAGAACATTTCAGTCAGCCGACTAGTAGTTGGGGCCGTACGACTTCATCCGACCGTCACGGCCATCGGGGAAGCCGCTGGCGTCGCAGCAGCACTAGCGGTGCGGTTCAATGTGCAGCCCAGAGAGCTTCTCGTCGCGGAGGTCCAATACGAACTGGCGCGAGGGGGCGCGAGCATCTGCCCGCTCGCCATTGAGGGGCTCTCACGCGATCACCCCGACTTCGCCGAGGTCAGCCTGGCGGTAGCTCGAAAGCGGGTCCCCTTCGAAATCGTTCGCCCCGGTGGAGGTAACGAGCCTCGGATACGCACCGATCTCGGAGTGGCAGCTCTCAAAGGTCGTGCCAGCGGCGATTACTTGCATCGGCTTCAGGCGCAGCGTCTGAGCCAATCGACGCGATGACCGTCAGCCGCTCCAGCCCTGAGCGCCGTCCCGCCCTAAGACGGGGCCGGACTTCGAGAGGAGGCGTCGTCGAGACGGAAGGCTCCTCCTGGTTCGAGACAGCGGCGACTAACGGGATGCCCGCAGTGGTCCCGCCAAGGCCCCCATCAGGCTGCTGCACCCGACCTGCGGTCCTCCAACTGGTCGTTGGCCGGGAGTCGCGGCATCGTTGACCTTCACTTGGGACCGAGGAGACTGGACGAGGCCCAAAAGCAGCACCCATCAATGCCCGGGCCGCCGCGGACCGAGGGCGAGCGGGCCGCGCCGCTCGACGTGCCGCAGGACGCTCCCGGGCTTCGCCTAGCCTCGGCGGTCGGTTCAGCGCCGCAGGCGACAGCCAGAGGCAGTGTCAACGGCGTTGAATACATGGCGCCTCCCGCCCGACCGGGCGGGCCGACTCACATGCGTTCCGTCGGCCACACCTACCAGCACGAGTGACCCCACAAAAAAGTCCTGAGCCGCAACACCGTCTAAACGGTATCGCGACTCAGGACAGATCGTGACCCCAGCGGGATTCGAACCCGCGTTGCCGCCGTGAGAGGGCGGAGTACTAGGCCGCTATACGATGGGGCCCTAGTTGCGCGCAACGCTACTAGAGGCGGACATGCCGTCACTGATATTGCATTGCGCTCGTGACCCCAGCGGGATTCGAACCCGCGTTGCCGCCGTGAGAGGGCGGAGTACTAGGCCGCTATACGATGGGGCCGAACGCATGCGATTCACTCGTCACCCGGGGTGACGCATGGACCGCGATTTGAAGAGAACGCCGAGGCGATCTCATCGCTGGGATACCAGGACTCGAACCTAGAATAACGGAACCAGAAACCGTCGTGTTGCCAATTACACCATATCCCAAGGTGACCACACGGGCCGGATCAGAGGTTCCATGATCCTCTTTTCCTGCCCCTCGGCACGGATAAATACTCTACCCGAGCCTCGCAGAAAATCCAAAACCGGATCCGGCCCTGCAGCGTGTGATCCGCACTACAGACTAGTCAGACGCGGCCGAGCTGGTCCGAAAGGCCCGAAGCCGGGCGAGCGACGAATCCCTCCCGAGGATCTCCATGGACTCGAACAGGGGCGGCGAGATCCGGCGCCCGGATACGGCCGTCCGGACCGGGCCGAAGGCCTTCCGCGGCTTGAGGCCAAGATCGTCGACGAGGGCGCCGCGCAGGGCGGCTTCGATGCTCTCAGCGTCCCAACCAGGGGTTACCTCGAGTGCGTCGATCGACTTCTCGAGGACCTCTTTCAGGTTCTCCGGCATCCCTTTGAGCGCATCATCGGCGACGGTGACTTCGTCGTCGGCGAGGAAGAGGAAGGCCATCATGTCCGGCGCCTCGCCCAGCAGTCCAATGCGCTCCTGAACCAGAGGGGCGGCCTCGGTGAGGACCTCGAACTGCCGCTCCGTGAGGTGCTCCCCCACCAGACCGGCGGCGCGGAGGTACGGAACCAGCCGGTCGCGGAAGTCCTCGGGGTCCAGCCGTCGAACGTGGGTACCGTTGATCGCCTCAGCCTTCTTCAGATCGAACCGAGCCGGGTTGGACAGGACATCGGTGACATCGAACGCCTCGACCAGCTGCTCGCGGGTGAAGATGTCCTCGTCGGCGGAGAGGCTCCAACCCAGGAGTGCCAGGTAGTTCAGCAGCCCCTCCGGGATGAACCCGCGTTCGCGGTGCAGGAAGAGGCTCGACTCGGGGTCGCGCTTGGACAGCTTCTTGTTGCCCTGGCCCATGACGTACGGCAGGTGGCCGAAGAGCGGCATGTACTCTGCGACGCCGATCTCGATCAGTGCGCGGTAGAGCGCGATCTGCCGCGGAGTGGACGACAGCAGGTCCTCGCCGCGGAGGACGTGGGTGATCCCCATCAGCGCGTCATCGACGGGGTTGACCAGCGTGTAGAGCGGCTTGCCGTTGGCACGGACGACGACGAAGTCCGGGACGGAGCCGGCCTTGAAGGTGATCTCGCCGCGGACGAGGTCCGTGAACGTGATGTCGTCGTCGGGCATCCTCACCCGAAGGACGGGTTCGCGGCCCTCGGCGCGGAAGGCGGCGATCTCGTCAGCGGTGAACGCGCGGTCGTAGTTGTCGTAGCCGAGCTTCGGGTCCCTGCCGGCGGCCCGGTGGCGTGCCTCGATCTCGTCCGGCGTCGAGAAGGACTCGTAGACGTGACCGCCGGCCTTCAGCTTCTCGATGACATCCTGGTAGATGTCGTCGCGCTGCGACTGGCGGTACGGGGCGTGCGGTCCGCCGACGTTCACGCCCTCGTCCCAGTCGATACCCAGCCACTGCAGTGCGTCGAGGAGCTGCTCGTAGCTCTCCTCGGAGTCACGGGCGGCGTCCGTGTCCTCGATACGGAAGATCATCTTCCCGCCGGTGTGGCGGGCGTAGGCCCAGTTGAAGAGGGCCGTGCGGATGAGTCCTACGTGGGGCGTCCCGGTCGGCGACGGGCAGAAGCGCACGCGGACGGGGGTTTCATCGGTCACTGTGGGCAGTGTGCTGGGGCTAGTCATGATGCCTCGATTGTAGCCATTGCCTGACTAGCGTCGCCTTCTGGCCGCAACGGTGATCCGTCGGATCAGCAGGACGACGGCGGTCCCGACTGCTGCAATGATCAGCAGTCCCGTCACCCCTGCGGGCCCATCGAAGTGGTGGTTGACGCGCGCGGCCGCGCCCAGAAGGACGGCGACCGCCCAGCCGTATCGGCTCGCTAACGCTCGGCGGCGGATTCTTGCAGCAACGCCTGCACCGGGACGTCCCACCGATCGCACTGAAGTCCGAGCCTTACGGGCGGGGGTCGAACGGCCCGTCACCTGATGTCGCACCACGGCGTCGTCACGGCCTGCGCCTCCGCACCTGCCCTCCGGTAGTAAACGCGTGCCCGATAGCGGCCAGGGGGCTGCTCCTTCCAGGAGAACTCAGAGGTCGCACTGTAACTACTACCGTCGACAGCTTCAGAGCCACGAAACAGCTTGACCGAAATTTGATGCTCAGCCGCGCCCGAGACCCTTAGACGGAGCGTCGATCCCTCGGCCCAGATGAAGGGGTGGATATCACCTGCCCGAGGCCGAGGTGTTGCGGCCCGCCGAGCCCCGCTGCCACCTGCGTCGTCGGTTCGGCGGCTGCGCTCGATAGCGAAGGCATCGACGAAGTCGCGAAGATAGTCCCTGTAAACCGGTCCAATCGCCGAGTGCGGAGTCCCCGGGAGCACCGTCAAGTCGACGCTGTGCCCGAACGAGCGAACGTGATCGACCCATGGAAGCGCATGGGACTTGTAGTGGTGATCGCCTTCGCCAACGAGGAACTTGATGCGCGGCAGACGCGTCTGATCGGTGAGAACGTCGAAAAGCATCCGATCTAGCGTCTGTACGTCTTCAGGTGATGTGCCCCCGGTCATGAACTCAAGAATATTCGGGTGCGGCTTGCTGACGAACGAGCCGATTCGAGTCTGCGGTGCGCCGACTACTACTGCGCCGGATCCGTAAGTGATCCCGTGGTACAGGGCAGCCGCTCCACCCTTGGACGAGCCGGCGAAGACGACGTCCTCTCGGTCGGTCCCACACTCGGACGCAATTTCGTCGACGAGCTCCTGCACCGCACTGCTGACCGCGGGATTGCCATGATCGAGCAGATAGTAGCATCCCTGATCGCCGAAATCATCGAGAATATAGAGGGCATTGACAGGAATCCCCGAAAGCGAATGGCGATAATTATATGTGAAGAACCCCGGCGTGCCGATCGCGGACAAAACGACCACCAGGGGGGCGCCCGGAGCCTCAACCCGGTCAAGCAAGTAGTTCAGCTGCGGCTCCGTCTCGGACCGTTTCCACAGGTTTCGCCCGTCCACCACCGCCAATTCCGCGTAGTTGTAGCTGCCACGTACAGCGAAGCGAGTCGAGAGCCGCGCGGCCGCTCCCTCGAATGCGACCCTCACGACATCACTCGGCTCCGCCGATCCAAATTCTGGGAAGCTCCACCCGAGGTGTCGAGGACCCGTCTCGCCTCGGTGAACCGACACCTGAGTCGGAACATCCGCTTGGATCAGGGCGTCTAGAAGCTTGTCATTGCCTCGATACACCTCGAATCCCTGCCCGTGCGGCACAACCTGGAGATCGGGTGCGATATTCCAGAACATCTCCCACGAACGCGACTCGGCCGTGCTGGACATGAGTTCGTCCTCGACGACCACTTCATCGTGATCACTCTCTGTCGCAACCGTGACACTACGCCGATGCACGGCGTTGGGGAGTCGACCGGTCTCCGCAGTAGCCATGAAGCCTGCGGCGGTCTGGATCGCTTCAGTCATACGGACCGTCTCAGCCTTGCCATCCGTCCTGCTAATGCTCCGCCCGTCCACGACCACGTTATTGTGGGCAAACTGACTGAATCCGAACTGCGTCATCGGATCCTTGTAGTTATACCCGTACGGGCCAGCTTCCGACAGCAATGGCCTTCCGAGGGAATGGATGACGACCGAGAGATCGTCCGAATGCTTATGGTAGTCCGCGTTGTACGCCGCAGTGAACATGACCCATGTTGCGCGCGGATTACCCCAGCCGGAACGATGGATTGCGTAGCCGGACGCTGGCAGGAGCAGAGTCGTCCCCTCGGGCTCCTCCCCCTTCTTGCCCTGCGTCACAGCGAAATCGTACTGCGGACTCCCAAATACGCGTCCCGCATGGCTCCGCAAAGGCTTGTTGACCGAGTCGCTCAACAACGGATAGTTCCCCGCCGGCGTCACCGCGTGCGTGGCATACTCGGCGGCTCGATGAAGGAGTTTTGCCAGTGGGATACTTCGCGGATCTCCAAGGCGCTCCAGATACTCGACATGTTCCGTCAAATGATAACAAATCATCTGATGATAGGACGGCGAATTCTCCACATGCACGCCCTCGGACGTGAAACAGGTGGTGAAATATCTTTGCAGTCTGTCTAAGGCTACTTCGCGGCAGGTGTCGCGGAACTGGCGGGCGGTCCACGAGGCCAGACTTGAGTAATGGCGGAGGGCGAGGTCTTGAAACATTCCATGGTTGTTGTTCCCGGCATGGAAATCTTCCTGCAGAAGGATACCTGCCGTCGCGTCGATAGCCTGGCGGAATCGAACTCCCTGCTCGGGAGCGAGATAGTCCGACACGAAGGGCTCGACCAACAACCAGTTCTTCAAGCGTTGAGCCGTGGTCTCGTCATGATAAGCCATCGGGTGATGCGGTGAACTCGTATCCCAGCCCATCTCCCGCACCCAGTCGTCCACGAGTCGGAATACAACGGGAACGGTCTGCTCTGGTTGGGTTTCGAGGCCGGTCACCCAGTCAGCGAGGAAGAGAAAGCCATGGAGATACCGGTCGCGAGTGCGGTCGCCCACGGACGTCCAGAGGTCGCCATCAGAGTATGGGAGGTCACCGAATCGCGGCGCCCGGATCATTTCGGCCTCGAGGAAGAGCTCGACCGCCGCCTCGCTCGCCGCCCCTTTCCGTCGCGGAAGCTTGGCGTACGCATATTCTTTCAGGGCACCATCGTTGAGAGCGTCCTGACGACTAATCGATGTCATCTCATTCTTTCTCGCCTGAGTGAGGCACTTTCCTCTCAGACGAAATCAGCTACCACCCTATCGGCGGAACGTGTTGGCCAGCGTACCGATTCCCTCGATCTCCACCTCGAAGCGCTGCCCCTCGCGGAGCAGTCCGACCCCCGCCGGCGTGCCGGTCAGAATAACGTCGCCCGGCAGAAGGGTGAACGCCTGCGAGGCGAGTGCCACCAGCTCGGGCACGGACCAGATCATGTCGGCCGTCGTACCGTCCTGCTGGATCTGCCCGTCGAGCCGCCCGGTGACGCGCACGTCGTCGGTGTCCAGATCGGTCTCGATCCAGGGACCGAGCGGGCAGGAGCCGTCCCAGCCCTTGGCCCGGCCCCACTGCGGATCGGTCTTCTGGGCATCACGAGCCGTCAAATCGTTCGCGCACGTGTATCCGAACACGACGTCGGGCACCTTCTCCAGCGGGACGTCCTTGCAGATGCGGCCAATGACCACGGCCAGCTCCGCCTCGAAGGAAACCTCCTCGGAAAAGCTCGGAAGCGTGACGGGGTCGTTCGGACCGGTCACCGCCGTGTTGGGCTTCAGGAACATCAGCGGTGAAGCCGGGACATCGTTGCCGAGCTCCTTCGCGTGTTCAGGGTACGTCCTGCCGAAGGCAACAATCTTCGAGCGCGGGATGATCGGCGCGACCAACCGGACGTCGTCCAGCGGATGCTGCTGTCCTGTCGGTTGGATTCCTTGGTAGAACGGGTCGCCGGCGATCGCGGAGACGGTGTCTCCGTCGACCACGCCGTACAGGGGGTCGCCATCAACTACGAAACGAGCAATACGCATGCGCTCTACAATACGTGCGAAGCCGACGCAGTGCCGACCGGCAACGCTCAGGCCAGGCGGGTGAGCCAGCCGTGCTGGTCCTCGGCGGTGCCCGTCTGGATGCCCAAGAGCTGCTCGCGGATGCTCATGGTGACAGAGTCCGCCGGCAGCGCCGGCGTCGTGATGGATTCCTCTGTCGTCTTGAGCTCCCCGATCGGGGTGATCACGGCGGCAGTGCCGCACGCGAAGACCTCCCGCAGATGACCGTTCTCAGCGGTGCGGCGCCACTCGTCGAGCGTGATCTTGCGTTCCTCCACCGTCAGTCCGCGGTCCTTGGCCAGCTGGATGACGGAGCTGCGGGTCACGCCGCGCAGGATGTTGCCGTTGAGCTCCGGCGTAACGATCCTCCCGTCGTCGAAGACGAAGAACACGTTCATACCACCGAGCTCTTCCACGGCGTTGTCGTTGAATGGGTCCAGGAACAGCACCTGCTTGCAGCCATTGGACTCGGCCTCCATCTGTGCGGCCAACGAGGCGGCGTAGTTTCCGCCGCATTTCGCCTCCCCGGTGCCGCCACGGCCAGCACGGGCGTAGCGCGTGGACAGCCAGATCGAGACCGGCTTGAGCTCGCCGCCGAAGTAATTGCCGGCAGGCGAGGCGATGACGCGGTAGGAGACTTCGCGGGCGGGCCTGACGCCGAGGAACGCCTCTGTAGCGATCATGAAGGGACGCAGGTACAGCGCTTCCCCGTCGCCGCTGGGAACCCAGGACCGGTCCGTCTGGACCAGCTGGCGCAGGGAGTCGATGAAGACTTCGGTCGGCAGTTCCGGCAGAGCAAGACGCGCCGCGGACTTGTTGAAGCGCTCCGCATTCGCCTCTGCGCGGAAAGTCCAGACAGTGCCGTCAGCGTGGCTGTAGGCCTTCAATCCTTCGAAGATCTCCTGGCCGTAGTGCAGCACCGAGGCTGCCGGGTCCAGAGCGATGGGTCCGTAGGGCTCGATCCGGGCGTTGGACCAGCGGCCGCCGTCCTCGGACCAGTTCCAGTCGACGACGGCGGTGTGATCGGTGAAGTGGTCGCCGAACCCTGGGTTGGCCAGGACGGCGGCGCGCTCCGCGTCGCTCTTGGGAGTGGTTGAGAGCTTCTGAGCGAATTCCATGGGGATGCGCGGTTCCTTCTCTTCACGAATGGGCGTTCCGTGCCGCCGTGTGAGGTCGGCGGCACGGGTTCAGCCTAAGCCACGAGCGCGGCGATCGCATCGCCGACCTCGGCCGTTTCCCGGACGTCGCTCATCTCCGCCCGCGAGGTGATGTCCTTCTCCACCGCCGCCTCGACGCGGCGGGCTGCCTCCGGGAGGCCGACATGGTCCAGGAGCAGCGCTGCCGAGAGGATCGCGGCCGTCGGATCCGCTTTCTGCTGGCCCGCGATGTCCGGAGCCGAGCCGTGGACCGGCTCGAACATGCTCGGTGCCGTCCGGTCCATGTTGATGTTGCCGGAGGCAGCCAGACCGATGCCTCCGGTCACCGCTCCGGCCAGATCGGTGAGAATGTCGCCGAAGAGGTTGTCCGTGACGATCACGTCGAACCGGGCGGGGTCCGTGACCATGAAGATCGTCGCAGCGTCGATGTGCATGTAGTCGAGCTCGATATCCGGGTAGTCGGCCGCGATCGTCTCGACGGTGCGCTTCCACAGATGTCCGGCGTGGACGAGGACGTTGTGCTTGTGGACCAGGGTGACCTTCTTCCGCGGGCGACGCGAGGCCCGCTCGAACGCGTCGCGCACGACGCGCTGGACGCCGTAGGCCGTGTTGACCGAGACCTCGGTGGCGATCTCATGGTCGGTCCCGGTGCGGACTGCTCCCCCGTTGCCGACGTAGGGGCCCTCGGTACCCTCGCGGACGACGACGAAATCTACCTCGCCGGGGGTGGCCAGCGGGCTCGGAACTCCGTCGTAGAGCTTCGCGGGGCGGAGGTTCACGAAATGGTCCAGACTGAAGCGCAGCTTGAGCAGGAGCTCCCGCTCGATCAGGCCGGAGGGGATGCGTGTGTCGCCCGGAGCGGCGCCTACTGCTCCGAACAGGATGGCGTCGTGACGGCGGAGGCTCGCCAGCGTGTCGTCGGTGAGAGTCTCACCGGTCTCGAGCCAGTGCTGAGCTCCGAGCTGGTACTCGGTGAAGGAGACCCGCGCCTGCTCGCCCTCGAGCGCGCGCTTCATCACCTTGATGGCCTCGGCAATGACCTCGGGGCCGATGCCGTCGCCCGGGATTACGGCAAGATCGATGTTGCGTGTAGTCATGCCTCCAGATTAGAACGTCCGTCCGCAGTGTGGACACTGAGGTTCGCATCGTGAGACATCGGTTCGGAGCGGCTCTAAAATGCCATTATCATTGTCGAAGCAACCGAGCTAGGAAAGGCCTCCTCGAAATGAGTGTTCCCGACTTTGGGCGACGGATTCGCTTCCTCAGCCCGCAGGAGGCGCGTCAAATACCGGAAGTTCATGCCCATGCGCGTGCGCTTTATTCCCGCTTCGGAAAAATAACGCGGCAATCGGTTCACGATGCAAATCGACAGAAGAATGCCTTTTTTGATTATCTTTCATGGTTGCGCGTCACGCAAGGGCAAAGCGCTGCATTCGCTCATCTCGATGCATATAGCCAGGCGGGATTCGCTGTATCCGGGGCTGTCGTCGCAATTAACATTCTGACTCAGAATGACTCGGATTTCGAGGTCCGGTTTGCTCGACTATCCAACCTAGCTGATCTTCATCCGGAGAATCCCTACGTGATCCGCGTCTTGGCGGCCACCGCTCTTGCAACAGGTCGGCTCGGCGAGCTCGAAAAGACCTTGGACGGATTCGTTGCGGGGAAGGCGGCCCTCACTAGCGAGGACGCCGTCCACAACGCGGACACGGCCGCACTGGCTGGCTTCTGGGACCTAGCAGCGGCGCTTGTGGCCGACCTCGACGGAGAGTCAGTCCCGGTGGCCCTTCGTCAGAGAATCGAGATGGGACGGCGCTTTCGCAACCATGGGGATGCGAATTTCTCGGCTCACATCATCAATATGCCCCAGGACCAACGACGGCTCGATCTATCGACAAAACTCTTCGCAAAGATGGATATCAGCCTTAAGCGCTTCGAAGCAGTCGATGGACGCCGGCTTCCCGCGTTCGCCCGGAACTCAGTGATAAGCACCCGCGCCCTACCGGACCTCGGAGCCGGGCTCATCGGATGCGCCCTGAGTCACATCGGCGTCTGGGAAGAAGTTTCCAAGGGCACCGAGGACTACGCACTGATCCTCGAAGACGACGCGATTCCCTTTGGGTGGGCTCCGATAGCTGACATTGTTGGGCAGGCACCCGGCAAAGAGCTATATTTCGTGAACGAGAGAATGTCGTCCTACTCCACGACTGGCACCCTGGCCGGAGTAAGTCCTGTCTGGGATGTCCTGGGTCGATGGCCGGGAACGTCGAACGGCTGGGGCCTGGATGGGTACATTTTGAGCCGATCCGGCGCCAGCAAACTCCTCGCGGCAATCGAGAAGGATGCGATCATCGGTCATATGGACGGACAAGTCGGTTCGTACTGCGTTCCGAGTGTGGACACGCGAGTAACGGGAGCACAGGCGACCAGTCAGTCCGTTCGGCGCCGGATGAACTCAGGACTCGTACTCGATGCCGTGGCACTCAACTTCCCGCTCGTCAAACAGCAGAACTTTGGTACGTCGACCCTAGCGGCAGTCTCGGCCAGCAGAAACTAGGGCCAGATGTCTGGCAGCGCAAGTTCCGTCACGAACCGCCCGGCCCGGATGGCGTAAATCCGCCCGGTCGGACCGACCACGGGGTACTCGAAGTGGCCTCGAGCCAGGATCGCTTTGACGGAGCGATCTCTCTTGATCGCCGTGATCTGTCCACCGCTGCCGTGCACAAGCGTGTCCCTGGATCCATGGTAGGCGAGCCTGTTCGTCCGATATCCCCGGGACGTCCGCGTGCCGAAGAGGTCGATCCGGCCCCTGACTCGCCCCGTCCCGATGTCGAGGATCACGATGCCGTCTGCCACGGCGACATAGAGCTCGCGGCCGACCACGATGGGGGAATTAATTTCGCCTTCCCCCTCCAAGACCGTCTGCCAGTGATTGCGGCCCCGGGCAGGGTCAAACAACAGCACGGAGGCGCTTGACCGAGAATCTGGCGCTCCGTAGGCACCACGCTTCGAGGTGGTGATGACGACGCCGCTCTCGGCCATTGTGAGCCCAACGATCGAGTGGTCTCCGGCTACCTCACCCCAGTCGTTCAGAACGGTCTTCGTCCGGAGGTCGAGCCGTAGCAGGCTTCCGCCGCTCTTTCCCTGCGAGGGGACGGAGCCGACGAAAGCTTGAGAGCCCGAGACTGCGAGGCCGAAAGGACGGGATTGCGCGTATTGCTGCTGGAGACTGCCGAAAGGCTCGACTCGCAGAGTTTCCAGATCGATGGTGGCGATCTGGCAGGCGGGATACGAAGCGACGACCAGCCGGTCGTCGACTTCTACCATCGACTCAACTTGCTCGAAGTGTCCCTCGCCTCGAATCGACGCGATACGCTCTAGCCCGGGCCCGAGGACAGCCAGTGAACTGGCCTGGTACCCACCCGCGTAGACCTGCCCGCTGGCCCCTGCATTCAAACTGTGGACTTTTTGCGCCGACTCTTCAATCTCGAGAGAACACCAATATCGAAAACTTGGACTGTCGAGCAGGACGCGTCCAACGAGATATTCGGAGTTCTCGCGGCTTCTGGCAACGTATCGAAGCCAGGGAAAGTTGCTGCCCGGGTTCTCGATCTCGGCATAAAGCGGCCACTGGCGGAGGTTCTCCATATCGAGCAGGCGAACCGTCTTCCCGGACGGGAGATCGCGTGCGCACAGCCCGTGTGAGTCGAAGTAGAAGAGTCTGTTGCGGACCCGTCCGGCGAACGCCGACAGCGCAGGGGGGTCGATAGCCTCGAATGTTTCCTTTCGAATGTCGTATATCGCTGTGCGAGTCCGGCCGTCCAGGCCTCTGTAGCCCGCTACGACGATGTCGTCCCAGGCCTCAATCCATTGCACATTGCCACTGGCCGCGGCGTCCGGCAGCGGAATCGTCCGCTGGCTCTGCTTCGTTGCCTTGTCGAGCACGACGAGCCGTGGTCGAGAACTCCCGGTGCCGCCCCACACCTTTTCCCTCGTCACCGAGACGCAGCTGACGTAGTCGGTGTCGCTGGCGATCAGGGGCATCAGGGGCATCAGGGCCACGGTGCGCTCACGGGGATCGGCTCGCAGGAATCGACCTCCCCCCGTCGGTCCGTACACTCCCGCCCAGACAATGCCATCGTCGTCGCACCGCGGATCGTAGGCGTCCTGGAAAGCCGCTTCGGTCCGCGGCCAGGGGGTGACCGTGCCGCCAGGCGTCAGAGAATAGACCCCGCCCGCGGAGACGATGACGAGTTCCCCGGACGGCAGCGCGGCCATTTCCTGGACTCCGCGCTGGGCAGACGTCACCTGATCGACGGCAGCCAGTTGTTGCCCGTTCATCGTGTCGACGAACTGGACCTGCCGGCTGAGCCCAGTGCAACCGACTACTAGGATCTCCGGGCCTTCGTCTCTCACGAGGAAACGGAATACCGTGGCCGCACGGGACGCAACGGGGTCCGCATGAGATCTGACAACCAAGTCGGGGCCAGAGTAGATCGTGCGCGGGTTGACCGATTCTGCGGCTGGTTTCGAAGGTCCGGTAACTCTCGTCGGCAGCTGAGAAGGTGCAACATTTTCGGCAGCCGGCAGGATTCCGAGAACCGCTGCTGCGCGTAGGAACTGCCGACGCCCTACTCCTGGAAATGGGAGGTGGCGTCTCATGTCGACCCTCTGCGTCACGCGGCTCCGCTGGCGTCTATCGCCGATCGGAAGGCTTGCAGGATCTCGTGTTGGCGGGCGCGGAGCCGGGCTCCCGAGATCTGGAATACGGCGTCGTCGATGCTTCGCCAGGTCATCGAATCGTCGACGGTCAGTGCGTCCTCGAACGGGCGACCGACTGACGAGAAGTAGTCATAGAACTTGAATGAGCCGCCCGGATGGAGGCTCCCCAGATCAAGCCAAGCATTCGGAATCCTCAGCGCGTCCGACAAGATCAGGCCGTGAAGGGATTGGCTAAGGATGACCTCGCACTGCGACATTTGGCTGAGGATCTCTTGGAGGTTGTCCGTGCGGAAGTCGATCACGGTGTGCTCGGGAAGCCCGGCGGTGAGTTCCGCGAAACGGCTTCGACCGATCCACCCGACGTGAGGAATGACTCCGAGACGGTGACGGACGCCGCGTTGCTCATGTACCACTCGGGACACGAGCAAACCAGGGTCTCCAACGGTGGTCTGTTCGGTCATTGACTCGGGAAGCAGCGCCTTGGACAGGTAGCCGCGGACTGAGTGCAGCTTCAGCCCATCGAGGTGGACGTTGGGAGGCTCGGGCTTCATCAGCCCGGAGCCGACCACGTGGATCTCCCGCACCATCGTGTTGTCAGCGGCGCCGGGCAAACTCCAGGCCCAACCAAGTACAGATCCAGCCCCGACGATGTCGGCGGATGCCATAGGACTGAGCTCGGCGTCTATCTCGAAGAGCTCTTTGAGGAGGATGGGAGTCAGTTCGTCGCCCAGGTTGTGGCCACCATTCCGGGACCTCCACCAGTAGAGTTTGACGGACATTTCTCTCCTCACCTGTTCCAGATATTCGCCGCCCTCACTCTACCGGTGTGAATCGGAGCCATCGGGACGGGTCCCCTAGGATCGGACCCATGAACTGGCACCGCAGGGTCGATCGTTGGGTCCGTGAGCACCCACGCAGCGTGGACCTCGTGGGTGCACTGGTGCTGTGGTTCGTCACGACCGTGGCCAGCGCCGGAGTGGCGGGCGGTCTCGGTGCCGGGTCCCAGACAGTCCTTGCCACCCTCCTATCCAGCGCTGAAACCCTGCCTCTGATCTGGCGCCGGTCCCATCGGCGAATCAGTGCGGCTGTGATCGTCATGGCCTGCCTGATGCATCTCGCCTTCCTCCAGGGCTTCCTCCCCTCCCTCGTCGCTGTGCCGATGGTCGTCTACACGCTGGCGAAGTACGGTACCCGCTGGGAGTCGCTGAGCGGACTCGGCCTGTCCCTCGTCGGCGCTGCGTTCTCCGCTGCTGCATTCGGTGGCGTGACTGCCGACCGGACTTTCGCGTCGATCGTGGCGTCGACGGTCATCATCGGGCTCAGCATGCTCGTGGTCTGGACGTACGGAGACCTAGCTCGCACTCGGTTGGTAGCGCTTCAAGCGCTCCACGACCGGGCCGAGCGTCTGGAACGAGAGCAGGTCGCGGAGCGGGCAGCTGCAGCCGCCGACGAACGCGCCCGGATCGCCCGCGAGATGCACGACATCGTGGCCCACTCGCTCTCGATCATGATCACCCAGGCCGATGGTGCCCGGTACGCAAGCCGGTCGAATCCGGCCGTAGCCGTCGAGGCGCTCGAGACGATCTCAATGCAAGGGCGTGAATCCTTAAAGGACATGCGCCGGCTGTTGGGAGTTCTGCGCGGTGAGGACGAGGCTCAGTACCGGCCCCTGCCGGGCATCGCCGATCTGGAGCAGCTCGCCAAGCAGGTCCGGCTCGCCGGCCAGCAGGTGGATCTATACATGGTCGGCTCGCCGAGCCGCGCATTGCCGAACGGGGCGGAACTGGCGGTCTATCGGTGCGTCCAGGAGTCCCTCACCAATGTGGTCAAGCACGCTGGCACCGCCGCACGGGCTACTGTGACGATCGACTGGACCCGAAACGGCGTCACCGTCAGTGTGACCGATAATGGACGCGGTGCGCTCGCCGACGCGTCCACCGCCGGCTCCGGCCGGGGTCTCGACGGCATGCGTGAGCGCGTCGAACTGTACGGCGGACAAGTATCGGCAGGCCCGCTAGCCCGCGGCGGATTCGTCGTTCGCGCCTTCATTCCATATCTGGAGACAGCATGACCACCAGTGATCCCACAGCCGCCATCCGCGTCGGCCTCGTCGACGACCAGAAGCTGGTCCGCAGCGGTTTTCGCATGCTCATCGACTCACAACCGGACCTCGAGGTCGTGGCGGAGGCCGACAATGGGCGCGAGGCACTGGGCTCCCCTGCGCTGGCGAAGGCGGACGTGATACTGATGGATATCCGCATGCCGGAGCTCGACGGCATACAGACGACGGAGCGACTTCTGGACGGCGTCGACGGCGGCGGTCCCAGAATCATCGTCCTGACGACTTTCGATCTGGACGAGTACGCACTGGCTGCCATCCAGGCGGGTGCGAGCGGTTTCCTCCTGAAGGACGCCCCTCCGGAGGAACTGCTGGAAGCGATTCGGACCGTCCACCGAGGCGACGCCGTGATCGCACCATCCACGACGCGGCGACTGATGGACCATATGGCACCCATGCTTCGCTCCAATTCGAAGACCAATCAAGCCGACGTAGTCGCCGTCGAGTCGCTGACAGCTCGTGAACTCGAGGTATTCAAACTCATCGCCCTCGGCCGTACCAATCCAGAGATTGCTCGCGAGCTCTTCCTCTCCGAGGCGACGGTGAAAACCCACGTGCGTCATGTGCTGGCCAAACTGCAGGCTCGCGATCGTGTCCAGGCCGTCGTCATCGCCTACAGGGCCGGCGTGGTTGCGAACTGATGCGCGGTGTGGGTACGCGCCTCGTCGCATAGCGATCAGGTTGTGGCCTTAGCCCCGAAACGGTCGGCCAGATCGCCGGCCAGCGAGCGCTGTGACTGCCGGCCTGTCTGGAGCAGGACAATGAGCTCGGAGAGCAATTCGGCGTCGGGCGGAAGGTGTCCTTCGGCGAAATCCGCCACCGCCACTGCGTGACTCTCGTCGCGGCTGAAGACCCGGGCATGGCCCGGGCCATCCTGCCGATCCCACTCCGCGCCCTCGAGCCACGGCTCGAGATGGTTCTCGCGATGCCAATCGCTCCAGTTCTGGAGGTAGAGCAGTCCCGCACTGGCTCCGACGGCCGCGGCGCCGTCGAGCCGCGTCTGGATCCGGCCATTGATCCGCGCCTCGACGCTCTGAATCCAGTCCGGGCCGGTGTAGACGGAGGAAGCGAGTCCGAGGACCTTGCTGAGGTACGTCCGCACAGGACCGGGGTGGTACCGCAAGGCATCGGTCTGGGCATTCCAGACCAGCCCGGAGGCGCGTTCGGCGAGCTCCTCCATGAGCGCCAGCGAGGCGAACCCGGCCCCTGAACCACCGACCAGCAGGAGGGGCCGTCCGGCTCTCTCCGCCAGCCCTCCGAGGACCGACGCCAATTCGGCCTGGAATCCGTCCTGCAGGCGGCCCGTGTACCACGCGAGATTGACGGCAGCGTCGACGTCCACACCCGGATCGGCGACAGCTACAACCGGCATATCGAGCCCACCGGCGATCCCGAGGCCACTGAAGAAGGGCCCCGCCTTGGACCCTCTCCCCGTGACGGCGCCGGCCAGGAAAGTCAGCACATGGGCGTGGGAGCTATCCGTCAGCGGGTTCCCGCGAAGGAAGAGATCCAGAACGAGTCCGCTCTCCAACCGGATCGCGTGCACCCCGTCCGGCAATGACCCCGCCGCCCGGAACTCTGTCGGTGACCCCCACTCGTGGACCGGGACCCGCCATGCCGCATAATCCTTGACCAGCTTCTCAGCCTCCACTGCCATACTCCCCCTCCGTACCGGACGTCACACGATCCCGGCTACTTTAGTGCACCGTCCGCGAAGTCGTCGAAGACCGCCTGGACACCGTCGTCGTAGACGAGGATCGACTGGCCGTCGGCGCTGCGGCCGTAGGGTGCCTCCGGAACGTCGTGGCCGATCTTCTGAAGATCCAGTCGGTAGGTCCACGCGGCGAACGTCAGCGCCTCCTCGGCGGTGAGGTTCGTCTGGACGTGCGGATCGACCAGCGTCAGGGACTCGGCCAGTGCCGCGGGACCGGTGCCCAGGACGTGGACCGCGAAGCCGAGCAGCGCGACGCCCTGGTGGAAGCTGCGGTCGAAGTCCCCGCCCGGAAGCGTCTTCCGCTCGCGCACGAACATGAGCGCGTCGTCCGGGTCGAGGGTCGATGTTCCCTCCGGGACAGTTTTGACGGGCACCGGGGCCTCCAGCGTGAGGCCGCCGAGGTCGGCGACGATCGACTTGAATCCCTCGAACCCGGTGAGGATGTAGCCCTGGGGCTGGATCCCGGTCGCGTCGGCCACCGCCTGCACCTGGGCCTCGGGGCCACCCTGCAGCAGGGCCGAATTGATCTTGGCGGTTCCGCCTCCGGGGATCGGCACCCAGAGGTCGCGCGGTATGCCCACGATGCCGGCGCCGCCCGCCCCGTTGACCCCGAGCAGCTGCAGCGCGTCGCCGCGTGCCCGGTCGATCTTCTGGCCTTCCTTCTCGCGAGCGTCGGAGCCGATCAGCAGGACGTGCCGCTGATCGCCGAGGACCGGTTCCTCAATCCCGAGACTGGGCCACCAGCCCCCGACGATGCTCCACCCGTCCGGTCCGGCGACGGCCAGCGTGACGTCGTCCCCGGCTGTGAGGACCGCGAGCTTCTGCTCGTTCCAGGCGCCGACGGTCGCCTCGACCGCCACTCCGCCAGGCGCCGGTTCGCGCTGTGCGGCGGCCTCCACGGCGAGCGCCCCGCTGGCGACGTCTCCCCCGCTGTACCAGTTGACGGCCAGGTCCGCGAGGGCCGCCGGCATGTCCCCCGTGTCGACGACAGGCGCGGGAGTCGACGACGATTTCGACGTGGTCGTCGACGTGGTCGTCGGCGCGGGCCGGGGTTCGGGCTCGGGCGACGAGCAGCCGGCGAGCGCCAGCGAACCGGCCAGCGCCACGACGAGGACGGCGAGCGGCGGGCCAGCGGCGTCTCGTCCGGTCAGCCGGCGTGGCAGAACTCTCATGGCACCATCCTGCCATCGTCCACGTGGCTCACTGTCCCTCGACGCAGGGCTCTGCCCCGCTCCCCGGCGGGACCCCGCCCCGGGCCGCCTACCAGGAACCACGACGCGACCCCTCGGCCCGTCCGCCGGTCCGTCCCTCAGCCCAGCAACCCGCTCGTCTCATCCCGGGGGGTGAGCCGGCGGCGGCGAGTTCGCGCCGGTGGGACGATGTGCGGGGCCAGGGCCGGAAAATAACGTGGTCATCATGAGCACACACATGCCCTCGACACTCGAGAACTCGACCCGGCCCGCGCCGGCCATCGCCGTCGGCGCGCGCGGCCTGACCAAGGTCTACGGAACAGGCGCCACGCAGGTGGAGGCCCTCGCCGGAGTGGACATCGACTTCCCCGTGGGTCGGTTCACCGCCATCATGGGTCCGTCCGGCTCCGGCAAGTCCACCCTCATGCACTGCCTGGCCGGACTCGACTCGGCGACGAGCGGGCAGATCGTCATCGGCGACGTGGACATCACCGGGCTGCAGGACACCGAGCTGACGCGTCTGCGGCGGGACAAGGTCGGCTTCATCTTCCAGGCATTCAACCTCGTCCCGACGCTCACCACGGAGCAGAACATCCTCCTGCCCCTGCAGCTCGCGGGACGGAAGCATGACAAGGCGTGGTTCGCGACCGTGATCGACACCCTCGGCCTGCGCCCGCGGCTGGGGCACAAGCCCCACGAACTCTCCGGTGGCCAGCAGCAGCGCGTCGCGGTGGCCCGCGCTCTGCTGACGCGTCCCGACGTCGTCTTCGGCGACGAGCCCACCGGCAACCTCGACTCGCAGACCGGCGCGGAGGTCCTCTCGCTGCTGCGCGCCTCGGTCCGCGACTTCGGCCAGACCATCATCATGGTGACCCACGACCCCGTCGCCGCGAGCTACGCGGACGACATCGTGCTGGTCCGCGACGGACGGCTCGAGGGCCGCGTGCCGGCGACCACCCCGCAGGAGATCGCCGCCGCGCTCGCGCGGCTGACCACCCAGCACGACGACGCCGCTGCCGCGCGCTCGGCGGACGCCCGGGGGGCTGGCGCATGATGACCCTCGCCTGGGCGAACGTGCGCAGCTACGCGCGCCGCTACATCGCCGTCGTGCTGGCCGTCATGATCGGTACGGCGTTCCTCGCCGCGACCCTCATGGTGGGCTCGAGTGCCACGGCGTCCCTCCAGCAGTCGATCGGCGCCGGTTACAAGCACGCCGACCTGATCGCCTCCGTGGACTTCGACGCCTACACCGGCGAGGTCCCTGACGCGCCCTACAACCCCGGCATCCTCGCCGAGGTGGAGGGACTGGACTCCGTCCGCGACGTCCAATCGGACCTCAGCGCGGGTGCCCGGCTCGGCTCGGGCAACTCGACCTTCCAGTCCAGGCTGCACAGCGTGCCGGACACCCCCGACTTCCGCAGCACCGAGCTCGCGGAAGGAGAGTTCCCGGACTCGCCCCACGAGCTGACGGTGGACACCGCGACGGCGGAGCGCGCCGGGATCGACGTCGGGGACACCGTCTCCCTCGCGATTCCGACCGGGGAGCAGGAGCCGGCCCCGGTCGCTTACCGGGTGACAGGTCTGACCGAGGTCAGCGCCAACCCGGCCATGGGCGCCTTCACGGAGGTGGTCGTGACGCCGGCGAGCCTCCAGGAGGCGCTCGGCGGGGCGACCGGCGCCAACTCATTCCAGCTCAAACTGGCCGAGGGCGTCGACGCCGGTGCAACGGCCGACGAGGTAGCCGGCGTGCTCCGCGCCGCCGGCGTGGAGCACCCGCAGGTCCTCACCGCAGCCGAGCAGACCGTCCAGGACGTCGCGTCGCTCTCCGGCGGCTCCGACCAGCTGACTGTGGTGCTCCTGGTCTTCGCCCTAGTGGCGCTCGTGGTCACCGGCCTGGTGGTCACCAACACGTTCTCCGTCCTGGTCACCCAGCGCACCCGCGAGCTGGCGCTGCTGCGCACCCTGGGCGCGGCCCGCCGCCAGATCCGCGGTGCGGTGGTGCTCGAGTCCGTCATCATCGGCGTCGTCGCCTCGGCGCTCGGCGTGCTGCTGGCCATCGGCGTGATGTCCGGTCTCATCGCCTACGTGGCGACCCTGCCCGGCACGGCGTTCGCGGTGCTCTCCGTCCCCGCCTCGAGCGTTCTCATCGGCCTTGGCGTCGGCACCGCCATGACGATCCTGGCCGCCTGGATTCCGGCCCGCCAGGCCACCCGCGTGGCTCCACTGGCTGCGCTCCGCCCGGCCGACGGCGCCTCCGTGCGCAACCGTGCCGGCAGGGCCCGGCTCGTCCTCGGCGGGCTCGGCGTGCTCCTCGGCGCCGCGCTCCTGGCCTTCGGCGCGGTCAACGCGAACCTCCTGGTCTCCTTCGCGGGCGGATTCGTCTCCTTCATCGGCATCCTGATGATCGGCTCGCTGTTCCTGCCGCCCGCCGTCTCGGCGGTGGGCCGCCTGGTCTCCGGTACGGGTGTGCCGGCCAAGCTCGCCGCCCTGAACTCCGTGCGGAACCCGGGCCGGACCACGGCCACGGCCACGGCGCTGCTGATCGGCGTCACCCTGGTCTCGATGATCCTCGTCGGGGCACAGTCCGCGAAGGCGACGTTCGACCAGGGCCTGGCCGGAGAGTACCCCGTGGACGTCACGGTCCAGCACGACGGCGTCGCGGCCCCCTTCGGTGCCGACGCCGCGGACCGCCTGACGGCCGTCGACGGCGTCGAGCACGCCGTCCGGCTCGTTCCCGTGGCCGACTCCGAGTACGGCACTGTCTACGCCGCCGATCCCGAGGCCCTAGGCGCGGTTCTGAACGATCCGTCGCTGGTCCCGGCCGAGGGCGAGATCCTGCTGCCGGACACCGCCTTCGACGAGACGGTCGTGAAGGAGGCCACCGTCGCCGGCGACTCCTTGACCGTGCGCCCCACCGACGTCGATGCCTTCGTCCCGCTCGTCACCGCGAACACGGCCGCGAGCTGGGATACGGCGGTCACCGTCGCTGGGCAGCCCTCCCCGGCTGACCTGCCGGCGATCCTCTGGGCGGATGCGAGCGACTCGCTCGATGTCGCCGGGGCCCAGGAGCTGCAGAGCATCATCGCCGCGGCACTCGGTGTGGAGGACTACTCCGTGGGCGGCGGGCTCATCGAGCGGCAGATGTTCACCACGGTGATCGACATGCTGCTCATGGTGGTCACCGGCCTCCTGGCCGTCGCCGTGCTGATCGCGCTGATCGGCGTGGCGAACACGCTGAGCCTGTCCATTCTGGAGCGCACCCGGGAGAACTCCCTGCTGCGCGCCCTCGGTCTAACCACCCGTCAGCTGCGCGGCATGCTGGCACTGGAGGCGGTCCTGATCGCTGGCGTGGCCGCCCTCATCGGCCTCGGCCTCGGCACGGCCTACGGGCTGCTCGGCACGCAGTCCGCGCTCGGCTTCCTCACCCAGGTGATCGTGGACCTCCCGTGGGTCCAGCTGGCGGCCGTCCTGGCCGTGGCGGTCTGCGCCGGACTGCTGGCCTCCGTGGTCCCGGCACGCCGAGCCGCCCGCCTCTCGCCGGTGGCGGGCCTCGCCACCGAGTAACGGCAGAGCGTGGCGTGGCCCCCGCGCACTCCGTGCCGGGGCCACGCCTGCACACTCGGCTGAGAACCGGGGACGGCGCCCAGAGCAGGCGCAGAGAACAGAGGACGACGGCGGTAGGGAACCTACCGCCGTCGTCCTCTGTCATGTGCGCTCTGTCATGTGCCCTCTGTCAGGGGCTGGGCTCAGCGCGCCGCAGTCCCGCGCGATCGCGTGTCCGGTCAGCTCAGGCCGCGGGTTCCTCGTAGCGCGGGAAGACCGGCGCCGGGTCCGGCAGCTCGGTGCCCGGCTCGAGCGGCATGTCAAACGCCGCGAACATGCGGGCGGCGCCCTCGGGCTGGCCGAGCACGTCGAGCAGCCGGCTGGCCGCCTCCGGCACGACCGGCTGGACCAGCAGCGCCACGCGCCGCACGACCTCCAGCGTCACGTACAGCACCGTGCCCATGCGATCGACGTCGGTCTTGCGCAGCACCCACGGCGCCTGGTCCGCGAAGTAGGCGTTCGCCTCGCCCAGGACGTGCCAGACCGACTCGAGGGCCCGGCTGAACTCCTGGCGGCTGTAGAAATCACGGTTGGTCTCCAGGAGCCGGCCGGCCAGATCCAGAATCGCGCGGTCCGCGTCCGTGAACTCCCCGGGCTCGGGGACGCACGAGGCGCAGTTCTTCTTGACCATGGACAGCGAGCGCTGCGCCAGGTTGCCGAGATTATTTGCCAGGTCCGAGTTGATGCGCCCGACGATCGCGTCGTGGCTGTAGCTGCCGTCTGCCCCGAACGGGACCTCGCGCAGGAAGAAGTAGCGCATCTGGTCCAGACCGTACTTCTCGACGAAGTCCGCGGGAGCCACGGTGTTGCCGAGGGACTTGGACATCTTGACGCCGTTGTTGTGCAGGAAGCCGTGGATCATGACGCGCTTGGGCAGCTCCAGTCCGGCGGACATGAGGAACGCGGGCCAGAAGATCGCGTGGAAGCGGGAGATGTCCTTGCCGATGACGTGGACGTCGGCGGGCCAGTACTTCCGGAAACTGGCCGACTCGACGTCCGGGAATCCTGCGCCGGTGAGGTAGTTGGTCAGCGCGTCCACCCACACGTACATCACGTGCTTCTCGTTGCCCGGGACGGGCACGCCCCAGTCGAACGTGGTGCGCGAGATCGAGAGATCATCCAAGCCGCGCTCCACGAAGCGGATGACCTCGTTGAACCGGGAACGGGGCGCGCCGAAGTCCGGCTGGCTGCGGTAGAGGTCCAGCAGCTTGTCCTGGTACGCGGAGAGCCGGAAGAAGTAGGACTCCTCCTCCGTCCAGGTCACCTCGGTGTCCGTCTCCTTGGCGTAGCGGACGCCGTCCTCGCGGACCTCGGTGTCCTCCTCGGAGTGGAAGGCCTCGTCCCGGACGGAGTACCACCCGGCGTACTTGTCCAGGTAGATGTCCCCGTTGGCCTCCATGCGCCGCCAGATCTCCTGGGCGGCGTCGATGTGGTCCGGATCCGTGGTGCGGATGAAGCGGTCGTAACTGGTGCCGAGCTCGTCGTTCATCTGCTGGAAGGCGTCGGAGTTGCGCTGGGCGAGCTCCCGCGGGGAGAGTCCCATCCGCTGGGCCGTCTGCAGCATCTTCTGGCCGTGCTCGTCGGTACCCGTCATGAAGAAGACGTCGTGCCCGTCGAGCCGCTTGAACCGGGCCATGGCGTCCGTGGCGATGACCTCGTAGGCGTGGCCGATATGGGGCTCGCCATTGGGGTAGGAGATCGCCGTGGTGATGTAGAAGGGGGGCTGCTCGGTGGAAGTCACCCAAGAGAATTTACCGCATGGACGGCGGTTCCCCGGCGGTGCGCGGCCGGCTGTGAAGAGAGCCGGCACCGCGTCGTCGACGCCGTGCCGGCTCTCGCCGTTCGTCTCTCGGCTCCCACCGTCAGAATGGGCGCCAGCGCCTCCCCGGCACCGCCGTGCGGGGAGGCACCCCTGCTGTAGATCAGCAGGACTCGAGATTCGCCACCTTCTGCGAGAGCACGCCCTCGCCGCCCAGCAGGGTCACCAGTTCGACGCCGGCGTCCGCATGCAGGATGTCCTTCAGCGAGGCCGCGGGAACGCACGTAGGACGCGAGAGGTAGATCGGCGTAGCGTGCCAGCCCGCCGAGGCAGCTCCGGCCAGAGCATCGGGGTAGTTCATACCCGTCGCGAGCATCACCTCGCGCGAGATGCCGAGCAGCTCCCGATTCACGAGGAGGTTGGTGTGGTAGCGGTCCTTGCCCGAGTAGCGGAAGGTGTCGATGCCGTCGGCCTCGAGTCCGGATTGGAACCCAGCGGAGATGACACCGTTGCCACCCACCAGGGACGCTTGGAAGATCCCGAGCTCGTCCAGGAGGGCGACCGTCTCCGCGTCGGGGCTCGTGCTGGTTCCCCGGACGAGAACCACGGGCACCTCGAGCGCACCGGCGAGGGGCGCTGCGGACAGGGCATCGGGGTAGTCGAGGCCGGTGGCCAGGTAAGCCTCCTCGGCGCCCTCCGGGAAGACGGAGCGGGCGATGTTCGCGGCCGTCTCGTACCGGTTGTCGCCGCCGACGCGCTCCACGGCCTTCTCTCCGACGATTCCTGCGACGGAGTCCGCCACGGTTTGGCTGACGGCACCTTCGCCGCCCACGAGGACTACCTTGTACGGCGCGAGGCGCTTGATCTCCTCGGCGACCGTGGGGTCCAGCGCGCCGGCGGGCGTCAACAGCACAGGTCCGCCCTCCGTGGCCGCCGCCGGACCGGCGACCAGTGCATCGGCGAAGTCGTGTGCCGTCGCCAGGTAGACGACGCTGGAGCCCCCGGGGAAGTAGGTCTTGGAGATCTCCACGGACGTCTTCATGCGGTTGCTCCCGCCAAGCCGGTCGACCTCGACACCCGGCGGCACAGCGGCCGGCTGGGCGGCGGATGCCGCCGGCACGGCCGTGGCCGTCAGGGCGGCGGCGAGAAGACCGGCGGCGACGGTTCGGCGGACGCGGGCGCGCCCGGAAGCGGGCGCGGAGGAAGTCAAGGACATAAGAGTCCCCTTCGTGAATGCACCTGATGAGTGCGAGCGAGAGTCACCCGAAATGGTGTGATGAGCAGAAAGATACCACCCGGAGCAACCGTTTCAGCGGCCGATGCAGAAACGTTGTAGAACAACGGTACGGGGCGCCACCTCCGCGGCCGCAGCCGCGTGGGTGACGCCCCGCCGTCGTCCTGTACGGGCCGGGCCCGCCGGCGTCAGTCCGTCAGGTCGACCTCGCGCGCGAACGTCGCTCCGACGGTGGTGCGCACCTGCTCGAGGGTTCCCTCCGGGAGCGCGTCGTCCACGGTGAGGATCGCGAGCGCCTCGGCGCTGTCCGCGCTCGGCGAGACCTGCATGCCCACGATGTTGACGCCACGCTCCCCGAGGACGGCGCCGAGGGCGCCGACGACGCCCGGGCGGTCCTCGTAGCGCAGGACCACGAGGTGCTCGGCGATCGGGATCTCGATCTCGTAGCCGTCGATGCCGACGAGCTTCTCGATCTGCTTCGGGCCGGTCAGGGTGCCCGAGACGGCGAGGACCTTGCCGTCGCTGGTGGCACCGCGCAGATTCAGGACATTGCGGTACTCCGGGGAGTCGCTGGTGGTGATCAGGCGCGCCGCGACACCGCGCTGCTCGGCGAGCACGGGGGCGTTCACGTAGGACACCTGCTCCGAGACGACGTCGGTGAAGATGCCCTTGAGGGCGGCCAGCTCGAGCGCCTTGACGTCGAGGCTGGCGATCTCGCCGGCGACCTCGATGTCGAGGCTGACCAGCGAGTCCTCGGTGAGCGCCGTGAAGATCCGGCCGAGCTTCTCGATCAGCGGGATGCCCGGGCGGACATTCTCGTCGATGACGCCGCCGGCGACGTTCACGGCGTCGGGCACGAGCTCGCCGGCCAGCGCCAGGCGCACGGACTTGGCGACCGAGATGCCGGCCTTCTCCTGGGCCTCCTCGGTGGAGGCGCCCAGGTGCGGGGTGACCACGACGTTCTCGAACTCGAAGAACGGCAGATCGGTGCTGGGCTCGTTGACGAACACGTCGATGCCGGCACCGGCGATCTGGCCCTCCTTCAGCGCCGTGTAGAGGGCCTCCTCGTCGACGAGGCCGCCGCGGGCCACGTTGACGACATAGGCGGAATCCTTCATCTTCGCGAAGGCGTCGGCCCCGAGCATGCCGAGGGTCTCGGGGGTCTTCGGCATGTGGATGGTGATGAAATCGCTGGCGGCGAGGAGCTCGTCGAGATCCATCAGCTGCACGCCGAGCTGCTGGGCCCGGGCGGCGGTGACGTAGGGGTCGTAGGCGGCGACCTTCATGCCGAAACCCTGCAGACGGGCGGCAACGAGGGCACCGATCCGGCCGAGGCCGATGATGCCGGCCGTCTTCTCGTAGAGCTCGACGCCGGCGTACTTGGAACGCTTCCACTCACCGTTCTTCAGGGCGCCATTGGCCGCCGGGATGCGCCGCGCGAGGGAGACGATGTGCCCCACCGTGAGCTCGGCGGCCGAGATGATGTTCGACGTCGGGGCGTTGACGACCATGACGCCGGCCTGGGTGGCCGACTTGATGTCCACGTTGTCCAGGCCCACGCCGGCGCGGGCGATGACCTTGAGGTTTCTTGCCGCCGCGATGGCCTCGGCGTCCACCTTGGTGGCGGAGCGGACCAGGATGGCGTCCACGTCGGCGATGGCCTCGAGCAGCTGAGATCGATCGGCACCGTTGGTCTGGCGGATCTCGAAGTCCGGACCGAGGGCCTCGACTGTTGCGGGCGAGAGCTCTTCGGCGAGCAGAACGACGGGCTTGTTCTCTGACACTGCGGTGGCACCTTCTCTGAGTGTGGGATGCGGTCACGACCGGCGACCGGGCTGAGGGCACAGGTCTGCCGAATCTAGGCTATGCGGGGGCCGCCCCGCCTCCGAACCCCGCTCCGCACTGTTACAGGTCGGCAGTCTCCGCCGCGCAGCCCACCGCCGCCATGGCGCGCCGGCCCTTCCCTTTACCTGCACCATTCCTTAGTCTTCCGGTGGGTGAATCCCCACGCCCGCCATGGCGGGTGCCACATGCCGACGCGCCGTACCGAGGACCATTCCGAGGCGGCTTGCAGGCAGAATAAAGGTTGTGGCCATCGCCACTCCCTTCGTCTATCTCTGGAGTCTCCCCATGGCGCCTCAGAACGCCACCTCCGGCCCGCCCGCCACCCGCGGACCGCTCCTGTCCCTCGCGACCGCCGCACTGACCGCAGCGCTCTCCGTCTCGCTGGCGATGGCCGGCGCAGCGCCGGCTCCCGCCGCTTCGCCGTCCGCTCCCCTGCCCTCTCCCTCGGCCCCGGCGTCCGAGGGCGACGGCACACCCGTTGCGCCCGCCGAAGGCGCGCCGGATGTCCCGGACCCGGCGGCCGTCGAGGCCGAACTGCCCGATGGGCCCGCGAATCCGCAGGCCGAGGTCCACGCGGCCGTCGAGGAAGTGGCCGCGCGGGCGGTCGCCTCACTCGACCTCGATCCTGCGCAGGCCTCCGTCGTCGGCGCGACCTGGCAGGGCCCGAACCCGGAGGCCGAGTACCGGGCCAGGGTCGACGGCGAGTGGAGCGAGTGGCAGGAGCTGCCCGACGACGACGCCGACTCCGGTACCGGCGCCGCACAGCCGCAAGAGGCGGGGTCCTCCGACCCCGTGGCCCTCGTCCGGGCCACCGCCGTCGAGGCCCGCGCCACCAACCCGGACTTCGGCTCCGAGCTGGAGCTCGTGGCCTACTCCTCCCCCGAGACCGCGGTCGACCGCGAGATCACCGAGGGCAAGGGCGGCACCGACTCCCCCTCGCCGGCGGTCGAGCCCGCCGCGGAGCCTACGGCGACCGCGACGGCGATGGAGACGCTCGCCGTCGAACGCGCCGCCGTGCGGACCGCGCCCAGCTCCTCCAGCAGTGTCCTCAACCGGGTCATCACGCGCTCGTCCTGGGGCGCCGCCGCACCCGTGTGCGATCTCGGCAACAGCGAGCGCAAGTACGCCACGATCATCCACCACACCGCCGGCACCAACAGCTACACGGTCTCCCAGGTGCCGGGGATCCTGCGCGGCATCCAGCGCTTCCACATGGCCAAGGACCCCACCTGGTGCGACATCGGCTACCACATGCTCGTGGACAAGTGGGGCAACATCTACGAGGGCCGCGGCGGTGGACTGGGCGTCTCCCGCGTCGCGACCCACGCCGCGGGCTGGAACAGCGACACGTTCGGCGTTTCCGTCATGGGCGACTACACCAACGCCAAGCCCTCGTCCGATGTGGTCCGTTCCCTGCAGCAGATCGCCGGCTGGCAGGCGGCCTACTGGGGCTACGACCCCACCGGGACGGTGCGGCTCGTGGCCGGCCGCGGCAGTCAGAAGCACGACGACGGCGCCACGGTGACACTCCCCCGCGTCTTCGGGCACCGCGACGTCGGCTACACCACCTGTCCGGGCCTGATCTACAACTACCTCGGAACCGTGCGCACGGGCGCGAAGGCCTGGATGCCCAACGAGGCGTCCGGCCAGACGGGCGTCGGGGCCTACCGGATCGCAGGCGACGACCGCTACACGACCTCCGTGGCGGCGTCGAAGCAGGCCTACCCGAGCGGCGCCCGCACGGTGTACGTCGCCACCGGGGCGGACTACGCCGATGCGCTCGTCGCGGCCCCGGCCGCTGCGCGACAGGGCGCCCCGCTGCTCCTGACCCGCCCGGGTGGGCTGCCCGGCCCCATCGCCGCCGAGGTGGACCGGCTGAACCCGCGGAAGATCGTCGTGGTCGGCGGGACCGGGGCCATATCCAATACGGTGGTGAGCCAGCTCAAGCGCTACACGTCGAACGTCGTGCGGCACGGCGGCGACGATCGGTACTCGACGGCGGCCGCCGTCGTGCGTGGTGCCTTCCCCTCGGCCTCGCGCGCCTACATCGCGACCGGGCTCGACTACCCGGACGCTCTCGCCGCCTCGGCGCTGGCAGGCTCATATGGCGCGATCGTCATGCTGGTCCCCGGCAGGGACTCCACGGCGAACGCGGAGACCCAGCAGGTCCTGCGTGGCCTCGGCGTGGACAAGGCAGTCATCGTCGGCGGGCCGGCCGTGGTCTCCAGCGGCATCGCCACCTCGCTGCGCGCCTACTCCCCCAGCCGCGTGTACGGCAGCAACCGGTACGAGACCGCGCGGAAGCTGAACTCCGGGCTCGTGGACTACGCCTCCCGGGTCTACTTCGCCACCGGCCGGGACTTCCCGGATGCACTCGCCGCGGCGGCGATCGCCGGCACGCGACGCGCCCCGCTGTACCTGACCCACCCCACGTGTGTACCGCTGGCGATCCGCACGGACATCGTGGAGTCGGACGTCGCCACCGCCACCATGGTCGGCGGCACCGGGGTGCTCACCAACGCCGTCGGACGGATGTCTCCCTGCTACTGACCTCCTCCACCGGCCGACCCCGTCGGGACATCGCGCCGGGTGCACGAGAAGAGGGCTGGCCCCCGCTGCGGTAGCAGCGGGGGCCGGCCCTCTTCTCGCTCCGGACGGTTCATCCGTCCCGGACCCGGGGATCAGCGAGCGGCGCTGCCCTCGGTGTAGTCGTCGTCCTGCTGGCTCCACGAGAAGTGCGAGCGCAGGGCCTTGCCGGTCGCCTCGATCGGGTGCCCGGCCTCCTCCTCGCGCAGCTTCAGGAACTCGGCGGCGCCGT
The DNA here is from genome assembly GCF_031178195.1 of Zhihengliuella sp. Classification (GTDB taxonomy): domain Bacteria; phylum Actinomycetota; class Actinomycetes; order Actinomycetales; family Micrococcaceae; genus Zhihengliuella. Next base: position 65,574 of record NZ_JAPSJL010000010.1, read on the forward strand.
TGTCCTGGTCGTCGATGAAGCGCTGGGCGAACGCGCCGGACTGGATGTCCGCGAGGATCGCCTTCATGGACTCCTTGACCTCCGGGGTCACCACGCGCGGTCCGGAGACGTAGTCGCCGTACTCGGCGGTGTCGGAGATGGACCACCGCTGCTTCGCGATGCCGCCCTCCCACATGAGGTCCACGATGAGCTTCAGCTCGTGCAGGACCTCGAAGTAGGCGATCTCCGGCTGGTAGCCGGCCTCGGTCAGGGTCTCGAATCCGGCCTGGACCAGGTGGGAGACGCCGCCGCAGAGCACGGCCTGCTCGCCGAAGAGGTCGGTCTCGGTCTCCTCGGTGAACGTGGTCTTGATGACGCCGGCGCGCGTGCCGCCGATCCCCTTGGCGTAGGACTTGGCCAGATCCCAGGCAGAGCCGGTGGCGTCCTGCTCCACCGCGATGATGTCCGGGATGCCGCGGCCGGCGACGAACTCGCGGCGCACGGTGTGGCCCGGGGCCTTCGGGGCGACCAGGAGGACGTCCACGCCGGCCGGCGGCTGGATGTAGCCGAAGCGGATGTTGAAGCCGTGGCCGAAGACCAGCGCGTCGCCGTCCTTCAGGTTGGACTCGATGTCCTCCTTGTACAGGTGGCGCTGCACCTGGTCCGGCGCCAGGATGACGACGACGTCGGCCCAGGCGGCGACCTCGGACGGGGTGCCGACGGTCAGGCCCTCCTCCTCGGCCTTGGCGCGGGACTTCGAGCCCTCCTTGAGGCCCACGCGGACCTCGACGCCGGAGTCGCGCAGGTTCAGCGAGTGGGCGTGGCCCTGCGAGCCGTAGCCGATGACGGCCACCTTCTTGCCCTGGATGATCGACAGGTCAGCGTCGTCGTCGTAGTACAACTCGGTCACAGTAACTCCTTGGTAGTGCGGGGCTGGGGGAAACTAGGCGGAAACGGAGCGCAGTGCGCGCTCCGACATGGATTTGGAACCGCGGCCGATGGCGAGCGTGCCCGACTGGACGATCTCCTTGATCCCGAAGGGCTCCAGCACGGAGAGCAGCGCGTTGAGCTTCTCGGCGTTGCCGGTGGCCTCGAGGACCAGGGAATCGGTCGCCACGTCGACGACGTTGGCGCGGAAGAGGTCGGCGGCCTGGGTCACCTGCAGCCGGGTCACGGCGTCGGCACGGACCTTGACCAGGATGTGGTCGCGCTGCACCGAGGCCTCGGGGACGAGCTCGACGATCTTGAGCACGTTGATGAGCTTGTTGAGCTGCTTGGTGACCTGCTCCAGCAGGTCGCCCTCGGCGTCGACGACGACGGTCACGCGGCTGATGCCCTCGTGCTCCGTCGGGCCCACGGCGAGTGAGTGGATGTTGAACGCACGGCGGGCGAAGAGGCCGGCCACGCGGGTCAGGACGCCGGGGACGTCCTGCACGAGCACGGAGAGTGTGTGACGTGCCATGGCTTAGTCCTCCTCTTCCCAGTCCGGCGTCATGTCGCGCGCGATCTGGATCTGGTCGTTGCTGACGCCGGCCGGGACCATCGGCCAGACCATCGAGTCGCGGCTGACCACGAAGTCGATGACCACCGGGCGGTCGTTGATCTCCAGCGCCTGGGCGATGGTCGCATCCACGTCCTCCGGACGTTCGCAGCGCAGGCCGGCGCAGCCGTAGGCGTCGGCGAGCTTCACGAAGTCCGGGATGCGGGCCGTGCCGTGACCGGTGTTCAGGTCCGTGTTGGAGTAGCGGGAGTCGTAGAAGAGCGTCTGCCACTGCCGGACCATGCCCAGCGATGAGTTGTTGATGACGGCGACCTTGATCGGGATCTGGTTGATCACGCAGGTGGCCAGCTCCTGATTGGTCATCTGGAAGCAGCCGTCGCCGTCGATCGCCCAGACCACCCGGTCCGGGTTGCCGACCTTGGCGCCCATGGCGGCCGGGACGGAGTAGCCCATGGTGCCCAGGCCGCCCGAGTTCAGCCACTGGTGCGGCCGCTCGTACTTGACGAACTGCGCAGCCCACATCTGGTGCTGGCCCACGCCGGCGACGTAGACGCCCTCCGGCCCGGTCAGCTCCCCGATCCGCTGGATCACGTGCTGCGGTGCGGTGAGCCCGTCGTGCGGCTCCGTGTAGCCGATCGGGTACGTCTCGCGCAGACGCTTCAGCGTGCTCCACCAGGAGGCGAGGTCCTGGCGTCCCGACTCCTCGAAGCGGGCGCGGCAGGCGTCCAGCAGCTCGGGGATGATGTCGGCGAGGTCGCCGACGATCGGCACATCCGCCACGCGGTTCTTGGAGATCTCCGCGGGGTCGATGTCGGCGTGGATCACCTTCGCGTTCGGGGCGAAGGTGGAGAGCACGCCCGTCACGCGGTCGTCGAAGCGCGCGCCCAGGGTGATCAGCAGGTCGGACTGCTGCAGGGCGGTGACCGCGGAGACGGCACCGTGCATGCCCGGCATGCCCACGTGCTGCTCGTGCGAGTCGGGGAACGCGCCGCGCGCCTGCAGCGTCGTGGCGACCGGGGCCCCGACGAACTCGGCGAGCTCGCGCAGCTCCCGGGAGGCGTGCGCCTTGATGACGCCGCCGCCCACGTAGAAGACCGGGCGCTGCGCCGCGGCGATCAGCTTGGCGGCCTCGCGGAGCTGCTTCGAGTGGCCCTTGCTGATCACGCGGTAGCCGGGCAGGTCGATCCTCGGCGGCCAGGAGAACTCCATCGTCGCCTGCTGGGCGTCCTTGGAAATGTCGACGATGACGGGCCCGGGCCGGCCGCTGCCGGCGATGTAGAACGCCTCGGCGAGGACGCGCGGGATCTCCTGCGCGTCCGTGACCAGGAACGAGTGCTTGGTGATCGGCATGGTGATGCCGACGATGTCCGCCTCCTGGAAGGCGTCCGAGCCGATGACCGCGCTGTTGACCTGGCCGGTGATGGCGACCATCGGGACCGAGTCCATGTGGGCGTCGGCGATGGCGGTGACGAGGTTGGTGGCTCCCGGGCCGGAGGTGGCGATGCACACGCCGACCTCGCCCGTGACCATGGCGTAGCCCTGGGCGGCGTGGCCGGCTCCCTGCTCGTGACGGACCAAGACGTGGTTGATCACGCTGGAGTCCATCAGCGGGTCGTAGGTGGGGAGGATGGCCCCGCCCGGCAACCCGAAGACGTCTGTGACGCCCAGTTCTTCCAGTGAACGAACGATGGCTTGTGAGCCAGTCATCTCGGTGGGGGGCACGACGTTGTTCGGTCCCTGCACGGGATTGGCCCCCTCCACGGCGGAAGAGACAGGAGCAACATCCTTCGCGCGGCTGGCCGTCCTGGCCACCAGCGCCGGGCTGATGTCGGGTCCGTTTGTCATGGATTCTTCCTTCTCTTCGATGCAATCACGCATAAAAAAACCCCTCTGGCCCGGCAGTTCCTGGGCTTCAGTGGGGGTTCAGCGCGTCACCTGTCCGACCAATCGGCGGCTAGGCCACGCGCTCGGTAACTCGTAGGACGGTGATGATGCTCTGCATGCCACTCAGTCTTGCCCTGCCAGCAGGGGGTGTCAACGAGCCACACGCCCCGTCTCGTATCGTGGACACGACGTCCAAAGGCTGAACAGGCGCGACGGCGTCCTCAGCCGCACCGCGGCGGCCGGCGGAGGACGCCGTCGTACCCTGCCCCTGCGGCGTCAGCCGCAGAAGGCCCCGACGCTCGCGGACTTCACGAGCTTGGTGTACTTGGCCAGCACGCCCGTGGTGAACCGCGCCGGGAGGGGCTCCCAGCCGACCTTGCGGGACTCGAGCTCGGCCGGCTCGACCAGCAGGTCGAAGGTCCGGGCGGCGATGTCCACGCGGATCCGATCGCCGTCGCGGACGAACGCGATCGGGCCGCCATCGACGGCCTCGGGGGCGACGTGGCCGATGCACAGGCCCGTGGTGCCCCCGGAGAAGCGGCCGTCCGTGAGCAGGAGGACGTCCTTGCCGAGGCCGGCGCCCTTGATCGCGCCGGTGATGGCGAGCATCTCGCGCATGCCCGGGCCGCCCTTGGGGCCCTCGTAGCGGATGACGACGACGTCGCCGGCCTTGATCTCGCCGCGGTCCAGCGCGTCCAGGGCGCCCTGCTCGCGCTCGAACACGCGGGCGGTCCCCTCGAAGACGTCGGCGTCGAACCCCGCGGACTTCACGACGGCGCCCTCCGGGGCCATCGAGCCGTGCAGCACGGTGACGCCGCCGGTCTTGTGCATGGGATTGTCGAGTTGTCGCAGGACCTTGCCGTCGAGCGGGCCGGGGGCGATCTCCTCGAGGTTCTCCGCGATCGTCTTGCCGGTCACCGTGAGGCAGTCGCCGTGCAGCAGACCGGCGTCCAGGAGTGCCTTCATGACCACCGGGACGCCGCCGATCTTGTCCAGATCGAACATGACGTGCTTGCCGAAGGGCTTCATGTCCGCCAGGTGCGGGACCTTGTCGCCGATGCGGTTGAAGTCCTCGAGGGTCAGCTCCACCTCGGCCTCGCGGGCGATGGCCAGCAGGTGCAGGACGGCGTTGGTGGAACCGCCGAACGCCATGGTGACGGCGATGGCGTTCTCGAACGCCTTCTTGGTCAGGATGTCGCGGGCGCGGATGCCCTGGCGGAGCATCTCGACGACTGCCTCGCCGGAGCGGCGGGCGTACATGTCGCGACGGCGGTCGGCCGAGGGCGGCGCGGCCGAGCCAGGGAGGGACATGCCGAGCGCCTCGCCGATGGAGGCCATCGTGTTGGCCGTGTACATACCGCCGCAGGCGCCCTCCCCCGGGCAGATCGCCCGTTCGATCGCGTCGAGGTCCTCGCGGCTCATGGTTCCGGCCGCGCACGCGCCGACGGCCTCGAAGGCGTCGATGAGCGTGACCTCCTTCTCCGTGCCGTCGGACATCTTGGCGAAGCCGGGCATGATCGTGCCGGCGTAGAGGAACACGGAGGAGAGGTTCAGGCGGGCCGCGGCCATGAGCATGCCCGGCAGCGACTTGTCGCAGCCGGCCAGCAGGACGGAGCCGTCGAGGCGCTCGGCCATCATCACCGTCTCCACGGAGTCGGCGATGACCTCGCGGGAGACCAGGGAGAAGTGCATGCCCTCGTGGCCCATGGAGATGCCGTCGGAGACCGAGATGGTGCCGAACTGCATCGGGTAGCCGCCGCCCGAGTGAACGCCCTCCTTGGCACCCTGGGCGAGACGGTTGAGCGATAGGTTGCAGGGCGTGATCTCGTTCCACGAGCTCGCGATGCCGATCTGCGGCTTGGAGAAGTCGTCGTCGCCCATGCCGACGGCGCGGAGCATTCCGCGGGCCGGGGCGGCATGGATGCCATCGGTGACGGCGCGGCTGCGTGGCTTGATATCTACGGTGGAGTCCTGCGTCATAGCCGCGATTCTAGGCCTGCCGATTCTGGGCCGACCAACCCGTGACTCCGGCACGTAACGATCCAGTGAATTCTTTCCACAACACCCAGATTTTTGTCAGCGACCCTCCATAGACTGTTCGCATGGTCACCACCAAAGACCCCGAACTGTGCGATGCGGCGTTGAAGGCGCACCTGCACCAGGCATTCGACCACCAGATCCCCAACTTCGGCAGCTACAACCTCGTCTACGCCACTGGCAACGCCGGCAGTGGCGGCAGTCTCATCGTCGGTTTCCGGCGCCAGCCGCTCGAGCTGGTGCTCGCCCCGGTGAGCCCCGCGGACCTCGCCCCCCGCGAGCAGCCGATCTCCGTCAACATGACCAACCTGTCCCATCTGGCCGAGGTGCGTGACGGCGGCTTCGAGGTCGGCACGTCCACGGGCCGTGTTTTCCGCTTCGAGGTGGTCCCCCAGCCGAGCATCGCCGTGCCGGAGTCCGTCTTCCCCGAGTCCGGCAACGTCCTGCTCGACCAGACACTGGACGCGGAGGAGTTCGTGGGCTTCATGGACGAGTTCATGACTGCACTCGAGCTCGTCACGATGCAGCCGCAGTAACTCTGCGGACTCGGCGCCGCCGGTGCCCTGCGGCCCGGCCGCAGCCGTCGATCGCCCCGGTCGGACGAAGCCCCGGCGGGCCTAGTGAGACCCGGAAGACCGCCCCGATGTGAACTCCGCCTCAGTCGGCCCGTTCGAGTTGCAGCCCCCCGTGGGGGTGTGTATTGTTATTTCTCGTTGCGAACGCGACGGGCGCCGAAAAGGGCCCGAAACAGCAGCAAGATGCGCCTCTAGCTCAATTGGCAGAGCAACTGACTCTTAATCAGTAGGTTCCGGGTTCAAGTCCCGGGGGGCGCACTGGATATCGAAGGCCTCCCATTCCGGTGGGGGGCCTTCTGCGTCTGATTCGATTCGCGCACGCCCCGGTCTGACGCAGCCCTCAGCGGGCCGGCTTCGCCTGACGCAGCGCGATCCGCTCAGGGAGTTGTTGCGAGACTCTCGACGTCGCGCCGGAGTTCGTCGAGGACCCTGTGCGACTGGGCGTGATCTGCCGGGGTCTGCTCCGAGAGGGCGCCGATCCACGCGAGGAGCTCCTCCAGCGTGGCCGCCCCGGCCATGAAGAGACCCAGCCGGTCAGCGGCCTCGCCCATAATGGCGCACGGCCGTGGCAGCAGTGTCAGCGCGCGGTTCATCCATCCGTCACGCAGGTATTCGGCATGCGTCAGCGCATCCATTGTCGTCCCCCCAGAAGTACTTGAAGCGCCAAGTATATGCGTGCCTCCCCCGCGGCGGCGTTGGCGCACCTCGGCTGCCCCGTGCGCCGACGGGCTCCGCGTCTGCGATGTGTACTACCCTGCTAGCTGCTGGTGCGCCGCATCGCACGGCCGGGCCCACGAAGTCGACGGGCCTCCGGCCCGACGGCACGGCATACAGCGCACCCCGGGTCGGCCCGAACCGCTGGCCTCGTCCACCGCCCTGCCGCCCCGGCGATGCGGAGGAGCACGACTCGAACCCACAGGAGGACCACATGGCCGAACGACTCGCCCCCGGCGCCACCGCGCCCGCCTTCGCCCTGCCGGACGCCGACGGTAACGACGTCTCGCTCGCGGACTACGCCGGGCATCGGGTGATCGTGTACTTCTACCCGGCGGCGTCCACGCCCGGCTGCACCAAGCAGGCGTGCGACTTCCGGGACAGCCTCGCCTCCCTGACATCGGCCGGATACCGGGTGCTGGGCATCTCGCCGGACTCCCCCGCCAAGCTGAAGAAGTTCGTCGAGAAGGAGGGACTGACGTTCCCGCTCCTCTCCGACGAGGACCACCGGACCGCGGAGGCCTACGGCGCCTGGGGTGAGAAGAAGAACTACGGGCGCGTCTACGAGGGCCTGATCCGCTCGACCATCGTGGTCGGCGAGGACGGCACCGTCCAGGTCGCCCAGTACAACGTGCGTGCCACCGGCCACGTCGCCAAACTGCGCCGGGATCTCGGCCTGGACGCCTGACCGGAGTTCGTCCAGCCTTTCCGGGCACGCGGTACCCGTCCGGTAGACTGGTCCGGTCCGCCGCACGCCCAGGCGACGGCGGGACCCGCGAGCGTGGCGAAATTGGCAGACGCGCTGGATTTAGGTTCCAGTGTCTTCGGACGTGGGGGTTCAAGTCCCCCCGCTCGCACCCTTCGGGACCGGTCGGCCTCCGCCTGCCGGCACCCTCGAACCGCACGGCATCTGCACGCCCCCGCGCCCTGCCGCCCCGAGGCGGCGGTTCCGCAGGCGCGCGAAGGAGACCAACCCCATGGCACGAACGTCCACCGGTGCCGGCCCCGGGCCCACACGTCGCTCAGTCCTCGGCTGGGGTCTCGGCCTGGGCGCCACGGGCGTGGCCGCCCTCACCGGCTGCACCCCGGCGGCCGAGCCGGCTCGCCCGACGGCCGGGCCCGCCTCCGCCGGTCCCGTCACCTTCCGCGTCGGCACCCCGGCCGGCCCTGCGTCCCTTGACCCCGCGGTGGTCGCGGACGCGGAGTCGCACCGGGTGACCCGGCAGCTGTTCGAGGGCCTCGTCGGCGTCGATCCCGACTCGGGCGCCCCGGCCCCGGCCCTGGCCGAAGCGTGGGAGGTCTCCGACGACGGCCTGACCTACACGTTCACCCTCCGCGACGGCGTCAGGTTCCACGACGGCACCGAGCTCACGGGCGACGTCGTGGTCCACAACTTCGAGCGCTGGGCCGGCGGGGAGGCCCCGGGCGACGGGGCATTCGTCGCGTTCGACACGATCTTCCACCACCAGAACGCCGCCGTCCCGGCCGTGGACGAGCGCGTCGAGGACCCGGGCACGCCGACGATGGGCGAACTGACCGAGGCCGCACTGGACCGCATCCCCGAGCCGCCGCAGGCGATCCTCGACGGTGCCAGCTACTACAAGTCCTGCACGGCCCCCGACCGGCTGACCGTGGTGCTGGAGCTCAACGCCCCTCTGACCGGGCTGATCCAGGCGCTCACCGTCCCGGGGCTCGCGCTCGCCGCGCCGTCGTCGACCGCCGAGGCCCCCGTGGGCACCGGACCGTACCGCTTCGCCGGGCTGGACGAGGAGACGACGGTCCTCGAGCGTTTCGCGGACCACTGGCGGGCGGAGGAGTTCCCGGACGCCGTCGACCGGGTGGAGTTGCGCGTCCTGCGCGATGCACCCTCGCGCCTGCGCAGCCTCAGCCGCGGCGACGTCCACGGCTACGACACCGTGACCGCGCACGAGATGCGCGACCTGGTGCGCGCAGGACAGCAGATCGTCCAGCGCGACCCGTTCTCCGTCCTCTACCTGGGCATGAACCAGGTCTCCGGCCCGCTGCGCTCCCTCGACGTCCGCCGCGCGGCGGCGCATTCCATCCAGCACTCCGACGCCTGGCAGCGGCTCTTCATCGCCGGGACCGAGCAGGCCCGCTCGTTCCTGCCGCCGAGTCTGGGCGTCGAGGCCCCGGAGACTTACTACGGCTACGACCCGACGACGGCGACCGCCTTCCTCGAGACGGCCGGGTACGACGGGGAGCCGATCCCCTTCCTGTACCCGCTGGACGTCAGCCGGGGCTACCTGCCGTTGCCCGAGCTCGTCTATGCGGAGCTCAGCGCCCAGCTCACGGCGGTCGGCTTCGTCCTGGAACCGGTGCCGATCCGCTGGGAGGACGGCTACATCGACGCCGTGCTCAGTGGCGAGCACGCGGGGTTCCACCTGCTCGGGTGGAACGGCTCCTACCGGGATCCGGACCACTTCCTCAGCTCCCTGTTCGGCCTCTCGAGCCGGCAGTTCGGCTACGACTCGACCGCCCTGAAGACCCATCTGGCCGCCGCCCGGTCCATGCCCGAGGGCCCCGAGCGGGCCGCCGCCTACCAGGCGATCAGCGACCTGCTGGCGCGGGACCTGCCCGCGCAGCCGCTCTCCTTCCCCATCTCGGCGCTCGCGATGTCGACCGCCGTCGTGAACTATCCCTCCAGTCCCGTCCTGGACGAGGTCTACGACCGTGTGAGGCTCGACGCATAGCCCCGTGGCGGGCCCCGATGGATTTCCGCGGCCTCAGACCAGCGCGCTAACCTGAGTGCCGAACCTTGATTTTTCGATGGAGATGATCCGTGCCCGCCTCACCTGGAAACCACCACATTGATGTCGCGCTGATCGGCGGCGGAATCATGTCCGCGACGCTCGGGGCGTTCATCAAGCAGCTCGAGCCGGACTGGAGCGTGAGCCTGTTCGAGAACCTGGACGAGGCGGGACTCGAGTCCTCCGACCCATGGAACAACGCCGGCACCGGCCACTCCGCCCTCTGCGAGTTGAACTACAGCCCCGCCGCGGCGGACGGGAGCGTGGATCCCGCCAAGGCCATCAAGATCAACGAGCAGTTCCAGGTCTCCCGCCAGTTCTACGCGTTCATGGTAGAGCAGGGTCTGATCGGCGAGCCGCAGAGCTTCATCAACCCGCTGCCGCACATGAGCTTCGTCATCGGCGACGACCATGCGGACTACCTGCGGACCCGTTACGAGGCGCTGCGCGGTCAGCCGCTCTTCGAACGGATCGAGCACACCGAGGACCTCGCGACCATCCGCGAGTGGGCACCGCTCGTGGCCGAGGGCCGCGACGAGTCCCAGCGCGTCGCAGCCTCCCGGGTCGCCTCGGGGACGGACGTCGACTTCGGTGCGCTGACCCGCCAGCTGACCACCCATCTCGGTCAGAGCGGCGTGGACCTCAACTTCGGCCACCGGGTGACCGGCCTGGACCGCGACGGCTCCGGATGGAAGATCTCGGTCAGGAACAACGCGACGGGCGAGAAACGGTCGGTCACGGCGAAGTTCGTCTTCGTCGGCGCCGGCGGTGGCGCGCTGCGCCTCCTGCAGTCCGCCGGCATCCCCGAGATCAAGGGCTTCGGCGGATTCCCCGTCTCCGGCCAGTTCCTGCGCAACACCAGCGAGGCGACGATCGAGCGGCACCACGCCAAGGTGTACGGGCAGGCGTCCGTGGGCGCCCCGCCGATGTCGGTGCCCCACCTGGACACCCGTTTCGTCAACGGCAAGCGGTCGCTGATGTTCGGGCCGTACGCGGGGTTCTCCACCAACTTCCTCAAGACCGGTTCCTACCTGGACCTGCCGCTGTCCATCCGCCCGCACAACATCGTCCCAATGCTGGCGGTCGCCAAGGACAACATGGACCTCACCAAGTACCTGGTCTCGGAGGTCCTCAAGTCGCGCGGCAAGAAGGACGAGGCCCTGCGCGAGTACTACCCCGAGGCGGTCTCCGACGAGTGGGAGCTCATCTCCGCCGGCCAGCGCGTACAGGTCATCAAGAAGGACCCGAAGAAGGCGGGCGTGCTCCAGTTCGGCACCGAGGTCATCACCAGCGCCGACGGGAGCATCTCCGGACTGCTCGGCGCCTCCCCCGGTGCGTCGACGGCTGCTCCGATCATGATCGACCTCCTCCGCCGCTGCTTCCCGCAGCGGTTCGCCGGCTGGGAGTCCAGGCTCACCGAGATCATCCCGAGCTTCGGCCGCAAGCTCAACGAGAACCCGGACCTCCTCGCCGAGGTCACGGAATCCACCGACCGGGTGCTCCAGCTCGGCTGATCACTTCCACGGCGCTCCCCCGGCCTCGCCACGGCCGCGGGAGCGCCGTCGTCGTACCTGGGCCGACGGTCTCCGACCGGTGCGCACCGGTTCTTATATGCAAATGCATATAAATGGGGTAGAGTGGCCATGCCAACGACCACCAAGGAGCAGGCATGCAGATCGGCATCTTCAGCGTCAGCGACATCACCACCGACCCGACCAACGGGACCACGCCCACCGAGCACGAGCGCATCAAGGCGTGGGTCGCGATCGCGAAGAAGGTCGAGGAGATCGGGATGGACGTCTTCGCGGTGGGCGAGCACCACAACCGACCGTTCTTCTCCTCCTCGCCCACCACCACGCTGGCCCACCTCGCCGCCCAGACCGAGCGGATCATCCTCTCGACGGCGACCACACTGATCACGACCAATGACCCGGTGAAGATCGCCGAGGACTTCTCGATGCTCCAGCACCTCTCCGACGGCCGGGTCGACCTGGTCCTGGGCCGGGGGAACACCGCGCCGGTCTACCCGTGGTTCGGGAAGAACATCCAGGACTCCGTGGAGCTGACGGTGGAGAACGTGCACCTGCTGCACCGGCTCTGGAACGAGGACTCGGTCACATGGCAGGGCAAGTTCCGCACGCCGCTGCAGAACTTCACCTCCACGCCGCGACCGCTGGACGACGTCGCGCCGTTCGTCTGGCACGGCTCGATCCGCACGCCCCAAGTCGCCGAGATCGCCGCGTACTACGGCGACGGCTTCTTCGCCAACAACATCTTCTGGCCCAAGGAGCACTACCAGCAGCTCATCGGTCTCTACCGCGAGCGGTTTGAGCACTACGGGCACGGCCGCGCCGACCAGGCCTTCGTGGGCCTCGGCGGCCAGTTCTACATGGCCCGGAACTCGCAGGACGCGGTCCGGGAGTTCCGTCCGTACTTCGACAACGCGCCCGTCTACGGGCACGGCCCGTCGCTGGAGGACTTCACGGCGCAGACGCCGCTGACCGTCGGCAGCCCGCAGGAGGTCATCGAGAAGACGCTCAGCTTCCAGGAGTACTTCGGCGACTACCACCGGCAGCTGTTCCTGGTGGACCACGCCGGCCTGCCGCTGAAGACGGTGCTGAACCAGCTGGACCTGTTCGGGGAGTACGTTCTGCCGGAGTTGCGTGCGGAGTACGCCAAGCGCAAGCCGGCGGACCACCCCGACTCCCCGACCCACGAGACGCTGATGGCCGCCAAGGCCGCCGGGATCAAGCCGGCGATGGCCAAGGCGGCACCGGAGGGCGCGCCGACGGACGCCGCACCCGCCGCAGCCCGGAGTGAGCACAGTGCCTGAGCTCCCGTCCGTCAGGGAGACGGCCCTGGCCTGGGAATCGCTCTTCCGGTGCCAGGTGACGATCATGCGCCGGCTCCAGCAGCTCCCGGAGTTCAAGGAGCTGAGCATGCGCGAGTACGACGTGCTGTTCAACCTCAAGCGGGCTCCGCGCTGCGGCCTGCGCCTCGGCGACCTCAATGAATCGCTGCTGCTCAGCCAGCCCAGCCTGAGCCGGATGATCGACCGGCTCGTGGCACGCGGGCTGGTGGTGCGCCAGCAGGATCCCAGCGACCACCGGGCCATCCTGATCACGCTCACCGAGGCCGGTGCCGAGGTCCAGCGCCGGATCGGCCGGGCCCACGTCCGGCACATCAACGAGGTACTCGGCGGGGCGCTCGACGCGGAGCAGCTCGAGCAGTTGCGCGCGCTGACGACGGCGCTCAGCGAGTCCGTCGCAGCAGAGCAGGACTAGGCCGCGGCCGCAGGGGCCTAGGCCCTCGAGTCGGCGGCGGAGCCGGCGACCGCTTCGACCGCCGCGACGACGGCTCGCGCCGCCTGCGTCAGCTCGGCCTCGCCGACGGCTCGGGTGAAGCTCACGCGGACCGAGGTCAGCGCCACGTCCGGCGCGTACCCCATCGCCAGGAGCACCGGGGACGGCTCGTCAGCGTCCGCGTGGCACGCCGATCCCGACGAGCAGTACACGCCGCGGCGCTCCAGCTCCAGCAGGACCGCCTCGCCGGCGGTCCCCGGGAAGCAGAAGGACACGATGCCGGGGACGCGTCGCGTCGGATGGCCCGTGGCGATGGCCCGCTCCGGTGCCCCCGGCCGGTTCAGCCGCGCCAGCACGGCATCCCGCAGGAAGGAGCCGAAGCCCTCCTGGCCGCCGGCCCGGGAGGCCTCAGCGGCCAGGCGCAGGGCGGTGGCGGTCGCGACGGCGCCAGGGACGTTCTCCGTGCCGCTACGGCGGCCGCGTTCCTGGCCGCCGCCGTGGAGCAGCGGCTCCACGGGCAGCCGGCCGCGGACCATGAGCAGGCCGGCGCCCTTGAGTCCACCGATCTTGTGCCCGGAGACGCTCATCGCGTCGGCGTGCTCGGCGATGCTCCGCAGGTCGAGCCACCCGGCGGCCTGGACCGCATCGGTGTGGAACAGGGCGCCGGCCTCGCGCGCGAGCGCGGAGATCTCCGCGACAGGCTGCACGGTCCCGACCTCGTTGTTCACGGCCATGACCGACACCAGCGCGGTGTCCGGGCGCAGCAGCGCCGCGACCGCGTCCGGGTCGACGCTCCCGGTGCCGTCCACCGGCGCGACCGAGACCTCGAACCCGTGATGCGCCTCGAGGTACCGCAGGGGCTCGCGCACCGACGAGTGCTCCACCGCGCTCGTGACGATGTGCCGTCCACGGGGCGCCACCAGGGCCAGGCCCTTCAGGGCGAGGTTGTTCGCCTCCGTCCCGCCGGAGGTGAAGACGACGTCGCCGGGACGGACCCCGAGGGCCGCGGCCGCCGTCGTGCGCGCGTAGTCCATGGCGCGGGCCGCCGAGCCGCCGAGCTCATGCCGGCTCGACGGGTTGCCGAAGTCGTGGCTGAACAGGGGTCCGACCAGCTCCAGGACCTCGGGCCGGACCGGCGTGGTCGCGGCGGCGTCGAGGTAGATCATGCCGGCTCCGTCCCGTCGGCCCGCACGACGCCCCGGGATTCGAAGTCCAGGCCGAGGTCGAGGGCGCGCACGCTGTGCGTCAGGGCACCGGAGGAGATCACGTCCACGCCGGTGGCCGCGATCGCCGGGACGCGCTCGAGGGTGACCGTCCCCGAGGCCTCGACGGTGCAGCGGCCGGCGACGCGGCGCACGCCCTCGGCGAGGTCCTCCAGCGAGAAGTTGTCCAGCATGACCGTGTCCACCCCGGCCGCGACGACGGGCTCTAGCTGGTCCAGGCGGTCGATCTCCACCTCGAGGTGCTGGGTGTGGCCCAGCCGGGCCCGCAGGTCGCGCAGCGCGGCGGTCAGCTCATCGCCCTCGCCGAGCAGCGCGAGGTGGTTGTCCTTCGCCATGACGGCCTCGGAGAGGTTGTCGCGGTGGTTGAACCCGCCACCGCAGCGCACCGCGTAGCGCTCGAGCACGCGCAGCCCGGGCGTGGTCTTGCGCGTGTCGGCGATGCGGACCGAATGTCCGGAGGCCGCGTCGACCAGGGCTCGTGTCTGCGTGGCGATCCCGCTCATCCGCTGCAGGAGGTTCAGGCCCACGCGCTCGGCGGTCAGGACACCGCGGGCGGGCCCGGTGACGACGGCGAGGCGGGCGCCGGCGGCGAACCGCTCCCCGTCCCGCAGCTCCAACCCGACGCGGAGCCGGTCGTCGGTCAGGCGCATGGCTGCCGCGAACGCGTCCAGTCCCGAGACCACGCCGGGCTCGCGGGCGACGACGGCGGCCGTCGCCTGGGCGTCGGCGGGGATGAGGAGGTCCGCGGTCAGATCCCCGGCGGGCGCGTCCTCCAGGAGGGCTGCGGTGACAATCCGCTCCAGCTGCAGGCGCGGGACCGGCCGGACGGACTCCAGGGCGCCCAGGTCGGCGGCCGTCGCGGCCGCGGCTCGCGTCGGGATGGCGGTATCAGGCATGGGCGAGACGGTCCTCTCGGGTGGCTCCGGCCGGCGTGGCCGGAGCGAAGAACGGGGTGGAAGGCCGAGCCGCGGCGTCGGCGCGGGCATCGCGGCGGTGATGGGCGCCGAGGGATTCGGTGCGACGACGGGCCGCGACGGCGATCCGGTGGGCCACCTGGACGGCGTTGAGCAGCTCGTGCCGGTCGCGGTCCCAGGAGTCGTCGCGCCCGGCGAGGAGTTCGGCCTCCATCGCGGCCAGCCCGGATTCGGCCCGGGCCAGGCCCGCCTCGTCGCGTTCGACGGCGAGGTGGGTGCCGGTGAGCGCGTGCAGCTGCTCCCAGTCGGTCGCGACGCCGCCGAGCAGCCGCGCCGCGGCGGCGGCTCCGCCGGTGGGCCGCCCACCGTCCGGCCGCGCGGCGTCGGCGGCGGGTGCCGCGCTCGCCGCCGGGCCAGAGGCGGCGATGTCAGCCACGGCGCGCCACGCGAAGACGAGGGCCTCGAGCAGCGAATTGGAGGCGAGCCGGTTGGCGCCGTGGACGCCCGTGCAGGCCGTCTCGCCGGCGGCCCAGAGTCCGGGCAGCGCGGTCCGCCCGGCGAGGTCGGTGGGGACGCCGCCCATCCAGTAGTGCTGGGCCTCGGCCACCGGCACGAGGTCGCGCCCGAGGTCCAGCCCGTGCGCGGCCAGCGCGACGGCGATGGTGGGGAAGCGCGCGGCGAGATCTCGGTCCGCGAGGTGCCGGGCGTCGAGGTGGACGACCCCGGTCCGGGCGCGCTCCGCGTGGATGGCGCGGGCGACGACGTCGCGCGGGGCCAGCTCCGCGTCCGGGTGCCGACCGGGCATGAACCGCTCGCCGTGCCCGTTGCGCAGATGCGCCCCCTCGCCGCGGACGGCCTCCGTGATCATGAGCGGCGCGCCGGCCTCCGGGCGCCACAGGGTCGGGTGGAACTGCACGAACTCCGCGTCGGCGAGGTCGAACGGCACGCCCAGCTCCCGGGCGGCGCGCAGGGCCAGCGCGGCGCCGTCCCCGGTGGCGCCGTCGGGGTTGGTGGTGTGCGGGTAGAGGCGGCCGATGCCGCCGGTGGCGAGCAGCACCGCGCCGCGCAGCCCCTGCGGCCCGCCGGGCGAGGCGCCGGTGGGCTCCCCGGCCGGGTCGGCGGTCTCCGTGGTGGCGATGTCCTCCGTGAAGCGCACGCCCACGACGGCGCCGGGGACCGGCGCGGGAGACGCACCGGCGTCGTTCCCGGCGGCCCGGCGGGACGGCCGGGCCCCGGCCTGTTCCACGAGCAGGTCGGTGACGAACGCGTGCTCGCGCAGATCGATCCGGCCCTCCGAGGCCAGGCGGCGGACGACGGCGATCAGCGCCGAGGCGATGCCGCGGCCGGTCGCGTCGCCGCGGTGGTGGAGGATCCGCGGGTGCCGGTGGGCGCCCTCGAGACCGAGGGCGTACCGGGCCGGGTCGGCGGCGTCGCGGTCGAACTCGACCCCGAGGGCAAACAGCCGGGTGCAGTGCTCCCACGCCTCGGCGCACAGGGCCCGCACCGCCTGCTCGTCGCCGGCGAGGGCACCGGCGCGCAGCGTGTCCTCCACGTGGGAGGCGATCGAGTCGCCGGGCGCGGCCAGGGGCGCGGGTGCGACGGCGGCGATGCCGCCCTGCGCGTACCAGGTGTTGGAGTCGCGGAGCCGGTCCTTGGTCAGCAGGGTGACGGGCAGCCCGCGGCCGGCCGCGGCGAGGGCGGCGTACAGGCCGGCGAGTCCGGAGCCGACGACGATCAGCCGGCCCGGACTGCTCGACCGGCGCGGCGGACCCGTGGGGTCGCCGCCCGGTGCGGCGCCCGAGCGTTGCGCCGCGCCGTCGCGCCCTCGGTCGCGGAGGTGGTTCGCAGCCATGGCCGTCAGGGGCGCGCCGCGAGCATGCGCTCGAGCGCGGTCTTGGCCTCGACGGCGGTCGCAGCGTCCACAGTGATGCGGTTGACGATGCGGCCGGCCACCAGCGCCTCCAGGACCCACGCCAGGTACCCCGGGTGGATGCGGTACATGGTGGAGCACGGGCAGATCACCGGGTCCAGGCAGAAGATCGTGTGCTGCGGGTACTCGGCGGCCAGCCGGTTGACCATGTTGATCTCGGTGCCGATCGCGAAGGTGGTCGGCTCCGTGGCAGCGGCGACGGCCTTCCGGATGAAGTCCGTGGAGCCGGCGGCGTCCGCGGCGTCGACCACCTCCATCGGGCACTCCGGGTGGACGATGACGCGGCACCCCGGGTACTCGGCCCGCGCGCCCTCGATCTGGCCGACGGTGAAGCGCTTGTGCACGGAGCAGAACCCGTGCCAGAGGATGACCTGCGCCTCCTGCAGGGCTGCGGCCGTGTTCCCGCCGAGCGGGCGGCGCGGGTTCCACAGCGGCATGGCCTCGAGCGGCACACCCATGGCCTTGGCCGTGTTGCGGCCGAGGTGCTGGTCCGGGAAGAACAGCACCCGGCGGCCACGCTCGAATGCCCACTCAAGGACCGTCGCGGCGTTCGACGACGTGCAGACGATGCCGCCGTGCCGGCCCACGAAGGCCTTCAGCGCGGCCGAGCAGTTCATGTAGGTGACGGGGATGACCGGGGCGCGGCCGTCGTCGTCCTCGTCGGCGTAGAGCTCCATGAGCTGCTCCCAGCACTCCTCGACGGAGGACTCGTCCGCCATGTCGGCCATCGAGCAGCCGGCGGCGAGGTTCGGCAGCACCACGGCCTGGTCCTCGCGGGAGAGGATGTCGGCCGTCTCGGCCATGAAGTGCACGCCGCAGAAGACGATGTACTCGGCGTCGGGCTTGGTCAGCGCGGCGTTGGCGAGCTGGAAGGAGTCGCCGACGAAGTCCGCGTACTGCACCACCTCGTCGCGCTGGTAGAAGTGCCCGAGGACCACGAGGCGATCCCCCAGCGCCTCCTTGGCGGCGCGGATCCGGGCATCGAGCTCGGCGTCCGTGGCGAGCCGGTACTCCTCGGGGATGCCGCCCTGCCGCGGGGTGTCCGCCGGCGCGGCGTCGGCCATGGAGGCGCCCGGACCGTAGGCCGGGGCGCCGCCGTCGAAGTTCCACGGCGACTTCGCCAGGTCCGGCGTGCAGGTGGAGGACGACGCCGCCGCGGTCGGGGCGCTGTCGGTCCCCCGGGCGTCGGGGCGGCGCTCGGGGTCGACGGTGCGGGTGAGTTCCTGGATGGTGACGCTGACGCTGCTCATGACTGGACCTTCGATGCGATGGCGGACGATGCGGTGGAGGACGATGCGGTGGCTGGTTCCTGCCCGGCGGCGGCAGGCGACCCCGGGGCCGGGGCGGCCGGTGGGGCCGGTGGGGCCGGGGCGGGCGCTGGGGAGGGCTCGGCCGGCGGGGCCTCCCCGTCGGGGTCGGCGTACCGGTAGAGCTTGGGCGGTCGGTGCTTGACGCCCTGGAGGTACTCGCCGGTGTCGACGAGGTCGGGCGAACCGCGGAGCTGGCGGCGGAAGTTCGCCGGATCGAGGGGGCGCCCGAGGATGGCCTGGTGGACCTCGTGGATCTGGGCGAGCGTGAACCGGTCGCCCAGCAGACGGTGCGCGATCTTCCCGTAGGCCACCTTGTTCCGCAGGCGTTCCAGGGCGTACGCGACGATCTGCGAGTGGTCGAACGCGAGGTTCCGGGCGGCCTCCTCCGAGTCCGCGGGGAACCAGGAGACGTGGGGGTCGTCGACGAGCGTGGAGTTCGCGCCGCCGGCCGGATCGGCGTCGGCGTCGCGCACCAGCGCCCAGTAGGCGATGGTGACGACGCGCTGGGCCGGCGAGCGGTCGACGCCGCCGAAGGTGTAGAGCTGCTCCAGGTAGCGCGGGACGAGTCCCGTGGTGCTGCGCAGGTGCTCTGCGGCGGCCTCCTGGAGCGACTGCTGGGGCAGCAGGGGGCCGCCCGGCAGCGCCCACTGGCCCCGGTACGGCTGGCGGGTCCGGCGCACGAGCGGGATCCAGAGCCGCAGCCCCTCGCCGGACCGCGACTCGGAGCCGGCCCGGCCGTCGTCCGGCCGGGCCCGGCGCAGCGAGAAGATGACCGTGGACACGGCGATCTGCGGGCTGGCCGCAGCCCGCTCGCTGACGTTCATGAATTCCACCACGGGGTCCTCGCTCGATCGGCGAACAGTTAATGTCAGAGTGACTATAACTGAGTGTACGCGCCGGTCGGGCCGGCCCCGTCCACTGTTACGGGCCCGGTGCATCCCGGGCCGCGACGCGGACAGGCTCCCGCTACTGCGGTCCCGTCCTCCCGGGACCGCCGACTCCGGCCGCGGCGCGAACCAGCGGCAGGGCCCGCGGCGGGATGAGGGAGTTCAGGACCACGACGGTCGAGGAGCGGACCACCGTGCCCGTGGCGATCACGGCGTCCAGCACCCGCTGCAGATCCGCGTTCGAGCGCGCGACCACGCAGGCCAGCAGGTCGAACTCCCCAGAGACGGTGTGCAGCTCCAGCACCTCCGGCACCCCGGAGAGCGCCTCGGCCACGGCGTCGTGCCCGCTGTCCTGGTGGATGGCCAGGGAGCAGTACGCGCGCACCGGATAGCCGATCCCCTCGGCCGAGAGGTGCGGTCCCCAGCCGGTGACGACTCCGCGGGCCGCGAGCCGGTCGAGCCTCGCCTGCACGGTGGCGCGGGCGATCCCCAGTGTGCGCGAGGCCTCGAGGACCGACATCTTGGGATCGGAACTGAAGATCTCGATGATCCGTGCATCGACTTCGTCGACCATGCCGCCTCCGTTTCGAGAGTAGTCAAACTGTTCATTAGACGCACCTTATCGTGGCACACTTTGCACAACTTGCCAGATGCTGCAACCGCAGATTGCCTCGATCCTCCGAGGTGCCTAGGGTCACATCAACCAAGGAAAGGAGCGGCGTCATGAGCGTGACCGCCACCCCTGCGGCGACCGGGGCCCTGGAGCTCGACCCGCAGCGTCTGCAGGCCGACGAGCTCAAGCGGCTCCTCGCCCAGATGATCACCGTCCGCCACCTGGACACGTCCGCCATCGCCTGGCAGCGCCAGGGCATCATCCCCGGCTACGCCCCCATGCAGGGCCAGGAGGCCGCGCAGGTCGGCAGCATCGCCGCCCTGGACATGACGCGCGACTTCGTCTTCCCGACCTACCGCGAGATGGGCGCGGCCTATGCGGCCGGCGTCGACATGGCCGAGTACATGGCGACCCACAAGGCCACCTGGAACGGCGGCCTTCACGACCCGGTGAAGTACCGTTTCACCCCCATCCAGACGGTGATCGCCGGCTCGGCGCTGCACGCCGTCGGCTGGGCCCACGGCCAGCGCCTGGACGCCCTCCGCGAGGGCCGCGAGCAGACGGATCTGCCCGCCTCCCTGATCTACCTCGGCGACGGCGCGTCCTCGCAGGGCGACATCCACGAGGCCATGAACTTCGCCGGCGTCTTCAAGACGCCCACCGTCTTCTTCGTGCAGAACAACGGGTGGGCCATCTCCGTGCCGACCGAGCACCAGGTCGCCGGCGGCTCGGTGGCCGCCCGCGGCGCGGGCTACGGGCTGCCCTCCGTGGCGGTGGACGGGAACGACGTCGAGGCCGTCGTCCGCGCGGCCCGGGCGGCCGTGGCGCACGCCCGCTCGGGCGCCGGAGCCGTCGTCGTGGAGGCGTTCACCTACCGGCGCGGCCCGCACTCGACGTCGGACGATCCCGGCCGCTACCGGTCGCTCGAGGACGAGCGGCGCGACGCCGGACCGGACCCGATCGAGCGGCTCGCCGAGCGGCTGATCGCCGCGGACGAACTCACCGAGTCCGAGGTGCGGGAGCTCTGGGCGGACGCCGCCGCGTTCGAGGAGCGCACCCGCGAGGCCGTCGCCGCGCAGGGCCCGCGCCCCGGCGCGGAGATGTTCGAGTACGTGTACCAGGAGACCACGCCCGTCCTGCAGCAGCAGGCGGCCCAGTGGCGCGAGGAGTCCGACCATGCCTGAGGCGACCATGACCGCGAACACCGGAGCAGTCCGGACGGGGACGCAGGAGCTCTCGCTGAACAAGGCCATCAACGCGGCCCTCGCCGACGCGCTGGAGGAGAACCCGCGCGCGTTGGTGCTGGGCGAGGACGTGGGCCGGCTCGGCGGCGTCTTCCGCATCACCGACGGGCTCCAGGAGCGCTTCGGCGCCGAGCGCGTCTTCGACACCCCGCTGGCGGAGTCCGGCATCCTCGGCATGTCCGTGGGGCTGGCGATGGCCGGCTACCACCCGATCCCCGAGGTCCAGTTCGACGGGTTCACCTACCCGGCCGTGAACCAGATCGTCACGCAGATCGCGCGCATGAACTTCCGCACCCGCGGCGCCCTGCCGATGCCGATCACGCTGCGCATGCCGAGCTTCGGCGGCATCCAGTCCCCCGAGCTGCACTCGGAATCGCTGGAGTGGCTGTTCGCGCACGTCGCCGGGCTCAAGGTGGTCTCGCCGTCGAACCCGCACCAGGCGTACCACCTGCTGCGCCACGCGGCGACGATGCCGGACCCGGTGGTCTTCATGGAGCCGAAGTCCCGCTACTGGCAGAAGGGCAGCGTCGACTTCGACACCCCCGGCGACCTGACCGGCTCGGTCGTGGCCCGCGAGGGTCGGCACCTGACCCTCGTGGCCTGGGGCGCGATGGTCTCCCGCTGCCTGCAGGTGGCGGACATGGCCGCCGAGGACGGGGTGGAGGTCGAGGTCTTGGACCTGCGCTGGCTCAAGCCCATCGACGCCGAGGGACTGGCGAGATCCGTCGCCAGGACCCGCCGCGCCGTCGTCGTCCACGAGGCACCGAAGAGCGCCGGGCTCGGCGCCGAGGTGGCCCAGCTGATCACCGAGCACTGCTTCGGCACCCTGAAGGCGCCGGTGGAGCGCGTCACCGGATTCGACGTCCCCTTCCCCTCCGGCAGCCTGGAGAACGAGTACCTGCCCAACGCCGACCGCATCCTCTTCGGCATTCAACGAGTATTGGAGTACCGCCGTGGCTGAAATCTCCTTCCCGCTGCCCGACCTGGGCGAGGGCCTGATCGAGGCGACCGTGCTGGAGTGGCTGGTCGCCGAGGGCGACCAGGTCGAGCGCAACCAGCCGATGGTCGAGGTCGAGACCACCAAGAGCTCGCTGGAGCTGCCGAGCCCGCAGGCCGGGACCGTCGTGCGCACGCACGGCGAGCCGGGCGACACGATCAACGTCGGCGACCCGCTGATCGTCTTCGAGGTCCCCGACGACACCGCGGGCATCGTGGGCACCGTGCCGAAGGACGAGGCGCCCAAGCGCCGCGTGCGGCTCAGCGCCAACCTCGACGACGACTGAGGCCGGCCGTGACCGACGTCCCGCACCTGACCGCCCACCTCTTCGCGCCCGAGGGCGCCGAGACGGGCCGGCCCGTCCTGCTCATCCACGGGTTCGCCTCGTCCACCGAGCTCAACTGGGTCACCACCGGCTGGGTGAAGTACATGAACTACGCCGGCCGCCGGGTCGTCGCCGTCGACCTGCCCGGGCACGGGCAGACACCGTTGCCCGGTTCGGATGACGGCAGCGCCGAGGCGCCGGTGCCGAGCCTGCTCCGCGCCGGCATCCGGCAGGCGGCCCTCGAGGCCCTGGGACACGCCGGCGACCTCGCGGGCGCCGGGCCAGGCGATCGCACCGAGGCGACCGACGGGCTGGTCGACGTCGTCGGATACTCCTTCGGAGCACGCCTGGCCTGGGGCCTGGCCGCGGACTATCCAGAGCTGGTCCACCGACTCTGCCTCGGGGGTGCCGCCGCCACGGACCCGCTCGCCGACTTCGACGTGCCCGAGGCTCGCGCGGTGCTCGCGAGCGGAGACGAAACGGAGCACATGACCGACCCGATGTCGGACGCGCTGCTGCAGATGGCGCAGCTGGTGCCGAGCAACGACGTCGACGCCCTGCTGCAGGTGATCGAGGCGGTGGGCGCCGAGCCATTCGTGCCCGGGGAGTCAGTCCCGCAGCAGCCCGTCCTCCTGGTCGCCGGGCAACGGGACGAGCTCGCCGAGACCATGCCGCGCCTGACCGAGTTGGCGCGCGTCGCAGGCGGGGCCGAGGAACTCTGGCTGCCGGCGCGCACGCACTCGAACGCGGTGACCTCGCGCGCCTTCAAGCAGGCGGCGCTTGAGCACTTCGCGTCCTAGCTGGACCTGGCAGAACACCCGGCAGGACACCCGCCAGGCAGAACCCGAAAGCCGCCTGCGCGACTGCGCGTGGGCGACCTCGCCGTCTCCGCGGCCAGGGCGTGCAGCAGTCGGCCATGCGTGGAGGACCACGGGCAGGCCCCGCCAATCCCCGTGACACAGGCCACTATTATCGTATACGATTTCGTACATCCGATCCGTACTCATCGAGCCCCGGGAGCAGATCTTGACGAACGACCATGGGAACGACACCGCAGCGGCCGCCCAGGCGAACCCCTCCGGCGAGCGCCCGGCCGACCAGCCCTTCCTCGACTCGGTCGGCAAGGTCCTGGCCGTCCACCTCTCCTACCGGTCGCGAGCCGAGCAGCGCGGCCGCACGCCGAAGTTCCCGTCCTACTTCATGAAGGCTGCCTCCTCCCTGGCCCCGAGCGGCGGCACCGTGGAGCGCCCGGCCGGTACGGAGCTGCTGGCCTTCGAGGGCGAGATCGCCCTGGTCATCGGCACGCGCGCACGGCGCGTCTCCCCCGAGGCCGGCTGGTCCCACGTGGGCTGGGTGACCGCCAGCAACGACCTCGGCCTGTACGACATCAAGTACGCGGACAAGGGATCGAACGTCCGCTCCAAGTCCGGCGACGGCTTCACCCCGCTCGGCCCGGCCCTGCTCCCGGCCGACGCGGTCGACCCGCAGCGGCTGCGGATCCGCACCCGGGTCAACGGGGAGATCGTCCAGGATGCCACCACCGAGGAGCTCCTGTTCGAGTTCGGCCAGATCGTCGCGGATCTCTCGCAGCAGATGACCCTCCTGCCCGGCGACGTCATCCTCACGGGCACCCCGGCGGGCTCGTCCGTCGTCGTGCCAGGCGACGTGGTGGAGGTGGAGGTCGACGACGTCGCCTCCGGCCGCACGACCGGCCCGCTGGCAACGACCGTGGTCCAGGGCGAGGCGGGCTTCGCCGCCTTCGGAAACCCGCCCCGGATCACCGACGCCGACCGGGTCGACGCCTACGGCACGGCGGAGGCCGCCGGCGTCGAGCCGGCACCCACGGGCCGCGAGGTCCTCACGGACGAGGTCCGGGAGAAGCTGCGCTCCGTGGCCACGGCGACGATCTCCGGCGCCCTGCGCAAGCGCGGGCTGAACAACGTGGCGATCGAGGGCCTCACCGCGACGAAGGGCACGCGCAAGGTCATCGGCGTCGCCCGCACCCTGCGCTACGTGCCCAACCGCGAGGACCTCTTCACGGCCCGCGGCGGCGGCTACAACGCGCAGAAGCAGGCGATGGACTCGCTGAAGCCGGGCGAGATCCTGGTGATGGAGGCCCGCGGCGAGCAGGGTTCGGCCACCCTCGGCGACATCCTCGCGATGCGCAGCCAGGTGCTCGGCGCGGAGGCGATCATCACCGACGGCGCCGTGCGGGACCTCTCGGCGGTGGAGGACGCCGACCTGCCGGTCTTCCACAATGGGGCGCACCCGGCCGTCCTCGGCCGCAAGCACGTCCCCTGGAGCGTCGACGAGACCATCGGCTGCGGCGGCACCACCGTCCAGCCCGGGGATGTGATCGTCGGCGACTCCGACGGCATCCTCGTGATCCCGCCGGCCCTCGTCGCGGAACTCGCCGACGAGGTCGTGGAGCAGGAGCGCCGCGACGCGTTCGTCCTCGAGCACGTCAAGCGGGGCCACGCGATCGACGGTCTCTTCCCCATGAACCAGGAGTGGCTGGACAAGTACCGCACCTGGGTCGACGCCGGAGCGGACCTTGGCGCCCTCTAAATCGGAGCAGGCGTACGAACTGATCCAGGACAAGATCGTCTCCGGGGCCTACTCCCCCGGCTACCGGCTCGTCCTGGGCAGCATCGCCGCCGAGCTCGGCTGCTCCACGGTCCCCGTCCGGGAGGCCATCCGCCGGCTCGAGGCCGAGGGCCTCGTCGCCTTCGAGCGCAACGTCGGGGCGACCGTGGCGAACGTCGACGCGACGCTCTACCTGCACACGCTCCAGACGCTCTCAGTCCTCGAGGGCGCCGCGACGGCGCTGGCGGCACCGCTGCTCGACGCCGACGACCTCACCGAGGCCCGCCGGATCAACCGCGACATGGAATCCTGCCTCCAGGCCTTCGACCCGCAGCGGTTCTCCCGGCTGAATGTGGCTTTCCATGAGCGGCTCTACGGCCTCTGCCCGAACCCCCACATCCTGGACCTGGTCCAACGGGGCTGGAACCGCATGCGGGCCATGCGCTCCTCGACGTTCTCCACCGTGCCCGGCCGGGCGCGGGAGTCGGTCGCCGAGCACGACGGACTGCTCGACCTGCTGGAAGCGGGGACGCCGGTCCACGCCATCGAGGCGGCCGCGCGCGACCACCGCACCAACACGCTCAACGCGTACCTCGCGGTCGCCGGCCTCCCGCCGTCGCCGCTGTACCTGCCACTGCCCGACGCGACACCCCACGACGCAGACACCACGGACCCCACACCCGATCCCGCCCTGCGCGGACGAAAGGACACCCCATGAGCCAGCACTTCGTCCCCGACGCCCTCCCGACCCGCCTGCAGCACTACATCGGCGGCGAGTTCGTCGACTCGGTCGGCGGCGAGACCTTCGAAGTCCTCGACCCGGTGACCAACCAGCCCTACGCCACCGCCGCGTCCGGCCAGAAGGCCGACGTCGACGCCGCCGTCGCCGCTGCCCGCCAGGCCTTCGCTCACGGCCCCTGGCCGCGCATGAAGGCCCGCGAGCGCGCCAACGTGCTGTACCGGATCGCCGACGCCGTCGTCGAGCAGGAGGACCGCCTGGCCGAGCTCGAGACGTTCGACACCGGCCTGCCGATCACCCAGGCCCGCGGCCAGGCCAAGCGCGCCGCCGAGAACTTCCGCTTCTTCGCCGACCTGATCGTCGCCCAGCACGACAACGCCTTCAAGGTCCCCGGGGCGCAGGTCAACTATGTCAACCGCAAGCCGATCGGCGTCGCCGGACTCATCACCCCGTGGAACACGCCCTTCATGCTGGAGTCCTGGAAGCTCGCCCCGTCCATCGCCTCGGGCTGCACCGTGGTCCTCAAGCCGGCCGAGTTCACGCCGCTCTCCGCGTCCCTGTGGGCGGCCATCTTCAAGGAGGCCGGCCTGCCCGACGGCGTGTTCAATCTGGTCAACGGACTCGGCGAGACGGCCGGCGACTCCCTGGTCAAGCACCCGGACGTCCCACTGATCTCCTTCACGGGCGAGTCGTCCACCGGGCAGACCATCTTCCGCAACTGTGCGGAGGGCCTGAAGGGCATGTCGATGGAGCTCGGCGGCAAGTCGCCGGCGATCGTCTTCGCCGACGCGGACTTCGACGCCGCGATCGACTCCACGCTGTTCGGCGTCTTCTCCCTCAACGGCGAGCGCTGCACGGCCGGCAGCCGGATCCTGGTCCAGCGGGACATCTACGACCGTTTCTGCGCGGTCTACGCGGAGCGCGCCCGCAACATCAAGGTCGGGGATCCGCACGACCCGCAGACGCAGGTCGGCGCGCTCGTCCATCCGGAGCACTACGACAAGGTCATGGGCTATGTGGAGCTCGGCAAGTCCGAGGGCCGGCTGCTCGCCGGCGGAGGCCGCCCGGAGCACCTGCCCGCGGGCCAGGAGAACGGCTCCTACGTGGCGCCGACCGTCTTCGCCGACGTCGCCCCGGACGCGCGCATCTTCCAGGAGGAGATCTTCGGCCCCGTCGTCGCGATCACGCCCTTCGACACGGACGAGGAGGCGCTCGAACTGGCGAACGGCACCAAGTACGGGCTCGCCGCGTACGTGTGGACCTCGGACCTGAAGCGCGCCCACAACTTCGCCCAGGACGTCGAGGCAGGCATGGTCTGGCTCAACAGCCACAACGTCCGCGACCTGCGGAGCCCGTTCGGCGGCGTGAAGGCCTCCGGTCTCGGCCACGAGGGAGGCTACCGCTCCATCGACTTCTACACCGACCAGCAGGCCGTGCACATCACCCTCGGCGACGTCCACACCCCCAAGTTCGGGTCCCTGGACGACGCCGCGAAGCTCGACGGCTGACCCGACCACCCCACCCTCCCGACGGCGGCACGCAGCGCCGCGTGCCGCCGTCGTACCCGCCCCAGGAGACAGACATGACCGAGAAGACCGCCTCCCACGAGATCCCCCGGCCCACCGCGCCGGCGCCGGACATCCTCCGCTGCGCCTACATGGAGCTGGTGGTGACCGACCTGGCGAGGTCCCGCGACTTCTACGTGGACCTGCTGGGCCTGCACGTCACCCACGAGGACGACGAGCAGATCTACCTGCGCTCCTTCGAGGAGTTCATCCACCACAACCTGGTCCTGACCAAGGGCCCGGTCGCGGCCGCGAAGGCGTTCGCCTACCGCGTCCGCACCCCCGAGGACGTGGACCGCGCCGAGGCTTACTACCGTGAGCTCGGCTGCCGGACCGAGCGCCGGAGCGAGGGGTTCGTTCGCGGCATCGGCGACTCCGTGCGCGTCGAGGACCCGCTGGGCTTTCCCTACGAGTTCTTCCACGAGGTCGAGCACGTGGAGCGCCTGCACATGCGCTACGACCTCTACTCGGCCGGCGAACTGGTGCGCCTGGACCACTTCAACCAGGTCACCCCCGACGTCCCCCGGGGCCGGAAGTACCTGGAGGACCTCGGCTTCCGCGTCACCGAGGACATCAAGGACGCCGAGGGCACCACCTACGCCGCCTGGATGCACCGCAAGGGCACCGTGCACGACACCGCACTGACCGGCGGCAACGGACCGCGACTGCACCACGTCGCCTTCTCCACGCACGAGAAGCACAACATCATCCAGATCTGCGACAAGATGGGCGCCCTGCGGCTCTCCGACCGGATCGAGCGCGGTCCGGGTCGCCACGGCGTCTCCAACGCGTTCTACCTGTACATCCTGGATCCGGACGGCCACCGCATCGAGATCTACACGCAGGACTACTACACCGGCGACCCGGACAACCCGGTCATCACGTGGGACGTCCACGACAACCAGCGCCGCGACTGGTGGGGGAACCCGGTGGTGCCGTCCTGGTACACCGAGGCCTCCCCGGTCCTGGACCTGGACGGGAACCCGCAGGAGGTCGTCGAGCGCACCGACAGCTCGGAGATGGCCGTGACGGTCGGCGCCGACGGCTTCTCCTACACGCGCGAGCAGGACGAGGACGGGACGTACCGCGGAGAGGCCTCCAAGGGGTTCAAGCTCGGCAACCAGGTCTGAGCCGTCCCGCCCAGACACGACGGCGCCCGGCTTCTCCCAGCCTCATCATGGGGGGAGCCGGGCGCCGTCGCGTCGGCGCGGGCGCGCGGTGGAGGCCACCGATTAGGCCCGCTCCGGCCGTGACGTCCGGCCGCCGCGGGTGCAGACTGGAGGCATGGGTGAGGAGCAGCCAGACAGGGGCTCGGACGCCGTGGCGCCCTACGCCGACCGTCACGAGGCGGCAGTCGCCCTGGCCGCGGAACTGGAACACGAGATGGGTGGCGCGCTGCGTGCGCGCAGCCCCCTCGTGCTGGGGCTGGCCCGCGGCGGGGTGCCCGTTGCCGCCGGCATCGCCAGAGCCCTGGGGCTCGACTGGGACGCACTGATCGTCCGGAAGCTCGGCATCCCCGGACACAGCGAGGTCGCTTTCGGGGCGGTCGCCGCGCACGCCGGCCACACCGCCGAGTACCGGGTCGAGACGGTCCTGCGCTCCCTCCCCCGGCACGTGACCCGGCGGCAGCTGCGCCGCGTCGAGCGGGAGGAGACTGCCGAACTCCGGCGTCGGCAGCAGGACTACCTGGACGGTCGTTCGGCTCCCGTGCGCGGTCGAACCGTGGTCCTGGCCGACGACGGGTTGGCCACCGGCGCGACGATGCACGCCGCCGCGGACGCCGTCCGCGCGGCCGGAGCCCAGGAGATCGTCATCGCCATCCCCGTCGGACCGCCCGACGTCTGCGCCGAGCTGGCCCGTTCGGTCGACCGGCTCGTGTGCCCGCGCCGACCCACCGATTTCCGAGCCGTGGGCGCCGCCTACCGGAGATTCGAGCAGGTCACGGACTCGGAGGTGCTGGCCCTCCTCGACGGACGGAAGCCGGGCCTCGGCCGCGCCTAGCCAACCAGGCTCTACCGCGGCCAGTCGCCTACCCGGTGTCCCGCGGCAGCGAGCCGAGGCGCTCGCCGTCGGCGTCGAACACCACGAGTTCGTCCCCGTGCACCTCCATGGTGTGCAGCCCACCCATCCATTGGGTCCGGTCCTCGCACCACATCTCCGTCCGTACGATGGCGGGCGCCTCGATGCGCCCTCCCTCGACGTCCCACTCCCCCGAGAGCCAATTGCAGCCGTCCGAGCCGGTGAGGACCCCGCCCTCGTCGAACCGGAGCCAGGGCGAGGCCCCGTCGTCGTCACCCCACTGGCCGATGACCCGCTCCTCGACGGACTCCCCCGCACCGCTGGGCTGGACGCACGCCGACGCCAGCAGGGCGGACGCGACCGCCACTCCCAGCGCCACGGGGCTCCGCAGTGAACGAGTCATGCCTCCAGCATGGACCGCCGGGGTTGGATTTCCCCGGGTTCCAGCGGAGAGCTTCCTCTATGCCGCCCTCCCACCCGCAGGGAGCCGAGACGACGAGGCGGTGCGGACCGAGGTCCGCACCGCCCCGTGTTCGTCGGCGCCGGCCGGCGACTACTCCGCGGCCCCGCGAGGAACCGGATGCACCTCCTCGACGTGGAGGTTCTTGCCCCGCGTCTCTTTCACGCAGGAGACGGCCACGAGGGACACGATGGTGATCCCCAGGACGTAGACGCCGATGCTCCACGACTGGCCGGTGCCCGTCAGGAGCGACTCGGCGATCAGCGGGGCGAAGGCACCGCCGAGGATTGCACCGAGGGCGTAGCCGATGGACACGCCGGAGTAGCGGACGTCGACGGGGAACATCTCGGCGTACAGCGCCGACTGCGGGCCGTAGGACAGGCCGAGGCCGATCGTCAGGACGAACAGCGCGATGAAGTACGCGATGATGTTGCCGGTGTCCAGGACGAACCACATGGGGATCGCCCAGACGGCGACGATGGCGTAGCCGATCTGGAACGTTCGGATGCGCCCGATCCGGTCGGAGAGGATGCCGCCGTACATGGTGAAGATCAGCCAGCCGAAGGACGCGAGCGTCGTCGCGAGCAGCACCGGCGGGCGCGCCATCCCGAGTTCGCGGGTGACGTAGGTGGCGAAGAAGGCGATCAGCAGGTAGCCCGCGGCGTTGTTGGCGATGAAGATCAGTGCGCAGAGCATGACCTCCTTGGCGTTCTTCTTGAAGAGCCGTCCGAGCGGGGCGGACGACTCCTTCTTGCGCTCCTGGAGCTCCAGGAAGATCGGGGACTCCTCGACTGCACGGCGGATGAAGTAGCCGACGGCGATGAGGACGATCGAGAACAGGAACGGGACACGCCAGCCCCACTCCAGGAACGCCTCGTTGCCGATGGCCGTCGTGAGGATCCACATCGTGAACGTCGCCAGGATCATGCCGCAGGGAACACCGATCTGCGGGTAGGCCCCGAAGAAGCCGCGCTTCTCGACGGGCGCGTGCTCCACGGACATGAGGGCTGCGCCGCCCCACTCGCCGCCGGCGGAGAAGCCCTGGAGGACCCGCAGGAGGATCAGCATCACGGCTGCTCCGGCGCCGATCTGCGCATGCGTGGGCAACACGCCGATCAGTGCCGTGGCGGCGCCCATCATGATGAGGGTGAAGACGAGCATCTTCTTGCGTCCGAGCCGATCCCCGAGGTGGCCGGCGACGATCGCCCCCAGCGGGCGGAACAGGAAGGAGATGCCGATCGAGGCCCAGGAGGCCAGCTGGGCCCCCGTCTCCCCCAGTGGAGCGAAGAAGAGCGGGCCGAGCACGAGGCCGGCGGCCTGGGCGTAGATGAAGAAGTCGTACCACTCGATCGTGGTGCCGACGAGCGTGCCGGCGAGGACCTTGCGCTCCTCTTTCCGGCTCGACTCGTGGTGCAGGGTGGCGGAGGCCATAGGAACTCCATTGTTCGGGCACGCGGTGCGGTGCGGTGATCGAATTACCTACCGACCGAACGGTCGGGAACTGCTTGAATGCTACACCAGTGCGACGCAGGTCACATAGGGCGATCTCGCCCCCCGTCCCCGGCCGACTCGAAGTGAGCCCCCAGGGAGACCACCGAAGGGGCCCGCCCGCGACAAATTGTTCTATAATCGAACGCGATGTTCTATTTTTGAAACAGCTACTACCGTAGGCTGACGTGACTCACCACACAAGAGGGCGTGCCCGGCTTGAGACGCGCACCGAAGGGATCCCCGCATGAGCACCCAAACGGACTCGACCAACCCGCTGGCGAAGCCTGCGTCGCAGACGCTCTCGCGCGGACTGCGCATGCTCGAGGTCCTGGCCGAGGCGTCCGGGCCCCTGACGATCGCCGAGCTGGCAGCGGAACTCGGGCTGCACCGATCGATCGCCTACCGAATCCTGCGGACCCTGGAGGAACACAATCTGGCGCACCGGGGACATTCCGGTGCCGTCGAGCTCGCACCTGGCCTGGCGGTGCTCGCACGCGGCGTGCAACGCGATCTGCAGTCCGCC
The DNA here is from genome assembly GCF_031178195.1 of Zhihengliuella sp. Classification (GTDB taxonomy): domain Bacteria; phylum Actinomycetota; class Actinomycetes; order Actinomycetales; family Micrococcaceae; genus Zhihengliuella. The sequence goes on from NZ_JAPSJL010000010.1 coordinate 97,160, forward strand.
GCGTTGCCGGAGCTGACGGCGCTGGCGAACGAGCTGGGCGTCAGTGCGTTCCTTGCGGTCTGGGACCACCGCGACTGCATCACGCTCGTGACGGTTGAACCTCGCCACTCCAGCGCAGCCGTCATCCAACGCCCCGGCAGCCGCCACGCCTTCACCCGGGGAGCCCCCGGGATCGCCATCCAGTCCTCTCACACCGCCGAGGAGTGGGCGGCGCGGATGCCCGAGGAACCGTACCGCGAGGCGGCCGCGGAGGCCCGCCGTCGTGGCTATGCCTCGAGCCACGACGAGGTGATCCCGGGTGTGTCCTCGGTCGCCTCGCCGGTCATCGTGCCGGGCCAGCTTCCCGCCTCGGTAGCGATCGTCTACCCGACGGCAACCGGCCCCCTGCCCGCGGCGAAACTGGGTGACCGGGTATCACTGGCGGCCCGGACCATCGAGCGCTCACTCGGCGGTACATCGCAGCGGTAACCGACAGGGCACGGCCAGGTCTCACCGGACGGTCACGGCGTCCGTCTGGAGCGAAGTGCTGGAGCCCTCCCGGTGCTTGTGGACCACGAGCTGTGTGGCGATCTGGCTCTTCAGCTCCTGGACGTGACTGATGACGCCGACAACACGGCCGCTGCTGCGCAGGTCGTCGAGCGAGCGCATGACAAGCTCGAGTGTTCCCGGGTCCAGAGTGCCGAACCCCTCGTCGACGAACAGCGTCTCCATGTCGATTCCGCCGGACTCGGCCTGGATGACGTCGGCCAACCCGAGGGCGAGAGCGAGGGAGGCCATAAACGTCTCGCCGCCCGACAACGTGCTCGGCTCACGGGTCTGCCCGTTCCACTCGTCGACGACGCTGATTCCCAGACCGCCCTTGCCACGACCGCCGGAAGCGTCAGTGTGGCGCAGCTCGAACCGCCCACCGGTCATGATGGAGAGCCGCTCGGTGGCCGCCGCAGCAACCGCCTCGAGTCTGGCCGCCAGCACGTACGTGCTGAGGGTCATTTTCAGTGTGTTCTCCCCGGCTCCGGCGACCGTGTCCGCGAGCCCCCGCACGAGCTCGTACTCCTCCAGCAGGCTGCCCTGGTCCGCCACGAGCTGGTCCAATGCGTCCAGGTCGGCGGTGAACCGTCGCCCGTAGCTGAGCAAGGCGCCTCGGCTTTCCGCCAAGGCCGCCCGGTGAACCTCCGCGGTCTGAGCGGCAGCCTCGGCGCCGGCCAGTTCCGCATCGTCCGGTACCGGCTCGCCGGAGGCGCGGGCTCGGAACGCACGGGCCACGGCATCGCTCTCGGCGAGCGTGTTCAGCCGGATCTCACGCTCGTCGAACTCGCGGACCCCGCGCCGCAAGACCTCGGCCTCGTCGGTGGCCAGCCGGGCCAGCGCCGCGGCATGAATCGCCTCGTCGAGTCCGGCGCCGTCGTCCGACGCCTCCGCAGAAAGGAAGTCCTGCTCGGTCAGTGTCTCGCGGAGCCCCTGTCCTGCCTCCTCGGCTGCTTCCACCACGTTTGATACCGCGTCTGCGGCGTCGCGCCAGGCCTCCAGTGCCCGGCAGACGCCGCGGACGCTGGACAGCCGGTCTTCGAGGGTGGCGGCCGGCGCCACCGCCTCGGCCAGTTCGGCCTCGAGCCGGGCCGCGCGCGCGGTCGATTCCTCCACGGTGGCGGCCAGCACTCCGGCCTCCTGCTCGCTCCGTCGGTCCTCGGCGTCGAGTGCCTGACAGGCCTGACTCCCGGAGACTGCGTCGGCTTCCAGCCGGACGATTCGCGCCGCGGTCTCCCGAGCTTGGCGAGCCGATTCCTCGGCCTCGGCGAGCGCGGCGGACGCCGCATCGGGGTCCAGGTCCGCCGCCTCGGCCGAGAGCCGAGCCATGTCGCGCTCAGCGGTCGCCTTGGCTGCTGCTGCCTCGCGCTCCCGGCGTTGGGCGTCCTCGGCGGCCGCTTCCGCGGCCTCGAGTTCGGCGTCGGTGACGGCCGAGGCGCCGGAGGGTGCCGCTGGAGCGGGATGCGCCTCACTTCCGCAGACGGCGCACGGCTGGCCGTCGACGAGCTCCGCGGCGAGGACGGCCGCCGACTGCTCCAGTCGGTCGCGCACTAGCTGGGCGCGGATCGCCCGTCGGCGCAGGAGCTCGTCCTCGGCCTCCAGCCATGTCTCCACCCGCTGGCGCAGGTCGGCCGCGAACGCATCGCGCGCGGTGACGGCCTCCAGACGCCGACGGGCGGCCGCCACGACCTCCTCCTGCCGCGCGAGGTCGTGCGCCGAGGCGCGGAGGCCCTTCAATTCGGCTTCGACGGTCTCGAGTCTCGCACGCTCCTCGCTCAACTCCCGGGCGGTCGCGGCCCGCTGGCGCTCGAGCTCTGCCTGGCGATCCCGTGCCGACCCCAACTTCTGCTTCACCTCCGCCAGCTCGGCCTCCCGTCCACGGAGGGCCTCCAGGCGGGAGACCAGATCGACGGCGGCCCTGCAGGCCTGCCCGAGATCCGCGGCGACGGGGCGTTCGGCCGTGAGTACCTCGGCCAGGCCGGCGACACCGCGTGCGTCGGCCTCCGCCGAACGGAGCAACTGGCGGGCCTGTGCCAGGCGGCTGCGGGCCGCGAGATATCGACGCTCAGCGCGCTCCACCCGCGTGCCGCGCTCGTGCTGATCGAGCCGTTCGCGCGTTTCCACGATGCCGGGTCGCTGGTCCTCGTGGAGCTCGCGCTCGCGCTCCAACTCGACGAGTCGAGCCGCGTCATCTCGGCGGCGTCGCACCTCGCCCACCCGCTCCCGAGCCGCGGCAAGGCCGACGCGCGCCGCTTCGTCCCGCTGGTCCGCCTCGTCCGTGCGAGCGCGCAGGAGTTCCGCGACGGTCTCGGCGAGGGCACGCGGTTCGGGCAGCGGCGCATCGTCCGGGTAGTCGGAGAGCGCCGCGTGCCACTCCGCCAGCGTCTCCGCGGGCGGCCGAGCACCGCCAGCGGCGGGGCCGGCCGGTTCGTCCCCGTCAGCCCCGGCCTCCAAGAGGTTCTCCGCGGAGTCATGGACCAGACGACTCGTCAGCGTCCGTTTGTTGCGTTCGGCGGACTCGGCACGGCGCGCGAGTTCGCGGCGGCGTTCCGCCAGGAGATCCTCGACGCGACGATACGTGGTGACGTCGAAGAGTTTCTGCAGCAGTTCCGCGCGGTCCCTGTCGTCGGCACGCAGGAAGCTCGCGAACTCGCCCTGCGGCAGCATGGCGACCCGGGTGAATTCCTCCCGGCCCAGGTGGATCAGTCCCTTGACCAGCTGCCCGACCTCGTCGTTCCGTGCGGAGAGCGTCGTCCACTGTCCGTCGAGGAACTCCCGCAGAGAGCTCTGCGCCTGCTGCCGGGTCGTGCCGGTCCCCCGCGCCTTCGGCCGGTCCCACGCGGGAGAGCGCATCGCCTCGAACCGTCGCCCGCCGATGCTGAACTCGCAGAGCACCTCAGGTGGCGTCGAATCGTCCGCATAGGCGCTGCGGATGCTCCGCGCCTTCTCCCGGGCCCCCGGAAGCGAGCCGTAGAGCGCGTAGCAGATGGCATCGAGGATCGTCGTTTTGCCCGACCCGGTATCACCGTTGAGGAGGAAGAGCCCGCCGGCCGAGAGTGCCTCGAAGTCGATGTCCTCGCGGTCCTTGAAGGGCCCGAAGGCCTGGATCACCACGCGATGGATCCTCATGCCGTCGCCGCCTCGGTCAGGGCGGCCTCGACGAGCCGCTCCAGTTCCCCCCGCTCGGCACCGTTGGCGGAGCGCTGCCGCACGTGCGCCAGGAAGTCGGCGGAAACCTCCAGAGGCGGTCGGCCCTGCCCGACACGCTGTGCGTAGGTCGACTGCCGCGCCGCACCGTCCGCAGGCGCGAAAATCAACTGCAGGACGTGCGGAAAGCGCTCCTTGAGCCGGGACAGGGCGCGGGCGGGGCGCTCGGCGTCCGTCAACGTGATCTGACAGTAGGCCCCCTCCGCCTCGGCGTACTCGGAGGCTCCGAGAAGCTCGTCGATCGGCCCGCTGAGCCGCCGCAGCGGCCGGTGGGCGCGCCAGTCCACGCCCTCGACTTCGACGGGTGCGGTGGAACCGGCCGAACGATCCGCCCCCGTCCTGAGGAGCCAGGCACCCTTGGTGTGCCCGGCTTCGGAGAACGAGTAGTGCAGGGGCGATCCGGAGTAACGGACTCCAGGGGCCAGCACCTGCCGTCCATGCAGGTGTCCGAGCGCGGCGTAGTCGAAGCGTTCGAACAGGCTCGTGGGGACCACGTCGAGTCCTCCGACGCTCAGAGGCCGCTCGCTCTCCGAACCTGCACCGCCGGAGGCGAAGACGTGCGCCATGACGATGCCGACGACGGGGTCCGCCGTCGTCGTCCGGCGCTCGTCCAGGTCGGCCCAGATCCGGTCGAGGACCTCCGCCGCCACGGGCGTGTGCCCGGGATCGGACACGCCCAGTCCATCGCGCACCAGCCGGGGCTCGAGATAGGGGACGGGATAGACGGCTACCTGGTGACCGTCCGCGGGGAAGACCACCGGCTCCCAGGCCCGGGTCACCTCGGTTCGCACATGCAAGCCGCCGAACGCCATGAACGACGACCCCACGCCGAGCCGCACCGCGGAGTCGTGGTTGCCGCTCGTGACGACGATCTCTGCGCCCGCCCGGCGAAGACGCACCAAGGCGTCGTCGAACACCCGGATGACGTCGACCCGGGGCATCGCCTGGTCGTAGACGTCCCCGGCCACCAGCACCACATCGATCCCTTCGGCGCGCACGAGATCCACGAGCTGGTCCACGAAGCCGCGCTGGGCCGGGAGCATGTCCTCCTCGTGGAAGGAGCGACCCAGGTGCCAGTCCGAGGTGTGCAGGAGCTTCATGGGTCCAGCCTAGGTGTAGTGACCATGGACGTTAGGTACGGGTTCGGAGTGTCGGCGTGACATGAGGAAGACCTCCGGGTGAGGTGTGGAGCTGTCAAGAAACCGTTCCTCATACCCGGAGGTCTTCATGGTCC